>NZ_FNHW01000001.1:2067056-3463162 GCF_900103485.1 Fictibacillus solisalsi
TGCTGTGAACCCATTTGTCCGTGCTGTGGCATGCTGCTGTAACCCATTTGGCTACTTCCCATGGAAAGTGTTCCTCCCCCTTGATAGGACGGATACACCTGCTGCGCCTGCGCCTGCCCCGGCATTGCACTAAAAGGAGGCATGCCCGCTCCTGCACCCCCGTATACAGGCGCCGTATATCCTTGCGGCTGTTCAAACATAGGAGGGACTCCGGAATACATGTGGTTCATTGCAGAAGAAGATTCTTCTGCCAGAAAAGGATGCATTTGTTTTCCCATTCCAAAGCCGTCCTTACCATGGGTAAGACCTGCTGGCGGAGACACATAGACAGGCGGTGCAAAATCCATCTTTGGTGGCTGATGGTGAATCGGCTGATGGTGGGCCCATTTCATATGCGAAGAAGAGGAAGACTCCATGTATGCGGTAAAATCCTTATGACTCATTGGCGCCAGCGGTTTCGGCGATTTCATGGAAGATTCTTTGTACAATTTCTTTGGCAGCAATGGATTAAAAGGCATATCCTTTTTTGCGAGTGCCTGTTTCAACTGCATAATCGGCTCTGTCTTCATAGGCATTTTAAGCTCTGCCTTTGGTGCCATTTTCGGTTCAGCTTTCAGAGCCATTTTTGGTTCAGTCTTGGGGACGAATTTTGGTTCAGCCTTGGGAACGAATTTGGGTTCTGCTTTCGGGATAATTGGAGCGGCTTTTGGAGGAGCGGGAATGGGTGCTGGTTTAGGCGGCGGCGGTGGCGGAGCAGGAACCGGGATTTCCTGGACCGGTGCGACCGGCATTTCCTTTTTGGGCATCTCTTTCATTGGCTGCTCTTTTTTGGACGGCAGCTTGAGCGGCATTTTCATTTTTTCTCCCCGGCCTGCCGGTATTTCGGGAGAAGGTATTTTAACTTTTGATCCCCTTTCAAGTACTCCGCCATATGATGTGCCGGCGTTTATCCGTCGTAGCTCTTCTAATGGAATGTTATACTTATCGGCGATTTTTTCGAGAGTATCACCTTTTTGAACGATATGAATTCTCACGTAAACAAAACTCCCTCCTGCCAAAATTTCTTTACAGTATATGAAAATCTGGGCATTGTGCTACTACCTATTTCAGTAGTCGGTCCTTTACCAATTTATGCCCTGAAAATCAGCTGTATGACTTTGACAGGAGGGGGTTGGCGTTAAGCTCTTACCAGCATTCGCTGGAGTGCTTTTACGGCATATTCAGTTGTTTCATTATCCACAGTGATGATGTTCCCGGGCTCTTCCTGTACAATCCGCTCAAGCGAATAGGTCAGATGGGGGAGATCAATGCGGTTCATGGTCAGACACGGGCACATGTTTGGATTCAATGAAATGATTGTTTTGTCAGGATGATCGTTTTTCAGACGGTTTACAAGATTCATTTCTGTTCCAATGGCCCATGAACTACCCGGAGGTGCTTTTTGAATAGCCTGAATAATGTAGTGAGTAGAGCCGGCCATGTCCGACAGCTGAACCACTTCATGGGTGCATTCCGGGTGAACGATGATGTTCATCTCTGGATTGGTCTGCCTTAGTAATTGAATATTTTCGACCGTAAACTTTTCGTGTACCGAGCAGTGGCCTTTCCACAAAATCACCTTTACATCATCCAATTCTCCCTCGTATTCCAACTGCTGCATCTGCGGATCCCAAACCGCCATCCGGCTTAACGGGATACCCAGTGTATAGGCTGTGTTTCTTCCCAAATGCTGGTCAGGCAAAAAGAGGATGCGCTCCTTTTGCGTAAACGCCCATTCCAGCATTTTCTCCGCATTGGATGAGGTGACTGTAGCGCCTCCATTCTTTCCGCAAAACGCCTTGATGGCGGCAGTGGAATTCACATAGGTAAGCGGTAAAATAGTATTTCCGAATACATGCTGCAGGCGGTCCCACGCGGTTTTCGTCTGATGAATATCAGCCATGTCCGCCATGGAACAGCCGGCTCTCATGTCGGGCAAGATCACCCTTTGATGGGATTCTGTCAGCATATCAGCTGTTTCTGCCATAAAATGAACCCCGCAAAATACAATGTATTCCGCTTCACGGTTCAGAGCGGACTGCTGGGCGAGCTGAAGCGAATCTCCGGTTGTATCGGCGAACTGTATGACCTCATCTTTTTGATAATGGTGTCCAGGAATGAACAGTTTATTGCCCAGTTGTTTTTTTACTGCACGTACCCTTCCAGCCATTTCCTCATCAGTCATTGAAAAATATTGATCAGGAATGCTGGATTTCTGCTTGAAGGCTTTCAGTAAGCTCATCCTTAACCCCTCCTGTAATGTTTAAACTAATATCAAGAGATGTTGCAGAATGTGTCAGCATCCCGAGAGAAATAAAATCGACTCCTGTTTTTCCAAAGGAGTTGAGGTCCTCCAGTGAAATTCCTCCTGAAGCTTCTGTAATGATATGTCCCGGAATAAAGGCCTTCCAGCGCTTAATTTCATCTGGTGTACGGTTATCGAACATAATGACATCCGCTTTTGCGCTTACCGCTTCTTTGATCTGTTCAAGTGTCTCTGTCTCCACTTCAATCTTCACCATATGGCCGAGGTGTTTCTTAACTTTTTTTACTGCTTCAGTAATTCCTCCTGCACGTTCGATATGATTATCTTTGATCATTACACCATCATACAGCCCAAACCTGTGGTTGTATCCGCCCCCGCACTGTACAGCGTATTTCTCAAACATCCTTAAACCTGGCGTGGTTTTGCGTGTATCACAAATTTTAGTGGTCGAACTGTTCAAAGCGGTTACTGCATGGTGGGTTAACGTGGATATTCCTGACATCCGCTGCACGAGGTTCAGAATAACACGCTCTCCACTGTATACTGCTGCGGCCGGCCCCTTTACTTCCGCCAAAACTTGACCTGCTGATATCACATCTCCGTCCTTGACTTTTGGGAGTACAGTACAGTTTTCACTTAACAAGCGATAACCTTCAATTACAACATCCATTCCTGAAAACACACCTGGCTTTTTTGAAACCAGCCTGGCTTCGGTCATTTCTGCTTCAGGGAACAAAAGCCCACTCGTTACATCCCCTTCTCCAAGATCCTCAAGCAAAAATTCCTGCAGCTGTTTTTTTAGCTTCAGCTTGTTCATGATAATCCTTCCTTCTGTATATTTGTTTTTTGAGCCATTCCCGGTCATTACTGACGGGGAAGTCTGTACGGTAATGTCCTCCCCGGCTTTCTTTCCGCATAAAAGCCGATGTGACGATCAGCTTTGCGGTTTGCAGCATGTTCAGCACTTCCATCTCATGGATGGTACATCCAAAGTCCGGGGTACATTTTTCATATTCCTCGAACCAGGCTATTGCCTCGCTTAAACCGTCAGGAGTCCTTACAATACCGGCGTACTTGGTCATCTTTTCTTTTATTTCTTCTTTATCGGGCAGCCATCCTGCAGATTTTGTTTGCATGGAATCCAAGCTGTTGGGAGCTGAGACAGGAGCTGCGCAAGGTTCTTCAAGAATGTTTAGTGCCGTCCGCTTGGAAAACACAACGCCTTCAAGCAAGGAATTGCTTGCCAGCCTGTTGGCACCATGAACGCCTGTGCGGGATGCTTCTCCAACAGCATACAGGCCAGGGACTGTCGTTCGTCCCCATTCATCGGTTACGGCTCCGCCCATTGTGAAATGGGCACCTGGCGCTACAGGAATCCATCCGTCCTTCAAGGAGATTCTGGCAAGATTACATTGCTTGGTGATGGTTGGAAACCTGTTTGTGAAATTTTTCACGTTCGAAACATCAAGAAAAACCTTCCTTCCCTGGTTTATCGATTGATGGATCGTTCGGGCCACAATGTCACGTGGTGCAAGATCCTCAAGTTCATGAATGCCTTTCATCACCCGGTCTCCCTGATCCGTGAGCAGGACTCCTCCTTCTCCTCTGACAGCTTCGGATACGAGTCCGAACGATTTACCCTGAGTATAGAGCATGGTTGGGTGAAACTGCAGAAATTCCAAATCGGATAACAGGGCTCCTGCACGATAAGCAAGGGCTATGCTGTCGCCCGTTATGCTTTCGTCATTGGAATGAACGCTGTACAGGCCGGCTGCGCCTCCGGAAGCAAGAATGACCGCACCTGCTCTATACACCGCTACTTCTCCGTTTTCAAGCTTGGTCCAGGCTCCTCTGCAACGGCCATCTTCAACAATCAAATCTCCAACCATTTCATGCTCTTTGATTGTCACATGACCAGCAACCCGATTAAACAGCGCATTAATCATTTTTGAACCGGTTCTGTCGCCACCCGCATGGAGGATTCTTGATTTTCTGTGCCCTCCTTCTCTGCCCAGGGATACTTTTCCGTCCGGATTCTTGTCAAACGGAACGTTCCATTTCTCAAGCAGGGAAATAAGTTCAGGCCCTTCCTTTACCAGTATTTCAGTCAGCGCTTCCTCGTTGTGAAAGCGTCCTGCTTTTATCGTATCGAGAAAGTGTTCCGCCCAATGGTCGTCTTGTTGTGTGGCTGCTGCTATGCCGCCTTGGGCACGATAGGAATTACTATTTTGAAAAGAAGACTTTGTGATAATTGTCACATTCTGGTGCGAACGCAAACATTCCGCTGCCATTAAACCTGCAATCCCGATTCCAATGATCAGAACGTCTGTAAATTGTACATTCATGTTATAAGCCCCCGTTTATTTTCTTTACAGGTGTCTTGACACTTATATTTACATACAATTAAACTGATATCAAGAGTTTTTTTAGAGGCGGGATAATATATGATTTATTTGGACTATGCAGCAACAACACCCATGTCACCTGAAGCGATACATGCTTATGCGGAAACAGCTGGTACGTATTATGCAAATACTTCAAGTCTTCATGACCCGGGCACGGACGCTTCCGATTTGGTCGATCTTGCCCGTGTTGAGCTCGCACGGATGCTCTCCTGCCAAAAGGACGGCATCTATTTTACGGGCGGGGGCTCTGATGGAAACTTTTTGGCTCTGACCAGTCTGGCCCGGGGCAACCAGGAAAAAGGAAACCATATCCTGACCTCCCCCTTGGAGCACAGCTCCGTCACCAATACCCTATCTTTCCTTGAGGATGAAGGTTTTGAGGTGACCGTAGTACCCGTTGATTCACGTGGCCAGATCACCGAAGAAGCCCTTCGCCAATCCATAAAACACAATACAATATTAGCGACCATCGCCCATGGAAACAGCGAGATTGGTATCACTCAAAATTTAAAAAAGTTAGGAAACCTATTGAATGAACATGGAGTCATGTTTCATAGCGATTGTGTACAAACCTTTGGTAAACTGCCGGTCCAAGCAGAGGAAATGAGCCTTGATGCGCTTACGGTTTCATCTCATAAGATACATGGCCCGAAAGGAATGGGAGTGGTGTATGTATCCCCAAAACTGTCTATCAAACCGCTGTTAACCGGCGTAACCCACGAACGGGGCTTTCGGCAAGGCACAGTCAATACGCCGGGAGTTGTCTCTTTTCTTGCGGCTGCAAGCAATCAATGGAACCATATGATAGAATGGAATACACATGTAGATGATTTGATATCACAATTTCTTTCGCTAACCAGCGGCTTAGACCATATGGTTGTGGAAAGGACGGCGAGCACACTGCCTCATTTTCTTCCGATCCGGTTGAAAGGAATGGAAGGGCAGTACGCCATGCTGGAATTGAATCGCAGAAAAATTGCTGTTTCCACCGGTTCAGCCTGTAAAGCCGGACAGCAGGGACCGTCCAAAGCACTTATGGCGATCGGCCGCACAGCCGATCAAGCACATGAACTCGTGAGAATTACATTAGGAAGGGAAACCACCCGCGAAGAGATAACGACTCTCGCCAAAGCCCTTCAAGAGCTTGCAGAACGATTCTATGTACAAACAGGGAGTTGAAGAACGTGACAGTGGCACCCAAAATGCCGGGGGATGAAAGAAGAAATTTAATCAGGCAGTGGCTCATGGAGAGCAGCCATCCGATCAAAGGCAGTGATCTGGCGGGAAAAACAAATGTCAGCCGTCAAGTGATCGTCGGAGACATATCCTTGCTAAAAGCCATGAACGAACCGATCATTGCTACCTCACAAGGCTATATGTATTTGAAGGCGGAGGAAAAACAGGCTCCTCATACTCATTTGATTGTCTCCAATCATTCACCGGAAGACACGATGGATGAGTTATTCACAATTGTGGATCATGGCGTAACCGTTAAAAACGTCATTGTAGAACACCCGATTTATGGAGATCTGACTGCCTCCTTACTCCTTAGCACAAGAAAAGAAGTTGAGGAGTTCTTGCAAAAACTGGAGACTACCAATGCGGCATTGCTCAGCACACTGACAGAAGGCATTCATCTTCATACATTAGAAGCCCGGTCGAAGGATCAGATCGAAAACGCATGCCGGGAACTGCAACAAAAAGGATATCTTTTATCTTAACCAAAAAAAGAGAGCTGTTTGTTAAACAACTCTCCTTTTTTATGCACCTGTTCCAATCACTTCCACACTTTCTACTGCTTCCATCCGATTTAGCGTGGCAAGCAGCTCGTTGATCTCACCGCGCAGCCCATTTGTTTCAATCGTTAAGGTCACATTGGCTCTTCCTTGAAGAGGAATGGTCTGATTGATAGTCAGAACGTTACAGCCGACCGATGCAACAATAGTCAACAGGCTTGAAAGCGCGCCTGACCGGTCTTCGAGATTTAATGAAAGAGTTATAATCTTTTCCTTAATCATCGTATGAAACGGAAATATCCCGTCCCTGTACTTATAAAATGCACTTCGGCTTAAACCTACTTTTTCTGCTGCCTCTGCCACCGTTTTTACTTTTCCACGGTCCAAAAGAGACTTGGCTTCAAGAGTTTTTTGCATGGACTCTGAGAGAACGTCTTCCCTTACCATGTAATATTGCCTTTCCTTCATATGTACGATAACCTCCAAAACAGGTCTTTCACTCAGTATATCCAAAGGTACTGCCAAATGTCTATGTCATAAAGACAAAAAAACAGACTGCCGGGACAGCAGTCTATTCAATAAATTCAAATTCATATTTAAGGATCCGGATTGTATCCCCATGCTGAGCACCTTTTTCACGCAATGCCTCGTCCACACCCATTGAACGCATTTGACGGGCAAATCGTTTAACCGTCTCATCACGTGTAAAGTCTGTCATCTTGAACAAACGTTCAATCTTCGGCCCATTAATAATAAATGTACCTGCGGAATCCCGGGTAATATAAAAGCCGGCTTCTTCTTTTTCGTGCTTGTAAAGGATACGGCTTTCTTCTTTTTCTTCGTGAATCATTGGGAATTCCGGTGTTGTTTCCAGAAGATCGGCTGTTGTATATAGCACATCACGCAATCCCTGGCGTGTAACCGCAGAAATTGGATAAACCGGAAGGTCTTCCTGAAGTTTTTCTTTAAATGCTTTAAGGTTTTCTTCTGCTCCGGGTATATCCATTTTATTGGCCACAACAATCTGCGGACGTTCGGTAAGCCGTAAATTGTATTGTTTCAGTTCATCATTAATTTTGACAAAGTCCTCATACGGATCTCTGCCTTCCATGCCCGACATATCAATGACATGCAAAATAACCCTTGTTCTCTCGATATGACGCAGGAACTGATGTCCGAGCCCCACACCTTCATGAGCACCTTCAATTAATCCCGGAAGGTCAGCCATCACAAAACTTCGGCCATCATCCACGGCTACCACGCCAAGGTTTGGCGTAATCGTAGTAAAGTGATACTCGGCAATCTTTGGCTTGGCTGCAGAAACAACCGACAATAAAGTTGATTTACCAACACTGGGAAATCCAACCAGGCCAACGTCGGCCAGGACCTTTAATTCCAAGATAACTTCTCTTTCCTCACCCGGTTCCCCGTTTTCAGCAAGTTCGGGTGCCGGGTTTGCGGGCGTCGCAAAACGGGTATTTCCTCTTCCGCCACGTCCACCCTTTGCAATAACCGCACGCTGTCCATGCTGGACGAGATCAGCAAGAACCTGCCCTGTCTCTGCATCCGTTACAACGGTTCCCGGTGGAACTTTAACAATCATGTCTTCTGAGTTCTTTCCATGCATGCCTTTAGACATGCCGTGCTCGCCTCGTGTTGCTTTAAAATGCTTATTGAATCGAAAGTCCATGAGGGTGCGCAGCCCTTCTTCGACTTCAAAAATCACATTTGCGCCTTTTCCGCCGTCCCCTCCGGCTGGGCCGCCATTGGGTACGTATTTTTCACGGCGAAATGCAACCATCCCGTTTCCGCCGTCTCCAGCCTTTACATAGACCTTGACCTGATCCACGAACATGTTTGCTCGCCTCCTTTTACTAGTTCTTTGCGTTTTCTAACTGTAATACAAGAAATACTTCATCTGAATGAATATAGCTTTCGATAACGTCGAATAATTTATGTGTTTCCTGAAAATGTTGGAAACCTTCTTGAATCACTTCTTCGTTATGTATGCTCCCTGTCAGCTTGTACATAAATGAGGAAAAGTCTTCTTGGATGGAAATCGTAAAGACCAGCCGGTTCTCAGCAAGCGGACTGACCGCTTGGCTTATCGTTTCAAAGAGGAAACGGCAGGCCTCAAGAAGCTCACTCTCTGCATAGGACAGATTCCTCGCCTCACCTGTTACCCTGGTTTCCAGAATAATGGGGTGTTTAAGCCAGTTGAACGTGATCAGGTATTCGGCTAATTCAGGAACCTTTAAATTCATCAGGCTTGATTCATGTCTAGAAGAAAGAATGATCTCTTCAATAATTTCACTTGCCCGTTCAGTCCTGCCGAGCGACAAGTTCGCTTTAATAAGCTGGAGCTGATTGAGCCAGTCATGCCGGGCATGCCTTAATACGTCTAAAGTTGACCAATCTCTACTCATACATTGCACTCCTGTTAACGTGTCTTTCCCTGCTTCACTGGCAGTTTAACCTAAATTTTTCCGTTGCACAACCTTGTAAACAAAAGAAAAAGCTCTAACCAACCCGGTTAGAGCTATCTTCTTACGCTTCGTTTGCGACTGGGTATACACTTACTTGTTTGCGGTCACGTCCAAGACGCTCAAAACGAACAACTCCGTCCACTTTCGCAAAAAGAGTGTCATCCCCACCGCGGCCTACGTTTGTACCAGGATAGATTTTCGTACCGCGTTGACGGTAAAGAATAGATCCTCCTGTTACCATTTGGCCATCCGCTCTCTTAGCACCAAGGCGCTTTGAGATGGAATCACGACCGTTCTTTGTGCTACCTACTCCCTTTTTGGAAGCAAAGTATTGAAGGTTTAATTTTAGCATTCGTCCCACCTCCTCATTCGGTGTTTTACAGTAAGCCTGCATTATGCCGGCTTTTCCTGCAAAGAAATAAATCGACCATAGTCGTTTTCGATTGTTTGTAAAGAAACAACCATACCTTCCAGAAGAAGCTGCACTTTTTCATGGATATGGTGCTCAAGATGATCCGGTGTGCGGAAAATTAAATAGCCCCCATCCTCACGTGTTTCCACATCAGGTGTAACAGAGCATAGAACTTCCACTGCATTAATTGCCCCAAATGAGACCGCAGATGCGCCTGCACAAACAAGATCCTGTCCGTACGGCCCTGAATCGGCATGTCCACTCATGGAAAACGATGTAATACTTTTCCGTTCATCCCGGTAAATGGTTACCTTAATCATGGGAATTAACCGTTGATTTTGTCGATAACTACTTTAGTGTAAGGCTGACGGTGACCTTGTTTACGACGGTAGTTCTTTTTCGCTTTGAACTTGTAAACGATCACTTTTTGTCCGCGGCCATGTTTTTCAACTTTTCCTGTTACAGTTACTCCATCAAGCAATGGAGCTCCTACTTTCAGGCTGTCTCCACCAACCATAAGAACATCCTCAAATGTTACAGTATCGCCAGCTTCCACATCAAGCTTTTCAACATAGATCGCTTGACCTTCTTCAACTCTTACTTGTTTACCACCAGTTTGAATAATTGCGTACATCACGTGCACCTCCTTATAAACTCAGACTCGCCATCACAGGTGCTTTATGTAAAGCTTGAAAACCTGTTCCTGAGCGGTTGGAGCGGGTGCTCCAATAAACTAACAGAAGAATCATACCATGTGCCATACCCCTGTGTCAATTTATCTTTTCATTCTTTGCTGTATATCTTCTACCGAACCGATATGGCGAATTGTAAACGTCGGCACGGCTTGTTTTTCACGGAACTCTGTTAAGAAAATCGCAAAGGAAAGCTTACTTTCAAGCTGTTGCAGATTTTCATTATTAAGCCCCTTTAAATGATATAAAACTTCAGCCGTCGCTTCAATCCATATGGCTTCCGCATCCATATATCTGTATTCTCTTAACGCAATCTCGGCCTGATTGGCGACCGTTTGGGCTGAAAGCACTCTCCCGGATTCCCGACAGACACCGCAGGGTTCCGTTAACGCATGGTGAAGGGATTGTCTTTCTTTTTTTCGGGTCATCTCAAATACACCCATCCTGGTAAAGCCGTGAATCACCGTGGTTACCCTGTCAGCCTGCAGTGCCCTTTTCAGCGCTTCTTCCACCTGTTTTTGGTCTTCCTGTTCGTCCATTGTTATAAAGTCAATCACAATCATACCTGAAATATTGCGCAGTCTTAATTGCTTGGCAATTTCTTCTGACGCTTGAAGGTTGGTTTGCAGGACGGTATCCCTTCTGCTCTCCTTTCCGGTGAACTTATCGGTGTTAACGTCAATCACTGCCATCGCTTCGGTGTGATCGATCCGTAACGAACCTCCATTTTTCAGCCAGATATGCGGCCGTACGGCCTTTTCCCAAGCGGTTTCTGCACCGTAGTAAGAAAAGATGTTTTCTTTGCCGCTGTACAAAATGATTTTCCTTTGCAGAGACGGAAATGGCTTGGCCAGCATAAGCAGTCTCCTGAACTCTGCACCCTCGTCGATCACAATCTCCAGCCTTTTATCATACCCGTAATCACGGATCAGTTTATTCAGGTAATCGGCTTCATCATGCAGGAGAGCCGGTGCTTCTTTTTGTTCAGCCAAATTTTCAACGTGCCGATGACGTTCAATAAGGCCCCTGAACTCGGCTTCAATTTCTTCTTCCGGCTGGCCTGCGCATGATGTACGGAAAATGAGGCCGTCTTCTCCCCTGACCAGGGACTGGCCATACAGCCGCCACTTTTCCTTTTCATTGCGGCTCATTTTTTTCGAAACGCCAATGTGTGAGGCGTTCGGCAAGAAAACCAGGCGCGATCCTGGAATGGAAAGCATTCCGGTCAGCCTAGCTCCCTTGGAATCCGTTTCTTCTTTCACGATTTGTACGATCAGTTCCTCCCCTTCCTGGACAAAAGAGCTGATAGACATCCCTTTCTTTTCCTCAATAGACAGCCTGGACTGCTGATAAGATAAAAGATCATCACGATGAATGAATCCGTTTTTAGTTGAGCCGATATCCACAAAGGCTGCCTGCATGCCAGGCAGAACGCGCTTAACTCTGCCTTTGTAAATACTGCCGGGAACAGGCAGGCCAGAAGCTGCTTCCATGTGCAATTCTGCAACTTCCCCATTTTCTATGACCGCTATCCGCTTTATCTGGGTGACGGCATTTATGATAATTTTCTTCATATACATTTACCCTCACTAACATCACTGATGCTTTTCATTTTAACGAAAAAGATGCCCGATTGCACACCTTACCTGATTGGAGGAAAAAAAGGTGTTCAACACAAGCTTTTCTTCGACCACTCTATTCTTTTCCTTTGTTTGAATAACGATAAAATGGCTGACTCCTTTTCGAAACAGACTGATGACATCATATAGTTCAGCATCGGGCGAAACATGAATGGGCGTGGTCAACGCGTTCCCCCTCTTTCCCCCTGATCGTGTCATCAAGAATCGAAGAAAAACATAGGGTCTCCGCTTCCATTCGATATAGTGGGAAACTCCCAGAAAAATGGCTACAACCCACAAATTGAGATGAAAAGGATCCCTTGGAAGAAATGAGAGGAATAAGATAAGAAGCATGGAAAAGGAGCATAGTAAAAATACAGTATGCGCTTTTTTAAAAGGAAAAATGCTGGTGGCTGCAATAAAAAGGAGCTTTCCGCCATCAAGCGGCCAAACCGGCAGCAAATTAAACACCAAAAGTGTAAGGTTCATCTTCATAAACCAGTCATAGCTTGCTGCGTCCCACCATCCGAGATGAAAAGCAAGATAAGCCGCAGCCATCATCCACAGGTGCTGGATAGGCCCAACAATGGTCACAATAATCTCCTCGGAGAACCTGCGGTTTCCATGCTCTTCCACTTCTGCCACACCGCCAAAAGGGAATAATTCAATTTTCTTTACACGCCATTGAAAAAGATGGGCCGCCGCATAATGACCCATCTCATGAATAAATACCGCGAAAAACAGCAATAGGATTTCCCTGAAATGACCAGTTATAATGGAAAGCCCAATGGTCAGCCAGAAGAGCGGATTGATCCGTATTTTGGCCAAAAACTGAAGAAATGCATTATTCAAAATGAATGCCCACCTTGCTCGGATCAACAAAGGTGTTTCCTTTTTTTATGGCAAAATAAAACTTTCCTGTTTTTCCGTCTTCACTGGGCGACACCTTTCCGAGCGGTTTTTCCCGTTCCATGTAGCTATAAAGCTTAACATTCGCATCAATACTGTCAAGATGCCCATACCAGGATTCTTCGCCATTGCTATGCTGAATGATAACCGTCTTCCCAAGTTTGTCTTTTTTACCGATAAATGTGACATATCCTTCTTTTACTGTGTCCACGCTTGTAGATTTTCCCGTTTCTACCATAATTCCTTTTCCATTGGCTTCAAAGGATTGATAGACTTTTCCGGAAGCAGGAACCGCATAATCGCCCGTTTTCCCGGTGCCAGCAAGCTCTTTTTGCGCAGCCTGTTTGTCCGGCAGCAAAGCGAGAGGTTTACCAAACTGATTTTCATACCACTTTTGGGCAGCAGCAAACTGGAATTCACTATGGTACATTTTCTTAATGATCTCCTGACCTTTCACTGCCTGCAGACCATCGTTTTTAAACAAAATACCCGCCCCCAAAAACAAGCACACTGATGCCATGAGCTGAAACAAAAAAAATGAACCATTAAACCGGGGACCGTTCTTTTTCTTCTGTACCGGAGTGGACGGCCCCGTGTAAAGGCTGGTCTTGAACGGTTCCTGTTCGTCCCGGGCAACCTTGTCTGCATATCTCCGCCGGATTTCATCTGCGCTATTTCTCATCCCTGATTCCCCCGTATCTTGTTTACCACATCATATGACTTGTCCGGGGGCCTTATGACTTTTGTGCACCAGGAAATCAACAGGCACTGAAAAAGCCTTCAGACGCGTCATCCATTCTTACGCGTCTGAAGGCTTTCGTTTATCTCATGCCAAGCAATGTTTTGATTTTGGAAAAAAAACCTTTTTCCTCTTCAATGGTGGAAAGGGGAACCGATTCCCCAAGGATTCGTCTTGCAATGTTCCGGTAAGCAATCGAAGCCTTGCTGTTCGGGCTCATCGCAATGGGCTCACCCTTATTTGCTGCTTTAATCACATTTTCGTCATCCACCACAACACCGATGAGCTCGATGGCAAGAATGGACACAATCTCATCCACATCCAGCATATCCCCGCTCTTGGCCAGATGATTCCGTACTCGATTAACGATGAGTTTCGGTGCTTCCATCTCCTCCTGCTCGAGAAGACCGATGATGCGGTCTGCGTCACGGACGGATGAGATCTCAGGATTGGTGACCACAATGGATTTGTCGGCGCCCGCTACCGCATTTTTGAATCCTTGTTCGATTCCTGCCGGACAGTCAATGATGACATAATCATAATCCTGTTTCAATTCCGAGATAATTTTTTTCATTTGTTCCGGTTGGACGGAGCTTTTATCTTTGGTCTGTGCAGCCGGAAGGAGGAATAAACATTCAAACCGCTTGTCTTTGATAAGCGCCTGATGAAGCTTGCAGCGTTCTTCCACAACGTCGACTAAATCATAAATGATCCGGTTCTCAAGTCCCATCAGAACATCAAGATTGCGAAGACCGATGTCTGTATCAACTAGACACACTTTTTTGCCAGAAAGAGCGAGGGATGTACCAATATTTGCAGAAGTCGTGGTTTTCCCGACTCCCCCTTTCCCAGAAGTAATGACTATTGCCTCTCCCATGATTCATTCCCCTTTCTTACTATAAACGATTCAGCTCTGGCCTGATTTTATGTACGATGCTGATCCGGTCAATCAAGATCTGATCTTCCTCATCGGAAATAAAGGCGCACTCCATTTCATGCCCATGTTCAGGGTAATGATCCGGCGCCCGGTTGATCATATCGGCAATTCGGAGCTGGGTGGGCTTCATGACAGAAGCGGCAATAACGGCTTCCCTGTTGCCAGAGGAACCGCTGTGGGCAATCCCCTTCAGGGAACCTAATACAAAAATGTTGCCTGTTGCCATGATTGTACCTCCGGGGTTTACATCGCCAATCAGCAAAAGATCCCCCTGCACACTAAGGACCTGACCCGAGCGAACCACCTTTGAAACACGCATGATTTGTGCTTCTTTTTTCATTTCTTCCGCTTCGGCAACCGTAATGACATTGGTTTCAAACCGCTTGATCTCGAGATTTTTCTTTTGCCCGATAATTTCGCGGATGAGTCCTGATTGCTGATCGGTCAGATATCTGTTACCTGTTTTGACAATGACTGAAATAAGCGGTCCATTCAGCAACTGCCCATGATCGTCGGATAATTTATCATTCAGCTCTTCGACAAGATGCTCAAAAGAGCACAAGTCATCCAGTAGCAGAACGAGACCGTCTTTTGTACCTTTTATGGTTACATTATGTTGGAGTTTTTGTGCCATTGCCATCGTTCACCTCAACATACTTTCATTCGACAACTTATTGTGGAATCCTTTTTTCATTCCATCAGTTTTCGGGTAGCGTTTTTTATCCTTCTATCTTTCTCAAAAGCTTAGCAAAGGGATAAAAAACGATAATCGTAAATACAGCATTTAAAATCAACGTCGGCAAAAGCCGGTCGTAGAAAAAGTCAGCCATTCTCACATCAGCTATCCCGGTCAGAGAGTTTAAGCCGTATACCAGAAATTCCAGACCGGCAACTCCCAAAATACTCAGTAAAATCGTAACAAAAAAGTTACTGAAAAGATAGCGGGACAGGACGGCTATGAAATAGGCAACCAACGCGGTTGAAAACATATATACCCCAATCAGGTCGGTATAAATCAAATCCGCCAACAGCCCGAAAATCATACCGTACACAATACCATACGATGGTTTCAAATAGCAGGACATCAAAATAATCAACACCATGGCAAAATGGGGGATCATTAAGAAATCCCAGCCATAATGTTCGGGTGCCAGCACCTGCATCACCGTGCTTTCCGCTACAAAGGCAATATAGGTTATAAAAGGAAGAAGAATTTTGCTCATTATCCTTCCTCCCTTGCTTTAAATTCGTTCTCATCCATTTGCTGCATGGTCCGTTCAAGGATTGTTACACGGCTGAGATTAAACAAATCCGCAGCAGGTTTAACATAGGCGGTTTTCGTCTGACCGGATTGATCCGCCTTAACATCCGCAACCGTGCCGATCAGCAAACCTCTTGGAAATGCTTCACCCAGCCCGGAAGAGATTACCTTCTGCCCTTTTTTAATGGTCGCGTTGACGGGTATCTCTTTAAACAACAAGGATTGTTTTTTAGAATCATAGCCCTCAATCGTACCAAAAATGCGCTTGTTTCCTTCTACGATTGCAGATATTTGGTTATTCTGATCATTGTCACTGATCAGCTGAACCGTAGAATGGAAGGCAGCTACTCTGGTCACTTTACCAATAAAGCCTTGTGGTGAAACGACAGCCATATCCGTTTTCACCCCATCTTTATAGCCTTGATTCACAAAAATAAATTTGTTCCAGCGGTCGGGGGACCTCCCAATTACGGTCGCTTCCTTCACTTGATATTCGGAAAGGTCCGCTTCCTTTTCCAACTGGCCTTTTAAGCTTCGATTCTTTTCCTTTAAATCTTGAACACTGACAGACAGCTCCGCATACTCGTCGAGCTTTGATTTCAGTTTTTTATTTTCGGAATACATATTTTTCATTTCAGATAAGTTCTCAAAGAAACCCGCTATTGAGTTAGCGGGTTTATAAAACAGCGACTGGCTTACACCAACCGTATCTTTTAAAAATTGTTCCGGCCAGCTTAATTCCTTGCGATCTTTCATAGAAAAACCGATCATTGCCACCAAAACTATGATACTCGCAAGAAGAATGATAAGCCGCTTGTTCGAGAAAAATTGTGGCACGATCCAAACACCTTCTTAAGCCTTTGTTTTCGAACGGGAAGTAATTCCTGCCTTTGAACGGAAAAGGTGCAGATTTTCAAGCGCACGTCCGGTTCCAACAGCAACACAATCCAAAGCATTTTCAGCAACGATTACAGGCATCTTGGTTTCTTCACTGATTACCTTGTCCAGGTTGCGGAGCAGAGCTCCTCCTCCAGTCAGCACAATTCCACGGTCCATAATATCGGCGGCCAGTTCAGGAGGGGTCTTTTCAAGTGTAACTTTAACAGCCTCCATGATGCTGTTTACCGTATCTCTCAGTGCACTGGAAACTTCCTCAGCAGTAATCGTGATGGTTTTTGGTAAACCGGTCAAAAGGTCACGGCCACGGATATCCATGTTTTCAATTCCATCAGCTGTGCCTGCAGAACCAATTTCAAGCTTAAGTGTTTCAGCTGTGCGTTCACCAATCATAAGATTGTAGGTTTTCTTAATGTACTGAATGATCGCATCATCCATTTCGTCTCCGGCAATGCGGATGGATTGGCTTGTGACAATTCCGCCAAGGGAAATGATCGCCACTTCAGTTGTACCTCCGCCAATATCCACTACCATGCTTCCTGTCGGCTCCCATACCGGAAGATCAGCACCAATTGCCGCCGCAAAAGGCTCTTCAATGGTATAGGCTTCGCGGGCTCCTGCTTGTTTGGTCGCATCTTCTACTGCGCGTTTTTCAACGGCTGTAATCCCGGACGGAACACATACCATGACATTCGGTTTTCTTGCAAAAACAGAACGGTTTTTCTGTGCCTGCTGGATAAAGTACTTCATCATGGTTGCGGTTGTTTCAAAATCTGCAATAACTCCATCCTTCATTGGACGAACAGCCACGATATTTCCTGGTGTACGTCCGATCATGTTCTTTGCAGCGTTACCTACTGCTTCAATTGATCCTGTATCTGTTCTCAAAGCTACTACGGAAGGTTCACGCACAACAACACCCTTACCCTTCACGTAAACAAGAGTGTTTGCAGTCCCTAAATCAATCCCTAAATCTCTTGAAAATCCACCAAACATTTATGTAACTCCTTTCATCAAGCAAAACTCATAAATATGATTATACGCTAACAAAAGCGCAAATGACAATGTTAAACATAACCTTTTTCTTTTAAACTTACGTATTTTAAATCGCCAATAATAATATGGTCCAAAAGCTCTATACCAAGCATTTTGCCGCATTCTACTAATCTTTTGGTTACTTCGATGTCTTCCCTGCTTGGAGCAGGATCACCACTTGGATGATTGTGAAAACAAATAATGGAAGCCGCCGATCGTTTGAATCCTTCTTTAAATACTTCCCTTGGATGGACAATCGATGAATTCAGGCTTCCGATGAATATCGTTTTTTTATAAATCACTTGGTTTTTCGTATTTAAATACAGACAGACAAAATGCTCCTGCTGCAAAAAGCGGAGTTCATCCATCAAATATTGTGCACCATCGTCCGGCGAACGGATCGCAAACCGTTCATCAAACGGCAGTCTGCTGATACGCCTTCCAAGTTCGATGGCTGCGAGAAGCTCGACGGCTTTCGCATCTCCAATGCCATAAATTTCTTTCAGTTCACTTATTGTTGCATCTTTTAGCAAGCGCAGTCCTTCAAAATGTTGAATGATGCGGTTTGCCAGCTGAAGAACGGACTCCCTTCTGGATCCGGTTCTCAGTATAATCGCCAGTAGTTCATGGTTTGCCAGGGTTCCCGGCCCGCTGGTCAGCATTCGCTCACGCGGGCGTTCTTCAACAGGATAATCACGAATCATAAGCGGTATTTCTGCCACTTACGTATTCCTCCTTATTTTTCATCTTCCTGACTGACTGCGCTGATCCCAAAGCTTTCAAGCTCTTTTACCACTCTGGATACGGGCAATCCCACCACGCTGTAAAAATCTCCGGCGATCGACTGGACGAGCCTTGCGCCCAGCCCCTGAATCCCATAGCTGCCGGCTTTATCAAACGGTTCACCGCTGTTCACATAATTTTCAATCTCTGCATCCGACAGTTCCCAAAACGTCACGTCAGTAGAGACAAAAAATAGTTGTTCCCTTTCTTTTGCAAGAATGGAAACCCCTGTATAGACAGTGTGTGTGCGGCCCGACAGCGAATGAAGAACATCAATGGCTTCTTTTCTTCCCGCTGGTTTTCCCAAAACGGTACCATTGTTCACGACAATCGTATCTGCACCGAGCACAACATGATCCGGGTACAGCCTGAATACATCTTCCGCTTTTTGCCTGGCAAGCGAACAAACAAGCTCTTCAGGTGACAATGAGGGATCCATGACCTCTTGAATAGTACTTGGAATAACTTCGTACGAGAGAAGGTTCATTGAAAGAAGTTCTTTTCTTCGAGGTGAAGAAGAGGCTAATATGAGGCGTTTCATTTAATCACCCTTTTACATGAACGGGTAACGTACCGTCTGTTGACAGGAGATTGAATTAAGCATATCAAAATCTCCACAGTTAGACAATAACCAATCCGTTTCATATTCGTTCCTTTAGTTTTTCGCCAATACTTGCCTGTTTATGTCTACATTTTACAATATCTTTTAAAAAATGTCGGTTTTATCCCCTCAAAAAAGCCCGAGACATCGTCCCAGGCTTTTCATTCTCTTATTTTAAGGTATCGAGGAACCTCGTATAGGAAATGAAACTGTCGAGTACCGCTTGTTGGAGCTGCCAGTCAACTTCCTTTGAACGTGTACCGGTCAGCTTACCCAGAGCTGCAGAGATTTGCTGTTCATAAGCCTTTGCCGCTTTTCTCTGCTTCGATGGCCATTTTTCATCCTGCTTGTCACCATACTCCTTCCATCCTTCATAATCCTGCTTAATGGATGCTTTTGCTTTTTTACTCAGTTCAGGCACCTGGGAAAGTGTGATCACATTTTGCAGCAAAATCTTGCCGTTAACGATAAATGGCTCATCCATTTTTTGCGTGATTTTCAAGTTGGAATACGTGGCATCAAGTTGTTTCTGCCACACATCTACACCCTGCAATTGATACGTATCTGCAAGAGATTTTGCCTGTTCCTTCTTATTGCCGAGCCCAATCAGAACAGAATAATTTGCTCCTTGTTTATAAATGGCCGCTGCATACCCCTGTTCTTTAAGCCTTGAACTGACCTCCTCCGCCTTTTTTTCAGTGGAGAACAGTCCGTTCTGTACCGCATGAAAGTTCAAAGGAACGCTGGCGATGGTCGCCGGTGCGCTCGCTGTGGAATTGAGTTTGGCCTGCCGGGAGGAGACGATCTGAGCTTCGGTAGACGCCGACTCGCCCGTAAAAAGCATAAGAATAATTGCTCCAAACGTGCAGCCGGTGATAATGGCCGCTATAGCGGCTGTCATCCAGGGTTTCGAAAATGGGGTTGTGTTTCTTTTTCTTCTGAGCAGAAGCATTCGTCGTTTATTTCCAAGCTTCTTTAGGGCAGAAGGACGGGGCACAGGGTTTAATACCTTTTTAAAATCCAGTACTTTTCCGGACTCTTCACCTTCAATGATTTCCCAGGCTGCCTTATCCTCTGTATAAACAGCCGCGGCAATTTCCTTTGTGCTCGCTTCCTGTTCGTTCTTCCCTTCTTTGCAGGAAGTGGCTTTGCCGTTGATCAGTACTGTAACCGGCTTTTGCTCCTTCATGTCTATCCGCTCCTTTGTTCTATCATCTAGTAAACAGGATATGCCCTGTGCCGATTTCATAGAACAAAAAGAAGGATTAATAGAATAAACTTCTTTAATGAATCCGACTGAAATAAAAGCCTGCTATCTCTTCATAAAAAAAGTAGGACAAAAGGATTCCTGCTGCCAGAAAAGGACCAAATGGGATACGCTGTTTCCTGTTCAGGCGTTTTAAAGCTAAACCGGCAGTACCAAAAACGGCACCCAAAAAGAGAGCGAGCATAAAAGCAAGCAGGACGGCCTTCCACCCAAGAACAATACCGGCAACCCCCATCAGCTTTATATCTCCTCCTCCCATACCTCCTCCTGATGTGGCTGCAATGGTATATAGAAGCCCGAATCCGAGCAAAAACCCGAAAAGGGGATCCCATGCCGAGCCAATCTGGACCCAGGATCGAAGAAGGATAAAGAGCCCCCCGAAAAACAACAGAATACAGTCAGGGATGACCATATACACCAGGTCGGAGACCGTGATAATGGCCAGCATGGAAATGAGTGACCATATAAGGAGCAATTCAAAGGACCAGTCCAGCAAAAGCAGCGAAAACATAAAAAGCAAACCCGTAAGCAGCTCTGTTACCGGGTAAAGAATCAGGATTTTCTCTTTGCATCCTCTGCAACTCCCCCGTTGAATCACCCAGGATACCACCGGAATCATCTCATACCAGCCAAGCTTCCGATCACAGGCGGGACAGCTGGAACCAGGATATACAATCGATTTCTTTTGCGGAATCCGGAGCCCCGCAACATTGCAAAACGACCCGATAACCAGCCCAATAAATAAAATAAAGGCATTTTCCAATTGGTCACACCATCTCCAATCATCTTTTACAACCTATGTTTACTTTACTATCGGACATTTGGCAGGAGAGTTTATATTCACTCTTTAATGGCTATAAAAAAAGCTTTCACCTTTCCAATAAAATACAGAGAACCAGTGACAAGAAGCACTTCTTCCTCCTTTGTGGATTGCAGGAGGTGCTTCAGTGCTTCCTGCCAGTTTTCCGTATATGTTTTTTTAACCATTGCACTTTTCTCAAAAAGTGCTTTTCCACAGTCTGCACGTGGGTGTTCAAAACCTGTAAAGGTAATGGAAGAACTGATTTTCTCCAACGGCTTCAGCATTTCTCCAGTATCTTTATCCTTCAATGCTGCAAAAAGAACATGAACGCTTCTGCCGCCAAAGTGGCTTTTCAGTGTCTCACCCAACGCGCGAATGCCTTCAGGATTATGTGCTCCATCGAGAATAATAGTTGGCACACCTTCCAGCACCTCAAATCTTCCAGGCCATCGCGCCTTTTTAAGTCCCGAAATGACAGAATCCTCATCAATAACCCAGTTCATTTCGTGTTTTAAAAGATCAACCGCCATTAATGAAAGGCCAGCATTTCTTACTTGATGCTCACCTGCCATCCCTAATTCCACTTGTCTTCTTTTGGAATAAAAAGAGCTGAATGAAAAAATCTCTTTCCCTCCTCCACTTCTTTCAGAAAGAACACTGAACTCGTGTCCAAGCCGGAAGCATGGGGAGGAACATTGGGTGGCACGCTGTTCAATGACAGCTGCAGCCTCTGCCTGCCCAACGGCTGTGATTATCGGAACACCGTTTTTAATGATTCCTGCCTTGTGGGACGATATTTCTGAAAGTGTCGAACCGAGCATGTTCATATGATCATAGCCGATACTGGTGATCACCGAAAGAACCGGCGTAATAACATTGGTTGCATCCGTTGTGCCCCCGAGCCCCGTCTCTATTAAACAAAGATCGGTGGAGGATTGGTGAAAATACATAAACGCCGCCGCTGTCACCACTTCAAACTCGGACAGGCTGCCAAGACCGTCCTCTTCAAGTTCAGAAATCAACGGTTTCATCTGGTCAAGGATTTCTTTCAGTTCCCGGTCTGAAACCATCGTTCCATTGATTTGCATATGCTCCCTGACATTCACAAGGAACGGAGAAGTAAACGTACCGACCCTGTATCCCTGCTCTATGAGGATGGAAGCCATCATTTGGATGGTGGATCCCTTACCGTTTGTACCTGCCACATGAATGCAGGTAAGCTTCGTTTCCGGATGGTCCAGTTTTTGAAGGACGGACCTCATTCGTTCAAGACCCATCTTCATTTCCCCGGTATTTTTCAGCTGCAGGTATTCATTGATATCCTTATAGGATGTAAACACATCTGCTTCCTCCTTTTTATTGTGATATCTCTACGAGAAGGATAAAATAAAATAGACTTTTACTTAGCTTTTGAATAGCTATGGATATACGGAGGAATACCATGTCACAAATTTCCTGCTGGATTATTTATAACGGCAACCTGCCGCAAAAGAAATTTATGGATTTTGCCCGATGGACGGCGTCAGCTGCCCGAAAGAAAGGAATCAAACCTACTATCATCAAAAACAATGATTTGCTTGTTTCGTTTAAGAAGGGAACACCTTTTCTTGCCGGGCGTTTAAAAGAAGAACGGCCGGACTTTGTTCTTTTTGGCGATAAAGATATCTTTCTTGCAAGACAGCTCGAAAACCAGGGAATACCGGTCTTTAACTCTGCAGACTCGATTGAAATCTGCGACAACAAGTCAAGGATGTATCAGACGCTTGCCAACCATGGCATCCTGTTTCCAAAAACCATTATAGCACCTAAAGTATTCGGTGAACTTTACGATGACAGCCATTACGCTACGGTGATCAAGGAAATCGGATTTCCGATGGTCGTAAAGGAAGCGTATGGATCATTTGGCATGCAGGTTCACCTTGTCCAAAATGAAGTGGAACTGCTTGCTTTGATGAAGATATTAAAAAACACAGAGTATGTATTTCAGGAGATGGTTGTCTCAAGCTACGGCCGCGATGTCCGGATCAATATTGTGGGCGGAAAAGCGGTGGCTTCCATGCTGCGATATTCAGATACAGATTTTCGCGCCAATGTCAGTTTCGGCGGAAAAACAGAGCCTTATACTCCGACCAGAG
This sequence comes from Fictibacillus solisalsi, assembly GCF_900103485.1. GTDB lineage: Bacteria > Bacillota > Bacilli > Bacillales > Fictibacillaceae > Fictibacillus_C > Fictibacillus_C solisalsi. Next base: position 2,090,078 of record NZ_FNHW01000001.1, read on the forward strand.
AGCAGGAAGAGCTGGCTGCCGCCTGTGCAGAGGCAGCAGGAACTGCCTTTGCGGGAGTGGACCTGCTTTTTGGTGAAGACGGCACCCCAATTGTTTGTGAAATCAATTCCAACGCCCATATTCGAAGCATTTTTGATTGTACTGGAATTGATGTTGCCGACGATATGATGAATCACATTTTAAGGACAATTCAATCATGAAAGCAGGCTGGTTAATATACAGTGAACCGGACGCTGTAAAAAACGCTTCCTTTATCGGCTGGCTTAAAGCGGAAGCAGCCTTGGCCGGTCTTTCGCTTGAATTGAAGTTTGCGGAGAAGTTTGCCTTTGGAGTTAAGGATAACAAACTCTCTTTGTACTATGACTTAAAAGAGATGAAATTGCCGCACTTTGCTGTCGTCCGTACCATTCAGCCCCTTCTCTCCCGACAGCTGGATAAAATGGGACTCAAGCTCTTTAATTCCTCATCGGTTTCAGCTGTGGCCAATGACAAAGCACGGACCCACCAGCTCCTTGCTGAAGCGGGCATCCCGATGATGGACACTATTTTCATACATCCCTCTTTTTTTCAGATGCAATCGATGCCTTTTGATTTTCCTTTGGTGGCTAAGCTTTCTTCAGGAAGAGGGGGCCAACAGGTTCATCTTGTGAGTACAGATAAAGATCTTCAAAATGCATTGTCTACACATCCCGAGCAAGAATGGATCCTTCAAAAATTAGCGCCAGATGCCGGGAAGGATGTCAGGGTATTTGTCGTCGGCAACAAAATTGCAGGTGCCGTTCTCCGAAGTTCATCGAATGATTTCAGGGCAAACTATTCGCTCGGCGGCCAGGCGGAATTTTATCATCTGCAGCCCGAACAGACCGCCCTCGTTGAACGAATCCTTTCTTGTTTTGATATTGGAATGGCCGGCATCGATTTTCTTCTAGATGAAAAAGGAGCTTTTATCTTTAATGAGGTGGAAGATGTGGTCGGAAGCAGGACACTCAGCGCTACTTCCGACATTAATATCGCCAGACTTTATATGGAGCATATCGCCGCGAACTTAAAAGAGCCTGAAAGTGATTAACCACTTTCAGGCTCCTTTTTTACGCTTTTAATTCCTGAATACGCTGAAGAACTTTCTCGCGTTTCTCGCTGTAGTCTTTTTCTTTCGCCCGTTCTTCTTCAATTACTTTCTCAGGCGCTTTTTTCATAAAGCCTTCGTTGCCCAATTTCTTTTGAACACGCTCGACTTCTTTGTTGTATTTTTCAACTTCTTTTTCAAGGCGCTGAATTTCTTCTTCAAGATTGATCAGTCCTTCAAGCGGAAGATACATTTCTACTCCCGTAAGAACCGCACTCATGGATTTATCCGGTGCTGATAGTCCAGTTCCCAGCTTCAATGAACTTGGGTTACAGAATTTCTCAAGGTACGCACGATTGGCTTCCAATGCTTGCAGAACCTCTCCACTCTTCGCGTTGATCTGGAGTTCGATCGGTTTGCTTGGAGCGACATTCATTTCAGAACGTATGTTGCGGACGGTTCGAATCATCTCGGTCACCAGGTTCATATCCTGAGCCGCTTCAGGGAAGTGGAGATCTTCACGTTTCTTCGGCCATTCTGCAACTGTAATGGACTCACCTTTGTGGGGAAGGTGCTGCCAAATTTCCTCGGTAATAAATGGCATAATCGGATGGAGGAGACGCAGCGTGCGATCCAGAACATATGCCAGTACGGAACGGGTGGTCTGCTTAGCTGCCTCGTCTTCGCCGTATAGCGGCAATTTCGCCATTTCGATATACCAGTCACACAAGTCATCCCAGATAAAGTTGTACATAAGACGCCCAACTTCACCAAATTCGTACGTATCAATCAGCCTTGTCACATTTTCTGCTGTTTCATTGAACCGCGTTAAAATCCATTTGTCCGCCAGATTCAGGTCACCAGTCAAATCAATTTCTTCCTCTTTTAAGCCATTCATATTCATGAGGGCAAAGCGGGAAGCGTTCCAGATTTTATTTGCAAAGTTCCAAGTGGATTCTACCTTTTCCCAATAGAAACGAAGATCATTCCCCGGTGAGCTACCAGTGGAAAGGAAAAAACGAAGCGCATCGGCACCATACTTTTCAATTACATCCATCGGATCGACACCGTTTCCGAGTGACTTACTCATTTTGCGTCCTTCTGAGTCACGGATCAGGCCGTGGATGAGAACATCGTTAAATGGGCGTTTGCCAGTGAACTCCATCCCCTGGAAGATCATGCGGGCAACCCAGAAATAGATGATGTCATAGCCTGTTACAAGTGCATTGGTAGGATAGTACCGTTTGAAATCAATCGAATCCTCATCCGGCCAGCCCATTGTGGAGAACGGCCAAAGTGCGGAAGAAAACCAGGTATCAAGAACATCCGTATCTTGTTCCCAGTTATCCACGTCTTGGGGTTCCTCATGACCGACGTAAACTTCACCTGTTTCCTTATGATACCAGGCCGGGATTCTGTGCCCCCACCACAGCTGTCTTGAGATGCACCAGTCGCGGATATTCTCAATCCAGTGCAGGTAGGTTTTTTCAAAACGGTCCGGCACGAAGTTCACTTTTTCTTCTGTTTTTTGAAGCTCGATCGCTTTCTCGGCCAATGGCTTCATTTTTACAAACCATTGAGTGGATAGATAAGGCTCAACAACAGCACCGCTTCTCTCGGAATGTCCGACAGAATGCATATGCTCTTCAATCTTGAACAATACACCCGCATCCTGAAGATCGTTCACGATTTGTTTTCGGCATTCGAAGCGGTCCATGCCTTGATAGTCGCCTGCATTTTGGTTCATTTTTCCGGATTCATCCATAACGAGGACACGTTCAAGATTGTGGCGGTTTCCAATCTCAAAGTCATTCGGATCATGAGCTGGTGTGATTTTCACCGCACCCGAGCCAAATTCCATATCGACATAATCGTCTCCTACAATCTCAATCTCGCGGCCTACAATTGGCAAAATCGCTTTTTTGCCGATGAGGTGCTTGTAACGGTCATCTTCCGGGTGAACAGCGATTGCTGTATCCCCAAGCATGGTTTCCGGGCGGGTGGTTGCCACTTCGATATGGCCGGACCCATCCGCCAAAGGATATTTCATATGGTAGAACGCACCTTGAACATCCTTGTAGATCACTTCGATGTCAGAGAGCGCTGTTTTCGTCTCTGGGTCCCAGTTGATGATATATTCCCCACGGTAAATTAAACCTTTTTTGTAAAGGGTGACGAATACTTCACGGACAGCGTCGGACAACCCTTCGTCAAGTGTAAAGCGCTCGCGGGAATAATCGAGGCCAAGACCCAGCTTTGCCCATTGCTTTCGGATAAATTCTGCGTACTCGCCCTTCCACTCCCAGGCTTTCTCCAGAAACTTTTCCCGTCCCAAGTCATACCGGGAAGTACCCTGTTCACGGAGCTTTGCCTCGACTTTCGCCTGAGTCGCAATTCCCGCATGGTCCATTCCTGGCAGCCATAATACATCATAGCCCTGCATCCGTTTGGCACGGCTCAAGATATCTTGCAGGGTAGTGTCCCATGCATGCCCGAGGTGCAGCTTACCGGTAACGTTTGGCGGCGGAATTACGATGGAGTATGGTGTTTTCTCCTCATCGCCTGTTGCTTCAAAAAATTTGCCGTCCACCCAGTACTTGTACCAGGTTTCTTCGGTTGCCTTCGGATCATATTTCGTCGGCATTGAAAGTTCTTGTTTTTCCGTCGACATGAATGTCTCCTCCTTCATCTTTCCAATAAAAAAAGCCCCTCCGTCTCAAAGGACGAAAGAAGCATGTTCGCGGTACCACCTTTGTTTGCAAAAAGCAAAAACATGGCTTTTTGCACACTCATTGACGGATAACGGTTTTTGCCGTCTTCTTCTAAAAAGAACAAACTCTTTTCAAAGAAGCTGCTCCAGGGCGACCTTCCAGCGCTGTTTCCTTAGAAAATCTCTCAGCTTTGATTTTCCTCTCTTTAAGGACAGTCGGTGTACTCTTCCCTTTCAACGCAATTCATATCATTTTATTGATCATATCCTATTTTAACTAGTGAATCGGGAAAACGTCAATAGCTTTCCCCTTTGTTGTAACAATTATTCTATTCACCCAAAACAAAATGGTGCATTCACGGTTTTATTCACACTGGAGAACGCTAATGAATAACCTGGTTATTAACCCAGATGAACGAAGGAAGGATTATGATGCCAAGACGCTATTTTAAAAGAAACCGAAGACCGCCATTTAAATTCCAGGTGCCTGAATGGCTGCGGGCCGCACGGGACGTGGTCAGCCAATTTACCATACCGCTTATTGTATTCCAAATTATCCGTACCATCCTTTTTCCGTCCGGCATTGACTTCATGATTATTCTTATCCTGGCTATTCTGCATTTTTGTTTTTCCTATGAAGTCCTGTAAATCAAAAAGATCACATATAGAAATCTATATGTGATCAGTGTTTATATTGGTATCCAGAGGCTGGGGTGGCGGTGGTGTCAGGATCAGGTCACAGAAGTCACGGATATGCCGCATTGCCGAAATCCGCTTTTCAAGTCTGTGGACAAACTCAATTTGACTGTACCGCTCCCTTTGATGCCGATATAAATCAACGGAGTGAAAAAGGGGTTCAGGATAGCTGATATAGCTGACGAGCAGGCTTTTTTCCTCGTCCAGGAGCGGGATATGCCTCTGATACAGCGATAAAAGCCGTCCTCCCTCTTCCTTCGTCCAGTTTGAAAGGTGTACTGCTTTTCTAAAAAAGACCGCCAAATCTCTTACAGGCGTATCCAAAACAGCTTTCTCAAAGTTTAAAAGATGCGGCTCTCCGTGATGGGAATATAACAAATGATTACGCGAGAGTTTGCCGTGGCACAGCACACTTCGGTACCGCTTTTCGGAATGACACGCATCATACCAGTCCTTCAGACGACGTTTGGCGTCTTCAGCCATTCTCATCATATGATGGAAATGGCTCAAATAGGTCAGTTCAAAAGGAGACATATACGGCATGCGTTCGGACTCTTCCGCAAACCGTTCCATCTCAAGCTGCCGGGACTCCCAGCGCTGCATCAAATACTGAAACGAATGATCTACCACTTCAGGAGAGAAGTCCTGCTCCTTGAGCGTCAAGAAATGGATCTTGCCGATCTCTTCAATGATCGCTTCTTCCCTTGTTAATCCAAACCGGTCTCCCCCCGCAAACCAGGGCATCAGGTAATAGGTTCTGTTGCCATATTGCACCGTATAGTCTCCGTACTTTGTAGGATAGAGCGGGACAATTTGGTGATAGCCGATTTCGGACAACCTGTGGATCACATGAGTAAACCAGCTCGCTTCTTCTTCATTCAATGAGGTTTCTTTCAGCGCAAATGTCCCTCTTCTGGAAATTACCTTTTTGACTTTGCCTACTTCCTCAATTTTTTCGGGATAGAGATCATATTGAAACAGAATCGGACCATAATTAACCGTTTCGTTTGAATGGCTCACAGGGCCACCCTCTTTCGTTTATCGTCCATCCAGTCGGTAAAACAGTGGAGAAGAATTCTGTTAAAATCCCAATCTTGTTCAAACGATTTCACATAACTGACGATGTGGGCCAGCTCTTCATTTTTCAACTGAACCACGCAATCCTGAAGCTCCCATGGCGTTAAAATCTCTGCAAGAAGCAAATACCCCTGTTCCCTCTCAAGTGAAAAATGTTCGTTTATACAGGTTAAAAGTTTCCTGAGCGAATACGGGCCGCACTCTTTCAGCCACTCTGTCAACAGCCTGCGCAGCGGCTGGTATCCGTGCTCTGGATAGTCATCGCTTCCCCGGTAAAACAGGATATTGAAAATCTGTCCGCCATTGTTCATGTGGGTGTCCGAATCAAACAGCGGCAGCGGTACATGGCTTGAAGCTTTTTTTAGTTCCATTGCAAGATTAAGCCGTTTATTTGCTTCCGGCAGTGAGTTTTTTACACTCACCAGTTCATTGTATTCTTTACTCAGCTTATGGATGGCCGCGAGACAGGCATCAAACGAATAGTGATCTTCCTTTGTAACGGAGCTGAACTCCTCCTGAAGTTCAAGCCCTGCCTGCAGCATGTTGCCGATCAATAAGCCCCACCTTTTTTCATGGCCACTTCGTTCATGTGTTCCTTCGACATAATCATGAAGTGTCAAATACTCGCTTCCCATATCCACCCACGGCTTGCCTTCTGATGTCCGTATCATCCGGTCAGCAACAGCGAGACTGTTCTTGCCTACCTCATCTCTCCACCGGACATGCCAGTCAAGAAGCGCGCGATCCTTCCAGATTCGGATTTGTTTTACCCCGCAATCGGTATTCACAAGAATATCTTTTTCTTTCCAGGTTACCTTTTGAAGTTCATAATTTTTCTTAATCTCAAATAGTATGGTCATCTCTTCCACCGCCCCTAACGGCTATGCGAGAAGGGAATGTAAATAATCTGGCCTTCATTGACTTCTTCCTGGTTGATTCTGTTCACCCTGAGTAAGGAATGGATGGAAACGTCATACCGCTCGCAAATACTGTCCAACGATTCTCCCCGCTGGATAATGTACATTTTTACTTTTGAAAACTTTTCTTCATTACCGGAAAGCATTTTTGTCAGATACAAAGCATTTTCTTCTTTTCGTGAAGGGGCAGTATGCTCCGCTTCTTCTGGCTCTTCTTCATAAACATGTTCTGCATTTTCACCGGTAACGACATCTTCGGTTTGTGCATAAGAGAACGGAGAATAGGTTTCAGGCCGTTGTTCTTCAATCTGTGCGTAATCATGTGAATCGGTGTCAGGCCGTTGTTCTTCGATCTGTGCATAATCATGTGAATCGGTGTCAGGCCGTTGTTCTTCGATCTGTGCGTAATCATGTGAATCGGTGTCAGCCCAGCTGTCCTCCACTGTAACGGTTTCTTCCTGTTGAAACGCGGGCACTGGCGGTACAGGCGGTGTATATGAAGGTGTATAGTAGGATATCGATTTAAGCGCCGGAAACGCCGTTTCTTCTTCTGCCTCTTCACCTTGTTCTTCCTCCGTTTTCATAGCCGGCTCTTCTGCAAGCGATGAATAATCATCATCCTGCCGGTTGTAGTAGATGGCAGGCTCTAAGAAATCATCCACTTCCGGTTGATCCGGAACAGGCATTTCAAAATGCTTTTTGGATTCAAAGGAGAAGGGCGCAAAGATTTCCTCTTCCGCATCCCTTGGTGTCTCTTCCTCCTGTTCTTCAGGCTGCTCGTTTTCATACCTCGCCTCAAAAGCAGGAATTTCAAAGGCTTCAACCGCCTCTTCTTCGTCATTGCTTGTAAAAGATTCAAATGCTTCTTCCTCGTCATTGCTTGTGAAAGATTCAAACGCTTCTTCCTCGTCATTGCTTGTGAAAGATTCAAACGTTTCTTCAACCGGTTGTTCCGAAAACTCCTCTTCCTCTCGTTCGCCAGCTTCTTCATTGCTGTCGAGAATCCCTGATATGGAAACAGACGCCGTCAGCTCCAGGCATGTCGGATTAGGGAGTTCATAATCAAAGGCATCAACCAGGATAAAAACTTCTTCCAGCCGCGGCACACGCGATGATGGAATCGTGATGTCTACCGGGAACCGGTGATCAAGTTCTGCAATTCCTTCATCATTCATTTTCAATTGGGTCAATGATCGGTAGGATACCTGCTCTCTTAGCGAACCGGTCTCCAAATTAAGCGAACCGCCCTCATCCAATACACATGGACGGTACTCACCATGCAGCTTCAGGGCTCCTTTAACACAAACCTGGCCATTTTCCTCTGTAACCTGAATTTCCGGCTCCATGGCCATTGATAAAACTTCCGCAACTTCCTGTCCTTTCTTTAACCAGACCGACTCCTCAATGGAGAAACGCAGTTTCGATGGATTCAACGCCTTTCTCCTCCTTTCAGCCAAATATCATACATTACAGGATTATGAACAGGTTGGTAAAAATATGATTGGAAAAGCAAGAAAGAGGAAGCCGCAGATTTAGTTTCTTGTTTGCACAACAAAAAAACTGCATCCGGTATAACCGGTGCAGTTTTTTTGTTGAAAGGGATGTTCCCCATTCTTGCCATGGAAATAGTGTATTTCCGTTCGCAATACACTTATTTTTTCAGCTGGGAAAATGCTTTTTCACAAGCCGCTATTGTTTTTTCGATATCGTCATCACTATGTGCGGTAGAAAGGAACAATCCTTCAAACTGAGATGGAGGAAGGGAAATACCCTCTTCCAGCATCGTCTTGAAATAAGACGCAAAATAATCCAGATTGGAAGTTTTGGCACTTTCATAATCCACAACATCCTGGTCTGTAAAGAAGAATCCAATCATAGAGCCGGCACGGTTCAGGCTGTGCGGGATTCCGTATTTTTCAGCTGCCGCTGCAATTCCTTCTGCCAGACGGTCTCCCTTTTTTACAAATTCTTTGTACGATTCAGGAGTCAGCTGGGACAGCGTTTCATATCCTGCCGCCATGGCGAGAGGATTTCCAGAAAGTGTACCTGCCTGATAAATCGGGCCACTCGGAGCTACTTGCTCCATGATTTCCTTCTTCCCGCCATAGGCACCGACCGGAAGGCCGCCACCGATTACCTTGCCCAGACAGGTAAGGTCAGGTGTTACGCCAAAATAGCCTTGCGCACAGTTGTAATCGACGCGGAAGCCGGTCATTACCTCATCAAAAATCAGCAGTGAACCGTATTGTTTTGTTACTTCACGAAGACCCTCAAGGAATCCCTTTTGCGGAGGGACAACACCCATATTTCCGGCAACTGGCTCCACAATGATACACGCGATGTCTTCACCGAACTGTTCAAAGGCAAAACGGACACTTTCAAGATCATTGTACGGAACGGTTATCGTGTTTTTGGCAATGGACTCAGGAACTCCCGGGCTGTCTGGCAGTCCCAGTGTAGCCACTCCTGAGCCGGCTTTAATGAGAAGGGAGTCCCCATGGCCGTGGTAGCATCCTTCAAATTTCAAAATCTTGTTCCTGCCGGTATAGCCTCGGGCCAGACGCAACGCACTCATTGTCGCTTCTGTTCCAGAGTTGACCATTCGGACAATTTCAATGGAAGGGACTCTTTCGACCACAAGCTCCGCAAGCTTTGTTTCCCACTCGGTAGGAGCCCCAAAACTGGTGCCCAGTTCAGCGGTTTTTTTCAAGGAATCTACGACTTTCTCATCGGCATGTCCCAAAATAAGCGGCCCCCATGACAAAACGTAGTCAATGTATTCATTGCCGTCAATATCATAGATTTTGGAGCCTTTTCCTCTTTCCATATATACCGGATCCATATTCACCGATTTAAAAGCACGCACCGGGCTGTTTACACCGCCTGGCATATACTTTTTTGCTTCCTGGAAAGCAGCGCTTGATTTTTCAAAGCTTCTCATGTTTATAACCTCCTGTCCTTAACGGTTTAACCAGCGTGAAACATCCTTTGCATGATAAGTGATGATTAAATCAGCGCCTGCGCGTTTCATTCCAGTCAGCGTCTCCATCACAATGCTTTCTTCATCAATCCAGCCGTTTTGGGCCGCCGCTTTAATCATGGAATACTCCCCGCTCACATTATAGGCAACAAGAGGGAGCGGATAGCGGTCCTTAAGCTCACGAAGTACATCAAGGTAAGCCAAGGCCGGTTTTACCATTAGGAAGTCTGCACCTTCCTCAATGTCAGATTCAGCTTCACGAAGAGCCTCCATGCGGTTAGCATGGTCCATTTGGTATGACTTTCGGTCACCAAATTGCGGAGAGCTGTGAGCTGCTTCACGGAACGGACCGTAATAAGCAGATGAATATTTAACAGAATAGGACATGATCGGTACATTTAGAAATCCGGCTTCGTCCAACCCTGCTCTAATGGCCGTTACAAATCCATCCATCATGTTGGATGGAGCAATAACATCGGCTCCCGCTTTTGCCTGGGAGACCGCTGTATTCGCCAATGCTGCAAGCGATTCATCATTCAGCACTTCTCCGTCTCTGATAATGCCGCAATGGCCGTGATCTGTGTACTGGCACAAACACGTATCGGCAATCACGGTAAGCTGTGGAAATCTCTCCTTAATCATTTTGATCGCCTTTTGGACAATTCCGTTATGGTCATAAGCCGAGCTGCCGACTTCGTCTTTATGATCCGGCACGCCAAATACCATAACAGAACGGATATTGAGATCCACTAGCTCCTGCATTTCCTCATAAAGATAGTCAAGAGATACGTGGTAAACGCCAGGCATTGATGGCACTTCCTGCTTGACCTTTTCACCTTCTACAAAGAAGATCGGATAGATGAGATCATCTGTATGCAAATGTGTTTCTCTGACTAGCGCACGCATGCTTTCACTTGTGCGCAATCGTCGGTGTCGTTTAAAGTTCATCATTGTTTCCCCTTTCCGAAAAAAATCCTCACCGTGTCTATTATACCTTCTTCCGTATAATCATTGGCAGTAATCAGCTTACGAAAGCCGGTTGCTTTTGCTCTTGAAGCAGTTACCGGTCCAACACAGGCAGCGGGAACGTCTTGATAATCAGCCAGCCGGCTGCCGATGGTCTCACTAAAAAATGAGATACTCGAAGGGCTCATAAAAAGGAGCAAGTCCACCTTGGCTGGAAGCTGCCCGGCATCTAGAACAGGGTTCTTTTTTGTTTGATAAACAATCATTTCCGTGACGTCCGCTATTCCGGCAAGCGTTTTTTTAACGGTTGACTTCGCCAGGTTACCTTTAGGAACCAGCACCTTGCTGCCTGGTGTAACCGTGCGCTTTAAGAGAGCTGCGAGCTCCCGTCCCTCAAATCGTTCAGGGATTAAATCCACATAAATTCCCTGTCGTTCCAGACTTTCTGCTGTTTTTCGCCCCACGGCTGCAATCTTCATGCCAGCCAGGGACAACTTCTCGGCTTGCAGCCATTCAAAGAAATAGCGGACCCCGTTGATGCTTGTAAAGACGACCCACTCAAAGGCATCAAATTCCCGCCTTATTTCTTTTGCAGTAGCGCCCGGCTCTGCTTTTGTAATATGCATCACCGGAAAGCTGACCGCTTCTGCCCCTTCCTCCCGCAATTTGGATAAGAGCTTCCGGGATTGTTCAACTGCCCTAGTAACTACAATTGTCTTTCCCGTTAACAGACTGGCATTCATATGCCCAAATCTTTCTTTACCTTCTCTAAAATATCTGCTGCTCCTTTATCTTTCAGAGTGCCAGCTAATTCAACACCAAGCTTTTGTGCATCATTTGAAACGGCATGTTCTTTTATGATGGTTTTTCCATCAGGAGTTCCCACAAGACCGGTTAAAGAAATCTCGCCTGTTTTTGTTTTTTCCGCATAAGCCGCAATCGGCACCTGGCAGCCGCCTTCAAGTGTGTAAAGGAAAGCCCGCTCCGCCATTACCGTTTCAAACGTCTCTTTATCATTTATTTGCTGAAGAAAATGAATGAGCTCTTTATCGTCTTCTCTGCATTCGATTGACAATGCTCCCTGACCCACCGCCGGAAGACTTGTGGTGACAGACAGGTATTCTGTTACCGTATCACTGGACCAGCCCATACGCTCAAGGCCTGCCGCAGCGAGTATAATCGCGTCAAATTCTCCTGAACGCAATTTTCCGAGCCGTGTATCAATATTACCCCTGACGGACTTAATAGAAAGATCCGGTCTTGCGTTCAAAATTTGAGCAGCGCGGCGCAGGGAGCTTGTACCAACGACCGCGCCGGACGGAAGATCTTGCAGAGAGTTGTATTTCTCTGAAATAAACGCATCACGAGGATCTACACGCTTAGGTGTACACCCGATCATCAAGCCGTCTGGAAGTACTGAAGGCATATCTTTCATACTATGTACAGCCATATCAATCTCTTTGTTTAAAAGAGCCTGCTCGATCTCTTTTACAAACAGCCCTTTGCCCCCTACTTTGGAAAGCGTTACGTCAAGGATGACATCCCCTTTGGTAACGATTTCTTTTACCTCAAATTCAAAAGGGCACCCGAGAGCTTTTAACTGGTCAATAAACCAATTGGTCTGGGTTAGCGCCAATTTACTTCGTCTTGATCCTACTACGATTTTTCTCATCTATTTAAAACCTCCTACAAGATTGCCGTTTACCTACTGATACCAAAAATGAAATTCGGTCAGCGTCGATGCCAGAAAATAATTGATCAGGACAATCAGAAAGGCCGCCGTGTTCCACACAGCGAGGGTTTTTCCCTGCAGTCCCCTGGCTACTTTTTGATACAAAAAGATACTGTACACTGCAATAACCACAAAGGATGAAATCACCTTTGCATCTAGCAGTGAAAAGTCCTGTACTTTTAAGAATGCCCAGATGACACCCAATATTAAACTCAATAAAAGAATGGGTACTCCTGTTATATTTAAGCCGTAGGACAGCCGTTCCAGCGTAGAAAGGCTGCCAAGGCGCTGAAGTCGTTTGTTCCACTTCTTCTGTTTCAGCAGCCTGTGCTGCAGCAGGTACATAATTGAAAAAATAAACGAAAGCGTAAACGTGCCGTACGAGATAAATGCCATGGTCACGTGTATGACCAAAAGCTCGGAAATGAGCCTGGTCGACATTTCGTCACTGACCCGTTCACCCGGAGCAAACAGATTAATAGACATGATCAGAAAACCGAGCACATTGGTGAAAAAAACCAAAAAATCGATTCTGAAAAACCAGTTTAACACCAACGATAAGGTGACCAATATCCATGCATAAAAAAACAAGCCCTCGAAAGGCGTCAAAATAGGCGGGCGCCCCATTTCAACCATACGCTGGACGAAAAAAACCGACTGCAGTACCCAGACAATAGAAAGCAACCAGAAGGCGATTCGGTTAGCCTTCCGGTTGTTTTGTAAAAAGTCGATAAAATAACCTATAATGCTCAGCGCATATAAAATAATGGTCGTATCGTATATCCAATTTGCGTTTTGCATATCAGAAACTCCCCTCTAGGAGCCCAGTGACATCTCCTTTACAGAGGCAGGGAAGGAGATGCTTCACGTAACTTTGATGTTTCTTTTTCCGTTTTCAGCTCTTGCCGTTTCACCTCATCTTCAAGCGCAAAAATTTTGGTGAAAAATTCAAGCGCTTGATCTGCCCCAGGTTCCCCAGCCTGCTCTTTAATTCTTACAATCGGATCGCGGAGCAACTGATTGACAATGCTTTTCGTATGCTTGCTCAGCACCTTCTTCTCACGATCACTCAAATGCGGCATCTTCCGTTCAATGCTTTGCATTGTTTCTGCCTGTACAGCGAGCGCTTTTTCACGCAGTGCTGTAATCACCGGCACTACGCCGAGCATGTTCACCCATGATTGAAAGGCTACAATTTCGCCTTCAATCATAATTTCAATCTTTTCCGCCTCTTTCTTACGTTCTGCCAGGTTGGCTTCGACAATGCCTTCGAGGTCATCAATATCATAAAGAAAAACACTTTCCAACTCGTTTAAACCTGGATCCAAGTCGCGCGGAACAGCGATATCCACCATAAACAGCGGACGGCCTTTTCTTTGCTTGAGAACGGATTGAACCATTTCCTTTGTGATGACATAAGATTCTGATCCAGTTGAAGTAATAACAATGTCAGCGATGTTAAGCACACTGCCCAATTCTTCCATAGGGTGTGCAGTCCCATTGAATCGTCCGGCCAGCTCGAGCGCTTTTTCAAACGTCCGGTTCACGACATGGACACTGGCAACACCGTTGCTGTGAAGGTGCTTCGCTGTTAATTCACCCATTTTACCGGCACCGACAATTAGAATATCCTTTTTTTCCAGGCCGCCAAAGATTTTCTTTGCCAGCTCAACCGCGGCATAGCTTACTGACACGGCGTTTTCCCCGATTTCTGTTTCGGAGTGGGATCGCTTTGCGAGTGTTATTGCCTGTTTGAAAAGATGGTTAAAAATCGTACCTGTTGTTCCCTCTTGCTGTGCAAGAAGAAAACTGTCACGGACCTGTCCAAGAATTTGAGTTTCCCCCAATACCATTGAATCCAGCCCGGCAGCCACTCTGAATAAATGTTCTACAGCAATCTCTTCCTCACGAATAAAAAGAAATGGATTCAAGTCATTCGTCTCAATGGAGAACCATTCTGCAAGAAAAGATTTCATGTAATAACGGCCAGTATGTAACTGGTCGACGACCGCATACACTTCTGTACGGTTGCAGGTGGAAACAATTGTGCATTCGAGAATACTTTTTCTTGCCCGCAATGCCTTATGTGCTTCCGCCAATTCAGTTGGCTGAAATGAAACTTTCTCTCGAATTTCAACAGGTGCGGTTTTGTAATTTAAACCGACAACAAGGATGTGCATCCCACTCACCCCCTTTTTCTCATCATAAAACTGCAGTAATTATCCTAATCCATTATAACATGTATAAGAAAATAATCATTCTAAAAATGTGAACAGACTATGAAACGTATGCTATCATAAATAAAGTGCAACTCGTTGGATTTACTCCGAACAATAAGTACTTCCCTATTCTGTCCAAACTGTTACAAACTATAAAAAAATCTTGGTTTCTAAAAAAAAATAATTGTGATACCCATATAAAAATAACAAATTTCGACCCTTTTAGCAAAGGATTGATTTATGTTTTTTAATTTGTTTGGAGGTAACAATGAGAGGTAAAGGAAGTTTTTCAGGTATTGTACTGCTGGGAATTGGACTATTTTTCCTTGCTCAGCAAATGAAAGTTACATATGTTGCTCCCTATTTAACATGGCCAACGTTTCTGATTATTATTGGATTGGCTTTTCTTGTTCAAAGTTCTGGAGGAAAGGATGGCGCGAGTTCATTTTCTGCCATACTCCTGCTTGGGTTGGGAATTCATTTCCACGCGATCCATCGTATTGACAGCTGGCCCAATCAGCCGTCAACCATCATTCTGATCATCGGTCTTGCTTTTCTGTATATGTACAAGCAGACGAAAGAAGGTCTGCTAGCAGGGATCGTGCTGATTGCCATCGCCGCATGGAATTTCTTCAACAAGTCACAGACACCGTCAATTACAGAATGGTTCTCTTCTGTGGAAGGGTTTTGGCCGTTTGTACTCATTGCTGTCGGTGCGTATTTTGTCTTTATCAAAAAAAAATAAACCAGAGCCTAGGCTCTGGTTTATTTTTGTATATAGTTCTGAATGGTGCTCCATGCTGCATCTTTTCCGTATCCTGTTTCCGATGAAAACAGCAGCAATGGATCTTCCGGTTTCTTTTTTAACGTGTCGCGCACGACTTTCAGATGCTTTTCCCACTTTCCTTTTGGGATCTTGTCGCATTTGGTCGCCACGACAATGACCGGAATTTCATGATATTTCAGCCAGTCATACATCATCACGTCATCCTTGGATGGAGCATGGCGCACATCAACCAGTTGAATGACCGCTTTAAGCTGGGGCCTTTCCATGATATAGCGTTCAATCATCCGTCCCCAGGCTTCCCGTTCTGTCTTTGAAACCTTGGCAAAACCATACCCCGGCACATCCACAAAATATAGCTGCTCATTAATAATGTAGAAGTTGAGCGTCTGGGTTTTCCCGGGACGCGAAGAGGTACGTGCCAGGTTCTTTCGGGCAATCATCTTGTTAATGAAGGAGGATTTCCCGACATTTGAACGGCCTGCAAGGCCGATCTCCGGGAGCTGGTCTTCTGGGTATTGCTCTGGTTTTACGGCTGATATTACAATGTCTGCTTTTGTTACTTTCATTTACTATCTCCTACTAATGCATGTTTTAGCACTTCATCCAGATGTGACACCGGAATAAAGGCAAGGCTGCTGCGGACGCTTTCCGGGATGTCATCAATGTCTTTTTCATTTTCTTTTGGCATGATGACCGTCTGAATCCCCGCCCTGTGAGCACTGAGGGACTTTTCTTTTAAGCCGCCAATTGGCAGCACGCGTCCCCGCAACGTAATTTCACCGGTCATTCCCACGTCCTTACGCACCGGTTTGCCTGACAGAGCTGAAACCAGGGCTGTGGCAATCGTAATTCCTGCTGACGGCCCGTCCTTTGGTGTCGCTCCTTCCGGAACATGGATATGGATATCGGTTTTTTCATAAAAGTCCGGATCGATATCAAACTCTTTTGCTCTGGAACGGACATAACTGAGCGCCGCCTGTGCGGACTCCTTCATGACATCTCCAAGCTTTCCTGTCAAAATGAGTTTTCCTTTCCCCGGTGTAAGTGCCACTTCAATGGAAAGCGTATCTCCGCCTGCTGTAGTGTAGGCAAGCCCTGTGGCTGCTCCCACCTGGTCTTCCATCTCGGCCTGTCCATAGCGGAAACGGGGTTTTCCAATATAATCCTCCAGGTTGCGCGCCGTAATGGTTACCCTTTTTTTCTCACCCGATACCAGCTGTTTGGCCGCTTTTCGGCAAAGACCCGCAATTTGCCTTTCCATGCTTCTTACTCCGGCTTCCCTTGTATAATTGCGGACCAGTTTAAGGATGGCATCCTCCTTCAGCTGGAACTGTGATTTTGCCAGACCATGATCTTTTAACTGTTTTGGAATGAGGTGATTCTTCGCAATATGCACCTTTTCCACTTCCGTATAACCCGCAATCGAAATAATCTCCATACGATCAAGGAGCGGGCCTGGAATGGTTGCAAGACTGTTGGCTGTTGTAATAAACATTACTTTTGACAAATCATAAGGCTCTTCAATGAAATGATCGGAGAATGAATTGTTCTGTTCCGGGTCAAGCACTTCCAATAATGCAGAGGATGGATCTCCCCTGAAATCATTGGACATCTTGTCGATTTCATCAAGCAGGAAGACCGGATTGATGGTACCCGCCTTTTTCATGCCCTGAATGAGACGGCCCGGCATCGCTCCCACATAGGTTCTGCGGTGGCCACGAATTTCCGCTTCGTCACGAACACCGCCAAGCGAAATGCGGACAAAGTTTCTGCCGATGGCCTTTGCAATGGAACGGGCGAGAGAGGTTTTACCTACCCCCGGAGGGCCCACCAGGCAAAGAATCGGTCCTTTAAGTGAATTGGTCAGCTGCTGAACAGCCAGGTACTCAAGAACCCGTTCTTTGACTTTCTCAAGCCCGTAATGATCTTCATTGAGAATTTTCTCGGTCCGTTTAATATCGAGGTGATCTTTTGTCTCCTTTGTCCAGGGAAGATTGATCAGCCAGTCAATGTAGTTCCGGATCACAGCACTTTCTGCTGATGAACCCGGCATCTTCTCATAACGGTCCAGCTCTTTCAACGCGATTTCCATGATCGTTTCAGGCATATCCGATTCTTCAATACGGTCCCTCAGGCTTGAGATTTCGCCAGTTTTTCCTTCTTTATCGCCAAGCTCCTTCTGGATCGCTTTCATCTGCTCACGAAGGTAATATTCCTTCTGTGTTTTTTCCATTGCTTTTTTAACGCGCTGCCCGATTTTTTTCTCAAGGCCCAGCACTTCTTTTTCATTATTCAGAATCGAGATGAGATGATTCAACCGGTCCTTCACTTGATTGATTTCAAGGATATGCTGCTTTTCTTTGATTTTCAATGAAAGATGGGAGGAGATGACATCTGCCAGCCGGCCTGGTTCCTCGATATCCTGAACAGAAGCGAGGGTTTCCGGAGTCACTTTTTTTGATAAGTTTATGTACTGCTCAAATTGCTGAAGAGCCGTCCTCATAAGGGCTTGTGTTTCCAGATCCTTTTCGCCCTGATCTTCCATCAGTTCTACTTCAACTTCCAAATACTCTTCCCGGTCGATGAATTGCGTGATCTTACCTCGCTGAATGCCTTCTACGAGCACACGAATGGTCCCGTTCGGCAATTTCAGCATCTGATTGACTTTTGAAAGGGTACCAATTTCATATATTTGTTCTCCGCTCGGGTCTTCAACAGCGACTTCCTTTTGTGTGGAAAGGAAGATATGCTGATCATCAAGCATCACTTGCTCTAATGCCTGTACTGATTTTTCCCTTCCTACATCAAGATGAAGCACCATGGTGGGATACACCAGCAGGCCGCGAAGAGGAAGGAGGGGAAGGATGCGGGTAGTTTTTTCGTCCATTAAACACACCTCCGAATACTGCTTACTGTATTGAATGATTTCAAATGCGTGCAGCCCAGTTTTATACTCTGGCAATTTCTTTGACAAATGCCAAAAGCGGCCGAAGAAATTCTACAGCCTTTGTACAATTCTACCCATAAAGAACCGTTTTGTCTAATCACAGGTTGTTTTTGGGCCATCGAAAGCAAAGCCCCCTCTTTAAACGGATTTTGGAGGGGACTGTAAATAGGCAGACGCTGGAATCGCCTGTTGATTTTCTTTATCCAGATCAGGAAATGCATGCTGAAATACTTGCGTTAACTTTGTGACCGGAATGATCTCAATCCCGTCAATTTCCCTTAGAATGGCCTGATCATTGTCTTTCGGAATTATGACTTTTTTCACACCGGCTAATTTTGCCGCGAGAACTTTCGCCATAACTCCTCCAACCGGTTTCACTTTCCCATGAACGCTTATTTCACCCGTCATTGCCAATTCGTTGTCGATCGGTATATCGTGGACAGCCGAATAAATGGAAGTAGCTATTGCTATTCCAGCTGACGGGCCGTCAACAGGTCCGCCGCCCGGGAAATTCACATGAATATCATACAATGATGCATCAACATCCATTTTCCTTAAGACGGTGAGAACGTTTTCAACCGATCCTTTTGCCAAGCTTTTTCTTCTGAAGGATTTTGCATTATTTCCGATTGATTCTTCTTCGACAATACCTGTTATTGTAAGCGTACCCTGTTTTTTTGCAGGTAAAACTGTAACTTCAATTTCAAGTAGAGCTCCGCTGTTCGGCCCATAAACAGCCAGTCCGTTGACCAGCCCGACTTTAGGCATATCTGCAATTTTGTGCTCCGGACGGGGTGTCATCTGGCTGGAATGGATAACCCACTCGATATCCGATTTTTTAATAAAATCCCTGTCCTCCGTGATAGCCAGCCCAGCTGAAATCTGCATCATATTTACCGCTTCCCGGCCATTTTTTGCATATTGCGCAAGAAGCTGCAATGTCTCATCATCAACTTTCATATTGACCTTATCGGCTGCCTTCTTAGCGATTTGCTGAATTTCGGGTGACTGCAGTTCTCTAAAGAATACTTCCAGGCACCTGGAGCGGATGGCGGGAGGAATTTCATCCGGCGTTCGTGTGGTCGCCCCGATCAGCCTGAAATCTGCTGGAAGCCCATTTTGAAAAATATCATGAATATGTGTAGGGATCGTTGTATTCTCTTCATTATAATAAGCACTCTCAAGAAATACTTTGCGGTCCTCCAGCACTTTCAGTAGCTTGTTCATTTGAATGGGATGCAGTTCACCTATCTCATCAATAAATAGCACTCCCCCATGCGCATTGGTGACCGCTCCCTGTTTGGGCTGCGGAATGCCGGCCTGCCCCATTGCCCCTGCTCCCTGATAAATAGGATCATGGACAGAACCGATTAATGGATCAGCGATGCCTCGCTCATCAAACCTGGCCGTCGTGGCATCAAGCTCCACAAATACAGCTGCAGGTCGGAACGGTGAGTTGCGGTTCCGTTTTGCTTCCTCAAGCACAAGTCTCGCTGCTGCGGTTTTTCCGACTCCCGGCGGTCCATAGACAATTACATGCTGGGGGTTAGGACCACACAGTGCTGCGTGAAGCGCTTTGATCCCGTCCTTCTGGCCGACAATATCTGCAAACGTCCCTGGACGCACACGCTCAGAAAGCGGTTCCGTCAATGAGACAGAACGCATTTTTCGTAATTGATCCATTTCTTTTCTTGACTCTTTATCTATACTCACTTTTTGTGTACGCTGATTTTTCAACAAGTTCCAAAAGTAAAGTCCAATCACGATTCCAAAGAAAAGCTGAATGAGTAAAGCGATTCCTGTCCAGTTCATTTCTTCCTCCCGAAATTTTTTTATGATCCTAGTATCTCCGAGTGGCCAGAGGACTAAACAAAAAAAATAGAAATGAGGAAAACTTGAACGAGACCAAGAACAGGCTTTGTTTCAAACAAAAATAAAAAACCAGCCCGAGGGCTGGCTTTTTACGTAATTATGCACTTTCCTTTGGTGTTTCTTTTTTCGGTTCAACGATCGTTCCATCCTCAAGCTCGAGTTTCGGTGGAACTTTATCAGAAACCGTTTCTTTTGTAATAATGCACTTGGCCACATCTTCCCGGGATGGAAGCTCGAACATCACATCGAGCATCATTCCTTCAATGATAGAACGAAGTCCACGAGCTCCGGTTTTACGCTCAATCGCCTGGTTGGCAATTTCGGAGAGCGCTTCATCCGTGAATTCAAGTTCCACTCCATCAAGGTCAAGGAGCTTTTGATATTGTTTCACCAGTGCGTTTTTCGGTTTAGTAAGAATCTCAACTAATGCATCCTCATCAAGCGGCGTCAGGCTTGCAGTTACAGGAAGACGTCCGATAAATTCCGGAATCAAACCGAAACGAAGTAAATCTTCCGGCAATACTTTCGCAAGATATTCTCCTGCTTTTAGTTCAGCCTGTCTTGATTCGGAACTGAACCCAATTACTTTTTTGCCCAGGCGGCGTTTAATAATCTGTTCAATCCCATCAAACGCACCACCGCAAATGAAGAGAATATTGGTAGTGTCGATTTGGATAAACTCCTGATGCGGATGTTTTCTTCCGCCCTGAGGAGGAACACTTGCTACTGTACCTTCAAGAATTTTTAGAAGTGCCTGCTGAACGCCTTCCCCGGAAACATCTCGAGTAATGGACGGATTTTCAGACTTTCTGGCAATCTTATCAATTTCATCGATGTAGATAATACCTTTTTCCGCTTTTTCCACATCGTAGTCAGCAGCCTGAATCAATTTAAGCAAAATATTTTCTACATCTTCCCCTACATACCCTGCTTCTGTGAGAGATGTGGCATCGGCAATGGCAAACGGCACATTGAGAATGCGCGCCAGCGTTTGGGCCAATAATGTTTTACCGCTACCTGTCGGCCCGATCATGGCAATGTTACTTTTCGCCAATTCTACTTCATCCGATTTTTGGGAAGAATTAATGCGTTTGTAATGGTTATACACCGCAACGGAAAGAGACTTTTTCGCCTGCTCCTGACCAATAACATACTCATCGAGTATCTTGCGGATCTCCATCGGTTTTGGAACTTCTTTAAGCTCTACATCCTCTTCTGTACCCAGTTCTTCTTCCACAATTTCGGTACAAAGCTCGATGCATTCGTCACAAATATATACACCTGGTCCTGCTACCAGTTTACGAACTTGATCTTGTGTTTTTCCACAAAAGGAACATTTAAGTTGCCCTTTTTCGTCATTGAATTTAAACAATGAAATCACCCCTAAACCTTAAATTGAATGAAACCCATTAACTGTTCATCATCCTGATGTTGGATGCTTGTTTCATTACTGTGTGAGCTTGAACTAGTGCTGCACGCTGATTTCATTTCCGCAAGTTATGTATTGGATTGTATCATATTACCCCTTTAGAACGGAAATAAAAACCCTTCATTGGCATTTAATAGTATGTATTAGCATAAATGGACTGTTTTTGATGTGTTCTATAAGTATTAACCTTATGGCTTATTTTAAAACCTGATTCACGAAAATAAAGCCTTTAAAAAAGTTTCCATAAAAAAGCCGAATTTCCTGCTGGCCAGGTAAATAATTATATAAAACAAGGCACGAAAATTTCGTGCCTTGTCAGACCTTACTTAATATTATGCAACTGTTGTGCTGTTATCCACTAATAAATCAATTGCTTTTCTGATTTTCAGGTCAGCAGCTACAGCATCATTTCCGCCTTGCATTGCAAGCATTTGAGTGATTTTCTCTACATCCATGTTGTACATTTCAGCCATTTTCTTAAGCTCTTCATTGATTTCTTCTTCGGTCGCTTCAATGTTTTCCGCTTCAGAAATTGCTTCAAGCACCAGGTTGGTTTTCACGCGTTTTCCGGCATCTTCTTTCATTTGTTCACGAAGTGCTGCTTCGTCTGTGCCAGAGAACTGGAAGTAAAGATCAAGATTCATGCCTTGCATTTGAAGACGCTGGCCAAACTCCTGAACCATGCGGTCCAATTCAGTGTTGACCATTGCTTCCGGTACGTCTACTTCTGCGTTTTCAACGGCCTTATCAACCACGGAATCACGTGTGTGATGCTCGCCTTCATGGTTTTTGCTTTCTTCCAGCTTTTTGCGGATGCTGGCTTTAAGGTCTTCTACTGTTTCTACTTCAGAATCAGCCTCTTTTGCAAACTCATCATTAAGTTCAGGAAGCTGCTTTGTTTTGATATCATGGATAGTAACTTTGAAAACAGCAGGCTTTCCAGCAAGCTCGGCTGCATGGTACTCTTCTGGGAAAGTAATTTCTACTTCTTTTTCAGTACCGGCTTTTTCGCCGATTAGCTGTTCTTCAAATCCAGGAATGAAAGAACCGGATCCAATTTCCAATGGATAGTTTTCAGCTTTACCGCCTTCAAAAGGCTCTCCGTCGACAAATCCTTCGAAATCGATAACAGCAGTATCTCCGTTCTCGACTGCTCCTTCTTCTTTTACAACGAGCTCAGCCTGTTGTTCTTGAAGACGCTTGACTTCATTGTCAACATCCTCGTCAGTTACAGTTGTATCAAATTCAGTTACTTCAAGACCTTTGTAGTCGCCCAGTTTCACTTCCGGCTTCACTACAACTTTTGCTGTAAATACAAGGTTGCTGCCTTTTTCCATTGTTTCGATGTCCACTTCAGGACGATCAACCGGCTCAATTCCTGTTTCTTCTACAGCCTTGCTGTATGCTTGTGGCAGGATGATATCAAGCGCATCTTGATATAGTGATTCAACCCCAAAACGCTGTTCAAACATTTTACGTGGAATTTTCCCTTTACGGAAACCCGGTACGTTTACCTGTTTAACCACTTTTTTAAACGCCTGGTCAAGGGCTGTATCTACTTCAGAAGCCTCAACTTCAATCGTTAAGACACCTTGGTTACCTTCTAACTTTTCCCACTTTGCACTCATTCAAAGTTCCCTCCAACATTACGTATTTCACCTGAAAATCTAACATTTTCATTGCAACCATTCCATTATATCATAACCGACTTGTATTTCAACAACGACCATTTCCGGTTTAGTACGAGTGGTACTAAAATTTATTTGGCCCAAACGTAAACCGTTCAATATCAAGCAGCTGATCCACTGCTTTTCTTAACGTTTCCGGATGAATCTCAATGTCTGATTGAAGCTCCTCACACGCGTCCATGCCGCTTAATTTACCGGCTGCGCATTGCAGGGCATGAGACCAGAAAAAACGGTCAGCAGGCTCGGGCACCTGTGGATAGATAGCAAGTATGTAATCCCACCATATGGTAAGAGCAAATTGGGACAAGGTTGGATTTTCCTGTTCCAGCCTTTCCTCTACTTCCTTTTTTACTTCAAGATTAAACGGCTCTTCATAGACATCATGGAGCTCTTTTATGGAGATTGAATACATTTGTCCAAACTTATGTAAGGTAACGGTTTCTTCCACATTCTTTGATTTTAGATAATTGAGTGCCATCGTTTTTATGCCCGGATGGCCCTCTTCATTGGCCAAAAATTCACGATAGACAGAAAGCGTCTCTTCTGGATCCATATAGCTCAGCTGCTGCATGGCAATCCATTGGTTATGTATTTCGCTGCTTGTCAGCATACTTCTAAGCGTCTCAATTTCTTGTTTCCTGTCTTCAGCCGGCTCCGGAGTAAAATCAACGCCAGGTTCAGGGTCTTCTGCCATCTTCCGGCTAAAATGAAGCAGCTGGTAGAATGATTCAGCCTGGGCAGCCGGCAGCTGATGTTCCCCCAGCACAGCTTCCACCACAGAAACAACAGTTTCGTATTCTGAAAGCTGAATAAGTATGGAAAGATAAATCTGCAAAACGTCAAAGTATTCCCCAATACCCTGCTTCAGCATTCTCTCTGCTCTGGTCTTTGCCTCCTGAAGCTGGCCAAGTTCGATCAGGCTGAGCACCACCCCTAGATGGCCCTGAGAATGGCCTGGATCCAATTCCAACAGCTGAAGAAAGCAGGATAGAGATTCCTTGTAGTGTTTTGCTTTCAGGGAAGCCATTCCCTTTTCAAGCAAACGGGCAGGCAAGTTAGGAAAAGGGACGACGTTGCTTGGTTTTGTTCCTTTTTTTTCATTAGCCATTAGGTTTATTCACTTCCAGTTTCTATTTGCATCAGTTTAACAGTTTAAAGACATAAACTCAAGACGCGGCCACAGCAGGCTGAAGGAAACAATAAATCCTGCACATGGTTGTGCAGGATTAGAGATATGGAACGATCAAAAAAAGGAAACCTGCTAACACGTTCTGTTTTGCCACGTCTCCTTTTATTTTTCCCTCTTAAGCTTAATTCAAACCTCTTCTATACAAAAATTTTAAAACACATTTATAATTGGGGTTGCTTAACCGCTTCCTGCTGCTTCTCATAACGGCTGATAGCATCCTCATATTTTAGTGTAATGGATATTTCATCCCAGCCATTTTGAAGCATCTCTTTCCAATACGGATCGAATGAGAAAGAAGCCAGGACTTCCTCTCCTGATAAAATCTCCTGTTTGTCAAGGCTGACCGTAAGGCTTTGATCACCGGCTGCCACTCTGGATTTCAAGCTATGGATGGTTTCGGCAGGAAGCTTAATCACCAATATTCCATTTTTCAATGAATTATTATAGAAGATATCCGCATAATCGGGAGCGATAATCACTTTAAATCCATAATCCTTCAGTGCCCAAGGAGCATGTTCACGTGAAGAACCGCATCCAAAATTGTCTCCGGCAAGCAGTATCTCCGCTCCCTCAGCTTCAGGACGGTTCAATTCGAAATCAGGATTCGGGGAGCCGTCACGGTTAAACCGCCAGTCGAAAAATAAAAACTTTCCAAACCCGCTCCGTTCAACACGCTTTAAAAACTGTTTTGGTATGATTTGATCAGTATCCACATTGTCACGGTCAAGTACCGCTGCAGTTCCGGTAAATGTTTTAAATCCTGGCATACTGCTCACCTTCCCTAGAACCAGATTGAAACTCTCGAACGTCTGTAAACTTCCCTTCGATTGCCGCCGCAGCCGCCATTTCCGGGCTGACCAGATGCGTTCTTGCCCCTTTACCCTGTCTTCCTTCAAAGTTTCGGTTGGAAGTAGAAGCACACCTTTCACCTTCAGGTACAATATCCGGATTCATCCCAAGGCACATGGAACATCCTGAGTCACGCCAGTCAAAACCAGCTTCCTGAAAAACAAGATGCAGGCCTTCCTCCTCTGCTTTGGCTTTGACCTGCTGTGAGCCGGGAACCACAATAGCCTGAACTCCACCGTGAACTTTTCTTCCCTGAACCACTTTTGCAGCAGCCCGCAGATCACTGATCCTCGAATTGGTGCATGACCCGATGAAAACATGTTGAACAGGTACCTCTGTCAATGACTGCCCAGGGCTTAATCCCATATAATGAAGGGCTTTTTGCAAGGATTCTCTTTCCTGCTGTGTTTGTTCATCTCTATAGGAAGGTACATTTCCAGAGATCCCCACACCCATGGATGGATTGGTTCCCCAGGTTACCATTGGCTCCACTTCTGCCGCATTGATTTCAATGACCTTATCATATTTCGCATCTGCATCGGAACGAAGCGCGTTCCACTCGTTTACTTTTTCTTCAAACTGCTCACCTTGAGGAGCATACTTGCGGCCTTTAATATATTCATAGGTCGTCTCATCCGGTGCAACCAATCCGGCTTTTGCTCCAGCTTCAATCGACATGTTACACAGCGTCATGCGTTCTTCCATGGTAAAGCTGCGCACCGTTTCACCAGTGAATTCAATGACGTGTCCGGCACCAACGTTGGTACCGTGTTGAGCAATTAAGGCAAGAATAATATCTTTCGCCGTTACTCCAAAGCCGCGTTTTCCTTCTATATTTACTTTCAGTTGTTTTGGTTTTTGCTGCCAGAGGGTCTGTGTTGCCAACACATGCTCCACTTCACTAGTTCCAATCCCAAAGGCAAGAGCACCAAAGGCTCCATGAGTGGACGTATGGCTGTCTCCGCAAACTATGGTTTTCCCGGGCAAGGTTAACCCAAGTTCCGGACCGATAACATGGACAATCCCTTGCTCGTCGGAGTCAAGCCCTTCAAGATGGATGCCATACTCCTTACAATTTTCTTCAAGGGTCTGGATCTGTTTTAAGGCAATACTGTCATTGATCACAAACCGGTTTTTGGTCGGAATATTATGGTCCATTGTAGCAAAACAAAGGTCCGGTCTTCTTACTTTCCGATTTTTTTCCCGCAGGCCGGCAAAGGCCTGCGGAGATGTTACTTCATGAAGAAGATGCAAATCAATGTACAAAAGACCGGGCTTATTTTCTTCTTGCATGACAGTATGCTTTTCCCAAACTTTATCAATAATGGTTTTTGCCATCTGATCTTCCTCCTTACACATACACTTCAAGCAGTGTGGCGGTTGCTGCATTTTCATCCAATCGATAGATCAGCTGATCCACCATTTCATCTGTTGTGGATATTCTTCCTTTTTTACTTTCAATATCGCTGGTGCGGTAATTGGCGTTCAATACTTCCTGAACGGCCATTTCAATCGCATCCGCTTCGTCATTCATATGGAAGGAATGCCTCAGCATCATGGCCGTTGACAGGACCATACCCAGTGGATTGGCTGCATTCTTCCCGGCAATGTCAGGCGCAGAACCATGGACCGGCTCATAAAGCCCTGGACCTTCCTCGCTCACCGAAGCAGAAGCCAGCATACCCAAAGAGCCTGTGATCATTGATGCTTCGTCAGATAAAATGTCACCAAACATATTCTCTGTCACAATGACGTCAAATTGTCCGGGATTTCTGACAAGCTGCATCGCAGCATTATCCACTAGCATGTGCTCTACTTTCACTTCCGGAAAGCTCTTGGCCATTTCGTTGACCACTTCCCTCCAAAGCTTGCTGGACTCAAGGACATTGGCTTTATCCACAGAAGTCAGTTTCCCGCTTCGGGAAGCCGCAATTTCAAATGCCTTTTTTACCACTCGTTCGATTTCATTGCGGTGATAATACAGCGTATCTACCGCTTCTTCATTTCCAGTTCTTCTTTTTGGCTGGGCAAAGTACAGCCCGCCTGTAAGCTCCCTGACAAATATCAAGTCTACATTTTCGATGAGTTCGGGTTTGAGCGGTGAAATATCCCCAAGAGAGGCGAATGCTTTTACCGGCCTAAGGTTGGCAAAAACATTCAAATCCTTACGAATTTGAAGCAGACCCTGTTCCGGCCGTTTTTCCATTCCGTCCCATTTCGGGCCGCCTACAGCCCCTAGCAAAACCGCATCACTTTTTTTGCATTGTTCCAGCGTTTCAGAGGGCAATGGAAGTCCTGTCTCATCAATGGCTTTACCGCCAATCGGCATTTCTGTCACATTAAACTGATGGCCATATCGGGCTTCAACTGCTTTGAGGACACGCAAAGCCCCTTTCATCACTTCCGGTCCGATTCCGTCACCCGGCAAGACTGTAATTGTTTTTTCCATCTTGACCCCTCCTCATTGGATTTATAGACTCACGTTTACCAATTCGTCTTTTTGAACATTCATAATCGTTTTGTTTAAGGCGTGGACATACGCTTTGGCTGAAGCCTGCAATACGTCCTGCGCCGTTCCGCTTCCATTGATCTCCTGATCCTCATATTCGAGAAGCACGTACACCTGTGCCAGCGCATCTCTTCCGGATCCGACCGACTGTATGCGGTAATCTTTTAAATGAACCGGCAGAGGAAGCATTTTATCCAGCGTATTGTAGATGGCTTCCACACTTCCTGATCCGGTACCTGCTTCCTGAATCTCTGTTCCATCCGGTGCTTTTAATGTAATCGTTGCCGTCGGAATATTGTTTGTTCCATAATTCACCTGAAGATCGCCAAGCTGATACATTGGAACCGGCGGCTGAATCTTGTGCTCCAGAAGCAGCGCCAAAATATCTTCCTCCGTAAGCTCCTTCTTCCTGTCGGCAAGGTCCTTAAATTCCTTGAACAGGGTATTAAGCTGTTCCTCTCCCGGTTCAAAGCCAAGCTTCTGAATGTGTGACCGGAACGCATGACGTCCTGAATGTTTTCCCAGGACTAGCGAGTTGGAAGATACCCCGACAAGTTCAGGTGTAATGATCTCATACGTTGATTTCTCTTTCAGCACGCCATCCTGATGAATCCCGGATTCATGCGCAAATGCATTTTTACCTACCACTGCTTTATTCGGAGGAACACTGATTCCTGTAAGCCTGCTGACAAGCGAGCTCGTACGGCTGATTTCCTTTAACTCCAATCGGCTTTCCGCCTGATAAAAGGAGCTGCGGATGGCAAGTGCAACCGCAATTTCTTCCAGCGATGCATTCCCCGCTCGTTCTCCGAGACCGTTGATCGCACACTCAATCTGGTCTGCTCCGTTTTCAATAGCCGCCATCGAGTTGGCCACTGCCATGCCCAAATCGTCATGGCAGTGTGCTGATAATTTAGCTCTGTGAATATTTGGAACTTGCTCTCTTACATACTGGAAGAGCTGTCCGTATTCAGCAGGACTGCGATAACCCACCGTGTCCGGCAAATTGATAACCGATGCCCCTGCCTCAATCACCTGTTCAATGATTTTTGCAAGGAAGGGCAAATCTGAACGGCAGGCATCTTCGGCCGACCATTGTACAACCGGAAACTTCTGTTTAGCATATTTGACGGACTGGACAGCCGTTTCAATGACTTCGTCCGGTGTTTTTTTCAGTTTGTATGTCATATGAATTGGCGATGTTGCCAGAAACACATGCAGACGTGGTTCAGCTGAATCTTTTAGCGCTTCCCATGCGGCATCGATGTCCTTTTGGGTCGAACGCGCAAGGCCGGTGACAGTGCTGTTTTTAATTTCTTCAGCAATCCGTTTCACCGCAGCAAGATCACCAGGTGAAGCTGCCGGAAATCCTGCCTCTATGACATCAACACCGAGCCGTTCAAGCTGTCTGGCTATTTCCAGTTTCTCGTGGGCGTTTAAGTTTACTCCAGCCGTCTGCTCGCCATCCCGTAATGTTGTGTCAAAGATATCAATTTTTCGCACTGCTTACTGCCTCCTTTTTCTTATTTTTCTGCTGTTTCACAAACGGCATCATCGCTCTCAACTCACGGCCAACAACCTCAATCGGGTGATTCTTTTCACTTTCATTCACAGCATGGAATACCGGGCGGTTCGCTTGGTTTTCGAGAATCCATCCTTTTGCAAATTCACCTGTTTGGATATCTTTCAATACCGCTCTCATTTTCTCTCTTGTATCTTCATCTACGACTCTAGGCCCAGATTGGAAATCCCCCCATTGGGCTGTATCAGAGATAGAGTATCTCATGCCTTCCAATCCGCCTTCATACATCAAATCTACGATTAATTTGAGTTCATGCAAACATTCAAAGTAAGCAACTTCCGGCTGATAGCCTGCTTCAACAAGCGTTTCAAATCCTGTTTTGACAAGCGAAGTCAATCCGCCGCACAATACAGCCTGTTCACCAAACAAATCGGTTTCTGTTTCCTCTTTAAAGCTTGTTTCAAGAACACCTGCTCTAGCAGCTCCAATTCCTTTTGCGTATTCCAATGCTGTTTCCTTCGCTGTTCCTGAAACGTCCTGGTAAACGGCGATCAATGCAGGTACCCCCGCTCCGGCTTCATACGTACGGCGTACAAGATGTCCTGGCCCTTTAGGCGCAACAAGGAATACATCCACAAAGTCCGGCGGAACGATTTGATGAAAATGAACATTGAATCCGTGTGCAAAAACAAGTGATTTGCCTGGTGTCAATGCCGGCTCAATTTCCTTTTTGTATACCTGCGGCTGCAGTTCATCCGGAAGAAGGATCATGATGACATCCGCTTCATTAGAAGCTTCTTCAACAGATGCTACGCGTACTCCGTCTTCCACTGCCTGATCGTATGATTTCCCTGGTCTTACACCTACCACCACGTCATAACCGCTTTCCTTCAGATTTAGTGCATGGGCATGCCCCTGTGAACCATATCCGATAACTGCTACCTTTTTCCCATTAAGATACTGATCTGCGATCTCTTTGTCATAATATACTTTTGCCATTTTTCATCTCTCCTCAATAATAGTTGGTTTTGTTGGGTTTATTTTTTATAGATTTAAATAATAGAAAACTGATTCAGATTATAGACCGTTTTTTGAGTACCCCTCGGCATGGCCGTAAGGCCTGTTCTCGAGATTTCTTTAATACCGTACGGTCTCAGAAGCTCGATGATCGCTTCTACCTTGTCATTGTCGCCCGTCACTTCGATGGTGACATTTTCCAGGCTGACATCGATAATGCTTGCCCTGAATGGCTCGATGATCACTTTGATCTCACTCCGGGTATCCGGAGTGGTCATCACTTTGATCAAGGCCAACTCCCTCGCGACGAGTGCCATTTCCGTGAGATCCTTCACCTTTAGCACATCAATTTGCTTGTGAAGTTGTTTCAGGAGTTGTTCAAGCTTCCTGTCATCCTCCACCTGCACAACGATAGTTATTTTTGAGATTGACGGATCATCGGAATGCCCGACCGTGATGCTTTCGATGTTAAATTGCCGCTTGGTCATTAATCCTGTGAGCCGGTTGAGTACCCCGCTTCGATTTAGTACTGTGGCGGTTATGATGCGCCTCATGGTTTCACCCCAATCATTTGATGGATTCCCTTGCCGGGTGCAATCATCGGATAAACATTTTCATCTGATGCGACTCTACAGTCCAGCAAGAATGGTGCTTTGGAATCAAGCGCTTCGGCAAATTTGGACCGCGCATCTTCTTCGGTCGTCACCGATGCGGCTTCAATACCGTAAGCAGCAGCCAGTTTTACAAAGTCCGGCTGGACCGGAAGCAGGGATTCTGAATAGCGTTCTTCATAGAAGATTTCCTGCCATTGCCTCACCATGCCCAACGATTGATTATTGACGATGACAATGATCACCGGGAGCTTCATTTCCTGTAAAACGGAAAGCTCCTGAAGGGTCATTTGGAACCCACCATCTCCCGTAATTGCCACAACCGGAAGCTCTGGTCTGCCAATTTTAGCTCCGATTGCAGCCGGAAAACCAAATCCCATAGTCCCCAGTCCACCTGAGGTTACCCAGCGGTTCGGTTTGGAAAATCCATAATATTGAGCCGTCCACATCTGGTGCTGACCCACATCCGTTGTAACAATGGCTTCACCTTTGGTTTCCTCATGAATAATTTCAAGAAGACGCTGCGGCTTCAATACCTCGCCTTCGTTTTTGTACCAAAGCGGATAACTGTTCTTAAGCTCTGCCAATTGGTACACCCATTCTGCCGTGTCCCCTGACGTTGTGCTCTCGCGGAGCAAAGCTGCCACTGTATGTTTTGCACAGCCTACAATCGGAATGAGCGTTTCAACGTTTTTTCCTATTTCTGCCGGATCGATATCAATGTGGGCTACAGTTGCTTTTTTGGCAAAGTGTGCAAGGTTGCCTGTAAGCCGGTCATCAAAACGGGCTCCGATTCCAATCAAAAGGTCACATTCATGAAGGGCGGTATTCGCCGTATACGTACCATGCATTCCCGCCATTCCCAGGAAGAGCGGATGGTCCGACGGAAAACTTCCCAGTCCGAGAAGCGTATTCGTGACAGGAATTCTGTGCTGCTCGGCCAGTGCAAGGATCTCTTCTTCGGCTTTGGCAAACAGTACTCCGGCTCCGGCAAGGATGACAGGTTTCTTCGCTTGCGCGATCGCGTCTGCCAGACGTTTGACTTGCAGCAGGTTCGGCATTGTCGTTGGCTGATATCCCGGAAGGTCGACTTCATTGGATGGTTTATACGAACCAATCGATGTAGAAATGTCTTTAGGAATATCAACCAGTACAGGGCCTGGACGTCCGGTCTGGGCAACGTGGAATGCTTCTTTAATGATCCCTGGCAGCTCTTCCACTTTTCTTACCTGATAATTGTGCTTGGTAATCGGCATCGTGATTCCAACGATATCGGCTTCCTGAAAGGCATCTGTTCCGATAACCGATGTGGCAACCTGGCCTGTGAAAATAACAAGCGGGAGTGAATCGATCATGGCATCTGCTATTCCGGTTACCAGATTGGTCGCGCCTGGCCCTGAGGTCGCGATCACAACACCGGGCTTTCCGGTTACTCTAGCGAAACCTTGAGCAGCGTGAATAGCCCCTTGTTCATGCCTTGTTAAAATGTGTTTGATGTTCTTTTTGTACAGCGCATCATAAATGGGAAGGACGGCACCCCCGGGATATCCGAATAATACGTCAACCCCTTCTTTTTCCAGTCCCTCCATCAGCATATCGGCTCCAGACATCTTCAGGACTTTGCTTTTCTCTTCCTCAGCCACCCAGCTGGCTTTCATTTCTGATTCCTCCCTTATTTGGTCAAAATAAAAAGCCTATTCACCCAAAATGACAGTGTTTATCCTGCCAAAGGGGTGAAAAGGCTTCTTTTCACGGTACCACCCTTCTTCGCGGCTCTTGCATTGCCGCCTCATGGATGAAAAGTTCATCCAGTTTGATAACAAGTTACCCATTGAAAAGACTGGTTAACTCGGCCTGCCCTACTGACACTTGAACCGTGCGTTCGAACAGACACTCAGGGGTGAGATCCTGACAGGGTTATTACCGGCTCACAGCAACCCGGCTCTCTGTAAATAACCTTCTGTCATTCTTCCCCTTCACAGATTTAACGATCTTAAATTTTTAAAGGTATTATACTTTCAGGACTCCGCCAGTATTGGCTGAAGTGACAAGTTTGGCATAACGGGCAAGATACCCTTGTTTGATTTTAGGCTCCGGCTGCTGCCAATCCGCCTTTCTTTGTTGCAGTTCTTCTTCACTGACCATTAAATTGATGGTTCGGTTAGGAAGATCGATTAAAATTTGATCGCCGTTTTCAATGAAAGCGATCGGTCCGCCCTCTGCTGCTTCCGGCGAGATATGGCCGATGGAAATTCCTCTGGAAGCACCTGAGAATCTTCCGTCGGTGATCAATGCTACCTTCGTGCTTAAACCCATTCCGGCAATAGCGGAAGTTGGAGAAAGCATTTCCGGCATCCCCGGCCCGCCTTTTGGCCCTTCGTAGCGGATTACCACCACATGGCCTTCCTTGACTTTACCGGTTTTTATTCCTTCAAGCGCCTCGTCCTGTGATTCAAAGACAATCGCTTCTCCCTCAAAATATTTGATGGATGGATCCACTCCGCCAACTTTGATGACACAGCCGTCAGGTGCAAGGTTTCCATACAGGATGGAAAGCCCTCCTACAGGACTGTAGGCATTATCAGGATAGCGGATAACATCACTGTTCAGAATTTCAGCTTCTTCCACATTTTCATATAACGTTTTGCCTGTGACAGTAATCCGGTCACGGTGAATGGCACCGTCGATTCCGCCAAGCTGTTTGATAATGGCGCTGACGCCTCCTGCTTCATGCACATCCTGCATGGTGTAGTCTGATGCAGGACTTATCTTTGAGAGGTATGGCACTCTTTCTGCCACTTCATTAATACGTTTAAGGTCATATTCAACACCTGCTTCATTTGCGATGGCCAGCATGTGAAGGACTGTATTCGTCGATCCCCCCATGGCCATGTCAAGAGCAAATGCATCATCGATAGCTTCCTTCGTAATAATATCTCTAGGCCTGATATTCCGTTCAACGAGATCCATCAGATGGAAGGCTGCATCTTTATACAACTTATCTCGTTCCTCAGAGGTGGCTACGAGCGTTCCATTGCCTGGAAGTGTGATGCCGAGCATTTCCATGATGGAGTTCATGCTGTTCGCAGTGAACATTCCCGAACAGGACCCACAAGTGGGACAGGCACTTGTCTCAAGCTCAAGCAGCTCTTCACGCGACATTTTGCCTGACAGGTGGGAGCCGACTCCTTCAAAAACTGAAACAAGTGAAAGGGATTTACCGGTGGATGATTTTCCCGCTTCCATCGGACCACCAGATACAAATACAGCCGGTACATTGGTTCTCGCCGCAGCCATCAGCATTCCTGGTGTAATCTTGTCACAGTTGGGAATGTAGAACACTCCGTCAAACCAATGTGCGTTGATTACTGTTTCAGCTGAATCCGCGATAATTTCCCGGCTTGGAAGAGAATATCGCATTCCGATGTGGCCCATGGCAATTCCGTCGTCAACACCAATTGTATTGAACTCAAATGGTACACCACCTGCTTCGCGGATGGCCTGCTTTACTTTCTCACCCACTTTATTGAGATGCATGTGACCCGGGATGATATCCACATAAGAATTACAGACCCCAATAAATGGTTTGTTCATATCTTCTTCTTTTACTCCGGCCGCATGAAGCAAGCTTCGATGGGGCGCCCGGTCAATTCCGCTTTTTATCATGTTACTGCGCATATACGACATCTCCTGTTACAAATTGATTATCCTGCTTGTACGTTGGTTGACTGGGAATAAACCCTGACTCCTTCTTCAACCACTCTTTTTCTGAAAGCTTCCAAAAGGGTATTGGTGTGTTTTCCTGGAACGCCTTCTCCAATTACTCTTCCATCCACCTTAATGACAGCAATGACTTCTGCAGCCGTCCCTGTAAGGAACACTTCATCAGCCACATAGACATCGTGCCGTGTAAACGGTTCTTCAGAGACGTTATAGCCAAGTTCGGCGGCAATTTCCACGATGGCATTTCTTGTGATACCTTCCAGAGCCCCAAGGTAACCCGGAGGTGTTTTTACGTTGTTTCCTTTAACGATAAACACATTATCTGCAGAGCCTTCGGCCACATAGCCCTGGTCGTTCAGCATCAAGGCTTCACTTACACCGGCCAAATTGGCTTCAATTTTCACGAGAATATTGTTTAAATAGTTCAGTGATTTTACTTTCGGGCTAAGCACGTCTGCTCTATTTCGCCGGCTCGCTACTGTCACAATTTCAATTCCCGTTTCATAAAGTTTTTTCGGAAAAAGAGCTAGCTGTTCTGCGATGACGATAACTCCCGGCTTTTCACAGGTAAACGGATCCAGTCCCAGGTTTCCCCTTCCCCGTGATATCACTAAGCGAATGTAGGCATCACGATATTGGTTTTTCTGGAGCGTCTCAATAATAATTTGGGTTAGCTCCTCTTTTGTGTGTGGAATAGTTAACATGATGGACTGAGCTGATTCGTAAAGACGCTGCAGATGTTCATCTAGCCGATAAACATTTCCGTTGTAGACGCGAATGCCTTCGAACACCCCATCTCCATATAAAAAACCATGGTCATAAACAGAGATTTTGGCATCTTCTTTTAAGACAAATTCACCGTCTACATAAACCCATTGCTCTAACATCGTGATCCTCCTTTTCCTCAGTAGTAATTGTTCGAATATTTTAATTTAATCTGATAATTGTTGATTATGTTACGCCCCTTTTGGGCGCAGGTCAACCATCTTTTTAAAAAAAATGCAATTTTTCTGTTTATTCTGATTTTTTGTATGCGCTTACATGATTGCTGTACAAGAAATCGGGTCTTAATTAACTCATTTGTAAACATTTTTAAAGCGCTTACATACCGAGCAAGTTAACATTAGAAAATCACGCAAAAAAAGACACCCTTTAATTAAAGGTGTCTTGAATATGTAAGTAAAGTGGCGTCCCAGGAGAGATTCGAACTCCCGACCGTACGCTTAGAAGGCGTATGCTCTATCCGGCTGAGCTACTGGGACATATGTATTTTAGAGCCCATTCCGCCTAGCAGTGCAACTTCATGCGACTGCAAAACGCTGCGGGCACACAGGTTTGTTTTCCTCGGGGAAAACGTATGATCAATCACTCATTGACTTTTCCTGTTCCGTAAAAAAAGCCTTGCCTTTTCATTTCCATTGCGACGTGAGAAATAGCAAATGGAGCGGGTGATGAGAATCGAACTCACGACCAGAGCTTGGAAGGCTCTTGTTTTACCACTAAACTACACCCGCATATTTGATTAGGATGTCACTGCATCAGCGACATAAGTAAATATACTATACCCCTTTAAATATGTCAATAACTTTTGGGGAGAAAAAATCTATATCATTTATTTATGCTGTTTTTGAATACTGGAGCACCAGGAAGCAGTTGAATTCCGTTTCAGGACACTCTCTTTCCGCGGGGCGTGCGGTGAGCATCTACGGTGCAAGCGCCTGTGTACCGGCGTATACGCCTACTTTACCGGCGTATACGCCTACTTTACCGGTGTATACGCCTACTTTACCGGCGTATACGCCTACTTGCCGGCGTATACGCCTACTTACTCTCACCTGTCACGCCACTCCCGCAGGATAAAGAACGTTTCGTCAGCATTACATCGCACGGAAACAATCTATAGTTAATTCCGGGGATCTCACATCTTCCACTACAATCAACTTCGCATGTGCGTTTAAGTTCCAGAAAAAATTTTAATTCAGTTGAAATTCTCTTCTCAGGTCGTTTACTTCGTGTCCTTCAAGATCCAGGTAAGAGACGGAGACTGAATTTCCATGCACTTCGCATATGGCATATGTTTTCTCAAAACGCTCCCGCGGCATTCTGATGCTGCCTGGATTGATATAAACATGCCCATTCTGTTCAAAGCAATGAGCAGTATGGGAATGGCCGAAACACGCGATTTTGGCTCCGGTTTCTTCAGTGCGGTATGTCAGGGACACCAGCGACATTTTAACATCCATTAAATGTCCATGTGTGACATAAAATACGGTATCTCCAATCAATTCGATGACTTCAGTGGGAAGATCCGGTGCAGCATAATCCATATTCCCTGTCACAACGACAAAGTCTTTCAATTCTGGGGAATCCGACGTTAGCTCCGAATCTCCGCAATGAATCATGGCCTCCACTTCATGTCGGTGCCGTTCCTTGATCAGTTCGAGTTCTTTTTTATATCCATGGCTGTCACTCACAATTAATACTTTCACAGTTGGCTACCTCCTAAAACAGCAGATGCATCTGGTCCTTCAGTTTAGCCAATGCTTTCGCACGATGGCTGATTTGATTTTTTTCCTCTTTTGTAAGCTCGGCCATCGTATTGGATGTTCCCTGAACGAGAAAAATCGGATCATAGCCGAACCCATGGCTTCCTGTTTTTTTATAAGCAATGCTGCCTTCACAATGGCCCTCGACAATCACCGTTGCCTTACCCGGCCTGGCCACGGCCAATGTACAAACAAATCGTGCGGTCCGCTCATGTTCAGGAACGCTGCGCATTTCATCCAGTACCTTGTCCATATTTTTGTCATCGTCTTTCTCTATTCCCGCATAACGGGCAGAAAAAACACCAGGTCTTCCACCGATTGCATCAATAACAAGGCCGGAATCATCCGAAATTACGGGCAAATTATATAAATTTGCAATCTCTTCTGCCTTCAGCCGGGCGTTTTCAGCAAAGGTGGTGCCTGTCTCCTCTACCTCTGGTGCGTCTTCCACATCGAGCAAAGAGGAAACTTCAACACCCATTTCGGCAAACATGAATTCAAACTCTTTTACTTTGCCAGCATTTTTTGTCGCAATCAGAACTTTCATTTTTCATCCTCCGCTTCACATATAAGTTTCGCCCATTCACCGAGGACTTCCTTCTGTAATTCAATCAACTCACCAACACCTTTTGATCCAAGCTTCAGCAGGGACTGAAGCTCTGTATAAGAAAATGTTGCTTCTTCTCCTGTTCCCTGAAGCTCAACAAACTCCCCGCTTCCAGTCATCACGATGTTCATGTCCACATTCACGTTGGCGTCTTCCGCATAATTTAAATCCAAAATAGGACCTTCAGATTCATCAATGCCTACAGAAGTTGCAGCCAGAAAAGTTTTCACTGGCATCTTTTTGATCGTCTTGGCCTCGATCAGACTGGCAAAAGCCAAAACCATCGCCACAAAGGCTCCTGTTATGGATGCCGTACGGGTACCGCCGTCTGCCTGAATGACATCACAATCGATCCAGAGTGTCCGCTCGCCCATTTTAGGCAAATCCACAACCGAACGAAGTGCCCTGCCGATCAAACGCTGGATTTCCATCGTGCGGCCTGTTACCTTTCCCCTGCTTGATTCCCGCACTGTCCGTTGTTCTGTTGCCCTTGGAAGCATGGAATATTCAGCGGTTATCCAGCCTTTTCCCTGGTTTCTCATAAAATGTGGAACCCTGTCTTCTATGCTTGCTGTACAAATGACTTTTGTATCTCCAACGGTAACTAAAACCGATCCTTCCGCATGCTTTATGTAGTCTTTTTCTAAACTGACGAATCTGAGTTCATCGTGTGACCTGCCGTCATTTCTCATTATAACCCTCCCGATGTTCCTGCTCGCTTCCTGCTCTCTTAAAAAATACCAAAAGTTTTGTGAACAAAAAAGAGAAGGCAAGAAGCCGTCTCTTTTATCCTACCACAAGTTTTTATTTCATTAAAATTCTCCGGTGTTCACCATTTCAGGACGGGAAACAGGGGCAGTAATGGATTTCCCTTCTTCATTTTTTAATTTTGCTTTGCCGTCTACCTGTATCGCTACTTTTTTCACACCACTCAGTTCAGTCAATGATAAGACGATGGATTGGAGCACTGTATCATCGATGGTATGTTCCGATTTGTTTTCAAGAATGGCTTTATTGAAGTTTAAGGT
The DNA here is from genome assembly GCF_900103485.1 of Fictibacillus solisalsi. GTDB lineage: Bacteria > Bacillota > Bacilli > Bacillales > Fictibacillaceae > Fictibacillus_C > Fictibacillus_C solisalsi. Next base: position 2,128,765 of record NZ_FNHW01000001.1, read on the forward strand.
GGCGACTCCATTTTTCAATACTGGAGGGTCCAGCAATTTTACATCATTTCTCATACCAGTAAGCAGCCTGCTCTGCTCACCCGGCCCCTGAACCAGTTCACTGATCGCTGCACTGATTTTGTCTGAGTCATTTTTGGCCACACGGCGTGTCACCGGCACATAGTAGGTTTGAGAATCATTTTGGGCAACAAAGTAGAGTGTTGCCGTGTCACTGCCTGTCATATCCACGACATTCCCATTTTCAATGTTGATTCCATCTGCCCGGCTGACTCCATCATTGATGGGGGTGTGGTTAACCGGCATTACTTTTTGATCCTTGCCGTCTATTTGTATCTTTACGTTTTTGATATTGTCAAATTGTGTAAGAGTAAAGGTAATCGCCTGAAGAAGTTTCTGCTCATCCTGTCCTCTGTAATCCATAAATTCTTTCGAAAAATTAGCTGTCGCCGTTCCATCCTTGCTGACTGCAACATCGAGCACCTGCGTGTCAGGGGGAAGTACAGCCTGAAAACCGTTCGGCAGAATATTGGAGACCGGCCCGTCCTTAACCAGATATTCGAGCACCTGCTTCGCAGCGGTTCCTGTCTTTGGCAAATTCAACATCTGAGGCACCACCAAACCATTGCTGTCGAGCAAAAACAGCTGGCGTTTTACAGCGTTCTTGTTTGCTTTTGCTGTTGCCTGTGCATCGAGAGACTTCCCGTCTTTAACATAGTTCACTTTCGGAGGATCGACCTCATTCTCTGCTTTATTTCCTCCCATTCCACATCCCGCCATCAATATGGAAACTGACAGCAGAAGAAGCGGCGCTCCTATTTTGAACCTTTTGTACATACTTTTCCCTCCCCAAGTGGTTGTACTACTATGTATACGGGCTGTCCCCCCATTTAGACCACTCTGTTGAGAAAAAAAAAAAGCAAAACGGTTACCCGTTTTGCCCTTGGCACAAATCGTTACCGATTTTGCCCCACGCACAAATCGTTACCGATTTTGCCCCAATGTAATAAAGTGTACTTTCTCGATATTTTGTTCCATCCAATGATTGGCGATTTCAAGAAAATGACCGTTATCCGAAGTAGAGAAAAATTCATGCTCAGGCATCCGCTCTCCCTTGTACAACATAGCGCTGTGATCGAGAATTGCCGACACTTCCCGTGCTGTTTCAGCACCCGAACAGATCAGTTTTATGCCCTCTCCCATGACACGCTGAATGACCGGGCGCAGCAAAGGGTAGTGTGTGCAGCCGAGAATCAGGGTGTCAATCGGTGTATCTTTTAATTCCTGAAGTACTTCGGATACCACTTGTACGGTTTCTTCCCCGTCAAGCTCTCCCTTTTCAACCAGTGGCACAAAAGGGGGACATGCAAGACTGTGTACTGTAATGTCCCCTTTGATGCCTTTTAACGCATTTTCATAAGCACGGCTTTTAATGGTCCCTACGGTGCCAATAACGCCCACCTGGCCATTTTGTGACACTTTAAGGGCCGTGCGTGCCCCAGGATTGATCACCCCAATGACAGGAATGCTCAGCTTTTCTTTGACTTCTTCCAATATAGCTGCCGTTGCCGTATTGCAGGCAATAACCAGCATTTTTATTTCCTTGCTCAGAAGGAATTCAATCATTTCCAGTGTATAGGTTCTAACTTCGTCCATCGGCCGCGGGCCATAAGGGCAGCGGGCTGTATCTCCCAGGTAATAGATTTCTTCCTTGGGCAGCTGCCGCATAATCTCTCTTGCCACCGTCAATCCGCCGACACCCGAGTCAATTACACCTATTGGTTTATCCATTTTTTCCGCCTCTTCTTTCTTCCGGTGTCTATTCATGTTGTATGCTCCTGCTTTGAAAAATGGTTAAATCCCTTCCATCTTCACTGCTGCATCCAAACATCCACCAGTTCAACACAAAATCCTTAAAAAGGATAAAAGAAAAATTCATGGTTGTCAACAAAGAAAAGCCGATCCTTTACTAAAGGATCAGCTCTTATCATTCATTTGCCATTAAAAATTTTCATTCACAAACTTTACAACTTCTTCAGCAGTATCCATGTTTAAAATCGTATCTACATGTCTTGCAGCTTCGGATTTGGAAAGTTTGGAAAGCTGGCTTCTGGCAGGAAGCACAGAGGTTGCGCTCATGGAGAATTCATCTAGTCCAAGACCGAGAAGAATCGGAATAGCGATTGGATCTCCTGCCATTTCTCCACACATGCCTACCCATTTACCTTCTTTGTGAGCAGCATTGATGACCATTTGAATCAAACGGAGAATAGCCGGGTTGTATGGCTGATACAAGTATGAAACTCTCTCGTTCATTCTGTCTGCCGCCATCGTGTACTGAATAAGATCGTTTGTACCAATGGAGAAGAAATCAACTTCTTTGGCAAATCGGTCTGAAAGCACCGCTGTCGATGGAATTTCGACCATGATTCCAAGTTCAATGGTTTCTGAAACATCAATATTCTCTTTTGTGAGCTTTTCTTTTTCTTCAAGAAGAACTTTCTTGGCTTCACGGAACTCGACCAGCGTAGCAATCATCGGGAACATGATCTTCAAATTGCCGTGTGCACTTGCACGGAGCAACGCTCGCAGCTGTGTTCTGAAGATATCCTGCTGTTCCAGGCAAAGTCGGATGGCACGGAAACCAAGAAACGGATTCATTTCTTTTGGAAGGTCCAAATAAGGCAGTTCTTTGTCACCGCCAATATCCAGCGTACGGATAACAACAGGCTTTCCTTCCATTTTTTCTAGAACTTCTTTATACGCCTTAAACTGTTCTTCTTCAGTTGGAAGCTGGTCACGGCCCATATACAAAAACTCTGTACGATAAAGCCCAACACCTTCAGCACCATTCTCAAGCACACCTTGAACGTCTTGAGGTGTTCCAATGTTGGCAGCAAGTTCTATATGCTGATCATCAGCCGTAGTTGTTTGCTCGTTAACAAGCTTCGCCCACTCTGCTTTTTGCTCTTTATATTGATCTTGTTTCTTCCTATAAAGGGCCAGTTCTTCTTCTGTTGGGTTAACAATAACTTCGCCGTCGAGTCCGTCAATCACAAGAATCGTGCCGTTTTGAATTTTTTCGGTCACCACTTTGGTTCCAACGACTGCTGGAATTTCCATCGAACGGGACATGATAGCGGAATGGGAAGTTCTTCCGCCAATATCCGTTGCAAAACCAAGAACAAATTGACGGTTAAGCTGGGCGGTATCCGATGGTGTTAAATCTTCAGCAATAATAATGACTTCTTCAGAAATGCTTGCAGGGGACGAGAATTGAACTCCCAGCAAATGAGCAAGAACACGTTTTGATACGTCGCGGATATCTGCCGCACGCTCTTTCATATATTCATTGTCCATTTGTTCAAACATGGTAATGAACATGCTGGATATTTCATCCATTGCACTTTCTGCATTTACATTTTCGCTTTCAATTTTCGTTTTTACTGCATCAATAAGCTCTGGATCTTCAAGAACAAGAAGATGGGCAGCAAAAATTGCTGCCTTATCTTCTCCTAAATCTCTTAGTGCATTTTCTTTAATAATCTGAAGCTCGCCTTTCGCCTTTTCAACAGCGGCGGAAAAACGGTTAATCTCAGAAGCAGTATCTTCCACCTGCTTCTTTTCGATTGTCAATTCAGGATTCTCAAGGATGAATGCTTTGGCAATCGCTATGCCCGCTGATGCAGCAATACCTGAAATTTTTTCAGACATTACTCACCAAGTCCTTCCTTTTTCATTACATCTTCAATCGCTTTCAACGCTTCGTCAGCATCGTTTCCTTCTGCTTTGATCGTGATTTCAGAACCGCTTTGGATTCCAAGGCTCATAACGCCCATGATGGATTTAAGGTTAACGTTTTTCCCGTTATACCCAAGAGTGATATCTGAGCTAAATTGTCCCGCCTGGTTAACAAGAACTGTTGCCGGACGTGCGTGGATTCCTGAATCGCTAGTTACTTTAAATGTTTTTTCTGCCATGATTAAAAACTCCTTTGATATTTTAGTGGATTGCAATGATATTTTCTTCACCTTTAGACACATTTCCTGTTTTTTCGAGGTGAATGCTTTCTCCTTCAGCAAGGTTGGTAAACACGATTGGTGTTATAACTGATGGAGCGTTTCCTTTTACAAAATCAAGATTAACTTTCATTAATTCTTGCCCTTGCTCTATGATGTCACCCTCATTCACAAACAATTCGAAACCTTCTCCTTTAAGTTTGACCGTGTCGATTCCAAAATGGACGAGAATCTCGCGGCCGCCATCGGATTCAATTCCAATCGCGTGCTTTGTAGGGAATACGTTGATGATCTTACCATTTACTGGTGATACTACTGTTCCATCCGAAGGTTCCACAGCAAATCCATCACCCATCATTTTACCAGAAAACACTTGGTCAGGCACTTCTGTTATAGGCATGATTTTCCCTTCCAGCGGTGAAACGAAACGTTCAGCTACGGCTGGTGCAGGTACTTCCATTTCTTGCTTTTCGGTTAATGGTTCTTTCGATGTTGCTACCACTTTACCATCCATAATATCTTTGATTTCACTCTTAAGGGTATCTGAGCGTGTTCCGAAAATGGCCTGAATGTTGTTGCCCATTTCAAGTACTCCAGATGCTCCGAGCTTTTTCAAACGATCTTTATCGACATTTTTTGCATCATTAACCGCAACACGCAGACGTGTAATACAAGCATCAAGATCACGAATGTTCCCTTTTCCGCCGAGTCCCTCAAGAATGTTGGCCGCTAAAGAACCTTCATTGCTCGCACTCACGTTTGTTTCTACTTCATCATCCACGACTTCGCGTCCCGGAGTCTTAAGATCCCATTTTCTGATCGCAAAGCGGAAACCGAAGTAATAAATTACAGCAAGAACCAAACCTACCGGAATAACAAGCCACCAGGCGGTACGGCCCGGCAGAACACCGAACAACAAATAATCGATAACCCCACCTGAGAAAGTCATACCGATTTTAACATTTAACAGCTGCATTGTCATAAATGACAACCCGGCAAAAATGGCATGAATCCCGAAAAGTACAGGAGCCACGAACAAGAATGTGAATTCAAGTGGTTCTGTAATCCCTGTAAGAAACGAAGTCAGGGCAGCAGAGCCCATGATGCCCGCTACGACTTTTTTGTGTTCAGGGCGCGCTTCATGATACATAGCTAGCGCTGCTGCCGGAAGACCGAACATCATGAATGGGAATTTACCTGTCATGAAAGTACCGGCTGTTAGTGGTGCACCATCTTTAATTTGAGCGAAGAAGATTTTTTGGTCACCGCGGATGATGTCACCGGCTTTGTCCGTATATTGCCCAAACTCAAACCAGAATGGAGAGTAGAAAATGTGATGAAGTCCGAAAGGGATTAACGAACGTTCAATCACACCAAAAACGAATGCTGCAAGTGTACGGTTGGAATCAAGCATAAAATGTGAAAATGAATTCAGCCCGTTTTGTGCATATGGCCAAACACCGATCATGATGATTCCAAGTACCAGGGATGAAACCGCTGTAATAATCGGCACAAACCGTTTACCAGCAAAGAATCCTAAGTATGGAGGCAGTTCGATCTTATAAAAACGCTTATATAGATACGAAGCAAGAATACCTACGATAATACCGCCAAAAACACCGGTTTGCAACGTGGGAATCCCAAGTACATTGGCAAACTCGGGACTGTCTTTGATCATGTCCGGCGTGATGCCTTTTAATGTGCCCATCGTCACATTCATGATCAAGTATCCGATGATGGCAGCAAGTCCGGCCACCCCTTCTCCACCGGCCAGACCGACGGCTACCCCTACCGCAAAAAGCAGGGACAGGTTGGAAAACACAATGTTCCCTGAGTTTTCCATAACACTTGCCACAAGCTGGAACCAGCCTGCTTTTAATGCAGGTATCTTGTCAAGCAATGCAGGGTTTTTGAACGCATTACCAAAGGCTAAAAGCAAACCAGCCGCCGGCAAAATCGCAACCGGTAGCATCAACGCCTTACCTACCCGCTGAAGCACCCCAAAAATTTGTTTCCACATGGGTATGTTCCTCCTTTAAATTTATTAAATATAGTTGTATTGGAAGCTGAATCAATAAAAAAAGGCATGAGTGGTTAAAAAAAGCGCATACAAAAGCCAGTCAGATATAGATTATCCGAATTAAGCTCTTACTACACTTTTTTCTTCACTCATGCCTGATCGAATCAGTAACACGTAAAGCAAAAGTACATTTATTAAATTTAAGTAAGCCTTTGCAAATGCATCGTCAGATACACCGATTCCGCTTCCGGAATGGGCTTGTTCAACGTATTCTGCATTACCTTAATTAACTTCCAAGCAAGATTGTAGCACAAAGGATATTCTTCTTTCAACACCTTTGCTAACTTTTCTTGTTTGTCCACCTTTTCGCCGGCTTCCACCCGTTCGATTGTATGCCGCAAATGCCTGACAAGCCTCAAGTAATTGATACTTTTCCGGTCCAGCTTAATTTCAAGAGACTCTTCGATTAATTCCGCCAGCCTGTTGATCAGTCGTGAATGCTGATTGATATCACTCAAACTTCTATTGGTTACGGCACTGTGGATATGAAGCGCAACAAAGCCGATCTCGCCATCCGGCAAATGAATGCCGAGAACCTGATTGATCTCCTCGATTACTTCTTCGGCTACAGTAAATTCCTTTGGATAGAGGGTCTGGGTTTCCAAAAGAAACGGATTCCGAATATCCATTCCTTGTTCCAGGCGTTTAACAGCAAAAGCCATATGGTCGGTAAGGGCCACATGGATATGTTCATTTAATGTGGTTTGCATCCGCTTCTCTATGTGGGTAATCACATCGTTGAGAAGTTCGATAAATGATTCATCAAGGGAACGGACCAGAGATACATACTGCTCCTGCTCTTTTTCACTGGTCAGAATATAGAGTTTGTCAATGACATCCCCCTTTATGATATCACCCTTAACCTTCCCAAACCCGATACCCTTTCCGATCAGGATCAATTCCATGCTTGAAGCATCTGTCGCGACTACTGCATTATTGTTGAGTGTTTTTTTTATGCGGAAGGGTGCATTCATCCTGTTTCCATTCCTTTCGAGCAGTAAGCCTAGAATTTTGCAATGCCTACATCATAGCCCAAAAAAGGTTGTTTAGCAATTATCAAAATCGGGTTTTACCACTTCAAAAAAGAAAAACGGCTTTCAGCGAAAGCCGTTTTCTGACTAAATTTCTAGTTCTCCAAGCCTCAATAATTCTACAACGGCTTGAGAGCGCCCTTTCACCCCAAGCTTTTGCATTGTGTTGGAAATGTGGTTGCGAACGGTCTTCTCGCTAATAAAAAGCTGTTCTGCGATTTCTTTGGTTGTCTTGTCTTGGACCAATAATTCAAAAACTTCTCTTTCTCGTTTTGTAAGTAGAGGCTTCGGTCGGTAGTGTTTCTCCTTCAATGATTTCACCCCTCCTTGCTAGGGTTTAAGAACTGCCAATGCACATTTGCAAATTGGAAGTATTTAGTCAACATATACTATGTCAGAAAGTTTTTAGGAGTGACTTGGTTCATTGAAAAAGTCTCGGATTTCCTTCCTGCTCTTTCCTTACTATGCGCCCGTTTTTAAAAATAGACATAAAGAAAACCCCTCCGATTCCGAAGGGGCTTTTCCATTATACTCGGTCGCTTCCAAAAAAGTTTTTGAACGCCTGAAATGTAGTGGCACGATTGAGAGCAGCAATTGAAGTTGTCAACGGGATACCCTTTGGACAAGACTGCACGCAGTTTTGAGAGTTGCCGCAAGATGCAAGACCTCCGTCTTCCATCAACGCATTCAAACGTTCTTCCTTGTTCATCTCTCCTGTTGGATGCGCATTGAACAATCGAACCTGAGACAAAGGGGCAGGACCGATGAAATCAGATTTGCTGTTTACATTCGGGCATGCTTCCAGACACACACCGCATGTCATGCACTTGGAAAGCTCATAAGCCCATTGGCGTTTTGTTTCCGGCATGCGGGGTCCAGGACCTAAATCATAGGTACCATCAATTGGAATCCATGCCTTCACACGCTTCAGAGCATCGAACATACGGCTTCTGTCGACAGCAAGGTCACGTACGACTGGGAATGTTTTCATTGGGGCCAGACGAATCGGCTGTTCAAGCTTGTCAACGAGAGCCGTACATGCTTGGCGCGGCTTCCCGTTAATGACCATGGAGCATGCTCCACATACTTCTTCAAGGCAGTTCATTTCCCACGTAACAGGAGTAGTCGCTTCCCCTTTTGCATTCACAGGGCTTCTGCGAATTTCCATCAGCGCGGAAATGACATTCATGTTCGCACGATATTCAAGCTCGAATTCTTCTTCGTACGGGGCCGTTTCAGGAGTGTCTTGTCTGGTGATGAGAAACTTAATTGTCTTATCACTCATGATTTATTTCGCCTCCGCTTTCTTTTTGGAATAGTCACGCTTACGCGGCTTGATGTATTGAATGTCCACTTCTTCATAAGAGAAATCAGGACCGTTAGTTGCAGGGTTAAAGGTTGCTTTAGTTGTTTTTAGCCATTCATCATCATTACGATCCGGGAAGTCCGGCTTGTAGTGTGCGCCACGGCTTTCATCACGGTTTAAGGCACCAAGCGTAATGACTCTTCCAAGCTGAAGCATATGCCACAGCTGGCGTGTAAAGGATGCACCCTGGTTGCTCCACTTGGCCGTATCATTGATATTGATTTTTTTGTATCGCTCCATCAATTCCTGGATTTTTTCATCGGTTTGCTGAAGCTTGTCATTATAGCGTACAACTGTAACGTTATCCGTCATCCATTCACCAAGTTCTTTGTGAAGAACATACGCATTTTCATTACCGTCCATGCTAAGAATGTTATCGTATTTTTCTTGCTCTTTGCGAACCTGCTGCTCAAATACAGAAGCAGAAACGTCATCGGAGCTTTTTTCAAGCCCATTTACATAAGCAGCAGCAGCAGGGCCCGCCTGCATTCCGCCGAAAATGGCAGAAAGAAGTGAGTTGGCACCCAAACGGTTGGCTCCGTGGTATTGATACTCACATTCACCCGCAGCGAAAAGACCAGGGATGGTGGTCATCTGGTTAAAGTCAACCCACATGCCTCCCATAGAATAATGGACAGCAGGGAAGATTTTCATCGGAACTTTACGTGGGTCATCCCCCATGAATTTTTCATAGATTTCTATAATTCCGCCAAGCTTGATGTCCAGTTCTTTTGGATCTTTATGAGAAAGGTCAAGATAGACCATGTTTTCGCCGTTGATTCCCAATTTTTCATCAACACACACATGGAAAATTTCACGTGTAGCAATATCACGGGGAACAAGGTTTCCATATGCAGGATACTTTTCTTCAAGGAAGTACCAGGGTTTACCGTCTTTATAGGTCCAAACACGGCCACCTTCACCACGGGCTGATTCACTCATAAGACGAAGCTTGTCATCCCCCGGAATTGCTGTTGGGTGAATTTGAATGAACTCACCATTTGCATAATCTACACCTTGCTGGTATAGAGAAGCTGCTGCTGCTCCAGTATTTATGACAGAGTTCGTAGATTTACCAAAGATAATTCCAGGTCCTCCGGTCGCCATGATAACAGCATCCGCAGCAAAGCTGTGAATCTCCATTGATTTTAAATTCTGGGAAGTTATACCGCGGCAAACGCCTTCATCGTCGACGATCGCGGACAAGAATTCCCAGCCTTCATATTTTGTAACCAGGCCGGCTACTTCATGGCGTCTTACTTGCTCGTCCAACGCATATAGAAGCTGCTGTCCGGTTGTTGCTCCGGCAAATGCGGTACGGTGATGCTGTGTTCCCCCGAAACGGCGGAAATCAAGCAATCCTTCCGGCGTCCGGTTAAACATTACACCCATGCGGTCCATAAGATGGATAATTCCTGGTGCCGCTTCGCACATCGCTTTTACAGGAGTTTGGTTCGCAAGAAAGTCTCCCCCATAGATCGTATCATCGAAATGGACGTACGGAGAATCCCCTTCCCCTTTTGTATTTACAGCCCCGTTAATTCCGCCCTGTGCACATACAGAGTGGGAACGTTTAACAGGAACCAGCGAAAACAAGTCAACCTTCATACCGGCTTCAGCTGCCTTGATGGTAGCCATAAGCCCGGCAAGGCCTCCACCAACAATAATAATATTTCCTTTACTCAAGATGGTTCACCCCTTCTTAAATGAATGCAAAAATAGTTCGGACACTCACGATCGCAAGCGCAACAAAAACGCCCATCGTCACGTAAGTAGAAATTCTCTGTGATCGAGGCGAAACCGTAAGACCCCAGCTGACAAAAAATGACCATAAACCGTTTGAAAAGTGAAATACGGCGGAAAGAACACCGATTAAGTAAAATGCCACCATGAATGGTGAGCTCAAAATGTCTGCCATCATCTGATAGTTTACTTCTGCTCCAAAGGCTGCTGCAATTCGAGTTTCCCAAACATGCCAGGAAACGTAGATTAGAGTAATAACTCCAGTCACGCGCTGTAAAAGATACATCCAGTTACGGAAATACCCATAACGGCTTGTGTTGTTCTTCGCCGTAAAAGTAATATAAAGTCCGTAAATCGCATGAAAATAGAGAGGAATAAAAATAACAACCGCTTCCAGAATATAACGGAATGGTAAGTTGCCCATAAAATCTGCTGCATTATCAAACGATGCTGCCCCTTTTGTTGCAAAATAGTTTACAACGAGATGCTCTAGTAGAAATAGTCCTACCGGGATTACACCGAGTAATGAGTGTAGCCTTCTTGTGTTAAAACTTCGACTGCCTGCCATTCAATTTGCCCCTTTCTAAATTACCTCTGTCTTTTTTGAAACCACTGGTTTCTCTCCGTCCCTTTTTGAAAGCTATTCCTCAGCGCTTAAAGTAAAAAGATGATAGTTAATGCGTTAACTTAATAACATGTTTCATTTTACTCCCATCGTTTGACACCGTCAAGAAAACGTTAACATATAAATTTCAAAAAAGTCTTGATTTAAAAGGGTTTTTTCAATGTCATCGCTCACGGGAAATTCGACAAATATGTGACTTTTTATAGAGTTCTCGTATTATTCAGGCTATAATGGAAAACGTAGAAAGCGGGGAGATCGAAATGGAACAACATGAGAACATCCAGCAAAGCGAGGAAAAAGCAACAAAAGAAACTCCACCTGCTGGAGGTGTTCCGGTTTTCGGCTATGAACTTTTGAAAAACATTCTGCTGCCGGAATTGCTTGGAAAAGAAGAACGCAACATCCTGTATTGGGCCGGACGCAGCCTGGCGAGGAAATTTCCTTTAAGCTCAACAGACGAACTGATTCACTTTTTTGCAGAAGCCGGTTGGGGAAGCCTGATTATTGCCGAAATGAACAAAAATGAGATGATACTGGAACTGTCTTCTCCACTCATTGACAAACGCTTTGAACTACAGGAAAACCCTACCTTCGGCCTTGAAGCAGGGTTTATTGCAGAACAAGTACAAAATCAGCGAAAGTGCATCTCGGAAACCTATGAAACGGTAAAGCGTAAAAATAAAATTCAGTTTACTGTACAGTGGGACCGAAAAGACGAAACTTCCACCGAAAAACTAGCTTAAATCCACTCACGATTGAAACCGGCATGCCGGTTTTTTTTATTTGCTCTTTTAGAAGATTGTTGCTCTCCATACACTTATCAAAATCTCTTTATTGATTAGATGAGTAATGCCAGGGGTGAGATCCTCGAAAATGAGCACCACATTTTCTTCGTACGGTGCTTCAATGCCGAAGCGTTTCTTCTCCAAGCGGGAGAGCATAACAGGTGCTTGCACCGGCAAAGGAGGTGCGGGCACCGGCAAGGGAGGTGCTTGCACCGGCAAGGGAGGTGCGGGCACCGGCAAAGGAGGTGCGGGCACCGGCAAGGCGTCTACGTGGTAAGACCCACAGTACGCACCATGGAAAGTTGGCATCCTGAAACGGAAATCAACCACTTCCGAGATCAACAAAGGTTAGACTGCCCTTAACCAATTTGACAATTTGATGCCCCGTCCCTTAATGTTAACTTATAAGTTTTTTAAGTTGACAATTAGGAGGAGTTCAATGGACTGGAACCAGCTTGGAAAAGATGTGATCAACGGAAAAATACTTAACCATCAAGAGGCCATGAGCATTCTGGAGTCTCCGGATGATGAATTGCTTCCCCTTCTTCATGGCGCATATATCGTGAGAAGGCATTACTTTGGAAAGAAGGTGAAATTGAATAAAATCATCAATACAAAATCCGGCATGTGCCCCGAAGACTGCGGATATTGCTCGCAATCCTCTGTTTCTGCAGCACCAATAGAAAAATACACAATGATGGATAAAGAAGCCATTGTCGCCGGGGCAGAGAAAGCCTATCAGCAAAATGTAAGAACCTATTGTATTGTAGCAAGCGGGCGAGGACCACTCCAGAGAGACTTGGCGACCGTGATCGAAGCCGTAAAGGAAATCAAATCCTCGTATACTATGAAAATTTGCGCCTGCCTGGGTATTGTCAGCGAAACACAGGCACATCAGCTTAAGGAAGCAGGCGTAGAACGATACAACCATAACATCAATACAGCCAAAGACCATCACAGAGCCATTACGACCACTCATACATATGCAGACAGGGTCACTACCCTTGACAAAATAAAAGAAGCTGGCCTTTCTCCTTGTTCAGGAGTCATCATCGGCATGGGAGAAAGCTACAACGATATTATAGCCATGGCCAAGGCTCTCCGGGAAATCGATGCGGATTCGATTCCCGTTAATTTCCTTCATCCCATCCCAGGGACTCCTCTTGAAAACATGGACAATCTGAATCCACGTTTTTGCTTAAAGGTACTGGCTTTGTTCCGGTATATAAACCCCGCGAAGGAAATCAGAATATCCGGCGGCAGGGAAGTAAACCTTCGCAGCCTGCAGCCTCTGGGCCTTTATGCGGCAAACTCCATCTTTGTCGGTGATTATCTGACAACCGACGGACAGGAAACTACTGCAGATCATCAAATCCTTGAGGACCTCGGGTTTGAGATCGACTTTTTGAATGAGAAGGCAAACGTATAGAAAAATAAAACGTCCGGGCAAAATTGCCCGGACGTTATTATGCGTGTTGAACTGGTACTCTGGCATCGAGTTCAAAGACATCATGAAGTGTTTCTATGGCATTAATCATGTCCTGCTGCCCCACCACGGTGGACACTTTGATCTCTGAGGTGCTTACCATTTTGATCATAATATCTTTATCAGATAAAGCCTTAAACATTTGGGCTGCGACACCAGGATTGGAGATCATTCCTGAGCCGACAATAGAAACCTTCGCCAGTCCATCTTCATGCAGAATTTGGCCGAAACCAAGCTGTCCCTTGTTCTGCTCCAAAAGCTGGACTGTCTCATCAAAAATGGCACTGTCAATGGAGAAGGAAATGTTGGTTTTTTCCTGCTTGTTTACACTTTGAATTATAATATCAACATTTATGTTATTGTCCGCGAGCAAGGAGAATACAGACGAAAGTGTATTCAACCCGTTCGGGAGATTCTCAATTGTGATTTTGGTAACATTGCCTTCAAAAGCCAGTCCTCTTACCACTAGATTGTTTTCCATTTCTGCTTCCTCCTCAACGATTGTTCCACGTTCCTCTTCCATGCTTGAACGGACTTCAAGCTTTACTCCATAATTCTTGGCAAATTCAACCGCTCTTGGATGCAGGACCCCTGCCCCCAAATTGGCCAGTTCAAGCATTTCATCATAAGAAATGGCGGCCAGTTTCCGTGCATGCTTCACAACGCGAGGATCGGTGGTAAACACACCTGTCACATCCGTATAAATTTCGCATTTGTCCGCACGAAGGGCTGCAGCTAAAGCAACAGCTGTTGTGTCTGAACCTCCCCGGCCAAGAGTCGTAATACTTTGCGAGGCTGTCCATCCTTGAAATCCGGCAACGACTGCTATTTTTCCTTCATTTAAAAGCAGTTCAATTCTTTTCGTATCAATGTCCAATATTCTCGCATTGCCATGAAGGCTCTCCGTTTGGATACCCGCCTGCCATCCGGTGAGTGATTCCGCCGGATGTCCCGCCTCCTCAAGAGCCATGGCTAACAAGGATATGGTAATTTGTTCACCTGTGGTGAGCAGCATGTCCATCTCCCGTTTGGATGGCTTGCTTGTCATTTCTCCTGCCAGCTTTACCAGTTCGTCAGTTGTCTTGCCCATGGCAGAAACAACCGCAATCACCTGATTTCCTTCATTTGCCGCCTGAATAATCCGTTTGGCCGCATTCCTGATTTTTTCGGGAGTACCAACACTCGTCCCTCCGAATTTTTGAACGATTAACGCCACAATGGTCCATCCTTTCTCATCCGCAAAAGTTATTATGCTAAAAGACACCCAGATATGGCCAGCCCGTTTCGGCTTCCACTTTTCAACAAACTGTAAAACTGTTTATGAATACAAAAAAGCAGCAATAAGGAAAAGACCTTATTGCTGCTTGAATAGGCAACAGTAAGCCAGCATGTTTTCCCCTCATGTGAGATAGTCCTCCACACATCCTCCGGGCAAGGAATGTGTGACAGCTCTGCATTTGTTCAATGCAGGTCCAGCCTTAAGAAAAAGGAAGTTTCTTAAAGCTTCGGCAAAAATCCCCTTTCAGCCACCGTCATAAGAGCTCCTTCTCTTCCGGTTGCTTACTATTGGTTTTTGCTCCTCTACCATCACTTCAAAAACTGAAGTATGGCGCTCTATTAAAATTTGTATTTAGTGTAGCAAAGCAAATTTTAAAAATCAACCCTTTTTTATGATGAATCCTTTTGCAGTGCCTGCATGATTTCTTCTGCTACCCCCATGGGGATGCCTGCTGCACGAAAATCCTCGATCGTTGCCTCTTTCATTTTTTTTATGGATCCAAACTTTCTAAGCAGCAGTTTTTTTCTTTTTTCACCAACGCCCGGAATATTATCCAGGCTGGAACGGAACATGCCCTTATCCCTGACCTGACGGTGGAACGAGACCGCAAAACGGTGCACCTCATCCTGTATGCGCTGCAAAAGATAAAACTCCTGGCTGTTTCTCGGCATCTCCATAATTTCCGGCGGATTTCCCATTAACAGCTGGGACGTGCGGTGTTTTTCATCTTTCGCCAAACCGCCAACCGGGATAAAGAGATTCAATTCGTTTTCAAGAACATCCTGTGCTGCGGCAATCTGTCCTTTTCCGCCATCAATAATAATAAGATCCGGCAGCTGTCCGTTTTCCTTCAGGATTCGGGAATACCTTCTACGTACAACCTCTTTCATGGAAGCATAATCATCAGGACCGGTTACGGTTTTAATCTTGTATTTACGATACTCTTTTTTGTTGGGTTTACCATCCTCGAAAACAATCATCGCCGAAACCGGACTCGTGCCATGAATGTTTGAATTATCAAACGCTTCTATCCGGTAAGGGGCCGGGATGTTCAGCTGCCTTCCAAGGTTTTCGACCGCTTTAATGGTCCGTATTTCATCACGCTCAATGAGTGCAAACTTTTCTTTCAGTGCATTTTGGGCATTTTTAGTGGCAAGATCAACAAATTCTTTCTTTTGCCTTTGCTTTGGCTGCGTCACCTTCACCTGAAGCAGCTCGTTCACCATATCCCCGTTTACCTCTTGAGGCAAAATAATTTCTTTGGGGAGGATATGATTTTTTTGCAGGTAAAACTGACCGATAAACGTTAAGAAATCCTCAGAAGCCTCTCCATAGAATGGAAAAAGCGAGACGTCTCTTTCGATCAGTTTGCCTTGCCTGATGAAGAAAACCTGAACACACATCCAGCCTTTGTCGTAATGATAGCCAAACACGTCTTTGTCCGCCATGTCAGCGGTCATCATTTTCTGCTTCTGCATAACCGCATCGATATGCTGGATCTGATCCCTGAGCTCTTTTGCTCGTTCGAAATTAAGCTCCTCCGAAGCCGCAAGCATTTTTTGGGTTAATTCCTCTCTTACTTCGGGAAATCCACCATTTAAAAACTTCACGATCTCATCGACCATCTCTTTGTTCTGTTCCTTCGAAATATCATAAACACAAGGCCCAAGACATTGACCGATGTGATAATACAGGCACACCTTGTTTGGCATATGATCGCATTTACGCAGCGGATACAAACGGTCCAGCAGCTTCTTGGTCTCCTGGGCGGCATAGGCATTGACAAAGGGCCCAAAATACTTGCCCTTATCCTTTTTTACCTTTCTGGTATATAAAAGCCTTGGCTGTTCCTCTCCGGTTATTTTCAGATAAGGATAGGTTTTATCATCTTTCAGCATGACATTGAACTTCGGATCATATTTTTTGATCAGGTTCATCTCAAGAAGGAGAGCTTCAAATTCCGAGGAGGTAATGATGTATTCAAAATCCGCAATGTTCGCTACCAGCCGCTGGGTTTTCCCATCATGTGAACCTGAAAAATAAGACCTTACCCGGTTCTTAAGGACCTTTGCTTTACCAACATAGATGACTTTTCCGAACTGATCTTTCATGAGGTAGCATCCTGGCTGATCGGGAAGTACTGCCAGCTTTTCTCTTATAATATCCAACGTGCCTCTCCCCCCCTTTCTATGTAATATCATAGCATGATACGCTTCATTTTGCAGTTCATAAGAACAGACGCTCTCCCTAGTTAACCAAGAAAAAGGCCAGCCATATCATGGCCAGCCCTTCCTTAGGTTTGGTTTTTATTTGTGTTTATTTAACAGTTCGCCTAATGCTTCTTTTGGCTGAAAGCCTACAACCTGGTCAACGACCTCACCATTTT
Source organism: Fictibacillus solisalsi (assembly GCF_900103485.1). Taxonomy (GTDB): domain Bacteria; phylum Bacillota; class Bacilli; order Bacillales; family Fictibacillaceae; genus Fictibacillus_C; species Fictibacillus_C solisalsi. Next base: position 2,145,562 of record NZ_FNHW01000001.1, read on the forward strand.
TGAAAACGATAAGAGTTGGAATGCTCATTACTCCATATTTTCCGGCTACTTCCTGGTTTTCGTCAACATCAAGTTTTACTACTTTTAAATCTTCGTTCTCGCTGGCAAGCTCTTCTAGAACCGGCGCGATCATTTTACAAGGTCCGCACCATGGTGCCCAAAAGTCAGCTAGGACTAGGCCTTCGCTTGTTTCTTGGCTGAACGTCTGATCAGTTGCATTTACAATTGCCATATTAAAATTGCCTCCTTAATTTCAGCATGTAAACAGAGTATATCATCAAACCTAATTTACATCTATTTGTTTGCTCATGCTTTATCGTACCCAAATTGTGACACAATCAAACCCTGCCATTCATTGGTGAGGGAACCTTGAGATGAGCGTTGCAATTAAACAACTCGCACTCCCATTGCTGCTCCCTATAGTTCAGGATACTCACCGATGTATTAAAGAGTGAAGCTTCATACTCCACCATTTTTCAACATATCCCTGATCAGCATACCGATACCCGCCTGGCCAAAGCACCCGCCTGATCCCGTCCATCCGCATTGAGCGGAATATCCATGATTCCCTGAATTCTTCCCGCGGCATTCCAGTCGGTTGGGCCTTGTCTTACAAATGCTACTGTCGCCAATTTGCCCGCTCATTTCTTCGGATTTGGACCTATTTTATCATTGATGGTGCTGTAAAAACAAAAAGCCGGCAGAGACCGCCGGCGCTTTGCTTATGATTTCACCAAAACATTCTTGAATTCTTCAGTTAACAGGGGAACGACTTCAAACAAATCTCCTACGATGCCATAATCGGCAACAGAGAAAATGCTCGCTTCCGGATCCTTGTTAATTGCGACGATCACCTTGGAATTGGACATGCCGGCAAGATGCTGAATCGCTCCTGAGATGCCGCATGCTATATACAAGTCCGGTGTTACTACTTTGCCTGTCTGGCCAATCTGCAGGGAGTAATCGCAATAGTCTGCATCACACGCTCCTCGGGAAGCACCTACCGCTGCACCCAGAACATCTGCCAATTCCTGTAACGGTTTAAAGCCATCCTGCGATTTTACGCCGCGCCCACCTGCCACGATAATTTTCGCTTCAGAGAGGTCAACGCCGGTGGAAGCTTTGCGGACTACATCTTTAACAACCGTGCGTAAATCCTTTACGTCAACCGCTAAAGCAGCAACCTCTCCGGAGCGGCTTTCATCGATTTCAAGCGATGGGATATTGTTCGGGCGGATGGTGACGAATACAAGTCCGTCTGTGATCACTTTTTTCTCGAACGCTTTTCCGGAGTAAATCGGACGGGTAAATACCACATTCTCTCCGGCTTGCTCAAGCGACGTTACATCTGAAATCAATCCTGATTTCAGACGGGCTGCAAGTCTAGGAGAAAGGTCTTTCCCGAGCGCAGTGTGCCCAAGTACCAATCCTTCGGGTTTTTCCTGCTCAATCACTTGCAAAAGCGCTTGAACATAACCATCTGTTGAATAGGTTGATAACAGGCTGTGTTCAGCAAGTACCACGCGGTCGGCTCCATAGTGGATCAATGCTTTACCGGCTTCATTTAATCCTTCACCGCATAGAACAGCGACAATTTCTCCGCCTGAAGAAATTTCCTTTGCTGCAGCTACAGCCTCAAAGGATACATTTCTTAATTCTCCGTCACGAACTTCTCCGAGTACCAGAACCTTTTTAGACATGTTGTATTCCTCCTTATATCACTTTTGCTTCTGAGCGTAGTAATGAAACAAGTTCTTTAACTTGGTCGTTGACTTCACCACTTAGGATTTTGCCTGCTTCTTTCTTAGCCGGCAGGAATACCTCCACCGTCTTTGTTTTGGCTTCTACATCTTCTTCATCGATGTCCAGATCATCAATTTCAAGCGTTTCAAGCGGCTTTTTCTTGGCCTTCATAATTCCCGGCAAAGATGGATAACGGGGTTCATTCAATCCTTGTTGAGCGGTAACCAATAGTGGAAGCGACGTTTCGATTTTTTCCACATCACCTTCTACATCGCGCTCAATGGAGACATCCGTGCCATTTACTTCAATCTTAGTAATCGTGGTCACCTGCGGAATTCCAAGAAGTTCTGCCAGGCGCGGGCCGACTTGACCTGATCCATTATCAATCGCTACGTTTCCGCCAAGAATTAAATCATATTCCTTATCTTTGAAAAATTCAGCCAGCACAGCAGACGTGGTGAATTGGTCTGAGCTGTCAAGTTCCTCAGTATCGATCAGAACGGCTTTATCGGCACCCATGGCAAGTGCTGTGCGCAATTCTTTTTCGGATTCTTCTGTTCCGACTGTTACAACAGTTACTTCACCGCCATGTGCATCACGGAGTGTAATCGCTTCTTCAATCGCGTACTCATCGTACGGATTGATGATGTATTCGGCACTGTCATGGGAAATTTCCCCGTTAGAAATGCTGATTTTCTCTTCGGTATCGAACGTGCGTTTTAAAATCACATATAGATTCATGCGAAACCCTCCAATGAAAATTAGTTTTTAAAGTTTGGCTTTCTTTTTTCGATAAATGCCTGAATCCCCTCTTGTCCATCTTCGGAGACAAACACTTTTCCAAAATACTGAGATTCCTTTTTGGCTCCTTCCCCGTACTGACCCTTTGCAGCATACTGCAACAATTCGAGGGTGTAGCGGATGGAGAGAGAACTCTTGGCCGCTGCCTTTCCTGCCAGACTGTAAGCCTTTTCAAAAAGGTCTTCATCTGGATAAGCTGCTGTCGCCAATCCCCATGACACCGCTTCCTCTCCGGTTATCGGTTCGGAGGTGACCAGCATTTCAGCCGCTTTTGCAGCGCCTACATATTTCGGGAGCCTCTGTGTGCCTGCAAAACCGGGAATCAATCCTAGCTGCAACTCTGGCAAACCAAGCTTTGCTTCTTTTGAAACCAGACGGATATGGCAAGCCATTGCCAGCTCCAGGCCACCGCCAAGTGCAGCACCATGTATGGCAGCGATAATCAGTTTCGGATAATTCTCCATCCGGTCAAAAAGCTGCTGGCCAAACGCTCCCAGCTCTGCAAAATCGGCTTCATTCTGGATTGTTGTAAATTCCTTAATATCTGCACCTGCAGAAAAAAATCTACCCTCTCCTTTAAGCACGATCACTTTTGCTTCACCATCATGCTCAAGGTCATCAAACACCTTGGACAACTCGCGGATCAGCTGGGTCGACAAGGCGTTCGCCGGGGGCCGGTTGAGCTGTATGGTAGCAATGCGATTCTCTTTATAAACCTGTAAGAATTCCACACTCTCTCACTCCTTATTTATCTGGTTAATGCAGAGGTGGTTAGCTCCCTGCAATATTGCTTAATCCATTAACAAGCATTCGATGTACTGGAAGAGCCAGGGAAGGCAGATCATAACGGTGGTCGTTCATCACCCAGTTCGTCGCCGTTTCATCTATCGTCCCAAAAATCATCTGCCTTGCCAGCCGTGTATCCATTGTTCTGTCAAACACGTTTTCCTCCATACCCTCATTCAGGATGAGATCAATCAGTGACAGGTACCTCTTTAACACCTCACCAATTTTGGCACGAAGCGCCCGATTGGTCTGGCGAAGCTCGAGCTGGGTGACAATGGACAGCTGATGATCCTCATTCAGTAGTTTGAAATGCATCTCGATCAGTGTTAACAGTTTCTCAATGGCCGACGCTTTTCCTTTCAGCTCATTCCCCGTTTTTTCGATAAAGGTTCCCATTTTTTCGTTAAAAACAGAAACGAGCAGATCTTCTTTATTTTTAAAATAAAGGTAGATCGTCCCATCTGCTACAGATGCCTGTTTTGCAATCTTGGATACTTGGGACTGATGATATCCATGAATTGCGATGACATTCACCGCGGCATCAATAATTTGATCATACTTTGGGCCTTTACGCTTCACGATAATCTCCTCACTTCAAAACGAGCTGCTGTAAACTGAATGATTGTTCATTCATAATTTAATTGTAAAACAAGTCGTTTTTTTCTGTCAATTCTATTATTCATTTCTTTTGCTAAAAAAACAAGGACCTTTTTAAAAAGGCCCTTAAATCTCTTGTGCTTCCGTTGCTTGTGTGTGCCGTTCTTTTGCCTTCTCTTCCTCCAGCAGAACACGCCGCAATATTTTTCCGACCATAGTTTTAGGAAGCTCGGCACGGAATTCGTAAATCCGTGGCACTTTAAATGCCGCCATATGTTCGCGGCAAAATTGATTTAACTGCTCTTCTGTACATGTCATGTTTTCTTTTAACACCACAAATGCTTTTACGGTTTCCCCCCGGTAAGGATCAGGTACCCCGACCACCACTGCTTCTTTTACCGCTTCGTGTTCGTAAAGCACCTCTTCCACTTCACGCGGGTAAATATTGTAGCCGCCCGCAATAATGAGATCTTTTTTCCTGTCTACAATATAGAAATACCCATCCTCATCCATATAGCCCATATCCCCGGTCATCAGCCATCCGTCTTTCAGGACAGCGGCCGTTTCCTCGGGCTGGTTCCAGTAACCTTTCATCACTTGGGGACCGCGCACCATCAACTCGCCCACTTCACCGACATGTGCCGGCTCATCCCGTTCTGTGGAATAAATAGCTGCTTCCGTATCTGGCCATGGAACACCAATGCTGCCTTTTACCTTGTTGCCGTAAATAAAATTGCAATGGGTTACCGGGGAAGCCTCTGTCAGCCCGTAGCCTTCGACAATATTTCCCGAGATCACACCCTGAAATTTTTGCTGGACCTCCAGTGGAAGAGGAGCAGAACCGCTGATGCACGCCTTGATGGATGAAAGATCATACTTCCCTAAATCAGGGTGGTTCAGCAAGGCAATGTACATGGTCGGTGCTCCTGGAAACAAAGTTGGACGATGTTTATGAATCGTCTGGAGCACCTGCTTGGCATCAAAACGGGGCAGAATAATCAGCTTTGCCCGGGTCATGATCGCCTGGTTCATGACCACCGTCATCCCGTATACATGGAAAAACGGAAGTGCCGCAAGCACCACTTCTTCCCCGACCCGGTGTTTATAGATCCAGATACTGCATTGCTTTGCGTTAACGGCGAGGTTGGAATGCGTAAGAATCACACCCTTTGATGGTCCTGTCGTTCCGCCCGTATACTGCAGGAGCGCAATATCTTCCTTTGGATCGATGGTTAGGGGAATTCTTGCCATACTGCTGTTGTTCAGCAAATCTTTAAATGCATAAACACTGCCACCATACTGGACGTCAACCAAAATATACGGCTTTTGCTTTTTTTGGATAAACGGATAAACCACGTTTTTCGGAAATGGCAAATAGTCTTTAATGCCTGTGACAACCACATGCCTTAGTGAAGTTTCTTCTTTGACCGCCGCTACCCTTGAAAACAACTGGTCCAGACAAACGATCGCCACAGCTCCGCTGTCTTCAAGCTGATGGCTTAGTTCTCTTTCTGTATAAAGAGGATTGGTTTGGACAACAATTCCCCCGGCAAGGAGAATTCCGTAATATGCAATGACCGCCTGCGGGCAATTTGGCAGCATGATTGCCACCCGGTCCCCCTTCTCTATTCCCAGGGAAACCAATCCGTTGGCAAAGCGGAGCGCACTGATATGCAGCTCCTGATACGATAATTCTTTTCCTAGAAAATGAAGAGCAGTTTTTTCTGGGGTTATTTTAGCTGCTTCTTCCAGGTACGTGAATAAAGGCTTTTCTTTGTAGTCAACTTCACTGGGGATTTCGGGTGGATAATGGTTTAGCCATCTTCTTTCCACTTTTATCTCCTCCTTGATTCACGCCTTTCCTTAAAATACTCTCTCATACAATATTATAATGAAAACGCATTCAATTTAATATATATTTTTAAAATTTAAAAATTTTTTCACCGGATTTGGTACTTTTTTTCGGGGATTGACTGTTTTTCTAGACTGCATACTAAACGCAAAGGAGGAGAAAAAATGACACAGTCTAAAGCAAGAAGAGAAGGGGAACGAAGAGCAGGAAAAGAAAACCAGCATCCCCATGGCAAAATTAAATCACAGCATGAACTCTCAAGCGAAATTGGCATGAAGAACAACAACGAACTCACCACCCAGCCAGCTGATTATGATGAGATTGAGTATTAGGCAGAAAAGCTGAAGCATGCATCCAGTTGCATTGGAAGGGTTTGTTTGCAGTGGACATAACCCGATTTTGGAAGGTATTTTCAAATTATGGAGGGTATTCCATCCGTATGGATACAAGGCTCTCATCCATAAGCTAAAGGAATAACCTTCGCATGGCGGACCCATAAAAAAACAAAACTTTACTAAAAACCGGCCGAAATCAGGCTGGTTTCTTCTTCCTCCTGCATAAAAAACAACATAAAAAAGCTGCAATGCAAGAAGGTGCGCTGCAGCTTTTTAAATTTACGTTAAAAAAAGCAAATAAACGATGCCGAACAGAATAAAAAGGCCGCTTACTACAAATAAAACTTTCCATAATGTGTCCATCGATGCTTCACTCTCTCCTAGTGGATCCCTGAACCGATAACAAAGGACAATCCGATGGAAATGATCATGGAAATCAGCCCCACTGCCCGGTTATCGTTTTCAATCTCTTCGTCCACATTAAATTTCGGGGTTAGAAATTCAAAGATAAAATACCCTGCCAGCAGCAGCACGAAGCCGAACAGCCCCCACCCCATCATCTGCGGCAAGGAGTCGTTCTGGGCAATGGAGTACCTGAAGATGTTGGCAATGCCAAAAATCTTCCCACCAGTCGCCATGGCAACAGCCACGTTTCCGTTTTTTATTTCCACCCAGTTCTGATACCGGGTAACCAGTTCAAATATTGCAAGGAATATGACGAGAAAAAGGACGACTACACTGTAGTATGCTGCCGTTTGGATAAACGGATTCTGGGATACATCCATCTCTAACCTCCGATTATTTTAGTAAAGCGACTGTAATTCCGCTTCCTCCCTCATTAGCCGCCCCCATGCGGGTGGATTTCACATTGGGGTGGGTCTTAAGAAGCTGCTGGACACCTGAGCGTAGTGCGCCCGTTCCTTTTCCGTGGATGATGGAAACTTGAGGATATCCTGCGAGCATTGCTTCATCCAGGTATTTGTCCACTTCGATCATGGCATCTTCGTAACGCTTGCCCCTAAGATCAAGTTCCGGACGAACCGAGTCATCACTGCCCTGTACTTTGACAAAGGTTCGCGGCTCTGGCTTTTTCTCTTTTGATTGCTTGATCGGTTCAAGATCCCCTGCAGCCACATTCATTTTTAAAATACCAATTTGAACCTGATATTCTTTGTCGCTGACTTTGTTAATGATGTGCCCTTTTTGGCCGAAGCTCAGCACTTTAACTTCGTCACCCGGCATGAAGGAAACGGTCTTAGGCTTGACAGCACCTGTGGATTTCTTCTTTTTGGAGCGAAGGGTCGGTGTGGCGTCTTCCAGGCGTTTGCGTGCATCAATCAAACGGTGTTCCTTAACATTACCTGCCGCCTCTTTCTGATATTCGCGGAGTTCTTTAATAACAGTTTCTGCGGTCTGTTTAGCATTGGCGACTGCTTCTTCCGCTTTTCGCTCTGCTTCTTCCAGCAAACGGTCACGGTCCTGTTCGAGGTGGCGCAGTTCGGCTTCAAGATCCGATTTAAGCTGTTCCGCTTCCTTCCGGATGGCAATTGCCTTTTCGCGTTCTTCCTGGGCTCGTTTCTGGTTGTCCTCTAGGGAACGGATCATGTTGTCGATCTTGTTATCTTCATCACTGATTTGCGATTTCGCTTCGTCAATAATGGATGGCTCCAGGCCAAGACGTCTTGAGATTTCAAACGCGTTGCTTCGGCCGGGTACGCCGATCAATAGCTTATAGGTCGGCCGCAGTGTTTCCACGTTAAACTCTACACTGGCGTTGATCACCCCGTCACGGTTATATGCATATGCCTTTAATTCGCTGTAGTGAGTTGTAGCGATGACTTTGGCCCCGCGGGCATACACGTAATCCAGGATGGATATCGCCAATGCTGCCCCTTCCTGCGGATCGGTGCCTGCGCCCAGTTCATCAAATAAAACCAGACTTTTGAAGTTCACCTGCTTTAAAATGTCGACGATGTTGACCATATGTGAGGAGAACGTACTCAATGACTGTTCAATCGACTGTTCATCCCCGATATCTGCATAAATCGCTTCGAAAACGGTCATTTCCGATTCTTCTTCGGCTGGAATCTGAAGTCCCGATTGGGCCATTAATGACAACAGGCCGATGGTTTTGAGGGTCACAGTCTTACCGCCTGTGTTCGGTCCAGTAATAATCAGCGATTGAAATGAACCGCCAAGCTCCACATCGATGGGAACAACAGTATCCTGGTCGAGAAGCGGATGCCGTCCCTTATGAAGGGAAATGTATTCTCTGTCGTTCATGATCGGTTTTGTTGCTTTTAATTCCCGGCTGTACTGTGCTTTCGTGAAAATAAAATCAACCTCCGCCAAAATAGCTACATTATGCGCCAGAAGTTCGGCTGCTTCCCCGACAAGCACAGAAAGCTCTCTCAGGATCTTTTCGATTTCCCTGGCTTCTTTGGCTTTCGCTTCCTTCAGCTGGTTGTTAATCGTAACCACGGCCTGCGGCTCGATAAACAGCGTTGCTCCTGATGCAGACTGGTCATGAACCATACCGCCAAAATTGCCTCGGTATTCCTGTTTGACGGGAAGCACAAACCGTTCGTTCCGGATGGTGATGATTGCATCAGAAAGCATTTTTTGATAGCTGGAGGAGCGCACCATGCTCTCAAGCTTTTCACGCACTCTCGATTCAAATGTGCGCAGCTGGCCGCGAATCGTGCGAAGAGCAGGGCTCGCGCTGTCCATCACATGGCCATTATCATCAATACAGGCTTTGATTTCACGTTCAAGATCAGTCAGGGGTTCTATTTCGGCCACCAGATTATCAAGAATCGGCAGTTCTAATCCATCTTCCACCATTCCTTCGGTAAACCGCTTGAAGCGCCTTCCGCCATAAATAGTGGTGGAGATATCCAATAACTCATCCGTATTCAGCACACCGCCAATCTGGGTGCGCTTCAGGCTTGCCCGGATGTCCCGGATTCCCCCGAGCGGGGCCTGCCCTTTTAAACGAAGAACTTTTACGCCTTCATCCGTGCTGTCCTGCCAGTGCTTGATTACTTCAAAATCAACAGATGGCTGCAGCTGTTCCGCCTTTTGTCGTCCCAGGCTTGAGCTGGCATGCTTTTTTAGCTGTTCAATAATTTTGGTGTATTCTAAGACTCTCTGAACACGTTCTTGCAAAATGATTCCTCCTCCTTAGGAGCGTTCGCTATTCCTTATTCTCGTTTCGTTTTAAAAAGGAAGTCAGTTCTTCCAGTGTCATCGTGTTCAACACATTTTCAGGGCGTATATACCCTTTTCTTGCAACGGCTGCCCCCACTTCCATAAAATCGAGTGTATGTTTATAATGAGCATCCGTATTAATGGTAATTTTCACGCCCTTTTCCTGTGCAAGCTTCAACCATCGGGGGGCTAGATCCAAACGGCTGGGATGGGCATTCAGTTCAAGGGCAGTGTTCGTTTCTGCAGCAAGTTCAATCAGCATTTCCACATCCACGTCATAGCCCGGACGGCGTCCGATTATCCGGCCAGTAGGATGAGCTATTATATCCACATGATGGCTGGTTAGCGCTGTTTTCAACCGTTTCATGATGGTTTCCCTGTTTTGGGAAAATGAAGAGTGGATCGATGCAATCACAAGATCCATCTCAGCCAGCATTTCATCATCGTAATCGAGTGACCCATCCGGAAGAATATCCATTTCAACACCGGCCAGAATTTTAAAATCGGTGTATTTTTCGTTTAAACGATCAATTTCATGACGCTGTTTGCGGAGGCGTTCCGGTGACAGCCCGTTGGCGACAACAAGGTACTTTGAATGGTCCGTAATAGCCATGTGTGTGTACCCTTTAGCTCTTGCCGCTTCTGCCATTTCTTCAATTGTATTGGCACCGTCACTCCAGGTGGAGTGCATATGAAGATCACTTTTTATGTCATTTTCTTGAATAAGCTTTTGCGGTTCACGAAAAAGTTCCAGTTCATTTTCGCCTTCACGGACTTCCGGCGGGATGTATTGAAGGCCAAAATGAGCATAAAATTCTTTTTCAGAATCAAACGTTAACATTTCGCCGGTCTCTGAATTCTCTACGCCGTATTCGCTGATCTTTTCATTCCGTTCCTTGGCCAGCTGTCTCATCTGCACATTATGCTCCATGGAGCCGGTAAAATGATGCAGCGCTGTGGCAAACTGCTCTCGAGCCACCAGACGGAAATCAACAGAAACGGGGTAATCATATTGGAGCACGACCGATACCTTCGTATCTCCTTTGGCGATGATTTCGGAAACGTCTTCAAGCTCTACAAGTTTTTCCTTAATAATAGAAGGATCAGACACGGCAAGAATGAAGTCCAGATCTTTAATCGTTTCACGGCTGCGTCGCAGGCTACCTGCCCGCGAATACCGCTCGATGCCATCCATTTGGGACAGCTGCTTTTCTATTTTTTCGGCCACGGACAGCATGTAGACAATGGGCAAACGGTCCGGACGCTTTCCAAGCTCTTCAATGGCCGCAAGAATTTTTTCCTCTGTTTTTGTTCCAAACCCGGCAAGGCCCCTTACTTTCTCCTGTTGACAGGCCTCTTTTAAACTATCAATATCGGTAACACCGAGCTCCTGATAAAGCTTTGATATTTTTTTGCCGCCAAGACCAGGGATTTTAAGCATGGTTAACAGGCCGGAAGGAAGTGTTGCCTGCAATTCCTCAAGTAGAGAGGACCTTCCTGTTTCCATAAGTTCCGTGATGACGGAGGCGGTTCCTTTTCCAATCCCTTTTAATTTGGACGGATCCTCAATTTGCTCCATGTTCCGGTCGTCTGTCTCCAGAGCCTGGGCTGCTTTTCTGTACGCAGACGTTTTAAATGAGTTTTCCCCTTTGATTTCCATATAAACAGCGATAACTTCCAGCACATTGACAACTTCTTTTTTGTTCATCGAGAAATCCCTCCTCTAATTTGATCGACTCGTACGGTAAAAAAACTTCTCTGCTGGAGAGAAGTTTTATGCCATATTTTTGCTCCACAAATCTTTTATCGTATCCGAGAAGACCGGGGTGTTTTTTACCATGCTCTGTCCGATGAAGGAATCTTGAAATGCGGTATGGATGGAACCCGATGGTACAAGGGAAGCCACATAAAGCAATAAAAATAAAATCAGGTAAACTTCAACAAATCCGAGAATGCCTCCAAGCCAGCGGTTCACGGTACGGAGCAGCGGCAATTCTGCAATGAAGCTGAGCATGTTGCCAACAATCTGAAGCAATATTTTTGTTGCAAAGAAAAGGAGCGCAAAGGCAATCGCCCGGTAATAAACGTCCTCGAGTGAAATGCTGTTCAGGATGGATGACATAGGGCTGTCATTTCCAATCGATGGATATGGAATCCAAAGTTTCAGATGCGGTGCCAGATCATCAAAATACAGATAAGCCACGACATATGCGGCGATAAAACCGACAAGGTGGACAACCTGCATGACAAGCCCGCGCTTCAGACCGATAAAGAACCCTGCAATCAAAAGAACAATCAATATTAGATCTAACATTTATCTATCCTCTTTCCTAATCTGCTGTTGCAATTTTTCCAGCTCTTCTTTAGTCTTTAAGTATTCGTTCATGATGTTAACTGCAGTAAGGACGGCAAGCTGCTTCGTATCAAGCACAGCGTTATATTGCTGGATGTCCCTCATTTTTTCGTCAACCATTGCAGCGACCGAACGAATGTGGCTGGAAGTCTCAGTACCCATTACTGTATATTTTTGACCAAAGATCTCTACGATGGTCCGTTCTCTCTTGTTTTCTTCCGCCACAAAATTACCTCCATTCATAGCTCACTTTCTTATAAAAGGATGAAACTCTATTCATTATCTTAACAGAAAGCGAACACTTATGAAAATATTTGTTGTATCATCTGTTAACAATAAAGCAAAATTTTGTAAAACAAATTTTAGTGAAAAGGAAAATAAAAATGGCGAACACCGTATTGCAAGCAACTACACAAGAAATCCAGAAGATGAAAGAAGCCTACAAGGCATTCATTCCGGCCTCCTCCCCGCCTGGCAGCATTTTTACCGCAAAGCCGCCGGGATGCACGATTACTGCTTATAAATCTGGAAAGGTATTGTTTCAGGGAAAGAATGCTGAAGCGGAAGCCCTGAAATGGAACATCAAACCTGCTTCCTCAGCAAGCAAACCAAAGAAGGACAAACCAGCCCATGCCTACGCTCCTCCCGAAAATGTTGGCTCTTTATCCCTGATCGGCAGTGATGAGGTCGGAACCGGAGATTATTTCGGCCCGATCACGGTTGTCGCATCGTATGTGCCGGAATCCAAGCTGGAACTCCTCAGAGAGCTCGGTGTCAAAGATTCAAAGTTCTTGAATGATATCCAGATCGTTTCCATTGCCAAGGATCTCTTGCATACTATTCCATACAGCCTGCTGGTGCTGAACAACCGAAAATATAACGAGTTGCAAGCCAAGGGAATGAGCCAGGGAAAAATGAAGGCCCTTCTGCATAATAAAGCGCTTCTTCATATGCTCGAAAAAACGAAAAATGAAAAAGTGGACGGCATCCTGGTGGATCAATTCTGTGAGCCGGGCGTCTACTTCAACTATCTGTCACGGCAATCGACGGTGGTAAAAGATCAAGTGTATTTTGCCACCAAAGGCGAATCCCTCCATCTTTCGGTGGCAGCGTCCTCCATCCTCGCACGCTATGCTTTTATAAAAGAAATGGATAAAATCAGTGCCAAAACAGGAATTGAAATTCCAAAGGGTGCCGGCAGCAAAGTGGATATCAAGGCCGCCGAATTGATTCGCAAACATGGTCCGGATTTCTTGAACGATATTGCCAAGGTTCATTTTGCCAACACGAAAAAGGCAATGAACCTGGCACACGGAAAACGCAACTAGTCTCATTCTACGAAAAAACCCGCTGTCTGGTTTCAGACAGCGGGTTTTTTTTGCAGCGTTATTTACGCAGTGAGGCTCCAAATCGCTCTTCAAGGCTTCGCAGGATATTTTCATGAGCTTTTGTTACTTCTTCATCTGTTAACGTTCGTTCAGGATCGTAGTATTTTAGCGAGAACGCCAAGGATTTCTTTCCTTCTTCCATCCGTTCTCCTTCATATAAATCAAACAGACTGCTTTCCTTCAACAGCTCTCCTCCGGCTTCATGGATGACCGTGTTCAAATCGCCTGCCGGCAGATTTTGATCCACCACTACAGCAATATCCCGAGTGATGGAAGGAAAACGAGGAAGAGTTTGATACACTGTTGGTTCGACGCTTGCCCCAAGAAGCTGGTCAAGATCCAATTCGAACACATAGCTCTCATTTAAATCCCATTCCTTTTGTGTTCCTGGGTGAATCTGCCCAATGAATCCGACGACAATGCTGTCAAGTTTCACAACAGCTGTACGGCCGGGATGCATGCCCGGAAGGCTTTCACTTTCAAATGAAATCCTACTGTGCAGACCAAGCTCTTCAAACAGACCTTCCAGAATTCCCTTCACAACAAAGAAATCAATTTTCTTCTTCTCACCCTGCCAAGGGTGAATACTCCATAACCCGGTCAAAGCCCCGGAAAGATATGTTTTCTCTTCGGGAAGAACGGATAGGGATTGCTCATGGGCAAAAAATACGGAACTGATTTCAAAAATTCCCACATCATCAATCGAACGGTGATGATTATGCTTTAACACTTCAAGGAGCTGAGGAACAAGCGTACTTCTGAGCGTGCTGCGCTCTTCACTCATCGGGTGGGAAACCTTGATGCTGTGTACGTTTTCCTGCTCTTGTGAAAACGTAAAGGCATTGGATTTCTCTGGCGTTGTGAGCGCATAGGTGACGGCCTGATACAGACCGGTTCCTTCCATATAACGCATCACTTTCCGGCGCGCAGCCTGATATGGTGAAAGCCCGCCAGGACGCCCTTCGGTTAACAGGTAGGTGGTCGGAATTCGGTCATATCCATAGATTCGTCCGACTTCTTCCACAAGATCGGCATCAATCGTGATGTCCGGTCTTCTCGATGGAACAGTAACGATATAGTTTTCACCATGAACATCAAATTCAAAGCGAAGACGCTTTAAAATATCGCTGATCTGTTCGCCTTCAATCTCGGTTCCGAGCAAGGTGTTGATCCGCGTTTGCGTCACTTCAGCTTTTCCTTCAGGAACCAAACGCTCTCCGGCTTCAACGATTCCTTGTGCCACTTCACCCCCTGCGTATTGGGCCATGAGAGAAGCTGCACGGTATGCCGCATCATATACTCGGTTTCGGTCGATACCTTTTTCATAGCGTGAGCTTGCTTCACTTCTTAGTCCAAGATCCTTGGAAGCCGATCTTACACGGATACCTTCAAAATAGGCGGCTTCAAGCAATACTGTTGTTGTATCGTCCTGCACTTCGGATGTGGCACCACCCATAACACCTGCCACAGCCACAGGCTCTTTACCATTGGTGATCACCAGGTGATTGGCCCCCAGCTTTCTCTTGGCATCATCAAGGGTAACCATCTCCTCCCCGGCTTTTGCACGGCGGACAAGAATCTCCTTGGATCCAAGCCGGTCATAGTCAAACGCATGTAGCGGCTGGCCGTACTCAAGCAAAACGTAGTTTGTAATATCCACCACATTATTGATGGGTCGGATTCCCGCTGCAACCAGGCGGTTTTGCATCCATAACGGGGAAGGAGCGATTGTGATATTCTTTATGATCATGGCTCCATAATACGGATTATCTTCTTTTGCATCCACCGTAACGGATACATAGTCGGATGCTTTCTCTCCAGACGTTTGCACCTGCACTTCAGGAAGCCGCAGTTCTTCATTTAAAATAGCAGCTACCTCATAAGCAACTCCAAGCATATTGAGGCAGTCTGCACGGTTAGGCGTTAATCCAAGTTCGAGAACATAATCATCGAGATTCAGGTAAGACAATGCATCGCTTCCGATTTCCGCGTCGGATGGCATGACAAAAATCCCGCTGGAATATTCCTTTGGAACAAGTTTACCTTCAACGCCCAATTCAGTGAGTGAGCAGATCATTCCATTGGAGGCTTCTCCGCGCAGTTTCGCCTTTTTAATTTTGAAGTTTCCCGGTAGTACTGCTCCCACTTTTGCGACCGGAACTTTCTGGCCGGCTGCCACGTTAGGCGCCCCGCATACGATTTGAACCGGTGCTTCTTCACCGAGGTCCACTTTACATACACGCAATTTGTCTGCGTTTGGATGCTGAACACATTCCAGCACGTGGCCAACCACTACACCGGTAATCCCTTTATTGAGGGATTCAACGATTTCTACTTCAATTCCGCTTTTTGTTATTTTATCAGCAAGTTCAGCTGCTGAAAGATCAAGGTTCACATAGTCTTTTAGCCAATTATAAGAAACTAACACAGCATTTCCCCTCCTTATGCCTTTTTAAATTGTTTTAAGAAACGAAGATCGTTGGTGTAAAAATGACGGATATCATCAATCCCGTATTTCAGCATGGCGATGCGCTCAGGACCCATGCCAAATGCAAATCCGGTATATTTTTTTGAATCAAAGCCTGCCATTTCAAGTACGTTCGGGTGAACCATGCCTGCTCCAAGAATTTCGATCCAGCCTGTATGCTTACAAATGGAGCAGCCTTTTCCTCCACATTTAAAACAGGAGATGTCCATTTCCACAGACGGTTCTGTAAACGGGAAGAAACTTGGGCGTAAACGGATTTTGCGTTCTTCCCCGAACATTTTTTTGGCGAAGGTCTCCAAAACACCCTTCAAATCACTCAAACGGACATTTTCATCAACAACCAGGCCCTCAATCTGCATGAACTGATGGGAGTGTGTCGCATCATCATCATCCCTGCGGTACACTTTACCGGGCGATACGATTTTGACCGGGCCTCTGCCGTGATGCTTTTCCATTGTTCTAGCCTGAACCGGTGAAGTCTGGGTTCGAAGCAGAATGTCTTCCGTGATAAAGAATGAGTCCTGCATGTCGCGTGCGGGATGGCCTTTCGGAAGATTTAACGCTTCAAAATTATAATAATCCGTTTCCACTTCTGGTCCTTCTGCCACAGTAAAGCCCATCGTTAAGAAAAGGTCTTCAATTTCTTCAATAACGGCAGTTAACGGATGAGCATTTCCTTTTCGGACCGGACGTCCCGGAAGCGTGACATCAATGGATTCTTTTTTCAGCTTTTCCTCGATCACCGCTTGTTCCAGTTCGCTGATTTTTGATTCCAGCGCTGACGTAATGGCGTCGCGGATCTCATTGGCATAAGCCCCTACGACTGGGCGTTCTTCAGGTGAAAGCTTGCCCATTCCTTTCAGAACCTCAGTAATCGGGCCCCTCTTGCCCAAATAAGATACCTTAATATCCTGCAATTCTTTTAAATCACTCGCCTGCTGAATTTTCAGCAGTGCTTCTTCTTTTAGTGCTTGTAATCGGTCCTGCATTTCATCGGCCTCCTTTTGAAAATAAAAAAACCCCGTCCGAAAAGGGACGAGGATTCGCGGTACCACCCAAATTAACCAAGAGAAAAAGGCAAAAGGCCTTTTGTTCTTGTTCACTTCATTTCCATAACGGACTGGGTCCGGTTCACCCTACTGATAATTGTTCAGGCGACTGCTCAGGAGCGAATTCGATAAATTCAACCGTAGAAACACTTTCAGTCAAGGTGCTTCCTCCCTTTTACCGGCGAGCTTTTATGTACTACTCTCCATCATTGCATTTGGTTCATGCAGTTGTCTTCTTATTATAGTGGAACTTTGATTTCTGTGCAATTGAATTCATGTTTTCTATTCAGTTATTGCCGGTTTCTCATAAGTTCATACAGCATGATGCCCGCGGCCACTGCCACATTTAGCGATTCTGCATTCCCGAACATGGGAATATAAACCAGTTCGTCTGCTGCTTCTATGCTTTCCCGACGGACACCGCTTCCTTCGTTTCCGACAACAAGAGCAAACGATCGGGAAGACTGTATCTCCTGAAGCGGTTTTGCTCCCTTCAGGGCAGACACAAATACAGGGACACCTTCCGTTTTGCAATCTGTGATCCATTCGTCCAGACTTCCTTTCACCACAGGCAGATGGAACAGTGACCCTTGAGTGGAGCGGAGAACCTTGCTGTTATATACATCAACAGTCCCTTCTCCCAGAATGACACCATCTATGCCCTGCGCGTCTGCAGTCCTGATAATGGTTCCAAGGTTGCCGGGGTCCTGTACACCGTCAATCAAAAGATACTTCCCATCCTGCCTCGGTTTTAGAGGCTGTTCTTTCATGCGGCATATCGCCATTACCCCTTGCGGATGCTCGGTGTCACTAAGAATTTTCATGATTTTCTTCGGCACCACCCAGGGGTCCAGAGCAGACATATTCCAATTTTCGGGAAGTGTATAGGATTCTTCCACAATCAAATGGGCAATGGGAACGTGATGACGAAGTGCCTCTTCAATCAAATGAGGGCCTTCGATGATAAATTGGCCCGATTTATCCCGCTCCTTTTTCGTATAGAGCTTTTTCCATTGTTTTATCGATGCATTTTGTTCGGATTCAATCCGTTTCATTCCTCAACCATCCTTTATTACGTTCAACTTTTTTTATTATATCTTCAAAATGATACATAATCCATGAGCTCTTAATAAAAACTAGGAAATAGCAAAAACTTAAAAGAACTAAATTGATCCTGAGGTGATAAATATGGATATTGATATCCGTAAGGCAGTTCTTGCCAATGTTTCCGGCAACAATAAAGAGCAGCTCGAAAGCACGATTGTGGATGCCATCCAGAGTGGTGAAGAAAAAATGCTGCCTGGGCTTGGCGTATTATTCGAAGTTATCTGGAAAGAATCGGACAACCAGAAAAAAGAAGAGATGCTGTCCACGCTATCAAGCGGCTTAAAATAAACAACATCCCGGGAAACTTCCCGGGATGTTGTTTTTAATAGCCCTCATCCTGCCGTTGATGGTTAATTTGGTTTTTTTCCTTGTACCCTTCAATAATGGTTTCTTCCGAAAAACCAAGCATATCTCCCAGCCCGATGAATTCTGAAAAAAGCGTCCGGAACAACGAGATATCTTTTTCCCCCTGAAGCTCTCCAATGCGCTGATAGAGTGACAAAAACTGATCGGTGAGATTTTCCCGTTGAAGGGATTCATCATCTTCTATATCCTTTATGCCAAGATCAAGGCCGACCGAAAGAAGGAAATGAAGCCCGTCGACATACTCCTCGAGAATCACTTCATAGGAAGAGGGAGGCTTTAAACTCCAGTACTTAAAACAACGCGTTTCGTTTGCCAGCTCCCCCAGTTCAACTAGCAGAGCCAGCAGCCGTTTTTCGTAAAGATCCTCATTATGTAACTGATGCTCGTCCACAATTCGAGTATTCAGTATTTCCTGCATTTCAAATAGTTCTTTAAAACTCACTTGATCCCCTCCTATCGACCCATTATAGCAATCGTTCAGGCGAAATCACAAGGAGGAAGAATACCCGGCAGCCATGCCTGCCGGGACTCAAGCCTCTCCATTATGCGCTTTTGGCATTTGATTTTTCTTTTTCAAAAAACTCTTCCCATTTCATTACCCATTCTTTTTTTCGGAGAAGATGGAATAAAACGAACATCACAGCGGCAATTCCAATGCCCCATACAACAGAAATTTTAAAAATGTAATGCCCAAAGGTGGAATACATAAAAGCGAGAGGTACATTGGACACCGCACTTGCTTTTGTATACTCTTTAAAGCTCTTTGTTATTTCCAGAATCAACAGGGACAGCAGCTGAAAGTGAATAAAAGGGACGAGTTTCAAAATAGCGATCTGTCCAACCGAAAACGGCATGCGTTTTCCCACAACCTTGCGCTTGATCTTTAAGAACCGGTTTAGCGTATTCGGCATTTTTTTCAGAAGGCCATAAAACAGCACACTGGACAAGGTAATGCCGATGATGGAATACAGTGTTCCGTATACGGAACCAAACAGAACACCACCTGCCATACAGATCAAACCCACTGGAAGAAAAAGAAATTGTCTCATCAGATGAAGAAGAATAAAAAAGAGCGGAGCAAAAATACCGGCAAACTTCAAGATATCCAGAATCTCTGTGAGCTCATGCTGCATGATCCAACCCTCCTTATCGCCATCATATGACATAAGACGAGCTGTTATTCTTCGGAATTACAGGGACCATGAATATTTCGATTTGGTTTATGACAGGTTAACAATAGAAAAGATGGATTTCTTTAACAGATGAGCTGATGAATGAGGAGTGGATAAATAATGGATACGGTTGTACTTGCCCGGGCTTTCTTTGGAACCTCCCTGGCCTTTCACATTATATTTGCAACGCTCGGCGTGGGGATTCCTTTAATGATTGTCATCGCTGAAATTCTTCACCAAGTAAAAAACGACAATGATTATGCCATTATGGCCAAACGCTGGACAAAGGCTTTCGCTGTATTGCTTGGTGTCGCCATTCCATCCGGAACCATCGTAGGTGTCCAACTGTCATTATTGTGGCCGGGCTTCATGGAAATTGTGGGAAAAGTCATCTCCCTCCCGTTTCAGATCGAACTGTTTGCCTTTTTCATTGAAGCACTGTTCATGTCGATTTACGTCTATGCCGCTGACCGCTTGCCCAAATTCTTTCGCATCATTTCTGTCATTCTCGTTGCGTTTGGCGCTGTAGCTTCAGCCATTTTAATCACGGCCGTCAACACCTGGATGAATACACCGGATGGATTTAAAATCACCAAGGACGGGACCATATTTGATGTAAATCCCTGGGATGCATTTTTTAATCCAAGCTTCATTTCTTCCGCTTTTCACGTATCGGTGACGGCCTATATGACAGGCGCATTTGCCGTGGCGTCGGTCGGAGCCTATAGGCTTTTGAGAGGAAAGTTATCAAAAAATGAATCCATGTACCATAAAAAAGGCTTCTTGCTGGCAATGATCGTGGGATTGGTGTTTTCTCTGATTTCCAGCTTTTCCGGGCATCACTCCGCGCAAATTTTACACGAGCACTCACCCGAAAAACTGGCTGCGGCAGAAGGATTATTTGAAACCCAGCGGTATGCCCCTCTTTCGATCGGTGGATTTACAGATCCAAAAACAGAGGAAGTCAAATATGGAATCGAAATCCCCTGGATGCTGAGCTGGCTTGCAGCGGGAAAATTTGATACGAAAGTAAAAGGGCTATATGAATTCCCTAGGGAAACCTGGCCGCCATTTTATGTACATACCCTGTTCAATGTCATGGTGGGAATTGGTTTTCTATTGCTTGGATTGGCTGCTGTTGCCTTATTTTTCTGGTGGTATTACAGCAAAAGAAAGATGAGGCCATATCCGAGATGGCTTTTGTTCCTTTTAATTTTCTCAGGTCCGATGTCCATGCTCGGCATTGAATTTGGGTGGATCTTCAGTTGCAGCGGCAGGCAGCCATGGACCATCTACAGGGTGCAGACGACCGCTGAAGCCGCCACTCAATCCCAAAACCTGGCCCCGCTTTTTTTATTGTTTATTGGGCTCTATGTGATGCTCGGCGTACTGACTATACTGATTCTTACAAGTTATTTCAAACGGAATCCTGTTTCTAAGGAATTTGAAAAATACTCCGGCTATTAACCGAAGAAAGAGGGATCACTATGAACGAAGAAGTCATTGCCATCCTCGTATTATGGACCTTTATATTCATCTACAGCATCTTCGGGTCCATCGATTTTGGAGCAGGTTTTTGGGCCATGGTTTATCATGAGCACCGTACATCAGCGGGGAAAATCGCCAACCGGTTTCTTTCTCCGACATGGGAACTTACAAATGTGTTTCTCGTTTTGCTTGTTGTGGCCTTTGTCGGCTTTTTTCCAAAAGGAGCATTTACGTTAGGAACCGTGCTTCTTATTCCTGTCTCGCTGATCTTGTTTTTGCTGGCGGTCCGCAGCGCATTCATGGTGTTTTCCTATTCGGTGCAAGGCTATCGAAAAACCATGTTCTTTATCTCGGGGATCTGCGGTGTCTTAATACCTGCACTACTGATTACGGTACTCCCCGTCAGCCAGGGTGGATTTATTTCAGGATTTAACGGCAGAGATGTCCTCCTGATCGGGAAGCTGTTTACCAGTCCATCCCTTTATATGTATATTTTATTTGGGTTAACCTCTGAATTGTTTCTCTCCTCTCTTTTCCTTGCTGACTATTCCAAGGTATCTAAGCAAGAAGGAGCGTACAGGCTATACAGAGGAAATGCACTGCTGCTCGGACCCTTGACGCTTATTGCCGCCGTAGTTACTTTAATGTTCTTACAGCCGGAAGCCAACTGGCTGATTGACAATTTGTACGACCAGCGTATGTGGTTTATTTTGTCTTTCCTTGCCTTTCTCGTTGGCTACACTTCCTTGTGGATGAGAAACAGTGACATGGATACTGCCGGAAAACCGAGGCTTGCACTTCTGGCCATCGTAGCACAGTACGGTTTTGCAAGCTATGGCTATGGCATGGCACACCTGCCCTATATCGTCTATCCCGGCCTTACGATTTATGATGCCTTTACAGCAAAGGAAACCTTCTACTCACTTATGATTATGTATGCTGTGGGTCTTGCCATCCTTACACCAGGCTTCTATGTGTTCTGGAGATTGTTCTTAAAGGACAAGCGCTACCTCCAGCAGGAGTAGCGCTCTTATCCGATTAAATATCTTGCCACGATAAATACGTCAGCCAGCACGAGCAGCGGGACACCGATCTGAAAGCTCGTGTGTTTTGTTTTATGGCGAAACTGAATCATGCCTGCCCAGATGCCTGCAGCACCGCCGATGATGGCAAACAGCCACAGCCGCTTTTCCGGAGTGCGCCACTTCCTCGCTTTTGCGGCCTCTTTATCATGATGCATCAGCCAAAAAGCGAACACATTGACTACTACCAAGTAAATATAAATCATGGAATAATCCTTTCTTTTACAGCAAAAGCCATTTTCTAGTTTAGAAAATGGCTTTTGGGTGCTTAACTTATGCGTTTAGGCTGTTTTTTGCTTTAGAAGCAAGTTCAGCGAATGCTTTTTCGTCTGTAACTGCGATTTCTGCAAGCATTTTACGGTTAATGTCGATGCCTGCAACTTTAAGACCGTGCATTAAACGGCTGTAAGAAAGACCGTTTGTGCGAGCTGCTGCATTGATACGAGTGATCCAAAGTTTACGGAAATCACGTTTCTTTTGACGACGGTCGCGGTATGCATACATAAGAGATTTGAAAACTTGCTGTTGAGCAACTTTAAATAACTTATGTTTGGATCCGAAATAACCTTTAGCTAATTTTAATACTTTTTTACGACGACGACGTGACACATAGCCACCTTTTACTCTTGGCATTTTAAAACCCTCCTAGATATATACGATCAGTTATTATTTTTTCTTGTAAGTCAATAGTGTACGGATACGTTTGTAGTCTCCGCTTGTAACAATCTTTGCTTTACGAAGCTTACGCTTTGCTTTTGTAGATTTGTTAGCGAACAAGTGGCTTGTATACGCGCGTGCACGCTTAAGTTTACCTGTTCCAGTCTTTCTGAAGCGCTTTGCAGCACCTTTATGTGTTTTCATTTTAGGCATGATTGGATTCCTCCCTGGTAAGTAATTATTTTTCGGTAGTTGGTGCTAAAATGAGGAACATGCTTCGGCCTTCCATTTTAGGTCGGACTTCAATCGTAGCAACGTCTTCACATTCTTTAGCAAGTTTTTCAAGCACAGTTTTACCGATTTGGGAATGCGTGATCGCACGGCCCCTGAAACGAATGCTTGCCTTCACTTTGTCGCCTTTTTCAAGGAACTTACGCGCATTTTTCAGCTTCGTATTAAAATCGTGTTCCTCAATGGTCGGGCTCAAGCGAATCTCTTTGGTTGTAACAATCTTTTGATTCTTACGGGCTTCTCTTTCTTTCTTTTGCTGTTCAAACTTAAACTTGCCATAGTCCATGATACGGCAAACAGGCGGTTTGGCGTTCGGAGCAACAAGCACAAGATCAAGATTAGCGTTTGCCGCAATATCAAGAGCTTCATGACGTGTTTTAATCCCTAGCTGGCTGCCATCAGCCCCGATAAGTCTTACTTCACGAGCACGGATGCCCTCATTGACAGACATGTCCTTACTAATAGTAAGTCACCTCCAAGAATTTATGTGAGTCAGTTCCACTCAGCATTTTGTAAACAAATAAAAAAGCGTCGGCGCATACTGCACCCACACTACCATAACATCATCTCTGAAAGTTCGGTTGACCAGCCAACTGCAATTTGCGTTGAACAGGTGAGAAGCGGGTGCTTCTGCTTTGATTCGAAACTCAACTATTTAATTACCTAAGTTAATATACCATTGACAAGCACCACTTGTCAACTGACGATCTTGTTTTTTAACAACAAAATTTATTCTACCGTATAACGGAGTGTTTGGCAAGGAAAACCTTTTAAAAAAATGCGTACTCCCTCTAAAGAAAAAAGAACTGCGAATAACTCGCAGTTCTTAAAAATGTCAGCCTCTTTTGTTCACTTGTGCCACGATGCTTTCTTTGAATGCTTCGAAAGCTACCGTTTCGGACTTTTGCTCTCCGTATTTACGCACGTTCACGGTCTGATCGGAAATCTCCTGATCGCCGAGTACGAGCATGTACGGGATTTTCTGCATTTGGGCTTCACGGATTTTGTAGCCGAGTTTCTCATCACGGTTATCTACTTCCACACGGATGCCTTCTTCAAGGAGCTCTTCGCTCACCTTTTCCGCATACTCTTCATGTACTGAGGAAACTGGAATGATTTGAACCTGTACCGGAGCCAGCCATACTGGGAATGCTCCCTTGTATTCTTCAATCAGGAAGGCAACAAAACGTTCCATAGTGGATACAACACCACGGTGAATAACGACAGGACGGTGATCTTTACCGTCACGGCCTTTATATGTCAAGTCAAAACGCTCAGGCAAGTGGAAATCGAGCTGTACAGTGGAAAGCGTTTCGTCTTTTCCAAGCGCTGTTTTCACCTGTACATCAAGTTTCGGGCCATAGAACGCCGCTTCCCCTTCCGCTTCGACATAATCAAGATTCATGTCTTCCATTGTTTCTTTGAGAAGCGCCTGGGCTTTTTCCCACATCTCATCATTGTCCACGTATTTTTCTTTGTCTTCTGGATCACGGTAGGACAGACGGAATTTGTAATCAGTAATGCCAAAATCCTTGTATACTCGCTGAATCAGTTTTACCACACGGATGAACTCATCCTTCAATTGATCCGGGCGGGCAAAGATATGAGCATCGTTCAGCGTCATGGAACGAACACGCTGAAGGCCGGCCAATGCTCCTGACATTTCATGACGGTGCATGGTTCCGAGTTCTGCGATACGAATCGGGAGATCACGGTAGCTGTGCATGCTGTTCTTAAACACCATCATATGGTGCGGGCAGTTCATGGGACGAAGCACAAGTTGTTCGTTATCCATTTCAATCGCAGGATACATATCTTCCTGATAATGATCCCAGTGGCCTGAAGTTTTATAAAGCTCTACACTTCCAAGGTGAGGAGTGTACACATGGTCATAACCCAGCTTTACTTCAGTGTCCACAATATAGCGCTCGATGATGCGGCGAATGGTTGCTCCCTTAGGCAGCCATACTGGAAGACCTTGTCCGATTTTTTGAGAAATCGTAAAGAGATCCAGCTCTTTCCCGAGCTTCCTGTGATCCCGCTCTTTCGCTTCCTGAAGATAAACCAGATGCTGATCGAGTTCTTTTTGAGTTAAAAATGCCGCGCCATAAATACGCTGAAGCATTTGATTATTGCTGTCGCCACGCCAGTAGGCACCTGAAATGCTCATTAGCTTAAACGCCTTGATTTTTCCAGTGGACGGTACATGCGGTCCGCGGCAAAGATCAAAGAATTCACCCTGTTCATAAATGGTAATGACTGCATCTTCCGGCAAATCGCGGATCAGTTCCAGCTTCAGATGATCATCCAACTTTTCATAGATGGCCAGAGCTTCTTCTCTGCTGACTTCCTTTCGGACGATCGGAAGGTTTTCGCTGACGATCTTTTTCATTTCTTTTTCAATTTTTGGAAGGTCTTCCGGAGTTAAAGCTTCCGGCATATCGATGTCATAGTAAAATCCATTTTCGATCACAGGACCAATGCCGAGTTTCACGTCTTTGTACAGCCGTTTGATTGCCTGAGCCATCAAGTGGGCCGTGCTGTGCCTGGTCATTTCAAGTCCCTCAGGGGAATCCTGGGGAACGATTTCAATCGATGAATTCTCTTCTATCGGACGGGTAAAATCATATAATACACCGTTTACTTTTCCTGCCACTGATTTTTTCTTCAGGCTCGAACTGATAGAGTCAGCCACTTGTTCTGAAGTGGTTCCGTTCGGATATTCACGAACAGAACCATCTGGAAATGTCAGTTTAATATCTGCCATGGTTAATCTCTCCTTTTTTTACAATACAGTATGCACGCTAATGTTTAAATAAAATACAAAAAACACCCGTCCACAAAAAGGGACGAGTGTTGTACTCGTGGTTCCACCCTTGTTCCGCGGCAAATTATATGCGGCGGCACTCGGTCAAGATTTAACGGCTTTGGGCCGTCAGCGACTACTCCTGTTTTTCACCGCTGAAGTTCAAAGGGGGTACAACATTTTTCCGTGTTAGAATGCTTTCAGCCCTGGGCATTCCTCTCTATAAACCGTAAAAAATATCACATGTCCTTATCTTTACTCATTTTGGTATCCAATTGATACCTCCATTATAGGCATGCAGCCCCTCAAAATCAAGGGCTAACTTTGGCGGTTGATCCTGCCATAAAAGGCATGAAGCGGTTTTTTAACCAATCGTTCCTGGAAAATATTCTGCAAGGTATGTACCATGCCATGATTTTCCTCTTCCAGGTACAAATGAAGGATTTCCGGAGCAAGACCGATAATCGGCCCAAGGACTTCATCATCCAGGTCTAATTCCTGTGTCAGAACCAAGGCTCTTTCATGCATTAGCTCCAGCATTTTTTTACTGTACAGCCGGTAATGATTATCATACAACTTAAATTCACCGTCATAAGCCACATGAACCTCATCCGTAAGATACGGCTGACTCGCCGCACATTTTCGCAGCTGTTCAACGAATGCCTGATAGTCGAGCTCCAGTTTGTATTCATCGATTGCACATTCCACATATACCTGAAGCAACTCAAAATAATCCTTCAGCCGGAATTGTAAAAAAGAATCAAAAGTGAACGCCAGGTCTTTCTCTGACAGGATTTTTCTCCAGGCATCCTTCATATGGAACTCACAGGTATCCAACTCCCTGACAGCCGGCACATCTTCCCGCTCCTGTTCAATAAACTCCTTGACGATTGCTGCAATTTCCCTCTGCTCCTGCGTGTCGGTAAAATAAAAAAAATGCTCGATATAAAAAAGGATACGGGATTCCTCCACTTTTTTTCGGGTATATGCGGCCATAACATCTGCGGCACTTTCCAAATCATATGTTGTGTCCAGCACCAAGGAGTGATTCCTGCATACTACAAAGGAAGGTTGAATGTTAAGTGTTTTCGCCATCTGCTGCAGTTCCTTTTGTAATTGGTAACACGTTCTTTGATCTGCAAAAATAAGTTCTGCCAACCCTGTCCCTCCCCTAAACACTCGATGATACACTATATGGGACAACGTCGTGAAAAATGAGCTCTTTTCAAAGAATATTAAAAAACAGCAGGTTTCCCCTGCTGCCTTTTTAGTCAATGGCAAATTTTCTTTCAATGAAATTCAACAGATGAGTCAGCGTTAATGTAAGGATTAAATAAATAAACGCAACCGTTAAGAAAGGCTCCCATGGACGGTAGTATTCCCCCATCATTGCTCTTCCCCAATACATCAGCTCTTCTGTTGCAATGATCGCCGCAAGGGACGAATCCTTAATCAGCACAATGAATTCATTGCCAAGCGGAGGAATCATGCGTTTGGACGCCTGAGGTATGATAATATGTCTCATCGTCTGCCGGTGGGTCATACCCAGAGAACGAGCCGCTTCTGTCTGTCCTTTATCAATCGATTGAATCCCCGCTCTGAAAATTTCTGCAATATAGGCGGCCGCATTAAGGGAAAGAGCGGTAATCGCAGAAATAAGAGCAACCGGGGGCTTCATAAAAAGCGGCATGACCGCAAAGTGAATAAGCAATATTTGTACAAGCAGAGGAGTTCCCCGAAAAAAATTAATGTACCAGATAAATGGTTGGCGGAGAATGGCATTGGAAGACATTTTTCCAAGGGCAATCAGCAGCCCCAAAAGGGTTCCAATCACGATGCTCGCTGCCGAAATTTCTATGGTAATCAACGTACCTTTCAGAAATAAAGGCATGTATTTTTCAATCAGATCAAATTTAAAATCCATCTGTGCCTCCGGTCATTGTGTCAGGTTTATTTTTTCAATGCATCCAGGTTCGGTTCTACTTTAAACCACTTCTTATAGACCTTGGAGTAAGTTCCGTTATCAATGACCGTTTGTAATGCTTTATCAATTTTTTTCTTATTTTCGCTTCCTTTCGGGAAAGCAATGCCATAGTATTCAGACTCAAAATTGGTCTTATCATTCACCACTGTCAGTTTTTTGTCCGGATTATTTTTCGCATATTCATCTACCACCGTGTTGTCTGCCACCACAGCATCCACTTCTCCGTTCAACAGGGCCTGGATGGCCAATACGTTGGTTTCATATTTTTTCACATTGGCTTCGCCCTTGCCGAATTTCTTTTCAAGCGCGTCCTGTCCGGTCGTTCCGTTTTGAACACTGACTTTCTTTCCTTTCAGGTCATCCACGCTCTTAACAGGAGAACCTTCTTTGACCAGGATTTTGTTGATGGATTCAAAATATGGAGAGGAGAAATCATAAGTTTGTTTCCGTTTATCATTGATTGTGATGGCGGAGATGCCAGCCTGTACCTGTTCACTTTTAAGAGAAGCAAATAATGGCTCCCAGCCAGTATTTTTCAGTTCGTACTTCAGCTTTGCTTCTTTCATGACGGCTTTAAGCAAATCTGCGTCAAACCCGACGATTTTGCCGTCTTTCAAATACTCAAACGGGGCATAAGCCGCATCTGTCCCAACCACCAGTTTCTCGTTTTTACTTCCGCCTTCAGGCCCCGATGTAGACTGACTTCCACAGGCTGCCAAAGCAAGCATACTCACCAATAATAAAAATAAAATGGCTTTTTTCAATCTTTTTCCCCCTTAATGTATATATATTCTCTTCTATTATAACAAAATTATTAAAAATGAGAATATTCCCAAAATTATTTAGGTAAATCTGTCGTTTACAAACAAAAAAGCCAGGCCCCTTTGCTAAAAGGCCAGGCTTTTGGTTCATTAGTTTTGCATCACGAAATCTTTTTCGGCGGTTTCTTCGCCATCAAATACACGCAAGGTTTCATACTTCGTATTGCGCTGGGCCGGAATCTTGCCGGCTTCACGAATCAAACGCAAGGTCAGGTTCGTATTTACTTTATGAGTGGTCCCTGCTGCAGAAACCACGTTTTCCTCCATCATGGTGCTTCCGAAATCGTTGCATCCGTAATGAAGGGACTTCTTGCCCACTTCAGGTCCCATTGTAACCCAGGAAGACTGGAAGTTCGGTATGTTATCGAGGAACAGGCGGGAGATGGCCACGTTTTTCAGATACTCTCTTGGTGACGTCTTTTCCCCTTTTAAATTGGTATTATCCGGCTGGAATGTCCATGAGATAAAGGCAAGGAAACAATTGGTTTCATCCTGCGCATCACGTACCCGCTGCAAATGCATCGCCCGCTCTTCAAAAGTTTCACCAAAGCCAATAACCATGGTAGCCGTGGAATGAAGCCCGACTTTCTTCGCCGTTTTCATGCACTCCATCCATTCTGTCCATGACCCTTTCAACCGGCTGATTTTTTTTCTCGTCCGGTCATCCAGTATTTCAGCTCCTCCGCCCGGAAGGGAATCAAGCCCTGCTTCTTTCAGCTCTTTCAACACTTCCTCAAGGGGTAGTCCGGAAACTTCAACCATCTTCCAGATCTCTGCCGGTGAAAAAGAGTGCATTGTAATATCAAAGCGCTTCTTAATGTTGCGAAGCAGGTCAGTATAATAAGAGAATGGAAGGTTCGGATTGGTTCCTCCTTGCATAAGGATCTCAGTACCACCAACATCGATGGTTTCCTGAATCTTTTGGAAGATCACCTCATCATCCAATACATATCCTTCCTTACTTCCCGGCGGGCGGTAAAACGCGCAGAAACGGCAGTATGTATCACAAAAGTTTGTGTAATTGACGTTTCTCCCGATCACAAAGGTTGTAATGGGGTCCGGGTGCCAGCGCTTCATGATCACGTCGGCTGCTTCTCCCATCTTTTCCACTTCATCACTTTCATACAGAGCAACCGCATCTTCGACAGTCAAACGTTTGCCATCCAGTGCTTTTTGCAAAATTGCATCAATGCTCATCTATATTACCTCCAGTTACGGTACATCTTATGTAGCATTCTATAATCCTATCATAGTTTTATGAAATTTGTGAAGCAAACAAAAGGCAGCATACCTCCATAAAATATAAGAGCTCCCTGATCAAGGGAGCCCAATTTATTCTTATGTTTATTATCCTCTTCCCGCCTGGAAGGAAGGATAAAGCGTCATTCCGCCGTCAGCAACAAGCGTATGGCCCGTTACATATTTGGATTCTTTTGAAGCGAGCCAGACAGCTACAGAAGCAATTTCCTCAGGTTCTCCAATATAACCCATTGGAATCAGTTTTTCCACATCCGCCTTTTTTCCCGGATCCGCAAATTTTTCTGCATTGATGGGTGTATTAATGGCGCCCGGCCCAATCGCATTTACCCTGATTTTCTTTGGTGCATATTCCATGGCAAGAGTTTGGGTCATCAATTTCACCCCGCCCTTGCTTGCTGCATAATGGACAAAATGCGGCCATGGAATGATTTCATGGACACTTGACATGTTAATAATATTGCCCTCGATGTTATGCTTCAGGAAATAATCGATCGCTTCCCGGCAGCCGAGAAACTGTCCCGTAAGATTGGTGGAGATGACTTTGTTCCAGTCTTCAAGTGAAAGTTCATGTGACGGAACTTCATTTTCAATCCCCGCATTATTGATAAATATATCCAATGTGCCGAACGTCTTAACCGTTTCCTGAACCATTTGTTTAACATCTTCTTCTTTTGTTACATCAGCTTGGACCCCGATGGCTTCGCCGCCAAGGTCTCGTAGTTCCTGTAAAAGCTCTTCTACTTCCTTTCCTTTTTCACTTCGGTAATTGATGACTACTTTTGCTTTTTCTTTTGCAAACCTCTGGGCGCATGCTTTGCCGATGCCAGTGGTTGAACCAGTAATAATAACAACTTTTCCTTCTAAATCTGTAAACATAACTTCATCCGCTCCTTAAGATTTTGTAAATCCGAGCATAACACCGCCCGCAATAATGAGTAAACAACCTGCAATAACAAATATGACCTGACGCTTCGACTTCTTTTCCTTCAAAATGAAAATTCCGCCGAGGGTTGAAATTATAATCCCTGTCTGAGATAGCGAGAAACTGGTCGCCACACCGATTTTGGGCAATGAAAGCAGCAAAGTAATGTTTCCTGTGCTCCAGATCAGCCCCGTAATAATGTTTCTTATCGCAAATTTATTAAACGGTTTCCCTGTGAACGTCAGAAGTAAACCACCTACAAACATACCTGCCGCCTGGGGAAGTATGGCCTCCCAGCCTCCGATTTTAAACCAGTTGACAATCACCACATAGCCAACATACCCTGCTGTTGAAAGCAGGAGAATAAGCAAGCCTTTTTTGGTGTTTCCCCCGCCATCTTCATTGCTCTTATCCTTAATGGAAGTAAAAACAGCCCCCAAAATAATAACCACAATCGCAATAATGCCAACAATAATTTCAGTTTTGGTTTTCCACTCATGAAAAACGAGCACCCCAAAAAGAGTGGTTCCAAACAGCTGCATCCCTGTAGAAAGTGGTACAGCCTTGGCCACACCGAGGTGATCAACACTCGCGAATTGGAAGCGCTGACCGACAACCCACAAGGCACCGGATATTGCGCCAATCGTTAAGACAAGTGTATTTATATCGGGAGAAACGATAAAAAACGTAATGATGGAGAAAACCAGAGCGCCGAGGGTCATGCCAAGAGTCTGGCTGTAAGAATCTCCCCCAAGTTTTTGGCTCACCAGCACAATGCTTCCCCAGCAAACCGCTGTAACTACTGCTAAAAGTATTCCCATATTCATTTCCTTTCTTTCTGCTGATTCTATAGATAGTAGTATTAGCATCTTCCCGAAGAATCATCAGTTCAAACAAAAAACCTTTGCCAATGAATGACAAAGGTTTGCTTGCTCTTTATTGTATGGACCTGAAGTTTTTGTCTCCGCCAATAAAAATCGGAACCGTAAGATGGCGGATTCGTTCCATGATTCGCTTTCCCTTTGCCTCCTCGAGGCCCCCTTTTTGAGAGTAGGAAAAATGATCTTCCAGCAGTGTAAAATCATAATTGGAAGTATATAAGGTTGGCAGACGTTCCATCATGCGGTATTGCAAAATCACACCGATAATTTCGTCTCTGACCCAATTGGTCATATTTTCGGCCCCGATATCATCCAGCATCAATACCGGAACGGTTTTCAGCAGCTCCATTTTTTCATTGAATGATCCGTCAGAGAGACTGTTTTTCATCTCCCGAAGAAACTCCGGCGTATGCACTAACAGCGAAGGGATCTGACGCTCTGCCAGCCGGTTCGCGATCGCACCGAGGAGATATGTTTTCCCAACGCCAAATTTACCGTAAAAATAAATGCCTTTGGATTCCTCGCCAGCCGCCACTTTTTTTACAAATTCAGCAGCTGCCCCAATTGCCTCTTTCCGGTCCTGATCAATACTGTGTAGACGGTCGAAAGAAGCTTTAAGGATATCCTTCGGAATAAAATAACTTTTAATTAATGCAGTCATTGATTTTTGCTTTTCATCCTGCTTTTTCAGGAAGCATTTCTCATAAAAAATATCTATCTGATTTTTCTCCGCAGTGAGGACTGGCTGGTAGCCCTGCATCAAATTCGGGCACCTTTCCAGGCCCGGACAGTTGGAGCATTGATGCCTTTCTTTGGAGTACTCATACAGCTTAGTGAGCCCTTTTTCCAGGTTGACTTCATTGATGCCAGGGTTCGCTTCCATAAAAGAAGCGACATACGGATCTTGGAGTACCTGCTGCTTAATACGGTCAAGCTGTCTTCTGAGCTGGTCGTAACCTTCCATCTTTTTTACAGCGTCAGTAATGGATTCCAATGTTGATCCCCCCTTTTAAATATCCTTAAGCAAGTTTTCCAGCCATTGCTGGTTTTGCTCTTCTTCTTCGTTGATGTTCGGACTTGATTTCTCAGCCGGCACATTTTCATCCTTCAGCCAGTCTGGCAGTCTCGGTGACTTTCGTTGTGAGGTATTTCGTTGAAAGGACGTATTTTTTCGTTCCTGCCAGTCTTTGTATTTCTTTTGCTCGGACCTGGCGAGTGCCATGGCTTCGGGAACCGTTTTTACTTTTTTTCTCGCCCAATGGCTGGCGATTTTTTCGATAAATGACCGGGTCAGCTTAAGATCGTTGGTTTTTAACACATAATCGATTAATACGTTTACGACACCCGGTGTCAATTTTTGCTCGAGGATCAGGTAGCTGACAATATTCAAGTCGGCTTCGGCCGGCCTTGTTCCTGATTGATGTTCCAGGAGCTGAAAAGGAGAAACCTCTTCAAAGTATTTTATCATTTTTTCTTCTTCCGAAACAGGCTCGGAACCGATGGTTTTTAAGCCTTGCGGCTGAGTCCGGAGGGCCATTTGCGGAAGCTGGTTATTGTTTTCAATTCGGTACCATTTCTGAACCTCTTTCCGAAGATTTTCTTCGGTCAACTCCCCATGGATATGGTAGGCACTCTGAATTTGCCGGCTCATTTCCAGGGGCTCCATTTGGTACACATAGGCCAGCTTCACAATCGCTTCCCGGATAGCAGGCGTAATCACCTCTTTTGGAAGAATAAAGCTGGAAATGCTGGAAACCAGCAGATCAAAATCAAATTCCTCTGGCGAAATATCCAACGTTCTGCCAGGCATCCGATCTGCCAGCCTGCCATTGGCTCCTTCTTGTATTTCGGAATAGGTTCCGGCAGTCATCTCGGAAGGATGAAGGGAGGCAAATATGTCGCTGAACGATGCAGTAACCTCTTCATAGTCATCCACTTCCATTTCTTCCTGCAGAAAATGATCTCTCATCTCGCAATACTTCGTCTTCCCCAGCCGGTTGTACAAATAGATATTCAGCACACCGTCGTTGAAAAAAGCAGCCGGAGAAAGCGGAGTCTGTAATTCATACAGAAAAAGCTTTGATTCATTTTCTTCTCTTTTATAGGTTTTCAGCAGGCCAATGGCTTCAAGCTTCTTGCGCGCTGCAATAATATCTTTCAAAGAAAACTGGGTAACATTCATCAGACGCTGATGGGTTTGGGAGTTCTGAACCTCCATCTCCGCATCACACCAGAATGTCATATATAAACTATAGGCAAAAGCCCCTATTAACGGCTGGTACAGCATGGTCAATACTTTGCGGTCTAAATCATGAAGATAGCCGCTAAATTGAACCTCATATGTATCCACCGGGACAATTTCTTTCCAGTGTACACTCATGGTTCTCACCTTTCAAAAAGAATTTCTGTTGTTGCAGAGGATATGGGCCTGTCGATAAAAAAAAGCGTAAAACCGGTTCTGTCTTACGCAGGTTAGTGCTCGTCTTTTTTTATTAGGTCCTTCAGTTCCTGAATAAATACATTAATATCCTTGAATTGCCTGTAAACGGAAGCAAATCGGACATACGCTACTTCGTCCGTGTCTGCCAAATAATCCATGACTTTTTCGCCGACTTCCTGGCTGTTTATTTCAGATGTCCCCTGGTTCCGGAGATCCTTTTCTATATTATCGACAATATTTTCAAGCACTTCCAAGGGAACAGGGCGCTTTTCACAGGCTTTAATAAGTCCGCGGAGGATCTTTTCCCGGCTAAACTCCTCCCTGGTACCATCTTTTTTTACAACAATGAGCGGTATTTCTTCAACGGTTTCAAATGTGGTAAATCGATAGTTGCATGATTCGCATTCACGTCGACGGCGAATCGATCTTCCTGAATGAACGGGTCGTGAATCAAGCACTTTTGTACCGTTATATTGACAGGACGGACAACGCAATGCAGATCAACTCCAAAAATTAATGTTCCTCTACTATAATTCTATCTTAGACAAAAGGAAGGCGGGTGACAAGAATTAATTGTTTTCCATTAAAGATGTTCCAATATATTCAAGCTTCCCTTTTAATTCTTCCGTTACATTGGCAATGACTTTTTTGCTGTATCCAAAGTCGACAGGAAGGGCAGATTCGGTGGAAACATTGAAATCGATGGCTGTACGGTACGGCCTTAGCGTGGTTGCGGTTACAACAACGAACGCTTTTCGGGGGGAGGTCACTTGAAAGGAAAATTCGCCTCTTTCCCTGGATGAGCCGAGCAGCTTATAATTCTGTTTCTGACGGACTAAATCTTCCAAAGCATCCATGACGCTAGTGCGGTTTGCCTTAAAATACGGCGTTCTGAGCAATGGGTCATAATGATTTTCGGAAGTTTCTGAATTATTTTTTAAAACGTTTTGCAATCGTCGCAGCATGGTCTTCCTCCTCAGGGTTGTTATTTATAGAATAACATGTAAAAAAAGAGGTGCAAAATACACACCTCTTTTTTCATTTGACTTTTTTATTATTGATTTGCGGCAACTTTATTTTTAACTTTGACAGGACCCATTCCACGCGGAACCTCTAAAT
Organism: Fictibacillus solisalsi; assembly: GCF_900103485.1. Taxonomy (GTDB): domain Bacteria; phylum Bacillota; class Bacilli; order Bacillales; family Fictibacillaceae; genus Fictibacillus_C; species Fictibacillus_C solisalsi. Next base: position 2,180,560 of record NZ_FNHW01000001.1, read on the forward strand.
TTTCACGGCTGTTTGCTTCCAAAGCCTGTGAAATATAATCAGCAGCCACATTTGGATCAATTCGATCCCCACAAGTGTATACATCAATGCTTGCATAACCATGCTCTGGAAAACTGTGGATTGTCAGATGAGATTCTGAAATAATGACAACTCCGCTAACGCCGTGCGGTGCAAATTTATGAAAAGCCACCTCACGAACCTCTGCGCCTGCTCTTAAAGCAGCATCAACAAATGTTTCTTCAATAAATTTCATGTCATTCAGCTTTTCACTGTTGCAACCCCATAGTTCGGCAATTACGTGTCTTCCCATTGTATCCATATTAGCATAGTCCCCCTTAAAAAATTTTCATGCCTTCAAGCATGCGGTATCGAACATCTACCACGGGGGAAAGTTAGTCCTAAGAGGTCCTAACCCTTTAAGTAGAATCCAACGCCTTGGTTTGCTTTATTTGAAGTTCACGAATCATAGTATACTTGTTTTATTTTTCATTTGCAATAACCTGAATCAATTTTTTCTCTGAATATTTTATATGAAAAGTATTCGCATGTATTAGTCAAATTAAGTACCAGACCACACAAAAAAGAACAGCACCGAATATGTCGGTGCTGTCAGAGAGCCCCCCTTACGATCAGGAAGGAATTTTAATATTTTCTTCTTGTTTAAGACCTGCGGCAACCAAGCCAGCCAAATCGACGACACGGCAGGAATAGCCCCATTCATTATCATACCATGCCAGAACTTTAACTTTTCTATTCTCAATGACCATCGTTGACAATCCGTCAATAATCGATGAATTTTCGTTTCCATTGTAGTCGATGGAAACAAGCGGTTCATCACTATAGCCCAGAATCCCCTTCATGGATCCATTAGCGGCTGACTTCATTACCTCATTGATCCTCTCTTCTGTTACCTCTGTCTTGAGATCGGCAACGAAATCCACCAGTGATACATTTGGAGTAGGCACTCGAAGCGCCATCCCATTAAGCTTGCCTGAAAGGTGAGGAAGCACTTTGGCAATGGCCTTTGCTGCCCCGGTGGAAGTAGGGATAATCGATTGTCCGCACGCTCTTGCACGGCGAAGGTCTTTATGCGGGTTATCTATATTCTTTTGATCATTTGTATAAGCATGTACCGTTGTCATCATCCCTGATTCAATGCCAAAATGATCATCCAGTACTTTTACGACCGGTGCCAGGCAATTGGTTGTACAAGATGCGTTAGAAATAATATGGTGTTTATCCGGATTGTAATCGCTCTCATTTACTCCCATAACGATCGTTACATCCTCATCTTTTCCAGGAGCGGTTATAATCACTTTTTTAGCGCCGGCCTGCAAATGATAGCCTGCGGTTTCTTGACATTTAAATTTTCCAGTCGCTTCGATCACAATATCAATCCCAAGGCCTTTCCAAGGGAGGTCCCTTGGATCACGGGAATTGAGCAGCAGAACCTTTTGCCCGTTCACCATTAAGTATCCCTCGTGGGCAGTGACTTCACCTTTATAAGCTCCATGGATGGAGTCATACTTAATCATATGTGCCAGCGTTTCTGGAGGATAACTGGCATTGATTGCCACCACTTCAAATTCATTGTTTTCCTCCATCATTTTTCGAAAAACCATTCTTCCGATTCGCCCGAGTCCATTAATCGCTACTTTTGCTTTCATGGTATGCTCCCTCCAAATATGTGTTATACTTTTATCTCTCTTTTGCTATGATTAGTATAGCATAATTGAGCGAAAAAAGAACACTATTTTGTAAAAACGGGCAAAAAAATAACCCTCTGCCTATTCCAGAGGGTCAAATCATTTTCCATTCACGAAGCTGGATTTCCACTTGATTCTTTAATTCTTCTAATGAACCATTATTTACGATTACCGCATCGGCAAGCTGCACTTTTTCCTTCAGCGGCATTTGCGCCGCAATTCTGCTCTTGGCCTCTGCTTCTGTAAAGCCATCTCTTTTCATCAGCCGGCTTAATTGGGATGCCTCATCCACAAAAACAAGAAGGGTCCGGTCTACCATATGGGTCAATTCGCTTTCAAATAACAGGGGAATATCCAGAATGACATGTGAACTCTCCTTTAAATGAACTGCCGCCTCATTTTTCATTTCCAGTCGAACAGCCGGATGAACAATCCCATTAAGCACCAGTCGCTTTTCTTCATTCGTAAAAACAATGCTTCCCAGCTTTTTTCTATCGATGTTTCCGGCATCATCCAGGATATTTTCCCCAAAATGCTCCACGATTTTTTCATAGGCAGGATGGCCCTGTTCCACAACCTGACGAGCAATAACATCTGCATCAACAACTGGCAGTCCATAGCTCCGCAAAAGATTGGAAACTGTGCTTTTTCCACTGGCAATTCCGCCGGTCAGGCCAATAATCATACGTTAACATCCCTTCACTACAATTTCATCAAACCAATAATAATCAACAAAATTCCCGGAAGAAACGTCAGTTTTTTCATCCAGGTGACTTTGGAGACCGCAAATCCGAGTTTTATGCCGGCAAGCACAAAAATGGAGCTCATCGCTGCCACCGTGAAAGCCGTTGTAATCGGCGGCATATCAACCATGGCCGCCCCGATGCCTGCACCAAACGCATCGAGCGAAAGGGCTACACCGAGAAGCACGGCCTCCCAGCCATTTATGGATCCCGATTTATCCAGGTCCGCAATGGTCGGCTTTTTTAAGATCTGTATCATGATTCCGAGTGATTTTATTTCTAATTTTACAATAGTCTTCTCTTTGGGTACAGTTTCAGCCCTTTTGTCAGGCTTGGCAACTTGAAACAAGAAATATGAACCAAGACCCAGCAATATCAGGCCACCGGCCATTTGACCGGCTTGCGGAGACAAGAAACGCTCGAGGAAATGGCCGAACCCCATGGCCATGAAAAAAGTAATGGCGGAACAAGAGGAGATAATCAGTACCGATTTGATTGGTATTTTGATTTCCTTCATTCCGTAGGTCAACCCCGTACCAAAGCTGTCAAGGCTGACAGCAAACGCCAGCAAGAGCATCGAAAAGGATACCATGACTCTAAAAGCTCCTTTCATACCACGTATTGCAGTATATGAAAGGAGCCTGGCAACTGTTATTTCTGGCACTTTGAGCAAAAATGGGTACCCCGACCGGCCACGACGGACCGGTTGATTTCAGAGCCGCACGTTTTGCATGGTTCCCCTTTTTTCCCGTAAACAAACAGCTCAAGCTGAAATTTTCCAGATTTCCCCTCTGAATTGGTATAGGAGCGGATCGTGCTCCCGCCTTTTTCAACCGAGTTTTTCAGGATGGATACCATATGTTCATGAAGCTTCTTCAATCTCGGAAGCGACACTTCATTCGCTTTCTTTTCCGGATGAATGCCGGATGCAAACAAGATTTCATCTACGTAAATATTGCCAAGCCCCGTAATCAGGGATTGGTCCAAAAGCACCGCTTTAATGCTCCTGCTGGTCCTGGAAAACATCTTTTTCATAACCGAAGGAGTCAATTCCGCAGAAAAAGGCTCATATCCCAGCTTCGATAGCGGAAGCTCCTGCTCCTCTTTTCCAATGGGATAAAGATGCATGGTTCCAAATTTCCTTACGTCCCGATACCGCAGCTGTGTTCCATCTGTAAATGAGAAAAGCACATGGGTATGTTTGTCCGAGGGATCTTCCAGCTGATTCAGCCCGTATTTTCCTTCCATTCGCAAATGGGAGACCAGCACATCATGATCCAGGAAAATTTTCAGGAATTTCCCCCTGCGCTCCACATTCTGAATCGTCTGTCCCTTAAGCCGGAGTTTAAACTCATCCAGCTCCGGATGCTTTATAATGTTGCTCCATAGCACACTGACTTCTTTAATGGTTTTTCCCCCGACCAGCCGGTTCAGTGTATTCTTTACGTTCTCTACTTCTGGCAGCTCTGGCATATGATTCACCTCTCTAATCAAACGGAAAACAGCCCAGCGGCTGTTTTCCGTTTTTCTTTCTGTTATTTTGCGTCGTACCATGTATCTCCGTAGTTCAAGTCCACTTTTAATGGAACATCAAGGCCAAGGGCCGATTCCATGACCTGTGGAACCAATTTTGAAAGTTTTTCAATTTCGTGTTCAGGTGCTTCAAAGATCAATTCATCATGCACCTGAAGCAGCATCAAAGCTTCAAGCTTTTCTTCTTTTAATACGCGTTCCATTTCTACCATGGCTTTCTTGATAATATCAGCTGCAGTCCCCTGAATCGGCGTATTCATTGCGGTACGTTCAGCGAAGCTTCTGAGATTAAAATTTCGGCTCGTAATTTCAGGAAGATACCGGCGCCGGTTCATCAGTGTGGATACATATCCATCTTGTTTAGCCTGGAGGACGATAGATTCCATATATTCTTTGACACCCGGGAACGTTTTTAAATATTGCTCGATAAATTCTCCAGCTTCTTTTCTTGTGATATTCAAGCTTTGAGACAATCCGTAATCACTGATTCCGTATACAATCCCGAAGTTTACGGCTTTGGCGTGTCTTCTCATTTCGGAAGTAACTTCTTCCATTTCAACATGGAACACATCCATGGCTGTTTTCGTATGAACATCCATTTCCTTTTTGAAGGCTTCCATCAGATTCTCATCCTGAGAAATGTGGGCGAGTACACGGAGCTCGATTTGAGAATAATCGGCAGACAAGATTTTCCACCCTGAAGTAGATGGAACAAAGGCTTGTCTGATCTTCCTTCCTGCTTCAAGCCGAATCGGAATATTTTGCAGATTGGGCTCAGTTGAGCTTAAGCGGCCGGTTTGAGTAAGAGCCTGATTAAAACGGGTATGAATCTTGTCCGTCTGTTGGTCTACCACTTTCAGGAGGCCTTCGATATAAGTTGAGCTCAGCTTGCCCAACTGCCGGTAAACAAGGATTTTCCGGATGATTTCATGTTTTCCCTCCAGCTTTTCCAACACATCCACTGAGGTGCTGTAGCCGGTCTTTGTTTTTTTGATAGGAGGAAGATTGAGCTTTTCAAACAAGATTTCACCAAGCTGTTTGGGTGAATTAATATTAAAAGCGACCCCGGCAAGTTCATGAATTTCGGCCTCGAGTGCATTCAGTTGCTCCGTCAGCTCCTGTCCCATGGACTGAAGTCTGCCTACATCTACCTTAACGCCTGTCGTTTCCATCTCGCCAAGCACGAGCGATAGTGGAAGCTCCAAATCGGCAAACAGTTCATATTGCTCATTGTTCTTCAATTCATTCGTCAGCTTTTCCTGGAGCACATAAATGCTGTTGGCTTTACGGACCATATGCTCGGAAAGCACGCTTTCTTCTGGTACCCTCCGCTTGGCTCCCTTTCCATAAACCGCTTCTTCACTATCAGTGTCGTGGATACCATAGCGCTTGGCAATCACCGCAACATCATCCCCAGAGTCCGAGGGATTCAGCAGATAGGAGGCGATCATCAGGTCAAACGTCACTCCCTGAAGCGATATATTATTCCAGTACAGTGCGACATATGCTCTTTTCGCATCGAACACATACTTTTCTTTGCTTTTATCCTCCGCCCATTGCTTGAACTCGGGAGAAGACAGGGCAAGGTCTGCCGGAATGTAAAACCTTCCGTTTTCATTGACAATCGCCAAGCCGTTTACTGGCGCCCTGTGATAGGTTTCCGGTGTGGTTTCTACGATTAAGGCTGCAGGAGAAGATAAGATTTCATCATTTAACGCTTCAGCTTTTTCAAAATCGATCTCATCTTTTTCCTCTTTACTTACCAAAGCCTGCTCGCTGTCTCCCCCAATCCGTTCAAGCAGGGAGTTAAATCCAAGGTCTTTGAAGAGCGGAAGGAGCCGTTCTGCCTCATACCCCTGGTATCTGGCATCCTCCAGAGAAACCTCAATAGGAGCTTCGTGCGTAATAGTCGCCAATTCCTTGCTCATCAATGCCAGATCTCTGTTGTCACTCAACTTCTCTTTAAGCTTCGCTCCTGAAACCTGATCAATGGAATCTAGTGTTTGTTCCAGAGAACCGAATTGTTTGATCAATTTAATGGCTGTTTTCTCCCCGACTCCGGGAACTCCCGGAATATTATCAGAAGGATCGCCCATCAGGCCTTTCATATCGATGATCTGATGCGGTGTTAAGCTATATCTCTCTTCCACCTGCTTGAGATCATAGGCTTCAACTTCAGATATACCTTTTCTTGTGAGTGTAACTTTCACATTTTCCGTTACGAGCTGGAGTAAATCCTTATCTCCTGTATAGACATTCACATCCCAATCACCTTCTGCGGCCTGTTTTGAAAGGGTGCCAATGATATCATCCGCTTCATAGCTTTCAAGCTCGTACCGTTTGATTCCAAAACCGTCCAGAAGCTGCCGAATCAGCGGGAATTGTTCCGAAAGCTCGGAAGGCGTCTTTTGACGGCCTCCTTTATAGTCTTCAAATGTTTTATGCCTGAACGTCGTCTTGCCAGCATCAAAAGCTACAAGAACATGACTTGGTTTTTCGTCTTCCAATATACGAAGAAGCATAGTCGTGAATCCATAAACGGCATTCGTGTAAACACCTTTGTCGTTATTGAGCAGAGGAAGTGCAAAGAACGCCCGGTAGGCGATACTGTTTCCGTCAATCAATACTAATTTATTTGCCAAAATAATACCCCCTGATCAGATTTTCTGTCTATATTGTACCATCGGTTTCCCCGAAAACAAAATAACGCCGCCTTGCTCTGCCGTATGGTGTGCAAAAACAAAAAAAGAGAGAACCCGGTATCGGATTCTCTTAAAGGGGGTACTGAAAAAGGATACTTTCATATTACATTCAGACTGTTAAGCTGAAACAAACCCAGTGTTAATAGTTTGTAAAATTCACTCAACAAATTCTTTTCTAAAAACAAGGGTAAATGTCGAACCTTCACCTGGCTTGCTTTTCACATGGATTCTTCCATGGTGGGCCTCAATCAAATGCTTTACGATAGCAAGGCCAAGCCCAGTCCCTCCGGAATTGCGGCTTCTTGCTTTGTCCACACGGTAGAAACGCTCAAAAATACGGGAGATTTCTTCCTTTTGGATGCCAATCCCGGTATCCGACACACTGAACGTTACCTTTTCACTGCTCTCCTTCAGCCTGATGGTTACCCGGCCGCCCTTAGGCGTGTAATTCAGACTGTTGTTAATAAGGTTGATAAATACTTGCTTTAACCGCGGAGCATCACCTTCAACGGTGGTGTCCCCTTCAACCGAATACTTCAGTGTGATCTCTTTCTCCTTTGCCTTCGTTTCAAGCATGACGATCACTTCTTCAACAATGGCAGACAGATTGACCTTTTGCAGGTTTAACGAAAACCCTTGTTCGACTTTGGAAAGATCCAGCAGGTCCTGAATCAGATGCTGCAGCCGGTCGCTCTCCTTCCATATGATCGTTAAAAACTTTTTCCGGATTTCCGGGTTTCCATCCGCCCCATCCAGCAAGGTTTCAGCAAATCCTTTTAACGACGTAACGGGTGTTTTCAGTTCATGGGAAACGTTGGCGACAAAATCTTTTCTCATTTGTTCGAGCTTTTTCAATTCAGTAATATCATGGAAAACCAAAACTATGCCCCGCAGTTTTCCAAGACTGTTTAAAACAGGTGCACTGTATACATCAAAGTTTTTTCTTTCAATATGAATGGGCAGGACCACCTGCTTGCGGATATTGGTTTCCATTATAAAGGTATCTTCCACAATTTCCTTGATTTCCTTGTAAGGAAAAACCTCATGAAACAAATGCCCGCTCCAGGAATCTGTATACTCTCTAAAAATCTCTTTAAAGGCTTTATTGACGATATTGATGTATCCATCGGAATCAATCAGGATCAGACCACTGCCCATGTTTTCAATCAGGGTTTTCAAACGGTCCTGCTGTGACTCGTACGATTTTGTCATTTTTTCCAGGTTTCTTGCCAGTACATTTAATGAAAAGTTCAGTTCTCCTACATCACCTTTATATTCATAGGTTCTGGCTTTAAAATTTCCCCGGGCCAGTTCTTTCGCCGTACTGGTCGCTTCTTCCACCGGTTTGACAATGCGGTCCAGCACACGAATGGAGATGAAAAGAACGATCACAAGGCTGAGCAAAAAGCCAAGTGAAAGACTGAGCCATACGGTTCGTTCTGTTTGGTTGGCCGCTTGTTCGAGGATGATCAGCTGGACGTAGCCACGGATATTCCCGGAGGAGTCTTCTTTTACAGGGAGAGTATACAAAAGATGGTCCATATGTTTGGTGGAAACCAATATATCTTTTTTATACCCGTCCAGTCCCTGTAACGGCTGCCGGGGAACCGGTGGTTCTTCTTTGCCGGTTTGGGCAAGCACCTTGCCTTCAGGGGAAAGATAGACAAGTTTACCGTGTAAATCCTTTTCTGCCGCTTTCAGCTGCTTTTTAAGCAGTTCCTGATCATTGCCTCTGGCAGCAACCGCCACCAGCTCAAGCTCATGCTGATAGGATTGCACCCGTTTCTCCTTGATGGTGTAATGCACCAGCCCTCCCACAATTAAAGCAAGCAAAATAAAAACAAGCATAATGCCAACCAGGAAAAAAGAAAGTACCCGGTTTTTGAAATCAGGCATTACTGAGGAACCTCTAATTTATAGCCCATTCCCCGTATGGTTTTAATATAGATGGGCTTGCGTGTATTTTCTTCAATCTTTTCCCTGAGGTGGCTGATATGAACATCAACAATCCGTGTATCACCGACAAAATCATAATTCCACACAGCTGAAAGAAGCTGCTCACGTGTTAATACTCTGTTTTTATTTTTTGAGAGATAAACGAGGAGTTCAAATTCTTTTGGTGTTAATTCCAGTGCTGTACCTTTATAAAAGGCCTCATAATTTTCCGGATACACCTCAACCTCGCCAATCGTCAGTTTTTCTGCTTCTTCCACAGGGGCGGCTTCTTCCACGGCCATTTGCTTTGTCCTTCTTAAGATCGCCTTAACACGTGCCACCACTTCTCTCGGGCTAAATGGCTTTGTCATATAGTCGTCAGCCCCAAGCTCCAGCCCCAGGACTTTATCAAATTCATCATCTTTTGCAGTCAGCATGAGAATGGGAATAAAAATCTGCTTCTGCCGCAGGTTTTTGCAAACCTCAAGGCCATCCATCTCAGGAAGCATAAGATCGAGAACCATTAAATCCGGTTTTTCCATCTCTGCCAATTCCAGACCCTTGCGTCCATCCATAGCAGTGATCACTTCAAAACCAGCTTGTTCCAAATTAAATTGCAATAATGTTGAGATCGATAACTCGTCCTCGACTACCATAATCTTCTGGCTCATCTTTTCCCACCCTTTATATAGTTGCGTTTCACATGATTCATTACAATCATACTATTTTTTTCTTCAATGCACAAAAGGGGCAGAATAAAGATTTCGTAAAGTTTGTAAAATTTTTATAGAGATGGTGCTCTTTCTTTGACGAGGTGTCCAAATGATAAAAAGACCAGCTATGCAGCTGGTCTTAAAAATTTTCCAAGGTATGAGAAGTAATCGATTTTGGAGCATAGGGAGGACAAACTTCAAGTTCTCCTTCAATCACCTTTTCGTTCTTTTCATTTTTGCCCTCCACCGACATGGTAATAGAATGGGCTTCCTCATTGATGTTGGTCACCTGGAAGAGAAAATGTACTTTTCCATAATGGTGGACGGGTTTAATAAAGGTTAGGGATTGTTTTTTTATGCTGCTTCCTGGTCCCGGCAAATACTTTGATATGGCCGAGGTTACCATTCCTGTCAGCATGATTTGTGGAACAATCGGCTTTTTGAAAGGTGTCATAGATGCATAGTCATGCTGGATGAATAAAGGATTATTATCGTTGGTTAGTCCAAGATATAACAGGAGATCTTTATCTTCTATCGCTTCAGACAATTCAAGCTTCTCACCTGTTTTGATTTCATCTAATTTTCTGCCCAGTTTTCGTTTTTTTCCAAGCAGCATATAGAACACCCCTTCCCCGAGTTAAAAAGTAAACGCTTACATTTTGTTGCCAGAAAAAGATTCGGGAAATCCCGAACCTTCTATTATTATGCAAGCACGTTCATGACTGCTTTTACAGACTCAGCGGAACGGTCAAGAGCAGCTTTTTCATCTGCTGTAAGTTCCAGCTCAATGATTTCTTCCAATCCGTTACCTCCAATAATGGTCGGCACTCCAAGACAGATCCCCTGATAGCCGTACTCACCTTCAAGGTAAGCGATGGATGGAAGAACGCGCCTTTGGTCTTTAAGAACAGCTTCCACCATTTCAACCAAAGATGCCGCTGGTGCATAGTAGGCACTGCCGTTTCCAAGCAGGTTAACAATTTCTCCTCCGCCTTTGCGTGTACGTTCCACGATGGCATCCAGACGCTCCTGAGAAATTAACTTTTCAAGCGGAATACCGCCTGCGTATGAGTAACGAACGAGCGGAACCATGTCATCTCCATGTCCGCCAAGGACAAACCCGGTTATGTCTTTTACAGACAAGTTAAGCTCTTGTGAGATAAAGGTACGGAAGCGGGCGCTGTCTAGAATTCCAGACTGCCCGATGACACGGCTTTTTGGAAAACCGGATTCTTTCAAAACGGTATAGGTCATGGCATCAACCGGATTGGTTAAAACAATAATAACAGCATTAGGAGAATGTTTCACAATCTCTTGTGTAACACTTTTCATGACGTTTGCATTCGTGTTGACAAGATCATCCCTGCTCATGCCGGGCTTGCGCGCAATTCCGGCTGTGATAACCACCACATCAGAATCTTTTGTATCTTCATAGTTGGAAGTACCGATAATGTTGGCATCAAACCCCTGTACCGGACTTGCTTCAAGCATATCCAGCGCTTTCCCTTTTGTAGGGTTTTCAGCTTGTGGGATGTCAACAAGAACAACATCGCCAAGTTCTTTTTGTGCTGCAATAAATGCAGTAGTTGCTCCTGTAAATCCTCCACCGATGACTGAAATCTTTTTGCGCGAATTCACTGCCATTCTATTATCCCTCCAAGGTATTCAGGTTTTCTGTCCTGCAGCTCGTTAAATTTTGCAAAAGGCCCCGGAAGTCGGGGCCTTTTGTTATTATTTCATGTTGCTGATCAATGCGTCAGCAAACTCGGAACATTTTACTTCTGTAGCACCGTCCATCAGACGAGCGAAGTCATAGGTTACCACTTTTTCTGCAATGGATTTTTCCATAGCATTCGTGATAAGTTTAGCTGCTTCATGCCATCCAAGGTGTTCAAGCATAAGCACACCAGAAAGGATAACAGAAGATGGGTTAACTTTATCCAAACCAGCATATTTAGGAGCTGTACCATGAGTTGCTTCGAAGATGGCATGTCCAGTTTCATAGTTGATGTTGGCTCCAGGAGCGATCCCGATTCCGCCTACTTGTGCAGCAAGTGCATCGGAAATGTAGTCACCGTTTAGGTTCATTGTCGCTACAACATCGAATTCTGCTGGACGAGTAAGGATTTGCTGAAGGAAGATATCAGCGATCGAGTCTTTAACGATAATCTTTCCAGCAGCTTCTGCATCAGCCTGCGCTTTGTTCGCTGCATCTTTTCCTTGCTCTTCTACAATGCGGTCGTATTGTGCCCAAGTGAATACTTTATCGCCGAATTCTTGTTCAGCAAGCTCGTAACCCCAGTTTTTGAAGGCACCTTCTGTAAATTTCATGATGTTTCCTTTGTGAACAAGCGTTACACTCTTGCGTCCTTCGTTGATGGCATATTGAAGAGCAGCACGGACAAGACGCTTTGTACCTTCAGAAGAAACTGGTTTGATTCCGATTCCTGAAGTTTCAGGGAAACGGATTTTATTTACGCCCATTTCATTTTGAAGGAAAGAGATCACTTTCTTCACTTCTTCAGACCCGCTTGCATACTCGATACCTGCGTAAATATCTTCAGTGTTCTCTCGGAAGATAACCATATCTGTGTCTTCAGGCCGTTTAACTGGTGAAGGAACACCTTGGAAATAACGAACCGGACGAAGACATGTAAACAAGTCGAGTTCTTGGCGAAGTGCCACGTTCAATGAACGGATTCCGCCGCCAACCGGTGTAGTTAAAGGTCCTTTAATAGCGATTATGTAATCGCGGATCACATCAAGTGTTTCAGCTGGAAGCCATTCCCCAGTTTCGTTGAATGCTTTTTCTCCGGCAAGAACTTCTTTCCAGACAATTTTCTTCTCACCGTTATACGCTTTATCTACTGCAGCTTCCAATACACGAGATGCTGCCGCCCAAATGTCAGGGCCTGTCCCGTCTCCCTCAATAAAAGGAATAATTGCATGGTTTGGTACGTTTAATACCCCGTTATCTACTGTAATACGCTCTCCGTTTGACATGTTGTTTGTCCTCCTATCTGTAATCTATCCAAAAACTCTTACTTTTATATCCTACTAAAATACCGTTCAAATGAGAAGAGGAAGCCCTCTTCTCATACTCTTTTTTAACGCTCAGCAAGCGGTGTGTACTTTTGCATGGAAGGCCCGGTGTAATCTGCACGCGGACGAATCAAGCGGTTATTCTCATATTGCTCAAGAATGTGCGCGATCCAACCAGATACACGGCTTACTGCAAAAATCGGTGTGAAAATATCATGCGGAATTCCAAGGCTGTGATAAACGCTTGCTGAATAGAAGTCAACATTCGGAAGAAGACCTTTTTCTTCTTTTAGCAATCCTTCAAGCTTCACAGACATGTTATACCACTTTTCTTCGCCTGTTGTTGTCGTTAACTGCTTGCTCATTTCACGCAGATGCTTGGCGCGCGGGTCACCACTCTTATATACACGGTGTCCGAAGCCCATGATCTTCTGTTTGTTGTCAATTGCGTTTCTTAAATAGCTTTCAACATTTTCTTCTTCTTTAATTTCGCTGAGCATTTTCATAACCTGCTCGTTGGCACCGCCGTGTAATGGTCCCTTAAGAGCACTGATTGCAGCAGTAACACCAGAATACATATCAGAAAGTGTCGCAACCGCTACACGTGCTGTAAAGGTTGATGCATTCAGTTCATGGTCTGCATGAAGAACAAGCGCTTTATTAAACGCTTCCACTGCCACCTCATCCGGCTCATTGCCAGTCAGCATGTACAGGAAGTTAGCTGCGAAGCCGAAATCCTTGCGCGGAGCAACAGGGTCTTTGCCTTCCCGGATTCTTGCAAACGCTGTAACCACAGTGGAAATCTGAGCTTGAAGTTTTACCGCTTTTCTGTAGTTTCCTTCTTTAGACATATCTTCTGCTTCGTCATCGTATATGCCTAGCATAGAGACAGCTGTACGAAGAATCGCCATCGGATGTACCCCTTTTAGAGGAAGCGATTTCAATTGATTGATTAAATTTTCAGATACAGCCGCTTGTTCAGCAAGCTCTGCTTTAAACTGTTCCAGTTCTCTTTCGTTAGGAAGTTTGCCATTCCATAATAAATACACTACTTCCTCAAATGTTGCATGGTCGGCAAGATCATCGATGCTGTACCCTCTGTATGTCAGTACATCATCAATGATTGAGCTGACAGATGAGGTGGTAGCTACTACACCTTCTAATCCTCTTGTTGCTGTCATGGTTATCTCTCCCTTTCTAGAATCTCCTTCTCCTTTAATAGAAAAGCACAAAACCAAAAAACTCTTATAAGTAAGAGCTTACATTTCTGGCCTATTTAGAAATGTAGACTATTTAAAGGAATTGGTACATATAAGTCAATTATAAACAATAAATAGTACTTTGTGAATGCTTAAGCCCTTTTTCCTTCTTTATGCAGTGAAATATTCGACAATCTTCATGGCTAAATATGCAATTCCTGCTCCGATAAGCGGACCTACGGCAACGCCGTTCAGGAATGCTACGGCGAGAATAGTGCCGAAAACAAGAGCTGCTGTGATATGCGGATCTTCCTGAAGAAGGATGATTCCTTTAGAAGCAATAAGTGCGACAAATATCCCCGAGAGTAAGGCGATCCAGGCGAAGGATGACTTCGTTGCCTCCTGAAGCTGCTTGAAGCCGATATCGCCGGTTGCAATGGGAACAAGAACGGCAATAGTAATGATGGTGACTCCCCAGTTTATGCCTTTTTGTTGAATCAGCGGGAAAATCTTGTCTCCAATCCCGGTAAATTTCAGGACAAGCAATACCGCCAGCGCTACAATCAGCGACTGGTTCTTCGCGATTACTCCTATGATAAGCAAAATAACCAAAAAAATTGTGGATTGCATAATATACCTTCTTTCTAATTAAGCAATGGACGGGAAGTGGTGGTAAATGGTGAACAATGATTATTTGCACCGTATATTTCGTTTCTTTCTCATAGTATGTTTATTTGCCCTCGTCTTAATAGGCTGTTTTTTCCTCTCCAAAGTAACCTACCCTTTTATCCTGGGAGGAATCATCGCCATGGCAATTAATCCCTTTGTTAACTTCTTGGAGGAAAAGGGGAAAATGCCGAGAGCCTTGGCCGTTTTTGCTGCTTTGTTGCTGCTGATTGGAGCAGCAGCCGGCACCATCCTGCTGCTCGTCCGTGAAATTTTCACCGGCTTGGCATATCTGGCGCATGTTCTGCCCGATTACAGCAAGGAACTTGTACAGTATATAGAAATCTATTTCAAAACAAAAATTTTGCCCTTTTACAATGATATTAACGCCATGTTCAACAACCTCGAAGACGACCATCAGCAAACGATCATGAAGAATATTGACGCCATCGGCACCCACATTACCACAACCGTTTCCAAGCTTGCACAGGAAGCCGTGGATATTGTCTCCTCCCTGCTCGTCAGTCTTCCCACGTTTGTAACCGTTTTTGTTTTTTCCATTCTGGCTGCCTTTTTTATATGCAAGGATTGGTACCGCTTTTCCCGGTATTTGCGAAAAATCTCTTCGGACAAGTGGATGGCGCGCGCGCGGACGGTCTATCTTGAGCTCAGAAAGGCGTTGTTCGGTTTTGCGAAGGCCCAATTTACGCTGATTTCAATGACAGCCTGCATTGTTCTAATCGGTCTACTTTTGCTGCGGATTGAATATGCCATCACGATTTCACTTTTGATTGGTGCCGTTGACCTTCTTCCCTACCTCGGAACGGGAGCCATTTTTATACCCTGGATTGCGTATACCTTTGTATCAGGGGATTATCCACTAACCGTAGGGCTTTCCATTCTTTATGGAGTGGTAATCATTCAGCGCCAGCTGGCAGAACCCAAAATCCTGTCCTCCACGATAGGACTTGATCCTCTCGCTACCCTGATCGCCCTCTTTGCCGGTTACCAGTGGTTCGGCTTTCTTGGGCTGCTAATTGGACCAGCCTTCCTTGTCATCGTCCGTGCCCTCCACCAGGCCCAATTTTTCCACGAAATCTATGCGTTTATAAAAGGGAATGCTGACAGGCCTGATTAGAGACGGATATAATTTGAAGAATTTTCCATAAAACACCTTGGGAAAATCTCTTCCCTGCTATACGTTTTTTCCCCGTAAAAAAGAAGAGAGCGTCCAATCTGGATGCTCTTTTACCGTTTCCAATAAAAATGGTATTGCCCGGATTTGATTTTCCGCTGAAAATAGCGCAAAAGCCATGCTTTTGCCACCGCCCGGGTCGGCGGGATAAGCAGAAGCACACCGATAACATCTGAAATAAAGCCTGGCGTGAATAAAAAAATGCCCCCGGCCAGAATACAGAGGCCGTCAATAAGCACAAAGCCGGGAACCTGCCCGTTCTGCAGCTGGGTTTGTGCAAGCCTCAAAGCATGCAGCCCTTCTTTTTTGGCCAGCCATGCACCAAGCAGGCTGGTGAGGACAATGAGGATAAACGTGGGCAGTGGACCGATCAGGTGGCCCACCCATATCAAAATTGCAATTTCGGCAGCGGGTACGATCAGCAGCAATAAAAATAAAATCCTGAACATATATGTACTCCTTTACCATCTCACTTTTGTTTATAAAAAAAGAGAAGGACAAGAATCCCTCTCTTATTTGTATATCTTATAGTACGTTTTTACGCCCGTCATAAATGTCGCCTTTTGAAGCGTCCACGGTAATTTCCTGGCCGTCCTTCAAAATTTCTGTAGCATTCTGAAGTCCAACGATAACAGGAATCCCAAGGCTGATGCCCACTACCGCAGCGTGGCTGGTTAACCCGCCTTCTTCGGTAATAATAGCAGCTGCTTTTTCAATCGCCGGCATCATTTCACGGTCAGTGCCGATGGTTACAAGGATGTCGCCTTCCTGAACTTTGGAAGCTTCAGTGGAGTTTTTTGCCACTACAACTTTCCCCGTTGCGGAATTTTGCCCAATGCCTTGACCTTTGGCAAGTACATCACCAATCACATGCACCTTAAGAAGGTTGGTTGATCCGGTTTTACCCACAGGAACACCAGCTGTAATCACCACAATGCTTCCATGAGTAACTAGGTTGCTCTCAATAGAAGAGTCAATGGCAACCTGGAACATTTCATCTGTTGTTTCTGCCTTTTTGCCTTTTACAGGATACACTCCCCAGACAAGAGCAAGCTTTCTCATGACGTCATCATGGCTTGTTACCGCAACAAGAGGAGCCTTTGGACGATATTTGGAAATCATTCTGGCAGTATGTCCACGCTCGGTTGCTGTAATGATGGCATCCGCTTCAAGATTAAGAGCAGTAAAGGATACAGATTGAGAAATCGCATCTGTAATTGTTGTTTTGCTTTCTTTGCTTCGCTGTGACAGGATATTGCGGTATTCCAGAGAGGCTTCGGCACGGTTTGCGATCTTGTGCATGGTTTGTACCGCTTCAACCGGATAAGTTCCGGCTGCTGTTTCTCCGGAAAGCATAATGGCATCTGTGCCATCAAAAATGGCGTTGGCCACGTCACTCGCTTCCGCACGTGTTGGACGAGGGTTGCGCTGCATGGAGTCGAGCATCTGCGTTGCTGTAATGACAGGCTTTCCAAGCTCATTGCACTTTTTAATGAGCATTTTTTGCACAAGCGGCACTTCTTCAGCAGGAATTTCCACGCCAAGGTCACCGCGGGCAACCATCAAACCGTCAGATACAGCAAGAATTTCATCGATGTTTTCGACACCTTCCTGGTTCTCGATCTTTGGAATGATCTGAATGCTTTGGGCATTGTGCTTTTCAAGAATCTCGCGAATCTCAAGCACATCCGTCGCACGACGTACAAAGGAGGCAGCAATGAAGTCAATTCCCTGCTTAATGCCGAACTCGATATCCTTCGCGTCTTTTTCCGTAATTCCTGGAAGCTTAACGCTGACATTTGGGACGTTAACCCCTTTTTTATTTTTAAGCGTTCCGCTGTTAAGTATTTTTGTTGTGATTTCTTTGGCTCCGATTTTTGTAACTTCAAGCTCAATTAAGCCATCATCCAAAAGAATCTTGGAACCTACATGAACATCGTCCACAAGGCCAGGATATGTTACTGAGATTTTTTTATTCGTACCCATAACTTCTTCCATGGAGATGACAAGCTCTTCTCCTGCTTGAAGCTCTGCCACTCCGCCTTCCAATGTCTGTGTACGGATTTCAGGCCCTTTTGTGTCCAAAAGAATGGCAACTGTTTTTCCCAGCTTAGCAGCTGCTTCCCTGATATTAATCATACGTGCTCCGTGCTCTTCAAAATCTCCGTGAGAGAAATTAAGCCGAGCCACATTCATACCTGCATCGATCAGTTGAGTCAGTTTCTCAACGCTCTCACTTGCAGGCCCGATAGTACAGACTATTTTTGTTTTACGCATGGTCTTCCTCCTGTGTTTTGCACTTGTTCATGCAATGTGAAATTAGATTGATAGTTCCTGAGACAGACGGTACATTCCTTGATCCAGATGGTGTTTGCTTGCCAGCACTTCCGTTATGTCATGATCCACCAGAACGTTTTTCTGCACGCCAACGGTGCGCCCGGCTTTGCCTTCAAGCAGGAGCTCAACGGCTCTGGCGCCCAGACGGCTTGCAAGTACACGGTCAAATGCGGTTGGTGATCCGCCACGCTGAATATGTCCCAGCACAGTAACCCGTGTTTCCAAGTTGGTTTTTTCTTCGATCTGTTTTCCGATTTCCACACCGCTGCAGACACCTTCAGCCACGATGATGATACTGTGTTTCTTGCCGCGGTCAATGCCCAACTGCAGACGGTTGATAATGTGATCAATGTCATGCCTTTCTTCAGGTATAAGAATGGATTCTGCACCGTCAGCAAGACCCGCCCATAAGGCCAGATCCCCTGCATCGCGACCCATAACTTCAATAACATATGTTCTGTCATGGGAAGTGGCAGTATCTCGAATTTTATCGATCGCTTCAATTATAGTATTTAATGCTGTATCAAATCCAATCGTAAAATCGGTTCCCGGGATATCATTGTCAATGGTTCCTGGCAAACCAATCGTCGGAAATCCTGCTTCGGAGAGCTTTTTCGCTCCCTGAAAAGAACCATCTCCTCCAATGACAACCAAACCTTCAATGCCGAATTTTTTCAGCTGCTCAATCCCTTTGGCCTGTCCTTCAGACGTTTTGAATTCTTCACATCTGGCTGTGCGAAGCATGGTGCCGCCTCTGTGAATAATATCTCCCACAGAGCCCACTTCCAATTTAGTAATATTACCCGCAATCAAGCCAGCGTAACCATTATAGATGCCATAAACCTCAAGATCATGAAAAATCCCCTTACGAACTACAGCACGAATGGCAGCGTTCATACCCGGTGAATCTCCTCCACTCGTAAGAACCCCAATTCGCTTCATTTAGCTTCCACCTCTCATGTATTCTCATCTTATTAAAATATCATGTTCAAAACTTCAACACAATAGACAACAAACGACAAAAAATGTGCTTTCTCGTCACGGAGAAAGCACATTCTTTATTTGACAGCAATGGAATCGTTTACAAACGTAAATTCTCCCATATTTTTGTACTTTTCATAGCGTTGTTCCACCAGCTCTTCTTCTGACAAATTCATCAGTTCTTCAAGTGATGACTGAATAACCGCTTCGATTCGCTTCGCCTGTTCAGCCGGATCATGATGCGCTCCGCCTTTAACTTCCGGTATCATTTCATCGATTATTCCGAGTTCCTTCAAATCAGGAGCTGTAATTTTCATCGACTCTGCCGCAAGTTTGGCTTTTGTCGAATCCTTCCAAAGAATAGAAGCCGCACCTTCAGGTGAAATAACAGAGTACCAGGAGTTTTCCAGCATATGAACATGGTTGCCTACTCCGATGCCAAGTGCTCCGCCGCTGGCACCTTCACCGATGACGATACAAATAATGGGTACATTAAGACCCGCCATTTCCACCAGGTTTCTGGCAATGGCCTCACTCTGTCCTCTTTCTTCAGCTGACTTCCCGGGAAATGCTCCTTTTGTGTCCATCAGGCAAATAACCGGGCGAGAGAACTTCTCTGCTTGCTTCATCAAACGGAGGGCTTTGCGGTACCCTTCCGGATGCGGCATGCCGAAGTTGCGTCTGATGTTTTCTTTTGTGTCACGGCCGCGCTGCTGTCCAATCACAGTAACAGGCTGGTCATGAAACATACCAATTCCCCCGACAATTGCCTCATCCTCACCGTAGAGGCGATCACCATGCAATTCAATGAAATCTTTAAAAAGAAAAGAGATGTAATCAAGTGTTGTCGGACGCTCAGGATGGCGGGCAACTAGAACACGGTCCCATGCGCTCATATTTTCATACGTATCGTTTTGAAGAGCGCTCAGCCTTTCTTCAAGTGAAGTGATTTCATCAGTTAAGTCAATTCCCTTTTCATCCATAAACGATTTAAGTTCTGCAATCTTCTTTTTCAGTTCTGTAATCGGACGTTCAAACTCTAATTCTCCAACCAAGTCTATGCCCTCCTTCCTGAGTGGATTTTCAATACATTTGTCAGTGTTTCTTTCATTTCATGTCTTGGTATAACCTTATCGAGCTGGCCATGCTTCAGCAAAAATTCTGCTGTCTGGAAATCTTCCGGCAGGTCTTCACGGATTGTCTGCTCGATGACCCGGCGGCCGGCAAAGCCAATTAATGCTTTAGGTTCTGCAAAATTATAATCTCCAACAGAAGCAAAGCTTGCAGATACCCCGCCTGTTGTCGGATGCGTCATGACAGAAATAAACAGAAGCCCTCGGTCGCTGTGCCTTTTGAGCGCAACACTTGTCTTGGCCATCTGCATCAAGCTCAGAATTCCTTCCTGCATTCTTGCACCACCGGAAGCAGTGAAGATGATAAAAGGAAGCTCTTTCTCAATCGCCTGCTCAATAGCTCTTGTGATCTTTTCTCCAACCACAGAACCCATGCTGCCCATTCTGAAACGCGAATCCATGACCGCAATAACAACTGGATTTTCATTAATAGTTGCGTCTCCAGTGACAACAGCTTCATTGATTTTTGTTTTCATTCTGTCACTTTCTAATTTTTCCAGATATCCTGGAAACTCCAGCGGATTCTCCGATATCATGTTCCGGTCGTATTCTGTGAAACTGCCTTCGTCCACGAGACTTCCAATTCGTTCGAAGGAAGACATCGGATAATGATATTGGCAGGATTGGCATACAAGCAAGTTTTTCTTTAACTCTTTTGTATACATGATGTGTTTGCATTCAGGACACTTGGTCATCAGTCCCTCAGGCACATCCTGTTTCATTTTTTCGGTAGGAATCGTGGCATATTTCTTCTTCTTGGCGAAAAAATCCTTTAACAAAATAACACCACCCATACTGTGTAAACTTAATCTCACATGGTCTGTGACATTAGCTGAATTACATTCTTGCTGTCCCCGTTCTTTAAGTGCTCCAATAGTTGGGAGCATTCCCCTGAATGAAGAAGAAATGAATGTTGATGAACTGACAGTCCGTAGTCTGATAACTCAACCCACAGCCTGTACAGCAAATGATTGTTGCATAATTTGATAACAGATTCCTGGAACCGGAGAATCAGTTGCTGCAGATCACTCTCATGCTTCGTGCGTTCAATCTCCCGGATGAGGCCATTCAGGTACTCAATATCCTCTGGACGAACTCTCTGTACAGCTAATTCTATACAATCCCTGATAATTATAGACTTGGTTTCCAAAAGATCCTGTCTGGCCTTTTGATCGTGCAAAATAAAAGAAGCAAGAACCTCCACAAGCCGGTGGCCCGTGGCAGGCTTTATAAACGTCCCCTCGCCTCTGCGGGTTTCAATAAGCCCCAGAAGCTCAAGTGAACGCAAGGCCTCTCTTACAGAGGAGCGCCCAACATGCAGGCGGTCAGTAAGCTCTCGCTCCGACGGCAGTTTATCACCGGCTTGCAGATCGTCTTCTTCAATAATGGTTTTAATCTTTTTGATGATCTCAACATAGACCTTTTCAGATGTGCCTGACAACTGTCCAGCCTCCCTTGAGAATCGCTTATTCCTTACCTATCAATGAAAGCTGCATGGTTTTTTCAGCGATTTTTTCGGGATTCGCTTGAATTCTGGCCACACCCGTTTCCATAGCCGCTTTTGCCACTGCTGCGGCAACCGCTGGAGCTACACGTGGATCAAATGGTGCCGGAATTACATAATCAGGATTCAGTTCTGATTCTGCCACAAGATTCGCAATGGCATGCACCGCAGCGATCTTCATCTCTTCATTGATGTGGGTTGCCCGGACATCAAGAGCACCCCGGAAGATTCCAGGAAAAGCAAGCACATTATTTACCTGGTTTGGAAAGTCGGAACGGCCTGTCCCAATGACCATAGCCCCTGCTTCTCTCGCCTTTTGAGGCATGATTTCGGGCGTAGGATTCGCCATGGCGAAGATGATCGGATTTTCATTCATGGAGCGAACCATTTCCTCTGTTAATGCCCCTTCAACGGACACGCCGATAAACAAATCGGTGCCGGCGATGACTTCCTGTAAGGTTCCTTCCTTTTTGGAGCGGTTGGTGAATTTAGCAACCTCGCTTTTCACGCTGTTCATGCCAAACGGACGGCCTTCATAAATCGCACCCTTAGTATCACACATTACAATGTCTTTTACACCAAAGCGGTCCAAAAGCTTAATAATAGCAATCCCGGCAGCGCCTGCCCCGTTCACTACAACCTTGATCTCAGACATTTGACGGTTTGAGAGCTTTAAAGCATTAACAAGGCCTGCAAGTGTAACGATTGCAGTTCCGTGCTGGTCATCATGAAAAATAGGGATATTCGTCTCTTTTTTCAATCGTTCTTCTATCAAAAAGCAATTTGGAGCCGCAATGTCTTCCAGGTTAACTCCGCCAAAGGTAGGTTCAAGCAACTTAACCGTTTCAACAATTTTATCGATATCAGTTGTATTCAGGCAGATCGGGAACGCATCCACACCGGCAAAGCTCTTAAATAGAACAGCTTTTCCTTCCATAACTGGCATGGCTGCTTCCGGTCCGATGTTGCCCAGTCCAAGAACCGCTGTACCATCGGAAACTACAGCAACAGTATTGCCTTTCATGGTATATTCGTAGACCTTAGATTTGTCATCATAGATATCTTTGCATGGTTCTGCCACTCCCGGAGAATACGCAAGGCTTAAATCCTTTGCATTTCTTACCGGAACTTTAGGAGTCGATTCCAATTTCCCTTTGTTTACTCTGTGCATGTGCAGTGCTTCTTCTCGTAATATAGACATCCGTTCATCTCCTAATTTTAATGAATTAAGTTAGCGTAAAAAGAATTGGTGAAGCAATGTCTGTTTTAAAGGGGTGCAACTATCCAGCATATTTTATCAGCCTTTTATGGTGGTCTGACCACCATTGACCTATTTATTATAACAGATGAAGGCAAGCTGTAAAGACATTACCCTCCTTTTAACACTACGTTTTCCGCACCAATCAGCCCCCTGATTTCTGACAAAAATTCATAGGTTGGAGCAACTGATTGTGAAAGCTTAATACTTTTTCGATCCTGTTCATAGTACAGAATCACCCTGGCTTCTCCACGGCTTGAATGCAGCTTTGCTTTTAATTGGCTGAGCACAGACGGAGAAAGGTCCGTTTGAAGTTTGAGATACAAAATTTGTTCCCTGGAAGGCTGCTTTTTTTCACTTACTTCCGAAAGGAGACCGGCTTTATTGATCAATACCTGTCTTGATCCGCTCTTTTCTTCCATAGCTCCCTCAATCAGGAGGAAAGCCCCTTTTTGAAAAAGGTCATGGTAGGTTTTATAGGTATTGGGGAAAGCGACAAATTCCATCTCTCCCGACTCATCACTTCCAGAAATAAAAGCCATCAGGTCTCCCTTTTTTGTTTTTATCGCTCTGACCTTCGTAATCATGACGCCCAGGCGCACATTGGACTTTGCCGGGGTATTTGATGCTTCACTGATGGAAAGGACCCCATATTCTTCCATTAGGCGCTGGAATTTTTTCAGCGGATGGCCGCTAAGGTAAAAGCCAAGGGCTTCATACTCGAACTTCAAACGTTCCGCCTCCTTGAACGGAGGCACTTCTACATAGCCCGGCTTCTCTATGCTGTCATGTTCCCCAAACAGCTGTATCTGATTTTCTTCCCGGTACGCCTGGATCTTTTCTCCATACTCGATGGCCCGGTCCAGAGTAGCCAGAAGACAAGCCCTGTCCTGTCCAAAATCATCGAAAGCTCCGGCAAAAATCAGGGATTCAAGGGTCCGCTTATTCACCAGCCTGGCGGGCGAATACGCGCAAACATCAAACAAATCGGTGAACGGATGCTTGCTCCTTGTTTCAATCAGATGCTTGATCGCTTGATAACCTGCATTTTTTATGCACAACAGACCAAATCTAACACAATCTCCTTCTACAGTAAAATGGAGAAAGCTGTGTAGGATCGATGGCGGAAGCACCCGTATCTTCTTTTCGGAACATTCTTTCCGGTACTGTTCAATTTTTTCAGGATTTCCCGTTACACTGGACAATAAAGCTGCCATGAAGTACAGTGGATAATTGGCTTTCAAATAAGCCAGCTGATACGCGATAACACTGTATGCAACCGCATGGCTTTTGTTAAAACCGTAATCGGCAAACCGGACTATGAGATCATAAAGGCCGTTCGCCGTCTCTTGGTCATGCCCATGATCAAGACAGCCTCTAACAAAATGCTCTCTTTCCCGGTCGAGCACATCCCGCTTCTTTTTGCTTACGGCTCGCCGCAGCAAGTCGGCTTCCCCCAAAGAAAAGCCTGCCATTTTTGAGGCGATTTTCATGATCTGTTCTTGATACACGATAACGCCATAGGTTGGTTTTAGAATGGGTTCAAGATCCGGGTGACGGTATTCAACCATTCGCGTCCCATGCTTTCCCCCAATATAATCAGGAATATTCTGCATTGGGCCCGGACGGTAAAGTGCGTTCACGGCGACTATATCTTCAAATCCCGTCGGCTTCAGCTGCTGCAGGACCTTTCGCATTCCGTCAGATTCCAGCTGGAAAATTCCTGTTGTATCCCCTTTTCCCAACAATTCAAAGGTTGCCTTATCATCAAACGGAATGCTCCCAAGATGGACAGTCGTCCCTGTACCCTTTTCAACGAGCGTACAGATTTGCTCCAGCAGCGTTAAATTTCGCAAGCCGAGAAAATCCATTTTAAGCAATCCGATATCCTCCAGCCATTCCATGCTGTACTGTGTTAGAGGTATGCCTTCATGCCCGGTTTGCAGGGGAGTATACTGAGTAAGCGGCCGGCCGCTTATAATTACCCCGGCTGCATGTGTAGAAGCGTGGCGCGGTAAGCCTTCAAGCGTAGCAGCCACGTCCACCAGTTTTTGCACAGTCGGATTTTCACTCATCAGCTTTTGCAGCCCAAACGATTCTTCTGTTGCCCGTGCCAGTGTCATACCCGGCCGTGAGGGAATTTGTTTGGAAACCGAATCCACCAGATTCCCCGGCAGGTTAAGCACTCGGGCCGTATCACGGATTGCGGCTTTGGCCGCGAGGGTTCCAAACGTGATGATTTGAGCGACCCGTTCTTCTCCGTATTTCTCTTTCACATATTGAAGCACTTCATCTCTTCGAACATCCGGAAAATCAATATCGATATCAGGCATGGTTACACGTTCCGGATTAAGAAACCGTTCAAAGAGCAGATCATGCTCAATAGGATCCACTTCCGTAATATAGAGCACAAAAGCGACAAGAGAGCCTGCAGCCGACCCTCGCCCGGGTCCCGTGATCATACCGGAGCGATGAGCAAATCTCATAAAATCCCAGACAATTAAAAAATAATCATCAAATTTCATCTTCCGGATAATGTCGAGCTCATAGTCCAGCCGCTCAAGAACTCGGGCATCCGGTTCCCCATATCGGGCGGCCGCGCCTTTCAGGCAAATCGTCTTCAGATGGTCGGTGGATGATGTTCCTTCAGGCAGCGGATATTTAGGAATCAGCTGCTGATTAAAAACAAGTTCGACATTGCACTCAGACGCAATTTTTTCTGAGGCAGCCAAAGCCTCTGGAAGGTGGCTGAACCGAGTTTCCATCTCATCGGGTGACAGCAGATAAAACTCATCGGTCGGCAGCATTTCCCTGTCCAAATCCCCAAGCTTCTGACCGTTTTTAATACAGAGCAGAACCTCCTGCGATTCCGCTTCTTCCGGTTTTACATAATAGATTTCATGGGCAGCGGAAAGTGGAATGTTTTCCTCTTTGGAGAGCTGCTCCACCTCAAAATTGATATTTTTTTCTTTTCCTGTTCCGTGGTCTTCCACCCCGAGGTAAACGTGTGGACCGAACCAGCTTTGATAAAGCCGGCAAACTTCCCTCGCTCTTTCCTTTTCTCCCTGGAGAATCAGCTGCTGCACTTCTCCTTCCGTTCCAGAAGAGATGAGGAGCAGCCCCTCTTTATGAGCACTCAACACATCTTTCTGCAGACTTGGAAAAGAAGCCGGGTCCTGCATCAGCTTCGTGCTGATTTTCAATAGATTCAAATAGCCTGCTTCATTTCGTGCGTAAAGAAGCAGCTTGCCGGTTTCCGGTCTTTTTCTTGTATCAAACACCGGGTTTAAAAGAATGGTGACTTCAAGGCCAATGATAGGCTTAATGCCCTGCTTTTGACAGGCTTTATAAAAGGGGATCACCCCGTACATATTCAGCTTATCCGTAATCGCCAGCGCTTTGTAACCGAGCTCTTTTGCTCGGTTCACCAGAGAATTCAGGCGGCCGGAACTTTCAAGCAGACTGTATTCTGTATGTATATGCAACGGAACAAATGTCATTGCATCACTTCCTTATCGCTCATTTGTCTTCTATTATAGTACATCCTTGCCTCCTTTAGAAAATAAGCATATTCCGCAGAGCGTGTCCATAATCATAATAAAAAGGAGGAGTGACGTGTGAGAGAATTTCTTTCAAGTATTATCATTACCTTTTTTATTGCTTTCGGCGTCATTCTCGGCGGCGCCATTATCGGTGGCCTCGCCGCCTTCCTGGTCGGGAAAGCACCCCTCATGGAAACAGTGGATCTTGCCAAAAAGCTGAAAATCTGGGCCATCGTGGCTGCAATGGGAGGTACGTTTGACACCATCACAAATTTTGAACGAAGCTTTTTAAATGGTGCAACCTACGAAATCATTAAACAGCTGATTATCATCTTTATCGCCATGGCCGGTGCCAATACCGCCATGCTCCTATTACAATGGCTGACACAGGAGAATCTGAACTAAGATGAGAATCCCCCCTTTTTTTAACCGAAAAGGCTATCAGCGCTTTTTTGCCGGGCTGATGCTTGGAATTATACTGGGATGGGTCTTTTTTTTAATGCAGTATGGGTTGACGGTAGAACATTATGTCAGCACCATCAAGAATCAAGCGTCCCATATCGCTGACCTAAAAGAACAAATCGCACAATGGAAAGATACCTATGAAAAAAGCAATGAGGAAAACGAAAAGCAATTAAGGGTTCAGAAAATAAAAGTATACGTAACGAACAATAATACACTCAGACTGCCGCAGCTCAAAGTCTACGAAATTTCGGAATCCGTACAGGATCAGCTTGAAAATCTCCTCGGTGAAGAGATTGAATCCGTCTATAAAACCCGTATGCTCCTTTACAAGGCTATTGAAAACAAAGGGTATGAAGTCGACGGCGAAAGCTACAAAGTCATTGTTACTCAACTTTTTTTGTACACCTCACTTGAGGTTCACGTGAAAATCATTCCTGAAGGATAATCTGCTCATCACCAAAAATAATTCGTATTTCCTGTTTTTTGACAATTCAAATAATCTGTTGGCTTTTTGATACCGGATTGTTTACAATAAAAGAAAGCAAGAAAGAATAGGGGGTATTTCGCTTGATTATTAACCGTAAAGAAATCGCTCGTGAACAAGTCAAAAAAATCCAGAATGGTTTTTCTGCTTTTGCAGAAACAAAAGAAGTGGCAGAACTCATCAAAAAAGAACTGATGAAGCTGAATATTCCTGTTCACGAAGACACCACAGACCTAGGCTCCTGGTTTATTCCCGAGAAATCCTAATGAGTTTAAATGCGTGCATAGCAAACAAAAAACAGCCGTTGAACTGCTGACCTGTTACCAGGGGCAGTTGCATCGAGCTGTTTTTTCTTTATATCGTCCTGCAGCTTTAGCGGTTCGTTACAAACGCTTTGCACAATTCTACCAAATCGAAAACAACTTGTTTAGTTTCTTCTTCACTGTAAACTGTTGCCCCAGAAGCCATCGGGTGCCCGCCGCCGTTGTATTTCATTGCCAATTGGTTGATTACCGGGCCTTTTGAGCGAAGGCGGACACGAATTTGATGGGGTTCATCCACAAAAAACACCCATGCCACCATTCCCTCCACATTGGCAAACGCGTTCACGAGCTGGGAGGCTTCACTCACACTTACGCCGTACTCTTCGAGCGTCTCCTTCGGCAGATGAATGTATCCGGCAATGCCGTCAATCACTTTAAAGTTCTGAAGAACATAACCATTCAATCTCGCCGTATTTTCTTTCACTTTGTACAGATTTTCAAAGATTTCGCTTGTTGAAATTCCTTTCCTCACAAGCTCTCCCGCGGCATAATAAGTTTTTTCTGTGGTATTCCGGTATAAAAATCGTCCGGTATCACTCACAATTCCCGCGAACAACAACCGGGCAGCCTCTTTGTTCAGAATCAGACCATTCTCTTTTTCATGCTCAAACCACTCAAAAATCATCTGACTGACAGAACTGGCACTTGTATCGACCCAGACAAGGTCACCATATGGCTCTTCGTTGGGATGATGATCGATTTTAATCAGTCTGTCACCGAGCGAATATCGCTGATCACTGATTCGCGGCGAATTTGCCGTATCACATACAATCACAAGCGCACCGTTATAGGTATCATCTGTAATCTGATCCATTTGCACCAAAAACGTTAATGCAGGATCTTCTTCCCCTACCAGGTAAATCTCTTTTTCTGGAAAACTAGCTTTTAAAATGGCTCCCAGTCCACCCTGTGAACCTAGTGCATCAGGGTCCGGACGGATATGGCGGTGGATAACGATTTTATTGTACCTTCTGATCGTTTCAAGAATAGCCTCTTTCATTGAATTCTCTCCCTTTTCTTTGACTAACCATATGGCAATTCTTCTCTTTAACCATTACAATGGAAATGGACGACGAACTTGGAGGTTAGAAGACATATGCCGTTATTTGTTATCCTGGTTGTAGTTTCTCTTTCATTTTACATTTTTTATAAAGTAAAAGAAGTCAGATCCAGAGCCGTTTATGAAAAAAACTGGATTGGTTCCAAAGCCAAGATGGCACTTGGCCTCTTTTTGCTTTCATTTGGTTTAAACGAATTCACCATGGTCGAAGATAAAATCCAGCTTTGGATTGCTATCATTTTCTCTGTTTACGGCTTGTTTTTATTGGTTACGGGCTATAAAATGTACAAGCATTTTCTGCCTTTGGCCATAGAAGAAGCACAAAACGCACGGTCTTAGTTTAAAAAACGGCTCAGCGGATGATGATCCTGAGCCGTTTTTTCGTCAGGCGCGATGTCCGATCAACTGGGCAAGCAAAAGTGCTTTACCCACGACTGCACCCTCATGATACAATTCCACATCCACTTTTCCGAACTTTCGGCTGACTTCCAGTACGCGGGGGACGATTTCGATCGTACTTTCCATCTGCACAGGTTTGATAAAATAAAATGTCAGGTTCTCAACCACGATATCCCCTTTTTTAATCTTTCTTAAGGCCCGGCTGGCACCTTCAATGACAAGGGTTGTCATGACGCCGTATGAAACGGTACCGAGGTAGTTGGTCATTTGCGGCGTAACACCAAACTTGTATCTTGGAACTTGTCCGTCTTTGACTTCCGTAATGGAGGCGGTAATCAAATCGTCAAAGGTTTCCCCTACCTGAGGCTGTTTCTGGATCATTTGCATGGATTTCAATACGTCTTGCCGCGTCAGAATCCCGAGCAGCTTTTGTGCGTTATTTACCACAGGAAGAAGCTCAATGCCCTCCCAGATCATAATATGGGCGCAGGAAGCAACAGACGTTTTATGAGTAACTGTAATCGGTGAGCGGGTCATGACTTTATCAATCATTAAAGACCGCTCCATACCGATGATGTCTTTTGACGTTACGATGCCAACTACTTTCATCTGGCTGTCAATGACCGGATAACGGCTATGCTGTGTTTTTTGGTTCAGCTCGTACCATTTTTCCACGTTATCTGATGTGGTGAGCAAGTGGGTCTTTTCAGCCGATATGAGTATATCCGAGGCAAGTACGATTTCCTTTTTGATGAGCTGGTCATAAATGGCCCTGTTGATCATGGTTGCCACGGTAAAGGAGTCATAGCTCGAAGAAATAACCGGAAGTTTCAGAGAGTCCGCCAGCCGTTTCACTTCATCTGTTGTATCAAATCCTCCAGTAATGAGTACAGCTGCCCCGGAATTCAGTCCTAATTCATGGGCGTTTTCACGGTTACCAACGATTAGGAGGCTTCCCGGATCCACATATCTCATCATGGCATCCAGCTTCATCGCGCCGATGACAAATTTGTTTAGCGTTTTATGTAATCCCTCTCTGCCGCCAAGCACCTGGCCGTCCACAATGTTAACCACCTCGGCAAAGGTCAGTTTTTCAATATTTTCCTTCAGTTTCCGTTCAATACGGATGGTTCCAACACGTTCAATCGTGCTGACAACGCCTTGATTCTCTGCTTCTTTAATGGCTCTGTAGGCAGTGCCTTCACTCACAGAAAGCGCTTTGGCGATCTGCCGTACAGAAATTTTGGAGCCGATTTCAAGGGATTCGATGTATTCTATAATTTGTTCATGTTTGGTAGCCATGTTATCCACCGTTCCTTCTGGCTTCTGTTTTATCTGTTCTACTATAGTTGATTAATACAGATTATACAGACATTGAAACAGAAACTCAATGATTCTTCAGGAAGGACTGCCGGGAATGCTCAAGAACATTGCCTTTTAGACGATGATCCACTTCAAGAACAGTGTGAAGCGCAATCCAAATTTTCTTCGTCTGTGCTATCAATACCACAAGTGCGAAACCGAGCCAAACAAATGAGAAAACAAAAGCCGGACTTCCCGTCTGAGAAAAGTTTAAATGTGGGATGCCATAAACGAGCAGCGCCAATAAAGAAAGTGCTTTAAACATGGTGTGATTGGCCATCATAAAAACCCCCTTGTCTTATGCTATGCATGTTGACAAGGAGGCAGAAGCAGAGTGTATTCTATCGTTCAATAAATTCTCCCGGTTTAAGGACCTTGCCGTCTCTTTTTAGAGATGCGACAAACTTGTCGGGATCCTGTTCAATCACAGGGTACGTGTTGTAGTGAATGGGCACCGTCAAATTTGCATTAAGCCACTCCGAGGCGGTTGCCGCATCTTCAGGCCCCATCGTGAAATTGTCCCCGATCGGCAAAAAGGCCACGTCAATATCATTGCGTTCGCCAATCATCTTCATATCCGAGAACAAGGCTGTATCGCCTGCGTGATAAATCGTTTTTCCTTCTGCTGTAAAGAGAAGCCCCGCCGGCATGCCTGTATAGACAACCGTTCCGTCTTCTTCGGTAAAGCTGGATCCGTGGAACGCCTGTGTCCACTTTACATGTCCCCATTCAAACTGATAGCCCCCTCCAATATGCATGGGATGAACGTTCAAGCCCTTGGAACCAAAATATTCGGCGAGTTCAAACGGCGCCACAATCAGGCTGTTATTCCGTTTGGCAATTTCCT
Organism: Fictibacillus solisalsi; assembly: GCF_900103485.1. Classification (GTDB taxonomy): domain Bacteria; phylum Bacillota; class Bacilli; order Bacillales; family Fictibacillaceae; genus Fictibacillus_C; species Fictibacillus_C solisalsi. Next base: position 2,211,689 of record NZ_FNHW01000001.1, read on the forward strand.
CTGCATCACCAGCATGGTCATTATGTCCGTGGGTCAGAAGAATAACATCCGGCTTTACATCACCAATCTCCACATCACAAAAGGTGTTGCCTGAAATAAAAGGGTCAACCCATATGGAATGTTTTTCAGTTGTAATCTCTAGTGCTGATTGTCCATGGAACGTTAATTTCATTTCTTCAACATCTCCTTTAATGGTTCTTGTACTTCAATTCGCAATTACTGCCTTCATTTCCTTCTCATTACCTGTTTTCACATGTCTTAAACGGACTTTTACAAAGGCGGTTCGTTTACAACCCAGAATTGAAGTGATACATTGAAAGCGTACTTCAAATATCAATTAATAGCCATACATAGGAAAGGAAGATACATTATGCAAAAAATCGAAGCACTCTCAACATGGCTGAAAGAACAAAACATCCAAGGCGCATTTGTAACTTCGACCGCCAATGTTTATTATTTAACGGGTTTTCGCTGTTTCCCTCACGAGCGCCTGCTCGGTGTATTTGTATTTCCGGATAAAGAGCCCGTTCTCATTTGTCCAGGAATGGAAGAACTTCAGGCAAAAAATGCAGGATGGGAGCATGAGATTCTGGGCTTTTCCGACACGGATAATCCATGGGATATGATTTCGGAAGCTATTTCCGGCCGCGGCATTTCTTCTGTGGAATCCATTGCTGTGGAAAAAGAGCACCTCTCCTATCATCGCGGTATGCAGTTGCTGAATCTTTTTCCAAACGCATCTCTTGTGTCCGTGGAACATGAGCTGAATGCCATGCGATTGATTAAAAGCAAAGATGAAATTTCCATTCTCCGCGAAGCAGCCCGTCTGGCCGACTTTGGTGTAGAAACAGGAGTCGCCGCCATAGGCAGAGGAGTAACGGAGCTTGAACTAGTCGCTACAGTGGAATATGCACTCAAGAAAAAAGGTGCGGCAGAAATGTCCTTTTCCACGACCATTCTGGCAGGAGAAAAGTCCGCGATGCCACACGGCAACCCTGGATTAAAAGAAATCCAGCCCGGGGACTTTGTCCTTTTCGATCTTGGTGTGGTGGTTGACGGATATTGTTCCGATATTACACGGACCGTTGCCTACCAATCGGTTTCCGAAAAGCAGAAAGAAATTTATGAAGTGGTGAAAAAGGCCCAGCAGGCCTCACTGGATCTGAGCAAACCTGGAACCCGCGTGGGTGATCTTGACCTTGCTGCAAGAAGGATCATTGAAGAAGCGGGATATGGCGACTACTTCCCTCACCGCATCGGTCACGGGCTCGGACTTGATGTTCACGAGCACCCTTCCATGAACGAAAAAAATAACGAAAAACTGGCAGCCGGAATGGTTTATACCATCGAGCCGGGAATTTACCTTCCGGATGTGGGTGGTGTAAGGATCGAAGATGATGTTTACATTTCAGAAAACGGCCACGAATGCCTTACACAATTCACCAAGGAACTTGTTATAGTCAACTAATCAGAAAAAACAGCGGATCCAAGATGGATTCGCTGTTTTCCTTTTGGTTTGCATCAATCTTTATCAATAAACTCATGTACCGACTTATATTCAAGACCGTGTGCTTCTGCCACTGCTTCGTATGTTACGTAGCCTTCAAGCGTATTGATTCCTTTAAGAAGAGCCTCATTTTTTCGGCAGGCTTCTTTATATCCTTTATTAGCAATTTGAACTGCATAAGGTACGGTGACATTCGTAAGCGCCATCGTGGATGTCCGCGGGACCGCTCCCGGCATGTTAGCAACCGCGTAATGAACCACTCCGTATTTTTCATACGTCGGATTATCATGGGTGGTGATTTTATCAACGGTTTCAAAGATACCGCCCTGGTCAATGGCCACATCCACAACCACCGAACCCGGCTTCATGGATTTGATCATTTCTTCTGTTACGAGCTTGGGTGCGCGTGCTCCCGGAATTAATACAGCGCCGATTACCAGGTCGGATTCACTAACAGCGAGAGCGATGTTTAACGGGTTGGAGATCAAGGTGTTAATCTCTGCTCCGAAGATGTCATCCAACTGCCTTAACCGCTCAGGGTTCAAATCGATGATGGTCACATCAGCTCCAAGTCCCATTGCTATTTTTGCAGCGTTTGTTCCAACAACACCGCCGCCGATGACGGTTACCTTACCGCGTTTTACACCGGGAACTCCTCCAAGCAGGATCCCCTTCCCGCCCTTTGGCTTTTCAAGAAATTGTGCACCGATCTGCGCCGCCATTCTCCCTGCGACCTCACTCATCGGGGTGAGAAGAGGAAGGGAGCGGTTTTGCAGCTGCACGGTTTCGTAGGCGATGCCCACTACTTTTTTATCAATCAGGGCTTTTGTCAGTTCCGGCTCTGGCGCAAGGTGAAGATACGTGAATAAGATCAGCCCTTCCCTGAAATAAATATACTCTTCAGGCAGAGGTTCTTTTACCTTCATTACCATGTCCATTGCCCATGCCTGATCTGCAGTCTGAACGATCGTTCCTCCCGCTTTTTCATACTCAGAATCATGAAAGCCAGATCCTTCACCCGCACCGCTTTGAATATACACTTCATGTCCGGATGCCACCAGGTTCAATACACCGGCAGGCGTCATTGCCACACGGTTTTCATTATTTTTCACTTCTGCAGGAACACCGATTTTCATTTTCCATCCTCCTCATTGAGACCAATGATTATTTATGTAAAACGTATCAATGTATAGTCTTCGCATTCGAGCAAAAAAATACCAAAAAACTTCCTATTTTCGGTGGCGGTTGATGACATCCAATCCGCCGGTCGCTGAAATGATGCTGCCTGTAATCATATCCGAATTTTTTTCACACAAGAAAGCGATCAGTCTGGCGATATCTTCTCCTGTTCCAGAACGGCCGATTGGTGTGTCCCTGTCTCCTACGATCCTTGCTTCTTCTATACCGGCTTCCTTCATCTCTCCAACAATGTTGCCCGGACAGACCATGTTTGCCGTGATGCCATGTTCCGCTTCCTCAAGCGCGATCGTTTTAGTTAACGATACCAGCCCCACCTTGGCAGCACTGAAGGCTGAACGATAGACCCAGCCAGGAGTATACTCTGCGTCTTGAAAACCATAGGTGATGATGCGCCCGAAACCATTCTTTCTCATAACCGGTATCGTACATTTTAAAAAGTGATACACAGAGCTTAAATTTCCGTCAATCATTTCATACCATTCATGATCTTCATAGTCAGCCAGTTTTTTTCGTTTAAATATATAAGGGCCGGCATTATTAATTAGATAATCGATACGTCCAAATTGATTCAGAGCACTTTCACAAATATGGGAGATATCCTCTTTTTTTGTTACATCGCCTTTTATGTATTGGATACGGTCTTCATATATCTCCCATTCCTGCTTGAGCTTGCTTACCGCGTGTTCGTCACTCCTATAGTTAACAGTGACGGAACATCCCTGCTTGATTAACTGCTCTGTTACTTTTTTGCCTAATCCTTTTGATCCTGCTGTGACAATGGCATGCCTCACTGTACCACCTCCAAAAACTCGAGTCTTTCATTATCATTGTAACCATTTCTTCTTAACTAAGTCTATTCCGGACACCGGCCAAATGTGTGGCACTTCTCATCTCTGCAAAACAAAAAAGCACGCTGGGTTATCCAGGTGCTTTTTTTATAAGTCAGGATTCAAGACTTTCTTCGTCCTCCCACTCTTTTTTCGAATGGCCTTGATCTACATAGTCAACGACTCCGCTCTGATACGATTCGTTGATTTGCTGCTGTATGGTTATCTCATCTTCCTGATCAAAGGATGTAAAGGAAACAGGTTTTTCTTGCTTGGGCATACTTTTGTCCTCCTTCTCGGGTTTATCTTAGTGTTCACCACGAGAGGTAAGATTAGCGTGCCATAATTTGGCTGGTTAAATTTTGGTCTTCGCCACTTTCAATTGAGATCTGACGGCTTCAAACCCGGTTCCGCCTGCTGAATTTCGTCGGGATACCACGGTTTTCGGCTGCAGTACGTCATAAACATCTTCCTCAAAACATGAAGAAGCGGATTTGTATTCTTCAAACGGCAGATCCAGTAAATACATCTGCTTCTGAATGCAGGTCAGCACAAGCTTTCCAACAATTTCATGCGCTTCGCGGAAAGGTATATTTTTATTTACCAGGTAATCGGCGAGTTCAGTGGCATTTGAAAAGTCCGAAGAAACGGCTTTTTGCATATTCTCCGTTTTAACGGTAAGTCCTTCAAGCATGCCGGTAAAAATGGCCACTGAACCTTTTAACGTATGCACAGCATCAAAGAGCGGTTCTTTGTCTTCCTGCATATCCTTGTTGTACGCAAGCGGCAGTCCTTTTAGCACAGTCAGCAAGGAAACGAGGCTGCCGTAGACACGGCCGGTTTTCCCTCGGATCAGCTCTGCCATGTCCGGATTTTTCTTTTGAGGCATCATGCTGCTGCCTGTGGCGAACGAATCACTGATTTCAACAAATTGAAATTCCTGTGAAGACCACAAAATCAGCTCCTCGCAAAAACGGGACAAATGCATCATAACAAGCGAAGCATTGCTGCAGAATTCGACCAGGAAATCCCTATCACTGACTGCATCCAGGCTATTGTGGTAGATATCATCAAACCCAAGAAGCTGTGCACTGTATTCACGGTCGATAGGAAACGTCGTCCCTGCAAGTGCACCGGCCCCTAATGGGGATACATCAATCCGCTTCATGCTGTCGGAAAGTCGTTCTTTATCCCGCTGGAACATCCAGAAATAAGCCATCAAATGATGGGCGAAAGACACCGGCTGCGCTCTTTGAAGATGGGTGTAGCCCGGCAGGATGGTTTCCACATGTTCCTCTGCCAGAGAAAGAAGCACCGTTTGCAGCTGATTGATCTGTTCGATAAATGCAGAAACCTGCTTTTTCATATACAAATGAATATCAGTAGCAACCTGGTCATTACGGCTTCTGCCTGTATGGAGTTTTCCCCCTACGGGTCCAACCTCATCTGTAAGAAGCTTCTCCAGGTTCAGGTGAATATCTTCATAGTCCACCTTGAATTCAAGCTCATTGTTTTGTGCTTTTTTCAAAAGGGATTGAAGTCCGTTCCGAATGGTTTCAGCTTCTTCTTCTTTAATGATCCCGCATTTGGCAAGCATCGTCACATGGGCGATGCTTCCGGCAAGATCCTCTTCTACTAGTTCTTTATCAAAAGAGATGGAAGCACCGAATTCATCGACCCATTGTTCGGCAGATTCGGTAAATCTTCCTCCCCATAATTTTGTGGTCATGCTTTCACCCCGTTTTGTTGCTTCACCTGGCTGCTTACTTTGGTTGGTAAGCCCCATAGGGAAATAAACCCTACGGCATCCTGGTGATTGAATGTATCTTCTGTTGAATAGGTGGCAAGTTTTTCATCATAAAGGGAATATGGTGACTTACGTCCTTCGACAATGGCATGCCCTTTAAACAGCTTCACACGTACCACGCCCGTTACTGTTTTTTGTGTTTGTTCAAGAAAAGCCTGAAGTGCAGGGCGAATTGGAGAATACCATAGCCCTTCATAAATGACTTCTGTCAATTTCTTCTCAACAACCGGCTTAAAATGGGCTACTTCTTTTACAAGCGTGATGTCTTCCAGCTCACGATGCGCTTTTAAAAGCGTTACTGCTGCAGGACATTCATAAATTTCACGTGATTTAATACCCACCAGTCGGTTTTCCACATGATCAATTCGGCCAATGCCATGTGCTCCGGCTATCTTGTTCAAATGTAGAATCAAATGCTCAAGGCTGTATGGAACCCCGTTCAGTGCAACAGGAACTCCTTCTTCAAATGCAATTTCGATGATTTCAGGTGTGTTCGGTGTATCTTCAAGTGCAGCCGTTAAATCATACGCGTCCTCTGGTGGTGCAACCCATGGATCTTCCAGAATGCCGCATTCATTGGCTCTTCCCCACAAGTTTTGGTCCACTGAATACGGGCTGTCAAGTGTAGCTGGAATCGGAATATTATGTTTTCTTGCATATTCAATCTCTTCATCACGTGACCAGCCCCATTCACGAACCGGAGCAATCACTTCAAGATTCGGATTCAAGGCAGAAATGGAAACTTCAAAACGAACCTGGTCGTTTCCTTTTCCTGTACAGCCGTGGGCTACCGCCTGCGCTCCATATTCCTCAGCTACCTCAACCAGCTTTTTGGCGATTAACGGTCGTGATAACGCAGAAAGCACCGGGTATTTTCCTTCATACATTGCATGACTTTGAAGAGCGGGAAGGACAAAATCCTGTGCAAATTCTTTTTTCACATCGAGGCTGATGGATTCAACAGCCCCAACAAGCAAGGCTTTTTCTTTAACAAAATCCAGGTCCTTTCCTTCTCCTACATCCAGTCCAAGAGCGATGACATCGTAGCCTTTTTCCTGAAGCCACTTGATCGCTACTGAAGTATCCAATCCGCCTGAATATGCCAATACTACTTTTTTGTTCGCCATTCTGTAAAAACTCCTTTGTATTAAAATACTTTAAATTTTATTTTTATGCATAACCGATTAAATAAAAGAAGCTGCTCTTTGCAACTTCAATTTTTCTTCTGAGACCACTATACCAACTCTTGAATCATATTTCAATAATTATTTATAAAAATGTATAAATATTAATAGGAATTCAGTTTTACATCTTCTTTATATTATGTATGATGGAAGCAGAGGTGATGGAAATGACATCTAATTTTGAATATAATGGGCGGCTCGGCATTGCTTTGCCCCGCCTGGAGCAGCCCTGGGAAGACTATACGGCAGCCAGACAGTCGGAAATCCTTGCCGAGTGGGAAACCGTCCGCGGAACCATTCCCGACCGAATTGCACAGATTGAAGAAACCATAAATCAAAAACAAGACGCGCTTGGCGAAGAAGACAATTTTGAAACCTCCTGCCGATTAAATTGGGAAATCGCTGAGCTCGCTTCCATAATTAACGATTTGTGGCTCTGGTACCGGACCCATCAGGATATTAGCGCAAGGCTTCATCCATAATAAAAAAACACCCGATAGTGATCTATAGATCATCGGGTGTTTTTTGTATGTTGTATACATAAAATGCATAAAATTATAGTTGTTTTTCTATTAAAAAGCGTTTTTGATAAAATTTATGGGCAAACTCTGTAACTTCTCTCGATTTCTGGTAGTTCATGCCGGCGCCAAACAGGACTCCAAGAAGCGGTATCCCTTGGACAACCTTCTTTTTCAGCATCGTAATGATCAGACCCTTTATTCCTTGTCTTAGAGGCATGGAAAGCCATGAAATATCAGCTACCGACTCATCCCCAACATAAAAAAAGGAATCGGCTTCTCCACTGCTGATTTCCTCCATCAGTTCATCCCAGCTCTCATGCTGATAGCGTTTGGGAAGAGTAGAAGCATGGAACACTTTGAGCGACATCATCATTTCATACGGTTTTTGAATGTCATATCCATAATTCATTGCAATGTATTGAATCGAACGAACCTGCAGGGCAATCATTGCCGGAATGTCGATTCCCAGCAGCAATAAACCACCCGTTCCTGAAAGTCCTCCCTGGGCAAGCGACAGCATCCGGCTTCTGGCAATCTGCTGTTGGGCAATATATGTAAGCTGGTCAACGGAACATGCTTTTAAATCTTCAATTTCTTCCGCATCCGGATGAAAAATTCTCGCCTCTGATAACAGCCTTTCCCGAACATCCATTTGATGCCTGGAATTTTGGATGAGCGCATGAACATGGAATAAAGCGGCATCAATCCCATTGTTCATCTTTTCAATCAGGGTGGGGTTCAATTGGTTCAGCTGCTGCTTCACCCATCTCTCGTACGTTGCTTCAAAGTCTGTCGGCTCATATTCAAAATAACTGGATTCCCATTGAAGAATGGAATTCAATACTTTTTCCTCTCTTGGCGTTAGGCTCACAATTCAACCTCCTGCGATTTCGCATTTGTTATAGTTATTATACAATCTTTTTATCCTTTATAACATATATCCCCTGCACCCTGCATCTTCGTGCACGGAAAGTCGGATGCCCATTCATTTCTTCTGCTATTGTAGCAGTTAAGGAGGTTATTATGGACCAGCTGAAAAATATGAACGCGGCAATAAGCTATATCGAAGAGCATTTAACAGAATGTATCGATTTCAAACAAGTGGCCCAAAAGGCCTTTTGCTCCGAATATCATTTCAAACGAATGTTTTCCTTTCTCGCAGGTATGACGCTTTCTGAATATATTCGCCGGCGGCGCCTGACACTTGCTGCCTTTGAGCTCTGCAACACTTCATTGCGGGTGATTGACATCGCGGTAAAATACGGATACAGCTCTTCAGACGCGTTTACGAGGGCTTTTCACAACCTTCACGGAACCACTCCCTCAGAAGCCAGGCAGAACGGCCATTCATTAAAAGCTTTTCCACCAATGACCTTCCATCTATCGATAAGAGGAGGAAATGAAATGAATTACCGTATCGTAGAAAAGGAAGCCTTTCATATTGTAGGTATCAAAAGGCGAGTCCGGCTCCAGTTTGAGGGTGTAAACCCCGAAATACAATCCATGTGGGAAAGCCTGAATGAACAGAGAATTAAAGAATTAAAAGGCTATTCCAATATTGCTCCGTATGGACTGATCAGTGCTTCAACCCATTTTTCTGAGGAAAGAATGGAAGGAAAAGGAGAACTGGACCATTACATTGGTGCGGCAACTACAATCCGGACATCTGATGACTGGACCTTGCTTGAAGTCCCACAAGCCACGTGGGCTGTTTTTGAAGTGGTCGGACCTTTTCCACAGACCCTGCAGCAAACCTGGGGACGCATTTATTCGGAATGGTTCCCGTCTTCTAGCTATGAACAAATAGAAGGACCCGAAATTCTGTGGAATGAACAAAAGGATATCACATCGCCAACCTTTAAAAGCGAAATTTGGATTCCAGTTAAAAAGAAGGACCATCTATAAAAGAAAAAGGACAGCTCCCATCAAGGGCTGTCCTTTGGTTTGTCATGTTTATTTAGAAAGTCGTACAGTATCGCGGGCAATCATTACTTCTTCGTTGGTTGGAATCACGATGACCTTTACTGGTGAATGCGGATAGCTTATGAAAGCTTCCTTGCCGCGAATTTTATTTAATGCAGGGTCCCAATATACTCCCATGAATTCCAGGCCGCGAAGCACTCTTGCGCGAACGGTGTCACTGTTCTCACCAATTCCGGCAGTAAAGATGATTGCATCGATTCCAGCCATGCGTGCAGCATAAGAACCGATGTATTTATGAATGCGTGAAGCAAATACTTCTAGTGCAAGCTCTGCTCTCTCGTTACCTTCATTTGCTTTTTTCTCGATATCGCGAAGATCGGAAGAGAAACCGGAAACACCAAGCATACCGCTCTTATTGTTGAGTACGTTCAGTACCTCTTCAGCGGTTTGACCTGTTTTTTGCATGATATACGGAATAAGCGCAGGGTCAATGTTTCCTGAACGGGTTCCCATGGTCACACCCGCAAGTGGCGTAAAGCCCATAGAAGTATCGATCGATTTTCCACCTTCAATGGCAGCGATACTTGCTCCGTTTCCCAAATGGCAGGAAAGGAGGCGAAGCTGTTCAATCGGGCGGCCCAGGAGTTCAGCCGCACGCTCGGATACATATTTATGAGATGTTCCGTGAAAGCCGTATTTACGGATTCCGTACTTTTCATAATATTCATATGGTAAACTGTACAGAAATGATTGTTCGGGCATGGATTGATGGAATGCCGTATCAAACACAGCAACAGCCGGAACATCGGGCAATATTTCCTTGAATGCACGAATGCCTACTACGTTGGCAGGATTGTGAAGGGGAGCAAGGAAAGAAAGCTCCTCAATTTCTTCTAGAACTTGATCTGTGATAACTGCAGAATCATGAAATTGCTCTCCCCCGTGGACAACCCGGTGCCCTATTCCTTCAATTTCATCATATGAGGAAATGATATTGTGGTCTGTCAGTTTGTTGAGCAGCATTTTGACCGCTGCGCCGTGATCAGAAATATCGGTTACTTCTTTTATTTTTTCCCCATTCACTTCAATCGTGAAGATGGAGTCATTTAATCCGATTCGTTCAACCACGCCTTTTGTGAGAACCTGCTCCTCAGGCATTTCAAGCAATTGAAATTTTAAGGAAGAACTCCCGGCATTGATTGCAATAATTTTAGCCATTCTTTTAGCTCCTTAACAGCAATGAAAAAGAAGTACATGTAACCCATGAACTTCTTCTCATTATAAATTCAATATATCCTTAACCATTTAACCATCGTTATCCGCTTATTTCAAGTTTGTAAAGGCTTTCCGGGCATATTCGTATTTTTCAGAAATGAATTCGTTTGCATTGTGGATAGAAGCCTTTAGATTATGAACGTTTAAGTTCTTTGCTAAACCATTCATTCATTTGGTCCATCACGTTAGCAATGGCCTGCTTTTTGGAAAACGACGGCAGATCCACCAGCAATGCCTGTTTTGGTTTCACTGTATTCTCCCCATTTTTCTGCAGAATAAGGATGCTTTTTGCCTGTGATTCCTGTTTAAAAAGACTTAGGGGCAGCTGAATCATTCCAATGATGACGGCCTTTTCTTTGATCATTTTTTGAAGAAGAGGCGCCTGTTCACTGGAAAACAGCCCATTGGGTACAAGAAATACTCCAAATCCCGATTCCTTCAGATAATGAAGGCTTTGCTCAATGAGCAGATGATGGGCATAGGTATGTCCTTCTTCAGCATGTACAATAAATTCCTTTGCTGTTTCATCATTTGGATAAAAACCGACAGGAAGATCGGAGACCACAAGATCCACAGGTTCCACATAGAGCGGCTTAATGCTGTCTTGATGATAAAACTCCACATTATGCTTTTGCAGATTGGAAATGATCCATGCCAGCCTCAGAAGGGTTTCATCCACCTCTACGCCAAAGCTTTTGATATTGCCTTCCAATTGATTCAATAGTGTTGTCAACAAATTACCCGCTCCTGCAGCAGGATCCAGCAACGAAAAATCTTTGGCAGAAGGCATCAGCTTCTGGACAAGATAACTGATAAAAATACCAACCGCGTCCGGTGTCATGGCATGATGAGGCTGTATGGCCTCCTTCATCCCTTTTAATACGGCCAGCTGAAAGGCCTTTCGGATTTCTTCCCGATTCATGGCTTCAAGCTTTACCTTGGCGTATTCCTTCTCTAAAAATACTTTGGTGACTTGCGACACGTGTTCGGGGATTTCTTTATGAAACATGTTTTCTCCGGTTTCCACAAGGGCATCCAAATAGGTCAGGTTCTCTTCCTGTTTAATTCTTTCTGCCGATTGGTCGATAACCGTAAATAACTTTTCTACATTCGAAAGATTGCTCTTCATTGTCGTTCCTCCTAAATATCTTGCAGCCCGCACTGTTTATGCGTTTAATCCTATATACAAAAGCTGATCATGGGAGATTATACCGCTAAAAAACTCCGGAATCAGAATCCGGAGTTTCTTGTTTTACTTGGCAGCTTTTGCAGCTTCAATGGCAGCCTCATAATTTGGATGGTTGGTTACTTCATCCACGTATTCAACGTAAGTTACCTTGTCTGAGCTGTCTACAACGAAAACCGCTCTTGCAAGAAGGCGAAGTTCTTCAATCGCTACACCGTAAGCTTTGCCGAAAGAGAGATCGCGGTGATCGGATAGCGTTTGAACGTTTTCAACACCTGCTGCTGCGCACCAGCGTTTTTGAGCAAAAGGAAGGTCAACAGATACGGTGAGAATTTTCACGTTGTCCAATTGGGAAGCTTCCTCATTGAAACGGCGGGTCTGTGCATCACAAACTCCTGTGTCAACTGAAGGTACTACTGAGATTAAACGAACAGAACCTTTTGAATCCGCAAGCGTCACTTCCGATAGATCATTGGCAAGCACCGTAAAATCCGGAGCCTGGTCACCTACCTGTACTTGCTTCCCAGCCAGTGTAACCGGTTTTTCTTTAAATGTAACTCCCATGAAAACAGCCTCCTCTTATTTAATTATGTACATGTCCCATCATATAGCGAAGAACCAGAATGTGCAAATGAAAAGCTGAGGCAGGCTTTGCCTTCCGAAGCTGGATTATGCCAATCAACGCAAAGAAAAAAGCTAACTGTAAAAACAGTTAACTCAAAAAGGGTTTTCCGGTTGATTCGGATTGTTCTGTACATTGCGTTGTCTGTTTTTATTGTTCATCATTTGCTGGATTTTCTCCACAACGCTTGGTGCAAGATCAAGCAGCCGCTCGTACAAATGAGTGCTGTTGTCCAAATGAATGGTTTTGATGCCATTTGAGCCAACAATTAAGAAAGCAATCGGTGTAATAGATACGCCGCCACCGCTTCCTCCGCCAAATGGAAGTTCTTCTGAATCCAATGGATTTTGCTGGCTGCTTCCATTTTGCTGATCTCCACCTCCAAATTCACTTCCCCCTGCTGCAAAGCCGAACCCAACTTTAGAAACAGTCAGAATGACACTTCCATCTGGTGTTTCAACCGGATCACCAATAATGGTATTCACATCGATCATTTGTTTCAGGTTTTCCATCGCGGTTTTCATTAAGCCTTCGATAGGATGCTCAGACATGTGATGTTCCTCCTGCTACATATTTTTTTGATTTTTTGTTTGCGTTGGAGCTGATGGATCTCCAGTGCTTCAACACTTGTAACATGACGACAATAGCATGCCCTATTTTAAAAGAAATCATACAAGACAGCCGGGTTTGCGTAAGGGTTCCCTGATAAACAGGTATCACTCCAATGGTTGGAATGCCTTTTAACCTTACGATATGAGATAACAAGCCAAGGACGTTTCCCTTTAATGCCCATACCAAACCAGACGCCACTGCAGTAGATGCCGCGTCTCCAAGCCCAAACCGGCTGTTCCATTTCACATCCGTAATCGTCACCTTTTTAAAAAAAACCTTAAGAATACGATAAAAGCCTCCAACATGCCGGAGTAAATTTCGATAATTATAATAGCTGTTTAAAAAGGCATGCAGCGTAATGCTTTTTCTCTTCTTTTTTTCTTTAGACGCGCCTTTTGATTTTTGCTTAAGGTCCAACTTCTTTTCTGCAAGATTTATTTTGATCTCCGGCAGCTCCAGCGTATAGGAAATCACTTTCCAAAGAGTAATCTTTAATCGAAGAAAATCGTCATCTCCCTGATGGCTGAACAAAAAAGTAATGTGGAGCGTCGAAAGCGGTAGGGCAACAAATAAGAGCAACAACAAAATAAGAATACTATATACAATAAACACAGGCCATTCTTCCTTTCACAACCATTATGGGCTTGAAGGGAAAAAATAAACCTGCTGTACGGTAAAAGGATTTATGAAACAAGAGTAGAAATGGATAAAGGACACCAGATACATTCGACAGGAGGACATCCCATGACAGATGATCGCAGAAATTTATTTGTAGCGTACAAGCAGGAGGATGAGGTTTTAAGAAAGGTAGAGCCCCTCTTGGAGCTTGCTCAAAATTACGGTTTTACCCTTGTGGATGATTATAAAAAAGCGAATATTATTGCGTCCATTGGCGGTGATGGCGCGTTTTTGCAGGCAGTAAGAAAAACGGGATTCAGGGATGACTGTCTGTACGTCGGGGTAAGTACAGGAGAGCTTGGCTTTTATTGTGATTTTCATGTGGATCATCATGAAAAAATGATTACCGCCATGGACAACAACCAAGTGGAAGTCCGTAAATATCCAACACTGGCGGTCACGATGGATCATGACGATTCAACGTTCTATTGCTTGAATGAATGCTCTATCCGCTCTTCCATCATCAAAACACTAGTGATGGATGTGTTCATCGATGATTTATACTTTGAAACTTTCCGGGGGGATGGCATGATCGTCTCTACGCCTACCGGAAGTACTGCTTATAACAAGTCCGTAACGGGAGCTGTTGTAGATCCCAAACTGCAATGTTACCAGGTAAGTGAAATGGCATCCCTGAACAACAACCTGTACCGAACGCTCGGTTCTTCTTTTGTTTTGAGCAACGAACGAAAACTCACCTTTAAAATCGAACAGGACAACAACCAGTACCCCATCATCGGCATTGATAACGAAGCATTGAGCATAAGACATTCTGAGTCCATCCGTTTTCACCTGTCCGACCGTGTAGTAAAAACAGTGAAACTAAAAGACAATTCATTCTGGCATAAAGTGAAACGAAGCTTCTTATAGAAACACAATAAACCGCCTGCTGCGTGGCAGGCGGTGTTTATTTTAGGTAATAGCCCTGTATTCGATCGAATTGTTAATAATCGTATAAACCACTCTGGCTTGGCGGATGTCTTCTGGTTCTGATGTCAGGATATCCCGGTCGAGTACGGTAAAGTCCGCTTCAAAGCCAGGGGCAATCTTTCCCCTTGCCTCTTCCTTATTGATTGCATAGGCACTGCCTGCAGTATAGAGCTGAACTGCTTCATAAGGAGTGAGTTTTTCTTCAGGCCGGTAGCCCTCATGCGTCTCCTCCGGTTTTTTCCTTGCAACTGCCGCATAGATTCCTTCTAAAGGGTTGGCTGTTTCAATCGGGGCATCCGATCCGCCTGCGCAATGCAGCCCATTCGACAGAAGCGTTTTCCAGGCCAATGCATAAGGTACCCTCTCCATTCCTAGCCGCTCAATAAGCCATGGAAAATCTGAAGGAACAAAGCTTGGCTGGATGTCGATAATTAAAGAAGGCTGCTTCATCCTTTCAATCAGCTCGGGCCGAACGAGACCTGCATGAATGATCCGGTCCCGCTCTTTTGTGACTGGCGGATATGCACCAATTGCATCAAGTGTGTATTCCAGAGATAGATCACCGATTGTGTGCACAGCCACCGGCATTTGATATTCTCTCGCCTGTTTTACCAGTTCCTTTAGAGCTTCTGGCGAATGAACAGCCACGCCGGATGTATCAGGCGCATCATTATAAGGCTTGCTCAGAAGTGCAGTTCGTCCCCCAAAGGCTCCGTCACTAAAGATTTTCATCGCTCCGAACTCCAGGTATGGTGAGATGCTTTTATGCAGGCTGGATGTTTGATAGTCCCCGGCCACACTGTGATGAACAAGAAGATGCGCCTTGAATTTCAGTGATCGATCGTTAAGAACGTTCTGAAATACGGAGATCGTTTTATCAAATCCACCGTAATATCCGAGATCCTCGGTATGGCCGCCGGTCAGCCCCATAGAAAGCAAATCCTTTACCGCAGCGGTTAATGCGGTGAACAAATATTCCTTTGTTGCAGGCGGAACCACATCTTTCACAAGATCTGAAGCACTGTCAAGCAGATAACCTGTCGGCTCGCCATTTTCATCGCGTACGATAATTCCGCCCTCCGGATTTTCCGTTTCTTTCGTAATTCCCGCAAGCGCCAGCGCTTTTGAATTGGCCAATGAGGCATGACGGCATACTCTTGACAGCAGCATCGGATGATTGGGAACCAACTCATCCAGCTCCTGGCGGTGAAAAATTTTTCGGTCGAGAAAGTTGTTTTCATTCCAGCCGTCTCCGAGCAGCCAATTTCCGGGCTTCTCTTTTTCAGCTTCTTTCTTTAGGTACGATCCCATTTCTTCTGCAGATGTAAAATGAGACAGATTCCTGCGGATCAGCTTTTCTCCGTGCCCAATGATATGAAGATGACTATCCACAAATCCGGGAAACATAACTGCTCCTTTCAGGTCTACTTTCTCTTTGATATGACATCCATATTTCTCGGACAGGTCTTGAAGGGAACCGGCATCCCGAATATCCTTTCCTTCAGCAAAGACGGCTTCCACTGTTTCCCCTTCCCTCATCATCGTATAGATTGTTCCATTGAAGTATAATGTTCCCATATTTCACCTCGTATGTACGGATTTCAGCTATGCTTTTTCCTCATTTACCATATTTCATGCCATTAACGGAATTTTCTTCACTCAAAAGGCAGGCTTTTTGCCTGCCTTTGTCATCAACTGCCACTGTTTTCTTTTAGCCTCAGTTCTATTCTCCTGATTTTGCCGGATGTTGTTTTGGGTAAATCGGATACAAACTCAATACTGCGCGGGTATTTATAAGGAGCAGTGAGTGCTTTTACGTGTTCCTGCAAATCTTTGACCAGTGATTCAGACGCTTCTTGCTGATCATCTTTTAAAATGATATATGCCTTTACAATATGGCCCCTGATCTCATCCGGACTTGCCACGACCGCGCATTCCTTTACTGCGGGGTGTTTAACCAGTGCATCTTCCACTTCAAACGGTCCGATGGTATAGCCGGAACTGATGATAATATCATCGCTTCGGCCTTCAAACCAGAAATAGCCATCCTCATCTTTTTTGGCTTTGTCGCCTGTTAAATAGTAGTCTCCCCTGAATGCCTTTTTTGTACGTTCAGGATCCTTGTAGTATGTCTTAAACAAAGCTGGAGAACTGTTGTGAACGGCAATATCCCCTACTTCACCAACAGCAGCAGGCTCTCCATTTTCATCGACAATTTCCACACGATTCCCTGGCGTCGGTTTTCCCATGGATCCCGGCCGCAGTTCCATGCCCTCCATCATGCCCACCAACAATGTATTCTCAGTCTGACCGTATCCATCACGGACCGTGACATTGAAGTGACGCTGGAAAATATCAATGACTTCCCGGTTTAGTGGTTCTCCTGCGGACACAGCACTGCGCAGCGAAGGAAGCTTATATTGGTCCAGATGATCAGTTTTCGCCATCAGACGGTATTCAGTCGGTGTACAGCATAAAACGGATATGTCCTGCTCTTCCAGTAGTGCCAAATACTTGTCTGGATCAAATTTTCCATTGTACACGAAGCCTGTAGCTCCGCAGCCCAATACGGAAACAAAGGGGCTCCATATCCATTTTTGCCAGCCCGGTCCGGCAGTCGCCCATACTTGATCTTGTTCTTTTATGCCGAGCCAGCCTTTTGCTGCTGTCTGCAAGTGTGCAAAAGCCCATCCATGGGTATGTACCGCTCCCTTGGGAAGTCCGGTCGTTCCTGATGTATAGGATAAAAATGCCATATCATCTTTACTTGTTTTAACTGTTTCAAATGAACCGCTTTCATTTTTTGCTAATTCATCAAGGGATTGCCAGCCTTCTTTACTGCCGCCAATGGACAATTTGTATTGTAGCGAAGGTAGTTCGCCAGTGATTTCATCTATGCCGGATAGAAAAGCAGCGTCAATAATTACAGCCTTTGCTTCGCTATGTATAATTCGGTAACTCAAATCCTTTGGTCTGAGCATTTCGGAGGATGGAATGACCACAATACCTGCTTTTAAACAAGCCAGATAAACCACATAGGTTTCCACTTTCCGCGGCATTACTATTAATGCTTTGTCTCCCTTGGAAAGTCCTAATTTTGTCAGTGCGTTTGCACAGCTATTGCAGCATTCAAAAAGCTTGCTGTAGGTCATTTCTTTCTTTTCCCCCAGGTCATTTTGCCAAACAATGGCTCTACGCTCAGGGTTTTGAGCAAATTTCTCCATTTCCTCCGTCACATTGTAAATCGGCGGTGCCTGCAGATCCAATAGGTTATCCATTTTACGTCCTCCTCCGTGTAAACCAAGCATATTATCCTCTTTATTATACAATAAATTTAGAATATTTTAAAATTGCATAAAAAGAGTGGGTACGAGCCCACTCTAAAGCCATATATGAAGTTGGTTAGGAATGAATTATTTTTGTTGTCCGCTGAATTGCTGCTGAGACATTGCAACAAGACGCTTTGTAATTTCTCCTCCGACAGACCCGTTGGAGCGGGAAGAACCATCAGCATTTAAATTAACGCCCAATTCAGATGCGATTTCAAATTTCATCTGATCGATTGCCTGTTGTACACCAGGTACAAGAAGTTGGTTTGAGTTGTTTGACATGTTGTGTTCACCTCCTGTACTTATAGGTTGTGAAAGAAACAAGCTTTCAATCGTGGTAAATATTAAGTTGAGAACCAAAAAAAATCCTGAAGATGCAAGGCACCTTCAGGACAGTTTTAAAATAAGTCTTGAAATTCCGTTCGTTCTTTTTGCTCTTCAAGGGTTACGGTTTCGATGGTATCCACGGCTTCCTGGATGAGCTCATCCATGTTCTCAATGGCCTGTTCAAATCGATTGGCTTTTTCGCGCTTTGGTTTTGTTTTGGGTGCTGCCGGAACAAAAATGGTACAGCAGTCTTCATAAGGACGAATGGAAATATCATACGTTCCAATTTTTTGTGAAATATCAATAATTTCCAATTTATCCATTGTAACCACCGGCCGGATAATCGGAAGGTTTGTCACTTCATTGATGGTATGCATGCTGTACATCGTTTGGCTGGCCACCTGGCCCAAGTTTTCACCATTCGCAATAGCCATTGCATTTCGCTCTTCTGCGATCCGCTCGGCGATGCGCAGCATCATCCGCCTCATAATCGTCATGCTGTAGCTTGCCGGGATCTTTTCCTTAATGAGCTGCTGGATTTTTGTGAAATGAACGATATGAAGCTTCATTTTACCACCATATCTTGTCAGCTCCTGCATGAGGTCTTCCGCTTTTTGCCTTGCCCGTTCACTGGTAAAAGGCGGGCTGTGAAAGTGTACCGCTTCAAGACGTACACCACGCTTCATGGTAAGGTAGCCTGCCACCGGGCTATCAATGCCACCAGACAGCATCAATAGCGCTTTACCGCCAACACCGACTGGCAGTCCGCCTGCCCCGGGATAGGTCTCACAGCTGATAAATGTTCCATTGTCTTTGACTTCGACTTTAACTTCGATGTCCGGGTGATGGACATCCACCGATACATTTTCGGTATTTTTTAAAATGTGGCCGCCCACTTCTCGATTCAGTTCCATGGAACCGACCGGAAAAAGTTTGTTGCTCCTGCGTGCAGAAACCTTAAAGGTTTTAGGACCTTGCCCATTTTTCAAAAACGTGGCAAGCGCTGCTTTTTTAATGCTTTCAAGCTCATTTTCTGCCCGGATGGCCAGACTGATGGCATGAATTCCGAAAACTTCCTGCAGTTTTGCGATTATTTTCTCATGATCTTCCCCATTGATTTCCACTAAAATCCGGTCGTATGACTTGAGGACGACCGCATTTGTAAACGAAGACAGCTTTTTGCGAACCGTTTCCCTCAGTTGACTTTCAAAATGTCTTCTATTCTTCCCTTTTAGCGACAACTCACCAAAACGGATAACAATGTGATTATATTGCATGTTTATTTACCCCATTACTGTCTGCAGCTGAACCACTGCATTTTTTAGTTCTTTAAGGACAATCTCTGCTTCTTCCAGTGTATTTTCATACGAAAGACTGATTCGTATGGCCGTGTTCGCCCTCTTTTGCCCCAGTCCCATGGCCATAAGTATTCTGCTCGGTCCCGTTTGCTTTGAGGAACAAGCTGAACGGGTGGATACATAAATTTCCTTTTGATCTAGTGTGTGGATCAGCACCTCGGGCTTCACTCCATCAACCGAAAAATTAATAATGTGAGGAGCTCCTTCAGACGGTGAATTGATTGAAATTCCCTGAATGTCCGAAAGACCTTCCAAAATCCGCTCTTTTACACTGTTCATAACAGTCACGCCGGCATCCATTTTATCATAAGACAAACGGAGTGCCTTGGCGATGGAAACGATGCCTGCCACATTTTCGGTTCCAGCACGTACATTGATTTCCTGCTCTCCGCCCGTAAGCAGCGGCGAAAGGCTTACCCCTTCACGTTTATACAGAATGCCGGTTCCTTTCAAGCCATGAAATTTATGGCCTGACATCGTACATAAATCAATAGCAGCTTCTTTCAAGTTCAAAGGCACCTTGCCAATTCCCTGCACATGGTCGACATGGAAGAACACTTTTGGGAATCTCTTTAAGATTTTACCGGCGTCCACGACAGGCTGAATCGTACCGACTTCATTGTTCACATGAATGAGCGAAACCAAAATGGTATCCTCCCTGATGCTGTTCTCCAACTGTTCCAGTGAAATTTCACCCTTGCCGTTGACCGGCAGGCAGGTGACTTCAAAACCCAGGGATTCGAGATAATGAAACGTTTCATAGGATGAAGCATGCTCCACTTCACTCGTGATCAAATGCTTGCCCCGTTCCTGATGTTTTAATGCGATTCCTTTGATGGCTGTATTGTTTCCTTCCGTTCCTCCGGAAGTGAAGATAATTTCATTTGGTTTAACACCCAGCAGCCCAGCTACTGTTTTCCGGGCTTGAAGCATCAGACGTTCTGTTTCTCCGCCTTTGGAATGAATGGAGGATGGATTGGCGAAATACGTTTGAGAAACCGTCACGAACGCATCAAGAACCTCTTTATAGGGTTTGGTTGTTGCACTGTTGTCAAAATAAATCATGGTCGAGTCCTCCGCATAACTCACTTATTCTACACATCAATCTATAATACCATAATGGATGAAAAGAAAAAATTGTATTTTTCCGTGCTTTTAGCATTCCATCATCGCAAGAAACTAAACCTCCTGTTCTGCTTCCATGTCTACGAAATTCCGCTTCTTTTGTGAATATAAAAAAAACCGGAACCCGTTTTGCGGATTCCGGTTTTATCAAATTTTTTGTTTCAAGTTAACTTCGAGTTCTTTCAGGATTCCCGGCTGAACACTTTCTATGGCATTGGCTGCCAGATTGAGTGCTTCTTCATATTGAAAGTTGCGGAAGGCAATCTCCGCTTCAATGAGACGGACCGAAACGGATGAATAGGAGCTTCTGTAACGGTTTCCATATTGTATGACTTTTTCCGCGAGCATTGCTGTTTCAATGATTTCTGCCGTTTCTTTATAACCCTCTTCCACTGCTTCAAGCGCATTTTCAAGCACTTCGGTAATTTCAGCAATTTCAAGCGGTTTATCATCAAGGCGTTTGGACACCTCAATAATGTAGTTTTCTGCCTTTTCTATAGTCATCAGATAATGATCGGGCAGTCCAGGCAGGTTGCTTTTTTGCATCATTCTTCTTGCTTCAAGCAGCCGTCTTCTAAGTTCTTTCAGCTTCTCCTTGGTTTCAAGCTCGTCCTTTCGGAGATTAACCAACTTTTCCTGATATTCCTGATTGGATTTTTTCAAATCCTCCAGCTGAACCGCCATCTCCTCCATCATCTCACGGATGACGGAATAGGAGTCCTTTTTTTCCTCAATCGACTGTTCAATCATAGCAAAACGGGTCTGCAATTTGTTAAACAGCTTCTCCAACCGCTTATGCACCTCTACGTCAGACTGGTCAAGCTGGTAACTTAGAGAAACCATATCTGCTTCGGTACGAATCTTTTCCATATCCAGCTGAAGGTCGGCCAGCGACTGAAGCATGACTTCCTTCTCTTTAATCACAAACTGCTTGGATATCACTTCATTTTCAAGCAGGTCATACAATTGGTCAATCTCTGTGTTTAAATGATCAATGCCTTTTTGGGTTTCATCAATTTCCAACTCATACACTTTTTCAAGTAAAGCGGCGATCCGCTCGTTCATGGAGCTTATTTCTTTATCGATGCCGATATGATTCAGGATATACCCCTGCTCTTCCATATCGGAGAATCCGTCCTTGAGATCTTTCAGGCTCGATGGAAGATCAGATAAAAGCAGGACAAGCAATTCAGGAACTGACTCCATTTTCTCGCGGACATCTTTTAAACATTCGATACTGTTTACGAGGATTTTGCGGGCTTCGAGGTGGTTGCCCTGTGAGGTCATTTCGTCAAAATGCGCAAACATCGTATTGACTTCCGAGAACTCAGCTTCAAACAGTGCAGCTGTCTTCCCCAACGAGCGGGAGTGTGTGAGAAAATACTTTTTACCCTCACTGAATTGTTCCTTGGCTTCAATGATGTCTTCTCTGTTCAACTCTTCGCTTGTTACCAGCTCATCTATTTCTGTGGAGATGGCTTTGATTCGTGATTCCATCCCCTGAAGCTGTGATTCAATTTGTCGAAGGATTCCTTTTGCTTTGTTGAACCTGTATTTATCTGCACTTTCTTCCGCATCAAACAAGGCCTCATCCATATTTGGCAGCCCGACAGTCACCATCTCATCCCAATCATTTCGCCAGGATTCAAACTTTTCTTCGGTTTCGCCTACCATGGTAAGCCCTTTGACCTTTGAAATTTCCTCTGTCAGAGGACGGTTCATAATCTCCATTTTCCAGGATTCCAGCCGGTCAATCTGCTTGTAAATCCGCTTGCGTGAAAAGGAGCCGAAAACAACTAAAGCAATTAAAAGAATTACTGCGGCAATTATGTATGTCATAGGAAGCACCCTTTCTTCCTTTCTGCAAAACTGTGAAATCTATGTAATAATCATGTTACAATGATTTACGTTTTATTGTAATAATGATTTAATCCTGTATTTACTTCGAGACGGCATTTTTTCTTTCCCTTAAACCATGTTAAGTGCTGACTCAATGTTCTAATGATAACATGTAAACCCGAATTTTGACCAAAAAAAAATGAAAAAAATGAATAATTTTTTTCCAGAATTATCAAAGTTATTTTTCACATAAAACCAATTTAGGAGGTTAAGCATGACAGGAATATATGACGGCCATATTCATACCCCCTATTGTCCCCATGGTTCAACCGATCCACTGACAGAGTATATCGAAAGGGCCATTCAATTGGGTTACTCAGGCATGACCTTTACTGAACACGCCCCGCTTCCAGAAGGATTCAGAGATCCCGTGCCGGATAACGATTCGGCGATGGAAATGTCCAGGCTTCCGGAATATCTTGACGAGCTTACTTCATTAAAAAAATATTACAGCAGTGCCCTCACTCTTAATATCGGCCTGGAAGTGGATTATATTGAGGGCTGGGAAAACGAAACCAGATCTTTTCTGGATGAATTCGGTCCCCGGCTGGACGATGCTATTCTTTCGGTTCACTTTTTAAAACAAGCTGACCGTTATTTTTGCCTCGATTACAGTGATGAGATGTTTGGAGAAATTGCCGCAATATTTGGCAGCACAGACCACGTCCATTCATCATATTACAGGACAATGGCCCAATCGATCACTTCCGATCTTGGCAAGTACAAACCAAGTAGGATAGGCCACATGACACTGGTAAACAAATTTCAGGCTCTCTATCCGACAGAAACCTCTTTCGACCGTGAAATCAAGGATATATTACAACTTGTCAAAACTCACGGTATGGAGCTGGACTATAATGGGGCCGGACTTTCAAAGCCTTTCTGCAAGGAACCTTATCCCCCGGACTGGGTGATTGATGCCGCTGTAAAACAAGAAATCCCTCTCGTATATGGATCGGATGCCCATAGTGTAAAGGGATTGGGCCAGGGCTTCGATTCACTCATCCATACCCAAAGCTTAACCGTTCCACTTTTCCTGGATGGTAGCGAATAATGGATTTTGCACGGCAGAAAGAAGAGAGCCTTTCCTTTGCGGCACACATACAGACTGTTCCAGCCATTTATGGATAAAACTCATATAAGAAGTAACAAATAACGGGTCATGAGGCGCGGTATAAAACACTTCAGAAATATATAATGGATGAAGAAAAGGCAGAATAATCAGGTTGCGCAGCTGCAGGGTCAGCAGCATAACCGGCTGTTTGTGAAACTCTTTTTGTTTCATTCCTTTTTCAAAAATGGAATCATAATAATATTTTTCTTTTGCCAGGTAAGTGGTCATTACTTCGCGAACGAGTGTTGAGTCCAGGGTCATTTCACGATGCACAAACCGGGACAGATAAGGCTGCCGGAGTTGATAGTTCAGGACACTCTCAATCACTTCCAACATTCGCTCCTTCTCGGGCTGATCGGCGGAGGTATGGTAGACGACTTCGATTTTACGGATGTATCCTTCATAAAACGAGGAGATCAATTCTTCGAGAAGTCCTTTCTTGCCTCCGAAATGGTAGGAAACAAGAGCGAGGTTCACTCCCGCTTTTTTTGCAATCTGACGGACAGAAGTCCCCTGATATCCCTGACTTGTGAACAGTTCAACTGCCGCTTCGGCAATTTTTATCTTTGTGGCCATCTGATCTTTTGACATATTACAACCACCGCCCTTCTTAATACTTCTTTTTTCTTTCATAGAGGTGTTTTTCCCTTTAAGATTCGCTCGACAAATACATCTGTTCGGATGTTTTCTTCTACAATTTTTGATAAGATGGTAAAAGACGGCTAGCACATAAAGGGGGATGTTCATGTTTACAGTCGAAAAATACAGTCAGAACCGCGAAGAGGGATACGAACAGCTGCTTAAACAGGCACGTGCTCTTTTAGAAGATGAAACGAGCATCACGGCTAATCTGGCCAATGCTTCCGCGCTTTTAAACCAGTTCCTTCCCAACATCAACTGGGTTGGATTTTACGAATACGAAGAATTATCGGATCAGCTTGTGCTGGGGCCATTTCAAGGTCTTCCTGCCTGTGTTAGGATTCCAATCGGCAAAGGTGTTTGCGGTACAGCAGCAAAAGAGCAAAAGACCTTTGTTGTTGAAGATGTTCACCAATTTCCGGGACACATCGCCTGCGATGCAGCGTCACAATCTGAAATTGTGGTGCCAATCGTAAAGGACGGACAGCTTTTTGGTGTACTTGATATCGACAGCCCTGAAAAAAGCAGATTTGATCAAATCGATCAAGAGTGGCTTGAAAAGTTTGTGGATGAACTGAATAAACACATTTAAGACAGACACAAAAAAACGGCACCGGATCATTCCGGGCCGTTTTTTTCAGGATACCGCCTGATCCTCTTTTTGTATGAGCGAATGCAGGGCCTGCTCGAGATCAGCCCAGATGTCCTGCCATGCTTCCAGCCCTACAGACAGGCGGAGCAAATTTTGGGGAATTCCCATGTTCTCCCGTTCGTGCTCCGGGACTCCCGAATGGGTCATGGTGGCTGGATGCTGAATCAATGTTTCTGCATCACCAAGACTAACCGCAATTTTAATGAGCTGAAGCTCGTTCATGAGCTGCTGTGCCTCCTCTTTGCCTCCCTTAATTCTGAAACTGATCATTCCCCCTGACTTTTTCATTTGCTTACAGGCAATACCATACTGAGAAAAATCCGGATCACCGGGATAAAAAATGCCCTCAACATAAGGATGCTGTTTTAAAAGGACGGCAATGTGTTCAGCATTATCACAATGGCGGTCCATCCGCACCGGAAGCGTTTTTATTCCTCTCAGAAGCAGCCAGGCGTCAAATGGAGACATAATGCCGCCAATGTCTTTTTGTGCGGTGTGGGCAATCTGTTCCATCACCTCTTGGCTGCCAACAGCCACACCCCCCACCACATCTCCGTGGCCGCATAAATATTTGGTCGCACTGTGAACAACGAGATCACACCCTAATTCCAGCGGCCTCTGCAGGTATGGTGAACAAAATGTATTATCGACAATGACTGGGATCCCTTTTTCTTTGGCTATAGTCACCACCATCTCGAGGTCAACCAGCTTCATCGTCGGATTGATTGGGGATTCAATGTAAATCAGTGACGTATTTGACAGGATTCCCGTATTGAGCTCTTCTGCGCTTTCCATGGAGAGAAAGGAATGACTGATTCCCAGTCGCTCCTCCATGAATTGCAGTAGTCCGTACGTACAGCCATAGACACCTTCTGAACAAAGAATATGCTCCCCGGTTTTCGCAAGTCCCAGCAAAACGGCAGAAACTGCTGCCATCCCGGAAGCAAACGCCAATGCTTCCTCACCGCTTTCGAGCACCGCCATTCTTTCTTCGAATTGGCGGACGGTCGGATTTTTCAGCCGGGAGTAGACGTAACCTTCCTCTGCTCCGGCAAATCTCCGTTCTCCCGTCTCTGCATCCGGAAACACAAAGGTGGAAGTTTGAAAGATGGGCGGGGAAAGACTGCCGCTATGCTCCCTGTCATCATATCCAGCATGAATCGCGTGCGTCTCAAAATAATTAGACTTCATATATATGCACCCCTTCTCCATTTGTAAGCGCTTACTATAATAGCTTCTTCTTCAGAAAGGTGAATCCTCCCCTTCCCTTACTAATGTATTCATCCGTTCAGGCCGATGTCTCCTTTTCTCGAAGGCAGCCCTTGACTTCACCTTCAAAAAAACATATACTATTCCTTGTGTAAAATAAAGCGGCACTGTGTTCGTCACTTGCTGTTATTTTGTTACATGCCCCTCTGGCATGGTATATCGCGTAGCTTCATGGCTGCTGAAGTGAAGGTATAGGCCAACAAAATAAACAAGTGGAAAGAAAACAGTCACTGTTCTTGTTTTACAAAAACAAAACACGTGAAGGAGGAGTCATTCATGGCTCGATATACAGGCTCTACATGGAAGATTTCCCGTCGTTTAGGTATTTCCCTAAGCGGAACTGGAAAAGAATTAGCAAAGCGTCCATACGCTCCAGGACAACATGGTCCTAACCAACGTAAAAAACTTTCTGAATACGGTTTACAACTTCAAGAGAAGCAAAAGCTTCGTCATATGTATGGTGTAAACGAGCGCCAATTCCGCCGCATCTTCAACGACGCTGGCAAAATGGCAGGAATTCATGGTGAAAACTTCATGATCCTACTTGAGTCTCGTTTGGACAGCATCGTTTACCGTCTTGGTCTTGCCCGCACTCGCCGTGCAGCTCGTCAATTGGTAAACCACGGACACGTTACTGTAAACGGTAAGCGCGTTGATATCCCATCATTCCGCGTTGCAGTTGGTTCAGTAATCGGTATCCGTGAAAAGTCTCAAAACCTAAGCGCAGTTAAAGAAGCAATCGAAGTAAACAACTTCGTTCCTGACTTCTTGACTTTTGACGAAAACAAACTTGAAGGTACATTCACTCGCTTGCCAGAGCGTTCTGAATTGCCAGCTGAAATTTCAGAACAACTTATCGTCGAGTACTACTCTCGTTAAGTTTAAGAAAGCGTTCCGTTTATGCGGGACGCTTTTTTTGTTGCTTTATATCTGGATAAATGCGGACTGCACCCGTTTATTTTCAATAGTGCATGATTTATTTTTAAAACAGTAAGTTGATTTTCAATTGTCATACTTTTTTTTCAAAAGAGGCCGATTTGTTTTCAAATCGAATATTCGGGACCGATGAATCTGTTTCGATGCAATCTTTCCCGTTTGAAAATTCAAAAAACCGGCCACCATTCTGGTGAGCCGGTTTTCATCTATTTAGTAGCGGATCAAGAAGTACTTCTTTTTACCACGGCGGATAACGACAAAGCGGTCATCGATTCGTGAGTCTGCTCCAACAACTTTTTCAAGGTCCTGGCAGCGTTCGCCGTTAATGGAGATCGCTCCGTTTGTGATATCCTCGCGCGCCTGGCGTTTGGAAGGAGAAATCTTGCTTGCCACAAGCAAATCAATGAGTCCGATGTCCCCTTTAGATTCCATTTGAAAGGATGGCACATCTTTAAATCCTTGTTCAATTTCAGCTCCGGAAAGCTCGGAAAGCTGACCGCTGAACAAAGCTTCTGAGATTTTGATGGCTTGTTCGAGGGCTGCGTCACCGTGAACGAGGGCCGTCAGTTCTTCGGCAAGCGCTTTTTGAGCCGCTCGTTTTTCAGGAGCGCTTTGTACTTGCTCCTCTAGTGCCCCGATCTCTTCTTTACTTTTGAATGAGAAGTACTTCAGGAATTTGACGACATCGCGGTCATCCGTGTTGATCCAGAACTGATAGAACTCATACGGTGTGGTTTTTTCCGGATCCAGCCAGATTGCCCCGCCTTCCGTTTTACCAAACTTGGTTCCATCGCTCTTTGTAACAAGCGGGATTGTCAGACCAAATGCCTTTTCTTCTTCCCCTGCTTTTCGGATTAGTTCAAGCCCTGCAGTAATGTTCCCCCACTGATCGCTTCCTCCCAGCTGAAGGCGGCAGTCCTTCTGGCGGTATAATTGCAGAAAATCATAAGATTGCAGAATCATGTACGTAAACTCGGTAAAGGAAATTCCTGCTTCCAAACGGGATTCAACCGATTCTTTCGCGAGCATATAGTTCAGCGGGAAGTATTTACCCACATCACGAAGGAAGGTAATCACATCCATGTCCCCGATCCAGTCATAGTTATTGGCAATTTGCGCAGGATTGTTCTCAGCTTCGAAATCCAAAAACTTGGAAAGCTGGCCTTTGATGCGCTCGCTCCATTGCTCGACGACACTGGATTCATTTAGTGTGCGCTCCGCCTTTTTTCCGCTCGGATCACCAATCATCCCAGTGGCGCCTCCCACCAATGGAATAGGCTGGTGTCCTGCCTGCTGAAGGCGGCGCATCGTCATGATGACGAGAAGATGGCCGACATGCAAACTGTCCGCTGTCGGGTCAAACCCGCAGTAAAATGCGGTCTTACCGTTGTTCAGTTTTTCTTCCAGACCTTCACGGTCGGTCATCTGGTTAATCAGATTCCGGTATTCTAAATCTTGCAAGATTCCCATTAATGTTGCTCCTTTCATTGCATCCAATTAAAAAAGACAAATAAAAAACGCCCCCTGAATAAGGGACGTGATTATCGCGGTACCACCCTTGTTGAAGGAAAAATCCTTCCACTCGTATCGATTAACGGCTTTTCAACCGGTCTTTGCTACTTTATGTTCACAAAGAAAGCTCCAGGGTGTACTTCATAATCCGTCTGTGTGCTGGTTTGCAGCGGCCACCAGCTTTCTGAAACAGGGAGACAGTTACTACTCAATTCCTATCTTCGCTTCTTACTTATCCAATTAGCATATATTCTTCTTTTTACCATAGCTGAAGGACGATGTCAATTCCTCTTTCATTGACAAAATTGTACCCTCACTCCCTTCAAACGACAGCGAATATGATATAATTAGTCAAATAGGGGGGAATTTACATATGTCTCATCTAGAGGTAATTAAGGAAAAATGGAGGCGCTTTATCGCCTACCTTAATGAGAAGAAAATTATCCAGGCCGCCGATAAAACATACACTTTTACATGGAACTTATTTTTAATCATCGTCGTTTTGATCGTACTCGGCGGCTGTCTGGCAGCTGGAGCCGGGGCAGGCTTTCTGGCTTCACTTGTAAAAAATGAGCCGGTCAGGGCCGAAGCTACCATGAAAGAAGAGATTTACAACTACTCGACGACGAGTATGATGTACTTTAATGACAAATCAAAGCTGGGCAACCTTCGGGCGGATCTAAACCGCGACGAAGTATCGTTAAAGAACATCTCTCCTTTTGTTAAAGATGCGGTCATCTCAACAGAGGATGAATATTTTTACGACCACGAAGGTGTTGTTCCTAAAGCCATCATACGTGCCGTCATTCAGGAAGTAACCGGTTCGGCAAATCGCTCGGGAGGAAGTACACTGACCCAGCAGCTGATCAAGAACCAAATCCTGACCAACGAAGTCTCCTTCGACCGGAAAGCAAAAGAAATTCTGCTGGCTCTCCGTCTGGAGCACTTTTTTACGAAAGAGCAAATTCTCGAAGCATACTTGAATATCGTTCCTTTTGGACGCAGTTCTTCCGGCCACAATGTCGCGGGCATACAGGCGGCTGCACAAGGGGTTTTTGGTGTGGACGCGAAGAAACTAAATCTTCCGCAAGCCGCGTTCCTCGCGGGAATGCCGCAGAATCCGTTTGTGTATTCTCCGTTTACGAACAGCGGGGATGTAAAAAAGGATATCAGCGCCGGAACAAACCGTATGAAAACCGTGCTCAAACGGATGCTCACTGCTGAAAAAATCACTCCAGAGCAGTATGAAAAAGCTATAAAGTATGATGTGAAAAAGCATTTTACGAAGAAAAAGGAAAATTCCTATGAAAAATATCCGTATTTAAGCATGGAAGTCGAACGGCGTTCAGCGTCCATTTTGGCGGCACAGGCTGCGAAACAAGACGGTAAAAACTATTCCAAGCTGAAGCAGGAGGAAAAGGACGAATACCGCCAGAACGCTTATGTGCGGCTTCGCCAGAAAGGCTTGAAAATTTATACCACCATCAATAAAAAGATTTATGATGAAATGGAGAAAACGGCAAAGAACAACTATCTTTTTGGCTCTCCGCACACAGTGCGCGTCAAAAATGACAAAGGAAAATGGATATATGTCCAGCAGCCCCAGGAAGTAGGATCCATTTTAATCGAAAATAAAACGGGAGCGATCCTCAGCTTTGTTGGCGGCCGCGATTATAAACGCGAGCAACTTAACCATGCGACACAGGCACTCCGACAAAATGGTTCAACTATGAAGCCGCTGCTCGCCTATGCGCCAGCCATTGAAGAAGGAAAAATGCAGCCCGGTTACATTATACCGGACACCCCTTTGACAATAGGTAAATATAATCCGCACAACTATGATAACCGGTACCACGGTCTGCTTTCGGCCAGAACTGCGCTCGCCAAATCCTATAATATCCCTGCCCTGAGAAGTTACATGATGGCTGACCACGCCGATGCGTTCAACCGCCTGGAAAAAATGGGATTCTCAAGTATTGCGGAAGCAGACCGGTCAGCACCTTCAGTTGCCATCGGTGGTCTTACCCACGGAGTAACGGTAGAAGAAAATACCAATGCCTTCGCTACCTTCGCGAACCAGGGGAAATTCGTGGATGCATACCTGATCAGCAAGATCGTAGGTAAGGACGGAAAAGTCGTATATCAGCACAAATCTAAACCCGTTTCTGTCTATTCCCCACAGACGTCATATCTGATTCTTGATATGATGAGAGATGTATTGAAACCAGGCGGGACAGCAGCGAGCATTCCAGGCAGGCTGAATTTTTCTGCCGACTGGGCAGGTAAGACCGGAACAACTTCCTCCGCGAAGGATTCCTGGTTCGTTGCCACCAACCCTAACGTAACTCTCGGTGTGTGGCATGGCTATGACAAGCCGGATGCCCTTCCGGCCGGGCAACAGCATATCAGCCAGACGCTGTGGGCTGCTTTTGCGAATGATGCCTATAAATACGCGCCTTCACTGATTGCTCCCAGAGAGCGGTTCAGCATGCCGTCTGGAATTGTTAGAAAAGAAATCTGCGGCATTTCCGGAAAGCTTCCATCTGGTCTTTGCCGAAAAGCCGGATTGGTCACAACCGATTTATTTAATGTGAAATATGCGCCAAATTCGAAAGACAACAGTCTGGATACCGGCCGATATGTTATTGCAAATGGCAAAAGATACAAAGCGTCAGATTCTACACCAAAAGAGTTTACGAAAAATGGTGTAATGGTCGATGATGAATTATTTAATGGTGTGGATTTGAAGAAAGCTGCCGGCGTAGATGCCGGAGATCTCCTCCCTGACAAAAGCTTGCCGGAAAACGGCAAAGCGCCTGGTGCCGTCAGCGGAATATCCGTTAAAGATGGAAAGCTATCCTGGTCGTCCTCAGGTGAGAGCGATGTGATCGGTTACCGTATCTACCAGGCTTCCGGCACCAGCGGATCTTTTAAGAAGATTGGTAGCGTGACGTCAGACCAGACCTCCCTGTCAGCCCCTTCAGGTGTACTCTATGTCACCGCAGTGGATATTGCAGGCAAGGAATCGTCTCCGTCAGAAAAAGTAACATATGGTACGAAAAAACAGGAAACCCCTGATAAAGACAAGAAAAAGGAGGATTCTAAGAAAGAATCCGAAAAACAGACGCAAGAAGAGCCCAAGAAAGAGAAACCAAAGGACGAGAAACCATCCGAAGAAAAGCCGTCCGACAAGCCAAAGAAGCCATCTGATGAACAGAATACTGATAAAAAGGAAACAGAAAACCCCTCGAATTGATCGAGGGGTTTTTTTGTATCTTTTTTCTTTTAATCTTCCATTGTGGACAGGTCGCCTGTCGGAAGGTCGAGCTCCCAGGCTTTCAATACGCGCCTCATAATTTTA
Source organism: Fictibacillus solisalsi (assembly GCF_900103485.1). Taxonomy (GTDB): domain Bacteria; phylum Bacillota; class Bacilli; order Bacillales; family Fictibacillaceae; genus Fictibacillus_C; species Fictibacillus_C solisalsi. Next base: position 2,243,482 of record NZ_FNHW01000001.1, read on the forward strand.
CCGCTTCTTGTTTTGGGAAGCTTGTCACGGAATTCTATTTCTCTTGGCGCTGAATGGGCAGCAAGGCCGGATTTTACAAATGAACGAATCTCTTCAATCAATTCATCGCTTGGTGAATATCCTTCCCTTAGCGCAATAAACGCCTTGATCACTTCACCGCGTACCGGGTCCGGTTTGCCGATAACACCCGCTTCTGCAACCGCCGGATGTTCCACGAGCTTGCTTTCCACTTCAAACGGGCCTACACGTTCACCGGACGTCATAATCACATCATCAATTCTGCCCTGGAACCAGAAATACCCATCCTCATCCATATAGGCCGAGTCGCCGGAAACATACCAGCCGCCTGGTGTAAAATAAGATTCATACTTTTGCGGATTGTTCCATATGGCCCTCATCATGGACGGCCAGCCTTTCTTAATGGCCAGATTCCCCATTCGGTTTGGCGGAAGCACGTTATCCTGGTCATCGATAATGGCCGCTTCAATACCCGGGAATGGTTTCCCCATGGAGCCAGGTTTAATTTCCACTGCCGGATAGTTACTGATCAGCTGGGCCCCTGTTTCTGTCATCCACCAGTTATCATGAATTCTAAGATTAAAGACCTTCATTCCCCAACGTACAACTTCAGCATTGAGCGGTTCGCCGACACTCAGCACATGGCGCAGGGAAGAAAGATCAAAGCGCTTCACAACTTCATCTCCTGCTCCCATCAACATACGGAAAGCCGTTGGTGCACTGTACCAGACGGTTACACCATACTTTTCGATCGTGCCATACCAATCTTCCGGACTGAAGCGACCGCCGCGGATCACATTGGACGCCCCGTTCAGCCATGGGCCGAAAATACCGTAGGATGTTCCGGTCACCCAACCAGGATCGGCGGTGCACCAGTACACATCGGAATCTTTCAAATCCAGTACCCATTTGGCTGTCTGGTAATGCTGAATCATTGCATTATGAACATGCAATACGCCCTTAGGTTTTCCGGTGGACCCGGAGGTATAGTGAAGGATCAAACCGTCTTCGCGGTCTACCCATTCGATATCTAGATGCTTGTCCGCTTTTTCCATCCTGCTGAAAAAGTCGACATACGGCCCCTCTTCTTTCACATCCTCCCCTACTAGAACAACATGCTTGAGATGAGGCAGTTCGCTTACAGGTACTCGCTCCAGGAGCTGAGGAGTGGTAATGAGTACTTTGGCCTCACTGTCTTCCAAGCGGTCCCTGACAGCGCCCTCCATGAATGCTTCAAATAACGGGCCGACGATCGCTCCAACTTTTACCGTACCCAAAAGTGCAAAGTACAGCTCGGGAGAACGAGGCATAAAAATAAACACCCTGTCCCCTTTTTCAACATCAAGCTGACGGAGCATGTTCCCTGCCCGGTTGGACATTTCCTTCAGATCACGGAATGTGTATTTTTCATCTCTTTTTTGATCTGAAAAATAAAGAGCGACTTTATTTTTTCTGTGCCCTTCCGCATGCCTGTCCACTGCTTCATAGGCCAGATTGACCCGCCCCGTTTCATACCAGGAGAATTCTTTTTCAACTTCGGTCCAGTTAAATGCATCATATGCTGTTTGATAATCTTCCAGGTTAAAATTACCTTTGATACTAGGAAGCGCTTCCACCTTCATCTGTCAATCTCCTCCTATGCCAATAAATATATACATACTAAGTATATCATATAGGTTCAAAATTTTTAAATTTATTAGAATTGTCAAATCTGACCGGCTTGAAACCCCTTACAAACCTTTTTCGTTATGTATAATGGAAGTAGTTGAATTTTTACATGGGTGGTGTATACATGAATCATATTAAAACTTACAATTGCCTTGCTGTTGATACACCTTCAGGCAAGGTTATTATTGAGGGTCCCATCTCGCCGGAACATCTGGCTAGTTATGAATTTCATACCGGATTAAAAGCGTTCAGACCCTCACCCCAGCAGCATGAAGCACTTATCGAGATCGCAGGCCTTGATGAAGGAAGGATTATCATCGCCAGAACAAAGGATACCATCATTGGTTACGTTACATACGTTTATCCTGATCCAATGGAACGATGGTCACATGGCAATATGGAAAATCTTCTTGAACTTGGAGCGATCGAGGTCATTTCTGATTACCGAAACTATAAAATAGGGAAAAGCCTGTTAAGGGTGTCCATGATGGATGACAGCATGGAAGATTATATTATAATTACAACGGAGTATTACTGGCATTGGGATTTAAAAGGCACTGGTTTATCGGTGTGGGATTACCGAAAAGTAATGGAAAAAATGATGAACGCCGGCGGTTTGGAATATATGGCAACGGATGATCCCGAGATCAGTTCCCATCCTGCAAACTGCTTAATGGTCAGAATCGGCAGCCGGGTTTCTATGGAATCCGTCCAGGAGTTTGACCGGATTCGGTTTCAAAACCGTTTCATGTATTAAAATTCCTGCCCAAAGATGTAGCGTTCCAGAAAGCCGCAGAAAGGGGAAATAAAGATGATTGTTCAGGATATGATGAATAAACAGCCCGTTACCGCACGACCGGAGACAACCATTATGGAGACCCTGCTTACGCTTAGAAAACACCGGATCAGACACCTGCCCATTATTGTCGACGATGGATCATTGGCAGGAATCATTTCCGACCGTGACCTCAGGGATGCCAGCCCTTCCATCTTTGATGCAGCTGATCATGCCGATAAATTTGAACGGCCGGTATCGGAAATCATGGTAAGAGACGTGATTACCGCCCATCCCCTTGATTTTGCAGAAGATCTTCTCAGTATTTTTTATGAGCATCAAATCGGTTGTATCCCTGTCCTTGAGCAGGAAAAACTGGTGGGGGTCATAACAGAGCGGGACATGCTGTACACATTGATCCAATTGACCGGTGCCCACCAGCCGAGCTCGCATCTGGAAGTTAAAGTTGAAAACATAGCCGGACAGCTGGCGGATGTTGCCTCACTGATCAAAAAATTTAAAATCAATATCAATAGTGTGCTTGTGTATCCCAGCAAGCAGGACGACAGCCAAAAAATCCTGGTCCTGCGCATTGGAACGATGAATCCTTACCGAATTGCTTCAGAATTAAGGCAAAATGGTTATGATGTCATTTGGCCACAGGAACCGGAAGTGGGACAATGAAAAAGCCTGTTTTTGTTTATTCCGATGACCTGCTGCGTTACAAATTCAATGAAGGGCATCCCTTTAACCAATTGCGCGTCAAGCTGACCTATGACCTGCTGAGCATGTCTGGTGCACTGGATGACAGCCAAATCGTACAGCCACGAATGGCAACCGATGAAGAGCTGGCACTCATCCATGATACGTCGTATATCGAAGCCGTAAAAAAAGCGGGTGATGGGACCTTAAAAGGAGCTGCTGCAGAAAATTACGGACTTGGAACTGAGGACACCCCGATTTTTCCCGGCATGCATGAAGCAAGCGCCTGGATAGTGGGTGCAACCCTGACTGCTGCTGACATGGTGATGGAAGGCAAAGCAACGTATGGATTCAATGCAAGCGGGGGGCTTCATCACGGATTCCGCGGAAAAGCTTCCGGTTTTTGTGTGTACAATGACAGCGCTGTAGCCATTGCATATTTGAAAAAGAAATACGGTGCGAGAGTGCTCTATATCGACACGGATGCCCATCATGGAGACGGGGTGCAATGGTCCTTTTACGAAGACCCCGACGCCTGTACCCTTTCAATTCATGAGACTGGCCGGTATCTGTTTCCGGGTACCGGAAACGTCACGGAGAAGGGGCAAAGCGACGGCTATGGCTACTCCTTTAACCTCCCCGTGGATGCCTTTACGGAAGATGAGTCATGGCTTGAATTGTATGAAACGGCGGTTCATGAAGTGGCCTCCTTCTTCAAGCCGGATGTTATTCTGTCTCAGAATGGTGCAGATGCCCACTATTACGATCCACTGACCCACCTGTCTGTAACGATGAAATCCTATCATGCCATCCCCAGGATCGCAAAGGAAGCGGCCGACCGGTTTTGCGGCGGAAAGTGGATCGCCACCGGCGGCGGCGGTTATGATATCTGGAGGGTCGTTCCGCGCGCCTGGTCTGAAATCTGGCTGGCGATGAACGAAATGGATTTGGAAGGATCACTTCCAATGGAATGGATTGAAAAGTGGCAAAAGACTGCTCCAGTCACCCTGCCGCTTACATGGGAAGACCCGCCCGGTTTGTATAAACCGATTCCCCGAAAACCTGAAATCATGGAAAAAAACAGTCTTACCTTAAACAAGGCACTCCACCATATCCGGGACAGCAGAAAAAAGACCTGACGCCAACGTGCATCAGGTCTTTCCTATTTATTAAATGGCTTTGAGCATCTCTTCTATCATGTCAGAAGACCGCTTCGCCGCAAGCTTTGTAAACTCAGTAAAGTTGACCGCTGCTTCGCCATTGGCCTTGTCCGAGATGGAACGGATTACGACAAAGGGAACGTCATTTAAGAAAGCTGTCTGTGCAACAGCGGAGCCTTCCATTTCAATGCACGCACCGTCAAAAAGCTGATAATACTTTTCCACAAGTGTTCGGCTTGCAATAAACTGATCCCCGCTTAAGACCCTTCCCATTCTGACAGAAACCCCGGACACCTTTGAAGCTGCTTTTTCCGCCAGGTTCACAAGGCTTGGGTCTGCCGCAAAATCCGACTCATACCCAAACATGGGAATGGTTCCTTGCGGAAAATGGGGACTTAATGCGGAGGCATCGATATCATGCTGCATGGCGCTTGTTGAAATCACAATATCGCCAATTTCAAGCTCAGGGTGCAAGGCCCCTGCGACGCCGGTAAACATGATATGTGTCACGTTAAACCGGTCCACCAAAAGCTGTGTCACTACGGCCGCATTTACTTTTCCCACTCCCGACTTGCAGAGGACGACTTCTTTGTTCGCGTAGGTCCCTTCATAAAAGGTAGTCTTCGCGTAATTGCTTTCCCCATAAATATCAAGAGCCTGTTTCATATAATGGATTTCTTCATCCATCGCTCCTATAATGCCGATTCTCAAAACTCTCCCACCTCTGTTGCGTCTATTAGCCGTTGTTCTTTGTTGTATTTCTAAATTGAATACGGTGAGGAAGCACCACAGTGTTCTCCTCGACTTTTTCTTTGTTCATGAGTTTTGTCAATAGACGCATTGCTACAGCTCCGATATCGTACATAGGCTGCACCACAGTTGACAGGGTTGGCCTTACCATTGTCGCCAGACGTGTATTATCAAAACCGATGACTTCAAGGTCGCCAGGAACAGTGATTCCTTTATCCTGTGCGCCATGAATCACTCCCAGTGCCATTTCATCCGTTCCTACGAAAATGGCTGTTGGCATATTTCCGCTTTCAAGGAATGTTTCCACGGCCTCAATGCCTGAATCATACGTGTAATCGCCGACAAAAATCTGTTTTTCATCCACCTTTTTCCCGGCATCCTCCATTGCTTTTCGGAAGCCTGTAAACTTGTGATAGCCGTTGATTGGATCCTCGAGAGGCCCGGTAACCATCGCCACAGAGTCGTGTCCTGATTTTAACAGATGCTCAACCGCATCATACACAGCCTGCTGGTAATCAATATTAACCGACGGAATTTCATTATTCATATCAACGGTCGCCGCCATTACAATCGGTACGGGAGACTTTTTAAATTCCTCCACGTGTTCATCTGTAATTTTACCTCCCATAAAGACGATGCCATCCACTTGCTTTCCGAGCAATGTATTCAAAAGATGAATTTCTTTATCTTTGTTCTGATCAGAGTTGCACAAGATAATATTGTATTTATACATGGTCGCGATATCTTCGATTCCCCTTGCGAGCTCAGCAAAAAAGATGCTCGCGATATCGGGAATAATCACGCCCACAGTTGTTGTCTTTTTACTGGCAAGTCCTCTTGCCACTGCGTTTGGTCGGTAACCGAGGCGCTCAATCGCTTCAAGCACCTTTTTCCGTGTTGATGGTTTAACATTTGGGTTTCCATTCACGACACGGGAAACAGTTGCCATTGAGACGCCTGCTTCACGGGCCACATCATAAATTGTTGTATTCAATTTAGTAATCCTCCTTTAATTCCACAATCCAGACAGGTTATGTAATGTTATTGCTATCATACAGTAAAGGACTGCTGTTAGGCAACGAAAAGCCCGTACAACTGCCATATTCCACTGTATAAAAGTGAACATTTTCCAACTTTCTCTGTTTAGTTTTATCCAATCCTTAAAAGTCCATTCAAAACAGGAAAAAGCCGGCTGAAATCAGCCGGCTTCCTTTTATTTGTTTGATTCTTGCTGATTAATAATTTTCCCATCCTTAAAGAAGCGAAGCAAGTCACCATACACCACTTTATCAGAAAGGTTTAGATCTTTGGCTGCCTTTTCTTTTGCAGGCTTACAGAGTTTATTTGCTACCTCCTGCCCATCGGACTGTCTGTAGCATTTCTCTTTTTCACCAGCATAGACATAGTCTTTCGCTATGGCACTGCCGTCTCTCTGAACCGTAAATTCGTCACGGTCCGGAGAGAAGAGGTCGGATCCAAACTGGATATCACCTTTGGTTTTAATGCCAAGCAGATGCAGGATCGTAGGCTTCAAATCAATTTCTCCGCCAATGGTATGCATCACTTTACCTTTTTGCCCCGGCACATGGATGAACAAAGGAGTTTCCTGAAGCTTAAGGTGTTCATATGGTGTTACTTCCTTGCCCAGGATTTTGCTCATTGCTTTATTATGGTTCTCAGAGATTCCGTAGTGGTCACCGTACAGAATGATGACCGAATTGTCATAGAGCCCTGAAGCTTTCAACTGCTGGAAGAATTGCTTTAGTGCTTCATCCTGATAGCGGGCAGTTACAAAGTAATTATCCACGGTAGGGTCTCCGGTATCCGCCGGCTGGATACTCTTCTCCTGATCATTATTCAAAATGAACGGGTGATGGTTGGTCAGCGTGATGAACTTACTGTAAAACGGCTGTTTCAGATTCTGAAGCATCGGCATGGACTGCTTGAAAAATTCCTTATCCTTCAGGCCGTAGTTTACCGAGTTCTCATCGTTCACATTATAGTAAGGCTTAGAGTAAAACTTGTTATAACCGAGCGTATTGTACATCATATCACGGTTCCAGAAACTTTTATTGTTCGCATGGAACACCACCGGGTTATATCCTTTTTGTTTCACAATCTCCGGTGTGGCATGAAATTTATTTTGCGCTTTCGTTGAATACACAGATCCTCCAGGCAGTCCGTACAGTGAGTTATCAATCAAAAACTCCGCATCGGACGTTTTACCCTGTCCTGTATTGTGATAAAAGTTATCAAAGTAATAACTATTTTTCGTGAGGTCATTCAAGAACGGTGTAACTTCTTGACCATTGATTTTTTTATTGATTAAAAAGTTCTGGGTAGATTCCATGGATACAAGAATTACGTTTTTACCTTTGGCGGCCCCAAACATTTTTGGGTCTGGTTTTTTGTATTGTGAATCCGAATAGTTCTTAACTTCAGCCAAATCATTGCTGTCTGCTAATGCACGCTGTGTAGACGACTTGGTGTTTAATACAGCGTCATATACGTGATAGTTATATACACCCATTAGCTTAACCAGAATGGCCCGGTCAAATGTACGGGTCAGCAGCTCGGGACGCTGAATTTCCGCCATCCCAAGGTTCGCCAAAAAGATACTGAATGCAGTAACAAAAACAAGACCAATGGTTTTCTTTTTCAATTTTTCCACCGGTTTTACTTTCTTGGTTAATACAATGGTCAATAACAGTAGAAAGTCCAGAAAAAATAAAATATCAAGCGGATGCATCAGGCTTTTTGCACTTCCGCCAAGATCGCCAAAGTTTTTAAATTGGAACAGGACCGGTATTGTAATAAAGTCATCAAAGAACCGGTGGTACACAATATTGGCGTATAAAACAAAGGACATTATAAAATGAATCGTAAGCAATGCTTTGTTCCTGCTTTTTGCGGGAGCAAACAAACTAAGCCCCAGGAAGAACAGTGCGGAACTGAGCGGTGTAATCACCAGGATGATCTCTTGCATCACATTCTCAAGATCGAGATTCAAGCCAACCCTGAAGGCGATATACGATTTTACCCAAAGAAGGATAACGGCCAGCAGAAAAAAGCTCAAAGATTGTTTTGTTGAATTTTGTATATTCGTTTGTCGTTCAAGTTTATTCATCATTCATTTTCCTCCTCAAAAAAAAAAGAAAAGGACCCTGCTACAAATTGACCATTTGCAGTGTTTCAGGTTCACCCTACCCATTATACGGAGTTCAATGAGGAAGTAAAAAAACCGTTATCGTGATTATTTGAGGTATATTCTTCTGTAACTATCAGTGTAGAACTCATACCGGTCATTCTTTAAATCCCTTTATTATGCTTTGTTATCCTCCAAATTGCACAAAAGGCGTTTCCTTAATATTCTTGGCCATCCATATAAAAGAAAAGCCCTCCATTTAACAGAGGACTTTATCCTTATGCCATTACTTTATTATGTTTATATAAACCACCCTTATTTACCCAACTGCTCGTTGAGCGCTGCGTAGGTAATGGAATAATGGGAAGCGTCCCACTTCAGCTCTCCTTTTTCAAAAAGAAGGGCTTGAGGCGATTCGTGTTTCACTCCATAGTTCTCCGCAATTTCATTGGACAGCGGACGCGCTTCCTGAACATTTAAATAAAATACAGGCATATCCTGCTCTGCGGCAAAATTTTGATATTCCTGAAATGCGGCATGGCTGATCGGGCAGGTTGTACTGTTCTTTAATAAAAATAATTTGTTATTTTCACTTACTGCCTGTTTGAATTCCTCTGTAGTTGAAAGTTTAACGAGTGACATATGTACTCCTCCTTAGGTGAATCATAAATCCATGAAAAAACGAAGAAGGACGCTTCTTCGTTTGTAATCATCTGATTTTGAGTAATCAATACTTATTTTTTACCAAATCTTCTTCAGTTGCAAGAGGATCCGGCTGGCGTGCGGCTTCTTCTTCCACTTGAGTGGTAATTTCACCATACGCGTCGGCGCTCTCATCGAGAACCTCTTGTCCTTTGTTTCTCCAATTGTTTAAATCACGGCGGATGCTGGTTGATAGTTCCTTCACCTTGCCTGCCACTTGATTGGACTGTTCAGATACCGTGCGGGCAATAGTAGAGGATTTGTCTTTTGCCATTGAAGACCATTCTGAGCTTTTGTCTCTGATCGTACCTGCTTGATCTGAAAGATTATTTCTCAATTCTTTGCCGCTTTTAGGCGCCATGAGGAGGGCGGAGGCTGCACCTACAATTCCGCCAACTAGAGCTCCAATAATAAAATCTTTACTGTTGATGTTTTGATTATTGTTTTCGTTACTCATTCTAAACTCCTCCTTTATTGATATTGTCTTCTTTGGGATGTTTGCTGCGTAGAATCGACACTGGCTTTCTTGATTTTCCACTTTTCCCATAAATTGATGGCTACATTTCCCCATTGAACAGCCTGGGAAATATTTTCTGACTGGCGTTCAGCCCCGGTTGTGATTTTCTCTGTGACCTTGCGTACAGATTCGTTGACATTATGAATTGAACTGCCAAGATCCTGCACTGCCGAGAACACAGTGTTCAATGAAGCAGCTTTCGTTTGTACATCTTCTGCCAATTTGTTGGTTTTGTGAAGCAATTGAGCCGTCTCTGATGTAACACCATTCAATTGAGTTTCAAGGCCGTCTACAGTCTTAGCCACGTTATCAAGCGTTACTGTAAGTGATTTGAGCGTACGTGCCAAGAAGATTACTAGGACGACAAAAGCAAGGGCAATGATGAGTACACTGATGGGTATAAGTATGTTCATGTTTCCACGACACCTCCTGAGTTAGATGCTTTTAAAATTACCCTATGCCAGTAAAACTAAACATGTATGCTATATTCTATACTATTTTATGAATTCCTGCTAAGGACAAGGGTTAGAACATTACAAATTATTTAAATTACGTTAAAATAAATACGTTAGGCTTATTCACCATATATAAGGGGGAAATTGCAGTGAGAGATCCACGTATCCAGCAATTGGCTAAAAACTTAATTACATATTCAGTTAATCTGCAAAAAGGGGAAAAAGTTCTGATTGAAAACTTCGGCTTTCAAAAAGAGCTTGTGAATGCACTCGTTCAGGAAGCTTATGCCGCCGGCGGTTTTCCGTTCGTATTGCTGAAAGACCATTCCGTTATGCGCCAGCAGTACATGAACGCTTCAGAAGAACAGATGAAAATCATTGCCAATCACGAAGGTGACCTGATGGCTCAAATGGATGCCTATATCGGACTTCGTTCAGGCGACAATATTAATGAATTGTCCGATGTTCCGAGTGAACAGATGGCGTTATATGAAAAAACGGTCCTTGCCATGCACCGTGAAATTCGCATCAAGAAAACAAAATGGGTTGTTCTTCGTTATCCGAATGCAGCCATGGCACAGCTTGCCAGCATGAGCACCGAAGCGTTTGAAGATTTCTATTTCCAGGTCTGCAACCTTGACTACAGCAAGATGAATGAAGCCATGAAGTCTCTTGAAGATTTGATGAACCGTACAGATAAAGTTCATTTGAAGGGACCAGGAACTGATCTTACCTTCTCCATTAAAGATATCCCTGCTGTACGATGTGCAGGAGAGGCAAACATTCCGGATGGTGAAGTATACACAGCCCCTGTCAGAGATTCCGTAAATGGAACCATCACATATAACACACCATCTCCCTATCAGGGCTTTACATTTGAAAATGTGTCCTTGACATTTGAAAATGGAAAAATCGTAAACGCAACAGCCAACGATTCCGAACGAATCAACAAAATTTTTGATACCGATGAAGGCTCCCGATATATTGGTGAGTTTGCAATAGGTGTCAACCCTTATATTCAGCACCCGATGAAAGACATTCTGTTTGATGAAAAGATTGACGGAAGCTTCCACTTTACACCGGGACAGGCGTATGAAGAAGCATACAACGGCAATGAGTCCAACATCCACTGGGATATGGTCATGATTCAGCGCCCGGATTATGGAGGCGGGGAAATCTATTTTGATGATGTTCTTATCCGTAAAGACGGTCGTTTCGTACTTCCTGAACTTGACGTGCTTAATCCTGAAAACCTTAAATAAACCAAAAAAACGCCGGCTGCATACCGGCGTTTTTTATCTTTAAGACCTTATTGAAAAGGAGACTCATTTTGAGCCTCCTTTTTCGCTTCTATCCAATTTGTGTGCTTTTCCCTTGATGACCTTCCACTGTCTGTTCATATGATTTTTGGAATTTTTGGATATCCCCTGCTCCCATGAACAAAAGAATTCCGTCGTTATGCTGCTCGAGAATACCTACTTCTTCTTCGCTCAACAGCACCGCATTTGGAATTTGTTCCTGCAGGTCCTTAATGGAAAGACTGCCGGCATTTTCACGTGCCGATCCAAAGATATCGCATAAATAAACATAATCAGCTTTTCTTAAGCTCTCCCCGAATTCATGAAGGAACGTTTTCGTCCTTGTGAATGTATGGGGCTGAAAAATAGCGACCACATCGCGATTTTTATACTTGTATTTTGTCGCTTCAATGGTTGCACTGATTTCGGTTGGATGATGAGCATAGTCATCAATCAACACCTGATCTCCGAATGGCTTTTCAGAGTATCGCCGTTTAACGCCGCCAAACGTTTTTAAACGGTCGGCAATAACATCCACATCCACATTTTCGTAATGACAAAGAGCGATAACGGCCAAAGCATTAAGAATGTTGTGTGTTCCGTATCCCGTAATCGTAAACGTATGGTAGAACGTATTTCTTACAAACACATCAAATGTAGTCCCGTTTTCATCGCGATGGATGTTTGTCGCCTGAAAATCATTATGATCTCCTAGTCCGTAAAAGACGACGGGTACATTTGCATGAATTTGCTGAAGATATTGATCATCACCGCATGCGATGATTCCTTTTGTAACCTGCATCGCCATTTGCTGAAATGCGCTGATGACATCATCAATATCTTTAAAATAGTCAGGATGATCAAAATCAATATTTGTCATAATTCCATATGCAGGCTCATAAGAAAGGAAGTGACGGCGATATTCGCATGCTTCAAATACAAAATACTTGCTGTCTGCCATTCCTCGTCCTGTCCCATCTCCGATCAGGAACGAAGTCGGCTCTGCTCCGCCAATCACATGGGCAAGCAATCCTGTTGTTGATGTTTTTCCGTGAGAACCTGTCACCGCAACTCCGGTATACTTCTTCACAAAGTCACCAAGAAAATGATGGTAACGGTAAATCGGCAGGCCGAGTTCACGCGCTGCTACCAGTTCTTCATTGTCATCCGAAAACGCGTTTCCAGCAATGATGGTCTGGCCCTGTTTAATGTTATTCTTATCAAATGGCAGTATTGTAATCCCGCGCTCGTCTAAAGCCTGCTGGGTAAAGAAATACTTTTCAACATCCGATCCTTGAACTTCATGCTTCATGTCATGAAGTATTTGTGCCAAGGCACTCATCCCCGTACCTTTGATTCCCACAAAGTGATAATGTGTCATGTAAAGACCTCCACAATCAAAAACCTTCTCAAGAATCACCTTTTTAGGCAACCCACTTTTCAAGGCCTATTTTCTGTTAGTATATGCATGCTGCGATAGAGTGATATTCATCGAGCAAGCTGCACCGACTCATTTTTCCATTATAGCAAAAAATGAAGTCTAACTCCATTACTTCGGTTAACGACTATTCTACTTTTATTCTACTTTTTCGAGACGTGCATTCGGTCTGAAAACCCGTCCCGCTTTGGCTTGATGCTTTCCGTTCATCATTACATTGTCTCCGGTAAACCCGATGTTAATTTTAAGAAGATTGCTGCCTACTCCGTAAATATCAACAGGTACACCGCGTTTTTCGTAATCAGTGATCCGCTCCTCGGTAAAACCGCCGCTGACGACGATTTTCACATGCCCAAACCCTTCCTGGTCGAGAGCTTTGCGCAGCGCAAAAATAAGTTCCGGATTCGCACCACGCGGATCGAAACTGCCGAGCACCTCTGGATTACGGAAGAAGTATTGGTCAACCATCGTCCTTGAGGTATCCACTCTGACTCCTTTTAATACATCTCCAAATTCTCTCGAAACTTTAAGGGCATCGGTAATGGCGTCATTATTGTAATCCACCAATGCCATCAGTTCATCTTCAGGATACGTTTCATGATACGCTCTCGTCGCTTCAACAATGTCTCCATTAAACATCTGGAGCAAGGCGTGCGGCATCGTTCCCATCCCCTGTTTGCCCCACCATTCATTCATCGCATGGGTGGCCTGTGCCGTAGAGCCGCCGATATAAGCCGCATAACCATCACCTGCCTGCTGGGCAAAGTGATCGTCCCGGTCCCCCATAAAGATGACCGGCTTTTGGACACCTGAAATACTCGCTGCTTTAACAACATTATAAACATTCGTTGCCACTGACGTTCTTCTGGCCAAAATGCCATCCAGCATTCCTTCCAAAAAGCCAAAATTTTGATAAGGGCCTTTAATGGTAAAGACAGTTTCAAATGGAGAGATCTTGTCTCCATCTTTCAACGAGTGAATCTCCAGATCGTCTGCATTTTTAGCAAATGTCTTAATTAAGGCAATTGCTTCGTCTGTTCCGCAAAGAACGGCATCGTTTTTTTGAAAAAATTGCATGGTTACTATATTATCAGGTTTGAATTTTTTTACGATCTCGCATGTTTTCAGGAAATAAACAGCTGAAAACCAGCCGTCACCTGCCCTTTCATCAAATTTGAATGTTTGATTGGTCAAGCGTTTGATTTTACCCTGCAGCTTTAATTCTATTTCTTTCATATAAACTCCTCATCACCTGGTCAAGAAATTCATGGATTCTTTCTGTCTTTTAAAATGGGCATTTCGAACTCATCCCTAACTATCATATAGAAGTACACCTCAGAACACAAGAGAAAGTGGACAAGCAGGCATTTCAAGGACTTCCCCACAAAAAAGACGGCCCATTGCCTGTCTCCATGGACAGGCAATGGGCCGTCTAATTCATTTTATACTTCCGCTTCGCTATAAAGCTTGCTTTGGAATTCTTCGTTGGTCATGAGAACTGTACGGGGCTTTGAGCCCATGGCTTCGGAAACTAGACCGAATGCCTCCATCATCTCTACAAGGCGTGCAGCACGGTTGTAACCAACCCTGAAGCGTCTTTGGATGCTTGAGGAAGAAGCGGCGCCCATATCGAGTACATAATAGCAAGCTTCTTCAAACAGATCATCTTCTTGCTCGACCGTTTGATTAGACTGGATCAATTCCTCTCTGCTAAATAAATAATTGGTTGAATGCTGTTCTTTTACAAACGCAGTAACCCGTTCGATTTCATCATCCGATACAAAATTACCCTGAATACGGACCGCCTTGCTTGATCCATTTTCAAGAAACAGCATATCGCCTCTGCCGAGCAGACGTTCCGCACCGCTCATGTCGATAATGGTACGGGAGTCGACCGCAGATGAAACAGCAAAGGCAGTCCTTGTCGGGATGTTCGCTTTAATCAGACCAGTTATAACGTCCACGGAAGGCCGCTGGGTTGCCACCAGCAAATGAATTCCACATGCTCTCGCTTTTTGAGCAATCCGGCAAATCGCTTCTTCCACGTCCTGTGGTGACACCATCATCAGGTCTGCAAGTTCGTCAATGACTACGACGATATATGGCATTTTGTTGGCATACAATTGTTCGCGTTTCATTTTGTCGTTAAACCGTTTTATGTCACGCACGCCATGTCTTGCAAAGGCTTCATACCTTCTCTCCATTTCCTCTACCGTCCATTTCAAAGCCGTGGTCGCTTCCTTTGGATCGGTAATGACCGGTGTAACCAAATGAGGAATGGCATTGTACGGAGCCAATTCCACCATTTTCGGATCCACAAGCAGCAGGCGTACATCATCCGGCGATGCTTTGTACATCAATGAAACGAGAATGGAATTGATACACACGCTTTTTCCAGATCCTGTGGCTCCTGCGATCAACCCATGAGGCATTTTTTGAAGGTCGGTCACAATCGGATCACCGGATAAATCCAATCCCAGCGCAACAGTAAGTGGTGAACTGCTGTTGCGGAATTCCTCGCTTTGCAGGATTTCCCTTAAGAAAACAGGCTGGCTGTATCGGTTGGGCACTTCAATGCCAATCGTATTTTTTCCCGGGATTGGCGCTTCAATTCGTATGTCCTTTGCCGATAAACTCAACTTAATATCGTCGCTTAGATTGGTTATCTTATTAACTTTAACACCAGGTGCGGGTTGCACTTCGAGACGGGTAACCGACGGCCCTTTTGTCATGTTGACTACTTTGGCATTCACATTAAAGTTATCAAGAGTCAGCTGAAGCAGATCTCTTTGCTCTTCCATCCAAAAACTGTCGTCCTCCTCCTGTATCGGGGGATTCTGCAGTAACTCGAGCGGCGGAAATGAGAGATCAGCGTCTTCTGCCGGAATTGGAGCAACCGTGCTCCCTGTTGCTTTTGATTCCACAGGTGCTGGTGTTTTTTTCTCAGCTGGATGATTGGCAGTACGATTCCGGTCTTTCTTGAGCATCAGAACATTAAACGGAATATAGGTTCCTCCAGGTTTTTTCTCAGGCTCCCGGCGGGTAACCTCTTCTTCTTTTAATGATGGTCCCTTTGCAGGCTCTGCCGCTAGGTTTGCACCTTCCTGATCGTTTCTGATACGATTCGCGAATGCAGGCGCTCCCTCTTCTTCCGGCTCCAAAGCTGTTGCTTCTTCAACTGCTTCACCGTTTAGCCCGATTTGTTCGTCTTCAGCTTCTTTAAGGTCCATCCTTTCAGGCGGAAGCTCAAAAATCATTTCATCTTCTTGCACGTCATCAGAAACAGGCTCAATTCTGCGTTCTTCAAATGGTTCAGCTGGCGGTTCTGGTTGCGGTTCCGGCAGCAATTCTGTTTGTGCGGGTTCAATGGTTTCTTTTCTGAATTCATCAATAAGGAGCACAGGCTCCTTCTCCATTTGGGGAACAGACTCCGCAATGAGATCTTCATTTTTTTCTTCCGTTACAGGCATGTTCCTGACTTCTTCTTCACTCAGAATGACAGGTTCTTTGCTTGATACAGGTTCTGTTAGCAGTTCTTCCATCAAAGCCGGATCCGGCATCTTCTGTTTCTGAATTTCGGATAGCTTCCATAATCCAGGGTTGATAATCGTATCTGGTTTCCGTTCACCATAACCATAAATCGGCGACGGGACCTCAGAAGGCATGAAGCTGCCCTTTGGACGTTCCTCCGTTGTCTTTGAGGGATTTGGTCCATTTTTGTTACGGCCGCTAAATCCATAAACCGGAGATGGAATTTCCGAAGGCCGAAACTTGCTGTTGGATTCTTGCTCCCTATACCGGTTTTCACCAGCTTGTCCAGACTCAACACGATGGGTTCCGTTTCTGCTTCCAAACCCATATATGGGTGACGGGATTTCGGAAGGCTTAAATGGTTGTGTTTTCTCTTCTTTTAGGGGTGGCTGTGACAGATCTTCCTTGGCCGGAGTCTCTTTCTGCCGTTCCCTGGAGTATTTTATTGCCTCCTGTCCTTCTCTATCCGCTTGCTTTTTCGTATAGCTTTGTTTTCTTGCCGGTGTATGTCTTCCAATCTCTTCTTGATCATCAATCAACGGGAATCGAAATTTCCCTTCTGCCGGATAGCGGCTGACCATTCTGGCTGCAGAGCTGTTTTGATGGTTCTGAAACCGGCCGACTGTACGTTTTTTTACGGGTTCTGTTTTCTCATCCTTATGTAGGGCTGGATCTATTGTTTCTTCTGTCTCAGAAGGTTCATCATCAAACATTAAATTCATTAATTTTTTAAACCACGACATTGCTTCACCTTCTTTTTCTCTGGGTCTGTCTTTATATTGTAGCGGAATTCGGGCCATACTTTAAGAAAAATTTGCCACCGAAAGTAAAAAATATAAAAACCACTAGATTGCTCTAGCGGTTATGAAAACATAAGCTCATTTCTGGTATCCAAACAGCTTCATTGGCAAATATCACGAAGGGGACAGCACCGACATGCCCTATCATAAAAATTCGGTCCATCAATGGCTTTTATGACTTTTTTCACCACTTTTTTACCAACAATTTCATGATTTTTTTATGTTTCGTCCACCGGCTTGTTTTTCGCCAGAATAAAGATGGGTTCAAGCTCTCCTTTTTCATATAAAAACGGTAATGCAGTTACAGGAACTCGGCCGTTCATGAAAAATTGCATCGCCATCTGGGCCAAAATGTCATAGCCCTGGTTATTGCGGATATCTGCCAAAATAAGAACATCCTGATGCGGAATGGCAACTGCGAGTGTACCTGATGCTTCCTGTTCCATTCGATCCAGCAGAGAGGCATTCAATATTCTGCTCGCATCATACCCGTCATTATGATTGATAAAGTAAAAGGTGTTGCCCGCCACCTCATCTTTTTTCATCGAGGTGTCCAGAGATCTCACATTAAAACGGGCCACTTCCTTCAGCTTCTCCCTCGTTATGTTCATTTCTTCCAGCATCGTTTCATTGATTAGCCGGTAGGTATTTCCAAGATCCACCGCATAAAAGACTGTCGTTTCTGCCGTATGCTCCTCGTTAATCAGGGCATCTCCCTCGGGTGACTCCTTTGGAAAAGAGGTGGAACGGATGACTGGGAAAATTTGATTCTCTGCTTTATTGGCAGGCGTTTCTTCAATTGCCTTCAGTGCTTCTTCGACATGGTAGACAAGTTCATCCAAAAACGCATCCTTCTTTTTATCCCATTCCACCGTTAATCCTGATAAAGAAAGGGTAATTCCCTTTCTAATGTCCTTATGTTCAATTCTAAGCTGTTCATTTTCCCGGTCATAGGACAGATCCCATTCCGGACGTTTCAGCCGGTCCTCGAGCACCTTTTTCAGCTTCAGACTTGTACTCATTCGAAAATCCCTCCATTAATAAAAGCATAAAAAACCTCCTGGACGGAGGTTTTTTTATTAGTCTTGTTTGTATTCCACAACCACTTCTGTACCCAACCCTCCGCGAGCGTTCCAGGTTGCGACAATTTTAAGATACTTCGGTTTAAGAAGATCAACGAGATCTTCCTTGATTTTGTTGGTTGCGTGTTCCTGATAAATTCCTACGTTGCGGTAAGAGGTCAAATAGTATTTTAATGACTTCATTTCAACCAGGTCTTCGTTTGGAATATAGCTGATGATAATATCCGCGAAATCAGGAAGACCTGACCATGGACAAACAGAGGTGAATTCTGTTGTAGGGATGGTAACCAATGTATCCTTACCCACATACTCGTAAGGAATAGTTTCAAGAATATCTACCAAAATAACACTTTCATCTTCTATATCAAAACGAATTCCTTCGTATTTCTGATGATTTACTTCTACCTTTGCCATTGCTAACGCCCTTTCTTAATATGATGCTCGACGTTTTCACGTACTATTTATGAGTTTAACATATTTCTTCTATTCATTGGTATGAACAGGTAAATTATTTATAAACGATGAAATTTGTTCCTTCGTTTTTCGCTCTTTGTCCACATACCGACCGATCTCTTTTCCATCCTGAAAGGCCACAAAACTCGGAATTCCAAAAATATCAAGGTCCTGGCACAATTCAATCAACTGATCCCGGTCCACATACACAAAAGTAAACTGCTTGGATTCCTGCTCCAGCTCAGGAAGAAATGGTTTAATAAACACACAGTCAGGACACCAGTCCGCTGAAAAAACAGCGAGGGTTTTTCCTGCTCCTGTGATCTCTTTAAACTCTTCTATCGTTTGTACCGTTTTCATCAAGATTCGCTCCTCTTACTGATTTATTTTCATATCTCCAAAGGCGATATACCCTTTTTTTCTCATCCATTCTGAAAGTACCAGACTGATCATAATAGGTCCAGCAAAATGCAGCAGCACGATATATAAAAAAACATCCCAGCTAAAACCCATCGTTCGAAACGTCATAATTTGCCCGACCAGGCCGCTGGTACCCATACCCGCGCCTGCCGGTATGTTCGTCATCTGGAAAACAAGGGTACCAATCGGCGCAAGAATCATGCCGGCAACCGTTGGAGGAATAAGGATTCTCGGATTGCGTACCACGTTAGGAAACTGAAGCTTTGAGGTTCCAATCCCCTGCGTGATCCAGCCCCCAAAGCCGTTTTCCCTGAAGCTGATTGTGGCAAACCCGATCATCTGGGCCGCACATCCGATGGTCGCTGCACCAGCTGCGGTTCCTTCAAGGCCGAGCATAATGGCAATGGCTGCACTTGAGATCGGGCCAGTGAGGGCAAGGCCAAGCAAAAGAGCTACAAGAATGCTCATGACCAAAGGACGCTGGTCGGTAGCCCACATAACGAGATGACCAAATCCTTTCATAAACTGGTCGATCCCCGGCCCCGCAAAATAGGCGACCGTAAAACCTGCAAAAACAGTGACGGCAGGTGTCACGAGAATATCCACTTTTGTTTCCTTTGAAACAAGCTTTCCTGCTTCTACCGCGATGAGGGACGCCACAAAACAGCCAGCCACACTTCCAAGTTCAGCCCCTGCTGCTCCTGCAGTTACGGTCGCAAACAACACGAGCGGAGGTGCTTCAAGCCCATAAGCGACAGCCGCTCCAATAGCCGGCCCAAGCATGCTCATGGCGACGGTCCCCATTTTAATAAAAAATGGCCATCCCGCCTGCTCTCCAATCGTTTTTAAAATAAGTCCGATCACCAACGAGGACATTAATCCAAGCGCAAAATAGCTGAACCCTGTAATGAAATATACTTTCGGGGATAATGTTACTCCCTTTCTTTCCAAAAATTGACCCACACCAATTCTCCTTTATCATCAAATGTTGAATGCAAAGTATAACCTATTTATTATACAAGAGGATTAACATCTGTAAAGACACTATAAAGAATTGCTTAAAATTTCAGATATAAACAAAAAGAAGATTCCTCCGATATTAAAATTGGAGGGGAGCAAAATGAAAATGTCCATTCGAAACAGAGTCAGAACCATGCTATTGATCAGTTTGTGCGGATTGCTTATTATGACCATTTTTATGGCAGCCTATATTTGGCTGAACGGAAAAATGGATGCAGAAAAAGACCAACTGCAGCAAAACAGCATCCAAAGCAAGGAAATTTACAGCAAATTATCAGCCATCCGTAAGAAGGAACAGGAATATTTAAAAACGCCTTCTACAGAAAAAGCCAGAGAAATTGATTCATCTGTTCTTACATTGCAAAGGAAGGTTGAAAATTATTCGAAGAAAGCCAGCACTTCTTCAGTAAAAAAGGAATACAAAAGCATTCTTGATAAAATCGGTCAATATAAAACGGCGTTTAGTTCCACTTCAGCCATGACCGTGCAAATTATGGAACTAAAAAAATTGATGTCCGATACATCAGCCGACTTTGAAAAAAGAGTGAAAGATTTAAAGGATGAAAAGCTGTACAACCGCTTCTTGATCATGAACACATATGAAAAAGAATTCTATTTGGCCTTAAATGATGAAAATATCACAAAATTTGAAGAAGCTGCCCAAAACTTCGAAAACCAGCTTGATCAGTCTTCCCTGTCCGAAAAGGAAACAGGCGACTTCAAAACAAAACTGCTGAAGTATACATCATCTGCCGGTAATATCCAAAACGTATCCAAGCAAATCAGGGGAATCAATGCTGAATTTGAAACGATCGCGGACAAGGTGGATACTTCAATCATCACTATAGAAAAATCAAACGATCAAAAACGGGCCGAACTCGCAGACCAGCAGTCAGGATTAAAATCCTTGCTCACCTGGCTCATGATCGGGATTGCAGTTGTGATTATCACCGGCCTCAGTTTTGCAGGGGTCTGGCTGATCCGCTCAATCGTCCGTTCCATTTCATTGCTTAAAGAAGGGGCAACAATTATCGGAAACGGAAATCTGGATTACCGGGTAAAGGTTACGACCAATGATGAAATGGGTGCACTGGCTGAAACCTTTAACGGAATGGCTGAAAAAATGCAGCGGTCGCTCAGTGAGGTACAAAAGGCTTCTGAACAATTGGCAGCTTCATCACAGCACCTCGCCGCCATTTCTCAAGAGACAACAGCCCAGACTGAAGAAGTTTCAGAAGCTGCACAACAAGTATCTCTCGGAGCACAGAATCAGGCAGACCATTTACACGAGAGCACCGAGCTGCTGAATGAGGTAACTGAGGCCATCCAGGCAACTGCTGCTTTCAGCGAACAAATCGCTGATGATACATTGCGCGCAGAAGAAGACGGAAAATCGGGTATGGAAACGGTACAGCAGCTCAATCACCATTCTGAAAAATTTATTGCTCTGGCCAACAACCTTATTGCTCAAATTCAGGAAGCGAGTAAACAATCAAAACAGATCCAGCCGATTGTTCATACCATTCAGGAGATTACTAGAAGCACCGATCTGCTTGCACTCAATGCAGCCATTGAGTCTGCAAGAGCCGGAGAAGCCGGCAGGGGATTTGGCGTCGTTGCCGCCGAAGTCCGTAAGCTTGCCGAACGTTCAAAGAATGAAGCGGCACAAATCCAGGAGCTGGTTAAAATGATGGCAAAGCAAATGGAAAACCTCACCCAGGAAGCCGCAAGTTTTCAAGAATATCGAAACGAACAGCTGCAATCTGTCTCCATGACCCGAGAGGCATTTGAATCAATCGTCACAAATGTAACCGCGGTTCACAGCAAAATCAGCCGTATTCAGCAATCGATTCAACATGTGGGAGCAGCCAATGTGGGACTCTCAGAAAAACTTCATAAAGTAAGCGCCATCTCACAGGAATCCGTCGCAACAAGTGAGCAGGTCAGTGAATCAAGCCTGCATCATAAACAGGCCATTAATGAGGTGAACGACGCTGCCAACGAGCTTCAAGAAATCGCTCTTAACCTTCAAAACGAAGTTCAGCAGTTTCATCTCGGAGAAACTCATTCAAAGCCTTCAAACGAAATGCCTGACGCTCTGCAAGACGGCTTGCTTGAAGCCTCAGCATCTATGGACGATGAAGAAGCCGTTTCCTAGACTTCCAAACCTAAAACCTCAAATTTAAAAAAGCTCCCCAAAAGGAGCTTTTTCATTTTTTATGATTTTTGAAATTTGTATTGTCCAAAGAGGAGCTTGACGATGTGCTTGAACATCTCATCCCGTGCCAATGCTCCATTTGTCAAAACACCGATCGCCCCTGCTTTTTTTCGAATATCTTTGTCGGATGTAAAACTGGCCATCACTTCACCCAGTTCACTTCCCTTTCGGATAGGAGCAGCAATCTCATCGGGCAGAGGAATTTTTGCCCCGCTCGCAACGACCAGGTGGCCGTCCTGATCAGCTAGTGCTCCCCAGTTGCAAAGATAAAGCGTTCCTTCCATTTCAGTAACGCCGCCTTCGAGGCCGAATCCAAGCTCCGCTCCTTTTTCCACGCACGCTTTTGCACGGTTAACGGCTCCAAGCCGTGTTTCCTCATCAGAGAAAGGCTGCGGGGATACACCTGAAGGAACATCCAAGGACTGGACCGGCTCGTTTACTATTTGTATCACCGCTTTTACTTTCGCAGGATTCGCGGAACCTATTGCATATTTCATTTGATCACCAACCAAACCTTAGTCGTTCAGTATACTGTCCAGCATGGATTGATCTGTCGATTTAACAAGCTGGATCAGCAGTTCTTTAGCCGCTGCATAGTCATCCACATGAACAATGGAAGCATGAGTGTGAATATAACGGGAACAGATGCCCACAACAGCAGATGGGACGCCTTTTCCTGAAAGATGAACACTGCCCGCATCTGTGCCGCCCGGAGAAACAAAATATTGATAAGGAATATTGTGTGTTTCGGCGGTATCCAGAATAAATTCACGCAGACTTTTATTCGTAATCATCGTGCGGTCCAGAATACGAAGCAATGTCCCCTTCCCAAGGTGTCCAAATTCATTTTCATTTCCCGTCATGTCATTGGCAGGACTTGCATCCAGGGCATAAAAAATATCGGGTTCAATCAAATTTGCAGCCGTTTTTGAACCTCTTAATCCGGCCTCTTCCTGAACAGTTGCTCCAGAATAAAGCTGGTTTGGCAGCTTTACATCTTTTAATTCCTTTAAAAGCTCAATGGCCAGTCCGACACCATATCGGTTATCCCAAGCTTTTGCCATAATCTTTTTGGGATTCGCCATTGGGGTAAACGGACAGATCGGAACAATCTGCTGTCCCGGACGAATGCCGATCTTCTCTGCATCCTGTCTGCTGTCAGCTCCGATATCAATATACATATGCTTGATGTCCATTGGCCGCTTTCGTTGATCTTCACCTAAAAGATGCGGGGGAACAGAACCGATAACACCAATCACCGGACCGTGATCCGTAATAATCTGAACTCTTTGGGCAAGCAATACCTGACTCCACCAGCCGCCAAGTGTTTCAAAATGAATCATGCCGTTCCGGGTAATACGGGTCACCATAAATCCAACCTCATCCATGTGGCCGGCAACCATGACTTTTGGGCCTTCTCCATGTCTGACGCCAAAAATGCTGCCCATTCCGTCCTGAATGATTTCATCACTATACGGTTCAATTTCTTTTCTTACAAATTTACGGACATCATGCTCAAATCCGGGTGCACCGGGAAGCTCTGTTAATGTTTTAAACAATTGCAATGTTTCAGTATTCATTGGTTCTCCTTTCAATAAACGGATATATGTAATACCCCTATTGTACCGCTGGCAATCAAAATTTACCAACCTTCAATAGGGGACAGGTCTTATTATTTGTATGGGATGGGATCTTTTGCGCCTGCTTCCTCAAATCCTTTTAAGCGCAGCTGGCAGCTGTCACATTCGCCGCATGCTTCTTCTTCTCCGTTGTAACACGAGGTGGTTAAATGATAAGGGACCTTTAGTTCCAGTCCTTTTTCTATGGTTTCTTTTTTCGTCAAATGCATTAACGGAGCACAGATGGCAATTCGCTCTCCGGTCGTGCCGGCTTTTGTTGCAAGATTAATCGTTTCGTTCATGCTTTTGATAAATTCAGGCCGGCAATCTGGGTAACCACTGTAATCGACAGCAGACACGCCAATAAAGACGGCCTCCGCACCTATTACTTCTGCATAGGCGCTTGCCAGAGACAAAAAGATCATGTTACGGGCTGGAACATAGGTTGATGGTATCTCTTCTTTGTCTTCTTTTTCAGTTGGAACATCGATTGAAGCATCTGTAAGGGCACTGCCTCCAATTTGGTTCAGGAAAGCAATGTCTACAATGCGGTGTTCGTTTACCCCAAAATATTCAGCAACTTTTTTTGCTTGATTCACCTCACGGCTGTGTCTTTGTCCATAATTGAACGTTAAAGGATAGAGTTCATACCCTTCATGTTTTGCAATTCCCATGCACGTCGTGCTGTCAAGTCCTCCACTTAAAACAATTACTGCTTTTTTCATGTTTGTTTATACCCCTCTCTTCTCCGGATCCCAGATGATTTTATGAAGCTGCATGCTGACTTTGACATCCGGCATGCGTGCGGTTAATACTTTGTTTACCAGTTTTTCAGGAGGCATGGTCTCCCAAACTGGGCTGAATAATGCAAGACCTTGCTTGTGATGCTGCTCCAGTACCGATGAAGCAATGTCAAAATCATCGTCACTTCCAATCACGAATTTAATCTCATCATTCGGCTTCAAAACATCAAAGTTTTCATGGATCATGCGGTTCATTTCACCGGAAGCCGGCAGCTTGTAATCCATAACGAATCGTACTTTACTGCTTAGCATAGGGTCGCTTTCACGCAAAAGCTGAAAGGGTTTTAGAGCAATCGCTCCGTTGGTTTCCACATGAATATCCTCAATTCGTTCGATGCCGGCCATCGCCTTTAAAAGAGCAGCGGACTTTTCTCTGTGAATTAACGGTTCTCCGCCGGTAAAACAGATGCGCTTTGAGGCGAACGTGTTTATGCGTTCAATGATCTCCTCAATTGTTGCTTCAAATTCCGGTTTTGCCGGAGCATAACTGTACGGTGTATCACACCAGGTGCATCGCAAATTGCAATGAAACACGCGGACAAAAATGGTTGGAAAGCCTGCAGCCATCCCTTCTCCTTCAATGGTTTCAAAAATTTCAACCATGGGAAGCTTCCATTGGGAGTACACATCAGATAAAGGAAGCTCAAAGTGATTCGTCATGTTCCATCCACTCCCTTTTCATGGTTGCATAACTAGTTGGGGTTTCATACAATACAATTTCCTCAAGACGGAAGCCTTTTTCTTTCCATTGGTATTGATCCAGTTTCTTATCGAATTCTTCCCAGATCCATACAATCATATTTTCTGCGGTCGTATTCATTGGCGGCATCACGTCATTTAAATAACGATGGTCCAGCCTGCTTTCGATCGCCTCTTTATAAATTTTCTTTATATCTCCAAAATCCATGGAAATGCCTACCGGATCTACAAAACCGCTTATCGTCAGGACCAGCCTGTAAGTATGGCCGTGCAGGTTCTTGCACTTGCCTTCATAGCAATGGAGATGATGAGCCGCATCAAACGTAAATTCTTTTGTTACAGCCACCCGCTTATGATGGTATTTCAGCTTATCGCGCTGAATATCTTCATCTATTTTTTGCACCTTTTTCGGAATTTCGAATTCCATTTATTCTCGACATCCTTCCAAGAACATGAAAAAAACCATAAAAAAAGCTCCCTGCTTACAAACGTATCGGGAGAGAGTGAAAGGTTTATGGTTTTCCACGCTCCCTAGTTTTTTTTAATGAGGGGTGGGAATTTCGAACCCTCGTACTAACACTTTATTAGCATAGCAAAAACCCCCTGAAATGCGCAAGCTGCTTTTACGCTGACAGCAGGGGGCCTGTTTTTGTTCACGGCTTTGTTTCTGTTATACTGTATGGGAAAAGCATACACAAAAAAGGAGATGCTGAACATGAAAGCAAGCAAATGGATTCTTGCCGGAGTTGCAGGATTTGCGGCAGGATATATCGCTGCAAAACGTTTACCTCAGACATTGACTCCTGAAAAAGCATTAAACCTCATTAAGGACCAGGCCAGGGATGAATTTATGATCACCGGTTCATGGATCAATGTTCATCCAGAAGAGGTTAAGCGTTTCGGGCTTCCCTACACCGTATATAAAGGAGGTCTTTCCAGCAGACTTCATTCTACATTGACACAATATGATTTCATGGTCGATGCAAAAACCGGAAGTATTCTTGATATTTCAAAACATGGAGAAAAAGTGGCTGCTACCGTATAAAGCACCATAAAAAAACACCGCTCAAGCAAGCGGTGTTTTCTTTTTTAGTTAAATTCTTTGGTGTGATTGTACAAGTTGTTTTTAATTTTGAACTTAGTAGTAAGGTACTGTCCTTTTTCCCAAATGGTAAGAAGGTATAGAGGTACAAGCAATACTAAAGCAAGAAGCAGGAGAACAACCACATAGTCCATTTTGGTTCCTGTCTGGCTTTCGTGGTCTTCCTTGTACTTTTGCAGTTCAGGACCCGCCTTGGCAACTTCCTGTTCGGTCAGCATCTTATTGTCTTTTGCATTGTAGAAGACAATTTCTTTGTGCGTGAAAGAAAAGATGTTGTCTCTCATCGTTTTGTAGGAACCCATACCGACAACAATTTCAGACGTATCCAATTTCTTGTCCTCATTCGGCACCGTTTGTACATCACTGATTTCAATGCTGCCTTTTTTGTAGTCATAGTGAGCTTCTTTCAATCCTTTTTCAATAGCTGCTTTCATTTCTGTAGTTGCTCCAGCAGCGGAAGCAATCGAAGCAAAGGAAAAAACAAGAGTAAAAACGGAAAATAGGGCAAAAATCTTTTTTTTCATAAATAATCCTCCTTGCTTTCAGTCCTAATCTCTTCCATCATATCATAGATTTCATTTTTGTTTACCCACTTGAATCTGGAAATAATGTGACGAAAATTCGACATCGTTAACTATTTCCCATTCGTTTAATGCTATCTGAGATCACGCCGTCCTCATTCCACTTCACCGCCCGGTATACGGCATCGTGATAAAAAAAGTACCAGGTATCCGGCTTGATCCATTTTTGCTTTTCATAAATGGAGGTCATCGGGTAATCATCATAAGCCAGCACCCACAGGGGATTCTTGTGGGCATGAGTAGGCATAATGTCACCTAAATGATACACCGTCTGCTCATCCGTTTGTATTTCAATTACACTGTGTCCATCGCTATGCCCGCCGGTGTGTACCATTTTTATTCCATTAATTGGTTCAAATGTTTCGCTGAACGTGTAGACCTGATGTTGAATCGGTTTCCAGTTCTCTTCCCAATACGTGTTCCGGGAGCGAATATTCGGGTTTTTCAATTCCTCCCATTCAATGTCAGAAGTATGTATGGCAGCGTTTTCAAAAACAGAGACAAATTCTTCCCCGTTTTTCCGGGTTAATCCTGAAGCATGATCAAAGTGCATATGTGTCATTAACACTACATCGATATCCTTCACGGTCAATCCCAGCTCGTTCAGGCTCGTTTCAATCGATGCCTCTTCATGTACTCCATAATTTCTTTTTTGCTTTTCACTTAATTTGCCGCTGCCTATTCCAGCTTCAATCAGAATATTTTTTCCAAACCCCTGGACCAGGATCGGCTCGGTTCTCAACTCAATCTGATTCAAATCATTGACCGCATACTTTTTACTCCACAGCGGTTTAGGGACGACTCCGAACATGGCGCCTCCGTCCATATGAGTAACACCGCCATCCAGCCAGGTTAACGTGATACCTCCTATTTTCCATTGATCCATTCCTTCACACTCCTTTTGCAGTAGTAACAATAGTCTGAATTTAGTTTAACATACTTTGTATTCCCGTCCGACAACATTTTAGACAAATTCTAGTGGTTGATTTCCGTTCCGGTTTGCTCGCTTTTACCGGAGCAAGCGACTACTTGATCCCAGCTGGACAAGGATGCCGAGGCAGCAAAATGGGAGTTTACTTTTGGGGATCTCCAATTTCACACTCCATCAACTGTCAATGAAGAAATTACATAAGGCAGGCAAATAAAAAAACCCGGCAACGTGGTCCGGGTCAATTCTTTGATCGGAATTGGGCTTCTGTGCGATAGATCCTGAAGCCTTTGGAAGAGAATTTTTCTTCGTATTCCGTCATAATGTTTCCTTCATAATCACTATTGTGCAAATCAAGCCAAACCTGATTTAAAACCATTCCGTATTTTGAAAAGCTGTGAAGCGAGTACTCAAACAGGCCCTGGTTGTCGGTTTTAAAATGAATTTCACCGTTTTCCTTAAGAATAGTTTCGAATATCGCAAGGAAAAATTCATGAGTCAACCGGCGTTTTTCATGCTTGTTTTTTGGCCATGGATCAGAAAAATTCAGATACACCCTGTCCACTTCACCCGGCTCAAAAAAGTCAGTCAGCTTTTGTGCATTTTCACGAATGATTTTAACGTTTCCGATGTTTTCCTCAACGATTTTTTCCAAAGCGGAAACGATAATGCTATCGTAAATTTCCATTCCGATATAATTAATGTCCGGATGGGCTTTTCCCATACCCGTGACAAATTGGCCTTTTCCTGTTCCAACTTCAATATGGATGGGATTGTTATTCCCAAAGTACTCGTGCCATCTGCCCTTTAATTCGGCAGGATTTTGGGCAACAATTTCGGGATACTCCTGTAGTTTTTCTTTTGCCCACGGTTTAAAACGCTGACGCATTATAATCTTCCTTTCTTAACTCAGTGCCAGTTCATAACCCCGACATTTTATCATGAAGTATATAAAAAGAGAAAGCGACTCCTGCTGGTTTTCCTTCCAAAAAAAAGAACTCTAACCGAGTTCAGCCATGGATAAATTCAGGGGTTTTCCATACCCTATATTTACTTGGATCACCCACTAAAAAAAGGATGTGAACAACATGCCTCTTGATTATACTCACCAGTTAACACTGCTTCGTGATATTCTTCAGGATCACCATACGGACTGCAATGGCACCCCACAGGAATGTGCTCAATTGGAACGCCTGGCCAACCATCTTATGCAGCACGGAAGCGTGAACAGTGACGTAAAAAACGTGCTTGGACTGATCAACACCTACAGCCATGATGGCTCTACCCATGATAACCTCCAACAGCATATAACCGATCACAAGATGCATATTGAAACCTGGCTGAATACCATTCAGGGTCCCCAGGGCTGACCACTTAAACACATGGATTCCCCGGGCAATAAATGGAAAAAATGTCGAAACTTAATTAATATAGTAGCTTTCTCGCAAAATTTGTTTTAAAAAATTATACCAGTACTCTTTTTCGGCATCTTGCTTTCGCTGCCCATGCCAGAAAACAGACTGGATGGTTTGAGCGACAATGTACCAGTGCATTCTCCGCTGAAGGTCAACGGTCAAGTCAACGCCATAGACAGAAAGCCATTGCGCCCAATTGTCACGCGGGATATACCAATACAGCAATAATCCGAGATCCAGTGCAGGGTCGGCAATCATCGCTCCATCCCAATCAATCAGGAAAAGCTCGTTGGTTTCGCTCACCATCCAGTTGTTATGATTCACGTCACAGTGACAGACAACTTTTTTATCATGATGAATTACGTTTTTCTGCATCTTCAAATAAGAAACGGCTTCTTTGATTTTAGGCGGGCATTCCTGCTCCGATTGGATATTGGCTTCAATCTCATCAATAATCAGTTCAGGAGTAAGCGGCTTTTTCCCCAAACGCTTTAACATATCAAGCAGTTCAGAAGATCCGTGTATTCTGCCAAGCAGTCTTCCAACGGCATCGTTATTCATTTCCGAAGCCTTTAGTTCCCTGCCGTTCAGCCATTTTTGGGCGGTAATGACATCTCCGTTGCCCAATCTCTTTGTCCATAACAATTTCGGAACAATTCCCTCCGCAGAGAGTACTGCAAGAAAAGGTGATGAATTGCGCTTTAGAAAAAGGGTCTGATCTTCATATTTAGCTTGGTATGCTTCTCCTGTTGCTCCGCCGGCTGGCATGATTTGCCAGCCTTTGCCTAGTAAATGTTCCAAAACGTTCACCTTCAATCTCATGCGGAAAATTATGTCCTATATATATCGGTCGATTCCCACGTTTACCGTACACAATTTTATAAAAACCTCTACGAATACATTATTTTAACACAGCCTCATCAAAATTCGTACATATTTATATGACAACCTGTCTTTTCGCGGGTTTTTATACTGAAAGCTGCACGGCCATTGTAAATCCAAGAGGCGGAAGCAACAGCTTTCGTGCTTCAGTCTCATACAGGCCATCCTCTTTAACTTCCATGTCTTCTGCGATTACCTGCCATTTTCCCGGCTCAGGAAGAGACACATTTTTTTCTTCAAGATGACCATTGAACAATAAAACAATATCCTGCCATGTGTCCATTTCTTCCACCTTTTTTAAGAAAACCCCAAACACACCATCGGGCAGTTCCCCAAGGTTGGAAACATGGGCCGCAATATCTGCTGGATGATCCATTCGAAAGGCTGGATGATGCTGTCTGATCCGGATTAGCTCCTGTATATATTGAACATCTGCTGCAAATTTCGCCCGCCTCTCCCAATCCAGACGATTGATCAGATCTCCCGACCGATAGCTGTTTCCATCGCCTTGCTTTGTCCGGAAAAATTCCTGCCCCGCATGGATAAAAGGAACTCCCTGAGAAAAAAGGGCCAGTGCGGTTCCCAGCAAATGACGCCTGCGGAGAATAGCTTCGTCCTCGTGGGGATGGAGGATCTTAAGCCGGTCCCATAAGGTATGGTTGTCATGACACTCAATATAATTGATGCTTTGGCCTGGAGTTCTAAAAAGTCTGTGATCACCGCTGTTGCCGGAAACATTCTCAAAAAGTCCATTCAGCATGCCCGCATTTCCGTTGATAAACCCGCCCTGGGCTTCGTTAAAAATGTTGCCTTTCACATGATCACGGAAACGATCATTAAAAAATGAGATGCCAGGCATTCGTACAGCAGAATCTATACAGGCTTTTTGGTCTTCGTCAAGCCATGTATCCATCTTCCAGCCTTCACCCAACAGGAAGATGGACGGATCTTCTCTGGACAGCTCTGTAAACAGGAGGTTCATTGTATCAATATCATGGATGCCCATCAAATCAAAACGAAAGCCGTCCACGTGATATTCGTTTTTCCAATAAAGAACCGAATCCAGCATAAATTTTCTCATCATAAATCGTTCTGAGGCAGTATCATTTCCCACACCCGTCCCATTAACAGGATTTCCGCCATAATCGAACCTGAAATAATAGCCGGGAACAATTTTTTCAAAATCAGAGGTTTCTCGGATAAAAACATGATTATACACAACATCCATAATTACACGCAGCCCTTTATTATGGAGGGCTGCAATAAGCGCTTTATATTCGCTGATCCTGGTAACCGGATCAGTCGGGTCCGTGGCATATGATCCTTCGGGTACATTGAAATGCAAGGGATCATAACCCCAGTTATACTCGGTGTCAGCCTTTAATTCATCAATGCTGCCATAATCGTTCACCGGCAAAATCTGCACATGAGTTATGCCAAGTGATGATAAATAGTCGAGCCCAGTGCTGAACTGTCCGGGGGCGGTGGTCCCGCTTTCCGTAAATCCCATAAACTTTCCTTTGTATTGAATTCCGCTTAACGGATGAATGGAAAAATCCCTGACATGCACTTCGTAAATGATGCTGTCGGTCTTTTTAATCGGAGGAGGCACCGACGTTTTCTCCCATCCAAGGGGATGGGTTTTATTCATATCCACAATGACTCCCCTTGTTCCGTTCACCGTTACGCCTTTTGCATAGGGATCCACCGCTTCATTCACACTGTGATTGACGCGCACGAGAAAGGTATATTCATGCAAATGATGATCCCCTTCAAGATCTGCTGACCAAACGCCCTTCTCTCCTCTGTTCATGGGATATTCAAAAGCTGTGCTTGAACTGGTAAACAGCTTTAAACGGACAGAGGAAGCAGTTGGAGCCCACAGCTTAAATATGGTCCGTTCCTGTGAATAAGTGGCTCCCAAATCCCGCTTATCGTAGGCATATAATTCATCGAACTCCTTGGTTCTTACGACAGCACCCGTTTTCAGAGGAATCCTGCTGCCGTCCGGGCAAACCACCCAATAATCACGGTAAAGGGGAATTTTCTGATCGAGCACCATATGAAAAAGAAGACGATCCTCCAGCCGTTGCTCCGAGATTTTTTTGAGCGGGTAAACCTTTTCATTATCCGTCACGTCAAATTGGGCTTCTCTTGATACCTCAGTAAATATCACGATCGTAATCATCGTGAAGGTATCCAGATAAGCTTCGATTTGATCTGTATTGCTGATTCTCTTTTCCGTATCCAGTATACTGCACCCCCAGTTTCAACCATGGCTTCATTAAACAATCCCAGCGTTTATGTATTGCCTGCTCATGATTGTTATTTACCTTTAAACGAGCCTGTTTGAAACCATTCTCTCTTACTTATTTTATCCAAAGATAAAGAAAACAGAATTGGCTTTTTGAAACTTTATGCGAGAACTACATTTTTATGGTCAGCATGGAGGGCAGCACACTGCAATCCACAGGCGTAGAACCAATGACTTCCCCATCGGCCTGTACAGTCAGGGGAGTTTGGCTGACAATGCTGAGATCGGTGCCGGTAAGCATTGTGACTCCTTTTTTATTTGAGTGGCGACCAAAAAAAACAGTAAGAAAAAGAAACAGCACTTGCACAGGACTCAAATTATGTACAATACAGATTTCCAGTTTTCCGTCATAAGGCAAAGCTGATGGACATATTTTCATTCCGCCCCCATAATAGGGCAAATTGCCGGCTGCAATCAGCCAGACTGATGTAAACTCATAGGTTCTGCCATCAACCTTCACCATCACATCGCCAGGTTGGTAGGAAAAAAGCAGCCGCAGCGTACTGATTGTATAGGAAAGACTTCCGAGTCCGAACCGCTGCAGCCAATCTTTATACCAGGAGGCGTTCGTGAGTTTGGTTACTTCCCCGTCAAATCCAATTCCCGCCACACTGACAAATCTTCTGTGGAATCTTCCTTTACCTGCACTCCGCAAACAACCAACATCAATTCTCCGTACACTGGTTCTGGTGTTTAAAATGGATTTAATTAACCGGTCCAAACGTTTTCGTTTACCAAGCCCGCGCATAACATCATTACCAGAACCGCAGGGCAAAAACCCAACCGGTATATCCTTTTTATGAAGCCCGTTAATTACCTCATGAATGGTTCCGTCTCCACCCACTATTATAATGGCCTCCGCCTGCTCGCCGTGGATGCTTTGGACCGTTTCAGCAAGCTTTTGGGCGTGCCCTTTGTCTTCCGTAAAAAAAGAGCGGTAAGGAACTCCTTCTGCTGCAAGGACCTCCTTTACCGCATTCCAGATTTTTCTGGCTTTCTTGCTTTTTGAATTAATAATAAAAAAGTAACCTTTTTTCATGAATCATTACGGGCCCCTTTTAGAGGAATTTTTTCTATCACCTGATATTTTGGGATTTTGTCCAAATGAGTTTCGTAAAGAACGATATCTTTCACATTAAAAGACCGTCCGGCCAGCGAAGCAAGCTCTTGCTCTACAAACCCCTCATTTATAGTGGTCTCCGCATCCTTCCACCGTTTGGCCAGAGTAATATGTGGAGAATAGGCTCTTGATTCGAGGGTGAACCCTGCTTGTTCGCATGAGGCATGCACCTTTTTTTGCAGTTCGATCAAGGCCGGCTGTTTCTCTATTCCCAGCCAGAAAATACGGGGCTGCTGTTTTTTTCCAAAGAAACCGGATGTGGAAAGAGTCAACAAAAAAGCAGGACACTCCAGAAGCTCCTGATGCAAGATTTCTCGCAGTGAATCCAATTTCGTTTGATCTGCCTGTCCAAGAAAAGACAGCGTCAGATGAAGATCTTCAGGATGAACCCACTGTTTAAAAGGAACCCTGCCTTTTAGCAAAAGGGTTCCTTCATGGATGGCATTTTTTATATGTACAGGCAGAGGAACTGCCGCAAAAACATGTCTGTTCAAAAGGGACCATCTCCATTATCAGGAATTAATTTAATTTTACCAAAAAGAGCGCAAAAACCCAAAAAAGCCGGAAGATTTTCATTTAAAAGCTCCATTTGATATACTTTTACACATAATCAGTAAAAGACAGGGATGTGCAAATCAATGAAAGTTGTTCAAAACATCGCGGACTTGATCGGTGATACTCCACTTGTCCGTTTAAACCGTCTGCCCGATCCTGAAGGAGCAGCCGTTTATGTAAAACTCGAATTCTATAATCCAAGCCGAAGCCTGAAGGACAGGGCTGCGTATAATATGCTGGTTCAAGCTGAACAATCCGGCCAGTTAAAACCGGGTGATACGATTATCGAGCCAACCTCCGGCAACACAGGAATCGGTTTGGCCATGAACGCCGCTGCCAGAGGATATAAGGCGATCATTGTGATGCCCGATACCATGACAGCTGAACGAATCAATCTTTTGAAAGCCTATGGAGCAAAAGTTGTTCTTACCCCTGGTGATGAAAAGATGCCAGGAGCGATTAACAAAGCGAAAGAATTACTGGCGGCCAATCCGGATAAAAGCTTCATGCCGATGCAGTTTGAAAATGAAGCGAACCCGGATGCTCACCGCACCACAACCGCAGTTGAAATTATTGAAGCTATGAACGAACTTGATAAGCCACTGAGCGCGTTTGTTGCTCCAGCAGGCACAGGCGGTACGATTACAGGCACTGGTGAAACATTAAAAGAAGCTTTTCCTGAAATGACCGTCCATGTGGTTGAGCCTGCAGGATCGCCTGTATTATCCGGCGGCAAGCCGGGTAAACATAAACTTGTGGGAACCAGCCCTGGTTTTATTCCTTCGATTCTTAATCAGAAGGTGTACGATGAAATTATCAGGGTTGAAGACGAGCCGGCCTATACAGCCGTGAGAAGGCTGGCTGCCGAGGAAGGCATTTTGGTCGGCCCTTCATCCGGAGCTGCCGTTCACGGAGTCATCGAGGTGGCTAAAAAACTTTCCAAGGACGATATTGTCGTTTGCATGACATGTGATTCAGGAGAACGCTATCTGTCCTCTGATTTGTTTCAATTTTAATATTCACAGCAAAGGTGGCCATCATCCGCATCAAACAGATGATGGCCACCTTTTTCTTTGCTTTATTTAGCCAGTTCATAAATCGCCTCCGCATAGATAGCAGCAGCACTGAACAAATCCTCCAGAAACATATATTCATCCTTCTGGTGGGCCACGTCTTCCCTTCCCGGGAACAGGGCTCCAAACGCTACTCCTGCCACAAGCGATCTGGCATACGTTCCTCCCCCTATGGCAATCGGTTTTCCGGAATGCCCCGTTTGCTCTTCATATACTTTTTTCAGCGTTTGAACGACGGTATGCTGCTCATCCACAAAATGGGGGGTGGTGTGCTTGGTAACCTTAATCGTAAACCCTTCTCTTTTCGCCAATTTTCCTAGGATCTCCAAGACCGCATCACCAGAGTGTGTGACCGGGTAACGGATATTGAGTCCGATAGAACCTCCATCTTCCCTGTGATAGTTAAACACTCCAGCATTAACGGTCAGCGTCCCGCTCACTTTATCTTCTGCCATGATGCCTAATTTTTCTCCCGAGTTGTCCATCAGGTGTTCTTCTATAAATTGAAGGAATGATGAACCTTGGTGATCCAAAGTAAGCTGAGATAGAAAACTCGCCAGCATGCCCCCGGCATTCACACCAAATTCAGGGGTGCTGCCATGGGCGGACTTTCCTGTCAGATAAAAGCGCTGCACGTCCCCTTCTTCCTCTATTCCACCCGTTAAGTGGTTCTCATTCAAAAAATCCTGAAAACGGTCCTGCCATTTATTTGCTGTTATCACATGAGCTTCGGCCCGGTCAGGAACCATATTTAATCGTAAACCAGACTGAAAGGATTGTAAAACAGCCTCCGACTGCTCCCCCTCTTTGACCATTTCTTGTTTCATCGTCACATTCATCATGCCCTTTTCTGCATGAATAATTGGAAAATCCGCATCCGGCGCAAAGCCGGCCGATGGCATTTCTTCCTGCTTAAAATAATGGTCTACACATCTCCATTGGCTTTCTTCGTCTGTTCCAAGAATCAGCCGTACGCGCTTCGATAAAGGAAGATTTAATTCTTTAATAATTTTCATTCCATACCACGCGGCCATCGTTGGACCTTTGTCATCAATGGCTCCTCTGGCAAAAATTTTGCCGTCCTTAATTTCACCACCAAATGGATCCACTGTCCAACCGTCTCCTTCTGGAACGACATCCAAATGCCCGAGAACGCCAATCAGTTCCTTCCCGGTCCCCATTTCAATATGGCCGGCATACCCATCCACATTTTTGACAGTCATCCCCGCGTTTTCGCCAAGCCCCAGCATATATTCCAGAGCGGCAGCGATTTCAGGACCAAAGGGCGCATTCTTGGTTGCATTGTCTTCATCCAAAATACTTCTGATTTGCAGCAGTCCCTGTGTGTCGTTCAGAAATGCATCTTTTCTTGTCTCGACTTCCTTTTTCCAATTTACATCGTTCATGTTATGATTCACCTTTCTTATAGATCTATATGTATGATTTACCATTTCCGGATGGTACATCCTGATGATGGACAAAACCTTCTTTTATTTTAGCCGATTGGGTCAAAAAGGTGAAAAATTTTAAAAAACGTTCGGAAAAGAGCCAACTTGTTTGCTTTTTTCACTATAATGAAGTATAATATCGCGTAAATAGGAGGTGTGGTTGTTATATTCGTACAAATGAATGCCTGTTTTTGTAACTATAAACAGTGACATTTCTATGCTGCAAAGCCGCCAATCATCCGAGATATAGAGAAACATGATACTTAAGATCATGGCCAAGCAGCGAAGAACCAGAAAGTGGAGTCTTCGCTTTTTATGTTCATTCTCGTATTTAAAGAAAACTTAAACAATTCATCATAATAAATTAAAGAACGGCCACTATAATTTATTATGAACAACAATACTGTATAGGGAGTGGTTTTTTGAGTCCTTCAACTAACCGTATGTTGAACCGTGTAAAATCCATGTATCTTTTTATCAAAAAGAAAGGGACTGTTACAACACGAGAATTGGTTGAAGAATTTGGGACTACGCAGCGTACGATCCAAAGAGACTTAAATGTTTTGGCGTATAACAACCTGGTTACAAGCCCTAGCCGCGGATTGTGGCAGGCAACTTCTAAGAAAGTAAAAGTATCTTAAGCAAGAAAATTTCTTCTTGCTTCCATAAGTTAACCCCTGTTCCGATTGGACAGGGGTTTTTGTTTCCCGATTTAAAACAGCGGCTGAATTTCATCCTTTGTATTCACTAAATGATCTTTGAGTTCGGGTTCTACAATCCATTTCTCCTCTGCCCAGTGAGGTTCTCCTGCAATAGGCAAATACTTGTTGCCTTCCCCCATCAGCTTTGACCAAAAGCCTTCGGTAATTTCAAGAGCTACCGCTTTCTTGGCAATGGTATCAAGAATCAGATCATGAATTTTTCCAATTTTATCTCCTTCAATGGTTTCCACGGTCCATCCCTTAAAAATGGTGGATTCCAAACATTCTTCAGGTTCATCCAATTGACGTTCGTTCCCTTGATAGACAATATCCTCATCCAATGAAACAATCTCATGCCAAGGAATATAATACGTTTCTTTAATCCTTGTTTTTGTGGAAACAGGATAGCCTGTTCCGCTTAAGGGCGTGCTCTGTGAGCCGATGCCGCTTGTCGCTGCCTGCATGTTCAGGACACTCCTGTCTACAGCATCAAATGACTTATCATTTCCCGGATCTGCTGGTACGGCCTCTTCAAAAGTAAGGTAGCATAGCGTAAAGTCATATTTATTTAGAAGAATGCCATTTAATTCAATATTATCTTCATTCGCTTGGGCATGACGTACTTTTTTATCGAGTAAATCTGTTCCTTTTATCAGCATGAAACATTCCTCCTTTTGGAGGGTTTACCCCAATATCAGCCAGAAAAAACCTTTTCATCCTGCAGCTTGTTCAATTCATCCTCCGTCAGCTCCCGGTATTCCCCCAATTTTAATTCTTTATCAAGATCAAGACCGCCCATCCGGATCCGCTTCAGGTAGGTTACTTTTTTTCCGACCGCCTCAAACATTCGTTTCACCTGATGAAATTTGCCTTCGGTAATCGTAAGCCGAATTTCGGAATGTTCTCCTGATTGAAGAATGACAAGATCTCCAGGCTTCGTGTGGTACCCATCCTCAAGCGTTACACCTTGTTTAAACGCGTCCACATCTTCTTCTGTAACACAGCCGTCTATTTTTGCAAAATAGGTTTTAGGCACATGCTTTTTAGGGGATAAAAGCGAGTGGGACAATTGTCCGTCATTCGTAAGTATGAGCAGCCCTTCTGTATCTTTATCCAGCCGCCCCACCGGAAATGGAGAAAGAATCCGGTCTTTCTCTTCCAGAAGATCAATTACTGTCTGCTGAACATGATCCTCCGTTGCAGAAATGACTCCCGGCGGTTTGTTCATCATCAAATAGATGGTTTCCTGATAAACCACTTCTTCACCATGAACGGTAACCTTTTGCACGTTCGGATCCACTTTTGTTTTGCTGTCTTTTACAACCGCTTCATCCACTTTAACAGCACCTGATTTCAATAATTGTTTTACTTCCTTCCGGCTTCCAAAGCCCATATTTGCTAATAATTTATCAATACGCAGCATGGCGCTACCTCTTTTCTGTTTATAAGTATATTTTCCTATATAATTTGAAATTTTTGCTTTATAATTATAAAATGCGGGTATTTTAGTACTATAGGAGGAGATTATGTGATGAAGCGGAAAATTGGCCTGCTGGCAACTGCCAGAAAAAAACTGCACCATCCCGCAACTGCGATCGAATTATACATAAGCCCACTGTTTGTAAAATCGGTTCATTATGCCAAGGAACATTACGATGCGTTTTATTTTTACAGTGCAAAAGAAGGGTTTCTCACACAGGATAAGCGGATAGAGCCCTATAATGTTTCCATTAAAAATTTTTCATCCAAGGAAAAACAGGAATGGGCAAGAAAGGTCATCGATGAACTGCTCACGCATGAAAAACCGGAAGAAACCACGGTTTTCCTCCATGGCGGCTGGGTATATCGCGAACATCTTCAGCCTGCACTCACCCGTGCAGGATACCAATTTGAGGTACCCCTGCAAGGATACAGCATTGGCAACCAGTTAAAGTGGTATGATGAACAAAACGAAGATCCAAAATGAATACGGTATTTTAGAGGCGATTTGCCAAGCTATCATTGCAGAAAGAAGGTCCTTTCAAAGGACCTTCTTTCTATGTGGCTTTTTGATTTTTTCGTTTCAGGAATTTAAACCTCTGGCCCAGCACAAGGCCAATCAGACCCGAACGGTAAGAGAGGAAGAAATAAACAAGTCCTCCAGAAATAATGCCGGCAGTGAGCACCACTACGCCTCTAGCTTTTGTATACACGCCATCAAAAGAGTGTTCGATCGGCGCTTTTACGAGGTAAACGACAATGGCCATTGCCAAACCAAAAGTAAGGATCAAGATGGAACGGCGAATGACCCACTTATAAGAAAATTCACCGTATTTCTTAATAACATACAGGTTGATTAAAATCGAAACCGTATAGCCGATATTAGTCGCAATAATTGAGCCTATCCCCTGCCACAAAAGAACAAGAGGGATGTTCAATGACAACTTAAACAATATTCCTACAAGCATGCTGAAAAGCGCAAATTTTTGGCGGTTAAGCCCCTGCATAATGGCTGCAGTTACAGTGAACATGGCAAACCAAATGCCAGACAAGGAATACCACTCGAGAATTTGTCCCCCGAGCTTAATGTCCCCAAGAGTAAAGAGCGTTCCATACGCCGGATAAGCTAGTACCGAAAGCCCGATGGCTGCCGGTACCGTCAGGAACAAGGTGATTTGGAAGGACTGGGTGATCTGTTTGTTCAAGGTCTCTCTGTCATCTTCTGTATAAGACTTCGTGATCACTGGGATGAGGGTCAGCGCAAAGGCGGTGGCAAGCGACACCGGAATCATAACCAGCTGGTGGGATGTCTGGGTTACCATCGCAAACAC
Source organism: Fictibacillus solisalsi (assembly GCF_900103485.1). GTDB lineage: Bacteria > Bacillota > Bacilli > Bacillales > Fictibacillaceae > Fictibacillus_C > Fictibacillus_C solisalsi. Next base: position 2,283,684 of record NZ_FNHW01000001.1, read on the forward strand.
GGCTTCTGCTTTTTTCAAGCTGTACCCCGCATTTTGCAATGTACTGACCACTGTAAACTGATCAATATTTTTATAAAGCGGAATGGCTAGTCCAACCGCTACAAATGGAACGGCATACGAGACAATTTCCTTATAAATCGCAGGAAGCGACACTGTGGACTCGACCTTGGATTCTGCATACAGTTTTTTCAGATACGGACGTCTGCGGTTCCAGTACCAGAGCAGAACAAGCAAACCGCCGACTGCACCGACTGTTGCCGCAAACGTAGCCAGACCGACAGCGGTTGTTAAATCGCCATGCATCACTTTAATAACAATATAGCTGGCAATCAAAATGAACAAAATACGGACAAGCTGTTCAATAACCTGTGATACCGCCGTAGGTCCCATGGATTGAAATCCTTGAAAATATCCCCTGATCAAACTCATGGAAGGAACAAAAATCAGGGCGGTGCTTACCATTCGGATGACAAACGTGATATCCTCGACCGAATTTCCGACACCATCATGTTTTCCCAGTATATTTGAAGCCAGGCCTGGAGCCATTAAGTACAGAATAAGAAAAGCGATACAGCCGGTGGCCGTCATAATCCAAAGTCCCGATTTTAATAATCTTCTTCCCGTTTCATAGTCTCCGAGCGTATTGTACTTCGATACAAATTTTGAAACCGCCAGCGGAACTCCCATCGTGGCGATGCTTAGCAGCACCGTATAGGGATTATAGGCATATCCATATAGCGCAAGCCCCTTCGTACCGACAAGCGCATTGAAAGGGATAATGTATAACATTCCGATAAACTTTGAAAAGAATGTTGCTGCTGTTAAAATTAACGTTCCTCGCAATAACCGAGACATGAATCCATCTCCTACTATTAAATGCTGCAACCAAGCAATTTTTATGTGTCTTCTTAAAACAACATTAGTATTGTAACACAAGCAATCAAATGAAACAGAATTTTTAATTTGATAAAATTTGTGGTATCTTTTTGATTGTATCAAATGATCGTGTTTTGAAGACCTGGTTGTAAAGCCAGTCAGAAAAGGAAGCAGGTGCAAAAATGAAATATGATGTGGTTGTCATCGGCGGAGGACCTTCAGGGCTTATGGCCTCAGTCGCAGCAGCATCAAAGGGCAGAAAAGTGCTGCTTATCGATAAAGGGGACAAGCTTGGCAGGAAGCTGGCCATTTCAGGCGGAGGACGGTGCAACGTCACCAACAGGCTGCCCATTGATGAAATCATCAAACACATTCCCGGAAACGGGCGTTTTTTATACAGTGCGTTTTCCATCTTTAATAACGAGGATATTATTTCTTTTTTTGAAGGATTGGGTATTGCGTTAAAAGAAGAAGACAATGGCAGAATGTTCCCTGTCAGCAATAAAGCCGGCGATGTGGTTGCGGCATTGTTACAGAGAATTGAATCCCTCGGTGTGAAAATCTGGACCAACTCTCCTGTCGTAACCATCAATTATACAGACCAGGCAGTAAAGGAAATCGTTTTGAAAAACGGCACCATCATTCCTGCCAGGTCAGTAATCATTGCCGTCGGAGGAAAATCGGTACCGCATACAGGATCAACCGGGGATGGCTATGCCTGGGCAAAAAAAGCTGGTCACACCATCACAGAACTTTATCCCACAGAGGTTCCCATTACGTCTTCTGAACCCGTTATTAAATCAAAAACCCTGCAGGGTCTTTCACTGCGCCAGGCAGAGCTATCTGTCTGGAATCCAAAGGGCAAGCTGATCAAGTCGCATAAAGGTGATATGATTTTCACCCATTTCGGCATTTCAGGACCTGCTGTTCTCAGGTCCAGCCAATATGTAGTAAAAGCTCTTAAAAAGTTTAATACAAAAACCATTTTGTTGAGTGTTGATGCCTTTCCTGATCAAAACGAGGAGGAACTCTTTCAACAAGTAAACAACCTATTGAAAACGGATCCGAAAAAAGCCATAAAAAATGTCTTAAAAGGGTTTCTTCCCGAGCGATATCTTTTGTTTTTGCTGGAAAAAGCAGAAATACCGCTTGAGATAACGGGTGAGCATCTGAACAAGCAGGGTCTTCGCAAGTTTACTTCACTCCTTAAACGGTTCCCTTTGGAAGTAAACGGAACACTCTCCATTGAAAAAGCCTTTGTCACAGGCGGAGGCGTATCCATTAAGGAAATTGAGCCAAAAAGTATGGCTTCCAAAAAGAAAAAGGGCTTGTATTTCTGTGGAGAAGTACTCGACCTTCACGGGTATACCGGAGGATTCAACATTACTGTTGCTTTTGTTACCGGGCACCTGGCCGGAACGAGCGCCGCCGTGTTATAAAATCAGTAAGGCTGAGAGGAAGTGAAAACACTTGCCTCTCAGCCTTTTGGCTACTCACTGTAAATTACCATAATGGAATAGGAGTATATGGTCGGTTCCTCTTCTGCTCTTAGACTGTCACTGATAGAAACCTGGTACTTAACATCTTTGATTTTGGACTCAGAAATATTCTCCAGAAAAGCATTAACCGTTTCTTCCAGGTCTTCCTCATGTTCTTCATCAAATAATTTGATCTTTAACATACCCCACCTCCTGCCTAACTAATTCCCTCCCGGTTTCGTCGAATCCTTTGTAAAAATCCCTCTAGTTTTGCAGTTTAAAGCAACTCATAAAAAAAACCGGCTGCGCATTTTCACAGCCGGGTCTTGATTTATTCGGAATCTCTTTCATATGCCAGCATACCGCCGACCATGTTTTTTACTTTATATCCGTGATCATGGAGGAAGTAAGATACGTTCTCACTCCGCTTCCCGGAACGGCAGATGATGATATGCTCTTCGTCTTTCTTAATCTCATCCAACCGATCAGGGATCTCCATCATCTTAATATGCTTCGCTTCAGGAATCTTTCCCGCAGCGATTTCCTCATCCTCTCGAACATCAATAAGAGAGATGGCCTCACCCTTTTTCAACTTGGCTTTTACCTCTGCAGGAGTAATTGTTTCAATATGCTCTGTCAATTATTTCACCTCTTTGCGGATTAATTGGCAACGATATTCACGAGCTTGCCTGGAACTGCAATGACTTTGCGGACTGTTTTCCCTTCAATACTGCTTTGAACTGCGTCACTGTCCATTGCTGCCTGCTCCATATCTTCCCGTGTAATATCAGCTGGTACACTGAGCTTAGCTTTTACTTTACCGTTAATCTGTACAACAATCTCGACCTCTTTATCCACCAATTTGGCTTCATCCCATACCGGCCAAGCTTCATAGGCAATGGTTCCGCTGTGGCCAAGCTTTTCCCAAAGCTCCTCCGTAATGTGTGGAGCAATCGGGGAAAGAAGCTTCACAAAGCCTTCCATGGCGTACTTCGGAAGAACCTTTTGCTTGTTGGCTTCATTTACGAATACCATCAATTGAGAAATACCGGTGTTAAACCGAAGTCCCTCAAAATCCTCCGTAATCTTTTTTACGGTCTGATGATATACCCGCTCAAAAGTATCTGTACCCTGCTCATCTGCTATTGCAGGGTTAAGCTCTCCGTTATCTGTGACAAACAAGCGCCACACACGGTCAAGGAATCGGCGTGATCCGTCAAGTCCCGTAGTGCTCCATGCGATGGAGGCATCGAGCGGTCCCATGAACATTTCATACATACGAAGTGTATCTGCACCGTGCGAACTTACGATTTCATCCGGATTAACCACATTGCCTTTGGATTTGCTCATTTTTTCATTGTTCTCACCAAGAATCATTCCCTGGTTGAACAACCGCTGAAACGGTTCTTTTGTCGAAACAATGCCAAGATCATAAAGCACCTTATGCCAAAAACGTGCATAGAGCAAGTGAAGAACCGCATGTTCTGCACCGCCGATATAAATGTCTACCGGCAGCCAGTGCTGAATTTTCTTAGGATCTGCAATTCTTTCGCTGTTTTTCGGATCGATGTACCGCAAATAGTACCAGCAGCTTCCTGCCCATTGCGGCATCGTATTGGTTTCGCGGCGTCCTTTTTTACCGGTTTCGGGATCTACTACATTTACCCATTCTGATACGTTGGCGAGCGGGGATTCTCCTGTACCTGATGGTTTGATTTCTTCAACCACAGGCAATTGCAAAGGAAGTTCTTCTTCAGGAACATGAGTCATTGTTCCGTCTTCCCAAAGGATGATCGGAATTGGCTCACCCCAGTAGCGCTGGCGGGAGAACAGCCAGTCACGCAAACGGTACGTGATTTTCTTTTCGCCCTTTTTATTTTCTTCTAGCCAACTGTTGATTTTATTGATGGCTTCCTCTTTACCAAGACCGTCCAGGAAGTCGGAATTCACATGCTTTCCATCACCTGCGTACGCTTCTTTGCTCACATCTCCGCCTTCTACAACTTCAATGATTGGCAATTCAAATTTCATCGCAAATTCATGGTCCCGCTCGTCATGTCCCGGTACCGCCATAATGGCACCCGTTCCATACGTTGCCAGCACATAGTCGGCGATCCAGATTGGCACCTGCTTGCCATTGACCGGATTGACTGCATAGGCACCTGTAAAGACGCCTGTTTTTTCCTTAGAAAGTTCGGTGCGTTCAAGGTCAGACTTTGTAGCCACCTCATTTTTGTATTGCTCGACTGCCTGCTTTTGGGTTTCTGTAGTAATCTCGTTGACATATGAATGCTCTGGAGCAAGCACAAGATAAGTCGCTCCGAACAAGGTATCCGGACGCGTTGTAAACACGGTTACTTGCTTGTCATATCCGTCAATACTAAAGTGAACTTCAGCACCTTCCGAACGTCCGATCCAGTTGCGCTGCATTTCTTTCAAACTTTCCGGCCAATCCAACTCTTCCAAATCTTCAAGAAGGCGGTCGGCATAAGCAGTAATTTTCAGCATCCACTGCCTCATCGGTTTTCTTACGACCGGATGGCCACCGCGTTCACTTCTTCCATCGATGACTTCTTCGTTCGCAAGAACGGTTCCAAGTGCTTCACACCAGTTCACAGGAACTTCATCAACGTACGCCAATCCTTTTTTATACAGCTGGATAAAAATCCATTGGGTCCATTTGTAATATTCCGGATCAGTCGTGTTGACTTCACGATCCCAATCATAGGAGAAGCCAAGCTCCTTAATCTGCCTGCGGAAGGTATTTATGTTCTTTTCGGTGAACTCAGCCGGATCATTTCCCGTATCAAGAGCATACTGCTCTGCCGGCAAGCCGAATGCGTCCCATCCCATGGGATGCAGCACATTGTAATCCTGCATGCGTTTCATGCGTGAAAGGATGTCAGTGGCTGTATAGCCTTCCGGATGACCAACGTGAAGTCCTGCTCCGGACGGATAAGGAAACATATCCAGAGCATAAAATTTCTTTTTTGAATAATCCTCTTCGGTCTTAAATGTTTTATTGTTTTCCCAATATTGCTGCCATTTCGGCTCGATCTTTCGGTGATCGTAATGCATACTGTCTTTTCCTCCCTGTCACTATCATTCACCCTTTAAAGTAATAAAGACAAAATAAAAAACCTTCCGCCCCTAAAACTCATTCAGGGACGAAAGGTTGTGCATATTTATTAACCTGCCGCGGTACCACCCACATTAGCGTGTAAACGTGCCACGCTCTCTCATTGGACCCTTAACGCGGGCTTTACGACAGAAGCTACAAATGTTCACTTCCGCAACTACAAGGCGAGTTCAAAAAGGTTTGGGGTTGACTTGCACCATCCGTCAACTCTCTGCTTCCTTCTGCTTTTTTACTAGTCCCTATCATCGTAATTTACCATATTTAACTTGTATTGTATGAATACCAAAGCAAATTGTCAAGTGTAGCTTAGCCCTATTTTCCTAGTTATATACCAGATTCAAAGAAAGGACGGATCCAGTTGTCCACTGTATTGGCAACAGCAGGCACGATAGTATTAAAAATTGGATAGATAGTATAACGGTCGAGTGGGGTTAAAACGAGAATCAGGAAAATGATAACTCCAAAATGCTCATATTTCATCATTTTCGCCCGGACTCTATCCGGTGCCAGGTCCTCGAGAACGCGGTAGCCATCAAGCGGCGGAACCGGAAGCAAGTTAAATACAAACAGCAAGACATTTAAATAGACAAGCATGTTGATCAGCCGGTCGATAAAATCAATACCTTTTTCCGACACACCGTCCACAACACCCGTTGTAAAAAGAGAATAAAAAACAATGATGCCAACAACAGCAATCAATATATTGCTAAGCGGTCCTGCAATCGAAACAAGAATGCCATATAAGTGAGGGCGCTTGAAGTTACGGCGGTCTACCGGAACAGGCCTCGCCCATCCAAAACCGGCAATCAGCAAGAGAATGGTGCCGATGGGATCAAGATGGGCAATCGGCGAAAGTGTCAGCCGGCCCTGGTTCTTTGCTGTGGGATCACCGCATAGATAAGCGGTAAACGCGTGGGCAAATTCATGAATGGTAAATGCAATAACCAATGAAATGATGACAAACGGCAGTTCCTGAAAATTAAAAGCCATAAAATTTTCCATTCAACTCTCCTTAATTCAAACGGTCTTTTTCTGAGAAAGTTCACCGGCAGCAATCTTTCTGTCGTACACTTGCGTAAGTGCCATGCTAATCAGGTACAAACCAAAAATGACACCAAAAACAGCGTTCATTCCCCAGATGTCCGCGAGAATGCCGCCAAATGATGGTCCGATCATACGTCCCGCTGTAGCCGTGCTGTTCACGATTCCCTGATAAAAGCCAGCCCTGCCAGCAGGAGCAAGTTCATTGGCAATGGAAGGAATCCCTGGCCAAACCAGCATTTCCCCAAGTGTCAGAACCACCATCGCTCCAAGAAAACCTGAAAATGACTCAGCCTGGCACACTATAACAAACGAAAGAATAAAGATGACATAGCCTGCAAGAATTTGAGTTTTTGCGGCAGCGGCCCATTTTTTCAATACGTAGGCTAAGACCGGCTGCAAAAGGACAATCAACGCACCGTTCACCGTCCAAAGCAGACTGTACAGTTTCAGGCTGATGCCTGTTTCCTGCGTAAAGACTGCAATCGTGGATTGCCATTGCACATAACAGATCCATGCCAGCAAATAGCCTGCACATAAAATGAGAAGACCGGTAAACATTGTTTTGTTCTGTATTCTCCTATTTTGCGTCAGAATGGTTTCAGGAGCAATCTCTGAAGCTTTGCTGCTCATCTCTTTAAAACCAAACAAAACAAGCAAGAAAAAAACAGCACAAAGGCTGGCATTTCCGATGAACGACCATTGAAACGAATAGGAAGCGACAAATCCGCCCGCAGCAGCTCCGAGCGCCACCCCCACATTCTGAGCTACATAAATGGCGTTAAATGCTTTTCTTCCGCCTTCTTTCCAGACGGTTCCCGCCATGGCATACATCGATGGAAAGGTCATTCCCATCCCGAATCCTATCACCGCAAGAAGAAAGGCATAAAAGAGAAATGTATGATAAAACACCAACAGTACCAGGGCCACAAGGGTGATTGAGACTCCGGAAAGGATGGCACGGTAACCACCAAGCCGGTCAAATAACAGGCCGCCAGCCAGATTGCCAAGCACCCCGGCACCCGAATTGATCATGAGCACAATTCCCGCAACAGTCAGCGACTTTTCGAGATGCTCATGTATGTAAATTGTATTCACTGGCCACAAAAAACTTGATCCTGTCACATTCAGGACCATGCCGATAATCAGCAGCCAAAGCGACTTTGGCAATCCAAGCCCCCCCATTTCAGCAAAAGAATACCCTTAAGTATTGTAGTGCTTTTTCTGCGTGCTGACAATTGTAAACGCTGTCTTCCTCTCCTTTTCCCCTATTGTTGGAGAATAGCCTCTCCCATGCTAAAATGGCATATAGTGCGTTAGTAAGGATTTTTGTTAAGTTAAGGAGTGAACCCATTTGCCAGACCTAAGCGTTCCCGCCTATTTTGGCGACAAACGTTTTTATACATGGAATACCCATCTACGGAACCATTTTCATGAAAAAATAATCAAAGTCCCTCTCGATGGCGGCTTTGACTGTCCGAACCGTGATGGAAAAGCAGCATACGGCGGCTGCACCTTCTGCTCACAGAGCGGGTCCGGGGATTTTGCAGGGGACCGTCGTGATGATTTGATCACCCAGTTTCATACAGTAAAAGAACGTATGCACCGAAAGTGGAAAAAAGGGAAATACCTTGGCTATTTCCAGGCTTTTTCCAACACCTATGCCCCCGTGGAAAAGCTGCGGGAAATGTTTGAATCCATTCTGGAGCAGAAAGATGTCGTTGGCTTGGCCATTGCGACCCGTCCCGACTGTTTGCCTGATGATGTGGTTGAATATCTTGCCGAGCTTAATAAACGGACTTACCTGTGGGTCGAACTGGGCCTTCAAACGGTCCATGAACGGACTGCCCTTCTCATCAACCGTGCCCACGACTACCCAACCTATGTTGAAGGTGTGCAAAAGCTCCGTCAACATAATATTCGGGTGTGCTCCCATATTATTAACGGGCTTCCACTGGAAACACCTGAAATGATGATGGAGACGGCAAGAGAAGTAGCCAGACTGGATGTGCAGGGCATCAAGATCCATTTGCTTCACCTGTTGAAAAAAACACCGATGGTCAAGCAATACGACAAGGGAATGCTTCAGTTCCTGGACTTTGATACCTATGTCAATCTCGTATGCGACCAACTTGAGATTCTCCCCCCTGAAATAATGATTCACCGCCTCACGGGAGACGGGCCCCCTGATTTAATGATTGGCCCGATGTGGAGCATGAATAAATGGAAAGTTCTTAACGCGATTGAAAGCGAACTAGAACGAAGAAACAGTTACCAAGGAAAATATTATACTAAAGAAATGGTGAGGCCGCTATGAATCTACAAGGAATACTGCCATTTGCCAGAACATTGCTTTCAGCGGCCGCATCAGAGGGAAGTACTGTTATCGATGCCACATGCGGAAACGGGAATGACACGCTTTATCTTTCCCGGTTGGTCGGTAAGAGCGGCCGTGTGTTTGGATTTGACATCCAGGAACTTGCGATTCAAAACACCACCCGCCGTCTGTTGGAAGAACACGCTTTTGACAATGTAACCCTTTTTAACGCCGGCCACAATACGATGAAATCCATCATTCCACTGGAATACCACGGCTCGATTGCAGCTGCTATCTTTAATCTCGGCTATTTGCCCGGTGGAAATAAAGAGATTGTTACACAAAGCGATTCCACAATAGAAGCACTGGAACAGCTTTATGATCTGCTTGCTCCCGCGGGAATCGCCGTACTGGTCATCTACCACGGGCATGAACAAGGAAAAAAAGAACGGGATGCTGTTTTAAAGTATGCCAGGCAACTGGATCAGCAAAAAGCCCATGTCCTGCAATACGGGTTTATTAATCAAAAAAACAATCCTCCTTTTATTGTGGCGATTGAAAAAAGATAAGAGCGGAAACTGCATGCGCAGTATCCGCTCTTTTTATACAGAAGGCTTTAGTCGTTGCATCAATCTTCGGTTCATGTAAAAGAAATAGGTTATTCCTCCGCCCATTTTCATGATCTTGCCTGCCGCCTTTTTAATGCCAGGGTGGCGGTCGACCTTCTGATCGGCAAGATAGATACCAAGCAGTCCTCTGTTGATGAGTTTGTGAAATTTGCTGTCCGGCAGCCGCTGAATGCTGTGGTCAGCCTGTTCAACAAAATGGCCAAACCGCTCCAGAAGCTGATTTCCGTTTTCGTAGTACGAGCAAAAGTTAAGGTCGCCCCCCTCTTCATCTTCCTGCTGGTCCACAAAATAATCGAGCAAAATATGCAAACCTTGAACCCAGGGAAAATAGCCGTTTTTAATGACCTGAACCTGTTCAGCAGTCAAACTTTTCTGTGAAGCATAGGAGACCAGGCAAAAAATACCCAGTGTCGAGCCTGTACAGGCCGAAAATTCATACCAGCTCATGGCAGGCAGCGAATCCTTGTGGCTTCGGTACCAGGCCTGCAGCCTCGGTACCCGTTCCTCAATCATCACATGCTTATGTATTTGCAAATCACAATAATAATGTGCGAGATCAAGCAGTGAATCCGCGATGGAAGAATAATGCGGAATTTCAGACAGAATGCGCTGACATGTCTGTACCAGGCTCCAAAGGTAATCCCCATCATTTTGATCTTCTCTCAGGCGATAGTAATTTTTCCTTTCAGCCCCCGGTGTCAGTGCATGAATCATAGATTCATGCAACGCTTCAAAATCTTTGGGATCGAGTGAAGTGCTTCGGTCACAGAGATTATCCAAATAGTCGCTGATTGTCTGATAGGCTACCACAAATTCAATAACCTTTTGCCGCTGTTCACCTGCCAGAAGAGCCAGTATGGCTCCTCCCTGGCAATGGAATTCCTTTGTATCAATACTCATAAGAGCCTGTTTTCTAAGTTCGTCATTGGGGATGGTCTCTGCCTTTTCCCGCCAATTCTCTAAATAAAGTGCTACATCGGGCAGAACATTGCGATAGATGCGATACATTAATGCCCAAGGTTGATTCGGTACATTCATTTCAATTTTCCACCCCTTGCAATCATCAAAAATCAAAAATAAAGATTTATATACGATTTCATAAATTTAAAAACATCATCCCGTTCCGGCTCGTTCAGCACTTCATGATACAAGCCCGGGTATTCTTTATACATTTTATCATGGAGTTCAAGCCGGTTAAACCAACTGCGGACCTCACGTTTATCCACAATCCGGTCGTCTCCTCCTTGTATGACCAAAAGCGGCACGTTCGGAAAGCGGTCCGTCTCCTGGTGAGCTTGTTTCATGGCGCTTACAAGCTCACGGTACCATCTTACTGACACCTTCTCCACCAGCAGCGGATCGGAAGCATCCCGCAGTAGAACTTGTTCATTTCTTGTTTTGTTGACAGGATCAAGATTGGCAGAAAATTTAATGGAAGGAGCCACTCGGTTCAGGACCCTCGAAAGTGTTTCAATTCCCTTCTTGGGTGGACTCGCGATGCCCAAGCAAGGTGACGAAAGGATGATGCCTTTTAAGTTAAAGTTCTTCTGCGTTGCCGCACGAATAGCGGCAAGTCCTCCCATGCTGTGGCCAAAAAGGATTACAGGAAGGGAGTACCGATCTGCTTCTGTAATCCATTCTTCTATCGTGCGAATATATTCATCAAAAGAATCGATGTGCCCCCGGCGGCGGGTGGTCGTTCCCTGTCCGGGAAGGTCTCCCATTACGACGTGGAAGCCTGCCGCATTAAACTGCTGAATCAGCCATTCATAGCGGCCATGATATTCTCCCGCACCATGGACCATGATGACAACACCTTTTACTTCATCCTCAGTTTCCCACTTCCACATAACAGCATCCCCTTCTCGAAATAATTATCCTTTGATAGAATAAAATGAAAAGCTAAAAACAGTTTAAAACCCGATTTTATTTGAAAACAGGATGTGATACGTATGATCTACCCTTACAATGGAAAAAATCCAGTCATTGCAAAAAGTGCCTATATTGCAGATTATGTAACCATCACCGGCGATGTGACCATCGGGGAAAACAGTTCCATCTGGTTTAACACTGTCATACGCGGAGATGTTTCTCCGACGATTATCGGCAATGGCGTAAATATTCAGGATAACTCGGTTCTTCACCAAAGCCCCAACCGTCCCCTGATCCTTGAAGACGGAGTGACGGTTGGACACAGTGTTATTTTACATAGCAGTCTCATCCGGAAAAAGGCTCTGATCGGAATGGGCTCACTGGTTCTTGATGGTGCTGAAATTGGCGAAGGCGCATTTATCGGTGCCGGCAGCCTTGTTCCCCCAGGAAAAAAGATACCGCCAAATTCACTTGCGTTTGGCCGTCCAGCCAAAGTGATTCGGGAATTAAACGCTGACGACATCGCCGATATGAACCGCATTCGCCGTGAATATCAGGAAAAAGGCCAGTATTACAAGTCGCTTTCCGAATCCGATTGACGATCACCGTTAAACTCGATTAAGTTACCGTCCGGATCACATACATATACCTGGTGCCATGGCGTCTTATTCTCCGGTTTATTATGGTATGGCACCTTGAAGTGATCCAGTTTTTTCAATAATCCTGAAATATCGGTCACCCGTATGGCAAAATGGCCATCCCGGCTGTCCAGGTCATCCGTTCCTCTTAATGCTTTTCCCTGCGGGTTTACAATCAAATGAAGCTGTGTGGCGCCAAAAGTGTACCATACGCCTGGAAAACCAAACTGCGGACGCTCCTTGTCTGCTTTAAACCCCAATATGCCTTCATAAAAATACAATGCTTTCTTCAAATCAGTTACCACTAGTGAAACGTGATGGATTCCTTCGTACATGGCTTCCCCTTTCATTCATCTCTAAATTTTTTCCGTTCATATTGCATGTTCTGGATAAATCATACCACAAGATGATTTCCTATTTAAATGGATAAACCCCAGAAGCCCTTTTTCCCTGTAGTCATATTCCCCCCTCTTGTTCAATAAAGTAGTAAGAGCCCTTTTTTGGAGGTGAACCTGTTGAAACCTATAAAATCCTATACCCCTTATCACAGTCCGTTTGATCCCTGCCCTCCCATCGGGAGAAAGTACTACCGCACTCCACCTCAACTGTACATGACGTTCCAGCCGCCAAACCTGCCGCAGTTTTCTCCGAGGGAAGCATTGCAGAAAGGAACCCTTTGGCCGGCGTTCTACGATTTTTATGAAAACCCTTATGATCGGAGGAGTTAAGCAAATGGAAAATAGCCTTCCTGCCGACTATTACAGACTTCTGGAAGAATTGCAGGCTGTGGATTTTGTGCTGGTTGAATTGACGCTGTATCTTGATACCCATCCTAATGACACCGCAAGCATTCATCAGTTTAATCATTATGCACAAGAGCGAAAAAAACTGAAAAAAGCCATTGAATCTAAATACGGTCCCATGCAGCAGTTCGGAAACAGCTATTCAGGTACACCATGGGACTGGAACAAAGGGCCTTGGCCGTGGCAAGTGTAAATGTAATTTTATTGGAGGGTGACCATGTGGATTTATGAAAAAAAACTTCAATACCCGGTTAGAGTCAGTACCTGTAATCCCAGGCTCGCTAAATTTTTGATTGAACAATATGGAGGAGCGGATGGAGAGCTTGCGGCGGCGCTTCGTTACTTGAATCAGCGGTACAGCATTCCCGATAAGGTCATCGGGCTGTTAACGGATATTGGAACTGAGGAGTTTGCACATCTTGAAATGATTGCCACGATGGTCGTAAAACTAACCAAAGACGCCACGCCTCAACAGATGCGTGACGCCGGACTGGATGCCCATTATGCGAACCATGACAGTGCCCTTTTTTATCATAATGCAGCAGGTGTTCCATGGACCGCTTCTTACATTCAGGCCAAAGGAGATCCAATTGCAGACCTTTATGAAGACATAGCAGCTGAAGAAAAGGCGCGCGCCACCTATCAGTGGCTGATTGACATGTCGGACGATCCGGATCTCAATGACGGTCTCCGTTTCTTGAGAGAGCGTGAAATTATCCATTCCATGAGGTTCCGGGAAGCTGTGGAAATTCTGAAAGAAGAACGCGACCGAAAAACCGTTTTCTGACAGTCATTCTTAAAACCGCTGATTCATCAGTGGTTTTTTATTTTTACAAACTCTTCATACTTCCTTAAAACTGGGACAAACATCCACTTGTATGCTAAAGGAGAAATCAGCATTAAGACAGGAGGATGTTTATGGCGAGGGTGACCGGCTGGATTTATGAAAAAGAATGCAGGTTGTTCAAATGGGTAAACAACAGACTCCAGCATCGTTTGTTGGACAGGTACTTTAATGCCATTACCCACTTGGGCGGTGCAACCGCCACGATCATTACCACTCTTCTTATACTGCTCTTCGCACCTGATGGAGCAAGAATGTTTGCAGCTGCAGGTTTCCTGTCTCTCCTTCTCAGCCACATCCCTGTGGCCATCTCTAAGAAATGCTACCCCCGCAAGCGCCCATACCTCATGATACCAGGTACAAAAACCTTCAGCCATCCGCTGAAAGACCATTCCTTTCCGTCCGGACATACAACAGCGGTCTTCTCTGTTATCATTCCGCTGTCTCTGATTCACCCTGGTCTGCTCTGGATTCTTCTTCCGCTGAGCTTCTCTGTCGGAATCTCCAGGATGTACCTTGGCTTGCATTATCCCACGGATGTCCTCGCAGGCATGATGCTCGGGATCAGTTCAGGAATCTTTTCCGTTTTCTTGATTCATTCTTATATCGGTTACTAACCATCTATAATGTTCAGGAGGGGTTACATGAAAAGTGCGCTTCAGGAACACCGTTTGATGATTGTAAAAGAAATAAATCCCACTATCCATTCAGGATTCAATCTGCCAACAATCCTCAAGCTTCCTGTATTCATGAAATCCCTGGAGCATAAACCTCCTGATGATCTGCCGCTAAAAAAAGAAAAGCCGGCCCTTCCAGTGAGAAATCCCATTGGAAGGCCGGCTTTTTTATTTATGCGTTTGCTTGTTCTTTAAGTGCTTCTGCTTTATCTGTGTTTTCCCAAGGAAGCTCAACGTCTGTACGGCCGAAATGTCCATATGCAGCTGTCTGCTTGTAAATCGGTCGGCGAAGATCGAGCATTTTGATGATTCCTGCCGGGCGAAGGTCAAAGTTCTTGCGCACAAGATCAACCAATACCTCTTCGGAAACTTTCCCTGTTTCAAACGTGTTTACAGCAATGGATACAGGCTGAGCTACACCAATGGCGTAAGCAAGCTGAACTTCAACTTTTTCAGCAAGACCGGATGCAACAATGTTTTTTGCAACATAACGTGCTGCATATGCTGCAGAACGGTCTACTTTGGTCGCGTCTTTCCCGGAGAACGCTCCACCACCGTGACGGGCATATCCGCCATACGTATCAACAATAATTTTACGACCAGTTAAACCGGCATCACCTTGTGGTCCGCCAATTACAAAACGGCCAGTCGGGTTAATGAAGTACTTTGTATTTTCGTCAATCAATTCAGCAGGTACAACAGGCTTGATTACTTGTTCTTTAATATCCGCCTGGATTTGTTCAAGTGAAATCTCAGGGTGATGCTGAGTTGAAATAACAATCGTATCAATTCGAACCGGCTTGTCATCCTCATCGTATTCAACGGTTACTTGAGTTTTGCCATCAGGACGAAGGTATGGCACTTCTTCGGTTTTGCGCACTTCAGCCAATCGGCGGGACAGGCGGTGTGCTAATGAAATCGGAAGTGGCATAAGTTCAGGTGTTTCGTTGTTGGCATAGCCAAACATAAGACCCTGGTCACCAGCACCGATTGCTTCAATTTCTTCATCAGTCATCGAGCCTTCACGAGCTTCAAGTGCCTGGTCAACCCCCATCGCGATATCAGCAGACTGCTCATCGATGGATGTCAGAACTGCACACGTTTCAGAGTCAAAACCATACTTCGCACGGTCATACCCGATTTCTTTGATTGTTTCCCGAACCACTTTCGGAATATCAACATATGTGGATGTAGTAATTTCTCCTGCAACGAGCACAAGTCCGGTCGTTACAGAAGTTTCACAAGCTACACGGGCATTTGGATCGTTAGCCAGGATTTCATCCAGGATCGCATCGGAAATTTGGTCACAAATTTTGTCCGGATGCCCTTCTGTAACTGATTCAGATGTAAAAAGACGACGACTTTTAGACAATTGAGATCCTCCTTCTCTATTCAACGCATAGAGCAATATTTTTATAAGATACGGTACTCATTCCTATATGGATACTTTGTTTTTGTAAAATATTCAGGTTCAAACCATTTTGAGACATAAAAAAAGCCTTTCCCTAAATCATCATACACGAGGGAAAAGGTCTTATGTCTACGCCTTCACCTCTTATTTTCAAGGTTTGTTCACCTTGCAGGTTAGCACCTTTTCACTTCATTTTTTTGGCACGAAGTGTCGGTTGCTGGGTTTCATAGGGCCTGTCCCTCCACCTACTCGGAATAAGAGTAGCCGTTCCCGAAATATAATAGCGCAGTTCGACAAACCTGTCAACTTGAAATGGCATTCCTTTCACATCCCGAAAGGAATTTCACCCTCCTTTTGTCTGATAATAATGTTTGCCACAGCTGATCTGGGGATAGTGCCTGATTTTCGAACCAAATCGTAAAATGTTAAATAAAATAGTATACATTATTTATTTTAATGTGCTATACTAATTTCGAATTTAGTCATGTTGACGGTGATTAATATATTTCTTTAAAAGGACGGTTTTGCGAACATGAATACGGTTGATTCAACGACGACTTTAGATGATATTCTAAACAGCGCTGCTACTCATGAAAATCTCCCAGTACCTATGCTTGTTGAAAAAGCACTGCTCCGCAACGAAGCCATTTTATCTTC
This sequence comes from Fictibacillus solisalsi, assembly GCF_900103485.1. Taxonomy (GTDB): domain Bacteria; phylum Bacillota; class Bacilli; order Bacillales; family Fictibacillaceae; genus Fictibacillus_C; species Fictibacillus_C solisalsi. The sequence continues at coordinate 2,300,066 of NZ_FNHW01000001.1, forward strand.
GACAGGTGCTCTCAGGGCCACAACTGGAAAATATACTGGACGCTCTCCGGAAGACAAGTTTATCGTGGACGAAGCCGGTTCACGCGAAAAAATAGACTGGGGCAAAATCAATAAGCCTTTTAATGAAGAAAAGTTTGATAAGCTATACAAAAAAGTACTTCATTACTTAGGCCAGCAAGAAGAACTTTTTGTGTTTAAAGGCTTCGCTGGCGCTGATCATGCTTATCGCCTACCCATTCAGGTCGTGAACGAATTCGCCTGGCACAATCTGTTCGCCCGGCAAATGTTTATCCGCCCTACAGCTGAAGAGCTAAAGGGACTGGATGCGGAATTTACAGTGGTCTCCGCTCCTGGATTCCAGGCTGATCCTGAGGTGGACGGCACAAATTCAGAAACTTTCATAATTATATCATTTGAGAGAAGGATTGTTTTGATCGGCGGAACAGAATATGCCGGTGAAATCAAAAAATCAATCTTTTCCGTTATGAACTATATCCTTCCCGAAAAAGGGATACTTTCCATGCATTGTTCAGCAAATGTCGGACAGGAAGGCGATGTCGCCCTTTTCTTCGGCTTATCCGGAACCGGTAAAACGACGCTTTCCGCTGATCCCCACCGCTCTCTGATCGGAGATGATGAACACGGCTGGGCCAATACAGGCGTCTTTAATATCGAAGGTGGATGCTATGCCAAAACCATCAACCTGTCGCAGGAAAAAGAGCCACAAATCTGGGATGCTATCCGATTTGGAAGCGTTCTCGAAAATGTAGTACTGGACGATGTGACCCGTGAAGGAAACTATGATGACGGCTCATTGACCGAAAATACAAGAGCAGCCTATCCAATTCAGGCTATTCCAAATATCATACAGCCAAGTGTTGCCGGACACCCGAACACCATCATATTTTTGACAGCTGATGCATTTGGAGTATTGCCTCCGATCAGCAAATTGACGAAGGAACAGGCAATGTACCACTTCTTATCCGGCTACACAAGTAAGCTTGCAGGCACAGAGCGTGGAATTACGTCTCCACAAGCCACCTTCTCCACTTGCTTTGGTGCTCCATTCCTGCCGCTTGAGGCAACGGTGTATGCGGAAATGCTCGGTGAGAAAATCGATCACCATGAAGTAGAAGTTTATCTAGTGAACACCGGTTGGTCCGGAGGGGCATACGGCGCAGGTAAGCGTATGAACCTTTCCTATACCAGAGCCATGGTACAGGCTGCGCTTCAGGGTGAGTTAAAATCTGTGGAAACGGTAACCGATCCGATCTTTGGATTGAACATTCCGATTCACTGCCCGGGTGTTCCTGATCAGGTTCTCCAGCCGAAGAAAACGTGGAGCAACCCTGAAGAATATGACCTTAAAGCCAAAGAGCTTGCTGCGCAGTTCAATGATAATTTTTCAAAGTTCAATAATGTTCCTGCTGAAATTAAAGGTGCAGGCCCGCTCGTCTAATAAGAAACTATCTAAAATGTACCGCTTCCTTTTTGGGAGCGGTTTTTGTTTTTTCCATAAAAAGGTTGAAAGCGACAAGGGTGTCGTTTATAATAACGACAAGGGTGTCATTTTTGTAAAAAAGGGAGTGATTCACATGGAAAAGAATACTCTATTACGTAACCGTCCCTACTTGTATTTAATGGCCGCACAGGTGGTTTCAAACCTCGGTGACTGGCTAAGCCTCATGGCCATCTTTTCGTTAATGGCCTTCAAATGGAATGCCTCTCCTCTTGAAATATCCTTTGTCGTCATCTGTCTGGGTCTTCCCATGACGATGCTCGGACCTGTATCCGGTGTGATTGCAGACCGCATGAACCGTAAAGTCATTATGGTGGTTTCTGACCTTTTTCGTTGTGTCATTCTACTTGGTTTGATTGTTGCCACCGTTCCATGGCATATCTACGTTCTCCTGTTTCTTCTTGGCAGCTTCTCCTCTCTCTTTACACCCGCGAAAAGTGGAATGCTCAAAGAAATTGTCAATGATGAAGAGATGCAGCAGGCGGCCTCGATCAGTTCCGTTATTCAGGACGGGGCGAAGATTATCGGACCTGCCATCAGTGGTGTTTTGGTGACGGCTGCTGGCTTGAACAGTGTGTTTCTTCTCGACTCTATAAGCTTTCTGGTATCCGCCCTACTGCTTTTTATGCTTCCAAAAACCCGCACTTTTGGAAGCAAGGAAAAGGCAGAGCATCCACCCATGATTTCCGATTTAAAAGAGGGATTTCTATACATTAAAAAAGTGCCTTTTATCCTGTATGGAACGGGTCTCATGTTTGTTTCCATGCTTATTCTGCAAATGGCCGATGCACAGTTTTCGGTGCTGATTCGCTTATTAAAGGAAGGCAGTCCTGCTTTGGTCGGACTGGTTGTCACATGTTCAGGGTCGGGATTTCTTATAACTGGTCTCTGCCTTGCCAAATATAAGGTGCGCTCGCCCTGGCTTGCCATGACAATGGGACTCTTTATACTCGGATCAGGCTTTGTCATTGTGGGATATTTAGCACACATCCAGCTTCCCCACTCCTTTATCTGGGCTCCAGTCATTACCTTTCTGGCTGCATCAGGCGGCGGATTCATCTTCATTCCTTTCAATACGGCCGTACAGAAGCTCACCCCCGTTCATATGACCGGCAGAGTATTTGGACTTACCGGAAGCATGATAATGACAGCTACACTCATTGGTCCTGTCGCCGGAGGATTTGCGGGAAATCACTGGGGTGTGATCTCGGTATTTATTGCATCTGGTGCGGGACTTGTTACAATAAGTCTAACTGCATTACTATTGCGAAAACGAACAGAACGGAGCGATCATCTTGTCACCGAAAGTGCCGGACCAACACAAGGAACAACGCCAGCGTGAAATTTTGAGTGCTTCCAAGAAAGTATTTGCCAAAAAAGGGTACGAAGCCACCAGCATCAAAGATATTATGGAGGCTACAGGGATCAGCCGTGGTGGTATTTACGATTACTTTTCCAACAAAGAGCATATTTTCCTTTCTCTGCTGGAGCAGTCCATGGAAGATAACCGCAAAGAAATAGATACACTCCTCCAAAAGAACAACGGATCCGTTTGGAAAACACTGCTTGCCATCTGGGATGATTACAGAGAGGCAAAAAACGAGGATAAGGAAGATTCTTTCAGTGCGGCTATTATTGAATATGGAATTGCCCATTGGCGGAAACCCGAGAATAGAGGGTATATCGAAAACCGGTATGGGAAAGCGGCTGGAATATTTTCATCATTGATTCAAAAAGGGATCGACAACGGTGAATTTGATCCTGTTACATCTGTCGATGACATCAGCCGGTTTATGATTAGCTTTTTGGACGGAATTGCGATTTCTGCAATTACTCTGACTCACGGCTTTATGCAAACAGGCAAGCAGATCGACCTTTTTGAAAATAGCATGAAATCCATGCTGAACGTTAAAGAGCCGGATTTGTCACAACGGTGACAGCTCCGGCTTTTCCTTATTTCGGGTTTTCATCCATTCACAAAACGCAAAGGTAATCTTCCTGTTTTCCTGGGGCGGGAAGTGGTGGGTGTATTGGGGATAAAACCAGGTTTCCACGAGGCTCTTGGAGTCCAGGCATTCTTTTAACATTAACGAGTGTGTAATGCTGACATTTTCATCCATACAGCCATGAATTAAAAGAAGCGGAACAGTAAGTCCTTCACAATAATGAACAGGCGATCTTGTCCTATAGCCTTCCGGAACTTTCGCCGGTGTTCCCCCGATGACCCGTTTCATCATTTTTCTCAAATCTATCCGCTCTTCATAGGTCAGGGCCATGTCTGAAACCCCTCCCCAAATGACCACCGAACGCGCTTCTGGGTACTGCAGAGCCGTAAAGAATGCCATTGGCCCGCCGCGGGAGAATCCAAAAATATGAAGCTGATCATGATCAACGATGGATAAAGAACGAAGAACTTCAAAGGCATGGAACGCATCCTGCCGGTCTTCTCCGCAAAAGTCTTCTCTTCCCTCTCCCCCTTCGTTTCCACGGTAAAAGGGAGCCATCACAACAAACCCCTGGGAAGCAAGCTGTATAATCCGTGGAACCCGTACCATTCCCACTTTTTTTATGCCGCCCCGTAAATACAAAAATCCCGGCAGCCGTTCTTTCCCGCTTCTCTTGGGAATGGCCAGAAGCCCTTTTACGGTCAACCCTTCACTTTTATAAGAGATTCTGAATAACGTAATCTGTGGATGAGGAGAAGGATACCGTTGGGCATGAGTGATCAGGCTGCTGTCCAGCACATAAATTCCCCCTTTTTTTATTTAGGCCAACACACAATTTTACCATTCACATATAAAGTATTACATGAAACTTTATCCTTCATTCGAATATAAAGGAGGCTAACCATTTGAAACGCATAAAAGCCCGGCTTATGCTCTTCTTTTCACTGGTCTTGACCGCATGCCTGCTGTTATCGGCATGTTCTTCCGATAACGCGGAAAAACAAAAACGTGATCATGTTCGGGTGGCTGAAGTAACCCGGTCCATTTTCTATGCACCCCAATATGTTGCGATTGAAAAAGGCTTCTTTAAAGACGAGAACATTGATGTGGACTTAAAGACCACATGGGGCGGAGATAAAACCATGACCACGCTTTTGTCCAACGGAGCAGATATTGCACTTGTCGGCTCTGAAACATCCATTTATGTGGATGCCCAGGGAACGAGCGATCCTGTCATTAACTTCGCACAGCTTACCCAAACGGACGGAACTTTCCTTGTGGCCCGGAAAAAGCCGGATTATTTTTCCTGGGATCAGCTCAAAGGCAGCACCTTCCTCGGACAGCGCAAAGGCGGAATGCCACAGATGGCAGGTGAATTCAGCTTGAAGAAGCACGGAATTGATCCTCATAAAGACATGAAGCTGATCCAGAACATCGACTATGCCAACATTCCAAACGCCTTCGCTTCCGGTACTGGGGATTACGTGCAATTGTTCGAACCACAGGCAAGTCTGTTCGAACAAAAAGGCATCGGTCATGTGGTGGCCTCTTTCGGTGAAGCATCCGGAAAGCTGCCATATACATCCTATATGTCCAAACAAAGCTATATGAAAAAGAACGGTGATGTCCTCAAACGCTTTACCAAAGCGATCTATAAAGCGCAGCTTTATGTAGAAACCCATACGGCAAAGGAAACAGCAGAACTGATCGCTCCGTATTTTGAAGACACACCCGTTGATCTGATTGAAAAGGTTGTGGACCGCTACAAAGGACAGCACAGCTATGCGGTGAATCCGATCCTTGAACAAGATGCCTGGAATAACTTGCAGTCGGTCATGAAAGCGGCAGGAGAGCTTCCAAAAAAAGCGGATTACAAGAAACTGGTTAACACCACCTTTTCCCGTGATGCCACAAAGTAAATCATAAAATTACGATGGAGGGATGACAGTGGCCTTCTTACAATTAAAATCGGTTGGTCAAACGTACTTTTCCAAGCAAACGGCCACGACTGCATTAGAAGACATTACACTCTCTGTCTCCGAGGGAGAATTTGTTTCCTTTTTAGGACCGAGCGGATGCGGAAAGTCCACCCTGCTTTCCATTATCTCGGGTCTAATACAGCCAACGAACGGCACAGTTTCCTTGAGAAATCAGCGGATTACAGAACCCCATCCGAAAATTGGATATATGTTGCAGCAAGACTACCTTTTTCCCTGGAAGACAATTAAAGACAATATTTTGGTAGGATTAAAACTTCAAGGTTGCCTGAACGATGAGCGCATCTCATATGCCCTATCCCTGATGAGCGAAATTGGTTTATCTGATACTCTGGATAAATACCCAAATGAATTGTCCGGCGGCATGAGACAGCGTGTGGCACTTGTCCGCACACTCGCAACCAACCCGCAAATTCTCCTGCTGGATGAACCATTTTCCGCGCTTGACTATCAAACCAAACTTAAACTTGAAGATCTGGTCTCAACTACGCTGCGTGAACATGGCAAAACAGCGGTTCTGGTCACACACGATATTGGGGAAGCCATCGCCATGAGCGACCGGATCATTTTATTTTCCACAAAACCCGGCAGAATCTTTCGGACTTTTCCGGTATCCGGCCATCTGAGAAAGCGTCTGCCGTTTGAAGCGCGCCAGCATCCTGATTATTCCGTGATGTTTCAGCAAATTTGGGAGGAGTTGGAACAAATTGAACAAAACGACACCGAGTAAAACCCACTCCGACTACTTGCTGAACCTGCGCAAACAAACAATGAATGTCAGACTATCTCAGCTTTTGATTTTCGTTCTCTTTTTCGGTCTTTGGCAGTACAGTTCTGACCAAAAATGGATCGATCCACTTCTCTTTAGTTCTCCACAGAAAATCCTTACATTGCTTGCTGATAAAATAGCGGACGGTAGTATTTTCGTTCATATAGGTATGACCCTTACCGAAACAGTTATTGGCTTTTTGCTTGGGACATTGTTAGGAACCCTGCTCGCTGCCCTGATCTGGTGGTTCCCCTTTCTCTCCAGAGTTCTTGATCCGTACCTCGTCATCCTAAATGCGATGCCAAAAGTCGCCATTGGCCCTATACTGATCGTAGCTCTCGGGCCCAATCTAACATCAATTGTGGCCATGGGGATCTTAATCTCTGTTATTATTACAACCATCGTGATCTATACGTCATTTAAAAATGTAGAACCAAACTATGTAAAAGTCATCCAGTCGTTCGGAGGTTCAAAATATCAATGTTTTAAAGAAGTCATCCTGCCCGCCTGTTTTCCGGCGATTATCTCGGCGCTGAAAGTAAATGTCGGCTTATCCTGGGTTGGGGTCATTGTTGGAGAGTTCCTTGTTTCCAGACAAGGACTGGGCTATCTTATTATTTACGGTTTTCAGGTGTTTAATTTTACCCTCGTATTGATGAGCCTTCTGATTATCGCCTTGCTGGCAACTCTTATGTATCAGCTTGTCGAAGTTCTTGAAAAAAAGCTGATCAAGAACCGCACACTGTAAATTCTACGTTAAATCGATCAAGATAAATCAAGAACATGACAAAAACCCCTCCACAAAAAACGGAGGGGTTCTAGTCTTTACGCCTCTTCCAGGTTGCCGAATGATCCAAAGAATTCATAGTGAATATCCTCTTCGGGGACTTCCCATTGCTTCAGTGCAGAGTTGACCACCTGCATGAACGGTAATGGACCGCAAAAGTAAAATTGGGCATCTTTTGAGGGTAATACCTCCTGAAGCCATTCAAGTGTAATGTATCCTTCACGGTCAAAATACTCTTTTTCACGGTCCTGGTTTGATGGCTGTGTATAAATAAAATAAGATGTGATATTTGGATTTTGTTCACTTACCTTGCGAACTTCTTCCCTGAACGCATGGACGCTTCCATTTTGCGCCGCTTCAATATAAACAACCCTTCGATCAGGCTGATTGGAATTGATAGTATGCAGCATGCTTGTAACCGGAGTCAGACCAACCCCTCCACTGATGAGCACAACCGGCCGGTTACTGTTGACATCCAAGTAAAAGTCGCCCGCAGGAGCAGAAATGGGAAGAACATCCCCCTCATTGTATAACTGATGCAAATCCGTGGATACCACACCGGGTCCTATGTCTTCCCCTTTTGGCCCTTCACGCTTTACACTGATTCGGAAGTAATCCAGTCCCGGCCGGTCAGACAGGCTGTATTGTCTCAGGTGTGTATATTCTTCCTGGGGGATTTCCACTTTCACTGTAATGTATTGTCCCGGAAGGAATGATGGCAATGCTTGTCCATCTTCAGGCTTTAGGTAAAACGAGGTAATGACTTCACTTTCCCTTACTTTACGGTCAATGATAAAATTTTTAAATCCTGCCCAGCCGCCAGTCTGAGTCTCTGCACTTTTATAAAACCCTTCCTCCATTTTAATAAACGCACTTGAAATAATCTGGTATGCATCTGCCCATGCATCAAGGATTTCGTCAGTTGCCGCATCACCGAGGATTTCTTTAATTGCCCCCAGCAAATGTTCGCCTACAATGGGATAATGCTCTGGTTTTACCTGCAGACTTCGGTGCTTCTGGCCAATCCTCTCCAGGACAGGCATGATCTGACTGAGGTCTTCGATGTTTGCTGCCGCTCCATACACAGCATCCGCCAATGCTTTTGGCTGATGGCCGGTGATCTGGTGGGTCATATTAAACATGTTTTTCAATTCGGGATGACTTTCGAATAACCGCTGATAGAATTTCTTGGTAATTGCCTCACCATGTTCTTTGACAACCGGAAGTGTCTGTTTGATCACTTCTAATTTTTTTGGATCCAGCTGTTTTACCATTTTAGTTACTTCTTCGAACTGTTCCTGTTTGTTTCTATCCACTAGAAAAGCCTCCTTTTCTACACTACACGTACCCCAATTCAGCTTTAGCAACGCATGGTATTTTTATACAAATTTCAACTTTTACGGAACAAAAAAACAGCCAACATCCCTGGGATGCGGCTGTACAATGAAGGCTTTACAAAAACCTTTCCTTCGTATGCTGGAGGCTTTGTATAAGCACCTGATCTTTCATCATGAAGCTGAACTTCTGTTGTCCTTCAAAGGATTCTGGCAGTTCCTCGAAAAAGACAGGCCCGTTTGTTTCATAATAACGGTCTTTCAATAATAATTTATCAACTGTAGCATAATATATGTTTTTAATGATGATGCCGCCCTTGCCATCAACCTTATACTGTCCCAAATAATGAAGGGAAGAAACATGTCCCCCTGTCTCTTCAAAAACTTCACGAACAGCAGCCTGTTCTGCATTTTCTCCCGGTTCAACCTTTCCGCCAGGAAATTCGATTCCCCGCCGCGGATGCTCTGTCAGGAGCCATTGCCCGCGAAACCGGCACAGTACCCAGACATGCTTTGGTTCAGCAGAAAATGGGTGGTCATCAAAGGAAAGTTTAACTGTATTATCATAATAATCTTTAAAAGTAATGGGTTCCATTGTTTAGTTACTCCAAATCACTAGGTTAATTCTATTGTAAATAAGGAAGCCTACATTTGTCCAATCCCTAAAAATGCTTTCCTTCCTATTATGAAATACCGGTACCCTTTTTATAAGAGAAAGAATCAATTTTTAGTTTCTTTATCTATTATCCCATATTTATAGAAAAAATGAAAAAACTCCTGTCCAAGCGGACTGGAGTTTTTTCATGTTATAAATCCACTCATCATTTTCAAACGCGATGTTAGGATTTCCAACTCGGAGTTTAGTTTATTAAATTTTATTTTAATGTATTGAACAATATTTAACTTAACATCCCTTTTTTCATTTGTAAACCCCAAAATAGCTCGATTTTAGAAATATAAAAAAATGAAAAAGTGCCATTTAATGTAGGAATTTTATATTTTTCTCTGATTTTTTTTGAGCATTTGACATAAGAATTAATTCCTGTAACATAGATGAATGTAAGAAAAATTTTTAACGAATTAAATTTTTCTAATAAGGATGGTTGGAATGCAAGATCATAACGATAGGGCTCGGGAAGCGATTGAACGAGCGAAGGGAAACGTTGTCCATTCCATTGCAGAAACGATGGATCTTTATGGAGTAACTCCTTCAGCAGGCAGACTCTATGGAACTATGTATTTTGAAAACGCCATGACGCTTGATGAAATGAAGGAAGAGCTGAAAATGAGCAAACCGAGTATGAGCACGGCTGTTCGGACACTTCAAGAGATTAATGTGGTTCATAAAACGTGGCAAAAAGGTTCACGTAAGGATGTTTTTGTTGCGGAAAAAAATTTTTTCAAATCACTTATTCATTTTTTCTGTATTAAATGGATGCGTGAAGTGAGGCTTAATCTGAAAGCCATTGAACTGTCGGAGGTGGATTTACAGGCCGTGATTCAAAATACAAAGGTGGATAAAGCTATTCGTGCCGACGCACATCGCCATTTTGAGCTGATCCATGAATCAAAGAAGTATTATTATTGGCTTGAAATGCTTGTTGACAGTTTTGAGACCGGAGACATTTTCCGCTATCTGCCCATACCGGATGACGATAAAAAGTAAATCACCCTGGTAATTCCACAAAACAGTAAGATCGCTTAATCCCCATCGCATGAGTGGGGAGCGGGGAATTTTGTTTCTTACAACAAACATTCACTGGAAAAGCGGGTACTGCACCCCCTGTCCCTTTTAACCTCGTATGCATGTGGAAAGAAAAGGTTTCTTCATGAGAAGCCCTCTTCTACGCGCTGTTTTCTGATTTTTTCCCCTTCCCGTATTTTTCTTACTATTTATTACAATTGAATGAAACCAACATCCAGAGCCAGGCTGCATTATGAATGCTCCCTGCAAATTCAAGCGTTTTAATTCTATTCCAGACCTAACACGAAACACTAGACTATAGGAGGTTGGTAGAAACATGAGTATGAATGCACCAAAACAACCAAATTCAGGTGGCGTACCCCAGGTAGGCCGCAAAAGCAGCAAACCACCGTTTTGGAATCCCTTAACGGTCGCCGTTACCGGATTTATTGTCTTTTCATTAATCACCCTTGGTTATTCCTTATTTGCAAAGAAAACCATCTATTGGCCAGGATTGTTCATCATGCTTGGACTGTATTGCCTGTTTTATTACATTGGCGCCAAAGCCGTTGAAAAACGCAAAGGAAAAACGGACGATATGCTGGTCGCCGGCAGGTCCATGCCGCTCTGGCTGTCGATGTTTACCATGACGGCGACATGGGTGGGTGGTGGCTATATTGCCGGGACTGCAGAAACTGTTTATTCCGATGGTATTGTGTGGACGCAAGCGCCCTGGGCATATGCGATCAGCCTGATCCTGGGCGGCATCTTCTTCGCCCGTAAAATGCGAAGAATGGAATTCATGACCATGCTGGATCCTTTGGAGTCAAGGTTTGGGAAGAAGATGGCTGGATTGCTTTATATCCCTGCCCTTCTAGGTGAGTTATTTTGGAGTGCAGCCATTTTAACAGCTCTTGGTACAACATTTGGTGTTATTTTAGGCTTAAGTTTTACGGTTTCCATTATTTTCTCGGCGATCGTCGCCATCGCTTATACCGTTGTTGGAGGACTATGGGCGATTGCTCATACAGATGTACTGCAAATCACCATTATGTTTGCAGGACTTCTACTTGTGTTGCCTTTTGCATTTTCACACGTTGGAGGGTTCCAGGAAGCCTTCAGTAACTATTCGGGAAATATGAAAGGTGCCACAAGCATGTTCCCGCCGCTTACCGGGTGGGATGATCCTGAGTGGGGCAAAAAGTATTGGTATTGGTGGGACTATGCGCTGCTCCTGATCTTTGGAGGAATTCCTTGGCAGATCTATTTTCAGCGGGTTCTTTCGGCCAAGAACGAAAATGTTGCGATGTGGTTATCCATCTCTGCTGGAGTGCTTTGTGCTCTCGCAGCGATTCCACCGACTTTGATCGGAATCGCCGGATTTAATGCAGACTGGGCTTCCCTTGGTACTGCCAAACCCCAGAATGCTTCATTAATCCTGACCTATGTATTCAAATACATGACCCCGGAAATGGTTGGAGCGATTGCACTTGGCGGTCTGGCAGCCGCAGTTCTTGCAGCCGTTGCTGCTTCATTCCTGTCCGCTTCAGGCATGGCTTCATGGAATGTTTACCGTCCATTAACCAAAAAGAAAGCGACGCCACAGCAGCTGCAAAAAGTCATTCGCCGCTGTGTAATCATCATCGGTGTTGGGGCCACATTGATTGCATTGAATACGAAAAGTGTTTATTCACTATGGTATTTATCAAGCGACATGGTTTATTGCATCCTTTTCCCGCAATTAACCTGTGCACTCTATTACAAATGGGCCAATAAATATGGATCTATAGCGGGATTCTTGGTGGCAATTATCTTAAGATTCGGCGGAGGGGAACCTGTGCTGAATATACCAGCATTTATTCCTTATCCATTGGTCGAGAATGGAACCATCTACTTTCCCTTCCGTACGACCTCCATGCTTGCCGGGCTTTTCACGATCCTTGTCGTGTCTTACCTGACACGTCATAAATGCCCGCCGCTCCCTCTTACCAACGTAAGAAGGAATAAACAAGAAACTGTTCAATAAGAATAAAAAGACCGGGACTTTCCCCGGTCTTTTTATTTTTAGAACCATGATGTTATTACCATTTTCATCACATAAAAAGCCGCATGGAGCACTGACCATGCGGCTTTTGGCATTATGAAATCGATGCAAAAGTAATGACCCACTGGCTATTAACTTTTTCAAATCCAAGTGTTATACTATACTCCCCATATAAATCGCTTTTGTTATGTTGAACAAGATGATACGATGATTCGCTTAACTTCTTCAACTCAAAGGGCTGGCCTTTTTCTACCCATGGAGGAAGATCAGTAGGAACCACGTACAACTTTCCATTTCTCTCTTCAAACAGTCCATTTACATAATCACTTGCCATTTGTTTGGAGGCAACATGCCTTACATCCTTAACCAGTTCCGATTTGCTGGAATAATCTTTTACTCTATACTGGCTGTCTGTTTTGGTCTGCAGTTTATTTATGAATTCCTGGGATAATTGCATAGCCTTCGCTTTTGTCAACGACACTTCCTCAGCCTGAGCACTTAGTTCTGCGAACGAGCTTTCTTTCATCACCGAAGAGTCTTTTAACGGACTTGGAGAAGCAAATACAGCCAACATTACTATTAAAAAACTGGTTGCATAATATCTCAAATCTGTTCACCACCCTGAATTTTTAATAAAAATGATTACGTTAGATGAACTATTCCTTTAATGAAAGACAAGGAAACCTCTTTTTTTGTTTTCGTTAAATTCTTTACTCCTAGAATACTTCACATCTCAGCGATTCCCTGCAGGAAGGGTGAGATTCATAAAAAATACGACTATAGTTATAGTCGTCAAGTTAAGCGTGTATTATCCGGCTTTCCGGCTTCGTCCCAAACGGCCGGCTCCTCTTTTACCTACTTCATATAAACCGGTGGCCGCAAGTCCTGCTAGCCCGCCCGACCAAATGCGAAAATCTGCTGTCATATCAGTGAAAGGATAGGCAAAAAGTCCAATGAAAATCCCAATGAAAAAGCTGATTATTGGAATGAATCTTTTCCGAATAGGGAAAGTACGTTTTAAGAGCTGTACGAGACTCGTTACAAGAGGCGTTAAAAGTGAGGCAAACGTCACAATTTGTTCCATTCCTCATCCTCCTTTGCTTTTCCATCTTCTGTTATTCAGTTTAAAGCATATACGTTATAGTTCAACTTCCATTTGCAAATACCTTCTATTTCGATAAAAACAGCCCTAACCTATACCATTTATGTTCTACTGCATAAACTATATTTGCTGGAACAGATTTACTTTCCAGCTCTTTGCACATACTAAAGCTAGAAAAAGAGAAACAATGCATAACAGGAGTGAAACGCATGAGAAGAGAAGATGATTTATATTTAATTATGCTGGAATCGAATGAACTGACGTGGTGGGAGTACGCGAGAAAAGTGTCACCAAACGTACGGCCCAAACAGTACAAAACCTATTGGTCTTTTCTAAAAAATAAAGGCAAGCTTCCAAAACGGCTAGTGAAAGAAGCCGAATGGAGGATGGAAGCGCGCCGTAAAGGATTACTGGATTCATAAAAAAATAACCCCTCTTTTAAAAGGGGTTATTTTAGTTAATAGCCTGTTTTATGTAAAACCATAAGCAAATCATTCAATTTTTTCACCCGGTCATCTTCCGCTTCCTTTAAACCCAGTTCAATTTCCATCAATTCAGACTGAACCAGCTCTTTCGCATATTTTTGCGTTAACGTAAGATCCGCCAGCAGCAATTTGTCAGCAACGCTAAGACTCATAAGAAATCCCTCCCTTTTTTTATTATAAAGGGAGAAAGTTCGCAGCAGAATGCTAAAATTCTGGTAATTTTCTGAGTAAGGTTATAAGCTCACGTTATCCTGCGCCTGCATCGAGTTCCATTCTCGTTCCAGTTCGGATAATGTAAACTCCTGCAGCAACCGCTGTTCTTGCATCATAAATCCATGGTGAAGCAACTTCTGGATAAGAAACTGTTTTCTGCTTTCAACCGCCCTGCGCAATTGTCCTTGAGGAACATTCATTGTTTAGAGTGATCCTTTCTTTTTTATCTACAGTTCTCTCCAGTTTTCGTGTATTTCATTCCTATACCGATTTGGCCACAGAATTGCTCCACTCTTCGAAAACGGCAGGCGGAGCATTCCAGCATAGCCAGGAAACCATGGTTTTCAGTCCCGATTTGCTTACATACCAATATTCATAGCGTCGTTTCGAAAGGTTTTCATAGATGCCCGTTTTTTTAACTTTTCCATCCATCGTTATTCGCCTCCCGTCTTTACACTAAACAATTCTACTTTGCCCGCTTACTTCCTTCCTTGGTCTATTAAAAATTTTACAGATATAAACATCCAGGAACTCGGGTATAGAAGAGAAGAATGATATTGGAGGAATACAATGAACGAATTATTTGAATACCCAACCCTTCAACTCGCCCAAAAGCTGTTGGGAATGGAACTTGTCCATGAAACGGGTGAAGGGCTGACATCAGGAATCATCGTCGAAGCCGAAGCCTATATGGGACCGGAAGACCGGGCCGCCCATTCGTTTGGGGGCAGACGAACACCCCGGACAGAAATCATGTATGCAGAAGCCGGCCATGTATATGTTTATTTTATTTATGGCATGCATACATGCTTTAACATTGTATCAGGTCCTCTTCATAAGCCTGAAGCTATTTTAATCCGTGCACTTGAGCCAAAAGAAGGCATCCCTCTGATGATGAAGCGCCGCAACATGGAAGTTTCGTTAATGGACAATGGTGCCTGGAGCCTTAAGGAATTAAAAAAACTGGCCAACGGGCCAGGTAAATTGTGCAAAGCCATGGGCATAACGCTTGAAGACTATGGGGTGAAACTCAATTCCGATCATCTTTATTTACGAGAATATATGGACGTCCCGGTTCAAGACATTGTAACTGGACCACGGATTGGCGTGGAATACGCCGGAGAAGCAGCACGTTTTCCCTACAGATTTTGGGTCAAGGATAATCCCTGCGTATCAAAATAAGAGCACCCCGTCAGGAGTGCTCTTTCATCATTCTCTCTTCAAATAACAGGTCATCATCGGTTTCTTCTTCAGGGTCAAAAGGATCCGTTAGCTTTTCATTCAAACAGGCGAGGACAATGCCATCCAACTGTGTAAAAGAGCGGATGCGCTTGTTCATCCACAGATGAACAATAATAAACCAAACGACCACAAGCAACACGGTTTTCACTGTGCTTTCCTGGGAAAAAGCAAGGTTATTGATCTTCAGGATGTCCATTGCAAAACTGGTAAACAGGCCAATTAAAATCCCGACAGCATAACCGATCGGTTTGCCACCCTTCAGCGTCCTGATATTCGTCCTCAGATAGGTGTGGAACAATCTCAATTCGGTTCTTCTCATTTGTAAAAAAAGGCTCCGCATAAAGCGCAAATTGGGAAGCAGACCTCGGGAAATATCTCGTTTCATCGTCGTTTGAAAAAACAGATCAAGGTCAGCAGGTGCGCCCAGGCTGTTTTTTAACTTTCTGTGCACAAAATTATGATAATAATAGTATCGAATACTAAACTCAATGAGTTTCACCAGGACCATTACCACTACGATTGCACTGGCAAATTGCACCCAAAAGTTTTGGAACACAGCTTCTGCCAGCACGCTCAATGCAAAAGATCCAGCCGCAGCTTTTGCCCATAGCAGTTTACTAACTAAAACAATTAATTGCCAAAATTGATCCATGCCAACTTCCTCCTGACAGAAGCATTTCTATTTTTCATGATACCACCTTTTTTGGTGGAAAAGGCAATATTTTACGATATCACGGAAAATTAACAAGAAAAAAGATGATGCACAAACCATAAAAGGCTTAGACACCATCCTATATTTTCAGAAGTAAAATTATACACTTGCACTAACGGATGACCGATTCATGTGTTTTTCCTCAGTTTTTGCCACCATTACCGCACATGCGGCATCGCCTGTGATGTTTACAGAAGTACGAAGCATATCAAGCAACCGGTCAACACCAAGAATAAGCGCGATCCCTTCTACCGGAAGGCCAACCGATTGAAGTACCATGGCCAGCATGATCAACCCTACTCCCGGAACACCAGCTGTACCGACTGAAGCAAGAACAGCGGTCAAAATAACAGTGAGCATTTCACCTAACGTCAGGCTGTGATTGAACACCTGCGCAATGAAAATGGTGGCAACTCCCTGCATGATGGCTGTTCCATCCATATTGATGGTGGCTCCGAGAGGCTGTACAAAACCGCTTATTGGCTCCGGAACATCCAAATTTTCCTGAGCGGTCTTCATGGAAATTGGAAGTGTCGCATTCGAACTGGATGTACTAAAGCCAAGGGCCATCGCCGGGGCAAAGCCTTTAAAGAACCAGATCGGACTCTTTCTGGCAACGAGAGCAACAGTTCCTCCGTACGTAACAATAGAATGCAGGAATAATGCCAATACAACGACAATCATATAAAGCCCCATCGCTTTCAGCGCATTCAGTCCGTAGTTTCCGATCGCCGATGCGATCAGGGCAAACGCGCCGTACGGAGCCACTTTCATGACCACATTCACCAGGTACATCATAATCACATTAGCCTCTTCAAAGAGGGTAAAGATCCCCTTTGTCTTGCTCCCAAGCATCGTTATTGCAAAACCCACGAATACAGCAAACGCAATGATCTGAAGCATGTTTGCATCCGTCATGGCAGCCACGGGGTTCTCCGGGATAATACCCATCAGTGTTTCGGAAACAGGCGGGGCCTTTTCTGCCTTAAATTCCAGGCCTGAAGTATCAAATCCTCCGCCTGCTCCCGGTTTTATGGCAAGAGACAGCAACAAGGCGATAACAATCGCAAATGTTGTGGTCCCAAGGAAATAGACAATCGTTTTCACACCAATTCTGCCCAACTTCTTTGGATCTCCAAGTCCTGCTGTTCCAAGAACAATGGAAAAGAAAACAATCGGTACGACCAGCATTTTGATCAGCTTTAAAAAAATCTGGCCGACCGGTGTAAGTACATAGGAGTTAATTTCATCAAAAGCTGTTGGAAAAGCAAGGTTTAAAATTAACCCCACGATAACCCCCAACACAAGACCAATGATAATTTTTACTGATAAGTTCATCTCATCTCCTCCATACCTATAATATAAATCTATAAAATCTGTAAATCTGAAAGACTGGTATAAAATTACCCTGTTTCAAGAAATTTATTCCAAATAAAAACCCACGAAAAGAGCGAGACTTCTCGTGAGCAGACTTGTGGCCTAATTTGCACAACGTATCACTCTCCAAAACGCTTCCGAGGTAAGCTGTCGGATTAGGCAACGAGATTTATGCCCTCTAAATTACATTAGATTCACCCCCAGGCTAAAAATAGCCGTTGATTGGTTCCCCCGGTTTCTATGTCAAGAAACTCAGCGATTGTACTTTATTCAGTTACTGTTATCGTAACAGTGTTCCGAAAATTGTGTCAAGTTTCCTCGAAAAACATTAAAATTTACCAATGTAAATTAATTCAATACATAACCCCACCAGCTTTTTGCCTTAGGGCGAAATATATAAAGAATAGACAGAAATTCCTAAATAGGAGGCAAATAAGAAATGAGAATTGTTTTTTTTGAAAAAGGAGAACTCAGCATTATCGTTGGATCTTCACGCTTAAAAGGTGAATTGACGATAGAGCAAATTAAAAACGAGAGTGAAAAGAAAGCAAAAGAACTTAGCCAGCTGCTTGGCCGGGAGATCGGTTTCATGATCGATATGAACGGTAAACTTGAAAATGATATTAAACGCTAAATCCATATAAGAAATGCAAAAAGAAAAACCGGACAGCTTCTGCTGCCCGGTTTTCTTATAATCATCTGATCTTCAGTTCTCCAATTACCCGTTGGGCAATCAGATAGTATCCCCGGGGATTTGGATGGATGGCATCCGAGAAATATTCCCGCTTTGGAATCCCATTAAATAACTCATACGTAGAAATATAAGTGGAATTAGGGGTTTTTTCGCTGATTTCCTGAATGGATATATTCCATTTCTTAATCACTTGCGCAGAAACTGCATCATAAAAATTTTCGGTATAAGGGTTATACAGCCCTAAAATATAAATATGTGCCCTTTTGTTTTGCTGCCGCAGTTTCTTAGTAATCTTTCCAAGGTTGCTGTACAGCATTTTTTGGCCGATGGCCATCTCCTGCTGATTGATGTTCCTGAAGTTCCAGCCAGCTGTTTTTCTGTAATCATTTGTCCCAATAAATAAAAAAATATAATTGGCCTGATGGACGGAACGTGATACCATCCCGTTGCTGAGCTGTTTATACAGCTGATCCGACCTTTGCCCGCTGATCCCGTAATTATTGAGTACGACAGGACGCTTAAGTTCTCTCTGCATTCCCTGTCTCACCAGACCGATGTAGCCTTTTCGTTTCGGATCTCCCCGACCGTATGTCAGTGAATCCCCCAAAGCCACAATCCGGATCTGTTTCGGCCGGGGTTCCTTCCCTTGAACCTGAGGAGATTTCCGATGTTCGCTCCCCTGGTCACCGCTATACTCTTTTACGAAATAAAATATAAAAAACAATGCTGTCACTAAGACAACAGCACCAAGTAGGTATATGACCTTTTTTCGGTTTCCCAAAAAAATCCTCCTCTTTCTGCATGACCCTAGATGTCAAAATTGCTTTGTTGTCTCTCTGAGTTCCCTTTTGCTTATCCATTAAAACAGCAATACCGGGATATTATCAAGTTTTACTATTATAACGCAAATAGAAGAAGTTAGCACATTGGACACATAAAAAGAAAAAACCCCTATTTCAAGGAGTCTTCTTCATCGATTAAAAGGTAGTCTTCGGCTTTGTAATGACGGTCTTCCCACAGGTTTTCTAAATCATAATTACCCGTATCTCTCCGCACAAATGAACCAATCAGACCAGCTGTACCCACCAGGACCAAAGCCACGGGCAGGAGTACAATGACCAGCGCCCCCATAACCACTCTCCCTTTCTTTTTTCACATGTATATGAATCAAAGAAAGCAGTTATGTGGGAGTGAAACTCAAAAAAAAAGAGAAGAGAGAAATCAATTCTCTCTTCCCCAGGTGATCCAATCGTTAACCTCAAGCATTTCTATAAATTTGGCCAGCCTTGGAACAACCGGCGAGGCCTTTTCTCCAAATTCAGCCGAAAGATTCGAGCTGATCTCATCAATGGTTTTCACGCCATCGATTTGTTCTGCAACAAAGGCACCAAGCTCGTCGAGTTTGACCGGAAAAAAGGAGGGCTGTTTTAGAAACCGGATGGACAGCTTTTCAATCGGGTTCGTTCTTGGAATCATCAAGTAAACAAACCCGTCCTTGCGTTTTTCCGTATGAATACCTTGTTTGAAATGAGGCATCATTGTTAAAAGGTTTTGGCTACTTCTTTTTTTCGATCCAAAAAGACTCATTATTTTAACTTGTCCGCTTTCGTCCGGGTGGAGAACCAATAAAGCAGCCAGCAGACAAACAGGAAGATCAGGAATGGAATCAACCGGTTATTTGTGAGCGGGGTTTCCGGAATGCTCACGTTAAAGAAGATAAGCACGGCGATGAGCACACCAAGCAAGGACTCCCCTGCAATGAGACCAGAAGCAAACAATACGCCCCTATCGGCACGTGCCTGGCGCTCTTCTTTTGTCTTCGCCGTTACATCCACCAGCCAGCGAACCGCGCCGCCAAACATAACTGGTGCAGAAATATGAACCGGCAGATATAAGCCAACGGCCACAACGAGCGAATTCAACCCAAGAAATTCAATAACAATCGCAATGGCTGCACCAATAAATATCAGGCTCCATGGCAGATCACCGCCAAAGATCCCTTGAACAAGCACTTTCATAATAGCGGCTTTAGGTGCAGGAAGCTGCTGCGAACCCATACCATAGGATTTATCTAAGACAATCAGAATAATACCGATGACAAGACCTGAAGCAATAACTCCGATCATCATGGCAACCTGCTGCTTCCAAGGAGTACCTCCAACAAGGTGACCTGTTTTTAAATCCTGTGAAATATCACCGGCAACGGCAAGTGCTGTACAAACGATGGCTGCCACTGTTAATGCTGCTTTCATGCCATCAAGGCCGGTCATTCCGGTTACTTTATATACGAGGGTTACAATCAACAAGGTAGCGATCGTCATGCCGGAAACCGGAGAGGATGAACTTCCGACAATACCCACGATTCTGGAAGCTACAGCAACAAACAGGAAGCCGAAGATTGCAATGGCAATCGCACCAATGAACCCAACGTTTGTCACAGGTGCTGCACCAATTATAATAACGAGGACAACCACACCTAAAATAACATAGCGAAACGGCATATCTTTATCCGTACGCTCAATTCCTCCGCTAACCGAACCATCAGACAACCCTTTCATGGTCTTGGCAGCCGTTGAAATCAATGTTGGCATCGTTTTTAGCAGCGTAATCAATCCGGCTACTGCCACGGCACCTGCACCAATATACTTAATATAGCTATCCCAGATTCCCCAGGCATCCAGCTTGCCGATCGGATCTTCTGCAGGGAAAATAGCTGTTGTGCTGTCCGCACCAAAAAATGCGATGGCAGGAATTAATACAATCCACGCCAACAAGCCGCCAGCAAGCATCTGTCCGGCAATTCGCGGCCCAATAATATAGCCCACACCAAGCAGGGCAGGGAATATATCCATACCAACCACAGTATTCTTAAGTTTGCCCACTTGTGTTTCGATTTCTGTTTTAAAGAGCATGAAGCCGTCTCCCAAAACTTTTACAAGACCGCCGAACAAGAATCCGATGGCCACTGTCTTGGCATTGGCTCCGCCCTTTTCACCGGACTTTAGAACTTCGGCACACGCGGTTCCTTCTGGATAAGGCAATACACCATGCTCTTTGACAATCAGCATCTGACGCAATGGAACCATCATAAAGACGCCGAGCAGTCCACCTGTAAGTACAATAAATATAATAACCGTCTGTGATAAATTAATATCCAGAAGGAAGAAGGCCGGAAGCGTAAATACAGCTCCTGCTCCAATCGCTTCCCCCGCTGTTGTCATCGTCTGTACGATATTGTTTTCAAGGATCGAATCCCTTCGGAAGATCCCTCTCAATACCCCCATGGAAATGACCGCCGCAGGAATGGAAGCGGAAACCGTCAAACCAACTTTAAGTCCCAAATATGCATTTGCCGCACCAAAAACAATCGCCAGAATGACACCAAAAATGATAGCAACCGCAGTTAACTCCGGCAATGATCGTGATGACGGAATATAGGGAACAAAGGATGAGGACTTTTCTTGTTTGTTGTCCATCATTAACACCGCCTAATCATCAGAAATTTTGAACAAAGACCATTATACCATAATTCGACAAAAACCGAGTTTTCCAAATGTTCCTTCTTTTTTCAGTCAACTATTTTAAGCTTCCCTATTCTAATGAAAACTTATCCACTTTTTGAAAAAATTGAAGCTATCATTCAGTGATGATCATAAACCATGTTTATAAACAGCCAGAGAGGGAACGTTAGATATGTGTATAGTAGGAGGGATAAACCATGACAGATGAACAAAAGAATCAAAATCAAAAAGGCAATGAAAAGACCAAAAAGAACGTTGAGGACGTTTTTGAACAGGGAGCAATCGAACAGCGAGAATCATTCGATACCGAATCCCAGAAAGAAAAAGACCAGAAGCAAAAAAATAAAGAATAGCAAAAAAAAGGGGCAGCAGATGAGCTGTCCCTTCTTTTTATTAAGTTCAAAAAACAAAACCTGCAAGCACCCTGCAGGTCATGATACTTCTTTTATGTATGTTGGGACGAATTTCAACAGGATTGAGATGATACTGTTATACTGCTCCGGTGACACATGTATACCATCCTTAGCGATCAGTTCTTCCTTTAGCCTAACAATGCAATCCAATTCCTCTACCGTTGCTTCAGTGGCCATATAATCAATGGTGTTAATTAATTCCAGAAGCTGGTTATTCTTGTTCGTAATAAAATACGTGGATTCCAACTTGAACACCCCCTCCACTTTATTATCAGAGATATGAGGTCATTTTCCTATAAAAACATTTCGTCAAATGCCGACATATCTTACTTTTTCTGGTTTTACGCAACTTTATCCCTATTCCTTCTGTCGGTTTCTGTCGGTTTGATCAACGTATTTTCCTATATCAGAAGAATATTTGGAAAGACAAAGTTTTATAAATATAGTGCCCGCAACTCCCGAAAGTTATCCAAATAATTTGGACAAAGAGGCAAACGGAGAGGATGTTTTGTCCTCTTCTTCATCTTTTGATTGATAGACCAGCTTTTCGGGTTCAAAAATTTTGGATTCCAGGTAGGAGCGGGGATTTTTTTCAAGCTTTATTTCCTTATGAATGGCCAGAAAGATTTTTGCAGTATTCATCGCGTCATCCAGTGCTCTGTGCTGGGACCCCTCCAGTGAAATTTGCAGCTTGTTCAGCGCCCGTGATAGCCCGTACCGGAAGCCTTTATCGCTTTCATGAAGAAGGCTGAACAAAAACTGAAGGTCATTGTGATTGATGATCCAGTCAATGGGAGTTTTATGATAAGTAGAATCTGTAATCAGTGCCCATTTGTCTTCCGGGCCCCATGAACACAAATAATACTCCTTTTTTCCGATCCAATCCCTAAAGTCTTTGATGACCAGGGTAAACGGCTGCGCATTGATCAAATCCTTTTTAGTAATCCCGGTCAAGTTGGTAATTCGCGTATTTAAACTATCCATCTTGGGCTGAACAAAAGACTGAAAGGTATCTAATACCACCAATTCACTATTTATCCATCCCAGACGCACCGCCCCAATCTCAATGATTTCCGACAGCCTGTTTGTCATTTCCAGATCATACACAATATAATCCATCTTCTTCACTCCATCTCATTCTTCTTGCCTGCTCTGCCTGTCCTTTATCTTTAATTTTAGTAAATTTTTGAATGTATTGGAATGATATCGTCATTCATTCTACCGTTTCTTTGATTTGTATTTTTTATTGTATGTGTAAAAAGAAGATTATTGCCTATACACCGAAGAAAATCAGTGGTTGGCAGGCTGAATTCCTTCGTTTATACTATTCAGAAATAAATAACTATTCGAAAATGAATAATAGAAGGTGATTAATCATGAGTTTATCGTCATGGAATGAAAACGAGGCTATCCTTCATTCCCTTCAGGATGATATTTTGGTTACCAATGTGGATGGGACCATATTGAAGGTCAGTGAAGCCACCGGTAAAATTTACGGGGTTACTTCTGAAAGCCTGCTCGGCAAATCGGTCTATCAGCTTGCGGCAGAAGGATTGTTTACACCAATCGCAACACCGATGGTATTAAAGGAAAAGAAAAAAATTACGTTTGTTCAAACGACTAATAAAGGAAAAAAGCTGCTTGTGACCGGAATCCCTGTTTTGAACGAGAACGGCCAAATCTTTCGGGTCGTAAGTTATTCGCATGATGTGACAGAGCTGTTGGAGCTTCGCAAATTCCTGCAAACGATGGAAGGAGAAATGGAGCGGGTCAAAAGTGAACTCGACCTCCTGCGAAGCCTCCAGCTTTATGACAGCGGAATTATCGCCAACAGTGCCGGGATGAAGAATGTTCTGACCACTTCTCTGCAGGTAGCGGACGTAGATGTGAATGTTCTTCTTCTCGGTGAATCGGGAGTCGGGAAATCACTGATTGCACGATTTATACATAACAAAAGCGCAAGAAACAAAGGGCCTTTCATCGAAGTTAATTGCGGGGCGATTCCGGAATCTCTGTTTGAAGCAGAGTTTTTCGGCTACGAGGCCGGAGCGTTTACAGGTGCTAGCCGCAAAGGGAAGCTCGGTCTTGTTGAATTGGCGGATGGCGGCACTCTTTTTCTTGATGAGATCGGCGAACTCCCCCTGGCCCACCAGGTAAAGGTTTTGAAGTGCATTCAGGAAAAGAAGTTTTACAGAGTCGGAGGAACAAAGCCGATTTCTGTTGACTTCCGGCTGATTTCTGCAACCAATAAAGACCTGGAAAAAGCCATTGCAGAAAAGGCTTTCCGGGAGGATTTGTATTTTCGGCTGAATGTGGTGCCTCTGACCATTCCACCATTGCGACAAAGAACAGAAGACATTATTCCCTTGATTCACTACATTCTGGAAAGGCTTCAGGAGAAATACAAACGGGAAAAACGGCTGGATGAAGCAGTCATTCATCACCTGCTTCAATATGACTGGAAAGGCAACGTGCGAGAGCTCCTTAACCTGATGGAACGGCTCGTGGTCATCTCCCCCGCCTCTCTTATCACAACGGAACATCTCCCAGACTATCTCAAAGTATCCTATCCTTCCCCCGTTTCCTCTGCTCCTCTATTAAAGCCGTTAAAAGAAGTTTTAGAGAATGTGGAAAAACAAATGATTCAGGACGCCAGAGATCAATACAAAACGACAACCAAAATGGCCCATGCGCTCGGTATCAGCCAGCCATCAGTGGTTCGAAAAATGCAGAAATATGAGATTTCATGAGGAAGTTGGCACAAAACTTGCAAGATAAATGTACAAGACTGCAAGTTTCCTCTTTAGACCTATCACAAAAGGAGGTACGTTTTGTGCCAAACAAACTCAATGAATTGATGAATGAATTGTCCGATCTGCTGGCCCCAACGATGGCAAAGGACCATCCCAACCTTCCCGTCGTAAAGGAAGAAGGCTGTTATTACTATGGATTGGACGGAAAAACGTATTTGGATTTCACATCTGGCATTGCCACTGCTAACACGGGCCACCGCCATCCCAAAGTGGTGGAAGCTATTAAAAAGGGGGCCGACGAGCTCATGCATGGCCCGTCCGGTGTCATTATGTATGAATCGATTTTGAAGCTCGCCAAGGAGCTCACGACCGTTTTGCCGCAAGGGCTCGATTGCTTCTTTTTCGCCAACAGCGGAACAGAAGCGATTGAAGGAGCGATCAAACTGGCCAAGCATGTGACCCGCCGGCCCTATGTGGTTTCTTTTACCGGCTGTTTTCACGGCCGAAGTCTCGGTGCGCTGAGTGTTACTACTTCCAAAGCGAAGTACAGAAAGTTTTTGCAGCCGAATGGCCTGACCTATCAGGTTCCTTATGCGTCGGTTGAAGGCTGCCCTGAAGGCACTGATCCTGGTGAATATGCCGCAAGGAAGCTTGATAAAGATCTGAACTCGCTGTTTAAACACCAGGTGACGCCTGAAGAAGTAGCGTGCATGATTGTTGAACCGGTGCTTGGAGAGGGCGGTTATATTGTTCCTCCAGCCGAGTGGCTGAAGAAAATGCGTGAAATTTGCAGTGAACATGGCATCCTGCTTATCTTTGACGAAGTGCAGACCGGCTTTGGTCGCACCGGGGAATGGTTTGCTGCGCAAACCTTCGGCGTAACTCCTGATATTATGGCAATCGCCAAAGGGATTGCCTCAGGCCTTCCGCTGAGTGCAACGGTTGCATCCAAAGAGCTGATGAAACAGTGGCCGCTCGGCAGCCACGGCACCACGTTTGGCGGCAACCCAATCGCCTGTGCAGCAGGCCTCGCCACCCTTGAAGTACTAAAGGAAGAAAAGCTCGTGGAAAACGCAAAAGCGATGGGTAGTTATGCCACGAACCGGTTGCTGGAGATGAAGAAGCGGTATGCCTCTGTAGGCAGCATCCGTTCGATCGGACTTATGATCGGTATTGAAATTGTGGATCCGGTAACGGGTGTTCCTAACGGAGAAGGCGTCATTAACATTCTGAACAAGAGCCTTGAAAAAGGAGTGCTGTTTTATCTGTGTGGGAACGAAGGTGAAGTGATCCGTATGATCCCTCCGCTTACCGTAAACAAAGAACAAATCGATGAAGGGCTATCCTTGCTTGAAGCTTCCATCGCCGAGTATGAAGCAGAAATTCAACCACTCCGCAAACTTCAAAATGTATAGAAAGGAGCAAATAAGATGTATAAACCAAAAGATTCCTCCGCTTCCCCCCGCTTTTGCGGTGTGAAAACCTTCATGAGACTGGAGCACATCCAAACCACTGAAAACGTGGATTTCGCCGTACTTGGGGTGCCATTTGATACCGGTGCCTCCAATCGTACAGGCCAGCGGCTCGGTCCGCAGCATATACGGAACTTCTCATCCCTGCTTCGTCCCTATAACCCGGATCAGGACATCAACATTTTTGATTACTGCAGCGGGGTTGATTATGGAGACGTAGATGTTGTGCCCGGCAATATTCATCGCACCTACAGTAATATGGAGGAGGTTTTACAGCCTCTTCTGTCATCCGGCATCACCCCTGTCATTATGGGCGGAGATCATTCCATTTCACTTGGGAATCTGAGGGCATTCACCAAGGAATACGGACCGGTTTCCCTCGTTCATTTTGATTCCCACAGCGATACGTGGGACCACTATTTCGGTGAAAAGTATACACATGGTACTCCGTTCCGCCGGGCTGTGGAAGAAGGATTAATCGATACGGCGCATTCCATCCAAATCGGTATGCGGGGTCCGCTTTACGGCAAAGAGGACATCCAAGATGCCCGCGACCTCGGGTTTGAGGTGCTGACGATGAGGGATGTACGCCAGCTTGGCTACGAGGCGGTCGTTCGTAAAATTCATGAGCGCGCAGGGAACAAGCCGGTGTTCGTTTCCTTTGATATCGATTTTGTGGATCCTGCGTACGCACCTGGAACCGGTACACCTGAAGCAGCAGGACCAACAAGTCATGAAGCATTGGAGCTGGTGAGAAACCTGGACGGGCTCAATCTTGTTGGCTTTGATCTTGTGGAAGTACTGCCCAGCTATGACAGCGGTGAGATTACCGCCATGCTGGCAAGCTCGGTCATGTTTGAGATGATTACCCTGGTCGCTTTAAAGAAAGCAAGAACGCATTCGACCATTGTACAAACACAGCTTTAATTATTCATAAATGAATAAAAGGAGGGTTTTGATATGGGTACGTTGGACACGGTAATCATTTTTCTTTATTTCGCAGTTCTGATTGGGGTAGGCATTATCGGTTCCACGAAGGCAAAAACGACAGAGGATTTTGCCCTTGCCGGACGAAATCTTGGGCTTTTCATGTATCTTGGTTGTCTGTCTGCCGTTATTTTGGGCGGAGCTTCAACCATCGGCACAGCCAAACTTGGGTATGAATTTGGTCTTTCCGGCATTTGGTTCGTCTCGATGATCGGGCTTGGAATCATTGTTTTGGGAACCTTTTTCATCAAAAAAATCGCCAAGTACAAGGTAACAACGATCAGTGAATTGCTCGGCAAAAAATACAAATCCGAAGCCAGACTGATCACCGCCGTTGTTGCTTCGATTTATACACTCATGGTCGCCGTAACTCAGGTCATCGGAATGGGCACCATCATCAATGTGCTGCTCGGCTGGAATTTGACCATCTCCATGTTTGTAGGCGGCGGAATTGTTCTTTTCTATACTATCCTCGGCGGAATGTGGAGCGTTACGGTTACAGACATTATTCAATTCGTCGTCATGACTGTCGGTATTTTTGCGATCATGCTCCCAATGAGCATCGCCAAAGCAGATGGAATCGGAAGTCTGCTCTCGAAATTGCCTGAGTCTCATCTCAGCTTAACATCCATCGGTTATGCACAAATTTTTCAATACTTTCTCCTATACACCCTGGGAATGGTTGTTTCTCAGGATATCTGGCAGCGTGTATTCACCGCCAAATCACCGTCCATTGCCAGAAAAGGTTCTCTATATGCCGGCCTTTATTCCATCGCCTACGCGCTTGCCGGCAGCATCATCGGAATGTGTGCGTTTGTGATTTTGCCAAATATCGGCGATACACAAAATACGTTTGCCACACTCGCATTGAACATCCTGCCAGCCGGAATTCTTGGCCTGGTGCTCGCGAGCGTCATTTCTGCGCTTATGTCCACCGCGTCAGGAACGCTTTTGGCCTCTTCCACCCTGATCACCAACGATATTCTCCGTCAGTATTTTATGAAGGATATCAGTGATAAAAAGTTTCTTGTCATTTCCCGAGTCACTACTCTATGTGCTGGTCTGCTTGCCATCAGCTTTGCAGTCTGGATTCAGGATGTGCTTGTTGCCCTCGATGTGGCTTATGCTATCCTTTCCGGCGCCATCTTCGTTCCGGTGCTGCTGATGTTCTTTTGGAAAAAAGCCACACCAAATGCCGGTTTTTACTCTATTCTCGCCAGCACAATCGTTGTAATTGGCGGATTGCTTATTGAAGGCATTGCATCAACCAACCCAATCATGTACGGGATTGCAACTGGTTTAGTAGTGTTGGTCGGCATTTCACTGACCACAAACTACCGCAACAAAGAATCGCTTGTAACCCCGCTCGGTGATACAAAGCAAGGCTGATATCAGGGCATGGCCACCAAAATTCCGCATATGCCCCGGTTTCATAGCCCGCCTGAATTCATATGATGTATGGAGGAAGAGGGAAAGCCTCTTAAATACAATAATCCGGGAGTGAACAATATGTCAGGTGGTCACGGAATTTTTAACAACTTTAGTTTAATTGTCGTCCTATTCATCCTGTTGATTATTATCGGATGCGCTTGTTACGGCGGATATGGCGGATGCGGTGGCTACGGCTACGGTTACGGCGGCTATGGCGGCTACGGCGGCAAAGGCTGGTACTAATCAGTAATGAAAAAACCGGTCTTCTCTTGGAGAAGGCCGGTTTTTTTCGTTTGGTTAGGGTCAATTATCGGTAATCGCAGAATTCCCCCTCCTTCAAACCACACAAAAAGCCTCCGGCACCGCCGAAGACTCTGATTCTCCCCTTATGAAACTCGTTTTTCCTTAGAAACAATCTTTCTCATCGCCTCAGCAACCGCTTCGACGTCTGTACCGACCACAACCTGGACATCAGTCGAACTCAATTTGAGCACAGCCTTAGCGCCTGCCTTTTTCAAATCCGGCTCATTGACTTTTCCAACATCGTTCAGCTTCATACGAAGCCGTGTTACGCAGTTGTCGAGCACGTCAATATTATCTGTTCCGCCGAGTGCCGCAATATAACGGGCAGCAATGCCATCATATTTGTCAGTGCCTTCTTCACTGTCAGATGCTCCTGCACTCGCGTCTTCCACAATGTTTTCATTCTCATCTTCACGTCCAGGGGTTTTAATATTGAGCTTCATAATCATCACGTAGAAGACCACATAATAGATTACCGCATAGACGAGCCCAATCGGAACAAGAAGCCATGGCCGCTGGGCAATTTTCAGGTTCAGGAAGAAATCCAGCGCCCCTGCCGAGAACGTGAAACCCTGGTGAATATCAAACATAACCGCAACGGCCATGGAGATGGCTGTTAATAAGGCATGAATCCCGTATAACAGCGGTGAAAGAAACATGAACGAGAACTCAATCGGTTCAGTAATTCCTGTTAAGAAAGAGGTAAACGCCAATCCGCCGAGCATCCCGGCAACGGCTTTTCGCTTTTCCTTTTTCGCCGCCATGATCATCGCCAAACACGCTGCCGGCAATCCGAACATCATAACAGGGAAGAATCCGGACATATAAAATCCTGCAGAAGGGTCCCCGGCAAAGAAACGGCTTAAGTCGCCATGTGCCCCTTTAAAGTCACCGAAGATGAACCAAAGGAAGTTATTGAGAATATGATGCAGCCCCAGCGGAATAAGCAAACGGTTAAGGAATCCGAATACGGCAGCACCAAATGCACCTGCGTCAACGACCCATTGGCCGACCGCATTGATGCCATCCTGGATCGGAGGCCATACATATCCAAAGATTCCGGCAAGAATAATCATGCTTGCCGCTGTGACAATCGGGACAAACCGCCTGCCGGCAAAAAAGCCGAGATAATCTGGCAGCTTTACATTATGAAACCTGTTATAAAGGAGTCCGGCGACGATACCCGAGAGAATCCCGCCGAGCACACCCATGTTAATATCTTTATCAATGGCTTGTGTCCCGCTTGTCAAAACAAAGTAACCAATAGCTCCTGCCAGGGCGGCAGCTCCGTTTCCATCCTTTGAAAATCCGATTGCCACCCCGATGGCAAAGATGATCGCCAAGTTGGCAAACACTGCGTTTCCTGCGGCGGCCATAAACGGGATGTTCCAAATATCCTCTGAACCTAACCGAAGCAATAGACCGGCAGCCGGCAATACGGCAATCGGCAGCATGAGCGCCCGGCCAATTCGTTGTAAAAACCCTAACATAACAGGTCCCCCCTAATTTTCAAGAATAATAGGTTTTAGCGTTTCTTTTCCTGCAATGCCTGTTTCAGCATTCCTTTATGTTTTTTCAGAAGATCCTTTGCCTCCTGTGGAGAACACCCCGTGAGCACCTGCAAAATGGCGGCCTTGGCGTAGCCATCATGATCGGAGAGAGCCTGCTCCGCCTCTTGGTGCGTACAGCCGGTCGCTTCCATGACAATGTTTTTAGCCCTCTGAATGAGCTTTTTGTTGGAAGGCTGAACATCTACCATAAGGTTGCTGTACACTTTTCCTATTCCGATCATCGATGCCGTGCTGATCATATTCAGGACGAGCTTTTGCGCGGTTCCTGCTTTCATCCGGGTGGATCCCGTCACCACTTCAGGGCCAACAACAGCGGCAATTGTGTGCTGCGCTACCTTGCTCATCTCAGAATCTTGCGAGCAAACCAGAGCAACGCTCACTGCCCCCACCTCATTGGCGCACTTCAGTGCACCAATCGCATATGGTGTTCTTCCGCTCGCTGCAATGGCAACCACCACATCATTCTTGGTAAGCTGAAGGTTTAAGAGATCATTTTTGCCGGCTTCTATATCATCCTCTGCCCCTTCCACCGCGGTATGAATCGCCTGGTCCCCGCCAGCAATGATGCCAATGACCATTTCTGAAGGTGTACCGTACGTTGGCGGACATTCGGATGCGTCCAAAATGCCGAGACGCCCGCTCGTTCCCGCTCCTGTATAGATGAGACGCCCTTCTTTACGGAAGGCAGCCACAACCTGCTCCACAACCGAAGCAATTTCCGGCAATACTTTTTCAATCGCTTCCGGAACCTTTTTGTCTTCCGTATTGATTTTTCTTACCACTTCTAGACTTGTGACTTCATCAATGTCCAGTGTATTTTGATTACGTTTTTCCGTTGTTAAATGATTGATTTTCATGGAATTTCCTTTCACTGCACTAA
The DNA here is from genome assembly GCF_900103485.1 of Fictibacillus solisalsi. Classification (GTDB taxonomy): domain Bacteria; phylum Bacillota; class Bacilli; order Bacillales; family Fictibacillaceae; genus Fictibacillus_C; species Fictibacillus_C solisalsi. The sequence goes on from NZ_FNHW01000001.1 coordinate 2,331,302, forward strand.
AAATTTTTGTCCGGGGCCGATGTGGGCAAGCAGCTTCAGCTCCTCTTCTCTCACACGGCCGAGCACGTTCACTCGTTCATCAGCTGGTAAATCCCGCTTCGTGATTTGCAGCTCACCGGCGTATCGCCCATACCGTTCATTGTCGATGGTGATGCTTCCTGCCGGCCGCGGTTTTGGCGGAATCTGCGGTGACACTTTGAGTCCGTTTGCTTCAGCATAGGACCTTGACTCCACTGATCGAATCACATCCCGTGCCACATCCTGGCGATTGGTATGCACCTTCGCCATATGCTCTTCATCCAACCCGCTTGTTCTGAGTGTAATCACGCCACCCTGCCAGTCCGACAACCGCTTAAGTACCGAATCAGTCGCTTCCACATCACCGATGACAATGTGATCCGTAAAAAAGCGGTTCAATTCCACAGCGGCCACAAACGGATCTTCTGTCCGATGTTTTTCAAGAGTTGGGAGCCCTTCATAGACAGGTCCCCTCAATGTTTTGTCCCCTGGCACAAAGGCTACTGTCGTTAATCCCCGTTTCTTTAAAAAGCGGTTTTTTTCCATTAAAAAAGACGACGCAATACCAGTGTTTTGCCGGGGGTAGAAGTTATGCCAGGCTTCCACATTCTCACTCTTTAACCCTCTAGCTTTCCATGCGCTCACCATGTCTGCATCAATCGTGCTCGCATTTAATCCAACCTTTAAGGTTTGCGACAAAGCCACGATCTCTTCATCAGAAAATCCATAATCGGCGCGGAGTCCGGTGATGTTCCAATCTCTTAACTCATCCACCCTGTTCATGCTGATAGCAAGGTTCTGTAATGAATGCGGACCAGCATCCGCCATGATTTCCATGCCGGCTTTTCCGGCCGCTTTTCCCAAAAGAATGAGCCTCTCCCGTAAAAGAGAGGCATCTTCTTCTGGAATATGAAGCGAGGTGAAGATTTTAGAGAAACCATAGGAGCCGGCTTTTTCGATCCACTGGGAGTACTTTTCCGGGTCACTGCCCAGATACACTGAGATGCCTAGCATGTCTGCCACTCCTTAAATACAATAGTTTTAAATATCCTTCGCCATGGACTCTTTAAAGCCAAAGAGCCATGTGAAAAGGAATCCGAAAATGTAAGCCAATAAAAGTCCGGCAATGTATAGAACAATCTGGTTCGTTTCTTTAATCAGGAACGCCAGTGGCAGTCCAGAAACACCGATGGCAATCGTACCAACTTTAAAGAACGCCTGGAACGCTCCCCCAACCGCTGCGCCAAGACAAGCGGTTAAAAACGGACGCCCGAGTGGAAGAGTTACCCCGAAGATCAGCGGTTCACCGATACCAAGAATACCAACCGGCAATCCGCCTTTGATGACACGCTTCAGCTTGGCGTTTTTTGTTTTAAAGTAAATCGCGAACGCCGCGCCAACCTGCCCTGCTCCACCCATTGCAAGGATTGGAAGCAGCGGATCTGATTTGATGCTATTCAAAAGCTCCATATGAACCGGCGTCAAGCCTTGGTGAAGCCCTGTAACAACAAGCGGCAGGAACGTTCCGGCCAATACGATTCCGGCAAAAATGCCACCCATATCAAGGATGTTCAAGAGACCTTTCGTAATCAGGTCAGAGATGAATCCTCCAACCGGCTGAAGAACGAATATGGTCGCGATTCCAGTAGCCAGCAAAGCAAGAGTAGGAGTTACAATGATATCAATTGCAGCTGGTACGAAACGGCGGATCCGTTTTTCACTCCAAGCGATAAAAAAGGCAGCAAGCATAACACCGATCAGACCGCCTCGTCCTGGAACGAGCTTTTCACCAAACAGTGTAATGTTGGCAAGCGCCGGGTTGATCAGCATAATACCGGCGACACCACCGAGAGCAGGTGTGCCCCCAAATTCCTTGGCCGTGTTTATTCCCACAAAGATGGCCAGATATCCAAAGAGACCCCAACCGATCATATCGATCATCTGCATGATGGCAAGGTCTTTTGGAACACCGCTGCGCAGAAGAACGTTTGAAATACCTGCGATCAGACCGGAGCCCACGATGGCCGGAATAAGCGGAATAAAAATGCTGGCAATTTTGCGAAGAAACAGCTTAAACGGTGTAGCATTCTTTCTGTTAATGGCATCTTTCGTCGTTTTGGCAAGATCGTCCTCACCGTCCTCATCAAGAGCAGAAGCGGTAAGCCCCGTGGTGCGGGTCATCTCATCGGCCACCCGGTTGACCGTTCCGGGTCCAACGATGATCTGAAGGGTTTCATCCCCCACAACGCCCATAACACCTTCAATGTTCTTGATTCCAGCCAGATCGACCTTGGATTCATCCTTTGGCATCACGCGAAGGCGTGTCATACAGTACGTTAAGCTGTGTATATTGTCGGCGCCACCCAGCTTTTCCGTAATTTCCTGTGCCATTCGTTGTTCTTTCTTCATTTGACTTATCCCCCTTATTAAGAAAAGCGTAAGCGTCCCGTTTAAGCCCGACAAGCGCTGGAACTCTTACACAGCAACACTGATTTTGTGTTGAGGAGTAAGAGTGAAGCGACCAATGACGAAATGGAAGTTAATTTCGTTCTTCGAGGACTTGGACGCTGAAGCTAGATCTCACAACTGCGCTATCCCCGCTGCATATCGATGATGAATTTGTAACGGTCACCCCTGTAAATGGATTGAACGAGCTCCAGTGGCCGTCCGTCCTTCAGGTAGGTGTACCGGCGGATGAGCAGAACCGGAGTTCCTTTTGCAATTCGGAGCACTTCGCTCTCGGTTTCCCGTGCGACCGAGGCTTCGAGCTCCTGTGTGGCATAATCGATGTTCAACCCCAGTTCTTCTTCCACAAACTGATAAAGCGATCCTTGTACGATTCTTTGGTTCAGCCCTTTGACCAGATCGGCGGCGAGATACGTCGTCTCGAGCGCCATCGGAATGTTATCGGCCAGCCTCACTCTTTGGATTTCATAAATCTCATCTCCCGGATGAATGCCCAATCCTGCTGCAATCTTTCCCTGGGCCTGACTGATCTGAAAATCGATCAGCTTGGTCGAAGGCTTAAGCCCCCTTGCCTTCATGTCTTCTGTAAAACTCGTCAGGCCGAGCTTTTGTTCTATTTTCTGGTTGGCAACAAACGTGCCTTTCCCCTTTCGGCGGGTCAAATAGCCGTCATTGACAAGATTGGTAATGGCCTGCCTGACGGTCATCCGGCTGATGCCATAGGTTTCGGCATATTCCCGCTCGGACGGGATCATTTCCCCTTCCTGCAGTTCCCCTTTTTCAATTCGTCCCTTGATGGCTTCCTCGATTTGATAGTAGATCGGCAGAGGCGAATATTTATCAATCATGTTCTTCATCACTTCCCTAACGAGTTTACCAGTTTCAACGCTTGCGAATCTGCAATAATTGTCACACGATCATGCATGTTCAGCGCAGATGCCGGCACCGATTCAGTTACTTCTCCCCGCAAAAGATGAAACAGCGCCTCCTGCTTCCGTTCTCCGGATGCGAGCAGCAGAATTTCCTTGCTCTTTAGAATCGTGGCAATTCCCATCGTAATGGCCTGTGTCGGCTGTTTGGACGGATCCTTAAAATATTTTGCATTCGCTTCCAGCGTTGAAGGAGTTAAATCGACCACATGCGTAGAGGTGGAAAACAGGGTACCCGGCTCATTAAACCCGATATGACCGTTCTCTCCAATCCCCAGCAGCTGCAGGTCAACGCCTCCTATACTTTCAATGAGCATGTCATAACGCAGGCATTCCTGAAGCAGCTCCGGTGCCGCTCCGTTTGGAATGTTTGTCTGCTCAAGCGGCAGATTCACCGGGTGAAACAGATGCTCACACATATAGGCGTGATAGCTTTCCTGATCATCCGGCGTCAGTCCTACATACTCATCCAGGTTATACGTATGAACATGGTCGTAACTCGTTTCGTTTTCCTTGTGATCCTTCACCAGCTCCTGGTAGGTGCCGAGCGGTGTACCGCCCGTCGCCAAGCCCAGTGTCACTTTCTCCGATCCTTTAATCTTTTTCAAAATGAAATCGGCAGATGCTCTGCTCATTTCCTCGTAGTTGGCTACCTCGATAATGTTCATGTTACTTCTCCTCCTTCCGGTGATATGAGAGTTTTCCACGGCAGAAAGTGAAGATAACATCTTTTTCCTCATTCAGCACAACTACATCCGCATCTTTTCCAGCTGACAGACTGCCTTTCCGGTCATACACCCCAAGCTCCTTCGCCTGGTTGACCGCAGTCATCTGAATCACCTCTTCAGTGGAACAGTTTGTGAAATCCTGCATGTTCCGTACCGCGTCTTTCATTTTTAAAATACTGCCTGCGAGCGTGCCATCCGCAAGGGTTGCTTGGTTTCCGTTGACCGTCACGTCCTGTCCGCCAAGTGTATACGAGCCATTTCCCATACACTTTGCCCGCATCGCATCGGTGATCAGCACCACTCGGTCTGCGCCTTTATTCCGGTACGCAAATTTCACCATTTCCGGTCGGGAATGAATGCCGTCGACGATGATTTCTGTAGTAATCGCATCATGCAGCATTACACCTCCTGCCACACCCGGCTCCCTGTGGTGCAGCCCCCGCATGCCGTTGTACAGATGGGTTGCGTGGGTAACGCCTGACTCAATGCTTTTCACGACTTCTTCATACACAGCATCAGAGTGGCCAATCGATGCCACAACTCCTGTCTTCTTCAAATAAGAAGAAAGCTCGTAGCCGCCTGGTTCCTCCGGTGCCAGAGTAACCAGTTTAATATGGTTGCCCGAAAGCTCCTGCCATTCCTGAAATTGCTTCACATCCGGATTCCTGATATGGTCAAGAGGCTGTGCTCCCGCCCGCTTCGGCGAGATGAACGGCCCTTCCAGATGAAGTCCAAGAATCTCGGCTTCGCCGGGAGGATTGCTGCCCTCCATGTAGGTGTTGACCGTCTGCAAAGCGCTTTCAATCTCAGGTACAGCCTGTGTCATGGTTGTCGCCAGAAAGCTCGTCGTTCCTTCCTCAGGCAGAATTTCCGCCATTGTTTTCAGCGCGTCCATCGTCCCGTCCATCACATCGGCTCCTGCAGCACCATGAATATGCAGGTCAATCATACCTGGCACAACCGTGTCGCTCTCCGAAAGCTTTAGAACCTCATACGCTTCCAATTGAAGGGCATCCACTCCTTCTCCTACCTCTTTGATCTCTTGGTCTTCCATGACGAGGTACCCATTTTTTATAGATCCTTTTTCTGTAAAAACGGTTCCGCCATAAATCAATAATGGTTTCATACTCCACTCACCATCCTTATTATCTCTATGCACAGGGTACCACGCTTATAACTAGTTGTCTATACCAGTCGAACTATTTTAATTACTCAAAAAACGGTACTTATTTCCTCATTTGTAGAGAAGATAGTTCTTTCTAACCTTTTTGAACAGTTCAAGCTCTACTTTCCACTTTGCTTTGATCTTCACAAGCGGAGTTCCTTTTTCAATTTCTTCGCGAACCCAGCCATTGCCGATCAGATTATCAAAATAGGAAATGCCCTGGCTGTTCTCAGCTCTGAACTGAAAATCCTTCGGATACATGTCATGAATCGTTTTAACGATGGCCAGTCCTGTGTCTACGGAGTTATAGGAATTATAATCGGTCACATGAATCTGAACGCCGTTACACAGTTGATTGGCAAACTTGGAGAACGTTGGCGTAAATGAGTTGGAGCGGAAAATAACACCCGGCAGCTTCAAATCATTCAGTGCTTTTGCCAGATCATCGCCATCAATAAACGGTGCTCCGATGGTTTCAAACGGACGAGTCGTTCCTCTTCCTTCTGATACGTTCGTTCCTTCAATCAAACCGGCTCCCGGATAAACAAACGCTGTATCCACGGTCGGCATATTTGGTGATGGCAGAACCCATTGCAGCGGTGTTTCATGGTACGTCTTCCAACGGTGCCATCCTTTCATTTTCACCACTTTTAAATCCGCGTTAATCTTGAATTCTTTGTTAAACAGCTTTGCAAGCTCACCTACTGTCATTCCGTGGCGAAGAGGAATCGGGTAAAGTCCTACGAATGTAGCATATTTCGGTTCAAGAATCGGCCCTTCTACCTTTTCTCCACCTAGCGGATTCGGACGGTCGAGCACGACAAATTCAATGTTGTTTTCCTTTGCTGCTTCCATTGCATACGCCATCGTATAAATGTACGTATAGAAGCGTGTCCCCACATCCTGAATATCAAACACGAGAACATCAATGTCCTTGAGCATTTCAGGTGTTGGTTTTTTGGTCGGTCCGTAAAGGCTGTATACCGGAAGATTCGTCTTCTTATCAATGTAAAACTCGACATAAGAGCCGGCCTGTTCGCTTCCCCGCACCCCATGCTCCGGTCCATACAATGCTTTCAGTTCAAAATCTTTGCTTTTGTACATGGAATCCACGATGCTGTTCAGCTTGCCGTCCACACCAGTCGGATTTGTGATGAGGCCAACCCGCTTTCCTTTTAAAATATTATTTTTACCGTTCAGCAGCACATCCACCCCAGTTTTAAAATTCTGTGGTGAATTTTTCTGCTGTGTGTCATTCTTTGCCATCGCGGACGACAGCAAAGAAATGACCAGGACAAACAGTATCCCTGCACTTAACCACTTTTTCAACATCATTCACCCCTTAATAAGATAATCCGTGTCCAAATGGGTAGAGCACCTCTTTGTTGCTGTCATAAATTGTTACCGGAAGCTTTCCAGCCGGCTGGTTCAGCCCAAAAATGGTATCCACGCTCGCGGCAAAGCTGGCAGTTTTGAAGTTATATTGTGCAAGGTACGCATCCACATTCGGATAAGCCATAATGTCGTACGGATTACGAGTTCCGATGCCAATGACCGGCGCAGTGCTTTCATTGATCACTTGATTCACCAGCTTCATTTGTGCGCTTTCCGGAGATCGGGCCGATACCGTTGATGTATAAGTTCCCACGATCACTGCTTTAGCATTCTTCACAAGCTGAAGCTGCGCCGATGTCAGGGATGGGCCTGCTGATTTGATCATCACGCTGTTCGGATACACCCGTTTGACCTGGGAAGCCAGATCTTCCACGTACGTATTGCCGATAACCACCACTTGTCCGTTGTCTTCGTTCGCAAGCGGAAGTGCATTTCCGTCATTTTTTACAAGTGTGATGGATTTGTTGGCCGCTTCTTTTTCAAGAGCTTTATGTTCTGGAGAGCCAACGACCTTTTCTGCATTTTCAATCAGCTGGTCAATATCCTGCAGACGTTCCTGCTTGAAGATGGAGCGCTTTACTTTTAAGGTCAACAAACGCTCAACGGATTGATTCAAACGTTCCTGAGTGATTTCTCCTTTGTTAACCGCGTCGTAAAGTCCATTTGCCACACTTTCAAGACCTACCGGCATGAGGACGATGTCAGTTCCCGCATTTACCGCACGGATGGCTGCATCCACCGCTCCAAAGTGATCGGCAATTGCCTGCATATTGAGAGCGTCAGTTGTAATAACTCCTTTAAAGCCCATGTCATCTCTCATCAGTTCGGTCAGTACTTTATGGGAAAGAGTCGCCGGAATGGCAATAACACTGCCGTCTTTTTTTGAGATGGCTGTTCCCGGCTCAATTTTCGGGAACGTAACATGAGCTGTCATAACAGCGTCGATTCCTGCATTCATTGCTTGCTGGAACGGATAAAGCTCCACTTCCTTCAAGCGATCCAGATCATACGGGACTTCAGGCAGTCCGAGGTGGGAATCTACCGCGGTATCCCCATGACCCGGGAAATGTTTGGCTGAACCGGCAGTGTTTGTGGATTGGAGACCTTTAATGTACGCAATTCCGAGTTCTGATACGAGCTTAGGATCCTCACCAAAAGAGCGGGTACCAATAACCGGATTGTCCGGGTTGTTGTTTACATCCAGAGAGGGAGCGAGGTTAAAGTTAATTCCGAGTGCACTCAACTCCTCACCGATCGCTTTCCCGACTTTTTCAGAAAGATCGGCAGAGCGTGTTGCACCAAGTGCCATGTTTCCAGGAAAATCGGTTCCGCTTTGCAGACGGGTCACGATCCCGCCTTCCTGATCAATAGAGATCAGCAGACCTTGCTTTTGGGCGGCTGCCTGATAATCGGCCACGAGCTTGGTCGTCTGATCGGTTGTCACGACATTCTCACGGAAAAGAATCACGCCGCCAAGATGATATTTTTTCACAAGTGCTTTAATTTCCGGTGTTAACTCGGTAACATTTTTTCCATTGAAGGTTCTGAAGTCTGGCATCAGCATTTGGCCGACTTTCTCTTCCATCGTCATCTTGTTGATGGCTTGAGGAATCACATCATATTTCTTGCCTTTTTGCTTTTGAATGGTCGATTGGCCATGCTTCACTTTGATGGCAATCCGGTCTGTGATTTTGCCATCCGTTGTGTAAATGAATGTTTTGCCGTTGTGATCATTCAACGTAACGAGACCATTACGGTCGACTGTGGCTACATTTTTGTTTGAAGACCACCAGGTTCTTGCTTTCGTTTCCATGAAGTATCCTTCTTTATACACGTGAAGTGCATGAAGCTGGATTTTGTTATCTTGCACGAGCGGCTGGGCCTGTGGAATGTTTCCACTGATAATCAGCGATTTCACCCCATTGGTGCCCTTGGATGCCGCTTGAGCGGAACGGGCTTCCGATCCGAAGAACACGGAAACCGCGAGCATACAGATCAAGGCATAAAGCACTAGACTTTTTTTCTTTTTCACAAAAATCCTCCTTTAGAATTTATTGGAACGTTAACCTCATTCTGGAGGAATTTGTCGTATCCTTTCGAACAGAACAAAAACGGAGCAATAGGCCCAGTAAGAATTTCTGACTATAGTTCTAGTTGTCTATACCAGTTATCGTATATGTCGAATTTCATAGTAAAATTCTCCCGGCATGAAAACAAGCCATGGAATTCTCCATAGCTTGTTGGTCGCTTTATTGCATTGGCGGATTGTGTGGAAACTGGGACATATACCCTGTAAATTGCTGGGCCGCCTGCTGCAGCTTTTGAGACTGTTCCGGTGACAGGGAGTACCAGCCTTTTTGGAACATGAGCGTATAAAGTTCCCGCTGCACGTTTTTCGTCTCATCAAAGATCGAATGAATTTCCTGATACAGCGCATCATGGCTCGCTTCGTTCATTGCCGTGGAATATGAAGCTGTCATGTACTTTTCGTAGGACAGGATATCATTAAGGAAATCGCGATCGTTCATCTGGGGTGTTTTCGGTACCTGTGACTCTGGGTTTTGAATTTTGTTTTGATTATTGTTCATGGGTTCTCCCCTCCTATTGATTCATCTGTTGGCTTCCGCCGGACTGGAGTTTTTGAAGAAGCTGCTGATAGTGCTTTTCATGCATGTGACAGGCCTTCTCAAGTGCTGCGCTCACCTGTTGGTCCTGGCACTGGCTCGCGGCAAAGTGTGCCTTTTTGAATCCAAGCAAATTCCATGAAAGCATGTCGGTCAGATAGTTAAAATCTTTTCCTGTGATGACGTTTGGGGGCTGCTGAAATATAGGCTGCTGTTGCTGGTTTTGTCCTGGGCTTGGTGGTTGCTGCTGTTGCATAATTACTCCTCCTTTATTCCTTGATTTACCATGTTAGCATTCCAACTTTCCAAAAAACTATGCTTGGACACTAGAAATTTTAGAAGGTATTATTAGAAAGATAAGCGTTCACCATACACTAGTTCATGAAGCTTCTGGCAACAACCATTTGAAAACTAAAAATAATTTCAAAAAAGGACTTGCTTTTAGTAAGGCTTGTATTATATAATTTTTCTTGTCAGCAACACATCGTGGGGGCTTAGCTCAGCTGGGAGAGCGTTTGGCTGGCAGCCAAAAGGTCAGCGGTTCGATCCCGCTAGTCTCCACCAAATACATCATTTCAACCATCTCACTGCGTGAGATGGTTTTTTATTGCACATTACATAATTTGACAAAAATTGGAATCTCTTGATTAAGAGATTGGGTTTTATTTTATACTGCCTTACTTCTTACGTTATTAGCACCTTTGAATTAAAACATTACACTTCATTGTTATGAGAATTCTATTAAAGTATAGTTTAGTCTATTAATTGTTCAGAAAGTATCAGAATAATTGGGGTATATGATGCTGTTTGTTTTTTAATTCCATCTCCAAACAGGATCCATAATAAAAAGCACTGCACACCGCAGTGCTCTTCATATTTAATGAAAAAGAAATATCAAACCCTTTTTATTATTTATCTATATTGGGTACCTTTAAGGCCATTAGTTCTGGATCGGTTCGGGATTCAGCTGTTGGTATAAAGTGATGATTTCGTGCACGTCAGCTACATGAACAAACGTAACTGAACTATTTTGAATCTCCTGCACTTTCCGGGAAATCTCCTGCTTGATTGCTTCCTTATCTTTAACCATACTAACTCCCCCTTTACATAATCTTAAACTTCTTAATCATGTATTTCGTCATGGTATGACGATAATCCTTCTTATTTCAAACAAATTGTCAGAATTAATTATTTACAGAGAAACACCCTTATGACAATTTTCTCATAAGGGTGTTTCTTTTTAATGGACTTTGCCTGCCAATCGAAAGGTAATCTCAGCAAAAGTGGCAGCATTATTCTACTAAAAAGGGAATAATCAGCCGTCTGTGCGCACACAAAAACACCCTTTAGGAAATGATTTTCCAACGGGTGTTTCAGTAGTTCAATTTCTCAATGGTTACGCATACTTCTTCATATCTTCTACTGCTACCGACGTTTCCTTCTCCACTTTTAAAAAGTGAGCAAGAACGAACCCAATTAAGTAAAGACCCGCTAAAGCCCAAACGAACCCCTTGGTACCAAATGCTGTGAACAGTACTCCCGCTAGTGCTGGTCCGATAAATTGACTTAGACCCGCTGAAAGATTATGAATAGACATTGCTGCTCCTCGGTTCTCAGGATCAATAGCAGCAAAAATGGAAGACATTTGAGCGAAAGCCCCTAATACTGCTCCGAAGAAACCGGATACACAAACCATTAGCCAAAAGTTGTCACCAAATGTAATTGGTACATAATAAAACAAGAGGCATGACAGAGCTACACCAATACAACCAAAATATTGCACCACTTTGTTCCACGCCATTTTATTCGCCACAAATCCCCAAATCAGGTTAAAAATAATATTTACCATGTACATTGCAGACCAGATCTGCAGCCATTCAGATGTGGTAAAGCCTACTTCCTTGCTCGTTAAAAACAACGGCATGGCTACAACAAATCCATAAACTGCGAGCTGGTTAATGATTCGCACCACAGAGGCAATTGCAATTTTAGGATTCGTAAACAGTATTGTAATTCCCTTTTTGATTGTATCTCCTGTTTCTTTTTCTTCGCCTTGCTGCTTATCAATATTCCCTTTCGTAAATAAAACACCAATAACACCGCCTACTATTACAAATGCCAAACCTAACCATAGAGAGCCATTATAACCGATGCTTGGAATGGTATAACTTGGCAAGTAGGAACCAAAGACTCCAAGTCCTAATGAATGGGCAAACCAGAACCAGCCCATTGCACTTGGCAGCTTTCTGTAAGGAGTTGCATAGGCGATCCATACTACAAAGGAGTATGCGAAAAGTGGAAATCCAAATCCACGCAATCCATACATTACCCTCATCATAGTCAAGCTCTCAGGTACTGTGCCCAGTGAAATGAAACCAATATGAAAGATCACCCATATGATTAAGCCCGCTAACATTGTTTTACGCGGACCCCAAATATCTGCAAAAAGTGCAGCCAGCCAAGAGGCAATGGCTACCGTAATCCCATAAATGGTAAATACGGATGCTGATTGTGACGGAGAAAATCCCATATCAACAATTTGCTTGGATAAAAAAGCTTGTTCAATTCCATCTCCTGTCATAAAGATTATGATCGCCACAAATCCCCAAATAAGTGCTTTCGGCATTCCAAATAACGTTTTTGGTTCCTGAACAGACAAAGCGCTTACATTTTTCACAGTAACCCCTCCTATTTTCTTACTCTTTAAATAGCCATGATCACCAACTGCAATACCCAACTTTTAAAATCTAAAAAAACAAATGGAATTGTAATCTTTTACAAAATTCCACGTAACCGGTTACATATGAGGGGAAAAAATTTTCCGCTTCATAACATGGAATTTTTTTAAATTGATGTTTGTATATTAGCACAGGATTTTTAAAGAGGCAACCGGTTACGTAAATATATTTTTTATTAGCATTTCGTATTATCCTATAAATTTAAAATACATTGATACAGCTACCATTATGGTTTGTATTGACATGTCATCAACTCAAATGATAAGGTTTTCGTAACCGGTTACGTAAAAATAAACTTGGAGGCTGCAAACTAATGGCTTTAATTGGACCTTCTTTGATGTGTGCTGATATGGGAATTTTAAAAGAAACTGTCATTCGTCTTGATGAGGCAGGAGTAGATTTTTTCCACCTTGATGTGATGGATGGAAGCTTTGTTCCGAACTTTACATTGGGACCTGATTTAATCAAAAGCATTCGTTCCTATACATCCAAACCTTTTGATGTTCATTTGATGGTGAAGCATCCCGAGAATCACCTGGATCTTTTTGCAGAAGCGGGTGCAGACATGATTTCTGTTCATGCTGAGGCCACAGAACATTTACAGAGAACACTGCAAAGCATACGAAAAAAAGGCTTAAAGGCTGGAATCGCACTTAATCCTTCCACTCCTATTGCTCACTTGCGATATGTTTTGGATACGGTAGACTACATTACTCTGATGACTGTAAATCCAGGCTTCGCCGGACAAAAGTTTATCCCTCTCATGTATCAGAAAGTAAAAGATTTAAAAGATTTAATAGATGGAAATGGATATAAAATCGACATTCAAGTTGATGGAAATATAGGATATGAAACCATCCCTGGTGTATTAGAAAACGGAGCAACTATGCTGGTATGCGGTACCTCCTCTTTATTCAGGCCTGAGCTAACCTTTGAAGAAGCAGTAGAGAGATTAAATCATTTTATCCGACAGTTCGAAGCAGAACAGCTTCACGTCAAACTTTGAGGTGAGAAAATGGGGGAAATAACCGTAGTTGGAAGTATTAATATTGATATTGTAGCGTATACGAATAAATACCCAAATCATGGAGACACCAATTTTGGGGAAAGAATGACGACACTCCCTGGTGGCAAAGGGGCCAATCAAGCCGTCGCCAGTGCAGTACTTGGTAAAACAGTCAACATGATTGGTTCAATTGGCAAAGACCTATATGGAGACAATATCCTTCAGTCATTGAATAATAAAGGAGTTAATACAACCCACATTAAACGAATAGATACGAGCTCAACAGGTTGTGCTATTATTACCGTTGACCAAGGGGCAGAAAATACAATGCTCGTTGTAAAAGGGGCAAATGACGAACTGAGCAAAGAAGATATCAAACTGGCATTTAACACCATTACAGACAGCAAGGTTCTTCTTGTACAAATGGAAGTTTCAGAAGAATCTGTAATAGAAGCGTTGATACAAGGTAAGAACAAAGGGATGTTTGTCATATTGGATCCTGCACCAGCTGATGGCATTACCAAACATGCTCTTCAGTATGCGGATCTTATTGTTCCGAATAAACAAGAAACAAAAGAACTGACTGGAATTGATGTTCTTGATCTCCCATCAGCACAACAAGCAGCAAACATTTTTCATCAAATGGGCATCAAAAATTCCATCATAAAAATGGGCTCTCAAGGTTCCTTTATTTTTATAAATGGCACAACAAGCTATATTGAACCTATTACTGTAAACGCGGTAGATACAGTTGGAGCTGGAGATACATTTGCCGGTGCCTTGGCATTCGCTATAGCAGATGGAGCGGACATTCAGGAAGCAGTACAGTTCGCAAATATAGTTGCGGCTTTAAAAGTAACTCGACAAGGGGCACAATCGATCCCAACTTTAGATGAAGTAAATGAGTTTTGTAAGCAAAAAGGGCTCTCTCACTATATTCAAGAAATGGCAAAAGCGTAAATCTGTCTAAACTAAAAGAGACTCAAATTAGAGTCTCTTTTGTCTCTTCTTTTATCGCATAGAGGATTCCCGAAGAATAAATTCCACATCCAGTTCTTGCTTTTTCGCATACCAATTGTGTTCATCCAACTTTTTCAACCTCAAAAGTTCTTCAATAGCCATTCTTCCCATTTCATAAGCCGGTTGTTTCACCGTAGAGATCGGAGGGTTTGTATATTGTGTCATATCAATACCATCAAAACCTACGATGGCCAGTTCGTCAGGAACCTTCCTCCCCCATTCATGCGCCGCTTTTAATAGCCCAATCGCCATTAAATCATTGGCGGCATAAACTCCGTCAATATCCGGATGGCGCTGGAACAATTCTTTCATGCAAAGGTAACCACTTTTCACACTAAAATCTCCAAGAGCAATCCAGCTCTGATCGAACCAATCAAAATTTTTTACACAATCACGATATCCCCATAAACGTTGAATCGCCGTTGAATCATCTTCCGGACCCCGAATGATACCAATCCGCTTACAACCAATGTCAATTAAATGGCTAGTAGCAAGCCGGGCTCCTTCACGATGCTTTACTCCGATGGAGGAAAACTTATGAGAAGAAAACGTTCGGTCCAACGTAACAGTTGGTATACCATGGGAATGTAGTTCTTCCAGATCCTCTTCGGTCACATTCAGGGAATTGACAATGACACCATCTACATATCGATCTCGTAAAGAAATGAGATAATTGCGGACTTTTTCCCGTTCATCATCAGTATTACATAAAAAAATGTTCAATCCGTAAGAATTTGCGCTATCCTCTACTCCCCGGGCAAGTTCCGGAAAAAATGGATTGCTTATGGTAGGTACAAGCAAAGCAATCGTATTTGATTGACGGCTTGTCAGGCTCCTTGCAACCACATTAGGTTTGTAACCCATTTCCTTGATGACAGCATGAACCCTAGCGATCGTCTCTGGAGTGGCTTGGCCTTTCCCATTAATTATCCTTGATACAGTAGCTGCTGAAACACCTGCTTTAGCGGCAACATCTCTGATAGTAACCAACTTAACGACCTCCATAAAATGTTACAACTGTTACGCTAAAAGAAGGTATAAAGCATTAAAAAATCCTTACGTAACCGTTTTCCAAAAGCGTACCATTCTCTAATCTTCCATGTCAAATAGAGAAAAAGGCAAGGACGATCAAGAAACCTCCTGATCCTCCCTGCCTCTGATAATCACTTCAGTTTCCAGGTCGACATCAAATTTTCGTTTGACCGTTTTTTGGATGATCCTGATTAAGTCGGTGTAATCTTTTGCAGTCGCTCCGCCGACATTAACGATAAAGCCTGCGTGCTTGGTAGAAATCTGGGCACCGCCAATCCTCAAGCCTTGAAGGCCGCAGTCCTGGATCAGCTTGCCTGTATAATGCCCTTCAGGCCGTTTGAACACACTTCCGCAAGATGGATATTCAAGGGGCTGTTTACTTTCTCTGAGGCAGGTAAAGTGATCCATTTTTTCTTTTATCTCTTTATATATTCCCGGCTCAAGTCCAATTTCAGCTTCCAGCACGATGTAGTCTCCGGTTGCGATAAGGCTTTTTCTGTACCCCATGTTCAGCTCGTCCTTACTCATGATCAGCAATTCACCTTCTTTGTTCATGACCAGCGCTCTGTTCAGGACATCGGAAACTTGTCCGCCGTACGCACCGGCATTCATGTACAGGGCGCCGCCGATGGTTCCGGGAATTCCGCAGGCGAACTCCAGCCCGGATAATTTCATTTCAAGCGCCTTGCGGGATACATCAATGAGCCCTGCTCCTGCCTGGGCGTAAATGGAATGATGAAGTGTACTGATTTCGTTCATATGCTCCAGATTGATGGTCAGCCCCAGCAAACCGTTGTCCTTAATGATCAAGTTGGATCCATTTCCCATGACAGTTACCGGTGTCTGATATTCTTTAGCGACCTGCATTATTTCTTTAAGCTGCCCGATTGTGGTAGGGGTGACAAAGATGTCGGCTTCCCCTCCAAGTTTGGTATACGTATGTTTCTTGATCGGTTCAAAAAAGATACTATCCTCCGGCGGCAATACTTCCCGCAGTCTCGCTTTGATTTTAGAATATTGTCTCATGCTGTCCTTTCCTCCTGTTAGATGGCAGGCGGTCCAAACTTGCCATCCCGAAAATCTCTATATGCCTGTTTGATTTCTTCCATTGTATTCATCACAAATGGTCCGTACGGCACCACCTCTTCGTTAATCGGTGCTCCTGAATATACGAGCAGCCTTGTACGTCGGCTGTTGGATTTTATCTTTAGCTCACTGTTATTCTTTTCATTTCCCTCTTTATCAAAAGTTAAGGTGGCAACACCATGTTTTTTTAACGAAACACGAGAATTGCTTAGCTCCACATCTCCTGACAAAGCATACACAAAGGCGTTGTGGTTCTCCGGCAGGGTGTGAACATATTCTGCCCCCTCGCTTAATGAAATTTCTGCCAATGTAATAGGAACAATCGATTTAAGCGGGCCCTTCACACCAGCTGTTTCACCCGAGAACACTTTTATACGGCCTCCTTCAATGGAAACAGATTGTGCCTCTTCGGCATAAACGTTTTGATAAGACGTTTCGGTTTGTTTTAATGTTTTGGGCAGGTTGAGCCATAGTTGGAGAGTATGTGCAATATCCTCGTCCACCCCTTCCTCGGCATGACGTGCCGCCCAGCCCGCATTCATGTACTGGACGTCACCGGGTTCAAGAATGTCCCGTCCCCCTGCATTATCGATGTGTTCCAGTCTTCCATCAATGACATAGGTAATCGTTTGGAAACCTCGATGCGGATGGTCCGAGAACGTTCCCCGCTTAAACCAATCCTCTGCCATTAAAATAAATGGGTCAAAATCGTACCAACGCCCCGGCGGCAACACCCATCCTTTTTGTATCGCCGGAAAATCCACCTCTTCATAATTCACATACCAATGATCCTTTACATCCCGCTGAAAAATATCTGTTGAAGATGAAACTGACATATATGAACCTCTCTCAATTCGCCGTTATTGTAAGAAAGTTACTTTTTAAAATCGAAATATTCACAAACTAATTCAATCATAGTTACTTACTAAAATCAATTTATTTGTCATATTAAAGAAGGTTGTTTTTCCTTATATAGGGAATGATTGTGAATAATTAACTGAATAACTGTCTATTTTTCAGAAAGAGTGTGGAATATGCAAAAGGATATAGGAGCGGGTTTGTTACTCGGCATTATGTTTTTCTGAAGATTCGATTGCATTCTCGCTTTTACTTGCCCTGATCGATCGATAGAGCATGGATTACCCAAAGATATTAACAGTCTCCTTACTATATTTTTTTCCAGTGCCTTGAAGCTACACCCTTTCTAAATATTTTGGCAAAATAAGAATTAAAAAAGTAAACGGCGAAAAAGGGAGTTTACTAGATTAACCTCGGCTCTTCTGCACAAAATATTAACAACACCGTCAACTTTAACGTAAACCAAGATACTGCTGTGGTTGAGACAGTAAATGGCAACAAATAATAAACTAAAAAACTCGTCATTTATGACGAGTTTTTGTCATGTCACAGGTGGACGGACAGTAAATGATCTGGGCGGGCGATTTTTAAAAGGCTCTAGTCTGGAAACTGCCTAAAAGTAAACTAATCCTCCAACCTGTCTGCCCTTTTCACCTCTTTTTCGGTAAAAAAGCTCGCAATAAAAAGAATAATAGCCCCAATTAACAATAAAAAATGACCGAGCATCAGGCTTGCCACTCCATCCAGCCCCTTCCACTTTCCTACCATTGGAACTAGCCAGGGATACATAAACACGGCATACAGCATAAGAAGGATGCTGACGATCGTTCTCCTTATTCGTCTTCTTACAGTGAAGCAGGTTGCCAAACTGATGATAATAATGAAATAAAAGATAAAAAGTACTAAAATCACGGTCCTTCTCCCCTCTCTTATTCCTATCATACTGTGAATAACTACACATTTTTCCTTTTTATCTCGTTATTTCAAACAATCGGAATCAAAATCTAAAAAACCTCTCTCTAGAAAATGTCTAAGGAGAGGTCTTTCCTTTTAAATGCACAGTCTTTCTTGCTCTTTCTCTGTTTTGGCAGATAAATCAAATTTGTGTATTTTCAATAATGCTTGTAATTCCTAAGCCGCCTGCAATACATAAAGTGATTAAGCCATACCGCTTGCCTGTCCGCTCGAGTTCATGGAGCGCTTTAGTGGCAAGAATGGCTCCTGTTGCTCCAATCGGATGCCCAAGTGCAATCGCACCGCCATTCGGATTGACTTTATTGATATCGAGCTTCAATTCTTTAATAACGGCCAGTGACTGGGCAGAAAAAGCTTCATTGAGCTCAATAACATCGATTTCCCCCGCCGAAAGGCCTGACTGTTTAAGTGCTTTCATAGTGGCTGTGACCGGACCGATTCCCATGTATTCGGGAGAGACACCAGAGGCTGCTTGAGCAATAATGCGTGCTTTCGGCTTTTTACCCAGAAGTTGTGCTTCTTCTTCCGACATTAATACGAGTGCAGAGGCTCCATCATTGCGGCCGCTTGAGTTGCCGGCTGTAACCGTTCCGTTTTCCTTGAACACCG
Source organism: Fictibacillus solisalsi (assembly GCF_900103485.1). Classification (GTDB taxonomy): domain Bacteria; phylum Bacillota; class Bacilli; order Bacillales; family Fictibacillaceae; genus Fictibacillus_C; species Fictibacillus_C solisalsi. Next base: position 2,349,951 of record NZ_FNHW01000001.1, read on the forward strand.
GCTTGAGCCTGGCGAGCTTTTCCATCGACGTTTCCCGCGGATGTTCATCTGTTGTAAACTCTATCACCCCTTTTTTGGTGTTTATCCGATAAGGAACGGTTTCTGCTTCAAATTTTCCACTGGAGATCGCGTTTCTTGCGTTTTCCTGGCTGCGTAAAGCAAATTCGTCCTGCTCGGTTCTTGAAATATTATATTTTTCCGCCAGGTTTTCAGCGGTCAATCCCATCGTTAGTCGGCCATAGTCTTCCGCCGGCTGAGAGCCTGGCTGGCTTTCGGTGTTCGGATCGAGCAACTGTCCGTTACCTGACTTCAGGCCAAAGCGTATGTTTCTCATATAATAAGGCGCTGTGCTCATAGATTCCGCACCGCCTGCGACAACAATGTTTGCCAGTCCGCATTGAATCTGCTGAGCAGCAGAGTTAATGGCCTGCAGACCCGAGCCGCATTGCCGGTGAACGGTAAAGCCCGGTACCTCAACAGGAAAGCCTGCCCGGAGGGAAGCCACCCTGGCGAGGTTGGACGCATCCGAGCTTTGTTTTGCCTGACCCATGATAATTTCATCCACCCTATCTTTTGTTATGCCTGCCCGCTGTACCGCTTCTTCCAATACCGCTGCTGCGAGAAAATCTGCCGGTACGGTTTCCAATGCACCGCCAAGCTTTCCGATGGCAGTCCGGACAGCGTCAATAATGACTACATTCTTCATTTAGGTTCCCTCTTCCAAATTGTCTTTGCTTTAGGTGAATGGAAAACTCCGCTTCTGTTTTTTCTTCCACTTCATCAAGGGTGGCACCCGGCATAAGTTCCACAAGCTCCAGCTTTTTCTCCTTCACTTCAAAAACCGCCAATTCCGTAATGATCATGTCCACACTTCTTGTAGACGTAATAGGAAATGTGCACTCTGTTAACAGCTTGCTGCTGCCATCCTTTGTCGTATGTGTCGTTGTGACGATGACTTTTTTGGCCCCGACGAGAAGGTCCATCGCGCCGCCCACTCCCATGATGTTTTTTCCGGGAACAGCCCAGTTCGCGATCTTTCCTGTTTGATCCATTTGCAGCACACCGAGTATAGCAACATCCACGTGACCGCCACGAATCATGCCAAATGATTCGGCACTGTTAAAAAAAGAGGCACCGATCGTTTCACCGACTGGCAGCTTACCGGCATTCACCAGGTTTGGATCTTTGTTTTCTTCGTCTACATCGGTCACACCGAGCAAACCGTTCTCAGTGTGAAAGTAGACCTGTTCATCGTCAATGTACTTTGCAACCAGGGTGGGAATCCCAATTCCCAGATTTACCACACACGGTCTATTGAGCTCCTTTGCCGCCCGTCTTGCTATGGATTCCTGTATTTCGTTAGCCATGTTGGACAACTCCTTCGTTCGTGAGAATCTTGGATGCCAAAAGTATGCCATCAACAAAGAGATGCGGCGTAACAATTGCTTCAGGAGATAATTCTCCCGCCTCTACAATCTCATCGACCTCTGCAATCACCACATCTGCGGCCGTCGCCATGACCGGATTAAAATTCCTGGCCGTTTTATAATAGACAAGATTTCCAAGCGTATCGGATTTCCAAGCTCTGATCAGTGCGATGTTCGCCCGGATTGCCGGTTCAAAAATATACGTTTCGCCATTGATTTCCCGCTCTTCCTTATTTTTGGCCAGATCCGTTCCGACACCAGTTTTGGTGTAATATCCTCCAATTCCCGCTCCTCCTGCCCGGATCGATTCCGAAAGTGTCCCCTGAGGGAGCAACTCCAATTCAATTTCACCTCTTTGATAGGCATCTCCTACATCCCGGTTACTTGTAAAATAGGACCCGATGCCTTTTTTAATTTTTTTCTGTCCCAGCAATATGCCCAGTCCCTTTCCCTTTTCACCTAAATTATTGCTGATGATCGTTAAATCCGTTACATCCTTGTTCGTGAGCGCATCAATCAAAGTTAGTGGAGCACCAATCAGCCCAAATCCACCAACCATGATTGTGTCACCCGTTTTAACGGCTTTAAGAGCTGCAGTGCCATCCTTTAACAATTTTGTCATGATAATCATCCTTTATTTGATTTAATGGATCACTTGCTGCCAACAAAAAAGGCCGCCCTGAACATTACTATCCAATGAGAGATAGCAAGGCGTTCAAGACAGCCGGAAGTTCACTAGTTTAAAATTAAAAAAGGGCATTTTTTAATCGCTAATGAGTAGGCAAGCCATGTTTAATTATCTATATAGTACAACGGAAATTTAAAGATTACAACAATGGATATAAAATCTGATTCAATCGCTCTTCTGAACAACGGAACGATTGTCCCCTTTTTTCCTCTTGTTTAAATCGTTAAAAATTTTTTCTGAATTTATAAAATATTCCTTTACAAGAATATTCCTTTCGGGGTATATTGGTGATGAAAGGAGAACACTTGATATGAGCGCGAACATCAATGCCACATTATCTGCACTTGCCGAGCCTAAGCGCCTCCAGATTGTTGAGCTTTTACGGGAAGGACCCCTCACAGTGGGGGAGATCGCAGAAAAGCTGGAGCTTCTCCAACCTCAGACGTCGAAACATCTTGGTGTATTAAATAAGGCCGGTCTTGTTGAGGTCAAAGCTCAAGCAAACATGCGGATTTACAAGCTTTGCCAGCAGCCGTTCAAGGATTTAGATGGATGGCTTTCCTCCTTCGGGCATGTATGGGAGGAACGATTTGACCGTTTGGATGAGTATTTGCAAAAACTGCAAGGAAAAGACTGACCCTTATTTCAAGAAAAGCAGTGACTAACCATTTAGGAGGAAATTGTTCATGTCCAACTCTTTAAAAACGAGCACTGAAGGCCGAGTATTAATTGTGGAGAGAGTCTTTGACGCTCCAAGAACGCTTGTTTTTCAAGCCTTTTCTGATCCCAAACACCTGGCCAACTGGTGGGGGCCAAAAGGCTGGCAGACAGAAATACGGGAATTTGATTTTAAGCCGGGCGGTGTGTGGTATTACAGCATGAGGTGCACGGACAAAAATCAGGGAGAGTTTTACGGTCAGGAATCCTGCGGCAAAGCATTTTACGAGGAAATTTCCGCTCCTGAAAGGCTTGTTTATAAAGACACCTTCGTGGACAGTGACGGCAATCTTATGGAGAACATGCCCGAGCTCCTGATCACGATGGAATTTGTGGAACAAGGCGACAAAACCAACGTTATTACGCGAACTACCTTCGCAACGGAAGAAGCACTGCAGCAGGTCAAAGAGATGGGCATTATTGAAGGTGTTACCTCCCAATATGAACGGTTGGATGAATTTTTGGAAAAAGAACTGGTTGATCAATAACCTGAAAAGAAAGGCAGCTCACATGATCGGGCTGCCTTTTTCAGGTTTACCGTGTTAATTTCAATTCCGAATTTCTTCCCATAATGTGGTTCAGTATGTTTGTCACCGTTTTGGCAAATATCGGATTGTCTTTTTTTCGGGGGAAGGGCATTTTAATGGTTTGATTCAAGGCAATCTCTCCATCATCGATTAAAATGACCCTGGTGGCAAGAGCCACAGCCTCCTCCACATCATGCGTAACCAAAACCGCAGTAAACTCTTTTTCCTCCCATAAGTTTCGGATGAGTTCATGCATCTCCAGTCTGGTTAAAGCGTCTAATGCGCCAAGCGGCTCATCCAGCAACAGAAGTTCGGGATGATGAACGAGAGCTCTTGCCAATGCTACCCGTTGTTTTTGTCCCCCGGATAACACCGCTGGCCACTCATCCGCTCTGTCACTGAGCCCTACCTGGTGGAGCATCTGCAGAGCTTCTTTTTTCTCCTCCTCCTTCTTTAACCCTAAAGCCACGTTGTCTTTTACTTTTTTCCAGGGAAGCAGCCTTCCGTCCTGAAACATGATTTTGACCTTTTTGTTTTGTCCCTTTACCGTTTCACCATCCAATCTTACCTCACCGTCTGTCGGCTTCTCAAGACCCGCAAGAATTCGCAGCAATGTGCTTTTTCCGCATCCGCTCTTACCGACCACAGCGACAAATTCTCCTTTTTCAACCGTTAAGTCCATTTGTTTTAACACTTGTTTATTCCCAAACGATTTTCCGAGATCCGATAATTCAAGAAAAGCCTGGCTGCCTTGATTCATATTCCATCACCTCCATTTATTTTTGATAATTCGGATGCCATTTTAAGCACTGCTTTTCTGCAAGCTTTGCAGCAAAATCAGATAGTTTTCCAAGAATGGCATATAGGATGATGCTTAGGATGACCACATCCAACTGCATAAACTCACGGGCATTCATCGCCATATAGCCAATACCGGAATTGGAGGCAATAGTTTCAGCAACAATGAGTGTGACCCAGGTGATTCCAAGAGCAAAGCGGATACCCACGAGTATGGATGGAAGGGCACCCGGCAGCACGATGTTCCAGAACAGAGAACGTTTGCCCAATCCGTAGACACGACCCATTTCAATCAGTGAACTGTCGACCGTTCTGATTCCATGATACGTATTTAAATAAATGGGAAAGAAGGTTCCTAAAGCGACGAGAAAAAGCTTTGCTTCCTCACCAATTCCAAACCACAAAATAACAATCGGAATTAAGGCAAGATGCGGTATGTTTCTCACCATTTGGATGGTCGTATCCAGCAGGTTTTCCGATACTCTTGACAGACCATTCATAAGGCCCAGTACAAAGCCGATGCCGCCTCCGACTAGAAAACCAAGTGCGGCCCGTTTAAAGCTGATCCAGATGTTTTCAAATAACAAGCCTGACTTTCCCAGTTCAATGGCTGATTTGACAATGTCCACCGGATTGGGCAAAACTCTCGTTGAGAGCAGCCCAGTTGAAGAAAGACTTTGCCAAACCACTAGTAAAAGCATCGGTACGATCCAAGGGACAAATGATTTTCTCATCACCTGTTCCCCACCCTTTTATCCTTTGGATAAAGCTCATTGGCAACAATCTCACCAAAAGGACTGATGATAGATGACTCACTGCTTGGTTTCTTGCTCTTTCCAACATCTAGAAGAGGAAATAATTGCTCCGCTACCCGGTACGCTTCTTCCAGGTGGGGATAGCCTGATAGAATAAAAGTCTCAATTCCGATCTCCTCGTATTCTTTCATTCTCTTTGCCACATTCTCAGCACTGCCTACCAGCGCCGTTCCTGCTCCACCGCGGACCAATCCTACTCCCGCCCATAAGTTTGGACTGATCTCCAGATTGTTTTTACTGCCCCTATGCAGTTCGGACATTCGTTTCTGGCCTTCGGAATCAAACCTGGAAAACACTTTTTGCGACGAAGCAATCGTTTCGTCATCCACATATTTTATGAGGTCATCGGCTGCCGCCCATGCTTCCTTTTCTTCCTCTCGTACAATCACATGAAGTCGAATGCCAAACTTCACTTTACGGCCTTTGGCTTCAGCCAGCTTCTTTACTTTTTTGATTTTCTCTTCCACCCGATGCGGAGGCTCTCCCCAGGTTAAATAAACATCCACATGATCCGAAGCAATTTGCTGCCCGATGTCTGAGGACCCGCCAAAATAAATCGGGGGATAGGGCTGCTGAACTGGAGGATAAAGGAGTTTACTTTGATTCACCTTTAAATAGTTGCCGCTGAAATCTGCGGATCCCGTGTCCAGGAGAGAACGGTAAATAGCAAGAAATTCATCTGTCAGCTCATACCGCTCCTTATGCGACAAATGGAGACCATCACCTGCAAGTTCAACAGGATCCCCTCCTGTAACTACATTGATCAGCAGTCTTCCATTTGATAACCTGTCAAATGTTGACGTCATGCGTGCGGCTTGGGAAGGCGATGAAATACCCGGGCGAACGGCCACAAGAAATTTCATTCGAGAAGTCACTGGGATTAATGTAGAGGCAACCACCCACGCATCTTCACAAGATCTTCCGGTAGGAAGCAGCGCTCCCTCATATCCCAGGTGATCAACAGCCTTTGCGATCTGCTGAAGGTAAGGTGTATCGATGGCCCTTCCTCCCTTGGAAACACCCAGATATCTTGAATCGCCATGTGTTGGAATAAACCAGAATACATTCATCACAAACTCTCCTCTTTATTATTGTTGGGGCAGTGCGTCTTTGACTTTAATCTCATTAGGAATTAATTTCAGATCGAGAAATTGATCCGCAATATCCTGTTGGTCACTGGCTACCTTTTGATTGATCTTTTCCAATCCATACGTTCGCCGCTGCAGGACAAGCTCCAGCGTCTTTTCATCCATTCCAAGCTGTGGAGCAAGGAATTTTGCAGCTTCTTTTTTGTTGCCCGATACCCATTTTTCTGCGCTTTGAACTTCCTTTAAAATGATATTGATGATATCTTTGTGGTCCTTTGCAAACTGATCAGAGGCCAGAAAGAATTCACGGTTGTTCACCAGGTCTGTTCCATCTTGCAGAATTTTTGCTCCTGTTGTTCGCTGGGCTTCCGCCAGGAATGGGTCCCAGATCACCCAGGCATCTACTTCCCTTTTTTCAAAAGCCGCCCTCGCATCTGCCGGGGGAAGAAAGGCGGTTTGAATATCTTTATACTGAACTCCGGCCTTTTCCAGCGCCTTTACGAGAAGATAGTGCACATTGGAGCCTTTATTCAAAGCAATCTTTTTACCTTTTAAATCTTTAACCGATTTGATGTTTGACCCTTTTGGCACGAGAATAGCTTCACCCTTGGGATTTGGCGGTTCATTTGCCACATATACTAAGGGCGCTTTTGCTGCCTGCGCAAAGATTGGCGGCGCTTCTCCCGTATGTCCGAAATCCAAACTGCCTACATTTAATGCTTCAAGAAGCTGTGGCCCCCCGGGAAACTCGGTCCACTTTACTTTGTAACCTTTTGGCTCCAGTTTCTTTTCCAGGCTTTTTTGCGCTTTTAAAAAATTTAAGGTGCCGAATTTCTGGTAGCCAATTTCTATAACCTTATCTGAATTTTTCTTTTTTTCTTCCGAGCCTGCATGCGATGAATGGCCGCACCCTGCGAGGAATAACAGCATCAGACTGAAAAACAACCCCATGAGTTGATGACTTTTTTTCTTCAAAATAAATCCCCTCCTGTACCTGCTCTATATATAAAATAAAAAGGCTCCCCCTCAAAACATCTTGAGAAGGAGCCTTTGGTTGACCAATCAGCTCTAACCTTGACTGTATTTTTATTTAATAAAACGGATCCGTAAGCGTTGACCTTCGGTTTTTCCAATCGGTCATTATATTCAAAGTATTTAGATTACTACTCATTATACATAATTCCTATCTATTTACAAGGAATTATATGAAGCGATAATAAAAAGGTTCCCAGCCTTAAGGCAAAGAACCTTTCTTTTTGTATTACTAGCTCAATAAATACACCCTCGTTTCATAGGGCTGAAGGGCAATCTGCTTAGACAGCATAGTGTCTGTCTCCTTGTAATTGTTGAGCACCAATTGTGATGATTCAAATGCCAGATCGTCCGGCACTTCAAACTCCGAAGGCTGGCCACTGAAATTGTTTATGACAATAGCACACTTGTCATCAAGTGTTCGCGTATAAACAAAAAGTTCAGGATGATCCTCAAGCAACAATTCGTATACGCCGTATACCCAGATTGGATTTTCTTTGCGCATCCTGATCAATTTTTTGTAAAAGCTTAAAATGGAATCCGGGTTGTTCCATTGTCCTTCTACATTAATTTCTTTGTAGTTCGGATTAACGCCCAGCCATGTTTGATCCCCTGTAGTGAAGCCTCCCTTATGCTCAGCATTCCATTGCATCGGGGTACGGGAATTATCGCGCCCTGTTTTCCAAATGATGTTCATAATCTCATCATGCGAGCGCCCCTTTGCCGTTTCAATGCGGTAATAGTTCACCATTCCCACATCATTGTAGTCTTCTATCAAAGGAAACTGAACGTTGGTCATGCCAATTTCCTGTCCCTGATAAATGAACGGAGTTCCTTTCATAAGAAAGTACAGCGCGGCCAGCATTTTGGCACTTTCTGACCAATAGTTCTGATCATTCCCCCATGTGGAAACGCGGCGCGGCTGGTCATGGTTTTCAATGAAAAGCGCGTTCCATCCTCTGCCTTCAAGCCCTGTTTGCCACTTGCTCAATACCTTCTTCAGCCCAACGACATCAATGCCCTCTTCTGCATCTTTATCCCAAAGATCCAGGAATTCAAACTGAAAAATCATATTAAAATGGCCATTCTCTTCGCCAACCCATTTTTCAGCTTCTTCAATTTTTACACCATTGGCTTCTCCAACTGTCATAACGTCGTATTGCTTAAATGTTTTTTGTGAAAGCTCGGTCAGCCATTCATCAATGCCTTCCACGTTCATCATATACGGGAAACAAGAGACACACTCCAACTCGTCAGGATTCTCCATATCGGGAAAGCCCGGTTCTTTTTTAATATGTGAAATGGCATCTACACGGAACCCATCGATTCCCTTTTCAAGCCACCAATTGACCATGTCATAAAGGGCGTCTTTAACCTCCGGATTCTCCCAGTTCAGGTCAGGCTGGCGTTCGGAGAAAATGTGCATGAAATACTGGTTGGTTTGTTCATCATACTTCCAGGCCGGCCCGCTGAAAATGGACTCCCAGTTGTTTGGCGCTTTACCATCTTTTCCATCACGCCAGATATACCAGTCCCGCTTTGGATTATCTTTGGAAGAACGCGATTCAATAAACCATGGATGCTCATCACTGGTATGATTGATCACCAGGTCAAGGATCAGCTTCATGTCCCGCTTGTGCACTTCTGCCAGCAGCTCATCAAAATCGGCCAATGTTCCGAACTCACTCATGATGTCCTGATAATCCGAAATATCATAACCATTATCGTCGTTTGGTGATTTAAACATCGGACAGAGCCAGATGACATCAATCCCAAGTTCTTTTAAATAATCAAGCTTTGTTGTAACTCCTTTCAAATCCCCGATTCCGTCGCCGTTGCTGTCCATAAAGCTGCGGGGATACACTTGATAGACGACACTTTCTTTCCACCATATTTTGCTCATGTCAAACCTCCAACTTTTCATCAAAAACTTTACCTATCCATTTTACATTTTAGAGGATCAACACCGTAATGAAACGGCTTACATTGACGGATAAGGTGGAATATATTGAACCCTGTTTTTCCAGAAGCCATCCTGCTCTCACCCAGGCAGAAGACACAGAGATTTTAAAAATGGAAACCAGCGCTTAAATTTTGGATACCTTTCTGTCGGGAGGTCTTTTAGTGAACAAGTTTTCCTGCTCCCCCATTACATCGAAAATATGGATAAAAATCCCAAGTACATGTAAAATGGAAGAAGAAACCTTTTTTGCAGGGAGGATATCTGTTGTTTAAGTATGGGGCAATATTTTCTGTTATTTTTTCTGTCATCGGATTGGCGACACCTCTATTAGCGTCTGTCATTCCCTTTTTCAACCATTCTAAGATCCTGATCGTATCGGCTTCCTTATTGTTGTCTTTACTGTTTTCTCTCTTGGATTATGACTCGGATTGGAGAAAGGTAGCCTTTTTATTCTCATTTGGCGTGATCAGTATGATGGGCATATGGTACTTGTTGTGGTCAGTACTCTTCCCGCCTTTGCCTTGAACCTTCAGATAAAGGAGATAAAGATGAATTTTAAGAATACGCTAACAGCAGGATTAATTATTAGTTTAATAGGACTCCTATTTTTGATAAAGAGTGCCACCTTTGGTTATTCCATGGCAGTCAGTTGGTTAAGTGATTTCGGAGATGGGGGCGCAAATCCAAGTGATTATAATACTATCTTAAAAAGCTACATAACTATTTTCGTAATTTTAGGCAGTCTGCTGTTTGCGTTCGGCCTTTTCTTCATCAGCTTTTCTTTCATCAAATTGTGTGAAATGAAGGGAGTTGATAAACTATGAAAAACTCTTTCTCAATCGCTATCATTGCCTCAATGATTATTTTGGCTGCAGGGTTCTTTTTAACAAATTCCATAGTTTGGGTTTATGCATTGGCTGCGGTATGGGCTATTGACATCCTCATAAAAGGAATCAAAGCCGTCAAGCAAAAAAACACGTTGGATATTATGGGTTCCGTTTTTTTGATCGGTGTTTACGTTTTTGTTATGAAGGACGTTTTGACCAGCTAAATACAAAAGAAGAGGGGATCTCCCTCTTCTTTTTTTGTGCAGCAATTGTTATTTTTCCGAAGATTGATCGCGGTATTCGTTCGGGGTAATGCCCTCAACCTTTTTGAATACTTTGCGGAAATATTTATCGTCCTGGTAGCCGATCATGCCAGCAATTTCATAGATTTTCAGGTCACTGTTTTTTAATAACGATTTCGCTTTGTTCATGCGGATTCTTACCAAATAATCCGAAATGTTAACATTGAGTTCCTGCTTGAATTTCCTCGAAATGTATTCCCTGCTGATGTAAAAATGGTCCGAGATCTCCTGAAGTTTTACATCCCGGTCAAAGTGGGATTGCAAATACTTTTCAATTTCATGTATGATGTTGCCCTTTTGTTTTGAAGCTTTCTTTACTTTTTTCAGAAAGACGGAAATTTCCCGGCGGATTCTTTTCTTGTAGTCTTCCAGATTAAACGTGCCCTCAGCATCAAAATAGGGGTCGATCCGTTTTTCAATGCTTTCACTTGATCCGATTGGAAGATTGTAATGTTTGAACCATGTATTGCTGATCACCTGATATTCGTTTTCAAAATGCAGCAATTGCTTCAATGACAAATAGCGGTCCTCGGTAAAATCGTTTGTCACATCCTCAATGAGATCGTCAAACGCTTCGATTCGTCCGGCCATCATTGCGCCTTCAATGTCGGAACTATAGGACATCAGGCTTTTCGGTGAGATAATTTGAATCGCATCCTGTCCATAGACCCGCTTTTCTTTACGCTCCAACAGATTGCTCGAAAGCAGTACTTGCTTGGCATGCTGATATGATTGCAGCAACCCCGCGGTACCGGTAACTGCTTCCCCAATTGCGATCGGACAAGAACGATTCAATACCTTCTTCAGTGTCTGATGAATTTGGGACAGACGGTCCTCGATCTGGTCGAGCTTGTTCCAGTAAATCATAACAATTTCACCTTTGCTGGAGAGGTAGCGGAAGCCGATTCCGCAGTCACACTCCATAAGAATTTCGTTGATCACATTTAAAATCGTAAAGTAAGCAAGATCCCTGTCTCCCTGAAACGATTCAATCGTTTTGCCATCCATCCGCATGAGAGCAACCATATAGGTTTGAGACAATTGAAAGCCAAGCTCTTTGTACAGCTCATCCTTGATACTGTCACTGCTTACAAGCTGGGTAAGCTTCCGGTCACGAAACACCGGTTTCATTTCATTGATCATCTGGTAGCTGCTTTCCTTGCTTTTGCGGTCTGCTTCTTCTTTCTTCCATTCCTCTACGGCGTTTTTCAACGTCTGATTCAGGATTTCCGGATCAATCGGTTTAAGAAGATAGTCATAGCTCCCAAAATGAATCGCTTTTCTCATATAGTGATAATCATCATAACCGGTTACCACGATGGTTTTGCTTTTCGGATGATTCGCCTTAATCCATTCGAGAAGCTGTGTGCCGTCCATCTTTGGCATCTTCATATCGGAAAATATAATCTCAGGCCGGTGCTCCTGAATCAAATGAATGGCATCTTCCCCATTTTCGGCTTCATAAAATTCACCGATACCGTTATCTTCCCAGTCACCAAGCAGCCGGATTCCATCTCGAACGTGTTTCTCATCATCAATAATCAAGACTTTCAAGATTGTTTCACCTCTTTCGGCATTACCCTGGGAATCTCAATGGTCACTATAAAGCTTCCTGCATCTCCGCTTTCCACTGACATTTTTGCCTGATTGCTGTAATAGATCTGAAGCCGGTCATAAATGTTTTTTAACCCGATGGCATCGCTGCGTTCTTCTTCTGATGGATTTTCCTCGAAAAGCGCACGCTTCAAATCCTTTAATTGCTGAGTATCAATGCCCCTTCCGTTATCGCTCACGGACAGTTTAATTGTTTCTTCGTCTATGGCATGCCCTTTGATTGTGATAAAAGCTTCCTCGATCTGCTGATCAAAACCGTGCTTGAAGCTGTTCTCCACAATGGGCTGTAAAATCATTTTCGGAACCATAATCTGATCAACTTCTTTTTCAACCTGAAGCTCATATTCAAATTTGTCTTCGAACCTCTGCTTTTGCAGCACCAAATACGATTTCACATGTCTCAGTTCAAGATTCAATGGAACAACATCTTCATTCATGTTCATGCTGTACCTCATGATGTTGGATAAGGAGGTTAACAGCGAATAGACGGGTGCAGCATTTGATTTAAGTGCCAGCGTACCAATCGACTGAAGTGCATTGTAAAGAAAATGAGGGTTGATCTGAGAACGCAGCACCCTGAGCTGAGATGATTTATTTTCAATCTCCAATTTGTATTCCCTGTCAATCAGCTGATTAATTTTGGTGATCATCGATTTAAAGTTGCGGCCAAGCATGCCAATTTCATCATTCCCCAACGAATCAAAGTCAGCTTCAAGTTCCCCATTCTCCACCTTTTTCATGTTGTTGCTTAATACTTTTATCGGCGCGGTCAGCTTAAATGAAACAAAAAATGTTGCCAAAAGTACGATGAGCAAGGTAATAATACCGATAAAAATATTCATCAATGCCGTTTCCCTTGCGCTCTTGTAAAGAACGTCATACGGAATCCTTTTTATAATATACCAGTTTTTATACGGCGCCGAAAAACGCTCGTACACAATCTCTCCCGAAAATTTCTTGTCCTGCCATTCCAGGCTTTTACTGCCTTTTCTGCTTTTCTTAACCTGAACGAACCATCTGTCTTTATTTTTGTTTCCAATCAGATGTTCATTGGACGAATAAACGATATTCCCTTGATCATCCATAATGTATAGATCTTCAACACCCTTTGTATACAGACGGTTTGAAAGAGAGCTAATCTTTGAAAGGTTTATATCAATCGACAAGAAGCCAAGAAACTTATCTGAAGGAACGTCACGGATCATATTATGAAAACTCAAGACTTTTTTCTTTTCGGAGTCTGGAATATCTGACAAATGATTATAAGGATAAATTTTATGAGGCGGCTCAATGATGGAGAAGGTGCTGCTCTTTTTCAACTCGGCATAATACGGATGTGAAAAAATGTTCTCATACTTCCCTCTTCCGCTGATGGAAGAATGAAAATTGGTATACGAATCCTTTTCTTTATCGATGTACAGATGCATCTGTTCAATTTCCGGACGAGTGTTAAATAAATAGGCGAGCAGCCGGCGAACCTCTTCCTGGTTGTTGTTAAAGTCGGCCGATACTCCACCCCTCATTACATTCATAAAAGGAGTATACCGGTATAAAACCGTACCCATATCTGCTACTTCATCAAAGTAAGCAGCGAGGTCCTCTTCTCCCTTTTCAATTAAATCATGGTTTGTGGAAACAAAGCGGTCATTAAGCGCTTGTGTCGTTTGATAATACGTGACGGCAATCGAGGTTCCAAACGGAAGCACGGTTGCTACAAGCAATAAGATGATGAGTTTCTTGCGGATCCCCCACTGCATACCAATTTGGTCAGCTATACTTCTGGCTAACCTTCCTCCCTTTCATTATATTGCTTACAGAATTTTCTTTATTGTAGCATAATCTTCTCATTTCTTTATTCAAAAATCACTGTTCAATATTTTCCACCCTGTTGGTCAATGTAAGCCGTTTCATAAATTTCCAGAATCCCTAAAATAAGAGGTACGGGAGGTGCTTTATGTGAATAGTCAGACGAAAGCTACAAATCTTCAAGGTGGTGCCTTACAAAAAAACACCAATGTATCAAAGCCTGTTTCCATGGCTTCCAAGAAAAAATGGAAAGATGCAGGATTATTCACTCTTTTTGTTGGCCCTGTTCTGTTAGCGTTTACAATAATCGTTTTAATCCCTTTCTTTACAGGGATCTATTACGCCTTCACCGATTGGAACGGAGTAACAGGGAATATCAATTGGGTCGGATTCGATAACTTCAAATACTTATTCACGGAAGACAAGCAATTTCAGGCTTCGTTTCTGCTAACCGCTAAATACACAGTCGTTGCCATTATACTTACCAATGTGATTGGATTTGCGCTTGCCATTCTGGTCACACAAATGCTTAAGACAAGAAACATTCTGCGTACCGTATTCTTCATGCCGAACTTAATCGGCGGATTGCTTTTAGGCTTCATCTGGCAGTTTATTTTCGTCAAAGGGTTTGCATCCATCGGGCAAATCACAGGTATTCCACTTTTTGAAATGGCCTGGCTTGGAGACGCAAAAACGGCGTTTTGGGGAATCGTAATTGTCAGTGTATGGCAGGGAGCCGGCTACATTATGATCATCTATATTGCCGCTCTGCAAAATGTTCCTCAGGAAATAGTGGAAGCTGCTCGTATCGATGGTGCCAACCGATGGCAGATCCTTCGCCATATTACCATCCCGATGGTAGCACCAGCGGTAACCATTTGTTTATTTTTAACCACTGCATCATCGTTCAAAATCTTTGATGCCAACCTGTCCCTGACGAATGGCGGTCCGTTCAAATCAACCGAAATGCTGGCACTGAACATTTACACAGAAGCCTTTGTCAACAACCGTTACGGAATTGGTGAAGCAAAAGCGTTGATCTTCTTCATCGTTGTTGCAGCCATTACGGTCATACAGGTTATGTACACGAAGAAAAAGGAGGTTGAATCGTGATGGAAAATAAATATACGGGCAAAACATTCATTGTTGAAATCCTTGCGATTCTGCTTGGCCTGCTCTTTCTGGTTCCTTTCTATTACGTAATCTCAAATTCTCTGAAGCCGTTCGCCGAAATCCTGACCAATACTTCGGCGCTTCCCAAGGTCTTTCAATTTGAGAACTATGTAAACGCATTTGAAAAGCTGAACTACCTGAAAGTATTTTCAAACTCACTGATCATTACGGTCGCCAGCAACGTTGTTCTTGTAGTGTTCTGTTCCATGGCCGCCTACATGTTGGTCCGGACCAAAAAGAAAATCAGCAATATCATTTTCATGATGTTCGTTGCAGCCATGATCATTCCGTTTCAGTCCATTATGATTCCCTTGATCAAAACGGCCGGAACATTCGGCCTTCTCAACAGCATCTGGGGACTGGTCATCATGTATCTTGGATTTGGATCAGGGATGACGATCTTCCTGTACCACGGCTTTATTAAAGGAATTCCAAAAGAACTGGAAGAAGCTGCAATTATCGATGGGTGTTCCCGGTTCGGAGTATTCTGGAGAATTGTGTTCCCGCTGCTAAAACCGATTACAGTAACCATTGTAATTCTGAACAGCCTGTGGATTTGGAATGACTTCTTGCTTCCGTCACTCGTTCTGCAAAATCCGGAATTACGAACGGTACCACTCGCTACGTTCTTCTTCTTTGGACAGTATACGAAGCAATGGGATCTTGCACTAGCCGCTTTGATCCTGGGTATCATTCCTTTGCTTATCTTCTTCTTCTCTATGCAGAGGCACATTATTAAAGGCATTACCAGCGGTTCCATCAAATAAGGTTATTCTTATATCAAACTATAAATGAACCATTTTCAGGAGGGTAAAATCATGGTTAAAAACATGAAGAAGTTTTCATTAGCAGCAGGTGTCCTTTCCGCATCACTTCTTTTTACAGCAGCTTGTTCAAGTGACGGCGCATCAGGAGATAAAACAAGCGGAAGCAAGGGCGACAAAGTCGTCATTGATATGTTCCAGGGAAAAGTGGAAATTGCCGACCAGCTTAAAGCATTGACCGATCAGTATACAAAAGAACATCCTAACGTAACCTTTAACATCGAAACCGTAGGCGGCGGTGCAGATGGTGGTGCAGCTCTTAAAGCGAAATTTGCTTCCAACAAAGCGCCTGATATTTTCACCAGCTCTGGTTATCAGGATGCCGTCACATGGAAAGACAAACTGGAGGACCTTTCCGATCAGCCATGGGTAAAAAATGCATATCCTAATGCATTAAAGCCAATGACACTGGATGGAAAAGTTCTTGGCCAGCCGGTAAACCTCGAAGGCTACGGATTTGCATACAACAAGGAATTATTCAAAAAAGCAGGAATCACCAAGCTGCCTACTACATTCTCTGAGCTGGAAGCGGCAGCAAAAAAATTAAAAGCCAAAGGCATCACACCTTTCTCAGTGGGTTATGGCGAGTGGTGGGTGCTTGCAAACCACGGCTTGAATGTTCCATTGGCGTATCAGGAAAGTGCTGACAAGAACTTTATCAATGGTTTGAACGAAGGTAAATCAAAAATCGCAGACAGTAAATACTTTGACGATTATTTCAAATTGCTTGACCTGACGATTAAATATGGCAACAAGAACCCGTTAACTACTGACTACAACACACAAGTCACGCTATTTGCCAGCGGTGATGCAGCGATGATCCAGCAAGGAAACTGGATTCAGCCGATGATCGACAAAATCACACCGAACATGGATGTTGGTTTTATCCCAATGGCACTGAACAACAATGAAAAAGAAGCAGATAAGCTTATGGCAGATGTACCTAGTAACTGGGTCGTATACAACAAAGCGCCTGAGGCCGATAAAAAAGCAGCAAAAGACTTCTTGAACTGGATGGTGTCCTCTAAAGAAGGAAAAGAAGCGTTGACGAAGGAATTCAAATACATCCCTGCCTTCAAGAACATTGACGCAAAAGCAGAAGATATCGGACCACTTGGTGCCGAAATCCAGAAGTACTCCAAAGAAGGAAAAACCTATACTTGGCAGTTCATGAAATACCCTGATGGTGCTGGCCAAGAGTTTGGATCTGCTCTTCAAGCCTATGTTGGCAAGAAAAAATCCGAAAAAGAAACATTGGAAGCTCTTGATGCAACATGGAATAAATTAAAGAAATAATAGAACACAAAACCCCTGAAGCTGAGCTTCAGGGGTTTACTTATTGATTCTGGTAATTTTTTCAGACAAAAAAAAGGCAAGCATAGCAATTAATAACGTTCCGATGAAAAAAGAAATCCGGCCAAACACTTGATAACCCACGGTTTTGCCCTGGTCCATGATTTCCGGTGAGTAACCCGCCGTTAGAAAAAGGCCGGATACCAGCTGTTTGTTTTTGTTTGAGTAAAACAAAAACCAGCTGCCTTTTAACAGACAGCTGGTCATCCTCTTATTTTTCCGTATTCCTGTCATCCTTCATTAAGGTTTTCATATCAATCTTAAGCATCCGGTCTCTTGGATAAGAACCTGTATACCGATATTTGTTAGCGCCGGATTCAAAAGACACATACAGATCACTTTTTACGAGTACAGCTCCCTCTTTCATAGGAATGGCCGTAATACTCTTAACCGGCTTTGCATTTTCCCCGTCAAGGAACCAAAGAGGCACTTCTTTCCCCCCAATGGTTACATATTCATGCGGTTCTTCTTTCATCGGATCATTATATCGATACAGAACACTGTCATTCGCCCGACCGTAAGACGTTACCAGAGAAATTCCCTTCTTCTGGACGATTGCTCCCTGTACCTTTCCAATAGTGGAAAAAACATAGTCTGGTTTTGCGGGCTCATTGCCTGCAGGATCCCACTGCTCGCGAGTCAGCATATCGTTATTCGGTCTTAGCTGGTATCCTACCATCCACGCATACTGCATTTCACCGGCCCGGTTTACGAGATGATGAGAAGGATCGGTAGGATAGGCATTTGGCTCATAAAACTCACCGACCCACAGAACTTTTTTGTCATCATCATAAACATCATAAGCCGCCTCTACGGGTACCGGGATCTCGTTTGTGAACGTAAGCTCATCATTATTTTCTGCGGAGACAATGTCGTTAACATCCAATGTAAATAGGGATTCTTCGGAGGATATCCATACATGGTCCATACTTACGGTAACACCCCCTGCGTGTCCGGTGTAAGGTGTCCCATCCTGATTGTACAGCACCAATGATTTTACTAGTTTTTCAGTTGTGGCATCTACCACACAAAGTGTCCCTGGTCGGCCATCATCCAAATAATTGATGGTAAACAACCAGTTCTTTTTCTTATAATAACCAATTCCTTGAGGAACGAGGTCTTCTGCCAGTCCGGGGATAACAGGGCCATCCTTGGATATATCCCATAGTGTTTGATACGCGGGATTTCTGTCGTTTGATGATCTTTCGGTTTGCGTGATCAGCTGATGATCGGGCTGAACGCGCAATACGGGAGATTTCGGTGATTCATTTCCCGAAGTATCTTCAGCCGTGATCTGGAGATCATAATTGAGATGGCCAATCAGTGCAGACATGCGGAATGAATTTTTTGACGGATCAACCGAATATTCGAGAGTGCCGTTTTTGTAGATGTTATAACGATAGAGGTCCGTTTCTCTATTGGGATTCCAGGTTAAATTGATTTCACCGTTTCCTGCCTGTGCCTGAATACCTGCTGGAACAGCTGGTGCCGCATCATCCAGTTTTGGTCTTGCCGGGCTTTGCCCTGATACCACCCAGCCAGGTGTAGGCGATTGGCTTCCTGCCAAGGTTTTCATCGTAGTGCTGCTGTCTGTCGGAAAGCCGAACGTAATGGACTTGTTTGCACTTACCTGGCTTCCGGTATACTTCGCTTTTACGATCTCTTTTCCACCCGGATCGTAAACGGAAACCGTCTGGTTGTTACTGTTTACCAGACCGCCCACATTTTCAATTGGTTGTATATGATCTTGTTGTATGTATTTACTTGAATATGAGGAAAAGTAAAGGTGGTTAAATCCTTCCAATGTCATAGACTGGACTTCCTGCCTTCTTGGCCAAAACAGGACGGTATCCCACGGAGCGATTTTAATCGGATTCTCGATTGCCGCATTCCAGTTGCTGGACGCAATATGATAGCCTTGAAGATTGATCTCCTGATCGCTGTTATTATAGATTTCAATGTACTCGAACGCATCAAATCCTGCATAATTGTCCGTGTCCGGAACGACCTCTGTGATCAGCAAACGGGGAATCGCACTTTCAGCCGCTGCCGGTTTAATCGTGTTTAATCTTAAATCCGTACCCAAACCTATAGCACATGCCATCATACCAATCAGCCACTTCCTGCCTCTCATTCCTTTTCCTCCTCGAAATTTTTTCCCACCAGATAACCACCTCCGACCACACGAAAAACCCCATGACCAAATGGTGTGCTGCTCATTTTGCAGTACACATCTGTTCACAGGGTTCTCCCATATCTCTACCCATACGGATATTAAACTCGTTATCTGATTATTCATAATCATACCTAGATGTTAAACGTTTTACAATAGAAAATTGTTTAAGCCTATGATTTAAATGCCCTCGAAAATTACGTTGACAGACTTATTTGAATATTGTATAAATGATTTAGCAATCCAAAAAATTTAATGTAGCTTTATGGCCGGAGATGAAGAGAAGCCATAGTCATTAAAAACATGGTACATGTTTTTTTGGCTATGGCTTTTATTTGTTCTTTTCCATAATGTTACACAGAAAAAGGGGGAAAAAGTAATGAGCTTTGAGCATTTGGATTCTCCAAAACTAAAGCGCTTTCAAAGGAAGGTCACCCTGCTGTCGGCTGCCGGTACGTTTCTTGATGGTTTTGACTTAACCGTCATTGCCGTAGCCATGCCGCTCATTTTAAGCCAGTGGGAAATCACTCCTGGTCTTCAGGGGCTAATTACTTCGTCTGCAGTCATTGGCTCGTTAATCGGTGCTTTATGGCTCGGAAATTTAACAGACAAATACGGAAGAAAAGCGATGTATGTGGTTGATTTGGTCGCATTTGTCGTCTTTGCTGCCTTAACTGCTTTCGCACAAGCCCCGTGGCAGCTCATTCTGTTCCGCTTCTTACTTGGGATTGGTATCGGAGCTGACTATCCGATCTCTGCCACCCTTGTGTCTGAATTCAGTTCCACCAAAAGCCGCGGCAAACATAGTACTTCACTTGGTGCCATGTGGTTCGTCGGAGCGGTAACCGCCTACCTTATCGGAATGCTGATGCTTCCTCTTGGTCCGAGTGCGTGGAGATACATGCTGCTGGTCGGTGCTGTATTTGCTCTTATTGTTTTCTTTTTCAGGGTTACACTCCCCGAGTCACCGAGATGGCTTGCCTCAAGAGGACGTGAAAAAGAAGCGGAAGAAATCATGCTGAAGATCACAGGGCAAAAAGTTATCATCAAGCCGGATGCAGCACCAAAGCAAAAGGTCGGAGCTCTTTTTTCAAAATCTCTTTTCAGACGAACGTTCTTCGTTTGCGGTTTCTGGTTCTGTTATGCGGTCGCGTACTATGGAATTTCCATGTATACACCAACGATCTTAAAACCGTTTACCAATGGTTCACAAATGATGGTATATACAGGTTCCCTGACGGTGAGTGTACTGGGCTTGCTTGGAGCCATTGTCGGATTGAATCTGGTTGAAAGAATCGGCAGACGGCCGCTTATTATTACATCATTTACGGGATTATCCATCGCGTTAATCATTCTCGCATTAAATCCCCATCCTACCATGGCCTTTTTAGTTATTCTTTTTAGTTTAGCTGTTCTGTTTGCCAATATGGGTGGAGGCATCCTGAACTTTGTCTACCCGACGGAACTGTTCCCAACCAGTATCCGGGCAAGTGCTTCAGGTCTGGCTACCGGGGTAAGCCGTATCGGTTCCATTCTCGGAATCCTTGTATTTCCGAATCTTGTCGCCGCATGGGGAAATTCCAAAGCACTTTGGTTCTTCGCGGTAATCAGCATGGCCGGCCTGCTTGTTTCTGTATTGTTGGCCCCGGAAACAAAAGGCAAAAACCTGGAGGAGCTCAACAACGAATTAAACGTAAGTCCAGGAACAACATTGAAAGGAGAGAATCATGGAGAAATGGCTTAACAGCTGGTCACTTGGATTGGATGCTGGTTTGAGTGACTTTGAACGTCTAAAAGAAGCCAGGTTCACAGGCATTGAAGTCCTGGCAGAACAGAGGAAAGCAGCAGACTATCTGGAATTTGCGCATCGATCCGGTTTCAACGTGGGACTGCACCTCCCCTTTCATGATCTGAATTTGGCTACTCCCGATTCAGTAGTCTATGAACGTACATTTTCTATTTTAACGGATTGGATCAAAAGGCTCGCTGACTACGGAGGGACACATGCTACCTTTCATGGCGGATATGCCTGGTTTTCTGAAGAAAAGCATGAATGCTTAGAAAGGGTGGCGGAACGGATCCTGCGGCTGGATGAGGTAGCAAAACCGTATGGAATTGACCTTCTGCTGGAGAATTTGATCCCCGATCATTTGAACTATTGTCATCAGGTTGCTTCCAGCCTGGATGAATGGGTTGATCTCATAAAAAACACACAGGTCAAGGCTTGCCTGGATACAGGCCATCTGAATCTTATGGGCAATGAATTGAAAGAAGCGGTCGACCGGCTCGGCGCCTGTCTTGGGGCTCTCCACCTATCAGAGAATGATGGAAAAACAGACCTTCATTTACTCCCGGGTGACGGCAACCAATTTACAAAAAACGCAGGGGAGCATTTAACCAACTGCCAATTTAGCGGGCCGATAATCTATGAAATCAACCCATACAAATACTCGCTTCAGCAAATCATTGATCATCAGTCAAACACCAAGTCAGTCTTGACGTAATACACTATCGCAGGGAAGAGATGAAGAGAACCCCCAGCTATTTTGCCTTTACTCAATAGGAGGCTTCTTTAGCTGGGGGTTTTGCATCATTAGCTCATACGTATCGGAGGTATCACAATGGCAAAAGGTTTTATATTGGATTTGGATGGGACCGTCTATGTGGAGGAAAAAATCCTGGAGGGTGTTAAGGAATCCATCGACTATTTACGGCAGTGCGGTCACAAGGTGGTCTTCTTTACCAATAAATCCATAGCCACACGGAAAGATTATGTAAAAAAACTTCGGGGATTGGGAATTGATGCATCCATTGAAGATGTCATTAATTCGAATTACATTACAGCTATGTTCTTAAAACAAAAAATGGCACCGGAAGAAGCTGTGTACGTGATTGGAGAGGCTGCTTTATTCGAGGAACTGCAAAATGAAGGAATCCGGTTGACCGCTGTTCCGCGCGAGGCCAACTATGTGGTTTTGGGATGGGACCGGCAATTTAATTACCGCAAGCTGAATGATGCCTACCAGGCATGGGCTGCCAATAACGCGATGATTATCGCCACAAATCCTGACCGGACGTGTCCGATGATGGACGGACAGCTTCCTGATTGCGGGTCCATCATTGGTGCTTTTGAAGGAACAACCGGTCAGCCTGTTGACTATATTATGGGAAAACCCTCCAAACTTGCAGCCGATATTGTGATCAGAGAAATCTTAAAGTTGTCACCCGAAGATTGCTATATTGTCGGAGACCGTCTGGAAACGGATATACGAATGGGCATTGACCATGGCATTCAGACAGTGCTGGTCATGTCAGGCATCACCACGGAAGAGATGGTCAAAACCTCCATTCATAAGCCTTCTTATGTACTTCCAAGCATGAAAGACATCCATCAATTACAAATCAGTTAAAAAGGGGAACCCGGTTCCCCTTTTTTATATATCAAAGTTCCAAAGCCCAGGATCCCCGGTGGACATGGCAAGCGCCCCTGCTTCCAGTCCTTTAACAATATCCTCCTTGGAGCTTATGAGGCCACCTGCAATGATGGGCAGGTTGATCCGATGGGTGAGGTGATCAATAATATTAGGCATCAGCCCGGGCAAGACTTCAATGGCATCCGGGGCAAACGTCTCACAAATGCTGATTCCCTTTTTTAAGGCCGTATGGTCGATAAGAAACATACGTTGAATAACCATTAATTTCTCTTCCTTTGCAAATTTAATCAAGGAACTTTTTGTGGTAATAATGCCTGCGGGCTTCCACTTTTTAGCGATATACTTAATGGCGCTTTTCGTATTGGACAGGCCTTCAATAAAATCAATATGTATGAAAACACTTTTCTGAGCACATTTCAACCGGTGCAGGTGCTCTGTCATGTTCAATAGATTACCGGTTAACAGAAAAACGATATTGGATGTGCTGTTTATCGCTTTCTCAATATCGTCCTCTTCTTTTACAGACGCGATCACTTGTGACTGAACAAGGTCAACAATATTCATGTGAAGTGCAGCTCCTTATGCAAGTTTTAGGTACATTTACGAGGTATTCGATAGGACCATACCTTTTTCCTTGTTTTTAGAAGCACTCCTAAAGTAACAAAAGAAGTGCCGGGGGAAGCCGGCACTTCTTTTATTGCTCGATTAACAGTTCGGATAAACAAAGGAGAGGCTGTTGCCTGTCTCCTGTTATATCATTAACGTTCCGGCGAAGTCGGGGGAGCTGGAATGGATGAATTGGTTTCCCGAATGAGCTGGTCAACGGTTGCTTTTGCATCTGAATCAATCTCCAACTTGGCGTCCGATACCTCTTTGGTTACCTTTTCCTGGATACTCGATTTTGCTAGAGCGGTATTTTCGTTGGTCGCAGCCGTAATGGCCTTTTTGTATTCCTCGGCATAGCTGTTGATTTGTGCATTGCCATCCGCCACCGTTTTACTGTACGCATTGCCTACTTCCGTCTTTCCTCTCTGATATTCGCTTTTCACGTGGGCGTTCACTTCATCTTCCTTCTTTTCGGCGTTATCTGCCACTTGATACCCTGCCCATGCCGCCACTTTCCCAATCAGCGGGGCTACCCCCGCCTTTACATGATCCACAAAGCTGTCAGAGGCCGCTCCTGCAAACAAAGCCCCAGTTACCGTGAGTCCGATAACTGCTGCTGCTGCTTTCTTTTTGACTGACATTTCTAGATTCTCCTTCCGGCTTCCGCCACGTCGATGTATAGAAAAAGTACATCTGTACTCTATTCCTGTATTTATTGGCCGCTTTTCTGTATTTGTCCGGCGGCCACTGCATCTGCAGCTTGATCGATTTGCTTTTGTGCTTCTTCTATTTTTTCATTGGTGGATTGCCTAATTGCCTGCTTCGCTTTTGCTTCACTTCGTATTCTTTTTCTTTTAATAGATTGCTTTTTTTGTTCCTCATATTTCTTTACTTCTTTTTTGTAGCGCTCAAGCTCCAAATTTGCATAGGCAGACATCTCTTGATTCATCGCTATCGATTCATTTTGTACCGTTTGTTGCACGTCTGTGGAAGATTCTTCAATCACTTGTTTCATTTCGGGTTGCAGCCGGGCCAAAAGTTGACCGAGAATTTGCTGGGACTGATTGGAAAGGTAATCTTTTATGCTACTACTCTCGGCATAGGCGAATGTTCCGCATCCCGAGAGAATGAGAAATGAAAGAATAATAAGGAGTCTTGTTTTCAACGTTCTTTGCCGTTCTTTTCTCCGCTTTTCTTTTAAGCTTTCCAAAAGGCTTCCTCCTCTACACCAAAACAAATGGGACTTTTTACACATCACCACAAGTAATTTATCACAGTCGCAATACTCTTTTCTAGTATTTATTACCTATAAAAATGAAAAAATTTATAAATTTGCATAATTATGTATGTAAGCTTATAAGTACCCAACAGTAAAGAAACAGAACAGCCACCTATCGGCTGTTCTGTTTCACAGTAAGTTTCTATTTTTTTGGCTGAAGCGCTTCTTTAGTATATTCATTCTTCGCGTTCCATAGTAAATAGCCGTCAATGCCCAATTCTTTACCGGCGCGGATTTGATCTTTAACTTGCTGAGAGCCATATGTAATATGGCCATCCACCCAGGTCGCTGTAAAATCCTGATACCACGGCCTGATTTTTGCTGCATGCTTCTTTTGTTTTTCCAGTACTTTGTCCCTTTGGACCGCGGGCTGAAGGGCGCTCTTGATTAATTTGTAGGGCTCTGCATCAGGAACTTTGATGCCATAGTCCCCTGGTCCGTAATGAGATGGATATGTCATCGGGCTCAAGATATCGACAGCCTGTGTCAAAGACTCCCACTGCTGTCCAATTCCCGTATCTCCTTTCGCGCTTGTCGAAACCCCAAACACATCGGCAGACACATTGACTCCATAAGGCTTCAGTTCTTTTTTGGCATAGGTGAGAAAGTCGTGGATGTTCTGCGCTTTTGACTTCTTGTTCGGGTTATCGAATTTCACTTCCCGGTCAACCTTTGCTCCGTTATCCGGAAAGCGGACATAATCGAACTGAATCTCATCAAACCCGAGTTTGGCGGCTTCCTTTGCAACAGATGTGACATACTTCCAGTACTGTTCTTTATACGGGTCAACCCAAGGAATGCCGTCATTGTAATACAATCCGCCGCTTTTCTTCTTCATGGCGAATGCCGGCTTCTTTTTGGCCATGTATGGGTCTTTAAAGGTAACCACCCTGGCAATGGTATATATATCTTTGTCTTTCATGACCTTTAGCCGCTGCTTCATGTTTTTAATTGGCGGATGTTGATCAGAACCATATGAATTTACTTCTTTAACGTTTGAATCGTATGTAATTTCACCGCTATCCCCTTTTACATCTACTACAAGTGAATTGAGTTCCGTGTCGTCCACCAGCTTGATCAGCTCATTGAACTTGCTGTTCATGCCTGCTGCAGCACCTGATACGTATACGCCTTTAACCGTCATGTCCTTTGGCTTGGGAGCAGGCTTTGGTTTTGGTGCTTCGGCTTGTTTTTTCTCCTCCTCTTTTTTTCCTTGTGCTGATTTTTCCTGGTCTGCTTTCTTGTCTTCTTTTTCCTTAGCCGGTTGCTTGTTTGTCTCATCTCCTGCTGCATCTTGTGCATTGCAGCCGGCAATCCCTCCAAACAAAAGCACGCTTGCCAGCGAAATACTCGACCATAGTTTTCTCATCCAAAACCCTCCTGTGATGTCGTTATCTTGCAAGACTTCCATTAAAGTCTTCGAACAACGTTTGGCATTACGTTGTGTCTATACCCTCTTTTTTCATGATTAACCGTTATACAATTGGTTTTGCAAGGGAATAGTAAAGGGAAATAAGGACAATAAAAGCAGAAAATAATTTTTCCAGAGATCATGTTGAAAAGGTTGGTGTATCTATGAAAAAGGAAGAAGAGTTGCACCGCGGTTTGAAAAACCGGCACATCCAATTAATAGCCATAGGCGGTGCCATTGGCACTGGTCTGTTTTTGGGTGCAGGCAAGTCCATTCATCTGACAGGCCCGTCCATCATGATCAACTACGCGATGATTGGCATCATGCTTTTCTTCATGATGCGCGCATTGGGTGAAATGCTGCTGTATAATCCGACATCGGGTTCCTTTACACACTTTGCCGAATCCTTTATCGGTCCCTGGGCTGGTTTTATTACAGGCTGGACGTATTGGTTCTGCTGGATTGTGACCGGTATGGCAGAAATTACAGCGGTTGGTGTGTACGTAAAGTATTGGTTTCCTTCCATTCCTCAATGGCTGACAGCACTTGCTGTGGTTCTCATCTTACTGCTGATCAATATGTCGGCGGTCAAAGCGTTTGGAGAAATCGAGTTTTGGTTTGCCATTATTAAAATCATCACCATTATTGCATTGATTGTGATCGGTATTGTACTCATCGTCATGGGACATGAAAGCCATGGAACACAGGCTTCCTTTTCCAATCTTGTCAGTCATGGCGGATTTTTCCCAAATGGCGCTTCAGGTTTTGTTCTGGCCTTTCAGATGGCCCTTTTTGCATTTGTCGGAGTTGAACTTGTTGGGGTCACTGCCGGTGAAGCACAGGATCCGGATACCACGCTGCCTAGCGCGATCAACAATATTCCGGCCCGGATCCTTCTCTTTTATATCGGATCCCTGATTGTGATCATGTCGATCTATCCTTGGGATAAAATCAACCCGTCGAGCAGTCCATTTGTTTCGGTCTTCTCGCTGATTGGAATACCAGCTGCAGGTGGTGTCATTAACTTTGTGGTTATTACTTCTGCCATGTCATCCTGCAACAGCGGCTTATTCAGTACAGGGCGAATGTTGTATACACTGGCCAATGAAGGAAAGGCACCGAAGCGCCTGGCTTCCCTGAACGATAAAAAAGTACCGGCTGCTGCACTGATTGTATCTACCTTTTTCCTGTCATTTGGCGTACTGCTTAACTACTTATTGCCGGAAGATGTTTTTACCCTGGTTACGAGCATTGCGACCATCTGTTTTATCTGGGTATGGGGCATTATTCTGATCGCTCATCTTCGTTTCAGAAAGCAAAAACCCGAAGAGGCAGCAAAAAGCAAGTTCAAAATGCCGCTCGCTCCCTTTATCAATTGGATAGTCCTTTTGTTCTTTGCCTTTGTTGTAGTGGTGCTCGGGTTTGCAAAAGATACCCGGATCGCCTTGTTTGTCACTCCTGTCTGGTTTATCATCCTGTTCGTTGCTTACCTGTTAACCAAACGAAACAAGCCCAGCGCTTCCTGAAAAATGGAGGAACTGACATTAACCCGTCAGTTCCCTTTTTGATGCTAATCTAATGCTAGATACATATGAACAGGAAAATTTTCACTTTCCCTTTGAGCTCCTGGACCAGGCCATTAAAAAGTAAATTTACCCGATTGCATGAAAGTGGTATAATCGAAAAAGGAAACGTTCATTGTTCTTTGGTAACGATCAGCTGCCAGAAGTTCATGGCGTGCAAATCACATAGCGGGATGGATTGCTGGTATAAATAATGCTTAGCTATTAACCCACTGTAAAGGAATTTGTGTCAATCGGCACAGATTGTTTTATAGTGGGTTTTTTTAGTTTTAAGGAGGAAATTAGAGTGGAAAATACGTTAACCGTACAGATCAACGGTGTAACACAGCAAGTCAAAGAAGGAACAAGGGTACTCGATCACCTTTTGCAGCAGGGAGTAGAGCATCCTCATATTTGTTATACGGAAACGCTTGGACCGATCCAGACATGTGATACATGCATGTGCGAGATTGATGGAAAAGTAATGAGAGCCTGCTCCACCGAAATAAAAGAAGGGATGAACATTCTCACCTCTTCACCTGCAGCAAAAGAAGCGCAGAATGAGGCGATGGACCGTATCTTGGAGAATCACCTTCTCTACTGTACCGTATGCGACAACAACAATGGCAACTGCAAGGTCCATAACACCGCTGAATTGCTCGAGGTCGAACATCAGGAACGCCCATTCCGTGAAAAAGGTTATGAGGTGGATATGTCCCACCCTTTTTACCGCTATGACCCCAACCAGTGCATCCTTTGCGGAAAATGCGTGGAAGTCTGCCAGGACCTGCAGGTTAATGAAACACTGACCATTGATTGGGAGCGCAACATGCCACGCGTTATCTGGGATAATGACACATCGATCAATGAATCTTCCTGTGTTTCTTGTGGCCAGTGTGCCACTGTCTGCCCTTGCAATGCCTTGATGGAAAAATCCATGCTTGGAGAAGCGGGCTTTATGACCGGAATCAAACAGGACCTGCTCAACCCGATGGTCGACTTAATTAAAGAAGTAGAACCGGGCTATGGAAGTATCTTTGCCATTTCTGAAGTGGAAGCTGCAATGAGGGAAACACGTACGAAAAAAACCAAAACGGTCTGTACCTTCTGCGGCGTAGGTTGTTCGTTTGAAGTATGGACAAAAGGAAGAAAAATTTTAAAAATTGAACCAACGGAGGATGCCCCTGTTAACAGTATCTCCACATGTATTAAAGGTAAATTCGGCTGGGATTTCGTGAACAGCGACCAGCGCCTGACTCACCCGCTCATCCGTAAAGGCGATGAATTTGTCACAGCGACATGGGAGGAAGCACTCTCAGTAATTGGGGAAAAAATGGGCAGCATTAAACAGCAGTATGGCGGCAATGCCTTTGGATTTGTCAGTTCTTCGAAAACAACCAATGAAGAAGCTTATTTGATGCAAAAGCTGGCACGTCAAATCTTTGAAACCAACAATGTGGACAACTGCTCACGCTACTGCCAGTCTCCTGCGACCGACGGATTGCTTTCCACAGTCGGTTATGGCGGTGATTCCGGTACCATTAAAGATATAGAATGCGCCGGACTGGTTATCATTATCGGTGCAAATCCAACGGAGGGACACCCAGTTTTGGCCACCCGCGTCAAACGAGCGAAAAAATTGAACGGGCAAAAGCTGATCGTTTCTGATCTTCGCAAGCATGAAATGGCAGACCGTTCTGATTTATATCTTCACCCAAAACAAGGTTCCGACCTCGTATGGCTGGCAGCAGTAACCAAATACATCATCGACCAGGGATGGCATGACGAAGCGTTTATCCGAGAGCGGGTCAACCAGTATGACGAATATTTGGCAGTGCTTGAAAAGTATACTCTCGATTATGCGGAGGAAGTCACCGGCTTATCCAAAGAGCAGCTCATGGAAGCAGCCAAAATCATTCATGAAGCAGACGGCACATGTGTCCTTTGGGGAATGGGTGTCACTCAAAACATTGCCGGCTCTCATACTTCAGCAGCGATTGCCAACCTTCTTTTGGCAACCGGAAACTTTGGACGGCCCGGTGCAGGTGCCTATCCATTGCGCGGGCACAATAATGTTCAGGGTTCCTGTGACATGGGTACACTCCCGCAATGGCTTCCAGGCAATCAAAGACTGACAGATGCTGCGGCACGTGCCGTTTTTGAAGAAGCCTACGGTGTCTCCATTTCTCCCGAGGCCGGTCTCACTAACATTGAAATGCTTCAGGAAGTGGAAAAAGGCCGGTTGAAAGCCATGTACCTTATGGGTGAAGACATGGCGTGGGTGGATTCGAACTCCAATCATGTTCATGAAATGCTTGGCAAGCTCGACTTTTTTGTCGTGCAGGATGTATTTTTTACAAAAACGGCCCAATTTGCGGATGTGGTTCTTCCAGCTTCACCGTCTCTTGAAAAAGATGGAACCTTTACAAACACCGAACGCCGGGTTCAGCGACTGTACCAGGCACTTGAACCGTTGGAAAAATCCAAGCCGGACTGGTGGATCATTCAGCAGGTCGCCAAAGCAATGGGAGCTGACTGGAACTATTCTCACCCGAGTGAAATCATGGATGAAATCGCAAGTCTGGCTCCGATCTTTGCCGGAGTTTCGTATGATCGCCTCGAAGGATGGGACAGCCTCATCTGGCCGGTTCAAAAGGATGGCAGCGATGAGCCTCTTCTCTATACCGAGCGCTTCAACTTCCCGGACAACAAGGCCAGATTTTCTCTTGTCGATTATGTTCAGCCGGTTGATTATGAAAAAGAATTTGATTTAACTTTGAACAACGGCCGCCTGCTCGAACATTTCCATGAAGGAAACATGACCAATAAATCCAAGGGTATTCAATACAAGCTCCCGGAAGTATTTGTAGAGGTTTCACCTGAGCTCGCACGAGAACGCGGCGTGCAGGACGGGTCCACTGTCCGTTTGATATCGCCATACGGATTCATTAAACTGCGCTCCATCGTAACCGACCGGGTACAAGGCAACGAATTATATGTGCCGATGCATTCCGTCAGCCACGAAAATGCCATTAACATTCTGACCGGCAGTGTCGGTGATGTCAGGACCCAGACTCCAGCCTACAAACAGACGAAGGTGCGTATGGAAGTGATTAACGTCAAAGGGCGGACTCCGCTTCCTATGTACAATCCGCGTTATGCGGAGCGAAATCCGCAAGCCGGTGTTCAGGTTGAACGCAAATGGGCACGTGCTGATTATGAACCGATTGCCGATGTCAATATACCTGTAGGAGGTCAGAGATAATGGCACAGCCGATTACGAAAATTGTACATCCTGCCCGTACGGAAAAAGAACTGCAGGAACAAAGTCTGGAAGCGATTCTGACAGATTTGGCAAAAAGCGCAGAAGGAATCAGAGAAATGATCAAGCTGTTCAATGAATTGCACGAAAGTGGGATTCTTGGATCGGTAAACGGTCTTGTTGAAGCAAAAGAAAAAGTGGCGGGCATTGCTGTAGAGCAGTTGCTCCGCCCGCAAATTACCAATGCCATCAACAACATGATGGCCGCAGCTGGTGCTTTGTCAGATACCAATCCGGATATGACCAAAAAACTAATGGGTGCCATGGGCAACGGACTGGACAAAGCGGAAAAAGGACTGCAGGCCAAAGAAAAGGTAGGCGTTTTTGATTTGATGAAGGCACTGAAGGATCCTGACATCAACCGGGCCATAGGCTTTGGACTTAACCTTTTAAAAGGCGTTGGAGAAGGTTTGAAAGAATAATATGAGACACATAATGGGATGGAAAACATTGAGTAAAGGGTTTCAATATCTGTTAAATCTTTCTCTTGTCCTGCTGGCTTTCGCTTTGCTGTTTTTTCTGTTCCGCGAGCTTTTCTATATCATCAGCGACGCCCTGCATCAACAGACCAATGTGCATGTTATACTGGGAAAAGTATTGGTTTTCTTCCTCTACTTTGCCTTTATATCAATGATCGTGAAATATTTTAGTGAGAGCCATCATTTTCCCCTGAGCTACCTTTTATATATTGGCATTACTGCTAGCGTAAGGTTTATTATCGTGAACAACCAGAATCCGAAGGAAAACTTTTGGCTGTCGCTTGTCATCCTTGTGCTCACTTTCAGTTACCTGCTGATGATGCGTAGGGGAAAACCTTTCGGCGGTTAAAGGAGATGAAACAATGAGCAGAAATATGGAACATCAATTCAGTATGCTTGTACGTGAAATTCGAAAAGAATTTGTCGGCAACGGCCCTAAAGAAATCAGTACCCGCTTTATCGGTTCATGGGCGGTCAGTGAAATGAAGGGGAATCTCACAAATATCGAAAAGTTCATGATGAATTCTAAAGATGGCGAAAAAATGGTGCATGAAGCGCGGACTGAATTTGTTAAAAAAATCTACAACGACAAAGGCGTGCGCCAGAGGTTTGAAGAACTTATGGGCGCCAATATCGTTCGTATCTTTTCAGATATCGATATTGAAGCTGATATTGCCATGACCGTTTTTGTCTTTGATAAGCCGCTGCATTCAAAAGAGTGATGGTATTGTGAAATACCCGACATTTCAGATGCCATGCGAAAATAGACGGTTTACCGCCATTATCCAAGTTTCACCCGCCAAAGCAAGGTTATGTTAACCAACCACTTATCAAGCACGAAAAAAGAACTGATACCCGCATCGTATCAGTTCTTTTTTTGTTGTTAAGAACGAACCGAGCTATTCACCATCAGGATGTCATCAATTCGCTGAAGTTCTTCATCACTAAAGTCAAGATTATCAAGGGCTTTCACATTGTCTTCGATTTGGCTCACCTTACTGGCGCCAATTAGTGCAGAAGTCACTTTCCCGCCGCGAAGCACCCAGGCCAGCGCCATCTGTGGAAGGCTTTGGCCACGATTGGCTGCAATATCGTTCAATCGCTTTACTTTTTCAATAACCTCTGGTGTTACACTGTTTTCATCAAGGGCTCCACTAGATTTAGCCGCCCTTGAATCTTCTGGAACACCGTTTAAATACTTTGGTGTCAGCAATCCTTGAGCCAGTGGACAGAAGGCGATGGAACCGACACCATTTTCCTCCAGTACATCCTGCAAGCCGTCCTCAATCCAGCGGTTGAGCATGGAATAGCTCGGCTGATGGATTAAAAGAGGAGTTCCAAGGTCGTTCAGAATTCTGATTGCTTCTTCAGTCTGTTCCGGGCTGTAGCTGGAAATTCCCACATAAAGCGCTTTTCCCTGGCGGACAACCGCATCAAGCGCTGCCAGCGTTTCTTCAAGGGGCGTGTTTGGATCCGGACGGTGAGAATAGAAGATGTCCACATAGTCCAGCCCCATCCGCTTCAAGCTCTGATCAAGGCTGGCGGTCAAATATTTCTTGGAGCCCCACTCGCCATATGGCCCTGGCCACATATAATAACCGGCTTTGGTCGAAATAATCATCTCATCGCGATAGGGTGCAAAGTCCGTTTTCAGGATATTGCCAAACATTTCCTCTGCTGAACCGGCTGGAGGGCCATAATTGTTTGCCAGATCGAAATGGGTGATGCCTAAGTCAAATGCCCGTCTCAACA
The DNA here is from genome assembly GCF_900103485.1 of Fictibacillus solisalsi. GTDB lineage: Bacteria > Bacillota > Bacilli > Bacillales > Fictibacillaceae > Fictibacillus_C > Fictibacillus_C solisalsi. Next base: position 2,382,923 of record NZ_FNHW01000001.1, read on the forward strand.
TGCCACGGCCGTTTTCATACGAATCGACTCCGCCGAAATTATGCCACAGGCCCAGTGAGATGGCGGGGAGCTGAAGGCCTGAACGGCCGCTCCGGTTATATTTCATCGTCTCATAACGATTGTTGTCTGCACTGTATACCATTAAAAAAGCCTCCTCTGAATGGTTAGATTTCTTCTCCATTTGTGTGGACCACATTTTTATACCAGTAATACCTCTTCTTTTTTATGCCCCCCGAGGTCATGTTCCCCTTCATCATGCTGGTTTAGTAGACAAAACCATATCTATGTATTGTATTGGGAGTCACCCTCGGCTGTATCACCTTCTTTCATTTCATGATTCTCTTAATCTTGTACCTATTCAAATCGGGGAACTTGATCCGGATATAAGATAGCGCTTTCCATCTCTATTATAAGACTACCCCGATAAAATGAAAAATAGGGAGCATCGAAATGCTCCCTTAATGGATCTCACTTATCCTGTCTCGGAAGGAAGACGCTGAGAGTTATACAGCTTCCAATACCAGCCCCTTTTTCCAATCAGCTCTTCATGTGTGCCTTCTTCCACAATCCGCCCGTCATCAATATAGAGGATTCGGTCCGCATTTTGAATGGTGGAAAGGCGGTGGGCGATGACAAAGGACGTTCTCTCTGCCAGCAGGCGCTCCAGTCCTTTTTGAATCGCAAGCTCTGTTTCAGTATCAATGGATGAAGTCGCTTCATCCAAAATAAGAATTTTCGGGTCGGCAAGCAGTGCCCTCGCAAATGAAATAAGCTGCCTTTGGCCCGTGGAAAGCCTGGTTCCTCTTTCATTTACTTCTGTGTAATATCCATGCTGCAAACCACTTATGAAATCATGGGCCTGAACAGCCTTGGCCGCTTCCAATACTTCTTCATCCGTAGCATCGAGTCTGCCATACCGGATGTTCTCCATAATTGTTCCAGAAAAGATGAACGGATCCTGAAGCATGACGCCCATTTGTTTACGGAGTGAGGAAAGAGTCACACCCTGAATGTCCGTTCCATCGATTTTGATTCTGCCTAGCGTACAGTCGTAAAATCGGCTGATCAAACTGACAATTGTCGTTTTTCCAGAACCGGTTGCACCGACAAGAGCGACCGTTTCACCGGGATCGGCTTTAAATTGAACGTTCTTCAGTACTTGCTCTTTTTCTCCGTAACCGAAATCAACACTCTCAAACTCTACTTTTCCTTCAATGGTTTTCAAGACCTTTCCATCGGGATTATCTTTAACGGCCGGCTGTTCATCCATCATTTCAAATATCCGTTCCAAATACGCCATAGCATTTATGATGGCATTGTAAAAGTTCCCGATATTCGCAAGCGGCGTCCAAAACATCCAGATGTAGCCGATAAAGGCAATCAAAGCTCCCACTGTTACACTATGGCCGATCCAGGCGATCCCAAACACATAGATGACAGATACAGTCAGTACCGAAATGTTTTCAATTGAGGGCCATAACAGGAATTGAACGTACATTGCCTTCAGCCACGACTGTTTATAACCGGTTGAAACTCTGTGGAAAATTCGTTTGTTTTCTTGTTCACGTGTAAACGCCTGAGTCACCTTCATGCCGTTTATGCTTTCATGGATGTATGCGTTCATGTTGGACTGCTTGTTGCTCAGCGTCTGCCATGCTTTTCGTTGTGCCGTTTTAATAAAGAAGATAACCGCCGCAAGAACAGGAAATCCAGCCAGGGTAAGCAGCGTCAGCTTAACATCGATCGCGAGCATAAATCCGAAAATAACGGCCAGGCTGAATAGATCGGTAATCAACTGAATCAACCCATTGGATAACAGGTCACTTAATGAATTAACGTAGTTTACAACACGAACAAGAATTTTCCCGTGCGGACGGCTGTCATAAAAAGAGAACGACAAAGACTGCAAGTGCGAAAAGAGATCTTTGCGGATATTTTGAATAATGCTCTGGCCGATTTCGGCCATCATCCTTATCCGCCACTTCATGCAAATGCCCGATATCACCAATGCGGCTAGAAAGACACCGGAAAGCAGGGTAAGACCTGTAATGTTCTTGTCCGGAATTTCACTATCGATTGCGTGTTTGATGATAAAGGGGCCAATCAGATTGGCCCCGCTGGCGATCAGCATAATCAGCACGGTCAAAATCATTTTCTTTTTGTATGGCCGGATATACACGGTCAAGCGCTTTAAATGTTTGAGATTAAACGGTGTTTCCAATTCTTCATCCACATTAAACGTATTGCGTGCCATCTATATCACTTCCTCACCAAGCGGTGTCAGATCAAAATTGCCCAGCTGGTTGTTGTAGACATGCCAGTAATATCCTTTTCTTTTCATCAAATCAGCGTGTTTCCCTCTTTCGATAATGCACCCTCCCTGCATCACCAGGATCATGTCGGCATCCTTTACCGATGAAATCCGGTGCGCAATGATAAAACAAGTTTTGTCCTTAAGAATAGATTTCAGCGTTTTTTGGATCTTGAACTCAGTTTCCATATCCACACTTGACGTGGTATCGTCCAAAATTAAAAGAGAAGGATTCCGCAACAGAGCACGGGCAAGAGCGATTCGCTGCTTTTGGCCGCCCGAGAGCCCCACGCCCCTTTCCCCGACCACTGTGTCATAGGCTAAAGGAAGCGACTCTATGAACCGGCTGGCTTCCGCCTTTTCCGCTGCATCATACACCTCGTCCATTGGTGCATCCGGATTTCCATAAGCGATATTTCCTTCGATGGTATCGGAAAAAAGAAAAATATCCTGCATAACCATCGCCATTTTTTCCCGCAGCTGATGAATGTTCCAATCCTTGATGTTGATGCCATCCACTCGGATCTCCCCTGCATCAACCTCATAAAAGCGGCCAAGAAGGTCAACCAGTGTTGATTTACCGGCACCTGTAGGACCGATAATGCCGATGGTTTCGCCAGCATGGGCCTGAAGTGTGATGTCACGAAGAACCGGGCCGTCTCCATAACTGAAATGAACATGATCAAATTCAAGAACGTTATTCGACGGCTGTACAGCCCTTTCTTCTGTTACCGATTTGATCTGTGGTTCTGTTTCCAGTAGCTCTTCCACTTTTTCGGCCGATGAGATAAACCGCTGCACATCATTGATCAGCCATCCAGCCAGCCTCATTGGATTGTTCAATGCCCAGATGAGAGAGTTAAAGGTTACAAGCTCTCCCAGGGAAAGGGATCCACGGATGACCATGATACCCCCGGCCAAGGTCATAACAACGGTCAATACACCTGCCAGCGAATCCAGTACCGGCAAATACTTTCCCCAAACTTGGGACGACATCAGATTCTTCTCTTTAAAGGCCTTGTTCTCAGCAGAAAACTTTTTAATCTCATACTCTTCTTTGGCAAAGGCTTTTACCACCCGGTTGCCTGAAATATTTTCCTGTACAACAGAATTCAGCCGGGCAAACTGGTTTCGTATCTCGGCAAAGGTTGGCCGTACATCTTTTGTCAGCCTGTAGGCAAAAAAACCAATGGCCGGTGTGATCGCCAGCATAGCCAGCGCCAAAGGCGGATGAATGTAGAACATGAAACAGAGAGCAGACAGCAGAATGGCCAGGTTTTCAACAACCATGTAAATGGTCCATGCGGCAAAATGCCGGACAGCCTCCAGATCACTTGTCATCCTCGCCATAATATCACCTGTTTTCGTCCGGTCATAAAAACCCGGTTCCAACTGGTTCAGATGGTCATACAGCTTCTCTCTCATCGTAAAAATCACGTTCTGTGACAGGTTTTCAAACAACATCTGGTACCCGTAGCGGACACCTGTGCGAATAAGCGTGGAGCCGATCATGATGGCCAGCAGCTGCAAGAGCAGCCCATTCTGATTTCCATAAATGACCCGGTCCACAATTTTGCCCGCCACATAGGGATTGATCAGGTTCATGCACGCAACTGCCAGCACGAGCAGCAGCCCCAAAGCCAATCGTTTGCGATAAGGCAGCAGGTTTCCCCAAATCCAGCGCAAGCTATGCAAATTTCTCCTACCTCCACTTCTATTGACGCTTGTGTTTGTTTTAACCGACCGTAATATTCTATAGAAGAAAAAAACAAATATTACTTTTTCATGTAAAAAGAAATAAATTGTGAATGGTTTACCAATTATCGAGAAAGACGATATTTCCAGGTTTTTTATTAAAAATGATCGGGTTTTCAGGTATAATTGTTCAGAACAAAAAAGTTCAGTTTATTTAACGATGGAACAGACAAACAGTCAATGAAATTGGGATAGATGAGGGGTTGCGATGACAAACGCTATTATTCAATTTAAACAGGTTACCAAACAATACGATAATGATCCGGCTGTGCTGGATCAAGTAAGTTTTGAAATTGAACGTGGAAAGTTTTACACCCTGCTAGGCCCGTCAGGATGCGGGAAAACGACCATTCTTCGCCTGATTGCCGGATTTACGGAAGCCACAAAGGGAGACATCTTTTTTAATGGCAAAAAAATCAATGATGTTCCGGCCAATAAACGTCAAGTGAACACAGTCTTTCAGGATTATGCTCTTTTTCCTCACCTGAATGTATTTGAAAATGTAGCTTTTGGGCTGCGCATTAAAAAAATGAAGAATGCTGATATTCAACAAAAGGTTAAGGAAGCATTGAGTTTCGTAAACCTGGAAGGTTATGAAACTCGCGAAATCCGTGAAATGTCCGGCGGCCAGCGGCAGCGTGTGGCCATTGCGAGGGCCATCGTCAATGAGCCTGAAGTGATTTTGCTCGACGAGCCTCTTTCTGCTCTTGACTTAAAGCTGCGGACAGAGATGCAGTATGAGCTTCGTGAACTGCAGCGGCGGCTGGGCATCACCTTTATTTTCGTTACTCATGACCAGGAAGAAGCCCTTGCCATGTCTGACGAGATTTTCGTCTTGAACAAAGGAATCATCCAGCAAAGCGGCACTCCGATCGATATTTATGACGAACCCATTAACCGCTTTGTTGCTGACTTTATCGGAGAATCCAACATTGTCGAAGGAAAAATGATCAAAGATTACCTTGTGGAATTCGTCGGCGGCCAATTTGAGTGCGTGGACAGAGGCCTCAATCCGAATGAATCCGTGGACATCGTTATCCGTCCGGAAGATTTGGAAATCACTACGCTTGAACGCGGAAAACTTCAAGTAAGGGTAGATTCCCAGCTGTTCCGTGGCGTTCACTATGAAATCAGCTGCTATGACAAAGACGGCAACGAATGGCTTGTCCATTCCACCAAGAAAGCGGCAGTCGGTGATGAGATTGGATTGTACTTTGATCCGGAGGCGATTCACGTAATGCGGTTCGGGGAAACAGAAGCCGATTTTGACCGGCGTCTAGAAGCCTACTCTGCGGGAGATGCTCATGAACAATAAAGTAACCCGCAATTTGTACCTGTTTCCGTACGCCCTTTGGATTGTTCTGTTTGTAGTGGCTCCGCTGCTGCTCGTTCTTTATTATTCATTTTTTGATATCGAAGGACATTTTTCACTGGTCAACTACAAGACGTTCTTCACTCCGGTCTATTTAAAAATGACCCTGAGTTCCTTCTGGTATGCGTTTTTGATTACGGTTATTTCATTAATCATTGCGTACCCCACGGCCTACTTGCTGACAAAAACCATACATAAGCAGCTTTGGCTACTGCTGATTATTGTGCCGTCGTGGATTAACCTTCTTCTGAAGGCTTATGCGTTTCTCGGTATTTTTGGCACAAAAGGCATTGCGAACAGCTTTTTGGAAGCCGTCGGCATTGGTGCCAAGCAAATTTTGTTTACCGATTTCAGCTTTGTTTTTGTATCGGTCTATATTTTTATTCCATTTATGATCCTGCCAATTTTCAATGCGCTGAATGAGCTGAATCCGACGCTGCTGGACGCGGCAAATGATTTGGGTGCATCCAAATGGATCACCTTCCGCCGAGTCATTTTCCCGCTGACGATTGACGGTGTAAAGGCAGGCTGCCAGGTCGTTTTTATACCGGCCTTGTCTCTGTTCATGCTGACGCGCTTGATCGCGGGAAACCGTGTCATCACACTTGGAACAGCCATTGAACAGCAGTTTCTCGTAACACAGGACTGGGGCATGGGCTCCACCATCGCTGTGTTCTTAATTCTTATCATGTTTCTGATCATCAGCCTGACCGGGAACCGAAAGCGTGGTGTATAAATTGGATCAAAGAATCACACCTTTATCACGAATATTTCTTGTGCTCATCTTTTTTATCCTTTATGCACCGATTTTCTTTCTTGTGTTTTATTCATTTAACAGCGGCGGAACCATGTATAACTTTAAAAGTTTTACACTCGACTGGTACAGGGAACTGTTCCAGGATTCCAGGCTGCTGATCATTGTACTGAATACCCTGGTCATCGCACTCGTTTCTTCGCTGTTTGCAACGATCATTGGTACACTCGGTGCTCTGGGTATCCACAGCATCCGCAAGCGTCAGACAAAGAATACGCTTCTCTCGCTCAACAATGTGCTGATCGTGAGTCCGGATGTTATTATTGGCGCGTCCTTTCTCATTCTGTTTACGATGGCAGGGATTAAATTGGGGATGTATTCGGTGCTTCTTTCGCATATCGCGTTCAGTATACCGATTGTGGTGCTTATGGTATTGCCGAAGTTGTCTGAAATGAGCCCCACTTTGATTGATGCGGCAAGGGATCTGGGCGCAAGCCAGTGGAACGTGCTGACAAAGGTTGTGCTTCCATTCATTACACCTGGAATCTTTGCAGGGTTTTTCATGGCATTAACCTATTCACTCGATGATTTTGCTGTTACTTTTTTCGTGACCGGAAATGGCTTTACCACCCTTTCCGTCGAGATCTACTCGCTTGCACGCCGAGGAATATCGCTTAATGTCAATGCTCTGTCCGCCCTTCTGTTTTTATTTACACTTGTGCTCGTCGTTGTGTATTACTTTATTTCACAGCGCAACCGGCCGGGAAGATGGGGGGTTAAAAAATGAGCAGCCTTCTCCGCTTTTTTCTGGGTATCATTCTTGTTTCTGCCGTTTTCTTTTATACACTGTCTGAGCTTAATTCATCACAGGGTTATTCCGGCAAAAACACACTCACCATCTATAACTGGGGAGATTATATTGACACGGACTTGATTAAACGCTTTGAAAAAGAGACCGGCATTAAGGTCATCTATGAAACCTTTGACTCCAATGAAGCGATGCTGACCAAAATTGAGCAAGGCGGAACAACGTACGATATTGCTGTTCCATCTGAATATATGATCGATAAAATGCGGAAGGAGCATCTCCTGATTCCACTGGACCACTCCAAGCTTCCGAATCTGAAAAATATTGATCCGCGTTTTATGGACCTTCCGTTTGATGAAAACAACAAATATTCCGTACCTTATTTCTGGGGAACCGTCGGAATCGTCTACAATCCGAAAATGCTGAACGGCAAAAAAATCAACAGTTGGAATGACTTGTGGGATCCTGATTTGAGGAATAAAATTCTGCTGGTTGACGGCGCCCGCGAGATCATGGGGATGGGGCTGAACAGTCTTGGTTATTCCCTGAATGACACGAACCACGCCCACCTTCAGGAAGCGAAACGAAAGCTGGATACCTTAACGCCGAACATTAAGGCCATCGTCGGCGATGAAATCCGCCTGCTGCTTCAGAATGAGGAAGCTTCCATTGGTATCGTATGGTCGGGTGTTGCCTCCGAAATCATGAGTGAGAACGAGGACCTTGAATATGTCGTACCAGTAGAAGGTTCGAATCTCTGGTTTGACAACATGGTCATTCCAAAGACAGCAAAGAACAAAGAAGCTGCACTTAAATTCATGAACTTTATGCTCGATCCGAAAGTAGCGGCACAAAATGCGGAATACGTGAACTATTCCACACCAAATAAAAAAGCCCTGGCATACATGCCGAAAGAAACAGTCAACGATGAGCGCTTTTACCCGTCTCCCAAACTGACGGAAAAACTTGAGGTGTATGAAAACCTCGGTAAAAAGAATTTAGCGTATTACAATGAGCTCTTCTTAGAATTTAAAATGCACAGGAAGTAAAAAAAGAGGGACTGCAGCCAGGCTGCTCCCTCTCTTTTTTGCTTTAAAACAGACTCAATACCTGGTGCAATTTGTCCGAGAACTTCTTTGGATGCACGCTGCTTCCCAAATGATTGCCGGGGAAATCGATCACTGGTGTTCCGAGCTTTCCGGCAAGCCCTTGTGCATATTGATACGGAATGTAACCCCTTGATTCTTCCCCACCGGCTGCAATGATCAGCCCTGGTTTGTCATATAATGCCACTTTTAATTTTCCTTCATCCATCGAATAGTTTCGTATGCCCGGAACTTCCTTCTTTATAAAATACTGAATGTTCCCCATTAACCGCTCCATGTTGCGGGGCGGCCTTGGCGGACCTTCTCCTGTCATTTTCAACCCCATCTTTTCCCCAAAGTCAGCCATAGCTGAAAGCCCGTTCCTGTTGTATCCTTCCTCAAGCTGGATTAGGCTGTCCATCGCAGCGGTCCTATCCTCTCCAGACAAAAGGAGGGGAAGCGGCGGCTCATGCGCAACCATCATACGTATTTGTTCAGGATACCGAATGGCAAGGTCCAGACCGACCACTGCTCCTGTACTTGCACCAAAAACATAAACTGGTTCCTCTGTAAGGTGTTCCAACAGGTACTGGGCATCATCCCCGTGAGTTTGGACACGATAGTGTTCATCAGGGTTTTCGGGCAGACTCCTGGAATGCCCCCGCCGGTCGTAGGTGATCACCGTATACCGGTCAGAAAGAAGAGTGGCCATCGGAAAAGACTGGGCATCGCCATTGCCTCCATGAACCATAAGAAGCACTGGACCCGAGCCTTGCACCTCATAATAGAGTTGTGCTCCAGGAACCTTAAGCGTTCCTTCTTTTACAGCATCCATTTGTCTCGCTCCTTTTCCTCAATAGTGCTCCTGTTTTTCTGCATATTGTTCCAATTCCTTTCGCTTTTTCACTTCCTTCGGAAGAATTTCCTCCGAAACTTGGACCAGCCGTTACTGCCATGCTGCATGACACTCCTATTGGAACAAAATATCATTTTGTTTCAACAAAGATACGTATTTCGATTCAAAAAAGATTAATCCTTCAAAAAATAAAGCAAGCCTCTTTAACAGAGACTTGCTCATTCATTACTTGCTATAAACAGCGTTGGAAAGCAAGCGGAACAGATAATCGGTATGATCCCGGAAACCTGCTTCAATTCCCATCAGGGTCACATCTTTGGACTGGTCCTTGATGATAACCGGTTGTCCTTGAGCGGCTTGGCGATTTTTCCAATGACCGGCCACAAAGAAATCGGAATTGTTTTTAAAGGCTGCCACTGTATCATAGCCATCAGTGTTGGAATACCATACTGGGCCATATACGAAGCCATAATCACTTGTTTTATAACCTTGTGTCAACGGATGGTTCTTATAGTCCACTTGTACAATACCATTAGAATCACCATTACCTTTGTTGATGGTTACGTTTGTCAGTCCAAGCGTTTTTGCCGCACTGGCTGCTCCGGCTCCGACTGCGATATATTTTCCTCCGCCATTTACAAATTCGGTAATCTTCTTTTTGAAGGATTCGAACTGTGCTTCGTTTTCCAAACCAAACTCGGCATTGGCTTTGCTATTTTTGTAGGAAATCAGATTGGATGTTCCACTGTAGAAAAAGACATCGGTATTGCCAAGTCCTCGACTGGCAAGCTCGCTTGGTGTAAATTCTTTTACGTTGAAGCCCAGTCGTTCAAGAGCCAGCTTTGTTCCTGAATGCGACTGTGCCTTGTTCATCCCGCCATCTTTTAAAATGGCAACATTCACCGATTGCATTTTTTTCGCACCCGCTGGAATCTTGGCACTCTTGATCGTCAGCCCGGAATAACGGACAAGTCTCACAGCATCAAGGGTGATTTTGCTATTAAGGTAGAAATCACCCTTTTCATCACGCTTGACCGCATATCCGTTGTTCACCAATTTATTGGCAAGCTCGACCGCCTTCACAGATGTATTCGGAATCTTGTATGGGCCTGTCCCTACTAGATGACCGTGATCGCCGGCTTCTTTTACCGGAGCAAGAGAAAAAGTTGCGCTGCTGTCGGCCGGTACTTGAATCGCATCAAAGCCCCAAAGCTCAGGCAGGCTCCATGCCGAAATATCGTACATGGCCGGTGTATCATTCGTGATATCTTCCCCATCCCAGAGCATGGTGTTGGCCAAGCCTGCTTTTGCCTGGCTCATATTCACCACATACGTTCCTGCTGGATACGTTTTTCCGTTGAAGGTGAATGGCTTGACGGATTTGCTTACGTCAATGTCATTCTTAATCAAGTGGTTGACCGCTTTTTCTGTCGCTGTTGAATCGTGTGGATCTGAAGGCAAAATATAGGCTTTCGGGAAAAATCCTTTTTTGTGGAAAGGATGGTCAAAATTAATGCCGCGCTTGAACACCTCGATCTGATCCTTCACCATTCCCGTTTTATTCTGCGCTGCATAATTCAGTGCACCCATAACCGCATCATAATGCCACTTTACACCATCCCAGTCATTGGTCGGTGTTTCCAATGTATAGCCATAGGAACCGTGATACATGGCGTACATCGGGGTGAAAATCGGAGGATAATCATCCCAGCCTGCTGTATCATCACGCTGTGGTATGTACGCACCCGTCATGTTCTGGTAATCTACCTTTGAAGTAGAGGTATTGGTGTTTTGATAGTCGCTTCGGTTGCTGACAATTTCAGCTTCCATGGCTTCCGCCTGATTCATGGACCATTTGGAGAACAAATCATATTCATAGTTCGGGTTATGGGGCGGTGTGCATGGTTCAATCAATCCTGGATGCCCAGGCCCTCCATATGCTTTTACATAACCATGCAGATCCAGGAACACCATTGGGTTCCATTCCGTGATGAGCGACACCATTTGCTGTGTTTCCGGCTGTGATTGGGTGATGAAATCACGGTTCAAATCGATGCCATTGCCATTAAAACGAGTAGCATTCACGCGCCCATCCGGATTCGCCACCACATTAAAAATTAATATTTGCGAGCTGAGGATTTTTTTAGTTTCTGCATCATTCTCTTTCGCAAATCGCTCGATCAGCTGAAGCACGGCATCCGATCCCGAAAACTCTGTTCCATGAATGGAACCGTTGATCATGACCGGCACCTTTACATCGGGATGCTTCTCAATAAATTTCTGTGCCTTTTCGGGATTCTTAAACATTTGCTTTCTCAGTTTCTTGTAATATCCCATTTTTCCATTAGCGGACGGCTCTGCAATCGTCACGACATACATATCCTTGCCATCCGCTGATTTCCCCTGTTTTTCAACCTTTACACGCGGACTTTGTTTTTGAATGTCCATCAGCTTCTGTCCGATTTTGCTGTATTTCACAAAATCATAGTTTTCACTGTTAAACAGGCTGCCATCTTTCTCATCTTGCGTTTCATAAACGTTGACATTATGCCATTGATTCTGTGCTTTGGCCGGTGACTCCGCCAGCGCCGCATACGGTGCAGCCAGAATGCTGAGCCCGATTAATCCCGCGGCCGCCTTCTTCTTTAATCCCATCAACCCATCTCCTTTTTCTTTTTTGTGGAAAACTATTACAATATTCATAGTATCGCATGAATATTCAAATTCACATCGTAACAAAGTACTAATTATTTATTTTAAATAGGATTAAACAACTTAACCTAAAAGGATATTCTCATTCTATTTTACTATCAGAGACACATACGAAAATATGAATATACATGTATTAAGAAAAAGTTAAGGAAGTTCCTCCATACTAACTATACAAACAACAGCCTGTTTAACAGCTGAATAATAAAAGGATGGTGGAGAACATGGAACAAGAACGACGTTCAACTGGTAAAAGAAAAGGAATCTTGATGCCTTTTCTATCTGGACTGACAGGAGCTGTGGTCGGCGGAGCATGCGTCCTGTTTATGTACACGGGTGGTATCGCTCCATCCATTGGGCAAACCCAATCAACCAATACAAAGAATATCATCACATCCCAACAGAATTCCAAAAACAACGCTGTCAAAACTCTTCCTGTTTCAACCCCGTCCAGTACAAAGGATGTTTCATCCATGGTGGAAAAAGCACTTCCGTCAGTGGTAGGTGTCAATAATTATCAAGCCTCCTCCTCTTTATCCGGCTCCGGTTCAAATGAACAGGAAGCAGGATCAGGGTCAGGGGTCATTTACAAGAAAAGCGGAAATAAAGCGTACGTGGTTACCAACCATCATGTTGTGGATGGCGCAAACAAGCTTGAGGTGAAACTAAACGATGGGTCTACCCTTTCTGCCAAACTGCTTGGATCTGACCAATGGCTGGATCTTGCCGTTCTCGAAATTGACGGCAGTAAAGTAAAGAGTGTGGCGAACCTCGGAAATTCGGACTCGGTAAAAGCCGGGGAGCAGGCCATAGCGATTGGGAACCCGCTCGGCTATTTGGAGGGATCCGTCACACAGGGTATCATCAGCAGCAAGGAACGTGATTTGCCTGTCGATATCGACCAGGATGGCCAGGAGGATTTTACCGCCCAAGTGATCCAGACCGATGCATCGATTAATCCAGGTAATTCCGGAGGCCCTCTGCTTAATGCCAACGGTGAAGTTATCGGCATTAATTCCAGCAAAATTGCCCAGGAGGAAGTAGAAGGCATCGGCTTTTCCATACCCATCAACACAGCTAAGCCAATCATCAAAACACTGGAAAAGCAGGGAGAGATTAAGCGTCCACAAATGGGAATCGTCCCTCAGTCTCTGAATCAAATCCCAACAGCCTCCAGCCAGAACTATTTGAATCTTCCGGATGCCGTTCAAAATGGCGCGGTGGTTCTGAATGTTGAATCAGGCAGTCCAGCAGAGAAAGCCGGTCTGCAAAATTACGATGTCATTACTGGATTGGATGGGAAGGAAATTGACACTGCAGCGAGCCTGCGGGAATACATCTTCAAGAAACAGGCCGGCGATCACATTACTGTCACCTATTACAGGGATGGCCAAAAAGCTTCAGCAGAACTTACACTGGAAGACATATCAAAGGAATAGGAAAGACCAAAAGAGCCGTTCACATTTGAACCGCTCTTTTTTCTTTCTTCTTTTTAAAGGTTAGCCTTCCCTCATGTAGAAACCGTTATTGTAGAAATTAGTTTAGGGAGGCCCTCATGAACCGCCTGACTGACCATTTAATTGTCATCTCTTTTGATTGTCTTTCTTCACATGATTTCCCTGTTATTAAGAAGCTTCCCCACTTTCAAGAGCTTCTGAAGCGGGGATCATATTGCCCCAATGTTGAATCCATTTATCCTACCGTCACCTATCCATGCCATGCCACCATCGTGACCGGCAATTATCCGAAGCGCCATGGTGTTGTGAACAATACTTATCTTCAGCCTGGAAGAATTTCACCTGACTGGCATTGGCACCGGCGGCATATTCAGGGCACTACCCTTTTTGATGAAGCCAAGAAGGCGGGAATGAAGACGGGTGCACTGCTCTGGCCGGTCACAGCAAAAGCCGATATTGATTACCATATGCCCGAGATCTTTGCGAACCGGCCGTGGCACCACCAAATACCTGTCTCACTGATGAATGGCAGTGTCTTTTACCAGCTTGACATGAACCGGCGTTTTGGCCATATCCGCAATGAGCTCAACCAGCCTGAGCTCGATGACTTTGTACTGGAATCAGCCGTTCATACGATCAAAACAAAAAACCCTCACCTTCTGCTAATTCATTTTACCGACCTTGATACCCAGCGCCATTACCATGGATTCTCTTCAGAGGAGGCTATGAATGCACTAAAGCGCCATGATAACCGGCTGGGCAGGCTTCTGGCAGCGGTAAAAGAGAATGGTACTTCTGACAACACAACCATTGCGGCACTCGGTGACCATAGTGCACTCGATGAAACAACCTGTATTCAACTAAACGTCCTATTTAAAGAACAGGGCTGGATTTCTGTTACTCCAATTGGAAAGGTGACAAATTGGCAGGTCTACTGCCATAGCTGTGATGGCTCGGCATATATATACATAAGAAGCAAAAGCGATAAAGACCTCACAAAAAGGGTCAATGCACTCCTTCTTCAATTAACAAGGGAGGAAGAAAACGGCATCGAACAAGTGCTGACTGGAGAGGAAGCCGGAGCATTGGGAGCCGATCCTCACTGCGATTTTATGCTGGAGGCGCGTGATGGCTATTATTTTAAAGAAAATCTGGAGGGAGACTTTCTTCACCACGTCACAAAGGAGGATGTTCGTGCCAAACGATATACGTATGCCTGTCATGGCTATTCTCCCAAAAAAGAAAATTATGCCACATTTTTTGCCGCAGCCGGAAAAGGAATCAGACCCCATCAGAAGATTCCTGCGATGCGCCTGATCGACGAGGGTCCGACATTTGCCAGATTGCTCGGACTGGATTTGGGAGACACAGACGGCTCAGTGGTTGAAGGATTATTGACAGAAGAACGAGAATAACAAGCTAAGAAAAGAAGACGAAGGTAAAGGGGATATGAGAATGAAACATTTCTCAAGGGAAGAAAGCAGCTGGATGTATTATGATTGGGCAAACTCCGCCTACTCGATTATTATTACCACCGCTGTATTTCCGCTTTTTTACAAAAACGCTGCCATGAAAGCCGGTGTAAGCGCCGCGGATTCTACTGCGTATTTGGGATACACCATTGCCATTACCACCTTTATTCTGGCAATGCTCGGACCGATACTGGGAACGATCGCTGATTATCGAGGGATGAAGAAAAAGTTTTTCGCCTTCTTTTTTACAGTTGGCATCGCTTCAACCGCTTCTCTCGTGCTTATTCCCAGTGAGCAATGGCTTCTATTGCTGATCTTGTATACGCTGACTGCTCTTGGCTTTAGCGGCTCCCTCGTTTTTTATGACGCTTTTTTGATCGATATTACCACCGCAGAGCGGATGAACAATGTATCTGCCCGTGGATTTGGCCTCGGCTATATCGGCAGTACCATTCCATTTTTAATCAGTATTGCAATCATCGTTCTCGCACAAACCAAAACGCTACCCCTTTCCACTGTCATCGCAAGCAAGCTGGCCTTCTTAATCACGGCTGTGTGGTGGGGGGTGTTTTCAATCCCGCTCTTCAAACATGTTCACCAAAAATATTATGTCGAGAGGGAACCCCGAATTGTTCGCAGCAGCTTCAAACGGCTCGGCCAGACCTTAAAACACATCCGCAGCTACCGTGCCCTCTTTTTGTTCCTGCTTGCCTATTTCTTTTATATCGATGGAGTCGGTACAATTATTTCTATGTCTACCGCTTATGGATCCGACCTTGGCATCAGCTCTACCTCCCTGCTGATTATTTTATTCGTGACCCAGGTAGTCGCTGCTCCATTCGCGGTATTGTATGGAAGACTGGCTGAAAAATTCACCGGCAAAAAAATGCTCTATGTTGGCATATTTATCTATATCATTGTTTGCATTTATGCCTATTTTTTAAAAACCACGCTGGATTTCTGGATCCTTGCCATGCTTGTCGCCACATCACAAGGCGGTATTCAGGCGCTGTCCCGTTCCTACTTTGCCAAACTTGTGCCAAAGCGGAACGCCAACGAGTTTTTCGGATTCTATAACATTTTTGGAAAATTTGCTTCCATTCTTGGACCGCTCTTGGTAGGAGTGACCGCCCAGGTGAGCGGCAATTCGAGCAGCGGTGTGTTTTCCCTGATTCTTTTATTTATCATCGGCTTGATTTTGTTAAAGTTTGTTCCGGAAACCCGTACGGATGCTGCAGATCATGCAAATGATAAAAATGTAGACCCATCAGGCATAAATTTGCCGATAATGACTCATAATAATCAGGATATTCCTTGAATATCACCCTTGTTTCTGGATTGTTACTCTTAGCGGATGAGGTGAAAAGCCATGAGTTACAAAGATCATTTAGATCCTCACTCTAGTAAGTTTCACCACAATTGGACACGGCCAAAGCGTCAAAAATCTCAAGTGAATGGACATACTGAGATGTCTCAGCAGAACATCATCTTGAGAAGCAACGCCAAAGCCCACCACTGGTAAGCATGACGAAAAGGAAACAGAAAAAAGAAGGCCTCTTCGGTCTTCTTTTTTTGTTTTTTCATAACATATAAAGGGATTAATGCTTCATCAAGAAAGATGGTGTCCTATGAACGGAGACACAAGAAAGGTCAGAGTTTTTATCGCCGGTCCCTTTTTTGATCAGGAACAGATCGCCCGTATCCAAAGACTCGAGAATGCCTTGTCCCGCAATCCCCAGGTTGCTGAATTTTACTCCGCCCGGCTCCATCCGAACCAACAGTATCCGTGGGGTTCAAAGGAGTGGCGGAAAGTCGTGTTTAACTTCAATCTTTCCGCACTTCGCCGGGCTGATGTCGTCGTGGCGATTCACGATTACGAAGGAAAGAGCACCGATAGCGGGACAGCGTTTGAACTGGGCTACGCCTATGCTTATCAAAAGCCAATTATTTTAATTAAGGAAAAGGAAAGTGTCCCGAACCTGATGCTCATTGAAAGCCTTCATGCCTACTTTACCAATGTGGATAGCATGGCCACGTATAATTTTATCCGAATGCCTGCCTACCCCTACGAAGGTCCATTAATTTAATTTTTTCCCAATCCTGTAATGTGTCCAAGCCAATTCTAGCAATCCCCATAGGATATAGAAGAGAAAAGAAATTTCCTTTTCTTATTTTTCGATTCAGATATGGGGGATGAAGTATGTCAAGAAGAAGAAAAGCAGTGAGATGCAGAGTAAGAAACCGCCGCACAAGAGGTGGTAACGTGGTTACCATTCGTTGCCGAGTTAGAAATAACCGAAGACGACGCTCCAGCTCAAGCTCAAGTTCAAGTTCAAGTTCCAGCTTTTAGGTAACTCATAACATGCAAAGGATGCTGTCTCTATAAAGGACAGCATCCTTTGTCTTCTCAAAGCATTAGTAAAAAGTCCGCGGAGTTCCTTGGAGGTTTATTATGGCTGATTTACTGATAATCCATCGTCAAGTTGACTAACGTTGGTGCACAGCCGCTTGTGAATAAAGATTCGTTAAAAACAAACTGTCATTGAACCAAAGCTGCTATCCCTGCTGCGATTCAGTAATAACTAAAAGAAATTTTCAATAAATTGTTCTTCTGAAATCACTTGTAAACCATTTCTTTTAAGTAAGGCTGCAGTAACTCCGTTTCCAACCATTTTGTTACCCTTAAATTCACCGTTATAAATCATTAGACTGCCACAAGATGGGCTATTCTCCTTGAGAACAACTAGTGTTGCGTCCATTTTTTTAGCCTTTTCTAAAGTAGCATAAGCTCCTTTTATGTAGAGTTTGGTTACGTCGTCACCAGATTTCTCAACTACTTTAGCCTTCCCATCCAGTACATCTTCTCCGTCTCCGCCTACTATCTCAGCAGGTTCCCTTGGGGTTAATAACCCACCAAGCAATTCGGGACAGATAGTAACAGCTTTATTCTCATCAACTAATTTACTTATCCTATTATCTAAGCTATGTGTACCGTTATACCTTACTTCTAATCCAGCTAAACAAGAACTGACCAAAATCATTAATTACCACACACCTCTCAAATAAATCCACACATTGCCGGCACCCAAGTGACATTGAAATGGACAGCCATTTTTTTACAACATTTTAAAGGAACATTACTTATTGTCCATTATAAAATATCTATGCCAAAAATGAAAAAACAAGCTAAAAACCTTAATAAAATGACCTTTACCATTCACCTGTCATTTATTAAAAAAGCACCCGAAAACGAAATCCTAAAAAAAAAAAGCTGACTTTCCCAAATGGAAAGTCAGTTTTTTTATGATTAGACAAGCTGTACTGCCTTTTCGAGCATGGTTCCCTTCTTTTCAAAATTGGTATGCCACGAAAGAGCCTTTTCAAGCACATGCGGCGTCTGTCCGCCTTTTTTTAACGCCTCTTGGTAATATTCATTCAGCTGGTCACGGTACAGCGGATGCGCACAATTTTGGATAATCTTCTGCACACGCTCTCTAGGCGCGAGCCCCCTTAAATCTGCGTATCCCTGTTCTGTGACAATCACATCCACATCATGCTCTGTATGATCCACATGGGATACGAATGGAACGATGCTTGAGATTTTCCCGTCCTTTGCAATCGACTTGGTCACGAAGATGCCAAGTCGTGCATTGCGGGCAAAATCTCCTGAACCGCCAATGCCATTCATCATCTTCGTTCCCATCACATGGGTCGAGTTAACATTACCGTAAATATCCAGTTCGAGCGCGGTATTAATAGAAATGAGCCCCATACGGCGGATAAGTTCCGGGTGATTGGAAATCTCCTGTGGTCTCAGGAGCAAACGGTCTCTGTACGTTTCAAAATTGGAAAACACGCTTTTCATTTTCTCTGAAGACAGGGTGATCGAGCAGCAAGACGCAAATTTCACTTTACCGGCATCCAGCAAATCAAATACCGCATCCTGAAGAACCTCAGAATAGACTTCCAAATCCGTAAACTCCGAATCCAGCAATCCGTGAAAAACCGCGTTAGCCACCGAACCGATTCCTGACTGAAGCGGAGCCAGATTTTCTGTCAGACGGCCTGCTTTGATTTCTTCTCTTAAAAATGTGATCAAGTGCTGCGCCATGACAACCGTTTCCTCATCGGGATCAACGATGGTGGACGGCGAATCCTCTTGATGGGTGAAAACAATTCCTTTGATCTTTTCCACATCCACCTGGATCCCTTTCACACCAATCCGGTCGGAAGGGGCAGAAAGCGGGATGGGCTGCCGTTCACCCTGCGGCCCTGGTTCGTACAAATCATGAATACCTTCTAGCAACTCTGTCTGTGCGGTGTTGATCTCAATGATGATGTTTTTGGCATGCTGTGAAAACACCATAGAGTTGCCAATTGATGTGGTTGGAATTACCATACCCTCCTCGGTAACTGCAATTGCTTCCAAAATCGCAAAATCGATCGTGTCCAGTACATTTGAGCGGACCCATTCCGATGTATGGGACAAATGCTGATCAACAAATTGAAAATCCCCGGCATTGATGCCTTTTCTCATGGTCGCATCTGCCTGAAACGGCAGCCGTTTGTTGATCATGTTCTTCTCGGCAAACAATTTATCAACATCTGATCCGAGGGAGGCACCTGTGAACACATTGACTTTCAGGGGACTTTCTTCCGCCCGTTTGGCAAGAGCAAACGGTACGGCTTTCACATCTCCTGCCCGCGTAAATCCGCTTAAGCCAAGTGTCATTCCATCTTCGATCCAGGATGCGGCTTCCTCTGCAGATACAATCCGATCATGTAAGCGCTGATCTCTAATTCGTTTGCAAACGCTTTCCATTCTCTCCACTCCTTGTCTCTCTCTTTTCATAAGTGTAGCAAACCGGATGATAATCGAGAGAGAAAGGGAATAAATCACAAAAAATTGAGATAAGACAGAACATTCAGTTCACCAAACAGAAGGATCTGGTCAGAAGCCAAGCAATGTTCTGAAATAGCTTGCATAAGACTGGCTGACAGGCACTTGTTCACCGTTTTTCATTTTTAATAAAAAGGTTGAATGGCTGTCTGGATAGATTTCCAAAATGTGATGAACATTTACGATGAACGAGCGGTGACAGCGGACAAAGTTATCCTTAGGCAAAAGAAAATCAAACTCATTCAATGTGTCCTTATGGCTCCCCGTATGCTTTTCCCCTACGACGTAGGTCTTGCGGTCTTTGGCTTCCAAATAAAAGATATCCGAGAACGGGATTGGAATCCAGCCATCCTCGCTTTTTACGGTAACCACCGTTTTCCCGCTTGTCAGCGCCGGAAAAATTGCTGTCACACATCCTTGCAGATCTTCCTGATCAAATAACGGAACTGCCATCCCATAATAAGGCGTTCCAAAAATATCGCGGTTAATAAATTGCGAGACTTTTTGCCGGGACACCAGTGCTTTATGTGTAATGGTCCCCTCTTTGATCCCATCGCCTGGTTTAATTTTTAAATTGATTCGTCTGCTGGGCTGATAATAAATATAATGTTCGGTATCCGTAATCGCAATTGAAGCTTCGTTTGAAAACAATTCACTGATGACATCAAGAAGGGCTGATGTTTTAAACCGTTCCATAGCTCACACCTTTTCTTTTTACCTTGTTGTTCCTCTGATATTGTAGCACGAAAAAAGAGAACGGAAATCCCGCTCTCTTCGTGTTTTTACTCCTTTTCCGTAAGCTCCAGGTAAAAATCCCCTACCGCATTTTCCTCGTACAGGTTGGTAACGGAAGTAGAATAGTTGCTGATGGAAGCCCTGAACGAGAGTTTTTCTTCAGGAACCTTTACATCGAAATCATTTTTATACAACAGCGTGGTAATGTCGTGATAGTCTTTATGTTCGACCTGAAATAGAAAAGAAATTTGCCTTCGTCCGTTCACCGTTGTTTGTTGAAAATCACGGACCATGATTTTAGTGTCATTCAGAAAAACACTGTTCGCCATAAGTTTCACTCCTTATCAGAGGAATCAGACTAGATGGTGCAGGAACCGTCACTGCAGTCATTTTCCTTGTTTTCTTGATTTCCTGTTTGGTTCAGCACTTGAATCGGAGAAGCTTCCTGTTCCTCCTGCTTCACCTTTTCAAGGACCTCAGTAAACACGTCCTCCGGCTGCGCCCCTGATACTCCGTATTTTTGGTTAAATACGAAAAACGGAACACCTGTAATGCCTAGCCGGGAGCCCTCTTCCTCATCGGCACGAACATCCTCAGCGAATTGTCCTTCTTTTAAAACAGCAAGGGTCTCCTGCTCATCAAGTCCCGCTTCTCCAGCTAGTTTTGCAAGGACCGTGTGATCATTAAGATCAAGACCTTCCGTAAAATACCCTTTCAAAATCCGCTCTGTCACTTCTTTTAACCGCCCATTCTGTTTGGCAAAATGAGAGACCCTGTGGGCATCAAACGTATTGGCTGGAATCGCGCGGTCAAAGTCATACGCCAACCCTACGTCCTTTGCCCGTTCTGTCATCTGGTCATTCATGCTTTTTCCCTGCTCATACGATGTACCGTATTTCTGGGCTAGCACAGCATGAATATCCTGATCCGTCACTTGAAACGAAGGATCCAATTCGAAGCTTTTGTATACAACCTCTACCTGCTCGCGTCCTTCAAACGCGCTGAGTGCATTTTCGAAGCGCCGTTTTCCTATATAACAAAATGGGCAAACATAATCTGACCATATTTCTACTTTCATTATATACCTCCTCGTACCTTATTCTCCCCTATTGTAAAGGGAATACGCCCATTTGGCTCTCATCCTGCTCACAAGAGTAGTTAATGACTTAAAGCTGACGTCGTCGTGTTGCGGGATTACTGTTACTTGCGATTGGACAAGAACTAGTTGCATATCACGTCATTTTCATAAAAAAAGCTGGGACTCCTCGTTTCCACTTACGCCAATTTTATATGCTTTTGAAGCTCCTGCCGGATGTCCACCGGAATAGGCTCCGAGGTTTTGCTCTTCATATTATGATTTACATAGACGGCCGTTCCCCTGGCACAAAGCCTGTTTTCCTGATGAATTTCTTCATACAGCTCCAAACTTGTGTTTCCGATACGCTTGACCCACGTATAAACCTTGACATCCTGCCCGAAATAAATTTGGTCTACAAAATCAACATTCATATTTAAGAGGATCATTCTCCAATTTTGAAACGAGCTGTCAGGCATGAATAATCTAAACAGCTGATTGCGCCCTGCTTCAAACCAAATGGGAATGGTTGTATTGTTAATATGACCGACACCGTCTGTTTCAGATACACGCGGTTCAATGATGGTTGTATACATAGATTCCTGCCCTTTCTTCTTTTGCTCCATAATTATTTCTCGGTATCCATTCCTGTTTCCTTTAACGAAAAAGAAGCAGCAAAATTTGCTGCTCCTTTCATAAGGTTTCTTTATACCTGGCGTGCCCAATGGCGGTGCTGGGCAACGGCTTGAATGAATTCATCGCTGTTTCCGCCTTGCAAAATCACGACACCATTTGCACCTGAGCTGGTTTCTACCCCAGCCGCCGCGAGAAGTTCTGTCCCTTCTGCTGAGGCACCTACAGCTTTATAGTGGCTGTATGCCTCATTCACAAACGTTGTCGCCTCTTTAATTCCTTTTAAGGTGCTGACACTGTCTGCTCCGCCTGCCACATATACGGCATCATACAGAACAGAATCACTGGTCAGCAACGTCTGATCCACCTGAAATTCCTCTCCTTGACTGCCCGAGATAGGAGCCAGTGTTTCACTAATAATTTCAGAAGCAATTCCTGCATTTTTCAATGCATCCTGAAGTCCTTTTACTTCTTCTCCGTTAAATCCGTCTTCTGCCAGAATGGCTACTTTTCGGGTAGCTGGTATTTTTACCGTATTTACCTGGCTCAATGCTGGAGAAGACATGGTTTCATCGGATGGCTCAATCCCTTCCGGAGCTGTCACACCGATTCCTGCCGCCACCTGCTTGGCAAGTGCTGTATCCACATGACTGATCACCTCAACCACCTGTTGCTGAACACTTTTGCTTTTAACTTTTCCAAGCTCAAAACGGAAGGCTTTAATGATATGCTGTTTTTCCACATCAGACATACTGTTCCAGAAAAGTTTAGCCTGGCTGTAGTGGTCTTTAAAGCTTTCACTACGCTGTCGGACCTTGCGCCCTTCTACTTTTTCCTGATAGTGAACATAGCCGCCTTCTTCTTCTGTTGCTGGCGCGGGATCATTATTGTCCAATGAATTTTTGTGATAAGCAACCGGTCCCTTGTTTATGGTCATGCGGTGCATGCCTTCGCGCTGATTGTTATGGAATGGACATACCGGACGATTAATCGGGATTTCGTGGAAGTTCGGGCCGCCCAATCGTGAAAGCTGGGTGTCCGTGTACGAGAACAATCGTCCTTGAAGAAGCGGATCGTTCGTAAAATCAATCCCTGGCACTACATGGCCCGGATGGAATGCGACCTGTTCCGTTTCTGCAAAGTAATTATCCGGATTTTTGTTGAGCGTCATCTTCCCGACAATCTTCACTGGGACCAGCTCCTCCGGCCAAACTTTCGTTGGGTCGAGCACAT
Organism: Fictibacillus solisalsi; assembly: GCF_900103485.1. Lineage (GTDB taxonomy): Bacteria > Bacillota > Bacilli > Bacillales > Fictibacillaceae > Fictibacillus_C > Fictibacillus_C solisalsi. Next base: position 2,406,078 of record NZ_FNHW01000001.1, read on the forward strand.
CAAAATTGAAGTTAAATTCATCCTTTTCTTCAATCATTTGCACGCCAAGCTCCCATTCCGGGTAATCGCCATTCTCGATAGCCTCATAGAGATCCTGGCGGTGGAAATCAGGGTTTTTGCCGGCAAGGCGCTGGGCTTCATCCCATACCAGTGAATGGACGCCAAGCTTCGGCTTCCAGTGGAATTTAACAAAGCGCCCTTCGCCTTTTTCATTTACAAACCGGAATGTGTGTACACCGAAACCTTCCATCATCCGGTAGCTGCGCGGAATCGCACGGTCGGACATTGCCCACATCATCATATGAGCCGATTCGGTATTGTTGGCAATGAAATCCCAAAATGTATCATGGGCCGTGGATGCCTGTGGAATTTCATTGTGCTGCTCGGGCTTAAAAGAATGAACAAGATCTGGAAACTTCACTGCATCTTGAATAAAAAAGACTGGAATGTTGTTTCCGACAAGGTCATAGTTTCCTTCCTCGGTATAAAATTTTGTAGCAAATCCACGAACGTCGCGTACTGTATCTCCTGAACCGCGCGACCCTGCCACCGTTGAAAACCGGACGAAAACCGGTGTTTTTACGGATGGATCCTGCAAAAATCCTGCCTTTGTATATTCTTTCATGGATTCGTAGACTTCGAACTCTCCGTGTGCAGCATATCCTCTGGCATGGACAATCCGCTCAGGAATCCGTTCATGGTCAAAGTGAGTCATTTTTTCACGAAAATGAAAGTCTTCCATTAAAGTAGGACCCCGCACACCCGCTTTTAACGAATGCTCGTCCTCGGAAACCTTGAGCCCCTGGTTGGTTGTAAGTTTCTTGCCTTTGTTGTTAACGCGGAATGCATCAAGCTGCTGATTTTTCTTGTTATCTGCTCCATTTTTGCTGGAATCGTTGGTATTGATAATGTTCTCCTCCTTTTTATTCGGTCAAATTTGATGATTGGGATTATGTACTACTCATAGACGTACCCTTCATGGCTGAAGTTAAACTAGATGTTTAGCTTCCAAGCAAAAAAAGCCGGCTTACTCGTCATTCTGTAAGCCCGCCTTATCTTCCCGGTTTATTTTGAGCAGAGATTTTACCGCCTTCTCAATTTCCTGATACCCGGTACACCTGCAAATGTTAGAGCTTAAAAATTCTTTAATGGTGGAATCGTCCGCATTCGGATGCTTTTTCAGCAAACTGTTGATATTCATGATAAAGCCCGGCGTGCAATACCCGCACTGAAAGGCAAAATGTTCAATAAAGGCATGCTGAATGGGCGAATCCTTTAACCCTTCAATTGTAAGTATCGTTTGGTTCACCCCTTCAACCCCAAGCATCAGGCACGATTTCATGGCAGTGCCGTTCACATTGACTGTACAGGCTCCGCAATCGCCGTTCAGACAGCCCGGCTTTGCCCCAGTCAAACCAAGCTTTTCCCGGAGCACAAAAAGAAGTGTGTCTGATGGCCGAAACGCAACTTCTCTTTCTTCATCATTCACGGTTAATCGGGCTGAAATCATGGATGGTTCCCCTCCAGTTCCCTTAACATATCTTGAAGCATCTGTTCCAGAACGAACATCCGGTATCCGGAAGAACCTTCTACATCATCAAGCACTGGCTGCGGCACATGCCGAAGACCCTCTTGAATCCTGTCACCCAATGGACCACCTTGTTGAATGGCTTTTTCCATTTCGAACGCCCGGAACGGAAATGGACAGAGACCGCTAATAGCTATCCTGGTTTCGTTTTCTGTTTTTATAACAGCGACCGTGATCAGCGGATAGCCTGTATCCCATTGCTGTCTTCGTTTAACACACACATACGGCATCGTTAAAAAGCGCCGGTCCGTGTGCAGTTGAACGAGGAATTCTCCTTTTTGAAGCTTAAGTTTTTGATTGAAAAGCTGATGAATAGGCGCCTGCCTGAGTCCGCTTTTTCCTGCGATTACAGCATGGCTGTCAGTAAGCAAAAAAGGAAGCACGGCCTCGCGGTAAAAAATTTGTCCGCAAATATTTCCTCCCACCGTAATTTTATTTCTGGCCGTATGATCGGCAACCCCGCTTGCTGCTTTGCTTAACAATGGGAACACATTTTCTTCCTCAATTGCCGTTAAAGAGAGAGCAGATCCGACGATCAACCGCTGATCTTTTATGGTTAGCTCCTTGCATTCTCCAATGGCTTTAATGTCAATAACCGCGTTTGTTTCCACAAGATTCAGGCGGCCCAGGGTAATAATTTCAGTTCCTCCAGAATAATAGACCGGATTCTTACCTTCACGTTCGAGCTGCTGAAAGAGCCGGACCCCCTCCCCCACGGTTTTGGGCAGGTAATAATCAAAATCATAAGGAAGCATGGGAATGTCCTTCTTCTTGTTTCATTTTCCAGATCTTTTCCGGAATAAGGGGCAATTCGTTCAATTTCACACCCGCGGCCAGGGAAAGCGCGTTTCCAAGAGCAGCAGGCATCCCCAACAGACCATGTTCTCCAGCTCCTCTGGCGCCGTAAGCCGCATCAAGCTGTGGAGTTACAACAAATTCCACGTGATACCCTGGATGTTCCCCAAAACGGAGCGGCCTGTAGGTCCTTAACTGTGGATTCAAAACCCTGCCCCACTTATCAAACACAAAGGTTTCCCTTCCTCCAAAGGCAAGCCCCATACTCATCGCCCCCATTACCTGTCCCCTTGCTGCTTTTTCATTTAAAACCGTTCCAATATCAATCGCTGAAAATGCACGGACGATTCTGTAGGTGAGATGTTTTTTGTCATATTCAATTTCGACGGCCTGGGCACCGACCGACCATTCAGGTCCCGGCTTTCCTGCCCCCGTCTCTTTATCCAGATACGTAAGCCTTCTGAGGTTGTAATGTCCTCTTCCAATGATCTGGCCGCCAATACCGTTTCCGTTCGGATAAACATAGCCATAAGCTACATCTTTCACATCGACATGAGTTTCCGGTTCATCTCGTAAAAATACTTTTCCGTATCCTACCTCCAAATCAGCGGCTTGAACCCGCAACACACACGAAGCAATGCTTTTTAACTGCGAAATCAAATCTTCAGCTGCCGATAGTACGGCGCGTCCCGCCATAAACGTTCCCCGGCTGGCCACCGTTTTCCAATGTTCAGGTGTACTTTGTGTGTTTACTTTCATTTGGACATGAATCATCCGTATATCCATTTTTAGCCGTTCGGCCAAAATTTGTGCCAAAATCGTTTTTGTTCCTGTGCCAATTTCTATGACGCCAGAAATGAGGTTGATGCTTCCGTCAGGATTGAAGCTCAGGGTCACTCCGGAACCTGCATCTGATTCAATCGTGGAGGTTTTCCATATACAGCTGACCCCTTTAACCCTTAGCTTATCGTTGCCGAGGTCCTGAATCATGCCCCTATCCCAGTCAATCATTTTTTTTAAGCGATCAATGCATGCCGGTAAATTTCCTACATTGCTTTTATTCAGTTTCACTTGTGTCGGAGTGGTATCTCCCGGCCGGATCGCATTGATATACCTGAGCTGTAAACGGTCCATTCCAAGTTTATCAGCAAGCACATCCATAGTCCGTTCCACGGCGAACAGGAGCTCTGAATGGCTAAACCCTCGAAATGGAGCTGCATACGGATGATTTGTATAAACACAGAGTGAATCACACCATACATGATCAATATCATAGGGACCCGTACAGTCGACTGCTGCAGCGCGGTTTAAATCAGCACCTTTGTCAGAATACGCTCCTCCGTCAAATAAAAAAAGGAGCTCTGCCACCTGTATTTTCCCATCTCTGGTACTTCCGAGCTTCACGGTGGCATCCAGGCCTATATGGCATGGCGAAGTCAGCATATCTTGTTCCCTGATATTTAAAATCCGTACTTTTCGCCCTCCTACCGCCATGGACGCGATAAAGGCAAGAAGTTCGAGCTGAATGGACGCCTTACCTCCATATGCACCTCCTACCAAGGGGGTTTCTACTATGATCTTCCCAATGTCCACGCCAAAGTATTCATGGATTAACCGTTTCACCATGAATGGCGCTTGTGATGATGTCATGATGTATACATTTCCATCAGGATGAATTTCAGCGGTTGAACACCTAGTTTCCATTGCCGCATGATCGGAGGGAGAAAATGAAAAGCGCTCTTCCACCACTACCTCTGACAGATTCCATCCTCTCTCCATGCTGCCTTTGCGGATTTTGGTCCGGTTGGCCACGTTGGTTCCCGGCTCAGGATACACCCGCTCTTCCTTTTTATAACTGCCGAGCTGTTCATGAACGAGTGGCGCGTTTGGGTTTAAGGCCTCTGTCGGTGAATGTACGACCGGCAATTGTTCGTATTCCACTTCAATCAATTCTGCTGCCCGTTTGGCCTGATGCGGAGTATCTGCCACCACAAGTACGACAGCTTCTCCGTGATGTCTCACTTTATCTTTTGCCAGCACCGGACGGTCCCGAATTTCCTCACCGGTTAATGGAAAATGCTCGCCTGTTACAACGGCACGGACACCAAAAACCTCTTTGGCTTTTTCCGTATGAATACTCTTGATTACGGCATGGGCATAGGGACTTACAACAATTCTGGCATGGAGCGAGTCAGTTGCCGGATAATCCGCTGTATACCTGGCTGTTCCGGTGACTTTTTCCCATGCTTCTTTCCGAAACACACTTTTTCCGATCAACCCCAATGCTACCCTCCCCTTTATCTGTTACTTATATCTGCCGGCATGTTACTTGACGCGAAACTTTAATCATTTCGGCAAGGATGCTTACGGCTATTTCTTGAGGACCTCTCGAGCCGATGGACAGACCCACAGGCGAATGAATAAAATCTGGCAGTTCTTTTGTTCCCAATAACCTTTCCGTACGCTCCTTCGGCCCCAGCACACCAACATAGAAAAGCGGTTCTTTCAGCAGACATGACAAAAAATCTTTATCTTTTTGAAAGTTATGAGACATTACTACGATAAAGTCCCGTTCATTTATCATACATAAATCACTTAAACCGTCCGATTCCAAACAGAAGGTCTCCACCGGAAATGAATAGTCCTCTTTGCACAAGAAAGCTGGCCGCCAATCAACCATCATGATCGTCCACCCTGTTTTATACGCCAGCTCAGCCACTGTTCTTCCATCAAACCCAGCACCAAATACGATCAATCGCGGTTTAGGTTCGTAAAGATGGGTATAAACCATTCCTTCATGGTCCATAAAATGAATACCGCTTGAAAACAAAGATGCCTGGTCCGTATCTTCCACTTTTATAAATTCATTGACTGTTGAGGGGTAGGGCATGAGAGAAATTTCTTTCCGGTGCAAAATCGACTTTCCCTTTTCCAGCATGGATTTCGCATAAAGGAGCTGACGCCTTAATTTATCATCGACCACCTCCAGCCAGACATGCAGAACTCCATTGCAGCCGGCTCCCTGTCCCCAGGAAAGATCATCTTCCTCTTTCATGTTGTACATAACATATTGAGGGATACGATCTGCCGCAACTCTGCGGGCTCTTTCCATGAGATCAGCCTCTACGCAGCCTGCACTGATCATTCCCGCCTGGTTCTCTTCCCAGAAAAGCATCATCGCCCCTTCTTTCAGATAGGACGAACCTTCCACTTTAATTAACGTCGCTGCTACACACCCTGCTTTCAACTCATCCATCATAGAAATCAATTCATAAAAGCCAATCATCATGTTCACCCCCAGATGGTGCCGAGTCCATCCCTTCTTTCCATCAATGCAAATCGCCCATCAACACAATATATTCAGAGGATGACCCTGGTTAGAATACCGGATTTCACATGGTCATAAAAAGTTAACAATTGCTCATGAAAAAGTGTGTTGACATCACTATTCCAGGCGTATACAATGGGTATCGAATCGATGAAGTGATGTACTAAAACGACTATTAAATTGATATAAATTTGAAACTCCAAAGGGGAGTAGCTGACAGTTATGTCGACATCCCGTGATTGTTTGATCACCGGCTTAACTGGCAACATCTAGTTGTAGCGAGACCTTTGCCACCTGGTAAAGGTCTTTGTAGATGTTAAAACCTTTACCAGGATATACAGGTAAAGGTTTTTTACTTGAACAATCACTTTCTTCAATTGGCTATTATCAACTGGAGGTCTGATCGCCGTGTTAAAAAAATGTATGAGCTTCTTCAAGCTCGGGCAGGCAAGTATAGATTTAGTACTGGATTCTAACGAGCTGAAGCCCGGTCAAAATGTAAATGGCTACTTTCGCTTGAAAGGCAAATGGATGAAGCAGATTATTAAAAGGCTCGAGTGTGACCTTATCCTTCATAACACCGAAGATAAAACGGAACACATGATTGAGTCTGTCACCACCATCTACATGTCCAAAGAGCTCGCCTCCGATGGCAGTATCGAAATTCCACTCACGTACCAACTGCCAGAGAATCTTCTATCCTCCTCATCAACGGTCTCCTACCGTTTTCAAACAAGACTCATCTGTGACAACATGCGTTGTGTGGATCACGATGAAATTACAATATGCAGCTAAATTAAAAAACCCAATCGGTTATCCGATTGGGTTTCGTTTGTTTATTTTCTTTTCATTCTCATTCCGCATTTGCAGCGGACACTGTGTTTTAATTGTTTAATTTCACTGTGGCATCGTGGACATTCAGCCGGAACAGGTACATTCATGCAAAAACCTCGCTTTATTCGTTATTTTTTCTACTACATTCCTGACATAGGCCGTAAAACTCGAGCGTGTGACGGTTTACTTTAAAATGCGCCACCTGGGCGGCTGCGTACTCCACTTCATTCAGTAAAGGATAATTAAAATCTGCAATTCGCTGGCACGATTCACAGATTACATGGTAATGCCGGGAATTAGCCAGTTCATATTTACTGCATGAACTTCCAAATGAAAGCTCGTTAATGAGCTTAAGCTCTGCAAAATATTTCAAATTATTATAAACGGTAGCCAGAGTAATGAATGACGGGAGTTCCCTGTGAATTTCCTCAGCAGTTAAATGGCGGTTCATTGATATGATGGTTTTCAGGATCAGTACACGCTGAGGGGTGATCCGCATTTTTTCAGCTTGGTTTTCGCTACTTGTTCCGCATCCACGATCAACATCCCTTTAAACATTTTTAAATACGCACCTGTACGTAGTATATTGCCATACGTACTACGCGCACATCAATTGAGAAAATCATTTGTAAATGAGAATTAACGAGTTTCTTGTGGAAGCGGTAAACCCAGACCTTCAGCCACTTTCCTTCCATATTCAGGATCAGCTTTAAAGAAATGCTGAATCTGTCGAAGCATGATTTCTTCTTTTTCAACAGGCTTCATAGCTTCTACAATATTATTTACAAGCCGTGTACGTTCTGCATCAGTCATTAGACGGTAAAGATCGCCTGCTTGAGTGTAGTGGTCGCTGTGGTCATAAGCCACACTGTCGGCAACTCCATAAACCGGGTAGGCAGCTTGCTTATTCTCAGGAGACTCTTGCGGTCCTCCAAAACTGTTTGGCTCATAATACACGGAGCCGCCGCCATTGTTGTCAAATCGCATCTGGCCGTCTCTCTGATAATTTTTCACTTCATTACGCGGACGGTTGATCGGTAGAGCCTGATGGTTGGCGCCTACACGATAGCGGTGTGCGTCAGAGTAAGCAAACAATCGTCCCTGAAGCATCTTGTCAGGAGAAACGTCAATTCCCGGTACAAGGGTACCTGGTGAGAATGTCGCCTGCTCTACTTCAGCAAAATAGTTTTCAGGGTTTCTGTCCAATACCATTTTGCCCACCTCAATTAGCGGATAATCTTTTTGGGACCACACTTTTGTTACATCAAATGGATCAAAACGATAGGTGTTTGCATCTTCAAGCGGCATGATCTGAACATACAGCTTCCATGCCGGGAAGTCACCTTCTTCGATGGCATTGAACAAATCCTCTGTATGATAATCAGGATTTTCCCCTGCAATTTTAGCGGCAGCATCAGGAGCAAGGTTCGCTACACCTTGTTCTGTTTTAAAGTGATATTTAATCCAGACCCCTTCTCCTTCTTTGTTCACCCACTTGAAGGTATGGCTCCCAAACCCGTGCATATGACGGAGTGTGGCCGGAATCCCACGATCTGACATCAGAATGGTCACCTGATGAAGAGATTCTGGAGAAAGCGACCAGAAGTCCCAAACAGCGGTTGGATTTTTGAGATGTGTTTTCGGGTCTCTTTTCTGAGTATGAATGAAATCAGGAAACTTGATGGCATCTCTGATAAAGAACACTGGCGTGTTGTTGCCCACAAGGTCGTAGTTTCCTTCTTCAGTGTAAAATTTCACGGCAAACCCACGAGGGTCCCGAACGGTATCTGCAGAGCCGTTTTCTCCGGCTACCGTTGAAAAACGGACGAAAAGCGGTGTGCGTTTTCCGACTTCAGATAAAAAGTCTGCCTTTGTGTAATTGGAAACATCATTGGTGACTTCAAAAAATCCGTGAGCCCCCGCTCCTTTCGCATGAACAACACGCTCAGGCACCCGTTCGCGGTTAAAATGTGCGAGTTTTTCCAAAAGGTGGACATCCTGGATGAGCGTTGGTCCTCTTGAACCTGCAGTCATAGAATTTTGGTTATCTCCAACTGGTGCGCCCCAGCTTGTTGTTAAACGATTCTTGTTCGTCATTCGAATCACCTCGTAAGTTATTTAGAATTATTATAAATATAATAATAACAGCTATTACTATAAAATCAATACTTTTTTATAATAATTATAAACAAATAATTTGAATAGATAGAACTCAGAAATATGTTTGGCAAAAATAAAAAAAACGAAACCGTTTACGATTTCGTTTACTGCAGCATGTTCCATCATGGTTGGCATCTCTCTTAATTGCTTCTGCTGCAAAAACAACCAAATGGCTCTGTTCCAGGAGAGATTATTCACAAAAAATAAATTTCCACCTTTTTAAAAAAGGTATTTACGAACACATGTTCCTATGTTATCCTTTAAAAGAAGGCGCGGATGGTAGCCGCACCTCCCCCGAATAACTCTCTTTGGCCAGTTGTTACCTAGCTGGCCGCTTTTTTTACTATTGGTCTGCCACGATACCCAAAAATGGGTGTAGACACTCAATAACCCATTAAGAGAGCAAACATAAAAAAAGCACTGCATGAGCAATGCTTTTTAAATAGATGAAACCGTATAATCAGTTCAAAAATCTTAAAATTTATGTAATCACCAAAATTTCCTAGCGCTGACGATTAGCTGTGACCAGTTGAGATAAGTAATCATTCAAGTCGAACGTTTCACCTTTAACGAATTCACTGATTTCAACTTTGTTATAATTCAACATCTCGTTTCATCTCCTTTAAAGGTATTATGAACTTAATATACCCCGACTATTAAATTTATAATCTATTATTTTCAAATCCAAATTTAACCTTAACGTTCATCTTTTTTTGCCTAAGTACAGATTCTGTCACTCCTCATTAAACAAAATTTATTTGATAAAACAAAAAAGCCTGCCCTCCATGGTGGAGGGCAGGCTTAAACCGTTACTTGCTAAATATTTCAGATACAATTTCAAAAGAACGAAGCCGGTCTTGATGATCAAATATTTGCGCGTTGATGATCATTTCATCCGCCTGTGTCTCATCCAGGAATGCCTGCAGTTTAGCTTTAACGGTTTCCGGGGTCCCAATCATCGTTGTGCGAAGCTGCTGGTCAATGGAAGCTTTTTCGTAAGGAGACCAGATACCTTCCATGCTTTCCACCGGCGGCTTCAGCTTAGAAGGAATTCCGCGCACAAGGTTTAGGAACTGCTGCTGCATGGACGTCGCAAGATAAGCGGCTTTTTCTTCAGTATCTGCCGCTATAACGTTTACGCCAACCATCGCAAATGGCTTATCCAGCACCTCTGACGGTTTAAAATTACGTCGGTACACATCCAACGCAGGCAACGTGTTATCCGGCGAAAAATGGCTGGCAAATGAGAATGGCAAACCAAGCTGTGCAGAAAGTCTTGCACTAAAACCGCTCGAGCCAAGAAGCCAGATTGGGATATCCAGTCCTTCTCCTGGAATGGCACGGACTCTGTTTCCGCCGCCATCAGCTTTTAAGTACGCACGGAGCTCATCAACCTGTTCCGGAAAATCTTCCCCGTTGCTCATATTCTCACGGCGTAAGGCATGGGCAGTGACCTGATCGGTTCCCGGTGCTCTTCCCAGACCAAGATCGATTCTCCCCGGATACAGGGATTCCAGTGTACCGAACTGCTCAGCAATGACAAGAGGGGCATGGTTTGGCAGCATGATCCCGCCTGAACCCACACGGATTCGTTCGGTTCCGCCTGCCACATGCCCAATCACAACAGAAGTTGCTGAACTGGCGATTCCGGGCATGCTATGGTGTTCTGCCAGCCAATAGCGGTTGAAACCCCACTTCTCCGCATGCTGGGCTAAGTCCAATGTTTTCTTTAATGAATCTGCAGGAGTTTCTCCCACAATGACTGGAGAAAGATCCAGCACAGAGTATGGAATTTCATGAAGCTGCTTACTGGACATTTGAATAGTCCCCTTTCTGTATATCAACGACAGATTAAATTATTTTTTACCTTCTTTTTGATTGTAACAAGTAAATGTAAAGCTTCTAAATTTTTTGCTCATGATGGATCGAGGCATACGTTTGAAAGCAGTTCATAGGAACGAATGCGGTCTTTGTTATCATGCGCAATAGTTACAATCATAAGTTCATCTGCCCCATAATGAGATTGCAACTCTTCAAGACGCCTTTTTACTTCTCCCGGACTGCCCGGTATGGTTCTGTTTTTCATCCGCGCAAGGTGTTCCTTTTCCTCTTCCGTCAGCGGATAACTTTTCGCTTCTGCCAAGGAAGGAACGCCTTTGCGACCTTCTCCCTTTTGCAGCTGCAGCTTCCATATGTGGTTTGGAAGAGCCAGTTCTTCTGCTCTTTCAGATGTTTCTGCACACAAGAGAGATACGGTTACGATCGTGTACGGATCAGCCATCCAGGAACCTGCTTTATACGCCCAACGGTATTGCTGCAGTATTTCCAAACCTTCCTGATCACTCATAAACTGCCCGAAGACATAGGGCAATCCATGCTTCGCCGCGAGAACAGCGCTCTTTTTACTCGTTCCCAGCATCCAGGGCAATGGTGCCATTTCAGGTACGGGAGAAGGAGATATCTTAGAAAACATATGATCCTTTGGAAAATCATTTTTGAAAAAATGAAGCAGCTCTTCGACAGATTCTGGCATCCGGCGAACTTTTTCCAAATAGTTATCCGATAGAGCCATGGTCGCTTCGGCCGAACCACCAGGGGCCCGTCCGATCCCAACATCAATCCTGCCTGGAAATAACGTGGCCAGCAGATTATACGTTTCCGCCACTTTATAGGGTTTGTAGTGAGGAAGCAAAACAGCACCAGATCCGATTCGAATGGATTCTGTCTGACCTCCGATATACCCCAGCAACACTTCAGGAGCAGGGCAAGACAATCCCGGAAAATCATGATGTTCAGCAATCCAGTATCGGGCGTAGCCCAATCGGTCTCCCGCCTGTGCCAAGGCGAGTGAACTTTCCAGTGCCTGCTTGGCCGTTCCCCCGCTTGATGCCGGTGACTGGTCAAGAATGCTTAATTTCATATAAAGCCTTCTTTCTTATACTCTTTTTTACTATCATACCTCTCCAGTAGAAAACCTAAAAAAAAATTGCCTGTCAGGATGGCAATTTTATAATTGACAATATTTCAATTGTTTTGTTTAATAAAACAAAATAATTATCTAAAAAAAAACTGCTCTCCAATTATTGCAAGAGCAGTTTTAACTTCAGGCATGTTTCTTTTCTGTATGTTCTTTTCGTTCTTTCAGCTTGGGATAACCGATCAAAATGGCAATCACTCCGCAAACGGCGATTAAAATCGGGTAAAACGAATACGGCAGCAGGCTCACTGGTGAGATCGAGCCGATTTTGGCCGCCGTCAGCATTTGAGCACCATAGGGGATCAAGCCTTGAACAGCGCACGAAAAGATATCAAGAAGACTCGCGGATTTGCGCTTATCTATGCCATATCGATCGGATATCTGCTTGGCGAGAGGGCCTGCTGTAATTATGGATATGGTGTTGTTGGCGGTGGAAAGGTTGGTTGCGCTCACCAATCCTGCAATGCCAAACTCTGCGCCCTTTTTTGTTCGAAGGTTCTTGGTTAATACATCAAGAAGATACTGAATTCCCCCGTTATAGCGGATAAGCTCTACCGTTCCTCCAATGAGTAAGGCCAAGAAAACAAGCTCAGACATGCCAAACATTCCGTCGGTGATTGTTTTTAAAAAGGCTGATAGCGTATAGGCTCCATCCGCCAGGCCGATCACCCCCGCCAGTATGATTCCGCCGCTTAATACAACAAATACATTCATGCCAAGGAGGGCTGCCAGCAATACACCGACATACGGAAGGATTTTTACCGCTTGAAAGCTGTCAGCCGATACGCCGGAATTACTGCCCATCGTTACGATAAAAAGGATCACGCACGTAACAATAGCGGCAGGAAGAACAATGAAAAAGTTCACCTTGAATTTATCCCTCATTTGGGTCTGCTGTGTGCGGACTGCAGCAATGGTGGTATCAGAAATAATGGATAAGTTATCTCCGAACATGGCTCCGCCTACGACGGCTGCCATGGTCAAGGCCATTGGAATATCCGTTTGTCCGCTGATTCCTGCACCAATCGGTGCCAGTGCGGCAATAGTTCCCATTGATGTTCCCATCGACAACGATATAAAGGCACCGATTACGAAAAGCCCGACAATCAGGAAATTTTCTGGTACAACAGACAACGCGATATTCACTGTCGCTTCCACTGCTCCCATTCCTTTTGCGGCTTCCGAAAACCCACCGGCAAGGATAAAGATAAAGACCATAATGATAATATCAATATGCCCCGCGCCTTTGGCAAAACGCTCAATTTTACTGTTCAGCGTTTCCTTTCTATTCATCAACAGGGCTGCCGCTGCCGCAACAAGTATGGCCACAACCACTGGCATTTTGTAAAAGTCACCGGTGATCAACCCTGAACCTATGAATAGTACGAGGAAGATAACAAGCGGCAATAACGCCAGCCCACTCCCTTTTTTTACTGCATCCATCTAAAAACACCTCTACGTTTGTTATTGCTGCATGTACAAATATGAAAAAAGACCCCTTCCAAGAAGAGGTCCTATATGCTCATAGGGAACCCTTCTCATCTCTCAAGCATGAACTGCTTGCTGGATTTGGCACAGCACCTTCAAACTTCAGGTCCGCTGCCGAGACGTCTCAGGGCCAGTCCCTCAGTCTCTCGTGATAAGAAGTATCCAATTTTCAGTTATTACAGCTTTTACTACTGTAAAGGGTTTATGCATTCTTGTCAAAAGTTAGTTTTTGGCAATGCTTTTCTTTGCCTTTGATTGCCTACCTACTTCTCTCCTGTAAACTTAATGCCTTTGACAAAATAGCGGTTAAAGAAAGCATACAGTATCAAAATCGGCAGGGTAAAGACCATAGAAGCTGCCATAATGTAATTCCAGAAGCTGATAAACTGTCCTTTGAATGAGTTCAGTCCTAATGGAAGTGTGAACATACTTTCATCAGACAGGATGATCAACGGCCGCATGAAATCATTCCAAAAGGCCATAAAGACGAAGATGGTTTGTGCCGCTAATGCCGGCTTGGCAAGCGGGAGAACCATCCGGAAGAATGTACCGAATTTGCCCAATCCATCAATGGCTGCCGCTTCCTCCACTTCTTTTGGAAAGTTAATAAAGAACTGGCGCATCATGAATATGAAGGTAGCGTTGACTGCTCCGGGGATGATCATTCCCTGATACGTATTCAACCATCCGAATTCTTTTAGAATCAAGAAGTTAGGAATGAGGGTTACCTGAAACGGGATCATCAACACCGCCAAAATGATAATAAAGATACTTTTTTTACCCGGAAAGCTAAGGCGGGCAAGAGCATAACCGGCCATTGAGTTAAAAATCAAGTTCAAAAAGGTTCCGATCACAGCAATAAACAAACTGTTAAACAACCAGCGGCCAAAAAGAGGCTCACGTGTGAAAATCTCCCTATAGTTATCGATCGTAAAGTTTTTCGGTATAAAGTTGATGCTTCCGCTTACGATTTCTCCCAATGATTTAAAAGAAGATGAAAGAGCCCATAAAAACGGAACAAGGGTGATCACCGCGTAGACAATTAAGATTACATACAGAATGTTTTTTCCAATCGGTCGTTTTTTCATGGTTCCCCTCCTCAATAAAGTGACTCTTCCTTGGAAAATTTCCGCTGCAGAAGTGTAGCGATCAAAATAATGATGGCAAGCATAAAGGCGAGTGCTGTCGCATAGCCCATGGTACCAAGTGATTTAAAGGCATATTGATAGATCAGAAGAACAACCGTCAATGTCGAGTTGTTCGGTCCACCCGATCCTCCTGAGAAGATGTAGGATTGATCAAACAGCTGGAAGGTTCCAATCAGACCCATGATCACCACAAAAGAAGTCACCGGCCGCAAATTGGGAACCGTAATGTGCCAGAATTTCTGAAGTCCGGTTGCACCATCGAGTTCTGCAGCTTCGTAGTGGCTGTCCGGTATATCCTGAAGGGCTGCCAAATAAATGACCATGAAAAACGGCGCAGTCGCCCAAATGTTCATAATCATAATCGCCAATAAAGCAACACTGGGGTCACCAATCCAGTTATAGGTTGGCAGGTGCAGCATGTGCAAAATGTGGTTGATCAGACCGTTCTGGTTGTACATCCACATGAAAATCAAAGTTAGAACTGCTGATGAGGTCAGCGTCGGCAAAAAATAAACGATTCGGAAAAACTTCTGCCCCTTCATGCCCGCATTCAGGGAAGCTGCCAATACAAGCGCAAGCAGCGTCTGGAGCGGCACAACAATCACCACATAAAGGACAGTATTTTTAAGAGCGATATGTGCCCTGTCGTCGAACGTTATCTTCAGAAAGTTATCAAGTCCCCTGAATTCCAGGTGGGTACCGCCAAGCAACTCTACTTTATGGAAGGAAAGATAGATTGCACAAAGGATGGGAGCGATTACAAAGATGCCAAGAATGATGAGTACTGGTGCCATGAAAAGGTACCCCTGCCCCGCTTCCCTTCTGCTTTTTTTGGAAGAATTGCCTTTTACCATGTTTCTTCACCTCTCTTTTTTGTTATTCCGCTACTTTAATCTCTTTATTGGCCTGTTTTTGTGCGTCTTTCAAAGCTTTCTTCAGTGGCCGTTCACCAAGGTACGCACTTAAAAACTGGTTGTTGAAATTATTCATAACGATCGGCAGCATCGGGCCGTCCTGCCATACGGTTGCATATTCGGCTCCTTTAACAAGAGGTCCGCGCAATGGATCCTTGTCATAGCCGAGTTCTTCGGCTACTGACTTGCGGGTGGGCAAGGCAAAGCCTTTACTTGTCCACGTTTTCATGCCTTCTTTTCCGGTCAGGTACTTGATGAGTTCCCATGAAGCCTTCTTATGCTTGGATTCCGCATTCATGGCATAACCGACCGTGAAGGACATGGTTCCCTTCTTTCCGTTGACGGTTGGCAGCTCTGCCGTTCCATACTCTATTTGAGGAAACGTGTCTTTCATGAACGGAATGTTCCAGTTTCCTTCCATCACCATGGCAGCCCTTCCCTGCCCAAACATTTCTCCACCAGAACCTGAACCAACCTCTGAAGCCTGAGCTGCGGTTTTATCTTTTAGATGCATGTCCAATATCGGCTGAAGTGCGCGCGACACACGGTCCTCTGCGAATGTCGCACGGTCATTGGTGATGACCTGCCCGCCCTCTGACTCAGCCATATAATACAAACGCTCGATCTGCGGCATTACACCCAATCCGTAGACTTTGTTGCCTTTGGTGAGTTTTTTCGCATCTCTCTCCAGCTCTTCCCATGTTTTTGGAGGACCGCCAATTCCCGCTTCCCGGAACATTTTTTTGTTGTAAAAAAGAGCAAGTGTAGAGTAGTCCTTTGGAAAGCCGTAAATTTTACCGTTGTCCTTAAACGCATCTAACATCGGCTTTTCAAAATCATCCACATCAAAATCATCAGTTACATATTTGTCCAGCGGTTCGATGGCACCTGTTTCGATAAGGCCGGGTGCTTCAAACGCATCCAGGTAAAAAACATCGGCTGCTGTTCCCCCAATCAGCCTGGTTTTCAAAACGTCCATGTACTGATCACTAATCTGATTAAACTTTACGTCGATGTTCGGGTGGGATTTTTCAAAATCGTCCAGCACTCCTTCCAAAAGCTTTTTCTCGACCGGATTTCCTCCCCAGCCGCTCAGTGTAATGACCGTTTTACTGCTGTTTTCTGATTCACCCGGATGGCTGCATCCTGCAAGCAGAGAAGTAGCCAGCAGGGCAGTTAGCCCCGCTGTTGAAACATATTTTTTCAACTTCATAGAAACCTCTCCCTTCCTATGCGTATTTTATTTATCGGTATGGATCGTATAGCCCGTTGTATTTTCATTTACGGTTAAGATACTCTTTCCACTTTCCTTTCGAACACCAACAGACAGGTGGCCGTTTCCTATTTTGATCGAATCTACGGTCAGTTCATTCACACCTTCCGGAAGCTCAGGAGAAACAGAGATCACTTCGTTCAAAGCATCTGGAAACAATCCAAGAATCGTCTGGATAAAGACAAGCGGTGTTCCGGCAGCCCATGCTTGAGGTGAACAGGCAACCGGGTACTTTACTGCACGCCCGCCAGAGGCACCATAACCGCAGAACAGCTCCGGCAGCCGGTCATATTCAAAGTGCTGTGCCGCGTCCATCAAGCCTTTAATCACCAGGTTCGCCTGTTTCTGATGGTTCAGCTTGCTCATGCCCAGCAAAATCATGCTGTTATCATGCGGCCAAATGCTGCCATCATGGTAGCTCATCGGGTTATAGCCGGCCTCGCCTTCTGCCATTGTGCGTATGCCATAACCGGAAAAGAATGCCGGTGATACGAGCTTGGATACGATCTGGTCTGCCTGTTCTTCCTCCAGCATGCCGGAAAACAACACATGGCCAGGATTGGAGGTTAACGTCCCAACTTTCCTTTTTTCATTATCGAGCGCAATGGCATAGAAGGATTCGTCCTCCATCCAAAATTGCTCGTGAAACTTGGATTTTAACTCTTCTGCTTCTTTACGCAGTCTCACCGATACATCTGTCCTGCCCTGTTTTTCATAGATGGAGGCAATCCCAGTCTTGGCCTGATACACATAGCCTTGGACTTCCGAGAGCGCAATCGGTGTCTCTGCATAATCGCCGTTTCTGTGAACAACTGAATCTGCGGAATCCTTCCAGCCCTGGTTAGCTATGCCCTTGCAGGATTCCTGATGATATTCCACAAATCCGTCGCCGTCCCGGTCACCATACTGGTCGATCCACATGAGGGCATTTTCGATCGTTTGCTGAAGCTCTTCTGCCAGACATAGATCTCCGGTCCATTTCGTGTATTCCGTTAGCAGCATTAAAAATAACGGAGTAGCATCAATTGTTCCGTAATAAGGAGTGAATGGAATTTGCCCTGTCCCTGCCAGTTCTCCATAACGGATTTCATGCATGATTTTGCCTGGCTGTTCATCCCGCCAAGGATCCACTTTTGTGCCTTGTTGAGAGGCGAGAGTCCTTAGCGTGCCTTTTGCAATCTCTGCGTTAAACGGAAGCATCTGCAACGCAGCAATCAGGCTGTCACGCCCAAATGGGACACCGAACCAGGGAAGGCCTGCCACCGGAAACTGCCCGTACCCGATATCTGTCATTAACACCCTGAGGTCAAGGATTCCCCGGTCAACGAGGCGCTGCAAGCGGGAGGAATCGGTTTGAACACGTGCTGTATTCTTTCCCCAGTTTTCATAAGATGCCTTCAGGTTCTCAAGAGCTTGTTCTGGTGCCATAATTTCACCGGATACTCCATCCACTTCAGGAGCAATCGTGAAGGTGACTGATTGGATTTCCTCATGCTCCAATGAAAAGTGGAAGGTGACTTCGGAATCTGAAGTGTTTATTGCCTCACGGTCCCAGCCCACGCGTGTAGACCGTTTGACTCCGTCGGCTCCTTCATAATGGTAAGTCATGCTCTTGGCTTTATGATCGATGCCCGTTCGTTTGCCGGTTTCCCCGGATTGAAAACCGCGGACAATAAACATATCCGTAAAATCCACATCCAGCTGCATGCTGATATCAAACTCAACAGGCTTCGGATAAAAGCTTTTCACTTGAACGGTCTCATACAACACGCCATCATAAATTAAGCGCTTTCGTTGGAGCTCTACTGACTCCCTCCAGAGAATCAATTCTCCGTTCTCTTCCATATGAGGATTGGTCATCAATATATTGGCACTGTAATTTTCGTCGGCGGATGAAGAAAGCAGGATCGGGTTTTCGTTATTTATTTTTAAATCAAATTTGCTTAAAAAGCGTGTATCCTTTGTATATAGTCCTAACCCGTAATCGTTGTCCAAAGGAATGTTTCCTTTATCATCCGTTAATAAGAACAAATCATTTTCCTTTATTACTCGATAATCCAATCTTCTTCCTCCCATTATTCCGAAACGTTTTGGAAAGTGCTGAAAAAATATATTCTTTCATCCGAAACGTTTTCAGTTTTTTCTTAAAGTAAAACCAACAATCGTTTTATTTAAACGACCTTGTCGGTTTTATTCTCAAATATTCTTTGTTTTACTGGTTGATTCACGTTTTACTAATGAGGTTTTCAGCACTTTTTTGTGCGTTCCCTCTTTTCCTTCGAGCATATCGATCAGCAAAATAGCAGATTCAAAGCCAATCTGGTATCGGTCCTGAGCAATGGTTGTCAGGGTGGGCGATGAATAAGAAGCCAGCATAATGTTATCAAAGCCTGCCACAGAGAGATCTTCAGGAATTCTTTTGCCCATCCGGCGTGCTGCCTTCATCGCACCGAGCGCCATGAGGTCACTTGCACAAAAAACAGCCGTAATCTCCGGATGTGCATGGAGCAGCTTTTCAGCTTGCACTTCCCCTTCCGATTCCAAAAAAGAACCATTAACCACGTATTGCTCCTGATAGCCGATCTTCGCTTGATCCAGTGCTTCCTGATACCCCTGTAACCGCTGTTTGCTGACAAAGGCTTGCTCGTGCCCATTGATCATGCCAATCTGCCGATGTCCAAGCTCGATGAGATGATCCACTGCCATCTTTGCTCCTTGTTTGTTGTTGGTCGTAACATAACCCACACTTTCGCTTTCAATGGGGATATCGACAAGGACACAGGGAATGTCACTTTCCACAACTTCTTTTAAATAAGGATCATCCGTTTTAATCCCCTGCAGGATCACACCGTCAACCTTCCGCTCCTGACAAAGCTGATTGTACGTTTTTTGCTGTTGCTGCTCAGAATTGGTGCTGAAGAGAATAAGATCATATCCCCTCTCTCCCGCACAGTCATTGATCCCACAAAGAACTTCATACGTAAAATTATCTTTGCTGCCTTCGATCCGCATCCCAGAAACAAGCAAACCAATCGTTTTTGTTTTCTTCATGACCAGGCTCCTGGCCAATAAATTTGGACTGTACTGAAGTTCACGAGCCACAGCTTTAATTTTTTCTCTTGTTTTCTCATTCACATCAGAGTATCCGTTCAATGCCCTTGAAACTGTGGTCACAGAGACTCCAGCATGTTTTGCAATATCTTTGATTGTCGCCACGTTCAATCCTCCAAAACGTTTCGGAAAGTGATGCTTATACTATACTCTTCTTAGAAGGCGCTTTCAACCCCTTTTTTCTTTGTTTCCCTAAAGTACTCCGAACTCTTCATCCGTCCAATTCGTGATAAACATATGTCCCGGTGAATGGGTAATCACGAGTTCAGGCTTAATGTTCATTACCACGGCCTGAGGAGTTACACCACAAGCCCAGAAAACGGGCACTTCTCCCTCGTTAATGGTCACTGAATCGCCAAAATCCGGTGCATCAATGGACTCGATCCCTATGGAGCTGGGATCACCGATGTGTACAGGTGCTCCGTGCACCGATGGAAACCGCGAAGTCACCTGAACGGCACGTACCACATCTTTTTCGGGAATAGGACGCATGCTCACAACCATGGGACCTTCAAAACGTCCGGCTTTTGTGCAGCTGATTGAGGTTTTGTACATCGGAACATTGCGGTTCTCCTGGATATGACGTACAGGAATTTTATTTTGCATAAGAGCTTGTTCAAATGAAAAGCTGCAGCCAATAAGAAAGCCGGTCATATCATCTGTCCAGTATGGATGAATATCCTGTACTTCATCAGTTAGGATGCCATTGCGGTAAACCCGGTAGCTTGGCAAATCACTCCGCAAATCTGCTGAAGGAGCGGCAAGCGCAGGAACTGGGCTGCCTGGCTCAGTTACATCCAAAACCGGACAAGACTTGGGATTCCGCTGGCAGAATAATAAAAACTCAAACGCCAGATCCTTGGGAAGGATGACCAGGTTCGCCTGTGTATAGCCGTTGCACATGCCCGCGGTGGGACGGTTCCATTGATTTTTCCGGATCATTTTACGGGCTTCTTCTGGGTGTAGCAGACTGTTGTTCAGCAAGCTGTTTCCTCCTCATTTTTTGTTCTTTACAAATAGTCTAACACTTTTCTCGTTTTGTGCATGTCAGGATAAAAAAGAGACCTCCATGGCCTTGTGCCATAAAAGTCTCCTTTTTCTTATTTCGCTTTTCTTACATTGAACTGGTCCTCAAGCATGCTCCAGTTTTGCGGGAAGGGCTCCCCGAGTACCCAATAGGCAATCCCTCGAAGATTGTAGTACTTAACTTGATTGAATTTCGCTTGTGCGCTTTCTTCATTTTCAAACCAAACGACGTGTTTCTTGCCTTGATCATCTGTGTAATTGAAATATGGAGAATGTGACTTATTGTCATATTTAATTTCAGCGCCTTCTTTAATCGCCAGTTCTGTTGCTTCCTGCGGCGCAATACGCTTGGCGAAAGGGTTTCCTTTTTTATAGGGAAGAATCCAGTCATACCCATACAGCGGCGCACCCATCACAATTTTTTTGCGCGGAATCACAGATACCGCATAGTCAATGACTTTACGTACTTGGGGAACGGGTGAAACAGCCATCGGAGGACCGCCGGACCATCCCCACTCATACGTCATGAGAATAACAAAGTCAGCAAGCTCTCCATGGCGTTTGTAATCATGGGCTCCATGCCACGGGCCCGATTGCTCATCACTCGTTTTTGGGGCAAGAGCAGTAGATGTAATGAATCCTTCTTTTTTCACTTTTGGTAATATCGTTTCAAGGAATCCATTATAAAGATCCCGGTCTTTTGCACGAATATGTTCAAAATCAATATTTAATGCTTTATAGCCTTTTGCTTTCATGGTCTTGATTACATTGTTGATCAGACGATTGGATACGGTTTTATCCGTAAAAATGGTGTGTGCCACCTCAGGAGAAAAGTTCCCCTCCGTAAAGTTTGTGAGTACAAGCATCGGGACTGCGCCCTGTTTTCTGGCTGCAGCGAGCGCCTGATCATCTTTAATGCCGATCAAGGTGCCATCGGGTTTTACACGATAGCTGAAAAAAGCTACATACGATAAATGCCGTCCTACGTCCTTTACTTCTTTTACGGCTGCCTGGGGATCAACCGGCTCTAAAAACCCAATTGATGTAATTTTGGTCTTCTTATGTTTGGTCTCAGACGGTGTTACTTCCTTTTGTTTGCTGCCATTATACTTTACCTGCTGCAGTCTCGGATGCTCGCTGCCATTTTTCCCCGCATCTGCTGTTCCTTCCTGCTGCCCTTTTACATTTCCGCATCCCGAGAGAACAAGGGAAAACGTGAATAGTAGTGCTAAAATGGTTCTCAACATTCGGTGCCTCCTTTTTTCCTTATGCTTCCTTGCCCCTAATCCCGTTATACAGGAGAGAAACGAGAAAAATTTGGAAGACGAGGCTCCTCGTTTGAGAACTTGTTGATTGTAGGATACGCTAAGAGAGTCTAAACGCTATGGAGGTGGATTTGCTTGAAATGGCCGTATCTTTGGATTGCCGGGGGAGCAGCTTTGTGGGGGACGATCGGCATTTTTATCAAAGAACTATCTTCTATGGGATTTACTCCCATCCAAATTGTTGTTTTACGCGCTTTGAGCGCGGCAGTTTCCTTTTTCATTCTTACTTTTTTTCTAAACCGGTCACTTCTTAAAATACGCATCAGGGACAGCTATTATTTTATCGGAACCGGGCTTCTCAGCATCGCCTTTTTCAATTGGTGTTATTTCAAAAGCATGGAAGAAGTATCTTTGTCGGTTGCTGCTGTTCTGCTGTATACGGCGCCCGCCTTTGTCCTGATTCTATCGAGGATTTTCTTCCGTGATTTTATTACAAAAAAGAAAGTGGCCGCGCTTTTGGTTACATTTCTCGGGTGTGTGTTTGTCGTGGGCTATTTGCCAGCCTCTAACGGCGGTATAACGTGGACCGGATTGCTCACGGGGCTCGGATCAGGATTAGGCTACTCGTTATACAGCATTTTCGGTAAGGCAGCCTCCGCCAAATACAAAACCTTAACCATCACAACCTATACGTTTATTTTTGCCGGGTGCGCACTCTTTCCGATCAGCGGATTATCTCATTCTGCCCACCTTTTTGAAGACACGAGAGTCTGGCTTTATATCATTGGGTTGGGTATAGTCCCCACTGTTCTTGCTTATATTTTATACACGGTTGGCTTACGCCAGGTAGAGCCAAGCAAGGCAGCGATTGTCGCAACGGTCGAGCCGGTGGTAGCGACTCTGGCCGGTTTCTTTCTTTTTCAGGAAAAACTTACACTTTGGCAATGTGCAGGAATCCTGCTCGTCATCTTTTCTGCTGTCCTCGTTCAGGACAAACAAAAGAAGACTCCCCTTGACAATGGGGCTTCACTTACTTAGCGTTCATTAAAATAAGAGGCCCTTACACATGTTCAGGGGGCCTCTTTCCACTTATTTTTTACTGGCCAGCCATGCAGCCACATTCTCTGCTTCATCACCATTGATCAAACCGGCTGGCATGCCGCCTCCGCCATTTTTAATTTGCTTTAAAATTTCATCTTTACTGTGCTCTTTGCCAATCTCTTTTAAAGCAGGTCCTGTCCCGCCTTCCAGGTTGTTTCCGTGGCAGCTGGCACAATTTTGCTTAAACGACTTTTCTGCTGCTGCGGAATCTACCGAGCCTCCGTCTTTTCCTCCTCCGCTATCGCCCCTGGAAGAACATCCTGCTATAAGAAAAACAATACCCGTTGCCATTACAATATTTTTTAGCATTATAAAATGCCCCCCATCCAAGAATATTAACCGATTCCACAACGATTAACCCATTAAACCTTTTTCTAATTTAATCACGTTCCTAGTGAAATTGATTCATTTTGTATACAATGAATCAGGAAACAATATTTGAAGTAAGGAGCATAAAATGAAAGCACTGACCTTCCATACATTTGGAGGACCTGAAGTCCTTCAGTATCAGGATGTTCCAACACCGGAACTTAATTCGAATGAAATTTTGGTTGAAATGAAGGCAATTGGACTTAATTTTGCTGACGTTTACCGAAGAAAAGGAAACTATCACTTACTGGGGGATCCTCCCTATATTGCAGGCTATGAAGGAAGTGGCGTGGTCAAAAGCGTGGGTTTTTCCGTGCAGAATGTGAAAGAAGGTGACCGTGTCGCATTTGCGGATGTTCCATATGCCAATGCCGAATACGTTGCCGTGCCCGAGGATCATCTTATCCCTTTGCCAGAGGAAATATCCTTTGAAACTGCTGCTTCCATCCTTTTGCAAGGCTTGACTGCACAGTATTTAACAAGGGACAGTTATGCAGTCGGGCAAGGAACACTTCTTGCCCTTCATGCGGCAGCAGGCGGTGTAGGCCAGCTTTTGATCCAGATTTCAAAAGCGC
Source organism: Fictibacillus solisalsi (assembly GCF_900103485.1). Lineage (GTDB taxonomy): Bacteria > Bacillota > Bacilli > Bacillales > Fictibacillaceae > Fictibacillus_C > Fictibacillus_C solisalsi. Next base: position 2,430,030 of record NZ_FNHW01000001.1, read on the forward strand.
TTGGAGCAGAAGTCATCGGACTCACTTCAACAGAAGCGAAAAAGGAAGCAGCCCTTGCTGCAGGAGCTGATCATGTTTTCCTGTACAATGAAGAGTGGGTCAAACAAGTAAAAAACGTTTCATCTGCCCAAAAAGGGGCTGATGTGATTTATGATTCTGTCGGCAGCACGCTTATGGACAGTTTTGAAGCGGTGAGAACTGGTGGTACTGTTGTTTTTTATGGTATGGCTGGCGGTGACCCCTCTCCAGTTGATCCCCGCATGCTGATGGATACGTCGAAAACCTTAACCGGAGGCGACCTTTGGAATGTCATTACCTCCCATAAAGAGCGTGTATCACGGTCACAGGAGCTTTTTGATCTGATTCTGTCCGGTTCGGTAAAAGTACCCGAAATGACCTGCTATCCACTTGAACAGGGAGCAGAAGCGCATCGTTTTTTGGAAAGCAGAAAAAGTACCGGAAAGATTTTACTTATTCCTTAAACAAAAAAAGCGGAGGGATCCGCATCGGATCCCTCCGCTTTTCTATTAACTCATTAATAACCGTAAAGCCTTTAACCGCTCGTCCGTCATGTTAATCAAAAGCTGGTTGTTTAATGTTTTGGCCATCTTGTATGTTAAATTCAAAAAAGCCTCCAATCCTGCTTTGTATCCTTTATGAAACGCGAGCTCATCACATTTTTTCTCCGAATACAAATCAATATTCCCCTCGGTTACTGGAAATTCCGCATGGCCGATTTCGTGCCAGATAATGGCTTCTTTCATTTCCTGATCTTCACAAAAATATGAATAATCATATACAACAATGAACCGATCAAATGCCGGATCCAATGAATGATAACACAAAGTTAATATCCGGTTATCAATGTTCCAAAGCTGAAGCCAATCTTCCTTTTCAAGGCCAAAGGTTCTCATAATTTCATGCTTGTCTTCTATAATGGCAATCCGTTCACGATAGATTGCTTGATCCAGTACCTCGCCCAAACAAATCATCAGAATTCCCCTTCCCTTGCCTCGTCTGAATTTTTTACTATGATATGTTGGCGGGTATCATTCTATTCACTATGTCATGGCCTTCCTGAGCCTTTTTTTCTCCTGATAGGATACTTGTCCCTGTCTATGAGACAAGGGGCTGAATATAGTATTTCGAAAGGGGTGAAATAATATGTCAAGAAGAAGAAGTGATTCCTCAAGCAGAAACCGGCGCAGCTCTTCCTCAAGCAGCAGCTCAAGCTCTGCCCGTTTCGAGTTTGAAATTGAATCATCATCAAGCAGTTCTCGGACCTCCAGCAGTTCACGTGGTCGACAGAGGGCACAGAATCGACGAAACCGAAACCGAAATCGTCGTCAGGTTCAGATTGTTCAATGTAATTGCGGCGGCTCTCGACCCTCCAATGAAAATCCGGTGATGGGAGCTATGAATCAACGGCCAACGCAAGTCACTCAAAATTGCAACTGTGGCGGCTCAAGACCTACCAATGAATATCCGGTGATGGGAGCAATGAATGAGCGTCCAACACAAATTACTCAAAACTGTAATTGTGGAAGGCCTTCCAATGAAAGTCCGGCTCAAAACCGGCGGCCAAGCTGCCGACGCTTCTGTGAAAACGTTTGCCGTTCACAATTCGGCAGTCGCCGAAGGCAATGTATCCAGGATTGTCTTGCCTGCCGTGGCAATACAATGGGTGAGATGGATGACAATGATTGCGACTGGAGAAGTCCTGGCCCGCGAGGCGATGTAATGGGTGTTCAAAGCGACATGAATGACGGCCATTACTGGGATTTTGATTATTAATTGAATTAACCCAAAAATTCCACTGCCCGCTAAAGGCAGTGGAATTTTTTTTGGTAGGATAGTTTCTATCAAACGCGGGCATTCTTTTGGTATAACCAAATGGAGGTGCATACATATATGAGAGCATTTGACCTGGCTCACTTAACAAGTGAACAAAAAGCAAAATTGGATGCCATGGAAAAGGAATTGGATGTCGTGCTGATCGCCTGGGATCAAAAAGAACAAAAAAATTCTCAGGAAAATATGAATTATGATATTTAGTCAAAAAAGCTCTTCCGTGTCGGAAGAGCTTTTTAACGAGTAAACCCCTTTAGGAGGCTGCCTTGGAAACCCGGAATGTGACAGGCTTCATGTTTTTTTCAATTCTCTTCATCGTATATCCATTTTTCTTTAAATAATCCAGCAGCTGGGGCAGATTTTCGAGCGTTTCTTTCCGTTCATGCATTAATATGACAATCGGCTCGGTACGGTGCTCCATTTTTTTTAATTGGCTGATTGAATTCTTCACATATTGCGGGCTTCGATATGACCAGTCCATGCTGTCAATCGTCCAGTCCCAGAGCTCATATCCTTTGTCTTTGACCGCCTTCTGGTAATCCGGCTTCATGTATGGAGCACTTCCGTACGGCGTTCGGATCAGCGCTGTTCTTTTGCCGGTAATCTTTTGGAGTGCCTGGTTGGCCTGATCCATTTCCCGAACGACGGTTTTCTTCGAGCGATAAATCTTTTTGGCATCATGAGAAACTCCATGCAGCCCCAGACTATGTCCTTCCCGGTTCATCCGTTTCACTTGATCCTGAAACTGCAGCATATTGGGTTCAAGCATAAAGAAGGTTGCTTTCACTTGATATTTCTTGAGCACATCCATAATACCGTTTGAAACCCTTGACGGACCATCATCAAAGGTTAAATATACCGTTTTCGCCTGGTTTTGCCCGGTCGCCGTTTTTTTATGGACCGGTACTGCATCTGCGGCTTTTTCCTTGGTCTTTTTTTGTTTTTCCGAAACTCTTTTTGAAGAAACTTTGGAAGTTACTTTCTTTTCTTTATCGTTTTGTTTTGAAGCTCCCTTTAGTTTTGGATCGTATTTTTCCTTCTGAATCTTCTCGGTATAATGCTTCTCCTCCAAAGTGGTTGCTTTAATCTTATTGGCATGCCATGAACCAAAAATAAAAACCAGACCAATCACGGCCAAAACCAACAGAACCGCAGCTTCTCTTTTTCCTGCATTTTTTCTTGCTTCCCCTATGTAACCTTTCACCCTACCATCACCTTATCTTTACAAAACGTTTATACCCTTTAAGTATAACGGATTTTTTGTAAAAAAAGGTAAAAAAATAGGAAATTTTATGAAAAAATAACGAATTTTGTTGACAATCTTTGGTTACCCTGCACTACTCTTGCTGATCTGGCGGCAAAAAGGATAGCACTTCTTTTACGATGGCATTGATTTTGTCATCAATAAAGTCACTTCCATATTTAGTTTTTGCTTTTTCGATTTCTTCCTGAACCTCCTTTTCAAAATTGATCAGAGGGATGTCATCCTCTGCTTCGTTATAGAGATCAATCATGGCCTCCAGCCCTTCTTGCATGCGATCAATGGCATCACTGTACAGCTTCTTGCTTTTTTTATTTAGCTTCATGTTATCACCTGTTCTCATTATCTCCTTTTTTCCCCGCCTAAATCCTATTTTATAGACAGGTACCCTTACAGATTGTTAGCACCCGTCATAAATTAGGGAGTGAAGCAACAGTCAATAATGAAAGAGAAAAAGGAGAGAGCGCATTATGTATTACGGCTATGGCTGCTACCGCCCGCAGGTCATTGTTCACCCCACCCAGTGTTGTGTTCAGCAGTATTATCATACGGAAGAGGTTATCCACGTTCATCCTGTACAAATTCAGCATGTGAACCACGTCTGTTACCAGCATGTTCATGAATATCCTGTTTCCGAATACGAGACCTGTCAGGTTTATCATCAGAACATCTCCTGTGGTGCACCCCCTTGCTGCTAGACCCGGTTTTAGCCTGCATGCCAAAAGAGCATGCAGGCTTTTTACATAATTCTGTTTGAAACCCGCTTCAAGGCATGATATATTGATTTCTGGATTCGTGAGCCGTTTATTTTCATTATCATACACATGCAGCCAACCCTGTGCGGTTGGTTTCTTTGCTTGAATTTTTTTATTTAGGGGGTTTTACGATGAACAGCACTGTAAAAGAGTTCACTCTCATTATTATTGGATCCTTTTTTTTCGCTCTCGGCGTGAACTGCTTTGCCATACCAAATGAACTTGGAGAAGGGGGAGTCACCGGTGTCTCCATGATTTTTTACTATCTTTTCTCCTGGTCGCCCAGTTATACGAACTTCATCATGAACGGAATTTTATTAATGATCGGCTATCGCCTGCTCAATAAGCGGGTAACAATCTACACCGTTTTTTGCATTGTGTTTACTTCTGTATTTCTTCACCTGACTGAAGGTTGGGGTTCACCCGTTAAGGATACAATTCTAGGCACCGTTTTTGCCGGAATCTTTATCGGAATCGGGCTTGGTTTGGTGCTTCGTTCTGGAGGAACCACCGGAGGGTCAACCATCCTGGCACGGATGGCCAACCAATATTTTGGCTGGAGCATCAGCGGGGCTATGCTTGGCATCGACCTGTTGGTAGTCATGAGCTCTTATTTTGTTATCGGAGCGCAAAATACAATGTACACAGTGATTTCCATTTATATTTCCACAAAGGTTCTTGATTATATTATTGAGGGCTTCGATACACGAAAAGCGGTCACGATCATCTCTCAGCATGCGGAGCAAATTGCCCAAAAGGTGAACAACGATATGAACCGGGGCGTAACGGTTTTTTCTGCCCATGGCAGTTATACGAAGCAATCAAAGGAGATTTTATACGTAGTCATCAATAAACAGGAATTGTTTCAACTGAAAAAGATCGTTCAAAAAATGGATGAAAAAGCGTTTGTGGTCGTCCATGATGTCAGGGATGTTTTCGGTGAAGGGTTTACGTTCCCGAAAACAGAAGCTTCATAAACAAAAAAAGGTCTGCCGTCACGCCCAAATAGGTTACGCCGGCAGGCCTTTTTATTTTTACACCAATGCTTGTTTAAGGACAAACTCCCGAATGGCATGAGCTACACCATCAGCATCGTTCTCAAGGGTGGTATAATGGCAGATTTCCTTAATTTCAGGAAGTGCATTTCCCATGGCAATAGCCATACCTGCTGTTTTCATCATGGGCCAGTCGTTCATATTGTCTCCGATAGCAACAGTGTTGTCTTGCTGAATTCCAAAGTGGTCAGCCATACCCAGTATCCCGTTGCCTTTGTTTGCCTTTTCATCGTTAATTTCAAGGTTGTGCTGAGCAGAACTCGTTACAGACAAACCTTCAAACTGTTTAGCAAAACGGAAGATTTCTTCCAGCTTTTTCTCGGAGTAAGAGAACGGAAGGATTTTATTGACGGTGAGGCCTTCTGTCCAGATGGACTGAAAAGAATCAATGGAAATCTGACCGAATTGCTTTAAATAACCTTGAGCTGCATCCCACAATTCTTCTGCATGTAATTCCGGATTGGCTGATTTCGCCATATCGATTTCCACCTGAATTCCCTCCTGACCGAATTCCGGGGTATGGATCCCTTTATTGGTATGAAGATGGTAAAAAACCTGAAGTTCCTCAAGCTTCGTTAGAATGGAAGCAGCATGTTCCTTATGAAGCGGATGGTGGTCCACCACCTTGCCATCAGCGTAAAGAACTGCTCCATTCGCACCGATGACTGGACATTCTACGTCCGCTTCCTGAAGCAGATTCATCACATCTTCCACTGCACGTCCTGTACAAATTGAAACAACATGCCCCATCTCCTGGGCTTCTTTTATGGCCAGCGCATTTTCATGACTGATTGAACCCTTTTTGTTCAACAATGTACCATCCAAATCGATTGCAATTAATTTCATAACTTCCTCCTTTTTTATAGTACGATGATTTCGATTTCAAACTGATCCAGCTGTTTTTTCAGTTTTGGCTCCATTTCCTGATCTGTTACCAGGATGTCGATCTTGTTCCACCCGCATACTTTTTGAAAATAGGTTCGGTTGAACTTAGAAGAATCAGCAAGCAGTATGACTTGGTCCGAGCGGCTGATCATTTCTTTCAGCAAAAACCCTTCTTCTTCAAAAGGAATGGTCAAGCCATCAGAAGAAATACCGCAAGCTCCCAAAAACAGCTTGTTTACTTTAAAATCCAACAGATGCTGTATGGTTCTTGATCCATAGATCGAACGATGGCTGTTATTGAGCAGCCCTCCAAGCAAATGAATGAAAATATCTTCTTTTTTGGATAAAATCCCTGCTATATCTATCGAATTTGTGACAACCACGTTGTCTTTTGTTTGAATATTTTCTGCTAAAAATTGAACGGTGGTAGAGGCATCCAATAAAAGATGGTCGCCATCCAAAATCAAGCCAGCCGCATATTTACCGATACGCTTCTTTTCCTCAGAAGCTTTCTGCAGCCGCTCATCATAATTAGACACATCATGAAAAAGGGTTGGTGACTTTGCCCCACCGCGAAGCCGTATAATTTTCCCCTCTTCCTCCAGTTTCACCAGGTCGCGTCTGGCGGTATCCCGTGAGACATTATTCATGGAGCAGATGGTTTCCATATCGACCCTTTCGTGCTCTTTTAGGTAATGCAGAATTGCTTCCATGCGTTCATCCTGATACATGTCTCATTCCCCCTTACTTAAGTAAGTATAAGTAATATTAAGCAATTCTGCAATGAAATATGCATATCTTTACAAAAAATAAGCAAAAGTAAGGAAAACTTCCCACCTTTGCTTAAAAACAACTTAACTTATTTTAGAAACGTTTCGTTCCAGCGTTTCGCTTCAGCAAGTGCCCTTTCATCTTTTAAAATATCGTATGGTGCATTGGCTGCTCCAATGATGTAGTCAGCAAATGAAACACCCATAAAGCTGAATATGTATTGAAATTGCTGAATTAAAGGCAGTGCCTTTATTCTCGGCTGATCCCCGCCACAGGTAATTACATAGGCCGTCTTTTGGCTCATCTCTTTTTTAAAAGCAAAACGGTCATCACGTAAACTCTGGGACCACCGATCCACAAAATTCTTCATAAGGCCGGACATCCCGTACCAATATACAGGTGTGGCAAAAATCAGGACATCATGCCCAAGTACAGTATCGATCACGTTCTCATAATCATCAGTGACGGGTTGAAAGCCGCCTTCTGCATGCCTCAAGTCATCGATGGGTATGATCTGTTTTTCTTTTAAAATAATCGGTGTGTAGTCTATCCCTTTAAGTGCCAGCTTGGTTAACTGCTGTGTGTTTCCTCCCGCTCTCGAACTCCCGATAATTGCTGCAATTTTCATCGTTTACCCCCTGTTGTCTTTCTATGTGAATCATAATGCATCCTCCGATTTTTTTCCCAGCAACCGGCTCAGTTAGCGAAAATGTTCCTTTTTTCTCAGTTTCTCCTTAAAAGCATGCCATGAATTCTTCGATGACGAGTAGCTGCCGATTGCCGCATATCCATAAAAAAAGCCCATAAACACCCCTGCGATCAAATGATGGCGGTGGCTGTACAAAATGGAAAGAAGAAGGCCAAGCAAAAGCGCAACCGAGGGGATTAATGCCTTGGGAACAGGCGTTATCCATTTGATGATTTGTGTCAGCAGGAGAACCAGCGGCACGGCAAGCACTCCATCCCAAACGTTTGTATGTATGACCGGAAAAACTTCCATGCGCATTCCTCTCTTTTAGCTGAATTACTCCAAGTATCACCATATTCATGAACTTTTATCATAAAATAAGAGGCAAAAACCCACTGTTCATGACAGATCGTTTTGCCTCCTTTCATTAAACGTTTAGCAAGCTGTCCACCTTTTGGATCAAATCCTTTAATTCTTCCTGAAAGGATTTCATTTTCTCCATCTTCTGCTGAAGCATCTTCTCCTGCTCTTTCAGTCCGTCAGCAATCTCTTCCAATTCCGACTGCTGAATGGTTGTATCTTTCGTCGACTCGTATTGATCCTTATGTTCGAGCACCCGTTCTTTTATACTTAAGAAGTGCTGCAATTCCTGCAACGAAAAACCGAGTACTTCCTTTGCATCAACCACTCGCTTTAATTGTTTGATGTCTTCATCGGTATACAGGCGCACTTGCCCGTCACTTCTCTCCGGAGGCTGAATCAGCCCGATCTCTTCGTAATAACGGATAGCACGCTTGGTAATTCCAGTAATTTTTGCTGCTTCATCAATTTTAATCCAGTTCACCCGACTCACTCCCTTATGAAAAGTATACCTTTACTATGACGCGAACGTCAAAGGTGCCGGTTGTGGGTAGGCAATTTATGAAAATAACATAAAAAAACCGCCACAGAAGCGGCGGTCTTACATTTCTTAATGATTTCGTTTCGTCCACTGGCTGTCGGTTACCTTTTTTGCGATTCCTTTCCCCAGTGCATCCTGTGCTTTCACGTCTTTAATATACCAGCCTCTTCCGTTAACACTGGCATCTGTCGTATATAGAAAACGGACAAACTGTGTGCCAGCCGGCAAGGCGGTGGTTTGCATCTTCCAGCCGTTGCTTTTTCCTGTAAAGGAAGAAGCTGTTTTCTTCCAGTTGACACCATCTGCGGACGCTTCAACGGTTCCATTGTCGCTTCCTTTTTCAATCTCAAACCATGTTTCAAAGCTTACCTTTGAGGCTGGTTTATTTAATGCATAAACCAACGGCCGGGAAACCTTATCGCCATAGCCCGCAAACCAGGCTTTTTCTTGATTAGGCAGAGATACAGGAATAGCATCTGCTGCAGCACGTGCCACATCTCTGCGAACCGGATTAATCGATGGCATTGTTCGTGTTGGATGTACACGGTTGGTTAATGTTAAAACAATAGTCTGATTTTTGGGACTGACGACCATCGTAGTTCCGGTAAATCCGGTATGGCCAAGTGTGGCCGGGTCAGACAGGGCATCCATATACCACCCCTGATCCAATTCCCAGCCAAGTCCGTGAGAGTCGGAAGGGAATTGAGGAAGCTGATTCTCTTCCAGTAATTTGACAGTTGAAGGTTTTAAAATCCTTGTGTGGCCATATTTCCCATCTTGCAGGAACATATGGGCAAAGACGGCAAGGTCATGTGCCGAAGAAAAGACACCGGCATGTCCCGCCACCCCGTCCAGAGACCATGCGTTTTCATCGTGTACTTCTCCCCACACCATGCCTCTGTTAATATAAGGTTCATATTCGGTTGCGGCAATTCTTGGCTTCAAATAAGCCGGAGGGTTGTACATCGTATCCTTCATCTTCAACGGGCCGGTTATGACTTCTTTCACATATTCATCCAGACGTTTACCGGAAAGCCGCTCGACCAGCACCCCGAGGGTAATCATGTTCAAGTCACTGTATGTATAGGTAGTTCCAGGCGCATTTTTAAGCGGATAGGTTAAAATAATATGCAGCCGGTCTTCCCGGTTTGTTCCCATCTTGTAGACCGGGATAAACGGCTCGAAACCAGATGTATGTGTGAGAAGCTGGCGGATGGTCACCTTTTCTTTTCCGTTTTCCTTAAATTCAGGAATATATTTGTATACAGGATCATCCAGTTGAAATTTTCCTTGTTCGTACAGCTTCATGGCAGCCGTCGTTGTAAAAATTTTGCTGATAGAGGCTAAATCAAATATTGTATCTTTCCTCATGGGAACCGGATGTTCCAACTCCGTGTACTGATCGTCGGTATAACGGGAAGCATAACCATAAGCATCCCACTTGGCAATGGCTCCTTTTCTCGCGATTAAAACCACCCCGCCGGGAAACATCTTTGTTTCCATCGCTTTATTCATGGTCGTGTCAATACTGTTCAACGCTTCCGGATAAAGCCCGGCACTTCTTGGTGTGCCATTGTGGATAACAGGTGATGAGGAGCCAGGATAATTCCAGTCACCCGGCTTAAAAAAGCTGATCGGGCTGCTTTGCTCTTGCTTGCCTTGGGCGAATACTGGTGTCCCTGCCGACAAAATCATACTCAGGCCAACGATCACTACAGCCGGCTGTTTCCATTTTTTCATCATTGCATTCCTCCATTTTCAGAAAATTCAATCCTTTATTAAAGAGTAGCAACGATATACTGAAAAAGCCATGGAACGAAGGTCCCGTTCTCATTCTAGTCCTTTCCTATCTTTTGGAAGCCCCCTGTCGGAAAATCTAGTAAGCTGTAATCATTACCAAACTTTTTTCCTCCCCACAAATCAATAAAGCACGACTATTGTACCTGTTTTTTTTTAACTTTCCATACTATAATCTGAGAGTTATTATTTTCTAAATATAGTACAGGAGAAATGGAGGGTGGTTATGATCAGCTGGCTTAAACGGAGAAAAACGAATATCAAGACCCATTCATCACCTGACATTGCTTCCCGTTCTTCTGCTGCAGCTCATCTGCAAACGAAATCCATTTCACCAGATAAGGAAATCGAACATTACAAAAGCAGACTTTTGCAATTTGGCATTAAAGTTTACGAGATGCCAAAGTTAACTCCCCAATCGAAGAAAAGCAGACTCGATGCCTACACCATAGCCTCATACGTAGCAAACAATACAGAACTTAAATCTCTTTTTCTTACAAAAAAAGGTCTGCCTGCATCCCAGCTTTCAGAAAAATTTCCAAGCAAGTCCATTAAACGATACACCCCTTATATTATTGCTGTTGCTCTCATTATTATTGAAGATTATGACTATCTTAAAGGCTATTTGCCGGAATAGGAGGCCCTTACGATGACAAAAGGAATTGTGGTAGAAGTCAAACGGCACCACATCATCGTTCTATCTGAGGGCGGTGTGTTTCGCAAGGTGAAGAACAATGGACAGCTTTACGCGGTAGGAAGTGATATTCTCCTGCCTAATGAACCGAACCGAAACTCAATGTTCAGCCTTCCCGTGTTTAACTGGAAATCTGCAAGCGTGTTTACCTTTGCCATCCTCTTATTATTTTTCCAGCTCGCACCTAATACTGGTCAAGGGGTTTACGCTTATGTAGGCATAGAGATGAACCCAAGCATCGAATTGTCCATCGATGATGACATGAGGGTTCAGCAAATTACTGCCTATAATTCGGACGGTAAAAAACTAGTTGCACTACTGGAAAATTACCATGGGCAGCCTCTTGAGAAAGTGACTGAGGAAATTTTCAGGATCTGCCGTGCCAAAGGGTTTATTAAGCCCGATCAGGAAGTAATTGTTACCACTACTCTAACAAAGGACGTTAGTAAAGAAACACAGCAGAAAATTGAGCAGAAAATCAATTCCTTAATGGAACAAAAAGCGTTGGAAAACAAAATAGACATGACTTCATTGATCATTTCCAACAAAGAAAGAAAACGGGCCAAAAAAAGCGGCCTTACACCTGCGAAATATGCTATCCTCATGGCGGCAAAAGAAGCAGGAATACCCATTAAGCAGAACGATATCAAGAAAAAAAGCATTCAGGAATTATCAGATAAAGTTGGACCAATCAGCGACCTGCTTTCCACTACACCTCTTGGAGAATATCAACATGTCTCTGTTTTTGTTCATAACGAACCTTCCCCGGATGACAAAACAGAAACCTCCTCTATGGTTACTGCCGATCCAGTCCTTATTCTAAAGGATGACGAAGACGTGAAAAGCAGTGGGCCAACGGAGACTGCGGTTGTTCAAACCACTCCAGTAAAGATGGAAGCAGAAAGCAGCATGAATAAACCAGCATCTGCCGAATTCCCTGCTCAGGCACAATCCGGACAATCAGTATCCGGGAATAACAGCACCAAAAAAGCTATAACAGAGAATCAGCCGGTTTCTTCTCCCGTTTCTGAACCAGCTGCTGAGCCGGTAAAACAAAAGGCTCCGTCAGAGACACAGGCACCAGAAAGGAAAACAGACAAACCTTCATCGGCCTCTGCCAATGAAGAAGCAAAAGGACCTGCCACTGTCACACTTCCTAAGGAAAAGGATCAAGAAGAAAAAACTGCTCCTGCCCCTGTTTCGGTTTCAAAAGAAGAAGGAAAACAGACAAGCCCGAAAGGCTATGAGGAAAGTAAGGGCTCAGATAGACCCCAAGCACCAGCAGCATCTGCCAATGAAGAAGCAAAAGGGCCCGCCACTGTCACTCTTCCTAAGGAAAAGGATCAGGAAGAAAAAACCTCTCCTACTCCTGCTTCGGTTCCAAAAGAAAAAGCGAAACAGGCAAGCCCGGAAGGCAGTGAAGAAAGTAGGAATACGGATAAACCTAAACCCGCAGGGCAAGGCAGCGCAAAACAACCAGCAAACAGTGATGGTGTTGAGCGATCTCGGACAAATGAGCCGCAAGAAGAAAAGACTGATCCGGTCAGTGAAAAGAAAGGCACCACTCTTTCAGAGACATCAACGGATTCGGACTGTTCCGGGGTTATTCACAACGAACAAGAACCAGCCGAGGTTGACTCCGCCCCTGTTCGGGAAGGCTCCCTTCCAGACACGGAACAGGAAAATGAACTGCCCTCAGAAGAAGTCAATACACCTGCACCCAATGTAGATGATGCAGCATAAAAAAATCCTGTCTGAACAACATGTTCAGCAGGATTTTTTATTGAAGGCGATGAAGCCGTTTTTTTAAATATTTATTTCTTTTCTTAACGAAGGCAAGAATGTATTCTGGCTCCTGATCGAATTTGGACAGGGAGTAGTGCTTATACGGATCTTTAATGATATGAGGCCGTATGGACGCATAAAGTTTTTCAATTTTCCCTTCCATGGAGTCTATTGTGAGTGCTTCTTCAAGCAATTGTTCCATCACGCGTCTGTATTGTCTTCGATAATTCCCGTGAAGCAGCAGGCGTGCTGTCAACGTATTGTACCCTTCGATCGGTACATACTTGTTCTCCATCACATCTCCGTGAATATCCCTTCCCCATGTGGCATCATAATCCCATGGCATGATTTCAAACTGGCCGGTCTTCCCATTTCTGTAAAGTGAATAGTTGTGAATAAACCCATCAAAATTTTGTGTACAGACCGCACCGCCAAGCCATCGAAAATAACTTTCCAGATTCAGCAGAGATTCAATTTTTGATGGAAATTCTTTATCCGTAGAAGTCAGCACGCAATTCAGCAGCTTTCTTAAGTGATGAAAAGAATGTTCGGGATCATACTTAATTTCATATCCTGATGTGACTGACCGTTTCGCTTTCCCGGTTGTAGGATTGTACTTTGAGAAATTGGCATTTTCTGAAATAGCATAATAGATACTGCCATCAGGGAGCCCTCTTTTTTTCAAAAATAGCTGGTCGACGGATTCCAATTGAAGATAAACACCTTGATATAAGCCATTGATGTACAATGTGACATGGTTTGCTTCCGGCGACAATACGCCAATATCGCGAAAAAAGTCCATGGACAGCTTATTCCTCATTAAGGAAGGATCATTGTACTCGGCATTCATATGAACCCTTTTAGCTCCTGTAAACATCCTCGAAGATGGAAAAACAAAATCATATGATTTTTTGGGAAACTTGCGGATGTGTGCTCCTCTGTATTTTACAGTGGTTTCATACGATTGATTTTCGGTTTTTAATGTACCTTTAACTGGTTGGCTGGCCCACCTTCCCTTTTCTATTGTCTTGGCCCCTTTAATGGGGACAGAGAGACGATACTCAGGCAACATACCTTTAGACATGATTCTTCAATCTCTCCTTAGGTTGATACTTATCTCTATGTTAAAAGGAAGGTAAGCGCCACAAATCAATGCTAAAAAGGGCCTCCTTTCTGTGACGTTTATCCAAGCAGAACGTAAAAACTTACGTACATTATATGTGAAAAGAAATAATACTCCGTTCTTTTCACATATTAGAGTATTGGAGGTCTACTCATGAGCGTATGGCATAATGATCCACGTGAAGAAAGCTCAAGCTCAAGCTCAAGTTCCTGCTCCAGCTCGAGCTCAAGTTCTAGTTCCTGCTCCTGCTCGAGCTCAAGCTCAAGAAGAAGCAGACGTTCCAGCAAGAGATCTGGAAAACGTTCCAGCAAAAGATCTAGCAAACGTTCCAGCAGAAGATCTGGAAAACGTTCTGGCAAAAGATCTGGAAAACGTTCTGGCAAACGTTCTGGTCGTTCCAGTCGCTCTGGACGTACTGGAAGAAGATCCAGCAGTTCCAGCAGTTCCAGCAGTTCAAGTTCGAGCTCAAGAAGAAGAAGAAGAAGAAGAAGAACCAGAAGAACACGCCACTCCCGCAGATCGAGCTAATCAGTTAATAGAGTACTCTTTTACAGATAGAGCTCAAGCTCTATCTGTTTTTATGTCGATTAGGCAAGCGTTGTTTTTCATGGAAAAAGGCGCTTGTACCAGCGCCGAACGATGGTTGTCTACATATATTTTTACTATGCAACAACAAAATCGAATCTACGGTTCTGAAAGGAGAACATGAATGTCTGATTTTCATATCAACTCAATGGTTGGCAAAAGGATTAATGTCAATAAAGGAGGTCCCGAAGCCAAAGCTGGACAACTGCTTCATTCAGGCTATAACTATATGGTTGTTGGAACGGATGAGGGAGTCGTCTATTATGCGGCACGTCACTTAAAAAGTGTCGGAGAAGACCTTCAAAGCGACAACAACGGTGAGAAAAGTGGAACTGGGGAATTTTATGACTATCTTACACCGAGCTGTTTTTCCGCCATTATGGACAACATGATTGGCCAAAATGTAAAGGTTAATCGCGGTGGCCCCGAATCCAGACAAGGAGTCCTTCTGTTAAGCACATATGATTATATTGCGCTAGCCACGGAGAAGGAAGGTGTCGTTTACTACAAGACCGATCATGTGAAAAGTGTAAGCGTTATTCAGGAACAGAAAGAAAACGAGGCAAATACGGATGAATCTGAAAGTGGAAGCCGAACCGGACGCGGTTCTGGTCGGGGGACGGGACGTGGCACCGGCAGAAACGAAAGTCCAGTGAAGGGACGCGGTACCGGCAAAGGTACTCGTCGTGGTAGTAGTCGTGGTAGTAGTCGCGGTACCGGTAAAGGCACTGGTCACGGTACTGGCAAAGGTACTGGTCGCGGTACTGGCAAAGGCACTGGTCGCGGTACTGGTGGATGCACCACTGAACGCATGACAGGCAGAACAACCGGCCATGGTCCAGCCGCTGCCGCAATGGATGTAACGTATTATCGGGAATATGGGTTCAACAGTTTATTTGACCGTCTGGCAATGAGAAAGGTTAAAATCAACCGTGGAGGCCCGGATGCCATCGAGGGTGTCCTAACTGAATGTGCCAATGGCTATGTTGTAGTCCTTGCGGACAATGTAATTCACCGCATCCTGACTAAACATGTTAAAAGCATTAGTGCATTGTAATTTTACAGTTAACGCAAAAAGAAGCTGCTCTTGTCCGAACAGCTTCTTTTTTGCTGGTTTTACTCCGTAAATTTCCGGGCATAATGGTAAATAAATTGCCCAAGGATGTGCACTATGAAATTTGAGGAGTTTATTTTTTCATATCTTCGTCTGCCTATGCTCATTCGGCTTTTCAGCATTATAGGCTCACTTATGATCTTGTTTGGCATACTTATTCATTTGATGGAGCCAGGCAGTTTCCCTACTATATTTGAAGGCATTTATTGGGCAGTAATGACTGCTGCAACCGTTGGGTTTGGCGACTTTGTTCCCAAAAGCTCTTACGGGCGTTTTGTGGCCATTATTTTGGTTTTTATTGGAGGTTCCTTTATTGCCTTTTTTACTGTCAATGCAGCCTCAGCTGTCATTCAGGTTCAAAATAAGTACAGAGAGGGGAAACTGATGTTTAAAGGAAGCGGACACCTTATCATTGTGGGATGGAACGAACGGGCCAAAACCACCATTCTCACCCTGCAGAAGGAACAGACCGGACAAAAAATCATTCTTGTAGATGCCTCTCTTAAACAGAATCCCTTGAATGATGAAGGTGTGCTTTTCATAAAAGGAGATCCTGCAGCAGATGACACCTGGCAAAAAGCCAATCTGACCGAAGCCAAAACCGTGCTGTTGACAGCGGATCAAAACCTAAAGGAATCGGAGGCAGACATGCACACCATTTTATCGATCATTACCATAAAGGGCATTTATCCTTCAATCCCAGTCGTGGCTGAAATTTTGACCTCCGAGCAGTTGAATAACAGTTTAAGGGCGGGAGCAAATGAACTGATCAAAACCACTTCCTTGGCAGGTGAAACAATGGCTCAAATCTGTCACCGTTCATTGCAAAAGGAGTAAGGATTTCCCCTTACTCCTGCAACAACTGGCTCTCGGCTTTTTCCACTAGCGTTTTTCCAATGCTAATCCATTTATCGTCAATGGGGGCATCAGGGTCCCTCGGTTCCGCGAACTGATTAAAACTCCCTTCAACAGCCCCCACGTTGGCATGATCATCGAGTCCGATTTTGTATTTATGCGTTAACAGGAAAGGCTCTCCAACCGTCACTAAAGAACCTTGCTGGTCAATCTCCTTTTCATAAGCTGTAAAAGGAACTCTTACAAACGTATATCCTGCCTCATCGTCAAGTTTATAATCAAAATACCCATGATTATAATCCCAGTTTCCTCCGATGGTAAATCCCAGCTCTTTCAGCTTATCCTCGAGCTCATTAAATGCAAATATCTCATTTTCAAGCTTGCTTTCCAAAGGAATCATGGCTTCGCTCCTTTTCTTTGGTTTTATTTTATGCTTATCATCCCCAAAAGAAAAAAAATAAGCCCTGAAAGGAATGAAAAAAGATGACCCCCATCGAGGTCATCTCACAGAATTATAAACGTTTTTCCAGTTCTTCTTTTTCCTTTTCAAAACCTGGTTTGCCAAGCAGTGCAAACATATTTTTCTTATATGCTTCAACTCCCGGCTGGTCGAATGGATTTACTCCAAGAAGGTATCCGCTGACCGCGCATGCTTTTTCAAAGAAATACACCAGATAGCCAAAATGATATGGCGTTAATTCAGGAATGTTAACCACCAGGTTAGGAACGCCGCCATCGGTATGAGCAAGAAGTGTGCCTTGGAATGCTTTTTTATTTACAAAGTCCATGGTTTGTCCAGCCAGGAAATTCAGCTTGTCGAGGTTTTGCTCGTCCTCTTCAATCGTGATTTCCTCGCGTGCATTCTCCACATTTAGCACGGTTTCAAAAAGGTCGCGTCTTCCTTCTTGAACATACTGACCCATGGAGTGAAGATCAGTTGAAAAGTCAACGGACGCTGGATAAATACCTTTATTGTCCTTACCCTCACTTTCACCGTACAATTGCTTCCACCATTCGGATACATAGTGAAGACTTGGCTCGTAGTTCACCATTAACTCGATGGTTTTTCCTTTATTGTACAACGCGTTTCGCGCTGCAGCATACTGGTATGCTTCGTTTTCAGCAAGTTCCGGAGAAGAATACGCCTTGCTCGCATCTGCTGCACCGCTCATCATTTCTTCAATATTCACGCCGCTAACCGCGATTGGAAGAAGTCCTACTGCGGTCAGGACGGAGTAACGTCCTCCTACATCATCAGGAATAACAAAGCTTTCATAGCCTTCTTCATCCGCCAGGGTTTTCAATGCACCTTTCGCACGGTCGGTTGTCGCATAAATGCGTTTGCGGGCTTCTTCTTTTCCATACTTCTCTTCTAGCAGCTTGCGGAAAATACGGAACGCAATAGCCGGTTCGGTTGTTGTTCCTGATTTTGAAATGACGTTTACCGAAACATCTTTGCCTTCAATCAATTGAAGCAAGTCCTTCATATACGTAGAAGAAATATTTTGCCCTGCAAAGATAACCTGTGGAGCTTTGCGTTCTTCTTTGGAAAGCATGTTAGAGAAGGAATGGTTCAACATTTCAATCGCTGCCCGTGCCCCCAGATAAGAACCGCCAATACCAATGACGATCAATACATCGGAATCATTTTTAATTTTCTCTGCGCTTTTTTGAATGCGGGCAAATTCTTCTTTGTCGTATTCGGTCGGAAGATCCACCCATCCTAAAAAGTCACTGCCTGCGCCTGTTTTATTATGGATTTGTTCGTGTGCGGCTTTAACCAATGCTGACAAATTCGTTACTTCATGGTCTCCTAAAAAAGGTAAAGCTTTGCTGTAATCAAAACGTAGTTTGCTGGCCAATGTACACGCCTCCGTTTTTTGTAGTAGTCTTCTTTACTTTACAGAACGAAAAAGTACAATTCAAGAAAACCGTTAGGAAACGGTTCTCCTGATTTGTTTTGAAAAATAAAGCCGGTCATCTGTTACTTTCCCTATCCTTTATAGGGACATGCGTAAAATTTCAAGCACATCTTCTTTATTTAATTTTTTAAAGTTTCCAAACTCGCCATTGGCCATTGCTTTATCAGCAATAAGGTCAAGCTTCGAGTCATCAATATCATAATCCGCAAGACGGTTCGGAGCACCAATGGAAGTCCAGAATGCAGACAGCTTATCAATTCCTTCAAGAGCGACTTCACGGTCTGATTTACCTTCAGCGTCCACATTGAACACTCGAACAGCCAGCTGCTTTAAGCGGGCAGGATTTTCGTCCAGAACATGTCTAAGCAGATTAGGAAACAAAATAGCCAATCCTCCGGCATGAGGAATATCATATACAGCAGAAACGGCATGCTCAAGATTATGGGTAGCCCAGTCACCCTGTACACCCATTGCGATCGTTCCGTTCAATGCCATTGTTCCGTTATAAAGGATCGTTTCGCGAAGATCATAGTTCTCAAGATCTTCCACCATTTTTGGTGCTGTTTCAATTACCGTTCTCAAAATGGATTCAGCAAAACGGTCCTGAAGAAGCGCATTCTCTGTATGGTTGAGATACGTTTCAAGTACGTGGGACATCATATCAACCATGCCATAAATGGTATGGTCTTTTGGCACAGTAAAAGTGTTTACTGGATCAAGAATTGAAAACCGAGGGAAAACAAGCGGGCTTCCCCAGCCATACTTTTCATTGGTTTCCCAATTGGTAATAACCGATCCGGAGTTCATTTCAGAACCTGTTGCAGCAAGTGTCAGTACGGTTCCAAATGGGATAGCTTCTTTTGGTGTACTTTTTTTCGTGACGAAATCCCAAACGTCGCCGTCGTATTTGGCCCCCGCCGCAATAGCCTTGGTACAGTCAATAACACTTCCGCCACCAACGGCCAAAATGAAATCAATATTATTTTCCTTGCAGATTTCCACACCTTTTTTAACGGTGGTTAATCGTGGGTTAGGCTCGACTCCGGAAAGTTCATGAACCTCAGCTCCCATTTTTTCCAGTTCACTTGTTACCTGATCATACAGGCCGCTTCTCTTAATGCTTCCACCGCCGTAAACAAGCAATACCTTTTTGCCATACGGCTCCATTTCATTGGAGAGCTGGCTGAGTTGTCCCTTCCCGAACACTAATCGAGTTGGGTTATAGTACGTAAATGAATTCATAATTTTACCTCCCAGTGATCCAATACTTCGTTAGTATTATCCATCATGCCGATTTTAAAAGTAAAGAAATTGGCTTGAATCCAATATAATGTGTACAAATATTAAACAAGATACTAAACAAAGGTTACATACAAGTGGAAAATGGGTTTATTCTTCTCGTCTATGTGGAAATGTATAAATGTAACAAAAAGAAGTCATCCTATTACTGCAATTAATTTCATTTTTAAGGAGGTAATACCATGAATGGATTACAACGTACTGCATTAGCTTTGGTCATTATCGGTGCAATCAACTGGGGTCTTATTGGTTTCTTCCAATTCGATCTCGTGGCGGCCATTTTCGGCGGCCAGGATGCAGCACTTTCCCGAATCGTTTATGGATTGGTTGGACTTTCCGGATTATATTGCCTGACTCTTCTTTTCAAACCCTCTCATGAAGTTGAACGTGAAGACCGCGTTGAAACCAATCGCGTATAATACACCGCTACAAAAAAAAGCTCTTCCCAAGAGGAAGAGCTTTTTTTATTTATTTCTTAAGACGTTTGTTAAGTTGAGCTTGACGGTCTGTAGATTCTTTCAACCATTCTTTAAGCTTAGCTTCAAGTGTGTTGAAGCCTTTGGAAGAATCTTGAGCCGCTTGCTTCTTAGGTGCCGGACGACGGTCTTTTTTAGGAGCTTGAGCTGGCGCTTCCTGAGTTTGACGAATGGAAAGAGAAATCTTTTTGGAATCTTCGTCAACAGAAAGGATTTTTACCTGTACGATATCCCCCACTTTTAATACGTCGTTAATATCTTTAACAAAGCTATGAGAAACCTCAGAGATATGAACCAATCCCTGAACTTCGTCGTTTAAAGCGACGAAAGCACCAAACGGTTTAATTCCAGTTACTTTACCTTCAACGATGCTACCTACTTCAAAATTCATGAAAACACTCCTAACTATTTTTTAACCTATTAAGTATAACACACACGGGGAATAAAAGAAAATGAATGTAACAAAGATAAAACCTATTGATCCTGACCAATTTCAAGCAAATAGGGCATAAGTTTGAGTTTCACCTCATTCCCATACCCATATTTGGCGTTATTGGAAACTTTTTTCTCGTTAAACCAACCGTTCAGGATTTAGCAATGTTTCTGCCTCTTCTTTAGTAACATATCCTTTTTCTATGGCAATTTCCTTGACCGTCTTACCTGAGCTGAAGCTTTCTTTCGCCACTTCAGCAGCTTTTTCATAGCCTGTTTTTGGATTCAGTGCAGTCGCGATGGCCAGACTCTGCTCCATTAATTCTTTAATCCGGTCTTCATTGGCTTCCAAGTCCTTAAGGCAGCGCTCCGTGAAGGTCCTCATCCCTGAAGAAAGAATTGTAATGGAATGAAGGAGGTTGAGACCAATCACCGGCATCATGACATTGATCTCCAACTGGCTCCCAATTCCCGCGGTTGTCACACACGTATCATTGCCAATAACCTGAGCACAAATCATATATAAATTTTCAAGAATGACCGGATTCACCTTTCCTGGCATGATCGAAGAACCAGGCTGTACCGCTGGCAACAAGATTTCTGCAATGCCCGTTCTCGGTCCGGAACTCAGCAATCGCAAGTCCGAGGTAATTTTAATAAGATGGATGGCCAATTCCTTTAAATGTCCGCTGACCTGGATCGCTGCGCCATTATTTTGCATGAAACGGAAGCGGTCGGTTGGCTGTGCAAACGGAAGACCGGTACGCTTTGCCACCTCATTAATTGCCTTTTCACTATACTCGGGATGCGCATTGATACCTGTGCCGACTGCGTTTCCTCCCAGGCCAATTTCAAACAGAAAGGGTTCACTTTGCTTAAGCGCATCTTGCACTTTTTTAAGACTTTCCGCGTAACCGCCAAACGACTGGCCAAGCCTCATCGGAACGGCATCCTGTAGATGAGTCCGGCCGGATCGGATGATGTCATGAAATTCCTCTTGTTTTTTTCGGAGAACTGCAATGGTTTCTTCAAGAGCAGGATACAGGTTTGCATACAGTTCCTGTGCAGTACTGATGTTGATGGCCACATGAATCGTATCATTCGTGGATTGTGCCATGTTCACATGGTCATTAGGATGGACGTTGCTCCAATCCCCTTTTTCACCGCCAAGAAGCTCGGATGCACGGCTTGCAATAACTTCGTTCGCATTCATGTTCTGCGAAGTACCTGCTCCTGCCTGATAAGCATCTACCACAAATTGATCGACAAACTTACCTTCCATCACTTCCTCCGCTGCCTGAATAATAGCGTTGGCTTTCTTCTCATCCAGTTCCCCGCAGTCCCGGTTTGCGGCGGCTGCACTCGCTTTAATGATCGCTTGTGCTTTTACAAAAGCAAAAGGAAGCCGTTGCCCGCTGATCGGGAAGTTTTCCACAGCCCGCTGGGTTTGAGCCCCATAATATGCCTCTTTTGGCACCTGAACTTCACCTAGCGTATCTTTCGCTGTTCTGTATTCCGTCATAAATGCATCTCCTTTCATCACTTTACGGATAGTCCGCATATCGTCATTTTCTGTATTCCCTCTTTTTTCCCCTTTTATGGTTTATCTTTTCAGAGCCTGTCCATACTGATAAGGCAGCATTCAATATCCCCTTTTTCTTCGCAGGTATGCCACCACATACCTGCTTTTTTTATCCAAAAATCTGTTTTTATTCCACCAAAAAAAGCCTCTATGCAAGAGACTTAAGGCTAGCTTGATTCAATAGATGCCAGGTTATCCCTTTCCTTATGTAAAGAGATGACCACAGCTGGAGATTTTTTTATTTTTCGGTGTTCTGTCCGGAATCCGGCCTTTTTCTGTTTCAAGTAGGTCGCTTTTGAAATGGGACGGGGGCGGGACCACGAAATAGACTCAGGATTTCTCCAGGAATCATGGGTAATCAGCTCGGTTTTGTAATAATAACAATTGCCGCTTAAGTATTCTTCACATATATATATTACGGTATGTTTGCTATGCATTCGCCGATCGCTCCATTTTTTTGATACATTATCCCCTTTTTCGCCAGCTTTATTCATGGAAAGGGCCTGAAGCCCGAAACTTCAAGCCCTAACTTCAAGCCCTTCACATCCTTATCTAAAGAACCACCATAGACCTCCAAAGATAAGGAGAAGTATAAATATGATAATCAATACGGCCCAAACCCAGCCGAAACCATATCCGCCGCCACCACCGGCTACGCCATAGCCATAACCATAGCCATAGTATGGAAAACCGCCACCATAAGGATATGCCATATTACAAACCTCCTTCATCTGATACGTCCTCACATTAATAAAATATGTTAGAGCGGGGTAAAGAGGAAGAGAGGCAAATGCGGATTTTGTGCCTGTTCAAGGAAATTATTTCTTTCGTAAAGAAAAAAGGATGGGGCAAAGTAAATAAGACGAAAAGATGATGGAGGAATGCAATGGAAACGAAAAAAACGCCGCTGCTTACTCCGGCATTTCGGAAAAGGATCGGCGATGTTACGATTCATTATGAAGATTTTCATCAACCAAATTCTGATGCACAGGTTCTGATCCTGATTCATGGATTTTTGTCTTCGACCATCAGTTTTCGCCAGCTCATCCCCTATTTGACTGATCAGTACCATGTGGTGGCCATCGATCTCCCGGGATTTGGCAAAAGTGAAAAATCAAAGCAATTTACGTATTCACTGGCGAACTATGGAAAGCTGGTATTGTCGTTCATTAAGGAAATGGGCTGGTCCAATGTGGTGCTCGTTGGCCACTCGATGGGAGGCCAGGTAGCTTTGCACGCCTCCCGCCAGGACGGTAAACTCATTGATAAGCTCATTCTTATTGGCTGCTGCGGTTATATTAAGCGGGCCGGCACTCCCATTATTTGCTGCTCTTATCTTCCTTTCTTTTCTTGGGGATTGAAGCAATGGGTATTGAAAAAGGATATCAGGAATGATCTTAGCGGCGTCCTTCATAATATGAACCTGGTGACAGATGAACTCATTAAAGATTACAGGGAACAATTTTTGGAGAAAGGGTTCTTCGACAGTTTAATCCGTCTGCTTCGGCACCGTGAGGGAGATTTAAAACCCTTCGAACTCAATTCCATAATGCATCCCATTTTGCTGATACATGGAGATGACGACCGGGTAATACCACTTTCGACAGGGAAACGGCTAAATAGTGATTTGAAAAATTCCAGGCTAATCGTATACAAGGATACCGGACACTTAATTATGGAAGAAAAACCAGAAGAACTGGCACAGGATATAAAAAACTTCCTTTCACAACCTGACAAAAAAGAAGCGATCCAGACTCCGGTCTAAGATCGCTTCTTAATCGTTTATTGATTTTCTCTGCTTCTCATCATCTGCTGCCAGACAGAACCGGCCGCCTCTTCTCCACTTTGGATTCGCTCAAGCGCAATTTTAGCCTGCAGCCGAACCTCAAATTCAGGGTCATCCTCTGCCACTTTAAGAGCCGGAACAGCGGTTTCATCTCCTGCTTCAAACAGGAATCGTGCCGCCCGCCATCGAACCAGTTTATTTTTATCCTCCAATGCTTCACACATGGCAGGAATTGCTTTTGGATTTCCCAGGTCTGACAGACAGTCTCCTGCAGTTCGTCTTACAGCAACATTCTTGTCTTTTAATCCTGCATATAACAGCGGAAGAACAGCTTCATCTTCAATCATGCCAAGATATACGACGGCCAGCCGGCGTATGGAAGGCTTTGGATCCTTAAGCGCCTGTTTCAGTACCATAATATCGTCTACTGTTGGATTCATGCGTTCAAGAGCCGCATACCGTGTTTGCCAGTCTTCATCTCGCATTTTTTCTGCTACTTCAGTGGAGGTTACGGTCTCCTCTGGCGCTTTTTTCCCTTCCTCGCTGATAAACGCCTGCTTCACAAGTTTCTGTACCCGTTCTTCATCATATGCAGCTGAAATCTCATCGACAACTTCCTGACCGATTTGCTCAAAAGTTCCATAACGGACACCCTGTTCTTCCCACTTTCGCTCCATGACCAGGTTGTCTGATGCTTTTTGTGCTTCGAGAGCAGCCTTCATGAACCGTTCAGGCAAACCGGCACGGCGCTCTTCCTTGTCTGTTTTTAATTTAACCTGCATCGGCAATCCTCGGAACATTTGAATCAACACGGTAATTTCGAGATACTCATCGTCCTTTTTCTCTTCAGCGTTATTCTGTTCAGCTGTTGATTCTGAATCTCCAAATACTTCCCTTACGCCTGCGAGTACATCCTCCCAATCGGCACGCGGATGGCGGTCGAGGGCGATAAAGTCTGCCACATGATATACACTTTTAACCCCTTCTACCTGAAAAATTTCTTTAATGTAATCAGGTGCGCCCTCCAGGTTATCCTTTGTATAGTTGTACCTTTCGTTTCCCGGCAGGCTTTCATCCATATTTATTTTCATGGAGTTTGGACTTGGCGTTGGTTCAATGCCTTTAATTCTCATGCTATCACTCCCTCAAATCAATTTCTGTTCGGTAATAAAATCCAGCATTTTCTTCTTTTCGGTATCCGTGAATTTATACTCACTGTCTACCCCTTCATCATGGACAATAAAATCATGTACCTCGCCATCCTGATCAAACACAACCAGTGCGCTTGGATCAATCAGATCAGCCGGCAGATTCGTGTCTTTTGAAAACTCGAAGTTCAGATACACATTGATCCAGTGTCCTCTTTGCATGACTTCAGGAAAAAATGCAGTAAAATTCGCTTCGAAGTAATTTTGAAACCCATACTTGTACATCGTGTTCCCCCGTATGACATTTTGCTCACCTCTCATTATAAACAATCCATGTTCAGGAAACAAAGATGGCGGGTTGGGAACCTTTTCATAAAAAAAAGACACCGGCGCATCAGAAACAATGCACCAATGTCCAGGTTGATTTACCGGCTTAATACCGCACGTACCGGGCTGCCGTCCCCTTCTTTTAAGGGAAGAGGCAGCGCCATGAGATGGTATTTTCCAGGCTCGATATCGTCGAGCACAAGCCCTTCAAGGATATGAATTCCTTTGCCATGAAGCGCATGGTGAGCAGGCAGCTCTTTGCTGTCAAGGGGATCCACTGAAGGCACGTCAACTCCAATCAGACGAACTCCCTTTTCAAATAAATAAGGGGCAAGGGATTCATGGAGACAGGCGATCCTTACCGGAAACACGCTTCGATCCTTCCATGAATTGGTTTTAAGCAGCACCCTCTGAGTACCGTCAAGACGTTCGCTTTCCAAATCTTCCGGCCTTACACAGTCTCTCCCGCTGACGTCAACAACGAGCGCTGTTCCCGCGTATAAATCAAGATCTAATTCCAACACCCGTTCTCCTTGGCTGTCAAAGTGAAAGGGGGCATCAATATGTGTGCCTGTATGGGTACTCATTGTAATTTGGCCAACGTTTACAGAACCTGATTCTTCTTTCGTCCATGTCAATTCATAGGCAAATAGCGTATCACCAGGCCAGATAGGAACAGTTGAACTTAACGGCATGGAAACATCGATCAGTTTTCCCATTATGCAATCACCTCTCTTACATTGGGGAATTTCTCATACTGCTTTTCACTCATGATTTTCTTCAAACGTGCGATTGTATCATGCACATCTTGGAATGAAGTATAAAGAGGAACCGGCGCCAGCCGAATCACGTTCGGCGCCCGGAAATCTGGTACAACTTGATTTTCCTTTAATGCTTTGCAGATTCTTGCTGCTTCAGGGTGTTCAAGACATACATGTCCTCCGCGGCGTACATCTTCTCTTGGATTGCCAATGTGAAAGCCAAAAGAAGATAGCTCCGATTCGATCAATTCCATCATAAACCGGGTAAGCTGAAGAGATTTTTTCCTTAAGCGATCCATTCCTGCTTCTGCAAAAAGTTCCAATGATCCAATTAGTGGTGCTGTGCTCAATACATGAGGTGTTCCCATTTGGTATGCGCCCGCCGAATCTGACGGCACAAATTCATGAGACATATCAAACTGCTTCTCTTTATTTGAACCAAACCAGCCGGCAAGACCGGGGGCTGTTTTAAAATGTTTGCGGTTTACATAGAGTCCGGCAACACTGCCCGGTCCTCCGTTTAAATATTTGTAATTGCACCAAAAAGCGAAGTCCACCTCCCAATGGGACAGTCCATGAGGAACGGCTCCAATGGAATGACATAAATCAAAGCCAATCAAAATTCCCCTTTTGTGTGCTTCTGCTGTCAGTTGCTGGATATCGAGTAGTTGTCCGCTACGGTAGAGTACAGAAGGAAGCACAATGAGGGCTATCTCCTCTGTCATCGCTGAGATAATATCCTCTTCCTCTATGAGTCTGCCATCCCGGCTTTTTACGGATATCAGATGATCAGCGGGACTTAAACTTTTTAGCTGGAGCTGGCTTTTTAGCGCATAAATGTCCGATGGAAATGTCAGTTCATCGGCCAGAATTTTGGTTTTGGTGCCAGCAGGCTGAAAAAAGGTAGATACAAGCTGGTGAAGGTTTCCGGTCGTTGACCCGGTAACAATTACTTCATCGTTATGGGCACCAATAAGCGGTGCCATTTTTCCTCCCAGTTCTTCGCTAAGTGTAAACCAGGGATGTTTACCAGCCATCCAGCCATCAATACCATATTCCTTCCAGTCGTTTAAAACCTCTGCAAGCGCCTTCTCTGCATTTTTCGATAGTACCCCTAATGAGTTGCCGTCCATATACAAGACACCTTTTTTGACATAAAATTCTTCTTTAAAGTGCTTGAGCTCATCTTTTCCGTCCATTTCAGTCGAATATGCCTGTTTCATTGGTTATGCGCCCCTTTTTTTATTTCTCCTTCTATCTTAAACAATTAAATGCCTCCACTCAATGCAATCGCTTTCCGTTTAAATGTTACAATTATGTAACAGTCAAATTACGACATAATTTCTGAGGAAACCCATTTATAATAAAAACTATGAAAAACGAACTACTATTTGGAGAAAAATGTATAATATGCATAGTTTCTTTCACTACGTAAAAATGACAAGTTTGTTTACCATTGAGAACGCTGGGAACTGACGATAATGAAGAAAGCAGAAAGAGGAGGAAATTATGATGACAAGTAAAGATTACTTGGACCAAGAGTGGATTAATTTGATCCTGCAAGCTAAAAAAATGGGATTAAGTATTGAAGAAATCCGTTTATACCTGCGAAAGACCTATATCACTCCTCCTGCGAAATCTTACATAAAAGCGACGTCCTTGTGATGCCGCTTTCCTTCTATTTACATGATGCTGGCCTTAATTTATAATATAATTAAATTCGTAGTAAAAAAGAGGGATAATAGTGATTGGTGAACTTGTAAAAAAGTACCGAAAAGAAAAAGGCCTTTCTTTATCAGCATTAGCAGAACGAGCAGGTATCGCCAAGTCCTATCTCAGCTCTCTGGAACGAAATATTCAAACCAATCCATCTGTGCAATTGTTGGAAAAATTATCAGCAGTACTCGATATTCCAGTAGAGAAGCTTTTGAATGAAAAATCAGAAGTCAATGAGAATGAACTTGATTATGAATGGGCGGAACTTGTAAAAGAAGCCATGGATTCAGGAGTCAGCAAGGATCAGTTTAAAGAGTTCCTTGAGTTCAATAAATGGAGAAATAATCAAAGTTAAGCCGACATTAGTACATGTCGGCTTGTTTAAATAGATACATCAATAATGGGGACAAATTCTTTATATTCATAGTGTTTATAATAAGCGGGTGCCATTTTTTTCTCTTGTTGATAAAGTTTCTGCCTGACATAATCAAAGGGGGCTATTCCTTTATAAACGTTATTGAGGTAGATTTCACAAACATTTGCCCCTTTGTATACAATCTCTACTGTATTTCCCTGTAGCCAACTCAGGTAAATTCCATCTTCAAACCGAATCATCTGTCATACCCCTCGTTTTGATTTTCCAGCTTTCATAAGCCAAAAACTCTCTGATTTCCTCACGATCAATCCCAATTTCCTTCGCTTGCACGATTAGCTCTACCCAACCATGATCAAGGGTATATTCATTATTATTCACTAATTTTTCCACCGGTACCTCCAAGGCTCTGGCAACCTTCATAATCATTTGCGCAGATGGATTTGTTTTATGGTTTTCAATACTGCTGACATACCCTTTGGATACGCCGGAGCGTTCTGCTAACTTAGTGATGCTCCATCCCTTTTTTTGCCGCATGCGTTTGATTTGTTTTCCGATGAAATTTTCCAAGTCTTTGACTTCCTTTGCTGAAACTCTAAAAAGCTGCTAGCCTTTACCTCTGGTTGTAAAAAGGAAAGGTGAGAATAAATTCCCACCTTTGCCTCAATCCTTACTTGGCTTCTCCAGCACCTTGTTGTGCATTGAACGTCCATTTCAAAGATAAAGAATCTCCCTGGAACTGATTTTGGTCTTCTCCATTATCCACAAATGTGAACATTACAAGCATTTCATCGCTAGTTCCTGCTTTAAGACCCTTCTTCTCACCCATCCATCCTTTAGCTACTGCATCCGGGTTTTTCATATCTTTAAGATCAGCCAACGTCGTGCTGTAAATCACATCGTTATCTTTGTCAGAGTTGTAAAGGAAATCAACCTGGATGTGTTTTCCAAAGTCATCCGAGTTATTTTTATTCGCATCAGTTACTGTGTAGTCAGTATCCAAAAGGACTTTCTTAATATCAAGAGTTCCATCATTCTTAAGGTCGAATGAACGGAGGATATAATCTCCCGGCTTTAGATTTGAAAGGTCAACAATGGTTGATGGATCTGTATTGATATCCAGTGTACCTGCTGCAAATGTGCTGGAAGCCTCTGCAGAATCACTGAAATATGCATATGTACCTCCACCGATTAAAGACAGTCCTAATGCTGCTGATGCTACACCCAGTCCTAATTTCTTTTTCAAACTCATTTCTAATCCTCCCTCTCCCATGTAATGGGATATCACATTTTATATATTGAACCTGCAAAGATAATCAGTGCAGTGAACAATCGGTCAGTGTTTCATGTTAGAGAGTACTTTCTTTTTTTGAGATTTCGATTTCCCGGAGGGCTCTCCAAATCGTGATGGCAGAATAGATGAGCAGCAGGATTCCTGGGACGATCATAAGTAACATAGTTCCTTTTTTGGATTGGGCAAATTCCATTCCATACCCGATATAAGGGATGGTAAAGCCGTTATACTGGGCAACAACATTGGCTGACAGAACCGGTTCTGGGTCCGGCGCGTTGTTGTTGTCACCCTTTGTGATATATCTGACGTTATCACCCTTGCCCTCCACCTTATAAATGCGGTGGGTAATCAATTTATTTTCAGAAGCCTTAAAGGTGATGACATCCCCTTTTTGAAAACGGGTCATGTCTCCACCAGGCTTTACTGCAATGATTGAACCGGTTTGAATACCAGGCTCCATGGAACCGGATAAGACGGTTTTCAGCTGGTACCCGTTGAAGGCGGGTTCTCCACCGGAAGCTTTCGATGAAATAACGACGAACAACATAAATAGCAAGGTAATAAAAAGGACACCTGTAATCAGATTACTGATCCATTTTCTTAGGGCTGCCATCAGCTGCACCACTCCTTATTAAAGGAATAAAGGCGGGATAATTAGGGTTTCTCCGTCCCTTCACTCCCTGTTGATTGGTCTTGCTTCACTTCTTCCTGCTTTTGCTCTTTAGCCTGGACAGATTGGCTGGAATCGGCATGATCAGTCGTTTCGTCTGTTTTTTTATCCGGTTGATCTTCTGGTGTTTTTTCTGGTTTCGGTTCTGGAGTAGTTTTGGAAGCTGGCTTCGTTTCTATTTTGGTTTCCTGTTGCTTCTGTGTTGGGGCTACCGGTTTGGCCGGTTGCTTTTTGTCAGCCTGATCCTTTTTTTCTGCTGGTTTTTCTTGCTTGCTTTTCACTTCCTGTTTTTTGTCTTTACTGTCCTCTTTCTTATCAGCTGGTTCACCGTCTTTGTCACAGGAGGCTTTTTTGTCACTTTGAGAAGAAGATTTTTGCTGCTCTTTCTCTGTGACACATTCGGCAGAGTCCATCACTTTTGCTGTGATTGTCCCGATAACTACTTCCCTATCATTGAAGGAAGCGTTCGTAGGCGAATACAAATGGATAAAGGTAAAAACGATACTATAACAAATGATTGACAGTTTTATAGTCAACTGCAAAAACCAACTGCTGTATGGAGAACGTTTGATGTTCATCTTCCTCCTTACAAACAAAATGTTTAATCTTCCGTTCTCTACTAAGAACAACATTCTTCCATAGTATGGCATGTTTTATTGAGAGAAGAAAACGTTAATTTACGGATATATGTTCTTTTTAACAGACATAATTTCCATTTTTCTCTATTTATCGCGATTTATCGCAATCTTTCGTAATATCCATAACTAATTTTGTTCATTTTATAGAACAACCAGTAAAATTATTCTTGAAATTCAAACAAAATCCCCTACTATGTAGGTAGGGGGACAATTAATGATGAAAAAAACAGTAATTTATGCAGGAATTGCCATGATCATTTTGCTGGCCATTTTTTTTCCGTTTTATGCAAATAAAACGGAAGCGCCTTCAGAAAATGAAAAAGAACAAACAAGCGGCCATAAAACAAACGACAATAACCAAAAGGTTCCCGCACCGCCAGAGAAGCCAAAAACCATTACTCATGAGGCCACCCTTGGAGCAGTCGGTGATATACTGATTCACGACCGGGTTTACAATAAAGCCAAAACAAAGAACGGTCCGTATGATTTTAATCCGATGCTAAAAGAGGTTAAGCCTTATTTGGAGAAACCCGACATAACCGTAGCCAATCAGGAAACAATGATCGGCGGGGAAGAAATCGGGTTATCTTCTTATCCTTCCTTTAATTCACCCCAGGAAGTAGGTGATGCGTTGAAGGAAAATGGCGTGGATTTGGTGACCTTGGCAAACAATCACACTCTTGACCGAGGGGAAAAAGCCATCCTTAGTGCCATTGAGCACTGGAACAAAATTGACATGCCTTATACCGGGGCATATAAATCCGCAGAAGATCAAAAAACCATTCGAACCTTAAAGCGCAATGACATTACGTTTTCATTCTTGAGCTTTACCTTTGGCACAAATGGAATTCCTGTACCCAAGGATGAACCCTATCTTGTCAATTTGATTGATGAGACTAAAATAAAAGAAGGAATCCAACAGGCGGAAAAGATATCTGATGTAGTCGTGCTGAGTCTGCACTTTGGTAATGAATACGAACGGATGCCCAATGAGGAACAAAAGAAGCTAACCCGTATGGCCGCAAATGCCGGGGCGGATATTATCATCGGCCATCACCCTCATGTCCTGCAGCCTGTTACCTGGATTAAGAAAAAGAACGGAGAGCGCGCCTTTGTCGCTTATTCTCTTGGCAACTTCTTTTCGGGACAAACCGGTCCCTATAAAAATATCGGGGGCATGATGGAGATTCAGGTAAAAAAGACAGTAACAGGGAAAAAGAAAAAGATTACGTTGGAGAAGCCATCCTTTTTGCCAACATGGGTTGACCGCTCCTGGCATGTGCATCCGATGGAGCAAGTTCCTTCACAGCAACAGAAATACAAAGAAATCAAAAAACATATGAACCAATATGTACCCGAATTGCAATTTTCGTTTTAATACCAAGAAAAAAAGGAGGTCCCGACACATGTGCCGGGACCTCCTTTTTATGCCTCACCTTTTGATTTCGGACTTTGGGTATCACGTGTTGGCAGATCATCCACAAACTTATCATCAGAGAATTCGATGTCTGTCATACTTTCCGTCGGGGTGTGATTATTCTTTGCAGCGGCGTCCTTGGACTGTTTCCGTTTAGCCATAATTTTATTTCCTCCTCATTGATCTTGTTTATAGTGTGTGAAAAAAGTGTCTATCTGATTCCAAAAGAAAAAGCATTCCGGTTTGGAATGCTAATCGCCAATGGCTTTACTGACACAATGGTCGCAAATGGATATTTCTTTTTCTTCCCAGCTCGAAAGCTCATTGTTGCATACCATGCAGTACTCTGACTGGGCCTTAAGATGATCGGCCGTATGGTTTTCTTCATTATTCACAAAATCCACGGAACCCGCCTCCTTCTCTCCTAGTATATTCTAAAAAGAAGACTGCTTATTCTTTACTATTGTTAGATATTTCTGACAAAAATCCTTCTTTCTTTTTTTACTTAATTTTTGTTTTCACCATCATTCTTTGAAAGCGTTTTCTTTAAATGAATTATAAAGATTTCTTCCTCTTTAAACAAGAAAGAAGATTATAGGTTTTTGGTTGATATTTTTAAGTTCGAATTCCTTCCTTCTTCTTCTTCAGCTCATTCAGCTCCTGACGGAATTAACCAACGACACGATCGAGATAACTGGAAGCAGTATTACAAGAAACATACAATTGTTTCTTAACCCTTTCCAACTGGTCGAAATTGGTTTATATAGATATTGATCCACAGGGACTTTCCATTTTTTAATTTACCGTCTAGTCCCAGCTAAAGCGTTCTTCTTTCCATGGATCTCCATACATATGATATCCGTTTTTCTCCCAGAAACCGGGTGCTTCCAAAGGCAGAAACTCAATTCCACGGAGCCATTTGGCACTTTTCCAAAAATACAGATGCGGAACAACCGCCCTCAGAGGATATCCATGTTCCGGTGTCAGGGATTCGCCATTATGTGTATGGGCGAGGAGACTGCTTTCCTTTAAGAAATCTTCTAGTGGGAGATTCGTCGTCCAACCCTCTTCGGCATGCAATAGAACGTATTTAGCAGATGGATGGATTCGTACATCTTTTACTACATCCTTAACTGCTACACCTTCCCAAACATTATCAAGCTTTGACCAGCCGGTGACACAATGGATATCATTCTGTACAGTGGCTCTTGGCAAGGCAAGAAGTTCATCGTATGTGAAGGTCGTTGGATTCTCCACCATACCATAAATTTTTAAATTCCAGTCTGTCAGGTCCGGATAGCAGGGAACATTACCGACATGAAGCACCGGCCATTTCGTTGTGACATTTTGATTTGGCGGTATCCGGTCATTATCTTTTTTAACTTTAGGTTTTCCAAAAAACATGTTCGTTCCTCCATCGGATTTTATTTGTCAACTTAACATAAAAATTAAGTTGACAATAGATGTACCCCTGAATTACCATCAGGATAGATCAATTATTTACTTTTGGGGTGAACAATATGAAATTTAAAGCGAGCGATTTAACCCTTGCAGCCATGTTTGCGGCATTAATGGCCGTGGGTGCAAACATTACTTCCTGGATTCCTGCACTGGCTTTCGGATCGGTGCCGATTACGCTGCAAACCTTCTTTTGTATCCTAGCAGGGCTTCTCCTCGGCAGCCGTCTGGGTGCCGTTTCAATGATTGTCTACATGCTGGTCGGACTCGCGGGTGCTCCTGTGTTTGCCAAGTTTTCAGGCGGCATATCCACCATCTTCAGTCCGTCATTCGGCTTTATTTTATCATATATTGTCGCAGCTTATGTTGCTGGAATGGTGCTTGAAAAAGCAAAGAAGCCTGGCTTTCCTGTTTTCCTAGCTGCCTCATTTATCGGCTTGATTGTTAACTATGCTGTTGGAACGACCCTCCTATATCTTGCACTCACCAACTGGGCAGCAATTGAAGGAGTAACCTACCTTGGAACATGGAAAGGAATGCTGATTTTTCTCCCGAAGGATATCCTTCTGACGGCTGTTACGGCGGTTATTTCCCCACGAATCTATAACGCTGTCTCAAAAAATAGAAAAAGCCGGTACAATCACAACGCAGCTTAACAAAGAAGAGGCAAACCCTTTTGAATTAGGGTTTACCTCTTTTTTTTATGCTATAACACCATTGCGGCAATAATTTTAAAAACAATTAACGGAAAATCACAGGGCAGGAATGTTGGTATACAGACTGCAATAACTACAGAATTCACCATACCTTCCTCCTGATGTTCATCACAGCTATACTTTATCTAGATAAATCACTAATGTGCTAAACCTATAACAAATTAACATGAACAGCAAAGGCTGTCAATGTAAACAAGAAGAAGTTTGTCGAACGCAAACATATTGACTTAAAAATAAAATTTGGATTATATTATAACCAGTGGTTAGTAACCAATGGTTAGGGATGTGATCAACTTGAAGTCTAAGCAGGAACGATCAGAAGAAACAAAGAAAAATATTCTAAACGCGGCCAAGAAGCTTTTTATGACCTACGGCTATGAAAGTGTCACCATACGGCAAATTGCCAAAGAAGCAGGGTGCTCACACACGGCCATCTACCTTTATTACAAAGATAAAGAATCCCTGCTGCATCATTTGGTCATGCCGCTTTTACAACTGCTATCCCAGCAGATGAAAAACATCATCCAGTTAAATGAGATGGATGATTGGACTAAATTAAAAAGATTGTGTTCCTCCTTTATCACTTTTTGTCTTCATCATAAGAGCATGTACTCAACCTTCATGACAGCAAGTGCCTCGAGAGTGGATGAAGAAGACCCAAGACTGCAGATCAATAACGTGAGAATTGAAATATTCCAACTTTTAATGCAGACATTGGAGAATGCTCTTGGGCTTTCAGACCCAAGACAATCGCTTGCCTTTGCCCGCGTTCTTTTTTATAACCTGCATGGGGTTATCAGTACCTATATCGATAATAAGGAACCGCTGGAAGATCTGACTGAACGCCTTTCTTCAACATTTGATTTGAGTGTGGAGGCTATGCTTCTGGGTCTTAGGGAAATAAAGAAACAAGGAGGAAAAAAGGATGAAAGTCGAACAAATTTCTGAGCATATTTGGAGTTTACAAACGTGGATGCTTATTCCTGTTCATATATGGGTGGTAAAAGACGGATCCGGAGTTACTCTCGTTGATGCAGGAATTCCATTAATGGCAAAGGGTATTTTAAAAACGGTCCAGGATTTGAATGCGGGCTCCTTAGAGCGGATTGTGCTTACACACGGCCATTCCGATCATACCGGTGCCATCAACAAAGTTAGACAAAACTATTCTGTCCCCGTGTTTGCCCATTCGATTGAGATCCCCTATCTGGAAGGAAAACTTCCCTATCCGCGTCGAAAAAAAGCAGCGGAAACCGTTGTACCCGGATTGACACAAGCGTTAGTATCCAATAATCAGGGTGATTTATCCTCGATTGGCGGACTAAAGCCGTATCTCACTCCAGGACACTCTCCTGGTCATGTTGTCTATTACCATGAAAAAGATCAGGTTTTACTGGCCGGAGATTTGTTCACATCGAAAAATGGAAAGCTGAAAAAGCCCATGCCGATGTTTACGGCCAACATGGAAGAAGCATTGCAAAGCGCCGAAATTGTCAGCCAGCTGAATCCAAAACGGCTGGAGGTATGCCACGGCAACAGTGTGCTTAATCCAAGAGAGCAAATGGAAGCCTATCGAAAGAGTATTCAATAGTGGAGAAGATCAAATAAACCAGCCTTATTTGGCTGGTTTCCTCTTTTTCTATTGAAAGCAGGCTCTCCTGCTTTACTGCCCAGTTTGGAACATATACTGGCGATAATTGAAGATGTGGTGACCAAAATCAATTTTACTGGCCAGATAGCTCCCCCCCCCCCGATTAAAAGATATACCTAAAAATAGCGACGATGGAAAACACAATAATCAAAATCGGTATAAGGAGAATGATCCCCCACAGAATTTGCGCTCCGATGGATTTTTTTTCGTTCATAATAAACCCCTTTACAGTAAAACAATTTGTTTTTATTTTAAAGGGAATCGTTCCTCTTGTCTAATGAATTTCTTTCTCCCCTTTTGCTTCGCCCAGGCCATTAAGCCTATAAACAACGCCCGCATACACAGTAAGAGAGGTAAAATTTTCCTATTCTTTCGACAATTGATAGTTTATTCAGGAATACAGCATCCAAATATGGTATTTTTTGAATAATCAAATAAATTATAGAAAGAGGTTTCTGTGCCTATGGTGAGAAAAAAGTCCTTTGTTTTTCCCCTCTCGTTTCTCCTGCTAATGTCTGTTTCTGCCCCTGCCTATGCGGATCAGCCTGGATTAAAAACGTTCCCTGAACCCGTGGACAAGGAGTCTTGGAAGCTCCCCCGTGACATGACCTGGAATGATTATCGCCCTGTACCCGGAATAGACTGGAGAAATTCAGATATCAAACCGGAAAGGGTACTGAAAGGGGCATTAATCATCGTTGACTTTCCAGATCGTGAATTTATGCTGAGTCAGCCTGAAGGCTCTGAAATTGCTGGTAATCCCATCAAAACAGGAAATATACCACGTGATAAAATGGGACAATTTTGGCTCGATTTTCTAAACAAGCCTCAAGCGCTGAATAACTACAGAACAATCAATGAATATTGGAGAGAAAACTCCTTTGGTAAATGGGCTGTGGACCTCGATGCTTTTGGTACATACCGCATGGATTTCAATGAATTTCAATATGGACTGAACGAATTTAACCAAATGCAAAATATGCCTCCAGGTTTTTCAGGCAAAAATCTTCGCTCTGAAGCCATCCAGAAAGCACAGGCAGACATCGATGCTTCTGGTGAAAAGTACGATTTTAAGTTTGTGGTTCACGCCGGCTATGACGAATCTGGAGTATGGCAGGAGCTTGG
The DNA here is from genome assembly GCF_900103485.1 of Fictibacillus solisalsi. GTDB lineage: Bacteria > Bacillota > Bacilli > Bacillales > Fictibacillaceae > Fictibacillus_C > Fictibacillus_C solisalsi. Next base: position 2,466,941 of record NZ_FNHW01000001.1, read on the forward strand.
CGAAATGATGTTCCAGAATCCAGAAAGCGTGACAGATGCTTTCGGCCCGCCTGATCCTGCTATGCCAAATTCTGCGGTCACCCGCTATGTGCCATGGACGTCCTGGTATGCGGCGAAAGGCATCTGGTCGAGCGCAGGAGGCGGAACGTCCATACAGGGGGAAAATGACGGCATGGGGACGTTCGCCCATGAATTCGGTCATATCATGGCCCTTGGCGACAATTATAACAACCCATATGGAAAGCCGGTATCCCGCTCGTATTCCGGTCCATGGGAACTGATGAGCCGTGGAAGCTTCAACGGCCCGGGAGGCCCTCACACCCGCTGGATGGTTCCCGGAACTCTTGGTGCCTCGGCTCCTTCCCACCACATGCTCAGAAACAAAATTAAACAAGGATTTTTATCCGAAAATCAGTACTTGAACATTGATCGTGATGAACTTGCGCAGACAGGTCCTGCTTTTGCAAATATATTAGCCCGCGAAGTGCCAAGCGGAAAGGAATTCAGCAGGCAGGGCCTGTATGGCATCAACATTAAAATGGAAGATTTAACGCCACCTAATTCGCTAGAGGATGACTGGCGTGCGGATATGCAGCGGGGAGCCAAATGGTATAACAATTACACGCTCGAAGTCGTTGACCGTGTCGGCTATGACTCCTTTGTGCCAGACTCCGGTGTGTTGCTTGCCAAAACAAAAAATACAGAAGCGGCCCCGAATATCTGGGTGGTTGATTCCCACAAGGAGGACATTAATCAAACCGACTTTAAACGGCCAGACGGATCAACGGCCATGCTGTCCAAAGGAGATTTCCAGCAGCTTGCCGACTCCCTTTTTAAAGCCGGAACAGGTGACGGGGTCGTCAGTGAGTATGAAGATTCCTATAACCGGCTGCATTTTTACATCCTGAAAAAGAAAACCGATGATCAGGGCGCGCTCACCTACCGTGTGGCTGTCAGAAATCTGGATGGTGCAGGACCGTATGCACGGGGTGTCAAAGCCCAAAGAGGTTCTTATCAGTTTGCCGCTCCTGGGCGGGTTGCAGAATACAAGTATGTTGTAACCAACACAGGGGAAGCAAAAGACTTGATTCGTCTTCATGCCAAAACAGAAGCAGGATGGGAGGTTCAGTTACAAAACAATGTCATAGAATTAGCGCCTGGAAAAAGCGCCCAGATTCCTGTTTATGTTAAAATCCCAGACGGAAAAGACAACCCAAAACCGACAAGACTTACCTTTACAAGCACATCAGAGACTGACCAACACCAAAGCTCCACGGTTGTCCAGACCGTTGGGCCGGGAAATAAAAAATAACAAAAAAAGGGTCCTTCATGAAAATGAAGGACTCTTTTTTACGTTTTTTGTGCTTCTAAAAACTGCTTTCCGTATTCCCCGTGATGGTGAATCGTCGCATGTTCAATCTGTACAGTAGTATGCTTCAATTTGTACTTTTCTTTCAGCATTTCATTAATGGCGAGAATCACACAAAACGGTTGAATATGCTCATTGATAAAAACATGGGCAGTCAGAGAATGGTGATCAGTTGTAACTGTCCAGAGATGCAGTTCATGGACATCCTCGACCCCTTCCACCTTGGCAATGTCAGTGCGGATTTCGTCCAAATTCAGCCCTTCCGGAACAGACTCCATCAATATTAAATACGATTCTCTTAAGATTTTGAAGCCACCAGTAAAAATAATGGCTCCTACGATCAGGCTGATCAATGGGTCAAAAAAGTAAAAATTGGTCAATTTTATCAGAATGGCAGCCACAATAACTCCAATTGAACTCAGAAGGTCACCAATAAAATGCCAGAGCGCACTTTTTACATTTAAATTTTCTTCTTCCTTCATGCTGCGGCTCAAAACAATGGTCAACACAATATTGACAACCAAACCAATGAAAGCAATGATAAGCATAAGTTGGAAGTTAATGGCTTCCGGATGGATAAAACGCTTGATGCCTTCGATAAATATACCAAGTGCGATAACAACAAGTGCAAGACCATTTAAAAATGAAGCAATAATTTCAAAACGCAGAAATCCAAACGAAAACTTGGCGTTCGGCTGTCTTGTCGCAAGGTAAATGGCAAGCATACTCAAACTCAAAGCAAGTACGTCGGAGACCATGTGGGCTGAATCGGATAAAAGCGCCAGCGAGTTGGAGATCAAACCGCCGATCACTTCAACGACAGTAAAAAACAAGGTTAACAGCAAAGTGATCCACAGCGTCTTCTTTGAGCGATTTTGCACTTTGACATGAGGGAGGTGGTGATAATCGTATTCAGCCATAAACGAGTCCCCTTTCTCTCTTTTTAAAATTATTATAAAGTAATAATAATTATATTATAGTACAGTATTCTACTTACCGCAATCCTTTTCTTGCCTATTTTATGTAAAAAAGCATGACGTGTGCCATGCTTTTTAAAACGTTATTCTTCTTCTCTATTGGCTTGAAAATTCATGGCTAAACCTGCTAACGTCCTCACCATTACTCCTGTAGCCCCTTTGGGTCCCAGTGCAGATGGCTTGGATGAGTAGGCGGTTCCTGCGATATCCAGGTGAACCCATGGGGTCTTTCCCGCGAATTCCCCTACAAAAAGACCTCCAGTTATCGCATGGCCCAATCGTCCGGTGGAATTATTCAAATCTGCTACATCACTTGAGCGCAGCATTTCTCTAAAATGAGGATGGCTGGGCAATTGCCAAAGATATTCTCCCTCATGATCCGCTGAGGCCCTGACCTGCTGGAAGAATGCTTCATTATTGGTCACTGCTCCTGTCGTAGTATCACCTAAAGCGACGACTACTCCTCCTGTCAGTGTCGCCACATCGACCAGATAATTGGCCCCCATCTCTTTTGCATATGTTATAGCATCAGCAAGGATCAGCCTTCCCTCCGCATCCGTGTTTCTTACTTCAATCGTTTTACCACTGAGTGAGGTAAAAACATCCCCCGGTTTCATCGCTTTCCCGTTTATCAGGTTTTCACTCGAGGGAATGACAAAAAGGATATTCGTTTGTGGTTTCAGCTGTCCGACAATCTCCATTGCGCCAAGGACTGCCGCGCTGCCTCCCATATCACTTTTCATCTCATGCATATTAGATGCCGGTTTGATCGAATAACCGCCAGAATCAAACGTAAGACCTTTTCCAACCAGGGCCAGCACATGATCCCATGTGTCCCTCCCCTTGTATTTGACCGTAATTAATTTTGGCGGTTCATCTGATCCTTGTGAAACAGCAAGAAGTGCCCCCATTCCAAGCCGCTCCATGTCTTCCCTCTCAAGAATCTCATAGTCCATTCTGTATTTCCTGGCAATCCCCATAGCAGCCTGTGCCAAATCGGTGGGGGTCATCAGATTGCCTGGTGTATTGATGAGGTTGCGTGCCGTATTAATTCCTGTTCCAAAGGCGTAACCGGTCGAAAGCCCTTTCCTCGTCTGGCTGTCGGAACTGTACACACTGATCTCTGTCAGCTTTTTGTCCCGCTCGTTGGTCCGCTCTTTGTAATTTTCAAATGCGTAGCTTGCTGCAGTAACAGCCTCAGCCAAAGCATGTGCGAGCCTTTCAGGAGGAATCCGCTCATTTTCAAAGGTTTCCATAACAATGGCCGCCTTTTCCCGCTTTTCCCGGGTTAGCTGTCCAACCGCTCTTCCAAATGCCTCTCTCAGTGTTTCATACTTTGCTTCATTCCGGCGTCCTAACCCTATAAAGTAGATTCGCTTGGCTCCGACGATTCCGAATGTATGGACCTTGGTCACAGCCCTGGCATGTGTCTGTATATCCCCTTCACGCAAAAGCTGTGTAATGTGGCCGTTGAACACTTCATCCAGCTCTGCAGGAATGCCTTCCAATTTCTTGTGATCTGCCCAAAGCCCGACAAGCAGTGCTTCCTCTGTATCTGCTTTCTTCCAGTTTTCTTTTACCGTAAACATGCAAATCCTCCTTTTGCGAGGTGTGTTAAACTCAGTTTATTCTTCTTCGTTCTCTTTTAGTAGCAGGATCAGCTCCGGCAGTTCCGGTAAGGAATCCACCTTTTCAAACGAAACCCTGTCAATCTCTTTCGGCATTCTCCGCAGACACGCTTCAATAAAACTACAGACACGCTCCAAATCGATTCCCCAATGAAACGGGCGATAGTCGGTCAAATAAGTACGGGCAGCCTCCATCATGACTCGTGCTCCCTTTACATTTCCATATTCGTAATGATACACAGCCACTGACAATTGCAGCAGCCCCTTCAAAAAATAATTGCTTTTATCCGTCATCCACATTTCCTCAAGGAGATCATGGCAGGTATAGTAGTCTCCTTCATTGAATGATATAAAAAACTGATAGTATTCCATTGGATATTCCATTCCCCCACCTGCTTTCATTCCTATCATACCAAATTGCCCCTGCATCACCTTATTTTTTCCCGAAAGAACAACAAGATTGCAGACGGGGAAAAAAGGGTATTATGAGAGCATTAGAACAAACTTATCTCGATACATTGAAGATAAAAGGCTGCGAGGAGACGATCTATGGACCTGTTTTTTAATTTTCCTTTACTTGCTTCCTTATTAGGAATATTAATGGCTCAATTTTTGAAAATACCAATTACGTACCTGGAGACAAAACAAGTGAGATGGGATTTGTTTATCAGTACAGGAGGGATGCCAAGTTCACACTCTGCCGCCGTTACCGGGCTTGCAACTGGAGTTGCTCTTAGAGAAGGCCTGGGCAGCTCGATATTCGCCGTCGCTTGCATGTTTGCCATCATTGTCATGTACGATGCAAAAGGAATACGGTGGCATGCAGGAGAACAAGCAGCCGTATTGAATAAGTTAGTAACTGATTTTCGCGAGCATGTGGAAGTCAGCGAAGCAATGAAAAAAACCGACGTAAAAGAAAAGCACAAGCAATTAAAAGAGCTTCTTGGACATCAGCCAGACGAAGTATTTTACGGCGCCTTGCTTGGGATTGTCCAAACACTGATTGTCTACTGGCTTTTCTTCGTTCTTTAAGGGGTGAAGATTCATGAGATTAGTGTCTATTTGTCCGAGCAATACTGAGCTTGTTGATTATTTGGGGTTAACGGAACAGCTGGTGGCTGTTGACGATTTTTCCGACTGGCCGGAACGGGTCCGGACGCTGCCGAAATTGGGCCCTGATTTGTCGATCAATATGGATATGGTGGAAGAATTAAAGCCGGATCTTGTGATCGCTTCCCTAAGTGTTCCTGGAATGGAAAAGAACATCGCTGAGCTGGAACGCCGCAACATTCCGCATGTCGTGTACAACCCAAACACGCTCGAAGACATTGCAGAGGATCTAAAAGACCTCGGCCGACGAACAGGTGTCGAAAAGCGTGCGGATTATCTTGTTTCTCAATATAAGGAATTGATAAATGAATACAAAACGTTCGCTGCAGGCGTAAAGGAAAAGAAAAAGCTTTACTGGGAATGGTGGCCAAAACCCGTATTTACACCAGGAAAGCAAAATTGGCTGACCCAGATCTCCCACTTGGCTGGTGCTGTTAACGTATTTGAGGATATGGAGCAGCCAAGCATCCAGACCACCTGGGAAGACGTAATTAAACGCGATCCTGACGAGATTTGCATCGCTTGGGTGGGAGTAACAAAACAAAAAGTGAAGCCGGAAGTATTGGAAAAACGTCCAGGCTGGTCAGAACTCCGGGCGGTCAAAGCGAATAAGGTACATATTCTTGAAGAGCACCTTTTTTGCCGGCCATCTCCCCGTCTGATCGACGGACTTCAAAAGCTGCATCAAGTATTATGGAAGCAGAAGCAGCCCACCCAAACGGCCAATTAAAGGAAAAAGCTTCAAGCCATCGTGCTTGAAGCTTTTTTAATATAATTGTTTACGGTAGTGCTGGATGTACTTCTGTTCGTTCCATGTTTTAAGTTCCTTTTCGGTTAGTTTGCCGGACCCTTTTTGGACGACATACACACTCAAAGTTTTTTTGCCCCACTTTTCGTAAACATCCTTGATGGTTTCAAAATACAAATCTATCTTTTTGCCCTTAATGGCCGAACCGGTATCAGCGACCACGCCAAAACCGTAGCCCGGTATGAACAGAATGGTGCCAATAGGAAAAATATTCGTATCCGCTGCGATTGTAGAATAAAGGTCCCGCTTGACCCGGAGCCCAGATTTAGTGATTCCGTAAGCAGGATGCGCCTTGCTTTTACCGGTGGACTCCACCCCGGCAGTATAACCGGTCGCCGTTACTTTAACAGATGGATAAGGTGAAACGTCAAATTGATCCAAGACTTTCGTTTTCGGGTCCAATGACTCCGCATTCACCTTAAATTCATGCCCCCATATACCGGAAGTCTTTTCCATGGCTTGAGACAAAACCAGAATTGTTTTTGTTCCTGCACACTCGAAGATATGCTTTTGCGGTTCCTGCAAACGCGCGGCTGCCCAGTTTGAGACATCTGCTGCCTCTACTCCTGAAATCGAAGACAATGTAGCAAGCATTGCCCACACCAATAGCATAGTCATCATTAGCCTTTTGGCACTCTTTATAAGATAACGCAAACCCTCACTCCTCTCTTCACGTAGTATTTTCCAAGAGAAGTAAATTTTATACTGCGATAGGAGGCACAAAAAAAGAACCTTCCTGTATAAACAGAAGATTCTAAAACATTTGATATCCCCTTACCCGCAGCATACGGATAGCGACTCCGGCCATCAGGGCACCAATCATCCCGCATGCCAATATAGCGATATCGACAGCTTGCAAATGAATAAAGTCCTGTCCAAGCTGGGAAAAGCTTTTGGCTGGACTTGAGAAATATGTAAAGAATTTAACATGATCCACAATCATGACAACGACAACGGGATAAATCACAGCCATTACCCATGTCGAGCGCAACAGCATGTTTAAAAGGAAACCGATTCCAAAGAACAGCACAATAAATAAAAGCATGGAAATAAACAACTGCGGTAAATACATCTCTTCACCCCCGTATTCAAAGCTAGTTTACTGAAACAGGCGGTTAAAGTCAATATAAGGATAATAAAAGAGGAGCATCACGAGGTTGCTGATGCTCCTTCTTCTTTATTATGCTTTTCTCTTTTTACCGCTGCCGCAGCACTCTTCACAAGTCTCAGAGCCACCTAATAAAAGTTGGAAATAGCCTTTCCCCTCACAGTATTGGCACTTCTCTTGTGTTTTTGTACGAGTTGATGTTGTCATTAGACGGCACTCCCCTTGTTTGAATTTTCTGATAATATAACAGGAAATGAAAAACTTGAAAAGGGAGCATTTTCGTTCATATCGCTTATGTAAGCGCAAACATCCAATAATATCTGAATCTTTGTACGATTTTCTTACAATATCAACGGTTATCAAATATTTTATAAGAAGTGTATCCAAAAATATCACCTGGGTTGATGTGCTCCAGCAGGGTTGCCTCCTTTTCATTTAAAAAATGGTGGACCATTACAGAAGTTGCCGGATCCTCCCGCAGTTCCTCAGGACTCAAAAATTGCGCCTCCTGGATTTCTCTATCCTGCGGAATAAGGGATCCTCCTTCAGGTTCAAGAAGAAAAATAATCATGTTGTCACTGATTTCATCATTAATCACCCCTGTTCTTATTCCCAAGATTCCAACAGGCCTGCTTGCAATTCCTGTTTCCTCTTTTACTTCACGGACTGCTGCTTCATCCACTGTCTCTCCAGCGTTCACAAATCCTGCCGGAATGGACCACTTTCCTTTAAGCCCTCCATAATTCTTTTTAACCACCAGCCATTTTCCATCTTGGATGACCAGTCCGGCTGCTGCGAGCCACACACTGCCCCTGTCTTTCTTTTTACTCATGTCCCTTCCTCTCCTTCACCATGCCTTTATGCTCAATTATATAAAAAAACAGAGCTCCGAAGGGAACTCTGCTTTAATCTGTTATTTCTACTAATTAAAATAATTTAAGCTTACCTTTTTTAACGACCATTGGTACGCCACCAAGTAAGAAGAGGTAACGGTTATCAATGACTTTTTTCATTGCAGAAGCAGTGGAACCGAACAACTTCTTGTTTCCGACTACTCCAATCGCTTCACCTTTACCAAGAGAAGCTACTGTACCTTTGTTGTCGAACGTGAATTCTTCCATCTTTCCTCCACCGTTGATCAACGTTTTCAGGTTGCGAGCGAGCGTATATGCCTGCTGGATCGCAATCTGTGCAGTTGGAGGATATGGGCGGTTGATTTCTTCATTAATAATTAACGCACAGTCACCAACTACGAAGATGTAGTCATAACCAGGCATGCGAAGGTCTTTGTCCACTTTTACACGTCCGCGCATGGTTTCAAAGCCGGCTTCTTCAACAAGATGGTTACCGCGTACTCCACCCGTCCAAACAACAGTTGCAGCTTTAATTTCTTCACCAGATGCCAGAAGTACTCCGTCTTCGTTACACTCTTTAATCGGAGTGTTCACAAGAAATTCCACACCACGGCGTTCAAGGTTGTTAATTGCGTATTCCACAAGTTCTTCATCAAATCCTGGCAGTACGTTTGGTGCTGCTTCAATATTGATGATGCGTACTTTTTCGCGTGGAATATCGTATTCCTTGCAGAGTTCAGGAACACGGTCTGCCAATTCACCGACAAACTCGATACCAGTGAAGCCAGCTCCCCCGACTACAATATTGATGAGTTCCTGTTTTTGTCCTTCATTGTTGTATCGTGCGAAATTATAATCGATATGCTCGCGGATTTCACGAACAGAGTTAATGCTTCGAATGCTCATTGCATTTTCCTTAAGGCCTTGGATACCAAATGTTTCCGGATCAGATCCAAGCGCAATAACAAGGTAATCGTATGTTAATTCACCATTTTGGAGAATAACTCGCTTTTCATCTTTTTTGATTTCAACTACTGTATCTTGTACAAAGTTGATTTTATTTGTATCAATGATGTCATCGATCATGATACGTGTTCGGTCATGGTGCAACGTACCGGCTGCGTTCTCGTGCAACCATGTTGTTTGGTAGTGATAGTTGTGCTTGTTTACAAGCGTAATCTCAGCATTGTTCAATCCAAGCTCTTTCTCCAGGCGTACAGCGGACATCATACCGCCATATCCTCCACCAATAATCAAAATTTTTGGCTTACTCATATGATCACTTCCACTTCAGATTTTTTTTAGTTTGACCTAACATGGATTGAAATATGAAAGGCCAAAAAAGTTTGTGACGTATTTCACGTAGTAGGATAGATAAAGACGAAAATTGTCACAATTTCACCATATTTTCCTCTATAATCTTATTCCTTTTCCGGCCAAGTTTCAACCGTTTTTAAGAAAATTTTAAGAAACGATGCGCATATTTTTGAAATAAGAAAGATAAAAGCCCTTTCAAGTCCCATAAGGGTTTTGATGGAATGCTGAATATGGTTTTATCCTTTCTTTTCATACTCTTTCTATCTATAATGAAGAGAGAGTAAATTTACCCCGGGGGTGGAAATATGACGAAAGAAAATCTGTATGATATCACAATAATCGGCGGCGGTCCCACCGGTATGTTTGCGGCATTCTATGGGGGGATGCGGCAAATGAAGGTTAAAATTATTGAAAGCATGCCGCAGCTTGGCGGACAGCTTTCCGCGTTGTACCCTGAAAAATACATCTATGATGTGGCTGGTTTCCCTAAGGTACTGGCTCAGGATTTGGTGAATAATCTTAAAATCCAGGCTGAACAATTTAATCCTGAAGTGGTGCTTGAAGAATCCGTTCAGACTGTGGAGAAAAAAGAAGACTACTTCGAATTGACAACTGATAAAGACACGCATTATTCAAAAGCGGTCATCATCACAGCAGGCGTTGGGGCTTTTCAGCCAAGACGAATTGAACTGGAGAACGCCAAACAGTTTGAAGGAAAATCACTTCTTTACTTTGTAAACGACCTCCAAGCCTTTGCCGGAAAAAAGGTTCTAGTGGCTGGCGGCGGTGATTCTGCACTCGATTGGTCTCTTATGCTTGAGCCAATAGCTGAAGAGGTGACACTGACCCACAGGCGTGCCAAATTCCGTGCTCACGAGCACAGCGTGGAGCAGCTCTTCAATTCATCCGTGAAGGTGAAAACACCGTATCAGATCAAAGAATTGATCAATGATAATGAAAAGATCACCCATGTGCTTTTGGAAAACGAAGATGTGGAAGAAAAAATTGAAGTGGACGCTGTGATAGTCAACTATGGCTTCGTGTCCTCTCTTGGTCCAATTAAGAACTGGGGCCTTAATATTGAACGCAATTCCATCATTGTCAATTCCAAAATGGAAACCAATATTCCGGGTATTTATGCTGCCGGTGATATTTGTACGTATGATGGCAAAGTTAAACTGATTGCTGCCGGATTTGGGGAAGCTCCTACCGCTGTTAACAATGCAAAAACGTATATTGATCCAAAAGCAAAAACACAGCCGCAGCACAGCACAAGCTTGTTTTAATTTCCGAGCCGGTTACGCCGGCTCTTTAATTTTGGTTTTTTTCTAAAATTGCGGACCCCACCCTGTGGAAAGCGGACAACCTGAAGCAGAAAGCAATCTATTCCGAAGTACGACAGGGATAAAAAGATCAGCCTTTAATTTGCGAAAAGGAGGAATGACAATATGAACCGCCAATGGACCGAAGAGGAAATTGAAGTGGCTGAGCTGCTCCAGGAGCTACAGCAGAATACCGCCTCTCTACACATTACCGACGAATCATTTCTAGAAGATGTGAAAGAAGCACTGCCCAAGCTGAAGCAACTGCTGGATGAAATTGGGCGCACACTGGAATGAGTTAACAGTTGGTATCATGGAAAGTGTATGTTATACTATTTTTAGCAGACAAGTGCTGCTCATAAACCCATAACGATCACCCGGTGCTGGCACACCGGGTTTTTTTATTGAAAAAGGAGTTTGCCTGTATGAACATCTTCATTATCATCGGTATTGTATGCTTTATCCTTGGAACAGGACTCATGATGGCCAGCAGCCGCCATGTTGGCCGAAAAAAGTGGTTGTATGTGGGTGGCTCCATTCTTTCTGACTTGGTGGGCCTAGTGTTTCTTTTATTTTTGGGAAATTAATCATTCACGTTTTCATATAGGTTGTAAGTAATAGACTGAAAATGGTTTTTCCCTTTTCATTCCGTTTGCGGACAAGGATTTCTTTTTGATACTGTTCTACACTATATGTGACGGTTTCATAATCCACTTGACCTTCCTGACCTTTTACATAATCATCATAAACCGTTTGAATGTAGGCTTCGGCTTCTCCTTGTGTTGGAAACTCAATTTCAACAGCAAGGCCCGGCCTGTTTTTTGATTGTCTTCTCACTTCAACAACATATTTTGTCATTCCCGCTATGCTTCCTCCTTTAATGATACAAGGGTATTCAAAACGGCATCAAAAGGTTCACACAAAAAACCCCTGGATTCGGGGTTTTTTAATGTATATGAAGGGGTTTAGCACTCTTCAGGAATTCCGGCATTGACGGTTGTACGGAATGAAGATCCGTGTTTTCGCAAAAAAGACGCCCCAAAAGAGACGTCTTTTTTTTGCTCGTATTTCACTGAAGAACGCTGACGGCTAAATTTTATCAGTTAGCAATCGCCCCGGACCTTTTTAGTGGTAAGCACGCTTAAGGCATCCCTTACTTTCCTTGCAAAGGCCAGTGGTTGATCAATTAATTCGAAATGCATAAACATAAGCCGGGGACTTTCAAAGAGCCAGTGATTATGAACGGCAGTAACTATAATCCCATGTTCACGTAATTTACTAATAAAGGGATTAATTTCTTCTTGAAGGATTACAGTTTCCCCACTACAAAGCGCACGACCATCTTTTGTCATGGACTCAAAGGTAAACATTTGAGGAATGAGTAAAAATGACCTTCCTCGTCTTCCAAGGACAACAGGTTTTATATTGTTACGCAATTTCATTACCGTACAAATGCCATTTTCAAAGGTGTGCATTGCCCCACCAAGAATGTCATTGAATTCATCACAAAGACCTGGATTACCCATTATTACCTTCTTTTCGTACTCACAGTTACCATAAACATCTCGGGTAATTAAAACCTTCATCGCTTCTCTAACTTTTCTGGCAAATGCAAGTGGTTGATCAATTGATTCAAAATGCATATACATAAGCCGTGGCTTATCAAAAAGCCAGTGATTATGAACAGCAGTAACAATAATACCAAACTGGCGAAGCTTGGTTAAAAATGGGTTGATTTCTTCTTGAAGAATAACAGTCTCCCCTAGGCATAGTGCATTCCCTTTTTTGTCCATATTTTCGAACGAAAACGCTTGGGGAATAAACATAAAGGACTCCGCTTTTCTTCCTAAAACCACGGGATGAATGTTCGTGCGTGACCGCGTAGCCAAGCAAACACCATTAACTACACTAGGTGTGGAATTGAGGATCCTTGCAAATTCTATGCATAGATCTGATGGGTGCATGTCCATGTTTCTAATTTGGAACTCCTCCTAAGATTATATTTATACTAAAATATGCTCAAGTCTGCTTTACGAAAGGTATATATGCCTGAAATCGAGATAAAATCCCCTTTCACACCAACGACATTCCAGATAGTAATATGCGAACACCTATAGCTCTAAAAAACGGCTTCCTGTCTATTGGATTGCCCCACATAAAAAGACACCCCTGTTAGGGACGTCTCTAAAATTTCAACCTTGTTAATCCGTGCTGCTGCTTTGCGTTCGTTTAACGCGTTTCGTTAACAGCATAAAAAATACGACCTCCTGGACGTTTATTCCGTCAAGAAAGTCGTAGTTATGAACCCTTATTGCGCCAAATCGGGGATGTGTGCCCGATTCGGGATTGTTTATCGTCATTTTTGTACTGGTATCCGCAACCCTCCGACATCCAGAAAAGTTGCAGATGAGATTAACGAAAGAATATCCCGGACCCAAAAACGTTGATATATCGGGCTTTATCGATTAGCATTCTTCAGGAGTTCCGGCATTGACCGCTGTACGGAAGGAAGATCCGCATCCGCAGGACGCGATGGCGTTCGGGTTGTTGATGGTGAATCCTCCACCCATCATGTTCTGCTTGAAGTCAACAGTAGTTCCGTTAAGAATTTTTGCGCTTTCCGCATCAACGACAATTTTCAGTCCATTGATTTCTTCTTCGTGATCTGTGCTTTGTGTTTCTTTATCAAACCCCATGCCATAAGAAAGACCGCTGCATCCGCCGCCTTTTACACCAACACGGAGAAATAGTCCTGTTTCCTCTTCAGCAGCCATCATTTCTTTAATTCGGCCGACTGCAGCATCAGTAAAGTTTACGATCATTTTATCCACTCTCCTTCATCGAAGGTTTTATACTTATAGTATACAAGTGCTAAAGAAAACTCTCAAGGCATCTGCCTTTATTAATATAGCTTTCCCTGTTCCAATTTTAAGATTAAATTGTGCGTCTCATCTATTTTCCGGCTGTAATTCAGTACTTGAGGGTGATTAAGGCCTAAGCTGTTGGCCGTATCAATCATTTGCTGGCGCAGGTGTTCGATCTGTTCATTATATTTATCAAGTCGTTCGCCATTCAATAACTTTGTCATGTGCAACACTCCCTGGTTCGTTCCTTACGCTGCTCCATAATTTTACTCTAAGTTGAATATATTGACAATCATCTGGCATCCCTTTGTATTTTGCAATATTTTTTGATGTTTGTGGTTGCTCTTTCCAAAACGTAAACAAGCCGTAACCTATGTTACATTCATGTGACAAAAGGGGGAAATGGTTCCTTTCTTGTCCTTCCAAATAAATGAGCGTATAATAGACTCCGTATTCGCCGGTCCCTGGGGGCTGTCGGAATACTTCTCATGTTTGAGTCAGCAGGTTCAGATCCTGCACAATAAAACATATATACATACCAATAGGAACGGGGGAAAAGTAATGGCCATCATTACACAGGATACAAAAATTCATGACATTGCTGAGAAAATCCGTCACGGTGAACGTCTTTCAATTGAAGACGGTTTGTTTTTATACGAAACGAACGATATTTTAGGTGTCGCTCAATTGGCAAACGAGGCTAACCTTCAGAAAAACGGCGATCGTGTTTATTTCATTGAAAATATGTATATTAATCCGACGAATGTTTGTGAAGCTTCATGCAGCTTCTGCGGCTTTAAACGCAAGCCGGGTGAAGAAGGCGCCTATACAATGAACGAAGAACAGCTTCTGGAATATGTAGAAAAACGCTGGAACGATAACATCCGTGAATTCCACATTGTAGGCGGCCATAACAATGAAGTTCCGTTTGATTATTATTTGGACACCATTCGCGTTCTGAAGAAACATTATCCAAACGCTACAGTCAAAGCCTATACAGGAGCCGAAATTGAATTCTTCTCCCGAATTTCCGGTCTTTCCATGAAAGAAGTTCTCGAAGAGCTTGTCAAAGCCGGACTTGACACCCTGCCTGGGGGCGGAGCTGAAATCCTTACCGAGCGTTACCGTGAGAAAATGAGCCCTGACAAAGCCTCCACTGATCAATGGCTTGAAGCACACGAGCTTGCCCATGGCCTTGGTCTCCGCACGCATGCAACCATGCTGTACGGCTCCATTGAATCTAAAGAAGAGCGTTTGATCCATATGGACCGTGTGCGCCAGCTTCAAGATAAAACGAATGGATTTATGGTGTTTATCCCGCTTGCGATGCAGCCGCGAACAGCTGCAATGGGACTGACTCGCCGTACATCGGCTTATGATGATATGCGTACCATTGCCATTAGCCGTTTGATGCTGGATAACTTTGATCACATTAAAGCATACTGGATCAATATTGGCGTACAGTTAACACAAATGGCACTGTCTTTTGGTGCGGATGACATTCACGGAACACTGATCGAGGAGCGAATTTCCCATTCCGTTGGAGCGTTGACTTCCCAGGGAATTACTCGAAAAGAATTGGTTCACCTCATTAAAACAGCCAATAAAAAACCAGTTGAACGCGATACATTCTACAATGTCATCAAAGAATATTAAAAAGTAAACTGCCGGCCTTCCGGCAGTTTTTTTATGATCTTAACTTCTCCTCTGTCCAAAAATAATCTTCATCAGCATTCAGTATTGTCAGCTTGCTGTGGCAGCAGGGCATAACAAGCAGCTGCTTGATCCCTTCCTTTGCATTGTTCAGCTTTTCTTCCGAAAATGCGGTCAGAACATTGGACGTGTGGCAGTAGGGGCATTCATTTATATATATATCATCCATCATTTTTTCATAGGGCCAAGAATGTTCGAAGTTTAGCATAACGACTGGCTTTTTTCTTACTTAGCCAGATTTCCCTCCTTTTATTTTTTATGTTCTTCTATTGTATACTACATGCCAACAATGCTGTGTGATTTCTTTTACCCAAGTCTCACATAAAAGTAACCTGCAGACTCAAAAATCATCACTAAACTTTTGTAAGTCAAAATGGTTTCCAAAATCTTTTTTCTGCAGTATAATAATCACAGTATAAAAAAATAGCGATCCATCTTCGGGGCAGGGTGAAATTCCCGACCGGCGGTATTTGAAGATTCCCTCTTCATCAGCCCGTGAGCTTTTAAGAAAAGCTACAGACGCCTCGCTAAGAGCCGACAAGCACTGGATCTCACTGACAAAAAAACGCTTTTTGTTTTTTGAAGGGAGTAAAGTGACTAGAGACTCTAGGCGTTTAGGCTAGACATTTTGGCATTTCTTATTTGCTGATCTGGTGTAATTCCAGAGCCGACAGTACAGTCTGGATGGGAGAAGATGACGGTGCACGGTTCGGTTGTTTTGTAATATGACTGAGCCCTCGCTCAGTACGTTTTAAGGACTAACCACCTTAAAATGTTTATTTGACGATGCCTGACTACTCTCCCTTAGCGATCTGACCGCTAAGGGTTTTCTATTGTATCAGCGTGCACTGCATTTGAAATCAGAGATGGCGCAACAAAGGAGAGATTTCAACATGCACAGGGGAAAAGTGTATAAGATGGTGGCTGTTTCCATGCTAAGCAGCATTGCGTATGTACTACAATTATTGGATTTTCCATTTCCGGGATTGCCTGCCTTTTTGCAGATTGACTTCAGTGAAGTTCCTGCATTGCTTGCAGCAATCGTATTCGGCCCTCTTGCCGGCCTGGCAGTTGAGGGAATTAAAAACGTTCTTCATTATGGAATTGTCGGCAACCTGACCGGGGTGCCAGTTGGTGAAGTTGCGAATTTTATCGCCGGAGCCATTTTCATCGTTCCTGTGTCCTACTTCTACCGAAAGCATCGTTCAACGAAAAGTCTTTCTGCCGGTTTAATTGTCGGTACAATCCTGATGACGTTTATGATGGCATTACTGAATTATGTACTGATTCTTCCTGCCTACACCTGGTTCCTGAATTCCCCGCAAATGTCCGGGGAAGCGATGCTAAACCTCATACTGGTAGGTATTGCGCCATTTAATGTAATCAAAGGCCTGATCATCACTATCTTATTTGTGATCTTGTATTCAAGGCTCCAGCCTTGGCTGAACAAACAATATCAACATTCATCATAAATAACACAAAGCTGGCTCAATGGATGAGCCAGCTTTTTATTATGATTAAAACATTGGATTTTCTTCAAGAAATTTATAAACATTTTCGACCAGCTCGTCCGGCGTCTCACCGCGCACAATATCACCATTAACCAATGCGAATAGAGAACGGGCACACTGACCACAATATCCAAGACAGCCGTATTCAATCACATCGAGATCATAATCCTGTTCCAGTTTTTCAAGTGCACGCTGCGAACCGTTGGCCAGGTTGCTGACACAAAATTCAATAATCGGTCTCATCTTTTCACCTCGCCTTATTTTTCTATCGTATATCGCTCCGACTTGTCCGTCAAACCCTTTTACTTCTTCCTTTTGTTTTTAGGAAAACAGTTGAGAATTTATAGTAAAATGCTATACTAAGAAGTGTTTGAATGTGAAATCGCTTCCTGTGAAGCCTTATAAACTGCGGTATTACTGCTATTATTGTTGCCATTATTTACACATAGTGCCATAGAAAGAAGGGAAAGACAATGAAACACCTTGTATTGCTTGGCGGAGGATATGGAGGAATGCGAATCTTAAAGCGTCTGTTAAATTCGCCTGAGCTTCCATCCGACGTCCAAATTACCTTAATTGACAAGCAGCCTTATCATTGTTTAAAAACAGAATATTATGCACTGGCGGCTGGAACGATTTCTGACCACCATATTCGTGTTCCTTTCCCGGAACACCCACAGCTTAAAATAAAATACGGAATCGTGACTGAACTTGATTTTAACAACAAACAAGTCCAGCTTGCAGACGACGAACCCGTGCCATATGATGAATTAATCATTGGCCTTGGCTGTGAGGATAAATACCATAATGTCCCTGGAGCCCAAGAATATACCTTGAGCATCCAAAGTGTGGACAAGTCTCGTGAAACGTATCAGGTTCTGAACAATCTTCCTCATAATGGAGTTGTGGGTGTGGTAGGCGCTGGCCTGAGTGGCGTGGAGCTTGCCAGTGAATTGCATGAAAGCCGTTCAGACCTTAAAATTATTCTGTTTGACCGAGGTCCAATCATACTTAATGGTTTTAAACCCCGTTTAAGCAACTATGTTCAGAACTGGTTCATTCAGCATGGCGTTGAAGTGGTTAACAATTCCAACATCACCCGTGTGGAAAAGAATGTTCTGTATAACCATGATACAGCCATTGAATGTGATGCGATTGTTTGGACTGCCGGCATCCAGCCAAACAAGCTGGTTCGCGACCTTGATGTGGATAAAGATCCACAAGGCCGTGTTAAATTGACGAAATACCACCACCTTCCAAATAACGAAGACGTGTATGTGGTAGGCGACTGTGCGAGCATGCCTTTCTCACCAAGTGCCCAGCTTGCTGAAGAACAAGCAGAACAAATTTCAGATATTCTTCTTAAAAAGTGGAAAAATCAGCCGATGCCTGAACTTGAAGAAATCAAACTTAAGGGAGTTATGGGTTCTTTAGGGAAGAAGAGCGGCTTTGGAACCATGGGCGGCGCTTCACTGATCGGACGTGTGCCTCGTCTTTTGAAATCCGGTATTCTATGGCTTTATAAATATCAAAACTAAAAATGATTGAAAAAAAACCCCGCAGGGCTCAACCCTGCGGGGTTTTCATATGATGGGTGAGACAATTCTCATCCTGCATCCTTATAACCGTTTAGTTCCATGATGGCATAAATATCCTTAAGCCTTGGGTTGCCTTCAGCAACAATTTCCTCATTAATAACAACTACAGGATAGAAGAGGTCTTCTTCTACAATTTGATTGGCAAACTTCTGATTCTCCCCTTCAACCGGTGAAAAGATATCAATATACTCAATGGTAAAAAGTTGATCGGGATATTTACGTGAAATGGCCGCTTCAAGCCATTCCGCTGTTTCTTTGGAAGACGGCAAATTCACGCAGCTTGCACATTTCTGCTCACCGCCGAATACCTTGATCGTAATCTGTTTCATGTCCATTCGCCTCACCCCAGCTTAAAAGTCCCTGCACGTTTTATTGTAATCGATTCCGGGAAGTTAATAAAGGTGAATTCTTTTTAAATGTTGTGATGCACGCACATGGATTTTTTGAATTAAAACCCGTATAATAAGGGTAAGTTGTTTATGAAAGGAGTTTTTTATTATGGCTACTGAAGTTTCTATGCGTGAGCAAGTTGAAGAAGTTCTAGATAAATTACGCCCATTTTTGCTTCGTGACGGCGGAGACGTGGAGCTCGTTGACATTGAAGATGGAATCGTAAAAGTCCGTCTTATGGGTGCTTGCGGAAGCTGCCCTTCCTCCACTATTACACTAAAAGCCGGTATCGAACGTGCTCTGCTTGAGGAAGTACCTGGCGTTGTAGAATTGGAACAAGTATTCTAAAAATCGCCGATAGAAAACCCCTGTGCCTAGGCACGGGGGTTTTATTTATGCTGGAAGACAAAGCTGCTGGACAAGAACGCCTTTCACATCTGGCAAAACCGCCTTGCAATCATAGTCTTCAAACGCGTTGGCGATCTGCTCGCATACCCTTTCGCCTGAACCCGCAGGTACAAAAGAGACCATGGCAGGTCCCGCACCACTGATAGCGGTCCCGTATGCACCGGCTTCAGCGGCTTTTTCTTTGATCCCTGTAAAGTCGGGAAACCACTGCTGACGGTATGGCTCGTGAAACCGGTCCTTATTCATCATCTTCCCTGCCGTTTTCCAATCGTCCCTGAGCAGTGAAGCTACCAATACATTGCTTACCGCACTGGCCTGAACAGCCTCCGGGTGCGCCAAACTTGGGGGCAGTGCTTCTCTCGCCATGCTCGTGGCCAGCTCAAATGAAGGAATGGTGAGAACCAATTCAACTGATAAATCCGTGACATGAACCGTTTCCACCTGATTTTCATCATACCAGCTGATCGCCAGTCCACCAGTTAATGAAGGCACTACATTATCGGGATGCCCCTCCATCTTGCAGGCAAAGAGCGCTTTCTCCTCCTTAGAGAGCGACAGAGAAAGCAGGTGGTTTGCCCACTCAATCCCTGCCACAATCGCTGCTGCACTGCTTCCCAGCCCTCTGGACAAAGGGAGCTCGCTTTCCACCTCAAGTGAACAGCAAGGCAGCTCTTTATCATAGGCATCGGCTACCATGGATGCCGCTTGGAGTATCAAATTATCCTTTGCACCATTCAGGCTTTCAAGCTCTTTGCCAAAGTATTTGATCTTCTGCTCGTGCGATGGAAAGACATTGACTGTTAAATACATCGAAAGCGCCATACCTACAGAATCAAATCCAGGCCCTAAATTAGCGGTACTACCTGGCACATGGATGGAAAATGGAGCAAAGGTCATTGCAATACACAACCCTTCATGGCCTCCCTCAAATCTTCCAGTTGATTGGATACTTTTACAGGATTGACCGTAACTGTGTCCATCGCTGTTTCCGGGTCTTTCAATCCGTTTCCTGTCAATACCGCTACAACTTTAGTTCCCCGGGCAAGCTGGCCGCTTTTGACGAGTTTCCATACACCTGCGATAGAAGAACATGAAGCCGGCTCTGCAAAGACGCCTTCCTTCCTGGCCAACAGATGATAAGCTTCCACAATTTCTTCATCGGATACGCTGTTAACACCACCGCTTGACTGCTCTACGGCTTCCAGCGCAAAATGCCAGCTGGCAGGGTTTCCAATACGAATGGCAGTCGCAATGGTTTCAGGGTTCTTTACAACAGCATTGTTTACAATCGGTGCTGCTCCCTCTGCTTGAAATCCTTGCATACGCGGAAGCCCGCTTCCTAATTTTTCATGGTATTCTTTGAAGCCTTTCCAATATGCAGAAATGTTTCCGGCATTTCCCACAGGAATGGCAAGAACATCCGGAGCAGAGCCAAGCGCGTCCACAATTTCGAAGGCTGCAGTCTTTTGGCCCTCCAGACGGAATGGGTTTACTGAGTTGACCAGCGTTAATGGTTCTTCTTCACTCAACTTGCGCACCATTTGGAGCGCTTCATCGAAATTCCCTTCGATCTCGAATACTTCAGCACCATACATTTTTGCCTGCGCCAGCTTGCCAAGGGCAACTTTTCCGGACGGAATAACAACAAGACAGCGAAGTCCTGCTCTCGCCCCATACGCAGCCGCTGCTGCACTTGTATTCCCTGTTGAAGCACAAATGATCGCTTTGCTGCCTTCTTCTTTGGCTTTGGCCACGGCCATTACCATGCCACGGTCTTTAAAGGATCCTGTTGGATTGGCTCCTTCATATTTAACAAAGAGCTCAATTCCCCACTCTTTGGAAAGATGTTCAAGTGGAATAAGCGGTGTATTTCCTTCCTGTAAAGAAAGTTCCGGTGTTTTATCTGTAACCGGTAAAAAGTCCCTATACTTATGAATTAATCCTTTGTAGCTCATTGTGCTCCTCCTTCTACGCGGTAGTGGCTTTTAATTTGATTGACAACTCCGGAATCCCTGAGCTGCTGATAGATGTTGTCGTTTTGCTGCTTGCTGGTCGTATGTGTCACCAGGACCACCTCAGCCACACCATTATCTCCAACCGGCTTCTGAAGCAGCTTTTCCAAGCTTACTTCATGATTGGCGAAGATCGATGTCAGTGCAGAGAACGTGCCTGCTTCATCCTTCACATGCAGACGGTAAAAATACTTGCCTGCAATCTCATCGTCCTTCTTAAGCTGTTTATCAAATTGGGGAGCTACAACGCTTTTGCCATTGACGCCCAATCGCATATTCCTTACGACAGCTACCAAGTCTGAGACAATGGAGGTTGCGGTTGGCAGCTGGCCGGCACCCGGGCCGAACAGCATGGTCTCTCCGACAGCCTCGCCATAAATGTAGACGGCATTGTATTCATTTTGCACGGAGGCAAGCGGATGTGTATCCGGCAGCAGTGTCGGTTCTACACTCACTTCCACCTTGCCATTGTCTTTTTTGGCATTTCCAATAAGCTTCATTGAATAGCCAAACTGCCGGGCATATTCCAGGTCTTCGCTTGTGATGCTTGAAATGCCTTTTACCTCCACGTCGTCCAGATGAATGTTCATGGAAAAACCGAGGGAAGCCAGGATGGCCATTTTGCGTGCCGCATCTATTCCCTCCACATCAGAAGTGGGATCTGCTTCCGCATAACCAAGCTCCTGTGCTTCTTTTAATACTTCTTCAAAGGTTAAATTTTCCTTGTCCATTTTCGTTAATATATAATTGGTGGTTCCGTTAACGATCCCCATCATTTTCGTTATCCGGTCGGATGCCAGTCCATCCACCAGCGTACGGATAATCGGAATTCCACCGGCTACACTCGCTTCATAAAATAAGTCGCATCCATTTTCTTCAGCTGCTGATAAAAGTTCAGCGCCGTGGAGTGCCATCAGGTCCTTGTTGGCCGTGATTACATGCTTTTTATTGCTGAGTGCCTGCAGAATATATTCTCTGGCCCGCTCAATACCTCCGATCACTTCGATCACTACATCAATTTCAGGATCACTAACGACCTCATCCGCCTTGCTCGTCAATAGCTCGGGGTTGATGTGGCATGACCGCTCCTTGTCGAGATTTTGAACAAGCACTCTTTTTATGTAGACAGGACAGCCTACACGGTGGAGCAATTCTTCCTGATGCCCTTCCACCATTCTAACGACACCGCTTCCTACTGTCCCAAGCCCCAATAATCCTACTGATACGTTCTGAACCATTGCCAACACTCCTGTCCTTACTAGAAATACATTTGTTTTTATATTAAGGACAATTGTAGACGTAATTTACGCTTGGCACAACCAGTAGTTTTGTAAAGATTTTGAAAGCGTTTTCAAAAAGAGGTCAGACAAAGGCAGCTTAAACTAAAAGCTACCATTGTATCCTGTTTCTTTATCGGGTAAGCTCATAAAAGATTTGCCCATTATGCATCCTTGCCATTTACCGCCGCAGGAGGTGTAAGCCCCTGCAGAACATTCTCAATATTTTTGCACGCTAACCGGACCATTTGTATCCGCGTCTCCAGGCTTGCGCTACCAATATGGGGAAGGGCAACCAGATTGGCATGTCTTAATAGGAAATGATCAGGCTGAATCGGTTCTTCAACGAATACATCCAGCCCTGCCCCTTTGATCCAGCCCTCTGTCAAGGCTCTGTCCAATGCTTTTTCAACCACTACTCCCCCGCGGGACGCATTGATAAACAAAGCGGAAGCCTTCATGGTTTGAAATGACTTTTCATCAAACAAATCTTTAGTCTCTTCGGTTAGGGGGGCAAGACAAACCACATAATCAGACGTTTTTAGCAAGTCCTCAAACGAACGGTAGGACAATCCGAGCTTTCGTTCCGCTTCTTCTTTCCGGCTGCGGTTGTGGTACAGAATGTTCATGTCAAAACCGGCCGCTCTTTTGGCAACAGCTTCCCCAATGCGCCCCATCCCCACAATGCCCAACGTTTTATGGTGAATATCTGTCCCAGCAAGCAGCAGAGGACTCCAGCCCGTCCATTTTCCTTCTTTTATATACTGTGCAGCCTCCGTAATCCTCCTCGCCGTGGCCATCATTAGAGCAAACGTTAAATCAGCGGTTGTATCTGTCAGAACATCTGGTGTATTACAGATTGTAATCCCTTTTTTAGCAGCATAAGGAATATCAATATTATCATAGCCGACTGCCAGATTGGCAACTACTTTAAGATTTCGCGACTGATCTATCAGCTCTGCATCAATTTTGTCTGAAAGCATGGTAAGCAGGCCGGTTGCTTTTGCTGCCTCTTTAAGCAGACGTTTACGGGGTACCGGCTTCATTTCGTCTTCCCACATGGTCACATAGGCAATCTTCTGTAATTCGTCCAAGGTTGCTTCAGGAATTTTTCTTGTAATGAAAATATACGGTTTCATTCTAGCACTCCAAGCGTTTTTCCTTATTTTCTCATGTTCCCGCTTTCATTTCAAAAGAAAAAAGCGCTCTTTAAAGAGAGCACTTTCATCAGTTGGGGATCAGCCAATCCACTACGGGGATCTGCAGACGGTCTGCAGGAAGACCAATCATTGGGAAAAAGGAGCGCAAAAATGCTTCGTTCTGCTCTTCCCTCAGCAAATACTCCGTAAAAGTATGCTGGGAAAGTTCTTTGCCAATCTCCCGTTCATTTTTGTAATGGTTTTCGATCATATCATAGTACCAGACAGGGAAAAGGAGCCTTCCGTACAGCAATCTCCACCCTTCTCTTTTTAACGGAGTCACCTTTTCATACTCATCCAGGAAGGTAGTCACACTTTCCGGGCTGAAGTTTCTTTGATACACGCATGAGCGGATCCATTCCGCCATATCACGGACAGGATGATCAAGCACCCAGCCGGTAGGAAGTTTTACATAATCGTTGTCATACTGCAGCCAGGAGTTCTCCTGAAAACGTTCGTGCACGATGGAGGGCCCTTCTTCCTCCCTCATGGAATCCTCCAGGTTGTAATCAATAATGTACTGAATGGCATTTTCGGATAATCCTTCAAAATACGGAAACGTGGTTAAAAACAAGGTATCAAACTCGTTTTTAACCGGTTTGGCAAAAACCTCCTGGTACCATTCCTTCGCCTGATCAACCCGGTTCATCCAAAGCACCGCCCAGCTTCCAAACAAATAACTTTCAGTCGGAACAGGTGGAGGAGGCAGGTCCTTACCGTTTCTGTGAAAAAGGGCCAGTTCCTCACCCATTGGCTTTTTCTCTGAAGCATCCCGCTCTGATTGTTCAATCTTAAACAGCAGGATGGATTCGCCTTCAATGTTCGCGTTGGGCATGTTGGTCATCGTTGGAAAAAGCCCCGCAATTCCGCTTTCTCCCTTATATCTTAAATAGTCGCTGAAGTACATGATCTCTTCGATCCGGTCGATCGTGATCTTTTTTTGTGGAACAACGAGGTACGGTTCCCCGCCAGAAACAAAATACCGGTATCCGCTGATGCTTCGTTTGCCTTCGCAATATAATTGATAATGATGATACACGTCTCTTTCGAACACAGCCCTCACCTCAAGTTCTTCAATAATTATAGTCTATGACCCAGCTGCACTGTTGGTTATTAATTTTTGGGTGGACTCATAAGTTAGGTATGGACACATATACTATAAAAACCCAAACGTCGCGGAAGATAAGGAGATTTTTATGAGAGAGAAAAAGGTAGAGAATGTTGAGGAAACGGCCATGCGCCTGCTGACTGAGCGTGGCGTAACATTAAAGGATATCGCGGAGCTTGTTTATTTTCTTCAGGTACCTTACCATCCGGACCTGGAATTGTCCGTCTGTCTGCATAACGTGGAACGGGTTGTTGCCAAGCGGGAAGTACAGAACGCCATACTGACTGGAATACAGCTTGACATGCTCGCCGAAAAAAAGTTGCTTGAGGGACCTCTTCAAGAAATTTTGGAACGGGATGAAAGCCTGTACGGTATCGATGAAGTGATTGCACTATCCATTGTTAACATATACGGATCGATCGGTTTTACCAATTACGGATTTATTGATAAACAAAAACCAGGCATTCTGGAAAAGCTGAATGATAAATCCAGCGGAAAAGTTCACACCTTTCTGGATGATATTGTGGGGGCGATTGCGGCCGCAGCATCGAGCCGGCTTGCCCACCGTGCAGCAAACGCTGAATAAAAAACAGCACCTTTTAGGAAGTTGCTTCCCATTGTTGAAAAACAATAGGACAGTATCCTTTTAGGGTGCTGTTTTTTTTATTCAAAAGCTTTCCATTCATCCAGGCCATTGACGGTATAGGTCGGCTGAATCTCGACCTCAGTGAGATGTTCTTTCAGAGTGACCCCTGTATGGACAAGAAGAGTATCAAGACCGGAACGGACTCCGGCAAGTATGTCGGTATCGTAATTGTCGCCGATCATTAAGGTTTCCTCTTTGGATGTGCCTAGCTGTTCAAGCGCCATTTCCATTATGACCGCTTCAGGCTTGCCGATAAACACAGGCTCGGTTCGTGTGGAAACAGCAACAACTGAGGTTAGTGAACCGTTGCCAGGCAAAAGACCTCTTTCGGTCGGCAATGCAATGTCCCCATTGGTCGAAATAAAATGGGCGCCGCCTCTTACAGCCAGACAGGCCAGTGCCAATTTTTCGTAATTAATGGAGCGGTCGATCCCCATCACAACAAAGTCGGGTTGTTGAGAGGTCAAAGTGAAGCCTTTCTCTTCAAGAGCCTGGCGAATCCCTTCTTCCCCAATACAATATACGCTTGCTCTCGGTTTCAGCTTTTCAATGTAATTGGCCGTTGCCATGCTTGTCGTATATACATGTTCAGACGTTGCGGGGATATCAAAATTTTGGAGCACTCTTGCCACTTCTTCTTTAGTTTTGGAAGAATTGTTGGTTACAAACAGATACGGCAATTCTCTGCGGTTTAGTTCTTTTACAAATTCCACCGCTTCATCAATTCGTTCTTTTCCTCTGTACATGGTTCCATCTAGATCAATCAAATATCCTTTATAGCTTTTCATCATCTTGACTCCTTTTTTATTAACGGCTTTAGTGTACCAAATATGAACGGTTTCTAACAAAGATTGAGATTGTCAAACCAAATATTTTCCTCATCATGTATATTTTCCCATAAAATACACACTCTTTAAAAAAGGAGGTCATCATATGGCTAAAAATACAAACCAAACGGTTGTTCCAGGCGTACAAAATTCGCTGGATCAAATGAAAATGGAGATCGCAAGAGAATTTGGCGTTAACCTTGGGCCGGATACGGCTGCAAGACAAAATGGATCAGTAGGCGGAGAAATTACAAAACGCCTCATTCAATTGGCAGAACAACAGCTTTCATAGAAAAACAGGAGGGTAACTGAAGTGACCCCTCCTGTTTTTTTCTTTTCTTTGTTGGATGCGACGTCTTATTGACCGCTTGGAACAGGGCTGATGACAGCAAGTGCCTGTTCGAGATCATAAATAATATCATCAATTGTCTCAATTCCAACTGAAAGCCTTACCATCTCAGGCGCAACTCCTGCTTTGCGCTGCTCTTCCTCGGTCAGCTGCTGATGCGTAGTACTCGCAGGGTGGATAATGAGGGATTTCGAATCACCCACATTGGCAAGGTGAGAGAAAAGTTTCACATTTTCGATGAGCTTGCTTCCTTCTTTGGCCCCGCCTTTTACACCGAACGTAAGAATCGCACCAGCACCTTTTGGCAAATATTTATTTGCCAGCTCATGGTACTGGTTGTCTTCGAGTCCTGGATAGTTGACCCAATCGACTGCAGGATGCTGCTGCAGGAACTTTGCCACTTTCAATGCATTTTCGCAATGTCGTTCCACCCGCAGAGCCAGTGTCTCCAGCCCCTGAATGAACAAGAAGGAGTTGAATGGTGATACGCAAGATCCAAGGTCTCTTAAAAGCTGAACACGCGCTTTAATGATATACGCCAATGGTCCGACTGCTTCTGTATAAACTACGCCTCCGTAGCTGTTATCCGGTTCTGTCAATCCTGGA
Organism: Fictibacillus solisalsi; assembly: GCF_900103485.1. GTDB lineage: Bacteria > Bacillota > Bacilli > Bacillales > Fictibacillaceae > Fictibacillus_C > Fictibacillus_C solisalsi. Next base: position 2,493,942 of record NZ_FNHW01000001.1, read on the forward strand.
AACTTGCCGTTGGTCCAGTCAAATTTTCCGGAGTCAATAATCAGTCCACCAATGGAAGTACCATGTCCGCCGATAAACTTGGTTGCAGAATGAACAACGATATCGGCTCCATGTTCAATCGGCCGGCAAAGGTAAGGTGTGGCAAACGTGTTGTCCACAATCAGCGGCACACCCGCTTCGTGTGCAATGTCTGCAATCGATGAAATATCAGCCACATCAATCTTTGGATTTCCGATGGTTTCGATATAAAGGGCTTTTGTTTTTTCTGTGATTGCATCCCTGAAGGATTGCAGGTTATCAAGCTCGGCAAAGTTCACTTTTATTCCGAGCTTTGGCAGTGTATTGGCAAACAGGTTATACGTTCCCCCGTACAAGGAACCTGAAGCAACAACCTCATCTCCGGCGCCGGCAATATTTACGATGGAATAGGTAATGGCTGCCTGACCGGAAGCTACAGCAAGCGCCCCAACTCCTCCTTCAAGCTTGGCAATGGTCTGCTCAAACGCGTCCTGCGTCGGGTTCATGATCCGGCTGTAGATGTTTCCGAATTCTTTAAGTCCAAACAAATTCGCTGCATGCTCTGTGCTTTCAAACTGATAAGAGGTTGTCTGATAAATCGGAACCGCCCTTGCCCCTGTCGTTGGATCTACTTTTTGACCCTCGTGCAATGAAATTGTTTCAAACCCGTATTCTCTTTCTTCACTCATTTTTCATCTCTCCTTCTTAATATGTATTTGTTTTTTAAGAGCCTATAAAAAAGACCCCTTCCAAAAGAAGAGGTCGCAGTTTACACCGTCGGCTCTCATCTTTCAGAACATACTGTTCTGCTGAAATTAGCACCATGCATAACTGCTGGTTGCCGGGTTTCATAGGGTCAGTCCCTCCACCTCTCTGGATAAGATACATCTGAATATTAAGTTAGTTTGAATAATACTGAATTTTATCCTTCGTGTCAATTGTTTTTTTACCAGCAAAAACGGACCTCTTTCTTTATTTACTACAAAAAATAAATCCCATCGGCTGCATTGCCGTTAGGATTTAAGCATTTTTATCTTCAGAAATCAGGTATTTGCAATAGGTGCCGCCTTTTGCCAAGCACTGTGTCCGTTCGACCTTCTCTGTTCCAAGCATTCTTTGGAACAGAGACAGTTCACAGGAACAGGCCTGTTGGTATTCATTCGCGACTTTGGCAATAGGGCAGTTAAACTCCTTTAGTTCAAACTGTCCGTCTGCGGTCTTTTCCCATTCCACCATATAGCCGGCTTCATTTTGGATCGCGGCGAGTTCGGCAACTTTTTCCTCGAAGCTTTTATTCTCCATCCGTTTTTTATACTTTTCATTCAAGCGGTTTTCCCGGCGTACAAACAGTTCGTGGACCGTTTCATCGCCTGCAATTTCCTGGATATCCTTCATAAACTCCACTGTCAGACCGGAGTAATTGCGGGGAAACTGTTCATCCGCTGCTTCGGATAACTGATACACACTCAGCGGGCGGCCCATTGCCTGCCGAACAAGAGTGGATTCTATCAGTCGGTCTCTCTCTAATGTATTTAAATGGCGGCGTACAGCCATTTCGGTAATCCCGAGCTGGCCCGCCATTTCCGTAACGGTTAATTTTCGATATCGCTTCAATAAATGAATGAGTTCTGAACGGGTAGAGGTGTTATTAGCTATAGCCATAAACCATCACCTTCCTTACCCCTATCTTACAATATCAATCATCAAAAGTACATTTTAAACAAAAATGTTTAAAAACGCTGCTTATTGTTGATCCTCCGGTAAAAACGCTGAAACAGGACCCAGTTCTTTTTCAATGTAGCTTCGTACTCTGAAAGGGAAGTTCTTCAGTGGCTCTCTGTTGGCTGCCAGTATAGAATGGATGGCATCATGATCCACATTTGAGAACTCCTGCACAAGCATCTTCCTTAGTGAGATGACCTGTTTTAAACCTTTTGCGTCTGACGTGGTGATGACTTTCTCATCTTCCAAAATATCAAGGATGTCATCATAGCTGCCCGGGTCCCTCATAATAAATCCATCAATCATTGCATTCCCCACATCCATCATGCCTTCAATAATGACATGTGCCGATCGTTCCAATGCCAATTTCTCAATGGAAGATCCGCTGGCTGAAAGTTCATCCAGATGCTTCAGCAAAAATTCAAGATATACCAGGTTTTGTTCGATTTTCTTTCTGTCTACAAAATACATAGCATCCACCCTGCCTTGTTAATGTCCTTCCTTTTTAGTTTATCACAAAACGGAATACAAATTGGGTGAGCAGGCTGCTATTTGCAACTTTTAAGTTGTCTGCTATGATGAAATGGAAAAGAAGCAACTGGCCGATGGCAAGGAGGGCTGAACATGGCAGAAGAACGTTTTTTTCTATACGACGATACAGAAAAATCAGAAACGCGATTTGTCAGCTTCATGGGTACAAACACGCGATTTGATCTAGCCATTGTCAAAACAGGAAGACACTATGGCAAGAGCTTAATCCTCGATATGCAAGGCAGCCGTTTTGCCATTATTGGAGAGGATGATCTGGATGAAGAAGGCTATCTTGAGCATGCCTACAATCTGACGGAGGAAGACGCTCAGGAACTTCGGGAATTTTTATATGAAACCCTATAATGGAAATTTTTAAAACCTGAACAAAAAAGCCATTCCGTGGGCAATGTAAGAAGGATGGAAAATTCCATCCTGATCCTGCCTGAAGGGAATGGTTGTTTTGTATAACAAGGATGAAGAAACCTATACGGACTTTTCCAATGTTGAAACGGGAAGGCGCTATGTTCTTCCAGAAGACCTTCCGGAAGGGCCTTATGGCTCGCCCATCAATGCAAAACTTGGAAAATCAACACCATGGAAGGAAAACCAACGGACTTATAGTGCATTTAACTATGAGTACAAAAATCTCCACGAAGGGCTGGAACGCCAATTTCCGGGTGCCCATCCAACGCATGATGATCCCGATGAAAATACAGAAGAACCATACCAAAACTTTAAGGCGTAAGGCAATGCAAATAACCCCCTATTTACCGGGGGTTATTTTTTTCAGGACAAAATAAGGACAGCCAAAATTGCAGTACTCATAAATGTATTCCGGAAGAGTGCTGATCTTTGTGTCATATGTCGCTTTATCATGGCCATCGTCAAAAAAGCCGCGCAGACGAAGCTGTTCATAGCCAATATCGCCAACCAGATAATCGTATTTATGTAAAATTTCACTATACCTTGACTTCAACTGTTCCTCGTCAAAGGCCTCTTTGTTATTTTCTACCAGTTCGTAGCAATGCTCACCGATACAAATCATGAACTCACCTCACCCTTATAGTTTACCACGTCCGTTAAAAATACAGCCAACAATTTCTTTGTAAAAAGTTCATTATTGTGGTCACCCTAAGGGGAAGGAGGTGAAATCCACATGAAAAAGAAACTGGCTGCTCCCCTGATTTTTTGTATTGCTTTGTTAGCGGCCTGCTCAGATGATGATACAAGAAAAGAAACAACAACCGGATATAAATTTTCCAATACCAATTATAAAAAGTACAAAAATGATAATGATACGATGGGAACCGACAGAAGATATGGGGATTTTGGCTATGTGCGCCATGAATACAAAGGAGAAAACGCGAAACCCCTTTCCGCCAACCAAATACCGAAAATGGACCGCCAAAAATTGGCGGACATGATTACCGACATGGCCGTCCGCCTGCCGAACATCAAGGACATGGCTGTCCTGGTGACCGATGAAGAGGTTCTAATGGCCTATCAAACGACCAGCAAGAACAGAATGGCGATCGCCGACAACGTAAAAAGAACAGCTTTCTCAGTTGTCCCCCGCTATTACCATGTCTATGTGTCCGATAAAAAAGGGATGATCGGGAAGCTTGAACAGTACCGCTCCGTGAACTACGACACCGACAATGCGGAAGGTATTATTGACCGGCTGATCAAAGAGATGAAGCAGTCACCACAAGGCTACAAAGTGAGTGATGGCGAGAATCCGAATGGTGAAATGAAGGGTGAAAATGAAAATATGTCCAATACGGATATGAACAGAAATAAATAAAAAAAAGCCGGATGCAAATCCCGGCTTTTTCTTTAGTTGCTTTGTACTGCTTTATTGGCTGCATTAACCTGCTCATCTGCATGATAAGAAGAGCGCACAAGCGGCCCAGCTTCACAGTGCTTAAACCCTTTGCTAAGCGCAATTTTGCGAAGTTCAGCAAACTCATCAGGGTGGTAGTACTTTTGAACCTTTAAATGTTTTTTGGTTGGCTGCAAATACTGCCCTACCGTTACGATATCCACATTGTTGGCACGGAGATCGTCAAAAGTTTCAATAATTTCCTCCCACGTTTCTCCAAGTCCAATCATGATACTGGATTTTGTAGGAATGTTCGCGTTCATTTCTTTTGCTCGACGCAAAAATTCGAGTGTCCGCTCATATGTCGCACGTGCACGGACTCTTGGAGTCAGGCGTTTGACGGTTTCAATGTTGTGGTTCATGATATCGGGTTTGGCATCCATCAATGTTTCAAGATTCTCATAAACCCCCATCATGTCAGAAGGCAATACTTCAATAGAGCAGAACGGATTGCGTTTGCGGATGGCCCGTACAGTTTCAGCAAAAACTGTTGCTCCGCCATCTTTCAAATCATCTCGTGCAACCGCTGTAATTACCACATGTTTTAATCCCATTTGTTCCACCGATTCGGCCACGCGTTCCGGTTCCTGTAAGTCAAGCTCTGTCGGCAGTCCTGTTTTCACCGCACAAAAACGGCATGCACGCGTGCACACATCACCCAGTATCATAAATGTTGCTGTTTTTCTTACTGCCCAGCATTCATGAATATTGGGACATCTTGCTTCTTCACAAACGGTATGTAACTTCTTCTCGCGCATCATTTTCTTGAGGCCCTTATAGTTATCATTTGTGTTCAGCTTTATTTTTAGCCATTCCGGTTTCCGGATGTGCTCTTCCTTCTTAGCCAAGATCCTCACTCCAATTCTTCATCATCCAGCACAACAGATTTCAGTCATGCTGTAAAAGTAGAGATACATTAGAACTTTAACATACATGCGAAAAAAACTCCAATCACGGATATTTCCATCATTTATATAAAATGAAATTTCTTATAGCAACCAAACTAAAGGTATGATGCAGGAAAGGAGTTGATATACTCACCATGAAAAAATGGCTAACATTTTTCTTAGTTGCTTCATGCATCGGGTTCATTCTGCCCGTTAAACAAGCACAGGCTGTGACTCCTTCATACAGTAAAGAAGACGTCCAGCGGCTCGCTCTTTATAAAAAAATGGAAACCATCACCAACATACCCTGGTACTACTTTGCAGGTGTTGACCAGTACGAAAGAAGTGTCCGGCGTGCAAGAACCGACCTGCCCAAAGTTTCAGGGCTAGTGGGCATTTATTTCTCCCCCATTCAGTGGTCCGGGCCTCTTAATCCCAATATGGATGATAAGAACCCTGGTTCCATCCGGATTTTTGGCGGAGCCGGCATGGACGGAAATAACGACGGAATTGCTGACCGTAATAATGATGAAGATTTGCTTTATACCTTTTCCGATTTCATTGGTAAATACGGCTTTGATGAAGAGAATTTTAAAATCGGCTTATGGGACTTTTACAGACGAGATAAAGCCGTCAGTATCATCATGGAAAACGCTAAAATCTATAAATCGTATGGAACGGTGGCACTCACCCGGCACGCGTTTGTTGTTCCTCTTCGCTCCAATTACAGCTTCAAAAATACTTGGGGAGACCGGCGGGGATATGGTGGTCTGCGCATCCATGAAGGCACCGACATTTTTGCCAATTACGGCGTTCCTGTTAAAGCAACCTCATATGGGGTTGTAGAAACAAAAGGATGGAACCGGTTTGGCGGCTGGCGGATCGGAATTCGTGATATCAACAATGTTTATCACTATTTCGCCCACCTTTCCAGCTTTAATAAAGGCATAAAAAAGGGAAGTATTGTTGAACCAGGGATGATCGTCGGTTATGTGGGAAGTTCCGGATACGGGCCACCCGGCACCTCCGGTAAGTTTCCACCTCATTTGCATTATGGCATGTATCGGGATAACGGCTATACCGAATGGGCATTTGATCCCTATCCTTACCTGCGTGCCTGGGAACGGCAGGAGCGACTAGCAAGCAGAAGCCATTAAAAAAATCCACCCGGCATTTGAGACCGGGTGGATTTTTTTATTCGTTATCGGGATCGCCTGGAAACACGTACCACATTCAGAATACTTGCCACCAGTCCGCCCCAGATGATCACCATACCAACAAGCATCATGATAATTGCACTTCCTGACATCAGATGACCCCCCTTTTCTCTTCCTCTGCCTGTGATTTCCATCCTTTGATTGAGAAGAGGATCCCAATAATAATAACAGCTGCAGCGACAAGCCAGCCTGCATAAGTCACAAGTTCAGTGGGATATTTGCCATAATTGGCTGCAATGTTTTGCTTGATGTTGTCATACATCATGTAGCCCAGAACAAAGGGTGTGATGATGCCGAGGCAGAATTTCCACCACCATCCTGTCCGGAGATCAGATACGTCGTTCGCATGGCTCTGTAAACCTTTCAGTTGTTTGAAGAACCAGCCAACGAGGATGACTTCAACTAAACCAGCCATGGTGATACCAAAGTTATTAATAAAATAATCCACGATATCGAGGAAATACATGCCTCCGTTTGTCGCGTAAAGAAGCGAAATTGCGGTGGCGATAATGCCTCCGGCCAGTACTGCTTTTGTACGAGAGACATTAAACTTTTCCTGTACTGCAGCTACATACGTTTCACAGATGGAAATTAGAGATGTCATTCCGGCAAAGATAAGGGAAAGGAAGAACAAGATTCCGAACAGCCCATTTAGCCCCGGGAATTCATTGATAATGCTTGGAAACACTACAAAAGCAAGTCCAATACCGCTCTTTACCACCTCATCCACCGGCACGCCCTGCTGCATGGCCATGAAACCTAATGCAGCGAACACACCAATCCCCGCTAGCAATTCAAATCCTGAATTCGCAAAAGCCGTAATAAATGCATTGTTATTGATATCCGACTTTTTCGGAAGATAACTGGAATACGTTACCATAATGGCAAAAGCAATGGATAAAGAGAAGAAAATCTGGCCATACGCGGCTACCCATACTTTCCCGTCTGCAATCTTACTCCAATCCGGCTTGAAGAATGCCTCCAGTCCCTGTACCGCTCCATCAAGGGTCAAGGCTCGGATGACAATGATTAAAAACATAATCACAAGTGATGGTATAAAAATTTTATTTAGTCGCTCAATCCCTTTGGATACGCCTCTATAAAGTACAAAAAGAGTAACCATCCAGACGAAAAGAAGCGGAACCATGATTCCTGGAACCAAACCGCCAATTTCTCCCTGCTTTTCAGAAAGTTTTAAAACCTTTCCAAAGAAAAAGCCTTCTGTATCCGTTCCCCACTGGGTTCCGAACGAATAGATACAGAACTTTACCGCCCAAGCGATAATGACCGCATAATAGGTCGAAATGACAAAGGCAATCAATACCTGCCACCAGCCTACCCATTCTGCTTTTTTACTGATTCTGAAAAAGGAAAGCGGTGCCGAGCCTCTAAACTTGTGCCCGATCGTAAATTCCAGAATCAAAATAGGAATCCCTGCTGTCAAGAGCGCAAATAAATAAGGAAAAAAGAAGGCTCCTCCACCATTATCATAGGCTACCGCGGGGAATCTCCAAATATTACCCAGTCCAACAGCCGACCCTACTGCTGCGAGAATAAAGCCATATCTTGATCCCCATTGTTGTCTCTTTTCCATTGAGTGCCCCCTAACTTGCAAGATATATGAAATAATTCAGATAATTTCGTCTCTAACTATACGCAGGTCTAGGCAAAAAGTCAAAGGTTTTTTGAATATTTTGTCGAATACCGCCCTTTATTACCTATAAAAAAGTCCTCCTTCCTGTGAGCGGAAAGAAGACTTCATGATTTTAATTTTTTTCTAACGTGAGAAATTCATGCGGATATTTATTTTTTTCATCAAGAATCCCCGTTGTTCGGTCAATAATGTTCCATTCCGATTCATCATATTCCGGGAAGTAGGTATCGCCATCAAAAGACTCATCAATACGAGTAACGTACATACGCTCCACATAAGGCATAAATAGACGGAAGACCTCTGACCCTCCAATTACGCAAAGCTCCGTGTCCTGCCTGTCCAGTGCATCCTGGACCGTGTGCAAAACGGTGCACCCCTCCGCCTGAAAGGATTCATCTCTTGTTAAGATAATGTTCTCACGTCCAGGCAGAGGTTTCCCAATGGATTCATAGGTCTTTCGGCCCATAAGAATAGGCTTGCCCATGGTTACTTTTTTAAAATGTTTCAAATCTGCGGGCAGATGCCATGGCAAATCATTCTGCTTTCCAATCAACCGGTTCCTGTCCATTGCGAACACGTAGGAAATCATACCGAAACCTCGCCCTTGATTTTAGGATGATGTTCATAATTCACAAGCTCAAAATCATCAATCGTGAAATCAAAAATGGACTTCACGTCAGGGTTGAGCTTCATGACCGGCAGTGGCTTTGGATCTCTTGTCAACTGCAGCTTTACCTGATCCAGATGATTTGAATAAATATGAGCATCACCGACCGTATGGATAAATTCTCCCGGCTCGAGGTCGCACACCTGCGCAATCATCAGGGTTAACAAGGCATATGACGCAATATTAAACGGCACCCCAAGAAAAAGATCCGCCGACCGTTGATAAAGCTGGCAGGATAATTTTCCATCTGCAACATAAAATTGAAAAAGGGTATGGCATGGCGGGAGTGCCATATTTGGAACATCAGCCGGGTTCCATGCAGAAACAAGCAGCCGTCTGGAGTCCGGGTTATGTTTGATGTCATGAATCAGATTGGAAATTTGGTCGATCGTTTCCCCATTCGGTGCCTGCCATGAACGCCATTGATGGCCGTACACCGGGCCGAGATCGCCATTTTCATCAGCCCATTCATCCCAGATGGTTACGTTATGTTCACGCAAATAGGCAATGTTCGTATCTCCTTTTAAAAACCAAAGGAGTTCATGAATGATGGAACGCAACGCCAGCTTTTTGGTGGTCACTACCGGAAATCCATCCTGAAGGTTGTACCGCATCTGACGTCCAAACACAGAGACGGTTCCAGTACCTGTCCGATCTTCTTTTTTTGTTCCGTTTTCCAGTGTATCCTGCAGCAAATCCAGATATTGTCTCATTCCAGCCGTGCACCTCTCTTAATCATTTCTACTTCCTCTATCCTACCCTAAATAATACGAGGATTAAAGTCGAAAAAAGTTTGTCTCATTTTCTTTACATTTTTGAAATTTTCGCGCATTTTGTCTCTATCATTGGTATACTGATAGTGGAGTTAACTTGGTATTGAAATACAGGGGGGATGACCTTGGATTTCAAAAGGCTTTTACAATGGATGTATTACTTGCAGGTTGCCTTTTTTGTTAGCGGCATTTATCTTTTGTTTGTATATATCCTTACCAGCAATACGAAACGGATTCAGGTCATGATAGGCGTACTTTGCTTTAACCTCATATCGATAAAATTGATGAAAAACCGTTATAAAATTTAAAAAACTGTACTCGAAAATGGAGTACAGTTTTTCTTTATACCATTTTTAAAAGTGCGTCCCTGCCGGACATGCCCACTTCTATGCCTATGGCATAAGCTTCGGTTGTAATGGATTCCAACGGTGCGTTTATGAGCTGTTCAATCGTGCGCACACCGACAGCTCTGCCTGCAATAATTTTGCGGTCAGAGAGCTTTTCATTAAGGAGGCCAACATCCAAAGCCCCGCACATGATATAGCCTTTGTCATTGTAGACCGCTAGCAGATTTGTTTTGGGCAGCTGGACGGTTACCGCAGTAAATGGGTTTCCGTCAATGATAACCGGGTTCAATTCAATCACGCTTCCACCCCTTTCCTCCTATACTTTATGTACAAGATGAGAAAGAGTGCGTCCACGTTTTACCCAATCATGGATGCAAGCTTCCATTCCAGCAAATCACGGAGCGTTTCTGGAAGCATAAAGGTTTTATTCTCGTTCCGAGCAATCGCAGGATACAGCTTTCCAAACGTAAACATGTCAATCACGGCAACCCTGTAAACCTCTTCATCTACGATCGGTTCACCGTTCATTTCAATCCGTCTTACATGCAGCTGCCGGTCTTCAAGCAGCTCTTCCTCTGCTGTAATTCCGGAAAAGGCCATGCGCCCCATCACTTTGCCTCGAAAGCCAAATCCCTTCACTTCCCTGTGAATCATTTCCTGGCTCAGCCCAGCATTCACAATCTCCTTTATTTCATCTCCCGTCAGATCCACCAGACAAGGATTGATCGGATGCGGACAGATCCGGTGCAGGTCTCCTTTTGTTACCGGCCCTGCAGGAAGGCTTTCCAGGATGACGCCGGAATTAATCATGGAATAAGAGGTCTGGCACCATTCCTTCAACGCATCTGCCATCAACTGGGAAAATGGCGATGGCTCATACCATGAGATATTAAGAGGGTTCTTTAGCGTGCCCACTTCCTGCTTCAGTTCCGTTTCACCTTTTATCATCAGTTCGCTTAAAAGCTGTTGTCCCTCACGATCTTCCTCTTCATCGAAGGGATCAATCAGCACAGCAGATTTAGATGTGATTTTCTTGGTAGACGGGTCATATTGAACATTAACTTCTCCCAGATACATTCCGAATTTACCGGTCTGGACAATCAGGGTTCCATTGATCTCTTTGCCTTTTGGAAGCACATGATGCGTATGGGCACCCAGGATCAGATCTATCCCTTCAATTTCTTCTGCCATTCTTTCATCAAAATTCAGTCCCAGATGTGATAGCACAATGACAATATCACTGGTCTTCTTTAATTCGGCGACAATTTCTGGCAATAGAAGAAAAGGATCTTCCACCTGCCATCCGAGAGATTGATAGAACGCCTGAAAAGCGATTGTTACGCCAGTGACACCAACCTTCAGGCCATCTTTTGTCGTAAAAATCTCAGACGTTTTCGCCCACGGCGGACGCTCTCCTTTTTCGTTGAAAATATTGGCAGCAAGAACCGGAAAGTCCGCCTTCGTATAGAGTTCATCCAGTTCTTCCTTAGTCAGTGTAATCCCTTCATTATTGCCGATGGTCGCTGCTGCGGTTCCTGCCTGGTTTAATAAAAGCGTGTTTCCCTGACCGAGCGTCCCCTCGGTAAGCGGATTCGCCCGGTCCATAAAATCACCGCAGTCAAAATAAAATACGGATTCTTCTTTATCTTGCGTTCTTTTTTGTGCCGTTTTTATATGGTGCACGATACGCGTCCAGCTTTCAAAATGGCTGTGAATATCATTCGTGTGATAAATGGTTAATGTATTTAGCATAATGCCCCCTGAACCTTAAGAACCTGCCAATGATCGGCAGGCCAAGCTGTATAGTTTCGAATATAACGCAAGGCTTCTGTGCTTTAAAACAAATCCAGCTGCCTTGGCGAAAGCCCTTCATAATCCAGATGAAGCATATCAATAAACTGTCTGGCATTATCGGCTGCATCCCCGCCGGAATTATTGTTAAACAGCACTACAATCTCCTTGGACTCCTTGTCTAACGCTTCGATATGTTGTTTCCATTCCAGCAGCTCATTTTCATTGTACCGGTACAGATACCGTACCTCTCTCCAGTTAGCTTGTCCATGATTGTTCCATCCATGTACATTTCTCCCATGCAGCCGGATAATTGTTACATCTGAAGACGTGGGTGTCAGAACGGTTGGGACAGAACCTTGCCCTGCCTGCGGTTCATCGCAGATGGTATGGATCCATTGTTCGTTTTTCATAAAATCCAGCGTTTTGTCCTTCATTTCATCCGTAAACCAGGATTGGTGCCGGAATTCCAGTGCTACCGGAATTCCTTCCATCATCTCCCGCGTAAACCTGAGCATCTGAACGCTTTCCTTGTTGCATTCAAACCAGGGTGGATACTGAAATAGGACAGCCTTCATCTTTCCTGCTTCGATCACAGGTTTGATGGACTCTTTAAAAAGGTCGAACATTTCCTTTGTCGTTTCAAAAGGAATCTTTCCCCGGGCATGTCCGGTCATTCCCTGATAGGCCTTAATGACAAATGAAAAGCGGCCCGGTGTATCCTTAATCCATTTTTGATAATTCTTCAGCGGCTGTATGGCATAAAACGATGCATCTACTTCCACAACGGGAAAATAACCGCTGTACAGCTTTAACTTATCGGTAGATTTTGTCCCTTCCGGGTATAACGACTGGTGATCCCCCCAGCCGGTCACTCCAACTAATATCATTGGGATTCTCCTCTTTGGCCATAAGTTTACTATTCTATTCCCCAAAAATTCATTATGTAAAAAAGCGAACCCCTTTTGGCGTCCGCTTGTATTCATATCTTCTCATAAAAAAAGAAAAAGAGGGAACATAACGTACCCACTTCTCCAATAATTATCTCAAAATTTGAAATCGATATCAAGTATTTACTTCCCGTCTATGAAGCAAGAAGGAGCCTGCATTACTAATGGATGCAGGAATGTTTCCCAGCCGTTTGTATAAAACGGTGCACCCCGTTTCATTTCAACTATTCACTTGTCAGTGTTGGAACGGTAACAAATTTATAGCCTTTTGCACGCAATTGATCAATCATCTTCGGCAGGGCTTTAACCGTTTCAAATTTACCTTGTTCATGATATGAATGTTGGAGAACAATGACTCCGGGACTGGCATTTTTGTTCACAGCCGATAAAATTTCTTCTGCCGACTTTCCATCCCAGTCCTTTGTATCTACCGTCCACATGACCGACTGATAGTTTCGATTAAGCAGGTCTAACTGATGATCGTCGATTTCACCATATGGTGGTCTGAACAGATTGGTTTTCTTACCCGTAATTTTTTCAATTTCAGTACTCGTAGATTCTACGGTTTTCTCCAGTTCCTGATCCGTCAGATGTGTAATATTTGGATGATCCCATGTATGGTTTCCAATGGCATGTCCTTCACTTGCAATCTGTTTTAACTGGTCGGGATATTTCTTTGCTCTTTCTCCCATAACAAAAAAGGTAGCTTTTACTCCTTTATCTTTTAAAATCTTTAAAATTTGTGGAGTATAATGGTTATCAGGTCCGTCATCAAATGTAAGGGCGATTTGTTTCTGGTCGGTTTTCCCCATATAATAGCCAGTTTGCTTTTTCATTGGCACGTTGACGGTTTGACCCGGATAAATCATTTGATAGTTATCGATTTGTCGATTGGCCGCCTTCATTTTGGATGTGGTGACCCCATATTTAACCGAGAGCTTCCAGAGCGTATCTCCTTTTTTCACCTTATGGCTGGTGGGGTTGGGAATTTCCAAATACTGTCCTTTTGCAAGTTTAGTGGAAAATAACTTGTTCAGATTTGCTATTCGTTCCTCGGACGTATGATTCTTTTCTGAAATTTCTTTGAGGGTATCGCCTGTCTGTACGGTATAAGAGGCGGCCATGGCAGATGGGTTAACCATCAGTTGGCCTGCCAAGCAAATCCCCAGTATGGTGCTCAATCTCTTCACTTGTTGTTCCTCCCGGTTGTTTTTTGCTTAAGGAGCTTTATCTCCCTTATGGATTAGTTTTCGGAAGGCTAAATTCTTTTTGACCGTTTATTTATTGACACAAAAAACCAAACCTGGTTTCTGGTTTGGTTTCTTTGTTCTTATCGCACATAAAATTCTGGAGGCTCGATTCCGAGCAGGCGAAGATATGTAAAACCCTGGCCACGATGATGAATCTCATTTTCCAGCCCGTATTGAAGTCGTGCAAAGTGGCTCATTTCCGGTCCAAAAAAAGGATCTTGCATCACAACTTTCAATCTTTCCTCATTCATTTCCTCAAACAGCCTTCTCGTTTGATCACGAACTTCCTGGCTGATTTGAAGAAATTCTTCTTTTTTATTTGCCCCTTCAAACACATCCTTGTACTCCCATTTGTCCAATGCCACTCCATGTATATAGCCATTTTCGATATTCACAATTTCCTTTATCATTTCTGAGAAAGGACGCAGCTTTTTATCCGGCGTATACTCGAAGAATTTGTCATCCGGAAAAGACTCAATGGCTCTTAGAGTCAATCTTCTGTTGCCTTCCATAATCTCTAAAAAATCGTTTTTGGTCAGGAACATTTCAATCTCTCCTTTTCGTTCATTTCAGTTTCCAACTACAAATTCCACCAAAAGCATGAAAAATCCTGTTTTTTTGCAATAAAAAAAGCCCTGGTATAATAACCAGGGCCAGCTTTAACAATTATCCAATAGAACCTTCCATCTCGAACTTGATGAGACGGTTCATTTCAACCGCGTATTCCATTGGAAGTTCTTTTGTAAATGGCTCGATGAAGCCCATTACGATCATTTCTGTTGCTTCTTGTTCAGAAATACCGCGGCTCATGAGATAGAACAACTGATCTTCTGAAACTTTAGAAACGGTAGCTTCGTGCTCCAGTGTGATGTTGTTATTTAAAATTTCGTTGTACGGAATCGTATCTGATGTGGATTGGTTATCCATAATCAGCGTATCACACTTGATGTTGGATTTGGATCCTTCAGAACGCCGTCCGAAGTGTGAAATTCCCCGATAGGTTACTTTACCGCCATGTTTTGAAATGGACTTCGAAACAATGGTGGAAGAGCAGTCAGGTGCCAGGTGGAGAACTTTTGCCCCCGCATCCTGATGCTGTCCTTTACCGGCAATCGCGATAGAAAGGATGGTGCCTTTTGCTCCGCGGCCTTTCATGACAACCGCAGGATATTTCATGGTTAAGCGTGAGCCGATGTTTCCGTCGACCCATTCCATTGTTGCATTTTCTTCGGCAACCGCACGCTTTGTAACCAGGTTGTAGATGTTGTTTGCCCAGTTCTGAATCGTTGTGTAACGCGCATAGGCATTCTTCTTTACAATGATTTCAACAACCGCACTGTGAAGTGAATTGGTTGAATAAACTGGTGCTGTACATCCTTCTACGTAGTGTACAGAGCTGTCCTCATCGGCAATGATCAATGTACGCTCAAATTGACCCATGTTTTCCGAGTTGATTCGGAAATAGGCTTGAAGCGGAGTGTCACATTTTACGCCTTTTGGCACATAGATGAAGGATCCGCCGGACCATACAGCTGAGTTCAATGCTGCGAACTTGTTGTCGGATGGAGGGATAACAGTACCGAAATACTGCTTGAAGATCTCTTCATGCTCACGAAGCGCTGTATCTGTATCGGTAAACAGGATCCCCAGTTCAGTAAGATCTTCTTTCATGTTGTGGTATACCACTTCTGATTCGTACTGTGCAGAAACACCCGCAAGGTATTTTTGCTCAGCTTCAGGAATTCCAAGCTTGTCGAATGTCGCTTTAATTTCTGGCGGCACTTCGTCCCATGACTTTTCAGATTTCTCAGACGGCTTTACATAGTACGTAATGTCATCAAAGTTCAAGTCTTTTAAGTTTCCACCCCATTGAGGCATAGGCATTTTATAGAATTGCTCTAACGATTTCAAACGGAAATCGAGCATCCATTCTGGTTCGTTTTTCATTTTGGAGATTTCTTCTACAACTTCTTTTGTCAATCCGCGTTTTGAGCGGAAGATCGAAACGTCTTTATCGCGAAATCCATACTTGTATTCGCCGATTTCAGGCATTTTTTTAGCCATCGTTTCATCCCTCCTTAAAGGATACAGTTCTCTTGCAATGGCACTTATTATTATTGTAGCACATCATGCATTTATCACAAGGAAACAGGCAGGGGACCGTGCTCCTGTCCTGTTCGTTTTATTAAATCTCGTCTTCGTTTCCGACACCCTTCTCCATTGCCTTCCAGGCAAGCGTTGCACATTTGATTCTGGCAGGAAATTTGGAAACCCCTTGAAGGGCTTCGATATCTCCCAAATCAAAAGAGGTGTCGTCATAATCTTTTCCAAGCATCATATCATAAAAGATATGGGCAAGCTTGATCGCATCCTCAACAGATAAGCCTTTTACCGATTGCGTCATCATGCTGGCAGAGGCCAGGCTGATGGAGCAGCCCTCGCCATCAAACTTCGCGTCAGCAATCTTTCCATCCACCACTTTCAGATGAAGCTGGATGCGGTCACCGCATGTCGGGTTATTCATATTAATGGTCACTGTATCTTCACCAAGCTGACCCTTATTACGCGGGTTCTTGTAGTGATCCATAATGACTTGGCGGTAAAGCTGATCTAAATTAGAAGACATGGCCGAAATACTCCTTTGTCGTGACCAATCCTTTTACGAAAGAATCAATCTCGTCTTTGGTGTTGTACAGATAAAAGCTTGCACGGGCAGTGGAAGACGTATTTAACCATTTCATCAGCGGCTGTGCGCAATGATGTCCGGCACGTACGGCAATCCCTTCTGCATCAAGAACGGTAGCCACATCATGAGGATGGACATCGTCGATATTGAAGGTTACAATGCCCGCACGCTCTTTCGGTCCGTAAATCGTAATGCCCTCTATTTCAGACATCTGTTCAATCGCGTACTTCGCAAGCTCTTCCTCATGTCTGTGGATATTGTCCAGCCCAATATCCGAAAGGAAATCAATTGCGGCACCAAGACCGATGGCACCGGCAATAATAGGGGTGCCCCCTTCAAATTTCCACGGGAGTTCTTTCCATGTTGAATCGTACAGATCAACGAAATCAATCATTTCACCACCGAATTCAACAGGTTCCATCTTGTTGAGAAGCGCTTTTTTCCCGAATAGGACACCGATGCCTGTTGGACCGCACATCTTATGGGAAGAAAAAGCAAAAAAGTCACAATCGAGGTCTTGAACATCGACCTTTAAATGAGGTGTGCTCTGCGCTCCGTCAACCACCATGATCGCCCCGTGTTTATGGGCAATGGCGCCAATTTCCTTCACAGGGTTAATGGTGCCAAGAACATTGGAAACCTGCATGACCGATACAATCTTAGTATGTTCGGTTATTGTACTTTCCACGTCTTGGAGGTCAATGGAACCATCTTCTTTTAATGGAATATATTTAAGCGTCGCCCCGGTTTTCTTTGCCACCTGCTGCCAGGGAATAATGTTGCTGTGATGTTCCATCGGCGTGATGACAATCTCATCACCCTCAGACAGATTGGACAGACCGTAGCTGGCTGCAACTGTGTTGATGGAAGTTGTTGTCCCCCGTGTAAAAATCACTTCCTGCGTGGATTTTGCATTGATAAAACGGCGGACTTTTTCGCGTGCACCTTCATAGGCATCCGTTGCCCGGGTACCCAAAGTATGGACACCACGGTGAACGTTTGAATTGTATTCGCGGTAATACTTTTCCAGCGCTTCAATGACAGGTACCGGCTTTTGGGAAGTAGCGGCACTATCAAAGTAAACAAGCGGTTTTCCATTGACTTCCTGATGCAGGATCGGAAACAGCTTTCTTACTTCTTGTGCGTTCATTATCTTACTTTCCTTTCTATTACCTCAACCAAACGTTTTTTCACGGATTCAAGCGGCATCTCGTTCACAACAGGGCCAAGGAATCCATGGATGATCAATCGTTCAGCCTCAGCTTTTGATATTCCGCGGCTCATAAGATAGAACAATTGAATCGGATCAATTCTTCCGACTGAAGCAGCATGGCCCGCTGTTACATCGTCCTCATCAATCAACAGGATCGGATTGGCATCACCACGTGCTTTTTCACTCAGCATCAAGACGCGTTCTGTCTGTTCACCGTTCGATTTTGTTGCACCATGCTCGATCTTCGTAATTCCGTTAAAGATAGAACTCGCAGCGTCCTTCATGACACCATGTGTCAGGATATAGCCTTCTGAGCTTTTTCCGTGGTGGAAGATTTGAGCCACAAAGTTTTGCTTTTGGTCACCTTTGCCGATATTTACCGTTTTCGTATCAGCAAATGAACCATCGCCTACAAGGTGCGTTGTATTATCCGAAACCGTATTTCCGTCATTCAGCTGACCCAGAGCCCATTCAATTCTGGCATCGCGTCCCGCACGGCCTCTTCGGTTAATATAAGAAGTCATGCCTTTGGCCAAGTTATCTACAGCACCATAAACCACTTTGGCCCCAGGACCTGCAAAGACTTCTGAAACGATGTTGGAAACGGAATCCCCTTCATTGTTGGTGGAAAGGTAATTTTCAACATACGTTACAGAACTGTTGTCTTCGGCTGCCACGATCACGTGGTTTACTAGTCCTGACTGCTCATCATCATGGAAATAAATCGCTTGAAGCGGAGATTTTACTTCTACGTTTTTAGGAACATAGATGAACGCTCCATTGTTGACCAAAGCTGCGTGAATGGCTGTCAGACGGTTTTCATCAACGCTGACTCCATCCTGCATGAAATATTTTTGAAGAAGGTCTCCATGTTCTTTCACAGCCGTCACAAGGTCAGTAAAAATAACGCCTTGTGCCGCCAACTCTTCAGTTACTGAAGAACGAAGCGTTTTACCGTTTTGAATCACAAGAAGGTTTCCTGCTTCCCCATCTTCTCCAATTAGGGCTTTTACTTGTTCAGGCAGCTCAGTTCCGTTCTCTTTGCTGCTGATATGGTTAAATTCAGTAAGATTCCACTTATCAATCTTTGTTTTGTCCGGCTTTGGCATAGGCAGCTGCTGTGCCAGCTCCAAAGCGCGCAAGCGAAGGTCTAAAAGCCACTGTGGTTCCTGGCGGCTTTCAGAGAACTTGCCTACATAATCTTTGTCGTATTTAAATGAAGTTTCAACTGACATGTACAAATCCTCCTAACTTGCTTACGCCTCTTGGCCAACAGTTTCGTCTTCGATTCCAAGTTCTTCTTTGATCCAGTCATAGCCTTCTGCTTCAAGGCGCTGTGCAAGCTCAGGTCCTCCTGATTTAACAATGCGGCCTTGCATCATTACGTGGACTTTATCCGGGGTAATGTAGTTAAGCAAACGCTGGTAGTGAGTGATGATCAAGCAGCCAAATTCAGGGTTTCTCATTTCATTTACACCCTTGGCAACAACTTTAAGTGCATCAATGTCTAGACCGGAGTCAATTTCATCAAGAATCGCAATTTTTGGTTCAATCATCATTAATTGAAGAATTTCGTTACGTTTCTTTTCACCACCGGAGAAGCCTTCATTCAGGTAACGGTGTGCAAACGAGCTGTCCATTTCAAGAAGTTCCATTTTCTTGTCAAGCTCACGGATAAATTTCATAAGAGAAATTTCTTGGCCTTCCTCACGGCGGGCGTTAATCGCAGAACGCAAAAAGTCTGCATTCGTAATACCGCTTACTTCGCTTGGGTATTGCATTGCAAGAAAAAGTCCTGCTTTTGCACGTTCATCAACTTCCATCTCAAAAAGATCTTCTCCGTTAAATGTAACGTTACCCTCTGTCACTTCATATTTTGGGTGCCCCATTAACGCTGAAGATAAAGTGGATTTACCTGTTCCGTTCGGTCCCATGATTGCATGGATTTCCCCGCCATTTATTTCAAGGTTTAACCCTTTGATAATTTCCTTGTCTTCGATAGAAACACGCAGGTTTTCAATCTTTAAGTTTGGTGTAGACATATGCATTTACCTCCATCTTATATTTCAATGAAATATATTGTTAATGTGAACAAGAATGAAAGCTTCTCTCATTCCATTCTCAATTTATTCTCATTCTAATATTATAACAAATTTATTCTATCTTCAACCTTAGGAGCTTTCCGGAAAAAGATAAATCAAACAGAAAAATCAGCATTCAACGGTGAATGCTGATCCCACTTCATATACTATAGGATTTTTCGTTCCATTTCATTACTTACTTCCAAACTTTTTTGATATTCTTTTTCACGTTCTTGTTCAATATCCAATCGCTTGTCAAGGTTGCGTTCATACTCGGCGTAACCAATGCCATGATTCTTATGCATAGCCTTTTCCATTTCAGAAGTGTGGTTAACTTTGATCGAGTGAATAATAAATCATCCTTTCGTATTATGAACCCTAATTGTGAATACCCTTAGATTAACAAACCTATGCTTCCTCATCAATTTCCATATCATTTGATATAAAAAAAGCCTATACGGTATAAACCGGATGCATCATAATGTCTTCCATATCCTTATAAATCCGGTTATATCCTCATCTATTCTCTCATTTTCTGAAAAGCGAAAAAAGAAGCTCCCTCAGGAACTCCTTTTAATGCATGGGATTATTTAATTCCTGAATGCATTCCTGTACCAGTGTCACTCCCTGGCTCATCGCCGCTCCGCCGCCAAAAGCTGCTGCTACCCCAACCGCTTCGAGGATCTCATTTTCACTTGCTCCCTGGTCCAGACACCCTTTTGTATGATAAATAATGCAATATTCGTCCTGGGCGCAAATACTGATTCCCAAAGCAATCAGCTGCTTGTTTTTCTCTGAAATTTCACCTTCTTTAAAGCAGTGCCGGGTAAATTCGTTGTAGGAATGGGCCAGTTCCGGCATATGATCCGTATACTTTCCAAGGCCTTCCTTATACCTGATTAAATGAAATTGTGTTGAATTCTTTCCGGGCATTTCTTGATGTTCCATTTGTTTCATCCTCCTGTCCTTAAAGTAGACAAGCCTTAGTATGGGTTAATGCTTCTTGTCTTATGCCCTTCACTTTTTCCAGCAGAAATTTTTGTTTCCACTTGAAAAGGGAATATAATGAGAGAAAAGACATAGAATTTTTTAAAATTTTTTGCAAGAAAACTGAAGGAGAAAAAAATGGAAGAAAAAAAAGTAAAAAAATCATTGATGGCCGGAGCAGTTGGAATAGGGACAATAGCAGCTGCTGCAGGCACTGCCGCAATTTATTCTTCATTTATAGAGCCTTACTGGTTTGACATTAAGAAAGTAAAAATCAAACTGCCGCGCCTTCCCGAAGCCTTTAAAGGGCTTCATATTGTTCAGATCAGTGATTTCCACCTGGGATTCCATTTCAGGGCAAGACATATCAATAAGATGGCTGAAAAAATACATGAGTTACAACCGGATCTTGTCGTTTTTACCGGGGACCTGGTCAATTCAAAACGTTCTCGCAGGGCTGCAGTAAAAAGCATACCTGGGTTAAAGAGTATTGTTGCACCGCTTGGGAAATTCGCTGTGCTCGGAAATCATGATTATCTTGAAGACATTGATACAATCTCAGAGCTATTGAGAAAAAGCGGCTTTGAACTGCTTATAAATGAGAACAGAGAACTGACAAAGGGGAATGACAGCTTCCATATCGCAGGACTTGATGACTACCTGCAAGGAGAGGCCGATATCGAGAAATCACTGGAGGGCATACCAGAGGATCAATTTACGCTTCTTCTTGCGCATGAACCAGATTATTTTAAGGTAAGTTCAAAGTTCCCTATTGATCTTCAGCTGTCTGGTCATAGCCACGGCGGACAAGTGCGGATGCCGCTGTATGGGCCAATCATCACGTCCCGTATGGGAAGAAAATATCACACCGGCCATTACCAGTCAGAAGAAAAACATTTGTATACCAACAGAGGAATGGGAACGACCCACCTTCCTTTTCGCTTCTTTTGCCGGCCGGAGATTACATCCATCACGTTAAAATAGAAAACAGTCATAAAAGAAGACGGCGCCTGGACTTAGGACACCGTCTTTTTTTCTTATCCTTCCTTTTGAGGGGGAAGATGGGTGACATAGGTTCCTGCGATAAAATCGTGGATGCTTCTTTTGTCTTTTCGGATACCCACCATAAAAGCACTGACAATCAATGCGATTCCAAGCGTTACCGCGTAAATGATTCCGCCGACCAAAACTCTCATCAGCATGGCACCGATCCCCAGTTTGCTGCCGTCCGCTTTAACGACCCGAATCCCGCAAATTCTCTTTCCTACCACGTATCCTTGCCAATAGATGGGCAGCAATAGTGCATAGAGGAAACTGATGATATCGAGGTACCAATTTTCTCCCGGTTGATCGGAAGCAAAGTCTCCGGAAATTAAAAAGCCAATGATAGCTAATGGAATGCCGATAATAATGCCATCCAGCAAACAGGCTCCTACCCTGATCCAAAATCCCGCTGGCTGTTGAATGTCCATCCTGTACCCCTCCCTGATTGGTTACTTTAAGTCATCTAACTTTATTACAATGGGACAAAAAAAAGAACAGCCTGTGGCTGTCCTTTTATCGCACTTATTTGTTTACAGGTACAACTGCTCCTTTGTACTTCTTCTTAATGAAATCCTGGATTTCTTTTGAATGAAGAACCTGTACAAGGGTTTTGACTGTTTTCGTATCCTTATCGCCTTTACGTACAGCGATAATATTAACAAACGGTGAATCTGCTCCTTCAAGTGCAATCGAATCTTTTTGAGGATTCAATCCAGCATCAATTGCATAGTTAGTATTGATCAGTACCGCATCTCCTTCACCATTTTGGTAGGCTTTTGGAAGAAGTCCGGCTTCAACATCCGCTTTGAATTTAAGGTTCTTTGGATTTTCTGCAACATCCTTAATTTGAGCATTATAGCCTTTGCCTTTTTTGAGCTTGATGAGCCCTTCTTTTTCAAGAAGTGACAACATACGGCCATGGTCGGCTACAGAGTTGCTCATAATGATGGTTGCGCCCTTTGGAAGGTCTTTTAGCGATTTATACTTTTTGGAGTATACACCGATCGGCTCAATATGAATTCCGCCTGCATTTTCAAATTTGTAGTTTTTATTTTCCTTCATTTGTGACTCTAAATAAGGAATATGCTGAAAGTAGTTGGCATCAATCTCTTTATTTGCAAGAGCTTTGTTCGGTAATACATAGTCCTGAAACTTTTTGATTTCAAGATCGATTCCTTTTTTCTTCATTAGCGGTACAGCCTGTTCAAGAATTTCCGCATGCGGAACGTTGGATGCACCCACAACGATTTTGTCATCAGCTAGCTTTTTGTCTCCTCCGCCATTTGCCCCGCAAGCAGCAAGTGCTGTTGTCATGGCCAGCAAAAGAACAAGTGTAATCAATTTTTTCATGGTGTTCCTCCTGATTGTTTATTTTTATCGTTTATCCAGGCGTCGGGTAATAGTATCCCCGATAAATTGGATAAGAAAGACGATAATCAAAATAATAACAGTGGCAACGAATGTTACATCATTTTGTGTACGCTGGAATCCGTCAAGAAAAGCCCGGTCACCCAAGCCTCCTGCACCAACCACACCCGCCATGGCGGTATAGCCCACAAGTGCTATGGAAGTTACAGTGATTCCTGATACAAGAGCAGGCATGCTTTCAGGAATCAGCACTTTAAATATAATTTGGGCATTGCTCGATCCCATGGATTTCGCAGCTTCAATAACTCCTTTATCCACTTCGCGGAGAGCAATCTCAACCATTCGTGCATAAAACGGCGCTGCTCCGATAATCAGTGCCGGCAGTGCGGCATTGGCACCAAGCATGGAACCGACCAAAAAGAGTGTAAATGGTATCAGCAAAATGATTAAGATAATAAAGGGAATCGAGCGGAAAATATTGACGATCCCCGCTGTAATCACATTAAAAAATCTGTTCTCCCACAGATTTCCTTTGCCCGTAAGAAATAAAGCCAATCCTAAAAATAAGCCAATAACGAAGGTGGCAATAACAGCTACTGCTGTCATGTACAGCGTCTGACCTGTAGAGGCTAACATCACATCCCATTCTACATTCGGGAAAAGATTACTCATAAGAAACCACCTCCACTTCCACCTGCTGTTGATTCATGTAGTTGATTGCCCCGGAAACCTCTGAGTCGGCCCCTTCGAGCTGAATAAAGAGTGATCCATATGCCCCGTTTTGTGTTTGGGAAACCTTGCCCTGGAGAATGTTAACCTGAACGTTGAATTTGCGGATAACATCTGTGACAACAGGCTGCTCGGCTCGTCCCCCGACAAATGTCAGCTGTACAATTTTGCTTTGCGGCTTTTCTGAAGCCAGCTGCTTAATCACATCGGTTGTTTCCTCAGGTTCTGTGACTTGCTTCACAAAATCCTTCGTAATTTCCTCAGAAGGATGACGGAATACATCCAAAACTGGCCCCTGCTCTACCACTTTTCCGTTTTCCATCACCGCCACCCGATGGCAGATCTTCCGTATGACATGCATTTCATGAGTAATCAAGACGATCGTCAATCCGAGTTTTCCGTTAATCTCGACGAGCAGATTCAGGATGCTGTCGGTGGTTTTCGGATCAAGCGCCGATGTCGCTTCATCACAAAGAAGCACTTTCGGATTATTGGCCAATGCCCGGGCAATACCGACCCTCTGTTTTTGCCCTCCGCTCAATTGGGACGGATAAGATTCTCCCCGGCCTTCGAGTCCAACCAGTTTAATCAGTTCATCCACCCGTTTTAAACGTTCCGCTTTTGCCACCCCGGCAATTTCAAGCGGGAAAGCAATGTTCTCCCTCACGGTACGAGACCAGAGCAAATTAAAATGCTGAAAAATCATGCTGATTTCCTGACGGGCCTTCCGAAGTTCGTTTTTGCTCAGCGTGGACAAATCCTTTCCGGCTACCGTTACACTTCCGCTCGTAGGCCGTTCCAGCATGTTAAGCATACGGATCAACGTACTTTTTCCGGCACCGCTGTATCCAATTATTCCGAAAATTTCACCTTGCTCTATTGTAAGATCGACCTGGTCAACCGCATTGACCGGTCCGTCCTTCGTCTTAAAAATCTTGCGTACTGCATCTAAAGTTATCAAAAGACTGGATTCCTCACTTTCATAAAAAATGCCCTTCTGCGAATATGAGCAGAAGGGCATTAAATAGATATGTGCCATTCTCTCATCTCCCAAAGCTTATGCTTTGCAGGAATTGGCACCTTTTTAAACAGGATTGCTGTCTAACGGTTGCCGGGTTTCATCGGGCCAGTCCCTCCACCTCTCGCGATAAGAACGAAATGTTTTAAGTTTTCAGCTTGCTGTATGGATTTTATCATCACGTACTTTTGCTGTCAAACCATTTCTTTTGGTCTGCTTTGTTCACTGCGGGCCAAGTAAAGCAATGAGTCGAGTTTTAACTGTTCCCGGTATGTACCTGTAAAAGACAGCTTTCCTTTTTTGATCAGCGTGCTCAAGGTGCATTCACCTGTGCAAACAAGCCGTAATTCCTCATCATGTCCTGAGAGCAGTATACTTCTTTCCTTCCCTGTGATCGTATTGGTAAAAGTGAAACAGATGGTTTTCCCTTCAGTTGACACCTTTGCTGCCTCGTTGCCGACAAGCGGACGGAGAAACTCTGTTTTTTGAATATCATTTACCCACTGATCCCAATTCATCAAGCATCCCCCTCATAAATTCCCTTAAGTAAGGGTTCGGGGAGACTGGATCTTCTTCCTGTAAAGATCCTTCGACAGTTAAATTACTTCTGTCGATTTTTAGCTTGCCTTCTTTTTTTGATGACGGTGACCAGGATGTTTCTTTTTAGCCGGGGCTTGGCCTTTGCTCCACTTTTTCTCATGCTTAAACCGCTGTTTTTGCGGCCCCGGTTTGCCTTTGTTCATCTTTTTCTTATGAATGGGGTTGGTTTTCACCTTTATCTTGTTTTGATTCTTCGGTGAATTTTGGAACTGGGACTCCGGCTTTAAATCGTTTGGCCGGGCTCGACCTGGTCGATTCTTCCTTTTTTTGTCCTGATGTTTATGTTCAGGGTCTACAAATTGAACCTTAGCCCGATTATTTTGACTTATCATTTTCCTATCATCCGGCTTGCCAGGTTCAGCAGATTTAACTGCCATTTTTTTATTGTTTTGAACGGTATCCCTTTTTTTCTTCGTTTTATTATATGATGTTTTTCTTACTGGTTCAGGTTTGGTGGATAATTGTTTAACCGTCCTTTTTTCGTCAATCTTTACAGGCTGGAGATTTCTTTCGTTCCGCTTAATTTTTTCGGGTACTTTCATGGTTTTCTTATTCTTTCCGCGCTTCGTACCGCTTTTGTTCTCCATCTTTTTTTTCAGCTCAGAAAATGACATCTTTTTGACATCTTTTAAGGAAAGCGGATTGTGCTTTTGTTTCGCATCAAGATACATCAAATATTTCCCTGGCGATACTCCATTTTTGCTTGCGGCATTTCGCTTTTTTACATCAAGTTTCTTGATGACGATGGCTGCTTTCTCATTATAGACGGCAGCATTGCGTTTAATGGCTGTTACAGCTTCCTGGATGGATGATGATACCTTTTTATCGCTTTGATCCACAACAGCAGAAGCAATCAGCACGTCCGGATGCTTGGACAGATATCCTTGATGGTCATAAGCATTAAGCAGTGAAGAAGCAAATTGAAACAGGCTGACATCCTTCGTATACTGAAGGGTTTGGATCAGGTTTTCTCCTTCAGGGTTGAACGCTTTTACTTGAACAACCTGAAGATTGTCATTAACGGCAGCCTCGAGGCTTGGATTCACGTCAAAACTGACATAAGCCGCAACAGTTTGGTCGTTGCGGCTCAACGGGTTTACACCCGAAAATAACACAAATATAAGTAGTGCACCTATAGTCAAAGAAAGTGAAGGAAGAAAAAAACGCCTGGTCCTGCTTCTGTAAAAACTAGAGACGTCATATTCCATTCCCGGCACCAGTTTTTTCCCTCGTGGCAGTTTAACCGAGACAAATGACCCGTCTTTTGTTAAAAGGATCGCTTTTCCTTTCTTTACTTCCATCAAAATACCGTTCTTCATTCCACATATCCCCCCTGAAGGCGAAGGATCTGCTTCGTATCATAACCATCATGAGCCCGCTTTTCGGCCACACAAATAATTACAACCGTTTAACTTCCCCTTATTTAAGGCTGAATATAAGACTTTAACGCTTTAAAGTCTCCTAGATATATTAGCGATACCGCTATTATATACTTTCGATTTCGCTCTATCGTTTTACGACTGCAGGAGACCATGCTTAACAAATCTTTTATGGGAAGTTGTTTTTTCTCCAATAAAAACTCAGCCATTTCCCGGTTTTCAACGAGCAGCCGGGCAATTTCTTTCGCATTTTCGCGTGCATCAACGTGCTTAGGACAATGTTTGCTTAGCACTTTGAAATTCAAGCTGAAATCTTTAAGCAGCTTTTGATACTCTTCAATTTCATACACACGATTTTCAGCCTGAATGCTTTCTTCATAATGATCCATCGCCGCTTTTTGTTCAGCATAGCTGTCCTCAACGCGGCCTTCTTCGTCCTCTTCATCAGGCTGGAGATAAATTAACCGGTTCTGCCTTACTTCTTTACGAATATAATCAATCACTCTTCTGCGGATCACCATATCGGCAAAAGAGAGGAATCGGCTTCCCTGTCCCTCCTGATATTGATCAATTGCCTCATTGAATGCATACAGACCTACACTAAATTCGTCCATTGTTCGATCTATATATTGACTGCAAACCTTTGATGTCACCTTTTTAATAAAGGGCTGATAGGCTTCAATCAGTTCATTTCGTAAAAAATCATTTCCTCTTTGGATATTCATCACTTTATCTTCAATGTTATTTATAGTGCTGTTCTTTATTCTTGATACAAATGCAGTAGACATTATTTCACCTCTTAAATCCAGGTTGTTTTAACTTTTGGAGGTCGAAATTTCCCCAAAAGTCGACAGGAGCAAACAAGTTTCAAGCTCTCCTATACATTTATACCATTGATTTGAAGGTTTGTAGGATACAGTTGTATAACAATATTACAGGACTACTGCCTTTTTGTAATCTTTCTGTCACGTTTCTGAAAAACACAAAACCATCTTTTGTGCCCAGAATTCGTAAATAACCACTGTCTTGCTTGGTATCATAGCTTTTTTAAGGGTATCTCATCTCATTTAATGGCTGAAATGTGATGTAAAACGATTTACACATTTTTGTTTTATTTTACCACACCAACCATGTATTACATGAAAAAACACCCCCTAAAAAAGAAAAAAAGACACTGAATGTGCCTTTTACAGGTACTTTTTTAAGTTTTGATACAAAAAATCAACCGATTGCATGGCATAAATCTTGCGTACCGCAATCCCCCGGTTTAAAAAAAGGAGACAAGGCACACTTGTAATGTTATATTTTTCAGCCAGTTCGGGCATGGCATTTAAATTGATTGCACCCACTTTTGGCTGTTTTTTTCCGGGCTGGTCCAGCGCTTCCAAGGTGATCTCCAGCATTCGTCTGCCCATTTTACAGGTGCCGCAAAGTGGGGTTTGAATATAGAGAGCAGCCGGTTCCTCTGCCGACTCTTCAATATAACCCTTTGTCTCTAAGTTGGTTAAATCCTTCATACTTCTCCCCAATCCTTTAAAAACTGCTCATTTCGAGCATCTTGTCATCATTTTGTTTCGGTGTTCCCCTGCCATCTTTATTGTTGGTTAAAAAATAAAGCGTTCTGTTATGAACTTGAACATCCCTGAGGCGGCCATGATTGCTCGCTATCGTTTCCATTTGTTTACCAGAGATGTTTACTCTGATAATTTTTTCTCCGCGCAGACAGGCAATATAAATCTCGCCGCCCTGGATGGCAATGCCCGACGGCGCCCATGTCTCTCTTCCCGAATGAAGAAGAGGCTTTTCCATATTTCCTTTGGATTCATCCCCTTTGATGACCGGCCATCCGTAATTTCTTCCCGCTTTGATCACGTTTATTTCGTCATAGTTGGCTGAACCATGCTCACTTGAAAACATTTTGTCTCCATCCCATGCAAGCCCCTGTGGATTGCGGTGTCCGTAGGAATAAACGTAGGAATGTTCAAAGGGATTATCCTTTGGTATAGATCCATCGGCGTTCATTCTTAAAATCTTTCCGGCAAGACTGTCCTTTTTCTGGGCAAGCGAATCATCCCCTGAATCTCCTGTAGTTGCATACAGTTTACCGTCAGGTCCAAATTTGATTCTTCCGCCATTATGAATCGACCCTCCCGGTATCCCTTCAAGCAGCACATGATCTTCTATCAAAGATTTCTTTCCTGCTTTTAAAGAAGTGATTCGATTGTACACTTTTCCCTTTTCCTTGTAAGTGTAATATGCATACGCCCTATGATTCTCCCTGGCCTTCGGATCAAATACAAAGCCAAGGAAACCACCCTCCCCTTCTGAAAAAACCTTTTTGGATAACGATAATGGCACAGGAACCTTCTTACCTTGTTTCGTCACTTTCGTCATTATCCCGGTCCTTTCAGAAATATAGGTCTCTCCATTATAAAAATCGATCTGCCAGGGGACATTTAAATTCTCTGCAAAAATCTTTGTTTTTTCCTGTAGTTGCTTTTCGTTTTTCCCGGTTTTCTCAGAAGAACATGCAGTCAAGATCAGCAGGAGCAACAGGCAAAAGCGGTACATACATTTCTCCTATCCCAAACAATTTTTATTTATCGTAAAACGGGCACCCAGCAAAATATTTGCTAGGTACATGAGCGGTGTCTTTGCCACTTCCCGGTACATTTTATGAATGTATAAATGTTCAGCGTTCGGAAGTTCTCTTTGCAGCATTTTCCGCAGTTTAGCACCAGCTTCATCTGCATCGACCAATATATAAACATCTCTGTTTTCAATTTCGATTGCCAGCTCTTCAAGGCGTGAAAGCCCCATTGTTCCATTCGTACAGATAATTTCAACAGGCTCATTCAATATGGAGATCAGCTTATCCTTGTCAG
This sequence comes from Fictibacillus solisalsi, assembly GCF_900103485.1. Lineage (GTDB taxonomy): Bacteria > Bacillota > Bacilli > Bacillales > Fictibacillaceae > Fictibacillus_C > Fictibacillus_C solisalsi. Next base: position 2,523,621 of record NZ_FNHW01000001.1, read on the forward strand.
ATTTCCCTTCAACGATTATAACTTTATCACTGTTGTTATCCATCAATCATCTCTCCTATTTCTTCTAAAGAACAAGTATTAAAACGATTGATATTCCTCTTAGTTATTATAATACCCTTTATTTTATTAGAATCCTCTTTCAAATGTTAATTAAAACTGGCCGTTTCTTCTGGGTTCCCACCCTTTTTTACCATAAGAAAGCAACCCAGTAAGGAAAATCGTACTAACTTCTCTTAAAGTCGTTTAACGAGAACGAAAAGGGGATATTGTTTCTCTAAGTTCAACAGTACCATGCAAAAATAGCTGTTGAAAAATTACTTTTTACCATAAGAGGAGGAATTAGAAATGGCTAGAAACAATAATGACAACAGAGATGGAATGAGCAGAGAAGAAGCAGGTCGCATGGGCGGAGAAAAGACATCCAAAACCCATGGGAAAGATTTCTATCAGGAGATCGGCAAAAAAGGCGGGGAGTCTACTTCCGAAAGCCACGATAAAGACTTCTATCAGGAAATCGGTCAAAAAGGCGGAGAGTCAACTGCTTCCAGCCATGATAAAGATTTCTACCAGGACATTGGTAAAAAAGGTGGGGAATCCACAGCCGACAGCCATGATAAAGATTTTTATCAGGAAATCGGTAAAAAAGGCGGAGAAGCTACTTCCCAAAATCACGATAAAGATTTTTACAGAGAAATTGGACAAAAAGGCGGTAACAGCCGCAATAACAACGATTAATATAAATCAAGCAAAAAAGGACAAGCCCTCGGCTTGTCCTTTTTTGTTATAAAATAATCATGAAAGTGTGCCGGACTTACAGGGCGTTAACTAACACCAGCCCTCATCGCAACCCTGAACATAGCTTTTGGGATATTTCTGTGCTGAATTATTCTTTTTATAGATTTTATCAGCATCAAATTCAAACCCTTCAGCCATTTCATATTGATTGCCCTGATTGGAAAAAACGACGCGTCCGATTTTTTGGTTGTCATGGAACAAAGACATATAGCCTGCATCCATTTTTCCATACACTTTGGCAGTGATATCTGATTTAGCATCCTTTTGATTTGAATCGTTCATGTTCAATGAAGTCACTTCCTTCCGGAGATGATGTTTCTATTGTCTCCGTAAAGAAGCGACCTACTCATTGAAATTTTTTGTAAGGGATTAATCCTCTTTTGTCATTTCTTCATATTGTTCAGCAGACATGAGGTTTTCTGTTTCAGAAAGATCAGATGCTTCAACCACAATCATCCAGGCCTTTTCATAAGCAGATTCGTTTACGAGTTCAGGGCTGTCATCCAGCTCTTCATTGATCTCAACTACTTTTCCGGAAATTGGAGCATAGAGCTCGGAAACAGTTTTCACGGATTCAACGCTGCCAAATGGCTCGTCCGCTTTGATTTCGTCTCCTACTTCCGGAAGTTCTACGAATACGATATCTCCCAGCTCATCTTGTGCAAAATCGGTAATACCAATTCTTACTTTATTTCCTTCTTCAACTTTTACCCATTCATGTTCTTCTGAATAACGCAATTCTTTTGGAAAATTCATTCGTATCCCTCCAGGCTTTCTTGTTATTTATAATAACTATAATATTAAATTTATTATAGTTAAGCAACTATTTTGATGCCCATGTCTGTTGATATGTATCTTCTTTAAATCCAACGGTCACCTGTGTTCCATCGGTGGCAATCGGGCGCTTCAGCAGCATACCGTCAGAAGCCAGTAAATCAAACAGTTCCTCATCGGAAGCACTTTTGATTTTATCCTTTAAGCCGAGCTCTCTGTACTTCATTCCACTCGTATTAAAGAATTTTTTTAAATCCAGTCCGCTTTTTGAGACAAGCTCCTTGATTTCCTCTTTTGAAGGAGGGTTTTCAACGATATGGACAGATTTGAATGGAACATCATGATTTTCCAGCCATTTCCTTGCTTTCTGGCATGTTCCGCATTTTGGATACTGGTAAAAAGTCAGGCTCATTTGTTTCACTCCTTCCTTTCCATAGTAACACAAAATAGTGTTGCCACGTAAAGGGAAATTAATCATCAGCCTCATCAGAGATGAACACAAAAAAATGCTCCGGCTATGTACCGGAGCCAAATGAGAGAGTACTTTCAAGATAAGGCAGTGGTAGTATGAAACTTAAATAACGTAACGTTCTTCCTCCAATACAACAGCGGCAATTTCACGTTTTTTCTTGATGACATTGGTCGGTGTATGGCGTGTGAGCTTGCGCAGCGCAGACAGCATCATGCGAAGGGTATCCCCTTCTTCCACTCCGATAATCGATTCTTTGGCATGAGCTTCCATACGGTTAAAGGCTTCCTGGCAGAACACCTCGGTCATTAACAGCTTTTGCGTATTCTTCTCAAGGCCGGTTCGGTTGATGGCTTTTTCCGTACGCAATACGGTTGATTCCATTGCGTATACCTCGCTTACCAAATCTGCAAGGTTTGCAAGAATCTCCTGTTCATTTTCAAGCTTCGGCCCAAACTTTTGCACCGCAAGACCGGCCACCATTAAAATGATCTTCTTGCCCATGCTGACGAGATACTTTTCCTGTTCGAGTGGTTCTGTTCCCACTTCCTGTGGCATCATCATCATTAATTCATTCTGAAGGGCAGTTGCCTTTTCAATCAGCGGCAATTCACCTTTCATCGCTTTGCGGACAAGCGTTCCCGGAACAAGCAAGCGGTTGATTTCATTCGTTCCTTCAAAAATCCGATTGATACGGGAATCCCGGTAGGCTCCCTCTACTTCATATTCAGCCATAAAGCCGTATCCACCATGGATTTGTACGGCTTCGTCCACCACATAATCTAGAACTTCTGAAGCAAAGAACTTATTCAGGGAGCACTCAATGGCATATTCAGCAATGGCTTTTGCCACTTCTTTTCCATCTTTTTGAGCCTCGGCATCCAATCCGCCCAACCGTTTTTCAAAAAGGCCTACCGTACGGTAAACAGAGCTTTCGGAAGCATAGGTCTGGACTGCCATGTTGGCGATTTTCTCCTGAATAAGTGGGAAGGAACTGATTTTGCGTTTGAACTGGGAACGTTCATTGGCATATTTGGCTGAGACCTCAATTCCGCGTTTTGCCCCGCCCACGCAGCCTACCGCAAGCTTATAACGGCCAATATTCAAGATGTTAAAGGCAATCACATGGCCTCTTCCCGCTTCTCCGAGGAGGTTTTCCTTCGGCACAGGAACATCCTCCAGGATCAAGGTTCTTGTTGAAGAGCCCTTTATCCCCATTTTCTTTTCTTCGGGGCCTGTAGATACTCCAGGAAAGCCCCGCTCCACGATAAATGCAGAGAATTGTTCGCCGTCAATCTTCGCGTATACAATAAATACATCCGCAAATGCCGAGTTGGTAATCCATTGTTTTTCACCGTTCAGGATATAATGAGTCCCCTCTTCATTCAGCTTTGCAGTGGTTTTAGCACCCAAAGCATCTGAACCTGATCCAGGTTCTGTCAGAGCGTATGCGGCAATTCTGGTTCCAGTGGCCAGATCAGGAAGGTACCGTTGTTTCTGGTCTTCGTTTCCGAACAGTACTATAGGAAGAGAACCAATTCCTACGTGCGCGCCGTAACTTAAAGAGAAGCCTCTGGCACGGGCAAACCTTTCCGTGATCAGGGAAGATGAAATTTTGTCGAGCTCAAGGCCGCCGTAAGCTTCCGGAACATCTGCACCCAACAGGCCAAGTTCTCCCGCTTTGGTCAGCAATTTTCTTGAGATATCAAACTGATGGTTTTCAATTTTGTCAATTTGCGGGACCACTTCTTTTACAACATAATCTTCCGTGGTTTTAGCAATCATTAAATGTTCTTCTGAAAAATCCTCCGGTGTGAAAAGATCCTCCGCTTGTATATCCTCCACTAAAAAACTTCCGCCTTTAAACACTTTTTCCATTGTGTTAGACATGCTTTTCCCTCCCGTTTTGGCTTAGCCCACTAGTTCAAAAACGCCGGCAGCACCCATTCCGCCGCCAATACACATGGTTACAACTCCAAATTGTTCTCCTCTTCTCTTCATCTCATGAAGCAGAGTAAGCGTCAATTTGGCCCCGGAGCATCCAAGGGGATGGCCTAAAGCAATTCCCCCTCCATTAACGTTCACTCTATCCTCAGGAAGACCCAGCTCACGTATCACCTGAACAGCTTGTGAGGCAAATGCTTCATTCAATTCAAATAACCCAATATCAGCTACCTCAAGGCCCGCAAGTTTAAGTGCTTTTGGGACAGCAGCTACAGGGCCGATTCCCATAATTTCCGGAGGCACGCCTGCCACAGCAAAACTTCTGAATTTAAGAAGCGGCGTTAACCCTTCTGCCTCTGCTTTCTCACGGTCCATTACAAGTACTGTGGCTGCTCCGTCGCTGGTTTGAGATGCATTGCCTGCTGTTACTGAACCTCGTACCGAAAAGGCCGGGCGCAGTCGTGCAAGTCCTTCTAACGATGTATCAGGTCGAACGCCCTCATCCGTATCCACTGTAAATTCCTTTTCGTTCAGTTTATTGTCTTCACCCAGCCATCGTTTCGTGACGGTAACTGGAACGATTTCATCCTTAAATTTCCCTTCCCTGATGGCCCGCGCTGCGTTTTGATGGCTCCTGACCGCAAACGCATCCTGGTCTTCACGGGTCACACCAAACCGGTTGGCGACTTCTTCCGCTGTATATCCCATTCCCATGTAATATTGCGGGACGGTCTCCACCAACCGCGGATTCGGTTTGACCACGTGCCCCTCCATCGGTAGAAGGCTCATCGATTCCGCTCCGCCGGCCAATACAGCCTGTGCATGGCCAAGCATGATTTTTTCTGCGCCATAGGCAATACTTTGCAGTCCTGAAGAACAGAACCGGTTGACCGTGATTGCCGGAACGGTATCCGGAAGACCTGCGCGTGCACCGATCAGCCGGGCCATATTCATTCCTTGTTCGGCCTCCGGTATGGCACAGCCCATAATCAGATCATCAATTGGACCATCATATCCGCCTGCGCGACGCAGCGTCTCTTTTACTGTTATTGCTGCCAGCTCATCCGAACGCATTTGAGCGAAGGATCCTTTTTTTGCTTTGCCTATCGGCGTTCTTGCTCCTGCTACGATTACAGCATCTTTCTGCATGTTTTCCCCTCCTTTTAGTTGCGAAGCGGTTTTCCTTTTGTCAGCATGTGCTGCATTCTTGCCTGTGATTTTGGTTCTCCGGCAAGACTCAGGAAGGCCTCCCGTTCAAGATCCAGTAAATATTGTTCATCAACCAATGTCCCTTCAGGAACTCTTCCTCCTGCAAGCACAAAAGCAAGCTTTTTCGCGATTTTCAAATCATGATCCGATACATATCCCCCGAAACGCATGGTTTCTGCGCCAAGACAAAGGGTTGCATAACCCGCTTCGCCGACCACCGGAATCTTTGAGCGCTTTGGCGGCTGATAGCCCTGTTTTGCCAGAGACAGCACACGCTGCTTGGCATCATATAACAGGTGATCCCCATTTACAGAAATACCGTCTTGAGGACGCAGGTAACCAAGTTTTGCAGCTTCTTGTGCAGAAGTGGACACTTTGGCCATGGCGATGGTTTCAAATACTTGATTGACGACTCCCTGCAGATCAAGCTTTGCACCTTTAGGCAGGCGCTCCACTTGGCGGCGAAGAAGCTCTTTGTTTCCGCCTCCGCCAGGTATCAGTCCGACGCCGACTTCCACGAGACCCATATACGTTTCAGCGGACATTTGCATTTCGGCTGCAGGCATGGAAATTTCTGCTCCGCCACCAAGACTCATGCCAAAGTTTGCTGTAACCACCGGCTTTTTACTGTAGCGAACCATGTTCATCGTATTCTGGAACTGGCGGACCATCATATCGAGTTCGAAAAAGTTATCATCCTGTGCCTCCATCAGGATCAGCATTAAGTTTGCACCGACACAAAAATTCTTGCCCTGGTTTCCAATGACCAGACCTTCGTAATTTCGTTCTACTTCCTCCAGTGCTTTATGAATCATCATAATGATGTCCGGCCCAATGGCATTGTTTGGTGATGTGAATTCAAGGCAGGCAACACCATCGCCCATATCTATCAGGCTGGCGCCCGTATTCTTAGTTATTAGACCGCCTTTATTTTTAAGCAGTGACAGATGAACGGTTTTTGGATTTTCATCGACTTTTTTGTAGTCGCCTTTATGGTAGAACGAAACCCCGCCATTCTCAGTCTGATAAAACGAGGTATTTCCACATCCCACCATCTCATGAATCCAGGCAGGAACGGTTTCGCCTTCTTCTTCCATCCGTTTGACCGATTCACTGACACCAATGGCATCCCAGATTTCAAATGGACCATGCTCCCATCCGAATCCCCATTTCATTGCATTATCAATGGCTGCAATATCATCTGCAATTTCGTATGCTTTTTCTGCCGAGTAGATTAATACCGGTTTGACGATAGACCACAGCATCTCGCCTGCCCGGTCTTTACTGTATAAAAGCGCTTTCACTTTTTGCTCTGTTGTCTTCAACTGTTTAGCTTGTTCTGTCGTTGGCGTTTTCAGCTTTTGCCGTGGCTTGTATTCCAGAGTTGATGGATCAAGCTCAAGGATTTCTCCTCCCTGCTGGCTCTTTTGTTTCATATAAAAGCCCTGCCCGGATTTGCTTCCCATCCAGCCTTTTTCCACCATCTCATTTAAAAAAGGCGGAACATCAAATACTTCCTTTTCTTTGCCCTCCACCTGGTCATACACGTTTTTGGCTACATGAAGGAAGGTATCCAGTCCAACTACATCGAGTGTCCGGAACGTAGCACTCTTCGGACGGCCAATGAGAGGTCCAGTGACGGAGTCGATTTCACCAACACTGTACCCCTGTTTCATCATTTCCTGCACAGTGACCATCAGTCCGTATGTTCCAATCCGGTTGGCAATAAAGTTCGGTGTGTCTTTAGCGACAACAACGCCTTTGCCGAGTATGTTTTCCCCAAATCCCTTCATAAAAGATACTACTTCGGGGCTGGTATCGTCCGTTGGAATGATTTCCAACAATTTTAAGTATCTTGGCGGATTAAAGAAGTGAGTTCCCAGGAAATGCCTTTTGAAATCATCTGACCGATCCATCGCCATTGCATCAATGGAGATTCCCGATGTATTCGAGCTGATAATGGACCCTTTTTTTCTGAACTGCTCCACTTGCTCAAAAATTTGGCGTTTGACATCAAGCCGTTCAACTACTACTTCAATAATCCAGTCCACATCATTCAATTTGGATAAATCATCTGTAAAATTCCCGACTGAAATCAAATCCAGATTTTCTTTTACTGCCAGTGGTGCCGGTTTTTGTTTCAGCATGCGTTCCTTTGCCTGCAATGTGAGCCTGTTTCGGTATTGAGGACTTTCTTCTGTCAGACCCTTGGATTTTTCAGCGTCTGACAATTCCCTCGGCACCATATCCAGAAGTAATGTAGGAATTCCCACATTCGCAAGGTGTGCTGCTATTCCTGCACCCATCACACCAGACCCTAATACAGCAGCCTTTTGAATGGTTATGGCCATCTTATTTCCTCCTTTAGCTATTGAATGAATACTCATTCATTTTTAGCCCAAAAAAATAAATGACTACTTTTTAAATTTAGTTCTACCCTCATCATAAGACATTTCAATTATTTTGACAACATAGAATTTTCTTTCTTTTTTAAAAGCTTTTTGTCATAGTTAAATGGTAAAAAGTTTCCTCTATTGAAAGGAAGTGGCATGATGTCCATAAAACTTAGTGTTCTTATTCTGCATGGGATCGGCAATCAAGATGAAACCTATGCCGACGACTTTATGAAAGCACTCCGCAGCCACTTTGCAAAAAATATTGCCTCCCTCCACCCTGCCCCAGGATCACAGGTGGAGATGGTGCCCGTTTATTGGGGTGGCGTTTTTAATGAACGGGAGGACGAATTATGGGCAAAGGTCAATAAGGAAAATACGTTAAACTATGCCTTCCTTCGTCAATTTGTTATTCGTTTTTTCGGTGATGCCATTGCTTACCAGCCATCGCCCGTTTCATTTCCACATTTGAATCCAAACTATGAAAAAGTGCATGAAGCGGTGGCTTCCGGCATGAACAAGCTTCGGGAAAAGACAGGTGATCTATCCCCTCTTACCGTTGTTTCCCACAGTCTTGGCACGGTGATCGCCAGTAACTATTTTTATGATCTGCAATATCTTCAAGAAAAGGTCCCTGAAGCCATTAAGCAATTAAAATCGGATACTCCTCTGGAAAATGGAGAAACCCTTGCCAATTTTTACACCCTGGGAACTCCTATGCCTTTATGGACCCTCAGGTATAACGACTTTGATAAGCCGATTGAAGTCCCTTCTCCTCAACTCAAAAAACACTTTCCCCACTTAGACGGGGAATGGCTCAACTATTATGATCAAGATGACGTAATTGCCTTCCCCTTGAAATCATTAAATGAAGTGTACAACCGGTTGGTGAAAAAGGATATTGAGGTTAGCAGTGGAAATATTTTTACCTCCTGGTCCCCATTCTCCCATATCTTTTATTTCAAGACCGACAAAATCATTAAAGAAATCGCACGTTCTCTCTCCGAACAATGGAAAATGGTGAATAACGTTTCATAATTTTCCGAAAAGCCGGAACCCTTTCCGGTTTTCCGGAAAGGGTTCCGGTCTTACTAAGACCCTTGTTTTTTAAAAAGAAAAGATAAAGTATTTCCGGTTTCCCGGAATTATTGGAAGCTTAAATTGTTCACACATCGTTCAACTCTTTATTCCACAGGTTGAATTAGCTTTGGCATGAAACTTGCAAGACTACTGACCGAGTCTGAAAAAGGAGTGAACATCACATGAAGCCTGTATTATCTTCGTTTCAAGAAGCTGTTAAAGAAATACCAGACGGATCCGTTCTAATGGTGGGCGGTTTTGGACTGGTTGGCATTCCGGAAAATTTGATTCTTTCTCTTGTTGAAGCAGGAACCAGGGATTTGACCATTATTTCAAATAACTGCGGAATAGATGACTGGGGGCTTGGCCTGTTGCTGAAAAACAAGCAGATCAAGAAAATGATTGGTTCCTATGTGGGAGAGAACAAAGAGTTTGAACGCCAGGTGCTGGCTGGAGAGATTGAAGTGGAACTCATCCCCCAAGGAACATTGGCCGAGAGAATTCGGGCAGGCGGCGCAGGCATTCCGGCTTTTTATACACCTGCTGGAGTAGGAACGCCTCTTGCTGAGGGCAGGGAAATCCGTACATTTAATGAAAAGGAATACATGCTGGAGACAGGGCTTCAAGCCGACTTCAGTTTGATCCGTGCCGCGAAAGCAGACAAAATGGGGAATCTGGTTTATCACAAAACTGCCCGAAATTTCAATCCCATGATGGCTGCAGCCGGAAAAGTTACGATTGTGGAGGTTGAAGAGCTATGTGAGACAGGAAGTTTGGGTGCCGACGAGATCCATACTCCTGGCATATATGTTCAATCGCTAATCGTTGGGATACAGGAAAAAAGAATTGAAAAGCTGACTGTAGCAAACTAGAAGATTGGAGGAAAGCATATGAGTACAAAAATACTAGACAAAAAAGCAATTAGAGAAAAGATTGCAAAACGAGCTGAGCAGGAAATTGAAAGCGGTTTCTATGTCAATTTGGGAATCGGCATGCCTACCATGGTTGCAAATCACCTTTCAGCAAACAAAAGCGTGGTCCTACAATCTGAAAACGGGCTTCTTGGGATCGGTCCTTATCCTGCTGAGAAAGACGTTGATCCTGACTTAATTAATGCCGGGAAAGAGACAATCACCGCCATCAAAGGTGCTTCTTATTTCGACAGCGCGGAATCCTTTGGCATGATTCGAGGGGGACACATCGATATCGCCATCCTTGGCGGTATGGAGGTGTCAGAGAAAGGCGATCTTGCAAACTGGATGATTCCAGGAAAAATGATCAAAGGAATGGGCGGCGCGATGGACCTTGTTCATGGGGCAAAACAGATCATTGTCATTATGGATCATGTCAGCAAGGACGGTACAAGCAAAATCTTAAAGGAATGTACTCTGCCCCTTACCGGCAAGGGTGTTGTCAACCGAATCATTACTGAACGAGCCGTCATTGATGTGACTGAAGATGGGCTGTTGCTTGCAGAAGTAGCCACAGGCTACACCATTGAGGACATCAAGGAATGCACCGATCCGTCTCTCATTATTTCAGAGCACATTAAAATGGATGCCTATTAAAGCTTTTTTAAAAAGAAAACTTGGTCATGAAAAGTATAGGGGGTTTTTGTTGTGGATATTATTATTATCTTACTGGCGCTGTTTTTTCTTATGTTTGTCGCCTACCGTGGCTTTAGCGTTATCCTGTTTGCGCCAATTGCGGCCCTGTTTGCCGTATTGTTAACCGACCCGGGCCATGTTCTACCGTTTTTCTCGGGTGTATTTATGGAGAAAATGGTTGGGTTCATTAAACTGTATTTCCCGGTATTCTTACTGGGTGCAATTTTCGGAAAAGTTATTGAAATGTCCGGCTTTGCAAAGTCCATTACGAGAGCTGTCATTAAACTCATTGGACCAAGCCGGGCCATGCTCGCCATTGTTCTGGTTGGCGCCATCCTGACATATGGCGGGGTTTCACTATTTGTAGTAGCTTTTGCTCTTTATCCTTTTGCTTCCGAACTTTTCAAAATGGCAGACATCCCGAAACGCTTAATACCAGGAACCATTGCTCTTGGGGCGTTTACGTTTACGATGGATGCTTTTCCTGGTACTCCACAGATACAAAACATCATCCCCACCACCTTTTTCAAAACCGATACATGGGCTGCCCCATGGCTTGGATTGATTGGCGGACTGTTTGTTCTCGGCGTCGGAATGACGTATCTGGAATGGAGAAGAAGGAAGGCTGCAAGAGCGGGAGAGGGCTATGGGACCGGCCACATCAATGAGCCGGATCAGATTCCTGACGAGAACCTCCCCAACGCATTTATTGCCATATTGCCGCTCCTTCTTGTAGGAATCTTCAATAAAGTATTCACCTCTATGATTCCTAAATATTACGGAACCGTTTTTGATTTTTCGAAGATCGGAATGAAGGATGTTCCGCCTGTTGAAATCCCTAAACTCGCAGCGGTTTGGGCGGTGGAAGGTGCTCTTGTCATCGGAATTGTAACCGTTCTTATTTTTGCCTTCAAGCAGGTCAAAACAAACTTTAATGCCGGTATCAACCTCTCCATCGGTGGGGCATTGCTTGCAACCCTGAATACAGCTTCTGAATACGGATTTGGTGGCGTCATCGCTGCACTGCCTGGCTTTGCATCTGTTAATAAAGGAATGGCAGACACCATCCAGGATCCCCTCGTAAACGAAGCAGTGACAACAACCGCCCTGGCTGGTATTACGGGTTCTGCATCAGGTGGCTTAAGCATCGCGCTAGCGACCATGGGTGATAAATATGTGGAACAGGCAGATAAACTCGGGATCGATCCTGAAGTGCTTCACAGGGTCGCATCCATGGCGAGCGGAGGAATGGATACCCTTCCTCATAATGGAGCGGTAATTACCCTTCTTGCTGTTACAGGTTTAACACATAAACAATCATACTTGGACATATTCGCCATGACGATCATAAAAACCATTGCCGTCTTTTTTGTTATCGGTCTCTATTACCTGTTTGGAATTGTTTAAGAATAGAGAGAGAAATAGTCATACACCAAAAGGAGAATCAGAAATGGCATTACTTGAAAATAAAGTTGCATTCATCACAGGCGCCGCAAGCGGGATCGGACTGGAAATCGCCACTGATTTTGCAAAAGAAGGAGCAAGAGTGGCCATTTGCGACCTGAACGCTGATAAAGCAGAACGCGCGGCTGCCTCCCTTAAAGAACAAGGCTTCAAAGCCATTGGCATTGCATGTGATGTTAGTAACGAAGACGCCTTAAAGCAAGCCATGGATGACACCGTCAGTGAGTTTGGCAGGCTGGATGTGGTGATCAACAATGCTGGCCTACAGCATGTGTCACCATTGGAGGAATTCCCGACAGAGAAGTTTGAGCTTCTGATCAAGGTGATGCTCACTGCTCCGTTCATGGCTACAAAACATGCTTTTCCCATTATGAAAAAGCAAGGCTTTGGACGTATCCTTAATATGGCATCTATCAACGGACTCGTTGGATTCGCCGGGAAAGCCGCTTATAACAGCGCCAAGCACGGTGTCATCGGCTTAACTAAAGTAGCAGCACTTGAAGGGGCTCAACATGGCATTACCGTCAATGCGATCTGCCCCGGTTATGTCGACACTCCGCTTGTACGGAACCAGCTGTCAGATCTGGCCCGCACGCGCAACGTGGAGCTTGAAAAAGTACTTGAAGAGGTCATCTATCCATTAGTTCCGCAAAGACGATTGCTTACTGTTAAAGAAATCTCGGATTATGCCATCTTTTTGGCAAGCGATAAAGCCGCTGGAGTGACCGGGCAGGCCGTCGTAATCGACGGCGGTTATACAGCTCAATAAATACGTGAGTTCGAACAAAATAACAACGAGAAGAGTCCGCTTAAATTTACCCGGGCTCTTCTTTGTTTAAATGGAGGAAGCATTTATGAAAAGAAAATGTTTTGGAATCATCGCGGCCGCTTCACTGTTAATCTTCTCCAGCATGCAAACCGCACATGCCGACAAGAAAGACTCCCCCTATCCCGAATTTAAAGGCGCACATGATGTTAGAGAAACAATATTTGATGGAAAAGATGGTAACTGGCTGACGACCAAAAATCCAAAACAATATGAAGCGGCTACCGTTTATGGAAACCTGGGCCTTGCTCCCTACAATTGGGGAGATAAAGCGAAAGGCACTGGCTGGAATAAGCTGTATCAGCCTGCTGAAATTACAGGAACACAAGTAAATGGCGCATTCGAGGATGCACAATTTGTAATCAGGGTGCCCCATAACTGGAACGGAAAACTAGTCGTGGCAGGCATCCCGGCAACCAGAAATGAAACCTCAACCGATCTTCTGTTCAGTGATTATATGCTTTCGAAAGGTTATGCTTTTGCAGCCATTGATAAAGGCACACAAGGAACATCCGATCCTGACGATCCTTTTGCAAAAGTGAAGAATGCGCTTGCCAGTGAAGAAGACAGCATCTCGGAATGGCATCAGCGATTCAGGCAGATAACGATTGCTGCCCAGCACTATCTTGAAAAGAATTATCCTCACCAGCTGATCAAGAAAAGTGATAAGGACAATCCGGCGAGCAAACTCGTTACAAAAAAACACCGTGTTCCCACCTATGCTGTGGGTATTTCCAATGGCGGTTATGTGGTCCGCTATGCACTCGAACATGACGGCATGAAAAAATCCGGCAGGCCTTCTTTATTTGATGGCGGAATTGATTGGGAAGGCGTTTTATGGAGAACGCATGATCCAAATTTAATTACGTCTCTCACCCCTGTAGTAAATTCTGCTGAAAAGGCATTGTACGGGACACCATCAGAGCAGGCAAAGGCGAGAAAAGAACTGTATAAAGCCGGCGTTCCGAAAGGTTCTGAAAATCTATGGTCCTATCATGATCAGGTCTACTGGTTTGTTACACTAAACATATACAGGGACGAGCTTGATCCTAGTGCACCAAATCGGATACCATGGCAAAATTACTTGAATTTTATCAACGGTGTCCGGGATCGGACCTATGATTCTATTTTTCAAAACTATGACTACAACACCCGCCCCGCTTCTGTAAAAAGGAATGTGGAAGCCATACAGAACACTGGCAGAATCAATGTTCCATTAATCAGCCTGACAGGTTCCTGGGATTCATTGATTTTCCCTTCCGTTCATGCGGATCCCTATGACAAGCTGATCAAGAAAAACGGCCGCGGCAATCTCCACCGCCTGTACACCATCGAGAAAGGAAACCATGTGGACAGCTTGGTATGGAATACAGCAACAGATCCAAAAAAAGAATTGCAGCCTTTGCTTCCGTATGTGTATCAATCCTTTAACATGCTGGTGGACTGGGTGGAAAATCACAAGAAGGCGCCAAAAAGCAAAACCGTTCCCGTACCGAAGGATAACACGAAAGTGATCGATATAAAGACAGGGGAAGAGCATGAGCCTCTCACAACGGCAGGAAATTAAAGCTAAGAAAAAAGGATACCCAGACGGGCATCCTTTTTTTACTTTCCAAATACACCTTTCACGACAAACATGACGTTCGCCGGGCGTTCAGCCAGGCGGCGCATGAAATAACCGTACCAATCGTTACCGTATGGTACATAGATGCGCATTTTATATCCTTCCTGCATCAGCTGCTCCTGCCGCTCTACTTTAATGCCGAAGAGCATTTGGAATTCAAACTGGTCATATGGGATGGAATGTTTCTTAACCAGGTCTTTCGTATAATTGATAATCTCATCATCGTGAGTGGCAATGGCTGTATAATTGCCATTCAGTAAATGAGTTTCTATCAGCTTCTTATAGTTTTCATCCACATCTGATTTCTCAGGAAAGGCAACTTCCTGTGATTCTTTATATGCGCCTTTCACGAGCCGGAGATTGGGATGATATTCATTCAGATTCTTAACGTCTTCCAGCGACCGGTAAAGGTACGCCTGGATCACTGTTGATATATTATCAAATTCGCTTTTTAGCTTTTTAAAGATTTCCAGTGTCTTTTCACACCGGCTGTAATCTTCCATATCAATGGTCACAAATACATTGTATTTTTGGGCGGCTTCCATGATTTTTCGCATGTTGGCCATTACCAGGTCATCACTGATGTCCAGTCCCATGGACGTGAGCTTTAAGGATAACTGGGAATTTACATTTTCCTTTGAAATGGCTTTAATGGCATCAATACAATGCTCTGTCATTTCTTTCGCTTCGAGTTCGTTGTCAACAAACTCACCGAGATGGTCAATCGTGACAGGCATTCCTTTTTCATTCAATTTTTTGATGGCCGAGATTGAGCTGTCCAGTGAAGCTCCGGCGACAAAACGGCTTGCCCCAAATTTCAGGCCGTACCTTTTTGCCAGTTTTGTCATCGTTTTGTTTTTTGCCAGAAACAGAAAGAAATCTCTCATCGCCTGTTCCATCGTTAATTCCCCCTATAGATTCAGTCTCTCTCTTTCATGGTGCCAGGCACCGAAGTTTACTGAACTTTCAATGATGTATGCGCTTTAATCATATCATTAGTTTTTCCTATATTGTCTTTTTTGAAAAATTTCGACATTTTTTTCTTGAAAAACCTGCTTGGGTATTGTTTTTTCCTTATATCAGTATATGAAAGAAAAAGGAGAAGCTCCTCTATGTCACTGGCAAAAAATTAAGATTTCCCGCTATTCCTGCGGTGCTTTTCATTCAGCTGCTTAATCTCGGATACTACTTCTTTTATGCCTTGTTTTCCTTCCGGATATTTCTCATTCCAATGTTTTGCCAAGGCAGGCATCGTTTTCGATATGTAGGAATACAAAGCCCACATTTTCACCTTTTCTTTTTTGTCATCATCACTTTCACCAAGAAGCAATTCCGTATATTTCTCCAACAGACTCTCAAACTGTTCCTGAAGCTGCTGTTCCATCGCTGACCCCTCCTGTTTCCGCCATTGTAACAATGGAACTCGCAAAAAGAAAGGCAACGGGTATTAAAAAAAGGATCCCGGATGGAATCCTTTTTTGTTAAATAAAAGCCGAGAACATGACAGCCAGATAAAACGAAAGAGCGGCGCCAAAAGATAGCAGTAAAACCACCAGCATTGAAACGTTACGGCGGATCGCTAAATAGCTGACGGCAAGCAGCAGCAGACCGGCAGCCAAAAATCCTGCGCCGATCAAAGTGGGAACGATTTCTACAGTGGAGTTGATGTTCACCTTGCCTTCAACAAACGCAGTGAACAGCTCCGAAGGCTTTTGAAAGGCCAATGTCTGCGAAACATCATGTGGTGGCTCCTGCTGGGTCATAAAGCCGGTTACCGCAAAAATAATAAGGAGAATCATACCTTCAAGTCTCATCCATTTGTACGGAACAAAAGACGTGTCAGCCAGGTTTTTCCGTACCCAGATGGTGTTGATTCCTGCGTAAAAGACCACAACGATCAACAGTACATGCTTGATCAGAAGAGCCTGTCCATAATTGATCATCCATGAGTTAAAATATTCGGGCACAATATAGCTCATCAGCCAAATGCCAGCTCCAATTGTTGACAGAAGACAAATGAAAGCAAAAGGAGTAAACCATTTAAAAAAGGCAGGCAGCTTTTCCCTGTCCTTTGAAAACCAGCTGACGATCAGCAGCGTTCCCGTCCAGCCTGTAACGGAAAGAAAGTGAAGGGCATGTGCTGATAGCCCGCCCCATTGATTTAATGAAGCCGCATGACTTGTATATCCAATCGCGATGGTGAGGACGACGCCTATGCCTAAAGAAAGCCTGGACAAAAAACGGTCCCTCGAAACATCGTTAAAGTAAACCATCACAAATAGAAGCAATGATAAGGCAAGAATAAAAAACCACCCTTTGCCGATGTCAAAGGAAAATAAGATATCATTAAGTGTTGGCCAGAAACCGAAATCCTTCCCAAGGCTTAAAGCCAGTTCGAGAACTTGAGAAAATGCCGTCACAGGGACGAGGGCAATCCACAGCAGAAGTCCTTTCTTGGAAACATGAATGGAGGGGCGCCGATTATCAGATAGGGAATAGAGAATAAAAGTACCGATAAAAAGAGAAAAAACAAGATATAAAACAGCCTTTGCTACAAACAGCATATGAAAAAAAGTCCCCCTGTGAGTTTTTATGTATCGTTAGTAACTTACCATAAAATCACAAGGGAAACTACTCTGTTCACATTTATTTGATTTTTATGGTCCTCGCAATGGCAATAAGATCAAGCAGCTCAATCACGGCCGGTTTTTGGCTTTTATACAATTCCAAAATTTCCAGTTTACGTTTGAGAATATCAACAAAAAGAAGCTTCTTAATCGTAAAATCAAACATATAAAGATTTTCATCAACCAAATTATACATAATTTCTGACAGGGCTTTGTGCTCGGGATGGCCATACTCCCCTTTCAGATTGTGGGTGACAATTTTCTTATACTCTCTTTCTGCCAGCACCCGGCGTAAATCAGCCTCTAATTTAGGACGGTTCACATGTTCGGTCCAGGCATCCCGGTAGCTCCAGATCTCATAATCCGTCACTTCAACTTGTTTCATAACGGTTTCAAATTCCTTTTTGCGGGTAGCATCATTCCGGTCGGAAATACAAATCACTTTCCAGCCTTTTTCCTGGATCAGTTCATCTCCCCCGAAAAATATCTCATCATCGGGGTGTGCTACGACCATTAGTTTATTTGGTTCTTTCATTGTGATTGTTCCTCCTTGTACAATTTAAAACCGGTCTTTGGACCAGAAAATATACGATGACTCAGGAAATAGCTCCCTAATCTCGGAATGCCGGGCAGGGATCTCATCTGCTCCCCTCATAAGATAGTGAAGAAACTCGGATTGCTTTAACTCTGTATTGCCGTTCTCCCAGCTGAAAAGCCAAGAATCTTCCAGGAATGATAACTGCAGATGATCCATGCCAAGATGTCTTCCCCGCTGCTCAAAAACGGATTGAAATTGCTGCAGCACTTCATCCTGATCGATCATCTTCCACATGCCTTCTTTATTTTCTTCTATCTCATAAGGTACATCTTTCAAGATAAAATGATTCATGGGAAGCAGGCACCTTACCGTTTTTATTTGGGTATCGAGCAGGGAAAGAACTAATGGGATCATGCTGTCATTTTCGTCGTCCAAACTGCAAAGTTCATGGATCGTAAGCACGTCATTCTTTTTTTCAGCCCAAATATATGACAACACTGTATTGTCCCTTACTGCCTTTTGAAAAATATCATTATCGTTCTTATTTTCTATTTGTTTCTTCCAATAATCTTCAGACCGGATTCGTGGTCCATTCAAGGGAGTTGAAAACGCTTCGTAAATGGCAAGGATAGATTCCAGATCATTTCCGGTCACCGCTTGAATGTCCAGCTTACCGTCCGGAATCGCACCGTCCCATTCTTGTTTCATGTGACCGGCTTGTATAATGGGAACGGGTTGATTTACCGTCTGCCATCCAGCCTTTTCATAAAAGCCCGGAATACCGGTGAATAAGTTGGACAAACCATATTGTCGTTCTAACAGCTTTTGTTCAACTTCCTCCAAAATCCGGTGGGTCAACCGATGACCGCGATAGTCGGGATGGGTGGCCACGTTCCCTATGCCGGCTGTTTTGACCTCAACACCCGACACCCAGATGGAAAAAGGAAAGATTTGAACGACAGAGGCCATATCCCCCTCCTTCTCGGCGATCCATGTGGTATTGAATGAGTAGGCGGGTTCTTTATTCAGGCGGCCCTCAAAGAATGTCTGCTCTTCAGGGAAAACCGTTCCCAAAAGATGAATCGCATTCTCCAGCTCCTGATGATCATTTACGGTTCGAATGGTAAATTCCACTGTACACCCTCCTTTAATGCATCCATTCCCGTTCTAAAAGAAAAAAAACAAGCTCCCGTTCACGGGAGCTTGCAAAATAAGCATTATGCTCTTTTTTTCATTTTCTTTGCGGTACTGCGAAATTCTTTAAGCCCTTTGCGTGTAATGTTGAAATGCTGGTCAACCAGTCCGGCATCCAAAAGAGCTTCGGAAGCAGAACTGCTCATTTTTGGCTGTACTGCTTTAACCTTTTGATTAAGTTCGTCAAACGTCGCGCTCAAGATTACATCTTTTCCCAGAACGGCCGCTACATCATTCACACTATTGATTTCCTTGCCATCAGCCAATCCTTCATCATCTGATGGTTCATCCTGCCGGGAAAGCTGTGTGAGCACCTTATCCATGTCGAGCTGGATAATTGCAGCCTCTTTTTCTTTTTGCAAGAGATAGCCGATATAATCGCGTCTATCTTCTTCAAGGAGATCCTGATTGGCCATCAGGCGATCAATGATTTCGTTTTGCACTTTTTTAACCCGCTTCAGCTGGTCTTTATGTTCTTCAAGATCCATTTGCAGTTCAGCTTCATTTTTCGCAGGCTCAGAAGCATCTGTTACAGAGGTTCTATCATTTTTTTTGTTTCGCGTAAACAGACTGCCGGTGTTTCCTCCCAGCAGTTGAATGACCTCATTCACCTTGGAGTAATACAGTACAGAAATCGCAATCGCAAATACAGCCAGAATAAATGATAATAAATCCGAAAAATGAAACGTGAATTTGGCCGTGGCCACTTTAAACATGAGTACCATGCAAAATAAGCTGATTAAAAGGATTTTAAACCAGCTGTTCCTGTTTTTTATTTTGTCATCCATTGATTGTTTCATATAAAACGTTCCTCCCAACTTCTATACAACGGCGTTACGCCGGTAACTTCACAACAATTCGATGCGTCTTGAGCGAATATGGCGATATCTGTATTGTAAACAAAAGGAAATCCATTGAACAAATGTAATTTATGCCTCCATTACCTTTTTACAAAAATGAATGGATGACTTATTATACACTTTTACTGCAAATCCTACAGTAAAATGGGAGAAGTTATGCAATTGCAAAAAAAATAAGACATATCATATGTCTTATGCACCTTGCTTATTTCGTTCATTGCTTAACACGGTGATTACGATATCCTGCGTATTGGTTCCTTCACAAACAGGGCACCCTTCACTTCCATGATCGTGATGAAGAATGGTTAAACAGTCTTTGCAGTATTTCATTTTTTTTCCTCCTTTTACTTACTGACTTGCTCTATCCATCTATACCCGAATATTTGAAATGAAAACCTTTTTGATAATGGAAGCCGGGCAGCACTTACATGCTGGCCCGGCCAATGATTATTTAACGGAAAGGGCCTGGACAGCTGCTTCCTTCCGCTGTTTCGCATTTACCTTTTTTCTCTCTGAATTAAAAACAAGGTTTAAGACAATAGCTGTTAAGCTTCCGGCCACGATGCCATTGTCGGTTAAGATCTGTATACCCTGCGGAAGTTTCGCGAACAAATCGGGTTCAACGGTCACGCCAAGACCGAGCCCGACAGAACAAGCGATAATCAACAGGTTTTCCTGTTTTCCAAAATCTACTTCACTTAGCATTTTGATGCCGGAAGCGACAACCATACCAAACATGGCGACCGTTGCGCCTCCCATGACAGGTGTGGGAATCAATGTCGTCAGCGTGGCCACTTTTGGAACAAGGCCGAGCACGACAAGCATTCCTCCGGCAGTATAGATTACATTTTTGGTGCGGATGCCTGAAAGCTGTACAAGCCCGACGTTCTGAGAATAGGTCGTATATGGGAAGGCATTGAAGATACCTCCAAGAATGATTGCTAATCCTTCCGCACGATAACCTTTTGTCATTTGTTCAGGTGTAACATCTTTGCTGCAGATTTTTCCAAGGGCAATAAATACCCCGGTCGATTCAATCATGCTGACAATGGCAACAAGAACCATTGTAAGGATGGCACTTGCATGGAAGGTTGGAGCTCCGAAGTAGAAAGGCTCTACCATATGAAACCATGATGCATCTGCTACCGGTGCGAAATCGACTTTTCCCATAAAGGAAGCAGCAACTGTTCCTGCCACCAAGCCGAGCAGTATGGAGACAGCCCGTATAAATCCAGTGAATAAACGGTAAACGATAATGATAAATGCCAACACGCCAAACGAAAGCATGAGGTTTTCCGGTGAGCCAAAGTCTTTGCTTCCCTGGCCCCCCGCCATATCCTGAATGGCAACCGGGATGAGAGTAACTCCAATAATCGTGACAACAGACCCGGTTACAATCGGCGGGAAAAGTTTAAGGATTTTGCCGAATAAACCAGCCAATAATACAACGACAACGCCTGCAACCAGAATGGAGCCATAGATGGCAGATATGCCGTACTGGGAGCCGATAGCAATCATTGGCCCAACTGCTGTAAACGTACATCCGAGAACCACTGGAAGACCGATCCCGAAAAAACGATTGTTCCATACCTGCAGCAGGGTTGCAAGGCCGCACGTTAACAAATCAATGGAAACGAGATAGGCGAGCTGTTCGGTTGAAAGCTTCAAAGCCCCTCCCACAATTAAAGGCACGATTACCGCCCCTGCATACATTGCCAAAACATGTTGAATGCCAAGTGAAAACAACTTACCATTTGTCATTTTCATCAGATCCGTGCCTCCTCTGTCTGCCGTGTAAAGGTGATGGAGCCATTTGAAAGTGATGCTACTCGTGCCAGTGATTCAACCCGGTAGCCTTTTTTAAGAAGCTTCTCTCTTCCTGACTGGAACGATTTTTCGATGACAATACCAAACCCTGCGACGTTCGCGCCTGCCGCTTCCACCAAATGGGCAAGCCCCAGCGCAGCTTCTCCGTGAGCCAGAAAATCATCAATAATCAGCACGTTTTCACCAGCCGTCAGCCATTTCTTTGAAACCGAAATTTCATTTTTCTCTTCCTTTGTAAATGAATAGACATTGGCCGTCAGCAAATCCTCATTTTGGGTCAACGATTTTCGTTTTCGAGCAAAAATCACCTTCACCCCAAGCTCAAGACCTGCCATGACAGCTGGAGCAATACCCGACGATTCGATGGTAAGGATTTTGGTGATTCCAGTCCCTTTAAATCTCCGGGCGAATTCTTCCCCGACTTTTCGCATGACGTCAGGATCGACCTGATGATTTAAGAAAGAATCCACTTTAAGCACCTTATCTGATAATGCCTGTCCTTCTTTTAAGATGACTTCTTCAAGAAAGTTCATAATTTATCTCCTTTATACGGGTTTACTGATAAAAACATGAAAAAAAGACCCGGAGAAACGCCTCTCTACGAATGAAGCGTTCCCCCAGGTCTTTATATCCCCCGAAAGAGAAACGTGAAGTTCACTAAACTAAAACAACACGTTTTAAGCGACACCCGTAGTCGGATCATTTACGGCGATCCGGTAGAGACTTGCAGGCCATATCCCTGCTATTATACGAGTCTATGAAGTTAGACACATTATAAAATAATTTACGAAAAAAAGAAAGTATCGTTCGGAAAAAAGTTTGTATTCCGGACATTTTTTTATATTTCCAAGAAGAAAACGACTAAAATCCAAACAATCTGGCTGCTTTACACCCGAAAAAGAAACAAAACCGGCTTCTATTTACAGAAGCCGGCTTTTTTTATTTTTTGATAACGCCACAAAGTATACGATCCCCCGAATTGCCAGATGGGTCCGTTTTATAATCATCCGCCTGGGCGTGAACAACAAGAGCCGTACCGCCTTCTTTTAGCAGTGAATTATCCTTGCCCTCCTGGAGCGTAACAAGAGATGACATTAAATCAGCGCTTGCGTTTCCAGACTGGTCCGCCGTAATATTTTTCAGATCTCCCACATGCGGTCCTTTCGGATTTTCAAAACCATGCAGTTTTTTTGTCGTGTTAAAATGCTTGCCGGCTGATTCGAATTTTGGCACTTCACATACGCCGTTTTCATGAAAGTGGATACCGTGCTTTCCTGGTGCAAGACCTTTGGCTTCCACTTTTACTTTTACTCCTTCAGCGGCTTGTTCAAGGGTCGCAATCCCTGCCTTCTGACCATGCGAATTCATGAGCTGGACCGTAATCGGCGAAGATTTGGACATGCTTGATGCCCCTTCCGATTTTGGGTCACTTTTCATATTATTATTACTGCTGCAAGCTGAAAGCAGGATGCCAAGCGAGAGTATGCCAACACTCCTTGCCCATTTTTTCATAAAAATACCTCCTTTAAAAGTCAACTCATTTAGAGTGTTGACGGAAAAGGAGGGCATTTAAACCTTTAACAGTAGAAATAAACTGTTGGAAAGATATTTCTTCGTTTTCCGAAACGTTAGACCCCATTGCTTATTCGTTTACTTCATGGTTATATCATCCAGTGTGATGTTCTTCTCATGAACCAAATACGTTAATGCACTTTTGAATGATGAAAATACCGGGACATTTAAGGAAATATCAGCTTGTACAATGCCCTGGCTAAGCTCTGGACTGAATCCTGTTAAAAGTGCTTTGACCCCCATGAGCCGCATGGAAGCAGTCAACTGTTCAATTTGAAGAGCCAGTTCCTGTATACCCAATGCCGAAACCTGGAGCGAAGTAATTCCTGTAAAATCTACCACAACCGTGGTCATGCTCTGGCTGGCTACAGCATACAAAAGTTTGGTACGAATTTGCTCCAGCCGGTATACGGAAAGATCACCTGCTAAAGGAACAAGGATGGTATCGGGAATAATAGAAGGAATAATAGGCACCGAAAGTTCGGAAATCACGGATTCTTGCTCCTTCAGCAATTCTTCTTTATGAGCCACGACATCTTTATATTTATTTTCAAAGGCCAGGCTTAAGGAGTAGATGGTAAAATCATTATTTCTAAACAACAATGAACCCATCTCAAAAACATTGAAACCAGTAAAAAGCTCTTGTTGATAGGCGTACTCCAATTTGCTCCATATTTCCTGGCGCAACAAACTTAACTCCTGGATGGCCGTCTCCACCTCTTTTTGATAATGGTAATAGAAATCCGCAGCTCTCTTTGTCCATTGATCGATGCTTTTTTTAAAGTCTCCCTTATTTTTATGCAAACTTTGGCCGATCAAATCGATAAATTCAGAAATCATTTCAGCATCCATAAGAAAGTCATGGTCTCGTGTATCTTGATTCATGAACTCCTTTTTGCTTTGGCTGCTAATCCAACGGCCGATTTCCTCTATTGTGTCTACCATTGATTCGCTTCCTCTCCACAATTAACAACTTCTTTTCTATCCCTTATTTTATCAAATAAACATTTGATTTTGTTTATATCGCAATTTAAAAGCCACCTTTTTTTAAAAGGCGGCTTCATTTTTATATATCCCTTCTCAGTGCTTTCAAAACATCCACTTGTGTTGCACGGACGGCTGGCCGCAATCCGGAGATCAAAGTCACGCTGAAGCAAATGGCAATACAGATTAATGGTAAGGATACCGGAATGTAGGAGAAATAAAAGTTTTCAGGTGGTTTCTCATGAAAAAACTGCTCAATCAGTACAGGAAGAATGAGGTTCACGCCATAACTGAACAAATAGGCAATCGCCGTTCCAATTAATGCGCCCATGATCCCAATAAAACTGCTTTCCATCAGAAAGATTTTTTTGATCACACCCGGATGGGCACCAATCGCTTTCATAATACCAATATCTTGCGCTCTTTCAGTTACAGCCATCGTCATCGTGTTGAAAATACCAATGGAGGCAATTAAAACCGCAACAGTCCCAACCGTAATCAGGCCAATTTTTATAATCAGGAAAATTACGTTGATCTGCTTTAGTTCATTTTGTGCAGAATAAGTGCTATAGCCCATCTTTTCAATTTTTTTTGAAACACCCTCCACCTCATCTGCTGTATGAGTGTATACTTTCACATTATTAAATACATTGTAATCCATCTTTATAGGCTTATTTTCCGGCAGATTCATGATCCCTCTTGGTGTTTTGGTAAAACGCTCAATGTCTTTTAACAAACCTTCAGAAATAAAAACGGACTCATTCAGCATCCATTGCTTGGATGGTTTCTTTCCAATACCGGCAATGGTGAGCGGAAAGTTTTTCTTTACTATCTTTTTGCCCTTCATCTGCTGAATTTCCAGTTGAACGGTTTTCCCCAGCAGGTCCCCTTTATATTGGCTTTCCTTCAACTTGTTCTGCAATTCCTTTTCTGAGAGATTTTTCGTTTCCTCATCGGGAATCTTAGCAAGACCCTGCGCAAAATCATACCCGACTATGATTTCATTTTTATGTATCGGCATTCTTCCCCTGCTCAATTCAAATCCTGCCTTCTTTTCTGCAGGAATATCAGCAACCATGGTTTCTGAACGGGATTCATATTTTTCCAGGTGATACGTTAAATTATTTTCAACAATCTGTTTGCGAGTGACCGTTTTTGTGTTTTTTAGCTCATCGAGCTTTTGGATATCCTTCCGAGTAAAAGGCTTTTCCCCATGCACTTCAATTTCCGTCATCAGCCTGCCGTTCGTAATATCCTTTATCGCTGTTTTGTGGATGCCAAAACCGATTGAAGCCAGAACGATTAAAAATGCACAACCAATCGTTGCTGCCAATACCGTCATGATCACGCGTGTTTTATTCTTTTTCATATTTGCCCGGACAAAACGATACCTATCCTTGAACTTCATAGACGCTTTCCCCCTCCATTACAAACCCATCCGCTATTTCTATCGTTCGGTGTGCGATCTGTGCCACTTCCTGATCGTGAGTGATGATCAAAAAGGTAATCCCGCGTTCTCTGTTCAATTTCTGAATGAAAGCAAGAAGCTCCTTTTCATTGTCACTGTCCAGGCTGCCGGTAGGTTCATCCGCCAGTATAATCGGAGGATGCACGATAAGTGCCCTTGCAATACTCACCCGTTGCTGCTGGCCCCCGGATAATTCACCCGGATAATGTCCGCCATATTCTAATAACCCCACTGTTTCAAGCATCCCCTGGGTCTGTTTTTGCCTTTCCTTTTCATTCACCCCTTTTAAAATAAGCGGCAATTCCACGTTCTCGAAAGCCGTCATGCTGGGGATCAATTGAAAGCTTTGAAAAATAAATCCCATCTGGTTCAAGCGGAAATCCGCCCATTGCCCTTCATTAAATGATGTAACATCCGTACCATTAATTCGAATCATTCCTGAAACAGGTTTGATATAGCCGCTGATTAAGTTAAGCAAGGTGGATTTTCCTGAACCGCTTTTGCCGACAATTGCTGCAATTTCTCCCTGTTTTACATGTAAATCCACATGATGAAGGACAGGTACCACTTTTTCCTTTCCTTTTTGCCCGATTCGAAATTCATGAGAAAGCCCATTAACCTCTATCATTCTTTTCCCCTCCGCCATTGTATTGCTTGTTACAAAACCGATGTTACAGAGCACGTGTGAAGGAGTCAATAAATCCCAGTAAACCTTCAATCTTTCTTAAGATTCTTAAGAATTTACAATATGTGTTAGGATAATATCAATTACTAGAAAGCAAGCTACTTCATAGAAAAGAGGGATTATATGAACAGATGGCAAGACAAGGAATCGCTAACGGCACTTGTAAAAGAACTCGTGGAAATACCAAGCATCTCAACTGAACCGGCTGAAATTGCGATGGCTGAACATCTCTACTACACGCTAAACTCTCTGGATTATTACAAATACAACCCTAGCCATTTGCAGCTACACCCTATGCCGGATGGACGCAAGCTATTAACAGCCTTTGTCCGAAATGGCCCCCATGAGGATACTGTTATTCTGTTAAGCCATTTTGATGTGGTGAACATAGAAGACTATGGCGACTTGAAGCATCTGGCCTTTCGTCCGGCAGAACTGACGGAAAAAATCGAACAACTGCCAAATCTTCCGGATGAATTAATGGAAGATTTGGAGAATGGCCAATGGCTGTTTGGACGCGGCACCATGGACATGAAAGCCGGTGTGGCCCTACACCTTTCCATGATTGAACAGGCGGCCGAGGGCCACTTCCCGGGAAACATTTTAATGGTTTCCGTTCCAGACGAAGAAGTGAATTCCGCCGGTATGCTTGCTGCCATCCCTGCGCTGGAGCAATTGAAACGCCAATACTCAATTTCCTATAAAGCCTGCCTGAACGGGGAACCCGCTTTTACCCGCTACCCCGGGGACAAAAATCATTATTTATATACCGGTACAGTGGGCAAACTACTTCCCGGTTTTCTTTGTTACGGCCGGGAAACCCATGTGGGCGAACCCTTTGGCGGATTAAACGGAAACTTGATGGCAGCAGAAATGACAAGAATGCTGGAGCTTAACCTCGATTTTTGCGAAACGCTTGGGGATGAGGCGATACCGCCTCCTGCTAATCTGCTGCAGAAAGATTTAAAAGACCATTACTCCGTTCAGATCCCACATGCAGCAGTCACGTTGTTTAATTTGCTGATGATGGAAAAATCCTTTTCCGAAGTGAACCTGCAGCTGCTCAGGCTTGCAAAAGAGGCGGCCAAAAATGTGGAATCCTTTTTTTATGAAAAAGCGCTTGCTTATTCAAAGCTGGTACCGTTTGACGTAAAAAAGCCTGCCATAACTGTCTTTACGTTTCAGGAGCTGTTTGAAAAAGCACTTGAACTGCATGGTCAGGAGGAGATTACACGGAGGGAAAACTATATTTTATCCACTCATCCCCATCTCGATGACCGGGATGTAACCACCATGCTGGTCAATGATCTGGCCAGTCTTTGCAAGCAATATGCGCCAATGATCGTTCTTTTTTATGCCCCTCCCTTCTATCCAGCCGTATCATCCAGGGAGGATTCATTGATTCAGAAGGTTTCAGGAGATGTCATCCAGTTTGCTGAAAGCCAATTTCAAATCACATTAAAAAAACAAAACTATTTTGCCGGACTTTCCGACTTGAGCTATGTTGGACTGTCCTATAAACAAGAGGAACTGCGCCCGCTTCTCGACAACATGCCGGTTTACGGTGAACGGTACCATCTTCCATTGAATGATATGAAGGAGCTGACGATGCCTGTGATGAATTTAGGCCCAATGGGACGGGATGCGCACAAATGGACCGAGCGGCTTCAACTTTCCTCCCTATTGGCAACTCAGCATATGATTTCCTATACCATTTCAAAACTCTTGGAAAGCTAGAACCTTTACGCATATTTTTCTTATTTATGAGAAAAAATATAGCAGGAATCTTTACAGATGCGATGAGAAAATGATTAGAAAATGAGGGATCAAATGGCCTGTTTTAGCGAATATGATCGATTGAAAGATGTAATTCTGTGTGAGCCCAAGTTCATGAAAATTCGTGAAGTCATTAATGAAACACAGAAATACTATGCCGACGAAAATATCGACACAGAGCTTGCGGTAAAACAGCATAAGACATTTATCAAAGCCCTTGAAGAGAAAGGGATTACGGTGCACTGCCTTCCCCCTTTACAGGAATATCCAGAGCAGGTTTTCACGAGAGATATCGGCTTTACCATCGGACATACGCTGTATATCTCGGCAATGGGGCGGGAAATCAGGCAGGGAGAAGAAAAGATACTGAAAGAGTGGATAAATGAAGAACACATTACGATTAAAGATTTGCAGCACGACAGTATTGAAGGCGGTGATGTGCTGCTGGACCGAAAAACCGTGTATGTTGGCGTGAGCCACCGCACAAGCCGGGAATCGATTGCCAATCTCCAGAAGCACGAGCGGGATTATACCATCATCCCGGTTCCCTTCAATGAGAAATATTTGCATCTTGACTGTGTGTTCAACGTTTTATCACCCGAGGAAGCCATCATTTATCCCCCTGCATTTCATGAAGAGGAGTTAAAATTGCTGACTTCACGGTACAAAACGATTGAAATTGATGAAGATGAGCAATTTACGCTTGGCACAAATATATTGTCGATCGGAGACAAAACCATTTTTGCCCTCCCGGTAAATAAAAAAATCAATGCCAAACTCAAAGAAAGAGGCTATCACGTGATTGAGGTGGACATTACCGAGATTATTAAATCAGGCGGTGCTTTCCGGTGCATCACACTTCCGCTGGACCGCCAAAAACCAACTCCATAACCTTGGAACAGCATCCGCTGCAACCTGCAGCGGATGCTTTTTTTGCCTTATTGGTTTCCGACCATTATAAAACAATTTTATTTTCTAAATGCTGAGGTTCTGATAAAACTCGACAGAATTACGTTTCACCATTCAGTAAATAATGTCCTCTATCCGGGTGAATTGGCTCATTTATCCAGTTTAATGTCAAATTACAACGATTGCTGTAACATTATGAAACACAAATGTAATATTATTTCACGAAAACTTGTCGATTTTAAATGCTATAATAATCTCTGTGATTAATAGACTGGTAACATTTGCACGAAGAGGGGGACTTATTGTTGAAGAGGAAGATTTTAACAGCTGCTT
Organism: Fictibacillus solisalsi; assembly: GCF_900103485.1. GTDB lineage: Bacteria > Bacillota > Bacilli > Bacillales > Fictibacillaceae > Fictibacillus_C > Fictibacillus_C solisalsi. The sequence goes on from NZ_FNHW01000001.1 coordinate 2,552,579, forward strand.
TATCAATTAGTATTGGACTATCCGGGTTTACATACACATCAGCATCTGCAGAAACGCTGAAAGAAGTTCAACAAAAGCAAGCCGAAAACCATGCAGAACAAGCTAAGAAAAACAAGCAGGTTAAAAAAGTACAGGGTGAACAGGACCAGCTCCTGAAGGAATTGGATAAGCTCCAAGCATCGTTAAAAAAGACAGCGGACGATATTCAAAACAAAAAAGATGAAATCGCTCAAACAAAAGCGGACATTGAAAAATTGAAAAGCGAAATTGCAGAACTTGAAAAGCGCATTAAAGCACGTGATGCCTTACTGAAAGAGCGTGTTCGCAATATGTACGAAACAGGCGGCCCTGTAAAATACATAGAAGTGCTGCTTGGTTCACAGGGATTCGGTGATTTCCTTGACCGCATGATCAGCCTGAACATCATCGCGGAGCAGGATAAAACGATTCTGGAAGAACATAAGCGTGACAAAGAAGCAGTCGAACAAAAAAAGCAGCAGGTGGAGTCAAAGCTTTCTTCACTGAACGGCCAATTGGATGAGCTGAATTCATTGAATAGCCAGCTGAAGGATCAAAAAAGCAAGAAAAATAAGATTATGAAGCAACTTCGCAGCGAAGAAAACCACCTTCATGATGACATCGGAAAGCTTGAAGAAAAAGATGCTCTTCTTGCCGATCAGGAAAAAGCAATCAAAGCAGAAATTGCACGAGCGAAAAAAGAAGCGGCTGAACGTGCGCGCCGTGAAGCAGCAGCTAAAGCTGCCGCAGCCAAAGCAGCAAAAGAAGCGGCAGCAAGAGAAGCCGCCCAAAAAGCAGCGGCTGAACGTGCAGCAAAGGAAAAAGCAAGCCAGCCGGCTCATGAATCTGCACCAGCACCAGCTCCGTCAAAACCTGCTCCAAAGCCTGAGCCAAAACCTGAACCATCGTATACACCGCCTAGCTCTTCCGGAAAATTCATCTTCCCATCAGCAGGGGTTGTTACTTCACAGCTTGGTTCAAGATGGAACAAGTTCCATGCAGGAGTTGATATTGCAGCCGGAGGTATTGTTCCAATCCATGCAGCCGCATCCGGAACGGTAATCCGCTCTTACACCTCATCTTCTTACGGAAATGTGGTCTTCTTGTCCCATTATATCGATGGACAGCTTTACACAACGGTTTACGCCCACATGAGAGACCGCGCAGTAAGCACCGGCCAGACGGTTTCCCAAGGACAAACTCTTGGCCACATGGGCAACACCGGTCATTCCTTTGGACAGCATCTTCACTTCGAGCTTCATAAAGGACCTTGGAATGTTGGTAAAACCAACGCGGTTAACCCGCTTCCTTACATTCAATAAAAGAACAGTAAAAACCACCCGGTTATCATTTGCCGGGTGGTTTTTCTATACAAGCAGACGCCGAAGCGGATGTCCTGTATATTCCGCCATTCTTCTAAAGTTCGGACGGATGATCTGCGCGGTCAAAAAGGCAGACGTCGTGGCTCCCGGACGCCTACGCTGGTTGAGAATTTCAATGAATTCACCGAGCATTCCCACTCCGATGCCATGGCCGAAAAACATCCCGTTTCCTAAGTCAATCAAATTCTCGCCCTGCCACTGAGGAGTCGCAGGATGAAACTCCGGATTCTGAATGTAGCGGATGTCCCCAGGCAAGGAATCCCCGCTCGTCACAGCAGTCAGCTGAAGGTCCTCATCATGTTCAGTGCTCCACAACAACAATCCCCGAAACAGCTGATTAAAGGTTGTCGGTCCAATCGTCTCCAGCAACCCTTTATAGAGGATAATCATCATGGAGGTGGTACATTCGAAAGCATATTTTCGCCCATTAACAAAAATATCGGTAATCGCATCCGCCGGTGTAACATCCGGACGGATCAGAAATCCACCATAGGCCGTTAAAATCCAGAATTTCCGGTTCGCTCTTGCTGTTTGAAACGTCGCAAACCGCGCTCCGCTGTTCTTCAGCGCATAAGCAGATGAAACAATGTTTGCACGATATGTGATTTCGAATTGAAGCTGCCTGGAACTATCATAAAAAAAGGACTCCCTGCTGTTCAGCAGTCGTACCGCAGTTGCACGCTGGGCCTCAGAAAATTGTCCGAATCCCGGTATATCTTCTAATGTGTTCAGTTGCTTCCCTTTTATATAAACCAACGTTAGCCCCCCTGTTCCCACAGGATAATATACAAGATATGGGATAGGGAGAAGAAAGGTGATTACTTGGCCCAAAGTGATAAGCCCGAAATCTTAAAATGTGGCTCTTTTGCCATGGTAAACGGAAAAAAAACGGTTATTTTCAGGAGATCATTGAGATATTAAAAAAGAAAAAATTTTCAAGGAGATAAAAGACATGGACAGCCGAAAAAACCGCCTTACTTTTCTTTTTGTTCTTATGCTAATGATCCTTCCCTTCCATGCAGCAGAAGCAAGCGAATTCCCTTTTACCGTCTATCCTGTTCCCGAAAAAGGAACCATTTTAAAATGGGAAAAAGTGAACCGGCTTTTGCCTACCGGAAAAAAATTCAAGGTCATTGACCTGGAAACCGGCTTTTATTTTTCTGTGCAGCGCCGCGCCGGGAACAAACATGCCGATGTTCAGCCGTTGACCTATAAAGACACCGCAGTCCTGAAGCACCTTTATAACGGGAAATGGAGCTGGCGCCGGCGGGCTATCCTCATACCAGTTAAGGGGAAAATGCTGGCCGCTTCCATGCATGGCATGCCCCACGGAGCGGGAGCGCTACAAAACGGCTTTCCGGGCCATTTTTGCATTCATTTCGCCGGAAGCACCACGCATAAAACACGCAACGCGGATCCTTCCCATAAATTGATGATCCTAAAAGCAGGGGGAAAACTTGAAGATTACGCCCATCACGCCAACCCGCATCAGATTGTTCAAATGTACTTATTGTCACTCAAAGAAAATGATCCAGATTTGATGAAACCGGTTCTTCCTGAAAAAGGGGCGGAAAGCAAAAAGCTTTTGAAAACGGGTAAAGGCGTAACCGCCATCCATTATGATATCCGGGGGAAAGAATCAAAAAAGCATCGAACGTTTAAAACCGTTATTCCCGTTAAAACGGTGATTTACAGAGAAAATAAAGGTGTGGAAAAGACGATGATTCGCATCACAGTGGCGAGGCTGACACCATGGTCCGCTTGGAAAATCAACAAAGTGGATTGGGGTAGATGAGCTTACTCAGGAAAAGTTAACAAGTATTTTCGTTTTTTGAAGGAGCCAGTTTCTTGCAGTTTAAGGGATCTCACCTTTTGCTAGCTGCGGAGGAGGACGGTACAAGAAGAAAATGCAGGAATTTGCTGTGGCTGCTGTATTTTTTGTGATTCAGGGGATTTTAGTAAGTAAAAATCCCCTGTTTGAGTTTCCAAAAAATAAAATACAGCGTGTTTGAATGATTTACTTGCGGAATTTGAAATTTACTGACCAAAAAACCATATTATGCCAACTACACTTACTCCCTTTCGACTTCACGCCCCTGTCACTCCACCCCATACTTTTTCAGCTTGTCATACAAGCTTGTCTTGCCGATACCAAGGGTTTTGGCTGTTTTCAGCCGGTCGCCATGGTGCTCCCTTAGCGCAGCCTGCAGCACCCGCCTTTCTGTTTCCTCCAAGATCTCCTTCAGGCTCCGTTTTCCCAGGGACAGAACGGAGACTTCTTTTAAATAATCTGGAAGGGCATCCTTTGTAATCCGATCGCCATGGCACAAATGCACGGCGGCTTCGATAACGTTCTCCAGCTCGCGCGCGTTGCCGGGCCAATTGTGGCTGTCAAACAAACCGGCTACCTCTTCCTGGAGGCCAAGGATCCGCCTTCCGGAGCGCTTATTGATTTTGGCAAGAAAATGCCGGGATAGCTCTTTGATATCTTCCGGCCGGTCACGCAATGGAGGGATGTTCACCTGAATCACATGAATCCGGTAAAACAGATCCTCCCGAAACCGCTGCTCTTCCACCATTTTCTCCAGCGGCTTATTGGTGGCCGCGATCACACGCACATCCACCTTTATCGGCTTCACGCTGCCGACCGCTTCCACTTCCCGATCCTGAAGCACGCGCAGCAGCTTCACCTGCATGTGAAGGGGCATATCACCGATCTCATCGAGAAAAATAGTCCCCCCGTCAGCCAGTTGGAATTTGCCAAGCTTTCCTCCCTTTTTGGCGCCAGTAAATGCTCCTTCCTCGTAGCCAAACAGCTCCGATTCCAAAAGATGTTCCGGGATGGCACCGCAATTGACCTTGATGAAAGGCTTATTCGAGCGTTCACTTAATTGATGGATGCTGTGGGCAAACAGTTCCTTGCCCGTCCCGCTTTCACCCCGAATCAGCACCGAAACGTCACTGGCTGCTACTTTTTTGATCCGCTCTTTCAAAACCTTTATCTCAGATGATGAGCCTACAATATCATGAAGAGAATATTTTGCGCCGGTATTCTCCTCCTGAACACTCCGGTAATATTCCAGTTCCGTTAACAGATTTTTGATATGGGAATTCATGGTCCGCCACTCCTCAGTATCTCTAAAGGTAACGGTTCCGACTGCACCAACAACCTTGCCGGCCTGGCGGATGGGAAGACGGTCCGCAATCATATAATTGCCTTCAATGAACTGCAGATCGGCAATCTCCTCTTTTCCAGTTCTGGCCACAATATGCATTCTCGTATTTTCAATCACATCGGTCACATGTCTGCCGACCGATCCGTGCTGATCCACTTTAATAAAATCGCAATATGCCTGATTTAAGTATGTGATGATGCCATTAATGTCAACGACAACCACACAATGAAAGGCATTATCAATAATCGTTTTCAGGAGTTCATCTTTAAACTGAAGTTCTGTAATCAACACGTCCGACACCTCTACTCTTTCATGAAGAAGCCGCCTTTGCTAAAGCAGAGGCAGCCTGATGGTTTATTTCGTCTCTACTCTACCTTCACCTGCATAGTGATCACGAACCTGGTCTCTGAGGGCACGCTTTAAAAACTTGCCGACCGATGTTTTCGGAATTTCATCCATAAACAAAACATCGTCGGGAATCCACCATTTGGCAAACTGCGGTTTTAAATACTCTTTGATGTCTTCCTTAGTAACCTGGCCACGTTTTCCTTCCTTCAACACCACACAAGCAATCGGCCGCTCCTGCCACTCTGGATCAGGAACCGCGACCACGCATGCCTCGAATATATCCTCATGAGCGATGAGAGCGTTTTCAAGATCAACAGAAGAAATCCACTCTCCCCCGCTCTTTATCAAATCCTTCGTGCGGTCTACAATTTTTATTGTCCCTTCCTCATCCACTGTGACAACATCACCGGTATGAAGCCAGCCATCTTCAAATGCGGAAGACGGCTCTTCACCGTAATATTCATCAGCGATCCAATTGCCCCGGAGAAGAAGCTCTCCCATTTCATTGCCATCCCATTTAACGTCTCCGTTTGCGCCTTTTATCTTCATTTCCACACCCGGTACTAGGTAGCCCTGCTTCGCCCGGATATTCAGCTTATCTTCATTACTGAGATCCTGCTGGTAGCTTTTAATTCGGGAAAAAACCACAAGTGGACTGGTTTCTGTCATACCATAAGCGTGTGCAAACGGGATGTTATGCTTGGATTCAAACGCTTGGATCAGTCCTTTAGGGGCGGCTGAACCCCCGCATAAAATACAGCGAAGACTGCTTGTATCGTATTCTCCTTCATCAAGCACTTTCAGCAATCCGAGCCAGATCGTCGGCACCCCTGCAGTAATAGTGACTTTCTCCTGTTCAATCAGATCCGCAAGTAGCTTTGGAGTAAACTGTGGTCCCGGAAGCACTTGGGTGGTTCCAAACCAGACGGCGGCAAACGGAAGACCCCAGGCGTTCACATGGAACATTGGAACAACAGGCATACAGATATCGGATTCTGAAACACTTCCTCCATCCACATGCCCGAGCGCCATACTATGAAGAACAATGCCGCGGTGGGAATAGACAACACCCTTTGGATTTCCTGTGGTGGCTGATGTATAGCACATGCCCGCTGGTTCATTTTCATCGATATCCGGATTAAAAGCAAAGTTCGGATCACCTTCATCGAGCAAGGCTTCATAATGATAAAGCGGCTCTAAAGACGATTCGGGAAGTTCCGGCTCATCGGTCATCAGGATAAACGATTGCACACCTGTAATCTCTTCCCTGATTGCTTCAATCAGCGGCAATATATCCTGATCAATCAAAAGCACTTTGTCTTCTGCATGATTGATGATATACGCAATATGAGCAGGTGACAAGCGGATGTTGATCGTATGTAGAACAGCTTCTGCACCGGGAATCCCAAAATAAGCTTCGAGATGGCGGTGATGGTTCCAAGCCAGTGTTCCTACCTTGTCTCCCTTTTGGACACCTATTTTTTTTAGCGCACTGCTAAGCCGCCTTGTACGATTGGCAATTTCACGGTATGTAAATGTTCGAATTCCAGAAGCCGTCCGGCTGACCACCGTTTTTTTAGGGAAAAACATTTCAGCATGCTCCATCATCGCTGTAACGCGTAAAGGCACATTCATCATCATTGGTTACCTCCCCTGGATTGATAAAAATGTAAAACCCTTGCGGTTGTGCATCCTCAATTGTACCTAGATTACTACTTCACCACAGGCTTTAAAATCCCTTGTTTAACCTGAAGAAAAGGGCTGGATGGGAGTAATTTCCTAATTAAAGGGGATACTTTGAATACCAGACAAAAAGAAAGGAGGAACAGCACCATGAAAAAGGAACGCAAAGACGAACCCACTGTTGCACCCGGAATGAATGATGCAGAGGAATTGAATCAGGAGGCAACTGAAGAAGAGGTTGAAAACGGAGAGTTTACTGAAGTAACCACCATGTCTTGGGATGAAGTCGATCCCAGTGGATCAGAATAAAAAGGAAAAAGGCGCTGTGTGAAATAAAGCACAGCGTCTTTTTCCTATGATTATCTTGTGGTTATTGCAGCATAAAGGATAAAAAACAAAGCCAGTTCTCCAATAATCATAATATTTGGGGTTACAACGATAAGATTAATGATAAAGAAAGCAACAAGAATTCCAAAAAAAAGTACAAGATGATGGTAGCCTAAACGATCTTTTTCATACCTATACTGATGAAAGACAAGAGTGGTAGACACAAAGTAAACGAATACAGAACTAAATACAAAATACACGATAAATAAATAGTCGACTTCGTGCAGAAACAACAGCTGTATGGAAGCAGCAATCATGCTCAACGACATTAAAATAAACAAATGTCCGTATATGATGGTTTGCCCCGCAGTTTGAATTTCTTTATTCACTTTCTTTTCCACGTTGTCAAAATACTGCCACCACATGGCGATGATCAGGATGAATGAAAGAATGGAAAATGAGATGGAGTTCCAATCCCCTTTTTGCGGCTGCATTACGGCCAGCGTACTGACAACCGTTTCCCCAAAAAGAATTAAGGTTAATAAAGCAAACCGTTCCAGCAAATGAGCAGTATGTGGCGGGCCTTTTACAAGATAACGGCGCCCCGCAACGGGCATCAACATATCAATTAAAATGCCTGCATACAGTACTGCATAGCGAATCCAGGAATCAAAGAAAAGGGACAGGGAGGACACGGCAATACCAATCCAAAAGGTTCTGCCCAAATACCAGGCAACGCGCTTTACATCTCCCTCTTCCACATTCTGAACAACCAGATATTGAATGGCCGTTAGTCCTCTAAGGCCCATATAGCCGATCAGAAATGAAAGATAATAGTGATCAAAATCTACAGACAGGCTGGAGATCATGGTCAATACGAACACCATTTGAAGAATCATAAACAGGCGCTGATATGAAGAGTCTTCTCCAAACCGGTTAACGAACATTGTCTGCCCTGTCCATGCCCACCAAATTGGAACAAACATCAATACAAATTTCACGAGATATTCAGTATGAATATAACCATCTTCAACATGCAGTATCGCATGTGTTGCCTTAGCTACTGCTGCTACAAACAACAAATCGTAAAAGAGTTCCAGCCACGTTACTTTTTTCTCCTCCAAATTTCCTTTTCCCCTTCCCGTCCACCATACAAAATATGTAATTACCGTCCTATATATAGAGCGATTTGATCTTTTCTGCGATTACATCAATATTGCTTGCAACTTGCGGGAAGGAATAACCGACATACAAAGGGGAAGCGGCAAAGCGCGGAACCACTTTGGCGATGATCGTTTCATCCATCCGGTAAAAGAAAAGGTTGTAGCTGTTGCAATTTTTATTAAAATGATTCAACAGGAAGTGTGTGGACAACTGAATATAATCCGCCAGCTCCTTCGTTTTTCCCTGGTCCTCCATAAGAATATTCAGCTCATAAAATCCCATTTTTGGCTTGGTGGAAATGTTAAATTCGATGCCTTTTTGCTGGTCAATTGTTATGCCCTCAAACTGGGAGGCACTGATGTTCTCATGGTAATCCGCTTCCTTGAAGCCAATAATCTGCATATGGGGGTGGCGTAGTGTTCCTCCCGAAAACGGCCCATGATTTTTAAAGAAGATAACGGATTTGTAATCCCCGCTTTTAATTGTTTTTTCCCATGCCTGAAGTCCAAAATCGATCAGCGCGTATAGATGGTCTTTACTGTACTCGGAAAGCTCTGAAAAACAGTCCTTCGTTTCAATCAACACAGTTTGAAAGGCATCGGCCAGCACAGGATATTTGTTCTTCAGCCAAATGATATCTCCCTTTTCTTCGAGGATATCTGTAAGGCTTTCCCGCTCACAAAACGGGCACTTGGTTGCCGTATTCCTGATGCTTTCCGGTTTTTGAGTGCCGATATTCATATTAAAAAGCAGAGGAGTTTGCACGAAAATCACCCTTTGTATAATGGATAAAGAAATGTACTTACTATCTTTCTTCCCTTAGGCAGGAAAAACCTCTTCTTAGCGAAGAGGCTTTTCTTTCATATACGATTTAAATGAATTTTTTACTTTCGGAATGACGTAGTGGCTGCCGCCTTTATCCTGAACCCCTTCGATCATCATGGAAATCAGAAGACTCGGATCTTTTTGGTTGAATGCCACGAAGTAGCCGTTTTCCTTACCCTTTTCACCAATCTTGGACTTCAGTTCGGCGGTGCCCGTCTTGCCGGCTAGAACTAAATTTTTCAAAGGCGGCTTATAGCCGGTCCCCCTCTTGTCCTCCACCACCTTCACAAGATCACTGCGGATTCTTGAAGCTGTTTCAGATGAGATTACATTTTTCTTCCAGATTTTTTGTTCAGGCTTGTCTTCTTTCTCCAGTTTTGGAGCGATCAGGTTGCCATTGTTGATAAATGGTGTATAGGAGAGCCCGAGGTGCAAGATGTTCATTTCCACTCTGCCCTGCCCGTAACCTGTATCAGCCAGCATGCCTTCTGAATTGATATCATCCTTTGTCAGTGAAGAATTTTCAAAATCCAGTTCAAAGGGTATATCTTCATTAAACCCAAACTTTTCTGCTCCTTTTACCATATCGTCTTTTCCAATGGCCAGTGCGGTTTGAGCAAAATAAATGTTATCGGAATACATCAGTGCCTTCTCCAAATCAACGGACGGCACTGTCGCCACACGGGTTACAAATTTCTTGTCCCAGCCCTTTTTCTGCCACTTTTTGCCTGATATCTGAACTTCCTTGTTCGGATCCAGCTTGTTGGTTTCAAGGCCGATGGATGCTGTAATCGGCTTGAAGGTAGAGCCAGGTGCGTACGTATAAGCGAAACGATTTAGCATCGGCTGCTTTGGATCTTTTTCCAGGCTTTGATATTTCGACGAGGAAATGCCAAGAACAAAATCATTCGGATCAAATCCAGGGCTGTTGACAAGCGCCAATACTTCCCCGGTTTTTGGATTGATGGCAGAAGCGGTGCCGACATCCTTTTTCATTTGATTGTACAGATCAGACTGAAGATACATATCAATGTTCAAGGTTACGGATTTTCCGTCAACTGCTTCTTTTTCGGCCACTTTCCTTTTTTCATTTTCCCCCGAATCAACAATACGGATGACACCGCCGTTTGTTCCTCGAAGCTGTTTCTCATAAAACTTTTCAAGTCCTCTTCTTCCGATCATATCGGTAGATTCATAGCCATGAGATTGGAGTTTTTTTAGCTCATCGGCTTTGATCGGCTGAACGAATCCGGTAAGATGGGACGCGGCTTCCTTATAAGGGTAAACCCTTGTCTCAATCGATTGAGTGGAAACCCCTTTAATTTTCTCCACCTTTTTCAGGCGCGGATCACCTTCTGCAATGGTTTTAACAGGAACAAAGAAACCAGGCTGCACCCATGAAGCATTCAGGGCATTATCAATGGTTTTCTTATCGATGCCAAGCACTTTTGCGAGTTCTTCTTTGCTTGCCTCTTTGTTTTCAGGAAGGTTCTGCGGAACAATTCCGACCTGGTAAGCCATCCCATTAACGGCAAGTCCATTGCCGTTGCGGTCCAGAATTTCTCCTCGTTTTGCTTTATTGGTCTGTACTCTCACCTTATCCCCCTTTTCCATTCCCGGGAAGATCAGTGAGTAGTCCCAATTAATGTACCAATTCTTCTTGTCGTTCTTTTCCTGTTCCTTCATTTTTATCTTGTGCTTATAGTTTACAGGGCCAGCTACTGTATCCATTTTCACGTTGTATGTATACGTAATGTTTCCATTTTTATCAGGTTCCGGCTCTTCTTTTGGAATCACTGGCTTGATCGAAATCTTTTGGGCGTTGACTCCTCCGTAAATCGCAGAATATTTTTTTACAAAGTCATCCTTTTTGATGGCTTTCTTACTGCTGTCAGACAGCATATCGTACATCTTATCGAAGTTCATAGACTGCCAGTTTTTCATATAGTCTTTAATTCTGGGCTCGGGATTTGGAGTGTCGGAACACCCGGCAATCACCATGAGCAGCAACGCGATCAACATTATACCTAATCTCTGTTTCACTTCAACTTTCCCTCCTGGCTTTTCACTCTCTTTTTCTATTTTAATCCATTTAAAAGGATAATCGTAGCGATAACTCTTTTTTTCTCATTTCATCTCCCACTATGCTACCACAATTTCGTTAAAACTCGCCGGTTTCTGTCGAATATGAGGTTAAAAACATGTCGTTTTCGGGAAACTTCAAAGTAATAAATTCCACACATAAAAGAGGTGCATTATCATGAACAGCGGTAATTGGTATGTGAAAAAACGTTCGGCTTACAAGACATGGAAGGAAAGGCTGGATAGGGAAATGACCTTTCAGCAATCCCTGATATACGGAATCCCCACCATTGTTATGATTGGGTTTATTTTTCTAAAATAAAGCAAGCCTTCATCTCCCTTTGCGGGATGAAGGCTTGCTTTTGGATTCCTTTATACTTGGCCAACCCAATTTTCCTGAGATTGTTTTCTCCATTCGGTGCGGATGGCATCATATTCATCTTTCGGCAAGGCCCCTTTTGCAAGCAGCTGTGCGTTTTGGGTCCAGCGCTCCGGATTCTGGGTTCCAACAATTGCTGTATGAACACCAGGAGTGCTTAATGTAAAACGAAGAGCTTTCTCCACAGATGCCGTGAATTCATTGTCCAGAAAATCATATTGTAGATGTTGCAGCCGCTCCCAATACTCCTGAATATATTCATTGTCCGGCTTTTCCCCCGACTTCCAGGCCACATTGGCGATCGGGCGCTTGGCAATCACACCCATTCCCCGCTGTTGCGCTTCTGGAAGCGTCAATTCTATGGCTTGCTGATCGGCTATGTTCAAGGAGGTTTCAAACACATCAAAGGCATTGGTTTGAATAGCGAACAAAGCGTCGTCACTATCCCCGCTGTAGCCGATATAACGGGTTTTACCCTGTTCCTTCGCCCGTTCAAGAACTTCGATAACGTCTCCCTGCTTCAATAAATCCTTTGAGCAGCTGTGCAAAAGAACAACGTCCAGCCGATCGGTGTTCAAGCGTTTCAGACTGCGGTCAATGCTCTCTGAAAGCATTTGGGGATCCCAGTCCGGCGCATCAAAACCTGACGCATGTCCACATTTGGTAATCAAGTAGAAGTCGTTCCTTCTGTGAGACATCGTTTTTCCAATCAATTCCTCGCTGTTACCATAGCATTCTGCAGTATCAATAAAATTTAACCCTGCATCAAGCGCACTGCCCAGCAGCCGGTCCACCGTTTCTGCAGTAGCGCCGGAATATCCAATTTCCGCCCCGCCAAACCCCAATACTGAAACTTCCATATCCGTTTTTCCAAAAGCTCTTCTTTCCATTAAAGATCCCTCCTGAAAAAATATACGGCATACGATTCAGCTGCTATTTCGGCCGATCCAATGTAAATATATCACCAAGCCTGGAGTAATTATTGCCTGCCAGACGGCTCACTGGTTTTAAACCAACAGCATCAATCCGTCCCTTTTCGTAGAGCTCCTCTTTAATATGGTAGTGGACGACACGCCCGATCAACAGGTCACAAGCGGGATTTTCACTGGTTCCGCCAAGGGGGATGGATTGGTCCAGCACACATTCAAGACGGATGTTTGCTTCCTGAAGCCCTGGAACTCCGACAGACGTACTTTCTACCGGGGTGAGGGAAGCGAGCTCCACCTCGCTTTCGTCTGGTGGAAGGCTGGCAGCCGTTATGTTGATGGCCTCCACATAGCTTTCATCGGAAATGTGAACCACGAACTCCCCTGCCTCCATAGCGTTCCTGGCGGTATCCTTTTGATTGCCGTTTGAGCGCTGAACAGATACAGAGATGAGCGGCGGTGATGAACAGACAACATTGAAATAGCTGAAAGGTGCCGCATTCAATATACCCTCTTTTGATAAGGAAGTAACAAAAGCAACAGGTCTCGGAATGACGCTTCCCGTCAGAAATTTATAGTTCTCCCGATCAGATAGGTGTGATGGATCGATGGATTTCATGAAGGTTCTCCTTCCCCTGGGTTAAATTTACAAGTAGTATGTTTGAAACCAGCCCGCAGCTCGCTCTGCTTCTGGCTGTGTAAGCTGATGGCCATAATTTTCCCAATGCGTTTCCACTTTGGCTCCTGCCTCTATCAGAAGGTGTTCCAGCTCTTCAGTTTCCTGCGGCGGGCAGATCGGATCGTTCTTGCCAGCTCCGATAAATACGCGAACTCCCTTTAAGTCCGGAAGCTGAATTCCTCTTAGCGGGACCATTGGATGATGGAGAACAGCACCGCGCAAACTTGTTTTATAATGAAACAATAAGCTGCCGGCAATATTGGCACCGTTGGAGTAACCGACTGCAACCACGTTATTTCGGTTAAATTCATATTTGCCTGCGACTTCATCCAAAAAATCGTGCAATTCTTTTGTGCGGAACTTTAAATCTTCTTCATCGAAAACGCCTTCCGCCAATCGTCTAAAAAAGCGGGGCATGCCATTTTCCAATACATTTCCTCTTACACTTAAAATAGATGACTCCGGAGAAAGGAGGGAACCAAGAGGAACAAGGTCCTCCTCGTTTCCTCCGGTTCCATGCAGCAAAAGCAAAACGGGTGCATCTTCGTTGGTTCCTTTTTTAAAAATATGCTTCATTATGCTTGGTCCTCCTTTAAAACACGGGCTTCAGCTGGCAGCAAGACCGCTTCAATTTTTTCACGCTCAGGCTCAAGCCACGGCGGGAGAAGAAGATTTTTTCCCATAACATCTTTTGGCTCATCACGTGCAAATCCGGGAGGATCAGTCGCAATTTCAAAAAGAATACCGCCGGATTCCCTGAAATACACCGCATTAAAATATTGTCGGTCAATAATCGGAGTAACTTCATAACCGTTATTTCCCACATGGTTTCTCCATTGCTCGTGGTCTTCGTAATCGGAAGCACGCCAGGCAATGTGATGGACCGTACCTGTACCCATCATACCTCTTGGTTGTGCAGTTGTTTTCACATCAATGATATTTCCCAAATCAGAAGAGGTTCTAAAACGGACATACTCTCCTTCTTCTCCTACTTTTTCCATCCCCATTACATCTGACAGCAGGTTCATCGTTTTGTGAGGAGCACCTGATAATAACACAGCGCCTCCAAATCCTTTGATCGCCACATCGGCTGAAACACCGCCAAATGACCATTCACTGTTCTTTCCTTCGCTGCGGCTCACCAATTCAAGATGAAGACCATGCGGATCGTCAAACGTAAGGTATTTTTCACCAAAGCGTTCCGTTTTTTCAAAAGATATGTTGAAGGTGGTCAAACGAGTTTCCCAAAAATCAAGTGAGTTCTCCGGCACGACGAAAGAGGTTACTCCCACTTGTCCTGCTCCCGTTCTTCCGCTATAAGCTCCAGGCCAGGGGAAGAATGTCATGATGGTTCCTGGTGATCCCTCTTCATTTCCAAAATAAAGATGGTATGTGCCTGGGTCATCAAAGTTAACCGTTTTCTTAACGAGCCGTAAACCAAGCACACCTGCATAAAAATCTACGTTCTCTTGTGGATTGCCTACAATGGCCGTAATATGATGAATCCCGCTAGTTCTTTTTTCCATCGTTCTCTCTCCCTTCATCGGTTTAACTTACTTTATGTAAGTATTGTAACAAATGTAACTTACTAAAGTCAAGCGTCACTCTGCCCATACAAAATTGCAAAAACCAGTTACACTTAAATGATAGCTTCTTCACACCGAAATTAGAGATAAAAATGAAATTTATTCCAATTAACCACCTAAAAACCGAACATTAAATATAAAAATTTATAAAAAGTTCGTAAAATGTATTGTTTTTATTTTTGGATTTTGCTATAGTTACTAAGGTTGAGACAAACGTGTCTGGAGGTTTTTTGATGAATACTACCTATGATGTGATCGTGGTTGGCGCAGGACCCGCCGGGATATTTGCTTGCTATGAACTGACCCGCAAAATGCCGCATGCCAACATTTTATTGGTTGATAAAGGACATGATATATATTCTAGAAATTGCCCAATCTTGCAGAAAAAAATACAAAAATGCCCACCTGCTGCCGGCAGAAAAGAATTTGCCGGATGTCTCCCCGCCTGTTCCATTACGAACGGCTTTGGAGGTGCAGGGGCTTATTCCGATGGAAAATTTAACATTACAAGCGAATTTGGCGGCTGGATGACAGATTACCTGCCGGAAGAAACGGTTGTTGATCTTATTAAATATGTAGACAGTATTAATCTTGAACACGGGGCGACAGATACCATTACCGACCCATTGACAGCAGAAGTTAAAGATATCGAACGGCGAGCATATGCTGCCGGGCTGAAATTACTTCGTGCACAGGTGCGCCACTTGGGAACAGAACAAAACTTGGAGATCCTGACCAGCATCTATGAATATTTAAAAGAAAAGATCAGTATGCGCTATAAAGCGGAAGTGCTGGATCTTGTTACAGAGAAAGTGGATGGCACCCACAAGGCTGTTGGTGTGGAATTAAAGGACGGCACCATATTGAATGCAGATAAAATTGTGATTGTCCCCGGCCGTGACGGTTCATCCTGGCTGACTAAGATTTTGAAAAAACGCCGTTTGAAAATGGCTGCCAATCAGGTCGATATCGGCGTTCGTGTGGAAACTTCCAATGTGGTGATGGAAGAAATCAACACGCATTTATATGAAGGAAAATTTGTTTTCAATACATCGGTCGGAACACGGGTCCGTACATTCTGCAGCAATCCTTCCGGTCACGTGGTCGTCGAAAACCATTCCGGAATCATGCTTGCCAATGGACATGCATACAAAGACCCTGCCCTTGGGAGCCCAAATACGAACTTTGCCCTTCTCGTCTCCCATAAGTTTGATGATCCGTTCGATGAGCCGACTGAATATGCCCACGAAGTATCAAAGCTGGCCAACCAGCTATCGTCCGGCGGGCTTGTTGTTCAAAAATACGGAGATATCAAGAAAGGACGCCGCTCTACGGAAAAACGTTTGAAAGAGGGATTCCTTAATCCGACACTAAAAGAAGCCGTACCCGGCGATCTCGGGCTTGTTCTTCCATACAATACGATGAAAAGCTTGATCGAAATGACCGAAGCGCTGAACGAAGTAACACCTGGTATAGCCTCAGAACACACTCTTTTTTACGGAGTGGAAGCCAAGTTTTATTCTGCGCGTCCAAAACTTAATGAAAAATTCGAATCTGAAATTTCCGGTCTGTATGTAGGCGGAGACGGAGCTGGCATTACCCGCGGTCTTGCTCAGGCCAGTGCCTGTGGCGTCTGGATTGCACGGGATATCGCTGAAAAGCTGGAAACCAAAGAAAAAAATCTTGCGATTGTTGGATAATGACCAATTAATGGACTCATGGATTTTCATGGGTCTTTTTTGTTTTTGTTAAAAACACAATGATGCGATAAACTGGAGGTACCACAAATAAAGGAGCTGTTTCTTATGTGCGGCAGATATTCGTTATATGCCGATATGGATTTTATTCAGGAAGAGTTTGATGTGATCATTCCAGGCACGTTGCCTAAACGTTTCAACATTGCACCTTCTCAGGATGTTCTTGTGGTTACCGCAGACGGCGGGGATCGAAAAGCTCACTTGTACCGTTGGGGATTGATCCCATTTTGGGCAAAAGACCCTAAAATCGGTTATAAAATGATCAATGCACGAGCAGAAACAGTCGATGAAAAATCATCCTTCAGAGGGCCGCTAAAAACAAAGCGCTGCCTCGTGATTGCAGACGGATTTTATGAGTGGAAGCGCGAAGACAAGTTAAAGCAGCCGTTTCATATCCGGTTAAAAAGCGGCAAGCCTTTTGCCTTTGCCGGACTTTGGGATCAGTGGAATCACAAGGGGGAAATCATCACCTCCTGCACCCATATTACGACCATGCCAAATAAGCTTATGGAAGACATTCATGACCGCATGCCGGTTATTCTCAACCGAGAAGCACAGGACAGCTGGCTGGATCCCTCGATTCAGGACACCGAGTATTTAAAATCGCTTCTTGTTCCCTATGAGAGCGAACAAATGGAAGCTTTTGAAGTCTCACCTGTTGTCAATTCACCCAGAAATGATGTAGCAGACTGCATTGTTCCCTTATCCAATATTTCTACTTGATTTTTCCAGTTCCATACTATAACATGAGAACCATCATATTCAGCGTTGAAGAAGAAGAGTAAATATCAAGTTACACGTCAGAGAGCTGACGGGCGGTGCGAGTCAGTGTGGAAATGATATTGAATGGGCTTCTGAGCTTTCAAACCAAAACCTGTTGGGAGTAGGCTTTGACGGAAGGGTCTCGCCGTTATAAGGAGACAAGTATTCGGCTTTTGGATACTATTTAAGCGGACTGCTTTTGGAGCGGTTCAATTAAGGTGGCACCACGGGGTAACTCGTCCTTTTTATAGGGACGGGTTACCTTTTTTTATTGACAGGAGGAGAAGAGATGGAAAAAAAAGTAGTCCTGACAGGTATTAAATCAACCGGCCGGCCGCATGTCGGCAATTACATCGGTGCGATAAAACCGGCGCTGCAGCTGGCTGCCAGTAATGAATACTCGCCTTATTATTTTATCGCTGATTATCACTCACTGACTACCGTGCAAAATAGAGAACAGTTTAAGGAATATGTGTATGGGATTGCAGCGAGCTGGCTTGCTTTGGGTCTGGATCCTGAGCAATCAACGTTTTACAGACAGGCGGATGTACCTGAAATTATGGAGTTGTCCTGGATTCTGTCCTGTCTGACACCGAAAGGCTTGATGAAC
Source organism: Fictibacillus solisalsi (assembly GCF_900103485.1). Taxonomy (GTDB): domain Bacteria; phylum Bacillota; class Bacilli; order Bacillales; family Fictibacillaceae; genus Fictibacillus_C; species Fictibacillus_C solisalsi. The sequence continues at coordinate 2,570,283 of NZ_FNHW01000001.1, forward strand.
CGAGCCCATGCTTACAAAAGCGCTGTAGAACAAAACCTGCAGAACAGCCTTGATCAGGATGCCGGCATCAATATCGGCGTATACTCTTATCCCATTTTAATGGCATCCGATATATTATTGTTCCAGTCAGATATCGTCCCTGTTGGAAAGGATCAGATTCAGCATGTGGAGATTGCAAGGGACATCGCTACCCACTTCAATCATGTTTTCGGAGAAACCTTCCCGCTTCCCCAATACTTGGTGGATACATCAACAGCGGTGGTTCCTGGTCTTGACGGCAGGAAAATGAGCAAAAGCTATAATAATACGATCCCTCTCTTTTGTGGGGAAAAGGAATTGGAAAAATTGACCAAGAGGATTGTCACAGATTCCACTCCCCCACAGGAACCAAAAGACCCGGATCATTCCTCTCTCTTCTTGCTCTATCAAGAATTCGCCTCCGAAGACGAGGTGAAGCAAATGCGGAATAACTATCACTCTGGAATTGGCTGGGGAGAAGTGAAAAGGGAGCTTTTCCAGGTCATGAACAGGTATTTGGAGCAGCCCAGACAGCGCTACAAAGAACTGATGAGCAACCCTCGGGAAATTGATAAAATCCTTCATTATGGAGCAGAAAAAGCGAGACACGAGGCAAATCATTTTCTTAAAAAAATCAAAGAAAAAATTGGTTATTCAGGCTAAAAAATCAGGAAACACTGAGAGTAGCAGTGTTTCCTGGTTTTTTACCATTTTGAAATGTCATATCTTTCCGATTTTCTTCCCCTTGTTTTGAATGAATAGTAGGTTATGCCTGCCACTATAATCAAAAGGGCCAATCCGCCAAAGCTTGCTTTATGTACGAATGACGTAACGAGATACCATTTAGAGCCTACAATCCTTCCAATCATAAGAAATAGTAAACTCCAGATAAATGCCCCTATGTAGGCATACAATGCAAAGACCCGGTAGGAAAGCGAAGACATTCCGGCAAAATAAGCGGTCAGATGCCGGATCCCAGGGATAAAGTAGCCGAAAGTAATCAACGGCTTTCCGAAACGCTGAAAATAGGTCTGAGATATTTGTATTCGCTGTTTAGTTAAATGAAGCTTCGGTCCATATTTTAGAAGCAGAGGCAGACCGAAACTTCTGCCCAGCCAATAATTAATCGTTATGCCTGTTGCCGACCCCAAAAAGGCAGCGAGTAGCGTAAGGGCAAAAGAAACTTCACCGGTGTACACAATATATCCGGCAAAGGTCAGTAAAAACTCATCGGGTATGGGAAGCCCGACAACTCCCAGGGCAAGAAGAAAAAACAATGCAAAGTATCCGTAATGATGAAACAGGTTTTGCAAAATGATTTCCATACAACACCAACTAGTTTAGGATATAACTTTATTTTACCGAAAATATACAATTTTGTATCGTTTTTTTACAATATTTTAATTTTTTCTGTTGAACTTGTCTGGAAATTCGACAATTAAGGTCCTTCTTTTTTTCATCCCCTATCATATAAATGGTAAAGAAATGAATAGGACAAAGGGTGAAGTCATGGGCACATTTTTAAAAGGAACACTTATCTTATCATTGGCAATGCTTTATACCAAGGTTGTTGAATTTGTTGTCAGCATTCTTCTTGCACAGTCACTCGGCAGTGAGGGCATGGGTTTTTACATGATGGCGCTCCCTGTCATTGGATTGCTGATCACAATTGCTGCCCTTGAATTTCCTACCGCTCTTTCCAAGGTACTCGCCGAAGAAGAAGTTCACCAGAATGAAAGGGCCAGACTGCAAATTGTAAAAGTATCGTTTTTCGTCATTATGGGACTTAGTCTGCTTCTTGTGGCGGTCAGTGCGGCCATTACCTTGCTTTTGCTAAGGTGGAAAAACATCGATATCCGGCTGGGGTATCCGCTGCTTGCGCTGATTCCGATTGTTCCTGTGATTGGGACCAGTTCTATTCTAAAGGGATATTTTAGCGGCCTTCAGAAAATGAAACCCATTGCTATTGCTCAACTATTAGAAAAGACGGCCCATTTAAGTTTTATTTTTTATGTGCTTCATTACGTGAAGGACCTGCCCCTGGAGTACCGGGTAGTTGCTGCCGTGCTTGGCCTGGGGGCCGGAGAGCTCGTTTCCCTGTTCTTCTTTTCTGCTTCATTTTTGCTCGGGGAGCGCACAACGGGAGAGGCAGCAACCGAAACAACAGCTCCTGTATCCAAAAGAAGTATATTAAAAAAATTATTCCAGGTCAGTCTCCCTACCACCGGTGTGCGAATCCTGAATGCACTGACAGCAGCAGTAAACCCCATACTGATCACCCAAAGTTTACTCTTTGCCGGCATTGCCGCATCCGTTGCGACCAAACAATACGGGATGCTCACAGCCTTTGCCATGACCATTGGATATTTCCCCGGTTTTATCGGGTATTCACTGTATGTATCACTGGTGCCTTCCATCTCCGAAGCACGTTCCAAACAGGATGATCATGCCTTGCATCAACGGATTCATCAGGCATTCCATATTACCCTTCTTTATGGAATCCCGTGTTCCATTGTGATGTATTTTTTTGCAGATGAACTGACCGTCCTTTTTTATCATTCACCACAAGCCGGCCAGTTTCTTATGCTGTTATCACCGTTTATTCTGTTTCATTATCTGCTTTCACCGCTGCAGGCTATTTTGTTTGGGCTGGGACGCGCCAGGGATGTATTTTCACAAACGATCTGGGTCAACATCCTGTCCATCCTGCTGATTGTTTCGCTTGCATCCCAATCCTCATTCGGAATCCACGGCGTTATCATTGCGGTCAATTTCAGCGGCGTGCTACTTTCCTTTTTGCATTATCACACCATTGTTGAAGAGGTACATTTCAAGCCAAAGCTGATGGATTATGCGATCTTTCTGGCTTCAGGAGCGTTCATCATCGTCATATGCGAATTGATGCACAGAACCCATTATGAGGACCATATATCAATTATCATTGTACTGGCTGTCGTATTTGCTGTTTATTATGGCACTTTATTCTTTCTGCGACTGTTTCAATCCGGCCTATCCCGGCTTTGGGTCAAGCCCGAGAAATAAGCATAGGACACTCTGTCTGGAATGAGTTGCACCTTCAATCGTTACAATTGAAGGTGCAGCTCTTTTATACGCACTCATAAACCTCAAAGGGTCTGTTAAGAAAAATGAAAAGCATGAGCCCGGTAGATTGCCAAACTCATGCCAAATCCGTTGATTCTCTTTTGTTATGTCCTTTTAACCATTGCTTTGTATAAAACCCAGGCAAGCAATGATGCCGCCACTGCTGCAAGCAAGACATATTTCCCAAGGTGATGAAAGTACTGCTCGACGATTCTCCAGTCAGGGCCAAGCATTTTGCCGACCACAATGAAGGTGAAGCTCCAAATGATACCGCCCGAATAAGCGTAAACAGCAAATTTCTTGAATCTCATGGCGGAAAAGCCAGCCATATACGCAGAAACATGCCGGATTCCTGGGACAAAATAGCCGAACAGAATCATTACACTTCCATACTTTTGAAAATAAGACTGTGTTTTTTTTATTTTCTCTTCCGGAATCCCGATCTTCGGGCCGAATTTTTCCAGGAATGGCAAGCCGAGCTTATAGCCTAACAAGTAACTTAGCGAAATACCTGACATGGCGCCAAAAAAAGCAGAAAGCAGGGCCAAAGTGAAATGAATGTCTCCCTTGAAAACAAGGTAGCCGGAAAACGTTAACAACACTTCATCAGGAACAGGCAAGCCGATTAAGCCAAGGGCCAACGCCAAAAAAATACCGGCATATTCATAGTGTTCAATCCACGGTAAAACACTGTTGCTCATCAACATCACCTATTTTACTGTATCTTTATTTCTCTTCGTTTTCCTGTTTACCACCCAGTTCGGCGGCCTTCTCATTGGTCGCTTTTACCGCGTTTTCGATCAGCATTCCAAAGCCAGCCTGATTTAGGACATCCAGACCCGCAGCTGTCGCACCGCCTGGAGTGGTCACAGCGTTTCTCAGATCAATAGGGGACACTCCGCTCTGAAGCATCACCGCTGAACCGTAAATCATTTGAGAGACAAGCTTTCTCGCCTGAGCTTCCAAGATGCCATAGCCTGCAGCAGCATTGATAAGGGCAGAAGCAAACTCATAAAGAAACGCTGGAGCGCTTCCTGTTACAGCCGTTAGCTTGTGAATTTGTTCTTCCGAACAATACTCTGACTTCCCAATGCTGTTTAAAAGCAGTTCCAAAAGCTTGACCTGATTTTCATTTAAAGTGTCGGCATACGTATATAACGAGATGGATTCACCGGTTTCGGCTGCCGTATTTGGCATCACCCATGCCACTGGTGTTCCTGGCGGAAGCGGGTTTTCCAGTTTTTTAAGTCCAATGCCTGCCGCAACAGATATCACAAGCTGACCTTCAATCATTGTTGATAGCTGCTCCAGCACGGCTTCGTGTGCTTCAGGAGGCATCGCCAGGACAATGACAGAGCTTTCTTTCACATGATGCAGCCAATCCGTTGTTGTTTCTACCCCATACATGGAAAACAGATGCTGCAGTCTCTCTTTATTTCCTTGATTGGCAGCAATGATCGAAAGGTTTTGGCCCTTCGCTGATTGTAATCCTTTAATCATTGACTCTGCCATACGGCCAGCGCCAATAAATAAAAATGTGCTATTCATTCAAATCTCCCTTTTTGCGGTTTAAAAAATAAAAGGCGTCCTAAAAGACACCTTTTCCCTCTATTGTAGCTTATTTTTTCTAAAAATCTATCAAGGACTTCATTTTGTTTTCGTCCATTTCTTTTACAAAAGCAACCAGCAGCTTTACGGTGTTTTCAAGGTCACTTTTTGAGACCATGGAAACATGGCTGTGAATATACCGGGAAGCAACACCAATGACAATGGATGGAACGCCTTTTTTAAACAGATGGAACCTGCCTGCGTCTGTCCCGCCACCAAGCATAACATCCACCTGGTAAGGGATGTTATTTTTCTCCGCAATGTCCATCACCAGATTCCGAAGCGGTACATGCGGCACCATGGACGAGTCAAGGAACGTTATAAGCGGACCCGCTCCAAGCTTCGCCTTATTGGAATTGTCTCCTGGTCCATCCTGGGCGATTCCTACATCCATGGCGATGGCAAGATCAGGCTCAACTGCATAAGGAGCCGTGGCTGCCCCTCTGAGCCCCACTTCTTCCTGAACGGTGGCCCCGCAATAAATGCTGTTCGGATGTTCGCTGTCTTTCAGCTGCTTCAACACTTCAAGTGCTAAATAGCAGCCTGCCCTGTTATCCAGTGCTTTTGCAAGAATGGTATCATTATCCGGCATGATCTCGAAGGGGCATATTGGCATAATCGGATCACCCACCCGGATTCCCCATTCTTTAACTTGATCTGCACTGTTCGCTCCAATATCGATAAACATTTCGCGCATGGGAACGACTTTTTTTCGTTCTTCAGCCGTAAGGATATGCGGCGGCTTGGAGCCAACTACTCCGGTAAAGGTTTTCTTTTCCGTAAGAATGTGCACGCGCTGGGACAGAATGACCTGATCCCACCACCCGCCAAGCGGCACAAATCTCAGATATCCATCCTTTGTCACTTCACTGATCATAAAGGCAACTTCATCCATGTGGCCGGCCAGCATAATTTTTGGTCCCGTTGACGAGCCCCTCTTTTGGCCAAAAATGCTTCCCATATGATCATATACAAGCGGGGCGCCTGTCTTATCAATCTCGCGCTTCATAATGCTGCGGATCGGGTGTTCAAACCCTGGCGCCCCGTTTGTTTCTGTTAACTCTTTTAAAAGATCCATTACCATCACACTCCTATAGTCTATATGATGGTGAAAGTTCCCTTTTTTTATTACACAAAATCCTGAGTATTAGCATCCTAAACGGAAGAAATACTTAAATCGTAAAGAAAAGGAGGGTATTGATAACCCCCATGAACGAAAAACCGCAAAAAATATGTCTCTTTCTCTATTCATTCATATTGCCAAAGAAGAGGTCTCTTCACTCATTTTATTTGGTTCTATTTTTTAACCAGCTGCCAAATTCGGTTGCGACTAGGCGTTCACCTGTTAATCCTTCAGATTGCTCGGAAGCAAGATAAACGATAGGTTTTGCCATGATATCCGCCTTCAGAAGCTGAGAGTTTCCTTCAAGTTCCCTTCTCACTTCATCAGGTATCATTCCGGTTACGGTGGCCCCGCCAGGGAGAAGCATATTTACCGTCACACCAAATTCACGCAGGTCTTCAGCCATGATAAAAGATAGGGACTCGGTTGCGGCACGAGAAGGGCCGTATGGGACAAATCCTTTTCGTTTCATGGTTTCATAATTCATCGATATATTGATGATTTTTCCCCTTCCCTGCTCGACCATCAGAGGAGCGAATCCCCGGGAGGTTAGGAAATAGCCGGTCACATTTGTATCGATTAAATTTCGAAACCCTTCGGAAGAGACCTGATAGAAAGGCTGTGGTTCTGTAAGGAATTTTGGGTTGACAGTCCTCATGCCTATCCCGGCATTGTTCACTAGGACATCGATCTTACCCCATTCCCTTTTTACCCAGTTCACTGCATCTTGTACCGATTCCTCTGACCTGACATCCAATGGACATTCAAAAACATTCGAATATCCCTTATCTTGAAGGTTTTTTACAGCTTCCGTCATTTTTGCTCCTGGACGGGATGCCACTGCAACCGTTGCTCCTTCATCAAGAAGTGCTTCTACCATGGCATATCCTAAACCGCTTGATCCTCCTGTAACAACGGCATGTACGCCAGTTAATTCTTTTGCCATTTTTCCACCTCATTTGGTTAAAATTCAAATCTTCGAAAGGATTATGATTGTATGTACAGTTAATATATATCAGTTCCCCTGCAATTAAAAAATTATAGATGCATCGGAAGCGCGACTAAGTTTTTCCAAACTCATTCTTATGGCCAAGCCAAATAATCCATTATTTTAAAAACCCAGAATGGTTAAAAATCAGGAAAATCCTGACCACTAATTTAACCCTTTTTCATAGAAATAAATTCCTTCCAAATTCCAGGATATAACTTTATTATATCTCAAATTCTCAAATTCCTCTGAAAATAAAAAAGCTGACCCTGTAAGTGTGCATAAGAATCTCCGGGACAGCCTGACTTATTGATGAATCGATTGGATGATTTTGCTTCAACAGTCGTTGATGGGATGCGGCAGAAGGGTTTTACCCGTCACTTCAGGTACCTTCTAAAGCATTCTTTGATTTTTTTGCATCACGTCTGTATGATGTCCAAGACAGAGGAATTCCAAGGCTTTTCCGGCCTCCCTCACACTAAGGTTACGCTTACAAAACCAGGCTACTCTCATTAGTCCTGGTCATAATGAGTGAATTGAATATCCAAAGTAAAAAAGAGCCGTCCGGCTCTTTTTTTAAGCATACAGTTCCATGGCTTCAGCCACTTGTATGGCCTTCAGCAGCGCTTTGGCTTTGTTGAACGTTTCATCATATTCATTCTCAGGAACAGAATCAGCGACGATGCCGGCTCCAGCTTGGATATAGGCTTTATCATTTTTAAAAAGAATGGTACGGATCGTTATGCACGAATCCATGTTGCCTGAAAACGAAAGGTAGCCGATGGCTCCGGCATAGGTTCCCCGAGCCTGTGTTTCCAGTTCTGCGATAATCTGCATGGCCCTGATTTTTGGTGCTCCGGACAATGTTCCAGCAGGCAGGCACGAGATCAAGGCATCAAAGAAATCTTTGTCTTCACGAAGCAGTCCGCTAACATCAGACACCATGTGCATGACATGAGAGTATCGTTCAATTTCCATAAAAGAAGAGACTTCCACACTTCCGTACTCCGACACCCTTCCTATATCATTCCTTCCCAAATCGACAAGCATCAGGTGCTCGGCAACTTCCTTTTCGTCAGCAAGCAATTCCTCAGCTAAAGCTTGATCTTCATCCATGTCTTTCCCACGGGGCCGTGTTCCCGCAATTGGACGGGTTCTCACCCGCTGCCCTTCCACTTTTACAAGCAATTCCGGGGACGAACCTACAATGGTTTCATCTGGAAGCTTGAGCAAATACATATAAGCCGATGGATTCACAATCCGCAGTACACGATAAACCGTCAGTGGATCGGCCTTGGTCTCACTCTCAAAACATTGGGACAGAACCACCTGAAATATATCTCCGGCTGTAATATATTCTTTGGCCTGGTCTACCATCGAACAAAATTCTGATTTGCTCAAATTGGATTTTACTCCGCTGATATCCACTTCCTGCTGAGGAAGATAGCGAAATGACGGCACCGGCTGTTTTACGCTTTGCTCAAGGTGTTTCATGGTAGTCTCAATGGCTAAGCGTGCCTCTTCATAAAGTTCTTCAATTTGTTTTTCGGTATAATTTTGGGGTACGTGAAGGTTGCAAATAATATTGATTGACTGCCTCAAATGGTCAAAAACAACCAGTTCATCAACAAACAGGAATTTCATGTCATCGGTGTTGAGAATATCTTTGCTGTGAGGCGGGATTTTTTCAAAATACTGGAGAATATCATAACCAAAATAGCCAACAGCTCCACCTGTGAACTGAGGCAAATTTTTGTGCGCGGGACTTTTATATTGGTTGAGGAGAGATTTAAGGATTTCAATCGGATGGCCTGAATAGGTTTCATCCTGATCTTTTTTCTTTACATGAGTCTGCCCTTTTTTGCAGGAGACAACCATAAAGGGGTTCTTTCCAATATAGGAATAACGGGCCCATTGCTGTCCACCTTCTACACTTTCAAGCAAAAAAGAGTAATCTTCCTGATAATACGTTTGATACAGTTCAATCACTGTATGTACATCAGCAAATAATTCAATGCTTACAGGAATCAAATTGAAGGTTCCTGCCAATTGTTTCACTTCTTCCAACGATGGTTGAATCAATACGATCATCCCTTCTTCATGAGAGACGAAGATTAGCAACCATAACCGCTAATCTCAGCTCGGCTCTGCTCTTAATCTGTAATTGTTTTCTTAAAACTTCTCTACTCTTCTCAACTAATCTCGTGCGATTGTAAATCACTATATAATGCATTCGGAAAACTGTCAACCACTTTTCTGATTTAACACGGCACAATAAGGGAAACCTCTTTGAGATCCATCTATATATAGAAGAGGTGAGAAAATGAAAGCTATCATTATTAATGAATACGGCGGACGTGATCAGCTGGTAGAGAAGAACGTAAATAATCCCAAACCCGGTCCAAAAGATGTTCTCATTGAGGTTTATGCGACGTCAGTAAACCCGGTGGACTGGAAAATCCGCGAAGGTTATTTAAAGGACAATCTTCAATTAAAATTTCCTGTCATTCTCGGCTGGGATGCTGCTGGAGTAGTAAGAGAAACGGGCTCAGCCGTTACGAAATTTAAAACGGGGGACGAGGTATTTACAAGGCCCGCAACAGAGCGGGATGGAACGTACGCAGAACTGCTGGCGGCGGATGAAGATCTTGTTGCATTAAAACCGAAGAATTTGACGTTTAAGGAAGCTGCCTCTATCCCCCTTGTCGGTTTAACTGCATGGCAATGCCTGGTGGATTTCGCACAAATTAAAGAGGGACAAAGAGTTTTGATTCACGCGGGAGGCGGAGGCGTTGGCAGCTTTGCGATTCAGCTGGCCAAGGCCAAAGGAGCTCACGTTATTTCTACAGGAAGTGAGGACTCCGAAAGTATCATTAATGATTCCGGTGCAGATGAATTCATCAATTACAAAACAGAGGATTTCACTGAAGCAGTTCAACCGGTGGACATTGTTTTTGATACGATTGGAGGCGATGTACAAAAGAACAGCTATAAAGTGATCAAACCCGGAGGCGTACTTGTATCGATCGTAAGCCCTCCTGTTCAAAAAGATGCTACAAATCATTCAGTAAAAGCAGGCTTTGTCTTTCTTGATCCTGACGGTGAAGAACTTGCTGAAATCGGCAAACTGATCGAAGAAGGCAAGATCCGGCCATTTGTAGGAGAAAACTTCCAACTGACACAGGAAGGCGTCAGGGCAGCACATGAATTAAGCGAATCCCACCATGCGAAAGGAAAAATCATTATCACCGTTAAAGAATAATAGTCTTATAAAAAAAGCCCGGATAGAGGATCACGACCTTCACCGGGTTTTTTACGTTAGATAATCTCACGCTTTTGTAGATAAAATGACAATTTCCATGGTAAAGTATCTCAACAACATCCCCGTTAGGAGGAGGATATTATGATCCTTTCCCACCAATTAACACCAGACGAAAAAGAAAAAGTAAGACAACTGAAGAAAAAAATTAACAGTTCTATTAGTGCAGATGAAAGGAAAGATTATGAAACACAGCTGATCTCTTTGATGGAACGTATTTTTATTCGTTATAAACTGCAAAGAAGAAATGAATTATAAATTCAGCAGCCTGGCCAGGTCAAAACCGATAACTTCCTCCACCAACTCTTGATCTCCAATCTGAATCTCTTCTTTTCCCAATAAAACTCCACCCCATCTTTCATAGGCAATTTTACATGGATTATCCTGAAGAACGCATACCATCATCGTATGATAACCTGTATCCAAATGACTTTGCGCCAGCCGCCGGATCAGGCTGGTTCCAATCGAGCGCCGCTGATATTCCTGTAGAATATAAATGGCATAAAGCTCTCCATCGTACGGATACCGGCCGGAACGGTTAGGACCTCCTGAGCAGAACCCAATAATTTCCTGATTGATGGAAGCCACATATAAATAACTTTCCGGCAATGGTTTTTCTATTATTCCTTTCCACATTTCCTTTCTGTCCTCAACGGACATGTTCTTCAAATATACCTCATCTACGATTCCTTTGTATGTGGTCCGCCAGCTGTCTACATGAACAAATGCGATGGCTTCTTCATCTCCGGGCAGGGCTTTGCGAATTTCCAAGGTCCTTACCTCCCTTTTGCGATAATTAGCTCTCAAAATCATTAACTTAGTAAACAATACCCAATACTGCAGCAAAAAACTGCAAATTTCATAAAAGTTGGTCGTTTACGTTTTGATTACAAGCTCTTTGCATTTTTATTTCCCCGGAAATTGACGTATTTTGAAGTTAGGGACGAACAGCAAACCAGATGGTCCATCGGTCACGTTCATTGATAGACTTTTCGTTTTTCAGTTTGTCTTCAATGAACGCTACCAAAGCATTCAGCTGCTCATCATTTAGCTCAAATAAAATGGAGCGTCCGGTACGGCTTTTCAGATCACTGGCCAATTCCTGAAACGTGGAAAATGATTTTCTTGTTTCCCACAGCTTTATTTCGTTAAGACCGGTAAAGCCCGCTTCTGTTAATGCCGACTGAACACGTTCGCTCGAAAACCGTCTTTTTATTTCCTGTTCGATAAGTAAAGGTTCTTTCTCAAAAAAGTAACCACGGATATGTTCACGCGATCCGGGCAACAGACAATCCTCAAGAGTTCTGTCTTGAACAATGAAGATTCCGCCTGGTTTTAACAAACGGAAAGCTTCCTCAAAAGGTGACTCTAGATCGTTCAAGTGATGAATCACCGCCCGCTCGAGCACGATATCAGCTACCGAAGAAGGCAGGTGGGTACAGGAGGCTTCGCCCTGTTTAAAACTGATTCGGCTATTATAAGCCAAACAGTTTTCCTTTGCAGCAGTCAGCATGGATTCAGAAAAATCAAGTGCTGTCACGTGACTGGCGCCCATCTCCAGCAAAGCTTTTGTATAAATCCCCCCACCGCAGCCGATATCCACGGCATTCCATTCCGAAGATACAATATATGGTTTAATGATGGTTATCCATTCATCGGATACCATTCTTGAAGCATAGGAAAACGTAACAGAAGGATCGTGAAAATCAATTCCCATTCTTCTTTCCTCCTATTTTCTTGTTTTCATAAAAACAGCGTCACCTGTGAAAGCCTGTACATGACCTTCTTTTTCCTTGATCATGAAGTACTCTTTTACACATTCAGAGGCTGATAACATGTCCTTCTCCAATTCTTCTTTGTCTTTTGAAGCCAGCTGCATCCGGCTGCACCAGCTGTCGAAAGTAAAATCCTTTTTAAAGGCGTGCATCTGTTCAAATGTAAATCCCGTTTCTTCAAGAAGCTGAAGCCACTCTGACTTTTTCCAGGCACGGTAATGGCTGGGATCTCTCTTTTTTTCAATACGATTATAAAATTGATCATATTCCGGGAGTTCCGGAGCCGTGTTATCGATTAGCAGGAATCTTCCTCCAGGTACTAACACCCGGAATGCTTCTGACACAAAAGCTTTCACATCCGGAAAATGATGCGGGGCGATCCGGCAGGTGACCAGTTCAAACGATTCTTTTTCAAATGGGAGGTTTTCAGCATCTCCCTGTACAAACGAAACATTGGACCGGCTCTGTTCACTTATAAACCGCTTAGCGGCTACAAGAATTTCACTCGTCAGATCAAGAGCGGTTACTTGCTTTACATATGGAGAAAATGCATTTGCCGTATGGCCGCCACCTGTGGCAATATCGAGCAGACGATCTTGTGCGGTGACATTTGAAAGCATCACCATGAGTTCAAGATCCTTTCCTTTTGCGTGGATCGGACTTGTAATGTAATTGTCCGCATTTTTGCCAAATTGCTCTTGAACCTTCGCTTTAATATCCATGGAACCCTCTCCCTTCTTATTTATCATATGCAACCCACTACTCTATGAAAATTACTAAAAAACTCGTTGTTTCCATAAGTAAAACTAATTAATTCCCGAATATTTGAAATAGTAAAGGATTTAAAGGGATATTCTTTGTACTTTTTGGGAATTGCACGTATCCTTTTAAATGTAACCACCAAAAATTGGAGGGAAGCGACCATGGATAATTCCATTCAAACAGCATTTCGACAAGTATCAGAAATCTCAACGAAAGAAGAACGTTATGAACCGTTTGCCTGGTATGAAAAGATGCGAAAGGATAGTCCAGTGCGTTGGGATGAAAAACGGGGAGCATGGGATGCTTTTGACTATCAAAGCGTAAAAAATGTACTGGAAAATAAAGATTTATTTTCTTCCAACCGCTCAAGAAGGCGGGAAGGAGAACAAGCCTCTCCCATTGAGCTTAGCTTGATCAGCATCGATCCTCCGAAGCATACCCAAATGCGTTCCCTCGTGAACAAGGCATTTACTCCAAGGGTTATGAAGGACTGGGGGCCCCGCATCGAGCGGATCGCAAACCAGCTGCTTGACGAAATGCAGGACCCTTCTGAAATTGATTTGGTCAAGCAGTACTCTTATCCGCTGCCTGTAATGGTGATTGCTGAAATCTTGGGCGTACCGATTAAAGATCAGGCTAAATTTAAGGACTGGTCGGATTGGGTGGTTGCCGGACCAACGGACAACAGCCCCGAGGCAATTAAGCGACTGGAGGAAAATCAGCAGAGAACGTATTACGAGCTTTATGTGTATTTTAAAGAAACCATTGCCATGAAAAGAAAGCAGCCTGGTGAAGACATCATATCTGTACTAATTGATGCAGAAATGCAGGGAACCATGCTCTCAGAAGATGAGATTATTGGTTTTTGTATTCTCCTTTTGGTTGCAGGAAATGAAACCACAACAAACTTAATCAGCAATGCTTATTATTGCTTTACTGAGTTCCCCGAGATTTATGAAGAGATTTTGAAAGATCCTGGAGGAGCCCTTCCGCTTACCATTGAAGAAGTGCTCAGGTATCGTTCCCCTGTGCAATCCATGAGCCGTGTTGCAAAAGAAGATACGGTCCTAAATGGCGCCCAAATTAAAGCAGGTAATATTGTTGTTGCCTGGATGGGGTCAGCAAACCGTGATGAACAGCAATTTGAGAATGCTCATCAATTCAATATACGAAGAAAACCCAATCCTCATCTAGCGTTTGGAAAGGGTATTCACTTTTGCCTGGGAGCCCCCCTCGCACGGCTTGAGGCCGAGATTGCGATGGCAGAATGGATCAAACGCTATCCTCGTTTTGAAAGAAGCTCCGGCTTTTCCCTTGAGCCGATTGAGAGCACATTTGTTTACGGTCTTAAGGAATTAAAATTATCCATTTTATAATAGAAAAAAGCTGGAGGCCTCCAAATAGAGGCTTCCTGCTTTTTTTTAGCAGCCTGTGACGATAACCTTATTCGGGTCTTTGCTTCTGCCCTCCACGCCATTCATCAACACTTCCTGAAGTTGAATCTGCTCTCCTTCTTCAAGAACAATTTCGTCCACATTTCGATGAAAGAGCCTTTCAAGATCTCTTTTAAAGGACTCATTGGGACCTTTAATCATCATCCTGGTGATCGATATATTCTCATCATTCACCGTTTCTTTTCTTGTTTGGAGTTCAATCTTAAAACGGTACGGCGTAAAGATAAACGTTCTGCGCGCTCCACTCTCTGTCTTCCAGCCCATAACGTCCGCGCGATTGCAAATGTGTTCAAGCTCTTCCTCGCTCACAAGATACCCGATATGGTCAAAGATCGGTTTCTTGCCCGCACCAAATGTAATATTCACCTTTCCTCTTCTCACTTCAATGATCCGAAAAAGGAGGGCATTCTCCCGAAAGTCTTCCCATTCAAGCGGCGGATGATAGGGCGTGACCTCACCCTTTTCCATGGCATACCGCGCTGCAACAGTAAAACCCAGTTTTCGATAAAAATTTTCCGTTTCTTCTACTCGATCGGTCCAAAAATGATAATGGAATAATTTCATTGTTTCACTTCCCGTCTGCCTAATAGATCCTTTTGTGTCTGAAATGCGATGGACAAACATATAGTGAGAGTATACAAGCTACTATACCTGGAGGCCAATTATGCTGATTCTGTTTTTACTCGGACTGGCTCTTGCAGCTTCTCCCGGCCCTGATTTTCTGTTAATGACAAAGCATACGCTGAGCCATGGAACACGTATGGGCTATGCCACGTTTCTTGGAAATCGTACTAGCTTCATCCTCCATCTAACCCTGGCAGTTCTTGGATTGTCAGTCATCTTAAAGGAATCAGCTCTATTATACTTGTTAATCCGCATGGCCGGGGCTTCATATTTAATTTATTTAGGCCATCACAACTTGTTTAGGCGAATTTCACCTGCACATGAATCATCGAGCATTACAAATATTGCCCTTTCTCACCTTCTAGCCTATCAGCGCGGATTTTGGAGCAATCTTTTAAATCCAAAAGTCAGCCTCTTCTTTCTGAGCATTTTCCCTCAGTTCGTTACTGCCCAACAACTGGCCTCCGATCCGTTTGGCAGTGCCCTGGTTTTTCTTTCGGGCAATTCATGCTGGTACCTGGCCATTTTGCCGGTTGTCGGCATGCAGCACATTCGCCAGCAGGTAGCCCGCTTTCAATCCCTTTTGGATATCCTTTTTGGTGTGCTGTTTATCGGATACGGCGGAAAAATAGCTCTAGAAGACCTTCAGCTAGTCATTGGATACCTGCATTAAAATAGGATAACCTGATTACCAGGCTACCCCTTCCTTACTTGCTTACTATTCCACCGGCACTGGGTCTTCGCTGCGGTCTATGGATCCCGGCTCTTTGCTTTTTTTCGCCAGGTCGTATCTTAGTCCATCAATGCTTTGCCGTACATTGCCCTTACCTGAAAAATTCTCAATCAGTTCCTTCATATCAATTCCGGATGAAGCCTTTAAAGTTTCCTGAAGGGAAGCCATAAGGTTAGTGGCATAGCCGGTCACCTTATTCGCTCCTCCGTTCTCACCACTGCCGCCGGTATCCACTACTGTAATTTTATCGATGTTGGAAAGCGGGCTGGCAACTTCCTTCGCGTAAGCCGGAAGCATGGATACAATCATATCGAGAATGGCCGCTTGACCAAACATTTCAAAGGCTTCGGCAATCTTTTCTTTTGCCTCTGCTTCAGCCAGTCCCTTCAGCCGGATAACCTCGGCTTCGGTTTCCCCTTTTGCACGTTCTGCTTCTGCTTTAGAAAGCCCTTCGAGCCGCACTTTTTCGGCTTCTGCTGCTGCCATTGCCTCTACTCTGTACTTATGGGCATCTGCTTCAGCCACCTGTTTGCGTTTTTCGGCCTCTGCCGCTTGCTCTACAGAGTAACGGTCTGCATCCGCTTTTTTCTTCACTTCAGAATCATATTGTTTTTCTCGCCTCGCAATCTCTTTTTCTTCCAATTCAATTTGCTTTTGGCGTTCAATAATCTTGATCTGCATCTGCTGCTCCGTTACTTCCTGCTTGGCGCGTGCTTCTTCCAGATGGTAGGCTTGGTCCGCCTTCGCTTTGGCAATATCCTGCTCTCTTCGGTATTCAGCTATTTTCAGCTGATTGATTTTTTCAGCTTCCGCCACCTCTGTTGCTCGCTCCAGCTCTGACTTTTTCGCTTCTTTATCCGCTTCTGCCCGTTTGATTCGTGTTTCTTTCTCCGCATCTGCTGTTGCAATATCAGCATCACGTTTTACCTGGGCGATTCTCGGCTTACCGAGTGCTTCCAGGTAACCATTTTTATCCCTTACATCCTTGATTGTAAAAGAAACTATGACAAGGCCCATTTTGGCCAGATCTTGTGAAGCAATCCGTTGTACTTCCTGAGAAAATTTATCACGGTTTTTATAGATTTCTTCCACGGTCATGGAGCCGAGTATGGAACGCAGATGCCCTTCCAGAACTTCTCTTGCTTCAAGCTCGCGGTCTTGTTTGGTTTTTCCAAGAAACTGTTCTGCTGCTGTTGCGATTTCTCCTATGGAACTGCCAATCTTGATAATGGCGGTTCCATCAGCCGTAACAGGAACCCCCTGTTCGGTGTAAACTTCGGGAGTTTGCACTTCTAGTTTGCTGGAAAGAAGGCTCAGTGGTTCAGACTGCTGAAAAACCGGGAATACGAAAGTTCCTCCGCCCCTGACAATCTTTATCTTGTTTCCTGATTCATCGATATTTACATTTTTGTTCCCGAGAAAGCTCCCCGTAACAATCAGTGCCTCATCCGGACCTGCCGTCTTATACTTGGTAACAAAAACTGCAATTAACGCAATTACGATAAATACGGCAATACCTGCAACGATAAAAATAGGTGTCATCTTGTTTCCCCCTGTTCATTTATTTACAGCATTGCGGCCTGTTCATATGGCAATACATGAACGACTCCGCTTTTTACATCCACAATAAGAATTTTTTCTCCTTGTCCGATTGGGTCATTATTCAAACTGACCGCTGTTTTGGCGATATTACCGCTGATTCCTTCTATAAATACCTCACCAAATCCATTGGATGGGATAGAAGTTATGACCTTTCCAATCCTTCCGCGCAAATCCTCTTCCGAGTAGTTTAAAGACGCTTCTGCAGAGGCAAGAGGAATCAGAACAAAGATATTCAGCAGCGACACAAGAATAAAAGAGGCACCAGCTGCCAAACCCATAATTAACCAGCTGCTGAATGTTGTTACCATTTCCAGAATATATCCCCCCGCACTCAGCAAGGTGAAAAAGGAAAGCACAAGCGTCGGGTTCAGAATATGGGAAAATACATCAAATGCCCCGTGAATCAAATCACTTACCAGTACATATAAAAACGTAATACATCCAAAAATAATAAGTCCTGTCAGGTAGACTGTTTCCATTGGATATCCCATGATCTCCATTCGGCGCTCTCCTTTTTCAAATAACTTAAACCTCTTTTTTATCCATTATATGGGATAATTATAGCATACAACTGATCCAGTTTTGGAAAAACATGTTTCTTTTTCATAATCCTTCAAGCGCGCTTCGTATATATAAACGGAAATTGAAAGAAAAGGTTTCGCTTTTCCGTGAAAAATTTATCATATTTATATTTTGGTATATGTACTAACCGATGTTGCCTTTTAAAGATTGGTTGCCGTTCTTGGTTGCCCGCTTTCCGCGTGGCGGGTGGTGAGCTCAGCAGGTTTCCATCGCACGATGAAAAATATGGTGTTCATTTTCAAGGGGTTTCACACCTTTCACTACACTCAGCTCTTCTGCGAAAATTTCATATAACATTTTTGAAAACAACCAATTTTTTAGCATAAATAAAAAAGCCACCTGGGAATTTGCACTGTGTGCAATTCCGAATCAGGTGACTTTTTGGTCAAGTGTATTGATGAATGCCTGTTGTTTTTCAAAAGAGTGAATGTACTGTTCGTTCAGTATTTCATGAAGAAGTTTCTGCTTTTCTTCAGGGGAGGCCTTCCATTTTTTCAGCTTTTCCCGACAGTAAAAAAGGAATTCAGTATAAGCTGCGTAATCCTCTGGATAAGCGGCCAATAAATCATTCCTGATTCGTTTGGCAAGAATGGGACTTGCTCCCCCAGTAGAAACGGAGAGTACTAATCGGCCTCTTCTTGCTACCGCAGGAACGGTAAAACTGCCCAGTGAAGGCTGATCGACGACATTAACCAGACGGAATGGGCCGGCATGCCGGGCCACCTCCTGGTTCACTTCACGATTATTGGTAGCCGCAAAAATGATGAAGGCATGCTCGTAGTCCACAGGCTCGGCTTTTTTCCGTTTCCACATTACCTTATTGGCAGCATGAAGAGTTTTAATATCATCAATGACTTCGGGGCTGATGACCTTCACGAAAGCACCGGTTTCCAATAGACCTTGGATTTTCCGAAAAGCTACCGTCCCACCCCCGACAACAACAGCTTGCTTTCCCTTCAGCTCAAGAACAATCGGATACATCCTACACAACCGTCCGCTGTCTTTGAGCTTCATCTACTCTCGAAAGCAGTACTTCTTGAAGAACCGGATGATAGCCAAGCGCCTCACACAGGATTAACTCCTGGCCAGTCTCCCTTGCCTGCTCGGCAATGGCCTTTTTCATTCCACTTAAAAGGATACCGGGAAACAGTAAATAAGGCACAATAATCACTTGTTCATATCCCCATCCGGCGAGTCTCAGCATTTCCTCAAAGCTGGGCTGGGCTGCTGTTAGAAAACAGGTTTCAATGGGAGGAATTTTATAGGTTTCCTCAAGATGAGCAGCAATGGCCTTCAAATCCCTTTTAACGTCAGGATCACTGCTCCCTCTGCCGACAAGCAGAATGAGTGACTTTTCCTTAAAAGCATTCGTGGATTCTGTAATCCGCTCCCATAATAATGAAGAAATGGATTCATGAACACCAAAAGGCTTGCCATAAGAAAACTCGATTTGAGGAAAACGTTCTTGCTGGATCTTCAGCTCTCCGGGAATGTCTTCTTTTGCATGAGCCGCTGTCAATAAAAGGACAGGAATAGCACAAATGGAAGTGGCACCTTGCCGTACGCAAGATTCGACACCTTTGGCAATGTCCGGCTTGGACAGCTCTAAAAAACAAACTTCTTTAATAGGATAATCAATATGCCTCATACACTGCTCGGCAAATTCCCTTGCCTTTTCAGTACCAGCTTTTGTTCTGCTGCCATGGCAGATGAGGAGCAATGCTTTCATTTACAACGCCTCACTTATCATAATAGAAGAAGGTTCGTTTTTGGCCAGTGTCTTTTCAAACCAGCTGATTTTGTCACGGAGTCCCACGACTTCGCCAATAATAATCATACTGGGATTCTCTATACCTTCCTGCCTGGCCACTTTTTCAATGGTAGCAAGCGTGCCGGTGACCGTCCGCTGTTCCGCTGTTGAGCCCCATTGAATTAAAGCTGCAGGGGTATATTTGCTCTTACCATACTTTATCAGACTTTCGCAGATATAGGGAAGATTTTTGACTCCCATATAAATAGCGATCGTATCAATACCTTTGGCCAGGCTTTTCCACTTTTGCACTTCATCCTGTCCGTCTTTTCTGTGGCCGGTGACGATGGCAAAGCTCGCACTGAAATCCCGGTGCGTAACCGGAATCCCTGCATAAGCAGGGACAGCAATGCCAGATGTAATCCCTGGTACCACCTCAAATTCGATCTGCTGCTTAACAAGGACCTCTGCTTCCTCCCCGCCTCTGCCAAACACAAACGGATCTCCACCTTTTAAACGGGTGACAACTTTTCCACTTTTGGCATGCTTTACGAGAAAATGATTGATCGTTTCCTGCTGCATGGTATGAAAATCCGGCAGCTTCCCGCAATAGATCAAATCGGCATCCGGACGGGCATAATTCAGCAGCTCTTTGTTCACCAGCCTGTCATAAAGGATAATATCCGCTTCCCGGATACATCTGACACCTTTTACGGTGATAAGTTCCGCATCACCCGGCCCTGCTCCTACCAAATACACTTTGCTCATGTTCATCACCTGCCTCCCATTGAATATCTATAAGTTAAATCAGATTTTTGCTTTCGAGATACGCAATAACTTGTGCCGTACATTCTTCAATGCTGTAGGCTTGTGTATCCACTACAAATTCCGGTGAAGCTGGTTCTTCATATGGGGAATCGATTCCGGTAAATTCCCGGATCTCGCCTTTTCTTGCCTTTTTGTATAATCCTTTTGGATCCCGGACCTCACATTCCTCAAGTGGGCATTTTACATAAATTTCATGAAACTCGCCTTCACCAAGGATCTGTCTTGCACTTTCCCTGTCTTCAATAAAAGGAGAGATAAAAGCCGTAAGAACGACCGTTCCGCTGTCAACGAATAATTTGGATACTTCTCCGATCCGACGGATGTTTTCTTTCCTGTCCTCATCTGAAAACCCAAGATCTTTATTTAACCCGTGGCGGATGTTGTCACCATCCAACACATAGTTTCTGACCTGGCGCTGATACAGCTCTTTTGCGAGTTCATTTGCCAGAGTGGATTTACCGGAACCGGACAATCCTGTCAGCCAGATGACAAAGCTCTGGTGGGCATTTTGTTTTCTTCTGTCTTCTTTAGTTACAGCCGACTGGTGCCATGTAATGTTTTGTGCCTGACTCATTTTGCTCCTCCTTATGCCTTCGCTGTTTTTTTTTCTCTAAGTCCTTTAATCAGGACTTCAACAACTTCTTTGCGGCTGAATTCGGCTGGCGGAAGCTCTCCGTTTCTCAGCAATTCCCTTACTTTTGTTCCGGAAAGGATCACATGATATTCCTTGTCGTGAGGGCATGTTTTGGATGATGCCATTCCCTCGCACTTAGTACAGTAGAAGCTGTGTTCGAAAAACATCGGCGTAATGCCGAGCTCTTCGGATGTAAATCGGCTGAAGATTTTCTGAGCATCATACGTGCCATAATAGTTACCGACTCCGGCATGGTCCCTTCCGACAATAAAGTGCGTACAGCCGAAGTTTTTACGGACCATAGCGTGAAAAATAGCTTCACGAGGTCCGGCATATCTCATGGCTGCCGGAAATACGGCCAGGAACACACGATCTCTCGGGTAGTAGTTTTTAAGCAAAATTTCATAGCTTTCCATACGAACATCCGCCGGAATATCATCTGATTTGGTTTCACCAACCAGCGGATTTAGGAAGAGGCCGTCCACTGTTTCAAGTGCTGTTTTTTGAATGTATTCATGGGCACGGTGAACTGGGTTCCTTGTTTGGAAGCCAACAATCGTTTTCCATCCGCGTTCCTCAAATTCTTTGCGGGTTTCCGCTGGATCAAGACGGTACTCATTGAATCGGTCCTTTTTCGGACGTTTTACAAGTTTAACCGGACCGCCAATATAATAGGAAGGGCGTTCTAGGATTTTCTTTACTCCAGGGTGCTCAACATCGGTTGTTTGATAGACTTGCTGTGCTTCATGTTTAATATCCGGACGATAAACATCCTGCACCTCGATGACACCGTAAGTTTCTCCGTCAAACGTAAGCTTTACTTCGTCTCCGGTTGTAAGGGTACGTGCTGTTTTTTCCTGCACTGGCAGTACGATCGGAATACTCCAGACTGCACCATCTGCCAGGCGGAGATCGTTAACAACTGATAAATAATCTTTTTCTGTCAGAAATCCGGTAATCGGACTGTATGCTCCTATCCCAATCAGCTCAAGATCGCTCAATGAGGTGGCATCCAGTTCCACTTCTTTTTGAATATGGTTTGTTGGATAGTCTGGTTCATATCGATTAATGAGTTTTCCTCCATGCGGTAAGATAGCCATTAAATTGTTCCTCCTGTAGTTGAAATTATTGGTGAAGACCACATTCTGTTTTTCCCTGACCGGACCAACGGCCAGATCTTGCATCTCCTGAAGCCCAATCGGCAGGAAGAGTACAAGGCTGGCACCCGATGCTTGGATACCCTTGGTCATGCAATGTATTGTAAGGCAGACTGTGCTTATGTGCGTATCTCCAGATATCTTTATACGTCCAATGGATGAGCGGACATATCTTAATGGATTTAAAGCGGTTGTCTTTATTCACGTATTGCGTATTCCGCCTTGTTTCCGACTGTTCACGTCTGAGCCCTGAAAGCCATGCTGAGGCACCGCTCAGTGTTTCTTCAAGCGGAATGACCTTTCTGATCTGGCAGCATAGGTTCGGATTTCTTTTCCATAGTTCATCTCCATGCTCCCCCGCCTGCTCGGCGACACTAAGTGCAGGTTGTTTCATTTCAATATTAAGTGACGGATATTTTACTTTCGCCTTTTCGATAACTTCATAGGTTTCCTTAAAATGAAGGCCTGTATCAAGAAAAACAACACGTGCATCGGGCTTGACCTTTGAAATCAAATCTACGAGCACGCTGCCTTCGATGCCAAAGCTGCAGGCATATACCAATTCATCTCCATAATAGTCGTAGGCCCATTGCAGGACTTCCATCGCACCTTTTGTTTCACTGTCTGATGGGAATGGAAAGTCATGTTCTTGCTCTTCCCACGTATCATACATAAGCATAGTAAACCACCCCTTTTAGTAAGCATATGGTTCTCGATACAAAATGTTTATCCTTTTGCACATCTTTATAAAAAAAGGCTGATATATCCACAATCCGCCTCTAGTTTTCTAGTCAGCGAATGGTTATTTGAATCGAACCTTTTCATTTTTTTCAATCTGGATCAGTTTCCCATCTTGAACAATCAATGTAATAGAACCATATCTTATACTGTTCAGCATTTCTTTCAACTGCTCAAAAATTTCATCATGGTTTGGACCGTTTACCACATCAGAACCTCCTTATTCTCTGGTTTCTCGCTTTTTGAACAATAAAAAAAACTTCCCATTTCGGAAAGGCTGACGAGGTAAACTTATTACCTTATCTTCCAAAATGTAATAAACATTCTGCTGGAGTTAGCACCTTGCAAAAATGCAGGTTGCCGGGTTTCATCGGGCCAGTTCCCTTCACCGCTCTGGATAAGTTTTTTTATTTTTTTAAATAATACCACATATTTATTCCAAAGGAAACCCTATTATTCGTATCGGAATAAAAAATATTTATTGAAAATTTGCTTAAATATTATTGACAGAGTTCCCTGTTATTGAATATAGTAAATAATAATTTAATCACACTAAGCTGATCGGAAAAACCGAAGGCTCTTAACAAACAGTAGTTAGGAGTCTTTTTTTTTTACGTGACAGGAGGAGTAAACCATGAAAAAATTGATTGTCTTGGCACTAATCGGCCTGGTGGCCCAACTTATTGACGGATCGCTCGGAATGGCCTACGGACTGACTTCAACTTCCCTGCTGCTTGCCTTCGGAATCGCACCCGCCGTTGCCTCGGCTTCCGTGCATTTTGCTGAAGTCGTTACCACTGCAGCTTCTGGGGTTTCTCATATACGTTTTGGAAATGTGGATAAAAAGATTATCTACCGGCTCATTATCCCGGGATCTATCGGTGCCTTCGCCGGCGCTTGCTTCTTGTCAAGCCTTCCCGGTGACATTGTAAAGCCTTATGTTTCCTTTTTCCTGCTATTTTTAGGGTTTTATATTCTTTACCGCTTTTTATTTAAAAAGAACAATAAAGTAACGGATCACGAAAAAGCTTTCAGCCGCAAGCAGCTGATTCCCCTGGGATTGGTTGCCGGATTCCTTGATGCGACAGGCGGGGGAGGATGGGGGCCGGTAGCCACTCCGGTCCTGCTGGCTAAAAACGGAACGTCTACAAGAAAAGTCATTGGCTCTGTTGATACAAGCGAATTTGCGGTTGCCTTGTCCGCAACAATCGGTTTTCTGATCTCTCTTGGTTGGCATCAGGTGAACTGGATGTGGGTCATTGCTCTTATGGCCGGCGGATTGATTGCTGCACCGATTGCAGCTTATCTTGTTAAAATTATTCCTTCTCATATTCTCGGTGTTGTCGTGGGCGGACTGATTATCTTTACAAATGCTCGCACTATCCTTCAAACGGTTGGGGTTTCGGGAATATCTTTACAGTCTGTGTATACGATCCTTGCAGTACTCTGGCTGGCTGGTATCGTGTACAGCATCCGTAAAAACAAAAAAACCAATAATCTTTCTCTTTCAAAAAGAACAGGTTGATTCATACAAAAAAGCTTCGGCATGCTGAGCATGACCGAAGCTTTTTTGTGATTATCTTTTTACATTAACGATAAAAGGATAGGTGATCACTTTCCCTTTTAGTTTAAATTCTGCCCACAGTTTATATAAACCCGGCTCTTCAAATTTAGTTTCAAAAACAGTCTCTGTGTCTGATACCGGGTGGACGTGTACGTATTTTTCACCTGTATGATTAAGAATCACCACATGGCCCCGTGCCCCAAGATAAGGTTCAGGGTGGCCGTTTTTCACTTTAAAGGACAGCGTCACCGGCTCCCCTGCTTTAAACGAAGAAGGGGACATGGATAACTGATATCCGCTTACCGTTTTTGTAAATTTCGAATCCGGTGTCAATTCCGGACTCTTCGTTTTACCATTACCAACCTGAAGATTAACCGGCGCTACCGCATACGCTTTTGTTTTTGGCTTAATGTCTACAAAAGAACGATAAGATCCCGGAGCCAGCTTATGTTGAACCTTAAACAAACCGCTTCCCGCCTTTTGGGGATGAAAGTGGTAATACTGTTTTAGATCCCGGCTGACCACGATGAAATGCATTAGTTTTTCGTGATTAACCTCCAGCTGGTTCACAGGATTTTCCTTTATGTCCTTCAGTTCAATCGTCACCTCTCCGCCATGATAATCCACATCCGCCTTTACTTCACTCTGATTATGTTCGGATTTACTGCCATGATCGCTGTGCGCTTCTTGCTCCACGGTTTTATTCATGGCCTGCATGTCATTATGCTGTGTCTCCGCGCCATTTTCCGGCATACGTGCAGCAACATTATATACACCGTAAGCGGCCATGATCAAAATCAGAATCCCTGCAGCTGACAGTACCCATTTTCTGATGATCGTAGGCATCACCCAGTCTCCTCCTTTATAATTTGATCTTTTGCAATCTTAAGGCGTTTAGCACAACGGATACCGAACTGAAGGCCATAGCCGCACCTGCCAGCCAGGGTGCCAAAAATCCGGAAGCAGCAAAAGGGATTCCAATTGCATTGTAGGCAAATGCCCAAAACAGATTTTGTTTAATGTTGCGAATGGTCTTTCGGCTCATAAATATGGCGTCGGCAATGCTGTTAAGATCGCCCCGGATTAGTGTAATATCCGCAGCTTCCATGGCTACATCCGCACCCGTACCAATGGCCATTCCAATATCCGCCAAAGCCAGAGCCGGTGCATCATTTATTCCGTCACCGACCATCGCTATTTTTTTCCCTTTTTCCTGCAGCTTTTTCACTTCTTCCGCTTTTCCTTCCGGCAGTACTCCGGCGATTACATGCTCGATTCCAACCTGGCGGGCGATGGCATTTGCGGTGCGCTCATTGTCACCGGTGATCATCCAGACGTCAATATTCAGCTCCTTCAAACGCTCAATCGCTTCCTTCGATGTTTCTTTTACCGTATCAGCAACAGCCAACATGCCTGTGAAGCTCCCATTTACACCAATAAGCATAACCGTTTTTCCCTGTTCCTCTAATTTCTCCATTTTTCCAAAGGCATTATCAGGGGTAATCCCGTATTCTTTCATCAGCTTGCGGTTGCCGATAAGAACAGTCTGGTCTCGAATATCAACCTTAATTCCATGCCCGGGCAACGCTTCAAATTCTCGTGAAGGAAGGGCAATTAATTTTTTCTCTTTCATGGCTTCAACAATCGCTTGTGCGAGTGGATGCTCTGAATTTCTTTCAGCACTTCCCGCCAGTAACAGAAGGTCTTCCTTTTTCATTCCGTTTGCTGGCAGGATATCCGTAACAACCGGGCGTCCGTAAGTCACCGTGCCGGTTTTATCCAGTATGACCGTATCAATGCGATGGGTATTTTCCAGATGCTCTCCGCCTTTAAAAAGGATGCCGTACTCGGCTGCCCTTCCAGATCCTGCCATAACGGACGTAGGCGTTGCCAGCCCAAGCGCACACGGACACGCAATAACAAGAACCGCAATCAGTTTTTCAAGTGATTCCGAAAAATCACCAGGGGAAACCCCAAGAAACCAAATCAAGAAGGTCAGGATGGACAATCCAACGACAATAGGCACAAATAATCCAGAGATGCGGTCAGCCATCCGCTGAATCGGCGCCTTTGACCCTTGCGCTTCCTCTACTACTTTAATGATCTGGGATAATGCCGTATCTTTTCCAACCTTTGTCGCCTTCATCTTTAAGAACCCATTGCGGTTGATCGTTGCCCCGATCAGAAGGTCACCGGCTTCCTTATCCACAGGTACACTTTCTCCAGTCAGCATAGACTCATCAACTGCAGAACGGCCTTCCACCACTTCTCCGTCCACCGGCACCTTTTCTCCCGGCTTAATGTAAACGATATCTCCAGGAATTACTTCTTCCAATGGCACTTCAACTTCACTGCCATCCCGCTCCACGAGTGCGGTTTTCGCTTGAAGACCCATCAGTTTTTTAATTGCATCAGAAGATCTTCCCTTCGCCCTTGCTTCAAACCACTTCCCAAGAATAATCAATGTAAGCAATACAGCGGAGGTTTCAAAATACAGTTCAGGCATATGAAGTCCTCTGACAGCCGAACGGATACTGAGGTAAAGGCTGTAAAAATAAGCGGCTGACGTTCCAAGTGCGACAAGAACATCCATATTGGCGCTCTTATTTTTCAACGCTTTGTAGGCCCCAATGTAAAATTGTCTGCCGATGACAAACTGAACCGGGGTGGCTAAAGCAAACTGCACCCAGGGATTCATGAACATTTCAGGTACATAAAGAAAGGATGTAAAAGAAAAATGACTGGCCATCGCCCATAACAGCGGCATGGAAAGAATCAATGAAAAAAGAAATTTACCCAGTTGATTTTGAATTTCCTTTTCCCTCAGCTCGGCCGTTTTTTCGCCTTCGCCTTGCTTGAGATGGGCACCATACCCGAGGTCTTCTACTTTTTTAATCATATCCGCAGTAGAAATCTGCGAAGGCAAATAGCTCACCTTTGCCGTTTCAAGAGGAAGATTGACAGCAGCTTCAATGACACCCTCCAGCTTGTTCAGCCCTTTTTCTATTCGTGCAGAACAGGCGGCACAGGTCATTCCTGTAATTTCTAAGTTTGCTTTTTCTCCGGCAACCCCGTACCCGAGATCCTGTATCTTTTGCTGAAATTGTTTGGATGACACTTTTTGGGGATCATACACGACCTTTGACTTTTCCAAGGCCAGATTAACGTTGGCATCTTCAACCCCATCCAATTTTTTCAGTCCTTTTTCTATACGTAATGCACAGGCGGCACAGGTCATTCCGGAGATTGGCAGAGTAGTTTCTTTGAGTTTCGGTTCCATGAAAAGTCACCTCTTTATACCCTTATAGGGTATATTTTTATCCAAAAAGAGAACGTGCATCCGCACGTTTCTCATTATACCTTCAGGCTACATCATACCCTTGGTCATCGATGGTATCCTTTATTTTATCAAGTCCAACTTTATTGGCATCATATTCAACTTCTACTGTTCCTTCTTCAAGCTTTACTTGAACTTGTTCTACGCCCGGCAGTTTGCCGACACTTCCTTCTACAGCATTTACACAGTGGGCACAAGACATTCCTTTAACATTCAATGTTACTTTTTCCATGGCAGTCTCCTCCTTAACTATTGGTTATTTCATTAATTTCTTTACAGTAACCAAGAGCTCATCAATAACTTCGAGCTCTCCTTCTTGAATGCGCTCTACTACACAACTTCTCATGTGGCCTTCAAGAAGAAGTTTTCCGACGCTGTTGAGGGCAGATTGAATGGCAGAAAGCTGAGTAAGAACGTCATCGCAATACGTATCCCGTTCAATCATACCTTTTACTCCCCGGATTTGTCCTTCAATACGGTTAAGCCTGGTCAGCAGATTGCTTTTCATTTTATCCGAATGATGGCTTTTTCTTTCGGTAGAACAGTGTACATCTTGCTCTTCAATCTCCATCGCAATCATCTCCTTATCTTTAATTTACTATACCCCCCTACCCTATGTAAAGAGCAAAAATTACTTTTTTTTTTACTTTACCCATTTTTATAAAAAAGGAACGGGTGACTGTTAACTGCACGATTTCCCAAAGGATCTCCAGGTGGCCAATTTCTTGGCCGCATGAAACAATTCCTTTTTCAGCCGTCTGATTTCCAGTTCAGAATTATTTTTTACGGTTTGGAGTTCATTCCATTCGTCCTCACTGATAACTAAAAGACCATTCTTGTGGAGCAGGTTAAGCGAAGGTTCACCCAGAATTTGTCCCGCTCTTTCTTCAGAACTGTTTCTCATCCTGCACACCCCGTTTCATAATAATTGATTATCCAACTTATTCTGCGCTAAATGACCATTCTCCTTTCATCACCAAAAACAATATTTGCCAATCCAGGCGAGTACATCATCCATCACAAAAACAGGAGAAAAAAGAGAGGCTGGATAAATCCACCCCTCTCACCGTTTATAGTTAATCTGATAGGGCCTGCCTTGCAAACAGGGCGATGACTGCATCATCCATTGGAGGATTATGCAATCCTGCCCGGACATCCCTATAATATCGCTGCAGCGGATTATCCTTGAACAAGCTGTGTGCACCGACAATTCTCATGGCCTGGTCCACCACTTCATTGGCACTGTTGGTAGCCACATATTTCACTGCAGCAAGAGAGCTGCCGAGGTTTTTTCTGTTTCCTGGTTCAGCTTCCCAGCGTTCAATCACACCATACATGAGCTGGCGGGCTTTAAAAAGCTCCACATCCATTAATCCGATCTTTCGCTGCACTTCAGGAACTTCTTTGATCGGACCCTTCAGACTGTTTGGCTCATACGTTTTCGCAAATTCGACAGCGAAATCCCTGGCTGCTCTTGCAATGCCAAGATAGCACGCAGGAATGTGGAGAAGCCAGCCTTTTGGCAGCTGCTGGTTGCCCTCCTGATCTGCGGTTTCTACAAGATGCTCAGACTCAACCGTTACATTATTCAGGACAAGGTCATCACTTCGTGTGCCGCGCATCCCTAATGTATCCCACCTTTCTTCAATGGAAACTCCAGGCTGCTTATGAGAGACAAGGAATGAAGAAACCTGATCTGAATCTTTGACCGAAGCAGAGATGATCGAGTAATCCAGGGCCGGGGCCATGGATGTAAAGGATTTTCGGCCATTTAAAATCCACTGGTCTCCCTTTTTTTCTGCTGTTGTTAGAGGTTTTCCTCCTCTGGTCGGACTTCCTGTAGCAGGCTCTGTCGATGCACGGTTTACGAGACTTTGTGAATGTACAATGCTTTTGCAAAGCTTCTCAAAGGTTTGCTCTTTCCATGACTGGCGGTCATCCAGATCCATAACCACGCCAAGATGCCAGCCGACAGACAGGGCTGTTGATCCGTCTCCACGGGCAATTTCTTCTTGAAATAAAATGTAATCATACAGGCTTATTTCCTGTCCTTCATACTTTTTCGGTACAGTCAGTGACAAGTAGCCGGCATCTCCCAAGTTTTTAAAATTTTCAAATGGAAATGTACCTTCCTGATCATGTAAAGGTGCCCGCTCTGCAAACCGTAAGCGGAGTTCTTTTAGCTTTTCCATCCATCGGGCCTGAAAGTCAGTTTTAACAAAATCAATCATTCTCTCACCATCTATTCTTATAGTAATTTCCGCTTTTATCCGTCAATGCGTTAGTATATTTACCCTACTTCCTTTATGTATACTAATCAACTTTTATGCTTGTGCCTTTCAGTGAAACAGGGCAAAAAACCCCTTCTGAACAGAAGAGGTTCATTATTTACATAAGGTAGCGCAAATAAACATAAATACTGGAAATGATAATGGATACAATCATAAGCGGGAAGCCAATGATTAAGTATTTTACAAAGGAAATATGGTATCCTTCCTTTCCTGCAAGACCGGCCACGACCAGGTTCGCACTTGCCCCGATTAGTGTGCCGTTTCCGCCAAGGCATGCGCCAAGTGCCAAGCTCCACCATAACGGATCAAGATTAGTAATTCCAATGTTCCCCATCTCTTTGATCATGGGAATCATCGTGGCTACAAATGGAATGTTGTCCACAAAGGCTGAAGCAATCGCACTCATCCACAAAATCAAAAAGGTTGTTGCCTTAAGATCACCGCCGGTCCACTCCATCGCCTGTTTGGCCACACTCGCAATAATGCCGGTTTCAACAAGGCCGGCGACAATGACAAACAATCCGATAAAAAAGAAAAGGGTTGTCCATTCCACTTTTTCCAATGCGTACTCCAGATGTTTTTCCCCTGCCATAAGCAGCAGCAAAAAGGCGCCGAAAAGAGCAATGGTTGCTGTTTCGACATGAATAAACTGATGAAGAAAAAAGCCTGCAATCGTTAGCCCCAGTGCAAAAAGGCATTTGCGAAGCAGTCTATGATCCACAATTTCCCTCTTCTCATCAAGTTTCATTAAATTGGCCACTAGTTCCGGCTTTGTTTTTAAGTCTTTACGGTAAAAGAACGCCATGATCGCCAGAGTGACCACCAGTATAATGGCACAGATCAAAGAAAGATTTTTAATAAAGGCTAAAAAAGTAAGCTCCTTGACCGCGCTTCCAATCATAATATTGGGAGGATCGCCGATCATCGTGGCGGTTCCCCCAATGTTGGAGGCAAAGATTTCGGTCATTAAAAAAGGAATCGGGTTCAGGTTCAACCTTCTTGTCACGCTGAAGGTAACAGGAACAACGAGCAGAACTGTTGTTACATTATCCAAAAAGGCGGATCCGACTGCCGTAATCAAACCAAGAGTAATCAAGGTTTTAATCGGATCTCCTTTTACCTTTTTCGCCGCCCAGATTGCGATGAATTTAAAAAGGCCGGTTTCGGCGGTTATGGTCACCATTACCATCATCCCGACAAGAAGCCCAATTGTATTAAAATCAATATGGTGAATGGCCACTTCCTGGTCAATGACCCCGAGAGCAACCATGAGGGCACCACCAAGGATGGAAACGATGGTACGGTGTACTTTTTCAGAAATGATTAAGCCATATGTAATTAAAAAGATGCTTAGTGCAATAATTGCCTGCTGTCCCATGATATCTACTTCTCCTTTTGCTATTTTGAAGAAGACCGGTGCACAAACTGTCCCCGGCCATAGACCTTAATTAAAATAATACTCTACATTTTCGTGAGGGGAAATGAATTTTTTACATGTATTGAAGCAGCCTTCGATGAAAATGTATATTTTTCCAATTCATTTTAAATTCGGGGGTTCTTTGTTTTAAAAACCGTAAACAATGGAATAAATGAAGAGACACGATTAATGGAGGCTGTAATATGGGCTATTTTTTTATTCTTCTTTATCTGATTATCGTTGGACTCGTCATTGAAATTGCATCAACCCTACTGGTGTTTACAGGATTGAAAAAAAGCATCTCCCGGTATCAGGTCATCTCTATGCTGACCGGTACAGGATTTACCACTGACGAGTCAAAGCTGATTATTGACCATCCCCTCAGGAGAAAGATCAGTGCCTTTCTTATCCTTTTTGGCGCCTTTTCCCTTGCAGTGATCATCTCTTCCATCAGCAACATTTTATCCAATGATTTTAAAACGACGGAACTCATGGTTATTTCTTCAAGTTTGCTTGCCTTGCTGTTTATCTTAAAGATCCCCAAAGTCTCACGCTTCTTTTCCCATAAAGCAGAAGAGGAAACAAAAGACAGCTATCCACTATCTGAACTGCCTATAAAAGATGTACTTTATTTTGATCAAGATGATTTTATTACGACTCTTGAGGTAAGGGATGACTTTCACTATGTGGGTAAAAAAGTTCATACCTTAATTAAGCGGGGAGAAGATGTTCACATCATCCTCTTGATTCGAGGAGATATGCCGGTTCGAGAAAATTTGTACGATCAGGAGATTCAGGAAGGTGACCGGTTAATCGTATATGGAAATGAACCCTTAATACGCAGTAAATTCTTCGATGAAGACGAGGAACCAAAAGATAAAGAAGAAAGCCGCCGTGATCAGCGACCGCAGGAACCGAAAGATCCCGAAGCTAAACTGTAGAGATTTTGTATAACAATTGTAATATTTTTATTCAAAAAAACAGGATTGACTTTTTATCGGAGCGGGTACTACTCTACTATCTTACATTTAGGAGGAATGCAAAAATGGCTGACACAAATGTAAACAATGTGGACCAGAAAGTAGCACAAATGGACTCCGAAAAGAAAGAACAGATTTTACAGGATTTTGAGCAATTTAAAGGATATCTTTCCGACAAAGTAAGCAAAGGTCAAAAACTGGGATTAGACGAAGAGCAATTAGCAAAAGCCGCTGAAAAAGTTGCTGGTTATCTTGCTGCACATGAGGAGCCCAAGAACTCCGAGGAAAAGCTGCTTCAGGAGCTTTGGAAAGTCGGCGACAAAGAGCAACAGCATGCCCTCGCCCACATGCTCATCCGTTTAGTAGGATAATAGCGATGATTAAACGCACCTGATATTGGTTCTGGTGCGTTTTTTTATTGCGCTCTTGTCCTCTTATAAAATTTGAAAATCACTTTTATGTTTTAGAAAACTCACACCGGGTACACATAACTACGGCCAAAGTAAAATGAATTCTATAAAGGAGTGATTTCAAATGGCCAAGAACAATGATCATAACATGTCCAGAGAAGAAGCCGGTAAGAAAGGCGGAGAAGCTACTTCCCGCTCTCACGACAAAGAGTTTTATCAGGAAATCGGCCAAAAGGGCGGACAGGCAACATCCAAGGCCCATAATCGTGATTTCTATAAAGATATCGGCAAAAAAGGCGGGCGAACATCCCGCAATACTCAATAGAGAAAAAAGCAGCTTCGATTCCGAAGCTGCTTTTTCGAGTTCAGTTTAATTTTAAGCGCTTATACACTTGATTCCCAATAAGGCTATATCCCTTTTTGTTCGGATGCAGCTCATCTGAAAAATAGACCTGTTTGTTTTTACCAGTAAACACATCCTCAACCGGAACAAATGTGGTGTTTTTTTGGCGGGAAGTTGCCTTCACTGCCATGCGGTTCCACTTGTGAATCAGCTTGCTTTCCTGCAACTTGTCTGTTCGATTCGGAAATGGATTATAAATGCCAACCATATAAATGTGGGCTTTCGGGTTTTCTTTTCGTATTTTTTTGAAAGAAACCGTTAGATTATGCTCATAGTTCAGCAGTGCTTTTCGAATGATTTGCTCTGCTTCTTTTGGTTTCGACTTTGATAACATCAAACTGTTAAGATAATCATTCATCCCAATGTTTAAGAAAATCATATCGGCTTTGTTTATGGATGATTTAAGCTGTTTAGACCGCATCCTTTCCAGCAACTGCGTACTGGTGTCATCTGGAACACCGTAATCTTCAACCGTAACTTCTTTCTTCAATTGTCCTTCCAATCGCTTTTCCACATTTCCCATATACCCGCTGTTGGCAGAATTCCCAACTCCATAAGATAAGGAATCTCCTAGGGCAATCATTGTAAAATCATGCCCTTCATTCTTCATCTTCGAATCTTTGTAATGGGAAAAAGAAGCAAAAGCAGAAAGAATATTAAGCTGTTTGATCGAAAATAGAATACCTCCTGCAAGCAAAAGGAAACAGGCTGCGATAACTATAACTTGCTTTTTCATGTTGAACTCCTCCGTCTGGTAGCTTATGAATTTCCCTGTTGTGTAAAAAAGAATATTTCCCGGATTCGTTCAGAAATAAACAAGAACTGCAGTAGGTTTCCTGTCCTATTCATTTTTTTTAGGTACAACCGCTGGAGGGGGCAGACTTTTGTTTTCGCCTCCATAGTAATCGGGAACACTGCCAGGAATAAAAATATCCCCAAGCTTTATTTTAGTTTCCAGAGGCTCTTTATGCGTGGCAAAAGGAATGACGACCTGGATATTCATTTTGATATGAACAAATATCTCTAAATATACGTTATTGATTCCCGCATCGGTTACCTTTGTTTTGACCTCCGGCTCTACCTCTCCCAACAAAGACATGGAAACGGGAACTTTGGGGCCAATATCTGAAAAAAACGCATTTCCTGTCAGGGCTCCGAGCGGAATATAGTAATCAACCGACTGGAAGTTTTCCTGGCCCGGCATGTGCTTTGTTTTTTTATTTCCAAGCTTTTTTTGAATATCCTTCGTAATGCTGGTAATGAGAGAGTTATAAGTGTCAGGATTAAAGCTGTAAGTCGGGCTGCCTCCCTGACTTGCCTGACGAACAATAACAAGACTGTTAAGGTCTATACGTTTCATGCTCTCTGCAAGCGAATCATTTACCGTTTCTGTAGCAATTCCCTTCATTTCACTCTCAGCAATATTCATTAATAGCGGATCTACAGCTTTATTTGCAAACCATAAACTGAACAGGACGATCACTGCGAAGATTAAGAAGGAATATTTTACTACTGTCTTAAAAGGCAGTGGCCCATGAAAAGGTCGTCGTCTCACCCTAAACCGTTTTTTGAACATCATACCCCTCCTTCCACTAATACTTATGCTTGTTTTGGAAGGATTACATCCATAAGACAACCTTTTCTTTGGAAGATAGAGAGGGGAAAAATAAATCAAAATTTTTTTACAATGGTTGATCCCGTTGTAATACCCTTGAAACATTAATATGTTAGGATAGAACCAAGCCAAATTACTGGGGGTTTTTTATGTCCCGCTATCTCGTGGACCATAATATGCTGGTCATTCACCAAACGGCTTATATTTGTCAATCCTGCCAGCATCATTTAATTTTAATCGACCATCGAGATTTTACAAACAGCGAAGAAAAAGTGGAGGCTCTTGTGAACGATGAGGAATACACCTATTGTCCTAATTGTACTCAAAAGTTAATTCCGCCACCGTTTCATTAATAACTTAACCAATAAATGAAAAAAGTTTTTCTCATATAAAAAAATCGCAGCCATGGCTGCGATTTTTTTATATGATCCGTTTTCCTTTTTCACCTAGAGCATAATGGATCCCGTGTTTTAAGTTGGCAAAGTATTTGATTTCAGCGGTCTGATAGTTTGAATGCGTCATTTTCATGCTGTGTCCCGGTGTGATCCCTACCATGATCGTTTTAATTCCGAGCAGGTTGGTCGCTGCGATCAGCTGATGAAAAAGAGAAACGGTCAGTTCGCTGATGTCTTCATCTAACCCTGTTACATCCAAAATTAAAAAGTCAGGATCGTATTTCGGTAGTTCATGAATCGTTTTTTCCAGCAGTTCTTTTGACCGATCTTCATTGTACTTACCCAGCAAAGGTATGACTACAATATGATCCAACACAGGGATAATGGGTGAAGAAATTTCCTTTATGAGATCGGAGAGCTCCCTGGTCCGCTCTTGTACTATGGTCTCAAGCTTATGAATTTCCACCTGTTCCTTGCGGCGGGCCAGCTCATGAATATTTTCATTAACCGTAATGGAGGAAGGGAAAAATTCAAATTCACAATACCCTTCACCTTCCACTTGGCTCGATGTTACACGGTACCAAATGTTTTCACCGAATAAACCGCTAAGCACCCCCGCCCAGTGGCCGGGAATAAATGTTCCATGCTCCTTTTTGTTCTGCAGTTTATTTATACGGTATTCCCAGCTGTTGGTCATCCGTAATACAGCCTTCTTTTCATTTTGGCAGAAACGGACAACGTCGAGCGTTCCCCATCCTGCTGACGAATAGATACCCGGAAGCATTTGAATGACTTCCCCGGGACTTGCCTCTTCATTATAAAAAAACTCTCCAACGATTAATCCCATACGGAAACCCGTCGTTTCAAGAACAACACTGGCTGACTCATCGCCGGACACTTCTTCTATCGTATCGAGAAATGTTTTAAAAGCAGAGTTGATCCAAAAGAGGATAGCATCTTCTCCTTCAAACAAAAAACTTCCTTTTCCGGTCTCCCAACCAAAATGGGCTCTGCCAACATTAATCTGCTTACTTTCCAAGTTATTCATTGCAGCCATCCTTTCGGCACATCCAGCAACCATCCTTTATGGCCTGTAAAATAGCAAATGTTGCAACTTGCCACAATTTATTTTACTAAAGTTATTAAAAAAAATCATCTAATTACGCGTGCTTTCCATAAAAAAGCACTATGTGCAATGACATAGTGCTTTTCGTTACATCGATTTTCCAACTTGTTTCCTCTGGAAAATCCGCTGGATATCTTGTTTTAAGAAAATATAGAAAGAAGGAATTATAAAAATAATCAGGCCGGTAATTTCGACAGCTTCTCCGCCAATCAGCTTTTCAAGGCCTTCCGCAAACATCTCTCCCCCCAATACGATTAATATGACGCCTAATGCTTTAAACACAAACTGGAGATTGAGCTTAAGTGTTGTTTTAAACAACAGATAAGCGACAAGTACAGCACCTGCTATACCAAGAATACTCCCTCCTGCCACGGCTGAAGCATGCTGGCTGATCTGTGTCATGTTAAAAACAGCCAGTTCCATTCCTTCCCGGAAAACAGATAAGAACGAAAGAATTAAAATACCGGCACCCGTAGATCGATTGGCGACTTGAGACTGTATTGACTGGGAAATGTTACTGCTTTTATGAAGCCACAGGATAAAGAAAGCGATCAATCCCGCAGCAACCAGCATCATAACACCTTCGAAGACTTCCTCTGCCATTCCTTCCATTTCTTTTGCTTCATTAAAAGTAATGAATCCTCCGACCAGACTGAAAAGTAACCCAACTGATGCTCCTATGTATACCATTTTCTTCATATGGGGTTTTTCCATTTTTACAATCTGTGTCAGGATGATGCCAATAACCAATGCTGCTTCAAGTCCTTCTCGAAAAGAAAGCCAAAAGTTTGCAAACATTTTAAATCCTCCTTTTATTAATGATAACGATAATCAATATCAATGATAATTATTTTCAATTACAACTATAAAAGGCTGAAAAGCTTTTGTCAACAAAGTTTCAAAAAAAAAAGATGAACTCTGCAGTTCACCTCTTTTCCATCTTATTTTACAACATGAGGCCGACCACAGCTGCCGATAAAAGGCTGACAAGGGTTGCCCCGTACAGTAATTTAAGCCCAAACTTTGCTACTTCATTCCCTTTTTGCTCATGCAGGCCTTTCACAGCCCCTGTAATAATCCCAATGGAAGAAAAGTTCGCAAATGAAACCAGAAATACCGACACAATACCCAACGTTCGTTCAGAAAGCCCATTTATTTTTGACAAGTCCAGCATAGCCACAAACTCGTTGGATACAAGCTTTGTCGCCATAATCGTGCCAGCCGTAACAATTTCTGAAGATGGTACACCAACAATAAAGGCAAACGGCGCAAATACGTAGCCGAGCAACTTTTGAAACGTAATGCCAAACGCCAGATTGAATACATCGTTGATGGCACTGATGAGGGCAACAAACCCGATCAGCATTGCACCGACGATAATGGCCACTTTAAATCCATCCATAATGTACTCACCAAGCATTTCAAAAAACGTCTGTTTTTCTTCCTGAATTTCAATAATATCTTCGTCCGCTTTTACTTCATATGGATTGATGATGTTTACAATAATAAAGCCGCCAAGCAGATTCAGCATGAGTGCGGTCACCACATATTTGGGATCGATCAGAGTCATATACGCTCCCAGAATGGATGCAGAAACCGTTGACATTGCTGATGTACAAAGTGTATACAGACGGTGTTGCGGCATATATCCGAGAAGCTTTTTCACTGAAATAAAGACCTCTGATTGTCCGAAAACAGCAGATGCTACGGCGTTATAGGATTCAAGACGCCCCAATCCGTTTATCTTGCTCAGGAGCCATCCAATCCACTTGATAATAACGGGAAGAATTCGTAAATGCTGGGCAATCCCGATCAATACCGATATAAACACAATCGGAAGCAGCACATTAAAGAAGAACGGCATGGCTCCTTTATTGGCGATACCACCAAAGACAAAATTAACACCATCGGCTGCATAACCGAGAAGTTTTTCAAACAAATTGGCGATGCCCCGTATAAGAACCAGACCTATCCCCGTATTTAATAAAAGGTATGTCAGCACAATTTGCAGGACCAGCATGATCAAAATGGGCTTGTACTTAATCTGTCGGCGATTATTGCTGACAAGATAGGCGAGTACGAAAACCACTGCCAGACCTAAAAGAAAGATCGCATACTTCATAATGTAACCTCCTTCAACGTCCTTATTGAGCACATAAACTTATACTACCCCCATTTTGCCATGCTTTATCCTTATATAGGATTGAGTACCAAAATAAAAACCACCTTATATAAAGGTGGTTTTGTAAGAAAAATCTTTATGAAAGGTGATGTTCGTTTACAATGACAGGAAGCGCCTGGCTCAAATGAGCGTAGGTTGAAATGTTGGAAAAATCAATTCCGAGCTGTACTGCCGTCTGGGCAATTTCAGGACGAATCCCGGTGACCGTCGTTTGAATGCCAAGCAGCGCAAGCGCCCTTACGACCTGAAACAGCTCATTGGCCACCATTGTATCCATGATGGGCACACCGGAAAGGTCGATAATCAAATGTTCCAGCTTTAACTCTGTGGATTTATCCAGGCTGCTCTCTTTGATCATTTGAGCCCGATAGGTGTCAATTTCCCCGACTAGCGGCAAAACACCGATCTTCGAGTACACGGGAATGATCGGAGCACTCAATTCCATGATCATCTGCTGCTGGGAATGAAGCCGGGCATCACTGACCTGTTGAAAATAGATCGTGAAAAGCTCAATCACATGATCAAAGCTTCTGTTCACTTTTCTGCTCCATTCTCCAAGCATTTCCAAAGAAATGGAATCTTCGTTTTCATGGACGAACTTCATAATCCATTCCCAGAAGACCACTCTGTAATTTTTAAAGTTCTCGAGCGTTTCATGGAGAGGAATATCCAGATTTGCCCGTTTTACAGCTACTTGTTCCGACCATGCAGAAAAGTTAACTTCGTCACTCAAAAAAATACCTGAAATAATCTGGTTAAATGTTCGATTTTGCTCTAGTCTCTCATTCCTTGTATCTTCTGCTGAAGCATTATACGCTGTAAACTTTTGCTCTTGCAGCTTCACCCATTCATTGCTTAATGTATCGTTGTTCCGCAGGATAAATTCCTGTAAATCATGTTCGATTGCCAATATGTACCCTCCTCTGTTTCCGAGTATCCATACCTATTCTAACATTTTTTCAGGTTTACTGGGACCATCCTCTGGATGTGATGAGGCAGCAAAAAAATCCAGACAATGAATGTACACTGTCTGGAAGCATTAATGATTTCTTCTGGCAAAGTCAACAAAACGAAATTTATCGGGGCGGTGCCTGGATTCTGTATATTGCAGCAGACTGGCATCATCCAGATATACATGGTTTTTTACCACGACAATATTATGAAAACCTTCGAGAGACAATAGGGCACGGTCTTCTTCTGTCGGCTGTTCCACCACAATTTCTTTTTTGGCAAAGCTGATGTTTAACCCCAAATCATTCTCGATATATTCATAAACCGAGTTTTCGCAAATTTCATAGGTTAACTCTGTTACATATCGCTGGTTAAAGAAATCCTTGTCGAGGATAATTTTCTCCCCGTTCATTTCCCTTACTCTTGTAACTTTCCAGACACTGTCTTCTTTCTTTACCTTGAGCTGCTGCTGCAGAAAGCGGTCCGGTGACACCACATTCACCTCATGGACCTTCGTTTTCCATGACTTTCCGGATTTCAAGGCAAGCTCTTTAAAGCTGACAAGTCCGGATACTGGAAAATCAAATTTTGCTAAATCGAGTACAATGGAACCTTTTCCCCGGATTTTTTGAATAAAACCCCGTTGAGCCAAAAGAGTTAATGCCTTTCGAATGGTTTCACGGGAGGTTTCATATCGTTCGGCAAGCTCGTTCTCTGAAGGCAGCTGAACACCGGGAGCCCATTCTCCTCTTTCAATCTGTTGTGAAATTTCCTGATAGATCATCAGGTATTTATTTGTTTTCATGTTTACCACCAAGAATATTTTATCACTACTTTTTTATATGATAAACAATGGATTCGTAGGGTTTTAGTACGGTTTTTGCAAGGGTTGGTGAATCCTCATAGTTGGATAACAGCACGGTTGCTTTATGACGGGCAAACTCCATTTCCTCGGGAAGAACCCATTCCGTGTCCGTTCCATAAAAGTTATTTACCACCAACAAGCTTTCATTTTCTGTATTCCTTGTATAAGCGAAAATGGCCGGGTGTTCTTCATCGATCCATTGATAGTCTCCATCGGTCAAAATATTCATCGTTTTTCTCAAGGAAATTAATTTTTGATAGTGGCTGAATACTGAATTTTTATCCTGTACTGCGTTCTCAGCATTGATGTGCTTATAATTTTGCGCCACATTGATCCAAGGGGTGCCTGTTGTAAATCCGGCATTTTCCGTGGAATTCCATTGAACGGGAGTTCTGGAATTGTCCCTGGATTTTTGGTTCAAAATGGCCAAAACTTCTTCCTCATTCATCCCTGCCTGGGTTAATTCTTTATAGATGTTTAAACTTTCAACATCGCGGTATTCATGAATATGCCCAAAACCGGGATTCGTCATTCCGAACTCTTCCCCTTGATAAATATATGGAGTGCCCTGCATGCAATGAATGACGGTAGCCAGCATTTTTGCTGATTGTTCCCTGAACTTTCCATCATTTCCGTAGCGGGAAACAATTCTCGGCTGGTCATGGTTGCACCAGAACAAGGCGTTCCAGCCTCCCCCTTCATGCATCCTGATTTGCCACTCGGATAAGATACGTTTTAGTGCCACAAAGTCAAAATCAGCGACTGCCCATTTTTCGCCTTCTGGATAATCCACTTTTAGATGATGAAAATTAAAGGTCATACTGAGCTCTTTGTTTTCAGGATTGGAATACTGAATGCAGTGATCGATGGAAGTAGATGACATCTCTCCCACTGTCAAACTCTCATGCTTGGAAAAGACTTCCCTGTTCATTTCCTGCAAGAATTCGTGAACCCTTGGTCCGTCTGTATAAAACCTACGGCCGTCCCCGGGCTTTACTGTACCGTCGTCATCAGGGAAGTCCTGATTTTTGGAGATCAGATTAATCACATCCAGCCTGAAGCCATCCACACCTTTATCAAACCAGTAGTTCATCATCTCATAAACTTTTTCACGGACCTTTTCATTTTCCCAGTTTAAATCCGCTTGTGTTACGTCAAAAAGATGAAGATAATGCTGATTGGTTTCTTCATCATATTTCCATGCGGAGCCGCCAAATTTTGATTTCCAGTTGTTTGGCTTATCCTTCCAAATGTAAAAATCCCTGAATACGTTGTCTTTGGATGAGCGTGCTTGCTTAAACCAGCCATGCTCGGTTGATGTATGGTTAACTACGATGTCCATGATGATTTTAACGTCCCGGT
The DNA here is from genome assembly GCF_900103485.1 of Fictibacillus solisalsi. Lineage (GTDB taxonomy): Bacteria > Bacillota > Bacilli > Bacillales > Fictibacillaceae > Fictibacillus_C > Fictibacillus_C solisalsi. The sequence continues at coordinate 2,611,978 of NZ_FNHW01000001.1, forward strand.
GGTGCGCTTCCGCCAGCAGTCTCTCGAAATCCTCCAATGAACCATATTCTTCATGAATTTTGTAGTAATCACTAATGTCATAGCCATTATCTTTTTGTGGTGATTCATAGATCGGGGTAAGCCAAATTACATCGACCCCTAGAAGCTTTAAGTAATCAAGCTTTTCAATAATTCCGTTTAAGTCGCCTGTTCCGCTGCCGGTCGTATCCTTAAAGCTTTTTGGATAAATCTGATAAACCACCGACTTTTTCCACCATGGTTGTTCCACATTGCCACCGCCTTACGTGATTTAAAACAATGTCAAGCCGGCTCAGATTATCAGAGCCAGCTCACATGTCATTTATTTTACTTTCTTTATCCTTCCGAACACGTATGTTAATACGAACGGAACCACAATGGCAATTGCCATGCCGATAAAAAATGGTCCCCATTTATCAGGAAAGATCGATAAAAATCCGGGTATACCGCCTACCCCGATGGAAGAGGCTTGTACTTTATTTACTGTAATCAGGATGCCCGCTATGGCTGAACCAATAATGGCACAGATAAACGGGAACCTGAAGCGCAGGTTTACACCAAAAAGCGCAGGCTCGGTTATTCCAAGGAAAGCTGAAATCGCTGAAGTAAAGGATAAGCCTTTCACTTTTTCATCCTTTGAAAGGAACATCATCGCAAGGGCTGAAGATCCTTGCGCAATATTGGAAAGAGCAAGCATCGGCCATAAAAAGGTTCCGCCTTTGCTTCCAATAAGCTGAAGGTCAACCGCCAGGAAGGTATGATGCATACCTGTTACGACAAGCAAAGCGTAGATACCGCCGTAAATCAAGCCCCCTAAAGCTGCATATTGATCGAAAATACCAACAAGTCCATCTGTTAGCCAGTTTGCAATTCCAAAAGTAATCGGACCGATCACAATAAAAGAAAGGAATCCTGTAACGAGCAAAGCGACAGGTGCAACCACGAGCAATTGAAAAGCATCAGGAATCTTTTTTCTTAAAAACATCTCAATTTTTGCTAATACATAGGATGCTAGCAATACAGGCAGAACTTGTCCCTGGTATCCGATCTTTTGAATTTCAAGCCCGAACAAATTCCAGTGCGGCACTTTTCCTGCTTCAAGCGCTTTCCCATAATCCCAAGCATTCAGAAGACTTGGATGGACGAGCATCAACCCGAGCACGATTCCAAGCAAAGGGTTACCGCCAAACTTTTTGACAGCCGACCAGCCAATAAGTGCAGGCAAGAACGCAAACGCCGTATTGGCGATGACATTGATCATATCAGCGAAATCTTTCCAAGCTGTATTCACATCAACAAATGATTTTCCATCATAAAAAATGCCGGGGCCTGTAAGAATATTATTAATACCCATTAAAAGACCAGCCGTTACAATGGCAGGCAGGATCGGGATAAAAATATCTGCCAACGTTTTAACAGCTCTTTGAAGAGGGTTTAATTTCTTTTCTGCCGCATTTTTGATGTCTTCTTTTGTTGCTGTACCGATGCCGGTAACCTCAACCAGCTCTTGGTAGACCTTGTCAACGGTCCCCTGGCCAATTACCACCTGAAATTGACCATTAGTAGAGAAAGAACCTTTGACCGCATCAATGTTCTCCAGCTTTTCTTTACTAACCTTTGCTTCATCATTAAGCGCAAAGCGAAGCCGGGTTACACAATGAGTCGCTGCTGCGATATTTTCTTTTCCACCTACAGCTTCTGCGATCTGTTCCGCTGTTTGTCTGATATCCATACTGACTTCCCCCTTGTTACCGTTTACATCATCTTCTTCAAAAAAAGCTCTGTACAATCATTAAGTTGCCCATAGCCCATTATCTTTAAAGTGTGTGTTCAACGGTTTTTAAGTATTAAATCGCTTTCAAACAAAAGCGAAACTTGTATATACATGCATTACGCATCTCATTGTAACTTGTATATACATGTAGGTCAACACTTTTTATCTGGATTCCTTTTTTAGAACGGAAAACGATAGTTGTGTGATTTTTTTCAAAAGTCAACTAAAACGACTTGCTCGCGTTATACTAAGAGTGTGATAAGCAATGATCGGCAGCATGGTAAAGATCTGATGAATCCAATAACCATTGACCTTAATTCTAATAAAAAGGAATGAGATGGAATGACTAAAAAATTAAAGGAGCTAATTGAAAAACTTCAAAAGCAGGGAGTAAATATTGACTTCTGTTCCCGAACGGCACTGCTTGCCATTCAAAACGATTTTGGAAGTGCAAAAAAATGAAGGTATGGATTGGGGAATCATTCGAAAAAAACATTGACGGTGAAAAAATGATGATTATCGATATTTACCCTGATACCGAAAAACCAGCAGATAAAATATATCAAAAACTCATATATAAATGGGTATGACCCTTTCTCCCCCGCAGGATTTCCTGCGGGGGTTTTTACTTTCTTGCATTTTCAGAGTTGCATGTTATACTTATAGTTGTCATAACAAGTATTTTGTTAAGAAAGGAAAATTCAAAGATGGATTCTCCAAATCAGCACGTTTCAATTGGCTTTTTAATGAATCAGACAAGCCGGAAGATCATTCACCTGCTTATGCACCGATTTCGGGAATATGACGTAACACCGGAGCAATGGTCTGTCCTTTATCAGCTGCATAAAGAAGGGGGCATCAATCAAAAAGAGCTCGCACGACGGACGGCCAAGGACCAGCCGACCACAGCACGTATTCTGGATTTGCTTATAAAGAAAGCCTTAATCCAAAAGCAAATGAGCGAGAATGACCGCCGTGCCTTTATTGTTTCCCTGTCCGACAAAGGAAGAGAGATCACGGAACAGATCGCCCCTATTGAAGAAAGTACCATGAGTGAAGTGGTTGCCGGATTGGAACCAAAGCACGTTGAACAAATAAAACAATGGCTGCACCAAATGAATGAAAATATTGATGCCGCCATGAATCGTAAGGAGTAATGTTTATTGAATACCCATCAAGAAAAACTGTGGAGCAAAGAGTTTATTCTGATTACCCTATGTAACCTGCTTTTATTTCTTAACCTGCAAATGCTTCTTCCCTCGTTCCCTGTATATACAAAAGATGCGTTTAATGCCAGTGATTTCACAGTCAGTCTAGTAACGAGTCTTTTTGCTTTATCGGCCATCGCTACACGTTTCTTTGCGGCCGGGATCCTGCGAAAAGGAAAAGTGTCCGTCATTCTGTACACAGGCACGGCAATTGCTGTATTGGCAACAGCCGGTTACTACTGGTGCGGTTCGATTGCCCTTCTCCTCGTCATGCGAGTACTATTTGGCATTGGTTTCGGATTGGCAAGCACTACACTGCCAACCATGGCCGCACATGTCATCCCGCCGCGCCGGATGGGTGAAGGTATCGGATATTTCGGTCTCTCCACCAGCCTGGCCATGTCCATCGGGCCAATCATTGGCCTTTCATTGCTTGGAAGCTTCGGCTTCGGTACATTGACTACTGCAGGTACCATCGTACTTATCCTTATTTTCCCGCTTGCATTTGCCAATCGGTCAGTGGACTTGTCCCAAGACGGATCCGCCTCCTCTACTTTTTCATCAAAAAAGAATACCGGTGCTGCATTAAAAAAGATTGCTATACCAGGATTGTTGAATTTGCTGCTTTCCGTTACCTATGGGGGATTATTGAGCTTTCTTGCCCTCTATGGACAAGAAGCTCACCTTTCCCACATCGGCAGCTTCTTTTTATTTAATGCATTGGCTATTTTTCTTGTACGTCCTTTTTCCGGAAGGATTTTTGACAGCAAAGGCCACTTTGGCATCATGATTGCAGGGGCAATTTTTACAATGGGCGGTCTGGTTACCCTTTCCCTCGCGACGTCCACTTTATATATTATTTTAGCTGCCCTTCTTTATGGACTGGGCTATGGAATGATTCAGCCGTCCATTCAGGCATGGATGATCAAAGAAGTTCCTGTCGAGCAGCGCGGTCTTGCAAACAGCATGTTCTTTAATTCACTGGATTTTGGTGTTGCTGCTGGCTCCATGCTGCTTGGTGTGATAGCTATGCATGCCGATTATTCAGGGATGTACCGCATTTCTGCCCTGTTTATGGGGTTGTTCCTTGTTCTTTATTTGGTTGTTTCCATCTGGCAGAAAAAGAAACGAATCTCCCAATCAGAACAAAGAACGGCATAATCGGAATTGACCCAATCAAAAAAGCTTGAAGAATCATCGATTGATGGCTCTTCAAGCTTTTTTTTCAGGCTGTTTTCGCCAGCTTTTTCCACCTTTTCACACCCCATTGTGCAAATGGCAATACAGCAAACATGATAAAAAAGATACGAAACAGCTGATAACTGGTTACCATGGAAAGATCTGCATGAACGGTTGATGCTGTTACGCCCATTTCAGCAATTCCACCCGGCGCTGCGCTTAAAAATGCAGTCGTAAAATTCATTGGTGTCCATTTTGTGAGAAGAAATGCAATGATCAGTGAAAATAAAACAAGAAGCAGGCTGTTGCCAATCGTGTAGAACCCAAGTTTTCTTATCTTGCCCTCCATTTGAGGATTAAACTGACGCCCGATATGGATCCCTAAAATAACCTGAGCAATAATTATGAGATAAGACGGGATATGCGGTGCATCAAGACCGGTTAACATCGTGAGAGCGACCGCAATCAACGGACCGGTCAGAAAACCGGCAGGAAGTTTAACTTTTCTTCCCACCCATGCGCCTGTAAGTGCAATCGCAACGAATAAGGCATAGTGGGTCCAGCTTCCTGTATCAGCACTGTTGACATGTGGAGATACAGAAGGACGGACGTCACCTCCTATGCCATGAATCGTCAAAAAGGGAACAAAAAATATGACGGAAACCGATCGGATCGTCTGCATGAGCACAACGGTGGTGGTATCAACTTCCTTTGTTTCCTCACTCATCACAACCACTTGAGACATTCCGCCAGGTACACTTCCGAATATGCTGCTTGCCAGATCAATTTTGATATGTTTCACCGTGAAATAAGCCAGTACCAGGCAAAACAGCACTGTGATGACCGTGGATGCTGCCATAAATGGAAATTGCAAACCCATCTCTTTGATTGTTCCTGACGTAAATGACGTACCAAGCATCGCTCCCAAAAAGATGATGGCTGTATGCCTGAAGCCCACCGGCCACTTCAATCGAAGCTTCAGGAATTTCCTTACAAGCACGACTGCGGTGAGTGACCCCAACAGCCAGGGCAGCGGGCTATGTATCAACAAAAACAAAAGAGCACCGGCACTCCCAATCATAGCGGTACGTAAAATTTCAGCTATATCATTGCTGTTTTGTTTCATAGGTATAACATCCTTCTTTCTTCGCACCAAGGGACCAGTCAGTGGTTTACATATCGGTAGATCCGTTCAGGCCGTCCGACAGATCCGTAGGCGAGATCAGCATCAATTTCGAATGTGGAAACCAGATATTCAAGATACCGTCTCGCCGTTGTACGGCTTGCTCCTATATCTTTTCCCACTTCTTCAGCAGTCAGGCCTTTTTTATGTTGTTGAATAACAAGCAATACCTTTTTTAAGGTCAGTTGATCAATGCCTTTGGGTAAATGGCATTCCTGTTTTGCTTTTGGCTCTTTTCCGAGCAGCCGGTCAATTCCCTCCTGGTCCACCCATTCGTTGGTGCAGGTTAGTTTGTTAATGGTTTCCTTGTATTGCTTATATTTTAACAGAGTTTCTTTAAAACGATCGAACATTACTGGTTTTACGATATAGTCAAAAATTCCTCTTTTCATGGCTTGTTTGAGCACATGAATCTCTTTTGCCGCCGTGACCATAATAACGTCGCTTTCGGGTACTTCTTCCCTGATCCATTTCAGCAGCTCTATTCCGGTCATATCAGGGAAATAATTATCCAGAAGAATCAAATCCGGCTGGAGGCAAGTAATCTGTTCATGTGCTTCTTCCCTCGTTGTGGCAATCGCCACAACAGAAAATCCGGACACCTTCTCAACAAACCTTCGATTAATTTCAGCAATTCGAATATCATCTTCCACAATTAATAAATGCAGTGGAAACTGAGATTTAGCCATGCTTCTCCCCCCAGATGCTTTGTTGTTTTGGCATACTGATAATAAAAACCTTTTGCCCGCCATCCATTGGCTTATAGACAAGTGTTCCACCTAGTACATTCAATGCCCTTTTAACCAGATCAAGTCCATACCCTCTGCCTGTATTACCTTTGGTTGAAAATCCTCGTTCAAACATTCTCTGCTCCACGTCTTCTGAAATACAGGGACCATTGTCCTCGATCTCTATAAGGCATTGACGGCCGGCATCCGACAGATAGACGGCAACCCGCCTTTCACCGGGTTCATTTTCAAGGACGGAATCCATCGCATTATCTAAGACGTTGCCAAGTATGGTAATCAGTTGTTCAGCAATTAAATCCGGGATGTCGATAAAGCGGCTGTCACGGTCTACCTGAAAATCGATTTTCAGTTCACTGGCCCGGTTAAATTTGCCAATGAGCAGACCGGCGATGACAGGGTGAGGAATATTCTTCATCATAAAGCGGATGAGGTTCTGATGGTGGTCCGATTCCTTTACGATCAGTTCCAAAGCTTCTTCATACGACTGAAGCTGTATCAGACCCGAAATCAGATAAAGTTTATTTGAGTATTCGTGCGTTTGGGCGCGCAGAGAATCGGCATAGCTTTTCACCTGGGAAAGTTCCTGAGTCAGGCGGTAGAGATCTGATTTAATTCTGAAAGAAGAAACCGCACCAATAACCCTTCCCCGGTTATTAAAGATCGGGATCCTGTTTGCCACGACAATATGGTCTTGAATGATAAATTCCTGGTCATATTGTGGTTCTCCCTTTTCAATGACTTCAAGAAGCTTTGATTCAGGAAGGACCTCAAGAATAGGCAGTCCATAAATTTCCCCTGTATTATTTGCCTTGAGGAGGCTTATGGCAGCAGAATTAACCAGTGTTATTCTCCCGTGTTCATTAACCGCAATGATTCCTTCCTTAATGGCTGCCAGTATGGTTTCTTTTTCTTGGTACAGCTGGCCAATTTGGCCCGGTTCAAGACCATGAATCTCTTGTTTCACCCTTCTTGCAATAAGGATCGATCCGATTACGCCTAAAATAAGACAAAGAGTTCCCATTAAGAAAATCTTCACTTTATAAGGCTGCGAGATTTCTTCGATTCCTTTGAGCAAAAAACCGACAGAAACAATGCCGATCACCTTGCCTTGATCATCGATAACCGGTGCTTTCCCCCGAATCGACGGTCCCAGTGACCCGGTTGCTTCAGAAATGTGCTCCCTGCCGGTTAATGCCTGTTCATTATCCCCTCCGACCATCTTTTTGCCTATTCTGTCAGGAAGGGGATGAGAATAACGAATGCCTTCTCTGTTTCCAACTGTAATAAATTGGGCACCCGTTTTTTTTCTGATTTGTTCCACGTATGGCTGAATGGTTTCAGAAGGGTTTTCGCGCTGGAAACCTTCAATCACTGTACGGCTGACCGCAACCGATTCAGCAACATTCAGCGCTCTTTGCCCCATTTGTTCTTTTAAGGTGGCCGAGAACATGGCCTGATAAAGAAATGACAAGATAATAATTACACATACAAGGAGAAAGACAATAAACAGCATTAATTTTGTCTGAAGCTTCATTGGACACCCCTGTGCTCTCCCTTTATCTTCTTCCTAACGCAAAGAAAAGACCAGCTGCAAACAGCAGCAAGTCTCCTACGCTTCTTCATTAATAATAACCTCCTTGCCCCGTAATTTCATCAGTACCGGAATCAAGATCCACAAGATTGCAATTACGAGAAAAACGAGGGATACCGGTTTCTGGACAAACACCAAAAAATCACCATTCGATGAGGTCAACGCCCTTCTCATGTTATTTTCGATCATTGGCCCGAGCACCAGGCCAAGCACGAGCGGTGCAAGCGGAAAGTCATTGGAAGCGAGAAAATATCCTACAAGCCCGCAAGTAATCAAAAGAAAGAGATCAAACGTATTAACCTGCACGGCATAAACGCCGAAAACCGATATGGCAATAATCATAGGTAGCAAATATTTGGAAGGTGTATCGATAATCTTTGCAAATATTTTTACTAATGGCATATTTAAGATCAGAAGCATGAGGTTTCCGATAAACATACTCGCAATCAATCCCCATGCTACATCGGGATGATCCTGAAAAAGAAGAGGGCCAGGCTGGATGTTATACATAATGAGTGCTCCCATTAGAATCGCTGTTGTTCCTGATCCCGGAATTCCCAAGGTTAAAAGAGGGATCATCGCCCCGCCTGAAGCTGCATTGTTAGCTGATTCCGGAGCTGCAACGCCTGCTATTGTACCTTTCCCAAACTTTTCGGGCGTTTTGCTTATCTTCTTCTCCATAATATACGAAAAGAAAGAGGCCAGCGTTGCACCTGCTCCAGGAAGCACACCCACAAAGAAACCAAGGAGAGACCCTCGGACAATCGGCCCTGAACTTTCTTTGAAATCCTGCCTGGTGGGTAAAATCCTCCCCACCTTCGCAATTTTTCCATCACTATTTTCTTTATGAAGTATGGTTCTAAAAACTTCCCCCAAGGCGAACAATCCAACGGCAACCGTAAGGAATTCCAAACCTCCATAAAGAGAAGAGATTCCATACGTAAAACGTGAAACACCTGATACAACGTCCATTCCAATTGTGGAAAGCATTAATCCGAATACCGTCATGATCCATGCCTTTGTCATGGAATTGCCAGCCAGTCCGCTGACCGCAGCCAACCCGAGCAGCATCAATGAAAAATATTCTGCCGGTCCAAATTTAAGAGCTACATCGGACAGCGGGGCAGCCAATAGAGCAAGGGCAATTAATGCGACAATCCCTGCAAAGAAAGAACCGATCGCAGCAATCGCAAGTGCAGGGCCTGCTCTGCCTTGCCTTGCCATCTGATACCCGTCAAGCGTTGTAACCACAGATGAAGATTCACCGGGTGTATTTAAAAGAATCGAAGTTGTCGATCCTCCGTACATAGCTCCATAATAGACACCTGCGAGTAAAATGATAGAGCTGGTGGCAGCAGAGGCAGGATCCATACCTCCTGTCATTGAGGCGGTAACGGGGATAAGTAAAGCCACGCCGCTCATGGGTCCGATTCCCGGCAGAACACCTACTGCCGTTCCGATCAACACCCCGATGAATGCGAATAAAAGATTATGAGGTAAAATAGCCGTTTGAAATCCTTCTGAAAGAAACTGGATGGTGTTCATAACTGTCCCCCTTTTTCACAATACATTTTCATCCCAGCCAAACCGGCCAACCAGGCAGTGTTCCCTTAAGAATGACAGCAAAAAGGACATACACACCTGCTGAAAACAATAAGGATACCAAAATCGATTTTAGGATGCCGCGTCTCTCAAGTGTCTGAAACCCAACCAGCAAAAATAAAAATGTGCTGATTACATAACCGACGGGCTCCATCAAAAACACATAAAGAACCGCAGCTGCTACTATGATTCCAAAACTCTTATAGTCCAGCTTTCCTTTTTCCTTAGTGGAATTTTCGTATTTCAGCGTTTCAAAAAACAATTTAATGCTTAGCAGTCCGAGAATAAGACCGAGCAGAAAAGGAAATACATCCGGTCCTACTTTGCTGCCATAAGCGGTATGTGTAATCCGCTGGCTTTCTATCATGAATGCCGCGCCAATCACAAAAAAGAGGAGACTGGCATAGCGGTCAAATGATTTACTCATGATTTATCCCCCATTCATTTGGATACAGAAAGGAGAAGAGCCCACCCCTTCTCCAAGAGCACTACTTCTTTTCCATTCCAAGTGATTTCAGCATATCTGTAATTTGGGTTTCCTGTTCCTTCAGAAAGCTTGCAAACACCTTTGAATCTTTATAATCCGCTTCCCAACGATTTCGTTCAAGCTCAGCTTTCCATTCTTTGCTCCCAGATAGTTTTTTCAGCTTTTGCTCCCAATACTTCTTGGCATCAGGTGTCATTTCTTTTGGGCCAAAGATTCCCCTCCAAATGACAAACTCAGCATCGATACCCTGTTCTTTTAATGTTGGTACATCTTTAAAATCACCTGCAAGACGTTCGGGAGATTCTACAGCAAGGAGCTTAATTTTTCCTGATTTTAAATATTCCCCTAAGGATGATACATCCGTGGCAATGACGTCACAATTCCCCCCCAGCAAGGAAGCTACTGCTTCTCCTCCCCCATCATACGCGACATATTTTATAGCTTTTGGATCAATTCCTGCCTTATAAGCCGGAAGAATGGCTACAAGGTGGTCCATTGACCCTGGAGCAGAGCCCCCAGCGACAGTTAATGATTTTGGATCTTTTTTAAGCTGGTCCAGCACTTCTTTTAAAGAATTGAATTTGGAGTCTGCCTTTACTGCTACGGCTCCATAATCCTTTGTAAGCTGTGCCAGAGGCGTTGTGTCTTTAAATCCAAACGGACTGTTTCCTTCACTTTTAAGATTATTTACCAGGATCGGCGGAGAATTTACAAATAGCTTGAAATCATTCTTTTTATCCTTTGTGGCATATTGAGCCATGAATACTGTTCCGCCACCGCCTGGTTTATTTTCAACCGTCATCGTCTGGTCAACGATCTTGGTCTCTCCCAGTACTTTCACCAGGGATCTTGCGGTTAAATCCCAACCTCCACCAGCGCCAGACGGTGCGACCACCGTAATGGCTTTTTCCGGATAATTCGATTTGTCAGTCCCATTTGCCCCGCTGCTGCATGCCACTAAGCCTAATGAAAGAGCACTTGCCAAAAGTGCTTTTGACCATAGATATTTTCCTTTCATCCCTAACATCCCCCTTAGAATATGATAGCGCTTTCAAATATCATAACAATAGTTTTCGGAATTTATAGTTTTTATGCATAAAAGGCATTTTGTTCATAAAGTTCACAACGTGCAAAAAATGGAGGTTATTTCATTTTACGTTCAGGGAAGGATGTAGAAGAGGTGAAATTTGAATGACAACGGTATTGAATAAAGAAGATCCCCCTTTGGATTCCTCCTATTTTCATTTTATCTTTCCTTTTTCAATGAAAGAGGATTGTGCGGGGGAAGCCATCAATTACTTAAAACATAAAGGGTATGAATTCTTTTCCTTAACAAGCAAGACACAGGAAAAGGCCTACTACGGTGGAAACAATAAAATTTCTCATAAAGAATTGGAGCATTACTTCCTGCCATTTACTTCAGACGTGCTTTTTCCCCAAAAAGAACACCGGTTAACCTTTCGAAGGTATTCAAAAGCAACAGGGGTAACCGCTGAACTCCATTCCGATCTCATCAAAGTGCCTTTTACGATTAATTCCATCGATGTGTTTCTCCTGCCGTTTGAGCTGGGGTTCATTACCTTGAGGATCAGCATGAAGGATGTTTCCTATTCAGAAGCGATTGAATTTGCAGCACGTTTCAGAGTGCTTGAAAACCGTACAAGAGATGACCGTGAGGCTGTGGTAGAGTTTGAAAATAAAAGTTACCAGCAGGTAGAAACATTTCTTTTTAACGTTCTTCTCCCCGACTTTACCCGTTACCTGGATGTTGGTCAGGTAAATGGATCTCATTTCGAATCATTACCTTTTTTTATTGATGAAAGAATGTATGTACAGGTACTGTTTCAATTTGAAAAAGGAGCCAAATTGCATGAGAGCGACCTGTTCAGAGGATCCCAGCTTGATGGTTTAAATGATGAGGGGCAACCTGAGATCAGTTCCAGCAATAAAGACTTTATCCACAATTATTGCATAGAAAATGGTTATCACCGGTGGGCCCCGGACACCTATTATCTGATCGATGAACACGTCTTCAGTTGCATGACCAACGCCACAGGGGTGGAAAGGGAGAACAAGCGGGATCAGATGTACGGAGAGTTTTATTACGGATTATTGCTGAATCTGTTTCATAAAATTGTGCTTCTTCGTTTATCCAACCGCTATTCCCAGGTGCACCTTGAAAAGGATAATGAAGAAACGGAAAAGCTCATTGGAGAAATTACTCTCTTTTCGGCACGATTCTTCTTTTTGGAGCTTGCTGCGCAAAGCCAGGGTAGGAATATATTTATTAAGCTGAAAGAAGTCCTGCAAAATCAAGAGCTTTATGATGATGTAAAACAAACTTTGTCCACCCTCTATCAATATCAGGACCAAAAATCAGCTAAAAGAAATAACTATCTTATTTCCATTTTAACCATTTATACAGTGATTACCGGAATCTATGGTATGAATATGGTGATTGAGGAGTTAAAGAGGCCCATCAAATGGAGCAAAATATCTTCTTTTGGTTTTTTTGAGTATCTCGCGTTGTTTGTCACGATTACCGGCATTGCCGCAAGTCTATTGCTTGGTATTTCCTTTTTGAAAAAATGGATTCGGGAAATGCGCAACCGTAATAGCATGGAATAAAAGCCTCTAAAGATCGCCGAATCAAGATTTTTGGATAAGCTAAAATTATTTCAAAAATTAGAGCAGGGGTCTAGTCCACCTTTTGCAGTCCCTCATATGATATCTTAACCGGAATGAATTTCTGGAAATTAATTCAAGGGGGATGCTCTGATGGGCTACGAACCAAAACACGAAAAGCACTTTAAGCATGAAAGCAGCTCTTGCAGCTCTAGCAAGTTCTATCGTGTGGAAAAGGCGCACATTCCGCCAACCTACTCCAAAAACGTTAACTACTCTGTTAACTACCAAAAACAATCTGCTGACTACAGCCAATTGTTAGACGGTGGAAAAGGTGGCGGCAAGCAATCATATGATGGAGGCCACCACGGCGACAAAAAGAAAAAGCATAAAAAATGTCAATGTGAATCTTCCTCTTCCTCTTCCTCTTCTTCCTGCTGCTTCAAAAAGAAGAAAAAGAAGAGATGCTGCAGACGCAGAAGACACTGCTGCTGCAATAACTGGGGATGGATTTTCTAATCCTTGGGCAGTAAAAGAAGGACTCTTTAGGTCCTTCTTTTTTGTGTTCAGTTAATAATCCCATGCTGAACAATGGTTACTTTAATTTCGGGTTCAATGGAAATGTTTCGATAATCTTTTTCCCAATTCATTTTTTTCCAATCTCCGTAATGAAACGAACGGATTCGTTTGCCGATTCCCAGCTCATCACAATTAGCCTTTTGTGTTTTTGCCAGTGTTTTTTTAGCGAGTGCGTTCATCTCCCGGGTCAGTGTCTTGTTTAACTGATTTGCTTTCCTTGCGCTGTCAAGATGATCCACGGGTAGCTCGTTCACGTTGACATCCATTTTCAATGCGAGATTTACCCTTACTTTCTGGTCCGGGGTGATGTGTATTTTCATTTTCCGATCGATATCATTGACAAGAACCGTAATATAATTTCGTTCCTTCATGTCCTTATTGTCATTAATCTTAAAGGTAAACCTGGGATAATCCTGTTTCACTCCATTCAAAAGAAGCAGCATCGTCGATTCTTTTCCGGTTAAGGTTCCGGTCATCTTTCTTTTATGAAACATGGCTGTGCCGATCACTTCCGCACGCTGCTGCTGTTCATTAATCCTCAGGTACGGAAGCAGATAATCGTTTCCTTCATCAAACATCAACGTACAAATCGACTGCACCGTTTCAATTTCAAATAAACCAATGGCACTGGTGCTCCGCAGAAGTTCAGGATAATAGATATCCAGAAGAGTAGAATCCTTGGGCTGAATTTCAAGACTTTTTTTTGCCTTGCCTTTCACAACCGCCACCATTGCATTTACCGAACCTCTGGGATCCCGGTAGATGACATCGAGACTTGAATAGATATCTTTTTGGGCCAGTTTTTCACCGAACAAAAAGACCCTGTTTCTGGAGGCATCAAATATCTGGGAAACCTTTTTATCCAGATTGAAACGGGCATCCCTTGTTGTTACCCCAGTGGATGAAACGACTACACTTTTCACCATTGACATCGCGTTGGAGCCTTTGTTTACGACCGGATAAACCACCGTATCAATGATTTTCCCATCTGGATCCACATCCAGTCCCGCAGCCAGAATTAGCCTGGATTCTTTGATCAGGCGCTGATCCCAGCAACCGGTAAGCAACACGATGACTATTAGCGTACCAAGGAGCAACCCTTTCTTTTTTGTCAACAATGTTTTCATGATTGCTGTTTCTCCTTTCGATGAGTAAGTAATGAGAGCAACAAAAGCAAAACAGGCAACCCCAGGACAAAGATATAGCTCAAATGGGTGACAAACGTCGAAAACTGCCCCACTTTGTAAACGCCCTCCGGCATCAGTGAAATAAGGACAGACACAATGGCCACATAGAAAACATAAGGTGAATGGTCTTTATTTTTTGGGAAAAACGACATCAGCCCCCGTGAAGCAGCGAACAAATAGGCCATGTAAGAGGTGCCAACAGACACGATCCACACGGATAAAAACAACAAATCAATTCGCTCCAATACTTTGAATGAAAACGATTTGATCATGTATAACAGCGGCTCCGGAACGAGGCTGAATTCCTTTATGCCAAAAAACAAAATACAAATCAACGTTAAAAAGGAATAAAATATGGTAACCACGACATTGGAAATACTGGCTGATTTCAACTTTTTGATAGCTGTGGACTGGACATAGGGAGCCATGATCAAATACATCTCAAAACCGATCATTGAAAAAAGCGCTTTTTCGGTTCCTTTTAAAACAGGCATGACCCCTTTTTCTCCAATGGGAAAAATATTTAAGTAATCTACTTCCCAAAATGAATAAACGACAAGCAGCACAAAAACGATAAGCAAAAGGGAGACAAAAACATAAAATCTCGCTAAAAACTTTACCGGTCCTCTTACGGCATAAATCCCTATCCCTGACATGAGAACGATCAGCAACCAGCGGGGGGTTAACGGGAGGATCCATAAATTGATGATTTCGGCGAACAAAGAAAGGATGCTGGATCCTACGAGAGTAAAATAAATGATATATAAGCCTTTGATGCCCCCGCCGATGAAGCTACCGGTTGTGTTATCCAAAACCTCATATAGCGTCATGGACGGAAACCGTTTCATCAGAATCCAAAACAAAATAAGCAGGACTTGTATGATGCACCCGCTAATTAGAACGGAAATCCAGCTATCATGCCCCGCTGCTGTGTAAATGTTAAACGGCATGGACAATATCCCGACACCCACTTGAGCCTGAATGATGAGAAAAATGAATTGAAAGGACGTAATCGTGTCTTCTTTTTTCAACTTCATTTGTTTTTCCATCCTCTTGAATTACGCTGTCTTTTGCTCTGCGGCAGCGCGTCCTTGGCCCGGCTTTCCATTTTCCATAGCGGAAAACGAATGACAGCATCTTTCAGGCCACTTAAATTCATCGGTGCAAACGGAGCAAAATACGGTGTGCCAACGGATTCCAGTTTGCACAGATGAAGCAATATCACCATCAATCCCATTACGATCCCCAGGAACCCGAGAAGAGACGCGGCAATCATTAATGGAAAGGTCAAAATCCGAATGGAAGCTCCCATCTCGTAAGTAGGCACGGTGAATGAAGCAACCGCTGTTACAGCAATTACAATGACCATAACATTGGAAATAAAGCCAGCGCTGACCACCGCATCCCCGATCACCAAACCGCCAACAATACCAATGGTCTGGCCGATCGGAGTAGGAAGCCTGACCCCCGCCTCCCGGATAAGTTCAATGGTAAACACCATAACAAACGCCTCTATAATCGGCGGAAACGGTATTCCTTCCAATGAGGCTTTAACTGGAAGGATTAATTCGTTCGGAAGGATTTCAAAATGAAATCCGATAATTGCGATATAAAATGCTGGAAGCGTCATTGCAACAAGAAAACTTACCATTCTGAGCAGCCGGAAAAACGACCCTGCCAGTACCCTGCTGTTAAAATCATCCGGGGACTGAAAAAAGGATAGAAATGTAACCGGAAGAATTAATGCAGTTGCACTGCCTTCCGATAGAACCGTCACCCTGCCGTCCAGTAAATGGGCCATCGTACGGTCCGGCCGCTCCGTTGGCAGCATTTGGGGAAAGGGGGAAAATGTTTTGTTCTCCAAAAACTCTTCTAAATAGCCCGGACTAAACTCCATGTCAACCGATATGGATTCGATTCTCCTGAATATCTCTGACAGCACCTCTTTATTCACGAGGTTCTCCATATAAACTACGGCCATTTTTGTATTAGTGGATTTTCCGATAACATATCGTTTGATCACCAAGTTTTCATTTTCAAGACGCTTTCGGATCATTCCAAGGTTTTGAGTCAGACTGTCCACGAATCCTTCGTGGGATCCTCGGACCACTTTTTCGTTGGACGGTTCCTCCGGAGTCCTTGGCAATTGGTTGGTAACATTGACCGCATACATGCCGCTCATGCCATCCAGTGATAAAAGACAGGAGCCGTTCAGCAGTTTTCCGACTCCCTCATGCAATTCTTCAATATACGAAAGCTCCGTGTTGGTGATTACATTCTCAACGGTTCCCTCTTCATCCATCGCCTTGTTTAATGGTTCAATCACGCTTTGCTGTATTTTCTCTGTATCCACAATGGATTCTAGATAGATAATAACTCCTGAAGATTTCTGATAGGTTATGGTTCTCGTTTTTAAATCACTTGTTTCATGAAGGATAGATTGAATACCACGCAGGTTTTCATCCGCATTCATTGTTACCGGCTTTGAGTTTTTATTGCTTCGATGGTTCTTCATTCGTTCACCTGCCGTCTAAAGCCTAGTATTTCTATGTTTTAGATTGAACCAAAGAGAGGTTATTTATTCTTTGCCAGACGTACGTAAAGGTGTAAAATGAGAAAAAGAAAAGTACATATAATGAATAGTTAAAGGCTGCTTCTATGTAATGATTGCACACAGTTTACGTAGAACGTTTTTTTCTTGAAAGGCGGAATTTGTTCATTGAATAAAAAAATCATTCTTTATTGTGTGGGGTTTGCTGCGTTTTTCGGGCCGTTTACTCAAACAATTTACACTCCGATCCTGCCCGAAATCCAGCATGATTTTCAAACGTCAGGATTTATTGTAAACCTGACAATTTCTATTTTTACGTTCGTACTGGCGATGATGCAGATGGTATACGGCCCCCTGACAGATAAGCTTGGACGGCGCAGAATTTTGCTCCCGGCCATCTTACTTTATATCGTTGCTTCTGCAGGCGCTGCCTTATCCACTTCCATCTGGGTTCTGTTGTTTTTCCGTGCTGTTCAGGCAGCTGGTATTGCGGCTGGATCGGTAGTGGCCACAACGGTCATCGGGGACTTGTTTGAAGGTAAATCACTTGGGCGCTCCATGGGAACCTTTCAGACTCTCGTTACACTCGGACCCGTGATCGGCCCCGTTGTAGGCGGCTTTGTTGGAGGGTATACTGGATATCAAGGAGTTTTCTGGGTGCTGACAGGCACCGGACTAATCATGTTTCTTGCCAATGTGAAGCTGCTTCCGGAAACTAAGCCCGAGGGTCCGGAGCGAAAGGGATTCAGCTTTTCTGATTTTACAATCGTTTTAAAGGATAGGACCGGAATTGCTGTTATCCTTCTTGGATTTATTCAATACTATTCGTTTTATAATTTCCTTGTTTTTCTTCCCAATCTTTTAGCCTCCTTTTATGGGCTGTCAGCAGGACAAAAAGGGCTTGTTTTTCTTCCCATGTCGCTTTTTCTTGTGCTTGGCAGCTTTACCGGCGGACGGCTTCAGGAAAAAAGCAATCCAAGGACATTTTTGTTAATCACCTCATCGTTGAATGTCCTGGCAACCGTATTATTCGTCATTCTTTCACCGGTATCTTTGCCCGTTTTGATCGTCAGCATCTCATTGTTCGGGTTATGCCTCGGCCTTTCGCTTCCTGTCCAGACAACACTACTGGCCAGAGCCTTTACCCAAAATCGGGCGACAGCGATTGGTGTTTATAACTTTTTCAGGTACCTGGGGATGGCTGCTGGTCCAATTTTTGGTTCTGTTTTTTATCAGCTTGGAAACCGTGTGGAATTTTTGTTTGCGGCCTTTTTGTTCGCTCTTACTGTTCTCTTTGCCCGGCGCCAGTTTTCAAAGACTGATCGCTATCAATTGAACTAATTTGCTGAAAGGGGACTTACATTGACCCAAAATAAAATTGAAGACGTAATGGAAGTCTGCCTTTTGGCGGGCAGGCTTATGCTTCAAAACGGTGCAGAAACCTATCGTGTAGAAGATACCATTACCCGCCTTGCGCAAAATTACGGAATGAAAGCCGCTCAAGTTTTTGTTACACCGACAGCGATCATTCTTTCTCTCTTTGAAAAAGGACGCACCATGGATTATACAAAGATTGTAAGGATTGTTGACCGCTCCACTGATTTGCATGTGGTCGTCCTCGTCAATGATCTTTCAAGAAAAGTGGCGAGCGAGTCACTTTCCTTGGATACAGCAAGAAAAGAGCTTAAAAAAATAGAAAAAACACCCGAGGCATATCCAGCATGGGTGCAAACGTTGGCCGCTATTCTTGTCAGTGGCTGCTTCGCCCTCATGTTTAAGGGAAGCTGGCGTGACTTTATGCCGGCCATGATTGCCGGAGGCGCGGGATATGTTGTTTTTCTCGTGATCAAACGCTATATTTCGGTCCGTTTTTTCGCTGAACTGCTTGCCGCCTTTGTTATCGGATTAGTCGCGAAACTGGCGATAACATCGGGGATGGGAAACCAACTGGATAAAATCATTATTGGCGCTGTCATGCCGCTTGTGCCTGGTGTTTTAATCACCAATGCCGTACGGGACCTGATGGCCGGCCATCTGGTATCCGGAATCTCTTTGGGTGCAGAGGCCATGCTCACAGCCTTCGCCATCGGCACAGGCATTGCCTTTGTCATTGTAACGCTGTAAGGAGGAACCCTATGCACATCTTTGAAGCCATTTGGACGAGTTTTATTGCTTCAGCAGGCTTCGGTATTCTTTTTAATGTACCGAGAAAAGCGGTAATTCCAGGAGGTATCTGCGGCATGATCGGCTGGCTGATTTTTGAAGGGATGTCAGGCAACAATCAATTCGACCTGGTCTTGGCTACCGCGCTTGCCTCTTTTGTCGTTGCAGCCATCAGCCATCTTTACGCAAGGATTTACCGTATGCCCGTCATTATTTTCAGTGTCTCCGGTATCATTCCGCTCGTTCCCGGTGGCGGAGCTTATGATACGATGAGGCAGCTGGTTGAAAATGATTATAATGAAGCGATTCAGCTTGGATCCCAAACCTTTTTAATTTCCGGGGCAATCGCTTTTGGGCTGGTGCTTGCCGGTACGATTCTTCCTATTATCCTGAGAAGCACAAGAACCGTAAAATAATAAAGAAAGAGGACATCCTGCAACGCACAGAATGTCCTCTTTTTGATTTACGCCATAAAAAGGGCTCCATACCCAATGGCGGCGACAATGATGATCACTGGTGAAACTTTCAGCCTTTCCATTAACAGAAAACTGAGAAGGGCAATGGCCGCTGTTTGTATCCATCCGGACGTATCCACCGATTCCTTAAAAAAATTATACGTCATAATGCCAAGAAGCACGGCGATGGTTGGTTTAACAAACAAGGTCATTTTTTTTACCCGGGGTGAATCCTTGTATTTGTAAATCACACCGAGAAAAACAATCATCAAAATTAATGACGGGCCCACCGTTGCGAATGTAGCAACGATTGAACCAAGAACGCCTCCCTGCATGTAGCCGATATAGCCTGACATCTTGGTGGCAATCGGTCCTGGAAGCGCATTTCCCAGCGCAAGAACTTCGGTAAACTCATTCACCGTCATCCAATGATAACGTCCGACCACTTCATTTTCGATCAGTGGAATGGAGGAAGGACCTCCTCCATATCCCAGTATGCCCGGGATAAAGAATGCGAGAAAGATATGCCACAGAATCATCCCATACCCTCTCCCCTCTTTGCCTCCTCAAAAGGTTCTTCCTGTTTCTTTTTTTCCGGCTTCAACAGCGCATATGCGAGCAGGGCACCAATGAGAAAAGCCGGATGAACCCCGAGAACCTGAAGTAAAATCACTCCAACTACAATATGGATCAGGCTCAGTTTAATGCCCAGACCCTTTTTAGAGCTGGTAAAGAATTGCCAGGTCAATACTCCCATCATCACAGCTACAACAGGAAGCACACCTTTGGTCATGCCCTGTACCCATGGTTGGTCCTTGTATTGTGCCAACGAAGTGAGAAGCACGATCATAAGAATGATAGTGGGCAGAATGGATGACAGAATGGCAACCAGCATTCCTAATATACCTGCCACACGATAGCCGATATAGCCGGCCATTTTCGTATTGATCGGCCCGGGAAGCGCATTTCCAAGTGCCAGCACGTCACCAAATTCTTCATCATTCATCCAGTTAAAGTTTCCTACCACTTCTTTATGAACAAGCGGTATGGAGGAAGGTCCTCCTCCATATCCCAGTATGCCCGAACGAAAGAAAGCGATAAATAAATTAAGATATGTCATTTCATCAAATCCTTACACATATTCCTACCAGGCAGCTACAGCTCCATCTGTTCGTCCTTCGGTTCCTCCTGTCAGCACGCCAGTTTCTGAATTTCTCCAGATCATCTGTCCCCGCCCGAAGGCTCCGCCTTCCGTCGCGACTTTTACATCATGGCCTTTTCGCACCAGTTCCTCTGCGATGTGCTGCGGCACCGAGCGTTCCACAAGAACTTCTTTTCCTTCTATCCATTGCCATCTCGGCGCATCCAGTGCAGATTGCGGGTTGAGGCTGAAATCAATGGTGTTCATGATCACCTGGACATGACCTTGCGGCTGCATGTAGCCCCCCATAACACCAAACGGGCCGACCGGTTTTCCATCCTTGGTCAGAAAGCCGGGAATAATTGTATGGTACGTTCTTTTTCCCGGACAAAGACAGTTGTGATGATCCTCATCCAGTGAAAAATCATGTCCTCTGTTTTGAAGACTGATTCCTGTATCCGGCACCACAATCCCTGAACCAAAGCCCATGTAATTGCTTTGTATAAAAGAAACCATATTTCCTTCTTCATCTGCTGCTGCCAGGTAAACGGTTCCCCCTTTAGGCGGAGTACCGGGTTCAGGAAGAAGGGCTTCCTCCCCAATCAACTGTCGCCGTTCTTCCGCATATTCCTCGGACAAAAGAGCATCAGCTGTCACCTTCATATGGGTAGTATCTGTTACATATTTTTTCGCATCCATAAAGCTAAGCTTAATGGCTTCAATCTGTTTGTGATAACGTTCTGCAGATTCTATCTCAGGGAAATCATACTCTTTTAAAAGATTTAATGCCATTAAAGCGACAATGCCCTGTCCATTTGGCGGAATTTCCCAGACCTCATATCCTTTATACTCCACTTTGATTGGCTCCACCCATTCAGGATAAAAAGCCGCCAGATCTTCTTTTCTCAAAAAACCGCCTTCCTTCTCAGATGCCTCACTGATCTGATCAGCAAGCTCTCCACGGTAAAACGATTCAGCCTCTGTTTCCGCAATCTCCCTTAATGTCGCGGCATGACCCGGTGAGCGCCATACTTCCCCGATTTCGGGAGCTCTTCCATTTGGCGCAAACGTATCAAACCAGCTTTGGAATTCGTTATGTTTTTGCGCTTTCTTATATGCATGATAAGCCTTATTCCAATACTTTCCTAAAACAGGCGAAACCGGATAGCCTTCTTCTGCATATGAAATGGCCGGCTTCAGCACTTCTGTAAGGGGCAGCTTGCCAAAACGCCGGGATAATTCTGCCCAGGCTGCCGGTGCACCGGGTACAGTGACAGGATCCCAGCCAAATTTTGGTATCTTATCATATCCTCTTTCTCTCAAAGCATCCGCAGAAATACCTTGCGGAGCGGGGCCACTGGAATTCAACCCATGGAGTTTCCCTTTTGTCCACACCATTGCGAAGGCATCACCGCCAATTCCATTGGATGTGGGCTCCACAACCGTCAGACAGGCAGCTGTTGCAATCGCAGCATCAATCGCGTTGCCGCCCTTTTTTAGCATATCAAGTCCTGCCTGTGCTGCAAGAGGCTGGGACGTCGCTACCATTCCTCGTTTTCCATACATAGCTGAACGCTGTGAGGCATATGGGTACCGCTGATGATTAAATAGCAATTGTTTCTCTGTTTTTTCAATCGTTTGCTGATTCATTCTGATCCCCTCTCTTGCCATTTGATCATGAGGATATGAATAGTCCTCATCATTCTAACATTAGGTAGAAAAAACAAACAAATAAATCACATTTGTTAGCAAAAATATATTTATTCATTTACATATGTTTATCATATGTTTTTTAATTATAGTATTAATTCAGAATTTTTCATATAGATTTTCTGATTAACGTATTATCTTTCGTGGCATGCGATATAATGACCTTTTTCAATTTCCCGCCATTTCGGACGTTCAACTGCACAATGGTCTTTGGCGATTGGGCAGCGGGTATGGAACGGACACCCTGTTGGCGGATTTGTGGGACTTGGCAAATCACCCTGCAGGCGAATCCTCTCCCGCTTCACTCCCACCACTGGACGCGGAATGGAGGACAATAACGCTTCGGTATACGGGTGAACCGGATTTTCATAAAGTCTGTCAACCGGTGCAAGCTCCACCATTTGACCAAGGTACATGACAAGCACTCTGTTGCACAGATGCCGCACAACACCCAGATCGTGCGAAACAAACAAATAAGTTAGTTCATGTTTTTCCTGCAAGTCTTTTAACAACTTGATCACTTGAGCCTGAATGGAAACATCCAGTGCAGAAACGGGTTCATCACAGACGATGAACGAAGGATTGATGGCAATGGCGCGGGCGATGCCGATCCTTTGTCTCTGTCCTCCGGAAAACTCATGTGGATACCGGTCAAAATGCTCCTCGGTAAGCCCCACCTCTTTCAAAAGCCGTATGACCTTTTCTCTCCGTTCGTTTCCCCGAAGATCCGTATGAATAATAAAGACCTCTTCCAGCGCCTCTCCCACCGTCTGTTTAGGATTGAGTGAGGCATAAGGATCCTGAAAGATCATTTGCATTTCTTTTTTAAAAGGCTTCAGTTCCTTTTTTGAATAGCCGCTGATGTTGGTTCCATTATAGACGAGGTTTCCTTCAGTAAGCTGCTCCAAACCCAGGATGGTTCTCCCCAATGTAGATTTTCCGCAGCCGGATTCACCGACCACACCCAAGGTTTCTCCTTTTAAAATGTCCACGGAGATACCGTCCACCGCTTTTACATGATTCTTGACACGGCGGAGGATACCTCCTTTTACAGGATAATACTTTTTCACACCTTTAACGCTATAAAGTACCTGCGCGCTGTCCGCCATGTTGCCTTACCTCCTCGTCTTCCATCAGCCAGCATCTGGCACTGTGGGTTGGTGTCGCTTCAAATGTGACTGGCGAAACTGCTTTGCATTTTTCCATGGCATGCGGACACCTTGGATGAAACCTGCAGCCGGAAATTTTCTCATTTAAAAGCGGCAGCGAGCCTGCGATCGGATTCAAGTGAAAATCAGGATCATCCACATTTGGCACGGATGAGAGCAATCCCCTTGTATAGGGATGTTGCGGGCTATTAAAAATCTCGCTGACAGTGCCATTTTCTATGATTTCCCCGGCATACATGACGATGACACGGTCAGCAATCTCAGCCACTACTCCCATATCATGAGTAATCATAATCAAACTCATTTCAAAATCCCGCTTCAAATCATTCAATAAATCAATAATTTGCGCCTGGATGGTAACATCAAGAGCGGTTGTTGGCTCATCGGCTACCAGAAGCTTTGGATTGCACGAAAGTGCAATAGCGATCATCACCCGCTGGCGCATGCCGCCGCTCAGCTCATGAGGATACTGGTTCATCCGGGATGCCGGGGATGGAATGCCAACTCGTTTTAAAAGTTCGATTCCTTTTTGGTGAGCCTCTCTTTTTGAAAGTCTATGATGGATCATCAATGGTTCTCTAATCTGATAACCTACTGTAAAAACTGGATTCAGGGCCGTCATCGGCTCCTGGAAAATCATAGAAATTTCATTACCCCTGAGACTTCTCATATCTTCCTTTTTCAAAGTGAGCAAGTCTTTATTTTCAAACATAACTGAGCCTTCAGTCACTTTTCCGTTGGAAGGGAGAAGGCCCATAATGGACAGAGCTGTGATGCTTTTTCCGCATCCCGACTCTCCGACAATACACAAGGTTTCCCCCTTTTTTACGGAAAAGGAAGCACCTCGGACGGCTGGCAAAAGGCCATCCGAGGTTTTAAACGCAGTAACCATGTTGTTGACACTTAAAATGGATTCAATCATGTAAATTCCTACTCTCTGTGAACATTATATAAGGACCACTGTCCAGTAGGTTCGATTTCAAACCCTTTCACTGATTTATCATAAGCTGCTGAAGCAACTCCATGATAGACCGGGAAGACAGGCAGCTGAGTCATAACCAGTTGATCAGCTTTTTTGAGAAGGTCTTTTCTTTGCTGCTCGGCAATGGTGGTGCGTGATTCTTCGATCAGCTTATCAAGCTTGGCGTTCTTATAGCGGCTCAAATTGGTAACATCCACATTATCAGAGTGAAGACGCGGATAGAGAAGCTCACTGCCGTCAGCCGTTACATTGGACCAGCCGGCAATAGTGATGTCAAAGTCCCCTTTTTTGGAAACATCCAGGTAAGTTCCCCATTCGAGTGTTTCAATTTTTGCATTGATGCCAACTTCTTTTAATTGGGACTGAATGACTTCAGCCATGCTCATATAACTGGCCGTATTCGCCACCAGCAGCTTGACCGTTTTATTGCCAAACCCTTTATCTTTTACTAGTTTTTTGGCTTTTTGCTGATCATACGCAGGACCTGAATCTCCGCTGTGGCCAAACACTTCGGGACCGATAAATGAATTGGAATATACCCCGAGTCCATTCAGCTTTTTCAAATAACTCTTTGTATCTATGGCTTCAGCCACTGCCTGGCGGAAGGCAAGATCCTTCATCGGGCTTTTTTCCATGTTAAAGGCAAGATAATAAACAGGTGTTCCTTCTTTTTTCTGGACCTCTACATTGTTCATTTTGTCAAGACGGGGCATCAACTCGGTTGTCAAGCCATCCAGCAGTTGTACTTTTCCCGTTTGAAGCATGGATACGGCAGTAGTGATTTCTGGAACCACTTTAAATGTAACCTGATCAAGCTTGGCCGGTTTCTTCCAATACTTTTCGTTTTTCACAAGAACGATGTCTTCTCCATTTTCTTTTTTAGAAAACTTGAACGGGCCTGTACCAACAGGCTTGGTCATCAGGTCCTGTTTTTTATCAGCTGTCGGAGAAACGATCGCTGCATTGCTGTGTGTCAAAGCGGCAAGCATTGGACCATACGGTTTATCCGTTTTTAAAATCACCGTGTAATCATCCGGTGCTTCAATGGATTTGACTGGCTCGAGAAGCGACGCACGAGGTGCAGCTGTCTTTGGATCTTTTAATTTATCAAATGTGTACTTCACAGCTTCAGCATTAAACGGTGTTCCATCCTGGAATTTAATGTTCTTTTTCAGTTTAATCTTCCAGGTGTTTTTATCCGGATTTTCATAGGATTCAGCCAACTGGGGAACAATCTTTCCTGTTTTGATATCCCTCACAAAAAGTGTTTCGTAGATTTGTTCAATCACGCTGGAAGATACTGAGTCATTCGTGAGAATCGGAGACAGCCCAACGACCTTAGATGTTGTTGCATACGTGATTTCCTGCTTTCCATCGCTTTTTCCACCGGAAGATGATTTGCTCGAACAGCCTGATAATGCCAGGCTTGCTGCAAGCATTCCTATTCCGATCCATGATGCGAATTTGTTTCCTTTACCCATTTGTTTACTCCCCCTTTTTACTTGTCCAGGTTCATGCCCGGATCGAGTGCATCTCTCAATGCGTCGCCAACCACATTAAAGGCGAAAACAACCAGCATAATGGCAATGCCTGGTATGATGATCATGTGTGGTGAAGACCACATAAAATCCTGTCCGGCAGCGATCATCGCTCCCCATTCTGGTGTCGGAGGCTGTGCCCCCAGGCCAAGAAAACTTAATGAAGCGGTGGATAGAATAGCCGTAGCCATTCTCATTGTGGCAAAAACAATGATAGGCGCAATGCAGTTGGGCAGAATATGCTTGAACAGAATTCTCCAATCACTTGCACCCAATGATTTCATCGCCAAAATGTACTCTTGTTTTTTTACAGAAAGGACACTTCCTCTTACAATTCGCGCACAGGTCGGAATGGACCAGATGCTGATGGCTATCACCACGTTCACAAGGCTTGTACCCAGAATGGCAATGATAAGCATGGCCAGGAGAATACCAGGAAAAGCAAACAGCAGATCAACAAACCGCATAATAATCCCATCGAGCCTTCGATAATAACCCGATAAGAGACCTAGCACGACTCCCCCGATCAGCCCAAGGCTGACAGCACCCAATCCGACAAACAAAGAAATTCTTGCTCCATACACAAGCCGGCTCCATATATCTCTTCCATAGTTGTCCGTTCCCATCCAATGGCCCTCAGTGCCCGGAGGCAGCTCGCTCATGGCAAGGTTTTGTTTACTCGGGTCATAATCGGCAATCAAAGGTGCAGCCACCGTCATGATAAGCTGAAGTGCAATAATAACGAGACCAACAACGGCCATCTTGTTTTTAATCAGCCTTTTCCACGTTTTCACGAAGTTCTTTTCTCTTTTTTTGTTTCTGGAGGTTGAGGCCATGGAAGCAGTTACTGTTTCAGTCGACATCCCTTTCACCCTCTTTCTATTCGTAGCTGATTCTTGGATCAATGAAGGCATACACAATATCCACAATCAGGTTCACAAGCACAAACAGCGTAGCAACAAGGAGAACCGCGCCCTGTACCATGGGGAAGTCTCTCGCCGCGATTGACTCGATCATCAGCCTGCCGACTCCGTTAATGGCAAATACCTGTTCCGTAATAATGGTTCCCCCAAGTAGAAATCCGAAATTCAAACCAATGACGGTTATCACCGGAATCATCGCGTTTCGCAGACAATGCAGCATAATGACTGACTTTTCCCGGACACCCTTTGCTCTTGCTGTTCTGACATAGTCAGCCCGGATCACTTCAAGCATGGCTGAACGGCTCATACGGGCGATCATTGCTGCCGATCCGGTGCCAAGCGTGAGAGCCGGCAAAATAAGCTGTTTTATTCCTTCAATGGTCCAGAAAGGATCGGTGAGCCCTCCAACAGGAAGCCATTGCAAGTTCACGGCAAAGATGAGAATAAGAACCGCGCCAAGCCAGAAATTCGGAATGGAAATGCCGCCAAGAGCAATCATTGTGCTTAATGCGTCAAACAGTGAATTATGTTTAAGAGCTGAAATAATTCCGGCTGCTACCCCAATGACCACCGCAACTATGATGCTGGCAATGGCGAGATTAAGCGTGTTGGGAAACCGCTCGGTTAACGCTTCTGTGACCGATTGCTTGGTCTGATAGGAGAATCCGAGATCTCCGCTAAACACGCCTTTTAGATAATCCCAATACTGAACCAGGATGGGTTTGTTAAGCCCCAGATTTTCTTGAATCGCTTCTATATCTGCCTTTGAGGCGGTGGGACCGCCAATGATACTGGCAGGATCACCCGGTGCAATGTGCATGCTCAAAAAAACAATGAATGAAATTCCGATCAACAGCAATATCAACTGCATAAACCGTTGAACAATTAAACCAGCCAACTTCATGCCCCCTTCTAACATTTGTTTATAATAATAAAAACTAAATTACGTTTGTTAGCTAAAAATGAATTTTAAATTTACAAACGTCATTGTATTGTTTTAGATTATAAAATAAATTCTGAATATTTTCTACATAATTTTGCAAATTTCTTGAATAATTTTTCATCGGCCTCAAATAAAAAAACACCTCCTTTAAAGGAAGTGTTTAAGCAAACTCTTTTTCGTATTTAATAAGCTCCTCTGATAAATTTCTTTCCGTTAGAGTCATAAAAACTTTTGATGCGCTCAAGTTCTTCTTGTGAAAATGGGCGTGAATCAAGCGCCTGCAGATTTTGTTCGATCTGCCTCTCGTTTCTAAACCCTGGGATCACACAGGTGACCTCTGCTGGTCCATAATCCAGCGAAGGGCGGCACTTGCCATGGAAGGTCTGCCATCCGCAATCCACTTCAGCTGATCAGACAGTTCCACACCTTTATTGAAACCCAGCCCTGCGAAGGTTTCACCCACATTGAATGCTTCCCCGTTTTCATTAAAGTTCCGGTGATCTTCCTTTGTGCCAGGCCCCCCCTTTTCACACTTATGTAATGAGAGGTGCCTGGCACCTTTAATGTGGCACCTTTAATAGCACCATTTCATATCTAGCAATCAGTGTTTCGAGCATCAATTACGGTACATTGCATGGCGCCTCTGCGTATTAAACGCTTAGCTTCATCCAAAGAAATTCTCACAAAAACCGCCTCGTCAAAATCATCTTCTACATCAAACAATGCAAACGCTTGGTTTTTATTGATAAAAATACATTTGAACTCTACATTTACACCCTCTGTTGCTTCCGGTATTCTATTCACGATTTCACAAAATTCCAATCCTGCATCGTGGAGTTGCATAGCGGTTTGTTCATCTATACGGATGATCACAAACACTTCTAGATCAACCCCTGGAACCTCCGACTCTATTTCTACGACTGCAAAAAAGCGGTTTTTTAATACTAACAGGCAATTAGCGCCAATTTCAAATACCTCGTCTGATGACATGTTGTTCAAATTGTTAAATAGGCTTAAATTCCTTGTGTTCCTCATTTTCCCCATTTTACCAACCCTTTACCGTATCAGTTAAGTGAATAAATGCTATGCTTGTCCAATAAGCCTTTCCTATGGCAGCACTCTTGCATCATTCAATAACTAGCATATTCCGTAAAGGTTGTTTTGCTACTAAAATAGTAAGATAATCTACTATTTTTTTGAATCTCTACTCATTCGTGAATATCTTTTATAACCCAATCGATAGCCTCATCAAGCGTATGAATGCCCAGCTTCTTTCTAGACATCCACTTACCGTTAGATTATAAAATAAAACTGAAACCATTAGGATAGATATCCCCAATTACATTCTTTCTTCTGCTCTTAGCGCTGCTCGTAATGGCACTCTCCTTTGTGTCGCTTGTTTTTTTATGTTTATTAATTTTTAAGTTCGGGAATTTCACTCAGCCTTTTCAATAAAGTACCGCATACTGCGATTGACTTTTCATAATCTCAAAATCTTCGTCCGTCAAGCGCCCTGGTTTGTGCAGGATGCCCGGATCGATCTTGAATTTGCCCACATCCTGAAAGATGCCCATCTGTGCCAGCATGTTTTATTCATTCTTGCTTAAATAGATAGCCTATTCGTTAAATGGCAAAAAGCCACCGGGTAATGGTGACCCGAGTGGCTTTTGTATGTAAATTGCCTACAGTTTTAATCCCGAACGGCTTTTGAATCTCCGCAGCAGAATATGGGATTCAACTCGTGTAATTCCTTCTATACCGTAAAGTTCATTATTGATGAAGCTTTCCAGTGACGTAAAGTCTTCTACCAGCACGTGCATATGCAAGGTGCTAGGACCTGTCATCTGATAGCAGCTTGCGACACTTGGATTGTTTACCAGCTTCTCTGCAACGGTCACGAGATATGCGGGTTCACAGTCCACTTCAAAAAAAGCAGATACCGTTTTTCCAACCATCTCCGAATTGATGACAACACTGAACTTCTCAATGATGCCAGCTTCCATCATCTGATGCACACGATCCCGGATGGATACTCGGGATATGTTCAATTCCTTGCCAATTTCCGCATAGGACATCCGTCCATTGTGCGAAAGAAGCTCTAAAATTTTCCGGTCAGTTTCACTTAATTTCAATTTTAATCACCACGGCTTTTGAATAATACCCATTGTAAGCGTTGCTTTGACGAAATACAAATAGTTTTTGACAGAAAAAAACCCCGTCCATGGAAAGACGGGATTATTTTGCGTCATCAAGCGGTTTCATATCCATGGTGACCATGTAATCTTTTCCCCACTTGTACATGGCATCCAATATCGGCATCAGGCTTTCGCCTTGTTTTGTTAACGAATATTCCACTTTGGGAGGAACAACGGGATATACTTCCCGATGAATAATCCTGTCTTCCTCCAACTCTCGTAATTGGTTGACAAGCATGCGCTGGGTTATGCCAGGAATCAACGCTTTCAGTTCACCAAAACGTTTTGTTCCTTCTTTCCCTAAATGCCATAAGATGATCATCTTCCATTTGCCCCCGATGACGGACAGTGTTAATTCTTTTTCACAGTTAAACATTTTCCCATCCATTCTAGACATCTTAAATCACCTCCATCCTTAGTATAACCCATAGTATACTTTTTGACACTATGTAATATTAAAGTCAGTACTTCACAAAATGTAAATGAAGAGTATACTTACAACTATCCTTTACTAATGAAAATTATCGTTTAAGGAAATATTACAGGTTGCATCAACCTAGATAAGACACCACAGGAGGAGAACTAACAATGGAATTACAACTAGCGATAGACCTTGTCAATACAGAAGAAGCCATCAAACTGGTGAAAGAAGTAGAAGAACATATTGATATCGTTGAAATCGGTACCCCTGTTGTTATTAATGAAGGCCTTGGAGCTGTTAAAGCTATGAAAGAAGCATTCCCGAATTTGAAGGTTCTTGCCGACCTGAAAATTATGGATGCTGCAGGATATGAAGTGATGAAAGCCTCAGAAGCGGGTGCCGACATGATTACCATTCTTGGCGCTGCTGAAAATGCATCCATCCAAGGTGCGGTTGAAGAGGCAAAAAAACAAAACAAAAAAATTCTTGTCGATATGATTGCTGTTAAAGATATCGAAACACGCGCGAAAGAGCTTGATGATTTTGGCGTTGATTATATTTGTGTTCATACCGGCTATGACCTTCAAGCAGTCGGGAAAAACTCGTTTGAAGACTTGAAAGCCATCAAACGTGTAGTTAAAAATGCAAAGACAGCCGTTGCTGGCGGAATCAAGCTTGAAACCATTTCTGAAGTTGTGGCAGCAGAGCCTGATCTTGTTATCGTCGGCGGTGGAATTACCGGACAAGACGACAAAAAAGGAACTGCAGCGAAAATCCAAGAATTAATCAAACAAAACTAAGGATTTAAAATATGGAAGCTTCACATTATTATTCAGAAATTGTGAAAGAATTAAGCAGAGCTGCCGACTTTATTTCTGATCAAGAAGCAGAAAAGTTAGTGGACGAAATTTTGCATGCCAAAAAGATCTTTGTTGCAGGAGCCGGCCGAAGCGGATTGATGGGAAAATCCTTCGTTATGCGGATGATGCATATGGGGCTTGATGCCTATGTTATCGGTGAAACGGTGACTCCCAACTTTACCGAGGATGACCTTATCATTTTCGCCTCAGGCTCCGGGGAAACGCAAAGCTTGATCTCCATGGCCGAAAAAGCGAAAAGCGTTGGCGGCAAGGTGATGGCCGTTACCATTTTTCCAGAGTCAACGCTCGGCAAAATAGCGGATGCCTGCGTGAAACTGCCGGGCTCTCCAAAAGACCAATCGGACAAATATAAAACCATACAGCCGATGGGATCCCTCTTCGAACAAACCCTGCTGTTGTTTTTCGATGCGGTGATTCTGCGTTTTATGGAAAAGAAAGGGTTTGAATCGGACACCATGTTCGGCCGCCATGCTAATTTGGAGTAGAATAAGATTTAACAGGATGGGACTGCTTTTAGCGTTCCTTCCCGTGTACATAAAGGAGGAATATTCATGCAGACATTAAAGGGAAAAACAGCGCTAATTACTGGAGCCGGCAGGGGTATCGGACGGGCTGCAGCGATCGCATTTGCAAAAGAAGGTATTCATGTCGGCCTGATAGGAAGAACCCTTACCAATCTGGAAAAAACGGCGAAAGAGCTTAAGCCATATGGCGTAGATGTATCCATCGCTGAAGCGGATGTAAGCGACTATGATGCGGTAGTAAAAGCCGTTGAAACCATTACTTCCGAGTTAGACCAAATTGATATTCTGATCAACAACGCCGGGATCGCCCAGTTTGGCGGATTCCTTGAACTTTCACCTGAAGAGTGGAAAAACATTATAGATGTGAATGTAATGGGTGTCTATAATGTCACAAGAGCGGTCCTTCCAGGAATGATTGAACGAAAAGCGGGAGACATCATTAATATTTCATCCTCTGCAGGACAAAAAGGAGCACCGGTAACGAGTGCCTACAGTGCCTCCAAATTTGCAGTCCTTGGATTAACAGAATCTCTCATGCTCGAAGTAAGAAAACACAATATCCGGGTCAGTGCTCTTACACCAAGTACTGTCGCAACAGACCTGGCGATTGGAACCAACCTTACGGACGGCAATCCAGAAAAAGTCATGCAGCCGGAAGACATGGCAGAGTTCATGGTCTACCAACTTAAATTAAATCCGCGTATTTTCATCAAAAATGCAGGCATGTGGTCAACCAATCCATAAACGAATGACGAAAGCAGCTTCTCCTTGCGAGAGTTGCTTTTTTTAACGTTTAAGTAAATGGTGGATAAAAAATCTCACAAAGGGTATAGAATTTTATACCATATTTAGGAGGTTGATTATGAAGGCCGTTACGTTCCAGGGAGCAAAAGAGATCGAAGTAAAAAATGTAGAAGATCCCAGACTGCAGGAAAAAGAAGATATTATTGTACGCATTACCTCCACTGCCATCTGTGGATCGGATTTGCACATTTATCAGGGAGCTCTTCCTGCGCAAAAGGATTATGTGATTGGACATGAACCAATGGGCATAGTGGAAGAAGTCGGGCCTGATGTTACCCGTGTGAAAAAAGGGGACCGTGTTGTTCTACCATTTAACATTTCATGCGGCCACTGTTATTATTGCCAGCATGAAATGGAAAGCCAATGTGATAATTCAAACCGAAATCCTGAATTTGATACAGGCGGATACTTCGGATTTACCGAGCGCTATGGTGACTACAGCGGCGGACAGGCTGAGTACCTGCGCGTACCATATGGGAACTTTATGCCGTTTGTCATTCCGGAATCCGCTGAACTCGAAGACGAGGCTGTCCTCTTCATGTCCGATGTTCTGCCTACTGCCTACTGGAGCGTAGAAAACGCCGGGGTACAAGAAGGAGATACGGTTGTTGTCCTTGGCTGTGGTCCTATTGGTCTGATGACGCAAAAATTCGCCTGGATGAAAGGTGCCAAGCGAGTCATCGCTGTGGACAATCTCCCTTACCGTTTGAACCATGCCGTCAAGATGAACAATGTAGAAGCCTTCAACTTTGATCAGTTTGATGATATGGGCGCCCATGTTCACGAAATTACCCATGGGGGAGCAGATGTTGTCATCGACTGTGTTGGAATGGATGGCAAAAAGTCAGCCGTGGAAGCCATCGAGCAAAAGTTAAAGCTTCAGGGCGGGACACTGAGTGCGGTACAGATCGCCATCAGAGCTGTAAAGAAATTCGGCACCATTCAGATGACCGGGGTTTACGGGTCTATGTACAACATGTTCCCGCTAGGAAATATCTTTGAACGGAACATCACACTAAAAATGGGACAGGCCCCAGTGATTCATTACATGCCGATGCTTTTTGATAAAATCGCCAATAAGGAGTTTGACCCAACAGAAATTATCACCCACCGCGTACCCCTGGACCAGGCAAGTGAGGCGTATAAAACCTTCAACGATCATGCGGATGAATGCATAAAGGTGATATTAAAACCATAAAGCAAAATCCCCTTTGGGTATCCAAAGGGGACTTTGCTATTAGATAAAGTTTCTTACATTATTTCCGCGGCTGAATTTGTAGATCGCGATCATGAAGAAGGCCATCGCAAAGGCGAATAGGATCGAAATGTTCATGGAAAGGCTGCTGAGTGTATGCCCTTTTTGCAGTTGGGTAATGGTGTCAAGCAGCCATCTCTGAGGCAGGAATTCTGCAATTTTTTGCATGGTCTTTGGCATAATTTCCACCGGCCAGAAGCAGCCTGCCAAAAGGCAGGTTGGCGTCATGATCAGGTTTTGCATCGCTCCTGCTGAAGCTGTAGTAGATGCAAAGGAAGTAATCACAAGCGATAATCCTACTCCGGCAAGTGCGAAGATCAATAGTACTCCAACCATCGTCCAGAAAGAAACCCCTGGTGAAATATGAAATACCTTTGTCATTACTGTGAGCGTAATCAAAATTTGCACAAACATGATGATCATGTTCACAACCACATTGGAAAAGACATAGATTCGGCTGTTGATCGGAGAAGACATTAAGCGTAAATATGTTCTGTTTTCCTTTTCACGAATAATAATCTCTGATAATCCGCCTGCACTTGAAAGCATGATCATGATAAGGAAGCCAATCGTCTGACCTGTAATATCATTATTTTTGGAAGTATCCTTCAATGAATGACCTTCTAATTTAAAGCTTGATGCTTTGTACTGATCGTACATTTGTTGGAATGCCGCCTGGTCTCCTCCTGCCGCTTTGTTCAAGGAAGCCACATTGGACAGATAATTGTTCACATAGGATTTTACAAAGCCTGTGATAGAGGCACCTTTAATCGAAACAATCTCAATATGGTCCGGGTCTCCGTTCATCACACTTTTTGAAAAGCCTGAATCCAGGATGATTACACAATCCAGTTTTCCAGATGCAATCTGGTCTCTTACTTTTGAAGAATCGATATTCGTGACCTTAACATTATTTATTCCGCTGATGAATTTCACGGTATCTTTGGCTATTTTTCCATTGTCATGATTAACGACACCTGCATACATTGTAGTCGGGCCCGTATTCCCGTAAGCAGCGATCCCAATAAGAATACCAATCAGCGGAACAAACAGGTAGGTAAATAATCTTTTTTTGTCTTTAATAATAGATCTCAACGAATTTGAGATGAGCCAAAGGACTTCTTTCATTTAAAACCCTTCCCTTCTTTTAAACGAAACGATGGCAATGCTTAAAAAGACAATCGCAATACCCAGGTTTAAACCAATGACTTGAAGAGAGGCAGTGAAATCATTGTTATAGATATTTTTGGTGATGGCTGTATTCGCCCATGTAATCGGGGAAAGGTTCATGATGAACTTCATCATCCCGTCTGCGCCTTCAATTTTGAAATATGCACCACCAAAGAATGAGGCAAGCTGAAGGATAATCAGAATGAGGGTCCTTGCAGCCTCACCGGTTTTGACCATATAGCTGACGCCAAGGCCGAAGCTGACAGCAAGGAAAACTTCAGACAGCAAAATGATGAAAACGAAACCAAGATGATCTCCCCAGTTCGCTTTAAACAAGAATGAACTTACAGCAACGATTAAAAAAAGAGACAAAAGGTTCAGCACAATGCTACCGATGATTTTCCCAATAAAGATTTCAGCTTTGGTGATCGGTGCAACGGCAAGTCGCACTGCAGTATTTCGAGTTCTTTCTCCTCTAAGCAGGAAGGTTGCTCCAATCGCTCCATATAGGGCAATCATTGTAGTTACCGCTACCGCATAATAATCCATCGACCCTGGTGCTTTTTTGGCGTTTAATGACATTTCTTTTACATAATCATGAGAGGTTCCGCCCGCCAGCACCGCCTGGGTTTGATTGGGCTTCACTTTAGCCACCTGGCTGACAAGATTATATTTATCCGCAAAAGCAGTCAGCATCCCTTGAATAATACTGCTCTCGATGCTGTTCCGTTCACTGCCGTAGAAATTCATTCCCTTATTGGAAACCTCTACATAGGCATCATAGTGGTTTTGCCTTACCGCCTTTTTCCCATCGGTTATATCCGACGCTTTATAAAAATGAATATTTTCCTTTTTAGCCGCTTTCATGAATTGTTCAAAGTATGGTGCAATGCTCGTGTTGTGGGTTTCTTTATATAGGACTTTCATTTTATCTATTTTTACTTGATTATCAAACGCATTGGATAACGCTGATCCAAGAACCAGCATCATGACGATAGGAAACGCCAGCATGAAGATAATCGTTCGTTTATCCCTGATGCTGATTTTTAACTGCAGAAGTGCAATATTTAACACGTTCACAGGGGGACCTCCTTATATGGATAGGAACTTTTGGCTTTGCATTTTTTAAAGCAGGAGATTTTGGCTTACGCCAAAACTCCCTTTAAACAAATCGGCTTCTCTGTTAGCCCTTGTATGGTAGGAGATTTTGGCTTACGCCTTTTTCAAATGGTAGGAGATTTTGGCTTACGCCAAAACTCCCTAATCCCTCAAATTTCTTCCGGTTAGGGTGAGGAAGACGGTTTCGAGGTTGGGTGCCTGCTCCTCGAGGGAACGGATTTCAATGTTGCGGTTGATAAAATATTGGATGATTTTATTCAGGTTGCTTACTTCAGCCTGGGAGTTGATTTTTACGACGTTGTCTTCGACTTGAACGGTATTTACTCCGTTAATTTCTTTAATCACATTTTCTTCAAGGTTTTCATTGGATTTTACGTCGACCCAGATGTCTTTCGTATCTGTGATGATGGCTTTCAGCTGTTCTTTCGTACCTTCTGCGATGATTTTGCCGTGATCCACGATGGCAATTCTCGAACAAATTTCTTCAACTTCCTCCATGTAATGGCTGGTGTAGATGACGGTGCATCCCATTTCGTTCAATTGCCGGACGGAATTCAGGATGTAATTTCTGGACTGCGGATCAATCCCGACAGTCGGCTCATCCATAATAATGAGTTTGGGCTTATGGGCAATGGCACATGCGATGTTCAGCCTTCTCTTCATGCCGCCGGAAAAGTTTTTTGGCAAGCTCTTCTGTTTATCCACCAATCCAACAAACTTTAGCGCTTCCTCTACCCGGTCTTTCAGTTCTGCCCCTCTGAGGCCATAAAGTCCGGCAAAAAAGCGGACATTCTCAAAGGCTGTCAAATCTTCGTAAATGGCCAAATCCTGTGGAACGATACCGATGTTTCTTTTTGCAAATTTGCTGTGGTTCGCAATGTTTTTGCCAAGAATTTTGATTTCTCCTTCGTTGCTCCTCAGCAACCCTGCAACCATATTGATTGTGGTACTTTTCCCGGCTCCATTCGAACCAAGAAAGCCGAAGATTTCTCCTTCTTTAATGGTTAGGGACATATTGTCTACAGCGATGAAGTCACTGAATTTTTTTGTAAGATTATTGATTTCCAAAACGTTCATCCATCTCACCTCGGGTTATTCTTTATAGTGTCAGTATACGGAAAAAGAGCGAACCAACGCAGTGCATTAGTTCACTCTTTTCATATGAGAATTCTCATGTTCTTTCCATGAGTACCTTCCTTTAGCCCATGGGAAGAAGTGTCGTAACGGAAAATCCGTTCGTCCCATCAACAATGACGGTACCGTTCACTGATGCGGTCCTCTCTTCCATCCCCATGATGCCAAGGCCTTTTACAACCTTTTGTGCACCTTTTCCATTATCTTTAACCTCTGCTTTGACCATCCGGTTAAGAACATGAATTTCAATCGAAATCTCCGTTGCTTTGCTATATTTTAATGCGTTCGTCAATGCCTCCGCAACGTTTTCTGTGATAATCTTCCACTGGATCGGTGTAATCATATCCATATTGCCTTTATAGACAAACGGCACCTTTATCTGGTGTTTGATGGAAAACTCTTCAAGAATCAGCTTCAACCGTTGTACTCCCATCTGTTCTGTTGGAGGCTTCATGTTCTTTAAAGTGATCCTTATATCTTCAATTCCTTGTTTGGAAATGGAAATGGCGTTTTGCATAAGCTCCTTTGCTTTTTCCGCATCCAGGCCAAGCAGGCTTTTTGCCGCCTCCATCTGGATCAGGGCTCCCGTCATGGAATGTCCGATGCTGTCATGAATTTGCTGGGAGATCCGGTTCCTTTCCTCCAGTCGGTTGGTGTATTCCGACTGTTTAATGAATTCCTGATTCTCGTTGAGACTGGCACTCAGGCGCTGAATATTATGCCTCATTTTATCGAGCTTATTTTCATACATCATTATTTGTTCTGAATATCGCATAGCCATCATAAACGACACGAAGCTAAAAGCGGACACCAGGCCATAAAGATATTCTGCTTCCGGCAAGTATAAAACCGGAATTAATCCCAGCGCCAGAAGGACTGACTTCACTTTAATAAAAGGAGATGCCAACTCATAAAAATTGATGGGCAGCAGCAAAATCAACAGCGGATTCACATCATAAAAGGACAGGAAGATGAGGATGACTGACCCCAGCAGAATCCCCTGCCTTATCCTTTCCTTGCTGAATACATACATGATACTATTCATGCTGATATACAAAAGAAGGCAAAAAACGATGTTCGGCAGGTTGTCCACATTGGCGTGGGCATAGCTGACCGCAAGAAAAAGAACAACGACCAGCTTGGTGTAAATGATCCATAGTTCCATTTACCCAACAGACCCGGTTAAATAATAGATGGCAATCTGTGTCCGGTGCTCCAAACCGGTTTTGCCTAAAATAGAAGTGATATGGTTTGCAACCGTACCTTCCGATATGAAGAGCTGCTTGGCGATGGATTTATTGGAGTGTCCTTTGGCGATCAGTGCCATGATGCCCATTTCACGCTCGGTAAACAAGCTGGCATCAATCTTGTGCTCATCTTTTTTGCTTCCGTCCATATTTGACTTTAATTTATCCAGCACCACATCCTGCATCACGGTATTGCCATGATAAACACTTTTTATGGCCTCTCTGATCCGCTCGGGCTCTGTATTTTTTAACAGATATCCTTTTGCCCCGTTTTTAATGGCATCAAATATGTATTCATCATCATCAAAGGTAGTAAGGATTAACGGCTTTGTCACCGTCTGTTCCGCAATCAGCTTTGTCGCCTCCACTCCGTTCATGTTCGGCATCCGTACATCAAGCAAAGTGATATCCACTTTATTCCATTTGCAATAGTCCACTGCCTCCTGTCCATCATTTAGCGTCGCGAGCACCTCAAAATCTCCATAAGTGCTCAAGATGATTTTCATGCCCTCCCGTATAAAGGAATTATCATCCGCAATCACAATTTTTATTGTCATTTTCATTCAGCAGATCGTATCTGCTGCTCACATCCTTCTATAATAATCTTACTTTCCTCTATAGTTAATTGGCTCTATTTTACCAAAAATCCTTTTTTCCATACAAAAAGGGCCTGTCCCTTTGAACAGTCCCTTCCTTGAGGATTATTTAAAGATATTTTGCAGCTCATTGATTCCAAGAAAAGCAAACATCAGTATACATCCAATAAGCACGGCATTGGCGAGCCACTTGTTACGATATTCCGGCTCGACCCGCTTCGAATTCAGGAGAACAACAAGAGATATGGCCAGAAACGGCATGAACAACGCGCCAAGTGCTCCATACAGGATAATCAATTCCACCGGTTTTCCGAAGAAAAAAATCAGCATTGGAGGAAACGTCAGCCATGCAAGGTATAGACGATACATCGGCTCCTTTTCCGAGACTGGCTTTATCGCTTTCACTTCTCCTTTTTTCAAACGAATCGTTTTAATAAAGTCAGCAAACAGGTACGGCACACCGTTCCATACGCCAAGAAGCGAAGTGAAGGCCGCTGACCAAAAGGCAACCAGGAAGAGCCATCTCATCGGAGTTCCAAATTCTTCACCCAGCATTAGGGCAAGGTTGATCAGCCCCTGGTCTCCACGAAGTTCAACATCTGTACCATATAAAAATTTAGCACCAATAATGAGTGCTGCCATGCAGAAAAGGCCCGTCATGGCATAAGCAGCTTTGGCATCCAGTCTCATTATCGAAATCCATCCCTTGCCGTTCCATCCTTTTTCCTTCAGCCAGTAGCCATAGGATGCCATGGTAATGGTTCCGCCTACTCCGCCAATCAAACCGAGCGCAAGCACGAAGGATCCATCTGGAACTTTGGGAACAATACCACCCGCAAATTCTCCCAAGCTTGGCAAAAAGAGAACGGCAGTCCCGATAATCGTAATAAACATAACACCAATCAGCACAGTCATAATCCGTTCAAACAAAAGGTAACGGCCTGTCCAAACGAGGGCAAAGCCCAATAGCGAATGAACAACCGCCCAAGCCCAAACCGGCATGATGGGAAACATCGCATGCATGCCAAGACCGCACGTTAAGGCTGCCGCAGCGCCATAAATGTATCCCCAGATGACAGTATAAACACCGAAATAACCTGTTGCCCATCTTCCCAGTGAATGCCACCCTTGCAATATCGTTTGTCCGGTGGCCAAATACCAGCGTCCTACTCCTTCATTCAAAAAGTATTTTAAAATGGCTCCTACGATAACCGCCCAAACAAATGCCATCCCGAACGATGTTCCGATGACGATCGCTGTGATCATATCCGCAGTTCCTACACCGGTAGCGGCCACAACAAAGCCCGGACCGATCATTTTCAGTTTCTGGCCCCATGTCTGTGGCGGAGATCCCGCGTTTTTCATTGTGGTATGGTTGAGTTCCGTGCCTGCACTTGCTTCACTTTTCATCTCCAGTCCCCTTTTCGCAATTTAGTAAAGCGTTTTCTAAACTCGTCACGATAAAACTTTTCTTACAAATTTATTATGTCATTAGTAAAGAAAATTTTGAATACTTAATAGTTAAATATCCATCTCCTTTCCAAAGAGCATCAAAAAAAGCCCGCACTAAACCATAGGCATAAGGAGTCAGATGCGATTCCCTACTGCTATGGATAGCGGGGCTTTCCTAATTACTGTGAAATGGGTGTGTTTCACCATTAAGAAGACACTTTCCAATCGTATACTCTTAAATTATTGTTTATTATAGCAAGATCTGCAAACGGTTTCAATGGGTTGTTTGCGACTGTCGCATCTTTTCCATATATCTTTTGTACGCCGCTTTTACCGCCATAATGACTGAATTGGTGGACGGAGTATAATAATAATCTTCTATTCTCTGTACCAAACCGTCAATCCCTTGAGAAAGATCATAACCAACGATCACTCTTCTTAAGAAGTCCCTTGCCAGTTCTGTAACAAAGGTAAATTCGGCATTTACAATCAAATTGCTCTCTGTATCAATTTCCATAACAATGCCGGAAGTTTTGTACAGTTCAAACATGGAACTTCCCTGTGGCGCTTTCGCATACCCTGTAACAAGCACCGTTTTCATCTTTACTAATTCACTCATTTTGCCAGACCCCTTCTTTGTCTGTGATTTGTTTTTCATTTCTATTGTAACAAACCTTATGTGCTATCTTACGGTGAATGGGGCAAAAATATAAACACAGAAAAAGAAAAAAATATGGATTCTTCTTTTTAACAATCAATTTACAATTCTATGATTAATATTTAACATTCATTCATTAAACTGGTAACTGTTAAGGAAAAAAGGTTAGGAGGAATACATATTGTTTAAAAAGAAGATCGGTAAAAAATTCATCCCTCTGGCTGTATTAACCACTGTGGCATTCGGAGGATTGGTCGGCAGTTATCCAAATGCCCATGCACAACCACAGCAGCAAAACAAAACGAATGGCAAAATCAAAAATGTCATTGTTCTGATTGGGGACGGAATGGGTGTTTCTTATACGTCTGCCTATCGCTACCTGAAAGATAACCCTTCCACAAAAGTTGCAGAACGAACGGCCTTCGATAAATATCTTGTTGGCCAGCAAATGACCTATCCCGAGGATCCGGCACAAAACGTAACCGATTCCGCTTCAGCTGCCACTGCCATGTCAGCAGGAGTTAAAACATACAACAACGCCATTGCTGTTGATA
Organism: Fictibacillus solisalsi; assembly: GCF_900103485.1. Lineage (GTDB taxonomy): Bacteria > Bacillota > Bacilli > Bacillales > Fictibacillaceae > Fictibacillus_C > Fictibacillus_C solisalsi. Next base: position 2,653,745 of record NZ_FNHW01000001.1, read on the forward strand.
ATGACAAATCAGCGGTCAAAACCGTGCTGGAGGCAGCCAAAGAAGAAGGTAAAGCCACCGGTTTAGTAGCCACTTCCGAAATCACTCATGCGACCCCTGCTTCCTTCGGTTCACATGATGAAAGCCGCAAAAACATGAACGCCATTGCCGATGATTATTTTGATGAAAAAGTAAAAGGCAAGCACAAAATCGATGTCCTTCTCGGCGGAGGTCTCAGCAACTTTGACCGCCAGGACCGGAATTTGACCAAAGAATTTAAAAAAGACGGATACAGCTATGTGACAAAACGCGACCAAATGCTGAACGATAAAAATGATCAAATTCTTGGCCTTTTTGCTCCTGGAGGGCTGCCAAAGAAAATTGACCGTCCAGATGAAGTTCCTTCCCTAAAAGAGATGACAACCGTTGCGCTTAATAAGCTAAACAAAGACAAAGACGGATTTTTCCTTATGGTGGAAGGGAGCCAGATTGACTGGGCAGGACATGACAATGATATTGTGGCTGCCATGAGTGAAATGAATGATTTTGAGCAAGCGTTCCAAACAGCCATCAATTTTGCCAAAAAGGACAAGCATACCTTGGTGGTGACGACAGCTGACCACTCTACCGGAGGCTATTCCATTGGTGCAAACGGCATCTACAACTGGTTCGGTGAACCGATCAGTGCGGCCAAACGGACTCCGGATTTTATGGCTGAGGAAATTTCCAAGGGCAAAGACGCAGAACAAACATTAAAACAATATATTGATCAAAAGATTCTTCCTCTTTCCACAGCTGAGATTCAATCGGTCAAAAATGCGGCTAAAACAAACAACGTGCTCGACATCGACAATGCCATTGAAGAAATTTTCAACAAGCATTCCAATACCGGTTGGACAACAGGCGGCCACACTGGCGAGGATGTTCCTGTTTATGCCTTTGGGCCTGAAAGTGAAAAGTTTGCGGGACAGATTAATAATACTGATATAGCAAAGAATGTATTCAATGCGTTGAAATATCCAATTCATATTAAAGATAAGTAAAAAGAAACTTCCCGTTTCGGCGGGAAGTTTTTACAATGAAGAGAAGTGAAAGGAGGAACCATGAAAAAATTTGCCTTCATTCTTTCTGCAGCCTTGTTACTGGGCGGCTGTTCGCAGAATACAAAGGAAAAAGCTGATGCAGAAAGTAAACCAGCACAGACGGAAAAGACTGAAACGGAAAGCCTAACACCGAAAGCAAACAACAGCTATCAGCCTAATCCACAGGTTACCGATGACCGGACACTTACAAAAATAGGACAAACCTACCGGGATGATAAAGGACAAGCTACGCTGAAAGCCATAAAACAAATCAATAAAACCTATAAACAGGGACCCGTTGAACTGACAATCAAGGATATCAAATTAATTCATTTGAGACCGGACTATGGTATGATTGATTACTTCCATGTGCTGACTCACAGGGAAGAGTTTGATTTTGTGAAAATTAGTGCCAAGATCAAAAATACTTCATCAAAACCTGTGAATTATGCCCCCGTCGCTCTCCTGAAAACCAATACGGACAAAACCTTTGATTGGGAAAAAGATATCTATCTTGAAAGGCTTGAGGGAAAATTACCGGGTAACAGCGATAAATCTGGCAACCTCGGATTTATCGTGAATCCCGAAGAAAACGAATCGGCAGATAACGTGAAATGGATCGAAATTACTACCAGCGATGTGTTCAACCAGTCCAAACAGAAGATCAACGACTCGAAGAAGATCAAATTGAGCTTTTAAACAAAAAAGGGAGGCCATGATACAACATGGCTTCCCTCTTTACTGTTTTCTTTTCTTCTTTACAAAGTAAAACACAAAGACCGCAAACGCAACAGCCAGCAAGGCATACATCACGTTGGAATAGATGTCCATAAAATAAACCACCTGCTCCCAGTTTCGGCCAAACGCGGCACCGACATAGACCAGAATCGTATTCCAAATCAATGTGCCGAGCGTTGTGAACAACAGAAAAAGGCTGAACCTCATGCCTGACATCCCCGCCGGAATGGAAATCAAACTTCTGATTAAGGGAACGAGCCGACAAAGGAACACCGCCCAATAGCCAAACCGGTCAAACCACCTGTCCGCTTTATGAATGTCTTCCTTTTTCAACCTTAGAATATACCCCCAGCGCTCCACAATTCGTTCGAGCCGTGGGACATCGAGATAGGTCCCAATTTTAAATAGCACCGCTGCTCCAAATACAGAACCTGCCGTGGAAGCCAGAATCACACCCCAAACCGTAAGCTTGGAAAAGGAAGTCATCATTCCCCCGAATGTAAGAATAACTTCGGAGGGAATCGGCGGAAAAATATTTTCAAGGGCAATCATAAAGAACACGCCGATATACCCGAATTGTTCGATCACATCAGTAATCCAGTTTTGCATAAAAACCTCCTGAACGCTTGCACTCCCATACTTACTACGAATGAAAACCGCTTTGGTTTCATCCCCAAGCGGTTTTTTTTACTAATCAATCAAACGGATAATCTGTTTATTCTTCCATGACAGCCGGTAATACGCATACTGCAGGGCAAGTGTAACAATAAAGGCAGCCGGATACCCGATCCAGATTCCCCTGATTTCAAGACTGGTATATAGGGAGAGGTAATAAGCAAGCGGAACTTCAACCAGCCAAATAGGCAGGATACTTAATATGGTCGGCCACAAGACAGTACCGCTCGCTCTCATTGTAGCGTTTAATATCGCGGAGTGCCCCATGATCACATAGCTCCATAACGTGATCACCAAAAGGCTGTGAGCGATATCCACTGTCTCACCGTTCGTCAGGAACAAACTCAAAATCGGCCGCGAGAAAAGGTAGATCAGGATAATGATGATTCCTCCAAGTAAGTAGTTAAGCAACAGTCCTGACCGAATGACCAGTTTCAGCCGTCCCATCTGGTTGGCTCCAATCGATTGAGCCGCAAAAATTGATACCGCGATACTCAATGAGATGGCCGGCATCTGCACATAGCTTGCCACCTGGTTAACGACCCCGTAGGCGGCCGTAGCATCCGATCCATATCGGTTAACGAACGAAATGACTGCAATCTCCGATATGGACAGCAGGATCATGCTGATACTGGATGGAATGCCCAGCTTTAGCAACAGCTTCAGCAGTTCCTTGTTGATTTTAAGTTTGCTGGCAATTGAGGAATCAAACTGAAGAGGATGCTTGGTTTTTCGCAAATAAACAACCATCGCGATAAAGGCAACAACGGTAGAAACTACCGATGAATAAGCCGCACCGTACACACCCGTCTTTGGAAAACCAATCCAGCCAAACACAAACACCGGCATAAAAGCAATGTTCAGTACCGTGCTTACTACCAGAAAGTAAAACGGAGTCTTGGAATCGCCGGTTCCCCTCATGAAGGTTGTGTACACCGAATAAAGAAACAAAACTGGGAGCGACCAGAAAAGAATCCGGGCATAATGGGCGCTCACCTGAATAATGTTGTCAGGTGTACCAATGATTCGCAATACTTCATACGTGAAAATGCCGCCCAGTATAGCAAGCATCACCCCGAGTATAAAGGTAAAAGTTAACGTGGTGCCAACGATCGCCTTGAGCTTTTCTTCATTCTTTGCCCCGAACGCCTGCCCGATCAGGATAGAGCTTCCCGAACCGATGCCGATCACAAATGATATGAGCAGAAAGAACAATGGAAAAAAGGCAGAGATCGCAGCCACGCTTTCAACTCCAAGCCATCTCCCGATAATGACCATGCCCACCAGCTGTCCGGCGGATTGCATCACATTGCTGAACAGCAGTGGTACAAGGAAAAGCAGCATCGGCTTCATAACCATCATCTGTGACGGCTGTTCTTGTAACGCTTCGTTTCCATTCATCGCGGTTTCTCCTTATTATAGCCACGGTTTCCAAATGGCTTCAGCTCTTGTAGCCATTTGTTCTCCAGAATTTCAAGTTCCCGTTTTTCATTAAAGTAACCCGTTTCTTTTTTCTCCAGCGTTTCGAGTACCTCGAATTGGAACGCATCTTTTCCGTAGAGATTCCAGTCAGCCTGAAGCTCTCTGTTCGTACTGGAACCCTGCTCCAGCTCAAACTTTCGACCGTTTAATGTTTTTAAATTTCGGGTGCTTCCCACAAACACTTTTTGATTCACGGTATTTTTAATGACGTACACACCCGCTTCAATTTTTGTTTCAAGATATTGCTGCTTTAATTCTTTCTTTCTGTTCAAAACTGTTTCCTTCCTTCTTTTATTTTTTCAGCCAATAGGCGCTTCCATCCGGTTTTCGATCCAGAAACCCATACTCGATCATGTATCTTCGCAACGTGACAAAATCGTAATACACACTTTTTAATACTTCATTGACATCCTTTTCAGCGTAGGTCTCTTTTGGATGAAATAAGGTTGAGATTTCACGCAAAACCACAAGCTTTTGCTTTTCTTTTGCCGGAAAAGTTTTTAATGACTTGCTTCCCTCTATAAAATACTTTTTAAGCATCTTCTCCTGCTCTTCTTTCGTCACATTGTACCGGTCATCCACCATGGTGGCCGTCTGGTGAGGGGGGATCAGTGATGGCGCATGCTCATCCTTTTCCTTCAGAAGTTCCATCAGTGTCAGCAGCATTTTCGCCTGTCGTTCTTTTTCCTTTAAAACAAACCGGTGGTTCCGGATGGTGGAGGTACTTCCGACTTCCATCACCTGCTTGATTTCGTTGTCATTTTTTCCTTCATAAAAAAGACGCAGCAGCCGGTTTTGATGATCCGTAAGTCCGGTCAGCTTTTTATTAAGACCGATTAGATAATCAAAAACCGATCCATGTTCTCTTTGAATATGAAGGTTCATGAATTTTTCTGCTTCATATAAGGTGTTGTCCTGTGGATAAATAATGCCCTTCTCTACTTGATTTCCGCAGAGCAGACAAACAAATTGTTCCTTTTCTTCGAGATACCCTTTTTTCAGGTCCTCAAGGGGGGCTTCCCAAAAACGATCAGATATAACCATTTAATAAACAACTCCTATTAACGTTTACTTATTTACAAACATATTATGATATCGTTTGTTAACTGTCAATTAAAAAAATGAAAAAAAGACCTTTCGGATAATAATTCCGAAAGGTCTTCTTTTATTTTTACCAAACAAAAAGTCCAACAAGCATCGCACTTAACAGCGAAACGGCCATTCCGCTCACAAGCAGTTTCCACACGTTCTTACCGATCACCACAGACTTTTCTTCTCCGAGGATAGAGTTGTACGTTCCATAAATCATACCGACCGTACTAAAGTTCGCAAATGATGTTAAGAAGGTTGTGGCAACCGCCACGGTGTGCGGCGGGAGTGATTTCAATTGTGTTTTCAAATCCATCATGGCCACGAATTCATTGGTTGCAAGTTTAATACCCATTAATTTTGCCACGTATAAAGCATCATGTTTAGGAAGCCCCAGCAGGAACGCAAACGGACTGAAGATGAATGAGAATATTTTTTGAATCGTAAGACCATGGATGAAAAAGCCGAGAATGCCGTTTACCGCAGACGTTAATGCCACATATCCGATGACCATGGCGAGAATGACAATTACCATACGAATACCGACAAGCATACTGTTTGAGATGGTGGAGAAGAAATCTTTCTTTTCTTCCTTCGGTGGAACGTAAACCACGTCCTCTTCTTTCGATACATCCACCGGGTGCAAAATACTAGCAAGCAACAGCGCGTTCAGGCAGTTAAGCGGAATCGCCGCAAATACATAGGTTGCCGGCACCATCGTTAAGTACGCCCCGATAATGGATCCGCTGATACTGCTCATGCTCATCAAACCAAACGTCAAGAGCCTGTGCTGTTTGAGCACCACCAGCTGCTGCCGGATCACCGCAAGCGCCTCTGTATTGCCAAGAAACATCATCTGAATGGAGAAGAAGCTTTCAAGCTTGGGCAGTCCGGAAATTTTCGAAATGACCCAGCCGACCTTATCAATGATCCACGTTAAGATACCGAAATACGAAAGAATATCAAAAAAGGTAACTACAAAAATAATTGGAAGCAAGGCACTAAAGAAAAAATCAACGTTTTCGTTCGCCATGACCGATGGAAAAACAAACGCGGTACCGTCATTTGCACATTGAATGAGCCAGGAAAAAAAAGCTGCAAACCGGTCAATGATCGTCGTACCAATTTTTGTTCCGAGCATAAACCACGTAATCAGCAGCTCAACGACAAACAAAACGCCGATCGATTTCCATTTCACATTTCTCCGGTTCGGGGAACACGCAAAAACAACGCCAACCACAACCAGGATGCCAAGCAGATTAATCAAAAAATACAAACCAACCACTCCCACTTTTTCCGTATATAAAAAGCCCTTATTTCCTGCTCGCCGTCTACCGGACAGAAAGCATGAAAACAAGGGCAATGGGATTATCCATTTGGGAAAATGGTTGTTTCCCAACAAAGATAAATGACCAATCCATTGATGTATTCATACTTCCTTGTAGTCCGGCATTTAACGGCTGCCAGGTAGAGACTATCAGACCGAATTCGACTGTACTGATATTATACAAGGATGTTATTTATTATTTGCGAATAATGGTCATTTTAGTACATATGTCATAGTTTGACAATATCTGCAGAAAAAGTCCTATTTTAAAAAACTTTTTGAATTAATTAAAAACAATGGTTTTGTTTTCGTGAACGAGCACACGATCCTGCAGATGCCAGTTGACCGCACGCGCCAGCACACTTCGTTCGATCGAACGGCCAATTTTCTTCAGATCATCCGCATTATGATGATGGCTTACGCGCTCTACTCCCTGCTCAATGATCGGACCTTCATCGAGGTCATTGGTTACATAATGAGATGTTGCACCAATCAGCTTCACACCCCGGTTATACGCCCGTTCATACGGCTTGGCCCCGATAAAAGCCGGCAGGAAGGAATGATGAATGTTGATAATGCGGTGCGGATGTTTTGAAACAAAATTTGGCGTTAAGATTTGCATGTAACGCGCCAGTATGATGAGTTCAATATTATATTCATCCAGCAGCTGAAGCTGTTTTTCCTCCACTTCCTGGCGAATGTCCTTGTTCGCCGGTATGTAATAAAACGGGATGCCGAGCGACTCCACCAACCCTTTTGAGGTTTCATGATTGCTGATGACAAGCGCAATATCTGCGTCCAAATCCCCGTTTTGATATTCCCATAAAAGTTCAAGGAGACAGTGCGGTTCTTTTGAAACAAAAATGGCGGTCCTTTTTCGTTTGGATGCCAGTGACAACCGCCAGTCCATGTTAAATTCAGAGGCGATTTTCGAAAACGCCTGTTTCAGCCCTTCCGCCCGCTCGTGCAGGTTATCGATTTCGAACTCCACGCGCATGAAGAACATTCCCGCTTCCGGGTCTGTGGAATGCTGGTTGGATTCCACAATATTGGCTCCCTGTCCATATAAAAACTGGGATACCGCCGCCACAATCCCAGGCTGGTCTCCACAGCTGATCAGCAGTCTCGCTTTAGTCGTGTTTCGTGCTTGTTCAATCATTTGCCTAATCTCCATTTCTTTGCCTTTTAGTATCTGAGTATACGGCATTGGAGCGGAAAAGTGAAATGAAAAAGGGGGCTAGTCGTTGGAGGGGAGGTGGTACATGGTGGATTTGTGATTTCCATCATGGTGTGTGGTGGTAGAGCGAAGTAATCGAGTCGTTAAATGAACAGAAGAAATAAGAAGAAAATTCCTTGCTTGCTGGTTGGTAATCGTTGGGCCTATTAACAGGAATAATCTTAAAGGGCATCAACATGAGCATTTTTGCAGGTACAAAAGCAATTTTCACAAAACCAGCTTCCATGTCTTCTTTCCATCGGTAAAAGGCCGCAATCTTTGCACTGTACTCCTTTTAAAAGTTCATGTCTTCCAATGCCAAACTGCTCCAGGATATCAGAATTTGCCTCACTGTGTTGTTTTATAAGAAGACGGATTATTTTCTTTAACTGCTTGTCTGTAAGAACATCCTGATGACAGGCATCTAATTCAGTGATTTTAAGTGGAAGGGCTTCCCGATGAAGGATCGTTCTACGCAGATAGTTATGTTCAGGAGAAATTGTTATTTGGGAGTTTGGATTACTAAAATTACTACAAAAGATTTAATAGGAACTTCAGTAATCTTATGTTTTGTTAACCAAGCTCCAAGCTGAGTCTCATGCCGTTTTACTTGAAGGATCGGGTCGGGAAAGACTTCTTCCATCGTTCGATGGAATTCCTGGTCAAAAAATAGTTTACCGGCGATGTTTTCGCGATGTTTTTCACTTCTAACATGAGGATGAACTTAGGGGAAATGAGCAAAGTATCAATTTGAAAGAAATAATCGTTATGAGGCAGACGGAGATCGTGAAGTATGAAGTAGTTGTGAAAGGTCAGGAAGCTAAGGGATAGTCTATGGAGTGCTCTCCTCTATACCCGGCCATCTTTTTTGCGAGATTTTCTTATATATAGGGGATTTTCGGATGATTTTTTGGCAGCCGGCGCAACAATGATTGTAATTTTAGATCATTAGCGGCAATTGCCGCTTTTTAACGATCATTTTATCACTCCCTTTGCTTAATTTAATACGATTATAAGGGAGAACAGATCCCAGAATTTAACTTACTCTCAAAAATCCTGTATTTATTCTCAAAAAATTTTATTTATTCTCAAAACAGGTCACTTTTTTCTCATATTCCGGTTAAATATTCTCAAACTGATTAACCTCAATGCATTTCGACTAATTTCGACACATTTGTTCGCAACTTCCCCCCACCTCCTTCCCTCAGGCATCCAATCTAACAAATACACGTCTTCTTTTTCACCCCGATCTTGCCGCGGTTCTTCACTTTTAAGATATAGTCAGCAGCAAGTGGGACTTTACAGGCGGTATTGCCGACATTTACATCAACCTTGCCGATCCGGTCTGCTGCGGCCAAGGCTTCGTCATGCAAGTCGGATACGGCACTTCCGGCCATGATCACAAAGCCGTTCATGGCGTAGCGAACACGATTTCGTTCCCCGTGGATGGTATCTTCCACCCGTTTCAGCAACCCGCGAATTTCCTGCAAGTCTAGTTCTTCGTCCGGAGTAATCGACATATAGCCTGCATAGGTGCTCCAGCCGCATACGGCCACCATCTCCCGGTCGTCGTCCATCCACTTGCGTGCCAACTCCAGCGCAAACGGACTTTCTGCTGCCGCATTGGCTACAGTATACTCCGCAGGCATGTACCAATTCGCTTTTTCCACCCACTGTTCCAGCCGCTCTTTAGTCAGCTTTAACGGATCTACCGCAAGTCCAGCGAGGTACATCGCATCATGGTTACCGGTATCATACAACGCCAGAGCCAGTTCCTGATCCTTTTTCACGTATTTAACCAGCTTCTTAAGATCCCCTACCTTCACGCCAAACAACGGTTCCTTTGCGCCATGCCTCATAAAGGTTTTTTTCGTTTGCTCTGAGCCCATTTCTTCCAGCTGGCTCATGATTTCTTCAACTGTCATTCTCACATCACCTCTTCTGCAATAATTCGCTTCCCCCTCAAATAATCCTCCACAAAAAAAAGGCCCGCCCCAATCAGACAGACCTTTTAAAACAATTATTCAGCGGTTTGGCGCTTTCTGTTTTTTCTTGTTAATTTCATTAAAAACTCATAAACCACTGGCACGATGATCAGGGTCAGCAGCGTGGAGCTGGTGAGACCGCCGATAACCGTAACGCCAAGGCCTTTGGAGATTAAGCCTCCGCCTTCAAATCCGAGGGCGAGCGGAATCAATGCACCAATGGTGGCCAATGCGGTCATCAGAATCGGACGTAAACGGGTGGCAGCTGCTTCCAAGAGCGCTTCACGCGTTGGCATTCCTTCGTTCTCCATATGGATCACTCGGTCAATCAGCACGATTGCGTTTGTAACCACGATTCCGATCAGCATGAGTGCGCCGATCATGGCGGAAATGCTGATGCTTTCATCCGCGATATATAGTGCCAAAAGCGCACCGATCACGGTAAATGGCAGGGAGAACAAAATCGCAAATGGTGCAAGAGCGCCGCCAAATGTCACGACGAGTACAAAATAGACAATTGCAACTGCGGCAAGCATGGCCAGACCAAGCTGAGTGAAGGATTCGTTAATATCCTCAGTAACGCCGCCCATCTTGACGTCCACTCCATCCGGAAGATCCAGTTTGTCGATATCCTTTTGGACATCCGTGGACACTTTGTTCACATTCTTACTTGTCACATCACCGCTTACACTCGCATAAATCTTATCATCCTTACGCGTAACGGTATCTGCGGTTTCGCCTTCTTTTACTTTGGCGACATCACTGATGGCTACTTCTTTTCCAGTCGCTGACTGCAGCTTCTTGTTGGTTAGATCATCAATATTCTTGTAGCTGTTTTTATCCACTTTCACATAAACGTTGACGTCTTTTCCATCTTTCTTCAGGGTTGTTAAGGCGGATTGATCACCTGAATCGTTCAATGCCATGCCGATCTGGCTGGCTGTAAGACCAAGCTTGGTTAACTTTTCCTGATCTGCTGCAAGAGTGTATTCTTGATACGCTTTGGAAAGGCTGGAACCAACGTTTCTCAAATCGTTCCGGTCGTTGAGAATCTTTTGGACCTTCTCAGTTACCGGCTTAATATCGTTCATGTTATTTCCGTAGACTTGGATTTCAAGCTTGTTGCTTCCACCGGTAGCGCCAAAGTCCTGCGCCTTCCATTCTCCTTTGTCGGTGGTTCCCTTAAGATCGTCAATGACCTTCTTCTGTTCTTTTTCAAAGTTGGGCGTATCTTTGTCATACTCCATAAAGAACATGGCCTGATTGCTGGCCGCAGGGTTCATCGGGTTCTCCCCGCCAACGGAATATTGGATCGTTTTAACATGGTTTCGGTCAAGCAGAAGTTTCTCTGCTTTTCGTGCTTCATCTTCCACTTCCTTTTTCGTCTGGCCTGGTTCCGGATTAAAGGTAGCAATGACCATCTTCTGTTCATCGGACGGCAGGAAGCTGACGCCGATCTTCGGTACCAGGAACAAGCTGCCGGCAAGCAAAAGAATAGCTAGGCCGAACGAAACAATTTTATGGCTGAGCGACCAGTTCAATACTCTTCTGTAAAAACCGGCAAGTGCGCCAGGCTTTTCGTGGTCCACTTCATTCTTTTTGCTAAGTCCGTTTTTGAATAAAGAATCCGCAAAAGCCGGTACGACGGTAATCGCCACGATTAAGGAGGCCACAAGGGCAAAAACAATCGTCAGAGCAAACGGCATAAAGAGCTCACCGACGGGCCCTTTTACTAGACCCAATGGTAAAAATACGGCAATGGTCACAATCGTGGAGGACATGATCGGGATAAACATTTCGCGGGTAGCGGCTGTAATGAGCTGCTTGCCTCGGATCTCTTCCCCTTTAAGTGACATCCTGCGGTAGATATTTTCGATAACGACGATGGAGTCATCCACTACCCGCCCGATGGCGACCGTCATGGCTCCAAGGGTCATAATGTTCAGCGTGATATCCATTTGTTTTAACGCCAGAATCGCCATTAACAGCGATAGCGGGATGGAAATGACCGCGATAATGGTAGAGCGGAAATTCCGTAAAAACAGAAGAATAATGATGATGGCAAACAATCCGCCGATCAACGCTTTATTCAGCATCGTGCTGACCGAATCCTTGATTGGTGTTGCCTGATCAAAGACGTTGACCGTCTTCAAACCTTCGTGCTCTTTTTTCAGCTGCTTTAATTCTTTATTTACTGCATCAGCTACATTTACCGTATTGGCATCCGCAGATTTGATCACTTGAAGACCGATGGATTCCTGGCCATTCGTTCTTGAAATAGACTCTGCTTTTCCGATGGTTTTGATGGAAGCAACATCTTTTAACTTTACAGTCGGAAGATCTGTTGGCTGTGCTTGCAGCGTTGCATCTGCCTGCTGGGAAGCTCCTTTACCGCCAGCTTGCTGCTGGGCTCCCTGACCGCCCGTCTGCTGCTGGGCTCCCTGACCGCCCGCCTGCTGCTGGGCTCCCTGACCGCCCGCCTGCTGCTGGGCTCCCTGACCCTGTCCTCCTGTACCAGATGCTTGAGGTGTTACCGGGATTTCAAGGTTTTTCAGTTCTTTTACAGTAGTGATACTCCCATCAACAACCACCGATTTTTCGGTGTTGTTAAAATTGTACAATCCTAGCGGCATCGAGGAATTAGCGCCTTTAATGAATTGCTTGACGCTGTCTTCCGTCAATCCGTTTTTCTTTAATTCATCGTCTTTAAAATTAAGCTGGACTTCTTCTACGTTTTGTCCGGCTACCTGTACGGATGAAACGCCCTCCACTCCTTCAAGGGTTGGAACGACATCATCTTCAACAACTTTGGTAAGATCCTTCAGCGATTTGTCCTTGTCGGAAACACTTAATGACAAAATCGGAAGGTCATTAAAGCTTTGCCGTGACACGCTTGGATCGTCCACTGAATCGGGGAGATTAATGTTGGCAAGAGCTTCTTGCACTTCCTCTTTTGCTTTTTCCATGTCTTTATCAAAACTGTATTCGATTTGTACCGATGAGACGTTTTGATAAGAAGAGGAAGTGACCGAATTCACTCCTGACAGATTCTTGACCTTCTTCTCTATGGGAATGGTCACTTTATCTGCTATCTCTTCAGGAGTTGCACCTGGATATGCTGCTGATACAGACACAATCGGTGTGTTGATGTTCGGCATCGTCTCGAGTTTCATATTTAAACCGGAATACAACCCGGCCGCTACAACAAGCAGCGTTAACAGCCAAACGGCAAATTTATTCTTTAAACAGAATCGGATAATTGCACTCATTTTTCCTGCTCCCTCCACTAATGACTGACCAGTCGGATTATGCTATAATATAAATGAACGGTCATAACAGTTTTAAATATATCGGACCGTCAGCTGTAATGCAAGGAATTATACAGAACGAATAATGAATAGATATCTTTTGGCAATTTAATTAGAAAAACAGTTACTCGGAGGTTTGGGATGAAACAAAGAAAAGTCGAAATTATTGAATCTGCGATTGCTTTGTTTGCGGAGAAAGGTTTTCATTCAACATCGATCCAGGACATAACCGATCATGCTGGAATGTCTAAAGGAGCATTTTATAATTATTTTTCTTCAAAAGAAGAATTGATGGTAGCGCTTTTTCATTTCTATAATGATAAAATCACCCATAGAATTTCAGAGATCGAAGGCCAAAACCTGCCTCCACGTGAAACGATTAAAAGGCAGATGATTGCGCTATTTACTTCCTTTACAGAACATAAAAACTTTATCATCATGCATTTCAGGGAACAAAATTCCACGATCAACGAAGAAATGCGGAAGCATATGCTGAAAACGCAGTACAAGTCTATGAAATGGCTGGAGAAAAACCTGCTCGCACTGTATGGAGAGGGTATTATCCCTCATTTGGGAGACTTAATCCTGATGGCTCAGGGGCTGCAAAACACCTACATTCGTATTTTTGTTTTCGATGACCAGCTGCTCCAGCCGGAGGCATTGGCAGAGTTTTTGCTTCAGCGGCTTGATGATATTGTAGAGGGTTTGAAGAAAAAGAACTCGGTGATGATCTCCAGCGACAATCTGGAAAACCTTTTTTCGCGATTGCATCTTCATAGCGAACAGTCCTTGCAGGATACCATTCACCAACGCCTTTTTACGATGGCACAAACAATGGACAGCCTTCCCCTTTCGGCCGAAAAAAGGGATGAAATGAAAAGCGTCATCGAATTTTTACTGAGTGAGAACGAAAAAGAAACACCGAACAAAATGGTGTTCCAAGGGATGCTCGCCAACTTAAAAGGTATCAAAGAGCTGGAAAGTGACCGAAAGGATATCGCCCGGATTATGGGCATTGAACTTCTTTAAACAAAAAAATGCCAACGGTATTTGCCGCGGGCTTTTTTTTATTAATGGCTAAGTTTTTTTGAACGGGTCATGACGGAACCAAGATAGACGGTTCCTCCGATAACGACAGTGAATGTACTCCAGTAAAAAACAGGTGCCCAAATGGCCGATGAATCAGTACCCATCAGGATTCCGTGCAAAAAGGAAACCAGCCAAAGCGGAAAAACAAGATAGTGTGTTTTCTTCCATGCTGACCGGCCGATCATCTTCATGAAATCCGATGTGAAAAGAACGATGAGCAGTAAGTAAGCGCCAATGGTTCCCAACGCAGACAGAAGCGGCTCGTAGGATGATGCAAAAGGAATAAAAATCTCTGCCAGCGTGTATGGCTGGAACTGATCAAATAGCAGAAGAAAAGCATGAATGCCGATAAAAAGCATCGCAACCTGGCCGATGATCTGGTGAAACGAAAGATAAAATCCTTTGTTTCGCGGGACATGGCGCAGAATTCCTGCAAGAAGAGACAGGGTAAGCAAGAAATAAGCCGTCAATCCTGTCACACGTACGAGTATCCAAATCCAGTTCATTGTGCCACCTCCATTTCTCTATATAATGTTTGATTTCCACCCGTCACAAGCTGATGGTCTTCGAAATAAATAAAGTACGCGATCCGCGGGAGGTTTTTCTGCAATAGGGCTCTCGCATCCTTAAACGGAAGAATACAAAAGATTTTTGCAGCCATTTCTGCCTCCATCACGGTATCCGCAATAACACTCGCCTGCAAGACCCCATTGTTTGCCGGTTTTCCTGTTCGGCCATTCAGGATGTGATGCGAATTGTTCCACTTTCTATAATTCTTTCCTGAGGTCGCAAGGGCAGCATCCTTTAGCTGAAGGCAAATCATATCTTGTCCCATGTATACCGGATGCTCTATACCTGCAGTCATTGTGCCCGTAACGAGCAGGTCACCACCCGCATTAATCAGCCAATTCTCTGCTTTTGTATAAAAACGCTCCTTCATCCGGTCAATAATAAATCCTTTTCCAAAGCCGCCAAAGTCAAAAGAGAAGTGCTGCTTTTTCATGATCCAGCGATCCGTAAGTACCTCGATCGGCAAGCGAAACGGAAGAGACCGCTCATTTGAGGAAACAGTCATCGGCTTTTCCATAAATGGCTCTCTTTCTTGAAATGAGGAAACATACCCTGCGCTCTTCATATCCTCGCCGACAAAAGGGTGAACATAGTAATGAGCAAGCTTCGCGAGTATTAATGACCGCTTTAACAGGTCAAACAGTTCGTGTTTCAAAAACACCGGTGAATGCAATGACGCGTTATTTACAAAATCCAGCGAATTTCCCTTGATAAAACGGCTGGCGTTTTGTTCAAAGCTCAATATCTCTTCTTTCATCCGCTCTTTGATCTCCATTTTCATACCTTCCAAAATAATTTTACTGTTCATGGCTTGAAACATCATCGCGACGAACCTGAACTTCCATGCCCCTGTTCAAATCCTCCGCTAGGAGCTTGCTGAAAATTATCCTGTCCCCAGTCAGATGATTGCCCTTGATCAAAATGATCGTTATCCTGCTGGCCGCCGTCTGTAAAACCGAATGAGCCGCCCTGATCTTTGTTAAGGTCATCATCTTGATACGCGTGCCGTTTGCCGTTCTGCGTGGAGTTATTTGGTACAGCTGTGCCCGTCTGATGCTTGGAAACCAGCCCTCCGAATGTAAAGAAAGTCACAGCGCTAACGGAGATGACAGACCACTTCACTTTTTTATTCATTTATCACACACTCCTCTATTTAAAGGTGAATTATCGCTTTGTTCTTCTTGAGGTATAAACAAAGTTTAATTCGTAAAGCTTAATAAATCCTTAACTTTAAAACACTCTTGTTGACAAACCATTTTAATCGCGTTATATTGTTTGACGTATCAAACATTGAGGTGTCAAAGATTATTCCCTCACTCTATTTTTTGGATAGGAAAGAGGAGATTCCATGGACCATTCATGCACGTCAAAAGCGCAAATTGCTTATATATTACGGGAGCTTCACTACCAGATCAGTCCCAAGTTTGAACGTTGTACCGGGATCAGCCAGTCCCGTCTGGAGCTTCTTCAGCATTTATATGATGCCGAAGAGATCAGCCAAACAACGCTGCAAAAAGTGGTGCATATTGATAACGCAGCTGTCACCAGGCATTTAAAACAACTGGAGGCTTCAGGGATGGTGAACCGGCGAAAGAATCCACAGGACAACCGAGTCACCCTTGTAAGCTTGACGAAGCAGGGCCGCAGCAAAATCCTTTCCTATCGAAAGGAAAAGGATCAATTTGTCACTAACCTTCTTCAAGGCTTTACAGAAAAAGAACTTCCTGTTCTTGTTGATATGCTTCAGCGCATGCAGCAGAACGCCGAACAAATTGAAGGTTAACCTTTAGACACCATAGAACAACATAAATAAAGGAGAATGTACTCATGAATACAACACTCATCAATGACTATAATGAAATCTTAACAGGACGCCGTTCCATCCGGTATTACGACCCTTCTGTTAAAATCAGCAAAGAAGAAATGACAGAAATTCTGTCAAAAGCGACGTTGGCGCCTTCTTCTACCAACATGCAGCCTTGGCGTTTTCTTGTAATTGAAAGTGACGAAGCAAAACAAACCCTATTGCCTTTGGCGAAATTCAATTCTTCTCAAGTGGAAACATCCGCTGCCATGATCGCTGTCTTTGGCGATCTGAACAACTTTGACAACGGAGAAGAAATTTACAGCACTGCAGTTGAAAAAGGATTTATGCCACAAGAAGTGAAAGAACAAATGATGGAAAAGCTTTCTGCGCATTTTGAAAACATCGATCCAGCAGACAATAAGGACGTTGTTCTCGTTGATGGCGGAATTGTATCCATGAGCCTTATGCTGGCTGCCCGTGCGCATGGCTATGATACATGCCCAATTGGCGGTTATGAAAAAGATCAAATTGCTGAAGCTTTCGGATTGGACAAGGAACGATATGTACCAGTTATGCTGGTTTCTATTGGTAAAGCAGCAAATCCCGGATACCAATCTGTTCGCTTACCTGTTGAAAAAGTGGCAGAATGGAAATAAACCAACATTTACAAAGGGGAGAATGAAAATGATAATAATTCACGCAAAAATGTTCGTTAATCCAACAAAAGAAGAAGAATTTCTTGAAGAAGTACAGCAGCTGATCTCCGCCTCTCAGGAGGAGATCGGCAACGTTTCCTATGATCTTTTTAAAGATACAGTCGAAGACAGTGCTTATCTAATGGTAGAAGGATGGAAAGACTTAGAGGCAGTAGACGCTCACAACAAGAGCAGCCATTTCACTGAGTTTGTAGGCAAAGCCCAAAACTATTTGATCCGTCCACTGGATGTAAAAGTATTTAATGCCCAGCAGGTTAAATAAAAAAATGAGAGCCTCAACTAGCTGAGGCTCTCATTTTTTTCTCTTATTTATTAAATTGACCGTAATCTTTGCGGTTATATGGCACTGAAAGCCTTAAAGGGCTGAAAAAGTAGAGCGTCTGGAAAGAGAAATTGCAGCATTCAAGAGTCACAATTAAAAATACTTGCTTTGAACTGAGGTCTTTTTCACATTCAATCATTATCGTCGTCCCAGACAATGGCACCGACTTTTCCCGTGTAGACGTTAACATACACCTTGGCTTCTTTGGTTTTCGTATTCACTTCCACCTCGTACACCTGATCGGAACCCACTCCTTTAAGCTCCACATCATCGATTTTACCTTTTATTTCTTTAGCTGCAATCATTTTTGCTTCCTGTTCCGTTATTTTCACAGAAGGATTTCCCTTTTGTTCACGATCAACCTTCTTCCCGCCCTGATTGTTTATTTTCTGGATGGATAAAATGTTTCCTGTTTTTGCATCCGCATGAATGGTGTATTGCCCTTTTGCACCATCAAGCAGGATATCGAAATACTTTTCGTTCACCAGCCGGGTTCGCTTTACATTTCCATCGTAGGTTGCTTTTACAAGCTCCTCGGCTTGCAACTGACTTAGCGTTTGATTCTTATCCCGGACATTCAGGTAATATCCTATTCCCACTCCGGCCAAAATTACTAGGGTTACCATCCCGACCAACCATCTCTTTTTTGCCGTCATACTCTCTCCTCAATCCCGCCCTCCACTGCCTTTTTCAACAACAAAGTTACAGTTGTTCCTTCGCCTTCTTTACTATGAATGCGCATGTTGCCATTCATGTTTTGAATCATCTGCTGAGCGATGGAAAGCCCCAGACCGTTGCCCCCGGTTTCTCTGTTTCGTGCTTTATCCACCCGGTAAAACCGCTCCGTAACATGGGACAAATCTTTTTCCGGAATCCCTTCTCCATGGTCCCTAATCGTTATAGTAGCCGAAGGGCCTTCACTGCCTACGGTTACCTCGATGTGTTCCTTGCTGTATTTTTGAGCATTGTCCAACAGAATAAAGAGGATTTGCTTTAACCCTTCCCGGTTTGCCCAGACCATCGGCCGCTCCTTCATGGGATAAAACTGAAAATCTCTATTGTGTATGGCAGAAAATGAAGAGATGGATTGCCCGCAAAATGCATTGAGTTCTATCTTTTCAGCTGGCAGCTGAAAATCTGACGTGCTTATCGCCACCTTTAATAATTGCTGTGTCATCTCTTTCATATGAACGGCTTCCGCATCAATCGCATCCACGGCTTCCTGGAAGAGGTCTGGCCTTTCCAAACCGCGGCGTTTCAGCAGCTGTGCATAACTTTGAATGATGGTTAGCGGTGTTTTTAATTCATGGGAGGCATCGGAAACAAACTGCTGCTGCTTTTCATAGTTTTCCTGCAGCCGGTCCATTAAATGGTTATACGTGACCGCCATGGTATAAAGTTCATCCTTGGAACGGTATGCAAGTGGAATCTTTTTATAGGAACGCTCTTTTTGTGCTTCCTTCATCGTTCCAACCATGGTCCCAATAGGCTTGAGGATTAAATTCCCCAGAATTCTGCCGCTTGCTATTGAAGGGAATAAAATGGCGAGTGATGCAGCCACCAAAACCCAGCGCAGGGTATACAAATTCTCCTCCACCAGGCTCAACCCTTCAACTACTTCCAGCGTCACTACATTTCCGTCGCTCCAGATCAATGGAATCGTACTTTGAATAGAAAGCTTTCCATCATTTTTAACAATGTCAGCAGATTGGCTGCTGGTAAAACGAGGTCTCAGATCTGTGAGCTGATGGTTATCTTTTTCGATGACAAGGACAGCGTTGTTACTTCCTGAAATAATACGAATCATCCCATTGGAGGGAATGTAAGCTCTCAAGAGATCAACCGCGTCAGCCCTTGATGACAAATGAGGCTTTACCGCCTGAGCGATGATTTCTGTTTGCCTTGTCAGCCGGTCTCTTTCCGATTCCGTTGATAGTTTATAAAACATAAAGTAAATACACGAGTTGATGATCAGGATCATAATAAAAAGCCATACCGTAGAAAGCATTTGAATCTTGGTTTTAATTTTCACCGTTGCTGCTCCTTATACAATAACCCACTCCCCGGACCGTGTGGATCAGATCCTCTTGTTCATGATCGCCCAACTTTTTGCGCAGATAACGGATATAAACATCCACCACATTGGTGTCACCATAATAATCAAATCCCCAGACTTCGGTAAGGATTTGATCACGGGTGAGCACTTGATTTTTGTTTTTCACAAGATAGCTTAAAAGGTCGAATTCTCTTCTTGTCAGTTCAATCTCCCGGGTTCCCCTTTTCACGGACCGCGATTTTCCATTTACTTTCAAATCTGAGATGGTAAAGAGGTCTTCTGAGGATTTTTCCTTCGCTCCTTTAAACCTTAGGGCGGTTCGGATCCTGGCCAGCAGCTCCTCAGTCTGGTAAGGCTTGGTGACATAGTCATTGGCTCCGAGATCAAGACCGCTTACAATGTCCGGTATCGAATCGCGGGCTGTCAGCAAAATGACCGGCGTTGCATTTTTAGCCGCTCGTAAACGCCTCAGCACCTCCATACCACTCATTTGTGGGATCATGACATCAAGCAGGATCAAGTCCCACTCCTGCTTCGTCGCTTTGGCTAACCCCTCAAGCCCATCGTAGGAAATATCGTATTGATATCCTTCAAACTCCAATTCCAGTCCCAGAATGCGGGCGATTTTCTTTTCGTCTTCTATAATTAAGATGTTTACCGGGTCCAAGATGAGCCTCCTTGTTTTTCCACGATCTTTTCTCAACTGTAGTATGCGGGTTAACCAAAATCAACGATAAGCTTCAGATTTTTATTTCTTAATCTTCATCCCCAGACTTACTTTCCATGCTGATCACTTTGCCTGTATTTGCATCTATAGTCAACTCGGTTTCCTTTGTTTTTGTCTTTACTTCTGCTTCATAAAGAAGTTTCCCTGATTCATTGTCCAATTCAATTTCCATTAACGTTCCTTTGCCTTTTTCCTTTGCAATGTTCGCTGCTTCTGTCAAATCAATTTTAGGTGGTGATACTACGTCATCCTTTTCAAGGGCTTCTTTCTCCACAGAAACCACTTCACCGGAGTCTGCCTGGATGGTCAGCTCAGATTCATTTTCTTTTCCTTGAAGGCTGACTTCATAAAATTCCTTCCCCTTTTCTTTATCAATCTCAAAGCTTACGGGAGTTCCGCTTCCCTTCTCCAGCGCCTTGAAAACAGCGTCTTCCACGTTCGCGCCTGAATTGGAATTGGCAGCATGTGCAGTATAGCTGTACGCACCTCCTCCTGTTACAAGAGATAAAGCCAATGCACCTGTCATCATTTTCGTTTTCTTTTTCATCCTATATTCCTCCTTAGTGGTTATAATTAAATCCTACCCATGCCACATTAGAACAACTTTGGAGAAAGATTAAAATTTGATGAGAAAAAAGAGTGAGCGCCAAGGGCACTCACTCTAAACATCATTATGCTTCTCGATAGACTTTTACACGCTTGATGAAGAATGAAATGATCAATCCGACAATCGTGATGATAATCGCAAATAGAAATGCCTGCTGTACCCCTTCTGTAAATGCCAGAAGCGGATTCAACGGGTTGGTCTTATCATCGGTTGTTTCCATATAACGCTGTACCCCAGAAGATAAAATAGAAATCGCAACTGCGGTTCCGATTGCCCCAGCCACTTGCTGCAGGGTATTCATGATCGCCGTTCCGTCCGGATATAATTCCTTGGGAAGCTGATTCAAGCCATTCGTTTGGGCAGGCATCATCACCATAGAAACTCCGACCATCATTAAAATGTGCAGAATGACAATCATTCCTGAAGTTGTGTCCAATGTGATTCTTGAAAAGCCAAGCATGGACCCCAGGGTAATCACCAGTCCGGAGATCACGAGCCACTTAGGTCCAAATTTATCAAAAAGACTTCCCATAACAGGAGATAGAAGACCATTGATCACACCTCCTGGAAGGAGAAGAAGCCCTGCGGCAAACGTGCTTAGTGCCAAAGAAGTTTGAAGGTAAAGCGGTAATAGGATCATGGAAGACAAAATAACCATCATGCTTACAATAACCATAAGCACGCCAAGCGAGAACATCGGATAGCGGAAAGCTTTCAGATTCAGCATTGGCTTTTCCATATTCAGCTGGCGAGTGACAAATAAAAGCAGGCCAATCGCACCAACAACGAGTGCAATAATGACCGGCGTGCTGCTCCATCCGCCGCTTTCTCCAGCAGAACTGAATCCATATACAATCCCGCCAAATCCAATAGAGGATAGTACGATAGAAATCAAATCAATTTTTGGTTTAGTTGGTGTTGTTACATTTTGCATAAAAAACAGACCAAAAATGAGGGCCA
Organism: Fictibacillus solisalsi; assembly: GCF_900103485.1. Classification (GTDB taxonomy): domain Bacteria; phylum Bacillota; class Bacilli; order Bacillales; family Fictibacillaceae; genus Fictibacillus_C; species Fictibacillus_C solisalsi. The sequence continues at coordinate 2,675,480 of NZ_FNHW01000001.1, forward strand.
TCACTAAGAGCGGAAGAGATATCCAGAAGATCCAGTGCCATGTTAAATTCTTAAGAATCAGGCCGGACAGTGTTGGACCTACTGCCGGTGCAAACATGATCACCAAACCTATAATCCCCATGATTTTTCCCCGTTTATAAGGCGGCACAATGAATAAGATCGTATTAAACATGAGCGGCAACAGCAATGCGGTTCCAAGTGCCTGCACAACGCGTGCGATCATCAATACGCTGAAGGCAGGTGCTATAGCGGCTATAAATGTACCTACAATTGAAAATATCAGTGAAGTAATAAACAGCTGCCGGGTCGTGAACCATTGCAGAATAATGCCGGATACAGGAACCAGGATCCCGAGGGTAAGCAAATACCCCGTTGTCAGCCATTGTGCTGTCGTTTCGTGGATTCCCAGACTATGAATTAAATGGCTTAACGCCATATTTAAAGCTGTTTCACTGAATAACCCGATAAACCCGGCTACCACAAAAGAGATGATTACGGGTGTTACTTTTATATGATCAAGACCGCTTTCACTTGCGGTTACTTGTGATTCAGATGCCATTTGTTTATTCCCCCTATACTAGTGATACTTTTTCTTTATTCTTCATTCATAAGCAAAAATGGTATTTGCTTTGCAATTGAACGCAATGGTTCCCCACTGCCATTTGTCATCGATAAAATACAGCCTCCTTCAATCAGCGCATTAATGGTCACACCCAAATCGGCTGCTTTATTTTCATTAAAACCGAATCCCACAAGCACCTCAGCGTACAAAGACTGCCAGTTTGCAAAAGCGGAATTGCATGCTTCCCGGAGTTTCGGATTGGTTTCAGCTGTTTCCGAAGCGATCAGTCCAATTGGCAGCCCTGTGGTCTTCTGCTCAGAATCAAATAAAAAAGAAACCTTCTCAATATGATATCCAAAGGCTTCCACAGCGGTAGCTTTGCCGTTTAAGTCCATTCTTGCTGCCTGCAGTACGTGCTGTTTCATCAACTGAATGGCTTCAAAAGCGATCTCTTCTTTACCATCTGGAAAATGATAATAGATGGATCCCTTCGGTGCTCCGCTTTCCTCTATGATCTGCTTCAAACCCGTCCCATGGTACCCTTGGCATTGAAACAAGCGGGAAGCAGTTCCTAATATACTATTCCTCGTGCTTTCCTTTTTATCCAACGTTTCCACCTCGAAATTATAGTGATCGGTCTACATAATAATAGGGCAATCATTTCATCATGTCAACTTTTACATCCGATAAAATAGAGGCCGGTTAACAACCAGCCTCATCTTCATGCATCACTTATTTTCTTGCCAACAGGTACATAAAATATGGCGCTCCAATTAAAGTAACGATAATTCCAGCCGGGATGCCGCTCGGATCAAGAACGACTCTTCCAATCGTATCCGCAGCAAGAAGCAGAATGGCTCCGATCAGCGCTGCAAGCGGCAGAAAGGACTGGTGCCGCGGACCAACTAGTGACCGTGCAATATGCGGGGCCATAAGGCCAACAAACGCAATGCCCCCGCTGACAGCCACTGACGCTGAAGCAAGGGCAACTGCCATTATAATCAGCACAATTCGTTCTCTCCCCGCATTCACGCCCGTTCCGATTGCCACGTTTTCGTTCAAGTTCAGCATATTCAATACATTGGATTTCATCAAGGATAATGGAAGAAGCACTACTATCCAAGGAAGCAATGAAACAACGAAAACCCAATCATCACCCCAAATCCGTCCTGCGAGCCAATTGGCCATGAACGCGTAGTTCTCCATATCCAGCCTGGTCGCCAGGGTCAGGGTAGCTCCCGCAAGAGCGGCTGCCAAACCGACCCCAACCAGCACAAGCCGTGCGGGTTCAACCCCTTCCCCTTTTTTGTAAGACATAATATAGATGATCGCAGCGGTTGCTCCCCCTCCTGCCAGAGCAAAAAGCGGAAGAATATACAGCGAACTTGATGATTCCACAGTAAAGAACATAATATAAACGACCACCATCAGTCCGGCACCGGCATTTATACCGAGGATGCCTGGATCTGACAGCGGATTTTTCGTTAAGCTTTGAAGAATGGCACCTGAAACCGCGAGTCCCATTCCTGCAAGAATAGCTACAAAAATACGCGGCAGCCTGAATTCAAACAGAATAAGATTTTCTTTCGGTGTTCCTTGTCCAAAAATCGTCCGAAACAGCTCTGCAGGAGTTAGTGAGGCAAAACCGGTTCCCACACTAATAATCAATACTGCGATCAGTAATACAATCGCGGAGATAGTTGTTACTCTTACCTTTTTGGTATGACCTGGATTCATCAACGGCTTATTCCTCCCCTTCTCGCAAGGTAAAGGAAAAACGGAACGCCAATCATCGCTACGACCGCTCCTACAGGAGTCTCATAGGGCGCATTGATCACCCGTCCAAAGGTGTCGGCCAAAACCATCAGCACACTTCCAAATACAGCGGAACAAGGAATGATCCAGCGATAATCCGTGCCAACCAAAAATCTGACAATATGCGGAACCATTAATCCCACAAAGGCAATCGCGCCCACCAGTGATACGGCTGCACCAGCCAAAATCAGCACCACAGTCATCAGAACAATTTTCGTGAGGAGCGTATTCTGTCCAAGCCCTTTTGCTACTTCTTCACCAAAACTAAGCATCGTTAATTGCCTTGAAAACAGGACAGCAACCACAATTCCCATCAAAGTCACGGGAACAATTAATTTAAGCTGTGCCCAATTGGTGCCCGATACTCCGCCAGCCGTCCAAAACGCAAGGTCTTGCGAAAGCTTAAAGTATAAGGCGATGCCTTCTCCCAGTGACGAAAGAAGGGCGGAAACTGCGGCACCAGCGAGCGTAATCCGGATTGGAGAAAGTCCGCCTCTCCTCATCGATCCCAGGCCAAATACCATTCCCGCTCCAATACCGGCACCGATAAAGGAGATTACCATGACCGTTAAATAGTCTGCTCCTGAGTAAAACGCAAACACACAGGCAAGAGCAAAACTAGCTCCGGCATTCAGGCCGAGCAAGCCGGGATCAGCAAGCGGGTTGCGGGTCATTCCCTGCATGATCGCACCGCTGACGGCAAAAGCAGCTCCAACCACCGCCGCTCCGAGCTCTCTTGGCAAACGAAGACTGACAATAATCCGGTCGGCTTCCCTGCCAGGGTCATAATTTAAAACGGCATTCCAAACGGTAAGAATATTGATCTTCGCTGCTCCGACGGAAATAGCTACCCCGACACTTACGACAAGCAGAACAAGGCCGAGCAGCAGGATGGATGTTCCTGCTGTCGGCCTAGAATATACAGTATGATCTTTTATTTGTTTGGTTTTTGTCTTGAACATGGCTTGCTACCCTTTTCTTTATGCAATTTAGTTCTTTTTGGTTAGTTCTTTTACGACAAAGTCCAGTTCTTTTTCAAGGGAAATTGGGTCATTGAAGTAGAACGATTCTGAATCAAATTTGATTGCATGTCCGTTTTTCACAGCAGGAAGCTGCTTCCATACGTTTGACTTCATAAAGGAATTGTCGGGATTGCCTGCACCGGTTCCAACAAAAATGTAATCGCCTGCGTATTTTGGAATGACTTCCGTAGAGATCGCTTTCCAGCCAGGCCCGAACACATCTTCTTGCAGCTTCTTAGGTGCTTTTAGGCCCAGAGCCTGGTAAATAACCTCAGTTCCGCGTCCCCAGTTCTTTCCGTAAACATACATGTCTTTTCCATAAGCTTCCATAACCATAAACGTTTTATCTTTACCGATGGCTGATTGTACTTTTTCCCGGGCATCAGCGGCTTCTTTCTTCCACTCTTTTACCCATGCTTTTGCTTCCTTTTCTTTACCTACCATTTTTCCAATTTCAATATGCTGCTCAAGGTAGTCATATTTGTCGTACGTCATGGTAACGGTTGGTGCAATCTCTTTGTATTTCTTGAGGTTTTTATCATCGGAGTAGGTAATGATCAAATCAGGATTGAGCTCAAGAAGCTTTTCATATGAATCGGCTGTTACCACTTCCGCCTTGTCCAATTTATTTCCGTAAAATTTGTTTTGCTTCGGATATTCGTTAACGGCCACAGGCGTAATACCAAGCTCAAGCAGGTTTCCTGCATACGTCGCTGCCATCATGGCCACTCGCTTTGGATGAGCCGGAACCTTCACATCGCCATTTTCACCTTTATAGATTCTTGTTTTGGATTCTTTTTTACCAGAATCGGCGTTTTCTTCAGATTTATTGCCGCAAGCTGACAGTGCCAGCATAAGAACGACGGCGATCAGGCCAATGAACAGTTTTTTTGTATGCTTTTTCATCTTATGAGTTCCCCCTATAGTTAGCAATAATAATCATTCTCAATTGAAAGTAAACAAGAAAGGCGTAATATTACGCCAAATTCTCAACAAGCTCTACAGGCTTTATGATATCGTACGTCAGACAAACTGGCTTTCTCGTTCTTGGATCCGTACCGATCTCGGCATCGATATTGAATACGTTCCGAAGCACCTGTCGTGTCATTACCTGTTCAGCTGTTCCCTCATTCATAATAGCACCGTCTTTCATGGCCACCATGTGATGAGCAAAGCGGGCAGCGTGGTTCAGATCATGAATGACCATGACAATCGTCCGCTTTTCCACTCTGTTTAGATGGTCCAACAGTTCAAGTACTTCCAACTGATGGCACATATCAAGGTATGTGGTCGGTTCATCCAAAAGGATAATGTCAGTTTCCTGCGCCAGTGCCATCGCAATCCATACCCGCTGGCGCTGTCCGCCTGAGAGGGCATCTACAGGACGATCCTTAAACTCATGAATGCCGGTAACCTGAAGTGCCCAGTCGATGACCTCATAATCCTTTTTCGTAAGCTTTCCAAGTCCCTTTTGATAAGGAAATCTTCCGTAAGAAACAAGCTCACCCACTGTCAGTCCTTCAGGAGCGTCAGGGGACTGAGGCAAAATCGCCATCTTTTGGGCAATTTTCTTCGTGGGTTCTTTACTGATTCCTTTCCCATCAAGATACACCATGCCGGTTTTCGGGTTCAAAATACGGGACAACGTTTTCAAAAGCGTTGACTTTCCGCAGCCGTTTGGCCCGATAATCGCCGTAATTTGTCCATCCGGAATGGAAACTCCGAGATTCTTCACTATATCCCTTTCACCGTATGTAACCGTCAAATTCTCAGCGTGCAGCCTGGACATCAATGAGGCCTCCTTTTAAACCTTAACTAAAATCTATATAATTTCATCTATTGAAAATGATTATCAATCTCGAGTTCAATTTTATGAGAATACCAGAAAGATGTCAACCATGTTTCCAAAATTGTCAAAAAAAAACCGTCCTTCTCTTATATGAGAGGTCGGCTTTCTTCTAAATCATACTTTAATCTTGCAGCTTATTATAGGTTTCTTCGCCGACTGCTTCCAGCCAAACGGTTTCACCCTGGGTTAGTGCCAGGTGTACAAACCAGCTGTCTTTTGTGGCGCCATGCCAGTGTTTCACATGAGGCGGAATATTGACCACATCACCTGTTTTTAGTAATCGAGCTGGTTTCCCTTCCTCCTGATACCAGCCCTCACCACCTGTAACCAACAAAACTTGTCCAACTTTATGAGAATGCCAATTATTGCGGGATCCTGGAGCAAAGGTTACATTTCCAATGGCTGTATTTAGTGGTTTTTGGTCGGTAAATATCATTTGTAAGTATGCATCACCGATAAAATTGGCTGCATCTACTTTTTCTCCTAAAGGAAAGATGGTGCTATTTTTAATTGTTCATTTTTCATTTTTGTCCCTGCTTTCTCTAATTTATTTTTATCGTGAAATCGCCTTCTCGTAATTCCTTAAACCAGCTTAAGGAGACAGATGAATGGGCATGTCAGGAAGAATGGATCGATGCCACTCAGATATTTTTTGAATACTTTGAGAAACATTTTTTATTTTTTTCAACGATGTTAGCCAGCAAAGGAGCAGCCCCTTCTTTTCGCAGTCAATTCTTGGAGTATATAATGGATGGATTTAAAGATGAATTGCAAAAAACAAACGGAAAAAATGAAGGTCTTAGTGACGATGTAGTTGTTCAATTCGCTGCAAATGCTTATGTAGGAGTATTGGAATCACGGCTAAAGGATGGAATGCCTTCTCCACCTAAAACCATAGCAAGAGAACTTGGAATTTTGTTAGAGGGAATTTTATAATTAAAAGGCCGGGAAACTTTTTTACCTGGCCTTTTGGGGATATAAACTTTCACCTGGAAAGTTATTGTGCTTAAAACAAAAAAGAAGCCCCAAAAGACAGGCTTTGGGGACTTCTTAGAACATCACTCAGATTGTGCTTGTGTCAATGACGAAACGATACTTCACATCAGAAGCCAGCACACGTTTGTAGGCTTCGTCAATTTGGTCAGCTGAAATGACTTCAATCTTAGGAGCAATGTTATGCTCTGCACAGAAATCCAGCATTTCCTGTGTCTGACGGATTCCCCCGATCATAGAACCGGCAAATGAGCGGCGATGACCGATCAGTGAGAATACATTTACTTCTAGTGGCTCTGCAGGCGCACCGACATTTACAAGTGTACCGTCAAGAGTAAGTAGTGAGAAGTACGCGTCCATGTCAATCTTTGCACTTACCGTATTGATAATCAGATCAAAGGATCCCGCAAGCTTCTGGAAGGTTTCTGGATCTTTTGTGGCATAGTAATTTTTTGCACCGAATTCCAAACCGTCTTCTTTTTTGTTCAAGGATTGGGATAGAACTGTAACCTCAGCACCCATGGCATGTGCAATTTTAACCGCCATATGGCCAAGGCCGCCCATACCTACAACCGCTACTTTCTTTCCTGGACCAGCTCCCCAATGATGTAATGGAGAATAGGTCGTAATTCCTGCGCAAAGCAGTGGTGCAGCTGCGTCAAGCTCAATGTTATCAGGAATTCTGACCACAAAGTCCTCCGTTACGACGATGTGGGTAGAATAGCCGCCCTGAGTTGGTTCTCCGTACTTGTCAACCCCTGCATAAGTAGGAACATTTCCTTTAAGACAGTATTGTTCTTCTCCTTTCTGGCAGTTCACACATTCACCACAGGAGTCGACCATACAACCAACACCAACTCTGTCACCGACTTTGTACTTTGTGACCTCTCTGCCTATCTCTGTAACAAATCCTGCAATCTCGTGTCCTGGCACAAGTGGATAATTCACTTCGCCCCATTCACCGTGAGCAGTGTGGATATCAGAATGGCAAATTCCTGCATATTTAATTTCAATTAGTACATCATGCGTATCAAGATCGCGCCGATTGATTTCAGCTGCTCGAAAGGGGGTGTCCGGACCATCTACAGCTCGTGCTTTAGCAGTTATCATGAAAGAAACCTCCAAGTATGTATAGATTTCAAGAGAACACTTTTCTCTTGTATGCCCATGTTAATCCTTCGAGTTAACTCTAGGTCAAGCAATTACACCATAAATTCAAAAACAATTTTTACTTTCCTCCAAGTGACTTTGACAGGCCATAAATTCAGTGATAGAATTTTCCGAACCATAGAGTTAACTCGAAGTCGAAATCAGGGCAAGGAGATTCGTAATGAAGACATATACGATCAGCGAAGTTGCAAAAGAATTGAACCTTACCGTTTATACGTTGAGGTACTACGACAAAGAGGGCCTTATGCCATTCGTAGAACGGACACCAAACGGTAACCGTTTGTTTAAAGAATCCGATATCAGTGCGTTAAAAGTCATTGAATGCCTCAAAGCTACCGGGATGCCGATTAAGGAAATTAAAACGTTCATAGATTGGTGTTCAGAGGGAGATTCCACGTTAGAGCAAAGATATAATATGTTTTTGGAACGAAAAGCCAATGTGGAAGCCCAGATGGCAGAATTGAAAAAGACAATGGAGGTTATCCAGCATAAGTGTTCCTATTACAAAACGGCGATGGATGCTGGAACTGAAGACATTCACAAAAACGAAAAATTAGCGAAAGTGTAATTCAAAAAAGCCTAAAGTTTCCCACACGAAACTTAGGCTTTCATTACTTTTTAGAAAAGTACTTTGAACATACCTTTGGGCTGTACGAATTCAAAGTCAATACGGCTAAGACACAGAATTGCTGATTTAGCATTATTCTCCTGTTTTCCCAAACGTCTCGATTCGTTCACCGATTTCATCGCGAACTCGCTGGAAGAACTTCCATTTTTCCTCTTCTGTACCTTGAGCTTTCGCAGGATCGTCAAAGCCCCAATGGTCTCGTTTTACATGAGGAGGAGTCATCGGGCATTTATCCGCTGCATCCCCGCAAAGCGTAACCACAAAGTCTGCATTATTTAAGATTTCAGGGTCAATGAGATCAGAGGTTTGGTTCGTGATGTCGATATCAATTTCTTTCATAGCTTTCACCGCGTTCGGGTTCAAGCCATGAGCTTCGATACCTGCACTTTTTACCTCCCACTCGTCACCAAGCAGTTTCTTACCCCAACCTTCAGCCATCTGGCTTCGGCAAGAGTTTCCTGTACATAAGAAGTAGATTGTTTTTTTCGCCATTTGAAACACTCCTTTAAGGAATTAATGAATAATGGTTAACCAGATATAAAGCCCTGTCAGGGTAATAAACAACGTGGGTACTGTTAATACGACGCCTACCTTAAAATAGTATCCCCATGATATTTTGACGCCTTTGGTGTTCAATACATGCAGCCAAAGCAGTGTGGCCAACGAACCGATCGGTGTGAGCTTTGGCCCTAGATCTGAACCGATAACGTTCGCATAGATCAAGGCTTCTCTCATTGCTCCTGTGGTCTGGGTATCTGAAATCGCTAATGCATCAATCATCACGGTTGGCATGTTGTTCATAATCGATGAAATAATGGCAGCAATAAAGCCCATACCAATGGTTCCGACAAACAATCCATGGTGGGTGACGTTCTCAATGACATCGGCCAAAAGACTCGTGAGCCCGGCGTTTTTAAGTCCATAAACGACCACATACATCCCGATGGAGAAAAAGACCACAGCCCACGGAGCCCCTTTGATTACGGTTTTCGTGTGAACGGCGGAACTCTTTCTTGCCGTCTGTAAGAAAACGATCGCGATAATCCCCGCGATAATCGAGACAGGAACGGAAAATAGTTCCCCAACAAAATAACCAATCACCAGTACGGCGAGTACAAACCAAGAAGATTTGAACATCTCCATGTCTTTGATCGCATCCACTGGCTTCTTCAGCTGGTTGACGTCATACGATTTTGGGATACTTTTTCTGAAATACAGATACAGCACCAAACTACTGGCCAATAAGCTAAAGAGGTTCGGGACGATCATTCGGCTTGCATACGTGGAAAAGCTGATGCCGAAAAAGTCAGCCGATACGATGTTCACCAGGTTACTGACCACTAACGGCAGTGACGTTGTATCAGCAATGAATCCACCGGCCATGATAAACGGCAGAATCATCTTGTCCTCAAACTTTAGATTGCGTACCATAGCAAGGACGATCGGCGTTAAGATCAATGCTGCTCCATCATTCGCGAAAAATGCAGCAACAACTGCACCAAGTATGGTGACGAGCAAGAACATTTTGAGGCCACTGCCTTTGGCATAACGGGCCATGTGAAGAGCGGCCCATTCAAAAAATCCGATCTCATCTAAGATGAGTGAAATGATAATCACAGCAACAAAGGTCAGGGTCGCGTTCCAAACGATTCCTGTTACGTCAATAACGTCCTGAAATGAAACCACTTGGAAGAGGAGGGCTAAAACAGCTCCCCCACACGCACTCCACCCGATACTTAGTCCTCTCGGCTGCCAAATGACAAGCGTCAAGGTAACTAAGAAAATGATGCTGGCTATAATGACTGAACTCACAACTAAACCCTCCTACTTACTCACAAGTGATTCGCTTTCCTTGTGCTTCTAATTCTTCCATACGAAAACGCTGACTCGGTATATCTTGAATGATGGTTATCAAATACGAAAGATAAGGGTAAGAAGGATTGACGGAGTAATATACCCACTGTCCTTTTTTCCGTTCTTTTACAAGCCCGCTGTCTCTTAATTTCCGTAAATGCTGACTTACCGCAGGCTGGCTCATTTGAAACAGCTCCACAAACTCACAAACACAACACTCATTCTCAGACAAGATTTTGACTATGGTAAGTCTTGTCTTATCACCGAGCAGTTTCAGGATGGTTGCCGCTGTCTCAATTTCCACTGCTTGTTCGTTCAACATGAAGCACCTCCCTTTCATCTTTTCCATCCATCATTGTATAAGTATATTCTTATGTATACAAGTGAAAAAGTTCACCCCTTTTAGGAGGTGAACTATTAGCAAGCTATTAAGAAGCTTTATAGAAAAATAATTCTTGCTGCTGTTAAAACATTCTTGAAAAGAGAGCTTCTGCTCTTGTTTTTTTGTTCCTAGCAGCAGGCTGTGGTGTTCGCATATGGAGACTGTTCCTCTACATCACTCTTCGTATAAAAGAACTCCCATTCGTTGCCGTCTGGATCAGACACCCAGAATTTGTCCTGAGTGGCATAGCAGCAGGTCACATCCATTTCCTCGCGCGCAAAAAAGCCGAGCTTCTCCAGACGGTCTTTATGCCTTTGTACTTCTACTGCATCATCTACTTGGAACCCGAAGTGGCCGACCTGGTTTCCCGATACTTCATTTTTTAGGTTTAACGTAAAGTTAAGGCCTGGATTCTCTAGCAGGAATTTCGCATAGTCGGATTTTACTTTGACTGGTTCTGAATCAAATACCATTGAGTAAAACGCAATGGACTTTTCTAGATCTGTGACATTTACACCAACATGAACTTTCATTGTAATCCCTCCAATAATTGTTTATGCCAACCTATTAATCAAATTTTCTTGATTAATTAAAGTATATTAGCAACTTTATCCAAATACAACCTGTTTTATCAATTTTTTTTGATTAATAAAAATTGACAACTCCTGGATGACAATATACGATAAATTCATGAAGACGAGGTGATGTACGATGCAAAAAGAAATTGCGCTTCAAGACCTTTCACAAGACAAAGAGTTCGAAAGGTACGAAAGCCAGTTTAAAGCGTTGGCCGATAAAAAGCGGCTTCACATTATGAATATCCTTACTCAACGAGGAAAGACCTGTGTTTGTGACCTGGCTCCTTTAATGGGGATGACGCAATCCAAACTGTCTTATCATTTAAAGATCCTTTGGGACGCTGGCATCATCCACAAAGAGACAAAAGGAACCAACAGCTATTATAGCATCAACATGAAAGAAATTAACCATTTGCTTTCCCATGAACTGTGCTGTATTTTTAAACCCAGTTGCTAGCTTATATCTTTTTCTAGGATTTTAATCAATTTTTTTTGATTAATAAATCAACTTTATTTGATGAAGAAGGAAATTAGTATGCTTAATGAATATGCTGTTTACCTTTTGGCTAAAGCTCGTCAGGAAAAAGTGGAAAGACAAGCACAGGTGGCTTGGATGCATCAGAATCAAAAAGAAGACAACAAAGCAAAGGAACGAGTGGTTTCTAAATCATCCTTAACCCTGGATCCATGCTGCTCATGTGCATCCTAAGGAGGGAATGAAATGATTGTCAATCGCGGGGGAGCTTTAGGAAAGGATTATTTCGTATCATATTTGCGGTTAATCATGAATGCTCGAAATTGTTCAGTGATGGATGCTCACGAAGTAGCAATGGACATTTTCTTTCATGGAGATAACACACGCTTTGGAATATCAACTTTTGAACAATTTCAATCCGCTTTCCACGAACTTTCTAAATAATCAAGATTCACAATGCTAAGAAAGAAGCCTCTTCAATCATAGTCGGTTCTTTCTTTTGCATGTATTGAATGCAAATATCGTTTTAGTTACAATATGTGACTTGAGGCATTAACTTTCCAGGAATATTTTGTAGTATTAAGTGGAATTATGCTTAAATCCTGATTTAAATTATTACTCGAAGAAAGTATATGCTTCATAATTAAACTTTCTGAAAACATATGTTTCTTCAGAATTCTTTGATATAAATAAAGGCTCTTCATTGTTTGTGTAGGCCAATAAACCACCAACGATGACTTTTCCATTCCACCAATGAGCACTTATAGACTGAATGTTTTATTCGGCAAGATAGACCCATTAATAAAAACCATGTTTAACGCGATCATGGTTTTTTATTGTGTATTTTTCTTATGGAGAAAACATAAGGGTTAGATCGCTAAGGAAATCAAGAATAAAGGAAAGCAGCTTGTCGTATGGTTGTCTTTGCTACAAAAATGATTTGTGAATTCGTTATAGAAACCTTCTTTTCCCAATCATTTCGTATGCCTATTTTTTCTCTTACAGATACTTGTCCAAACGAAAAAGGACATACCTGAATAATCTAAAGAACAGAGCAAAATCATTATATTTTCTCTGTACTTTAAGGAGGGATATCTATGCCAAAAAGGTCTGGAAAGAGAAGTTCGAAACGTTCTTCTAAACGATCTTCTTCTCATCATAAGCATTCTTCTAGACGTTCTTCAAAACGTTCTTCAAGTTCTTCTCATCATAAGCATTCTTCTAGACAATCTTCAAAACGTTCTTCAAAATGCAGACGTTCATCAAGTTCATCAATTTTTGTTTGTAAAAAGAAGAAAAAACGCCGTAGCAGTTGCTAAGATTGATGTCTAGTGTACAAACATTTATTACGATAAATGCATAATATAGAGTGGAAAAGTGAATAAAAGTTTTCACTTTTCCACTCAACGCCCATGAGAACGCCTAATATGTGAAAAGCAAAAGAGGGAGACCAATAACTGGTTTCCCTCTTTTGACTACCTCCATTATAAGAGTTCTAACAATATTTCATTAATTTTCCCAGTAAAAGGAATTATTTATCGACTGCCTTGTTTTCCACCAAAATAAGGAAATTCCTCTTTTAAAACAAATTCTCGGCAAAAAAAAGATGCTAGTTAATAGCATCTCTACTTATGATAATTTTAAAAACATCAATTTTCCCAGAGTATGTTGAAGCATATGTTAAACTTTTGGTTCAAGTCAAACAATAAAAAACCACCAAACAGTTATGTATTGGTGGAGACGGTGGGAGTCGAACCCACGTCCAAAGATAACGGCACTTAAGCTTCTACGAGTGTAGTCGATATATTCGCGTTTCGCGACTTCAGCTGCCTATCGACAGGCGTTTGAAGTGCTAGCCTGATTGTGCTCTTCCTTCGTCCTCAGGCGGAGGACAGCCGGCGTAGCCCACTAAGAGTGAGACCCTTACCCTACCACATGGGCGATGGAGGGAGGATCAGCTAAAGTGCTATTACGCAGCTAAAGCTAGGTTGTTGTTAGTTTTGCCAGTTATAGGCGTTGGCGTTTTAACGAGGCCGACCCCCTCGACTCGCAACTTAAGCTCGAACTACCCCTGTCGAATCCGTAACGTCCCCATGATAGAAATCCCGGGGTGAATCTTACGGGAAGTTAAAGCTGCTGCAACTTTTTATTCAGTTGTTAGCAACACAATAAAGTATAGCATTTTTACGCGATTTTTTCAATCGGACACACTATCCAGTTTATGCCTTTTGACGATCCCTGAATGCGCGTTCGATCTCGCGTTTGGCATCTTTTTTCTTCAGATCCTGCCGCTTATCGTAATTCTTTTTACCCTTGGCCAAGCCGATTAAAACCTTCGCAAATCCGTTTTTCAGATACAGCTTCAACGGTACGATTGAGTACCCCTGCTCTTTTGTCTGGCCCAATAGCTTGGTAATTTCCTTCTTATGAAGCAGCAGTTTCCGTGTTCTGAGCGGATCATGGTTATAACGGTTTCCCTGTTCATACGGGCTTACGTGCATGTTGTGGAGAAACAATTCTCCATTTTGCACACGGGCGAATGAATCCTTTAAATTGATCCGGCCTGCACGGATGGCTTTGATTTCTGTCCCCTGGAGGACGATGCCTGCCTCAAAGGTTTCTTCTATATGATAATCATGCCGCGCTTTTTTATTTTGAGCGACAAGTTTTCCTTCTCCTCTTGGCATGTTTCATGACCTCCCCAAAACAAGTGCAACCTTAATTATACCTAATTGGTCAGGAAACGTCAAATACAGTTGGAAGCTGTATGACGTTTCCATGCACCGGTTTATCTCTTTTTGTTCTTCTTTTTCTTTTTTGTGATATTTCCTTTATAAAATGGCTTTTTCTTGCCTTTTGTTGAGCCGCCTTTGTCCCCTCGTTCAGCTTCCGGACGGCGTGTTTTTCGTTTTCGTCCTCCGCCTTCGATAACTTTTGGACGGTCCTTGCCCCGTTTGCGAGGTGTTCCCTTCATGCCGACGATCTCAAAATCAATGGCGCGCTCGTCGAGATTCACATTGATGACCCGGACAGCCAGTTCATCTCCGATTCGGAATACGTTCCCTGTGCGTTCCCCGATCATGGCCATGTGCTTTTCATCATAGCGGTAGTAATCATCCGCCAGGTAGCTCACATGCACGAGTCCCTCAATCGTATTCGGAAGTTCGACAAACAACCCGAAGTTGGTTACGGAACTGATGACACCTTCGTACTCTTCCCCGATTTTATCCTGCATGAATTCTGCCTTTTTCAGGTCATCCGTTTCACGCTCGGCATCCACCGCGCGGCGTTCCCTGTCAGAAGCATGCTTGGCGATTTTCTCAAGCTGTCCCTTCCATTTTGCCACCGTGCTAGGATCGGTCTTTTTGTTAATAAGATACGTCCGGATCAATCGGTGAACGATTAAGTCCGGATAACGTCGGATCGGTGAAGTAAAGTGCGTATAGAACTCGGTTGCCAGTCCATAATGGCCCAAGCTTTCCGGATAGTATTTCGCCTGCTTCATGGAACGGAGCATGATTTTGCTGATCACCATTTCTTCCGGCTCGTCTTTTACTTCTTCAAGAAGTTTTTGCAGAGAACGCGGATGAACTTCTTCCACTCCACCTTTTAGGACATAGCCAAACATGGCGATGAATTCAAGGAAACGATGCAGTTTCTCTGCATCCGGATCTTCGTGGATCCGGTACATGAACGGAAGATCGGCTTTATGGAAGTGCTGGGCTACCGTTTCATTGGCACACAGCATGAACTCCTCGATCAGGCGTTCCGCTACCGACCGTTCCCGAAGCACCACTTCCTGCGGCTCGCTATTTTCATTGACGATGACACGCGCTTCACTGAAATCGAAGTCAATGGCACCACGGTCAAAACGGCGTTTCCGCAGAATTTCCGCCAATTCGCCCATTCCATCAAAAAACGGAATAAGCGGCTCATACCTTTTTAACACTTCGTCGTCTTCACGCTGAAGGATTTTCCGTACATTCGTGTAGGTCATCCGTTCAACCGTTTTGATGACGCTTGGGAAAATTTCGTGCTTGATTACTTCCCCTTTAGGTGTGATTTCCATCTCACAGGAAAGCGTCAGGCGATCCACCCGCGGATTCAATGAACAGATCCCGTTCGACAGGCGGTGAGGAATCATCGGAATCACCCGGTCTACGAGATACACACTTGTTCCCCGTTCCAGTGCTTCCACATCGATCGGTGATCCTTCGGTTACATAGTGGCTGACATCGGCGATATGAACCCCAAGTTTATAATTGCCGTTATCAAGCTTGATTACATTAACAGCATCATCCAAATCCTTTGCATCTTCTCCATCAATCGTGACAATGGTTTGGTCACGCAGGTCACGGCGGCCTTCAATGTCTTTCGGATCAATGGTGTCAGGCACACTGTTTGCCTGTTCCAGAACCTCTTCAGGAAACTCTCTTGGCAGCCCGTGTTTAAAAATGACAGAGAGGATATCCACGCCCGGGTCGTTTTTATGGCCGAGAATGTGGATAACTTCACCTTCTGCACTGTTGCGCCCTTCAGGGTACTTGGTGATTTTAACAACGACTTTATGACCTTCAATGGCACCATTTACCCCTTCAGCCGGGATGAAAATATCATTTGGAATCCGTTTGTCATCAGCGACCACAAACCCAAAACTGCGGCTTTGCTGGAACGTTCCTACTGTTTCTGTTACACCACGCTCCAGAACGCGGATAATGGTGCCTTCCGGATGGGAGCCTTTTGAATTGGTGTTAAGGCGTACGAGCACCACGTCATTGTTCATGGCACTGCCCATGTCTCCCTGAGAAATGTAGACGTCTTTTCCTTCTCCTGTTTCAGGGAGGACAAAAGCAAACCCTTTCGCATGAGCCTGCACCTTTCCTCTAACCAAATTCATTTTGTCAGGAAGACCGTATCGATTTGTTCTTGTTCTGACGACAAGCCCCTCATCTTCCATCTCGTTCAGTGTCCGAACCAAAATTTTAAAATCATCCGTTTCCCGCAGCTGGAAGGCATCTTCCAGTTCCTGAACGGTAAGCGGTTTATATGCTTCTTCTTTCATGAATGCAAGCAGTTGCTGCTTATCCACTACATCTCCTCCTTATGGGAAAAACCTTACTCCACGGACCAGTCCAGCTTTTCCAGGAAGGTGTAGACATCCTCATGCAGCTGTTCCTTTTCCTTGCCAAGTGTGATTACATGAGTGGATTCTTCGTACCATTTCAAATCCTTAATGTCGCTTTCCACTTCATTGTAAATAATATTGGCAGAGTCCGTATTAATCATTTCATCATGTCTAGCCTGTACAACAAACGTAGGTGCGTATACCATGTCAATGGAATTTCGCACATCTCCCAGAAGCTGTTGAAGGCCCTTTAAGGTATTCATAGGGGTTTTTTTGAACGCCTCCATCTCCTGATCAACTTGCTCCTGCGACTTGTTTTCACGGCTTTTGTATTCACGGGCATACTCCAGTACACCCCGGTAAATCGTTTCTTCACTTTTTACATGCATGGGTGCGCACATCGGGACCACACCGACCACCGGCTGCTCTGTTGCCAATTTTAATGAAAAGACACCGCCGAGCGATAATCCGCAAACGGCAATTTCCGTATGTCCCCTTTCTTTTAGAAGGTTGAACCCATCCATGACATCCTTCCACCAGTCATCCGGGCCTGTATGTACGAGCTCTTCAGGTGGGACCGCGTGCCCTTTATACTGAGGAGCATGGCAGGTGTATCCCTTCTTTTGCAGAAAACGGCCCAGCATGCGAACGTCTGCGGAGCTGCCTGTAAAACCATGTAATAATAATACCGCCCGTTTTCCTCCTTCAAACATAAATGGTTTTGGTGCTGTAATTTTCATCATGTTGCTTACTCTCCCTTACTTCGTTGGTTCCATTAAAAATTGAAAAACTTCTTCGATCAGCTGTTCCTGGTCTACATCGTGGCAGATCATATGCTTCGATTCTTTTAAATAACAAAGCTTCTTACGTTTCGATGGTATAGTTTTATAAATATACTCGGCGCTCTTGCGCGGCACCAGTCCGTCGCACTCCCCCTGGATAATCAGCGTGGGTACTTCAATGTCACGAAACGAGGGCTTGAGCGTTTTGACGAGCTTCCGGAATTCAAACGTGGCGGAAAGCGGAGTATCCATAAACTTTTTCCGGTATCGCAGGTACAGTTCATCATCCTTCAGCGTACCCCGCACACCTTTTATGATCATGTCCTTGATATCTTTCACCATCTGTGCCGGGTTCATATAATAAGCGCTGGCACTGAGCAGGATAAGTTTATCGCATCCGTACTTCGATGCAAGATAACCGCCGATTATTCCGCCCATGGAGAAACCGAGTATATAGAGCGTGCCGCTCTTTTTTCGCAATTCCAAGAAGGCTCGTTCTGCTTCATCGATCCAAAGCTTGTGTGTGATCCCCTTCAGCATTAATTGCTCTCCATGTCCCGGATAGGTTGGCACTGAAATCAACCAATCGGTATGTTCTTCTAAATAGCGGGTAACCGGCTCTACTTCATACGGACTGCCGGTAAACCCGTGAAGACAAAGACAGCCAATCATATTATCACCTTTTTTATCATTAGTTACCCTATAATGTCCGTAAAAAATCATACCATATCCCTATCGGAAAAAGCTTTCAAACTGCCAGACAAAAAAATAAAAACAGCAAGTGAAAATTCACCTGCTGTTGGGGTATCATTAAATAAAATACGCTACCGCAATCGCCAACAAGAAGAACAATGTGGCGAGAATAATCGTCAGCCTGCTCAGGACGGCATCCATTCCACGGGCTTTTTGCTTTCCAAATAACTGCTCGGCGCCACCAGTAATCGCTCCTGATAATCCTGCCGAACGGCCAGATTGAAGAACAACGACTATAATAAGTGCGATCGAAACAATCACCAATAAAACTGTTGCTGCTGTTTGCATTTGTCACACCTCCACGGACAACGTTACACTATACATAATGTATCATACGGGCATTCGTTCGGCAATGTATTCCAAATAATTTATCATGCCATAAAAGGACTGTCGGGAAGGAGGAAATCACCCATGTTTGAACTAAAAGATATTCGCTATAAAGATATTTTGAAAATTGGACATTTACGTATTGAAGAAAATAAAGTGAGCATTCTTACCGGAGAAAGCGGCAGCGGAAAAACAACGGTGCTTAAACTGCTGAATCACCTGATCAGCCCTGATGAAGGCACGGTGCTTTATAAAGGAAAGGATATCGCCTCGCTTGATCCCGTACAGCATCGAAGAAACGTTATCATGCTTCAGCAAATGCCCGCCATATTTCCCGGGACCGTTAGAGATAATCTTATTGCCGGACTGATGTTTTCGGAGAAACCCGTGCCAGATGATCGAGTGCTTGAAGAAGCTTTACATAGTGTGTATTTACGAAAATCGCTAGAAACAGTTGCAGAGGGATTGTCGGGTGGAGAGCAGCAGCGGCTTGCGCTGGCCCGAGTTCTCTTGCTTGATTCGGATGTTTATCTGCTGGACGAGCCCTCATCGGCCCTTGATGACGAAACAGCGGATGAGGTCATCTCATCTTTTTTAAAAAAGGCCAAACAAAAGAATAAAACTGTCATAATGGTCACCCACTCCAAGCAAATTGCAGACCGTTACGCTGAGGTGCCGGTCCATCTTGAAAAGTACAATCAGAAAATAAAGGAGGCTGCACATGAAGGATAAAATTATTGATATCTCATTGTGGCAGCTTCTGTCTGCCTATCTCTTCATCGTTATTTTGACGGTTATTGTGAAGTGGAGAGGGATCGCGAGGGAAAAAGAAATCATGATCGGGACACTAAGGATGACGATTCAGCTTGTGCTTGCGGGGTATATCCTCACCTACGTATTCAAGCACCCGCATCCTCTTCTGACTCTTTTCATTTTCGCTCTCATGGAGATCTTTGCGATTTATAACGTTTTTAAGCGGATCAAATACGATTTATCTTCTTCATTAAAAAAAGTCATCGCTGTTTCGATGACAGTCGGCACTCTGGCCAGCCTTCTCTTTTTCAACTATGTGGTCATTCAGTTCTCTCCCTGGTTTGAGCCGAGGTATGTTATACCGATTGCCGGGATGATCATCGGGAATGCCATGACAGGGATAACGCTTGGGGTAAATCACCTTGTGGAGGGCATGGAAAAGCAAAAACGCATGGTGGAAGCAGCCCTGATGCTTGGAGCAACCACGAAAGCTGCTTCCAAAGAACTGGTCGACCGTGCGTTTGACTCCGCCATTCTTCCCACGATCAACTCCATGGTCGGCATGGGGATCGTTTTCCTTCCGGGCATGATGACCGGACAGATCCTATCCGGTATCTCACCGCTTACCGCAATTGAATACCAGATTGCCATCATGCTGGGGATTGCCGGCTCAGTTTCGTTCAGCGTCATTCTTTTTGTCCAATACGGCTACCGAACGTTTTTTAATGAGAGGTCACAATTAAAGTAACGGGTCAAGTTCATGAAACAGCATCCCGCACAAATTCCTGATGGCTGAATGCTGTTTTTCATCATAACTGATCAGCACGCATGTGGAAGGTCCGGCTGACTTATATAGAGGCAGGGTACTCCTGAACTTTGCTGATAAACCACACATCACCCCAAGTTCGTGGTCAATGCCTTTTGAGCCGACCGGCAGGATTTCATAAATCCCCTCTGTTTTCAGCAGCTGACGGAAAAGGGACAATAAAATCATTTCTCCAGAACGCGATAGCACTTCCTCCCCGACAAGCGGTGCACCTATGACGGCAACTTTTGCATGAGATGGAGTAATTCCAAGCCTAAGATCATGCTGTGCCGCCCTGCCAATCATCATGAAAGAAGAAGCGGACTGGACCATGTTCATATTGCTCTCTGTGCTTCCTGTGATTTCAATACCGTCCAGACCAAGTTCGGCAAACGTCTTTTGTGCTCCTGTCACGAGTTCATTCCATGCCCCATCACCATTAAAGGAGTGGATAATGAACGAAACGGGCACAGCCCCGGCAGCCAGCACTTCCATCGCGCAGACCCGGGCGCCAAACCGCGCGACTTCCTCATAAGGTACCTTTACTTCATCCATCGGAAGGCTGCCAATTCCACCTGAGTTGTCTGCAGCTATCACCGCCACTTGCCCAGAGCCAAAGTCTTGCACGATAATATCACGATTTCTTTTCATGGTTGATCCTCATGGCTGACTGGCGGAAGACCGGCTTAATTCGTGGAATGATGACAAGAGCGGTCAAAGCATTAAGAATAGCGGCTGCCAGCAGGCTTGGGATAAGTCCAAGAACGGCCGCTTTTCCCAAAACCGGCCAAAAGCAGAGTGGAGCCAGGATACCATTTCCTAGTACAAACATTATTGTGGCAGCCGTTTTCGCATTCTTCCCGTACAGCACGCCATAAAAGAATGCTAAAAACCCCATCTGAACCGCTACCACTACATGCAGCGGCCCCAAAGGAAAACCGGCCAGGGCAGCTGTAAGTAAATGTCCAAAACCGGCTACAGCAAGCCCAGACCATGGAGACATTAAAGCCGCCGCAGCCAGAGCGGGCATGGAATCAAAGGCCACACTGCCTATGGGCGAAGGAATTTTGATAAATGAACCGGCTACTGCCAGAGAAACAAACGCCGTAAACAGCGCGATATTTTTATTTCGTATCATTTTCTTTTCTCTTGCCTCCACGGAAAACGATGGCACTTCGTTCGTATTCCACGTCCTTTACACCTTCCCGGAAATTAATCACCCGGGCAATGGCAAAAAAGTAATCGGACAAACGGTTCACGTATTTTAAAACAACGGGGTTGATTTCATTCTCCTGTTTCAGCGCCACAATTTCCCGCTCTCCCCGTCTTGCTACCGTACGGCAAACATGAATCGCGGCTGAAGCCTCTGAACCTCCCGGAAGAATAAAGCGTTCCAGCTCTGGAGCTTCTATAATGTATTCATCAATGCGCTCTTCCAAAAAGGTGATCATGTCGGTGTTTGCTTTATATGGATAATCCTTTTTTACAGCTGAAAGATCGCCGCCGCAATCAAACAACTCATGCTGGATTTTCACCAGTTCGTTCCGGATATCGTCATACTTGGCATCCTGGAGCTTTGTTATGGCCACCCCAACAAAGCTGTTCAGCTCATCCAGTGTTCCATAGGCATTAACACGGATATGGTTTTTATCCAGCCGGCCTCCAATCACACTTGTTTTCCCTTCATCTCCAGTACGTGTGTAAAGCTTCATTCCGGTCACTCCCTTTATTTTATCGTCTGTTCCATCCCATACCAGACCACATGCACTTTTTCGGCCGCCATGGCAGCATCTTGAAAAAACCAGCCGGAAACATCACGCCATCTTCTGTTTTCTTCCTCCATCGGCACTATGCCTTTACCGATGTCCGTTCCAATCAGAACAAGCTGTCGGCCGGGCACTTCTGATTCCCATTTCAGCCAGGCTTGCAGGTTTTTCTTAAGCACTTCTCTTGTACCCTTTTCATTCTCCTGTACAACCTTCTTCACGAGTTGTTCCATTCCTTCAATGACAACAAGAGAAGTTTTAAATTTAAACTCTTCGGCCTCGGGGCACACAGCATCATACAGATTACACCAGCCCTCCATCTTCCGGGAGGCTGAATAAGTATCCATCACCCATTTTGCTTTACCGTGGAAGGCGCCTCCTGTAACAAAGTGCATAATGCATTCCACCTCCCTTTGTTTTCGTTCCAAACCAGTGTGTATCCTCTTCCATGAGAAACACCCCACTCCCACTTTTCTTTTGGTTCAGGAGCGAACACGGATAAATAAAAGCGGACCGGACCCCCATGGGTGACCACTGTCACATGTCCGCTTTGCTCCGCCAAGGGCCATATCTCCTCTTCCCAGGATGAAAGCAGGCGTTTTTTAAACTCATGAAAATGCTCCCCTCCTGGGGGACAAGTTCCAAATGGATCATCAATCCATTCTCTATAATGACGGTCATGGCACAACTCTTCATACGTTTTATTTTCCCATTCGCCAAAATGGATTTCCCGAAGTGCCGGGCTAGCGATAATCCGCTGGTCTGGAAAAAGAATTTCTGCGGTCTCCATGCACCGTTTCCGATCACTTGACAGGATCAAATCGGAAGGTAAATAGATTGCCTTCCCCTGTATTTCTCTCAGTTCATTCCTGCCCTCTTCGCAAAGAAGAGGATCACTGTATCCGATGTATTTCTTTTGCTGATTCTCCAGCGTCAGCCCGTGACGAAGGAGAGTAACAGCCACCCTCCGAGCCATAATACGGTTTCCATCCCTTCTGAACTCGCACCAAGCGTGTCTCCTGTGATTCCGCCAAACTCAATTGTCGCAAACCGTTTGCTCACAAGAAAAAATAAAGCGCCCAAAATCGTAAGACCTGTAAATAAAAAAAGCATGCCCGCAAGCCATGAGCCAACACCCATACACAAAAAATATACCGCGTAAATCCCAAAACTCATTTTTGAAACATTCTGTTTCATTGCAAAAGCCATGCCTTCCTCCTTTGCCAGAGGAGCAGAAACCAAGAGGCAGGCCATTCCGGTGCGGGCCAGAAACGGAATGAGCAGAAACAAAATCCAGCACTTCCCAGGTTCAATCTTCAAGCTTTCATGGATCAATAGAAAACGCCAGCTCAGAAGGAACAGAACGGATAAAACGCCAAAAGCCCCGGTCCTCGGGTCCTTCATGATTTCCAGTCTCTTTTCTTTACTGCTGTATGAAAAATAGGCATCACTGCAATCCATCCATCCATCGAGATGCAGTCCGCCTGTCAATGCGACAGAAAAACTAAACGAATAGAAACTGACCAGCAGAGGGGATATAAACGATTGCTGATTCAGAAAATGCACCTGAACGGCAGTTAATCCGCCGAGCAACAGTCCAACAACCGGATACCAGTACACGCTCCATTTACTTGTTTCCTTCGTCCACGGGAACGCTGTCCGAATAGGGAAAGCCGTTAAAAACTGCAAAGCCAGCCCAAAACCGTACAATGAACTAAACCGTACAGGCTGTGCATTGGTTTTCATCCGCATCATATCCTTTGCGTAAAATCGGCATGCCAAATTCTACCTGGTACACCCAGTGTGATTGCCTCACAATATGCTGATGCAGATGCCCCATCATCTGCATAAAGTAAAACGTTCCGCTGTCATCTGGCAGCAGGCCTTGAAACACTTCATTGGAAACGATAATCAGGACTTCGCATTGCTTCTTTAGCTCCGTGATTCCATCCATGATTTTTTGAAAAACCATTTCCCGAAACGCAGCCTCTTCCCACTGGTTCCTGTTTTCCCGCCACCCGGCAAAAAGCTCATTGCTGACAAGATTGGTTAAACAGTCGAGCAGAATCACATCTTCATGTGCAAAAGCTGCACTCAAGTCATGAATATCTCTGGGCTGTTCCCACGTTTTCCATGCGTATCCGCTTTTCTCACGGTCCTCCCTGTGCCGGTTGATGCGCTCGGCCATCTCCGCCCCATTTTGCTCGCATGTGGCGACATAATGAAGGCGATACCCTTTATTGCCGTGGTATACCGCTACCATTTCAGCAAATGAGCTCTTTCCGCTTCTTACGCCTCCGGTTATAAAAATCAGCATGATGCCGCCCACCCTTCAAGAGTATCCAGAAGCACATCATTTTCTTGGGCTGTCCGGATCGCCAGACGGATGAACCTTCCTTCCAGACCTTTAAAATTGAAGGTGTGCCTGACAATAATCCTTTTTGAGAGCAAATATTTAATCAGGCTCATCTGGTCCTTTTCTTCTCCCTTTTCTCGCAAAAGATAAAAATTAACAAGAGAAGGAGAGGGCTCGAAGCCCAGGCGGTGCAAGGCAGGAAAAAGCCGTTTCCGTTCGCTTGCCGTCTTTTCGGCACTATCAGCAGCAAATAATTTTTCATGCTCGAGACAAAGCATGCCGATTTTTTGTGCAGGCCCATTTACGCTCCAGGGCGGCTGGTATTTCTTCATTTGTAGAATCAAATCTAAAGACGACATAGCGTAGCCAAGGCGCAGACCTGGCAAGTGAAACATCTTTGTTAAGGAACGCAATATGATCAAGTTGTTATGTTGAGCAAGTAAAGGTACAGCAGTAACCGGATTCTCCATGAAATGAACAAACGCCTCATCGACAACCAGGGTCACCTTTTTCTCTGAACATAAATGCAGAAGCCGCTCCAATTGAAAAGAATCAAGGGCGGTACCCGTAGGATTATTTGGGTGGCACAGAAAACAAAGCTCTTTGTCTTCAAGGCATTTTTCTAATTCCACAAATGAAATCCCCCATTTTGATTCCTCCTGCGTTATAAAACTCTCAACCCTGCATCCATTCGCTTCACATGCTTCCCTGTATTCAGAAAAAGCAGGTTCAATAATCAGCACATTGGCGCCTCTGTACGCCTGGGCTATGAGAAAAATAAGCTCTGCCGCTCCATTTCCCGCCAGAACCTGTTCAGAACCGAGACCTGCCATTTTCGCTGCCAGTTGTACAAAAGGAGCTGCAGATGGATGAGGATAGTGCAGAATATCTTCGTAAAGGGAATCCCAATCCTCCTTCAGACAGGAGAGCGGAGGATATGGATTGACATTCACACTGAAATCCAGACTGTTTTCCTTCAGTTCGGTCTCAAGCGATCGGGCCAGCAGTTCCGGATTAGCTCCATGATTGGGCAGCAACAATATAGATCCCTCCCGCTGCAAGTAATATAATTGTGAACCATGTGACTGCTTGTTGCATGATTACAATCGTTTTTTCAATATGTATCGGATTCAGGCTGTTTTGTGCGCGGCCGATGAACGGGCGATATGATACCTGGCCTTTGTAATAATTGGTTCCTCCAAGCCTTATGCCGAGCAGGCCGGCAACAGCTGCTTCTCCCCAGCCGCTGTTGGGACTCGGGTGATGGCGGGCTTGTTCCTTCAGCCAGGCAAACGTCAGACGCTTCTTCATCATTGCATTGAATACCATCAAAAACGCTGTAAGACGGGCGGGGAGATAATTCAGCACATCGTCCAATCTGGCCGATGCCCAGCCAAAGTCTTTGTATCTTTCATTCTTGTAGCCTACCATAGAATCGCACGTATTTACGGCCCGGTACAGCAAGGCAAGCGGCGCCCCGCCGATAAAAGCAAAGAAAAGAGGGGCAGTCACGCCATCGCTCGTATTCTCTGCCACGGTCTCCACCGTACCTCTCACAATTTCCTGAGAGGGAAGGCCTTGTGTGTCTCTGCCCACAATCCAGCTTAATTTCGTTCTGGCTTCCTCCAGATCTCCCCGGACAAGCGGTTCATATACCGAGCGACCTGCTTCTTTCAGCCCTCTTGCAGCGATGGTCGTTGAGATTAAAAGGGACTCAACACAAACCCCTACCACCAAATGAATCGAGTACGCAAAAGAAACAAGAACATACGAGAATAATAGAGTAACAGCCAAAATAAGAAAGAGCATACAGAGCCCCTTCAACCTTTGGAAGTTTCCACCGTTCAATGACCGGTCCAGCCAGCTGATCATCTTGCCGAACCCTTTCACCGGATGCGGCAGCCAGCGGGGATCGCCGATCAGCTGGTCAATGATCAGTGCAAGGACAATCGACAATAAATGCAGAGAAATCATCATGGTTGCAGCATTCTCTTTCTATAGTTTTTAATGGCAATGCCTACTGTTTGATAGACCGCTTTTCCAATCGCTTTACCAGCCGGTGTAATCGTCCCCGCGTACCTCATTTCCTTTCCGTTTTGGGTTGAGGCTATACAAACGCTGTCAGTCGATGTGCCGGTCGCTGGAGTTCCTGTTACCGGATCTTTAATGCCATAGTCGCGGAGTGCCCCCGCTTTGGCTTCTGTCGCCGTCATCATTGCCTGAACAAATGCTTCGTCCGATAGCCTGCCCTCCATAAAAATCCAGATGTTGATCGTACCAATGGGCATGGGCTGATCCTTCCGTTCCCACGAACGTCCCGCATCCACTGCATTGCCGGTTCCCACCGTGGAGGCGACAAGCAGTTTTACACCTTTTTCATCCACAGATACCATTCCAGCATCCTGAAGCCTCGCCGCAGTCATCATGCCAACCGTATCATTTGGATTGATAGAAAGCGAACTCAGATAATCCTCAAATTCTTTTTGGGCGTCATTCACATTATAATTTTTGTCCACGTGGCGGTTTACAAATGTGTTGGCCCACTGATATCCTCCCCCTATGACAGCAGATGACATGGTTTTCAGCGAAAAAGGACTTCGGAAAATCATGGTTTCAGGTGTAGCCTCGAGGACAATCTCAGACAAGTCCTTACGTTCGTCCTGATGCCGGGGAACGAGCGCAATGAGCGGCTTTGCCTTTTGCGGATGTTCCTGACGGCTTAAGTTCGTCTTGTATACCGACTGAAGCATCCTGCTGTCCATAATGTCACCAGGCTTTCCAATCGCCTTCATTTTCCCTTTATCCAGAAGAAGAACCTGGTCACAATACAGACTGGCAATATTCAGGTCATGGAGAATAGCCACAACCGTCAACTGGCAGCCTTCCACCCAATCCTTTAACAGATCCATCAGTTTCATTTGATAGGCTAAATCCAGATGGTTGGTCGGTTCATCCAGCAGCAAAATTTTCGGCTCTTGTGCGAGCGCCTTGGCCAGCAGAACACGCTGGCGCTCTCCTCCGCTTAACAGCTGGATACTTTTATCCGCAAACTCCTCAACCCCTGTAAATTCCATGGAGTTTTGAACCACTTCATCGTCCCGTGGTGTTGAATGCTTTAATAATCCTTTATAAAACGGATAGCGGCCAAGCGCCACAGCCTCTCTTACCGTAAAATCGAACGAGCTCTCGGCATGCTGTGGCAATACGGCGATCATTCTTGCCAGTTCCTTGGCGGAATAGCTGCTGATCGGTTTGCCTTTGATCAAAACTTCGCCAGATTGAAAAGGAAGCATTCCATTGATCATTTTCATTAGGGTGGTCTTCCCGCTTCCGTTTGGCCCAATGATCCCGGTAATTTTCCCCTTCTCTACGGAAAACGAAAGATCATCGACAACCTTTTTCCCGTCGTAGCCTCCGGAAAGCTGTTGTACGTTAATCATGTAGTCACCTTCTTTCGCCGATAACGAATAAAGATTACCGCAAAAATCGGACTTCCGATGATGGCGGTCAGTACACCGATAGGAAGTTCCGTCGGTGCAATAATGGTCCGTGCCAGCAAATCAACCAAAACCATAAACACTCCCCCAAGTATCATGGAAAGCGGAAGCAGATGGCGATGATCGACTCCCCAGATCATGCGGGCCATATGGGGGATCACAAGACCGACAAACCCAATGGTCCCGGACACAGCGACGGCAGATCCAGTCAGAAGCGAAGCTCCAAACAAAACAAGGGAGGTATGTTTTTTAACATCAACACCAATGGTCCGTGCATCCTGCTGCCCAAAAGAAAGCGCGTTAAGTTCACGCGCGCTTGCCAGCAAAATAAGCAACCCTGCGAATAAAAAGGGAGCAATCAGTTCTACATAGGCCCAGCCTCTCATCGATACACTGCCCAGCAGCCAGCCGATGATCTGCCTCAGTTCATCTCCGGTTAAAGCAATCAACAGTGACGTGACCGCACCGAGAAAGGAACTGCATAACACCCCCGCAAGGATGATGGTCTCAACAGAAAGATTTCGCTGTACAAGCCTTGAAAAATAAATCACACCGATCAATGTAAGAAACCCCATGATAATACTGAAGACCGGCAACGTAAAACTGCCAAGAAACGGCAGTTGAATACCAAAGAATAAAACAATAACCGCTCCCAGTGCCGAGCCTGACGATACACCCAGCGTATACGGATCAGCCAGCGGGTTCTTCAGCAAACCCTGAAACGCCGTGCCCGAAAGCGCCAACGCACATCCGACAAGCATGGCCAGTACGACCCGTGGAAACCGGATCGCCATGACGATATTCACCATCGATGTATCAATGTTATCTGGAACAGGATAGTGGAAAATAGTAGCTCCTAATATCTGAATGACATGAAAAAGGGGGATAGGTATGGAACCTACCGATATCCCCAATGAAACGGCGAAGCACAATAACAGCAGCACTGCGCCGTATGAAATAATTAGTTTACTTTTTGTATACGTCCGGATAGATGGCTTTTGCAAGCTCCTCCACTCCTTCAATCAAACGCGGCCCCGGTCTTGTCACCTTGTCTGAGTGCACATCATAAATGTTTTTATTTTTAACAGCCGGAATGTCTTTCCATCCTTTACGGGAAAGGATCTGGTCTTTAGGATTTTTAGAATAATATCCATACGTGGTCACGATCACATCGGGATTGTATTTGACTGGCTGTTCTTCTGAAACCTTTGACCATCCCTTCAGGCTTCCTGCGGCATTTTTTGCATGGATGGCAGTCAGCATATCATCAATGAACGTACCTTTACCTGCTGTATAAATTTCAGGGGCCGGTGCCACTTCCACCCAGACTTTCTTTTCCTTTTTCACTTGCTTTGCTTTTTCTTTAATGTCGGCAAGATCATCCTTCATGGACTTAACGATCTTATTCCCCTGTTTTTGGGTGCCTGTTGCTTTTGCAATCATGTTTATGGACTTGTACGTATCTTGAAAGTTCTGTGCTTCATTAATTACAACAACTTTTATGCCTGCGTTTTTGAGCTGTTCGATTCCTTGCTTGGAAGTGTGTGCACTTGAAGCATGAGCAAGCACAAGATCAGGTTTCATGCCAACAATCTTTTCGACGTTAAAGTCCATGCCGCCAATCTTCGTTTTTTTTGTGGCAGCTTCCGGATAATTATCGAAGTCAGAAACACCGACAATTTCCTTGTCCAGACCAAGTGCAAATGCGACCTCGGTATTGCTCGGAATCAGCGAAACAATTTTCTTTGGCTTCTTCTCTATTTTTACATTTTCGCCAGATGCATCTTTAATGGTTACGGGGAATTCACTTTTTGGTGAATTGGCACCATTTTCTTTTTTGTCTGCTGACTGGTTTCCGGCTGAACAGCCGGCCATGACGGCGATGACGAGCAGCAGCATCATGGTAATCTGAGTTAATTTCTTCACGTTTTCCACACTCCTGTATGTACTTCTTTTAGCTGGTCGTTTTGTGCAACAAAAAAAGCCCTCCCTTCGGAGAGCGAATCAACAGTAACTCATTTTTCAATGATTACAATTGCTTCACCTTTTCCTCGAAGGATCGCACATGAGGCTAAGGCAGGTCTCCTGACTCTCGGTCATCGAACATCTTCTCCTTCCCATTCTTTTACGAACAGTGGATATAAAAAAAGCTCTACCGATTACAGTGGCGGGACCGCGCTGGACTTGAACCAGCTTCCCTTTTAACGTTTTATTTGACATAAAACAGACCTTAACCGTTATTCAGCTATTTTCATTATAACGCTTTGCCATAAAATGAAAAGGTTAATTTACGGCCGCCTGACGGGCAGACTTAATTACGTGCTCCTGCCAGTCTGATTTCAGGAGGCCAAGCACATGTATATCATAATAATTGTCTTCATCATAATGAGCCAGCCGCCGGATCCCTTCTCTTTTAAAACCAAGAGATTCAAGGAGATGCAGGCTTCTCTCATTATATTCGTATACCTCTGCATCAATCCTGTGGGTTTCCTCCTGAAATAGATGGTGAAATATCCCTTTCAAAGCTTCGCGCATATATCCTTTTCCCCGCTCTTCGCCCAGTCCGAACCGAAGCCACCCGAAACGCTGATTGCTCCCCATCCAGTTAAAGCGAATATATCCCACCGGCTTCCCGCTTTTCTTTTCCATTACCATGACATAGGTTTCATTTGGGTGTACAAGGCTTTTTTCAATATCCTGCCTCTGGTTGCCTTCATTGATTATGGTCATGCTTCCCGTAGACATCTTCCGAAATAAAGGATCGCTTTTCCAGTGAGCAATGACCCCTGCATCACTCGTTAGGATGTCGCGGATGTAGAGCCGCTCAAGGTTCATTTCGAACATCGACATGTACCTCATTCCCCCTTCCATCTCAAAAATACTAGTGCTGTACTTATCATAATATGAGTCTATGTAACAAGGAATATCTTTCTTGATCATTTTCATCAAACCTGTTTAATTAACATATATGGAATCAGAAAAAGCAGGCCACATTTTAACATGACCTGCTTCTTTATCATTTTGAAAGTGCTTCGCTTTTTAGCAGCCGTGCGCAAATCTCATCTGCAACCGCATTGGTTGTAGATGTCCCACCGATATCCGGAGTTTTAAATTGATCCTCTGTGACTTCCTCAATGACTTCAAGCAATCTTTTCCCAAGTTCAACTTCACCGAAATGATCCAGCATCATTTTGGCTGTCCATATCTGCCCGATCGGATTGGCAATATTTTTTCCAACAATGTCAGGAGCAGAGCCATGGACCGGCTCAAACATGGAAGGATACTTTCCATTTACATTCAAATTGGCAGCCGGAGCAATTCCGATGCTTCCCATAATGGCTCCGCCGATATCGGTTAATATATCACCGAACAAATTACTTGCCACGATTACGTCAAAGATTTCCGGTTTCGTGACGAAGGCCGCTGCCAAGGCATCGATATGATAAGAGGCGGTTCCGATATCAGAATAATCCTTTTGTACATCCCGAAACACTTCATCCCAGAACGGCATCGAATGAACAATACCATTGGATTTGGTAGCAGACGTCACATGTTTCTTACGCTGTTTGGCAAGGTCAAATGCATACCTCATTGCCCTTTCTGTACCCTTTCTTGTAAAAACCGCATTCTGTATCGCTGTTTCATCCTTGCCGCTGTGAATCCTTCCTCCAACTTCACTGTACTCCCCTTCACTGTTCTCTCGCACAACTATGAGATCAAAATCTTTTGGGTTGACGAGTGGTGATCGAAGTCCTTTGAAATATTTAGCCGGACGAATATTGATCGTTTGCTCAAATGCCCTTCTTATTTTAATGAGAAGGCCCCATAAGGAGATATGATCGGGAACGATATCCGGATTTCCCACAGCTCCCAGAAAGATGGCATTAAAATTTTTTAGCGTTTCAAGGCCTGTCTCCGGCATCATTACTTCATGCTCAAGATAATATTCACAGCTCCATGGAAATTCAGTAAAGGTAAATTTCAAGCCGCCGTGGAGCTCAGCGATAGTGTTCAGAACGTTTAGTGAAGCCGGAACCACTTCTTTACCTATCCCGTCTCCCGGTATAACAGCAATTTCAAAATACTTCAATACCATTTCCTCCTCTTTCCGTTAACTTACGTGTCCGTTTTCATTATGGGCCTTGTTGTTTAAATTTTCAATCTTATTGATGCTGCTGATCGTCGTTGCCGCCTGGCTCCCCATCTTCTATTAGCTCTGGATTTCGTTTACTACCTAATAAATTAAAAACCAGGCTGGAACCATATGGTTCCAGCCTGGTTTATGTTACTAAATTTACTTTTTAAGGTTGTAGAATGCGCTCAAACCAGGGTAGCGGCTGATACTTGCCAATTCGTCTTCGATACGAAGCAATTGGTTATATTTCGCTACACGGTCCGTACGGGACGGAGCACCTGTTTTGATTTGGCCGGCGTTTGTTGCTACAGCGATGTCCGCGATTGTGCTGTCTTCACTTTCACCAGAACGGTGAGAGATAACTGCAGTGTAGCCTGCACGTTTTGCCATCTCGATCGCGTCGAATGTTTCAGTCAACGTACCGATTTGGTTCACTTTGATCAGGATGGAGTTACCCACGCCTTGCTCAATTCCTTGAGCCAGTTTGTTTGTGTTAGTTACGAAAAGGTCATCCCCAACAAGCTGAACTTTGTCGCCAAGACGGTCAGTCAACAACTTGTGGCCTTCCCAGTCGTTTTCATCCAAGCCATCTTCGATTGAGATGATTGGGTACTTAGAAACAAGATCTTCATAAAAAGCAACCATTTCTTCAGAAGATTTAACTACACCCTCACCAGAAAGGTGGTATTTTCCGTCTTCTTTGTTAAAGAGCTCGGAAGAGGCAACGTCCATTGCCAAACGAACTTCTTCACCAGGCTTGTATCCTGCTTTTTCAATAGCTTCCATGATTGTTTGAAGCGCTTCTTCGTTAGAAGAAAGGTTAGGAGCGAATCCGCCCTCGTCACCAACAGCTGTATTCAATCCTTTATCTTTAAGAACGGATTTCAGGCTGTGGAAGATTTCAGCACCCATACGAAGTGCTTCTGAGAAAGTCGGTGCGCCAACAGGCATTACCATGAATTCCTGGATGTCGACGTTGTTGTCCGCATGCTCTCCACCGTTCAGGATGTTCATCATTGGAACTGGAAGAGTTTTAGAGTTGAATCCTCCAAGATACATGTATAGAGGAATACCAAGAAGGTCTGCAGCAGCTCGCGCAACCGCCATGGAAACACCAAGGATAGCGTTAGCTCCCAATTTCCCTTTGTTTTCAGTTCCATCAAGCTCGATCAACGTTTTGTCGATTCCGACTTGATCCAATGCATCGTAGCCAATCAATTCAGGAGCGATAATGGTATTTACGTTATCTACTGCTGTTTTTACACCTTTGCCAAGGTACCGGCCTTTGTCACCGTCACGAAGCTCAACTGCTTCATATTCACCTGTTGATGCACCGCTTGGAACGATGGCACGGCCGAATGCACCGGACTCTGTGTAAACTTCTACTTCTACTGTTGGATTCCCGCGGGAGTCCAATACTTCTCGAGCGTAAACTTCAATAATTGCTGACATAGTTATTCTCTCCTTTTCAATTGTGGTTAATATTTTAGGATCAGGCGAACTTCCAGGGGCCCTCTGTCGGTTGCCAAATCCCGGTTCCATGAATCAATCTTTGATTAATGTTTCGCCTGTCATTTCTTTCGGCTGCTTGCCGCCTAGCAATGTCAGGAATGTCGGAGCGAGATCGGCAAGTTTGCCTCCGTCCCGAAGTTCAATATCTTTTTTCGTTACAATAACCGGCACGGGGTTGGTAGTGTGAGCGGTCATCGGCTTGCCTTCGAGCGTTACCACTTCATCAGAGTTTCCGTGGTCTGCTGTAATAATGGCATAACCGTCTTTTTCAAGAATGGCATCGACTACTTTGCCAAGACATTCGTCGACAGCTTCAATTGCTTTAATTGTAGGCTCGAGCTTCCCGGAATGTCCGACCATATCCGGATTGGCAAAGTTCAAAATAATCGCGTCATGCTTTTCAGCTTCGATCTCTTTCACTAAAGCATCGGTTACTTCATATGCACTCATTTCCGGCTTCAAGTCATACGTCGCTACTTTTGGAGAGTCAATCAGAATCCGAGTTTCACCTTCAAATTCAGCTTCGCGTCCGCCGCTGAAGAAGAACGTGACGTGCGGGTATTTTTCTGTCTCTGCAATACGCAGCTGCTTGTAGTTTTGCTGAGACAGGACTTCACCGAGTGTGTTATCGAGGTTCGTCGGCTTGAATGCAACATCCCCTTTTACCGTTTCACTGAAGTTTGTCAGGCAGACAAAGTGAATGTCCTTGGGAAACTTGTCTCCACGGTCAAATCCGCGAAAGTCTTCGTTTGTGAACACCTGGGAAATCTGAATGGCACGGTCCGGACGGAAGTTACAGAATATAATTGAATCTCCATCCTGAATGGTAGCCACCGGTGTTCCGTCTTCGTTCTTGAGAACGGAAGGAAGAACGAACTCATCGTAGATTTCATTTTTGTAGGAGTCATCCACAACTTCAAGCGGATCGGTATAATCAGGTCCTTCACCATAAACCATGGCACGGTATGATTTTTCTACACGATCCCACCGCTTGTCGCGGTCCATTGAATAGTAACGGCCGGACAAGGTGGCAATTTGTCCTACACCAAGTTCTTTCATTTTATCAAGCGTCTCTTGGATGTAGCCTTTTGCTGATTGCGGAGGAACGTCCCTTCCGTCCAGGAAGCCATGAAGGTAGACCTTTTCCACTCCCTGTTTTTTGGCCGTTTCAAGCAAGGCAAAAATATGGTCGATGTGACTATGGATTCCGCCATCTGAAAGAAGACCGAAAATATGAAGCTTTGTCCCCTTTTTCTTCACAACGTCCATGGCATCAATGAACGTTGGGTTTTCATAGAACTCCCCTTCTTTAATCGCAAGGTTTACACGGGTCAGACTCTGGTAAACAATGCGGCCTGCACCAATATTCAAGTGCCCGACTTCAGAGTTCCCCATTTGTCCCGGAGGAAGCCCAACAGCTTCACCACATGCAGTCAAATGATTGTGGGGATACGTTTCCCAATATCGGTCAAAGTTTGGTTTCTTTGCATGCGCTACCGCATTTCCTTTTTTCTCATCGCGGCATGCAAATCCATCAAGAATAATCAGTGCTACAGGTTTGTTAGGCATTGTTTACACCTTCCAAAAGTTGAAGGAAAGACTGCGGTTCAAGGCTTGCTCCTCCAACAAGAGCTCCATCAATATCAGACATGCCCATCAATTCTTTGATGTTGCCTGGCTTTACACTGCCGCCGTACTGGATACGGACTGCGTCTGCCGCTTCTTGTGAGAACTGTTCGGCAATGACATTGCGGATATAAGCGCATACTTCATTCGCATCTTCAGAAGAAGCCGTTTTTCCAGTGCCGATAGCCCACACTGGCTCATAAGCAACCACTGTACGTTTGACTTGTTCTTCAGAAAGGCCTTGAAGTCCTTTTTCCGTTTGAGTCTTAACGACATCTTTTGTCTGGTCAGCTTCACGCTGTTCAAGCGTTTCACCAACACACACGATTGGAGTCAATCCATGTGAGAATGCCGCCTTTGTTTTTTGGTTAACAAGCTCATCTGTTTCACCAAAATATTCACGGCGTTCAGAATGGCCAAGAACAACATAGCCAACTCCAAGATCCTTCAGCATAACCGGGCTGATTTCCCCCGTAAATGCTCCGCTTGCTTCATAGTGCATGTTTTGTGCACCTACTCCAAGTTCTGTCCCCTTTGATGCTTGTACAAGAGCGTCAAGGAACAATGCCGGAGCACAAACGACAGAATCCACTGTGTCAGCAGACGGGATGGATCCTTTCACTTCCTCGACAAATGCTTTTGCCTCTGAAAGTGTTTTGTTCATTTTCCAGTTTCCTGCAATAATCGGTTTTCGCATGTT
Source organism: Fictibacillus solisalsi (assembly GCF_900103485.1). Taxonomy (GTDB): domain Bacteria; phylum Bacillota; class Bacilli; order Bacillales; family Fictibacillaceae; genus Fictibacillus_C; species Fictibacillus_C solisalsi. The sequence continues at coordinate 2,710,945 of NZ_FNHW01000001.1, forward strand.
TTTCACCTTCCTAAGAACGTACAAAGTGCCCGCAAGGTTCAGGGGACAATGCGGGAAATTGCACAAATCTTCGTCGATTTCGTTTCAAAAGCAATACTAAAGAACTTACTTGTCGTTCAGTGCGGTAACTCCTGGAAGCTCTTTGCCTTCCATGAATTCAAGAGAAGCACCGCCACCTGTGGAGATGTGGCTCATTTGATCAGCATAGCCAAACTTTTCAACGGCTGCTGCAGAATCTCCACCGCCAATCACACTGTAAGTGTCTTTTGCTTCAGCAAGTGCTTCTGCAATGGAACGGGTTCCTTTAGAGAACGCATCAATTTCGAAAACGCCCATTGGACCATTCCATATCACAAGCTTCGAATTTTTAATGGTGTTTTGGTACTTTTCAATCGTTTTCGCACCAATATCAAGACCTTCCCAGTCAGATGGGATGGAATCAATGCCTACTACTTTTGTATTGGCATCATTAGAAAAATCGTCCGCAACAAGGATATCTTCAGGAATCAGGAAGTTCACGCCTTTTTCCTTCGCTTTCTCCATAAAGCTTTTCGCAGTTTCGATTTTGTCTTCTTCGAGCAGGGATTTACCAATATCATAGCCTAGCGCTTTGATAAATGTATAGCCCAAACCTCCGCCGATGATCAGGTTGTCCACCTTATCAAGAAGGTTATTGATAACATCAATTTTGTCCTTTACTTTTGCGCCGCCAATGATGGCTGTAAACGGACGTTCAGGATTGGAAAGAGCTTTTCCAAGTACATCAAGCTCCTTTTCCATCAAAAAGCCTGCAACTGCCGGAAGAAGCTTTGCAACTCCCTCCGTGGATGCATGAGCACGGTGAGCAGCACCGAACGCATCATTCACATAAACATCTGCCAATTCAGCAAACTTTTGCGCCAATTCAGGATCATTCTTTTCTTCTCCAGGATAAAAACGGACATTTTCAAGAAGGATGACGTTTCCGTTCTCAAGGCCAGTCAGCGCCTTTTTCACTTCTTCCCCGTACGCTTCATCTGTTTTAACAACTTCTTTTCCAAGAAGATTGCTCAAACGCTGGGCTACCGGGTTTAAACGAAGCTCTTCCACCACTTGGCCTTTCGGTCGTCCAAGATGGCTGGCCAACAGCACTTTGGCCCCTTGCTCTGTTAAGTATTGAATCGTTGGGAGAGCCGCACGAATTCGAGTATCGTCGGTAATTTCCCCTTTTTCCATCGGAACGTTAAAGTCAACGCGGCAGAACACCACTTTGCCGTTAACATCGATGTCACGAACTGTTTTCTTGTTCATAAGTATAACCTCCTGACAGTCTTGAATAGAGAAGAAGAGAATCCTTGGTTCACAACCTAGTTTAACCTAAAACAGGCATGAGAAAACGGGAAGTTCAGATCAATACCCGCCTCCCATAAAATCTGTGGTTTCAAAGGAAAGAGGGTAAGGGCTTTTAACAACCCTTCCCCTCCAGTTTAATTCTCTCTTTTATTAAAGTCCTTTTTTAGCAATAAAGTCAACAAGGTCTACAACACGGTTGGAATAACCAGTTTCATTGTCATACCAAGAAATAACTTTTACCATGTTGCCTTCCATAACCATTGTAGAAAGACCATCAACTGTAGAAGAGTTAGTGTTTCCGTTATAGTCAGTTGAAACAAGCGGCTCGTCGCTGTATCCGAGAATTCCTTTAAGCGGGCCGGCTGCGGCTTCTTTCAATGCTGCATTTACTTCGTCAGCAGAAACTTCTTTGTCAAGCTCTGCAACAAGGTCAACTAGTGATACGTTTGGTGTAGGTACACGCATTGCCATACCGTTAAGTTTTCCTTTAAGCTCTGGAAGTACAAGTGAAACGGCTTTTGCAGCACCAGTTGTTGTAGGAATGATGTTTTCTGCAGCAGCACGTGCACGACGGTAATCTTTGTGCGGAAGATCAAGGATCTGTTGGTCATTTGTGTAAGAGTGAACAGTAGTCATCATACCGCGTTTGATACCGAATTTTTCGTTAAGAACCTTAGCGAATGGTGCAAGGCAGTTTGTTGTACAAGAAGCGTTGGAAAGAACGTGGTGGCTTCCAGCTTCGTATTTGTCTTCGTTAACACCCATTACGATTGTGATGTCTTCATCGCTTGCAGGAGCAGAGATGATAACTTTTTTAGCGCCAGCTTCAAGGTGTTTAGCAGCATCCGCACGTTTAGTGAAACGTCCAGTAGATTCAACTACTACTTCTACACCAAGGTCTCCCCATCCCAATTGAGCCGGGTCGCGCTCAGCCAATACTTTGATTTCTTTTCCGTTTACGATTAGTGAATTTTCACCAACTTCAACAGAAGCATCAAGTTTGCCATGCACAGTGTCATGCTTTAATAGGAAAGCAAGCATGTTTGCATCCGTTAAATCATTTACAGCCACTACTTCAACCTCAGGGTTGTTTAGTGCTGCACGAAATACGTTACGACCAATACGGCCAAATCCATTAATACCAACTTTAGTTGCCATTTAAAATGACCTCCTTAATTTTTAGAAGAAAAAATATAGTTAAAGAGCAATGCCCTTTAGTCACAAAAAGTTACATAGATTTTCATGTTCCTGAAAGAAGTTTATTAGCGGCTCCTTCATCAGTCACCAGCACTTTTTTCGGACCATGCTTCATAAATGCTGCAATGGCTTCTGCTTTTGAAGAACCACCGGCAACAGCCATGATAAAATCACTATGCTTCAGGTCGTTCAATTGAAGACCTATTGTTCGAACGCGGTGGACGACTTCTCCTTTTTGATTGAAGTAGTAGCCAAACGCCTCCGCTACGGCTTTTTCGCGTTCGAGTTTTTCGAGCACAGCAGAAGAAGAATTTCTTCTGTTTGCCATTGTTTTAGCATCGCCAATCCCATGGATGACTATACTTGCGGAATGAATCAGTTCCATCACTTCTTTTACCCCGGGTTCTTCCATTAGTGAGAGGTAGGTTTCCTTGCTCAGCTGATCGGGCAAATGAAGCAGACGGTATTTTCCCCGGGCTTTTGCCGCCATGGTCGAACAAATGGTGTTCGCCTGGTTTTCGACTTTTTCACCAAGACCGCCTCTGGCCGGTACAAACAGAAGGTCCTGGTCTTTCGTCCCGGGTGTCATCATTTCAGCGACTGAGGCAGTGGTAGTTCCACCAGTTACCGCAATCACATGGTGACCGATGAGCTCCAGCTTAAGCCTCATGGCAGCCGCTTTCCCCATTTCGTTTTTAATCCATGGCTCTTTATCACTATCGCCCGGAACAATAATCACTTCTGACAAACTTAAGTTTTCCCTTAACCTCATTTCTAAAACGCGAAGTCCGGAAAGTTCATTAATAAGAACTTCAAGCCGTTCAAGAACACTTAATCCTTCTTGTGTCAGTGACATTCCTCCAGGAAGAATGGACAGCAGCCCCTGATCTTTCAAAAAGTTAACTTCGGAACGGAGAACCCTTTCCGTCATATTAAGGTTAACTGCAAGATTTCGTCTGCCGATTGGTTCATGGAAACGAACAATTTTTAAAATGCTGTACCGTTTTGTCATGACTTCCAGAAGATCTGGTAAAAGCTTCTTCTGTACTTCTATTAAATCGTTCATCGTGCATTCCCCTATCTTGTAAACGGCAGAACATCAGAGGAGTCCAATACCACAGGGACATAAATCGTCCCGGATAGTCATTTAACGTCCCGACTGGGCAATAAAAAAATGACTATCGTTTAAGTCTTCTTCATTCTAACAAAAGATGTGACAACATTTCAACAAAAATTACTTATTAATTGTTAGTAAGCGCTTTCTTAGGCTCTCTTTATTGATTTGTCCGTATTGAAGCTCTTCACCCTCTGCCGCTATTACCGGGATCATCAGCCCGTATTTTTCAATCAGTTCGTCTGACTGGTAAATATCAATCTTGCGGATCTCCAATGGCATTTCTTCCTGGAGCTCCTTTAATATCATATGTGCTTTATCGCAAAGAGGACAGTGCTTTTTTGTATAAAAGGAAATGGTAATTGGACTCATTTAGTTGTTCCCCCATTGGCTTCGTTTTATTCATCTAATTTTACCATGTTTTTCTTTTAACAAAAAAGAAAAAACAGCTCTATGGGTTAAGAGCTGTCATGAGTACCTTTTCCGTTTGGATGAAGAAGGAATATTCAATTCTTCTCTATATTTCGCTACAGTTCTTCTTGAAATACTTAACCCTTTTTCCGAGATCAGCTTTTCGGCGATCGCCTGGTCCGAAAGAGGTTTGGCTTTGTCCTCGGAATCAACCAGTCTTTTGATCGCGAGCTTTGCGGTTTGTGCAGATGCATTCTCTCCGCCTACTGTTTCGATCTTGGCTGTGAAAAAATACTTTAGTTCAAACGCTCCTCTTGGCGTCTGAATGACTTTGTTTTTGACTGCCCGGCTGACAGTCGATTCGTGCATACCGATCCGGTCAGCGACTTCCCTCAAGGTCATGGGAACAAGGTGCTCCGGTCCCCACTTTAAAAATCGCTGCTGAGCTGATACAATCTCTTTGGCAATCATGATCAGCGTATTTTTCCGCTGTTCCAGGCTCTTTTGCAGCCATTGAAGCTTTTGGAAGTGTTCCTGCAAGTATTGGGCAGCCCCGCCGGCTTTGGTTTGAAGAAGATCGGCATAGCCTTCATTCAACCGGATTTTGGGCATGAATTGTTCGTTAACGGCAAGGGAATAGCTCCCATTGTTCTCAGTGACGGATAAATCGGGATACAGGTAACCCAAATCAGATGGCTGTGAGAGTTTCCTGCCTGGTTTAGGATCAAGTGACTGAATAAAGTCTGCTGCCTGTTCAGCCTCCTGGACGGTTACAGCGAGCAAACTTGCAATATGCCTCAGTTTTCTCTCTGCAAGCAGATCCAGATAGTGATCCGCCACCTGATACGGCAGATCGTGCTCTGACATCCCCAATGCCCTCATCTGAAGAATCAGGCATTCCCTTAGGTTTCTTGCTCCTATTCCAGCCGGCTCCAGCTGATGCAGCCAATCTATGCACTCATGAAATAAAGCAGAAGAAATGGAAAAGCGTTCAAGCATTTCCTCCTTGGTAATGTCCAGATACCCTGCCTGGTCTATATTCAGTATTAAGTAACGCACCACAGCCGCCTGGTTTTCAGGAATAGGCATATCAAGCACCTGATGAAGAAGATGGTCATGCATGGTTAATTCGGCCGGCTGCATCCTCCCGATCATGTCGGCATCCTGGTGAGAACGGTCTTTTTGAAGCGCTTTCTTTTTACTGTTCTCGAAAACAGCGGATGATTCGGATAACTCGATTAGCGGGTTCTCTACCGCCTGTTCCTGTAAAAAACGAGAAAGTTCATAGCAAGGATATTGCAGGATGGCAATGGCCTGGCGAAGCTCAGCTGTCATAACAAGACTTAAGTTTTGTTGTTGGAATAAACCCAGCTCCATACGAATCCCTCCTATAGCTATGATACTACAGATTCGCAAAGCACAACACTGTTTCTTAATAGAAGCTGTTTCAAAAAAAAACAAAAAAGAGCCAAGACTGGCTCTTTTTATCACGCTATTAAAGTTTAGTAACGTTAGCAGCTTGTGGTCCGCGAGCACCTTCAACGATTTCGAAAGATACTTCTTGACCTTCGTCTAAAGATTTGAAACCTTCAGATTGGATTGCAGAAAAGTGTACGAATACATCGTCTCCGCCTTCAACTTCGATGAAGCCGAATCCTTTTTCTGCGTTAAACCATTTTACTTTCCCGTTTTGCATGGGTATATCCTCCTGTCAGCGCGTTTAAAGCGCTTTAAAAATTGGAACCATGTTACATTGCTACTAACTAAAAGCAAAACATTTACCGTTTACATCCAGCATCATAACACGTATATGGTCAGCACAACTATATCACGGGAATTTCCAATTGTCAAAAGAAGGAGAAATATTATTTAATGTTTATACCATGAAATTTTTCATTAGGGTAGTAACAGGGAATCTGATACGATATAGACAGTTGGAAAAAAGGAGTGCTAAAACAATGGCTGAACAATTTTCAGTGAAATTTTTTGAAGAGAACTTTTCGCAATATATCGAGCGGAACAAAGATGTGTTCACAAAATCCCACGCCATGAACGCCTACTACCGCTCTATTGTGGGAACCCTCATCAACGACCATTTAAATAAGAATGGAGAAATTGTCAGGCGGATCCGCAACCTGGAAGAGGCGTACAACAATATTAAAAATTCGTAAACGGCGGACGGTTAGATACCTGACAACACTCTTTATCTATGAAAACTTTAGGTGGGATACGTTTAAATCCCGGCAACCCGGGAATGATGATGATAGTCCAAACATATTGTTAAATAAAGGATTGTTACGCCTCTACATAGAATTAACAACTAAGAAGCTTTTTGTTTGACCTTTTTTGACCTTTTTTGTATGATGGCAGTAACACATGAAAACACACCCTATAAGGAGGATTATTCATGAATTTAATTCCTACAGTTATTGAACAAACAAACCGTGGCGAACGCGCATATGATATTTACTCCCGTCTGTTAAAAGACCGTATTATCATGCTTGGAAGCGGGATTGATGACAATGTGTCAAACTCCATCGTGGCCCAGTTGCTCTTCCTGGCTGCCGAGGACCCTGAAAAGGATATTTCCCTTTACATAAACAGTCCTGGCGGATCCATTACAGCTGGTATGGCGATTTATGACACCATGAACTTTATTAAGCCCAATGTTTCAACGATCTGCATTGGTATGGCTGCTTCCATGGGAGCATTCCTGCTCGCAGCCGGTGAAAAAGGAAAACGTTATGTCCTTCCGAACTCCGAAGTAATGATTCACCAGCCGCTCGGCGGAACACGCGGTCAGGCAACGGATATCGAAATTCATGCCCGCCGTATCATCCAAATGCGTGAACAGCTAAACAAGATTCTTTCTGAAAGAACTGGCCAGCCGCTTGAAGTCATCGAACGCGACACCGACCGCGACAACTTTATGCTAGCTGAAGATGCTGTAAAATACGGATTGGTTGACCGAGTGATTTCCTCTGTCGAAGATCCAAAAAACCTTTAACACAATAAAAAAGCCGCTCGCCAATGAGCGGCTTTTTTCAATTTGGAGGGTGGAATGAATTTTTACAACATCCTGATTTCAATCGGCGTGATTGTTATCGTATTGCTGATTCTTGCGATGTTTGCCAAAATAAAAAAATAACAAAAGGGCAAAAGTGAAATAACGATGATCTCGTTTCATCGCAAGCCGCTTTTGCCCTTTTTTATTTGTTGCTTGTCCTAGTCACGTTCTGTAATAAAAGCTTCAAGCCCTTTCATGGCTTCTTCTTCATCATGGCCGCTCACAGAGATGGTAATATCCACGCCCGAACCAATGGCAAGACTCATGATACCCATAATGCTTTTTGCGTTTACACGCTTTCCGTCTTTTTCAACAAACACTTCAGAATTGTAACGGTTCGCTTCCTGAACAAACAAGGCTGCGGGACGAGCTTGCAGTCCAGTTTTCAATTGAACGGTTACCTGCTTTTCAATCATGGCTGTTCCTCCTTAAAAAATATATAAAATGATGGGATGCTTTATTTAGAAATGGGTTGGCCTAAACGAATTTTGTTAGCGATTTCATCGATCTTACGCAGACGGTGATTGACACCGGATTTGCTGACAGGTCCGGAGGAAACCATTTCCCCAAGCTCTTTCAAAGTAATTTCCTGATGAGCCACCCGGAGTTCGGCAATTTCACGGAGCTTATCGGGAAGCACCTCAAGTCCAACCTCATTTTCAATAAACTTAATGTTTTCAACCTGCCTCATCGCCGCACCGACGGTTTTATTCAGGTTGGCTGTTTCACAGTTTACCAGACGGTTCACCGAGTTTCTCATATCCTTTAAAATCCTTACATCCTCAAAATACAGCATCGCATTGTGCGCCCCGATCAGAGTCAGGAATTCGGATATTTTTTCTCCGTCCTTCAAATAAATAATATATCCCTTTTTTCGCTCTAGCATTTTTGCTTTAAGGTCAAACGTATTCATCAATTCGCAAAGAGCAGCAGTGTGCTCTTCATACATGGAAAAAATCTCGAGATGATAGCTTGTCTCAGGATGGTTAATGGAGCCGCCTGCAAGAAAAGCTCCTCTCATGTATGATCGGCGGCAGCACGCTTTCTTTTGAATTTCATCTGCAATGCCGCGATTAAATGTAAAGGTTTCATTTATAATATTTAAATCCTCAAGCAGAGTCCTTGCTTCCCGGGTCAGCCTGACAATATAGACATTGTTCTTTTTCAGCCTCATCTTTTTTCGGACAAGAAGCTCCACATGAAAGGAATATACTCTCTTAATCAATGTATAAATCCGACGGGCGATTGCTGCATTTTCAGTTGGAATGTCTAAAACGATCTGACGGTTGGAAAAAGAAATGGAGCCATTCATCCGAATCAATGCCGCCAGTTCCGCCTTTGCACAGCAATCTTTGATCTCGAGCTTTGTTAGTTCTTTCTTGGTTTCTGCTGCAAATGACATCTTTTTCTCACCCCTCTCCTGTCCTGTACGGTAACGTGAGGGTAACTCTGCTGCTGTCAGCCTGAATTTCTGATTATATTCTCCTTACAGCAACGAAAGAAGAAGTTCAGATACACGTCTCGCATCATGGCGTACTAATGTTCCGTATTGAATTATATTATCACTAATAATGTCAAAACCAAAAGATTTTAAACGTTCCATATCACATAGAACCTGCTCGGCTCCTTCTTCCCGATAAAGCTCAAGAAACTCGGCAGGTATAATTTCATTGTTCACAATCACTACATCAATGATTTTTTTCCCAAAATGATCAATCAGTGCCTGCACATGGTCACTGGCTGAAAAATGGTTGGTTTCTCCTTTTTGGGTCATGGCGTTGCAGACATAAACTCTAGGCACCGTTGACTTAGAGACCGCCTCCCGAATACCCCCAACCAATAAATTGGGAAGGATGCTCGTATAAAGGCTTCCCGGTCCAACAACGATTAAGTCTGCCTCATTGATCGCATCTACGCTTGCCTGAAGAGGTTCTATATGGTCAGGTGTCAAAAATACACGTTTGATTCGTTTGTTCCGCAAAGGAATTTTTGATTCACCTGTGATGATCGATCCATCTTCATATTCTGCGTTTAAAATAACACTTTTATTAGCTGCCGGAAGCACTTGTCCACGTACATTTAAAACTTTGCTTAATTCCTTGATTCCCATGACGAAATCCCCTGTGATATCATGCATGGCAGCAAGCAGCAAATTGCCGAGGGAGTGCCCGGTAATGCCGTCACCCGTTGTAAACCGGTGTTGGAAAAGCTGTTCCACAAGCGGTTCTACCTCTGATAAGGCGGCAAGAACATTGCGTATGTCGCCAGGAGGGGGCATGTCGTAATCTTTTCTAAGACGCCCTGAGCTTCCGCCGTCATCAGCGACCGTTACGATGGCTGTGATATCAACCGGAAACCTTTTTAAGCCCCTTAAAAGAACAGAGAGCCCTGTCCCCCCACCCAGGACGACGACTTTTGATATTGGTTTCATTTATGACTTATCCTTTCCCATGTCCCGATGGCTGCTTAACGTTACAAATTCCTTGGACAGAGCGTTTTTAATGTACTCTGCCAGAGCAACCGAACGGTGCTTGCCTCCTGTACAGCCGATTCCGATGATCAGCTGGCTTTTTCCTTCCCGCTTATATTGCGGGATCATGAAGTTTAACAAATCGATCAGCTTTTCAAGAAACGTCTTGGTTTCCGGCCAGCGCAGTACATATTCTGAGATATCCGGTTCAAGCCCCGTCCTTGGACGCATATGATCGATGTAATGCGGGTTCGGCAAAAACCGTACATCGAACACGAGATCCGCATCAATCGGCATTCCGTATTTAAACCCGAATGACATAACGTTCACTGTAAACGGATGCGATTTTTCCGGTGAAAAACGCTCAATGATTTTTTCGCGCAATTGAATCGGTTTCAGGTCAGTCGTGTCGATAACCTGCTGTGCACGGCCCTTCAGTTCTTCAAGCATTTCCCTTTCCTGCATGATGCCCTGAAGAGGGTTTCCGCTTTTCGCCAGCGGATGCGACCGCCGTGTTTCTTTATATCTGCGGACAAGTGCGGCATCTTTGCTTTCCAGATAAATAATTTGCGGCTGAATGTGCGAATGAACAGGAAGCTGGTCCAGCGTTGTAAACAGCTGGTCAAAAAACTCGCGGCCCCGTAGGTCCATAACAAGCGCCACCTTGTTCAGCTTCCCATGCGACTCTTCCATAAGCTCTACAAATTTAGGCAGAAGTGCGGGCGGAAGATTATCAACACAGAAGAAACCAAGGTCTTCAAAGCTCTGCATCGCTACGGTTTTTCCGGCACCTGACATCCCTGTAATGATTACCATTTGTACATCCTGCTTTTCCATGGCCGCTCTCCCCCTTGTCGGATGGTTTTGTCTATAATGTATGTGAAGTTCCGGCTCTTTGATAACCGTTTGTTATGCCGGATCAAGGCGATACGATAAAAGTTCAAAATCCGGTGTATACGTGAACGTTCCAAAAATCATGCCTGTTCCGGTGAGGACATAGTCAAGAATGTGATGATCACCAGGAGCCATCGGCAGGTTTCTCACTTCTGCAGCAGGTTTCCAGGCAAGCTTCCCTTCTTCACTTTCTTCCAATGCTTCTCCTTCAGCTTCGGTTGCTAAAAAGGTGAACATCATCCATTCAGAAATAATCTTGTCCTGCTCTTTAATAATAAAATTAAATACGCCTTTCAATTGTGGATTCTTGATATAGATTCCTGTTTCTTCCCGATATTCCCGGATGACTGAATCTCTGATGGATTCCTCTGACTCCATCTTCCCGCCTGGCGCAACCCACCAGCCTCTTCTTGGTTTTTGCAGGAGGAGCACTTCATTTTCTTTAACTAGCACACAGTTTGTTACTCTTTGCACAATGTTCACCTCGATAAGCTGTTACATTAACTTTAGTATACTAAAAATGGGGGTCCCTAACAACGAACTCGTTCCGTCATTTTCCGAGGGTTTTTGCCAGCCTCCACAAAAAAAGGGCGCGGAAGCTATCCGCGCCAAAGTCTTGCACTTTTATAAAAAGGGGGTCAATTTCTTACTTTTCATAGTACTCCTTTTTTATTTCACCACTGTTACATTCTGATTAAAACACAATTACGGATTCACGCTTTGATCCGTTCCTTCAATTCCTCAACATAATGCTGTGCAGACTGCGCCGCGATACTGCCATCACCAGTTGCGGTTACAATCTGGCGCAATGTTTTCTCCCTGATATCTCCGGCAGCGAAAATTCCGGGAACTCTGGTTTCCATTAACTCGTTGGTTTCCACATAACCTGCCTCATTTGTAATTCCGAGGTTGAGGAACGCTCCGTTTAACGGAAGCATACCAACATAGATAAATACGCCATCCGCACCAAATTCACGTTCTTCACCTGTTTCCGTGCTTACAAGGATCAATTTGTTGACCTTGTTGTTTTCTCCGTGAATTTCCTTTACGGTGTGGTTCCACAGGAAATCCACCTTGTCATTATCAAACGCACGCTGTTGAAGAATTTGTTGTGCACGCAGTTTGTCACGTCGGTGTACGATTGTAACCTTGCTCGCAAATCGGGTGAGATATACTCCCTCTTCTACTGCGGAGTCTCCTCCGCCCACCACGACAAGTTCTCTGTTTTTGAAGAACGCTCCATCACAAACCGCACAGTAGGAAACACCGCGTCCTCCGAATTCTTTTTCTCCGGGCACGCCAAGTTTTTTGTACTCTGCACCAGTTCCGATGATAATGGAACGCGCCTTGAATTCTTTGCTTCCAGTCACAACTGTTTTATATTCTTCACCATCGATAATTTCTTTTACATCGCCATAGGCATATTCTGCCCCGAACTTTTTGGCATGTTCAAACATTTTATTGGATAACTCAGGCCCCAGGATGGTTTCAAATCCCGGATAGTTCTCTACATCTTCGGTATTGGCCATTTGTCCACCCGGAATTCCGCGCTCAAGCATCAATGTGCTGAGGTTTGCCCGTGATGTATAGACAGCAGCTGTCATACCGGCGGGACCTGCTCCGATGATTAGTACGTCGTAAATTTTCTCTTCACTCATCTTGATCCACTCCTTTTGTCCATCCCCAGAACATGTCTTTAGATATCGGTTATTGTACCTACATGGTATAGGGCAAAAGCGATTTCGTCCATCGATTTGCTCAATCCACCCGTTCCAGGCCCCTTTTAATAAACTGAATACGGGAGGCTAGCATGGAAACCGTGATTCCATACAACTCTGCAATTTGGCGCTGCGAAGCTCCGTCTTTTCTTTTCCTCGCTACATAATCGATCGCTGCAGCAATAGCCGTATGATTCCTTAAAAGGGAACTGTCGGAACGGGCCAAAATCATGGTTTCAAGCCACAGAAACGTAACATCATCATCAATCGATGCGCCATTTTCCTTTAAAATAGACAAAATGTTTAATCCGCTTGCCACAATTGGTGACATGGATTCAACCTGTTGTTCACCGTCTTCTCGTTTAATGGAAACTGGCATTTCAGGGTCCATTTCTAGTAAAAGATGGGCTGCAACTTCCTTCAGAACCGAATGCTCTTCAAGCCTGCCGCAAAATGCCTTGAGCATTTCAATGTTTTCCTCGCTATTGTTCCCCCTCATCAGGGTTAAATGCACCAATTTATTTTTTTGAAGGCCGCGCGCCACATTGTTAAATCGCTGCACAAAGTCGCCTTTTTGCGCCATTTCCTGTTTGACCATCCAAGGCACCCGATACTGGTAATCTGTTCCTGTGACCGTAAGTAATCCTTCTCTTGCCTGTTTTAAATAGTAAGGCGCCACCTGTCCATCGGGATCGATTTCCTGGGCCTTTGACCAGCAATTGAGGGCCCGTTCCTGCTTTCCTGTGGCAAAATAAGAAACTGCCAGGAAATGAAGATAGGCCGGGTCATTCAAATAGTAATGCTTGTTGATGGAAGCCAGCCAGCGGTTCGCATAGTCATGCTCATTGAAATACCCGAAGGTACTGCCCAGCTTGTAACGATGATCGGGATGGATGGGGAAAACTTTCTTCAGGCTCTCCACCAGCTGTGCTGCTTCATCGATCCGGCCAAGTTGTTCATAAAAAATAGCTAGGTTGCACAAAGCATTTAAGTTGCCTGGGTTTTTCTCAAGAATCTGGTTCAGCACGCCCAATGCTTCGTCATATTCTTTTAAATAAAAATGGGTCAATGCAAGATTGTTATAGGCCGCCCAGAACGAAGGATGCTTGCGGATCAAGTCTGCCAGCTGACCCTTTGCTTCGGCAAGATCACCGTTTTCAATACTGCTCCGTGCCTCTTCATGCCCGACAATCAGCTCCTCTTCTTCTGTCAGCGGCTCGCTTCCGGTTTCAAAGTGGATGAGATCCAGCAACTCAAGTGCATCATCAACAAATTCGCCGTCCGGGTCCTTTCTCATGTAAAGAGAAGCGTATGTTTCGGCCTCTGCAAACATTCCCATATGCGCATAATTGTTTGCCATAAAAAAATAGCATTCACTAATGTCCTGTCCCATTGTTTCAAGAACCTGGTCCAAATACAGGTTTGATCTATCATATTCACCCAGCTCGGCCAATGTGGTGGCCAGCTGGCAATAAAATGTCGGTTCTTCCGGCTGTAAATACACTGCCCGTTCAAAAAAACGCTTTGCTTTATTTAAATCCTTTTTCTGATAAGCTTTAATACCCCGGTGGAAATAGTCTGTTCCATCCTGCATGAAAGGAAGTATTCGCATGTCACTTTCCGCGTGTTTTTCCTTTTTCATTCTTTCCTCCAACTCTATGTAAAAAGGTCCATTACATAGCCTTTTTTTCTCTCCGTTCAATTCAACCCAAAAAAGTATACCACACACCAAAAGTGTCTTGCATACCCTTTTTGTAACTTTGTCAAGGAAACTTTCGACAAAGGTTTTTTTTCAACTTCATATTCCTTTATAAACAGATAAAATCGATTTCGCAATATGGATGTTGCAGACACTTTTTGTCATTAATTTCTTCTTGACAGAACATCACCGCCTCCCAAAAAGGGAAACGGTGATGATGATCTATAACGTAATTTTTAAAAACTTTCTTTTTCCTACTTGAATGATTGTATCATTTTTTATTTCAATCTCAAGTGATATGTTTGCCACTTTTTCCCCGTTCAGTTTAATTCCTCCGTTTTGGATCATTTTGCGCGCTTCGCTTTTCGATGGAAGCAGTTCCAGCTCAACAATCAGATCGACTACCAGGATTTTGGGAGCTTTTTTCCATACGATGGTTGGTAGATCGTCAGGAAGATTTCTCTTTTGAAAAACCTGCTGAAAATGCTGGACCGCTCCCACTGATGCCTTCCTTCCATGAAACATCGTCACGAAGTTTTCACCAATCATGATTTTGGCATCACGAGGATGAAGATTGCCGCTCTTCAAATCCTTCTTCAGCTGTTTCTTTTTCTCAAGATCAAAATCGGTGGCCAAATCGATGTATTTAGGAATCAACTCGTCAGGAATACTCATCGTTTTCCCAAACATATCATTGGGTTCATCCTGAATGCCAATGTAATTGCCCTTGGATTTTGACATTTTTTCCACCCCGTCAAGCCCTTCTAATAAGGGCAGCAGTATGACCGCCTGCTTTTCTTTTTTGTAGTGCTCCTGAAGCTGCCGCCCCATCAATACATTAAAATGCTGATCGGTTCCGCCTAGCTCAATATCGCTTTCCAAAACGACTGAATCATATCCCTGCATTAACGGGTAAAAAAATTCGTGGAGTGAAATGGGCTTTCCTGTGGAGATTCGCTGGCTAAAATCATTCCGTTCGAGCAGCCTGGCAACAGTGATACTGCCCGCCAGCCGAATGACTTCCTCAAAGTTCAGCAGGCTCAGCCAATGGGAATTATAGTGAAGATCCACTTTCTCCATATCCAGCACGTTTCCAAACTGCTCAACGTACGTCTCTGCATTATGCTTCACCTCTTCATCTGTCAGCTGCTTTCGGGCGGCTGACTTACCGGTGGGATCCCCGATTTTCCCTGTAAAATCGCCGACAATCAGTTGGATGATATGACCGTTTTGCTGAAACTGCTTCAGTTTTTGCAGCACGACGGTATGCCCGATATGAACATCCGGAGCGGAAGGATCCACACCCAGCTTTACTTTTAAAGGCTTCTTTTCAAGCAGCGATTTGGCGATCTTCTGCTTCAGCTCAAGGGCAGGAACGATTTTGTTCACGCCATTGGCATACAAAGCATACTGCCTCTCCATCTCTTTTCTTTGGACTGCAGACAGCTGTTCAATACTTTTGTTCATGAAAACCATTCCTTTCTGATTAATATAAAAAAACCACATCCCTCCTATAAAAGGGACGTGGTTTTTCACGCGGTACCACCCTTGTTGAAGCATCGCTTCCACTCGGTGAAATAACGGTTCATGCCGTTCTTTGTTACGATCCACAGGATCCGGACCTTCACAAAGAAAGTTCGAGGAGGTAATTCATAAGGGTCTGTGTACCGGTTTGCACCTGCCACCGGCTCTCTAGAACAGGGAGACCGCTACTACTCGTTCCTCTCATTACTTTTCACGAAATTGGTTTCTCATAAGTTTAGTGTATTGGGCAAGTGATTACAAGTAGAAAATTAACATATTTTTGAAATTAGTTTAGGCTGCACGCAATTCCCATCATCACTCCACAAAAAAGACCCCCGAATCATCCCCGGCGGTCTTGCTAACACTCTTATTTACGGTCTTTCGATGTATGGCGTTCCTCTAAAACTCCCAAAACTTCAGCAAACGGCAGTTTTTGTTCCTGCAGAAGTACAAGAAGGTGATAAATCAAATCGGCCGCTTCCCATTTCAGCTCTTCTTTATCGCGGTTTTTTGCAGCAATGATGACTTCTGACGCTTCTTCTCCCACTTTTTTCAGTATCTTATCCACGCCTTTATCAAACAGATAGGTCGTGTAGGCCCCTTCTGGCATTTCCCGTTCGCGCTCGGCAATAAGTCCCTCCAGCACATTTAAAATATCCTGCGGTTTTCCTTGGCTTCCCTCTTTACCAGGAACGATATCGCCATAAGAAGTTTTCCCGCTCGTTTCTCCCTCAGAATGGTCGGCAGCACCAAAACAGCTCTCGGCACCGGTATGGCAGGCCGGTCCCTTCGGATCCACAAACACTACCAGGGCATCCTGATCACAATCCACATGGATATCAATCACTTTTTGAGTATTACCCGATGTTTCCCCTTTATGCCAAAGCATTTGGCGGGAACGGCTATAAAATACCGTCTCACCGATCTCCAGCGTTTTTTTCAGTGACTCTTCATTCATATAAGCAAGGGTCAATACGTTTTTTGTCCTCGCGTCCTGGACAATAGCAGGGATCAATCCTTTTTCATCAAACGTAATGGAAGACAGGTTCATCGGATCACGACTCCTTTATCTTTTAGATCTTTCTTTACTTCCCGCACCGAGGTTTCCTTATAATGAAAAATACTTGCGGCCAAAGCAGCATCCGCTTTTCCATCTGTAAAAGCTTCATAAAAATGATTGGCGTTTCCGGCTCCGCCTGAAGCGATGACAGGCACGGTTACCGCCTCGCTGACGGCTTTGGTCAGAGCAAGATTAAACCCGGTTTTTTCCCCGTCCTGATCCATGCTTGTCAACAGGATTTCACCGGCTCCGCGCTTCACGGCTTCCCGGGCCCAATCGGTCACTTCCCAATCGGTCGGCTTGCGTCCGCCATGCGTGTACACTCTCCAGGAATCCAGGCTATCATCATACTTGGCATCAATGGCCGTAACGATACACTGGGAACCAAAATAGTCCGCCCCTTCTGTAATTAGCTCGGGACGCAGCAAGGCTGCTGTATTTACCGACACCTTATCTGCTCCGGCCCGAAGAACTCGTTTCATGTCCTCGAGCGAATTGATGCCTCCTCCGACTGTAAAAGGGATGGCCAGCTGGCTCGCTACCCGTTCCACCACGTCAATCATCGTCTGGCGTCCTTCATGTGAAGCTGAAATATCCAGAAAAACCAGCTCATCGGCGCCTTCTTTGTCATAAAAAGCCGCAAGCTCCACAGGGTCACCTGCATCAAGCAAATTCAAAAACTGAATTCCTTTTACCACCCGGCCTTCTTTTACATCCAGGCAGGGAATGATTCGTTTTGTCAGCATTTATTTCACCTTCTCCAATGCTTCCTGCAGTGTAAACCGTCCTGTGTAAAGAGCCTTTCCAATAATGGCACCACCGATGCCGCGGTGATCTGCCTTTAAGGCAGCCAGGTCATCAAGAGAACTTACACCACCTGAAGCAATAACATTTTTACCGGTTAATCCAGCGATCTCCCCGATGGCTTCCGTATTTGGCCCTTTTAGTGTACCGTCTTTGGAGATATCCGTGAAAATAAACGTCTCAGCGCCTTCATTCCCGAGCTTTTCCGCCAGCTCGGACGCTTTGATCTCTGAGGTGTTCAGCCAGCCTTCTGTAGCAACATAGCCGTTACGCGCATCAATTCCGATGGCGATCTGGCTTCCATACTTCCTGAGCATTTTAATAACAAATTCAGGATTCGAAATGGCGGCACTTCCCAGAATCACCCGGTTTACGCCTTCCTTCAGGTAAAAAGCGACATCTTCTTCATTGCGGATGCCCCCGCCGATTTGCACCGACACATCAAGTTCATTAGCCACCCTGACCACATGCTGATGATTGACCCGTTCTCCTGCTTTCGCGCCATCCAGGTCGACCATGTGAATCCACTTGGCTCCCGCTTCTGCAAATTGTTTTGCCATTTCAAATGGAGAATCTCCGTATACGGTCTCCTGGTTGTAATCTCCCTGCAGCAGCCTTACGCATTTTCCGCCGCGCATGTCAATTGCAGGGTACAAGCTAAATTCGCTCATGCCTTTGCCCCCTCTGCCAGATTGCAAAAATTACTTAAGATTGTCATGCCGACTTCCGAGCTTTTTTCCGGATGAAACTGTGTGCCGAAAATGTTATTCATGCCGACGACAGCTGGTACAGCCCTGTCCCCGTAGTGCGCCTCGGCAATCACGGTTTGGGGATCATCGCTTTGAACCACATACGAATGAACAAAGTAAACAAAACCTTCCTCAAGGTTTACAAGAAGAGGAGAACTGCGGTTGTATTGCAGTTTGTTCCATCCCATATGAGGCACTTTGTATGCTTCTCCATCATCCGTAACGCCTGAAAACCGTTCAACTCTGCCTGGCAGAAGTCCCAGTCCTGTTGTGAGTCCATTTTCTTCGCTCTCTTCAAATAACAACTGCATACCAAGACATATACCCAGAAGCGGTTTTCCGGCTGCCGCTTCTTCTTTTATAAAATCGGTAAGGCCTGTACCATTCAGAATCAGCATGGCATCCTTAAACGATCCGACGCCTGGCAAAAGAAGCTTATCCGCTTTGGCCAGCTCTTCTTTTTTATCGGACAGAAAATAGGGCTGCTCCAGCCGTTTGAGCGCTGAGCTTACTGAATGAAGATTCCCCATTCCATAATCAATAATGCCGATCATTACAACATCCCCTTTGTGGAAGGAACACCCTTCACCCTCGGGTCGATGAGGGTTGCTTCATCCAGTGCCTTGGCAAACGCTTTGAAAACTGCTTCGATCATATGGTGCGTATTGGTGCCATAGTGAACAATCACGTGAAGATTCATTCGTGCTTCAAGCGCCAGTTTCCAAAAGAATTCATGTACAAGCTCAGTATCAAATGTTCCTACCTTTTGGGAAGGAAACTCTGCCCGGAATTCCAAATGCGGGCGGTTGCTTAAATCGATGGCAACTTGTGCAAGGGTTTCATCCATTGGCACAAACGCGTTGCCATAGCGCTTGATCCCCATCTTATCTCCCAGCGCTTCTTTAATCGCAGTTCCCAGGCAGATCCCCACATCCTCCGTCGTATGATGGTCATCAATTTCGGTATCGCCAGTGGCATTTACCGTTAAATTAAAAAGCCCATGGCGGGCAAAGCCGTCGAGCATATGGTTTAAAAACGGAACAGGTGTATCAATTGATGCCTGTCCGTCTCCATCGATATTAAATGAAAGGGCAATTTGTGTTTCTTTTGTATTGCGTTCGATTGAATACGTCCGGTTACTCATGTTCATGTTCCCCCAGTCTTTTCTCTACTGCCCGGGCATGTGCTTCCAAACCCTCAAGCCGGGCAAAGGCTGCAATTTTTTTTGCGTTTTCCTGTATGGCGCTCTCACTGTACATAATGATGCTTGATTTTTTTGTAAAATCATCTACATTGAGAGGCGAGGAAAAGCGGGCCGTTCCGCTCGTCGGCAATACATGGTTGCTTCCGGCAAAGTAATCTCCTACGGGCTCTGACGAATTAGGCCCAAGAAAGATAGCCCCGGCATGTTTGATTTTCCCTAAAAGCTCCATTGGATGCTCTGTCATGACTTCCAAATGCTCGGGCGCGATTTCGTTTATGACGTCCACCCCTTGGCTCAGGCTGTCTACCAGATAGATCGCTCCGTACGTTTCAATCGATTCCCGGGCAATCTCTTGTCTTGGCAACGTTTTGAGCTGTAATTTCACTTGCTCCGCCACCTGGTTTGCCAGTTTTTCAGAAGTGGTAACCAAAACGGCTGCTGCACGCGGATCATGCTCAGCCTGTGACAGTAAATCGGCAGCCACATAAACCGGACTGGCAGTTTCATCGGCCAGCACGGCAATCTCACTCGGTCCTGCAATCATGTCAATATCCACTGTGCCGAAGACTTCCCGTTTCGCCAATGCTACATATACATTTCCCGGGCCGACGATTTTATCCACCTTATGAATGGTTTCTGTACCGTAGGCAAGCGCGCCAATCGCTTGGGCACCGCCAGCTTTATAAATCGCGCTGATCCCGCTTTCTCTGGCGGCAACGAGGACACCAGCCGGAAGCTTTCCGTCCTTTCCTGGAGGGGAAACAAGTACGATCCGCCCGACTCCAGCTACCTTCGCGGGGATGACACCCATAAGCACCGAGGATGGATAGGCTGCCGTTCCGCCTGGCACATACACGCCGACTGAATCAAGCGGGGTTAATTTTTGTCCAAGCAGTGTTCCGTCTTCTTTCGTAATAAACCAGGACTGCTTCTTCTGCTGAACATGATATTCTTCAATATTCTTTGCCGCTTCCTTTATAATGGCAATCATTTCGTCATCGACTTCACTATAGGCCTGCTCGATCTCTTTTTCCGTTACTTCCAGCTCACTCAGCAGAACCTTGTCAAATTTCTCGGTAAGTTCGTATAATGCCGCATCCCCCTGTTCACGTACTTTGTTTAAGATGCTCTTTACGGCTTTCAGCTGGGCTTCTGAGTTCTGATCAATATTTCGTTTCAAGTTGTTTAGATTTGTTGCCCGTTCAATTCTCACTTGATCTCCTCCTTGCTCTCCACCACTTTGCTTAAACGCTTGACCAGTTCGTCGATTACGCCAGCCTTCATGCGGTAGCTTGCAGGATTTACAATAATCCGGGAAGTAATCTCCCTGATTTTCTCCAGCTCAACCAATCCGTTTTCCTTTAATGTTCTACCGGTGGATACAATATCCACAATTCTGTCAGCCAGTCCAATCAGTGGAGCGAGCTCGATGGAGCCGTTTAATTTAATAATTTCCACCTGTTCGCCTTGTTCCCGGAAATAGTGGGCTGCCACATTCGGATATTTCGTGGCAATTTTCGGGGCGACGGAATGCTCCTTCTGCTCCGGGAGACCAGCCACCGCCAGGTAGCAGTCACTGATTTTCAGATCAAGAACCTCATACACGTCCCTTTCTTCTTCCAGCATGACGTCTTTTCCTGCGATCCCGACATCCGCCACACCGTGTTCCACGTAGGTTGGGACATCCATCGGCTTGGCCAGGATAAAACGCATACCAGCCTCTTCGATCTCAATGATCAGCTTTCTTGAATCCTCGAACTCGGGAGGCAGCGGATAGCCAGCCTGGCGCAACAATTCTACTGCTTCCTGAAAAATACGGCCTTTGGGCATCGCCACTGTAAGTAAACTGCTCATTGTGCCCCTCCTTTCTCGCTTTTACCGATGACATAAATCACTTCTTGAAACCGGCCGCTGTATTCATCCACATTACCTACACCCGATATATCCTGAACCACGACTGAACGTCCCTGTTCCCGAAGTTCCCGAGATTTGGCAATGGCTTCTTTTCGGTTTTCCGCACTAAAGATGATGCATGACCGTGAAGCGGATGGTTCCTTTGCACTGAGTGCCTCAAGGAGGTAATCCAGCCGGATGCCAAACCCGATCGCCTGGGCACTTCGCCCGAACTCGCCCAAGAGCTGATCATATCGTCCTCCACTGCATAGCGGGAATCCCAGTTCATTGGTATACCCTTCAAAAACAATTCCTGTATAGTAGCTCATATGGCTGAATAACGTGAAATCAAGGACGATCTTATCCTGCACACCATACAGCTCAAGAATGTTAAAAAGTTCTCTTAGATCACTGATCGCTTTTCTTCCTCCAACTGCGGTTAAATCCTCAGCCAGCTTCAGTACTTCCTCTCCTCCGCGGAGATGAAGTAGATCCAGCAGTCGTTTTTTATCAATCGAGGATAAAGGAAGGCTCTTCACATGGCTGGCATAGCCCACATAATTTTTTTCATATAAATAACGTAACAATTCTTCAGCACGGTCTTCGTTTCCAAGAATTTCAACAAAAAGCTCATTCAAAAAACCAATATGGCCAACAGCCACTTTAAACTCCTGCAATCCTGCCTTCGAAAGCGTAGATACCATCAGTGCAATCACTTCGGCATCCGCACTTGAAGTACCGTCTCCGATCAATTCAACCCCAACCTGTTCAAACTCCGCCGGACGTCCGCCCTCCCGCTGTTGGGATCGGAACACCGCTGAATCATATGCCAGCCGGATCGGATAGGAAACATCTTTCATGGAGGAAGAAACAACACGCGCTATCGGAGCCGTCATATCCGGTCTCAGTACGAGTGTCTTCCCTTCTGAATCCAGTAATTTGAAAAGCTGCTGATCCAGTATGGCGGAAGCTTCACCCACCGTATCGTAATATTCGAGTGTAGGGGTTTGGATGAATTGGTATCCCCATTCACGGATTTCCTGTTCCATTACGGTTCGAACCTGTTGCTTTACTTGATATAAAACAGGAAGTGTATCCCTCATTCCCATTGGCTTTTCAAAAACAAATGGCTTCGACATCGACTCACACCTTCGCTTATGCTTTAGTTCGCTAATATACTACCGAGGTAAATTATACGTTGTAGTCTACACTTCTTTCTGCGGTTCGTCAACATCCCACTCTTTAACCCTATTGCATGCATTCTTTTAAAAGCGGTAAAATACGTTACAGAAGATAAAAAGAGGGAATAATGCTACAGGATCATTAAAAATTATGATAAAGGAGCTTACTCTGTGATCAACCGAATATTTTTTATATTAATTTTAGCTGGCATTCCTTTGTCTGTGGCAGCGGCCTTGCTCCACTGGCCGGCCGTAATCTCGTTCGTTCTTTATTGTGTCACGATTATAGCCCTGGCCTCTTATATGGGGAGGGCAACGGAAAGTTTGGCAATCGTGGTTGGACCGCGGATCGGTGGACTGCTTAATGCTACCTTTGGAAACGCAGTTGAACTGATAATTTCCATTTTCGCCTTAAAAGCCGGCCTGGTTTCTGTAGTGCTCGCTTCCCTGACCGGTTCTGTACTTGGAAACCTTTTGCTGGTGGGAGGGTTATCCTTCTTTATTGGCGGGCTCAAGTTCAAGCGGCAGAGGTTCAATGTTCATGATGCCCAGCACAATGCAGGTCTGATGATCTTTGCTATCGTCGTCGCTTTTGTATTCCCTGAAGTCTTCTCCATGACACTAAATGATCAGGAATCATTTACTCTCAGTATCTGGGTTTCTGCCATTATGATCGTTCTCTATCTCGCTGCTCTATACTTTAAACTCGTCACACATCGCGGAGTTTATGCCTATGACGAAGAAAAAGGAGAAAATGAGGAGCAAGAAACGGCGGAATGGACCAAGTCAAAATCCATCCTTGTTCTGGGACTTGCCACACTGGCTGTTGCATACATATCCGAGAACCTTGTCCATACCTTTGAAGAGGTAGGCGAGACGCTCGGCTGGAGTGAAATCTTTATCGGTATCATCATTGTTGCTATCGTGGGTAATGCGGCAGAGCATGCCTCTGCCGTGATGATGGCCTATAAAAACAAAGTGGGCGTCACAGTCGAGATTGCCGTTGGTTCCACCCTTCAGATTGCCATGTTTGTCGCACCCGTTCTGGTACTGGTTTCCGTATTTTTCGAAAAACAAATGTCCCTTGTATTTTCGATGCCGGAACTGGTATCCATGGTCCTGGCCGTCTTTTTAACCATTTCCCTGACAAATGACGGAGACACCAACTGGTTTGAAGGATTGACCCTGCTTGCTGCCTATATGATTATGGGCGTGGGATTTTATCTGCTGTAACAAGACAAAAAGGAAAAGCTTCAGCACATGCCCTCTTTGTGCTGAAGCTTTTTTATCCACAGAAAAGATCCGGAATCGTTCCAGGCTGACCTTTCTTTCCTTCCAGAATGGATGGATTGTACACTTCAACATACCCGCAGTTCTCACACGAAACCAATAATGATTTTGCTGGAACCAAGCTCTTTGTTTTGCAGATGCCCTGGCCGCACTTTACACATTTAACCTTTCACGAATTTTGTTTTCTACAATGCCCACTGACTTTCCTCCCAACCAAATGTCATAACATACTTGTCCTTTATTGCGTATATGGTAATACTAGACGTACGCAGTGAAGGAGGAGACAGATTTTGAAAAACTATATTCAATGGGGAACCCTGCATTTGGATGTACAAACAGGCTGTTTGCTGGTTTCCTTTCTGGCCGCCTTTGGTACCGTTTATCTAAAGCAAAGAATAAACCAAGTTAAAATGGAGGAATGGCAACTCACATGGAATGCGGT
The DNA here is from genome assembly GCF_900103485.1 of Fictibacillus solisalsi. Taxonomy (GTDB): domain Bacteria; phylum Bacillota; class Bacilli; order Bacillales; family Fictibacillaceae; genus Fictibacillus_C; species Fictibacillus_C solisalsi. The sequence continues at coordinate 2,734,994 of NZ_FNHW01000001.1, forward strand.
CCTGTTGCTGATTTTCGTATGGAAAATCAGCTATTTCATGCTGCACCCTTTCCTGTCCATCAAACATCCCGTCTATCTGCTCTATTTTTCTGGGGGCAAACCGGGTATCCTGATCGGAGCAGCCGCAGCACTTATTTATGTATTCATTCAGCTTTCTCGATCTTCTCTTTCGCTTTCCGCCCTTTTACATATTCTCTGTCTGGTGGGATGTTCCTTTTTCCTCCTGTACGGAATCCTTCAAGCCTTTCTCGTAAAAGATGCAGTTGCTTCTCTATTCTGTTTGGTATCATCAGGTATACTGACTGTCTTTATAGGCAGAAAAAAAATCCGCCTTGTTCCAATCTATGCTGTCTTGGTTTTAATGCTGGGCTTGAGCAGTTCACCCTTTTTTTGGCTAAAGAGTGATGAAGCAAAAGGTAAAGCGGCAGCCGTTTCAACCACCGGTATTAAACAAGGAGATGTTCCTCCTGATTTCATGCTGAAAACATTGGATGGCCGGAAGGTGACCCTGCTGCAGTTTAAAGGAAAAACCGTATTTTTAAACTTTTGGGCGAGCTGGTGCCCTCCCTGCCAGGCAGAAATGCCGGAAATGGAGCGTTTTTATAAAGAGAACAGCCAAAAACCAATTGAAATTTTATCGGTTCATCTTACATCTGAAGATTCTGTGCAGGCCGCACGCGCCTTTGCCAATAAACACAAGCTGACGTTTCCCATTCTCCTCGACGAGACAGGTGAAGTGAGTAAAAGGTTTCATGTGGTGACGCTTCCGACCACGTTTGTCATTAGTCCCCAAGGCCGAATCGTTCAGCAACACATCGGACCATTGAACCGGGAGATGATGGAGTCCTTAATGGAATAATTCATTGTAAAACAAAAACCCCAACGCCTCCTCTGAGGCGTTGGGGTTAAATTAGGACCCAGCCGCCTCCTCTGAGGCGTTGGGTTTTGTTATAATCTTCTATTGTTTTCTGCGCATGCGTTTCTTTTTAACAAAACGGGCGGCAAAATTCTTTACCTCATACTCGCGGCAGAGCAGGTAAAAGCGATGGTGATGCCCGTCTTTCATCTCCGAAAGCTCACAATTCAGGTGCTCATTGAGTTCGGTGCGGGAAACACTGACGGTATACTTTTTTCCATGGTTAGGAATTTCAATCGTTATATGGTTAAGGAAATGGAGTTCTTTTAGCAAGTAAACGGTGGAATCCAGGAGGAGCTGACAGACGGCTTCCTCTGACCCCAGATAATGCAGGTAATCTTCTTTTGTATGAGAAGTCTGAGGAACGAACTTTCGATAGGATGTATAATCGCCAAAATAATACACGCTGGCTTTATCGTCATGAAGTTCATAATGCTTCACAAACGAGCTTCCTTTTAATTTGGAAACTGCAGCACGGAAACGGTAAGCATCCCTTGTCGCAAGATGTTCTGTATTGTTGCTCGCCTGGGCTGCAGGATGCTGGCTCACGCTGCACTCATCCATTAAATGCCCAACTTTGAATGTATCTCTGACAAAAAAAATAGAAAAAGATTTCCGGTTCAAGTTACTTCCCTCCTGCTTACCGAGTTGTCTTACTTTAAGTATACTCCTATCGTTCATAAAACCCAATAGCCGAAAGCACGACAAAATTCAACTTTTTTCCCGCTCGCGGCCTTCACGTTCTTCTTTCGTATAAATCATCTGCATTGGATTTCCCCCAACAAAGGCACCCGCAGGTACATCCTTGTGGACAAGCGTTCCAGCGGACACGATCGCTCCATCCCCAATGGAGACACCAGGCAAAATGGTGCTGTTCGCTCCGATCATGACTTCATCCCCAATGTGTACATCTCCGAGACGATACTCGGAAATGAGGTATTCATGAGCAAGGATGGTCGTGTTGTAGCCGATAACGGAATTTCTCCCAATGGTTATCCGTTCCGGAAACATGATATCCATCATTACCATCAGAGCAACTGCCGTGTCCTCACCCACCTTCATGCCCAAAAAGGTCCTGTACATCCAGTTTTTCACCGGAAGAAAAGGAGTATAGCGGGCGATTTGGATGGCCATAAAATTCTTTGCCACCTTCCAAAATGGAACGGTAGTGTAAATTTGATAGAGCGAATTTTTGCCTTGGACTGGATACCGTTCCGTTTTTCTCACGTTATCTCTCTCCTAATATCGTAAGCAGATCTGTCATGTGATCCAGCATATAGTCAGGAGAGAACTCCTCAAGGTATTCCCTTCCTCGTATAGTCCACGAAACACCGGCGGTTTTTGTCCCGGCATTTTTCCCGGCCAAAATATCATATTTGCTGTCACCTACCATGATGGCTTCCTCCGGTTTGGCGTTCAGCAGCGCAAGCGCTTTTTCCACCGGTTCCGCATCAGGCTTAGCGCGTTCTACATCATCAAGCGTTACAATGGTTTCAAAGTACTTGTCCAGTCCGACAATCTTCAGTCCAAGATTAACAGAATTCCTCATTTTAGTCGTAACGATTCCTAATTTATATCCATTTTTGTGGAGGGATTCAATCGTTTCAATCACACCTTCAAATTCGGTCACCAGTTCTTCATGATGTGAAAGATTATGATCCTTATAGGTTTCGATCAGTTCCTTCACCTGGTTTTTGTCGAAATGCTCCATCGTTTCGGTCAATGGCATTCCCATGAGAGGTATGATATGTTCCCTGTTGTATTGTTCAGGAAAGAATTTATCAAGCGTGTGAAGATAGGATGCGATAATCAACTCGTTCGTGTTGATCAGTGTCCCATCCAAATCAAAAAGTGCAGTATTGATTTTCATAATGTGTCAGATTCCTTTCTTGTTATCCTTCGAGATAGCGCTTCTCTGCCAATCCGGTTTTGCGGCGATACACAATGAGAATGATGGACAGGGCAATTAAAACGAGGGAGATGACTTGTGCAATCCGAAGGTTCGAAGTGAGCATCAAGCTGTCTGTACGCATGCCTTCCACAAAATAACGGCCAATGGAATACCAGATGACATAACTGAAAAAGAGTTCTCCCCTTTTCAGGTTGACCCGCCTGAGCAGCATCAGAATGACAAACCCGGCAAGATCCCATAACGATTCATACAAAAACGTAGGATGATAATAGACGCCATTTATGTACATTTGGTTCACAATAAAATCGGGCAGATGAAGTGTATTTTCCAAAAAGCTGCGGCTCACCTCACGCCCATGAGCTTCTTGGTTCATAAAATTGCCCCAGCGTCCGATTCCCTGTCCGAGAATAATACTGGGAGCCGCGATATCGGCGAGCTTCCAAAAGGAAATGCCACGCAATTTTGAAAAGATAAACGCGGTTAAAAACGAACCGATAAGTGCTCCATGAATAGCGATTCCGCCTTCCCAAATGGCAATGATCTTTCCAGGATGCTTGCTGTAGAAATCCCATTCAAATAACACATAGTAAATTCTTGCGCAAATAATTGCGATCGGAACCGCCCACATGACAACATCCACAAACGTATCTTTTCCAAGCCCTCGTCTTTCCGACTCTCTAACGGCAATCCACAGTCCCAGCAGGGCACCTAAACCGATAATCACACCATACCAATACACAGTTATCGGCCCCAGCTCAAAGGCAACACGGTCGATTGGTTGAATACTTGAATCCACGGTTCCACTTCCTTTTGCTTTCTTATTCTGATATATTACAATTCGATATCGTCACCTGAAGCAATGGCATCAGTTAATCGGTCATTAAATTGTTTGGCCGCATTCATCCCCATTCGCTTCAAGCGGAAGTTCATGGCAGCCACTTCTATAATAACAGCAAGGTTTCGTCCGGGGCGGACAGGAACCGTTAAAATGGGAACTTCTGTTTCCAGAATTTTCATCGTTTCTTCTTCCAGCCCGAGCCGGTCGTAAACCTTTTTAGAGTCCCAGGTTTCAAGATTAATAATCAGGGAAATCTTTTTGTAGTTGCGGACGGCTCCGGCTCCGAACAGGGTCATCACATTAATGATTCCCAGTCCCCGGATCTCCAGAAGATGCTGAATCAGCTCAGGTGCACTGCCGACCAGTGTCTCTTCGTCTTCCTGGCGGATTTCGACCGAATCATCAGCGACCAGACGATGGCCCCGCTTGACAAGTTCGAGTGCCGTCTCACTTTTACCTACCCCGCTGTCCCCTTTTATCAGGACACCGATTCCATATATATCAACAAGAACACCATGGACAGCTGTCATTGGCGCCAGTCTGCTTTCCAGGTAGTTGGTCAGTCTGCTCGACAGCCGGGTCGTTGTCATTTTCGTGCGCATAATTGGAACGCCTGTCCCGTGTGAAGCGATAAGAAGTTCTTTTGGGACCTCCATTTCACGGGAGATGATAATTCCCGGTGTTTCATCCGTGCACAGCTGCTCCATCCGCTCTCTTCGGATCTGCGGCGGCAGCTCACTGATAAAGGTTAGTTCCGTTTTACCCAAAAGCTGAAGGCGCTCTGCCGGATAATATGTAAAATATCCAGCCATCTCCAGGCCCGGCCGGGAAATATCGCTAGTGGTGATGGTTCTGTGAACGCCTTCTTCCCCGCTGACCAGTTCAAGCTGAAACTTATCGATCAACTCTTTTGTATGTACTTTTGCCATAGTATCCTCCTAGTTCTTGCATTCCTTTTTATTGTAACACTATCATCGATACAGAAACAAAACACAATTTACAGGGTTATTCGCAAGTAAATGCTTCCCATAAGGTTAGCGGCTGGCCGGTTGCATAAACACGTGTACGGCTTCCATTAAAAAATACTGTTTTTTCATAGACCATGCCCAGCTTTTTCACCACCGCAATGGAGGCTGCATTTTTGGGATGGATCAATGAGATGAGTCTGCTTTGGTGAAGCTGTGATTTTCCGTATGACATAAAAAAACCAGCTGCTTCAGAAGCATACCCCTTTCCCCAGAATGGCTTTTTAAGCCAGTAGCCAATTTCTGTTTCTTTTCGTCCTTCCACAGTCTGAGGAATGAGACCTGCATGTCCGATGGGTTCCCCGGTTTCTTTCAAAATGATTACAAACAGCCCCATTCCGTTTTTATACCCCGGAAGAATCCAGTTCTCCAAACTGCGGTCCGCTTCCTTTTTCGTTTTGGTTAGTCCCTTGCCTATGTAACGGACAATATCCGGCTGTCCCCACATGGAAGCATAGAATTCATCGTCCTCTTTGGTGTACGCTCGATAGATCAGCCTTTGCGACTCCATGTTTCCCCTCCTTTTTACAGCAGGAACGTATTGTATCTTCTAAAAAAAGCGCCCCTAGCTGGAACGCTTCCTTTTTTGCATCGGTTCAATAATGAAGTTTTGGATCAGCAAATTCAATATTGAAATGATAATCGCGGCCAGAAAAGCAGCACCAAATCCGTCAATTTCAAAGCTTGATCCCATCACTTCAGCCGTAAGCATTAAAAGAACCGCATTAATGACAATCAAAAATAGCCCGAAAGACAAAACCGTTACAGGAAGTGTCAATAAAACCAATACGGGCTTGATAAAGAGGTTGAAGATGGAGAGGATAATACTGGCCAACAGGGCCGCCCCTGCACCCTCCAGCTTAAACGGTTCATAATAGCCCGCTACCACCATTAGGACGACGGTGTTAACAAGCAAAGAGATGATCCAATTCATAAACATTTACCGCACTTCACTTTCTTTCGGAATAATCTAATCAGCCTTCCTGCTTTGCCTTGAGTACAGCAATGGAGCCTGTCTTCGCCTCGGCTTCCATCCGGTAGGCTGGTTCACTTCCCTTATTTGCAATAAAACGGAGAAACTTCTTCGTGACTTCCTTTTTTTGTTCCAGCACTTCCATACCGTCAAAGTCGCTGACAAGTCCGCCAACATAGGTTTTGAGGCTTGCCTCTACTTCAAGAGATGCCGGTAACTCTGCTTCTATTTTACCCGTCACTGTTTTTAAAGATGCATACCCTGAAGCGGGTGTGTCTAAACGGTAATAAATGGATCCGTTTATGGTCTCAATCCGGATTTGCTCTGCTTTTCCGTTCAGCCGGACTGGGCCATTCATTGTTTCTGCAATGAGATCCTTCCAATTGCTTTCTTTTAGCGTAATACTGCCATTTGAAGCTTCCGCTTTTAATTTATCGCCACCGCACCGGTTTACAAACAGGGATCCTATAGTAGATTTCAATTCCAGATGGCGGCTCTGACAATCACTGGTTTTGATTCCGCCGTTGAATGTCACACACTTGATCTCGTGATAGTGCTTTTTTGGAATAGAAACAACAGCATTCACTTTTTGATGTTTATTTCTCGCATAGAAACGAAGCCGTGTGGCATCGCAGTCATAGAAGGTTTCATTGCGGAATTTCGTTTTTGCTGCTGTCCCTTCCGGAATTTTATACACTTCCGCTTCGCATTCAATTTGAACATCATTTCGTTCCCACGGTACAAGGGTGATAGAACCATTATAAATTTCTATATCAATGTCCTCAAACATAACATGCCGGTCTTCAAAAATATAATGGACATCCTCATGAGGACCAAAATTCAGATCAAAGTCTGCCGTCTTGATCCGCTTAACCACCCGGTTGAAGAACTTCCCCACTTTAAACCCTTGGGAAGGTGCCTTTTTATGGTCTTTGTTTTTTTTGCCCAATGTCCCCGAAGGCAGCGCAAACGTTTTTTTATGATTAACTGCAAGCAATAATTTTTCAGCTTCCTCCACTGATATTTTGCCTTCGTTAAGCATGTTTAAAATCATTTTTCGCTCTTCCATATACCTTGACGCCTCCTTCAAAGTTTAAAAACCGGCGCCGGCTGTTTCTGGATGAAGGGTTCTTTTCTGTTCCAGTCGGTGGGTACCGCACTACCTTTTATGCTTTTAAGGTTTTTATTCCCTGAACAATATTCCATGCCATAATTACGAGTGAACTCAGGCCAAACAGAATGGCGCATACCACAATGGATGTGATGCTGAATTCGGTTTCGGCCACAATAATGATGCTTAATGGAATAGCAATGACCGGAAAAAGATGCGAGAGAAACGAACGCTTTGCATGTCCCATGACCTCTTGATCCTGCACGGCTAAATAAATGACGACAGGAAATAAAAACGGGGCAAAAAACATGCTGAAATAACAAAGAGATGACAAAATACGATTTAAATTTGAACTCATGCTGCATTTCCTCCTGGTTTACTGCTCCAATGAAAAGGATTACCTTTTGTAATTCTACCAAAGAAAAAGACATCCTTTTAAAAATAAGGTGAGGATTTGTTTTTTTCCCTTATTATAAGCTATCTTAGAAGAGGATATTTGTTTTTGCCCCCCCACAGTTTTTATGGGTAAGTGGCTCCCCAGCTAAAAAGGGAAATCATAATGGAGGATAACATGTTTTCAACCGAAAAAGGAATTAAATTTTTTACGATTTTTTTAACCGTGCTTATGGCGGCAGGAATTGTATATAGTGCGTTTTCCGACACAGGAGCCGGCTATTCTGCTGGTGAACGGATTCTGGCTGCCCTGGTCGGCAGTTTGATCGTCCTTTTAATCAACTTTCTTATATACAAGCTATTACTATTTCTAAAAAAATAGAAGAGCTCTGCGAGGATTTTCTCGCAGGCTCTTCTTTTTTAGCCTCGGCTTATTTTGTTACTGATTCTTTTTGTTTCAGCAATGCTTCCATCCGCTTTTTATCCCGTTTTATAATCGGCGCCAAATAGCGGCCGGTATGAGATTCGGGAACCTCGGCAAGCTTTTCGGGCGTTCCTGCACCCACAAGGGTACCGCCTTTATCTCCGCCTTCCGGTCCGAGGTCAATTAAGTAGTCACATTGTTTAATAACATCCAGATTATGCTCGATTACAACCACGGAATCTCCATTATCCACAAGGCGCTGAAGCACCTTGAGCAAACGTGAAATGTCATCAACGTGCAGTCCTGTTGTCGGCTCATCAAGAATATAGATCGTTTTTCCAGTTGAACGCTTATGAAGCTGGGAAGCAAGCTTCACCCGCTGCGCTTCTCCACCGGAAAGGGTGGTCGCGGACTGGCCCAGCTTGATGTATCCTAATCCAACATCAAGAATGGTGGACAGTTTGCGGTTGATCTTTGGAATGTTGGCGAAGAATTCAACCCCTTCTTCCACTGTCATATCCAGAATATCCGCAATATTTTTTCCTTTGTATTTCACTTCCAGCGTTTCACGGTTATAGCGTTTTCCGTGGCACACTTCACATGGCACATAAACATCCGGAAGGAAGTGCATCTCGATTTTAATGATTCCATCCCCGCGGCATGCTTCACAGCGCCCGCCTTTTACGTTGAAGCTGAATCGGCCTTTTTTGTAACCGCGAACCTTTGCTTCGTTGGAAGAGGCAAATACATCACGGATGTCATCGAACACACCCGTATAGGTCGCCGGATTGGAACGGGGAGTTCGACCGATCGGGGACTGGTCGATATCAATGACCTTGTCAATATGCTCCAGCCCTTTGATTTCCTTGTGCTGTCCCGGTTTTACTTTCGCTTTATGAAGTTTCTGGGCCAGTGCCTTATGAAGAATTTCATTAACGAGCGTACTTTTTCCCGAACCAGAAACCCCGGTTACGCCGGTAAAGAGCCCCAATGGAATTTTTACTTTAACGTTTTTTAGATTGTTTTCGGTAGCTCCCACAATTTCTATGTTCCGTCCGTCCGGCTTCCTTCTTTGGGACGGCAGCGGAATAAACCGTTTGCCTGACAGATACTGCCCGGTCAGGGAGTTTGGATCATCCATAATTTCATTCGGCGAGCCCTGTGCCGTAATCGTTCCGCCGTGGGCACCTGCTCCGGGGCCAATATCGATAATGTAATCGGCCGCCAGCATGGTGTCTTCATCATGCTCGACAACAATCAGCGTATTTCCGAGACTTCTCATCTCTTCAAGCGTACGGATCAGCCGGTCGTTGTCCCGCTGATGAAGTCCGATGGACGGTTCATCCAGAATGTACAAAACGCCCATCAGCCTTGAGCCCACCTGTGTGGCCAGGCGGATTCGCTGAGCCTCCCCACCGGACAACGTTCCTGCTGCACGGTTCAGGGACAGATAATCAAGGCCGACATTGACGAGGAATCCGATCCGGTCAACAATCTCTCGAAGAATAAGACGAGCGATTGCGCGTTCTTTATTGGTAAGATCGAGGTTCTCGAAAAATTCTTTGGCTTCAGTTACGGACAGCGCGGTCGCTTCACCTATATGCTGACCGTTAATTAACACAGCCAGCGCCTCTTTTTTCAAACGGTACCCTTTGCAGGTCGGACATGCTTTTTGGCCCATGTAGCCTTCCATCTGCTCACGGATGTAATCAGAGCCTGTCTCTTTGTAACGGCGTTCTACGTTCGCCAGTACTCCTTCAAAGTAGATATCGCTCGTTTTAACCTGCCCAAAATCATTTTTATAGCGGAACCGGATACGCTCCGTATCGCTGCCATATAAAATTTTATCAAGCTGATCTTTTGGCAGGTCCTTTACGGGAATATCCATATCGATTCCAAAGTGGCTGCACACGCTTTTTAGAAGCTGCGGATAATATTGTGAACTTACCGGTGCCCATGGTGCAATGGCATTCTCATTTAACGTCAGGTCCCAGTCCGGAATAACGAGTTCCGGATCCACCTCCAGTTTCATTCCGAGTCCGTCGCATGACGGGCAGGCTCCGAAAGGACTGTTGAAGGAAAATAACCTTGGCTCCAGTTCCCCAATGGAGAATCCGCAATACGGACAAGCATGGTTTTGAGAGAACAAAAGCTCTTCTTCTCCCATGACATCCACCGTAACCGTTCCGCCTGCCAAATTTAATGCCGTCTCAAGCGAATCCGCCAGACGGGTGGAGATTCCTTCCTTCACCACAATACGGTCGACGACCACATCAATAGAATGCTTCTTATTCTTCTCGAGCTTGATGTCTTCGCTGACATCCAAAAGTTCTCCATCCACTCGAACACGAACATAGCCCTGTTTCTTGATATCCTCAAGAATTTTGACATGCTCCCCTTTCCGCCCGGAAACGACCGGAGCTAAAATTTGAAGCTTGGTGCGTTCAGGATATTCAAGAATGCGGTCAACCATCTGCTCAATGGTCTGTGAGGTAATCTCAATTCCATGATTGGGACAGACCGGCCGCCCGATCCTGGCAAAGAGAAGCCGTAAATAATCATAAATCTCTGTGACCGTTCCTACCGTGGAACGGGGGTTTCTGCTTGTGGTTTTCTGGTCGATGGAAATGGCGGGAGAAAGCCCCTCAATGGAGTCAACATCCGGCTTATCCATCTGCCCCAGGAACTGCCTCGCGTAAGCCGAAAGGGACTCGACATAGCGCCGCTGTCCCTCGGCATAAATGGTATCAAAAGCAAGCGAGGATTTCCCCGATCCAGACAATCCCGTCAGAACCACGAGTTTGTCACGGGGAATCGTAATATCTATATTTTTCAGGTTATGGGCGCGGGCACCCTTAACCGTAATGTTTTGATTCGTAGACACTTGTTATCACCTTACCCTTCAGCTTTTAGCTCAAGTATCAAATCCCGAAGTTCTGCCGCCCGTTCAAACTGCAGATTTCTTGCCGCATCCTTCATTTCAGCTTCCATACGTCCGATAAAGGCTTCGCGGTCTTTTTTGCTCATCTTCTGTTTTGGTGCCTTCGATGCGTACTCTTCGCCATCCTCTGCCGCCTGAGTGGCCCTGATGACATCGTGAACTGCTTTTTTAATCGTTTGAGGCACAATGCCATGTTCCTCGTTGTATTGCATCTGTACGTTTCTGCGCCGCTGTGTTTCTCCGATGGCAATCTCCATGGACCTGGTGATCTTGTCGGCATACATAATGACATGTCCGTTGCTGTTACGTGCCGCACGCCCGATTGTCTGAATCAGGGACCTTTCGGAACGAAGAAATCCTTCCTTATCCGCATCGAGTATGGTAACTAGAGAAACCTCAGGAATGTCGAGTCCTTCTCTGAGAAGGTTAATCCCCACAAGCACATCAAACACACCGAGCCTCAATTCCCGGATTATCTCAATCCTCTCCAGCGTCTTAATCTCAGAATGGAGGTATCTTACCTTTATACCCATTTCTTGCAGGTAATCAGTCAGATCTTCAGACATTTTTTTGGTGAGCGTGGTCACGAGCACGCGTTCATTTTTGGCGACACGGTCGTTAATCTCACCAAGAAGATCGTCAATCTGCCCTTTGCTCTTACGCACTTCAATGGTTGGATCAAGCAATCCGGTAGGCCGGATAATCTGCTGGATGGGTTCTGGAGCATGCTCCTCTTCATATGGGCCTGGTGTTGCAGATACATAAATGTGCTGAAAGTTATCCTTTCCTTCAAATTCATCGAACGTCAGCGGCCGGTTGTCTTTCGCTGAAGGCAGGCGGAATCCATGTTCAACCAGTACATTTTTACGTGCCTGGTCACCATTGTACATTCCGCGGATTTGCGGCAATGTCACATGCGACTCATCGATCACGATCATAGAATCATCGGGAAAATAATCAAGAAGTGTATATGGGGTGGATCCGATGGGGCGCAATGTCAGATGAAGAGAATAGTTCTCAATCCCCGAGCAGAAGCCCATTTCACTCATCATCTCAATATCATAGCGGGTACGCTGCTCCAAACGCTGGGCTTCAAGCAGCTTGCCGGCGTCATTTAATTCCTTCAGCCTCTCCTCGAGTTCGGCTTCAATCCTCTGAATGGCCAACTTCATTTTCTCTTCCCGGGTGACGAAGTGGGATGCCGGAAAAATGGCTACATGATTACGTTCACCAACAATTTCGCCTGTGAGGGCATCCACTTCTGTAATCCGGTCAATCTCATCACCAAAAAACTCTACGCGCAGGCAGCGTTCATCACGGGAAGCGGGGAAGATTTCCACAACATCTCCGCGCACACGAAAAGTACCGCGGGTGAAATTAATATCATTGCGGTTATACTGAATGTCCACCAAATCCCTCAAGAGCTGATCGCGGTCACGTTCCATTCCAGTACGCAGCGAAATCACCATGCTCTTGTATTCTTCCGGGGACCCGAGGCCATAGATGCAGGACACACTGGACACGATAATGACATCTTTTCTTTCAAACAATGAAGACGTGGCACTGTGCCTTAGCTTATCGATCTCATCATTAATGCTTGCATCTTTTTCTATAAATGTATCAGACTGCGGAATATAGGCTTCCGGCTGATAATAATCGTAATAACTTACAAAGTATTCAACAGCGTTATTCGGAAAAAATTCCTTGAATTCGCTGTATAGCTGCCCGGCAAGCGTTTTGTTATGGGCAATAACCAGTGTCGGTTTGTTTACTTCCTTGATGACATTGGACACTGTAAAGGTTTTTCCTGTACCTGTAGCCCCAAGAAGCGTCATTTTTTCCTTCTTCTCATTAATCCCATTTACAAGCTGACGTATTGCCTCAGGCTGGTCTCCTTGAGGTTTATAAGAAGATACGAGCTCAAATGTTTCGCTCACATTCATAACCTCCGTCCTAAATTTTGCTAATAAGATTATAACACAGCTAACCTGTGAAACTCTAATTTTTGCGAACAAATATTCGCGCGTTAAATATTGGAAATCGATACCTCATGCAGAAATGTATAGTATGCTACTGTTTTTCACATTTTTAAAGAAATTCGCTCATGAGAGCAAAAAAAATGCCCGCCCTTTGAAATGGCAGACCTTTTTATATAACTTTATGTGCCTGTTTTTTATGGTTGCCAACCAGCCAAAATCCAATCACAAGATCGTATGCCGCAATGGCTTGCAGATACCGGGTTGTTCCCATCCTTTAAATGCAAAGAGCATTATCATCATAAGGGAAATAATTACGGCTGGGATTGGAAAAAAAGCACTCTTTTTACCTCTATTCTTTCAGGTTTCCTCTGGACACCTATTATATATATTGTTGCAGAAAAAAAACCAAAACCTATAGGCTTTGGAAATAAAGGGGGTGAGTTGCTTCACAAGCTTATTTCCCTAATTGACTCTTGTTCAAACATAAAAATGAAAGAAGTTTTTAAAAAAGAGTTTTGAAGCTGCCTGAAAAGGGAATTTACAGAATATCCCCTTTTTACTTTATAATTTGACAATTAAACAGGAGGTTTTTCCATGAACACTCGCAGGGTTATTGGTATTTATCCTTCAGAAAATAAAGTTCTCAATAAACTTAAGTTACTTAAAAAAGATGGCATGGAAACAGAACACATGATTATCGTCAACCCCTCTGAGCCTCAAAAAAACCCGCCAGCCCCAACAAATATTCTGCAAAAACTTATGATGATTGGCGTTTCGGAAAACGAAGCTAAATTATATGCGGATGTGTTAAAAGAAGGACAATACATCTTGCTCAACACCGTCACCCACAAGGAATACTTAACCTGATTCTTGTTCTCCAAACATATCAGCCCTCACTTCTCCATATAGTGTTGAAAGAAGGAGGCGCATCCGCATGAACGAAACCGACCAGTTAAAAGCACTGAATCAACTGTTGGAGATTATTCATTACAAGGGAAATGCCCGGAAACTGTCTTTTATGAACCGGCCCCTTTTTCATTCCAAAAAAATTAAATCAAAAAACATCACCCGCCTTCGGTAATGAGGGAGGGTTTATTTTCATCCCTAACACGGGTAAGAAATCAAAAAACAAAAATAAGCCGCCTATTCCCTCTTCTATAAGGAATGGACGGCTGTTAATTCAGTCCTTGTATACACCATTTGATGGCGGTAATTTCGGTTCCTACTTCCAGCATGGTATGGACGTTCAAGATGTCCATTAGCTTCTGTACACCCGGTAAGCCTGCTCCCAATCCTCCCGAACTGGTGTAACCGGATTGCAGCGCGAGATTAATATCTTGGATACCCGGCCCTTGGTCAACAGCAGAAACCCGGATACCTGCCCTGTGGTTTTCCCTGATCGCTTCTACAATGATTTTTCCTTCCCCGGCATAAAGATAGATATTTCTTGCAAGCTCGGATATTGCTGTCTTAATTCTTACTTGATCAACTGCACTAAATCCGATCTCCCTTGCAAGTTCCTTTCCTTCCTGCCGGGCGATGGAGATATCGAATTCACGTTTTATTTCAACCGTAACCTGGTGATAGTTCACGGTAAGCACCTCTATTCATGGATTATTGGTAGTGCTTACTTCCTACTGGCACGGGATATGGGATTTTTGGATAGAAATAATAAATAGTACTCCACACATATCTTTCAACAATTTAAGTATTATTCCTTTTTATTTCAACAAAAATGTTTTTATTTGAGGATATATTACTACATATGTAGCTGATAACGGGGGCACTGCTTATATCGACATTTTTCTTCTATTTCCTTCCCATACAAATTTATTCTTGTGCTCCTGCCTCTTGAGACAAAAAAAAGCCCCATCCGAAGATGAGAAGCTTAGTGTTTTGTTTGCTATTTTCCGGAATTTTCATGGCCAGGTAGCTGTTCATCAGGAGTGGACTGGCCTCCCGCCGATGTATTGTTATCAGGGATAATGTCGATCTGATTTCCTGAAGCGTCAGATTTTGCTTTTCCGGATGCCGAGCTTGGAAGGTTATCATTTGATGAACCAAAATCTCCGATTGATACTACTTTCAGCCCTAAACTGTTTAGATTATCATTTAACTTGTTACGAAGGTCCTTATCAAACGTTTCAGGGGCCTCTGCCGTATATTCAAGCTGGACATTAATCGTTTTCATTTGAGATCTCCTCCTTCATTTCCTATGCAAAACCTATTCCCGTTTTTCTACAGCATAAACAAAGAGTGACCTCAGTCACTCTTTATCGGGAAAGTATGGATTGATATGGATAAATACCTCTGATATGTCCGGAAATCTTGTTTGAAGGTCATCTCTCAGGTTTCTGGCGATATCATGCCCTTCTTTAATGCTCAAATCAAAATTAACCGATATGCGCAGGTCCAAAATAATGTAATGCCCATGTGTTCTTGCTCTCATGCGGTCGATCCGCTTGATATCTGGAAACTCCATGACGACTTTTCGATATTGAGAAAGAACCGGCTTCTCAATATTTTTGTCCATAAGGATGTCGATCGATGAGCCCAGAAGCTTCAATGAAATTCTGAGTATGAGAAAGGCTACGATTAAGCTCGCTGCTGCATCACCATAAAGAAGATAGTGTATATTGTATTTCTCGCCGATAATGGAAAGAATCACACCAAAAAAAGCGGCCAGGGAAGCCACAATGTCGGCTTTATGGTCAAAGGCGATCGCTATGATCGCTTTACTGTTATACTTCTCTCCGAGTTTCATTGAATTGCGATACAGAAGATGCTTTGCCACATAGGAAAACAAGGCGGCTATCAGTGCAATGTATTCAGGAGCTTCAGGCTTTCCTAAAAAACCAAGAACTCCTTCAACGACAATATAAATGCTTACCAGAAACAGAATGATGCCAACAAAGCCTTCACTCAGAACTTCTGCTTTCCCATGTCCAAACGGATGGTCCTCATCTGGCGGCTTATTGGAAATGCCGACCACAGCGAGAACAGCTATAGAGGCCACAATGTCCGCAGCAGAGTGAATACCGTCAGCAAACACAGACTCACTTCCGGCCAGCAGTCCCACTGCTACTTTCCCTATGGTTAATATACAGTTGCTGATCAGCGCAAGCCAGGCAACTCTTTTTCCAACCTTCTCTCTTTCATGTACGATTTCCATGTTCCCCTCCTAAAATAATGTTTCCCTTAGGAAAAAAAAATCCCGAACCGCTTTGCGGTTCAGGATTGGCCGGTCAATTTAAAGTTTGAAGTCATCATATCCATCATTCCTTTAATTATAAAAAAACCCAGTTTTATAATTATACTCTTTTCAACCTCAAAAATCAAGCAACTAAAGATGGTTGCCGATACCTTTTTCGGGGGGAAACACGAGCCATCTTTGTCCCGCATAATTCAACACCGTATAAAGCCCCGTTCCAATTAAAACCGCTGCATCATCCGCAGCCTGGCCATATTCGGGCAACAGGGCATGAACGCCCCAAACAGCCATCCGAATCGCTGCATAATATGCAAGAACATAGCAAGCCAGGATCACAGCGGTAAAGCGCAGAATGCTACCGCGAACAGGAGACTGGCTTCTAAATGTAAATACCCGGTTTAATACATAGCTGACACATGCACCAATGGTATTTCCTAAAAACGTTGCCACCCAATATGTGGCGCCTGTACCATGCAGCAAAAGGTAGATAGTCCCCAATCCAACAAGTGTATTGACCACACCTACCAATAAGAAACGCACAAATGAATGATTCATCCACTTTCCACCTGTTCTGTTTTTCATGATGGATCCTCATTCAACACACGGTAAAGATAAATGGTCCACGCCGATTCACGCTGAGTAAATTTCCTTATGTATTGGAGGTTATTTTCCTTTGCATTGATAATCGGTACTGCAGAAAAAATGTATTCTCCACCCATCCGTGTAAAAACAGTCGTGTTAAGCTGAAGATGCTTAATCCTCTTTTTGGAGTATTTCGTGTAGTTATACCGCTTTCCCAGCTCTGCCGAGAACAAATAGCAGCGGTTTCCCCATTCGTCATAGTAAGCGGCAAGCCGCGGACTCTTTTCCAATTCCTTCTGAATGATTTTACGGAACTCGTGTTTATAGGACAACGGATAATAATTATTGTACGTATCCAGTGTGTAAAATCCATTATATTGAGCGATAGCAGGATGAATGCCCAAACTGGCTACTCGATAGGAGGATTGAGGCTCTCCAATATAGCTTTCAATCTGCTGGAATTGCTTCTTTGCATAAAATTGTTTAAACGAAGGGGTTTGCCAGAAACGATAATAAATTTCCTCATTAAAACAGCACAGGATAAAAACCTGTAGCATCAAACCGGCCCGTATCCACGTCCGCCATTTCTCTTTATCCCATAAGAGCCAAATGCCCAATGCAAAGAGTACATAAATGACAAGCGGGCGCAGAAAATGATACCTTGCAAAGTTAAACGTAGCAAGAAAGTGAAAATGATCTTTAATGGGAACCCAACCTTTATAAAACCAGAAAGCATACCAAACAGACAGGAAAACATTAAGTAAAAATAAAAACTGAAAGAGCTTTACCTGCTTTTCACCTTTTTTTCTGTCCCAGGATTTATAAAGCGCTACAAACAACACAGGTAAAATGACGGCTGTATGTACCGTCATGTCATGGGTATGTCCCAAAAGAAAGTTTTTGAACACGAGCCGGACGGAATGCAAGAATGTAAGCGTCGAAATCTGGAATTCATCCCGGCTGGTTGGGGATTCCGGAACAATCAGTGAATAAACAAGCCTGTATTCAATCAGAAGATAAATGGCCGTCATCAGTGCAATGCTGCCCAAAAAACGTAAATTCCACCGCTTTTTTGTGACCAGTTCCCAGAGCCAAAACACACCCAAAGCACTGAGAAAAAAGAAAAATCCAAGAACAAAACTGGAGTATAAAGGAAGAAGAATAAGTGTTAGCCACTCCTTCCATGTGTCCCCATGCTTCCTAATCGTCAAAAAAGCCCATAAGGCAAGAGGCTGACCAAGCGTGCTGAGCATTCCCGAGGGCCAGAACGGAGTGAGTGCGAAGGCAACCGATACCCAAATCGTTACAGGATAGGCTTCCTTGTTTTGCAGAATGTGTTTTTTCAATAGAAAGTACATGCCAAGAAAAGCAAAAATCCGTGTGACCGCCTGGCTCAGCGCATAGGCGGTCATCGATGGAAACCAATTGTGCAGCCATTGAATCAGGCTGAGCTCTGTTCCAAACGCATTGCGCGGAAGGCCATTAATGATCTGGGGAATGACACTGTCCATTGGGCCGAATAACTGGCCGCTTTCTTTCAGCACTTTGTACCATGCAATGTTCGAGTCCATATTATCATGCACTCTGATGTGTGCATCCTCACCAAGAATAAAAGGAGGGGACATAATAATTAAAATTAGCGCCCATGCCAGTATCAGATGTTTTTTTTCAGGATGTAGATCTGACCAGTACTTAGCCATCATGCAACTCCTCACCTTTTATCCTTAGTGCTGTTTCAAGGCTGTTTCAGTATTCTTTCTTTTAAATAATGAAGGAGAGGTTCACGAAGCTCTTCATTCTGCAGAGCAAATTCAACTGAAGTTGTAATAAAGCCCAGCTTATCTCCCACATCATATCTATTCCCATCAAACTCATAGGCATATACGTCTTGAATTTGATTGAGTTTTTGAATGGCGTCGGTCAGCTGAATTTCACCGCCGGCTCCTGCTTCCTGGTTTTCCAGAAAGGAAAAAATTTCGGGTGTCAGAATATAGCGGCCCATGATCGCAAGGTTGGAGGGTGCTTTCCCCTGAGGCGGTTTTTCCACAAAGTTCGCTACCTCGTACAGACGCCCGGACTTTGAACTCGTTTCCACAATTCCATACCGGCTGGTCTCTTCGTCAGGAACCGGCTTTACTCCTATCACGGAGGATTCCGTACGTTCAAATTGCTCCATCATCTGGCGGATACAGGGAGTTTCTGCCTGAACGATGTCATCCCCGAGCAACACGGCAAACGGCTCATCCCCGATAAATTTCCGAGCGCTCCAAACCGCATGACCGAGCCCTTTCGGCTGTTTCTGGCGGATATAATGGATATCAGCCATTTCCGAAGAGCGCTGCACCTCTTCCAGCAGCTTGACCTTGCCTGTAGAGAATAAACTGTGCTCAAGATCAAATGAGTAATCAAAATGATCCTCAATCGCCCGCTTTCCTTTTCCGGTAACGATCAGTATATCCTCAATCCCGGAATTGATCGCCTCTTCCACGATATATTGAATGGTTGGTTTATCCACGATCGGAAGCATTTCTTTCGGCATGGCTTTTGTCGCCGGCAAAAAACGCGTACCCAGTCCCGCTGCCGGAATGATCGCTTTTTTCACTCTCTTTGTGGTCGTCATCTATATCTCTCCTCAGCTATGAAATTCCCTGGTTTACAGTTATCTTTTTCAAGCCAAACCGAATAGTCTACTTTTCCTCTTATTCACCTTTTCCTCCATTATAAATAAATACTCAAATACATCTTTATCATTCTTAAAAAGTCGTAAATAATTCGGAGTGAGAAAACCTTGCCTACAAAAATAAGCTGCCCCAAAAACAGCATTTGAGCAGCTTAATCTTTCTATTATTTACGGTCATTCGGATAAACAACGCCCAGTTGGCTGCGGACCTCGTCCATAATTTCCATTACGGCAAGAGAGTTATCGTGCGAATTAATATCCGACTCCAGTTTTCCCTGCTGAATCAAGGAGATGAATTCTTTCGTTTCATAGTACATCGGTTCATGTTCAAGAGAAGCTGAGATATTCCGTGACTCTCCGCCCCTGTACCGTAATTCAACCTTCTCCGGTGTATGGATCCGGTCAATGACAATGCTTCCCTTCTCCCCTTGAATCTCGGAAGGAAGGGAGGAATCGGTAATTTTTGAATACGTTACGACAGCTTCCATCGTGTCATAGGTCAGCAAAATGCTGCCTTCCCCGTCCACCCCGGTCTCAAGCTTAATTCCGCTCGCCTTAACCGATTTTGGCCGGCCGAACAGCACCACCAGTGGATAGATGCAATATGTGCCAAGGTCCATGAGCGCTCCATTTGAGAACTCTGGTTTGAACGCATTAAGAATCATTCCTTCCTTGTAGGCATCATACCGCGAAGAGTACTGACAATAGTTGCCAACATACCTTCTTATGGTTTCAATCTCTGACAAATGCTCCCTGATGGCTTTGAAACCCGGAAGGAATGTTGATTTCATTGCTTCCATCATAACCACGTTGTTTGCCTTGGCAGATTCAATCATTTCCTTGATTTCATGGGCATTTGAAGCAAGTGGTTTTTCGCAAAGCACGTGCTTGCCATGGTTCATCAGCTCAATGACCTGCCGGGCATGAAATGAGTTCGGGCTTGCCACATAAACCGCGTCAATTAAATCGGATGAGGCAAACTCGTCATAATCCGTGTAAACCGTAGAAACTCCATGTTTCTCTGCAAATTCCCTGCCTTTTTCCTCTGTCCGCGAATAAACAGCATTCAGCTTAAACTCTTCGAGATCACCTGCCGCCTTCAGAAAGGCATCTGTAATCCAGTTTGTACCTATCACACCAAAACGTATCACTCATGTATCCTCCTTCAATTGACTGTTCAACAGCCAGTTTACCATATTCCCGTTCCGTTTTATGCATACAGCGTTTGCAGAACTTCCTTCTGGAATGATGTTTGAAGGTCATCCACCGGCATGTTGTAGCCAATCAAGATCAAACAAGTAGAGCATTCCTGGTCTTCCATCCGTTCCATCTCTACTTCTTTTGAGGCGAATTGAAATTGATAAAGTCCACTTGGAGAAGCCAGTTGCACCATGCCCTTAGCCCGAAGCACACTTTCCGGCAATTTTTTCAGCCACTTTTCAAAGCGTATCCTTTCCACTGGCGGAATGTCTTCGATTTTAACCGCTTTAAACGGATGCTCATGGTGATGGTCAGTATGATGCTCGTGAGTATGTGGGTAATATTCCTCCTGCTTTCTAAGAGATACTGATACGGTGCTCATCCGCTGTTTTAACAGCTTATCCAGAGGGATGTTGCCATACACCGTCTCCATAATTTCCACATCGCCTTTTACCAGCTTTCTCAATTTTTTATAGATTTTATCTTTACTTTTTTCCTGAATAAGGTCCATCTTGTTCAAAAGAATCAGCGTGGCGCTGCTCATCTGTTCATTCAACATCTCCCGGATCTCCCTCGAACTGGAGAAAATGCTTTGGTATTCAAGAAATTTGCTGGCGTCTGCCAGACTGATGACCGATTGAGTTTCAAACCCGTTATGAAGCCGCGGATCAGTGAGGGCCTCCAAAATTTCCTTCGGATTGGCCACGCCCGTTCCCTCGATCAACAGAACATCCACCTGATTTTCTTCCTGCAAAAAGAATTGCAGCTCCTCCCTCAGGTCATCCTGAATCGTACAGCAGATGCATCCGTCCAGCATTTCCAGCATTTTTTCACCTTTAAACAGATGCCCTTCCACATTGACTTGCCCCAGCTCATTCAATACAATTCCCGGTTTAAGGCTTCTGGTTTTAAAGTCGGCAAGCATTTTCAGCAATACCGTCGTTTTACCTGAACCAAGAAAGCCGCTTAATATGTATGTTGGAATTTTTTTATGGATTGTCATCTTCTGGTTCCTCCCTTAATAGCTTTATATAAATCGTAATCATTATGGTTTATCTTAACATGAAAATGGAGCAACCATCCAGAAAAAGCAATAACCATGACTTCTGAAAACTTTCTTGATATTATAGGTGTATTTGATATGGATCTTTCCGCAAAATGACAAAAAGCATTCTTTCCTGCTTTGGAAAAAATGCTTTTATCCTTCATTACCAGCTGGATTTTTTAACACCAGGGATTTGGCCTTTATGGGCAAGTTCCCTGAAAGCGATTCTGGACATTTCAAACTTGCGGAGTACGCCTCTTGGCCGTCCTGTTACTTTACATCGATTATGAAGCCGTGTGGGACTCGCGTTTTTAGGAAGCTTGCTTAAGCCCTCATAATCTCCGACGGCCTTCAGTTCAGCCCTTTTCCCTGCGTACCGGTCAACGATGGCCTGACGCTTCAATTCCCGTTCAATCATTGCTTTCTTTGCCAATTCAGTCAATCCTCCTTATCATAAATCGTACTCATTTCGTTTTGTAGTTTACTCTTGATAAACATAGTTGTCAAAGAAGCTGCTTTTAAACGCTTTTTGTTATCATTTCTAGCGAATACCACTAATAGAAATGGTGGGCATCTTTTCCAAATCCCTTTTAATAAACAAACACCTTTACAAATCGTAACGATTACGATATATTTTGAAAAGAGATTTTACGGAGAGGCTGATTATTCAATGAAATATCTTAAACTTATTGCGATGCTTTCTATTTTTTCCTTCCTTCTTGCTGCCTGTTCCGGCCAAAAGGAAACAAGTTCGAATAAAGATCCTAATAAATTAACAGTAAATACGACCATTTTTCCTCTCAAGGATTTTGCAAGTAAAATCGGGGGAAAATATGTCTCGGTTAAAAATGTGGTTCCTGCAGGCGTGGAACCCCACGATTACGAGCCAACCATACAAACGATGTCAGAACTGTCAGATGGGGATTTGTTTATCTACAATGGTGCTGGTCTCGAGGGATTTGCCGATAAAGCGATTGACACACTTGATCGAAATAAAACGACTGTCATTAAAGCTACACAGGGGATAAGGCTTGAGGCAGAACACGCAGAAGGTGAAGAAAGTGATCATGAGCACAATCACGGCGATACCGATCCGCATGTTTTCATCGATCCGGTGCACTCTGTCAAAATGGCTGAAAATATTAAGGATGCTTTAATAAAAAAGGATCCCAAACATAAAAATGAATATGAAAAGAATTTTGCAGCATTAAAATCAGAGCTAATGAAGCTTGACAAAAGTTACAAAACAACCATACAGAACAGCTCTAAAAAAGAAATTCTCGTTTCCCATGCAGCATACGGCTATTGGGAAAAACGATACGGTTTAAAGCAGATTCCGATTTCCGGTCTTTCTCCTTCCAACGAGCCGACGCAAAAACAGCTGCAGTCCATCATCGAGCTCTCTAAAAAACATAACATTAACTATGTACTGTTCGAGGACAACGTGAAACCCCGGGTAGCCGATACAGTTAAATCCGAAGTCGGTGCTGAAGCACTGTCCTTTCATAACCTTGAATCGCCAGCTAAAAAAGACAGCGGTAAAGACTATATCAGCTTAATGAAAGGCAACTTGGATATTTTAAAGAAAGCCCTTCAATAAACAGAACCCTGGCAGCTTTGCCAGGGTTCTTTCGTTTACAAATTCGACATCAGCCGCTTTAAAATCCGTTGATAATCGTCCCGGTCAATACCTGGGGCAAACTCCTCGGGCAGTTCCTCAAAGTCTGGCACCTCTCCCCCTTCCGGCATGCCGTCAATGACCGTTAACTGCTGTCCGGTTTCAGGGTTCTTTCCTTTCCAGATCTTGCTGATGTCCCGGTACTCCGGTTCCCCCCATGTATAGAGCACATTATAGAGTCCCTGGTCCATGAATGGCTTCGCATAATCAAATTTGTTGTTATCAAGGCTCGGTACTGGGAGCATCTTTCCTACCTCCACACCTGTTGCCACTTCAATGGCTTTTGCATAAGCAATAATATGCGTCCCTCCGCGGACGAGCAAGTAGCCGATCATCGTCCGTGCTGTCGGATGGTCGGTCATTTCATAGACCCTCATTTTATGAGTGCGCGCACCAATTTCAAGCAGATAGTTATGAAGCAGGTCCGCCACCAGATTTCCCGAGTTTGTCACGTATTCCCCGTTCCACGGACGGCCCATTCCATCCCCCGGATAAGCCGCCTGCGCCGTGGTTGTAAAATGCAATGAATAGCGTGCATCCTTTCCGTTTTGTAAAGGCGTCATATCTGGGTCCCCCGGAAAGGTATTGCCAAATGACAACAAATTGATTGCATTTGCCACGAGCTCCACATGGCCGAACTCTTCGGCTGTTATGCTAGCTATCAGATCATAAAACGGTTTAAACCTTTTCTTTCCGCGAAAATTAAACGATTGGTACATGTAATTATTAAGTGTGGACATTTCCCCAAACTTTCCGCCCAGCAGCTCCTGAACGGCCGCAGCTCCATTCATATCTCCATGCTCTGGCCTTGGAAGCTCAATTGCCAGTTTATTGACACGTTTCATCATGTTGCTCCACCTCCGCTGATTTCCGCTTGTTTCTCCGGCAAACTTTTCCTGGCTATTTTACTCTGGAACAAGCTGCGGATTCGGAACTACCCAGATGATTTGCTGAGTTCGGATATAAAACGAATTGCCGCCAGATTCTACCACAATATGGTCCGGCACCACCTGTTTAAGCGTTCCCCGGACAGAACCCCTTTCCGTTTGAACAACAACGGGCTTTCCAACTACAGCCTGAAGGGTTTGAAACACGTATGGATCACTGACAGTCCAATTGATGTTATTCATGCTGACCTCCCCATTCACTACTTTTGCGTATTCCTTTATATATTTATTAGCAGGGTGAATGCATTAGTCTAAATAAAAAGAGGACAGCCTGAAGCGGCTGCCCTCTATGAATTATTTGCTTTTTTTCAAATCTTCAATGGAATCAATGTTCATATACTTTGGAACGGTCAGGCCAAGCTTTGTACCTTCAAGGTTTGGTCCAAGATCCTCAAACTTGCCTTTGTACTTGTCGTAGTAATCCTTGTGAGTGGTTGGCAGCCAGGCCGCAACCATCGCATCAGCACTTCCGCCTGCCACACCGGCAAACATCGGACCGGCTTCTACTTGCTGAAGTTTTACTGTATAGCCTTCTTGCTCAAGAACTTTGGCAATGACATTCGTACTCGCGATTTCGGATTCCCAGGCTACATAAACAAGGCTGACTTGCTTGCCGTTGCCCTTTTGTGCGCCTTTGGTCCATTTCGCCACTTGCTTTTTATGTGATTTAACCCAATCTGCTGCAGCATCTGCAGGTTTTGCGCCATCCTGGACTTTCACCATTACATTTTCCATATCGGCTGGTTTCCAGTAGAACTGATCCAGAATTTGGTTGGCACCCGGATTGTCCTGTTTGAATCCTTTACGGGTTAGCGTATGGATGGACTCACCCTTACCATACGAACCTTTAGGATCCTTCAAATACTTCAAATCATATTTGCTGAACATCCAGTGCGGCGTCCAGCCGGTAACGATAATCGGCTCTTTCCTTTCATACGCCTTTTTCAATTCTGCCGTCATCGCTGCAGATGAACCTTCTTTCAGCGTCCAATCGTTTTTTAAGCCATAATCCTTCATCGCCTTTTCAGTGGCCTTCATTAAGCCTGCTCCAGGATCAATACCTGTAATTTCATAGTTCACCTGGTCACCGACATTTTTAGAACCTGTTTGGTTTGGGCCGGCGGCTTGACTGAATGCAGTTACTGCATAAGCGATAACAAGAACTGCAGCGAGAACAGAATACACCCATTTCTTGCTGATGGTGTTGCCCAAAAGCGGTTTACGAAGGTTTTGCGAAACACGGTCAAGAATAATCGCGATGATAACGATGGACAGACCCGCTTCGAAACCTTGTCCCACTTTAATCTGAGTTACAGCCCGGTATACTTCTGCTCCCAGTCCGGGTGCACCTACTAGCGAAGCGATAACCACCATGGATAACGCCAGCATGATACTTTGGTTAACCCCTGCCAAAATGGTTGGAGCAGCAAGCGGCAGCTGTACTTTAAACAGCTTTTGGCCTGTGGTTGAACCAAATGCTTCTGACGCTTCAATCAGGTCTCCAGGTACTTCCCGAATTCCAAGATTCGTCAGACGGATTGTTGGCGGTACAGCAAAAATAACGGATGCCAGAATACCTGGCACGACTCCGATACCAAAAAACAGGATCGAAGGAATTAAGTAAACAAATGCTGGCATTGTCTGCATAAAGTCCAAAATAGGAGTAATGATTTTTTTTGCGGTATCGTTCTGAGATGCCCAAATCCCAAGCGGAATACCAATGATAATTGTCAGAACGACTGATGAAAGCACGAGTGCGATCGTTTGAACCGTCGCATCCCAATACCCAAGGTTATCGATCAATAATAACCCGATCAAAGAAAAAATGGCTACACCCCACCGGCTTGTATAAAGCGCGAAAAGTGTAATGATCAAGATCAGTAAGATTGGAGGACCGATGTCAAGAACCTTAACAAGAGTGTCCAGCAGCCCTTCAATAAAACTTGTAATCGCACTAAAAAGCGGGTCAAACGTACTGGTAATCCAATCTACTAAGTGGTCAACCCATTGTGCTAAAGGAATTTTCGGAAAATTCATTCGTCATCCTCCTTTCCGTTCAGCCCATCACGGTTTCCAGCGAGTGCCCCGATGACTGCACCTCGAATAATAATTCCCTTTAGCCGTTTTTCTTCATCGATGACGGCGAGTGGAATATTGGTGTTGGCCATTGGCTCAAACAAATCGGAAAGCAATGTTTCCTCCGTTACTGTCAACACGTCTTTATGCATTACATCTTCTATCGATTTGCCCTCTTTTACTGCCATGGACGCTGCATCCGCAGTAACTGCTCCAAGCAGGCGCTGCTTGCGGTCTACGATAAAGATGCTGGAATAACCCTGGTCTTTCATGATTTGGAGAGCCACACGCGGTCCTCTGTCCGGTGAGATCTTTTCTGCACGTTTCATAACATGTGAAGCGGTAAGTACACGTGATAAGTCCACATCTTCAACAAACCGCTCAACGTATTCATTAGCAGGATTCATCATGATTTCTTCAGGAGTTCCAATTTGAATAATGCTTCCATCCTTCATAAGGGCGATTCGGTCGCCAATTCGAAGAGCCTCATCCAAATCATGTGTAATAAAGATGATTGTTTTATGCATAGAATCTTGAATTTCAAGAAGCTCATCCTGCATATCTTTACGGATCAGTGGATCCAGTGCACTGAACGCTTCATCCATCAACAGGATATCTGTATCGCTCGCCAATGCTCTTGCCAGACCTACCCGCTGCTGCATACCTCCGCTCAGCTGGGATGGAAGCTGGTTTTCAAACCCTTTTAATCCAACAACCTCAAGGGATTTCATTGCTTTTTCTTTTCGCTCTGCAGCAGAAACGTTTTGAATTTCCAATCCGTATTCCGTGTTCTCAAGCACGGTTTTGTGAGGGAAAAGTGCGAAGTTTTGAAAGACCATGGAGATGGTTTTTCGGCGTACCTCTCTTAATTTTGCTGGAGGCATTTTAACGATGTCCTGATTATCAATCAAAATTTCACCGCTTGATGGATCGATCAGCCGGTTAAGCATTCGGATCAGGGTAGATTTACCACTTCCGGATAACCCCATAACCACAAAGATCTCACCGGGATAGATATCAAACGATGCATTGTTGACACCTACCGTACTGCCTGTTTCTTTAAGAATCTCTCTTTTGGAATATCCTTTTTTCAGTAATTGTACGGCTGTTTTCGGAGATTTCCCGAAGATTTTCGTTACATTTCTTACACTGACTTTTGCATCCATTTAATCACCTCTATTTTTTCGACATTCTACGACAACAAATAACAGCAACTTTTTTATTGTATAGAAGTTTCCTTGTTACACCAAATTATGTATTCTAGGATATATAAGTATGTGACAGGTGCTATTAGGAATGCCTAGAGTTAGCCATAATATACTTACATATCTTAAGTTATCCTTCCAAATGCTCTTATATGCTTTCTTACGAGGGGACTATATGTCCGAATAAATGGAAAAAAGTGCTGGTTCCTATATAATAGAAGGAGGCAAAAGAAGGAGTTTCCTCTTCTTTATATATAAAGAATTACGACTCTGTCTGAAGAATATGATATGGTAAACATCGAGGTTTTTACACAGATCCTGTTCAGGTAAGGAGAAACTATGCAAATATTTTCAACGCACATATTTTCTTACGTTTTAATGTTTTTTTCTATCTTAAATATATTGCTTGCCGCCGTCATCGTTTTTAAGGAACGAAGGGATGCCAGCTCCACCTGGGCATGGCTCCTTGTCCTTGTTTTCATTCCTTTAGGCGGCTTCTTTCTATATCTCATGCTCGGTCAAAATTTGAACAGGCACCGGCTTTTCCATTGGGATGACCGCAAGAAGCTGGGACTTGAGCAGATGTTAAAAAAGCAGATCACCCACATCCGTGATGGCTCCTTTGAATTTAGCAGTGAGCCTGAACGGACGAGCCAGGATTTAATCTACATGCAGCTTCTAAACAATGAAGCTCCATTTACAAGCGACAATGCCGTCGATATTTATACGACAGGCGGAGAAAAGTTTAAAAACCTTCTTCATGATATTGATCAGGCACAAAACCATATCCATCTTCAGTATTACATTATTAAAAAAGACAATCTCGGCCGAAGGATTCGGGATGCTCTTATTGAAAAAGCCAAACAGGGAGTAAAAGTCAGAGTTCTTTATGACGAGCTCGGATCAAGAACTCTACCTAATAACTTCTTTGCGGACCTTCGAAAAGCGGGAGGAGAAGTGGAAGTCTTTTTCCCGAGTAAATTTGCCTTCATTAACTTTCGTATGAACTACCGCAATCATCGCAAAATTGTTATTATCGATGGAAAAATCGGGTATGTTGGCGGGTTTAATATTGGAGATGAATACCTTGGCCTAAGTCCGAGATTTGGAAATTGGCGTGACACCCACCTGAGAATTCAGGGGAAAGCGGTCCTTTCCATGCAAACCCGCTTTATTCTTGACTGGAACCAGGCATCGTATGGACACGATATTGATTATGATCCAGTTTTATACCCCAAGGAAAAAGCCAAAGGAACCGTCGGGATGCAGATTGTTACGAGCGGTCCGGAGTCGGAGTGGCCGCAAATCAAGGATGGCTATATAAAAATGATTTCGATGGCCAAAAAGTCCATTACCATACAGACACCCTATTTTATCCCTGATGCGAGCTTGCTGGACACGCTGCGAATTGCCTGCCATTCCGGCGTAAATGTGAATATCATGATTCCCAATAAGCCTGATCATCTTTTTGTGTACTGGGCCTCACTGTCCAATATCGGCGGTTTGCTGAAAGCCGGAGCCAACGTCTATATTTATGACAACGGCTTTATCCATGCCAAATCCATCGTAGTAGATGATGAAATCTCCTCTGTCGGTACGGCTAATTTCGATATTCGGAGTCTGAAGCTGAATTTTGAGATTAATGCTTTTATCTATAATAAAGAGGTAGCGAAACAGCTGATCGATGCCTTCCAGGAGGATGTCAAACTGTCCCGTAAACTGACATGGGAGGAATACCAGCACCGTTCCCGCTCGATCCGCTTTAGAGAGTCCATCTCCCGGCTCCTGTCTCCAATCTTATAAAACAAACAAAAAAACCGCCCTGGCGGTTTTTTGCTTGTTGTATCTCTCTGTGGAAAACCGCCCTGGCGTTTTTTGCTTGTTGTGGCTCTCTGTGGAAAACCGCCCTGGCGTTTCTTTGCTTGTTGTGGCTCTCTGTGGAAAACCGCCCAGCGGCTTTCTATTTATGCTCCTTTTTCAGCCACTCGGCTACAAGCCTCGCATCTCCACCGGTTAATATCCCGGCAGGCATTCCATTTCTTCCTTTCAGAATGACGCTCATGATCTCTTTTTCGGAATATTTACTTCCGATTTTCTCAAGGGACGGACCGGTTCCGCCTTCCAAATTGTTGCCATGGCACGAGGCACAATTTTGCTTATAGACGCTCTCAGCAGCCTCCATATTTTGTCCTTCATGGTACTT
The DNA here is from genome assembly GCF_900103485.1 of Fictibacillus solisalsi. Taxonomy (GTDB): domain Bacteria; phylum Bacillota; class Bacilli; order Bacillales; family Fictibacillaceae; genus Fictibacillus_C; species Fictibacillus_C solisalsi. The sequence goes on from NZ_FNHW01000001.1 coordinate 2,764,333, forward strand.
CTTCTTTTCATCAGCATTGTTAGACGAGCATGCGGCAAGTAAAAGCATCGCCAAACTGCACATCGCGAGTTTCTTTTTCATATTGGTTTTCTCTCCTTTTTATATTCTGTGGCCGGCTACAAAGGTAAGGAATTCCCTTTGTTTTCGGTGGTCGTACTTTCTGAGCGCATAGGTGTTAGCTTCGGGAAGCGGAATTGAAGGGCAATCCACTTCCAGCATCCGTCCCTCCAGCAATTCCCTCCTGACCGTCGAAGCAGGCAAAAAGGAAACACCAAGCCCTTCCACAATAAATCTTTTTGTAATATGCACCTGTGATACTCTCATCATTCTCACTCCCGGATATCGGGTCTTTATACTTTTGGTTAACGTACCCCAATAGCCCGGATGATTGTGTGTCAGCAGGTACTGAGATTCCAAAATCTCCTTTTCATCCAGTGGCGGTGCGGATTCCAAATCCCTTCCATCATGGGCACAAATAAACATCACCCTGTCTTTATAGAGAAGATCACAGATCAGATCGGGATTGGCAGTGGGCAGGCAAGACAAACCGATGTCCACCTCTTCATTCAGTACGGCTTGTTCAATTTGCTCAGACTCTATAATTTTAACCTCTATTTCCGTTTCCGGATGCTGATTTAAGTAACGTTTTAGCACAAATGGCAAAATCGTATCGGCAATAAGCGGTGAAATGGCCAAAATCAACTTACTGCTGTAACCCTGGCTGAAGGACGCCATATCTTCCAGACCGTTTTCATAAAGAGCAATCAATTTCTTCGCATGATCCAAGTATCGTTTTCCCTCTTCCGTCAGTTTAATTTTCTTTCCCTCCCGATGAAAGAGTAACACCCCGATGTCTTTTTCAAGCTGCTTAATATGGACAGTAACCGAAGGCTGCGATATGTAAAGCTGCTCTGCCGTTTTTCTAAAATTCCCCTTTTCCGCTGCCGTTATGAACGTATAAAGCCAGTTAAACTCCATAAATTTCTCCTTATTATATTTCTTAATTAATCTATTTAAAAAGATTTAATTTTCCTAATTATATATCCATCATACAATAGGATCAAAGAATTAAAGGAGGAGAGATTTTCAATGAATGCAGCCAAGGGACTAAAAGGGGTTGTCGCGGTGGAGACTTCCATCAGTTCGGTAGACGGAAAGAATGGCATTCTCTTATACAGAGGAATCGAGATCAGTGAAGTAATGAAAATAGCTTCCTTTGAAAAAGCGGCCTATTTTTTATGGTACGGAAAATGGCCCGATGACCATGAATTAAGGAAGTTAAAAAATGAACTGAGCAAACATCGCGTACTTTCTCCAGAAATGAAAAAAATCATTGACGGACTTCCCGAAAACATGGACATGATGAGTGTGATCCGGACAGCGGTCTCTTCTGAAGGCACAGTGGACTACAACTGGAAGCCTACCACCGGACAAGCGGTTCGATTGACAGCTCAGGTGCCTTCCATCATTGCTTACCGTAAACGCACATTGGAAGGGAATGCTCCGGTATCTCCTATTCCCGACTTGAGTCATGTTGAAAATTACCTTTACATGCTCTATGGTTCACTTCCTATAAAAGCACATGCAGATGCGCTAGAAGCCTATATGATACTGACACTGGAGCACGGAATGAACGCTTCCACTTTTGCTGCGCGGGTGACGGCTTCCACCGAATCTGATCTGGTATCAGCAGCCACATCCGCCATTGGGACCATGAAAGGCCCACTTCACGGCGGAGCACCATCGGGCGTGATTGATCTTCTTAATGAAATCTCGGAAGTAAACGATATTGAAAAGGTGCTTAGACACAAATTAACAAGGGGAGAAAAATTGATGGGATTCGGCCATCGCGTATACAAAACGCATGATCCGCGGGCCATCGCCCTAAAAGAACGATTGCTGCAAACCGCGGGGGAAGATCCATGGCTTGACCTGGCTTTGGAAACCGAGCGCATGGCGGTTCAACTGCTGAATGAATTTAAACCTGGACGTTCATTGTATACCAATGTGGAGTTTTATGCTGCCGCCATCATGAAAGCCATCCAGATGGAACCTGCACTGTTCACCCCCACTTTTACCGCAAGCCGGATGGTCGGATGGAGTGCCCATGTGCTGGAGCAGGCCGAAGACAACACAATCTTCCGTCCGGAGTCTGTATATGTAGGACCTGACCGCCGTGTAGAAGAAAAAATGAACTGAATAAAAACGAAAAAACACTTTCGCTCCCATTGAAAGTGTTTTTTATGTGCCCTCTTTTATGTTCCTGAACTCACTTGGAGAACAGTTCTTGGCAGTTCGAAAGACTTTATAGAAGTTTGACGTGCTCTGAAAACCTGCCTCATAGCAGATCTCAAGATTAGTAAGACAGGTATGCGTAAGCAAGTGCACCGCTTTATCAAGCCTGACCTTTTCCAAATAAGTCCGGGGAGTTTCTCCTGTCATTTCCTTAAACTGCCGCTCCAGATAAAACGGGCTGACACCTGCATGTTGGGCAACGCTCTGTAAAGTGAGAGGTTCTTTAAAATGCTCGACAAGAAAGCCTTTCACCCTGGTGATGAGCTCAGCCTGTGGAGAAAGCCCGGCATCCGGCTGGCACCTTTTACACGCCCGAAACCCGGCTTTTAGTGCTTCAACCCTAGTAGCATAGAATTCGACATTCACCTTTTTCGGTTTCCTTGACCGGCAAGAAGGACGGCAATAAATTTTTGTTGTTTTAACAGCCGTATAAAATAACCCATCATAGGAACTGTCGCACGCCATTATTTTTTCCCACATTTCATTAAATGAAAGACTGGCCATCCCTTTTGCCTCCTTTTCCCTCTTATTGTAATCCTTTGCTTTCTTCAAGCTCAAGAAGAAACTGTTTCCTGTCTAATCCACCTGCATATCCCCTTAGGTCTCCGTTGTCCCCAATGACCCGATGGCACGGGATCAGGATACAAATTCGGTTCTTTCCATTCGCATTTGCAACGGCACGGACGGCTGTCGGACGTCCTAGATGCTCTGCCTGCCCTTTATAGCTGCGTGTGGTCCCGTATGGAATCTCTTTCAACGCATCCCAGACTTTCAGCTGAAAATCGGTTCCGATACTCGCAATGGGAACCGTAAAAGTTTGGCGATCGCCAGCGAAATACTCCTCCATCTCCTTCCCCAATTGTCTGCTTACTGCACCTGCTCTTTTTTTAAGATTGGCATTAAGCTTCTTCTTCAGAAAAAGAAGTTCGGTTTCAAGCGCACGCCGGTCCATGAATTCCAGCAAACAGCACTCTCCTTCATAAAAACAGGCGATAAGCACCCCGATCGGCGTCCAGTATCTTTGATAAGTAATGATATTGGAATGTTCAGGATCCTGATTGTTCTCACTTTTTAACAGATGGTTCACACGTTTAACATACATGTACTTCTGCAGGTCACCGTCATGCTTCTGTTCAAACCACCTTCTCGCCGCACGATACGAGGTATCTCCGGGAGACACCTGCTTTAAATATTTTTCGGGATGATCAGCCTTTTGGATCAGCTCGGCGAACGTTTCGACATCATCTTGTTCCGTACCGTGAGTCAGTGGCCGGCAAACCTTGCATTCCCGAAAACCAAAAGCAATGAGGTCAAACAGCCTTCTAGAGAAAACTGTGTTTTCCTTTTGAGGCGGAGTGGCACTGCACCCGAAACGGCAGGCAATCCCGGTCGTTGTTACCCCGATATAATATCCCGCCCTCTCCTCCTTTTTCAACATCTTTTCATACAATGCATCATGCTTTGGATCCCCGGGTTCAATAAAATCATACCGGTCCTGAAGTTTCATATCCATTTTGCTATTCACCTCTTCCTTTATTCTGCCCTTATTCTAACAGTCCCCAACCCCGTAAATCGTCCTCATTCTTGCGCTTATGGTCGGAGTGATATTAAAAAAAGATCCGCCGGATATGCGGATCCTTTCTATCATTTACGTTTTCTGGCAGATAGAACAAGTGAGATCAGGCTAAGCAGAACAGCTGCACCTGAAAGATAGAGCGGTAGTGTGGCTGAGCTTGCGTTTTCATCACCTGTTGCCATCTCTTTATGTTCAGCAGCGGTTCCGTTCATACCGCCATGCTCGTCTCCGTTTCCTTTCATCACTTCAGTAACTGAAGCAGGTGTATCCGAACTTTCTGGCCCCTCCCATGCGACAGTGCTTCCATCCTTATACGTTTGGTAGGCCTTCCACACCATTTTATTTGCCTTTTCCCCTACCTTCCCCTGCATATTAAACTCAGTAAATTCTGTTGAAGAAAGCCCTTTTCCTTCGGCCGTCCAGGTGACGCTTTTGATCAGGTCCGTAGAGTCTTTTTCAACCGTATATTTCCATCCTGGCATGGGTTGGAACCGCGAAATCTCTACATTCTTAGGAATTTCGACCTTGATTTTAACGGTTGGTATATCTTTTTCATTCGGTACCCGCACAGAAAACTTTTCATACGTCCCTTGAGTGGTTTGCTGTGGAAAGACCACCACATGGGCACTTGCCGGGCCTGCAAACATAAAAAGAGCAGCAGCACAGGCACCTAACATGGAAATCCATTTTTTCTTCATTATAAATACATCCTTTCAACTGCTAAAGCTGCAGTTTATAAATCTTAATGGTTTTGGTGATTAAAATTTCATCTACATCTTCATTAACAACAGCAATGGTCATTTTCCATTCACCCGGAAATGGGGGATAAGCTCCGGTTTTATAAAATATCTTTTGATGTCCATCAGATCCCTTTTCCGGTTTCAGGGGAACGATGATCTCTGGGACTTTCGGTCGGTCTATAGACTGAAAACGCAGTTCAGCCTTTTCAATAGATGGCTCCCCTTTTGAACTCGTGGCCTTTATGTGAAAATCATTGATCCCCGGCTGAAGGACATGCGATTTCGTTTCAAAATGAATGCCGCCTTTGCTTTCATTCCAATTCAGTGGCTTGTTTTGCGGGGTCGGGTTAAGCTGTGTAAACAAAGCAACAATCACCAGGATCATCCCCATTAAGGTCAGATCCACTTTCAGAAGAGCATGAACCGCATTTCTGTCCTTTTTTCTATAAAATCGGAGGAGTGCACCGGCAATAAGAACAAGAAGCACAATAACCACTTTAATGGTTAAAAAAATGCCCCACATCGTGTCCCAGAGATAAGATATTTTGGGCAGCAAGAAAACGGTGTACACCACACCGCTGAAGATCAGCACAATCAAGCTGATTAAAGCCACTACCGAAAATCGTTTAAAAAAGAAAGTACTATGATCCTGATCTCTTTTCCAACTGAAAAACAAATAGCTCAACCCTCCCGCCCATAGAGCAGCAGCCAATAGGTGAAGGGTATCCAGCCCCATGGTGACCGGGGCCATTTGTTGCCCTGCCGCATGCCCATTTAAGCTTTTGGCCAGAAGCAGCAGGATGACCCAGATTAAATCAAACCATGTCCGTCTATACGTTAAAAACAGCCCTGCTGCAGATAATGCAAATGAAAGGAGCCAAGACCATCCGATTGCCGTATGGAACAGGAGGTCAGGAAAATTTGTCCAATTTTGTCCATTTAGCAATATACTGGCCTGGATGCAAATGAATCCTGTCAGTAGAAAAAGATGAACCCTCTGAATGAGTCGCCCGTGTTTTATGTACACTTCTTTTTGTTCTTTTTCCGAATATGGAATGAAAGATTTCCAGATCACCCAGCCGGAAGCCAGCAGCAAAACGACGTAATACAGGGTTCTTATAGCCAGGTAAGCCAGGTTATATTCGCTGCCCGGATGTCCAGATTCACCTGCTGGGTCATCGGACGGAGCCTTATTACCTTGCGAAGGCTGCCCCACAGTGAATAAATAAGCGCCAGATACGGGATGACCGTCGGAAGAAATCACCGAGTATTGGACAGTAAAGACCCCTTTTTTTCCTTGTGGCAGGTCTAGCGTCAACTTACGTTGGTTCTGACTCATCTTTGTCGGTTTTTTCGTGATCGGGTTTCCTTGGTCATTCAGAACTTTTAATGAATATAATTCCTTCTCAAGCCGTTCATTAAATGTCAGTTCGACTTTGGATGGCAATTGGCTGATTGTGCTCTCCGGAGCAGGATTGGAATTGACCAGAAAGGCATGTGCCTCCGTTTTGTATGGCAGGATGAGCAACCATGCTGATAAAAGAAAAATAAGGACTCGCAAAAGCGTCACTCCGAATCTAGTAATAATAAAGCCCTTCTCAGTATAGACAAATTTCAATGATTTAAATATCGCTCTAACGAGTGATTTACATTATAAAAGGCATGCCTCAAAACAGGCATGCCTACTTATCTATAATTTCAGGATTTGCGTGAATGATCTTCTCAGCTGCATCCCAAACATCGGGTAAAAAATCGAGGATCTGCTGGGACTTCTTGATGATATCGGGAAGAGAGGCTACTCCAAGCTCATTCAGTAACTCGTGAAAGGAAGGGAAAAATGAGGAATGCAAATCGGCATCCGCTGCCAAAATGGTATGGCACCGGGTAAATGTTGCTGCAATCCAGAAGACAGCTTCCCTGTGTAAGCCTTTTTTGATGAGTTCCCTGCTGCCTTCCATTACAATCGGCCGGCTGTCTTTTGAAATATCTGTACTGAAAAGGCAGGGTGTCCTTGATACATTAACGGCCGCATCAAACGTCTTTTCAAGATGGTTTAAATGATATTCCACTCGTTTGGGTGTGAAATGACTGTAGCCTAACAGTGTGAGTAACTCCTCATAAAATCCTTCTAAATGATAATTTTCAAGTACTTCTTTCGCTTTGGCAAAACGAAGCCGAATGGTCGGATTGCGGAGCGCAGCAACCAAGAGAATGTGGGTCGTTACCCCTGAAGGAAAGAGAAAGCTCATCACCTGTTCGTGCAGCGGCACGTTGTTATGGATAGAAGCCAAACCCGTTTCCACCCGTTTTCTCGCATCCTCACATCGTGTGAGCACCCATTTTTTTTGAGCAAACTTTTTAGAAATGTCGTGCTGTAAGTTTTTCAGAACGTTGGAGGAATCATAAATGATCGTATCAAACCGAAAGCTCCCTGCGAGGTGATACGAAGAAAGAACCCTTTCTGACGAGGAAAACTGACTCTCCGAAAGGTAGGTTACGTCAAGCAGTGTTCCTCTATATAGAAATTTCCCTAGTTTCATAGGCGGATCCTGAAGTGATGTCAACACCATTATATCCACATCCGAACCCACGGGCAGTTCTTCGTCATCACACATTTGAATGGTAGAACCGCTAAAATAAGCACCGAGCACCCATTCGCTCGACTTCGCAAAATTTATGGCCCACTCTGCACCATTTTTCTTTGCCTCACCAACCTTCATCCTGCTCACCTCTTTTACTAGATTACAAAAGGGAAGCTGGAGTTGTCTCCTGCTTCCCTCATATTGTGGATTAATGCAAATATGGAATTGGATTAACCGCGTTGGATTTCGCGTAATTCCATTGTCCTTTATGGAGTTCAAAATGAAGATGCTGACCAGTAGAGTGCCCAGTATTACCCATTGTTCCAAGTCGCTGGCCTTGTTTTATAGATTGTCCTGTGCTGACCATACGCTCGCTCATATGTGCATAAACGGTAGTGTAAAGCTGTCCATCAATGTAAGATGACACAAATACACAATTTCCGTAAGAAGATGACAGGTAAGAACGTGCTACCGTACCATCAGCTGCTGCTACGATCGGATTCCCTGATCCTGCTTCTGCAATATCAATACCCGGGTGGAAGTCACTTCCTCCAAAACGTGTCCCGAATGGAGAGGAAACATAACCTTTGGTCGGCCAGATAAAGTTTGCTGATACACTTGGTGTGCTTGTTTTCGGAGCAGGCGCCGGTGCTGGTGCCTGACGATTTTCTTTTTCAGCCGCACGTTTTTCTGCTGCCTGTTTTTGCGCGGCCTTTTCTGCTGCCGCTTTGCGTGCTGCTTCTTCACGCTTTCGCTGTTCCGCTTCGCGCTTGGCTCTTGCGATTTCTTCTTTAATCGCTTTTTCCTGTGCTGCAAGAATCTCATTTTTCTCTTCGATGCTTGTCACATCTTCATGAAGATGAGTCTCTTTTTTCTTCAAGGAAGCAGACAATCTATCTTTTGCCTCTTTTTGCACTTTTAGCTTGTCATTTAGTCCATTAAGATCCTGGAGCTTCGCATTGAGTGATTCCAGCTTTTGTTCCACATCTTTTTTATTTTCTTCCACTTGGGCTTTATCCCGCTTTTGTTCTTCGAGGAGAGCCTTATCTGATTCAGCAATCATGTTCAGGGAGATCAATCGATCGAGAAAATCACCAAAGTTTTGTGAACCAAGAACTACTTCCAGGTATTTTACAGCGCCTCCGCTTTCATACATGGAACGTACACGCTCTTTCAAAAGCGCGTCCCGCTCTTCTATTCGCTTTTGAATCTTGGCAATCTCATCTTTCAGTCTGTCAATCTCTTTTTTTGTATTATCGATTTCTGTTTTTTTCGTCTGGATATCTTTCTTTGTTTGCTCGAGATTAGACTCGATCTTTTCAAGTTCACGGACTACCTGATCCTGTTGTCCTTGAACTTCCTTGATTTCTGCATTCTTTTTCTGTTTTTTCGCGTCATTTTCGGCTTGTTTCTTATGTATATCACTTAAGGATTGCGCATGTGCTGAAGTGTATGTAAAAACGCTAAAGCAGATGCTAAGTGATAAAAAAGCCTTTAAAACTCTTTGCTTCAATTACATTTCCTCCTTAACCTTACTCCTACAACCCACGTTAATTCCCATCCGTAATTATATCATTAACAAATTGAACTTTTAGGACAGTTATATTACATCTATATTTCAATATGTTACAAAGTTCGCGGTTATGGGACAAAAATTGTAAGTTATCGGATGGTATTTACAGTTGTTTTGGTTAAGGAGGGTAATTAAAAGTAGTGTGAAAGTTCAGTCATGATCAATTATCATGATTTACGCCCAAACTATTTTTCTTTTATTGACATCAAATGGTTTTTTTACCGCCTGTCTACACTACTCAAGCGATGCACACATCCTCTCTTTACAAGATTATTATCTACTATTTCAAACGAAGATCACAGTTCCGACAATTTCCTCCAACTGAATTCCTTTCAACCTCCGGATCCACCAAGGGACGGGCTAGGTCTATCACCTTAGTGAACTTGAGAGTTGAAGGTCATGATCCAGATGGAGCCGGCGACAATGGTGAACACCATGACCGCGCCGAGCACGAGTGCCATGACATGATACCTTGGCTTCTCACCGTCCCTGATGTGCATGAAAAAGAAGAATTGGATGATCAATTGAAGCACGGCGATCAACAATATTGTAACGGTCAGCACCGTTTTGCTCATTACATGCTGAATGACTAGCCAAAGCGGAATGGCCGTTAAGATCAGAGAAAACAAGAATCCGAGAATATACGTTTTAGCTGATCCATGATTTTCAGAAACTCCCATTTACATCACCCCCAGCAAATAGACGACGGTAAAGATGAAGATCCAGACAACATCGAGAAAGTGCCAATACAGCCCGACGATGGTGACTTTTTCTTTTGTCAGCGAGTCAATGCCGAACCGTGCGATCTGCACCATCACACCAATCATCCAAATCAATCCAAATGAAACGTGAAGGCCGTGCGTGCCAACCAGTGTGAAAAAGGAAGATAGAAATGCATTCGTTGAGATTCTTGCCCCTTCGGACGCCATCTTGGCAAACTCTGTGATCTCAAGCCCTACAAATGACAATCCAAGCAAAACAGTGACCGTAAGCCAGCCCAGGAGCTGCTTTTTACTTCCTTTATGCATGGCAAGTGAAGCAAGCCCGCTCGTAAAGCTGCTCGCGAGCAAAATAAGAGTTTCAGCAGTGAAGCCTTTCACCTCGAACAGCTCGCGGCCGGTTAAATCGCCGTCCGTATGTGTTCGCAACACAGCGTATACGGCAAATAGACAAGCGAAAATAATACAGTCGGTGACGAGAAATATCCAAAATCCAAGCAGTTTAAATGTATCATGCTGGTGCTCCTGAGGAGCATCCATTGAGATAGCTGATTGTGCCATCACACAACCCTCCCTATAGAAGCCTCTGTCCGTTTGATTTCATCTACAGGAATGTAATAATCCGTGTTTCGCTGGAAGGAACGAGCCAGCAAGCAAATCCCTATACCGGCAAGCCCGGCAATTCCCAGCCAAATCCACTCAAACGTAAGTCCGAATCCGGCCACAAACCAGCACGCCGACATCAGAAACGGAATCCCTGAGTTTTTTGGCATATGAATTGGTGCATACTCTTTGATCTCGTCCTGACCCGCTGCTCCGTATCTGTGCTTTTTCATGTCCCACCAGGAATCGTCACTTCTCACTGCAGGAAGATGAGCAAAGTTATAATGCGGCGCAGGCGATGGGATCGACCATTCCAGTGTCCGGCCGTTCCATGGATCGCCTGTAAGATCCCGCTCACCATGCTTGATGCTGTAGAGAATCTGCCACACCTGAAAGATGAATCCGATTCCCATCAAAAATGCACCAGCCGTTGAAACCAAGTTATACGGTGCCCAGCCCATATCCCAGCCGTACGTATATACACGGCGGGTCATGCCCATAAATCCGAGAGCATATTGAGGCATAAAACACACATAAAAACCGATATTCCATGTCCAGAATGCCCATTTTCCAATGCGGTCGTTCAGTTTGAAACCGAACATTTTCGGCCACCAATAATAGAGTCCGGCCAAATATCCGAAAACGACACCGCCAATTAGTGTCTGGTGGAAGTGAGCGATCAGGAAGTAGCTATTGTGGTATTGGTAATCTGCAGGCGCTGCTGCGAGCATCACACCGGTTGCTCCGCCGACGAGAAAACACGGAATAAATGCGAGCGTCCAGAGCATAGGCTGTGTCATCGTGATTCGTCCCCGGAACATGGTGAACAGCCAGTTGAATATCTTAACCCCTGTCGGAATACCGATTGCCATTGTTGTGATCGCAAAGAACGTATTCACATCGGCTCCCGCCCCCATTGTAAAAAAATGGTGGACCCAGGTGAAATAGCCGAGTACAGAGATGATTATCATCGAGAAGACCATTGATTTGTAGCCAAAGATTTTCTTTTTGGAGAACGTGCTCACGATCTCAGAATAAATGCCGAACGCCGGAAGGACAACGATATAAACTTCGGGGTGTCCCCACATCCAGATCAGGTTTACATACATCATCGGGTTTCCGCCGCTGGCCGCCGTAAAGATATGAGCACCGAAAAAGCGGTCAACAAACAACAAAGCGAGTGTTACTGTCAATACCGGGAACGCAAAGATGATCGTGATGCAGCTGGAAAGAACCGACCAGGTAAACAGGGGCATCTGCATCAGTTTCATTCCAGGTGCTCTCATTTTTAAGATCGTGACGAGAAAATTGATGCCGGTCGCCAGGCTGCCGATCCCGGAAATTTGAATTCCCCAGATATAAAAGTTCTGTCCCGGACCGGGGCTGCCGGCCAATTCGGAAAGCGGCGGATAACTGAGCCAGCCTGCGTCAGGAGAGCCGCCAATCACAAAGGACAAGTTAAAGAGCAAGGCTCCAAAAAAGAACAGCCAGAAGCTCATCGCATTCAGGAACGGATATGCCACGTCCCTGGCTCCGATTTGCAGCGGAATAACTATGTTAAAAAGTGCAAACATGAATGGCATCGCCATGAAAAGAATCATGATCGTTCCGTGTGTCGTGAAGATTTCATTGTAGTGCTGCGACTGCAGAAAATGAGTGTTCGGCATCGCAAGCTGCATTCTCATCAGGAGGGCATCCACCCCTCCCCTGAACAGCATAAGCAAGGACGACACCAGGTACATAATTCCGATTTTTTTATGATCGACGGTTGTGAGCCATTCGCTCCACAGCCAGCCCCATTTTTTGAAATACGTTAGAAAAACAAGAATGCCAAGCAGCGTGATGATTATGGATACATCTGCGCCATAGATAAGCGGGTCACCCGTTACAAAAAATCCTTTCGCTTTTTCTCCCACTTGTTTTTCCCCCTTTCGTTTTTATTCGTTGTCGTGGTCCATCATCGACATATCGTGTCCGCCGTGTTTCATTTCAGGCTTCATGTATTTGCCACCGTTGCGGTCGATCGTATCAAGGAATAACCTCTCGGGATATGAAGAGTAGGTTTGCTTCTCTGACAGGCCTTTTTGGGCAAGCTGCTGATATTTTGCCTCAGTCAGTGCAGGGGCGGTCTTTTTTACCTGTTTGGCCCATTGATTAAATTCAGCCTGTGGCTTGGCTACCACCTTAAACTTCATATGTGCAAAGCCTTTTCCGGTAAAGTTGGCACCGGAGCCGTAATAGGTTCCCGGTTGATCCGCCTGCAGCCACAGCCTCATCGCCATGCCCGGCATGGTGTATTCCTGGCCGCCAAGTTCAGGAACCCAGAATGAGTTCATCATCTGATCCGACGTTAGATGAAACTGGACCGGAACACCGGCTGGGATCTCGGCATAGTTGACGGTCGCAATTTTTTGGTCAGGGTATTGAAACAGCCATTTCCAATCAAGAGAAGTTACCTGGATGGTGATCGGCTTCACATCCTCCACTGGTGGCTTTACAAGGGAATAGGTTGTTTTTGCTGTGTATACACCCAAAATACCAATAATAATAATCGGGACTCCCCACCAGACAATTTCTAAAATTTTGCTGTCGCTCCACTCCGGTGTGTAAGGAGCCTTATTGCCGGGTTTGTCACGGTACCGGTAAACGATAAAGATAAGCAACGCCAACACAGGAATGACCACAACGGCACACAGCACCGCGGATAAAATAATTAAATGAAGTTCCTTTTCCGCCACTGGGCCAGATGGATTAAAGATCAGATAACGCCGGTCACAACCGGATAAAAGCACCAGCAGACCTGCCGCCAGAACGGAAACCATCCTAAGACGGCCAGACGACAATCGCTTGCTCATTTGAACCTCTCCTTTCGTGCATTTACGTTTTCTCTTATGTGAAATAAGTACTATCTCATGCTATAACGATAGGGCTTATCTCATATGTGATAAATGTCACTGTTCCAGTCTGTTTTTCTTTGTTGTGTGCAGATTGTCACAAAGTGGACAAACGAAAATAAAAAGTTTGTCCATAATGCAGGCAGGCCGATTAAAGATTCACGTTATATGGGCATTCGCATAGCCTAATGTAATCATGTCATGAGGGAAAGAAGGAATGGAATATGGCTCAAAATTTGAATTATACATCCCCTTCCGTGCAATTCAGCGCGACCATCAATACGAACGTCGTGACGAAAGACCGGCAAAATTACATTAATGTGCTGGGAATCAACGAGCTGAACACGCTGGACAATGTATCCCTGCTGGATATTTTTTTGAGCAGCAATAATGTGGTGGAACCGCATTATCACCAAAATGCGGCTGAATTGGTGTACTGCATTTCGGGTGCTGCTGTCGTTTCCATTTTCAACCCGTTCACCAAACAATTTATGCATTTTTCCATCGCTCCCGGGCAAGTGGCCAACGTTCCTCAAGGCTGGTGGCATTATGAAGTAGCCACCACGGATCAAACCCATCTGCTGGCCATTTTTAACTCGCCAACACCTGATGTCATTTTGGGGTCAGATCTGCTCAAGTTTACCCCTGCCAATATTATGGCCCACACCTATTGCATGAACGAAAATCAGTGGCAGAAAACGATAAATCCCGTGCAGCCCACCATGTTCATCGGCCCTCCAAAAGATTGCGGCAATCGTCCGGACCCACAAAACGCTATCCGATATTATCAACAACCGTATTACCAGCCGCCATACGGTTCATAACCAAAAAGGCATACCCGCGAATGGGTATGCCTCTATCTTTATCACTTTCCTGTTTTGGCGATCTCAGCAATCCGGTTGCCCATTTCATCACGTACTCGCTGGAAGATCTATTTAGCCCAACCTTCTGCCATCTGGCTTATGCACGAGGTTCCTGTACATAAAAAGCATTGTCCAGCATTTGGTTGGTGACCACTTCATATCCTCTCCCCGCTGTTTATTCAATCAAGCCATTGTGTAAGTATATTCTTATATATGCACCTACCATTTTCACAAAAAAAGATGGCCAGCTTACGCCGGCCATCTTCCTAGCTTTTCAGGGTCATCTGAATTATGAAACTTCCACACTCTTTTTCTCGGTTACTTCGTGAACGAACAGCAAGCCCAATTCATGGTGTTCGTTTTCATAAAGTGAACGCTGGGCAAAGCGGATTTCCCCTTGGTGGTCAAGAATCTCGAGTTTACAGAACGCGGCATTGATCTGCAATGCTTGATAAAACTCACGCTCATTGTTCAGGGAAACACCATTTGCCTTCATGATTACTTCTCCAACCTGAATTCCCATCTTAGCTGCAGGGGTTCCCGGTACAACACCGAGAACCACAAGCCCATTGTTTCGGCGGGTAAAGAAGGGTTTCCCGTGATCATCCTTCTGGCTGTTTATTACGGTGATCAGTTCCCGGCCAAGCATTCCTCCAATAAGGGCAATAACAGCAAGCAAAGGTAAATCAGTAAACACACCGACAAGGGTGATAACCACAATCAGTGCGCCAAGCGCCAACACCTGCTTTCCTGTAGCTTTAATCGCTTCCTGTGGCAGCGAATGGGCATTCAACTGACGAAAGCCGACAGCAAACGGAACCAGCAGGATGGAGTAGCCAACAGCCTGCATTCCGAACATTGGCCAGTCTCCCTGCGCCGGAATAGCGCCCATCGGGATCAGCAGAAATTGCGGGACCAGCCAAAACCGTGTAGCTTCATGGGCACCGATATACTGCCCCCTTTTTCCTTTCAGCAGCCGGGGGGATGTTCGACTGGAGCCTTTCCAGATAATCAATATTCCTTCCTGTATGACCAGCATGGCCATGAGGATGCCAAGTGAATCAAGCGGTGTGCTTTGTACATCCCGGACCCATTTGTCAATAAAATCAGTACCTGTCTCAAATCCCGGAAGAAAAAGGGCAATAATGGAAGCCAGTCCGATCGCATAAGCAGGGTTAAGAAACCTGGTTTTCAGGGTCAAACCGAGCAGCAAATACATTAATCCGATCAAGGCAACCATTCCCATCGGAATTGCCACACCTGTCCCAAGCAGGACAGCCGAGAACAGGATACCGATCAACAGACCAGGAAAAAAGGATTGAATCAAGTTATCCATCACCGGATGGACCCTTACTTTAAATTCTTTCCTTTCCCGTTTAACCCGCTTAAAACCGATCACAAAGGCTACAATCACAAATACGTATGAAAGCGGATGTAAAAAAAGACCCGCTACTCCATCAAGCAGTTCTTTCAAGTAAATATCCATGCAACAAATCTCTCCTTAAAGCATCTTCTCATTCATTATTATTCGTGGATTCCGGCCTCCGCCTGGAATGTTATTTTCAAAAAGTTTATCACATTAACTTTTTAAGTATAACCTGAAAAGATGTCGGGGTGTTAGAAAATGTGTGGATTTTGTAAATTCATTTATTAAAAAACCCGCAGCCTCAAGCCTGCGGGTTTTTTCTTTATTTCTTTTTGTTTGCGGCAATTTCCAATGCCGTTTGAAGCTGGAGATCGTTTTTCTTGTTGCGGATTTGAGTAATGATTTTGCTTTCGATCTCACCAGCTGTCTTTTGATCAATTTTTCCCGATGGAGTCAGTTTGTTTGCTTTCTGGAAAGCTGTAACGGCGGTTTCTGTTTTTTCATCAAAATATCCATCCGAACGGCCAGGATCAAAGCCTAAACCTTTCAGCATTTTTTGTGCGGTTTTGACTTGTTCGCTGTTCATGTCATATGCAAGCGGTTTTTCGATGCTGAGCGGACTGGAATAGAAGTAAGCCGGCTGTTTCACCGCATAGTTCGGTTTAATTCCTTTTTTATGAATCCAGTTACCATCCGGAGTCAGCCATTTGGCGAGGGTCAGCTTGACATTGCTGCCGTCCCCAAGATCAATGGTCTGCTGGACGGTTCCTTTACCGAACGTTTTTTCACCAACAAGCGGATATCCGCCCGCTTCTTTCAACGCTCCTGCCATGATTTCAGAAGCGGATGCACTTCCCCCGTCAACGAGTCCGACGATCGGATAGTCTTTCTTTTCTTTCAGTTCGGAAACATAGCGCTGCTTATTTCCTTTTCGGTCTTCGATCTGAACAAACGGCTTGCCTTCAGGAATAATTTCCTTCAGCATGCTGTCCACTGCGTCCAGGTACCCGCCCGGGTTCCCACGGACATCGATGACCAGGCCTTGAATATCCTGGCCTTCCAGATCACTCAATTTTTTCTTAAAGTCCGACCCGGTGTCTTCCGAGAAGGAAGTAATGTTCAGCACGCCGACCTTCTTCCCGGCGACTTTCTGGACATTCGAATAGACCGTTTCGATCGGAATGGTATCTCGTTTCACATCAATTTTCAGGGTGTCATTCACACCTTTTCGTTTGATGCCAAGTGTTACGGTTGACCCTTTTTTTCCACGTATTTTGAGGACTGCCTTGTACAGGTCGAGACCCTCCAAACTTTTTCCGTCCACTGAAACAATTTGGTCATTCGGCTTTACTCCTGAACGTTCGGCAGGAGAATCCTTAAATGGAGCGATGACAGTCACTTTGCCATCGACCATGCTGACTTCCGTTCCAATTCCTTCAAAAGACGAATCAAGCGATTGGGTGAACTGGCTCGCCGTATCTTCATCCATATAGACCGAGTAAGGATCTTTCAAGGTTTTTACCATTCCATCAATGGCACCTTCCAGCAATTTATCCGAGCTCACCTTTTGGTAATACCTAGAGGATATCAACTGATAGGTTTTCTGAAGCTTGGCAAATTCCTCATCTTGGCTGACTGGTGCTTTCGTGCTCTTCAGTTCATTGACCGTTCCTGCATTGCCGATGGACTGGTCATTCTGTGACCACTTCATCCAGCCATACATGCCCCCCGCTCCAATTACAAGCGATAATACCATAAGAAGTGCAACAACTTTTCTTTTCAATTTCGCTCACCTCATTTGTTTGCAGAAAAAGGCATCACACCTTGCGGATGCGATGCCACTTTCAAAGTAAGAGATGGACCTGATGTATGTCCGCGTGACTCCTACTTTATATTATGAACAGCTTGTATTTTTATGTCCATATTTTTCTTCTGTTTACATATATGGACGAGGGTCAACTGCATTAGACTTGGATGCATTCCAAGGCCCCTTGTGAAGTTCAAAGTGCAGATGCTGACCAAATGAATGTCCCGTGTTCCCCATATAGCCAATCAGCTGTCCGCGTTTTACCGAACCGCCTTGCACGACACGCTCTCTCATATGGGCGTAAACCGTTGTCCAGGTCTGGCCGTTAATGTTATGCGTAACAAAGATTACATTTCCATAAGAGGAAGAGTAATCAGAACGGATCACTGTTCCGTCAGCCGCTGCATAAATCGGAACTTTTCCAGCTTGGGCGATATCCACGCCGGCATGGAACTTGTTCCAGCGGGAACCAATGCCAGAGGTGAATACACCGGCTGCCGGCTTCATGATCATTCCAGAGCCTGTATTGGAAGCATTTTTCCCTGCGCTGCCGCTGGTGCTCTGTTGTTCACTTGCCTGTTTGGCGCGTGCCTTCTCTTCTTTAATGGCCTGTTCCTGGCTGTTTAACAACTCAGCCGCATTTTCGTATTTTTCAACGTCGTCTTCAATCTTGGAATGCTTTTTCTTTAAGGATGCCATCAATCTTGTTTTCTCTTTCTTTTGAGCATCCAGTTGTTTTTTCAAATCTTTTAGTTCTTTCATTTTATCTTCCAAAGCAGCCAGCTTGTCTTCAACTGTCTTTTTCTTATCTTCAAGCAGTTCTTTGTCCTTCTTTTGCTCTTCAAGAAGCTGGCGGTCCTGATCGGCAATCAGATTAAGCGCCACTACCCGGTCAAGGAAATCACCGAAATTCTTGGATCCTAGAACTACCTCAAGATACTGGACTGCTCCGCCGCTTTGATACATGGAGTTGATCCGGTCCTTTAAGAGCTTGTCACGTTTGTCAATTCTTTTTTGAACAATCTCAATTTCCTTTTTTAGCTGCTCCACTTGATCTTTTGTATTATGAATCTCTGTTTCTTTTTTGCTGATCTTGCTTTCTGTATCAGCAGTTGATTGATCGATTCGTGCAATTTCGTTTCGAGTTGCTTCCTGGTTCTTTTCATTCAGTCTGAGCTTTGCGTTTGCTGCGTCTTGTTTCTTCTTATTCGCCTCTTTTTTCTCTTTAATGCTCTTTAGCGTTTCTGCGCTGGCTGTTGTAGATGATTGGTATGCTGTAATACCGCTAAGAGCGAGGCTCAATGATAGTGTTAATCCTGCGATCTTTCTATTCAACTCAAGTCCTCCCCTTTTCTACCCCTGTCAATGGCTTATACTTTTAGGAATTTGCGTACGGAAGTCATGCTTCCCCATACTCCAATCAATCCGCCAATTACAGCCAGCATTACAGAAAGCTGCAGCACCATCGGATAGACCGGCAATAATTTAACAAACACGGTATCAAGCTGGTTGTTCACTTGTCCATGCAGGAACTGGTACCCGAACACCACAACGAGAATCGGGATGATCGCTCCCATCAGACCAAGCACAAATCCTTCAATGAAGAACGGCCAGCGGATGAATCCGTTTGTTGCCCCTACCAGTTTCATAATTTCAATTTCTTTGCGGCGGGAAACAATTGTAAGTTTAATCGTGTTGGAAATGAGGAACATTGCTGTAAAGATTAATCCAACAATCAGCACGAGTCCGACATTTCTGGCTACGCCTGTCACTTTGAACAGCCGCTCAACGGTTCCCTGTCCGTAATCTACTTTCTTGATATGGTCATACTTTTCAATTTCAGAAGCGACAGTTGATGTATCCTGAGGCTTCTTGGTTTTGATGATAAAGGCATCAGGTAATGGATTCTCATTTTTTAAGGAAGAGAAAGCCTTCCCTTCATCTCCAAGACTTTTAATCAATTCCTGAAGTCCGTCTTCCTTGGACTGGAATTTAACTTCATTCACATTTGGAATTTGCTCCATTTTTTGCTGCAAATCGTTATATTCGGTTTGTTTGGTCGTGCGGTCAATATACGCCCGAATTTCCACATCGCCTTCAATCTGGCTGGCAAGATGGTTCAAGTTCAATAGCACCACTAGAAAAACGCCGACAAGCAATAAAGTAACCGTTACCGCACTAACGGAGGCAAATGACATCCAGCCATTTCTTCCGAGACTTTTAAATGCTTCTGCAAAGTGACGTTTTAGGGTTCTAGATTTCATAGCCGTATTCCCCCTTCTGTTCGTCACGCACGATTCTGCCGCCTTCAATGGCAATTACGCGCTTTTTGAAACTGTTCACAATGTCTTTATTATGAGTGGCCATCACTACCGTTGTGCCACGCTCATTGATTTCTTTAAAAATGTCCATGATCTCCCAAGCCGTTTCCGGATCAAGGTTTCCTGTCGGTTCATCCGCAATGATAACCGGAGGACGGTTGACGATGGACCGTGCAATAGATACACGCTGCTGTTCTCCGCCTGATAGTTCATCAGGGAAAGAGCGTGCCTTATTCTTCAAACCTACGAGATCAAGCACTTCCATGACCCTCTGGCGAATGACTTTTGGCGATTCCTCAATGACTTCAAGCGCAAAGGCAACATTCTCATATACGGTCAGCTTCGGCAGCAATTTGAAATCCTGAAAAATGACGCCAATTTTTCTGCGCATTTTCGGAATATGCCGTTCTCTCAACTTCGCTAGATCGGTCCCCTGAATAAGAATGGAACCTTTTGTCGGTTTCTCTTCACGGTACATGCACTTAACGAAAGTGGATTTACCTGCACCGCTTGGCCCGACTACATAAACAAACTCACCTTTATCTATGTAGATATCAATCCCATTTAAGGCCATCACGCCATTGGGATATGTTTTCCATACATCCTTCATTTCTATCAACGTCATTCACTTCCTTATTTCATGAACTCTAATTTCCCCAACCACATTTTTCATTCGACAATCTATTTTAACCAATTCATATAAAACTGGTGTTTTTTCCCGTAATTCCTATTATAACATCGGATTTTGCGATTTTTATTACAATTTGATTTCAAGTTGGTAACTTCCCGATCCAAAACAAGGGACTATTTACCTATCTTTCGGGTCTGACGCCAAAGAAAATCCGACAGCTTTCGCATTTTTTTAGAAAACAGACGGGGATGGCCTGTTTCCTTGCTATGCCGATATTTAACGATCTTGA
This sequence comes from Fictibacillus solisalsi, assembly GCF_900103485.1. GTDB lineage: Bacteria > Bacillota > Bacilli > Bacillales > Fictibacillaceae > Fictibacillus_C > Fictibacillus_C solisalsi. The sequence continues at coordinate 2,784,592 of NZ_FNHW01000001.1, forward strand.
ACAGACTTTTTTCTTAAGCTAACAAACATACCCTTTCGCCCGTACATGTCCTGTCTTGTCGGTAGAAGTGAAAGAAATAAGCCATATCCATAATTTCTCAATATTCCGCAACTTTTTTCACCGAAAAAAAGAAGCGGTTGAAATTAAGACTCAACTGCTTCTTTTTGTTAAACTTATGCTCGTTTGAATCCTTCCCCGAGCACTTCGTTTGCATTAAGCAGGATGACGAATGCGGAAGGATCCACTCCTTTTACATACTGTTTTAATTTTGTCACTTCGTATTGTGCAACAACGCACATCAGCATCGGGCGCTCGTCCTGTGTATACCCGCCAAGCGCATTGATCTTTGTCACACCACGATAAAGGTCAGTCAGGATTCCTTGCCTCAATTCTTCTTCCTGATCGGAAATAATCAAAGCCACCTTGGATACCCCTAGCCCCATCTGAACCACATCAATCGTTTTTGCGGTTAAGAACATGGCGATCAGTGCGTAAAGGGCTTTTTCCAGACCGAAAACAAGGGCAGACGTCAGCACGATGGTTCCATCAATAAAGAGGATGCATGTTCCAAGCGATATTCCTAAATATTTATGAGCAATCTGCGCCAGCAAATCAACACCGCCTGTTGAAGCCTTGCCTCTGAATACAATGCCAAGGCCAGCCCCAACGCCCAATCCGCCAAATAAGGCACCGAGCAAGGGGTCATTGGTTGCGGCTCCCCAGCCATTGAAAAGAAAAACAAATAAGGGCAGTACCACAGTACCGATCAGTGTTTTTGCGCCAAATTGCTTTCCGAGAAAAATAATACCGGCAAAAAACAACGGAATGTTCAATGCCCATTGCACGTAGGAAGGATCCCAGCCGGCCACCCATTTCAGGATGGTGCTGATTCCGCTGACACCGCCGGAGGCAATCTTATTAGGCAATAAAAAAACCGAAAATGCCAAGGCCACAAAAGCGGATCCGATAACTACAAAAATATATTCCAAAGCTAATTCTGCTTTTGGCGGCAAAACTCCTCTGCGCCTTCGCAAAGCTGTCATCATTCGTTCATTTACCTACTTTCCGAAAGTTCTCTAGTTGTAAAACCATAAAACCCGACTCATTATATCACTACTAGTCTGCCCTGTGAATGAGATTCCGATGACGCGGTAAAGGAATAAACGGAAGAGTCATTTCCACTTTTTTACTTTTGTCGAAAGATTCTTAACATTTTTGGACAGGATTCGGTTAAAATTGAACTAAACTCCGAGACAGAAAGGGCGATGTGTAAAAAATGGATGAGAAAAAGATGTATCTTCTCATTTTGCAGCGTATGGAGGAAGCACTGAGCAGACTGGATGTGTATCAAAAAAAGCTGGACACAATGGAACACAATTTTGATCGGTTTGAACAGGATTTAGACCATTATCATTCGGCGGTGCTGCAACGCTTTGAACAGATGGAACATTATATTTCCTACCTTGAACATGAAATTGAGGTTCTGCAGCGCAATATCCCTGTGCCTGAGCAATCCCTGCCTCTTCAATAAACTACATATCCATGCAAAAAAGCAGCCCCTTGAAAAACTCCGGGCTGCTTTTTCATCATTTCATAAAAAAAGCCAGGCCCTGACCAGGACCGGCTTTTACAAAAATTATTTAATCTGTGAACGAAGGTATGCGTCAATAAAGGATTCAATATCTCCATCCATTACCGCTTGAACGTTCCCCATCTCAGTGTTGGTGCGATGGTCTTTTACCATGCTGTACGGGTGAAACACATAAGAGCGGATCTGGCTTCCCCAGCCGATCTCTTTTTGTTCCCCGCGGATTTCTGCCAATTCGGCTTGCTGTTCTTCAATCTTGCGCTGCAGCAATTTGGCCTTCAGCATTTTCATGGCACGATCACGGTTCTTGATCTGTGAACGTTCCGTTTGGCAAGATACGATCGTGTTTGTCGGGATATGCGTAATCCGAACGGCTGAGTCCGTCGTATTTACGTGCTGCCCGCCTGCTCCGCTCGCGCGGTACGTATCCACTTTCAAATCTTCTGTGCGAACTTCAATTTCTGCATCATCATTAAGTTCAGGAACCACATCGCAAGAAACGAAGGATGTATGTCGGCGTCCTGATGAGTCAAACGGGGAGATTCGCACCAAACGGTGAACCCCTTTTTCCGCTTTCAAATAGCCATAGGCATTGTGGCCTTTGATGCCAAGAGTAACACTTTTAACACCTGCTTCATCTCCCGGAAGATAATCCAGCGTTTCTACCTTAAATCCTTTTCGTTCCGCATAGCGGGTATACATGCGAAGAAGCATGGAAGCCCAGTCCTGTGACTCCGTTCCGCCGGCACCCGGATGAAGCTCAAGAATCGCATTGTTTTTGTCATGCGGCTGGTTTAAAAGCAGGGAGAGCTCAAACGTATTCAGCGCATCAACCAAATCTTTCAGATCACGTTCCAGTTCTTTCTGCATGTCTGCATCAAACTCTTCCTTCAGCATATCATGCGCGACTTCCATGTCTTCATAACGGCCGTTCAGATCTTCAAACTGGTTGACTTGATCCTTTAATCCGTTGGCTTCACTGATCACGGTTTGTGCAGCGTTTTGGTCATCCCAAAATTCCGGTGCGCTCATTTTTTCGTCAAGCTCGGCTATTTTTGCCTTCTTTTGATCGAGGTCAAAGAGACCCCCTGAAGTCCGCTAATCGCTTAGCCATAATATTGAGCTCTTGCTTAATTTCTACTAATTCCATCTCTGCCACCTCGTATTTTTGGTTCATAATCGTGAGTATATGCTTAGCTGTTGTAAATAGACACAGCAAAGAGAGTCTGGATCCTCCGACTCTCCCTGCACCTTTTCTTATTATATCATCCCGGAGGAATTAATTCTCCGCTCCGTGACATTGTTTGTATTTTTTACCGCTTCCGCAAGGACAAAGAGCATTGCGTCCGATGTCCTGTTTCTTTTTCACGGGTTTGCGCTTTGTTTCCTGCTTATCGCTCGGAACCACGGCTTTTCCTTCTGCCACCTGCTCACGCTGCATGTTTTGCTCAACCTGAGCCTTCATGATATACATGGAAACCTCTTCTTCAATGGCCGCAACCATCGCTTCAAACATTTCAAAGCCTTCGAATTGGTACTCGCGAAGCGGATCATTTTGGCCATAGGCACGGAGGTGAATCCCCTGGCGGAGCTGTTCCATTTGGTCGATATGATCCATCCATTTGGAGTCTACCGCACGAAGGATAACCGCTTTTTCAAACTCGCGCATGTGCTCAGGTTCAATGAGTGATTCCTTCTCAGCAAAAGCAGAGTGTGCTTTTTCTTTCAGAAGTTCGATGATCTCTTCCTGATCAAGACCTTTAAGATCATCAGCAGATACATCATCTTCATTCAGGAAGGTTGCAACGGAATAGTTAACAATCTCATCAAGATCCCATTCTTCCTGCACGATTTCTTCCTGTGTATGAGCTTTTACAATGCGTTCGATAACGGAGTCTACCATCTTCAGAACAATGTCACCAAGGTTTTCAGCATCCAATACTTCCTGGCGCTGTTTGTAGATGATCTCACGCTGCTGTCTCATAACATCGTCATATTGGAGCAACTGCTTACGAGCATCAAAGTTAGAGCCTTCCACGCGTTTTTGTGCGGATTCGACCGCTTTGGTAACCAGCTTGCTTTCAATAGGAGTATCTTCATCCATTCCAAGGCGTTCCATCATGTTCATCATGTTGTCGGAACCAAATCGGCGCATCAATTCATCTTCCATGGAAATGTAGAACTGGGAAGATCCAGGATCTCCCTGACGTCCGGAACGACCGCGTAGCTGATTATCAATCCTGCGGGATTCATGGCGTTCCGTACCCAGGATGTGAAGGCCTCCCAGATCACGGACTCCTTCTCCAAGCTTGATATCCGTACCACGACCTGCCATGTTGGTTGCAATGGTCACCATGCCTTTATGGCCGGCATTTTCAATGATTTCTGCCTCACGTTCATGGTTTTTCGCATTCAATACATTATGCGGGATACCTTTTTTGCGAAGCATTTGGGAAAGAAGTTCGGATGTTTCAACAGCAACCGTACCCACAAGAATTGGCTGGCCAGTTTCATGGCGTTCCTGGATTTCTTTTACAATCGCACGGAATTTCCCAGCCATGGATTTATAGACAAAATCGGAATTGTCGATACGGGCGATCGGACGGTTCGTTGGAATCGCCACGACTTCCATATTGTAAATATTGCGAAATTCTTCTTCTTCCGTCTTCGCTGTACCCGTCATACCGGCAAGCTTGTTATACATACGGAAGTAGTTCTGGAACGTAATGGTCGCAAGCGTCATGCTTTCACGCTGAATTTCCAGGCCTTCCTTTGCCTCGATGGCCTGGTGAAGCCCCTCACTGTAACGGCGTCCTGCCATCAGGCGGCCAGTGAATGGGTCAACAATAACAACCTCACCGTCCTGTACCACATAATCCACATCCAGGATCATGATGATATTGGCTTTCAATGCCTGGTTAATATGGTGGTTCAGCGTAACATGGTTATAATCGTACAAGTTATCGATATTGAAATATTGCTCCGCTTTTGTAATTCCCTCTTCCGTAAGCTGAACGTTTTTGGTTTTAATATCAACCGTGTAATCTTCTTCTTTTTTCAACGTACGGACAAACATGTTGGCCATCATGTAAAGCTCGGTCGATTTTTGAGCTGAACCGGAAATGATCAGCGGTGTACGCGCCTCATCGACAAGGATGGAGTCAACCTCATCGACAATCGCATAATTGAGTGGACGCTGAACCATTTGTTCCTTATAGACCACCATGTTGTCGCGAAGGTAATCAAATCCATATTCATTGTTTGTTCCATAGGTAATGTCCGCAGCATACGCTTCCTGTTTTTCTTCTCTGGACATATCGGAAATGTTCAATCCGACAGTAAGGCCAAGGAAGTTATACAACGGGCTCATTAATTCGGAGTCACGGCGTGCAAGATATTCGTTGACCGTAACAACATGGACACCCTTGCCTTCAAGTGCATTCAAATACACCGGCATGGTCGCTACAAGCGTTTTACCTTCACCTGTTTTCATTTCGGCAATGTTGCCTTCATGAAGAGCAGTTGCCCCCATGATCTGAACAGGATAAGGACGTAATCCGAGAACACGGTCAGCCGCTTCACGTACTACCGCGAATGCCTCAGGAAGAAGAGCATCAAGAGATTCTCCGTTGGAGACGCGCTCTCTAAATTCTTCGGTCTTTTGGCTCAGTTCCTCATCCGAAAGACCTTTCAGGGCATCTCCCAGTCCGTCCACCTGGTCGGCAATTTTTTGGTATCTATTTAAATTTCGTTCATTCGTGCTCGGGAATATCTTTTTAAGCAATCCTATCATCTGCTAACGCTCCTCTGTTCAGGAAATAAGTGCTATTACTTATTCTATCAGTTTGTGAATTTTACGACAAGAAAGCTGAAACTTCTATAGCTGTCAATTCAATTATTTTACACGCTCTTTCACAAACACTCTGTTTCCCAGTATAAAGAAAATAAGATACAAGTGGGGAAATGTAAAAGAATTTACAAAAAGCTTTAAGGTGACTTTACCCTGTTCCTTCTTGTTTTTAGAAGGAGTTCCAAAAGGAGTGGAAAGTAATTTCCATCTAGGATGGACGTTCACAGGGCGTTTTAAACCCACAATTATGTAAAAAGGCACAGCCGTAATTGGCCGTGCCCAAGGGATTATGCTCCCTTTTGTTCGCCAAGTTTCATGACGGTTTCCTTCATCCTTTTTTTACCTTCCACCAGACGTGCAGTAAGCATGCTCGCTACATTATCCCCCGTTGCATTGAGAAGGGTAGCCGGCGGATCGATAATGGTGGAGATGGCAGCTGCGATCGGCAGTGCCTCTACTGGAAACCCGAACAAGGAAAGAATGAGCATTTCGCCAATCATGCCGCCTTGTGGGATAGCGCCCATTACCATGCCAACAAGCAGGGAAACGACGAGCACGAGCAGGTAATTTCCGATACCGGAAAAATCATGGCCGAAAATCCCGAAAAGGAACGTAATTTTTAGGACACCGCCCATAACTGAACCGTCCTTATGAAGCGTTGCACCAAGCGGCACAGCCGTTTCACTAATATCATCCGGAACACCCATCTTTTTTGTGGCCTCCAAGTTAACCGGGATGGAGGCTGCGGAACTGCAGGTTGCCAAAGCGGTTAACGAGGGAGAAAGCATGTTTTTCCAGAAAAGGCGCACTCCGTCTTTTCCGTTGGCCATAAACGCATAAAGCGTAAAAAATCCAAAGAAATAAATAATAGCAAGCGGGTAATAGTAAAGGACCGCTCGGAAATAGGAACCAAGCAGTGTGGGTCCAAATTCCCCGATCAAGGCGGCAAAATAAGCACCAAGCCCGATTGGAGCATAATACATGACCAGGCTGACCATTTTCAGCATCACTTCACTGCCCGATTTCAGGAAGGAGGCGAAAGGCTTTCCTTTTTCGCCAATCATAGTAACAGCGATACCCATAAGGACTGAAAATAAAATGAGAGCAAGCATGTTGTTGCGTGAAAACAGCTCGGAGAAATCCGAAACCGTCAGCGTTTGAACAATTTGGTCCCCAATGGAAACTTTATTTCCGGCATCTTCTGGTTTAACAAGATCGATGTTTACTCCTTTGGACGGTGAATAAATTTTCACACCGGCCATTGCAATCACAGAAGCCACAACACCTGTAAAAAGGAAGACGACCATCATCGAACCCATTACTTTTCCGAATCGCTTAACACCGCCCATTGATGCAATGGCCGATGAAATGGAAAAGAAGACAAGCGGAACAACGATCATAAACATCGCATTCAAAAATAAATCACCGAACGGCTTCAAAACAGCGGCATCCTTGCCCTGTGTAAAACCGATGATGCTTCCGATCACAATGGAAAACAACAGTATGAGCGGAAAACGGTAGGTCTTTAGAATTTTTTTCATCTCAATATCCCCTTTTTCATGTTCATGTAGATTATAGGCATCAATTGTCAAAAAACACAATGCGTTTGTCAGCCGTTCATGTTCTGAAGCGAAAGGCGATAATAGTCCTGCATGTTATAGGACGTAAAACCACAAGATTCATAAAGTTTCAGGGCGTGTGCATTTTGTGTTTCCACTTCCAGGAACAGCGAATGGCCTTTCGACTGTTCCAAGGAAATAAGAGAATTCAATACACTCCTGCCGATCCCTTTTCCTTGCTCTGCCGGAGAAACTGCAAATCCGTAGATCCAGGCTTCTCCCGCTGCAGCGGCCACTCTTACCTTTCCTACCGCTTTTCCGTTTTTCTCAATGACATACCGGTCATGCCCTTTTTCATTTTTTATTCGCTGATTATATTCTCGGGCCTTTGAAAGCGAAAAGCCAAAGCATTCAACATCCAGTTGCATCTCAAACTCAAAATCGGAGGTCCTTGTTGGTCTTAAAGAGATGTCACGTGATCCTTCAACGGCTTTTCCCTGCCGCTTCATCTGGTGTTCGGAAAAGGCATACGCACATGGCACTTGTTTTAAAAAGGCATGGCCGGATGTTGAATTGGCTGGTGTATTAAGCAGGATTTCATCATACTCTTGTGCGGCAACTTCTATGGCTCCTCTTAAAAGCTTTGTAAAAATTCCTTTTCTGCGGTATGCGGGCAGCACCATTCCACATAGTTCAGCTTTGCTCCCAAATCCATAGATCCCCAGGAAAGCACAAAGCTCTCCTTCCTCATAATGAAAAAAGTCCTCCTTTCTATTGCCATCCCGCCGTTCAAGCATGTCCCAGTTCAATTTTAATTGCAGATTTTCTTCCGCTTCGCATTGCTGCTGAAGTTTTTTTATCTCTGACAGCTTCTGTTGCAATTCCATGAAAAACCCCCATTTCTGTATCCTTTTGTTTTCTCGCCCCACACGGAAAAGTCCTTTCTAATTAAAAGAAATACGCAGAAAAGCCGGCAAAGGAACACATTTGCGTGTTCGTTTGCCGGCTGTTTTGTTCGTTAATTAAGTTAATGGTTATTCCGGGCTGATCAGTCCGTATCTTCCATCTTTTCGTTTATACACTACATTAGTCGTGCCCGTTTCTGCATGATTGTAAACAAAAAAGTTATGTCCAAGCAGATCCATTTGAAGAATGGCTTCCTCGGTATCCATTGGTTTTAGGTCAAAACGTTTTTCACGGACAATCTCAAATTCGTCTTCCTCTTCATCCAAAACAACAGTTGTAGTGGCGTCTGCACTGTTGGCAATCATTTCATGAATGCCTCCATTTTGTTTGGAACGACGGTTCACCTTCGTTTTATGTTTACGAATCTGACGCTCTAATTTTTCAATTACGAGGTCAATTGCCGCATACATATCCGTGTGGCTTTCCTCTGCTCTTAGCAGCAACCCTGTCATCGGAATGGTTACCTCGACTGATTGAGTGTTGTTGTAAACTTTCAGGTTAACATATGCGTCAGTGTTCGGAGTTTCGTTAAAATAGCGCTTTAGTTTTGCAACTTTCTTTTCAACATATTCCCTTAAAGCTGGAGTCACCTCAATGTTTTCTCCACGAATGTTAAATTGCATATCTTAACTCCTCCTTCCGTGATGTATATATATTTCGATATACCCGTTAACAATTCCTTCATAAACTTTAAAATATCTTGACAATAAAATTACTTTTTCGACAATTTTCGATCAAATCGATAGAAAAATAAGTTTCGGGCACAATGGGTATGTAGGGTATAGGAGGGATTGATATGCATAATCAAAATGTTGTTAAGCAACGTGTGAAAAACGTCCAACAAAGCAAAGTTAAGAAAGGGAAATCTCATAAACTCGCCTGGTGGCAGCTTTCACTGATCGGCATTGGCTCAGTAATCGGTGCGGGATTTTTTCTGGGATCTGGCCTTTCCATCCATTCAGCCGGGCCATCTGTGCTGATCGGCTACCTCCTTGCCGGTTTAACGGCCTATTTTGTTTTTAGTGCACTTGCTGAAATGACAGTACAGGATCCACAGCCAGGTTCTTTTCGGACATATGCCGGTCAGGCATTCGGCCATCCTGTCGGATTTATGAGCGGCTGGATCTACTGGACAGCCGGTGTTTTGATCATGTCCAGTGAAGTAACTGCCCTGGCCATCTTTACACAGCTTTGGCTGCCCCATGTGCCTCTCTGGCTCTTATCTGTCGTTTATTCTGTGCTTGCACTTGGGATCAACCTGCTCGGTGTAAAAAACTTCGGCAGCATTGAATCGTTCTTTGCTGTGATCAAAATAGCCACTCTTGTCGCATTTATCGGTTTTGGTATTCTGGCTGTGGCAGGAGTCATTTCCCCCGACAGTGCGAAAGCAGGACTTTCTTCTGCTTCCTTTGCAAACGGCTGGTTTCCAAACGGCTTCTCCGGATTCTGGTCCGCCATGATATTTATTTTATTTTCCTACGGCGGAATTGAAGTGCTGGGGGTTCTTTCCACAGAGTTAAGAAATAAAAAAGATGTACCAAAAGCCGGCACATTTCTCGTCATCGCATTAACGGTGCTGTACGCCGTTAGTATTCTCTTTATATTAATGATGGTTTCTTTTCACATCATTAATGAGGACAAAAGCCCGTTTGTCAAAGCGCTGGCAAGTTTCCCTATTCCTTACCTGGACACGATTTTCAACGTCATATTGATCAGTGCTGCATTCTCTACCATGGTAGGAGCTCTGTTCTCCATCACCAGCATTATGGTTTCTCTGGCCAAAGACGGTGATGCCCCCGGCCGTCTTCAGAAAAAGAACAGCCGCGGAGTTGCTGTCGGTGCTCTCGGCTTGAGCGGGATCGGACTTGCGATTTCTGTACTTTTCTCCTTTTTATTGCCGGACACAGTATATGAATATATGACAACCTCTGCCGGTATCATGCTGATTTTGAACTGGGTGATCATCCTGTCATCCCATATCAAAAAACGAAAGCAGATCGGCTCCAGCGAAGAGCATTACCGATCTGCCTCTTACCCATTAACATCCTGGCTGGGCATTGCTCTCATTACTTTTACGATCGCAGGATCTCTGCTGCACGCCAATCAGCGGGTAGGTTTTTTTATCAGTCTTGGCTTTGTAGCCGTTATTCTCGGCGCCTATTACCTCGGTTCACGGTTTGGCAAGTTTAAAAAGGTTCACAAATCCGAAGAAGAATATTGATTCACATAAATAACCCAGCATTCCAAGAATGCTGGGTTATTATCCGAAGTATCGGCTAGTTAATATTATAGTTTGGTTACGTTAGCTGCTTGTGGTCCACGAGCTCCGTCAACGATTTCAAACTCAACTTCTTGGCCTTCGTCAAGAGACTTGTAACCTTCAGAATTGATGGCTGAGAAATGTACGAAAACATCATCTCCATCTTCTCTTTCGATAAAGCCAAATCCTTTTTCTGCATTAAACCATTTTACTTTTCCTTGCATGTACTTTCACTATCCCTTCGTCATGACAATCTGTATAGGAGCCCTATACATTCATAGTATTACACATTTAAAAAAATGTTGTCAAACGCATCATTTAGCGAATAGTAAGAAGTTTTGTCGAATAATCTTTTTCTTTAAACAATTTTGTAAACTATCAATTAAATGACACACTTTACAGGAAAATTCAGCCCTTTGAAAAGGCAATGGCTTTCAACTTCTACTTTGCGGTGGACAACATATAGTATAAGGACAGCCATTTTATTGTACGGTTACATATCGGCCGGCGACTACGTGCAGCATGCACATCATGGGGGTTGACTGTATGTTTCAAGTATTTGAGAAAATTGTCCTGGGCATGGCCATGATCAGGATTCTCTCGGGAGTGTGCGAGGTAAGTGCCGCATTCTTGATGCTCCGTTTCAATTCAGTTGAAAAGGCCCTGCTGATCAATTCCACGCTGTCCATTATTGGACCCTTTATTTTCTTTTCGACCATGTCCTTAGGATTGGTCGGCATTACGGCTAAGATCAGCACGGCAAAATTGCTATGGATTGTTGCCGGGCTGGGGCTTATCGTTTACGGGATACGAAAATAATAAACTAGCCCGGCTTCCGTAAGAATGGTAAGCCGGTCGATTTTTATTACCGCTGAAGCAGCTCGCGGTGGACTTCCATAATGGTATGTCCGTACATTGCGAAATAAGACAAGACACCAGCCAGGGCAAGATATAAAAGAAGGACCACAATTTTTGTTTTTAAGCTGGCCACATAATAATTCTTGCGGCGGTCCACTTCCTCTTGCTGGGTTCCCGCCTCCTCCTTTACTGCCAAAAGATAGGCTTCCACGACCTTTTCAGGACGGCCGCCTTCGGGCTCAGCACCCATAACATCTTCCCCGTACTGAAACTTCTGTTCAGCAAGCAGACGTTCCTTTTCCCTTTCTTTCATCACTTCATGCTTGTATAGAAAAAGAAAATATTTTTCCCTCTTTTGCAACAGGTTAATTTCCGTCAGCATCGCGCCTTTTTTCAGTCGTTTTTTATCATGAACAAAAGGCAAGGTAAAACCTGAAGGAAGATTGCGGATCAACCGTTCCTTTTCAACTCTCCCTTCATCGATAAAGGTATCTACGATATATGGGAAATTGGGAAGATCGCGATATTCCTCCATCTCTCGAACCAGATCATGAATTTTTTCTTCTTCATTCTGATGAAGCTCCAGCGACTGCCTGCTCTCCTGCAGTACATAATCCTCTCTCACTCTTCTCCACCACGTGGCAATCCCAAACAGGAAGATAAGAAAGATAATCGGGTCAGGAGAAATAAACATGTACGGAATCATACAGATCAGGCCAAGCAGCCATAGTTTGGTAGAAAGGACACCAACAATTCGTCCCCCGTCAAGGGGAGAGACCGGGAACAAGTTGAACAGATTAATAAATGCGCCCAAAAAGACAACCAAGCCCCAGAAAGGCGACCCTTGCGTTTCATACAGGTAAACCGCGGGAAGGAACGAAAGCAGGCCGAACAATGGGCCGGCATAAGCCACAAACGCTTCATCCTTTGCATTTTTCGGCATTTCTTTCATGCCGATCACCGCTCCCATAAACGGTATAAAAATAGCCGGTGAGGTCGCTATTCCCTTCCGTTTCATGGCCACCAGATGACCCATTTCATGCACAAACAGCAAATAGACGAGGGCCACGGCAAATTTCCACCCGAAAAACATGGCATATGCACCTACGGATACAAACATGGAAGCCAATGTTGCAAATTTCCCCAGCTTTAATAAACCAAAAACCCATTTTAATTTACCTAATAAAAACAATCCGATCCCAGCCAAAACCGTCCAAATCCTCGACTGGTTTTTCTTTTCAGCTCTTTCAGCCATTCATCATTCCTCCAATAAAATTCACGGAAAGAAAGTAAGAAACTGTCATTCTTCTAAAACCATACCATATATACGGTTGAAAGAGAAAAAAGTTACAGAACACAAGAAAAACTGCCGAAGGTTCGGCAGTTTTACGCTGTTTTAGATGAAGGGCGGTCTCCCTTTGCCTCCAATTTTTCAGCCTGCTTTCTGTAATAGGTCGCCACCAGAGCGCCTGAAATGTTATGCCAGACACTGAATATCGCACTCGGTACAGCAGCAAGCGGAGAGAAATGGACACTAGCCAGTCCTGCTCCTAACGCGGAATTCTGCATGCCCACTTCGATGGAGATCGCTTTTTGTTTTGGCGGGCTCATCTTGAACAGACGCGCAGCCCAGTACCCAAGCAATAATCCAAGCATGTTATGCAGAACAACCACCGCGAAAATAGCAAGCCCGGTGGATGCAATCTGCTCTTTGCTTCCGCCAACAACCGCTCCAACGATGGCCACAATACAGATAACCGAAACAAGCGGAAGGACCTTCACACCAGCTTCCACTTTTTGGCCAAGCAGCATCTTTACGATAATGCCAAGAACAATCGGGATGATGATCATTTGGGCTATTGATACAAATAAATCACCGGGTGAAACAGGAAGCCATTTGCTTGCAAATAATAAAATCAATGATGGCGTCAAAATGGGGGCAAGCACCGTGGATACAGACGTTACAGCAACGGACAGCGCAGTGTCCCCTTTTGCCAGATAGGTCATCACATTGGAGGCAGTTCCGCCTGGACAGCAGCCAACAAGAATAACACCAACCGCGACTTGCGGCGATAACGGCAGTAAGGTTGCCAGCCCGAATGCAAGCAGCGGCATAATGATAAATTGAGCCGCCACACCAATCGCTACGTCTTTGGGCCGTTTGGCGACTTCCTTAAAGTCAGAGCCGGACAGGGTCAATCCCATGCCGAACATAATAATCCCCAGCAGCCACACGATATAGTTTCCGATCCATGTAAACCCTTGAGGATAAATAAAAGCGGCCGCTGCCATTAATAGCACCCAGACCGCAAACGTGTTGCCGAAAAAAGCACTGACTTTCTCTAACGCTTTCACACTTCTCACTCCTAAATTTTTGTATTCTTTGTATTATAACGTATTTTCTGAATATAACAACAACCACTTTCCTTAAAAAAGACCAAAAAAAAACAAAGGATCCTTCCATGAACATGGATAGATTCTTTGCTCTTTTATTGAATTCTATTATTTTACTAACAAAAAGGCTTCATTTTTAAGGTTTGATATTCTTTCAAAAGCTCTTCTAATGTCAATTCATGAAGATGCCCATTTTCTGATTTATAAAAACCTGCTTCGATCAGTTTTGTAATCAGAATTTCCTTTTTCTGTTCCATTACAAAAATCCCCTTTCTCTATAGATATGCTGTTAACAGCATGCCCATAGGAATTGTTACTGAAACCAGAATGGCGGTTGTTGTCATTCCCACACTTCCCATTGCTCCTTCTTCCTCTCCCCATTGGAAGGAACGATTTGCGCCAAGCGCCTGAGCAGATATCCCCATCGCCAGACCGCGTGCCGTTTTGCTCTTAATGTTGCACCCATCCAGCACATGTGGACCGACGATCAACGAAAAAAGAGCAGAAATCAGCACAAAAAGAATGGTTAGCGGTGCTGTTCCGCCAAGGGTACTGGCCACAGACAAAGCAACTGGCAGTGTGGCGGTTTTGGGCAGCAGCGACGCCACAACATCCCCCTTTAAACCAAGGAGGAACGCAACTACTAAAGAAGAGGCAACACCTGCCATCCCGCCGCTTACTATTCCAACGGTGATTTTTTTGATGTTTTTCTTAATCATCGGAAATTGCTTATAAATAGGAATGGCCAATGAAACAATTCCCGTCTGGAGCAGAAGAGAAAAGATTTTGCTTCCCTTTTCATAAGATTTCACATCCATATGCAGGAACGGTAGTAAAAGAAAAAGAAGTAACGTTACCGTATATAAAGGATTGAGCCAGGACTTCTGATTGGATTTGCGGTAAATTCTCAGACCGAATAAATAGGTCAATGCTGTAGCCACTACACTTAACAGGGTGTTGCCAAACATGATAATCATCCGTTTCTCCTCCTTTTTCTCTTTTCATATAATTCCACAGAGTAGCCTGTTCCTAATAAAATGCACAAACTGCTCAATGAAAGAACAAGGAGCACTTTCCATAGCTGGATGTGAACCGCTCCCCAGTTCAATAACAGGCCCACAACTGGCGGAATAAAAAGCAAGGTCATGTGACGGAGATGGGAATTTGCGACACCTTCCACCCATCTTAATTTTACAACTCCAGTCAGCAGGCCGAGCAACAGCAAAAACATCCCCAGTATACTTCCGGGAATCGGCAAGTGAAAAACAGATGACAGTGCGTTTCCGGCTGCCAGGGTGGCGAGGATGATCACGAACTGCATGATGAAACGTAACAAAGGCTTCTCTCCCCTCGTCCGGAATAATTGATTTCAGTATACGAAAGGAACAGGAAAAAATCTCTCAACCTGTAAGATAACCTTCCGGCTTTTTTTCACACCTCCAATTCCTATGTCAGAAAATCTAACATACCACTTTTCATTCTATTCAGAAAGCTTTATAGTAATGGAAAGAACTTCGTGCCACCAC
This sequence comes from Fictibacillus solisalsi, assembly GCF_900103485.1. Classification (GTDB taxonomy): domain Bacteria; phylum Bacillota; class Bacilli; order Bacillales; family Fictibacillaceae; genus Fictibacillus_C; species Fictibacillus_C solisalsi. Next base: position 2,799,593 of record NZ_FNHW01000001.1, read on the forward strand.
TGATAAAGGAGTGATGTGGGTGTCTTATGAGAGTTCATCATATAAAGAGAAAAAAGTGATTTCCATCGGCACGGTTAAAGACTTAACAGGGTTATCAGTGAGACAAATCCGGTATTATGAAGAGCGGAATTTAATCTTTCCCGCCCGTACGGAAAAAGGCACACGCAAGTATTCCTTTTCAGATGTGGAGATGCTGATGAGCATAGCAGACAAGAGAGAAGACGGGGTTCAGACGCATGAGATCAGGAAGGAGCTGAAAAAAGCACAGGAGCACATCCAAAAGGAAAAATTGCGGGATACGATGATTAGGGGGCAGTTGAACGCGCATTTCAATATGATAAAAAGATAAAAAAACCAGTTTCTCAGAACCCAGACCTGAGAAGCTGGTTTTTCTATTTTGTCCCGTGTTTACAGCTGGATGATTCAGGGAATTTTCATTCTAATCATGAAACAACATTAACCGTTCAGGAGATGAAATGTATGGTGTCCAATCAAAACAATGGAACATTTAAACGAAGGTTAAGCACACTCGATCTCACGTTTCTCGGGCTTGGCTCCATCATTGGATCGGGCTGGCTTTATGCTGCAGCCACAGGAGCCCAGTATGCGGGCCCCTATGCCTGGGTTTCCTGGATCATTGGGGCAGTCATCATCATGATGATCGGGCTGGTATACGCTGAGCTTGGGGCAGCCATGCCTGTAGCGGGAGGTTTTGTCCGCTACCCGGATTTTACCCATGGATCTGTCGTCGGCTTTTTGATCGGTTTCATCTCCATGCTGGCCTACTCGGCAGTCATCAGTATTGAATCCCAGGCCGTCCGGGGCTATTTGGAGTATTGGTTTGACAGTCTCGGCCACAAGGATGGAACACCAACCATTGGGGGATTTGCTGTACAGATCGGATTAATTCTTCTCTTCTTTATCCTTAACTATTGGAGTGTCGCGTTGTTTGGAAAGATCAATACCTTTCTTACCGTTTTTAAATTCGTTGTTCCCTCTATCATCATCATCGTTTTATTTATGCATTTTGATGCTTCCAATTTTGCCGTCACCGGCGCATCGCCCGGGGGAACAAAAGGAATCTTCGCAGCGGTTACTGGTGCCGGAATCGTATTCGCCTTTAACGGCTTCCGTCAGCCGATTGAATTTGCCGGAGAAGCCCGCCGCCCCGAGAAAAGTATCCCTTTTGCCATTATTTACTCGGTCCTGATTGGTCTAATGATTTATATGCTCCTGCAGATTGCGTATATCGGGGCTGTACCTTCCGGCATGCTCAGCGAAGGCTGGAGCGGCCTTCACTTCGATTCTCCTTGGGCAGATTTGGCTACTGCACTGGGTGTTGTCTGGCTCGCCAATCTTGTACTTGTAGATGCCGTCATCTCTCCTTCAGCCACCGGAAATATCTACTTTTCGGCAACTGCCCGCTCATTGTTTGCCTGGGCAAAAAACGGCTACTTTTTTAAAATTTTTCGTAAGATCGATAAGAAAAGCGGACTCCCAAGAGCTGCTCTTTGGCTTACATTGGCGCTGGCGATCATTTGGATGCTCCCTTACCGCTTTCAGGCGTGGGCTGATTTGGTCGATGCGAGCACCTCGTTAAAAGCGCTGACGTTTGTGGTTGGTCCCGTGTCGCTCATGTCGCTCAGGAAAAAGCTTCCGGAGCTTAAACGCCCCTTCTTGCTAAAAGGTGCCCAAGTGGTTACCCCGCTGGCATTTGTGGGAGCAACCCTGGTGATTTATTGGAGCAAGTGGAAGGTTGTTTCTTTTATCATTCCGATCATCATCCTCTCCCTCATCCTTTATTTTATCGCTGCTTACCGTTCCTCTTCCTTTTCAAAAGAAGAGATAAAATTGCACCTGAAATCCGGATGGTGGCTCATTATCTATTATTTGTTCCTGCTCGCCATGTCCTTTGTTGGCAGCTATGGCCCTGGAACAAAGACAGATCATCTTATTCACGCCCCGTGGGATACCCTTGTTGCTGCTATTCTTTCTCCCATTTTCTATTACTGGGGCGTCCATGCCGGACTTGAAGATCCGAACATTGAAACGGATGATGTTGAACCCACTCATTAATGCACCCTGCATTTGCAGGGCTTTTTCTTTGTATGTAAGAAGGTGATTGATAAGATAAGCAGAAGGGAATACAATGTAAGCGTTTCGAATTTTCATACTGATAAGGAGAGATGACGTTGGATAAACTCTTGCAGGATCCTAATCAATTTGTAACAGACATCGTTGATGGACTCGTTCGCTCCCATCCTGATTACTATGAAAAGGTAGAAGGTGTAAATGTCATTAAACGCAAAGACGGCACCCCTTCAGGCCAAGTGGGGCTGGTTTCGGGAGGAGGCAGCGGCCATGAACCCGCACATGCAGGCTACGTGGGTGAAGGCATGCTGAGTGCAGCCGTGTGCGGTGAGGTATTTACCTCACCGACGCCGGATATGGTGCTTGAGGGAATCAAGGCAGCTGACGGCGGCGCAGGCGTGCTGCTGATCGTCAAAAATTATTCAGGTGATGTTATGAATTTTGACATGGCCAAGGAACTCGCCGAACTTGAAGGCATACAGGTTGAAACGGTTATTGTTAATGATGATATTGCTATTAAAAATATGGAAGACCGGCGCGGTGTGGCAGGAACGGTTTTTGTTCATAAAATTGCCGGCGCAGCTGCCGCAGCGGGAAAATCGCTCGCAGAAGTCAAAAAGGCAGCACAAAAAGCCATCGATCAGGTTCGTTCCATCGGCATGGCCCTTTCCCCGTGTTATATGCCCGAAAGCGGCAAGCCCGGCTTTGAGCTTCACGAAAACGAAATGGAAATCGGCATCGGCATACACGGTGAAAAGGGCATTGAACGGAAAGCTGTAGCTCCCGTGAATGAGATTGTGACAGAGCTGCTCGATCGGCTGACCGCAGAAGTGACCGACAAACGAATTGCCCTGATGGTGAACGGAATGGGCGGCACTCCCATCTCAGAACTGTACCTGGCCTGCACCTATGTAAGTAAACAATTAGAGCAAAGAGAATACTTGATTGCCCGCAGCTATACAGGAAACTATATGACTTCATTGGAGATGCACGGTTTTTCCATTACCCTGCTGGCTGTGGATGATGAGTTGCTCGGGTACCTGGATGCCCCTTCAAAAACCATTGGATTTCCAGTGAGGAGTGAATAAAATGAAACTGACTACACAAGGTCTAAAAACCGCATTGTTGAATACCGCAGATCAAATTGAAAAGCAAAAAGATAAACTGACGGACCTGGACCGTGAAATTGGTGACGGCGACCATGGCATCAACATGTCACGGGGATTTACCGCCGTTAAAAAAGAACTGGAGGATAAAGATTCCTTTGCAGATCTTGGGGAGCTTTCCAAGCTTGTGGGCATGACACTGATTAAAACGGTCGGCGGCGCATCCGGTCCCCTTTTCGGTACTGTCTTTGTAAAATTCGCGACCAAGTGGAACGGCAAAAGTTCTGTAGAGGGCGATGAATTATACGAGGGATTTAAAGAGGCTGCGGACGGTGTGGCGGCACGCGGAAAATCCAAAGCCGGCCAGAAAACCATGCTCGACGTGTGGGAGCCCTTTACCAATGCGCTTAAGAGCGATGAACCGCTTGAGACGGTGATTGAAAAAGCGCTGGCAGATACAAAAGAATTGAAAGCGGAAAAAGGACGGGCTTCATACTTCGGCGATGCCTCCAAAGGCCTTCAGGATCCTGGCGCATTGTCCAGTTCCATTCTGCTCCGCCAGATTACGGAGGTTCTGAATGGTTAACCTCATCCTTGTTTCGCACAGTGAAAAATTAGCTGACGGTTTGAAAGAATTGCTTGCCGAGATGGCAGCCAATGTGGAGATCCATAATGCCGGCGGTCTTGACGGCGGAAAAATCGGCACTGATGTCTCCCGAATCGAAAAAGCCTTCTCTTCCATTACAGATGACGCTATTATTCTAACCGATATAGGATCTGCCACCATGAACGCCGAAATGGCCCTCGAATTATATACCGGTGACCGGGACATTCAATTCAAGGATGTTCCGCTTGTAGAAGGTGCCTTCCTGGCTGCCGTGCAGAGCGGCCAGGGCCTGTCTGTTGAGCAGATCGTCAAGGCGCTGGAAGCAGAGTTTGCTAAATAGGAAATAAGAGAAGCCCCGGAGGTGAGAAGATTCCGGGGCTTTGTTTTTATCTGTAACGAAAATCTATGTCTCCATTTAATGAAATAGCAGGTAAATAAATTCCTCTTTTACTATAGCCAGGTCTTCCAGTTCATCGGGAGTGACTCTGATTCGACTCATGCAGCTTCTCCTGTCTCTCCATCTCATCGGCCTGCTCTCTCAGCCGGACCGCTTCCCGACGCAGCGCATCTTTTAGCTGCTCTCCAAGGCTTGCCGAAGCAAAGTGGGTGCTTGCCGCTTCCGACATAATTTGCTGATACGATGCTTTGCTTTTGCTTTCCCAGCTCGAAGCCTTGGTCAATACCCGGTTTCGGTCCCATCTCAGCTGGTCCAACTTTTGCATCGACTCCTGAACTTTACCGTAATACCAGTCCAGCATCTCAGCCTGCATCCGGTATTTTTGCTTATCAAAAATCATACGTTCACCGCCTGCTCAATCTCTTGTGTTTCTATTGTAAAAAACAAAGAAGGATGGAGGTACTAGACTAAGTTCCTAATAATTGTAATCATTCGGGATGTTTGGACTAGAAACGACAAAAAAAGCGCCGTTCCTCCTCTATATGGAAGATCGGCACTAATTTTGTTGTTTTACACTTTTGCCAGAAAAATCTGATGGGCACTCGAAGGATTTTCAAACCAGCGAGCTACCTGATCGGCTGTTTCCTGATCCTGTGCCCCGCCAAGCAGCATCTGAATAACATGGCCGGGAAGCGGCTGGGTCATCGCATTCGTCCATTCTGTTACTTCTTTAACGAAAGGCTTAATTCTATTCCAATATAAAATACCCAGCTTTTCACCCCACTGGTCATCATGTTTATGTTCGACCAGCAGGTCAGACAGCTGCTCCGCACAAAAGGAAGACAAGTTGCATCCTTGTCCGGTAATCGGATCGTTCAGCACCACACTGTCTCCACATCCCAGAACGAGTTGATGATCCTGTATTACATAAGGCCTTCTCACTTCAGGCGTAATGGCAACTTGTAAAAACCCGTTTTCATCACTTAACGCGAACTGTTCATCAACAATGCGGCTGTGAATCTCTGGAAAGAACATCTCTACCGCTTCCCTCATTTTAATCGTAAAAGCTTCTGGAGTTTTAATCCCTCTAAACATATCAAGAGGACCAGCAGGGACAGCTGTGATAAACAGGATTGTGACCGGGCCGGACTCTGCTTCAGCCGGTATCTCAAACATTTCCCCCAGTTCCGGAATCACCGTTACACTCACTCCACAGGGGGAGACCGGCTTAACTCCCTTAAAGTAGCCTACAATGCATTTTCGCTGTGGCACCTGAAACGGAGTGAGTTCTTTTTCAATTGGAAATGGAAAGATCGGACCATTCTTTCCTGTACAATCCACCACAAGATCAAATTCTCCAACTAATGTCTCCCTGTCCTGGTCCATGATCTTTCTTTGCTGAAACGTAACACCCTTTCTCTCCAAATCCTCCGCATACGTTGAATAAGAAAGCCGCTGATCAACAGATAATGCCTGCTTTTCCAGCCTGCCTGCAAACAGCTTTTGGTCCCCTACCGTTATGTGAATGCTCTCAATCATATGCCCGCTCTTCCAATCGGGCATATGAAACCTCTTTTCCCGTTCACGTGCCGGGCCAAAATGGACTTGCGTGGACATGATTCTCCCGCTTCGCACCTGTTCCGGTGTGCGGTGAGAAATGATCGTGACATCGAAATCCTCTATTAAAGCATAAGCCAGCTGCAATCCAGTCGTTCCGCCGCCAATAATACCAACCCGTTTTTTCAAGGACCCCACTCCCTCTCCTTATTTGCCTTATGCCTAATTTCTTTTTAAAAGCAAAAGTTCCTGTTCCCTCAGAGAAAAACAGGAGAATAGAACAGCATTCGCCAATCTATTTCCTAGGAAATATGGCATATTCCTTCTCTTTTCCTGCCACCTCCCCAATTATTGACAAAAGACTGCCAAATGCCCCGCAAATATGTGTATAATAGGAAAAATCAGTTATTTAATGTGATATGATGAAAAGGATGAAGAGGGATTGAGGTGGATTATGATTAGAGGAGAGAAGATCAAATATTTCAGAGAAAAAAGTAAACTAACCCAAAAACAACTCACTTCCGGGATTTGTTCCGTTCCTTATCTTAGTAAAGTGGAAAACAACAGCATTGTTCCTTCCAAAGAAATCCTTGAGTTGCTTTGCAAAAAACTAAACATAGAATACGACGAATTGCTGCAGTCCTCCTCTACCGCTGAAATACGAAAATTAATCTACACCTGGTATGACGACATAAAAGCGAGGAAGCGGTCTGCCACAAGGGACCATTACATCAATATCGAAAAAAAAATGAAGGGCATTAAGGATATTGAGCTCTTGTCCATGTTTCATTTGTGCGCCACCCGGCACTATCTCTTGTTGCGGGAATTCGAAAATGCGGAAGAACAACTGGCCCAAGCGGAAAAATACATTGAATATACGCCGAAAGAAACAGTAGCCTACTACTTTTATTTTTCCGGCCTTTACGAATATTTAAAAGGGCATTTTCAAAAAGCACTTGAGCTGTACTTAAAAGCAAAGGATTATGTCAGTGAACCTGAATACCATTACCAGCTCGCCCTGATTTACAGCCGTCTGGGCAAAATCACCCTTTCCATTTTCCATTCCGAAAGGGCGATGGAGGAATTTCATAAAAACATTCAATTCAAGAAAGTCATTGACTGCTATATTCTCCTTGGGATTGATTATAACCGGATCAATGAGCATTCCACCGCCATTACATACTTTGAAAAAGCGCTTAAAGGCATTGAATCATTGCCGGATATCGGCCATTTACGAATACATATTTATCATAATATGGGAATCGTCTATCACAAAATGAAGAAACCTTGGGAAGCCATTGAATACTTTCTAAAATCGTTGAATGCACGCAATGAACTGCAAGGCGGAGAACTGACCATCTATCTCTTGGCCAACAACCTTTTCCAGCTCAATGAAACCGAAGATGCCACCCGCTGGATCACCAAGGGCCTTGAGCTGTTAAAAGGAGAACTTAACGAAACCTATTGTCTGCTCAAAGTTCTTCAATTTCAGGTTTCAAGGCGCCGAAACGACGAAGACTACAAACTATTTTTGGAAGAAATTGCCCTTCCTATCTTTCAGAAAAAAGATGAGTTTATGTATATCCGGATGTGCTATGAACAGCTTGGCGATTATTATTACCGAAAAAAACAATACAAACGCTCCAGTGAATGCTACTGCTCTGCCAACCAGGTAGAAAGCTCGTTCATTTAGAGGAGGCTATTTATGATAGAAAGCCTTTGAAGCAGGCGGGTGGATCCGCTGATACAAAAAGGACAGTTCCTCACACGGAACTGTCCTTCTTCCTTATTTCCAGGCCCCAAACCATGTCCCCCATTTTCGCTGAAGCTGCTCTTTCAATGATGGAGATTCAATCCCCTTCTGTTTTTTGAACTCATGGTAGCCCGCAAACCCGATGAGCAAAATACCGGCGATGAGGAGATACACCCACCAAGGCATATTGCCCCAGTAAGGGCGTGTCTGCACGAGCACATTGACAATGAGCACAATCAGACCGCTGAAGAAATAGCTTTTCTGCTTGGATATAAATCCATACAGAATGCTGAGTACAGCGAGAGAACCTAAAATGACGGCATCGGCAATTTTGTAGCTGTACATGGCATCCAGCATCAAAATGATGGAAATCAGGCATATGAGGCTATATTGAACAATCATGATCGCTTTTTCGTTCAGGTTCCACGTTTTTCGCGTAATTAAATAGCTTAATAGAATCCATGGAAGCACATAAAGTTCTGTGATGATTACACTTGGAACCTGAAACATATCAAGAATCGTGTAGTAGGTTAGCAGTCCGACCGCCAAAGAAACGGTTTGAAGGCTCTTTTGAACCATCGGAAAAGCTGCAATCCGTTTGGAATGATGGTACAGCAGCACCCAAACCAAGAACAGCCCGCCAATAAACACCCACTCTACCGCCTGCAGGCAGCCGGTCCACACATAGATGATTCCTGCAATTCCGTACAAATCTACTTTTTCACCGTTTTCAGGATGATAGAGTTTTTCATAGATAAACATTCCTACAGCTGTGAACAGAAGCCCAATCGCATACCAGACAAGCGCACTTAGTTGTGCGGATAAGCTGTACAGGTCAATCATGTTGGCCATCATCAGCCAAAAATAGATTAACGGGAACGCCACAGCAATTCTCCAATTTCCTTTAAGAGAGTGGAAGAACGCCATGAATACAAGGACTACCCCTACATAAAACCACAGAGGCAAAACCTCTCCTGCATAATACGAATCCGCAAGATACTCGGCCATGACCAGAATTGAAAACGGAACAATATACCATCGTAGCCGTTCCTTCCAAACCGATGAAACAACAAAATAAGCGGCGAGCAGCACCAGGCTGTACAACAAACGAATCTCATTAGGGAACCATTCGTTTACAGTAAAACCGAATGCCATGGATAAAACGGTCAGTCCCGCATACAGGCTGTATTTTAATTCTGATTCATGGACAGAGCGCCAGACATACAGTCCGTATAGAACCGTAAGAAGAAAATATGGCAAGGTTTCCCCTGAAGTAATAAACGTATAAAACACTGAATACAGCAGAGCCGCCTGGCTGACCACCAGTGTTGGAAGATGGCTTTGCCGGTCCACCCGTTTTAATGCCTCTCCCGAAACAAACAGCAGAGCGGACAAAATAATAAGCGTGAGCCGTTCACTGACGGGTTCTGCAATCAAGTGAAGGAAAGCGTAAAACACAAAGAACAAGCCCGACTGCACGATGCCAAACCCAATGTATTGCTTAAAATAGCGTGTACCGGCAAACACCATAACCGCAAACAGCACGCTGCATAAAAGCCGGATCCAATCGGTATCCGTACTGAACGAAGCCAGGAAGCTGATGAACGACGCAGTGATGGCACCTATCAACGCATATTGACCAAGGATTCTGTCATTCTTTCCCCAATAATAAAGGGCCGCAAGAAGAAGGGTTCCAATGCCGATTGACAGGGCCCTGTCCGGGTCAGGGATCAAGGCCATCCCCGCTGAAAATCCTGTAAAAAAGCCAAAGACAGAAACGCCTGCACTTGCAATCTTTTTGGCAAGATCCTTTTCAAGCTGGTAATGACGTGCTGCCATCCCTGTCAGAACTATCGATAGCAGTGCCGTCTGCCAATATTCCGGGATTATAAGGGTGCACCCAAAACCGATCAGAAGAAAGGCTCCTCCGACAAACAAGCCTGAACGCCGGAGAGGTTTGATCCATTGACCAGCCGCATAGGTCACCAGTCCTGATAATCCAATGGCCAGCGCCCAATACTTCATATCGTTTGGACTGGTGATGTGATAGACCTCGGATGACGCAATAAAAATATAAAAGGACGCCAGGTACGGAAACAATCGAAACGCCGTGCTGTAGCTTAGATAAACGAAGTTTCCGGCAACCACCAGATACCCCAGCAGCATCCATACGTTTCCTTCTCCTCCAGAAAGCATAAGTCCTTTGCCTGTTACAAGTAAAAAGGCAATGACAGATACGGCTGCGTTGGCAACCTGGTAGTATTTTTTCAAATTGCCCTTTGAAAAACGCGCCACCGCAAGCAGAACAACTGGCACCACAGGAATCAGGACAAGCGTCAAGCCGGCTCCTGCCGCCTGTTCAACGAGCTGGTACAAACCGTAGGAGATAAATGCCATAAAAAGCAGTTCGTACTCCACCCGCTTGTTGACCATTCTCATTGCCAAATACAGTGCAGCGGTCAAAATTAAATTAAAGCTTTGGGACAGCGGCTGCTCAAAAGAAACAATAATGAGAACGGATGATAAGATAAGGTTCGCCTGAATAAAGACCGGCAGCACCTTTTGATAGATCTCTTTCCTGTCCCTCGTTTTCCTGACATGATACAGATAAATGTAAGCCGCGTTTCCAAGTGCATACAAAAAGTAAAATACATTCTTCTTTGAACCAAGCGCGAGAAGAATAAATCCATAGCCGATGGCCGAAGCAATGAGCGTAAACCAGGCAAACAGCCTGGAGCCGAAGGACTTGGCAAATTTCCAATAAATCGGCAGACATACCAGGCTTGTAATAGCACCCAGGACATACTTCCCGCCTCCGGAAAAACTCAGCCAGCTGCCAAAAAGTTTAAAAAATCCTGCGGATAAGATCGTGATCGGCAGAAAGAGCGCAAAGAGCACAAAAAAGGCAAACGCTGTCTTTTTAATGTGAAGCACGTGTTGAGAAAGAGCTCCCAATGCGCCAAACAAAGCCGCAATTCCACCAACAAGCATCGTTTTGGCCAACGCCGAGAACACATCCCATTGGCTGGTAGCCAGCGTAAGGCCGCCAATCAACAACAGAATGACACCTGCTGCCATAAGCAGGGTCAGGTTGCGCTCCCGTTTTTGTTCAGCCGTCAGCGCTGGTTTTGGAGGAGCTGTGGGAACAGGTCTTGGCTTTGGCAAAGGCCCGGCAGCCGGCGCAGTACTGGAGAGAATGGGTTGTTGAATCGGGTAAACAAGGTCCTTATCTTTCTCAAACTGTGGCTCTTGTTCCCCCCTCGTCTGTATAGAAGGTTCTTTTCCTTCAGCGATGTGCCGCTGATCTTTTTCATAGCGATTGATCCCTTCAACCACTTTTAAATAATCGTCATACTGTATATATCCCTTTTCTTTTAGTTCGAATAAGTCCTTAATGATTTCTGGACCCTTCATGTCACACCTCTCTTTGCCTCATCTTTCAGCAGATGAATCCTTATTCATTTTATGTATCCTCAACATTATACATCACTTTTGGAAATTAAATGGTTACAAATGACGGAGAAATTAGAGAAAATTAAAAAGCCTTAGAGACATATTCCTAAGGCTGATGTTACAATATGAACCGTTCTCTATTTCATGCTGCCATTCCATTCTTTTAAAATATTCAAGAACCGGAACCTTACAGTTGGATTCAAACATAGTGTTCACATAATCGTAAATGTCCCGCGTTTCCATGGATAACTCCTTGTTTCCTTTCTTAAAACCTATGTAGTAAAACAAAATTATCTAGGGCTATGATTCTTTTTTTCTTCTTCAAGTTTTTTTGCCCCTTCCAGCTTTTCCTTCATTTCCAGTTCATTTGCAAACTGCCTTAAACGATTCGCTTCCCGTTTCAATGCTTCTTTTAGCTGTTCTCCCGTTCCCGTTGCTGAATAATGAGTGCTTCCTGCCTCCGACATAATCTGCTGGTAGGTCTTCTTGCTTTTGCTCTCCCAGCTCTGGGTCTTTGTGAGAACATGTGCCCGTTCTCTTCCCAACTGATCCAGCTGGTTCATGAATTCGGATACTTTTCCTGAATAAAAGTCGAGCATTTCTGCCTGCATTCTGTACCTTTGCTTAGCAAATAACATCCGTTTCACCGCCTGCCTTTTCTCTACCTTCCTATTTAAAGAAGGAATATCGCCTTATGTACTAGTCGTTTTTACCAATTTCTTTCATCTTTTAGATATTTTTACCTGTTACACATGACATTTCTCTCATTCCCGTTGGATGGGCATTATAATCCTTGAATGTCAAAAACCAATTGAACTATAGTTGAGAATAGGAAATATTCCCCTGTACTTCGGCAGTTTTTAGCAAATGCGTTTGTCGAAATAGTAGATTCGGTTTGTTTCCATCCTCTCTAAAAAGCACTAAACTATTATGGGAGATTATAAGACATGCTTATTGTGAAGGGAGAACGATGATGTTGATCAACAAGGGCTTTCCGCAAAAAAGGAAGAGAGTAAATATAGCGGAAGCAGCGTTTACATATATCCGAAACAACCTTTTTTTGGTTAGGGGGAATTTGCATGCCTGAGCCTACCCAGAAAAATAAAAGGTATATGCCCGGCATAGACGGGCTACGAGCATTGGCAGTGCTGGCGGTTATCGCCTATCACTTGAATCTCGGCTGGGCGCCAGGCGGTTTGCTTGGGGTAGGTATCTTTTTCGTTTTATCCGGCTACTTGATTACAGACATTATTGCAACCGAGTACCTCAGGACTGGAAAAATAGATTTCAGGAAATTCTGGATCAGAAGAGCACGAAGGCTGCTTCCGGCATTGCTTTCCATGCTGTTCATTGTTATCGTGTGGATCCTCATGTTTGAGCGTTCCTTTTTACTGGACCTCTGGGGAAACGTGCTCTCTGTTCTTTTATATGTAAGCAACTGGTGGCTTATTTTTCATAAAGTCTCCTATTTTGCCCAATTCGGACCGCCGTCACCACTTAACCATCTCTGGTCCCTGGCGGTAGAGGAACAGTTCTACTTAATATGGCCGCTTCTGCTTCTGACTGGCTTACGGTTTATTGGCATTCGAAAAGTCATCCTGCGGTTCATTCTTGGAGCTGCAGTACTCTCTGCCGTTTTGATGGCAGTTCTTTATACACCCGGACAGGATCCAAGCCGTGTGTACTATGGAACCGATACGAGAGCTTTTTCACTGCTCATTGGTGCGACACTGGCTCTGATCTGGCCAAGCCGAAAGCTTTCCATTCATCTGCCAAGAGAACCCAGGATTGCGTTGGACATTTCAGGAACCGTTGGCCTTGTTGGTATTCTGCTGCTGATTATGCTGACCAGCCAGTTTGATTCCTTTTTGTACCGGGGCGGCATGGTGCTGCTATCCATATGTACGGCTCTTCTTGTCGCAGCCCTAGCCCACCCCGCAAGCAAGCTTGGGGCTATCATGGGGTGGCAGCCGCTTCGCTGGATCGGTGTCCGCTCATATGGTATTTACTTATGGCACTTTCCGGTTATTGTGCTCACCCAACCGTCACAGGCGGCAGAGCACGCATCTTGGCTTGGATGGGTACAGTTTGGGATAATTATTCTTTTAGCAACCATTTCCTGGCACTTTATCGAAGAGCCTGTGCGGCGAAGTGCATTAATTACGGGTCAAGAAAAACGGGCAGTAACAGGATTTTCATGGAAAAGGGCCACCCTATTTCAGAAATCCATTCTCGGATGCTCAGCCGTAGCTGTTTTGATTATGCTATATACGGTTGTTGTGCCCGGCATTCAAAAACTTGAAGCTGCGCAGGAGAAAAAGGAAGCTCAAAAATATGTTCATCCTGTACCAGAAACACCTAAGAAAAAACCATCACATACTGAAAAGGAGCACCCTGAAAAGGATCCGAAGCCTTCACCTGCTCCAAAGCAAGAAGAGCACAGAATTACAGTTATTGGCGACTCCGTCATGGTCAATGTTGCTCCTTATCTGAAGAAAAAATTCCCGGATGCCACGGTGGATGCAAAAATCGGAAGACAGCTGACAGACGCACCAAAAGTCATTGATCAGATGAAGGCAAAGGGCAGTCTCGGTGATACCATTGTGATTGGACTCGGAACAAATGGCCCTTTCTCTAAACAACAGCTGATCAGTGTACTGAATGATGCAGGCAAGGATAAGAACATTGTCCTTATTAACAGCAAGGTGCCGCGTCCATGGGAAAAAGAAGTCAACCAAACCATTCAGGAAGTAGCTTCCCATCATCCGCACACGAAGCTTGTCAATTGGAACCAGGCGAGCAACGGTCAATCATCTTATTTTTATGAAGATGGAGTGCATCTTAAACCAGAAGGTGCACTCGCCTACGCAAGACTGGTGGAACGGGCAGTAAATTAAAGTTTCAATTTTTAACAAACGTGGAAGAAACGATCTATAGGAGGGATACAATGTTACCGAAAAAACGAGCAAATTTACTGATGACTGCTTCACTGCTCACGGGCTCCGTTTTAGGAACAGGCATGATCTCCTTTAACGACACAGCACATGCTGCTTCTTCCACCGCGTCAGACCAGAGCACTGCCAAAAAGGATGCTGCAGAAAAGCTGAACACCACCTATTACAGTGCTTATGAAGGCCACTTCCCGAACAATGCGTTCGACTTTTATATCGGGAAATCAACAAAGGCGGACGTTCATGAAAAATGGGGACCGCCGGGCACGCCTATTTCAGGAAACAGCGACTTTGAGATTTATCATGCCGAAATGGGAAATCCGGGATATGCCTTATCTTATGACAAAGACAACGTCCTTAAAGAAATCCGGAACTTGGGAACCAATGTTGAGCGTGAACACAGCATCGGCGGTATTACCGTGAAAATGCTCGGTGAAGAAATTGGAAGCGCGGACCACATCCGTCACCTTCCAAACACGGGAGAAACGAGCTACATTTATGAAACCGGTGATTTTGAACTGGAATTTATCATGGGCAAAGATGGAAAAGCAGATCATGTGAACCTCGTAAACCACCAATAAGAGAAAGAGCAACGGCCATTGGGGTCATTGCTCTTTTTTTCATGTTCAATTCTTTTTATCAAAAAACATCCCGTCACCCGAAACCGAGGCATACGGATTGGCATAGTGCGCCGACTGGGTTTTCTTTTGATTCATCAGCATAATGTCCATTTTAATTTCCTTCAGTTGACGATCCAGTTCCGGCTCAAAGCCTTCATTCAGTTGAAGGATGGCAAGTCCCTGGCGCTTCTCTTCCTCGGTAAAATGGGCCGGAATTTCCTCCAGAAAGGCTTCCCGCTGATCGAGAAGTTCATTCACACGTTGAATGTAAAGCTCGCGGTCGTCTTTCGGAAGACCTTTCATAACATGAGCGCTCAACTGCTGGGTGATTTCGAGAAGACGTGAAATGGTTCCCATCAGACACGACCACCCTGGCCATATTGCAGTCGGCGGTTAATCTGGATAACTTCCTTCCACGCATCACGCAATTCCTTCACAAAACCTTCCACCTCATCCAAAATCTCCACATTGCTTTGAATGTTAGCTTCAATCAGCCGGCGGTTCAAATAATCATACATCGGCAAAAGTGTGCCGGAGACCGAAGCATCCATGTTCAGGGTCACCATCAGCTCCTGAATGATCTTTTGTGCTTTCAGGCAGTTCGTATTCTTTTCTTGGATGTTTTTATGTTGAATGGCTTGTTTTGAAAGCTGGATAAATTTCAAACAGCCGTTATAGAGCATCAGCGTCAGTTCACCAGGCGATGCCGTTTGAACCGAGTTGTTCTGATACGATTGATACGGATTGGGTAAACTCATGATCTTACTCCTTTATTGGGTGTTAGAATCAGCTGCTAAAAAACTGGGAGAGGTACGTGCTTTGCTGGTTCGAACGCTGAATCGCCTGCTCCATAGCCGTGAACTGGCTATAGTAACGGTCTTCAATTTGCGACAATCGCTTATTGAAGGCATCGATTCTTGTGTTCAAATCATTTAATTCCTTTCCGATCACAAACTGATTGTTTACAAGCAAAGACGATCCCGCTTTATCTTTTACACGGTTGATCGATTTCGTTAACGTGTCATACATCCGCTGCATCAATCCGTTTTCACTGCTAACGCTGCTTGTTGCAGTAAACAGCTTTTCCACGGATGACGGATCATCCTCGATCGCTTTCTTCAATTTCGCTTCATCAAGAACGAGCTTTCCGCCTTCCAGGTAATTTGCGCTTGTTGTAATCCCGATTTTCGCAAGCTGATTGTAATTTGAACTGATCGAGCTGTCAGTTACCGTCGCATACAGGTTTTGGCGCATTTCAGTTAATGCCGAGGTAAGAACAGAGTCACCTTTAATTAATCCACTCTTCGCCTTATCATCCCAAAGCTCTGCCTGCTTATCGGTCATTCCTTGACGTTCCTCGTCTGAAAGCGGCTGATAGCTTCTGTATCGTTCTTCCGAGACCTTGTCTTTGATCTTTGATATCGTCTCATTGTACTTATCGACAAAGTTTTTGATGGTTTTTACCACATCATCCGCATTATTTCCAACCGCAAGGGAAACTGTTCCTGTGTCAAAGGTTTGCTTTAAGGTAAAGGTAACGCCGTTCATGGCGAACGTATTGGAGTTCCGCTCGGTTCTCAGCCCATTGACCGTGAATACTGCATTCTCTCCCCCGCTCTCTGTCGCCGTATCATCAAAACGGGCCGCGGACGTTAAAAATGCACCTGCTGTAATGATTTCATTCCCTGCAGGATTGAAGTTCCCGGTTTGGGACCGTGTCAGGGTCATCCGGTCGGTTTGCGTATCATAAAACGCCGTTACCCCGACAGAGGAAGAATTGATTTGATTGATGACTGTATTTAAAGAGGTGGCTCCATTGACCGCAAAGGTTTGGTTGACCGCTTTTCCCTCATCATTAAAGGTTTGAATGCCAAAGGTGAAAAAGTTTTCTTTGTAGGTCGCGGAAACCCTTGCATCCTTTTCAATATTGTCAGCAAATGAAAGCTTGCCTGTCTTTTCGTCCACATACACATTGTTGGAGCCACTCGTTAGAAGGCTTTTATCCGTCACAATATTGTAGGTATCCTTGGTTCCATCCGCTTTTTCTACGGTTACGGAAGATAAAGATCCCTGCGCGATGGAGGACTTCGTCAGTTGAAAATCTTTTGTTTCTCCGGATGTTGTAAAGGTGTCTGTATGGTCAGGCGTGAAATAAGTAACAGACACTGAGCTGTTTGGTGCCAGCTGCTCGCTGAACGTCAGCCTGCCGTCCTGGCCGACCATGACCTGTCCTGGTGTTTTCGGATCTGTTAACGAATCTACTACCTGAAAGTCCTTACCGTTTACTTTGATAATGCTGCTGGAGAGCAGTGAACTGTCAAGATTGGCTTGTTTCAGCTGGACTGTATCTGTTGCAGTGGTGACGTTAATCGATTCCTTTTCAATGCTTCCCTGCTTCCAGTCAAACCCCGTGCTTGTACCGTCGGCATAGCTCGAGAACTTTGCCATTTGATCGTAAAGCCCGGCATTGGCATCAATTTTGTCAGAAGCTGATTTGGAAAGTGAACCCCCGTTCACCTTTGTTGCCGCACTGGCCAGCTTTTCAACCGAAGATATGTTGTATGATGCCTGATTGGCGGCTGAGCTCGCGGTTGCTGTCACTTTGCTTTCGTCTGATGAAGTGACCGTTCTTGCCCGGTAGGATGACGTTAACTTCATGGAGAAGGTCAGATCCTTCAAGGTGGAAAGCAGTGTATTCATCGACCGGTAGTCATCCCGCTGCCATTCCAGGATCTGTTTCTTTTGATTCAATTTATCGAGCGGCAGGCGCTGAGCCTTCATCATTTCTTTCACCATGGAATCCACATCCATTCCACTGGCCAGGCCGCTGATGCGCAATGTACTCATTCACTTCACCTCGCTTAAATTTTTCGATTTACGAATATCCCCATAAAATCGAGCATATCGGCATACATGTCCAAAAACTTCTTGGAAGGGATTTCTCGTACCACTTCATTCGTCTGGTCGTCCACCACCTGAACATAATAATCGTTCAGCTTTTCATGGAAAACGAACTTGGATGACGTATGTGAGGGAATCAGCATGTTATTGATCCCGTTAATAATGTCATGGAGTTCCTTTTTGGTTGGTTGAGTTGAGCCATTTTCCTGTGATGTCAGTTCCTTTGGTTGGGACTGCGGCTCGCCCTGTGTTCGGTTATATAGAGGATTGACAAGCGTAACAGAAGAAATCGGGTTAATACTCACTAGAACTCCTCCTATTTGGTTTCTACTTAATGTATCGGCGAAAATGCGAAAAATTGAAGGCGGTGAAGGTAGGACCAATGGAGGAATTGAAGGAAAAGAAAAAAGACCCTGGAAAGTACCAGGGTCTTTTTTAAGTAGATTAACGAAGAAGTTGAAGAACTCCTTGTGGTTGTTGGTTGGCTTGGGCCAGCATTGCTTGTGCTGCTTGAGAAAGAATAGAATTCTTTGTTTGGTTCATCATTTCTTTCGCCATGTCGACATCCCTTACACGAGACTCAGCAGCAGTTAGGTTTTCAGAAGAAGTACTCAGGTTATTAATAGTGTGTTCTAATCTATTTTGATTTGCACCTAACATGGAACGCTCATCTGAAACCTTTTTAATTGCTGAATCTATTGTTTTAATAGCAGCTGAAGCTTCTTCGGCCGCTGTAGTTCCAGTTCCAGCAACTGAAATATTGATACCTTTTCCAACAACTGCATCTCCACCCGCAGTAGTTGCAGCTGCCGCAGTAGTATCGGCCGCATCATGTACTCCTAAGGAGAAAGCATCCATGGCCTTGATAGATAAATCCATCATTTGATCCTTATTGGCACCAATTTGAAATTTTAACGAACTCGCCCCTTGGCCATCAATGAGCTTTTTGGTATTGAACTCTGTTTGATTAGAAATTCGAGTAATTTCCTTTGCTAATTCATTAGTTTCTTTTTGAAGTTGTGCACGATCATCATCAGTATTTGTATCATTAGAAGATTGTACAGCAAGTTCTCTCATGCGTTGAAGAATATCATGTGTTTCATTCAATGCACCTTCAGCAGTTTGAATTAAAGAAATTCCATCTTGTGCGTTTCGTGAAGCTTGATCCAATCCTCGTACTTGAGAACGCATTTTTTCTGAAATTGCCAACCCCGCAGCATCATCCCCAGCTTTGTTAATGCGAAGTCCTGAAGACAACTTCTCCATAGATTTAGATTGCGCATTAGAAGCGCTGTTCAATTTGTTGAATGTGTTCAACGCTGCGATATTGTGATTGATTTGCATTTAATTTTCCTCCTTGAAATGTGCCCCGCCCACGTCCTTGTGGTTGGATGTGTTTTCAAACAAAAAAGACGATTGCGGCCGTCAAACATCTTTCTCGTTTGCTTACCTTTAATATCGTCTTTAGGGCTTAAATGTTTAATAGTTTTTTATTTTTTGAGTGCCTTTAATTGATCCATGATATTCAGGCTGGTATTCGCCGCATCGCTGTTTTCCTGTTTGATGGAAAGATAAATTTCCTTGCGATGGATCTCCACCTGACTGGGGGCAGTGATCCCAAGCTTTACCTGATCTCCTTCAATCCCTATAATGGTGATCTCTATATCGTCACCAATCTTGATCGCTTCATCTGTTCTTCTTGTCAGTACGAGCATTTCTACACACCCCGCTCTGCCGCTGCTTCGGCAAATAATTCATGCCTTGGCGTATAATTGCGGTCGTTTAACACAACTTGTTTCCCCTGGTTGTTTACCTTGTTAATCACAACCGGTGCCTGCAGATTAGCAGTAGACTTTGACAATTCGTCCCGGAGCGTTACGATCACCTGAACAAACACATCCTGCTGTTCCTTGATTTCCAAACCTTCGACTACTGAATCGGGAAGCGTAAAATCATAGTCTTTGAAGTACATAAACGGATCAGTTGTCACAAATGCAAGTTCAGCTGTTTTTACAGACTGTAGAATAGAAAAAGGTGTATCCTCAAACGGAAGAATAATAAACTCCCTTTCCTCTTCAAATCCGGGAATGCCATGCTCAAAGGTAATGATGTTGCTTTGTTCCATTTCAATTTCTCCATGAAATTTTGTTTTCAGCTTCATTTTTTCACCACTTTATTTTAATTGATTGATTTTTGGTTCTGCTATTTGAATCATTAATGTTGGGTACTGCTTCATTTCCGTGTGGACCTCGCCCGGTTTGTAGCTGTGCTGCGGACGATTGATGGTCGCTTCTATCACCGGCTTATGGACCTGCCAGTCGATATTGACCTTCGATGGTTCATAGTTTGTTTTTACACTAAAAGGCGAGGGAACAAACCCGATATTGAAATCGAGCATCGGGTCTTCGCTGTTTTCCTTCGCCTGATCAGCAATCGGCAAACCGCCGTCTTCAATCCTCATCAGCTGGTCTCCCTGCTCTGCCATTCGAGCCAGCCCTTCAAGCCAATCGTTGTATCCATTTTGCGCAAACTCCTCGATCCGCTTGGAAACAGGCTTCAAGTCCATATCCGCCCATGCCTGAGATTGATCAATCGTAAGCTTACCGGGCGTTGTTTCAATCCGAAGATCCGCCTTTGGCTGCTGGATGCTGAGATCTGCAGGGTGCTGCTGAATTTCCTGGACAGGTGGAGTCGTTGTAATGGAGATCTGTGCTTTTGTCGATTGCATCGTTAGCTGTGGAATGGCCATTGGGTATCCTCCTTCAAAAAGAAAGAGCTATCCAAGAGATAGCTCCATTTTAGCGTAAAAAATCCAGCAGTGACGGCTGAATAATGCGTGATCCAACGCCAAGAGCAGCACGGTACACGCTTTCCTGTGATTTCATATCGGTTATGACGCGTTCAATATCGGCATCCTCATTGTCAGAAAGAATACGGCTTGCGATCACTTCCTG
This sequence comes from Fictibacillus solisalsi, assembly GCF_900103485.1. Taxonomy (GTDB): domain Bacteria; phylum Bacillota; class Bacilli; order Bacillales; family Fictibacillaceae; genus Fictibacillus_C; species Fictibacillus_C solisalsi. Next base: position 2,819,983 of record NZ_FNHW01000001.1, read on the forward strand.
CTCATCCACCCGGTCTTCCATCAACTCCAGGCGGTTGCTTTTTGCTCCGAGTTCTGCCCGCTCTGCCACCACTTTGGTAATATGCCCATCGAGCAGTCCCAGAAAGTTACCGATCTCCTTGGAATAACCGTCCGGCGTATCCTGGCTGTTCAGTGCTTTTTCCAGGGCTGACAAATCGCTAAACAATCCCTGCCCAGGTTGATCACTCATTGTGAAGAGTTCCGTTCCCTTAACATTTACTCCAAGCTGAATGCCCTTGGATAGCTCAATCTTTACATCGTTCTTGTTTCCAGAAACCTTTGTCACTATTCCGTCTTCTATAGTTACAGGAGCAGTGGTTGTATCATTTCCGTTAAAAATGTACTTGCCGGAGACTTGGGTGTTGGCGATCGTAGCCAAATGTTCCTTTAACTGCTGGATTTCTTGACCGATGGCAGCTTTTTGGTTTTCTTCATAGGTGCCATTGGATGCCTGAACGGCAAGCTCGCGAATGCGCTGCAGTGCGCTTGTTGCTTTATCAAGAGCTGCATCCGTGCTTTCCACCCAGTTGTATGCTTCAGAAAAGTTTCTCTTATATTGCTCGACCTGTGTGAGGTTCGTGCGGTAGCTCATCCCCTTCATAGCCACAACCGGATCCTGTGATGCCCTCGTAATCTTCTTTCCTGTGGAAAGCTGATCCTGCAAGCGCCCCATCTTTTCATAGCTGCTGCTTAAGTTGCGCAGCATGTTTCCAGCCAGCATGCTTTGTGTTACCCGCATTTGTGTGTCACCTACCTTCCTGAAATCCCCATGCCGTTAATGATTTTATCGAGCATCTCATCGACCATTGTAATCATACGGGCCGATGCGTTATAGGCATGCTGAAATTGAATCATGTTCGTCATTTCTTCATCCAATGATACCCCGCTCACGGACTGGCGGCGCTGGTCAACCGAAGTGGCAAGCGTATCGGCGTTTGCACTCATCCGGTTCGCCTGCTCGGCATCAACGGCCATTTTGCCGATTGCGCTGGCATATTTTGATTTTAATTGCATCGTATCCATCACATTGCCCAGATTCAGGGCGTTCTTACCGTCGCCTGCCGCCTGTGTGGATGCAGCGGCGATATTTTTCAGATCATCCATGATGGAGGTTGAAACCTTGATCCCTTTGGCGGCACCTTTTGCCTCACTGCCGACTGTAAAGAAATCAAGCTGGCTTTGTGTGTTATTGTTGATATCATTCAGGCTCCAGCCGTTTTGATGAACCTCATTAAATTCCCTGGCAAAATCAAACGCCAACTGATCCAGCTGATTCAGCATCTCAGGGTAATCGTTGTTATAGGCGGATGTCATTCCTTCCAGCTTTCCGCCTACATTTGTTGAGGCAATAGAGGTACCGCCTAAAGTAAAACCGGAGATGTTGCCTTCACTTTCCGAGATTCCTAGCTTTTGAATGGACGTGTTGCTGTCCACCAGCTTTCCTAATGAGGCTCCGGAAGAATCCATTAATTCAATGGTATAGTTTCCTTCCGCAAGCTTGGATGAGGTATCACTGCTAGGAGTCTTTGTAACTTTGATATTTACGAGCTGGGACAAACGGTCGACGAGACGGTCTCTTTCATCATACAGATCGTTCGGCAGGTAGCCGTGGGGCTCGATCTCACTGATCTGCTGGTTGATGCCGCCGATCTGTTCAACAATCGAATTCACTTCATTGACCGAAACATCAACCTGGCTTTTTATATCATCACGAATGGAAGTAAGTGAGTTTGATAGATAGTTAAAGGTTTCTGCGACGGCCACACCGCGCTGGCGGACGACCGAGCGGGCTCCGTCATCTCCCGGGTTGGATGAAAGATCCTGAAGGGATTGCCAGAACTGGTCCAGCGTCTTTGACAAACCATTGTCACTTGGTTCATTCATGATATCTTCCATTTTCTCGAGCGCCTCGCTCCGTGCTCCCCAGTAGCCGGATTTTGTATTTTCACCCCTGAACTGTACATCCAGGAAGTCTTCCCTTACCCGCTGGATGGAGCCGGCTTCGACACCGGTTCCCATTTGTCCGGGGATTTGCGGCCGGTTTCGGGAAGGAGCAGGGTAAGGCTCAGTCTGGTTAAAGTTCACCCGCTGCCTTGTATAGCCCGTTGTATTGGCGTTGGCGATATTCTGTCCGGTCACTTGAAGGGCGTACGATTGAGCTGTCATTCCCCGCCTGGCAGTTTCAAGTCCGTGAAATGTTGATACCATGAATGTTCCTCCGTTCTAGGCTTTTGAATCGAATAACGCAATGCTGCTTGCTCCTGTATATCCGTTTGCTTTTGACGAACTGTAGGTCAGTTTTTCCGGCTCGGGAATCAGCATATTCATCGACATATTCACAAATTGCAGGGATTGGTGCAGCAATTGTTGATTCAATTGATTTTGCTGTTTTAACAACAGGTATTCTTTCTTCAGCTGCTCCTGAAGGTGTCGCAGCTGTTGTATTTCTTCTGGTGCTGCCTGTTCGATCAGCTTAGACATCGTAAGTGTACTGGTTTGGGTTCTCTGTTCTTCCAGGTTTCTCAACGTTTTGACATACTCATTTTCTTTTTCAAGCAAGACATCAAGTGCAGCCACGTCCCCTTTTTTCAGGGTGTCCGTTTTTTCTGCAGCAAGATGGTTTAATTCTTTATGGACATAAAGCAATTTTTGCAGCATGGGAATCATTTGTGCGGATGCCATGATTTCCTCCTAGTTTTTCCAGTACTCATAGAATTTTCGGGCCACTTCCATCGGATCAGCATGATACTGGCCGGCCTCGATTCTGTCTTTAAGATCTTGAAGCTTTTCCTGCCTGCTGGTTGAAATTTGCTTTGAGGATTGGAGTTCTTTCGCTTCTGTCGAGATTTGAAGTTCATCACTCTTGTTCATCATTTCCTCTTTTTTCATAGAGTAAGGCTGGTTTTGCCTTGTATATGGATTCATATTAACGTGATTGATGCTGTTAATCTTCATAAGTTACACCTCTTCTGCAGGATAAAAGCTTCTGCTTGACTATTCTTTATATCGGCTTCAAACGGGAGAGATGAAGTTTTCGGACAAAAAATAGGAAGCAATGATCACTTAAGGTGGTACGACTTTCCTAATTTTTCATGATTTTTCTCCATTGGGCGGGTTTCCAGTTCTGTTCTGATTTCCATTTTGCAGGATTGGCATAACCGTCCTTCATTGATCAGCTGCTCGCACATCTCACACTCATAATAAAAATGGGGAAGATGCGCAACCTGAATTCTTCCCTGCCGGATAAACGAGGTGATCTTCGCCTCAGGAACGCCGGTGCTTTCCTGAACTTCATGCAGTGTTGCCTGCCTGTTCTCCTTTTTTCGGATATAGGAGGCTACTTTTTCAAACATCGCCTCTTCCTTTTTATAACACGTGTCACATAGCACACGGAGATGCTTAACGAACAGATTTCCGCAGTTGGGGCAGTTTTTTAACTCTTTCACTCAGGTTCACTCCTCTGTAGCTTCTATCTGTTATATCGGAGTTTAAGATTAAAATTTGATAGTTCGTTCGCACCCTTCCTTTCGGCCGAAGCGATCAATAAATAAAAAAAGTGCCAATCCCCCGGCACTTTTTACCTATTTCGCATTGGGCCACTATCTGCCCACCGTCATAGACGAAACCTCTAAAGCCCCAGCTTCTAGCATCACTTTCGCCGCCTGTCGGATGGTGGCACCTGTCGTATAAACATCATCAATCAGAAGAACGCTCTTTCCTTTTATTTTCTCTGCTTCCTTTGATGCTTGAAAGATGTTCTCCTTGATATCCAACCTCTCCTTTCTCGACTTTTTGCTTTGCTTCTTCTCATGAATGATTCGTTCTATAGGAACAATTATTTCGTCTCCCAGCAGCTCTGCCAGAAGCTGGGCCTGGTTAAACCCTCTCTCGTAGTGCCTTTCAACACTCAACGGAACAGGAACAATCAGCATTCCTCTGAATTCCTGTTTATACAGCTTTCGGAAGGGTGCCCTAAACCCTTGGATGAGCTCGGCATCGCCTCTGTACTTGAGCATGCTGATGATTTGTTTTAAAAAGTCATTGTAGACATACAATGAGCGATTTTTCGTCAGTACTCCGCTCCATTCCTTGCCTTCTTCCCAACGAATGCAGTCGGTGCAGCAGTGTTTCTGTCGATATTGCTCGGGAAATAAGGTGAATGACCTTCCACATATTCCACAAAATTCCCCGTTAATTGCCTCAAAGGATGAAGAGCAATCGTCACAGAAAGGCATCGCCTCCGAGAGTCTGGTTATAAATCGCCAGCTAACCGGCTCATAAAATGCTTCATGGCAGTACAGACAATAATTCACAAACCCGCCTCCCTGTTCATTTGTTCGATATGCCGCTTCGCCTGTACCATGGCAGTGGTTTTACCATAGTGGTAAAACAGCACCTCTCCAGCAGGATCATCCTTGCTGCGACCGGCACGGCCGGCAATTTGGACCAGCGCACTTTCAGTGAATATCTCCTCTTCTGTTCCAAGGACTGCCACATCAGTAAACGGGACCGTAACACCGCGTTCCAATATCGTGGTCGTCACCAGAATAGGTGTCTCTCCATTCCGAAACCTTATTACTTTTTCCTTTCGATCCGGGTCCTCTGCATGAACACCTTCTATCAAAGGGTTCATTTCCTTCAATAACGGCACAATTTGTTCCAACGTTCGGACTGAAGGCACAAAAAGAAACCCCTGCCTGTTCCTCTCCAGCTGATGGTTGATCCAGTTCATCACATTTCCTGGGAGCTTGTTCTTCTTCAGTTTTTTCTTCCAATGACCGCACCATAGAAAATGGGGAACAGGCAGTGGAAAACCGTGATACCGCTTCGGGATTTTTACAGATGGCAGCTTGCCATCTTCTGCCCGTTGTTTCATTTTCCTGTCAGGAGTTGCACTTAAATAAACGATCAGTGCTTCTGCTTTTTGGGCCTGCTGTACGGCATACGCCAAAGTTTTATCATAGGAAAACGGAAAGGCATCCACCTCATCGACAATGATCAAATCAAAGGCTTTACGGAAACGAAACAACTGATGAGTCGTTGAAAGGATAAGCTGGGCACCGTCCATATGATCCATACTTCCTCCATAGAGGCCTGATAAAGTAACACCGGGAAACACTTTTCTTAACCGGGGAAGCAACTCTAGAACCACATCTGTCCTTGGAGTGGCGATACAGACCCGCTGGCCAGTCTTCAACGCCTTTTCGATCCCTTGAAAAAGCACTTCGGTTTTTCCCGCACCGCACACTGCCCAAATCAGCAGCTCATCTTTTACGCCAATCTTCTCTTCCAGCCTCAGGGAAGCATTCTCTTGGGCGGATGACAGCATACCTTCCCATACCGATTCACAATTCCTGTCCTTCCAGTTCAAACTGGGGCCGATCCAGGAAACGAGCGGTGTACACTGGCTGACCCGGCCCATCATGATACAATTTCGGCAGTAGACGCATTGCATTTCCTTGCAGCGATAGCAGGAAAAAGAGGCGAACAAACGGGGTTCGTTGTTTCCACACCGGTTGCATTTCCACTTTCCCTGTTCATTGTCTATTCCTTTATTGTACCGAATATAGCCATGATCATAGTGATCATGTACCTCATTTAAAGAGAGTGAAAGTTCATCCAATAAGAGGAGTTTGCCGGCAAGTTCTGCTTGAAGGGTGGTGTTAAAAGAGTAGCCTTCATTCAAAGGGGGCGGATCAACATTGTGAAGATTGTAAAAGGAAGTGGAAATAGAATGGTGGTGGCGCGGTGCCAATGGTTCGGGAGCTATCCTGTTTTTCCCATCAACAAAAAAGGAGACAAACCTCATGCTGGTGTCTCCTGTTGGTAAGGAATTTTCATAAAAATCCCTCCGTGTGATGATTTAATTTTTCATCCAAGTAATGCCGAGCGAGCCTTCTCCGAGATGGGTGCCGATAACCGGACCAAAATAATCAACAGCAACATTCGCGTTCGGGTATTTTTTCTGAATTTCAGCTGCGATTTCTTTTGCTTCTTCCTCACGCTGGGCATGGATTACGCTGACGTGGAAGGCTTCATCCGGACTGAGGGATTGCTCCATCAATTGATGAATCCGCCCGATCGCTTTTTTCTTTGTACGGATCTTTTCGAAAGGAACAATCTTTTTATCCTGAAAGTGAAGGACCGGCTTGATTTGAAGAAGGTTTCCGACTAATAGCTGAGCCGCATTCATTCGTCCGCCCCGGTGCAAGTGATTGAGGTCATCCACCACAAAGTAAGCTGGAATTCCATACGACTTGATTTCATTCAGCTTCTCCATGATCTGCGCTCCGTCCGCACCATCACTGGCCATATCCACCGCAGTATAAGCGTAATGGGCCTGAGGGGCACAGCTGATTTCAGAATCAAACACATGGAGCTTTATGTTTTCCACCATATCCGCAACACTCAATGCACTTTGATAGGTACCGCTAATGCCGCTGGATAATGTAATCATGACCGCTTCATCATAATCCCTGGATAAAGCCTCAAGCATATCCGCCAATTCACCAATCGATGGCTGTGACGTTTTCGGAAGGTCGCCTCCCTTGCCTACCATCTCATAAAAATCATCTTTTTTGAGTTCCACTTCTTCTTTGTACGTTTCATTGCCAAAAATAACGTTGAGCGGAATCATTACAATGTTTTTTTCTTTTCTTACGTGCTCTGGTATGTAGGCAGTGCTGTCAGTAATAATAGCTACCTTATTCATTGTAATTTCCTTTCCTGAAAGGAGATTTTTTTCATCCTCTCTTCTACGATAGTAGTTTACACGAAACAGGCGCCGTTTTCATCAAAACGGCGCATTTCTCTGTTTTTATTAACATTCTCTGCCTCGTTAAAACTTTCCTGCTTCCACTTCTTCTTTATGCATCACCTGGCAAAGCGCTAATGCTCCGTAAATCGCAGACTGGTCCTCCAAACCTGCCAGTTCCAGTTCTGTCGGGCATGGAACAAACTCTTCCAGCATGCTTCTGATCTTTCCAATAAACCACTTGCCCGATAACGCGACTCCTCCGCCCAGAACGATGATTTGCGGATTGAGAAGAGCGGCTGCGTTGACAATGGCCATCCCCATGTGAATGATTCCTTCGCGGATGATGCCTTTGGCAAGTTTATCACCTTCATCCGCCAGCCTGAAAACGTCTGTTGTACTAATATCTTTAAGTTGTTCTTCCGAAAGATCACCTTCGAGCAGTTTCGCTTCCTTGTAATGATGGGCAATGGCGACGCCTCCCATCTTGCTGCTCAAAAATCCGTAGCCTTCTCTAATGGGAGCGAATCCTCCAGAAGCTGCCTCAGGGTCACTAATCATATGCCCTACTTCCCCTGACGCCCAGTGTGCGCCTCTGTAAATTTGTCCGTTCACCAGCATGCCAGCTCCGATGCTTGTTCCGATCATGAACAGCAGAACGTTTTCTTTTCCTTTTGCAGCTCCGTAATAGACTTCTCCCAATAACCCTGTATTCACATCATTATCTACATAAACCGGAACACCAAATAAAGCCTCAGCTTCCTGTTTCAATTTATAATCCTTCCATTTCAGGTTGGGTGCATTAAACACAATTCCTTTAGCAGGGTCGATTACGCCAGGTGCCCCAATGCCTGCAGCTGCTATGGATGCCCAAGGGATATTTTTTTCCTCTGCCATCTCTCTTGTCTGTTTGACCAGTTCCTCGAGGACACCCGAATCCACATAGTCCTGTGTGGGAAATTCCCGGCTCGCAAGAATCGCGCCATCCGGAGTAAAAAGGGCACTTTCCACGTTTGTTCCTCCGATATCCACACCAATATAATATTTTTCTCCCATGTATGGCCCACTCCCATAATTATTAATTTTTATAGAGTTTACCCCCAACCGCGGTGTAAGAAACGGCTGAAGCATTTGATTCAGCTCAATGTTAAAAGATTCAGCAAAAAAGGTGGCAATTTGTCACATACAGAAGGAAATTGACGACCTGTAAGAAATTAGTAAAATATATTCATAGGAGGAGGGACTTTCTTACCATGGAGCATAATCTTTACATCGCAGCCTTGTCTGTTGTCGTAGCCATCATCTATTCTTTTGTGGCTCTTGATTTTGCCCGAAGAAGTAATCGTAAAACGAAATCATCCCGCCAGCTTTGGTTGTTCAGCGCGTCAATCACCTTGGGAATCGGATTATGGGGTATGCATTTCGTCGCGATGATGTCCGTCTTTTTGTCACTTACCTCACATCATTACCTGCCCGATCTTTTACTGTGTATGCTGCTGTCGATCGGGGGTGCAAATGTGGCCTTTTATTTTGCGAAGAGGAACCTGCTGGTCTCAGCCATGATCATGGGGACAAGCATCATCGGACTCCATTATTTTGGTATGATGGCCATTTTTCCCGCTTCTGCCATTCACTACGATCCAGTTGTTTATTCACTTGCGGCCTCATTCGCCTATCTCTTTTCAGGACTGGCACTATACCGCTATTTTAAATCGGACCGTCCTTCCTTCTTGTCCCATTTTATAAGCAGTCTACTGATGGCCGCTGCAATCGCAGGTTTGCATTATATAGCTGTAAAAGCCATGATGATGAAATCCCAGCATCTATTTTTTATGAGCCAAGATCCATCCATGGGGAGTCTCGCGATAATCGCCACCGCGATTGTGGCAGTAGCCACCCTCTTTATTTCCCTGCTTTATATGGTGGGAAAATGGAGCGACCAGCAGCTTAAGCTTAAATCTGCCTTGCTGAAAGAAAGTAACCAGCAAAACCACTCCTTAATTGAACTAAATCCTGACGGCGTTTATATTATTAACAAAGACAGGAAATTAACTGTAGTGAACCATTCGTTAGAAAAACTTACAGGCTATGCATCTGAGGAATTGATAGGACGACCATATACGTTTCTCCTGGCTCATGCGGATCCTGATCAGCTGGAATCACTGTTTCAGCGTACACTTGGCGGAGAATCCCTGCAGGCTGAAACCCGTATTTTGAAAAAAGATGGAAGTGTATTTGACGTAGAGATGACCAACATTCCCTATTGCGTGGACAACGAAATCCGGGGAATTGTCGGAACATTGAAGGACTTGACCGTCGTACAAAAAATTCGCGAGTCAGAAAAATTAGCTGTTGTCGGGGAAATGGCTGCAGGGGTCGCGCATGAGATCCGCAACCCATTGACAACGCTGAAAGGGTTTACACAAACGATGATGAACGCGCCTTCTTCTCCTGAAATGAAGACCTATTTGACCATTATGCTGGACGAGATTGAGTCCATTAATCTCATTACCAATGAATTTATAGTACTGGCCAAGCCGCACATGACCATTACAAAGGCCATCGATGTGGTTCCCCTCATCAAGCAGGTGACAAAGCACTTAAATAGTCGGGCAAACCTCAACAATATCATGATCCACAGTAAATTTCTGATTGAAAGCGGAAGGATCAATGGCGAGGAAAATCAAATCAGGAAAATGCTTGTCAATCTGCTAATAAATGCGATTGAATCGATGCCTGAAGGAGGGAATGTGACCCTAACGGCTACAACGGGAGACCATAGAAATTTACTCCTCTATATAAAGGACGAAGGCGTGGGCATGTCTTCAGCTGAGCTTCAGCAGCTGGGCCGTCCGTTCTATACCACCAAAGAAAACGGAAAAGGTCTTGGACTGATGGTCAGCCAAAAGATCATTAAGAACCATCATGGGAGTCTGCGATTTAAAAGCACGCCGGGAGAAGGGACAACCGCAGAAATCTCCTTGCCCGCACTGGAAGAGAAGATAAAAGAGGATGACACGCCATTAATCAGCTGAAACAAAAAAGCCAGGTCCACTTAAGTCCCGGCTTTCATCACATGTTCCGTTTATTTTACTTTCACCCAGCCATTTTTGATTGCTTCAACAACAGCTTGGGTACGGTCATTTACATTCATCTTTTGAAGAATATTGCTCACATGGTTCTTCACTGTTTTTTCGGAAATAAACAGATCTTCCCCAATGCCGCGGTTGCTCTTTCCGTCAGCCAGTAACTGCAAAACCTCACATTCGCGGCGGGTCAGGATATGCAACGGCTTTCTGTATTCCACTTCCTGAAGCCCAATTGTGTTAGGGTTTGAATTATTGGTCTTTGTCGTTGTTGACAGCCGGCGGAACTCATTAAGCAGGTTATAGGTAATCTTCGGATGAAGGTACGCTCCCCCTTCAGCCACAACCTTAACCGCTTCGATAAGAGAATCTGCATCCATTTCCTTTAGCAGATAACCAGATGCACCGGTTTGAACCGCATGCGACACATAGGTCTCATCGTCATGAATGGAAAGGATGATAACTTTTGTCTCGGGAGCTTTTTCAACCAGACGGCGTGTGGCTTCCACACCATTAATATTCGGCATGTTAATATCCATCAGCACGACATCCGGATGATGTTCACTTACGATATCCTCTGCTTCGGAACCATCATCACCTTCTGCGACAACAGAAAATTCGTCTTCCATATCTAGGATGCGTTTCACACCTTCTCTGAACAAACGATGATCATCAATAATAGCAATTCTTGTTTTTTCCGGTGCCTCTGCACTGGACTCATAAACATCTAGACTTCTCATTCTGAACCCTCCCGATCTCGTATAGGTATTTGAATATAAACCCCGGTTCCATAATTTAAGCGTGATTGAATCCTGAGCGTTCCCTCCAGGAGTTCCACGCGTTCTCTCATGCCAATTAATCCAAACGAATTGGTTTTTTGCTGCCCTTGGGCATCAAAACCTTTTCCGTCATCTTTTATAAATAAAGATACTTTGCGGTCTGTGAATTCTATTTTTACCGAAATGTTTTTCGGATCAGCATGCTTGCATGAATTCTGGACAGCTTCCTGAATTAACCGAAATAAAGCTATTTCCATCTTCGTATGAAATCTTCGTTCATTCCCCATTGGCACAAGCTCGATTTCAATACCCGTACTTTCCTGGACATTGCGCAGGTATTTTTTTAAGGTTGGGATGAGTCCTAAGTCATCAAGCGCCATGGGACGGAGATCGTAAATGATTCTCCTAACCTCCCTTAGTGAGGCACGGACCATCTCGCGTAAGTCTCTGATTTCATTGACTGCTGCTTGTGTACCTTTTTCCTTGAACACCTTTTCAACGAGTTCAGAACGGATCAGCACATTGGCCATCAGTTGGGCAGGGCCGTCATGAATTTCACGAGATACACGGCGGCGTTCTTCCTCTTGGGCTTCAATGATCTGCAGGCCGAACTCCTGTTTCTGCTTGGCGTCTTCCACAAGCTCATTAATTTTCAAAAGATCCCCGCTTAAGTAATTCAGGACAACCGAAATTTGGCCGACAAGCGATTCCGCCTTCGACACGGTTTCCTTCAGTCCGTTTAAGCGCCGTTCTAGATCATCTCTTTTTTCACGTAATTGTTTCTCAGTCTGGCGGGCGATCGACATTTCTATCTGAATGGCGTTTGCACTTTCATAGGCCTCACGGATGTCGCCCTCGCTGTACTTTTCAAAATGCTTGCTGACTTGCGCAAGTTTTGATCTGGCAATTTTTGATTTCTCTTCGAGCAAATCCGACCGATCGATAGCCTCAAGCGCTTTTTCTTTTACATCATCCAGTTCTCTGGCCAGCCGTAAAAATTCTTGTCTGGATTCTTCGCTGATATCAAAAACTTGGGTCTGGCTTACTTTAACGGTATTGATGGTTTCCGTAAGAATGCCATCTAAAAGCTTTGGGTCAATTTGTGTTTTAGCTGCCATCTTGTAAATATCCTCCAATTAAAACGATAAAGAAGAACAGACTTTAGTTCGAGAACCATCTTACCTAATTTGCATCTAGGACTTTCTTACTACAAATCCAAATAAAAACATTTATTCCATATAATCTTCGGTACAAAAAGGAATTTTATGTCTATTACTCAAAGAAATTTGTAGGAAAGACTATCCCGCCTTATAATGAAGGATAGCACTAAATTCCTTGTATTTGTAGCTTTTCAGGAGAATTTCCACGTTAAATTTTCATTACTTGCCTAAGTGGCTGATTATTAATTTCATAAATAAGGAGCACCCTAATTATGTTATCCAACTATCTTACCGTCAAAGAAACCGGAGAACACGAAATTGTGATCGAACGTTCCCGATTTATTGCCCATATCTCCCGTGCAACCACAGAAGAAGAAGCCAACGAGTTTATTCAATTCATAAAAAAAAGGCATCACAGCGCCAATCATAACTGTTCAGCCTATCTGATCGGGGAGCACGACCAAATCCAGAAGGCAAATGATGATGGCGAGCCGAGCGGCACAGCTGGTGTACCGATGCTCGAAGTGCTCAAAAAACGCCGATTAAAAGATGTCGTTGTTGTGGTTACCCGCTATTTTGGCGGAATTAAACTGGGAGCAGGCGGGCTCATTCGTGCATACGGAAAAAGTGTGAGTGAAGGACTGAACGCCATCGGGGTCGTTGAACGCAAACTGATGCAGATGGTTCATACGAAAATTGATTACACTCTCCTCGGAAAAGTAGAAAATGAATTGAGGTCATCCCCCTATCTGATTAAAGAAATCAACTATCTGGAACAAGTTGAAATCGTTACGTATGTGGCGGCTGAAAATATACAAATTTTTAAAGAATACGTAATAAACCTCACAAATGCAAATGCTACAATAGAAGACGGCTCTCTGGAATACCTGGAAGAAAAAATTCTGTAATACTATCCCCAATTAACTCAGATTATGTCGAAGACTATGGACTGTAGGGCAAAATTGTTGACAGACTAATCAGGGAATTTTCCCGTTAAAGTGAGGAATAAAACATGAGTTATTATAATGAAGAAAGGCAGCCGACACGGCTTGTCAGAAGGAAAGTCAGGAAACGGAAGCGCCGTCCATTCCGCCGTTTACTCCGCCTGATGCTCGTTCTTTTGGTATTCTTAATGCTTGGCGGCGTAGCATATGCCGGTTATTTAGCATATAAAGTGAAAACAACAGCTGATGAAAGCTACCAAGGCCTGGCTAATGGCAATAAATCCGATCTTCGCATGGATAAAGTCGCGATGGGGAAAGACCCTGTTAACATCCTCTTAATGGGCGTAGAAAGTTACAAGGGCTCACCGGGGCACACCGATGCATTGATGGTGCTCACCGTTAACCCGGATACGAAGGAAGTCGCCATCACAAGTATCCCGCGGGATTCCCGCACGTATCTGCCAGTAATCGGCCGCAAAAGCAAAATTACACACGCGTATGCGTACGGCAAGAAAGGCCATAAGGAACAGGCAACCATTGATGCCGTTGAAAATTTCCTCAATGTGCCGATTGACTATTATGTTCGTACCAACTTCCAGGGATTCAAAGAAGTGGTGGACTCTGTTGGCGGCATAGACGTCAATGTGCCGTTTGACTTCGATCAGAAAAACCTGAAAGGCAAAAAGCTATATTTCCACAAAGGAAAAATGCATCTGAATGGTGATGAAGCATTAACATATGTTCAAATGCGTAAACAAGATAAACGCGGTGACTTTGGACGTCAGGACCGACAGCGGCAAGCAATGGAGGCTGTTGCCCATAAGGCCCTCTCGATCAAATCCATCTCACGTGCGGATAATTTGCTGCAATCCGTAGGAAGTAATGTTCAAACGAATATTTCGCTTAAAGAATTGTTCGGTATGAGGAACTTCTACAGCAGCATCCAGAATAAAAAACTGGAACAAATCAAAATTGGCGGACAGGATGAATACATCAATGGTCAGTATTTCTTTGAACCAGATCCGGCCACTGTCCAGAAAGCCAGCGAACGCATCAAGGAAATCCTGGATTACAAAGGAAAAGGAGCTGCTTCATCGAACAGCAATGGTGACAGCAGTGAACTCGGACAAGAATCCAATCAATAAGATAAAACAACACCCGCCGGATCGGCGGGTGTTGTCTTTTTCTATTTCAAAGAATTCAGCAGAGCGTGTGCATCGGCTGCCAATGATGTTTTGGCCTTTCTGGTAATCTCTTTCCCCACTGCTGCATTGATTTGTGTGATTCCTTTTTTCATATAAGCTGCAGCATTCATATACTGTCCTTTCTCTACAAAAACTTTAGCCACCTTTACATTCTCAATCAGGTCATTTTTCAAAGGATTCTTTAGTTCCCCGGCCTGTGCAAACGTTCGTAAAGAGGACTCCAGTTGATCAATATCACCTGCAAGGTCTCTGCCCAGCAGTTCAACCTCTGCTAATTTAGTGCTTGCGCTTCCCGGGAATTCCAGCCTGTAATAGTTGTACTTCCCAGGGTGTTTAATCGAATAAGCTTGAGTCTGAAGCCGCCATGAAAACTTCTCATCTGTCCTCTGATCCAGTATTGTCCAGTGTTCACCGTCAGTTGAACCTTTGACCACCCAGTTTACCGGGTCAGCCTCACTTCCATCCGCTCCTGACGTCAAGGTGTACATTTGTACCCTTTTGCCTTCATTAAACGTGTATTGAACGATTGGCTTTTCACCATTCAGCGTTGTTCTCGTTGATGAAGTATTATCGAACAGAGCTTCCAGTGTACCAGCCTCCCCATCGCTCGCTTTCCCGGCGCTATGGTCTGTCAAGTCACTCATTGGATGCGGCGAGAGACTTGATCCATCAGTGGAAGACGGTGTGATGGAAGCTGGAGCATCCTTTTTGCCGCTTCCCCATGAGGAAGGCTTTGGCCCCATATCAAAGTCCAAACGCGCGCCAGCTGCAAGGTCGGAATGGAGCAGGTAGGTTTTGCTGTAGCTTTTCCCGTTAATTTTTAGTCCCTGTACATATTTATTTTTCTTGCTGTTCTTTGGCGCGTTGATGACTATTTTCTTGCCGTTTTCCAGATGAACGGTTGCCTTTTTGTAAAGCGGGGCGCCAATCGCGTATTCCGGGCTGCCCATCTTTAACGGATAAAAACCGAGTGCACAGAAGATTTGCCAGGCCGACATTTCACCATTGTCTTCGTCTCCGGCATATCCTTGTCCGATTTCACTTCCGATGTACAGCCGCTCAAGTACCTCTCGTACCTTCTCCTGCGTTTTCCAAGGCTGTCCTGCATAATTGTACATATAAGCAATGTGATGTGCTGGCTGGTTGCTGTGGCCGTACATGCCCATTCGGACATCACGCGCCTCTCTCATTTCATGAATGACGCCGCCATAGGCTCCTGCATGCAGCGCAGTTTCCGGGGTGCTGAAGAACTCGTCCAGCTTGTCGGCGAGCCCTTTTTTGCCGCCATACAGATTGGCCAGTCCCTGTCCGTCCTGCGGAGCATGGAAGGCCATGTTCCACGCATTCGTTTCTGTATAATCTCCGCCCCATTCACGGGCATCAAAGTCTTGTGCAGACGTGCGCCACTCTCCATTTGCCTTTTTTCCCATAAAAAATCCTGTGTCAGGATTGAATAGATGAACATAGTTCTGTGCCCGGTTCATGTAATATTTTGCATCGGCTTTATATTTGGCACGATCCGAATCATTCTTGCCTGCTTCCTTGCCGAGTGCCTTGGCCAGATTTGCGATGCCATAATCGTTGATATAGCCGTCCATCGACCAGGATAATCCCTCACCGGTTGATGTATTGGTATAACCATCAAAAATGGACTGTGAGATTCCCTTTCTTCCGGTTCCTGCATTCGGGCTGAAAACAGAAGCGTTTTTTATGGCGGATTGATAGAAGCTCTTCACATCAAAGTTGTGAACACCTTTTAAATAGGCATCAGCAAATGCCACATCCGAGCTGGTGCCGACCATCAAGTTTGCATAGCCCGGGGAGGACCATCTGGATACCCATCCGCCGTCACGGTATTGCTGTACAAATCCGTCGATCATTTCCCCTGCCATTTTGGGGGTGAAGAGTGAATAGGCGGGCCACGCCGTACGGTACGTATCCCAAAAGCCATTGTTCACGTATGTTTTTCCGTCCACAATCTTTGCTCCGGTTGCCTCAGGCGTACTGCTGCCGGCAGTCGGTGAAAACGGACTTGCATATTGATAGTGCGGGTTATCCTTTGTTCCAGTATTTTCAAAGCTGGAGTTCGGATACAAGAACAGCCGGTACATGTTGGAATATAACGTTACAAGCTCGTCTTCACTGGCACCCTCTACCTTAATTTTGCTCAACAACGTTTCCCACTTTTGCTGCGCTTTTTCTTTAATGGATTGGAAAGTATCGTCCGGCTGAATCTCCTGTTCCAGGTTTTTCTTAGCCTGGGCTACGGAAATCAGGGAAGTCGCAATTTTCATGGTAACTGCTTTCTGGGATTTTGTATCGAACCTGACATAAGCGGTTACGTTATCCCTTCCTTCCCCTGTCAGCTTGCCGCTGTCCGCAATCGGCTGGTCAAACGTGGCATAGATGTACATGCGGGAAGCACCCGTGGACAGTCCGCTTTTCACATCCGAATATCCGGTTACTTCTCCTTTTTCCTTGTTGATTGAGATTCCCCCGTTGTTGTTTACATTGTCAAATATGAGACTGGAAGTGTCCCCTGTAAACGTATAACGCTGCATGGCAGCATGGTCAGTCGGCACAATTTCCGCCTTCATCTCATTATCAAACTTTACGCTGTAATAATGGGGCTTTGCGGTTTCATTTTCATGCTTGAACGGCAATGCTCGTGCCTTTCTGTCCGCATCCGGCTTTTCAGCTTCTGATGCAGACGGCATAACCTGAAACGTCTGCCGGTCTCCCATCCACGGACTTGGCTCATGGCTTAAGGAGAAAGCCTGGATTTCAGGCTGGTTGTTACCGTTATTGCTTTGGTTGAAGCTGTATAGCCAGCTCGTGGAGCCAGCGTCTGTAGCCGGTGTCCAGAAATTAAAGCCATGCGGAACGGCAATGGCCGGAAAGTTATTGCCTCTTGAAAAAGTACTGTTAGACTGTGTTCCGCGCAAAATATTAACATAATCGGTCAGATGATTGTAGCTCTTTTGCACAGGTTTTCCCGAGATCTTAATATCATCAACCGTTCCTCTGAATACCCCCTCCCCTTTAGGGTTATCGTAGGCAATCAAAATGCGTTTAATTGTTTTGCCTGCAGAAACGGCGCCAATGTTGGAATACTTATAGTTCCACTGATTTACATAAAGGGTTTTTGATTTTCCTTGCTCTTCAGGAGTTACCGGAATGCCGTGTTGATCTACCGCACCCAGATCATGGAGGTAGGTGCCATCGGAGAATGCGAGATCCACCGATGCGAAGGAACTGGAGTAATCGTTCTGGTCACTGTCCGTAAATTCGGGATGAATGAAATAAGAGAGTTGCGTTTTTGAATTGACTTTGATATTTACGTCAAAAACTTTGTTGTAGGAGTACGCACGGCCCTTTTCAAGATGTGTGCCGGAATAGGTAAAGGCCTTTGTCCCGGTCCAGCCTGCTTTTGTTTTCGCCGTATAGGACGTCAGTGGCCCGCTGCTTACCTCAGACTTCATATCAGCTGCCGGCGGCTTAGGAACGTCAATTCCGTTGGAGAGGGCAACTTCAGCCACCTGTGTCAGACCGTCTCCCGAATTTTTTGTGATGTTAAGCCTGTAATACAAATAAGGTGTGTCATTGTCGAACGAGTAAAGCTTGCGTTCAAAGCGCTTGGGGAAATCCTCATCACTTCTTGTGTCCAGCACGGTCCAGTCCTTGCCGTCATTGGACCCCTGAAACTCCCATGCTTTCGGATCACGGCCATCATAATCGTTGGCCGATGTAACAGCATATTTTATCACCTTCTCCGGCTCGGACAGCTTGAACTGAAGCCAGCCTGTCGGTTCAAAAGCCAGCCATTTTGTATTGACATCCCTGTCAATCAGTTTTTCTCCGATTTCGTTCGGTGGGTTTTCCGCACTGACCCGTACCGCCTCTACTTTGTTCGTAATGTCCCCTTGAATGCCGTCATACTGAATATTTCCGTCAATCCCCGATGACATTTTGTGGCCGTTTGAATCGGTCTCCACCGTATTTTCCCATGTTGGTTTTTGTTGATCATTTTCAAATGAGGTGAAAAAATCTTTCACTGCCTTTTTCTCCGGTTCAGCGTGTACCCGTGAAAGCCCTGGTGCATTCAACATGCCAACCGCAATAGCAGAGGAAAGAAGCACATGCGCAACCGCTTTACTTTTCATCTTAATCATGCGTGGTCCTCCTTTTTAATAGTGACACTTTATTAAAACGGGATAACTCACCTCCTGAAATAAAAATCCTTCAAAATATGAAAGCGTTTACATATAGTATAAGAATAAATTCTTCCGAAAACGGACCAAATATCTGTATTATTTTAGGATTTTCTTCATTATTTTAAGGCAAATAAAAAAGTGCCAGGCTCTGGTGAGGGCCTGACACTATCATCGGTTAATTTTGCTGTTAGTCTTTATCCGGGCTGTTTACCTGCACGGTCCCGATAAACTTTTTGTAAAGGTAGAGCACCGGGCGGTATTTATGATGCACGAGGCCGATGATTTCAGCAATTACTTCAAGCATGAGCAACAAACCGATAACAATCACCACAGAGCCCCATAATGTACTGGATTCAAAAACCACGGCGGCAACGCTGAAAATAATGCTGAGTGCATAGATAACCAGTACGGTTTTTCGGTGCGACCATCCGAGGTTGATCAGACGGTGATGCAGATGGCCTTTATCCGGAGCGGAAATCGGCGTTTTGTTTGCCATTCTTCGTATAATGGCAAAGGATGTATCAAACACCGGAACGCCAAGTATGATAATGGGTACGACAAAACTGAAAAGCGTTACGCTTTTGTACAATCCCAGCAAAGATAGAATGGAAATGGAGTAGCCGAGAAACAAGGAACCCGCATCCCCCATGAATATTTTAGCCGGACTGAAGTTGTACATCAGGAAACCTGCCGTTGAAGCAGCGATGATCAATGCCAATGTAAGAATCATCATGTTTCCGTTTAATCCCGCCATGATCGCAATGGTAATCATTACAATGATGGACACGCCTCCTGCAAGGCCATCCAGCCCATCGATCAGATTGATTGCATTGGTGATGGCGATGATCCAGAAAATCGTCGTAATGTATGCCCATGGACCTAAATGAAATGTACCAACAAAAGGTATGGTTATCAATTCAATCGTTAACCCGGTAGAGGCAACGATAAGGGCGGCAAAAATCTGGCCGACCAGCTTCACTCTCGCGCTTAACTCAAATTTATCGTCAATCATGCCAATCATGACAATAAGAACAGCGCCAACAATGATCCCGGTTAGCTGCATTTCATACAGGCCCGAGACAAAATATCCGACAACCACTCCGAGGAAGATCCCAACTCCTCCCCAGCGGGGCATTAGTTTATCGTGAACTTTTCGTTGATTTGGTTTGTCCGTCACACCCAGCCGGATCGCCAGTTTAATAATGAAAGGCATGGCAATCGCGACCACTGCGAAAGACACCAACGCAGCAATGATCAATTGAACATTCATGTTATCCCTCTTTTTTAACTCTTCAATGGATTTTAAGCAAGTTCCACCCTGCTTATGTTGCCCAACAACGCCCCATGAAAATTCGCATTCATCTCTTCAGAAATTATATCTCGAAACGGCCATAAACAAAAGTAAAACTATGCTTACGATTTTGATTCCGGCTTCATCCCTGCCTTTTTCGTTTGGCCATCTCTTCTTTATACCACCAATTGAGAGAGATGACGCTACTTTTTAAAAATTTCTGGAAGCAGGAGCAATGAAGCACTGAGAATTAATCCCACCAGTAGACCTAGTATAGCTTTTCGTTTCGGATTGGCATTCGTGTCTGTTGTTTCAACTTTTTCAAGCAGTTTCGGATCTTTTATTTTAAGCATTCTTGTTTTGAGATCAAACAGGTACTCTTCTTTTTTAATCGTGCCTTCACCTGAAACCTGGGTTCCCTCTACCCTTTTAATTTGATCATCAAGGGTTGTTCTCCATTTTTCAGACTGATTTCTGCTCTCATTCAAAAAGGCCTTTACAACAGACTTCAACTGGTTTTTTGCTTTATTTTTGTTCTGGTCGCTCAAGCTCAGGGTGATGATGGTGTCGGTTTCAGGCACCACCTGAAGCTTTTCTTTAAGCTCCTTTTCCTCATCCTTGCTTAAACCTTTGACCGAACGGAGGAACTCATCACTCAATAGATACTCTTTCGCACTGTCAGGAGTATTCAGCGTTGCATTTTCAGCAGATCCCAGTTTTACTTTTGCATCGGCCTGGGAAGTGCCGGGTTCTCTGGACGCTAAAAAATAAGCGATCACAGTGGTTAATATCGGTATCAGCAACAATAAAATAAAGAACTTTTTAAATCGGTGCCAGATGCTTTCTGTAATTTCTTTCATTTCCTTGTCCATACACTTACTCCCTTACTTCATTGGTCGATATGACCCCTCGTTTTGTTTCACTCTCCAATAATTAATGAAACTCAAGGAGAATGCGAAGAGAAGCCAAAGATAGTTTAATGATATTTGTGAGCTTGGGCTGATGCAGGAAAGCGAAAAAGCGATCATGCCGCCAAGAAGCCCTTCACTGATCATTTTTTCATAGCGGGTATGAGATTGTCTGAATATGTGAAAAAGCTGCAGGATGACCCATAAATACAAAAGCACATACCCGATAAAAATAAAGGCGCCATAATTGACCAGAATTTCCATCCACCAGTTATGAACATTTATGATTCCCTTTGTCGGGTATTCGGCAAAATGCATCAGATAGTATTTGGCATTTCCTGAACCAATTCCAAATCCAAAGCTTCTCTCAAAAAATAACCATCCGTTTTTGATCAGATTGGACCGGATGTCCACAGAGGTGATCTCCGATTCGGGAGCATTAGTGGTCAAGAGCGACACCAGCATGCCTTCTACTTTTGAAACAGCCGCCATAAGCTTGGACGGGTATACCACGGCCAAAGCAGCTCCCCCCGCTGCCCCAAGCAGCATCAGGACTTTTTTGACGTTCCTGTTCGTTAAAAAAACAAACCAGAAGAACAGCCCCAGTGGGATGGCAATAAAATTTGCCCGGGATGACGTGTAAACAAGTACATAAAGAGAAACAAGCATTACCGCTCCACCTGCTGCTTTCAACAGCCATGATTTTGTGCGGTGCACAAAGGCCAGGACCAGAAAAAAGCTGACAGAGAGAAAACTGGCAAAATCATTTTCGTTCACAAACACGGAGGTCGGGATTCCTTTTTGATACTCTGCCACCAGATTGATTCTTGAGATGGCAAGATGATTGTGCGTGACATGGTTCCAGAGCCCGACTGCCGTCAGTACTGCAAACATTACGAGCCAAATCCAGTACACATGTATATATTCCTCTTCTTTTTTCATGAAAAATACCATAAAAAAGATGAGGGAAACACCAATTACGAGAAAGATCAGATCAACTGCCCCCATGGAAAAAGAGCGTGTCCAACTTAAAGAAAACAGAGCATACAGCACCCAAAACAGGTGAAAATACAGGGCCAGCTTGATTTTCACCTTGTCCCATTGCAGTCCTTCCTTTTGAAAAAAAGCGAGGTAAAGGAAGACAGGCACCATGACCATATACAGCATCCTGTACGGAAACATGGTGACCGGTCCGGCCGGGATGCTGAGAATTCCGGCTCCCAGAAAGGAAGTAAAAACCAGAAGATAAAGCAGCAGCGTCGTAAAAGGAATCTCCTGGATGACCGGTTTGGCTGCAAGAAATACGGCAATGAGTATGATGTAGCCCACAAACGCGCCTGAAAGCAGAACCGGCGATTGGACAGGTACTTTGCCCAGCAGCCAGTTGCCTGCAAACACGGCAAACAGAAGCGCAAGAATGACTTGAGTTATCTTTGATTCAAGAATATTACGCAAATCCGGCATTTTATTCCCCTCCCCTCGCCTTCCTCCAAAGTTGTGCGTTCCTGGCTGTGATTGAGGAAAACACTGCAGAAGGTTACACTTCCTGATTTTTGAGCAGTTGATCTTCAGGTACCAACCGGAACATTCTGGCCGGCTGTCCGGCTACAAGGTTCTCGCTCTCTACATCCTTGGTCACGAGGCTCCCCGCAGCAACTGCTGCTTCCTGCCCGATTACCTTGCCAGGAAGAATGGTTGAGTTGGCCCCTATTCTTCCTCCTTTTTTCACGGTAACCCCTTTAAAATGCTTAAATCGTTCCTTCGAACGGGCCATATAGTTATCATTTGTCGTAACGACTGCTGGTGCGATAAATACCAGATCTTCCAATTCCGAATAAGCCGTAATGTAGGCATTGGTTTCAATCTTGCATTTCACACCGATCACACAGTCATTTTCTATGGCAGCTCCACGGCCGATAATCGTTTTTTCACCCACCGTTACCCGCTCGCGCACGGTTGCCAGATCCGCAACAAAAACATCATCCCCTAATTCGGCACTGGCATAAATAATAGAATTGGTTCCAATCGTTACACCTGAACCGATTTTTGCAGGCGGCAAGGTTTTTAACTCCGGCAAAGCCGAATTCTTTGCACGTGCCGGCTGTTTGCCGATCACGGCATTATCCTGGATGATGCAGTTATCGCCGATCGTAACTCCGTTATAGATGACGACGTTATGCCCGATCATCACATTCTCCCCGAGCTGTACATGTTCTCCAATTACAACGTTTCTTCCCTGGCTGACTGTCACTGGATTCACCTCTTTTTCCCCTTGTCCTTATTATGCAAAAGATGTTTCTTTCTTTACCTTGGCTGGATGATTGCTGAAGTAAGCTGCGATCTGGTCGATCACATACTCCTGCTGCTCTCTTTTCAATTCCGGAAACATGGGAAGAGACAATACGGCTTCGGCCGCTTTTTCGGTTTCAGGCAGATCGCCTTCCTTGTAACCAAGCTCACTGAATACTGGCTGAAGGTGAAGTGGCTTTGGATAATAAATCATCGAACCGATGCCCTTCTCTTTCAAAAATTCCTGCAAACCGCTGCGGTCAGGCACCTGAATCGTATATTGATGGAAAACATGGTAATTGTGTTCTTCCACAAAAGGCGTTACTACGAGATCCCCAAGCTTTTCGTTCAACAATTCTGTATACACTGCCGCCTTTTCGCGGCGTGCTTCGCTCCATGTATTTAAATGAGGAAACTTTACATTCAAAATGCCAGCTTGAAGTTCATCCAAACGACTGTTGTAGCCTAAAATATGATGATAGTATTTCGGTTTGCTGCCGTGGACACGGATTACACGCATGGTTTCAGCAATGTCGTCATCATTGGTAATGATCATGCCTCCGTCCCCATAGCCTCCCAGATTCTTTGTTGGGAAAAAGCTGTAAGTTGCCGTCGTGCCAAGCTCCCCGACATTTTTTCCTTTGTACTTGGAACCGATGGCTTGTGCTGCATCTTCAATGATCGCCAGGCTGTGCTTTTTGGCGATTTCAGCAATTGGTTCCATGTCCGCCATCTGTCCGTACAGGTGTACAGGAATGATGGCCTTCGTTTTTTCAGTAACTGCTGCTTCAATTTTCGCCGGATCAATATTGTAGGTTTTTGGATCAATGTCCACAAATACAGGTACTGCGCCAGCTCTTGCTACTGCTCCTGCAGTGGCAAAAAAGGTAAAAGCAGGTACGATGACTTCATCCCCGGCTTTCACTCCGCATCCCAGCAGGGAGATATGAAGGGCATCGCTTCCATTCGCTACCCCGACTCCGTATTTCGCAGAGCTGTAATCCGCCACATCCTGCTCCAGTTTTTTCACGTTATCCCCAAGGATGAAACGAGATCCTGACATGATTTCCTCCAGGCTTGCAAAAATCTCCTCTTTCAATGACTGATACTGTTCTGATAGATCAAGCATTGGCACTTTCATTCATGATCCCTCTTTCTCTGTAGTATTGGCTTAGTTTCTCGAAAGCTGGTATGACGGAGCTTCCTCTTCACGCTCGCGGTAGGCGCAGATATCCAGGAAACGGTCTGCCAGCTTTGTAATGTTATGTTTATCGTTCACATACCGATAGCTGCTGCGGGCGATCTCCGCTTTTTCTTCCCCGCTCAGGTTAAGCAGTTCAACCAGCCCATCAGCAAATGCTCCCGGCTTTTCGGGAGGTACAGTTACCCCCGCTTTTGCTTCGGCTACAATATCATTGGATACATTGCCGGCAAAAAGAATCGGCTTTCCAACCAAAAGATAGTCATTCAGCTTATTAAGTGAAATACCATATTTATAGAGTGTGGTGTCCAACATGGAAACCATAAGAACATCTGCGAGATCAAGCGTTGGCATGACTTCCTTTTTAGTAATGCCATCAAAAAAGTAGACATGCTCATAATCACTGGCCAGCTTCTTTAACTTGTCTTTTTCCGGTCCGTCTCCAACAAAAACGAAAGCGGCCTGGTCTGTCGAAATAAACTTCGCGCTCTTGACGACAGTTTCCAGAGAATTTGCCACCCCATGAGAACCGACATACATGGCGACCTGGCCGTGCTTTTCTTTAATGCTCTCAATTTCATTCCGAAGAGAGCTCTTGCCTTCCTTTTCTTGCATACGGTCCATATTAATGCCGTTTGGAATCACATGGATGATGCTCTCGTCCACACCCATTTCCTTGATATATTCTGCAGCTCCCGGCAGTGTGACGATGATTTGATCTGCCCGTTTATATACGAACTTTTCAATCGCTCCGAACATGAGAACGGCTGGGTGGTATTTTGACATTGACCCAAGTTCAATCAGGGTCCTTGGCCATAGGTCCCTGATTTCGACAATGTAGGAAGCCTTTTTCCACCGGCTTAAATAATAGGCAGCCAGGCAGGCGAACAAGTGCACCGAAGAACCGACGATGGCGTCCGGGCGTTCTTTCTTCATCATCCCTCGCCACAGGGCCATGAAGAAAAACGAGATCATGTTCAAAATCCGCAGGACTCCGTTCCCGTGGTAGGGAAGAGTCCACAGCCACTCAAAAATGACGCCATTCACATTTTCTTTGTAATTTTTTTTGTGCTTGTTTCTCCAGACAAACCGGTAAGCCAGAAAGCTGCTTGCGAAAATCCTGATTTTATGGTCTTTTTTTACCAGTTCATGAGCAATGTCATAGTGTCTGGTTATTCCTGTTTCCGACGGTTTTAATGCTACGTGATTTAAAATCCATACCTTCATCTGACTCACTCCATATTAAAGACCTGTTGCCGGCTCCGGCCAGCCGTTCATATAAAGCAACCAGTTCCTGGCTTTCCTTTTCCCAGTTGTATTTCTCGATGACGGCTTTTCTTCCGTTCTCGCCCATCTGCCTGGCTTCCTCCGGATGCTCAATCAGCCATTTCATCGCATTGGCGATTGCCTCTTCGTCCAGCGGGTCCACACATAATCCGCATTGGTTGCCGATCACGAAATCCTCCCATAACGGAAAGTTGGAAGCAATGGATGGAATACCGGCAGCCATGTATTCGAACAATTTAATCGGATACGATACCATATAGCGCGGTTCAGGCCGTATCAAAACAAGGCCTGCGGTGGACTGGGAAAGCACGTCTTTTACTTCGCTTCTCCCAAGCCAGCCTTTATGGTCAACGTGCTGCCATCCATCTTTCTTCTTCACTTCCTGTTCAAGAGCTGGAGGAGCAAACTTTCCGGCAAGGACCAATTCGCCCGCATCTCCCCGGCCATTGAGGAATTCAATCGCAAGCACCATTTCCTTAATGCCCCGAAGCTCCGTAATCCCGCCAATATACAGAAAGCTGTTGTCTTTTCTTTTGTTACGTTCCGACTGAGGCGAGTTTTCTATCAGTTCTTGCAAGATCGGAAAGTTGTGAACCGTCACCGTATTCGCATTATAGGTTTTAAAGCGTTTGGTAATGGTAGGTGTTGCCGTTACGACGGCATCAAACTTGGCTGCAGCGAATTTTTCCATCCTTCTGACCGATACCGAGATATTTTTTCGGAGCGGCTTTGGAATCCACTGCTTGGACAATACTTGTTCCGGTACATCTTCATGAACATCATAGATTACCTTTTTGCCTTTTCTTTTCAGAAGAAGGCCAATGACCATGAGCTCGGGATCATGAAAGTGATACACCTCCGCATCAATCTCAATGGCCGCCCTGTAAACAGATTTGGCTGCATCCACCATACGCTTGTAACGATTGCTTGTGGCTGGCGTTATGCCAACTACTTTTACGTTATCTATGATCTTATTTTCGGTATTGGGAGCTACTAAATATACATCGTGTCCCGCAAGCGCAAGTGACCGGCATTCTTTTACAAAAATACGGATGTCATCTGCGGGATGGACGGAAGTTAAATGACAGATTTTCACGGTGGTTCACTACCTTCAGTTTGTGAGTTTACCATTGGTATGGAAAACCAGACCGGATAGGCCTGGTTTTTTCTTTTGTGACTGTTTGCGTAACCTTGTTGCGTTTAGAAGTGGTTCATTTCCGTTCCAGGACGCCCGCTTTTACCGGCGCGAGCGCCTCCTTTCGCGGGGCGTGCGCTGAGCCCATCGGGCGCAAGCGTCTCCTCGGTCTCACCTGTCACGCATATCCCGCAGGATAAGGAACACTTCGTCAGCGATACATCGCACGAAGAAAATGTGATATTCATTTTCGAGGAGGCTCGCACCTTCCACTCCAATCAACTTGCAATGATGGTTCTTCACGCAATTTTTCCCAAAGCCTATTACAGCAGGTGGTACGTTTTTACTTTGGAGGAGTGCTCTTTCATTGCGTTTCTTGTATCGAACAGGACCGGGCTGTGTTGGGCGATCAATTCATAGTCAAATGCGCTGTGGTCGGTTGTCAGCAGAACAAGATCGGCATTCTCCAGCACCTCTTTTGACAGCTCGTGTGTTTCCACAATGCCCCCCATGTAGCGGAAGGTTTTGACGTGAGGATCAACCACTGTAAATCGCGCACCCGCTGTATCGAGCTTTTCCAGAATTGGAATCACCGGTGATTCTCTCATATCCTCGATATCCTTTTTGTAGGCAACGCCCAGGATAACAATATTGGCACCATTCATGGCTTTCTTTTCCTGATTGAGAATCTTCATGCTGCGCTCGAGTACAAAGTCAGCCATGCTGTTGTTGATTTCTCCTGCGGTTTCGATAAGGCGGGTATGATAGTTGTACTCACGCGCCTTCCAGGTAAGATAGAAAGGGTCGATCGGAATGCAGTGTCCGCCAAGTCCTGGACCCGGATAAAAGGCCATGAAACCATATGGCTTTGTTTTTGCTGCATCAATTACTTCCCATACGTTGATGTTCATTTTGTCGCACAGGATAGCCATCTCGTTTGCCAAGCCGATATTGATGTTTCGGAAGGTATTCTCAAGGATTTTTTCCATTTCGGCTACGGAAGGGCTGGTTACTTCATGAACTTCACCTTCCAGCACTGCACGGTAAAGAGCGGAAGCAACCTTTGTACAAGCAGGTGTTACGCCGCCGACAACCTTTGGTGTATTCTTCGTATTAAACACTTTATTGCCCGGATCCACCCGTTCCGGCGAATAAGCGAGATGAAATTCTTTTCCGCACGTGAATCCGGAAGACTCAAGGATCGGGCGAAGCAGTTCCTCTGTTGTACCGGGATAGGTTGTGCTCTCAAGAACAATGAGCATGCCTTCATGGAGAAACCTCGCAATTTCTTTGCCTGAGCTTTCCACATAGGATGTGTCAGGCTGGCGATAAATATCAAGCGGTGTTGGTACGCAGATAGCAACTGCATCCACTTCTGAGATCAGAGAATAGTCAGTGGTCGCCCGGATCTGCTTTGTGGAAGTGAGCATTGCCAGCTCCTCGTCCACAACGTCTCCGATATAGTTAATGCCGTCATTCACCATGTCAACGCGGCTCTCCTGTACATCAAAACCAATGACCTTATATCCTGCCTTTGCCTTTTCAACAGCGAGTGGAAGCCCCACATATCCAAGTCCAACCACTCCGATGACTGCTTCTTTTGTTTGAATCTTGTTCAGCAATTGCTGTGTTACATCCCGATGTGTTCGCTGTAGGGTTTCCATTAGTTTAAAACCTCCTGAGGTTGCATTTTTACCGGCTGATTGTTTTCGGAAGATTCATACAGTGCGAGGACCAGCTCCAGTGCTTTCTTTCCGTCCTCACCCGTTACAATAGGTTCCCGGTTCTCATGAACCGCTTCGACCATATCCTCAATGATGCATTGATGGCCCGGCTTTCCAAATGGGTCTGCCTTAATGGATTTCATAAGTTCTTCTGTTTCTAGTTCAGTTGTTCCTTCGACCACCCAGTGTTCCACGTTGACCGCGGTTGGCCCGCCAATTTTGATGCTTCCTTTTTCGCCGAAGATGGCGAGGGATTCTTCAAAGTTTTTTGGATAAATGGTGGTGGCTGTTTCGATCACACCCAGCGCCCCGCTCGTAAACTTGACGAGACCGGTGCACACATCTTCTGCTTCTATATCACGAATGCGGGTTGCGCTCATGCTGAATACCTCATGAATACCGCCCATCATCCAGAGCATTAAATCCAGGTTATGGATCGCCTGGTTCATCAGTACGCCGCCGTCGAGCCCCTTTGTTCCTCTCCAGGGAGCCTGATCATAGTAAGCCTGGTTTCTATTCCACCGGACCGTAGCGTTCACGTGGCTGATTTTGCCAAGCTTCCCGCTCTCAATTACTTCCTTCAGCTTTTTCATCGCCGGACGGAACCGGTTCGGATGAACGACTGCAAGTTTTACGCCATTCTGTTCACACGCATCAATCATTGCGTTTGTATCCTTCAATAAAAGAGCAATCGGCTTTTCTACGACAATATGTTTTTTCGCTTCTGCTCCCTGTACAGCCAATGAGGCGTGAAAGCCGCTTGGTGTGCAGATGTTGATGACATCTATATCCTTGTTGGCCAGCATTTCCGTATAATCCGTGTAAATTCTGGCATTATACGTATTTCTGTAGAATTCCATATTCTCCGGGATTGTGTCACAGACAGCGATAAGTGCTGCTCCTTCTGCCCGTTCAATGGCTTCTGCATGTTTTTTCGCAATATGGCCGCATCCTACAATCGCAAAATTAAGCATCGACAAAACTCCTTCATTCTGGCTTGCTTTTCACTAGATTTCTTCGTCCATTTTATAGTATTTCCAAGCAAATTCAGGTAAATTCTCGGTTAAGAGATTGTTAAGACGATTTACAAAAAACCACCGTTTTCACGGTCTTTTTCTTCAAAGACTTATGCTGTCTGCGATTCAGGATTTACATATTCTTAATAAACAGAAATTAATCGGTACACATATCTCAATTACATATGAAAAAGCACCCTCCTAAAAAAGGAGAGTGCTATATATATATTCTTGCCCTGTATTCAATTATGTTATTTTCTCGGGACGCTGCATTTGTCTGACCGTTTCCTCGATCCCTGCGGTCAGCGATGTTTCGGGTCTCCAGCTGGAAATGCCCAGGAACCTTTGATTGTCCAGGCAACTGCGGTAAATATCCCCTTCACGCGGCTCACCATAAACCGGCTCAAGCGGACTGCCCATTTCCCTTGCCATAATCCGGTATAGCTCATTCACTGAAATTTCCTCATTGGAGCTCACATTATAAATCCCGTCTTCCACCCGCAATGCAGCACAATTGGCACGTGCAATGTCCTCTACATAAATAAAGTCGCGGGTCTGTCCTCCGTCTCCAAAAATGGACACTTGCTCCCCGTTGAGCAGTTTATCCAGAAAGATTTTAATAACTCCGCCTTCCCCGTCCTTTGTTTGCTTCGGACCATAAATATTGGAATAGCGAAGAATGGAATAGCCAATTGCATTCGCCTCGCAAAAAGCCGTAACATACATTTCGCAGGAAGCCTTGGAGACGCCATACGGTGCGGTTGGCACCAGATGTACACTTTCCTTAAGCGGTACTTGTTCATTGTTTCCATAAACCGCTGCTGTGGAGGCAAAGATAAACTTCTTTACTGAAAGAGAGCGGGCCAATTCCAGCATCCTGACCGTTCCCTCAATGTTCAATTGCAAGTCGTTTACCGGGTTTGCTACAGAAGCCGGCACACTGGTCTGGGCCGCCAGATGGATGATCGCATCAATCCCGTAAGGTTCAAGCACCTCATATAGCGAGCCATCCAAAATATCGCCTTTAATGATCACATCATCCAGTTGGACATTGGCTGTGCTGCCTGTCAGAAAATTATCCAGCAGAATCGGGTTGTGCCCCTCATTTTTCAATGCCTTCTTCGTAAAAGTGCCTACAAATCCGGCACCGCCTGTAATCAATACATTCATGCTCTGTTCCCCCCGCTAATACCTGAGTTTTAGTTTGCGAATGACATTCTTATAAAGCCGCAGATCGCTTTTCTTTACGAGCAAAAAGCGGTGGTATGGTTCGTTCGTTACTTTTTTGTAGAGAAAAATCTTAACCACAAAGCTGACAAAATAGGTAATGGTCGCCGAAAGCGCTGCACCGTTAAGACCGTACTTCGGAATAAGGACAACGTTCAGAAGCAAATTAAACAGCACATTGAAAATAGACAGATACATGTTTAACTCCGGCTTTCCTCTTCCCGCGATGTCGTTGGACAATATCTTTTCAACGGAAAGCAGCGCTACACCCGGCAAGATGATCCGAAGCAGGTTTGCGCTGTTTTCATACTGCTCACCAAACAGTGTAACAATCAGGTCCTTTGCGATGAGTGTACCGGCCAATGCAATCACAAATGTAATCGCCAAAATATTCCGTGACACGAGTGAGGTCAGATGGTTACGTTCTTCTTCGGTTTCGATGGCGGCAATTTTAGGGTAAAGAACATTTGACACCGATGCCGCAAAAATGGCAAGTCTCTCCCCGATATTCATCGCGGTAACATAAATCCCCACTGCCGAATCCACCATGAAAAAGCCGATAAGAAAAATAACAATCCGGTAGTTCAGAAAACTGGCAAAGTTACTGATATGCGCCTTCAATCCATATTTGACGGACTTTCGGAAGTACTCCCATGAAAATCCCCTGATATCAAAGCGCAATTTATGCCTTTTTTTCAGCTGATAGACCATATAAACAACGTTAATCAGGTTCCCGGCAATAAACGCCAGAATTGCGCCTTCCAGGCCAAGTCTGAAGATCAGTACAAAAACAGCAACAAAGGCCAATATGCCAAGCTGGTTCACCACCATCGCGGTGTTGAACACCTTAAAATCCTGCAATCCTTGAAAGACCGTCTGAAAATATTCGCGCAAAAACATGAACGGTAGGGCAAGCAGGCACAAGTACAAGAGGACATGCGGTGTCTCATTAAAGAACTTTTCGGAAAAAAAGAAGATGACAACCGCTCCAAGCCCTATGCTTACAATGCTCAGCAATGTTCCGATGATAATATTGTTGTTATAGACAGTATTGAGCTTAACCTCCCCTTTACTGATGTAATAAATGGTGGAGGTGTTGATGCCCAGGGTCAAAAAAGTGAGCAATACCGTAGGAAGAAGGGTGATCAGCGAGTATTTACCCTGCCCGGCTGGCCCCAGAATCCTGGCAAGCACCACGAGCAGGAGAATGCCGATCACGATATTGGTCACCTGTCTTGAAAACGTTAAGAAACTGTTTCTGACAAAGCTTCGGTTGTCGTCGCTCATATCAAGAACCGCTCCCATTCTTCACACTCAATAAAAAGCTGAGGTAATTTTTCTGAGCATTGTATTCCTGTTCCCATTTGCTATATGCATGGGCACGATAGGTTTGTTTCTGCTCAACGGGCAAAGCCGCAAATTTCTCGATATAACCCGCAAGTTCATCTGCAGCGACATCAGATGGGATTAAAAAGCCGTTCCTCTCATCGACCAGCTCCCTCACTCCCCCGACATCCGTCGCAATGACTGGAATTCCTGTACTAAAGGCTTCCATAATAGTCACCGGGATTCCTTCACTTGCACTGACGTTGACAAAAAGGTCCACCGGTCGGGTCCGGTAAAATTTAAAGATTTGCTGCTGGGTCCAGTGGCCCTTAAAATCAATGACAATCTGGCCATTCAGCTCTTCTTTTGCTCTTCTTTCCAGATTTTCACGATCCTCCCCATCCCCTATATGGGTCCAATGGATCGGAATGGTGGTCTGCTTCAAAGCATCAACAAGCAGGTCCAACCGTTTCACAGGCTTCACATACGAACAAGTTACAATCCGCAAGATCCCATCAGGGGATGGAGATGACATAAACCCTGGTTTTTCTGTACCCAAACGGTGTACAAGAAGATTCGCCCCTGCGCCAGAATACTTACCTTCCAAAAATCGTTTCCCATCCTCGGAAATCATGTTCACTGAATTTAATGCGTTAATCACTCTTCCCTGAAATGGAAGATACGGAGGTGAATGCCTGTAATCA
This sequence comes from Fictibacillus solisalsi, assembly GCF_900103485.1. Classification (GTDB taxonomy): domain Bacteria; phylum Bacillota; class Bacilli; order Bacillales; family Fictibacillaceae; genus Fictibacillus_C; species Fictibacillus_C solisalsi. The sequence goes on from NZ_FNHW01000001.1 coordinate 2,852,253, forward strand.
TATACATCCCCGCCGTGAGCCCGTGAGACGGCGAGAAGTTCGGGAAAGGTTTCCTTCAGCATGGCCAGTGCCACTGCGGCCGGTGTCAGCCAGTAGGAATAAAACACGGCATCGTTTAGTGCAAAGCCGGGATCATCGAGCCATTTTTTCCTTATTTCATCACGGATCCTGAGGGCATGGCTGAGCCAGTTGGCCAGCTGCATCAATCCTTTGCTTCCAAAAGCCCTGGCCTTCGGGAGCTCCGCCGAAAACCAGCGGCGTCCCTGTGGATCGGCAGTCACACTGTAAAAGGTATGAATATACTTTTTTGTGCCTTCCGGTCTTCCCGGTATGGAATGCAGCTGAATATGATCAGGCACCTTACGCCGTTCACCGCTGCCATTCACTGAAGCAATTTCTATTTTTTCAAATAGGTTCACCATATACTTCAATTCAGTTTCCAAGAACTGCTCCCCGGGCAGATAGGGATAACGGTTGGTTATAAGAATCATGTGCTTTCTTGCTGTTCCATTCACGTTTTGCAATGTGTTCACCATCCTTGGTATCCTTGCTGCTCTTTTCATTCTTTCCAAAAACTGACCCGTATAAGGCCGTTCTCTTAATCTTTCGAAGGCCATTTCCTTTTGTGAAACCTTACTTTTTTCATAAGGAGGCCTGAGTTCTTATGATAGGGGTTGATTGTTAACGCACCTTAAATTTATTATGAAACTTTTGTAAAATAACGCGATATAAGGCTTTACAGCACGTGTATTCTTCATTAAAATGTAATATTCTTTATAATTTTTTTATTGAATTTACACAACTTTAAAGGTATCTTTATTGTATGCTTCCAAAAATTTACGTTCCTTATGTCGAGGGTATTCGACAAGGGACGGGAAGATACTCTGTTGTTCCAGCAGTTAAAACGAACCAAGATATTAACTCATATAAATAAAAGAAGAGACAAAAAGGAGAATATAATAGATGGACCGTCAACAAATGCGGAAAAAGAAGAAGAAAAAAAGACGCATTAAATTTATCGTCTTTCCACTAATTCTTATTCTTTTAGGAACAGTCGGTTTCGGATCTTATTTAACCTATAAATTAGCGAATGCTTCATCAAAAGCGCAAGAGACGCTTTCACGGGGAGAAAAATCAAATCTTCGCCTCAATGCCATTGATCCAGGAAAGGACAACTTTTCTGTTTTGATTGCAGGTATTGATGACAGCAAACACCGGAAGGGTAAAAAAGGATTTGAAGGCAACCGTACTGATGCCCTTATTTTAGCCACCTTCAACCGGGAGCAGAAATCGGTAAAAATGGTCAGCATCCCGCGTGATTCTTACGTTCAGATACCTGGGCGGATCAACAAGGATAAAATCACACATGCCCATGCTTTTGGCGGCATCGACCTGACGGTTGATACCGTGGAACATTTGTTTAACCTGCCAGTAGACTACTATGTACGTGTTAACTTTGACGCTTTCTTGCAAATTGTAGACACGCTTGGCGGCGTGGATGTGGATGTGAAAAAGAAAATAGTCGAGCAGGATAGCCAGGACCGTCCGAAAGCAATTACCATTGAACCAGGCAAGCAACGATTGAATCCGGAAGAAGCTCTTGCATATGCACGTACCCGACATGCAGACTCTGACATTATGCGGGGCGACAGGCAAAAACAAATCGTGGAAGCGATCATAAAAGAATCCACACAAATTAAGTCAATTCCAAAGTACGGACAGCTGATTGAAAACATCGGAGACAACATGTCCACCAACTTTACGCTGGGTAACATGATTGCACTCCTTAAATACGCAAAATCAGTAAATAACATTGAATCGTTAAGCCTGAAAGGCAACGATTCAAGAATCAATAATATTTATTATTATTCCTTAGACGATCAATCAGTACTGGATATTTCAAACAAATTGAAAGAACACCTGGACTACTCAGGAACAGGAACAACAGATACAAATTCAAACAGCAGTACTGACAGCACTGCAAATTAAGATGCTCAAGTAAGCTGGCCAATCATGGCCAGCTTTTTCTTTTTCCGTTTATTGAAATAACTGGATTATTACCCCTATTTTTCAAAATAGAGATCAATTGACATTTTTCGACTAATCCACTAAGATTTTAAGATGGCAGAGAACGGGTATAAGTAAGATGGATATAAATTTATTCTAAAATAACGATAGAAAACAGGGGGATTTAGAAATTGAGTAAAAATATCATAATTCGCGCCGGCATGGCGCCGTATGACAATTACGATCCAACGCAGATTATTGTCAACAATTCGATCGGCGGAAACGTAGGTAACCTGGTTTATCAATACAGTGTGTTCCGAACCTTAATGACAGACGGGACTACTATAACACCAGACCATTATGATTTTGATCCCAAGTATGCCGATGAGATCAACGAAAAATACGATGCGTACATTATTCCTTTGGCAGATGCGTTTCGGGAGGACTTTGTTCCGTCATTGCGCAAATATACGAAATTGATCAAGAAACTTAAGATTCCAGTGGTAGTGATTGGTGTAGGCCTGCGCGCGCCATTTGAACCAAAACTCAATGAAGGCTTCTCTTTTGATGAAGATGTAAAAGCCTTTGTCAGTGCGGTATTGGAAAAGTCATCCATTCTGGGTCTGCGCGGCCAAATTACTTCTGACTATCTTTCAAGACTCGGCTTCCGGGAAGGAACCGATCATACAGTAATCGGCTGTCCTTCCATGTATGCGTACGGCCGGGAGCTGAAAATACGTGAAACAAATATTACACCAAATTCCATGGTAAGCGTCAACTCTTCACGCCTTTCACCTAAAAATGTGCTCGATTTTATCGATCGAAGCATGAAGGAATTTCCAAACCACTACTTTATTCCTCAGTGGATGAAGGAAATGGTAATGACCTATGTGGGTGCTCCTTCTGTTTCCAATGCGAAAGATAACTATCCTAATCGCATGTCCCACCCATTGTATCTTGAGGACCGTGTCCGTTATCCTCTCAATGCTACAGGATGGTTTGATTTCCTTAAACAGGCAGACCTAAGCTTTGGTGCCAGACTGCATGGAAACATTGCCGCTGTTCTGGCAGGAACACCAAGTATCCTCATTCCAAAGGATGCACGTATGAGAGAGCTGGCAGAGTACCATAACCTTACTCATATTATGGCCAACGAAATTACCGATCAAACCAATATCATGGACCTGGTCGAAACACTTGATTTCCAATCCGTCACCAAAAATCAGGGCAAAAACTTTGATCATTATATTGATTTCTTAAACAAAAACAATCTTGATCATATTTATAAAGAAACCCTGACTCCTTCTTCAGTACCGCTTGATGACAAAATGGATCAGATTAAGGTTCGTCCTCCAATTGGCACCATTACAGGCTGTACGAAAGAAGAAATGGCTCAACGCTGGGAAAGCTATTATCCAAAGGTCAACGAAAAGGCTGAAAAAGCAAAGAAAAAGCTGACAGCGAAAATCAGCGAAAAAGATAAAATCATTAAAAAGCAACGCGGAACACTAAACCGCAAAAGTGTAAAGCTTGCCTTAAAAGTCGCCAACATGGTCAAATAACAAAAAAACGCCCCGAAAGCCAAATGGCTTTCGGGGCGTTTTTACTTTAAGCAAAGAAACGGTCGACGACCCGGCTCGCTGCGCCGCCGTCTTCGAGGCTGCAGTATTTCTCATGAAAAGCCGCATATCTCTCACTGTAATCATGCTTTACACGCTCAATATTTTTAATGGACTGCGTCACTTCGTCTGATGTTCTCAGCAAAGGCCCGGGTGCTTCTTTTTCAAAATCCATGTAGAATCCCCGCAATTGGTCACGGTACATCTCAAAATCATACGTAAAGAAGAGGATTGGCCGCTTCATATTCGCAAAGTCAAACATGACCGAAGAATAGTCGGTGACCAATATGTCTGTCACCAGATACAGATCCTGGATATCCGGATAGCTTGAAACATTGTATATGAAGCTCTTGTATTCTTCAGGAATGGACACCTTGCTGCTGACAACCACATGCATACGAAGCAGGAGCACATAGTCTTCTCCCAGTTCCCGATGCATTTGTTCAAAATCAAATTGCAGTTCAAAGGTGAACTTGTTGTTTTTGGACGTTTGATTGTCCCGAAAGGTCGGTGCATACAGAATCACCTTTTTACCCTCCGGTATTCTCAACTGCCGGCGAATGCTTTCTGTCAGCTGGCTTCGGTCCTCCCTGTAAAAAATATCGTTACGGGGATAGCCGATCTCGAGCATCTCGCCTTTATAGCGAAATGCACTTCTGAATGCCTGACTGGCATAAGCACTCGGAGAAATAAGATAGTCCCACGTCTTGGTTGCCTTATGCACACGCTCGACATATCCCTCATCCCGCCCTTCCACCTGTTCAATATCAAAGAGCATCTTCTTCAGTGGTGTTCCGTGCCAGGTTTGGATATAGGTCGTTTGTTTCCGTTTCCCAAGATAGGTCGGGAAGTTCTGATTGTTTACCCAGTACCGTGCTTTTGCAAGATAATAATAATAGCTTGGACTAAGCCGTTTAATGACTTTCGTGTCCGGATCCATAAACGTGCCCTTTGGATTGTAGATCCAAACCTTTTTATATTTCAGTCCGCGCCTGAGGATTTCCTCATAAATGGCGCGCGGGCTGTCGGCGTACTGCTTGCCCACCCCACTTTCGAAAACAATCAGATTTTCATCAACGGGAAGAATGCGCTGTGCCACTTTATAATAGAACCGCATGGAGGGAAAATAGTATTTGCTTTTGCGGTACCGCCGCAAAAACGCCTGAATGAGCTCATCATCCTGAATAGTACGGACCCAATGCTTTTTCTCAGGAAATTCTGATACAGCTTTATATATCCTCTCATTATGATGCCTGTCCCTGTACTTTAAAAATTTATACGATCGTCTGATATATTGTTCTTCTGCAGCAAAGTCGTTTTCTGCATACTTTTTCACCTCTTCAAGAATCTCCTCTGCATCAAGAACGATTCTCCCCGGCAAATCATTTTCCAGATCAAGATGAGAGGGACGTTTTCCAATAAAATGGTTTTGGTCAAATTGATAATAGAGAATTGGTTTGTGAAGGAAGCTGAAATCGAATCCGACTGATGAATAATCAGTAATCATCATGGCACTTTCCTTCAGCAGCCGCTGTACATCCACTTCTCCCTGGCTGATGATTCGTACAGGAGAATCGGCGAAAAAGGACGTAAACTTCTGCATGTTTGGATGCAGGCAAAATACGATTTCGAAGTTTAGCAAATCCGCCAATTCATGCAGCTGCGGGTGATTGATCAGCTCCCGGTAGCGCTCAAAATACTCACTTTCGATGAACACTTCATCGGTTATAATCCAGTCCCGCCAGGTTGGAATAATCAGCAGCTGCCGCTTTTTCTCAACATCCTCTGCGAGCAGACTGTCAAACCTGGAAAGCCCGGTAACGGCCACCTCGTTCGGATCATATCCAAAATCATGAACAATCATGTTTTTTTCAAAGTCCGAGCTGACCAAAAATAAATCCGTGTCAAATCCCGGTGCCCGTTTTCCATAGTTGGCCACCATATTTTTGGTTCCCATGACTCCATGCTGCAAAAAGATTTTTGCCGCCTTTATGGCTTTTTTATACTGCTTGGTCCGCAACGGATATAAATAATCCGGGTGATGCGAGCCAATTATCTTTTGTGCCATGAAGGTATGAAAAATGTGTTCCTTTGATTTAAAGTAAAGAATATTACCCAGCTCTTCTACGTTTCTTACTTCCGGGGAATCCTTCTCGATCACATAATACACATTCTTCTCTGGATGCTGTGTTCGTACATAATTGAAGAAATGGTATCCTGTGTCCTGTGCTTTATAGGGACGTTCTCCGACCAGCCAGATACTCCGTTTTTTGTAAAACGGCCTTAATAGCCATGCCCAGCGTTTGATTCTTCTAAGGTAATCGTAGGTGCTCTTCTCGAATTCATCCACTTGAAGGGAAAGGTTAAACCCTTTAAAGGTAAAGTAAGGAGCAAGGGCATACGTGCTTTCTCCAGCCCTGGCATAACCATCCCTTAAAAAATACTTCACCTGAAATCTTGGCCGGCCAATCCTGACCAACACAGGTGGATGCGGAAAACCAAAGCTTAGTTCAAAGAAGAAGTCGTAAATATCCTGGCCGTACACCGGGTCGTTAAATAACGGCTGAAAATCGACATTCACTCCATATTTGTAGCGGTGCATTCCAAACTTCAACCGGGTTTCTTCATGCATCTTTTCGATTTCGACAGGAAGCCGTTTTTCTACGTTGGTATCACGGCCTTTTAACAGAAGCTGAATGTTCTTGATGCTGGCGTCCCTTGTAAAAAGTTTTCCATTAAAAGAAAGCTTGTCTTTTCGAAAGTACATCTCATCGATCTGCACTTTCGGCTTTATGTTTACCATTCCCCGGGTCACAAAGGAAACATTCCCCTTTTTCGTCACATAGAGATATGAACTTAAACCTTCTTCGGTTTGGTAAGGAACAAATTCCTTATAGTCCATTTCAGCAAATCGGCCCAGCCGGATTGGATAGCAAATATCCTGCCCGCCATCTGCACGGGGATAAAATACCGCCTGGTACTGCTTCCCCTCCAGCAAGTCTTCCTTTACCTCTTCAGCAGGGCGCTGTATTCCAAGGTACAGATCAAAGTTTGTTCGTTCTTTACCAGGAAAAAGGGAATTAATGTCACCCACCCGGACTTCAAACAAAAAACGGGAGGATGGTTCAATCTCGGCCAGCTTGATCATTTCACCGGTATTCCGGGATAAAAACAGAAGCTCCCTGACACGTGCATGAGAATTCAGGTGCCCTTCAATGGTCAACTTCTCCTCCGTTTGCATGATCATCAACCGTTGCTTAAATGTCTTCCTTTTGCCAACCTTTTTTTCCGGCCGCAGCATATGTATGATTCGATTTAAAATGCCGGTTCGATTTTTCATACTTTTCCATTCCTCCCATGTCATATCTCACTGCTTCTCAGGTAGGTGTAAACGCTTACTAAAGGTATATTAGAAAAAGGGTGCCTGACGTTTTATGAACGCAGCACCCGTTCTCTTTATCCTGGACGATTACTTTGCAGATGAGGCTTGCAACTTATCTCCAGGCTTCTTCTGTCCGCTCTGCTTAAGCTGCACTTGTTGCTTGAAGCGTTTCTTCTCTTCCTTCGACATGGCTTTGTATTCCTTCAGAAATTCCTGATACTTCGGAAGAATCTCTTTCATCGGCCCATAGGCCCGAACTTCACCATACTCCAGCCACAGAATTTTTTCACAAAACCTTTTCACCTGGCCCATGGAATGGCTAATGAAGAAAATAGTCTTGCCCCGTTCCTTGAATTCGTTCATTTTATCCAAACATTTATCAGCGAAGGTTTGGTCACCTACTGACAATGCTTCATCAATAACGAGGATATCGGGGTCCACCGTTACCGAAATGGCAAATCCAAGGCGCGACTTCATTCCGCTTGAATATTTCTTGACAGGCTGGTCAATGAACTTTCCAATCTCGGCAAATTCGATGATTTCCGGCTCAAGCCGTTTGATCTCCTGCTTGCTGAAGCCAAGCATCAAACATTTCAGCTCAATGTTTTCCCGTCCGGTGAGCTCGTTGTTCAATCCCGAGGCAATCGCAATCAGTGAAACTTCACCATTTAATTCAATCGTCCCGGAGGTCGGAGGAATAATCCCGGATATGAGGTTGGATAACGTCGACTTTCCCGATCCATTCACACCGACAATCCCGATGACATCACCCTGGTTGGCTTCAAAGCTAAGATTTTGAATCGCATAAAAGTCCTCGCCATAGCCATTCGGCAAAATAATATCCAGCAGCTTTTCAGCTGGCTTTTTATACATTTTATATTTTTTTGTGACATCGCGTACAATAACGGTTTTGTTACTCATGTCCATCTCTCCTGTATTCTTACAAGTAATCCACGAATCGGTTTCTTAATTTCACATGGAGTGCGGAACCTATTATAAACAGAACCAGAACAAAGCCCCAGAAATACAGCGTGTGTTCCCCGTGTTCAAAAAACCATGCCCTGCTTAAGAGCGCGTCGCGGTATCCTTCAACGATATAATTAAAAGGGTTCCCTTTTAGAATAAGATTAATGAATTCTGGCAGGCTTTTCGGGTTTGGAACCCATAAAATCGGCGTAATGTAAAACAACATCCGCATAATTGACTGCACAAACATCTGGACGTCCCGCACGATTGTAGAAAGAGTTGACGTAATCAGGGAAAGTGAAAATACAAGAGCTATGGCAGCGAACATATAATAGGGAAGCTGCAGGTAATAAAGCGAGATCTTTCCGTGATCCGTGAACTGAAAGATGACCGCAATCACTGCGAGCAGCATCACATTCGGGTAAAATATCGAGAAGATGACATAGCTCGGAATGACGCTCAATGGAAAATTCATCTTGGCGATAATCTTGATTCTTGTATAAATCGCTTTGGAGCCGTTTAAAATGGCAGGACTGATAAAAAACCAGACGATAATCCCTGCGACCAGCCATTGCAGGAAGGGAACCTCATTACCAGCCGTTCCTACACTTTTTCCTTGCCGGATACCCATCCCAAACACCATCCAATAGACGGCAACTTGGATAGCGGGATTAATGACCTCCCAAAGCATTCCCAAATAGTTGTTGTTATTCTTTATCTTAAGCTCATACATCGATAAACGAATCATAAGGTAAAAGCTGTTGATTTGTTCTTTTAGTACTTTACAAGCTGAAATCATGTTTGTAATCCTCTCCCAAAGAGATTGGTTTAGAATACTTTTTGAACGGCTTTGTGAGAAGATTGTCCACTTTCCAAATAGCAAAATCGTTCATAAAAGTCGTCAAAGATCTCTGATTGAATCTCAAATCCATCAGACTCAATTTTCTCTATGGCTGAAATAACCTCATCTGTTGTCTTCACTAAAGGTCCTGGTGCATATGTTTCAAAATCAAAATAGAAGCCCCTTAATTTATCACGATAAGATTCGATATCATATACAAAGAAAAGCATCGGGCGCTTAAGGTTTGCATAATCAAAAAACACAGAAGAATAGTCAGTTATCATGATATCAGATACCAGATACAGCTCATTTATGTCGCCATGGTAAGAGAAATCAAAAGCAAATCCTTCATATGGCGACAAATCAAAGTTCTCAGCCACCAGATAATGCATCCTTAACACTATAACATAATCTTCCCCGAATTTATCCTTTAGCTGCAGGAGATCAAGCTCGAGGTCGAATTTATATCGCCCTTTACCGTAGAATTGATCATCACGCCACGTTGGTGCATAAAGAATAACTTTTTTATCCTGTGGAAGTTGAAGTTTTTCTTTCAATTCTTTAATATCACTTGGATTGTTCTTCGTATAGAGCACATCGTTCCTGGGATATCCCACTTCCACTACTTCTTTATGAAAATTAAACGCACGGCGGAAAATTTCAGTTGAATAAGCATTAGGGGACAATAGGTAGTCCCATTTACTTGATTCCTTATGAAAGTTGGCTTTGTACTTTTTGGTATTTGTTCCCGGCATATGGACTTCATCCATGTCAGCCGCCAAACGTTTAAGCGGTGTTCCATGCCACGTTTGGAAATAAACCGTGTGTTTCGCCTTTGGGATCCATAGCGGCATTCGGCTGTTCGTTACCCAGTAGCGTGCACGCGCCATTTTAAACAGCCACTTAACGGAGAATCGTTTGGCATAAGGAATGCCAGCGTCCTCAAACTTGCTTATGCTTCTGCCGTCAACACTCCAAACCAGTTCGAGATCAGGACGGCTCTCTTTTAAATATTCGTAGATCGCTCGAGGATTACAGCTGTACTGCTTACCGAGAAAGCTTTCGAACATTACGAGATTTTTTTTAACCGGCAGATATCCTGCTAGTTTGAAGGCCACCATATATGCTTTTTTCGTCTTTTTATGCTGCTTTACCTTCGCAACCGTACGCCGGACCTTTTTCTTCAGTTCTTGCAACAAACTGTACTGAACCACTTTAATAACAAGCGATCTCGTTTTCTTGCGTGTAACGAGGGAGACCTTTTTCTTCCCGCTGACAGTGCTGATGATGATGGACTGGTTAACCCTTCGTTTAAAAGAAATCAACTGAAGCGGAATCGCCAGATCATCTTGATCAGGGCCTGCTGAGTCCTCATCCTCCCATTTAAAATACAAACGAAACGTCGAATTTGTATCCAGATTGCAGAATCCTTTACTATCAAGCTGTGCCATAAAGCTCATGATCTTAAATGGCTGCTGCTCCTGATTGAAAGGATTGAGGTCTTCGCGCTCTGCAGTCTCAAAAGGAATCACACGTTCCTCAAATCCTTCTGGTCCTCCAATGACCATTGTTCTTTCCAGCCCTTCCTTTTCAGAGGAGAAGGGAAAAAAGTAAAAGCCCTCTAATGTTACGTTGCCTCTTTTATCAAGCTCCGCGTTCTCAACTTTTATAACTGGACGGCGCTCATAAACTTTAAAGGATAAGTTCCCCTTGTTTGTCGTATACGGTGTAATGGCTTGTTTGGTTTCAGGCTGCACCATGGTACTGAGTTCCAGGTAAGCGTGTTTTGTTTTCATACGGTATTTCTTTTCAACCACTTCATATTCTTCGATCGTATCTTCCTGTTTAAGTTCATCTTCGCCATTCTCATTTTCATACTGAGACACTACCTGTTTTGCATGAATAATCACGTATGCATCCCAAACAGACCCTTTTCCAATTTCTAATGGATCTAACGTAGATTCAAGGACATAATACTTCTCGCCTGCTTCTATAGCTGTGAACGGGAACTCCAATTCCCGCCCAGTTATACGTTCTATAAGTAAAAGGTGTCCAGCTAATGGTTCCTGAAAGATTGCATTGTTCTTTAAAAGATATTTTATAATAGCAACATTTTCATTGAATTCGATAGTATGAAGGATGCACTTTCTTTTTTTCGTTGGTGCAAAGCCTTCTTGGATCTGTATGTTAGCTTCCGCTTGCATTTACGTTTCTCTCTCTTTCTGCATCAAGAATATATTCAGCCAATAACCGGCTAGAGTGTCCGACGTGATATTGGTTCCACATCGCCGAAAATTGCTGAACATTATTCATGTCATAACCCTTTTCTTTAATAACCTTTACCAATTCATAACTGTCAAAAACGATTGGTCCGGGAACCAAATTTTCATAATCATCCCACAGACCCCTTGTTTTACAATACTCCTCAAGATCATAGGGGTAAAAGACCATCGGCCGGTTTAACAGTGAAAATTCATAAGGAATTGAAGAATAATCACTGATTAAAATATCGGTAATCAATAAAATTTCGTTGACGTCCCATCTGGAGGAATAATCGTAGACAAATCCTGGATAACGTGATTCTACATCTATCTTATGCGCGAGAACAGGGTGGCTGCGTACTAATAAAACATAATCATCGCCTAATTCCCGATACATCAGATCAAGATCAAGCGGCAGCTCAAATTGGTTCAAAAGATGGTCGCGATAGGTCGGTGCATACAAAATCACTTTTTTTTCTTTTAATGTGATGTTTTCCTGATATAACTTTTCTTTGATATCGTGCATTTGTTTTTCATCAAAAAAAAGATCGGTTCTAGGTACACCGGTCCGTAAAAAATTTGAGGATGAAAGTTGGAAGGCTTCTTTAAAGATACTAGCCATCGTATCAGATCCAACAACAACTTTGTGAAAGTTTTTGTAAACATTTAAAAACCGCTTATGAGCGCGCCGGCTTCTATAGGTGATGGACTCATCTTTCAATCCGAATGTTTTAATAGCCCCAGCGGCATGCCAAAGTTGAATACATTCTGCCTCATTCTTAAATTTGATTGTTGAAAGAAAACCAAAATAATTATCCACAAGCACTATTCTGGCAGTGGCCAGGTGATAGGCCGATCTGGCTATACTTATTATTGAATTATCAAATGGAATAACTTTCGCACCTGATTTATAAGGATTCAATTTAGGAAGTGCATTTTTTTTCGCCAAAAAAACAATAGGGCTATCCGGCTGCATCTTCTTCAATTCTTCATAAAGAAAAACCGAATTGTCTCCAAACGAAACAACAAAGGTTACTTTATTTTTCCTTAGCGGAAACAATTTGAAAAAATCAAACTGAAGCTTGAAGTAAAATAAATACAGCCAGATAGCAATTTCTTTAACCATTGTTCACCGAGAATAAATCTTTTTTGATTTGGGAAGTAGAGATTCCGATCGTACGCGGCAAGTAAATCACATCGCAATACTCCTTCAAAAAATCAAATTTCCCTTCCCAATCGTCTCCCATAACAAAGATGTCCACATTGTGATCCACTACGTCTTTTACTTTTTGATCCCAGCTTTTTTCCTCAATTACTTCGTCCACATAACGAATGGACTCCAAAATCATTTTTCGATTGTCAAAGCTGTGGTATGATTTTTTATTTTTAATCGCGTTAAATTCGTCACCGGAAAGACCAACAATCAGATAGTCTCCCAAATCTTTTGCTCGTTTCAGCAAATTGATGTGTCCCCAATGAAGCAAGTCAAATGTCCCATAAGTCAATACTTTTCTCATGGCCTTCACACTCCTACTAAATAGAATGAAAAAATTACCTGTCCGACGTTATTCGGTCCATGTTTTAAATCTATGATAAAAAGGTAAATTTCACGTAAAGTTTTATCGAGAGTCTCCGCAACAATAAAGCCTTACTTCATGGACAAAATACAAGGTTCATTTACAAAAAATTAATCACACTTTTACAAAAGCAGCTCATTCATGATATAATAATTCGTAAAAATACTTGCATTTTGGTACCCTTACTCATAATATAATCTTTAAGTTTTTTTTACAAGCTCTTAATGAAGTTTTTACATTTCCTTCTTTTTTTAGGGAATGGGCCTATTTTAATAGGTTGATAGTAAGGTAGTTTAAGAGCCTACATACGTAAACGTATGAAAAAGTGAGGATCTGATGTTATGAAAAATACAGTGAATATACTAGGAATAAACTTTATAAATACAACCGTAAAACAATTCGTCCACACACTTGGATCTCACATCGAGAATCGTGAAAAGACATTTGTTGTAACTGCGAATCCCGAAATCGTCATGGATGCCCGCAAAAATGAGACGCTGATGAATATTATTCAGGGAGCAGATTATGTGACAGCCGATGGCATTGGGATAGTAAAATCGGCAGGACTTCTCGGAGTTCCTCTTCCTGAACGGGTACCGGGATTTGATGTCACCATGAGACTGCTGAAGCTTGCGAATAAAAAGGGGCTCAGCGTTTACTTGCTCGGCGGTAAGGATCGCGTCGTGGAAAAGGCAGCTGACCGAATTAAAAGCGACTTTCCAAATGTGAAGATTGCCGGCTATCATCATGGTTATTTCGACTTGGCAGATGATCAGATCATGAAGACGGTGGAAAGCACAAAGCCTGATATTATCCTCGTGGCATTGGGGGCTCCCCGCCAGGAACAATGGATTTCAGAGAGCATGCCATTGTTTGACCATGGGATCTTTATCGGTGTTGGCGGCACCTTTGATGTCATTGCGGGCGAGGCAAAACGGGCCCCGGAAATCTGGCAGAAAATGAACCTGGAATGGTTTTACCGACTGGTTAGGCAGCCATCCCGCTGGAAACGCCAAATGGCACTGCCGCAATTTGCGTTTAAAATTTTGCAGCAAAAGCTTCAGAAAAATATTACACCAGCTGATAAGCCCTTCATGTAGGGGCTTATTTTTTTGTTGTCCGATCTTAACAGCATTTACAAAAAATGTAGATTATATACGTTTATTTTTAATGATTATGATATAATCCATAAAGAGATATTCTTCAACAAATAATCAAATGAATCGACAATCCCTTTCGTAATAAACTGGGATCGATATGAGGTGTACGAATGTTATTTTTGACATTGCTTATATGTTTTTTTGCCTCTTTTTGTCTTACTCCATTAATAAAAAAATTGGCACTGGCGGTGGGAGCCGTTGACCGGCCATCTGAGCGGAAGGTTCATGCCACAGTGATGCCCCGTCTTGGCGGACTGGCCATATTTATCAGCTTCATTCTTGGCATCCTGATCGCTCATCCACCGAATAAAACCGTTTGGCCCATTGCTCTTGGGGCATCAGTGATTATACTTACAGGCTTCCTGGACGATAAATTCGAGCTTTCTCCAAAACTTAAGCTCCTGGGACAAATCACTGCGGCATTAATCATTGTTTTCATGGGGGATATTCAAGTCAATTTTATTAACCTTCCCTTTAATGGAAGGCTTGAACTTGAATGGTTGAGCGTCCCTGTCACGGTGATTTGGATTTTGGCCATCACGAACTCGATCAACCTGATTGATGGATTGGACGGGCTCGCTGCAGGTGTTTCCTCCATTGTGTTGATTACCATCTCGATTATGGCGATGATCATGGGTGATGCATTTGTCCTGATGATTGCGTCTGTAACGTTATTCAGCACGCTCGGCTTTCTTTTTCATAATTTTTATCCGGCGAAGATTTTTATGGGAGACACAGGCGCCCTCTTCCTGGGCTTTATTATCGCCGTCGTTTCCCTTCTCGGATTTAAAAATGTAACCATGTTTTCATTGGTTGTTCCGGTTATCATTTTGGGGGTTCCCATTTCCGATACGATTTTTGCTATCATTCGTCGGATCGTTCATAAGCAGCCCATCTCATTGGCAGATAAATCACATCTTCACCATTGTTTACTTCGATTTGGGTTCTCACATCGAAAAACCGTTCTTATTATTTATGCCATGAGCTCGGTTTTCGGACTTGCTGCCATTATTTTTTCCACCTCCACGCTTTGGGGATCCATGATTATACTGGCGCTTCTCACCATCGGGATTGAACTGGTAGTGGAGGCGGTTGGACTGGTCAGCCAAAATTACAAACCTGTTTTAAACGCGATAAAACGACCTCAAAAATAAAAACAAGCTGCATCCCTCTGCAGCTTGTCCGGCTTTCAGACAACGTTTAGGTCTGGAAGCTTTTTTAATGGCTGATTTTTCCAAACAGTGTTTCCCAATGCTGGAAATGAAGCTCTTCATTCCACTTTGCTTTTACCTTTTTATACCCTTCCTCCCCCATCGTCTTAGCTTTCTCAGGGTTCTTGAGCAGTTCAAGCATATAGCGGGCCAATTCATCCAGACTGCGGTTTTGAACGAGATATCCATCAACGCCATGGTCAATGAGGTCAGAAGGGCCATATTTAATGTTGTAACTGATCACGGGAGTGAAGTTCGCCATCGATTCCATGATCACAAGGCTGAGACCCTCATATTTGGAGGTAAGGACCGTAAAAAGGGATTGT
This sequence comes from Fictibacillus solisalsi, assembly GCF_900103485.1. Lineage (GTDB taxonomy): Bacteria > Bacillota > Bacilli > Bacillales > Fictibacillaceae > Fictibacillus_C > Fictibacillus_C solisalsi. The sequence goes on from NZ_FNHW01000001.1 coordinate 2,867,603, forward strand.
TTGAAAACCTGTCCCACTTGATCGCAGTACCCTTTTAACTGCACATGCTGCTGTAAATCCAATTCATCAATCAGTTCCGCCAGTTCTTCCTCTGCGGGTCCCGATCCATGTATTTCAAGCCGGGTTTCCGGGCATTGGCCAACCACCTGTTTAAAGCTTCTGATTGCCTCATCAAGCCCTTTTTCTTCGTGCAGCCTGGACACAATCGAAACCAAATGAGGATCCTTTTGAATAGAAAACGTATCCTCCATGGGTGTAACAAAGTGAGGAATAACATATATGTTCCCCGGATTTCCGTATTGCTCCGCAATGTCCCGTTTCTGTTCTTTGGTTAACAGCACTAGAGCGTCTGCCTCCTTGAACCGGTCCAACAGTTCTTTATGATTCTTTTTAACGTCACTGCCCTTCTGATGAGGAAAAGAAAAATGATTGGTATGCACAGCAAGAATCCGGTAAGCCCGGTCTTTGTCGATATCCAAAACTTTGGCTGCGCTGCCAGGCCCGTCACAAATGACATAGGGTTTCCCTTCCGCCTGCTTGCACATTTCATTCAGCCAGCTGACGTGAAAATCCTCATTGGATGTATACATCTTACAGCTTAGGTCCTGTGCATTAAATAGAAAAAGTTTCTCGAGCTCCCCTGTTTCTCCGCTATACCAGCGGCTTAAATAACAAAAACCGTGCTCTGTGCAGTAATTTTTCACTGTTGCCTTTTGTGTTGAAGGATGATAATGAGTTGTTCTATACAAATGGCCCTTGTAAAAATCTTCTCTCCTCGACCTTAATCTGTTTTCACTGTAATAATCTATATACTCCAGTTCTCCATTGGCATCACGTTTTTCATCTTTAAACAATACACCATTTCTGAAATAGCGGTCATGATGCTTTCCATGGTTGATAAAGTAATCTTCTTCTGCCTCTGAGTGATCTTCTTCTGCTTTAAAGGCAACCGTACTTTTCATTTTGTAAAAATCATGGATATCGAGAATGTCCACGTCTGGATGCAGCCGCCCCATCCCCTTTAGGGCGGCTTCCACCTCTGAGTAGTTCTTTTTGAAATTCAATGTTAAAAGGGTAACACTGTATCCCCTCTCACAAAGAAGCCGGGAGCGGTTCAGCATCACCCTTGTAATTCCACCTTTATCAATGTCAATGTTGCCGATGACCATATATACCTTTTTCTTCATGTCTGACAGACCTTTCTGTACGGATATTTCTTGTTTATTTCCCCTTCGGCTCTTCAATCAATCCTAAATGTAAAAAAGGATGAAAGAGAGGGATTCTCTTTCATCCTTAAAATTTATGATTGAAGTTCTTCTTCGTCCTCTTCCCCAATTCTGAGAAAAATACGGTCAACCACCCGTTCACTCGCTTTTCCGTCAATATCATCAAAGAAGTAGTTTACAAACGGCTGCACCTTTTCCATTTTAAAGTCTTCCCTTTTGATGGTAGAAACCAGCTGGTCTGTTGTTTTGACAAGCGGTCCCGGGATGAAGGAATGGTAATCAAAATAAAAATCCCTTTTTTGAATGTATTCCTCCACATCATACGCAAAGAAAATCATCGGTTTGTTTAACAGAGCGTACTCAAAGCAAACGGAAGAATAATCGGTAATCAGAATATCAGTTACAAACAAGAGATCATTGATTTCCCGGTAGGACGAGAAGTCATAGAAAAATTCGCTGTATTGATAAGGAATGCTAAAATCATTTTTAACAAAAGGGTGGACTTTAAATAAGAAGACATACTCATCTTTGAGTTCTTCATAAATCTTGTCAAGATTCAGCATTTCCATATTATAATGTGCAGATTGTTGGCCGTTCCCCCTGAAGGTAGGCGCAAAGGTAATCACCTTTTTATCCCTTAAGAACGGAAATTCTTCGTATAATCGTTCTTTCACTTCTCTTTGGTAGGCTTTATCAAAGAACACATCAGTTCTTGGTATTCCCGTCGGGACAACATACTCGTCTGAAATGCCGAAGCCTTCCGCATAATATTTGCCAATATTATGTGAGCTGACAATTGCTTTCGTGTAATTCCGGTGGTTTAGCGACTTCGGAGAAGGCCCACCTGGTCTTCCCAAACGGCTGAATCCAAACGTCTTAAATGCACCAACCGCATGCCAGAGCTGAACAAGTTCAGCCTTATCCCTGATCTTCAGCGGATAGACTAGCGGATAAAAGTCATCCAGGACAATAAATTTAGAGGTTGCCATATCATACGCAAGCCGGATCAGTTCAGTGTAGCTCTTTTTGACCCCTACACCCTTTTTTAGCATAAAATGATAATCAAAATCGAGATTTCGCTTCAGCATTTCTTCATATACAAACTGAAAATTCCCGCTCATATCTTCACGGCTGTCAGAGGCAAACAACACCTTTTTCTCCTTGATCGGGAAGAGGCAGCAAAAGTTATAAATTTGCTTGAACACTTTGGAATAAAAGAATCGGTAAAATGGCGTTCTTCTGATGGCTTCATCCATATCAAGCTCGGCCGGATCAAAGTCCTTCAATTTGGACGAAACCAATTTTAGTGTTTTTACTTCCCGGTCATACGTGGCCAAAAGGTTATATTTCAAGTGCCTTCTTGCAGAGAAGTACTCCATTTTGGCAGAATAAAAACCATTTGGCAGGAAAGACTCGATATTTCCAAGCGGAAACCTTTTTCTCACAATATCGTGTCCTGGTACATTCATTTCGATTTCGATATAAAACGCATATTCGGAATCAATCAGCGGTTTGTTGCCCAATTCAACGCGGGAAAAATTAATCTCCCCCTGAAACCCGGCCCATTTATAATCCTCACTGATCGTTTCATTCAGACGCAATCCGTCAACTTTTATATCCTGCAATGGAATATGAATGTCCGGAAGGTTCTTCTTATTGACCACATTGACCAGTATCAATCTTTTTTTCACATAATCATCTTCGTGAATAGGAATATTATCCAAGTAATAATAACCTTTGATTTTCATTACTGGCCCCGTAAAGGACAAATGAGTAATTTTCCGCCGGGGCACCAGATTATCTCTGACACCTGCCATTTCCTTTATGAGAGGAAGGGTGGGCTCCAACTTGTCTTTTTTTATGATAACGTGCTTGTCATTAATTATTAAATCCTGGTCAGGAAGTTGCTGCTGCTGGTTATTATTTCTGCCTAGCATCCTTCTCAGTTTTCTTTTAACCCTCGTAATCATTTACTGAACTCCAATCTATTCCTCATTTCTGCTGTATCAAATCGAATGAATGCTTTTATTTCATAATCGCGTTTACTAAGCGTTCTGCGGCTTTGCCATCCGCATAGTCAAAGAATCGGTCTCTGAAGGCATTGATTTTTTGATAATCATACTCACCCTGCTTAATCCAATTCCCAAGCGCCACGGTTTCATTAAAAAACGGGCCAGGGATAAAAGACTGGTAATCATAATAAAAGTTGCGTTCAGATTTATATTCTTCCAAATCCGTCGCAAAAAATGCGATAGGACGCCCCAGCAGGCTGTATTCAAAGATAACGGATGAATAATCTGTAATCAAGAGATCCGAAATAATCATTAATTCATTGATCGTAAAATTCTGCTTGATTTCAAATACAAACTGCTCGGCAGAAGGCTCGATTGTCACCGGGGTTGTAATATACGGATGCAAATGCACAAGCAGGGCATACTCGTCTCCAAGTACTTTTTGGAGTGCTTCAAAATGGATCGGACATTCAAATTGATCCTGGTAATGGCTCTTTCCCCGAAAGGTCGGCGCATACAGGAGCAATTTCTTATTCTTCAGCTGCGGATATTTTTCATAAAAACGTTCTTTCACCTTCGCATGCTTTTCTTTCATGAAGAAGTAATCCGTTCGGGGTATGCCCCATGGCATGACTTTTTCTTCATCCATGTCAAAAGCCTCCGCATAAAAAGGAATAACCTCTGACGAACTGACAGCCACCTTAGAATAGTTCGAATGGATCTTCACATGCTCCAAATAATTCCGGCTTGGGCCAAACGAGTTGTCAATTGTACTGTACCCAAACTTTTTAAACGCGCCGGCTGCATGCCATAACTGTATGATTTCCGAGCCTTTTCTCGGCTTGATGCAATATACCGGAAAGTAATAGTCATCAATAAAAAAGTATTTGGAAGTCGCCAGATGATAGCTGGCCTTTATCATGTGCAACACGTAATCCAGTTTTCCCGCAAACGAGGAATCGAACTTCTTTAATAAGAAATACATATCATATTGATGCTTCCTGGTTCGTTGAATCTCTTTATAAACATAAGCAAGATTACCCGTGAGCTTATCGGCTCGATAAGACGCAAAGGTAACCTTGTTCATTTTTAATGGAAAGAGGATGGAACAAAGGAAGAAGATCATACGGATAAATTGCTTAACTGTTATGGTGGGCAGCAATTTCAAAAATGACATTTTCCATCCTCCCCTTTCATTTTTTTATGGCAGGGAAAGATATTCAATTAAATTTTCCACTCCATAATTGTTTTTCCCCAAGATGTTGTCAAATCTTTCTCAAATGCATCGATGATATCCTGAATCGTACGTACTTCGTGCACTGAACCAACCAGCAACTCGAGGTACTCAATAACTTCAGGAATCTCTTTCATAAATTCAACGGTGTTGACAAAATCGGCTCTGCCGCTTCGGCTGCTTCCTATGACTGTCAACCCCTTTTCCAGGATCATACGGGTGTTGATTTCCACAGGATATTCGGAAACTCCGAGGATCGCAATGGAACCCTCCGGATGGATGTAATCAATGATTTGATTTATCGCGTCCTGGCTCCCTTTGCCGCCTGCACATTCAAATGCATGGTCAATCCGGAGATCATCCGGAATTTCATCAATATTATATGCTTCATCAATAAAGGAAAAGTGCTCCATCTTGTATTTTGTTTTTCCAAACAGATAGACCTTGCTTTCCGGGTAACGCTTTTTGAGAATGAGAGCCGAAATAAATCCAAGGTTCCCGTCTCCCCATACACCGAACGTATCCCTTCTGCTGTGTGCCTTCTGTTCAAAACGTACGAGCGAGTGCATCGCAATAGTAATCAGCTCAATAAAAGCAGCCACATGAGGGCTCATGCCTTCCGGAAGCTGCACCAGCCTGTCTCTTTTAAGAAAAACATAATCCTGCATAAAACCGTCATATCCGCTGGAACGAAACTTACTGGACCTTAAATAGTTTTCTCCTATAATGTCATCTTCTTCTGTCGGTATATTGGGAACCATAACAACCGGAGTTCCTGTTTTGAATTCCCCTTTTGAATCATAGACCACCTTGCCGATCCCTTCATGAATCAGAGCCATCGGCAGTTTTTTGGCCATGGCCTGTTTTCCGCGGGTGCCTGTGTAATACCGCTGGTCCGCAGCGCAAATGGATAAGTGTGTAGGGCGAACTACCACATAATCAGTCTGAAGCGACTCATCATTGTATGTCACTTCAAATTGGCGGGGAGAAACTAAACGATAGACTTGATTAATCATCGTCCAATGCTCTCCTGGATAATGGCATTTGCCACTTTAAGATCATACGGTGTTGTTACTTTGATATTGAAAACTTCGCCCTTTACCAACTTCACGTTCTCCCCTTTGAGCGCGCAGATTTTACAGGCATCAGTCAGGATGTTTTTTTGTTCATCACTTAGGGAATGATAGTGATCCACAAGCATTTTTATATTAAAGCTTTGCGGTGTTTGTCCTTGATACATTGAGCTTCTGACAGGAATATTGGAGATGATTTCTCCGTCTGTGGATTCAATAATAGTATCGATCGCTTCAATCACTGTATCGACAGCTCTGTACTCCAATGCGAAATCAATATTTTCTTCAATAATCCTGTGAGTCAGAAACGGACGAACCGAATCATGTGTAACAATAACATCATCATCATTAAGGCCAAATGTTTTTTCAATATAGTTAATTCCGCTCATGATGGAATCATTTCGGTCCTTTCCGCCTTCAACCACAACAATGCGGTCATCACCGGCTATATATTTTCTGATGATGTCTTTTGTATGAATAATCCACTCTTTTGGTGAAACCACCAAAATTTTGTCAAAGCGGTCGTTTAGAATAAACTTCTCAATTGTATGAATAATGATAGGTTTATTGTTTAATGTTAAAAATTGTTTGGGCATGTTGATATTCCCCATACGGGTTCCTTTTCCGCCCGCAAGAATTTCTGCATAGATCACAATTGTCAGCTCCTTTTTCAGTAATACACCCTCTGATTTCTTTCTCTATTTAAAGTACCCTTACTTACATATTCGAAATCCAGTATATTTTTTGACGTTTTTTATCACATCGTGTTGATTGATGTCAAAATGTCTAAATTAAAATATAACACCAACCATATACACTTGACAATCAATAGACAATTATTGTCAAAGTTTTGTAATAGGTCATACTACCTCGACAACAAATCAATCTTTTTGACGAAAAATGTGAGGATAAAGGTTTAACTTACACAGAAAAAGGTTACTAACAGTATGGCTGGTAAATTCATGCGCGCAGTTGACGCCTTTTACCGCCATTCGTTAGAATAAATAACCGTATATTGCTCGGAGTTTTTGGTAAACAGGGGAAGGAGGAAATTATGGCCAGCAAACGCATACCATGGTTTGACAACATAAAAGGTCTGTTAATATTCATGGTCGTATTCGGACATTCAATCGAAATATACAGGGACTGGGATGGAAACACCCTGCCTTTGTACTTGTACAACGCTATTTATACATTTCATATGCCCTTATTCATTATCATTAGCGGCTATTTCTACCGGCCGAATAAGTTTAAGCGAACCGTCCAGCTTTTTGCCGTCTTTTTAATCTGGCAGTTGATCAATGGGGTGTTCTCAAAATTAATCAATGACCAGGAGATGATTACTCTTCACTCAGACAGCAGGGTTCTGGATTTGCTTCAGCCTTACTGGACGATGTGGTTTTTATTGGGAATTATCGTCTGGGGGATGATTACTCCTTATGTGACCAAATTACGTTTTCCACTGATTACAGCTATTGCACTTGCGATTTGGGTCAGTTACGTAAATGATGTAACCAGCTGGTTTTCGCTGAGAAAGCTCGTTAATTTCTATCCTTACTTCTTGATTGGCTATTTATTGGCTGAAAAAAATGTCTTAAAAGCTTTGGCTGCGCGCTCCAAAACGTGGAGAATGCCAGGAAAATGGGTTTCAGCAGCTGTCATTCTTGGCTTTCTTGGGTTTATGGTCTTTTTCACCAACAATAATTGGGATACTGCCATTACGTTCATGAGGGATTCATACAGCCATTTTGAATGGCCATTCGTAAAGGGCGCTCTCATTCAGATTGCCATCTACGGTGGAGTTACGGTTTTATCCATTGCCATTATGCTTTTAACGTCTCAGGACAAGCAGCTTGTTCTGTTCAATAAATTAGGGATCTATTCGATTTTCATTTATTTGATTCATTCATCCATTGTACGTGTGTATCGAGGCTTGCTTCCTGATCAGGTTGCCGAGCATCCTATAGCACTTATCGCGGTAGCCGCTCTATTTGCCCTCTTCACTTGTTGGCTTATCACCAGAAAATTCATCATTGGTCTATTTAAACCCCTGGTTGAGCCGAAAATGGATTGGCTGTTAAGAAATGAACCGAAGCCACAGCCAACATCGTTAAAAAATAAAGAATTTGTTTCCTAAAAAAGGGATGCCAGCATGGTTTGCTGGCACCCCTTTTATTATGGCTTTAACGCACGAAAAGCATCTGGACGTTCAGTTCTGAGTCCGTAATGATACAGGATGGCTTCAACAATTCGTCGGGAGGCCTGGCCATCCCCATAAGGGTTGGAGGCTTTCGCCATTTCATCATACGCAACGCTGTTGGTAAGAAGTTTACTGGTGATGGAGTAAATGTTTTCTTCTTCCGTTCCAACCAGCCTTAACGTACCGGCCGCAATTCCCTCCGGCCGCTCTGTATTGTTCCGGAGCACCAGTACAGGGACTCCGAGAGAAGGAGCTTCCTCCTGCACCCCGCCGCTGTCAGTCAAAATAAGATAGGCCCGGGAAGCAAAATTATGAAAATCGATTACCCCAAGCGGCTCAATCAAATGAATTCTCGGGTCGCTCCCCAGCATTTCAGCTGCAAGTTCCCTTACGGCAGGGTTTAAATGAACAGGATAAACAACCTGTACATCATCATAATCTTCTACAAGCCTTTTAATCGCTTTGAAAATATTCCGCATCGGCTCACCCAAGTTTTCTCTTCGGTGAGCCGTAACGAGAATCATCCGGTCATTCCCGACTTTCTCCAGCACTTCATGAGTATAAACCTCTTGAATGGTCGTTTTCAACGCATCAATGGCTGTATTACCCGTGATAAAAATAGTGTCCCCGTTTTTGTTCTCATCCAGCAGGTTCTTTGCAGCCGCCCCGGTTGGCGAAAAATGCAAATCTGACATCACCCCTGTGAGCTGGCGGTTTAACTCTTCAGGAAATGGGGAGTATTTATTCCACGTGCGAAGCCCCGCTTCAACATGGCCAACTTCGATTTTCTGGTAGTACGCAGCCAGGCTTGCTGCAAAGGTCGTCGTTGTATCACCATGGACAAGGACAAGGTCCGGCTTTACTTCAGTAAGGATCCCTTCGAGACCTGCCAGAGCTTTGATCGTAATCTGGCTTAACGTTTGACGGTCCTGCATAATATTTAAATCATAGTCCGGTAAAATGCTGAAAGTATCCAGTACCGCATCGAGCATTTGTCGATGCTGCGCTGTTACCGTAACGACAGGTTCAATTTCTTCAGCATATTTTTTAAGTTCCATGACGAGAGGAGCCATTTTCACAGCTTCCGGACGGGTTCCGAAGATCGTCATGACTTTAATTTTCTTTTTCATCATGTATTACCTCGCTCATTCACGGCAGTGTTTACCTGGTTTCATTAGTGTATCATGCTACCTTTATTTTAACTTTCCGTCAATCCTGCTACAAGAATCAGAAAAAAATATTTCAATTCGATGTTTAACTTCAGGAAGAGGCGGGTATTTTCTTATTATAAGCCACCACCTAACCCCTAACCCCAAAAAGAACGTCCATCCTTCGGGATGGACGTTCTTTTTGTTTGTCTGTTGTTCATTTCAATATAATTGCTTAGACCCAAGATAACGACTGCTCCAATACGATAATCCCAGATCACTTACGGTCACACCGGATGATCCGCTGTGCACGAAACGGTTGTTGCCAATATAAATCCCTGCATGGGAAGGACCCTTTTTGTACGTTTCAAAAAAGACAACATCCCCTACTTTTGGGCTGCTGACAGCTTTACCCACATTCCATATGGAAGCGACTGTCCGCGGAAGCTGGATATTTTGCTTTTTGAATAGATAAACCAAAAATCCGCTGCAATCAAACCCTTCGGATATGGTATCACCGCCCCAAGTATACGGTGTTCCGACTAGCTCTGCTGCGTCTCCCACAAGGTTAATGACATTAAAAGACTTTGCAGGCGTTTGCGGTTTAGCTGGTTCAATCCCCTTCTTTTTCACTTCTGCCTTGATTTTTTCAATGGTCTTGCTGTCTGCGATTCCGGTCGTGGAAAGAGCGTTTGCCTTTTGGAATGACTTCACGCTCATTTCAGTTATCTTTCCGAAAATTGAATCGACTTTATATGTATAAAAACCAAGTACCTTTAAGTTGGACTGAAGCTGATAAACCTCCTGGCCGGTGGAACGAAGCTTTAACGCCTGAACAGCTGGTGTGGTGCTGGCAGGCTTTTCATTCCTTTTTCCAACTTCTGCCCTGATTTTCTCCATTGTTCTGCTGTCCGCAACTCCTGTAACGGGGAGTTTGTAGGTGCGCTGAAATGATTTTACACCTGCCTCTGTAATTCTTCCAAAGATGCTGTCCAGGTTGTACTTGTAATATCCGAGCGATTTTAAACTGGACTGGAGTTCATACACCATTTGGCCTCTGTCATTCTTTTGCAGCCCGTCAGGAACGGCTTGTGCCGGCGTTTTAACAGGTGCAGGCGAAGCAGATGAAAAAATGGCCTTTTGCGTTGTATCATCTGCAATCCCTGTCACGGAAAGGTGGTTTGCCCGCTGATACGACTTGACTGCTTCTGCTGTGATTCTTCCATAATAGCCAGTGATTTTGGAGTAGGTAAAAAACTTAAGTTCCTTCAGGCGCTTTTGAAGCCGGTCTACCTCATAACCCTGGGAGCCTTGTTTCAGGGTGGTGTAGCCTGTCGCCTTTTTGGGAGCAGAAGCTGCTGTTTTTTGAGTGATTGCCTTTACCGTCATCTTCCCTGTCACACCATCAATCACAAGATGATGTTTTCGTTGAAACTCTTTGACTGCATTGGTAGTAAGTGGTCCATAGTAGCCGGTAATATACTTGGACTTTAAATAACCTTGCTTCATAAGTTCCCGCTGCAGTTCTTTGACATCAGGATTATTCATTCCGTTTTTCAACACTTGATCTCCTAATGCTGCCTCTCCTTTTGATGGAAGCAAAAGAATAGCCCCCGCGCATGCCGAGGAAATGACCAGAGTTTTGACCGCATTTGCGTTACCCTTTTTCAAATGTGAGTTCCTCCTTATTCGACCATAAGTGCCATATACTTCTAAATATAGCGGAATTAAACGTCAGAACACAAGAGAATTTTTAATTTTTTGTATATTTAGGAAGAAAGATGGGAATTTACCCGCTTAATTCCTCCACCATCCAAAAAACCGGGACTGGAATCCTCACTTTTTAAGTATCGGCATAACCATTTGTATCTTTAGTCACTTCTCTTTTTTAATCCGGAGCACCTAAAAAAACAAAGACCGGATACCCTTTTGGTTACCCGGTCTTTGCTAAATTGTAGTGCTAACGATTAGCGGATTACCGCTTTCAGCTTATAAGAATGAACAGAAGCATTTCCATTAAGGTCTTTCACTTTAATGTGGTATGTTCCTTTATCCAGTGTGACATAAAGGACTTCAGCGTCTCCGCTGCCGTAATAATCACTTTTTGCCACTTGCTTGCCATTCTTGTAAACCGTAATCACACCATCAATATCGAGTGAGGTATCGAGCGTCAGCTTTACTTTTGACTTTTTGCTGAGCGTCCATTTGTACCAGTCCGCATCTCCCCCACTTTGCTTGACCACATTGAAATATCCCGTTCCACTATAGGATTTGCTGTTTATTTTTTTCAGTGAGAGTGGTTTGGACGGTTTGTTTCCTTTCAGGACCGATTTGGCATCTTCATCCTTTTTCATGGCCGATTGCACTTGCAGGGTATACGGAATGAAGGAAAGTTCTGGCGTGTTATCGAAAAAGCCCATTCCGACCAAGAAATATCCCTTGCCCTTTTTCGTTTGGAATGATCCCCTTGTTTCGGAGCCATAAATCCCTTTATAGACTTCACGCGCGGTATCTGCTTCGAAGTCATCCAGTTTGCGGTTGCCGTTTTCATCATCAGCCAATAAAACCAAGCCATAATAATCCTGCAGCAGTTCACTTGGATACTTCGCTTTCAATGCTTTCGTTACTGTTCCCTTTGTCAGGGACACGTTGGAGATTCCGGTCTCTTTTGCCCTGAAGTAGAATGCATCAACGTCTCCAGTTGTAGAGAACATCCCGGTCGCTTTGTTGTTTTTAAGATCTTTGACATGGTTGAGATCATTATTTGGCTCATTCTTATCATTCGGATTGGCTACCATGACCTTGGAGCTGAATTGATAGGGATCATACAGCATAGAATCTGTCATATAATCGTTGCTGACACGGATATAATATTTTTTTCCTTTCTTAAAGTCAGCAATTACATGGTCCTTCAACTTATCAGTCCACCAGTCCAAATTATCTGCAACATATCCAAGGTCGAGATAAGAGTCTCCGTTTTCATCCTTTTCCTTGATCAGTTGATACACCTCAAAGCTATACTTTTCCCCTGTTCCCAAGTTGAAATGATAGATGCTGTCCTGCTTTGGTGTGAAGGTATACCAGTCTTCGTCAATTTGCTGCTGAAGGCCGCCTGTTTTTTTGTTTCCAAGGGAGTATGGCAGCGCATTGTTCACGATATCCTGGACCTCGATCCACTCCCCATCTTCTTCCTCATCCATGATGACTACAACGCTTTGTGCATGCGACTTTTTACGTTCTTTCTGTTTGAGTGACACGTATTCTCTTACCGTGATTTTCCTGGCTGCCAATTCCCCTTCAGGTGATCCATCTTCATCCGTATATGGCAGGCCGTCCTCATCCTTGCCAATTTTCTTGCTCTCTACAGCAATGGCATACGGAATAGCGGAAGGCTCAGGAACATCTGCTTCCAACATGGACTCATCCATGAAAAAGTCAAACATACCGTCCATAATCTCTGCCTGGTTGGTTGTGCTCACCATGTAATTCACACCAGGGACCGCTTCAAAACTAAGAATCTCTCCTTTTCCATAGCCATTGGCATTCTGATAGAACATTGGCTCCATCAGTTGGTCTCCAGATTCCTCATCACTGAGCATGCCTTCTTCCGGCTCCTCATTACTATAAGGATCTTCAGCATACACCTTCAGCATGCTGTTCACACCTGGTACACCGCTTGTTTTTACTTTAACAACCTGTGGCTTGTCTACCTTAAATGTGTAGAAATCCTCATCTTCATTTTCTCCGGTAAACGTCCCATGGGCTCGGTATGGAAACTTTGAAATGTTAGCCGGCTTTTCCATCGTGTTCTTATCCTGCGGAATATCTTGAAGCCGCTTGATTTTCAAAGAATAACGGGAGGTGGCTGCTCTGGAATCATCATAGTTTCCATTCACATCACTTACCCCGATGGCAAGGGTTCCGCTGAATGGCGCTTTAAAGAGCTTTCCTTCCGTGCCATTTTTCTTCAGCTTATCAACATCCGCCATTGTCCTGCTGTCTGTCCCGTATAGATGGATTTTGTACTTTAGGTCATAGTTTTTGGATCCTGTAAGTGACGTTTGAATATATTCACCTTTCTTCACTTCAAACTTTACCCATTTTTCTTCATAGGCTTTTGTGATCTTGCCTTCTTTTACATACTCCTTGTTGATTTTAGGAGAGATGGATGAGGCAGCTTGAAGTACTTCACGCTCGGTTTGTGGCCGCTTAACACTGGCAGGTATTTTCTTTACATTAAATTTCATCGCTGCCAATGGCTGAACAAGTCCGTGTGCGTACCTCGAGTCAAAACCTTTTGCGCCCAAATCCTTGGTGGTGTGTTCTAAAATATACTCTACCTGTGCCGGTTTCAATGTTGGATATTTTGATAGAATGAGTGAAGCCGTTCCCGCAACTACAGGGGTTGCCATACTGGTTCCGCTCATGGTCTCAAAGGTTGATTTCTTTTCATAATCATACAGAGGAGCATAGACGTTTTCTCCAGGCGCTACAATGTCCACAGACGGACCATAATTGGAGTACCAGGAAAGTTTGTTTTTGGCATTTGTGGATGCGACACTGATGACTCCTTCATATGCGGCTGGATAGGAAAGTTCATCTGTTTCCTCATTGCCGGCCGCCGCTACAATCGTTACGTTTGCCTTTACGGCCGTTTTTACGGCTTCTTCAATCAGCGGAGAAGACGCATAGCCGCCAAGGCTCATGTTGATCACTTTGGCTCCATCCTTAACGGCGCGCAGGATTGCATCGGCAATGGAGTAATCATAGGCTCCGCCCGCACGGTCAAACACGTCGTAGGACATAATTTTCGCGCTTGGATTGACACCATATCCGCCAACCCCGTTTCCTTTTTTAGCTGCGACGATTCCACTGACATGTGTACCATGGAAATCCGGCAGCGCCTGGTTCATTGGGTCATCCACATTTACGCTTTTGACGACCTGGCCTTTAAGCTCGGGGTGGTTTCGGTCTACACCCTGGTCAATGACAGCCACTTTCACCGCATGTTTGCCGGCAAGCTTTTGCGCCTTTTCAATTTGCAGAAGGGACAAGCTGTATTGCTTGTTTACCTTAGGGTCGGGTGTGGAAAGTGTTTTGGACAGTACACTTGGAGAAACACCGGTGACTTTCCCCATTTTTTGATAAGCTTGCATTGCTTGATTAAATTTCTTTTTATTGCTCACTTTAACAACCGTCATATTGTACTGGCTGAATGAGCGGATCACCCTTGCTCCGGCTTTTTTATGATCGTTTACCGTCAGTGGCTTGTTGTACTTGATGACCAGTGTATCATCACTGAACAGCGGCTTGTGATTATCCTTTTTGTTTGCTTTTTTAACATTTTCAATTGCAGTCGATACACTTGATGTTTTTCCCGCGGATGGTACCTTGACCTCCGCATGCACGGCAGAATAGCCTGTCACCAGCAAACTGGCAGACAAACCTACTGCAGTCATTTGTTTTTTCCAATTTTTCATCTGTGCTCCTCCAAAATTCAGCATACTTACTTTTTCACTGTGCTTTCCAATGGTTGCTTTTCCTCCCACCCCGCTTTTCAAAAGCATTCTTTTTCATTTGACAAAAATTAGTAAATCCCTCTTTTTTTTACAAAAAATATCAAACTTTTTTTAACAAGGAAAAAGACTCTCCGTTTAAGGAAAGTCTCTTCGTGTATCAACCACTTATTTAAGTTTCATAGTATATGATTTTGTGGACCAATGATTATTTGCTTCGTATACCGTTATATAGCTCGTGCCTGATTTAAGCTTGGCAGACCACACTTCCCCCTTGCCAACCCCATTCCTATCCTGGATTTTTTCATAGGTAAGGCGTCCGTTCTTATCCATGCGGTTTACAGCAATGACTGGGTCTATTCCTTTAACGGCTGATACTTCAATTCTCACATTTTTTTCTTTAGATAACTTAAATTTGAACATATCGCCGTCAAACGGCAGATTAAAGCGGTCGGTATAGGATTTCCCAGGACTAACCAACTTGGCCTTGGAAGGCTTATCGGCCGCATCACCTGCTGTTGATGGCATTTTAACCTGCAAAGCCTTTGCAGCCTCCACTCGTCCATAACCATACAGATCGGAAAGACCAGCCGAATTTTTATACCTGTCTGGCGTAAACGCGGATTTCTCAAGCATATACTCGATTTGCTGAGGCTTCAAAGACGGGTTCTTGCTTAATAAAAGTGAAGCTACGCCCGATACCATCGGTGCTGAAAATGAAGTACCCGACACGTCCTTGCTGCCATACGTACCGTTCCTCTTGGTTGTCATAATCTCTGTTCCCGGTGCTGTCAAATCAAGCTGCGGTCCGCGGCTTGAAAAAGGAGCAATCACATCATTATACCGTGTAGCACCGACACTGATTACCTGTGGATATGCCGCAGGATAATTGACACCATACACCGGATGTTCATTTCCCGAGGCCGCAACCAGCGTAATCCCTTTACTCACCGCCTCAAGAATGGCATCGTACTGGGCCTGGCTTGGTTCTCCTCCCCCAAAGCTCATGTTAATCACTTTGGCGCCATGATCTATCGCGTAATGAAGGCCGGCCACAATGCTTGAGCTTGGGAAGCTGACCTTGCCGCCGACACGGACAGGGAGAATCCTGACGTTGTTATTGATTCCGCTGATGCCCCTCTTGTTGTCAACCGTAGCTGCAATAATCCCCGACACTTCAGTTCCGTGCCCTACTGTGTCATCCGCTGTTTTAAAATGATTCACAAAATCCTTGCCTTTTAATACCTTGCCTTTTAGATCAGGATGATCCGCATCTACCCCGGTATCCAAAACGGCAACAATAACCGGTTTCTGTCCGGCAGCCGGGTTGGCCAGATTTTTTGTCCAGTGAATCTTTTTCAGCGCCCACTGCCTGCTGTACAGCCGGTCGTTAGGGTCCCCTGAAACGGCTGTTTTTTGAGCAAGATAGTTCGGTTCTGCATAATCAACTGCCGTGTCTTTCTGCACCTTGGCAAGTACCGTTTCGTAATCACGTTGAGCCGGAACAGCGAAAACCTGTATTCCTTCTTCCTTCAAGATGTCAGGTTCCGTAACAGATGCCAGCCCGTGGGAAGCAGGATTGAATTTTCTTGTTTTTTTTGTTTTCACGATCAGTTCTCTCTTGTTTATCCTGGCTAAATCGATGGCCGCTTTGGACTGATTAATCGTTTGTGTACTGAAATATATATTCTGTTGAGAAAGTCCGTTGTCCTTTGCATACACAGAGGTGCCAAACAGACCTGCCCCCATGATTCCTGCAGTTAAAACCGCGAGCGAACGTTTAAATGTTTTCATGCTTTTTCTCCTATTTTTTGTCTGGTTATATTGGATTATTATATCACTTTTCTTTTCTAGTAAAATGAAATTTTTTAAAAATATTGGAAGTAGTCTTTGAGACATTATGTTACAAATAGACACAAATCGGGTATTGATTGGAAAGTTATTTTCATTATTTAAATAACAGCTGGGAGGGGAACAAAAATGTTGAAGGTAATCGGTGTTTATAAAACCGAGCAGGAAGCGGTTGATCAGCGAAATGACATTAAAGCGGAACATGAAAACGGAACTTTTATCGTGGTTGGCCCCTATGAAACCATTGAAGAAAAACAAGATAATGAACAAATCATCCAGCATTTTTTGGACCAATCCGACAACTCCTCTTTTTCACAAAATCTTTCCGGAAAAGAGCGCCTTGTGTTTCTCGGAGTTTCCCATGAAGAAGCTGAACATTATGGATCCCATTTGGAAACCGGAGAGTTTTTGTTATTGGAGGATTAACAAGAATTTTTTAATTTAAAAAGGCATTCTGCCATTGCAGAATGCCTTTTATACGTTATTCGTTTATCCCGTCACCGGCTTTGGCCTGGCGGATTTCATTATAGAACTCAGCAGAAGATGCCGTCATATAAGGTGTCAGCCAGAGAAACCCAAGTCCAAAGGTGATCACCGCCAAAATGATCCAGCCAATAAAGCTGAGCTGAAGAAGGAAGAACTTCCATTTATAACCGTTCATCAGCCGGCGGCTTTCTGTAATCGCATGTAAAATTGGCAGATCCGGATTGTCCTTTAGCACATAATAGGTTTGTGAATAGGCCAGCCCTTTGATTATGCCAGGCACAATTAAAAGCACGGTCCATAGTGCTGTAAACAGCCAAATCAGGATGGTCGTTCCTATCAGTTTTAAATAGGTTCCGATGACTGCAAAAGGACGGAACATGCTTTTGACGCTTTGCGGCTCCCTCCGGATCAGGCTCAGAAACACCCAGTTATAGCCGATCACCGCAGGATAAAGAATGAGTCCCACAATGAGGGAAGTAACATCCCCTTCATAAGTATCACCTAAATAATAATTGGACCAGCCCCCACTTGCATATACACTAAGCAGTTCCGGAATAACAAACGTAAAAATCCCCAAAATAACTGTTAACAGGACTGCCAATCCCCATTTGTTTCCCAGCGCAATCCGTGCTTCTTTTTTTATCTCTCTAAGTCTCATGCAGCATTCACCTTTCTGTTTTTCTTTGACCTTCAAGTACTGCTTTATTTGCCCGGTTTAACCAATCGTCCACGAGTGCATGAAACACGGCGGGCTGTTCAATCTGCAGATTATGCCCCGCTCTGTCCAGTATGGCAAAAGAGGCTCTCGGGAATTGGTCCAGAATGTCCCAATGGTCTTTATACCCTACAACCGCATCCTGTCGTCCGGTTAAGAATAATGCAGGCTTTACAAAGGGCTCTGGTAGATCAATGGGGAAAGAAAGGGCGTAATTTTGCTGGATTTTTTCCAAAAACGCAGAATCAGCCATCTGGATTCCAGGAGTAATCTCCTTTCTCATCCGATCCAGCGTATATTGATCCTGTACAACCGCTATAGAAGCAAATTCCAGCTCTTCTTCCTCAGAAAGCGATGCAATCAGTTCGTCATCTCTTTTCAAAACCGTATGCTCAGGCAGGATCCGTTTCTCATGCTCCGCATATATCGGCGAGCATATGGTCAACAGGCCATCCACCCTCTCACCAATTTTAGCCACGATTCCTCTTGCCAGGTAGCCTCCATAGGATTCTCCGGCGAGCAAAAACGATTGTTTCGGAAGAATGGCATCAATAAAGCGCAGCACAGCATCGAGCATATCATCCGTTCCTTTTATCCATTCTTCACCTTTGGTACGGCCCATTCCCGGCAAATCCAGATAAATCCGCTCATAGCCTTCTCTGCCTGCAAATACCGGCTCCATGCAGCCTGCCATCAAACGATAATCGGGAGTAAACCCGTGAATCATAACGACCGGCTTCCCTTTTCCGTATCTTTCATAATGGACTTGAATATCTCCCAAGTCACAGAACATACAACCTCGCCTGCCTTTTTAGAAATCGTACTTTTTCATACAACACTCTTATATTACCATTAAGATGGAAGAAAAGGCGTTTATTCTTTCAATCGCGAATACCTAAACAATAGCAAAAAAGGTTAAGAATTGTTGATTGGCATCTTTTAAGATAGAGATAAGGGGGCAGTCATGATGGATTATGGCAAAAGCATACAAGACACCATTGATTATATTGAAGAAAATTTGGAGGAACCCATGACCTTGCCAGTCCTGGCAAACATCGCATGTTTTTCGCCTTTTCACTTCCATCGGGTTTTTTTGATGCACGTTGGGTACCCGGTTATGGAATATATCCGGAAAAGAAGGCTGGCTCATGGTGCTGAACTGCTTGTTCATTCCCGGCAAAAAATTGTAGACATTGCATTTTCTTGCGGGTTTTCCTCGCATGAATCCTTCAACCGTGCATTTAAAAAGCAGTTCAACGTAACACCGACGCAGTTTCGCAGAGCAAAGCCTCATACCTTCACACTGCCTCAAAAGGCAGCCCTCACCAATCAACCCATAATAGGAGGACCGTTTATGCACCCAAAAATCATGGTAAAACCCGCATTCAGCGTGCTCGGCTACGAGCTGAAAACAACCAGTGAGGAAGGGAGAAACTTAAGGGAAATACCTGTATTCTGGCAGGAATATCTCAAGAATCCGCAAATGAGAAAATCGATACCCAACAAAAAAGACCCCTCCGTGGAGCTTGGCATTTGCACAAATTTCAACCCGGAGAACGGAACCTTCAGCTACTTGATCTGTTCAGAAGTAACGGCCTCAGAAAGTGTTCCTTCTGATCTGGTTCTAATGCATATTCCCGAAACCAAGTTTGCGGTGTTCACCACCCCGAGTGTTCCGAATGATGAGTTTTCCAACAGCATCCAGGCGACCTGGCAGTATGTCTTTAAAGAATGGTTTCCCTCTTCGGGCTACGAACATGCTGGAGGTCTGGAAATTGAATGGTATGACGAACGAAGCGCAAACCCGGATTCCATGCAGATGGATATCCTAATCCCCATTAAATAACAGGAAAAGAGACGGCAGGTTCTTTTAAGCGCTGCCGTCTTTTCTGTAAAGGTTTTATAAAAATTCTATAAAGCATTGTTAAGATTGGCAGATTCCATTGCTCCCTCATCTTCTTCATTGGTATGGTGATGGTGACCTGTTTTAGTAAAAAGGGGGAGAAACCCGTGATTAAAGAATGGAACCTTTTGCGAACCATCGCCTGTTTGAGCATTATTTTCCTGCACAGCACCTCCCAAACTGCAGTCTCGGTTGGAGGTTATCCGGCATCAGAAGCATACAGCGTTCTTCGTGTAGCGCTATGCTATGCCACCCCTACCTTTGTCATCTTATCCGAGATTATTCTGGCGAACCGGTACCCGGATGAGCTTCCAAAAAACTTCTGGAAAAAGCGGCTGAAATGGATACTCGCTCCGTTTCTAGCATTTGCAGTGATCGACGCCCTTGTGAGCTATCACCTGAATCCGGCTGTTGATATCGGATTGATGATTCAAAAGAACCTTCTGGGAAATTACGAAGGATATTTTGTCCTTATTATTTTTCAGTTTTACGCCCTGCATTTTTTGGTGACTAAGTATAAGATCCCGGTCTCCTGGCTGCTTCCTGTCAGTTTGATTGTAATGAGCCTTCACTTTCAATTCATGGAGGGATCACACCAACGCATCAAAGAAAATCTGTCGTATTTAAAAGTGCCTTTTACCGCCTGGTTTGCTTATTTTGCCGTAGCCTACGCGATTGGCAAGCATTATAAAAAAGTCGCAGCAAAGCTCCAGCAATACCGGTACCTGACGATTGCCGGTGTAGGGTTAAGTCTGGCTCTTGTTTATATCTTTTTCAAAGCGGGATATACAGGAGTAGGCTCCAAACGCATTGACTTGTTTCCGCTGACGGTGGCTATCAGCCTGTTTATTCTGGCCTGGGGTCAGCTTTTGCCAGGAAGCCGAGTAATTAATCTCATCAGCAATTACTCCTTTGGCATTTACCTGGTTCATTGGCAAGTGCAGCGGTACCTCGCTTCCTATACGGCTCAACTATTCGAACAAACCTATCTTCAGGTATTTTCACTCTTTTTCATTACTCTTATTCTTTCCATGGGCATCATTAAACTGGTTTCCCTGCTGCCAGGAGGAGCCTATCTTGTCGGCAATATCCGGCGAAAAAGCAAAACAGTGTCCGCTCCGCTTCCCAAAACCGCATAAATCAAAAAAAGCATTGCCACAAAGGCAATGCTTTTTCCAATTATTGCTGTTCTTGTTTCTGTTCAGAAGCAGAAGTGTCTTCCTGCTTTGGCTGATCTTCTGACTTCGTTTTACTGCTGTCCTGGTCTCGGTTATTGTAATCATACTTCGAACGATCCACCGGCTTAAAGTCACGTGGTGTGTAGAATCGAAGCAAGTCACCATAAACGACTTTGTCAGACAGTTGAAGCGCATTTTCAGTATATTCCTGTTCTTTTTGAATTTCTTTATCTTTTTTCACGGGTTCTCCCGTTTTACTGTCAAAGTATTTGCCGTTGATGGCTGTAACCTTCGGACTCACAAAGCTTCCGTTACGGAAAGGAACAACCTGTTGATGCTGTTTGGACATTAAGTCAGTACCAAACTGAACATACTCTTTTGTATCAATTCCCAGCAGGTGAAGCAGTGTTGGAAGAAGGTCAATTTGTCCGCCATATTGATGCTGTACGCCACCCTTCATGCCGGGAACATGAATCATTAACGGCACACGCTGCAGCTGGGCATTGTCATATGGCGTAATCTCTTCTTTGTTCAATACTTTTGCCATTGCTTCGTTATGATTTTCAGAGATACCATAATGGTCACCATACATGACAATGACAGAGTTGTCATAAAGACCGGAAGCCTTTAGTTGATCAATAAAGCTCTTTACACCTTCATCCAGGTAACGTGCGGTCTGGAAGTAGCGGTCAACAGATCCGTCACCTGTATCATCAGGTCCAATGGACGCTTCTTTTTCATCGATCGGATAAGGGAAGTGGTTTGACAATGTAATGAACTTGGTATAAAACGGCTGCTTCAATGTTTTTAGCATTGGAATAGATTCTTCAAAGAATGGTTTATCCTTAAGTCCGTAGTTAACCACATCTTCATCATTCATATCATAATGGCTGGCATCAAAAAACTTATCATAGCCAAATGATTTATATGTTTCATCCCTGTTCCAGAATGTTTTGTAATTCCCGTGGAATACCGCAGAAGTATATCCTTTTTGCCCTAAGATGGCAGGGGCAGCCTGGAATGTGTTATTTCCATTTGTGGTAAATACAGAACCTTGCGGAAGACCATAAATGGAGTTTTCAAGCATAAATTCTGCATCCGATGTTTTACCTTGTCCGGTTTGGTGGAAAAAGTTATCAAAGTACAATGTATTCTTATCTTTTGTAAATGAATTTAGATACGGTGTAACTTCCTGGCCGTTCAATTTATAATTGATCAGGAAATTCTGGAATGACTCCAGGTGGATGTAAATCACGTTCATGCCTTTGGCTTTACCGAAGTATTTAGGGTCTGGCTTGGCATAATTTGCATCTTTATAATTCAATACGTCTCCCATATCACTGGAGTCCGCAGATGCTTTTTGAGCTGAAATACGCATGCTCTGGATTGCATCATAAATAACATAATTGTATGTTCCCAAGTATTTAACCAGGTAGTTGCGGTCAAATGTTCTTGTCAGCAGCTGAGGACGGTCGGTTTCCGCAAGCCCAATATTAATGACAAGCAACGCAATCGCCGATACAAGCACGACTTGAACCTTGCGGCGGGCCATGCGTACAGGTTCGGGTTTGATAAACTTTGCGAACAGCAGGACTGCCAAAATGATCGTGTCGATGAAATAAAGCGGATCATACGGCTTAAGCAGTTCCCAGATGCTGCCGCCAAGGTCACCAAAGTTTTTCGTTTGGGTAAGTGTCGGCATCGTAATAAAATCATTAAAGAACCGATAGTACACAATATTTGCATATAAAACAAAGGAAAGGAAGAAATTAAGTACAATCGTCCATATATACGCTCTCCTGCCTTTTGCAAAAAGCGCTAATCCAAAAAAGAAAATGGCTGAACTGATCGGATTGATCAGCAGCAAAAATTTCTGCATTTTATTTTCTATACCAAGATTAAATTCAACAAGATAGCCTGTATACGTTTTTAGCCAAAAAAGAACAACAGCCAAAAGGAAAAAACCAATATGTTTCTGAACAACATTTTGGCCAGCTTTTAAAATACCCTTCAATTCTTTCACCTCTTCTAGTACCTCTATAAACATTAGGGTCTTCTTAGATTGTTTGTTGGAGCAGTGTTTAATCGCACCTGTAAATTTTAGTCTATTTTATTATAAATAGCAAAAGTGAAAATATGATGAAAAGCAAAGATTTAATTTTATTTTTGTTTATTTTTTCTTAAAAAAGCACCGTTTAGCCGTCCTTTTCGTTTATTATTGCGGAATTTTAATTGTAAAAACGCTTCCTTTACCTCGCTTGTCCCCAACATGGATCCATCCTCCATGTGAATCGACAATCCACTTGGCGATCGCAAGGCCCAGACCATGCCCCCCGAATTGTTTTGAGCGGGATTTGTCTGTTCTGTAAAACCGTTCAAAAATATGAGCGCGTTCTTCCGGCTGTATCCCTATACCCTCATCTTCAACCGAAATAACAAGAAACTTTAATTTTTCTTTACGTTCCATTTTTGAATCCAGTCGGACTTCCGCTTCTTCCGGTGAATACTTTATGGCGTTTTCAAGCAGGATATAAAGCAGTTGGTCAAGCCGTTCCCGGTTACCGTATACAAACAGACGGTCCTCCACGTTCATCTTTAATGTTATACGCTTTTCGCCGGCAAGAGTTTCAATGGATTTTGTGACCTTTTCCGACAGCTCTTGAAAATCAAATACCTCTTTTATCAATTCGGTATTTTCCGCATCCGAACGGGCAAGCGTAAGCAAATCTCCGACAAGCTTGATCATGCGCTTTACTTCATACTTCATATTGGAAAGAACAGAATGTGAAAATTCATCTTCGTTTAATTTCTTCTCCATTTCCAATGCATTGATGGAAGAAAGCAAAACACTCAAAGGCGTCCTGAGCTCGTGAGAGGCATCCGCCGCAAATTGGCGCTGTTTCATATAAGAACGGGAAATGGGAGACATCGCTCTTCTGGACATAAAATAGCTGGTAAAAAAAGCAACAAAAGCAAAAACAACAAGTAATACAGCAAAAATATTTAAAAGACGGTCAAACAATTCCACCCGGTTGGAAATACTTTTACCTACATATAAAATACCTATGAACTCATTGCCCTTGTAGATTTTTCTTCCAGCCATCATCAAGTCGATATGCCGGTTGTTCGGGCTTTCTTCCCAGGGCACATAATAAGTAACATTCAATTTCTCGTATTTAATCTCATTCGGATCAGGGTTCCATCCCTCAAGCTTTCGGTAAAGCTTCGGACGCAGCTTGTGATAGAGTTCATCCCCCGTCAAAAGCTTCCCTTTTGCATCCACCACATAATAGAAAAACTGTTCATCCGACAGCATGACAAAATTCTGAATGGAGGGTTTTTTTCCCTTTATCAGTTTTTCCTTAATGACGGTAACTTCTTGATCCACAAGTTTCTTCAACTGGGTCTCCTGGCTGTTGACGATCACCCCGTACATTAGAAAATATACAATCACCATAAAGAGGATCAAAAACAGCATAAGGATTCCCGTATAAATCATGGTCAGCCTCCATTGTGTCCGGCTGATCAAATTCAAATTCCTTAAGGGGTTCCAGCGGGCTATGAATTTAGTTTTCAAGACGATACCCCACCCCGCGCACGCTTTCAATGACTTCCTTTTTCGTCAGCTTTCCCAACTTTTTACGAAGCAATTTTACTGTGGCGTCCACCGTTTTAGCAGAAACATCAGCATCAATTCCCCATATCCTGTCCAAAATGGTTTCCCGCGGAAGAACTTGTCCTTTATTGCGGACAAGCAGATCAAACAACTGAAATTCTCTTGGTGTCAGTTGAATTTCCCGCTTGGAGGAGTTCACTTTATAACTGGTCCGATTCAATACAATATCAAAGAGAACAACCTTTTCTTCAACAATGGGAGCAAAGTTTCTTCTGGAAAGTGCACGAAGCCTGGCCAAAAGTTCATCAATCTCGAACGGCTTGACCAAATAATCATCCGCACCCGCATCCAGTCCACTGATTCGATCCTGTACCGCATCTTTTGCAGTAAGCATTAAAATCGCCTGGGAACAGCCCCCGTTTCTCAATCGCCGGCAAACGTCCAGGCCGTTTTGACCCGGCATCATCCAATCAAGAATCAGAATATCAAAATCACGGGCAAGAGCTGCCTCATAGGCATCCTCACCATTGGTCACCCACTCCACATGATATTCATTTTTTTTGAGCATATGGACAATTAACTTTCCAAGATGGATGTCGTCTTCAGCAACAAGAATGTTCATGAAAAAGCAGGCTCCTTTTCTTTAATCATTTCAACAATTGATGATAGCATATTTACTGCCCGGAAGAACGAAAATCCTGACGAATTCACATAATCTCCGTGTTTAATCGTTCTTCAAGATTCAACAGTTTAGAAAGAAATGGTAGACAATAACCACGTTACGTGTCAAAATCAAACCATACACGAACACGCGTTCTGTTAAATTTGTAAAAAAAAACGGTGATCATCATACCTTATACTGTTCCATCACTTCATCAATATTTTCAATCATTCGTATCACATCTTCACTGACCCTTTACTGCGGAGCTCGGACTTCCTCTTCTATATTAATATAAAGCCCTCTGAGTGTAATCCCGATAGTTTTCCAGATCGTAAAAAAACAAAACATCTTGGGTTTAAAAGGGATAAAAATCCGTAAGCACTTTTTTCTTCAAAAAGGTTTCAATCTCTTCAAATCCGGTAATATAAACAAGCAATAATGGTAATATAATCACAAAAATTCAAATTTCGTACATATATCGGATAAGACATATTACCCCTTCTTTCGACAGCAGGCAGGGATTAACTAAAAAAAACAAGAAAAAAACAGTAAAACAAAGAAGAAAGGAGAATGGTGATGAGCAATGAAGTGCTAAAAAAACACATTCACCAGCATTTCAACAGAAAAAAGATAAAGGATGAGCAGCTCGAAACATTGCTGGTACGTTTCATCCTATCCGTAAAAAAGGATAAATAATGACAAAAAGGAGCCTTAGGGACTCCTTTTTTTATGCCGATGTGCTTTCTTTGTTTTGAAGCTGGGACTGTCTTCCAAAATGTCTGGACAACACCAAGCCATAGACCGATGCAAGGATTTGCTGAAACAGCATCCCGATCACGACAGGCACGGCTGTCATGGGAGAAAAATAAGTGAGAGCAATAACCGAACCCGCACTGATGTTTCTCATTCCACCGCAGAAAACCGTGGAAACCATTGTTTCTTGATCATATTTCAGCAAAATACTGACTAAAAAAGACACTAAATATCCGCTGGCTGCAATGAAAAAAACAATGATTCCAATCCACACCAGTTTTTTATCCACATGCTTCAGATAAGGAGCTGCCACCGATGCATTAATCGAGACTACAACTACCATACAAATTTTCGATACAGGGGCTATCCTTTTTCCCAACGTCCATTTGATGTTTCCCTTGGTCTTATGATTTAGAATCATACCTACAATGGAAGGGATGACAATCATGATCAGCAGGTCCCTGACCATTGGCCATTCCTCGATGGCTACAGACTCTCCGACAAAGAGAGACAGGCTGTACGGAACCACAATGGGCGATAGCAATGTATCAATTAATATAATTGATAACGCAAGGGTACTGTTTCCTTTATAAATGGAAACCCACATGCTGCTCGTGATTCCGCACGGAATGACCATGGCCAGCACCAGTCCAGTAATGGTGTAAGGATCCGTGGAAAATGCAATGTGCCCCACTGCCCACGCCCACAAGGGCATAATAACGTGCAAAATGGCCAACCCAATGAAGATGGGGACCGGACGAGACAACGTGTTGCGCAAATGAGTAAAATTTGAGCCCAGGCTGCCTGAAAACGTCATAAACGCAAAAATCCACGGAACGAGAAACAGAAAGTTTTTTAGCTCATGTGTCAAAAGCATGCCCAAAAGTACACTGAAAGGGGTAATGAGTGGCATGAATCGCTCTAGCTGATGATTGATCTTTTCTAACACGCTTAGCCTTCTTCCTTATCATTCTAATAGCCTATTATGTTAGTATTTTACAATATAAAAGATTTAATGCCAACATACTTTAATGTAATACTGCAGAAAAGGCTGGGACAAATGCATTATTTTTGATACCTTTTCTGAAATGGTTCATATTCTATAATCAACTTATCTTATACAATTGACAAACTATTAAAAATATCATACATTAAATTAAAATTATATACTTCTTATCCAGAGAGGCTGAGGGAATTGACCCAGTGAAGCCTCGGCAACAGACTCCCCTGTGAGCACTGTGCCAATTTCAACAAGCTGCTTGCTTGAAAGATAAGAAATGTGTTGATGTGATTCGTTCATTCAACTCCTTCTTATGTTTCAGGAAACATAAGAAGGAGTTTTTATTTACATTTAATTCCTACTAAAAAGATAAGATTAGTTAATTATAAAGAATGAGGAGCTGGTTATATGGAAAAACACGGTTATTTTCGATGGAAGGATTGCAAGTTAACCGCCACCGTTCATTATCCGCGGCACACATTAGGGATTCCCCAGGCCAAATTGCCGATCGTCATCATCTGCCACGGTTTTACAAGTAACCGGATCGGTGTGGACCGCCTCTTTGTTAAAACGGCCCAGCAGCTTTCCGCGAGCGAGTTTGTCGTTTTGCGTTTTGACTATGCCGGCTGCGGAGAAAGCGAAGGCAGCTATGGAGAAAATACATTTCAAGATTTAATCAGTCAGACACAGGCTGCGATTGATTTTGCCTCAAAGCTGCCCTGCGTCGATTCCAGGGAGATCATCCTCCTTGGCCATAGTTTGGGAGGAGCTGTGGCGGTTCAGACTGCTGTAATCGATCCGAGGGTAAAAGACTTGATTCTATGGGCTCCGGTAGGAAATCCCTACGATGATATCGTAAATATTGTTGGAAAGGACGAATGCCAAAGTTTAACTACAAAAGGGTATGTTGATCATCTGGGATATTCATTAAAAGCTGATTTTCTCCAGTCCCTTCAACCCTATCGGCCCATGCTGGAACTGGCACAATTTACAGGAGACATTTTACTTCTCCATGGAACAGAGGATAAAGACATTCCAAGCGAATACTGCACCCAGTTCTATGACAGCAGCTCCCATAGAATTTATGGGAATAGTGAATTGAAGCTCATTAAAGGAGCAAATCATACCTTTTCTTCTATCAATCATTTTAATGAACTTGTTGCCCAAACATTAAACTGGCTCAACCGCCAGTCAGCCTCGGACCGCATCACGATCTAATCGATCATGATGCTTTTTTTATTGAAAAACACTCTGTGAGTGAATAACGTAGTATAATAACTTTTGTGATTTTACAAGTCATCGGCAATACATAGACAGAGGAGAGAAAAAAGATCGTGGATAAAAAGTTCCTTAAAAAGCTGCTCAGTACAGCCATGGTATGTTTACTTGCTGTGTTGGCTGCAGCTTGCTCACCAGTCCAAGAGAGCAGCAGTCCCGCTGGGCAGAGCGGTGCGATTAAAGGCACACCCGCTACTGTAACCTATGTAGTAGATGGAGATACAATCGATGTTAAATTCAAGAACGGAAAAACAGAACGTGTCCGTATGCTGCTCGTAGATACCCCCGAAACGAAACATCCAAGGCTTGGTGTTCAGCCATTCGGCCCAGAGAGTTCAAAATTCACAAAGACACAATTAACAGGTAAAAAAGTAGGCGTTGAGCTGGATGTTTCCGAACGCGACAAGTATGGAAGACTGCTTGCTTACATATGGATTGGCAAACAAAACTTTAACCAGCTGCTTTTGGAAAAAGGATTGGCCCGGGTCGCCTATGTGTATCCGCCCAATACAAAATATGTAGACCAGTTCCGGGCCACACAGGAAAAAGCCCAGAAAAAAGGCATTGGAATCTGGTCCATCGAGAACTATACCCAGGAGGACGGTTTTCATGAAAATTCCAAGAGCCAATCTTCTAAAGAAAACAAACCGCCTGCCACTACCCCTTCAAATGAGAACCCCAAAGGAAAATGCAACATAAAAGGCAATAAGCAGTCGATGATCTACCATGTTCCCGGCGGCCAATCTTATAATGTTACGAAAGCTGAGGTCATGTTTTGCTCAGAGGCAGAAGCCCAAAAAGCAGGTTACCGAAAAGCAAAAAGATAAGCCTCCAAACAAAAATCCAGATCAGCAAAAACGCGCTGATCCGGCTTTTTTACTTGGTGCCAATAACCACCGTTGCTTCGAGCTCTGAAGAAGAGACCACTCTTGAACTCAAGCCCTGCTCCTGAAAAATCCGCAATGTTTCTGAAGATTGTCCTGAACTCGTTTCCATGAGCAGACTTCCTCCAGGTGCGAGCCAGCATCTTGCTGCAATTGCTGTCTCCCGCTGGATATCATGCCCGTCCAAGCCCCCATCCAGCGCTATCCGGTTTTCATACATACGCGCTTCTGCCGGAAGCGCTGACAGAGCATTCGTGGGAACATAAGGGGCGTTTACCACAAGAACATTGACACTTCCAAGCAAGACTTTTGGCAGAGGCTCATACAAATTCCCTTCAAAAACCTTCCCGCCGGACTTGCTAACATTCCGGCGCGCACATGAGACAGCTCCCGGATCAATGTCAGCAGCATACAGCCTGATGCCGGGCTCAAGCTCGGATAGTACGGTCCCTACCGCTCCCGAACCACAGCAGAGATCCACCACAGCATCCCCCGCCTTTATGATCGACGCAGCCTGGTGTACGAGAAACTCGGTACGCCGGCGGGGGACAAATACATGGGGATCTACCTCAATCCGAAATCCACAAAATTCCGCATAACCCACTACATGTTCAAGAGGCAATCCCTCTGCCCGCTTTTCTATCATTCTGTCCAATTCTGCAGGAGACATGGCAGCAGAGCGCAACAGCTGTGCTTCTTCTTCCGCGTAAACACAGCCCGCAGCCCGCAGCCGTGCTGCAATCTCGTCAAAACCTGTAACATCCACCAGCACATCCCCCCTTGCAAATCCCTAAAAGAACGATAAACCTACCGCAAAGATAACACCAGAAACCAGGAGCGTGGTAACACAATAGCCCATAATGTCCCTCGCCCCGAGCCCTGCAATTGCCAGTGCAGGCAGCGCCCAAAATGGCTGAGCCATGTTCATCCAGGCTTCACCGTAGGCAATCGCCATGGCAGCAATGCCAGAGTCAACGCCAAGCTCCTTGGCCGCAGGCATGATGAATGGGCCTTGCACCACCCAATGTCCGCCGCCTGAGGGAACAAAAAAGTTTACAAATCCCGAGCTTAGGAAAGCAAAAAACGGAAAGGTTGAAGGATTGGAGATGGAAATAAATGCATTGGTAATCATGCCTCCGAGTCCCGAAAGCTCCATCATCCCCTGGATACCTGCATAAAAAGGAAATTGAATCAAGATACCTGCCGTGCCTTTTGCGGCGTTGGCAACAGCATTCATGTAGGAAAGCGGTGTACCGTGCAGCAGGAGACCCGTCGTAAAAAACAGCAAATTCACCGTATTAATATCGATTTTAAATCCATTTTGAACTATGTAATAAACAATATAAGAATACCCAAGTACGGAGATGACCAGGCTGAGAAGCCGGCTGTTTTCCATGGAAACCGCAAATGTTTTTTTCGTTTCAACAGGAGCAGTGGCGGTGGCCGCAGAAACCTCGTCTTCTGCTAACAATTTCGGATTAATACCAATTACGTCCTTTCCTGTTGGCATCATCATCTTGGCCATGACCGGCAGAACAATAAGCAATGCCAGAGTGATAAACAAATTATAGCTGGTAAAAATCGTATGGGTGAGCGGAATCAGCCCTGCGGTTTTTTCCATTGGATTTCCCGGAGTCGCTGCCACAAGGGGGACAGATCCCGATAACCCTCCATGCCAGGTCAGAAACCCGATATAGGCACAAGCAATGAGAAACCTGTAGTCGGATCCCGGAATACGCTTGGCCACTTCCTTTGCAAACAACGCCCCTACGATCAATCCGAAGCCCCAGTTGATGAAACAGGCGATTCCTGAGCCTACAACAACAAGAATCACACCCTGTACCGGAGTCTTGGCCACTCCAGCAAGTTTGACCATCCACTTTTTAATAAGCGGGGAGCTCGCAAGTGCATGTCCGGTTACAAGGACAAGGCTCATTTGCATGGCAAAGGCAAGCAGGTTCCAGAATCCAGATCCCCAGAACTCCACCATGTCGATCGGGCTGTGATGGGTGAATATCACTCCTGAGAGAAAAAGAATGATTGTAAGAATTAAAGCAAACACAAATGGATCCGGTAAGAACCGTTGAACGAGAGCGGTAAAGAAGTTAGATAGCGCTTTCATTATTTTCGCACGTCCTTTCTGCCTGAACAGGCTGGTTAAGTCTATGAATAGATTTACTCGTTAACTATTCAGTTTACAAGCCTGAAAATCCTGTCTGTTTTACGTAAACATTGTAAAAAATTATCGAGTCTCACGAACAGTACGCCATACAGAACGTAAGAAACTACGCATTTGCCATCAGCAAAACTTTACCGGTGCTTTTCCTGCTTTCCACCCAGTCATGGGCTGCTGCTGCCTCCTCTAGACGGAATTTCTTTCCAATGTTGATCTTCAGACGTCCTGACTCTAATAGTTGAAACACATGAGGAGCCATGTTCTGCAGTACTTCAGGCCGCTCTTTCCTTGTCGTGCCAAGACTGAAGCCCAAAACCGAGCGGCAGCTCGAATGCAGCTTTCCGGCTGAAATGTTTCCGTACTCTCCGCTCGAATTTCCAAATGCCGCAAGCCGTCCGTACTTGGCCAGGCAGTCAAAGCTCTGATCCGTTAATTTTCCCCCTACTGAATCAAGAACAATATCGGCCCCTTTTCCATTCGTCAGCTCGTTTACCTGATGAGAAAAAACTTCTTTTTCATAATTAAAAACATAATGAGCACCGGCATCCTTTGCGATTTGCCGTTTCTGCTCGTTTCCTACTGTCCCAATCACCATTCCTGCGCCAAGGGCAAGAGCTGTCTGTATGGCCGTAGTGCCCACACCACCGGCTGCAGAGTGAATGAGAACCGTTTCCCCTTGTATCATTTTTGCACTGTTAGCCAGAAGAAGATACGAAAGAAAGGAAACAATTCCGCAGGAGCCTGCTGTCTCAAATGTCATGCTGGCCGGGATGGGAAATGTCAATTGAGCGTCCGCTCTCACGTATTCCGCGTATGAACCATCATGAGGAAAAGCAAGCACCCGCTGGCCTTCATGGATGTTCAGCACATCTGGACCAACCTTTTCCACAATCCCGGCTGCCTCCAGTCCTGGTATAAATGGAAGCTTCCCCTTCCCTTTTGTCCCTACCCTTGCTTTAATATCGGCAAAATTGACTGAAGTGGTTTTTACTTTGATCAATACCTGATTGGAACCAATCTGAGGAACAGCTGTATCCGACCACACCAAGTTTTCTGAACCTCCAAAGTTTTTAACTGTAATCGCCTTCAAGTGACTTCCTCCTTTTTCTTATCGTAACAGAACCACTAATCCCCTAGAGCATGTTTAAACAAAACTTTCTCACCTTCTGGTAAACTGAACAAAAACAAACAGACAGGATGGGATAAGATGACGGCACGTAAATTGCTCATTGCTCAAAATATTGATGCTGCTTATGTTGAAAAGGTACAGAAAATCATTCCCGATTGGACCATTGTGACCGGAAAGGACAAGGAGACTTGGCAAAAGGAAGCTCCTAATGCAGAGATCATTGCCGGCTGGAAAAAAGGGATGGAAGAGTACACGCTGAACCGTGAAAATGCGCCATTAAAATGGGTACAAACCTGGAGTGCCGGGGTCAACAATCTTCCGCTCGACCGCCTTTCCTCTCACAATATTCAGCTGACCAGTGCCAACGGCGTCCATGCTTTCCCTATTTCAGAAACCATCTTTGCGCTCATGCTCGGCCTCACACGAAAAATACATACCTACGTGCGCCACCAGCAAACCAAAACATGGGACCATTCCAACCTGAAGTTTGAGATACATGGTAAAACCCTGGGAATTCTCGGTACAGGCGCTATAGGGCGTGAAACGGCCAAGATTGGCCAAGCCTTTGGAATGAAGGTGCTTGGTATGCGCCATTCGGGAAAACCTGAGCAATATATTGACGAAATGTACACATCCGACAGACTGCACGATCTACTTCCTGAATGTGACTATGTGGTTGTGACCCTTCCATTAACCAAAGAAACGAACCGCATGCTGGGCAAAAAAGAATTTCAGCTCATGAAAAACACCGCTTTCTTTATCAATATCGGCCGGGGTGACATTGTGGTGGAAGAGGATTTGATCCATGCACTGCATACCGGAGAAATTGCCGGAGCGGGTCTAGATGTGTTTGAAAAAGAACCGCTCGAAGACAACAGTCCGCTTTGGAACATGGAGAATGTCATTATCACCCCCCACACAGCAGGGTCAACCGAATATTACGATCAGCGCGTCATCGAGGATATCTTTATTCCCAATCTCAAAGACTATCTCGTTGATAAATCCCTTTCCATTAATGCGGTCGATTATAATAAAGGATATTAAAAGAGAAGGGCATCTCCCTTCTCTTTTTATTTAAAATCGTTCCATGTATAATCCACCGACAAAATCCCGATCGTTTTGTGTTCAAGAGGCTGACCATCAACTGCCAGTCCGGGATTTTTGAAGCAGACCAATTCTTTATGGTAGCCAAATTGTTGACAGACCTTCGGCCGGGCTGAATAAATTCCGCACCGGTCTTTTTCCATGTCATAAAAAATGCACGTTCCGAAATAGCGCGTTTGTTGCTCAAGTTCATTCCGTAGTTTACCAGGCATGCTTTTTACTCTCTTTCGGATTTTCTTCAACTCTTTTTCAGTTATCGCTACAGGACCGCAGCATAATCCCTTACAGCCTTGGCATGGAAGGACGCTCATCCACTTATTCCTCCTTCTTTATAGAACATCATAAACATCGATCAGCCGCCAGCAAAAGAAATTTCTACATAAAACGCCATAATCCTTCCTCCATCTGCAGCCTTGCTTTTTCCCATACCCCATCTTCAAAATAATTCAAAAAACGCTACAAACTTCTAGGACTTTCGTGATATATTATTTGAGCAGTGCAAAATAAGGAAAGGCTGTGAATCTATGTCGTTTACTGGAACTTTCAAGAAGTTACTGGCCTCATCTCTCGCCATTGGACTAGTTTCCTCTCAATTGGCAAACCCAACGTTTGCGGCAGCAAAACCTGCCAAGAAATCTGCGCCAAAAGAACCATTTAAAATATCTGCTCCATATGTGGATTTCTCCAATGGCACAAATGCTTCTGTCACTGTTACTCCTCAAAAAGGAAACCCTGGCAAAGAAGCAGTTGTTTTCCAGCTGATGAAGGGTAAAAAACCCGTATCACAAGCAGTTGTTAAAACCGACATTAAGAAAAGCTCCAAGTTTTCAGCACACTTCAATTCCAAAAACCAATCCTACTGGGTTCAGGTTTCTGTCGTAAAGAATGACAAGGGCGATACCAGCAATTCTGGCAAGAATCTCGCAACACCAGTTTCCACATCACCTACCAATCTTCGGATCATGGAAACTACTGACATTCATACAAATCTTGTAGCCTATGATTATTTTAAAGCTGCACCTTCCGATGTTCTTGGGATATCCAAGACTGCCACACTTGTAAAACAAGCACGTAAAGAAGTAAATAACAGCGTCCTCGTAGACAATGGGGACTTGATTCAGGGAACACCGCTTGGAACGTATAAAGCCAAAATCTCCCCTCTGAAAAAAGGCGAGATCCACCCCGTCTATAAAGCAATGAACCAGATGGGCTATGACATGGCTACATTCGGCAACCACGAATTTAACTATGGATTGGACTACTTGCAGAATGCGATTAAAGGCGCCAACTTCCCTTATATTAACGCCAACGTCTTTAAACTCGACAAAGATGACAATCCTTACAACAATAAGAACAAATTCACGCCTTATAAAATTGTAAAGAAAAAAGTAGTTGACCAGAACGGCAAGAAAACCACACTAAAAATCGGTTACCTCGGTCTTGTAACACCCCAAATCATGGATTGGGACAAAAACAATCTTGAAGGAAAAGTAATGACTCGGGGAATCATTGAAACCGCAAAACGCTTTGTTCCGCAAATGAAAAGAGAAGGTGCCGATATCATCATTGCCATGACGCACTCAGGGTTCAATGGTGATACCAAGAACGAGGAAGATGTCATCTACTCACTGAGCAAAGTGAAGGAAATCGACGCCATCACCTTCTCGCACACACATAAAGTGTTCCCTGCAGCGGATGAAAAATCGCTCGATCCATTGTTTAAAGATGCACAAGGAAACGTTCTTCCCGGTGTCGACAATGCAAAGGGAACCATTAATGGTGTACCGGCTGTTCAAGCGGGGTACGGCGGAAGCAACCTGGGGATCATTGACCTCAACCTTCAAAAAGTAAAAGGAAAGTGGAAGGTTTACAACACGCAATCCTCCACAAAGACCATCTACGATAAAGCGACCGGCTACAAAGCACCTGAAGACCCTAAAATTGTGGATGCGGTCAAAAAAGACGTTGATGCAACCATTAAGTATGTCAATACACCGATCGGCAAAACAACCGACGATATTTACAGCTACTTTGCGCTGGTAAAAGATGACCCATCCGTTCAAGTGGTCACCAATGCCCAAAAGTGGTATGTAGAAAACTATATACAAACCAACAAACCGCAATACAAAGATTTACCGGTTCTATCTGTCGGCGCTCCATTTAAAGCAGGACGCAATGGCGTCGACGAATACACCGAAATCAAAAAAGGCGACCTGACCATCCGCAGTGCAGCTGATTTGTATTTATACGATAACACGCTGAAAGCCATTAAAATCAAAGGATCTGATGTAAAAGAATGGCTTGAAATGTCAGCCGGGAAATTCAATACCATTGATCCGAAAAAATCCGGAGAACAAAAGCTGTTAAATGACAACTTCCCTGTATACAACTTTGATGTCATTGATGGGGTAACCTATCAAATCGATGTAACAAAGCCTGCCCGTTATGATGTCAAAGGCATAAAGATTTCGGATTCCAACCGTATCAAAAACCTTGAATACAACGGACAGCCGATTGATTCGGATCAGGACTTTATCGTTGTCACCAACAATTACCGTGCCTCTGGCGGCGGAAGCTTCCCAGGCATCAAAGGTGCCGAATATGTCGTGGATTCCGCAGATGAAAACCGTCAGATCTTGATGGACTATATCACGGAAAAGAAAGAAATTACTCCAACAGCCGATAACAACTGGTCGATCGCACCCATCCAGGGAGATGCTGAGGTTACCTTCACTTCCTCGCCAAACGGTGCACAATACTTAACACCTGAAAGCAAAATTTCCTACACGGGAAAAACGGATGACAAAGGCTTCGGCATCTACAAGTATGACCTGAAAGGCAGCGCGCCAGAAGACTTTACCTTATCCATCATGCATACAAACGATACACACGCTCATCTTGATAATGCAGCCAAACGCATTACAGCCATTAAAAATGTGCGTGCCCAAAAGCCAAGCTCTTTGCTGATTGATGCGGGAGACGTATTTTCCGGGACCCTTTACTTTAACGAATTCAAAGGACAAGCAGACCTTGATTTTATGAATCTCGCAAAATATGATGTGATGACATTCGGCAACCACGAATTTGATCTTGGCTCAAGTCCGGACGGTCACAAAGCATTATCCGACTTTATCCAAAAAGCCAACTTCCCATTCGTCAGTGCAAATGTTGATTTTTCAAAAGACAGCCTGTTTGACGGACTGCAATCCAATGAAATTACCTCTTCTCCGAAGAACGGAAACATCTACACTGGCATTGTAAAAGAGGTGGATGGAGAAAAAGTAGGTATTTTCGGATTAACGACTGAAGAAACAAAGGATATTTCCAGCCCTGAAGCGGTGGTATTCAAAAACTATAAAGATGAAGCAGAAAAAGCAGTAAAATCATTCGAGGACCGTGGCATCAACAAAATCGTTGCCGTAACCCACATCGGGTATGACGATAATCCTGCGTATGATAATGACCTGGAGCTTGCAAAACAGGTCGATGGCATTGATGTTATCGTTGGCGGACACAGCCATACAGAGCTTGATCAGCCGGTTGTTGTATCAGCAGACGAAAATGGAAAAGACAAAGATCCAACCGTTATCGTTCAAGCCTATCAATACAGCGATTTCCTCGGAACACTTGATGTTGATTTCGATGAGAACGGAAAAGTAGTGAAGGAAGACGGCAAGCTGATTAAAGTGGCTGACCAGCAGGAAGACCCTGCGGCAGCAGATCTTCTGAAGAAGTATTCTTCAAAAATCGATGAACTAAAGAATACATCAACGGGTGCTACAGCGGTTAAAGCATTGGAAAACCCCCGTTCATCCACTGGTGGTCCAAGTGTCCGCAGCAACGAGACACCGCTTGGCAACCTGATTACAGATGCAATGCTTGATAAAGCTAAGCAGTTTAATTCAAAAACAGTCATTGCCTTCCAAAATGGAGGCGGAATCCGCTCGGAAATCAATGCAGGTGACATTACACTTGGCGAAGTGTTGACCACTCTTCCTTTCGGCAACACATTGGCCACGATGAATTTGACCGGAGCAGAAATTCTGCAAGCGCTTGAGCACAGTGTAGATCAAGTACCAAATGAAAGCGGTGCGTTCCTGCACATGTCCGGTATGAAAGTTAAGTATGACAGCTCAAAGCCAGCTGGAGAGCGTGTCATATCTGCAGAAGTAGAAGAAACGCCTGGTCAATTTACTACCCTTGACCCAGCAAAGGAATATGTTGTAGCAACCAATGCCTTTACAGCGAAAGGCGGCGACAACTATCAGGTGTTCAAAAAGGCGTATGAAGATGGCCGTGTAACCGATCTTGGTTTTGCTGACTGGGAAAACCTTCGAGACTATGTCGCAAAACTAAAAACGGTAGATCCAAAAGATGAAGACCGCATTGTTGATGCAGCAAAACAATAAGCAAAAAAAGAAAGTCCACATTTCCCGTGGACTTTCTTTTTTAGTGTTTAATGATGACCAAAACCGTTGAAGTCCTTCTTGCCTCCTCCCAATTGGACCGAACCCGCCAACAGGTTCGGATCGCTCATTTAGACGAACGTGTTCCTTTCTGGTTTTAAGCGCCTCATCCTTTTTCAAACTTTTTGAATTGAAAAGGACTGCCAAACGGCAGCCTTTTTTGTTATTTTTTATTGTTTGATCCAACCTTTCACAGCCCTTTTGTCTTTGTCCTTGCCTTCGACATAGAACCAGTTGTTCCACTTTTTCGTTGCGGTTACGGTCTGAGGTGTCAGGTTCGTATCGGTTTTCTTGGAATCAAGCGGTAATGAATACAGCAGTGTGGCGTCCGGTTTCAGAGCAATTTTCTGATTGACCGCTGCCGGATTGAATTCAGTCATTTTGCTGTCCTTTTTAATCCATAAATCATAATTAAATTTCGTCTTTACCGCGTAGTAGCTGCCATATGATTTAATGGCCTTCACTTCACCCGGGTAAAGGTTACTGGTGGATTTCTTGGTTGATATCGGAGAATAGTAGAGCGGTGTACTCTCCTTTACCAGGAAGTTCTTTGGCTTTGTATGGAAATCGGTCACGGTGCCTGATACATAATTGTCTTTTAAAATCCACTTTTTGCCGTAATCCTTTGTATTGATTCTGAAATAGTTTCCTTTCGTTCCGATGACGGTCAGCTTTTGGGCTTTAAGCTTTGTACTGGTTTTATAAGCTGAACTCGGGCGATCGTATAGATTAAACGGCGCGAAGGTTGTAATTACTTTGCTTGTTTTTGTAAACTTTTTTTCCCACAGCTTTTTCCCTTCACTGGCTACAAATAACGCAGCTTTCCGGTTGCGTTTCCATTCTTCATTAATGACGGAAACCGGAGGATTGGTTGCGCCGACATGATAACTCAACTCGGGGGTAAAGGCCGGACGTCCGTATTGGGTGATGAACCAGTCTTTATAGCCTCCGCCCTTTTTGCTGTCATTCGGTTTTACCAATGGATAGCCAGTCATGGACGAGAAGGTTTTTGCCATCGCATAATCTCGGTTATAATTTTCCTTTTTATTCAGGTAGTGCCAATACAGAACACGTCCTGACGTATGATATGAAATGGTGACTTCAGGGTTAACATAGGATGTGAAATTATAGAGCAGCTTCACTTCCGGTGCTTCGAGCGGTTTTGTTCCTTTGTACATTTGATAAGAAGGGCTTGGTGCTTCACTGCGCGGAATCTCATTCCAGCCTGCTGGATATTGGCGGTTAAGATCAATGCCTTGCGCATTGGCTTTCCACCTCTTGAAATTTGTGTTTCCTTTATTCATTTTAATCAACCCGCTGTGGGCCGATTTTGGAAACTCCTTTAGACCCGACTGCTGAAGAGTGACGCCGTCAGGATTCACCATTGGTACGATCCAGATCGACACATCATTTAATAGATTGCGAACATTATAGCCCTGATAGGTTGTGTTTTTTTTATACGCATCCGCATAGGCATCTACCATTTCCA
The DNA here is from genome assembly GCF_900103485.1 of Fictibacillus solisalsi. GTDB lineage: Bacteria > Bacillota > Bacilli > Bacillales > Fictibacillaceae > Fictibacillus_C > Fictibacillus_C solisalsi. Next base: position 2,906,701 of record NZ_FNHW01000001.1, read on the forward strand.
TCGCAATGTTCGTTGTGATCCATTCCCTGGCATGATGAGAGGCATTATAGAAGACAGTGGCATCCCCTTTTCCGAGCTTAACCGCCCACACCGTCCTTCCGTATTTGGTGGTGCCAAGTGCACGATATTGAACCAAACCCGGATAGGCTTTTGCCAGTTGTTTCATATCAGTGGTCATTTCCGAGTATGTATACGTCTGTATCGGGTCAACATAGCTGGCTGCCGAAGCAGACGGTGTAAAGCTGAATGCAGACAAGCCGACAACAACGGCCAGTACTAGAGACCATAATGCTTTTTTCATCCCTCTTCCCCCTTAAAATTCGTCATTTACTCCTTAACTCTCTAATTATACTTGCTTAGTGCGAATTCAGAACATAAGAATAATTGCGTATCTTTTTGTTAAATAAAGGTCGCGGGTTTGGTTTGATTTGTTACAGACGCATACACCCTCTATTCTTCTACTTTTTCGTCTAGTAAGAAATACACATTCTCTGCAAGACTACTAGGTTCTTTTGCTTAAAAACAGCACACGCGCTTTCCTGATATAGAAGAAATTGTATAATAAAAGAAAAACAGTTATGAAAGGAATGAATGATGAAAAAATTTCTAAGTTTTCTCGTTTTAGGTATCCTCGTGTTTAGTGTGTTTACACCCGCTTCTGCCGGTTCAATACCCTCTCACCAAAAGAAACTGCTCAATAAGGTTTATAAAGAAAAGAAAGCTAAACAAGTCGTTTTTGTCACAGCAGACAAAGCTGATGAATTCACAGGCAGAATTACAGCGTATGAATACGTAAAGAAAAAATGGGTCAAGAAATATTCCATGCCGGCCGTAATCGGCAAAAATGGAATCAGCTCTGCCAAAAAGGAAGGGGATGGCAAATCTCCCGCCGGTATCTATGATATTGGGAGAAGCTTTGGAACCGTCAAAAAGCCTTCAGGAATTACCCTAAAGTACACGAAAACCGATCAGTACGACTATTGGGTGGACGATGTAACGTCCAAGGATTATAACAAATGGATTGTTTACAAAGGAGATCCGAACAAACGATGGAAGTCATTTGAGAGAATGCAGCTGGAGCCACTGTACCATTATGGTGCCGTTATTGAATATAATATGGATCCTATCGTCAAAGGTGACGGAAGCGCCATTTTCTTTCATGTATGGAGAGCTTCCGACAAACCAACAGCAGGCTGTACGGCTACTTCCAAAGAAAACGTACTAAAGCTGCTTCGATGGATGGATCCCTCAAAAAAACCAGTATTTATCCAGGGGACTGAAAAGCAGATGAAGGAAATGTACTGATAACCGTCAGGAAGTTTTAAAAATCCTGGTATCTAATTAAGACAAAAAGCCTGGGGGCAATTTCTATGATGAAGTGGGTACTTGTGTTTGTCCTGTTAATTGGCGGCATTGGGTACTTCGGCTATAAAGCTCTTATGACCTACGGAGCCAACAAGCTGATGAACGAGGTTTCAACACAAATCGTGGACAACAAGGATATCGACAAATTGATGGATGATCCCGCCATTCAACAATACGTGGAAGATGGCAGAGACCTTGATTCGCTTGCAGAGGAAAAGGACCTCCCGTTTCACACCAAGGAGAAAGCAATGAAAACGGTGATTAACAAGGTTGGTCTGGATCAGTTAAAAGAAATGAAAAATAAAGCACTGGATGGCGTCTCTCCTGATGAAAGACGTGAAATGGAAGCAACGTTAGAAGAGAAGCTGTCCGCCAAAGAAATGGAAGCCCTGAAATTGGTGGCCCTTAAAGAGATTAAGAAAAGGCAGTCCCAATAGTGAAAATAAAAAGGTGCAGTGCACCTTTTTATTTTTCTTTTTTGTCCCTGTGCTGTCTATCGCTAATTTCATCTGAACGTTTGGACACAAACATCAGACTCATGATAAAAACAGTCAGGATGGATCCGACAAAACATCCAGCGATAAACATGAGCATCATTGACCCTCCAATACCATCTTTTCTAAAGTCTTCGTCCTCTAAAGGAAACTTTAGGGTTGATTGGCCAAGCTGTACCCTTTTATCATAGAATGTTTGTCATTAAAAAGCTGTCGAAGCTCATGGGACGGCTCAATGAAAATCCCGACAAAAAAAGCAAATCACACAAAAAGCTCCCGGCATATCGTGAACGGCCAGCAACATAGCAGCCTGTTCAGTGCCGGGAGTTTAATTACTTTCCTGTAAACAGGATGGCCAAATCGTCTGCCCACAACTGCTGACCTTTTTTTGTCGGCTGATGATTCTCTGTATTCACATACATCTTCAGCTCTTCTGATTCCTGATCCGGCCAGGCAGACCAGTGGTCAATATATGCAATTTCCTTTTCTTTTGCAAATTGCGTTAGCTGATTCACCTGGTCAAGATAAAAGCGCGGCTTATAAATCGGATTGGGCGGCTGAAGGAAAACAACGGTATCAGAATTTGCTCTTTTCACATCAGCAAGCAGGATATCCAGGCTTGCCAGCGTATCCCTTATGTTAATTTTTCCGTTGTCATTGAGCAAAAAAGGCTCAATCAACAGAATATCCAGGTTTTGATCCAGCAATGGCTGATACTTTTTATTTTTAACTACCGTAATGGACCATTCATTATTAAATCCTTGTGGTAAAAACTCTATCCGTTCTTTACCATACGCCGATTGGAGTTTTTGCCGAAAAAGCCGGCCCCAGCTTTCTTCCCCAGAGGTAGTTTCAGAACCGATTGCTCCCACCTTTACGGTTTCTCCAGCCATTATTTTCTCCGTGATGACCGCTTGAGCATTCTTCGGAAGATTCTTGGTCAGTGCACTGACATCAGGCATTGTGCTTTTCTCGTCCATTTCATTGCTGCCTGTGCGTTGATCCTCCAGTTCCTTTTTCGCAGCCTCTGCTTTATCTTCCAGCTTCAGCTCGTATTGGATATTTCCGTACCCGAGGCTGGCCAGGCAAATGATAAAAATCAAAACATATAATACTTTTTTCTTTTTCATAACAAGCCACCGCCTTCTTTCTCTCATGGATAGTATCGGCTGATGGCGACTGATCATGAACCCTTATTACGGGTTTCTTCTGAAATACCGTCTGTATAACAGGAAAGAAATAAGGATGCCTACTGCTCCCCCGCAAGCATCAATCACCACATCTTCCACGTGTGGAGAACGTCCAGACGTGAAATGCTGATGAATTTCATCAGACGCAGCATAGGCAACAGTTAGAACAAAGGAAAAGAATGCCGTTTTTCCTTTTGGGAAATAAAAACGGAGAACCCTGAAAAGCAGAAATCCAAGCAAAAAATACACAGAGAAATGAGCACATTTACGGATAAAAAACTCTACAAATCCAGCAGGTCCCAATGCTTCTACACTTACTTCACTGCCCGCATACTGAAAAGATACCGAAGAAAAAATACTGGCTATCTTTTCATGATTCAAAAATTGGGAGAGGGTCGGCCTCATATCTTGTTGTTTATAAGGGGTGGCTGACGAATAAAATATTCCTCCTGCGACAAGCAGAACTGGCAGCCAATACCATGTGAACCGTTTCATCCAAACACCAGACTTTCACTAAAGAATTCTTTCTCAATTCTACTATTATAGCAGGGTTCTTTCTATTATTTTTGTAATGGCAACGCTTACATCTGTAGATGGCGTTTTGCTGCTTATCTTTAAGGTTAAATATAAACAAAAATGCGTGGCAAATAGATGACAAATCAAAAACACAGACTACCGAATAGGAAACCTATACGAAGCTGTGTACCACTGTCACGATAATTCAACGATAGAAGGAGGATCCCCATATGTGGCAGCCGTTAATTATCTTTCTGATGCAGTTATCCCTTCTCCCCATCGTGACTCTCCGGACCATACTTCTTGTTAAAGGAGAAACGCGAAAGGCCAGTGTAATTGGAGTCGTAGAAGCTGCAATCAATGTGCTCTCACTCGGTATCGTGTTTCAGGATATGGCGAACATTTGGAACATTATCGCTTATGCGATTGGTTTTGGGGCTGGCCTGATGCTTGGCGGTGTGCTGGAAAATAAATTAGCCATCGGTTATGTAACCCATCAAATAAATTTGCTGGACCGTTCTGAGAAGCTGGTCAACCGTCTGCGTGCAGAAGGGTTTGGTGTAACGGTGTATCAGGGTGAAGGGCGAGAAGACAATGCCCGGTTCCGGCTTGACGTACTTTCCAAGCGCAGCAGGGAAAAGGAACTTCTGCAAATAGTCAATGAACTTGCGCCAAAAGCCTTTCTTGTCTCCTTTGAGATTCGTAGCTTTAAAGGCGGATATTTAACAAAAAGCATGAAAAAGAAGCAAAATTAAAAAGAGGCATGGCCTGCCAATAGGGACAGGCTGTGCCTCTTTTAGTGAGCCGGTTTCTTTTTTTGAAAGGAGACGACTGTACTTGCGGAAGGATAGTTCGCGGGCTTGGCGGCAGGAACAGGCTGTTCATCTGTTGCTTTCCTTTTCATATTCACAAAAGCAGATACATTGGCCAGGACGCCCATTGAAAACATTAAAACAAGGAGTGAAGATCCTCCGTAACTCAAGAAAGGCAGCGGAACACCGGTTACCGGCAAAAGCCCTGTAGCTGCGCCTAAGTTAATGAAGGATTGTACACCGATCATGCTTGAGATCCCAAAGGCAAGAAGGCGGCCAAACGTGTCCTTGCTTCTCAGGCCAATAATAAATCCTCTAATCACAATATAAAATAAACCGATGAGGGCAGCCAGTACACCTGCAAACCCAAACTCTTCGGAGACATTCGCAATAATAAAATCCGTTTGTCCCTCTGGCAAATACCCGTATTTCGTAATCCCATTGCCAAGACCAACACCATTCATCCCGCCCGCAGAAATGGCGACATACGAATTGATCAGCTGATATCCTTCTTTCTGGTACTCAAACGGCGCATACGCTCCTTTAAAACGGGAGATCTGTTCATCACTTGCAACAAACATAAAAAATACCGTCATTAAGAGGATGGAAGATAAGGAAAGAAACATCAGATGCCGAAAACGTAGCTTTGCACAGATTAGAATGCTTGCTGCTATCGAAACGAGAATCAGCATGGACCCAAAATCAGGCTGCATAAGAATAAGGAAAGAAATCAAGGCGACCACTACCAACGGAGGCGCAACCGCACGGTTAAAATCAGAGATATAAGATTGCTTTTTTGCAAGAATAGAAGACAGATAAATAATAATCGCCAGTTTGGCCACTTCAGCCGGCTGCAGGTTGAACCCTCCAAGGCTGATCCAGGACTGCGCATTATTTACCACTTTTCCTAATAAAAACACCAGAACAAGCAATGAGATGGTTACCAGGATCAGCGGTTTGGTCAGCTTGATATAGGCCTTATAAGGAAAAATTAATGCAAAGAAAAAGACAAGCAGGCCTGCGAGTATAAAAATCAACTGACGTTTAAAGAAATAATCAGCTTCTAGATCATAATGAAAGGCTATCCAATAGCTGCTGCTGTAGATCATAACTAAGCCGAATACACACAGTCCAACCGTGGCAATAACCAAACTGTAATCTACATTTCTCAGTAATTTTTTTAGCATAATCTATCACCCGATTTTATTCTACTATATATTGGAACCTGCCGGTTGAAAAAGTGTGCGACAAAATCTTTTGAATGAAACAAAAAAAAGACAACGTTCGAGGAGGCGACTGAAAAACTACTTGTTTTTCTATGCCATCGTTGCTTAATACAAAAGCCTGCCTTTTTTGTGTTATTAGGATAGACTATTCTTTCATCCCCATTAGCTTTATGATCCTCTTTAAACTGACAGTGACTAGGGTCATCTCCCTGTAACTCCATGCCGATTCACCCCGAGGTTGGGATTACATCCATGAATTAATATCTACATTATACAGAAAAAAGCATAACTTTCTTATAGAAATGAAGCCGTATGCCTTTTTGTTTAGGGAGCACTTTTTTTCAGGGGCCTCTCTGATGACGGTCCTTTTCGGTTGCAGGACAGGTTTAAGGAAAAAAGGACCATAATTTACTTTTATATCATTAATACCTGGTCCTATCTCCTATTTACATATGATATAATAATTTGTGTTATTTAAAGTAAAGTGAGGAATTTTAATGCAATATGATATAAGTGTAATTATACCTACTTACAATGCGGAACGCTATATTGTCGAATGTCTAGACTCAGTAATCAATCAAAGCTTCAGAGGTACAGTAGAAATTATTTTGATTGACGATTGTTCAACAGATCAAACTCACCAAATCATAGAGGATTATAAATTAAACCATAGTGAATTTCCAATAGCCATTTTATATCAGGAAAAAAACATGAGACAAGGAACTGCCCGAAACCGCGGTGTCAGAGAATCAAAGGGGAAATATATTTTCTTTTTGGACAGTGATGACTTCCTTGATCTCAATGCTTTTGAAAAAATGTTTACCAAGGCTGAAGAAGGTTCCTGTGACTTCGTTCTATGTGACTGGGCTTATTATTATCAAGAAAAAGGTATTGTATATGTAAATAATGATCTTTTCCTCTTTAAAGATTATCTTATTGGTGAGGAATGCGAAGACCTTTATCAGGCAGTTACTTATTTTAGTGTTAACAAGCTATATAGCAAGGAATTTTTAGTGAACAATAATATAAAGTACGGAGAAGGGTACATTTACGAAGACTTTGAATTTTATGTCAAAGTAGCACAATGTGCCAAAAAAATTGGAATTATACAAAATCCATTCTATCGTGTGCGGGTAAATGACTTTTCCACAACAAAAACTGAATCAAAAAGCCTGATACATATCGAATCTTACTTAAAAGCCGTCACCCAAAGTATCAGCGCTTTTAACCCTAGGTCAGAACAGTCCTATTATCATCTCTATAAGCATCTCGTACAAAAAACTCTGTACTATGCCAAAGCGAGGGCGCCATTTGGGCATAAAAAGAAGACTCTCCAAAAAGTATTGAATATCGTGAATAAACAAAATACAGACTATTTTGTTCCTAAGAATATTATTGCCTTTAATCATTTTTTATTCAGAAGAAAATATGTTCAAAATGGAAAAGTAAATCATATATTAGTGGTAGATTATCTTCAATCAAAAGGAAAACTGACTAGCCTATTTAAATTTGCTCAAAAGGCAAAACAAAAAATATTAAAATCAAAATTGGTTGAATCCCAGCGAAGAAAGAGAAGAGCAAAAAAAATAGATGGGTATTTTAAAAGGCCGGTTGATCCAAAAACGGTTCTCTTTTTGGGATTTGATTATCGATATATCGGAAATTCCAAATACTTTTTTGATTATTTGGCAGAAACAGCACAAGACTTGGAGCTGTACTTCGTAACGAAGAATAAGAATGTTCCAAAAAAGTACAGGGTTACCCCGCGAAGCATGAAGTTCTGGGAAGTATTGAGCAAGGCCAAAGTCGTTTTTGCGGAAAGCTGGATTCCACTTGATTTTAGAAAAAGAGAAGAAACAAATTGGATCCAATTTTGGCATGGAACACCTTTTAAAAAGCTGTTCTTTGATAGCCATGAACGATATATTTCCCTGTACAACCGAAATCATAAACGACAAAAAAGGAAAGACATCAGTAGATGGGATTATTTGCTGGCAGATTCAATCGCAGGCCAAGAAAAGCTGGCATCTTCCTTTGCCTATGAAGAAAGCAATATATTAAATTTGGGCTATCCGAGGGTGCAATGGCTAAAAGATAATCAAAATAATGAGCAATTGAAACAATCAATAAGAGATAAGCTGGGTATACAGGATGGCCAAAAGGTAATCTTGTATGTACCGACTTGGCGAGATTACAATTACAAGCAGCGAAATCCGAAATTGTCCTATCTGTTGAATTTAAATTATGTAAGTGAAAACATTCCAGAGGACTATGTAATTTTAAATAAAAATCACAGTATGGGGAACTTTCGGTTAAATCATCCATCTATCATTACTCCAAGTGATGATATCGAAGTGCAGCAGCTAATTTTAATTAGTGATTTTATTATAAGCGATTTCTCTTCCATTATATTTGATGGAATGGCTATTAACATACCATTCTATTTATATATCAATGATTTCGACCTGTATGAAAAAGCCAGGGGAGTCTATGCGGATATGTATGAGAATCTTAAGCCGTTCTGCATAGATAATGAAGATGAATTAATCGAGGGTATTTTAAGTTTTGAAAAAGACTACCCAGTTAAAAGTTATGAAAAGACGAAGATTTTATACAGCAATATAAACGAAAACAACTCCAATCAGGATTTAAAAGCAAAAGTTGACCTTTTATTGTCAGAATAAAAAAAAGAGGGGTATCCATAAAAGGATATTCCTCTTTTTTGTTTTAATAAATCATTTTTTTGATTTTACGCCATAGTTCGCTAAATAGGTTTATGTTCTGAATCAGGATGGTATTTTGATCGGTCTTAATTCCGAATTGAAACCGCCAGTTCCAGATAGGAATTCTGATATCAAAACCGGCATGCTCATAATCCTTTATAACGTACCCCCATATGTCAATCTGTTTTTCAGGATTAATTGCTGCGGCATAAATGATTTTTTTTGAAGGCGTTTTTATAAAGACCTTATCTTCCTTTTTCATCGAATAAGAGTCGCTGTGAAAATAACCTTTTAGCATCAATTTTCCATGCCTTATTTTTTTTTGGGTGATTCTTATTGAATGGGTAGGAGTGTTTAAGGAATCATCCAAACGATAATCACGGCCATATTTTAGCTTAAGCAAGAATTCTTTATGATAGGTCCTCATATTCTGATTTAAAATATAGGAGTCCGAAACAAATCTAAGAATCTGCTTGAACGCAGTAACAAAGTCTTCTTTTTCTTCGGTTGTCAAAATTTCCATAAGAATCTTGCTGTTCTTTTGAAATAAAAATAACTTCATATGATACACGAGCATGTATTGTACATATGGAATGATATTGCCGTATAAATCCAATGAGCGATTTATCATGTGAGTGTATCCATTTTTTAAAAGGTCCGTATAACGGTATTTGCTAAACCATGACAGATCTACAAGCGAGGTTGTGTCATTTCTCTTTCTATACCAATAGGCAGCATCTGCTATAACGCCATATTTACCTTCAGCAAGAATGATTTCATTGACGAATAAGGCGTCTTCCCAGAACAGCAGATTTTCATTAAAGGAAACTTTGGACTTTTTATAATAATCGTTTTTGATAAATACTCCGCCAATATAGTATTGAGGAGAGTAATATTCATTAAAAATGTTAATAACTCTTGAGCCCTGAAGAAAACGATTGTTTAATTTGTTTTGTCCTTTTTCTTTTTCAAAGTAATAGACAGGTATGGTTGCAAGATTCACTTCATGGTTTTCTTTGAAAAATTGATTCACAGTCTCCAATGTATTGGCTTCTAACTTATCATCAGAATCTAAAAAAGTAATATAAGAGCTGTTTTGAGAGACTAAATTCAAGCCTTCATTTCTTGCGGTACTAGGTCCGGAATTTTCAATATAAATATACTTGATATTTCGCGGGTACTTTTTTTTATACCGTTTACAAATTTGTTCGCTCTTATCCGTACTTCCATCATTCACTAAAATAATTTCAACATTTTCTTGAAAGGAAAACGTCTGGCTGGTTAAGCTGTCAATAGCCTCAGATAGATATTTTTCAGAGTTATAGATTGGTATAATTATAGAGAATACCATTGAATTACTTTGCTCTCCTTTTTAAAACCATATACATACAGTGTTTATTATACTGTTTATTCCTATTTCATACAATGATAGTAGAAGAAAGGGAATTGTTTAAGAATTATGTTTAAATGTTAAATCCCCCCACTTCACTCTCTTAGATCTTTGAGTCACTTATTAATCCCTTCTTCTGTCATTTTTCCAAGGATGCCATCCACAGAAATTGGGAGGCCTTTTTTATTCAGGTGTTTTGAACCGTTCGAACATCTTTTCTACTGTCTCCCCTTCAAATGGCCAGGATATGGTTTTACTTGCTGAACAACTTCGTGCGAGCATTCATCATGCGCGGTAAGGGGCACCACTCAAAGTTCTAGCTGCGTTAAACAAACAACGGTTTTCTTCACAGTCCATTCATCGGCCTCCCATTTTTTATCTTAAAATAGTGTTTCATTTACCAGTCACCTAACAGTATGGCAGCGAAACCTATTAATCACAAAACAGCAAAAAATACCCATCAGCTCCTTTTTAAAGGATATTTTACTTTTTTGTAACATGCAGGAGTTTGTAAAGAGTTGAAGAATGTTATATCCATAATGTTATGGGGGTGCGATTGTTGAACAAAGATACTTTTGAACTCTTTCTGGTTGAGGCTTCAACCGAAAGCAAACGTCAACGGGCAGTCTACACTGTTTCCTCTGTGCAGGAAGCGTATGACAAGTTTATGACTGAACTGAAGGCCAATCCGGAAGCCAACCAAAAATTAAAATCACTCACGATTAAAAGCGGTACTGTGTCGTACGATATCTTCAGATAAAAAACGAAGAGATGGCCTCCCAAGGCTTTCTCTTCGTTTTCGTTTTTCCAGGAGTATTTTTTATAATGGAACATTCATTTGTATGTAAGAAATGTGATACAGTTTCTTGTTCCAGCTGTTTTCTCCATCGGGAACGTCATAAAATTGCTTTGACAATACATACACCATTTTATCACGGGGCAAGACGAGATTGCATTGTAGTTTATTTTCCGTATGAACAACCGGAAATATCAGAAATACCATGATCAGAATAAGAGTCCTATTGTTTTCCCCTCTGCTTCCTCCTTGGTATATGTAACAATGCCTCTTATAAAGATACCATACATTCCCAGAAGGAAATGGCGGGCAAAAGAAAACGGTGCAAAAGCACCGTGGGACCTTAAACACTTGTTTTCAGTTTATTTGCGCTTTGGGAATAACATAGCATGCTTTCTATGGCCCAGCCATTCATTCCCTGCCAGCTCCCTGATAATTTCAAGGATCCATCTGAAAGACGTTCAGGAAACAGTCTGCCTTCACCGCTCCGCAGTTCATTTTTAGTATTTACGTGATGGTACGTAAAATGCAGTTCTCCGTGCTGGTTTACCATACCAACAAACCTTCCGCATTGGATTTCTTCCCCTGTATAAGTGGCATGTACAATCAACCCTTCCTGAATGCAGGTGAAAAAAATAGGTGAATCCGCATCGTGTACCGGCACAGACACAAACTTTTTATTGTGATAGGTAGCCATTGGTTTACACGCCTCTCCTTTTATTCTCAGGCTTGTAGTACTTATCTTTATGCAACTATACGGAATTATGGCTATAAAAAATAGAAATCCGTTACATTTTCTAACCGTAAATTTCAATTGATAAATCTCTTATGCTTAGATTATGACACTTCTGGAAAAATCCTTGTCAGATTATCGTGCATGAATTGTCTACTTCTATTTTCTTATCGCCTGTACTTATGTGTATCCGCCTTTCCATAGAAATAAACGACATAAGCTAACATATTTCCCGGAAAATAATCGACATCGTGTATTATCTAGTCTTTTACAGCTGCACCGGCTTGTTCGTTCCTGAGCAGCCTTTGCAGCTTCCTTTCTGTTGTCCAAATTTGATTACATTAATGGGCTTATGATTATCTTGAGGTCTACGCCCTGAACAATTACATCCTTTTTTCACCACAACTGTCACCTCCTGCTACTAAACTATTCAGTTTCCACTACCCCTGCTTGTACATGACCAGCACAAAAAAACCCTTGCTGTCTAAACAACAAGGGCATTCCGGAATTTATTATTACATTTTGGCTAGATCGTTCCAATAATGGCACAGCACACGCAGTCCCTTATCAAAATTCTCTAAATGAAAATGCTCATTTGGTGCATGGAAATTTTCACTCGGCAGGCCGAACCCCATTAAAACAACCGGCAAATTAAACAGTTGTTTAAAAGTCGCAACAATGGGAATGGAACCTCCACTTCTGATATAGGTCGTTTTGACATCATATACTTGTTCATAAGCAGCTCCGGCGGCTTGGACATAAGGATGATCAATCGGTGTTAGAAAAGGGTAGCCCTGGTCAAATGGTGTAAATTCCACGTCCACACCGGCAGGAAGGTGTTGATTGATATGCTGCTTGAGCAGCACCACTATTTTGGCAGGGTCCTGATTGGGCACCAGGCGGCACGAGATCTTTGCATGTGCAGAGGAGGGCAATACGGTTTTCAGACCACCGCCTTGATATCCGCCATAGATGCCATTCACTTCAAGTGTCGGACGTGTCCAGGTCTGCTCAAGGTAGGTATATCCTTTCTCTCCGGCTAGCTCATTGACCCCAAGTTCCTGTTTTACCCCCTCCTCATTAAACGCCAGTGAGGCAAATTCCTCTTTTTCCTGTTCGGTAGCTACTAAAACATCATCATAAAAGCCATCCACAAGAATGCGACCGTCCTCGCTGCGGAAGGAATCCACAATTTGTACAAGGGCATGTATTGGATTTTGCACTCCCCCTCCATAAAGTCCGGAATGGATGTCTCCTTTCGGTCCCCTGACATCGATTTGAAGTCCGCATAAGCCTCTTAGCCCGTAAGTGATCGATGGTTTTCCTTTTTCAATCATTCCTGTATCGGAGACAACCACAAGGTCAGCCTCCAACAGATCTTTATGTTCTTCTGCAAACGCAGGAAGATTCGGGCTTCCCATTTCTTCTTCTCCTTCAATACAGAACTTGAAGTTAAGCGGCAATGTCCCTGCCGTTTCAAGAATGGCCTCCAGGGCTTTCAAATGCATAAAGGTCTGTCCTTTGTCGTCACTCGCTCCACGGGCATAAATCTTTTCATCACGGATTTCCGCAGAAAAAGGAGGGCTGTGCCAGAGTTCCACAGGATCCACGGGCTGTACATCATAATGGCCATAAATCAGCACGGTTGGCTTGCCTTCCGCTTTCATCCAATCTCCATAGACGACCGGATGCCCTTTTGTTTCATAGACTTTAACGTTATCCATTCCCAATCTCTTTAAGGACTCTGCCATCCATTCCGCCGCTTTTTCAATATCACCTTTATGTTCGGGCAGGGTGGAAATACTCGGGATCGCCAAAAAGTCTTTTAATTGGCTCAAATGGGTATCTCTGTTGTTCACCAGGTAATCTTCTATTTTTTGATTCACGTTATGTACTTCCTTTCCTTTATTTAATGGCCTTCCTGCATCATTTTAATCAGCCGTTTGGGTGCTGTCCGGCAATAGGCTTCATGGATAAGACCTCTAATTTCTTCCCAATTTATCTCTTCTGAATTGTAAACCGAGGTCCAGCCATGATGGCCGATATAGGCCGGCCTGAAGAACCGCTCCTCCTGCAAAAGGATTTCCTGTGTTTCTGGCAGTGTCTTAATCGCCATGGAGGTTCCGTGTTCGTTCTCTCCCATAATGATGAAAGGTTTATCCTTCACCCTGAATGAAGTATGGCCAAAGCCATCCATATGCTCCACTGTTTCTGGAAATAAAGTACAGATTCCACGGACGTTTTCAAGCATTCTCAGTCCTGACTCTGATTGAACTTTTTTATGGACAGACATTTTATTTTTCCTCCGATGAAAGATCTATTCCAAATGTTCTCTTGAATCCGTTTATCCCAGCATCCGTAATTTTTACCGCACGATGATGTGGAACCCGCTGCATCCACCCCAGCTCCAGAAACCGTTCCAACAGAGCATTTCCTAATGATCCAGCCAGATGATGGCGCCGTTCACTCCAATCCAGGCACCGGTGAGAGAAAGAGCGGCGCTTCTTGCTTATTCTTTCGAGATCAATACCCATTTCACCAAAAAAACGAACACCTTCTTCCGGTATGATGAAATTCTCTTTTTCTTCTTTCAGAAATCCAGCTTTCAGCAGGGCATCTGTCAGCTGAACGCCAACATTTCCAGCAAGGTGGTCATAACATGTTCTCGCATATCGAATCGCCTTATCCTGAGAGGACTGTTTCAGCGATTTTATTTTTACAGGCGGCGCAATGAAAAGCAGTGATTCCATCACCTTTGCAACCTCTTCATTAAGGATACCGTAATACCGGTGCCGCCCTTGCTTTTCTAATGCAATCACACCAGCCTCTTGCATTTTAGACAAGTGAAAGCTGGCCGTCTGTGGTTTTATACCTGCCCTATACGCTAGTTCACTTGCTGTATGAAACCTTCCATCCATTAAGACGGTCAGCATAGCGGCACGCGAAGATTCACTTACGATCGATGCGATTTCCGCCACATTGGATTGTGCCAATTGATCATCGCCTCCATTTACATCCATACTTCGATGAATATCGAAAAATTCCTGCTCTACAATAAATACAAATAAAGAAAAGGGGAAGAACCAATGAAAAATACCCAAACAATTACACCAAAAATCCTCTACTACGGTACACCGGTCATCCTTCTTACCACCTTAAATGAAGACCACACTACTAATATCAGCCCGATCTCATCGTCATGGGCGCTTGGAAATAGTGTTGTTTTAGGAATTGGGCTTGGCGGAAAAGCCATTGAAAATCTGAAACGCACTTCTGAATGTGTGTTAAACATTCCTGATGCTTCGCTCTGGAAGCAAGTCGAGATGCTCGCTCCTTATACGGGAACTGATCCAGTCCCAGACTTTAAAAAGAACTTAGGGTTTACCTACAAGAAAGACAAATTCGCGGTTGCTGGCTTCTCATCGTCCTCATCTATCAGCGTTAAACCTGATCGAATTCTGGAATGCCCCTTGCAAATTGAAGCCAAAGTAATGCACATTCGTATCCCGGAATATTCACCATTCTTTGCTATCGTAGAAACGGAATCCGTTCATGTTCACGCCCATTCAGGCATAGTAAAAGGAGAAAATCATATCGATCCTGCCAAATGGAATCCATTAATCTATAATTTCCGGCACTATTTTGGCCTTGCAGAAGAGCTTGGCAAAACGTATCGTTCGGAAACATAACTAGCGGAAGTTGAACAGTACACCTGATAGAAGGAATTTTTGCAGAAGCAGGCACAATCCCCAGCCACCTACACCAAGTACGACTGACAGTAAGAAAGGGAGCGAATGCTTTAAAGAAAGGGCTACAATAAAAATTAGAACAATAGTGCTCGGAAGTCCATAAAGCACGCCATATAAAAACTGGCTTAAGTGTTCACCCCGCTCGCCCTGTGTGTAGAGCCAAAAGAGACTGAGGAGGCTGACAAGCGGCAGGGCGGCAAGGATTCCTCCAAAACGAGGGGAATGTTTGGCTAATGCCGTAATGATACCAATGACGAGAGCGGAAACGGTAATTTTAACGACCGTATACATTCCTGGCCTCCTCTCTCAGTTTCTTAAAAACAGCCATTGCACTCAGCTGTTCCTCCTCACTTAAATGATCGAGAACAATTTTTAGTTTTTGGTCGTCCAGTTCCGAGTTTCGTTTTAGTACTTCTTCACCCGTTTCTGTCAGCTTTACATACACCGTTCTTTTATCTATGGGGGATCGTTCCTTTTGGAGATATCCTTTTTCCATCAGCCGCTTTACATGTTCGGAGGCAGAGTGGTGTGTAACCCCAAGCACTTTTGCAAGATCGGCGACAGAAGCTTTTGTCTTCTTTTTGACTGCCTGCATGCAGCGCACGTTCTGATGGGTCAATTTTTCCTCGTGTTTGTAATGGAGAAAATAATACAAGTCTGTCCAGCATTCATTAAAAAACTCAACATCCATTTTGTTGTCACCTCATTTTATATCGTATAACACGATATAAAATTCTGCAAGAAGGAGCACTTTATAGCCCCTCCTTTTTAGATAGCAGCTGCTTTTTTGGTTCCTTTTTCACCTTCTTTTTTCAATGGCCCTGTCACTTTTGTAAAGCAGTAGATTCCGAGCATTCCAGAAACGAGATAGGCAAGTGCCATTCCCCATGAGGGAACAAAGGAACCGATCGTGATTCCGGCAGCACCAAGAATTTTCGCCACCTGAAAGGTTAGTCCCTGTACAGCCATATATGAGCTCCGCGCATCATCATTCACGATGTCGGCCATCATCGATTGTTTAACCGGCACATACATAAGTTCACCTATGGTTGCGATGAAAATGCAAACCACCAGCAGGATGGCAGAGTTGCTGTATCCAAGTACCGCATAGCCTGCGGTGTACATCCAAAATCCTGTATAGATCACTTTATGGTCAGAATACTTTCGCATCCATCTGGTAACCAGTATGGTACCAGAAACGACGAGCAAGGTGTTGAATGTCCGAAGCCAGCTGATCATTCGTAAACCGTCAAGGCGATACGTGAACATATCGCCCAGCGATACACTGTGTGATACGAACTCTTCTTCAAGCCGGACAGAGATATAATTACCCATTTGGAACTCAATACCTACGATCAGGGTTGAAGCGATACAGAACCATAAAAACAATTGATCCTTCATCACTGTTTGGTAATTAGCTGCCATGTCCTTGAAGACATTGATCTTTTCAGAAACAGAAACTGTCTGCGTAAACGATTCCTTCATTACAAAGGTAACAAGATACAGCGTGATAATGCTTACTGTCGTGATGGCGATAAACAGCTCGAAGCGGTGCGACTTGAACAGAAAGCCGCCGACAATGGAACCAAGCGCGATCGACAGGTTCACTGCCCAATAATTAATACTGTACATAAATTTCCGGTTTTCCTTCGTACTCACATCAATCAGCATCGCTTCAGCTGCCGGGTTCATCAATCCGGAGCTGACACTTTGGATAAGCATCATAAAAGAAGTAATCCATGCGGAGTCATACCATGGTGAATTGGCCGCTGTCATAAACAAAAAAGCAATGACAGTGAACAGCTGTCCGATCACCATCACCTTTTTCCGTCCCACGCGGTCCGCTACATATCCTCCGTAAAAACCCACCAGGATGGAGACGAATACGTTGATCAGCAGGATGATTCCTGCCAGTGCTTGACCAATCTTATCCGATAGGTAGATTGCCATGAACGGAAAGATCATCGTCCCTACCACACGCGTCATGAAAGAAGTAATGATTCTGATTTTAATATTCGGGTGCAAATTTTTAAACATGCATTTCCCTCCTTTTTCCAACCCTTTATCTGCTGTTTATTTTCCTCTAGTAAAAGGGGAAGAAAAAGTGTAAAATTCAAAAAAGAATTTCACCTTTTAAGGAGGGAACCAGCATGGAAATCCTTGATTACTACATTACCCTTCGTCTTCAGCATTCTGAGCATAATGACGACCATCCCGCAGAAGTCACCGTCAGCCAGCTGGAATCCTTGTTTTATTGCACGAAACGAAACGTCAACCTGCTTTTAAAGCGGATGGGCGAAGAAAGATGGCTTACCTGGGTTCCAGGTAAAGGACGGGGCAACCGATCGAAAGTGCATTTTCATTACAACCTGGAGGAAGCTGCAGAAGCTTATTTTTCAAAACTTCTCACAAAAAACCAGATTGCAGAAGCAGCGGAGTTTATTAAACGTCCCCTCTTGCCGGAACCTCTCGCTCAAAAACTGCAGATGCAGATGCAGAACAACTTCGGCCTACAGGTAAAGCAAACTGTCTCGAGTTCCGTGGACTTGCTTAAAATTCCGATGAGGCGGCCTCTCGCTGCCCTGGATCCTGCCTTTTCCTACACAGCAGCCGAAGCCCACTTTGTCCGTCAGATCTTTGATACACTGATCAACTTCAATTCGGTCACTGAAACCTTCGAACCTCACCTTGCCCATCACTGGGAAGTGAATTCAGAGCATACCGAGTGGACGTTCTACTTGCGAAAAAGCGTGAGGTTTCACCATGGCAGACATCTTACTTCACAGGATGTCAAATACTCGCTGGAGCGATTAAAGGACCCTGCTGTTCAATCACCGTTTCGCCACCTTTTTTCTGAGATTCAATCGATTAAACCATTTCATGAATACGGAATTACAATGACGTTAAAACGGCCGAATGTTTTCTTTCTGCATTATCTCAGTTCCTTCAACGCGGCTATCCTTCCTCAGGATGTCCCTATCGTGACAGGGAGGGAACTGAGTGGTACTGGCCCATTTAAAGTGACGGAATATAACGATCGCGTATTTGTGCTCGAAGCCTTTGATGACCATTTCAACGGCAGGCCGCTTCTAGACCGTGTCGAGCTTTGGTTTGTGGAACTTGATCCTGACCGTATCGTCGATTATGAACTGCCCGGAAGCGGAACAACCAAGAACCGGCATATGAAAGTAAACAATACAGGGTCCCGCTATCTCGTCTTTAACTTCCAAAGGGAAGGACCGCATCATGACCTTTATTTCCGCCAGGCAATCGATGAGCTGATCGATCCCAACCAGCTTATTTCTGAACTCGGCGGACGCCGGGGCAGTCCGGCCAGCAGTTTATGGCCGGAACGCAGTGAACGATCATCATTTCCCCCATCCTCAATAGCGCGCGCCCGCTCGCTATTGAAGAAAAGCTCGTACAATGGAGAAGTACTTACGTTTAAATTTCTGGATTACACGAGTGAAGGACTTCGAGAGGCGGAGTGGATTCAGGTTCAGTTTCGCGAGGCGGGTATTCACGTTAATTTGTCGCCCTATTCACTCCTGGATGCCGAGCAGCATGATGGAGAAATTATATCCAAAGGGGAGGTGCTCGAACGGGATGCCCAATATGGCTTTCTTTCCTTTTTGAAAGGCGAACGCAGCATGCGGACCCTCCTAACTTCTGAGCAAATTGGGGTGCTTGACCGTTACTTGGGGGAGTTTTTACAAGAAGAGGATTATGAAAAACGGGAAGAGATCATCGACAGTATTGAAACATATTTTTGTGAACAAAAGATCCTTCTCCACCTGTATCACATCGCAAAGGAATGGAACTATCCTGCTTTGCTGAAAGGTATCCGGCTGAACGATTTTGGCTGGGCTGATTTCAGGAAGCTGTGGGTGAAGCCGGAGATTAAAAAAACGAAATGAAAAAAGGACCAACCTCCAGTGGGTTGGTCTTTTGTAATCCATTTAGTGTTCAGCCGAAACGGAAGATACCGTCTCTTTCTGACGCTTTTTTTTGGTAATAAGGGGATAAATAATAAAACCGGCAAGGAACAAGCCAATGCCAAGGCCGAATGTTTTCAAATCTGCGGTCCCGGTTTTGATGACCCAGATGGAATAAACAAGAGCAATAATGGCAATCAATCCATCCTTCCACCTGCTAACTTTCATGCCTTCCAATGCTTCCCCTTTGAGTGTAAGCTTCAAGAAGAACGCCGCTGAAACAAGATATGGAATCAAATAGGCGAGCGTAGCGGCGGTCGTTAAGAACGTATAGGCCTGACTGATTGTTCCTGAGATGGTTGAAAAAATTAATAGTTGTGACATGGCATTCGTTACAGTCAAGGAACGGACAGGGCTCCCTTTTTTATTTACTTTTGCAAAATAGGAAGGAAACACTCCTTTTTTTGCTGCCTGAAAGGGGACTTCAGAACTCAATAGGATCCATCCGATCGTTGCACCGAACAAGGAAACAAGCGCGAGCAGTGCCATGATGTTTGCACCTGCGCTTCCAATCAAGGCAGAAAGAGCATCAACGAACGGTTTGTCTGATGCCTTAAGCACATCTTGCGGCAATATCCCCATCATGAGAAGTGTGATTGCCATATAAATCACAAGAGCCACGATAAGCCCAAAGATTGTTGCACGGCTTACATCACGCTGGGATTTGGCACGTCCGGACAAAACAACAGCCGATTCGATCCCGATAAACGCCCAGAGCGTGGAAATCGCGGCCATTTGGACCTGGCTGAACAATCCGTGTGAAGCACCGGCATTATCAGTAACCGGCGTGTAAAACTGACCAAAATTTGAAGATTGAAACGCAAAAACAGCTGCGACAATAAAGAGCGTAAATCCGGCCACCTTAGATGCTGTCGCAATAAAGTTCAGCTTTCCGGCACCGTTCATACTGCTTACTAAAATAAAGTGAATCCCCCAAAGCAATACCGTACAAACCACAAATGTGACCAGATGTCCGAGAGAAATTTTTTGTGAACCGATAGAGAAAACGGTGTTCCCTGCTTTCATGATCGGGAAAAACGTGGAAAGATAGCCGGCAAAACTTGTTACCATTGCCACATTACTGATCCAGTTGGCAATCCAATAGCCCCATACCATGCTGAAGCTCGCTATGTTTCCAACCTTTTCTGATTGAAATAATGCCTTCGCGTAGCTTTGCGGACCCGCTGTTAAATCGGGACGACGGATCGACAGTTTACTGAAGATAAGAGCGACCATCATGACTCCAAAACCCGTAACTAGCCATGCAATCGTTACCCCCAGCGGACTTGCAGTCTGGGCCAGGGTACTCGGCAGCATAAAAATCCCCGACCCAACCATATTTCCAATAACGAAGGCGGCCAACAGCCAAAACCCCCATTTTTTCGTTGTATCCATTGAACATTTCCTTCCTTATATATGAAAACGCAAAAAAACGCATGGTTTTTCACCACCGCGCCTCTTGAGAAACCATTTTAAAATATTTTATTACTTTACCATGGTAGAATATCAGATAACTAAAGATAAGTCAATCCTATTGAATGGTGAGCTGATTAAAGTCACGGTCAAAATGAGCGATTTGCAGTCAATTTTTTAAGGTTTGCGGACAACTTTGCCGGATTTCCTTCAGGCAACATTCTCATTTTTCCGGGCAAGTGGCATCACCACACCCTGCCCCATTACAAAAAACAACCCGCCATTTACCTAGTGGCGGGTTTCAACAAACTGAAAGTTATTTCCTCGTCCTCCGATGGTGATGAATGAATGCGTCAGCATAGAGCCATCTGCCTTTTTACGAACACCGTTCAGCAAGATGCCATCAGTGATGCCTGTCGCGACAAAAAAACACCGGTCACTTCTCACCATATCATCCAGCCGTAAAATACGATCTGGATCGCTCAACCCCATTCCAACACAGCGATTGAACTCCTCCTCGTTCTGGCAAATGAGCTGCGCTTGAAAATCTCCTCCAAGACTTCGCAAAGCAACTGCAGCAATGACCCCCTCAGGCGCCCCACCTGTACCTACAAGCAGATCGACATCAATGTCCTCAATTCCAGTGGCAATCGCCCCTGTAACGTCACCGTCCGAAAAGAGTTTCACTTTCGCTCCTGCCTCAAACACCTCTTGAATCAGGGACTGGTGACGGTTCCGGTCTTGAATCATGACCGTAACCTCACTTATGTCTTTTCCAAGGCAGCGAGCGACCGAGCAGATATTCTCCGTTAATGGTGCCTCAATATCAATCTTTCCTTTAGCTTTCGGACCAACTGCAATTTTTCTCATATACATATCCGGCGCATGAAGCAAATGTCCTTTTTCGGCAACAGCAATCACCGTCAACGCATTATCCATTCCTTTTGACATTAAGGTTGTCCCTTCCACTGGATCAACCGCAATGTCTACCAGTGGGCCTCTGCCTGTTCCTACTCGTTCACCGATATAAAGCATTGGAGCCTCGTCCAATTCGCCTTCTCCAATCACAACGGTCCCGTCCATCGCAATAGATCCCATTCTTGTACGCATGGCTTCGGTTCCAGCACCATCCGCTTCATTTTTCTTTCCTTTGCCGACCCAGGGATACGAAGAGAGGGCCGCTTCCTGTGCAACGGCGAGAAAATCCATCGCCAATTGCTGAATATCCTCTTTGTTATCCAATTTCATGCTCATGCTATTCCTCCCCACCTTTTTATGGACATAGAAAAAGAGGGCTGCATCCTGACGATTTTTCAGTTCAGCTGCCCTCTTGCTTTTTACGTATTAAGCCGTCTGGACGGATGTCATTACCGATTCAAATGCTTTTAAAATAAGGTGGGAAGAAGTGGCGCCCGGGTCCTGATTGCCGAGTGAACGCTCTCCCAAACGGCTGGACCTTCCTTTTTTTGATATAAGATCTTTCGTCGATTCCATGCCTTCCTTTGAAGATGCAACCGCTTTTGAAAACGCCTCTGCAAAACTGCCGGAACTAGCATATTCCTGTTTTAGCGTTTCCAGTGCAGGCTGCAACGTGTCGATCATTGTTTTATCTCCCACTTCCGCCTGTCCTCTTTCCTTTACTCCTTCAATAAAAGCGGTCCAGAAATTGTAAAGATCTTCTCCGGTAAGCTCATTTTTGCCCTGAAGTTCCTTTCCTCCCCGGAGGAATCCTGTCGCATAAAGAGGACCTACGGTTGAACCAACCGCACTCAGAAAGGTACGGCCGGCGGAGATGCTGATTTTTCCGCAATCATTTTCATCTTTCAATTCATTGTTCAACTTTCCCAGAACTGCCTGCCAGCCAATGGACATGGTCACACCATGGTCCCCGTCCCCAAGCTTGCGGTCAAGCTCCGACAAGTAGTCTTTATTTTCCTCAACCGTTTCCACAACACGCTGTAAAAAGGCTTTTAAATCCTTTGCTGAAAAAGACATGTGATCTCCTCCTTATCGTTGAACATACATCGGACAATCCGCCGCTGCATCCACAAATTCTGTTAGTTCATCATCAAGCTTAATCAAGCTAACGGAACATCCACCCATTTCAAGTGAAGTACTGTAATCACCCACAAAAGAACGGTGTATGGTGATGCCCTTTTCGCTTAAGATCTGTTCGACTCGCCGGTAAACAATATAAAGTTCCATTTTGGTGGTCGATCCTAAGCCGTTTACAAGAACAGCGACTTTTTCTCCTTCGCCAACTGGCATATCAGCCAGAATATCCTGAACGAGGCGGTCCGCCACCTGGTCTGCAGGCTGGAGATCTCCCTTTTCCACTCCTGGTTCTCCATGATGCCCCAGACCGATTTCCATCTCGTTTTCTTCCAATTCAAAGCTTGGTTTTCCGGTTTGCGGAAGTGAGCAAGGTGAAAGTCCGACTCCCATCGTACGGGTATGATCATTTGCCTTTTTGGCTGCCCGAACCACTTCTTCCAGACTATATCCTTTTTCCGATGCGGCACCCGCTACCTTCGTGACAAAAAATTCTCCCGCAATGCCGCGGCGCTTCTCCTTTTCTTCTTTTGGAGCTGAAGCGACGTCATCCGTGACAATGACTCTTCCGACCTGGATGTCCGCTTCAAGCTCAGCCAATTCAGCAGCCATGCTAAAGTTCATGAGGTCTCCTGCGTAATTTCCATATACGTAGATGACACCGGCTCCTTTATCAATCGCCTTTGTCGCTTCAAGAATCGGATCTGGCGGTGGTGAAGCGAAAATATTTCCCACCGCAACACCGTCAGCCATCCCGGTACCGACATAGCCCATAAAGGCTGGTTCATGTCCGGACCCGCCCCCGATTAAAACACCGACCTTTCCTTCTGCTGTTTCCTTAGCGGTTACAATCGAGCGCCCGTTTTCCTCCAGTACCCGGACATGATGTGGGTGAGCTTTCGCATAGCCTTCGATCATTTCTTCAACGACTCGGTTTGGGTTATTTATAAGTTTTTTCATGCTGAGCACTCTCCCCTTTTAAAAACTCTTGCTCCTTGTCTGTGATCTGCTGTACCTTTCTTCCGGAATTGCCCCCGGAGAAGTGAGAATCAAGATATACTTTCACAACCTGTTTGGCGACTTCAACACCAATGACTTTTGCTCCCATCGTCAAAATCTGGGCGTTGTTGCTCAGTTGTGCCCGTTCTGCTGAATACGTATCATGGCAAAGCGCTGCCCGGATGCCGGGTACCTTTCCTGCAGCGATGGCTACACCAATCCCTGTACCGCAGCATAAAATTCCACGGTCCAGCTTGTTCTTCATAATGTCCTGCCCAACTTCAAAAGCCACTTCCGGATAATCCACCTCAGAGCATGAATGGCAGCCATAATCAATGACTTCGTGCCCCAATTCTTGTATATAGCTTTTTACGCTTTCTTTCATGTCAAAGGCATTATGGTCGGAACCCAATCCTATCCTCATTATGCAACTCCCTTTCTCTCTATTTTAGATGTATCGCTACTACGCTTTTTGCGCGTTTTGGAATTCCTCCAGGGAAACTCTTTCCGCTTCTTCTGCTTCTTTCTTGGAAAGAGTGACAAATTTCATCAGCACAGCACTGATCAAATAAAGGCCTGTGTAAATCCAGATCACACCCACTGTATCCACCAATCCGATAAAAGCTCCAACAATTGCAGGACCAACAAAGGTACTCAATCCAGCACCAAGATTAAGGATGGACATCGCTGCACCGCGGTTTTCCGGTGCAAGTGATGGGATCAGTGCAGACAATGGAACGAAGCCGGCAAGACAAGCACCGTAGCAAGCGGCCACTGCGGTAGCCACAAAATAGTTCGGACCAGCCGCCAGCGGAACATAATAGAAAGCGACTGTGAAAACGGCACATCCCACACCGCCAAACCACATGACCGTGTTTCTCCAGCCCAACTTGTCACCTACAATACCGAATATCAGGTTAAAAATGATGTTGCTCGTCCACAGTGAGCCATAGATCTGCAGCCATTCGGAACGCGTAAAGCCCAAGTCCATCATAAATGCAGGCATGAACACCACAAATCCATAAGCAGCTGAAGTGTTGATGGTTCGAACAATTCCGCCCATACCGATTTTCGGATTTTCAAAAGCAATGGTTACGCCCTTTAAAAGATACTTTAAGGCTTCACTTTTATTTTCAAATTTCTTGCTGTGGTTTTTGTCCTTGTTCAGGAAAATCGCCACAGTTGCACCAAGAAGTACGAAAATGAGCGCACTCCAAAGGGTTTTCATTTCCCCCAAAACCGGAAGTGCAAAGCTTGAGTAGTAGGCTCCAAGCACGTTCAATCCGCCGCTAAAGGCAAACCAGAACCAGCCCACTGCCGTGCCAAGCTTATCGGATGGCGCATAGTACGTTACCCATACGAGGAACGAATACGCGAAAAGCGGATAGCCGAGTCCGCGTAATGCATAAGTTGGCAGAATGATGGCCAGGTTCATGCTGGTGATTCCGAACGTAAGGAAAACCAGTGTGCCGGCTACAAACAGGGAAAGTCCAAGCATCATCGCTTTTCTTGGACCGAGCACTTCCGCAAGCACCCCGGAAAGCCAGGCCGCTACCGCTACCGCAAAGCCATATACACTAAAGACCAGCGCGGACTGCTGCACGGATAACCCATGATCTGTAAAGTAGGAAGATAACCAACCCAGTTCAAGGCCGTCTCCCATCATAAAAATCAATACACCGAAATAACCTAATGCCATTTTCCGGTCCATGCCCAATTTACCTAATAGCCCGTCCATTTTGCTTCCTCCCTTGCTCATTTTTATAGTGAAACGGCTGCCTCTTCATCAGCCGCACGATGGTTACAGATTTGGGTTAAGCACAACTTTCAGAGATTTCGCTCCATTTTTCACCAACTGGAATCCTTCCTCAAACTCCTCCAAAGGAAGCGTGTGGGTGACCACACCTTCTGTTGGTAAATCTCCATTGGAAATGCCTGTAATGACATGTTCATAGCAGTATGGTCCTAGGTGGGATCCAAGCACATCAAGCTCCTTCCGGTCGCTGATGATGCTCCAGTCTACCGTCACAGGCTCCTTGAATACGCTGAACTCCACAAAACGGCCGAGCTTGCGGATCATCGTTAACCCTTGTTCTACCGATTTTTGTGCTCCTGTGGCTTCAATATAAATGTCACAGCCATAGCCGTCGGTCAGTTCTTTTACAATTGCATTCACATCATCCTTCGCCGGATTGAGTACCATGTCCGCTCCAAACTTTTTAGCCAGCTCCAGCCTCTCTTCAAAAAGATCGAGAACAATCAATTTTCCCGGGCCTGACTTCTTGATAGCACCAATCATGCCAAGTCCGAGTGTACCCGCACCTGCCAGCACGACGACATCACCGAGCTGAATCTGTGCACGCTGTACTGCGTGGAAGGAACATGCATACGGTTCAATCAGAATGGCTTTTTCGATTGGAAGTTCATCAGGCACCTTGTAGTTAATCGCTTCCTTCGTAAATTTCATGTATTCTGCCATGGCACCGTTTACATTACTCTGAAAGCCGTATAAATCATGCTTCTCGCACATCCAGTATTGTCCTCGGTTACAAAAGCGGCAATCCCAGCAAGGAACGATTTGTTCTGAAATGACGCGTTCCCCCACTTCAAATTCGGTAACCCCTTCTCCAAGCTCCACCACATGACCGATAAATTCATGACCCGGAATCATAGGCGCTTTAATATAAGCAGGCTGCTTTTCATCACCCCAGAAGCTTGGTGCCCCGTCAAATGCTTTTAAGTCTCCTGCACAAATCCCGCAAGCTTCGACTTTTACCAAGATCTCACCTTCCCCAACTTCGGGAACCGGAACGGTTTCAAAGCGGTAATCCCCCGGTGCATAAGCGACTACAGCCTTCATGGTTTTAGGAATACTCGTATTCTTTGCTTCTTGATCCGCTACCGTTTTCATGTTCATTACAATCTCTCCCTTAAATTGATTTTTAAAGACCCTTTTTAGATAACGCTTTCATTTCTCTTAGAATAAATTCCTTTCCACCTCTTTTTTATTATTATATTTTTTCTTTTTCTATCGTTTGTTTTCGATAATACGCTGTATTGGGTCCATTATAATCACCATTTGTTTAAATAGTCAATTAATTTTTGATTTTTTTATAATTTATTTTCACTTTGTTTTGTTTTATTATTGATTTACAATGTTTATGAAAGATGGTGTAATAGAATAATAAAAGTAAAACGATTACAAAAATAAATTTTACTAATTGATTTGTAGGTGATCATAGTGGGAAAAATGTTTGTGCCTGAACGCCGGAGAGTCATTCTTAATAGATTGAATGAAAGCCAGCGAGTATCTATTAAAGAACTCGCGAAGGAAATTCAAGTATCGGAAGCGACCCTGCGTACCGATTTGACAAAGATGGAAGAAGAGGGATTGCTCAAGCGCACACATGGAGGTGCAGTGCTCGCCGACTCCTCCGATAACGAAACAAGCTTCTCCATCCGTGAAAAGAAAAATAAAATCGAAAAATCCGCCATCGCCAAGGAAGCGGCAGCCATGCTTGAAAACGGACAGTGTATCATGCTTGATGCAAGTTCTACCGCTCTTGAACTGGCCAGAATTCTGAAAGATAAGCCCATCCGCCTGACCGTAGTGACCAGTGGCATCAATACCGCTCTTGAACTGAATGAGCACCCGGACATTACCGTGATTTTACTGGGCGGCATCGTAAAACGGGGTTCTCATTCTTTAGAAGGAACCCTTGGCGTAAATATCCTGAACCAGATCAACATCGACCTTCTGTTTACCTCGGCCAACGGCTTTTCACTCGAGTCCGGTTTGACCGATTTTAGTGTATACGAAGTTGAATTGAAAAAAGCCATGGTGAGGGCAAGCAAAAAAGTTATAGCTCTGCTCGACCACTCCAAATTTTTCAAAAACTCGATTGCGTCCTTTGCCTCTCTCGGCGATATTGACATCATCATTACGGACAGCAGCCAGGCAAACAGCCAGAAACACGTTTTAGCGGAACATGGAGTAGAACTAATTACGATAGAAACGGAATAAAGAAAAGCAGCCGCACTAGTGATTAGTGAGCTGCTTTTTTTGTTTTACCAGATGGTATACCCGCCATCCACAATAAAGGTAGAACCGGTTGCGAATGTGGAAGCATCGGATGCCAGATAGATGGCTAATCCGCCGAGTTCATGAGGTTCACCGAGCCGTTTCATCGGCACCAAGTCCAGGACATGTGCCAGTTCACCGCCAGGAGCAAAAATCGGTTTTGTCATTTCCGTTTTCATATAGCCGGGGGCAATAGCGTTAACCCGGATGTTATAAGGTGCCCATTCAGATGCCAGACATTTGGTCATCATGGATACAGCCGCTTTTGATGCATTGTACGCGCATTGCGCTTCGGTGTTGGCAATGAAGCTCGACATGGAAGCTATATTGATGACGGAGCCGCCACCCTGTTCCTTCATCACTTTTCCCACATATTTGGATAAAAGGAAAACCCCATTTACATTCACATCCATGGTTTTCTTCCAATCTTCCAGACTCTGTTCTTCAACCGTGATTTTCTGGCAAATGCCGGCATTGTTAACGAGAATATCAATCTTTCCGAAACCGCTTACAATTTCATCGACACAGCTTTTGACTTCTTCCTCCTGTGTGACGTCCATTTTAAGTCCAAGTGTTTTCACCTCATGAGTGGTAAGCTCTTTTGCACACTGCTTCGCCGTATCACGATCCATATCCGCCATTACAACGTTGGAGCCTGCCTGGGCAAGGGCATCGGCCATTGCTTTTCCAAGCCCTCGTCCTCCCCCGGTAACAAGAGCTGTCTTCCCTTCCAAGCTAAAAAGCTGCTGATAGTCCATACATATCCTCCTCCAAATAAAAGTTATGTAGAATTCTATCATTTGTTTTCGTTTTGTCAATTTTATTTTTATTTTATTTCATTTAAATCAGGATGTTTACCTTACTCACTTCTTCAATTTCTTTAACCCATGCATCAGAGCCTTTTTTTCCTGTCCGAAAAAATCATGAACCTCCAGATAGTAACTGTATAATTCCTCGTAAATCTTCACATGTTCAGGAATAGGCTTGTATGTCTCTTCCTTCACGCGAGCCATATGTTGGGCCGCATCAAAAATGGAATCATAGCCCCCTGCCTCGCTTCCGGCCGCTACCGCCCCGTACATCGCAGCCCCAAGTGCTGTTGTCTGGCTGGAGTCAGCGACCTTGATTTCGCGATTGGTCACATCCGCATAAATTTGCATCAACAGGCGGTTCCGTTCAGGCAGGCCCCCTACCGCAAAAATTTCATCTACTGCCACTCCGCCCTTAACAAAGCTTTCAATAATCTTTTTTGTGCCATAGGCGGTAGACTCGATTAAGGCCCGGTATACTTCTTCGGGTTTGGTGGCCAAGTTAAATCCGATGATTGCTCCTGATAACTGAGAGTCGACCAATACCGAGCGGTTTCCGTTCCACCAATCCAAGGCGATCAGCCCGGTCTGTCCCGGTTGATATGCAGCCGCTTTCCTTTCAAGCAGCTGATGCACATTCAACCCCGCTTCCTCAGCTTCTTTTTTTACATAGTCTGGAACAGCCTGATCTACATACCACGCAAATGAATCACCGACGGCAACTTGTCCTGTCTCAAAGCTGATGTATCCGGGAATGATGCCATCCTCTACACTTCCGCACACCCCTGCAATCGGTTGATCTTTATCCGTAATCAGCATGTGGCAGGTGGAGGTGCCCATTGCCATAACCATCTGTCCCGGCCGGACAGCACCGGCTGCAGGAACACCCGCATGGGCATCAATAATCCCCACTGCTATAGCTGTACCTGGTTTCAGTCCCAGCGCCTGAGCCATTTCTCCGGTCAGCTCGCCTGCTTTTTCACCAATGGAAAGAACGTCTCCGCGCATCTTCGTTCCCAGTATATCTTCAAGGCGGGGATCCACCGCAGTGAAAAATTCAGACGAAGGATAGCCTTCTTTTTTGTTCCAGAATGCTTTGTATCCGGTGGTGTTGCTGCTTCGGTGCAGGTTCCCGGTCAGCCTGCTTGTCAGCCAGTCACACGCCTCCATAAACAGATCCGCTTCCTCAAACACTTCAGGTACCTCCCGCAGAATCTGCAATATCTTTGGAAACATCCACTCTGATGAAATTTTTCCGCCATAGCGCTTGAGAAAAGCTTCCCCTCTCACTTCAGCCACTTCGGTAAATTCATCTGCTTCTGGCTGTGCCGCATGGTGCTTCCACAGCTTTACATAGCTGTGCGGCTCGTTTTTCCATTTTTTCATAAAACAAAGCGGCTCCCTTTCGCGATCGAGCGGCAAAATAGTGCTTGCCGTAAAATCAATTCCCAAACCAATAACATCATCTGCAGATACATCAGCCTTTTCAAGAACTGCAGGCACGGACTCGGAGAGCACATCCAGATAATCCCCAGGATGCTGCAGCGCCCAGTCCAACTCAAGTGGTACCCCTCCAGGCAATGTGTTGTCCAATACTCCGTGCCTGTAAGCGGTCACATTTGTGGCAACTTCTTTTCCCGAACCCGTTTCCACCAGTAAAACCCGGCCTGACTCGGTTCCAAAATCAACGCCAATTACGTATTTTTTATCCAAAACAGCGTCCCCTCTTCTCCATTTTCTCTTTTGTAGAATACTACTATATTTTTTTGATCAACGCACAAAGAAACAACCTCAAGTTGCTTTTATAGCTTTAAAAAATACGTCCATAGCCTTTGTCCGAAACTCTGTATCCTGCGTAACCAGCGTGAAGGGGCGCTGGATAGGGAAACCTGGGATATTAAGCACCTTCAGCCTTTCTAATTCCAGCTCCTTGCGGATTGCTGATGTCGAAAGAAAAGATATTCCCAGTCCCGCCTCAACGGATTCCTTAATGATCTGTGTGCTTCCAAACTCCATTATGGTTTCCGGAATGAGCTTATGATCTGCAAACATTTGCTCCGTCACCTCACGGGTTCCAGAACCTTGTTCCCTTACAATCCATACTTCTTCATCAAGGTCAGAAAAAGAAACAGATTCCTTCCCGGCCAGTTCATGTTCAGCTGAAACAACAACCACCAGGCTATCCATTAAAAAACGCTCCATCACCACATGTTCATCTGTAATCATACCTTCAATAATCCCCACATCAATGTCTCTCGCTCTTACTTGCTGAACAATTTCCCGTGTGTTGCCAATCACAATAGACGGTGTAATCTTCGGAAAATCAGTTCGGATCGAAGCAATAATGTGAGGTAAAATATATTCCCCGTAGGTATAGCTTGCCCCTATGTTTAGCATCCCGCTCGGTTCGCTCATTAAATCCGTCACAAGGACATTCATCTTCCCGTACAGGTTTAAAATTTCCTTTGCATAGTGGTAAACAATCTCCCCCGCTTTTGTCATTTGCACCATCTTATTGCTTCGTTCAAGCAACTTCGCATTCATCGAGCTCTCCAGATTTTTAATATAACGGCTTACTGCCGGCTGTGTAATATGCAATGCATGGGCCGCATGTGAAAAGTTGGCCTTTTCAACAACCGTTACAAATACATGCAATTCCTGATTCATGTTTCCGCCCCCAATCGATTACATTTCAACTCATCATTTATAACAAAATAGTTATCATCAGTATCCAAAATAGTTATTTTACTTATGGTTGGTCTCAGCATAGCATAAAGACATAAAGGAGGAAATAACGATGCAATACAGCGAATCACCGAATCATATGTTAAAAAGCTGGCCACTGCCGTTTCTGGGAGGTATCGCCTTCACATTTTTTATTGCTTTACTTGGAATGGGTTTATCCAAACTGCCGGGATTTCACTATATTGGACCGCTGGCAAGTGCCATTCTCATCTCTGTTGGATATCGGCAAGTATCAGCATACCCTGAAAAATTCCGCCCTGGCATTGAATTTTCTGCGAAAAAGCTGCTGCGATTTGCCATTATTTTATATGGGCTAAAACTGAATATTGGTGTTGTTTTTCATCAAGGACTGCCGCTCTTGCTCCGCGGTATTGGAACGGTTGCCTTCTCGATTCTTGTGATGTATGCCCTCGCTAAATGGCTCAAGGCTGACGCGCCTATTTCTCTTTTGCTTGGCATTGGCACAGGAGTTTGCGGTGCTGCCGCAATCGCTGCTGTTTCACCCATTCTTAAATCAAAGGAAGAAGATACAGCGATCAGTATTGGAATTATTGCTTTAATGGGGACTCTGTTCTCCATCCTTTATACCGTCATTCAACCGCTGCTTCCTCTTTCGGACAGTACGTACGGCGCATGGGCCGGACTTGCTTTGCATGAGATCGCCCATGTGGCACTGGCATCCGCGCCAGCGGGCCAGGATGCTTTGGCGATGGCTCTGCTCGCCAAGCTGTGCCGTGTTTTCCTGCTTGTACCGCTTTGCTTTTTCTTCATGTTGCGGATGAGAAAATGCGCGCCGGGAAACCAAAAACGCCGAACAAAGATTGAATTTCCATGGTTTCTTATCGGGTTTATCATGACGAGCCTGTTGGGCAGTTATCTGCTTGGAGACATCACTCCAGCGCGTGTTTCAGAGATGATCTCAAATTTAAATACTTATATCCTTGCGATGGCAATGGTTGGTCTCGGCTTGAACGTCAATTTGGCGACCTTAAAAAACCGTGCATTTCGTCCCCTTATCGCAATGACTATCACCTCTATTCTTTTATCAGTGCTGATCTTTTTCACCTTGTAAGCCTTTTTGATCTCGATTCAAGAAGGTTTTTTTATGCAATAAAAATACTTATTTGCTATATTTAATAATGTGAAATAATTAACATATTGATTTTAGTAAGGAGATAACTGCTATGAAAAACAACTGGATTCGGCCGGTTACTGTTGTCGTGCTTGTGTGGATGACGTATATGTTTTCGTTTGTGGACAGATTGTCGTGGCCGCCTGTCATTCCGCTCGCCTCCAAGGATATGGGCTTGTCGGCCGCAAATGCAGGCAGCTACATGACCGCTTTTTACATCGGCTATTGTGTTACACAATTTCCGGGTGGTCTGTTGACCGACCGGTTCGGCTATCGAAAAGTTTTGCTGGGCTCCTATTTAACGATGGGCGTTTTTACGCTGAGCATGTCCTTGGTTCATACGTTTGAACAAGGATTCGCTTTCCGGCTGTTGGCCGGCCTTGGCTCGGGTGCCATCTTCTCTGCTTCTTTGGCGGCAATCTTTGACCATGTATCAGCGAAAAGAAGAGGCATTGCCATCGGTCTTTTCATGACAGCAACTTCCCTTGGGGTCACCGTCGTTAACTTGTTTGTTCCCACTGTCGCAGAAAACCATGGCTGGCGCTCTGCCTTTTTGGCCGCAGGAATGCTGCCGATCGCCGGTATCATTCTGAGCTTCTTTTTTCTGAAAGAAAGCAGCACCTATCATGGAACAAAGACAAAGGGCGTTTCGCTAAAAGAGATGTTCGAGGTATTAAAGAATAAAAATCTGCTGCTGGCTGGGGCCGCCGGTTTTGGCGGGTTATGGGCGACGTGGGGAACGGCCACCTGGGCCAACACCTATTTGAATCACAATCTTCATCTATCATTGGTGGAAGCGGGGAAAATGATGGCGGTCTATGGTATCGCTGGTCTGTTATGCAAACCGCTCATTGGGTTTATTTCAGACTATCTTAACAAAAAGACGATTGCCTTTTGGGCGCTGTTCTTATTTGCCCCTGTTTTGGTTTGGTTCGGTACCAACACCCAAACAGGCATTCTTGTGCTTTTGACCGCCATTCTAGGAATCACTGCGTTTATATACAGTCCCGTCATGACCGCCATTATTGGCGAACTGGCGGATGAAACGCAAATCGGAACTGCTATGGGGCTTGTAAATGCAATCTGGCAGCTCGGCTCTCTCATCTCTCCGCTCGTTGTAGGAGTAGTTGTAGATACTACTTCAAGTTATTTGTTCGGTTTTATGGCTCTTGCCGCAGGCCCGCTGCTGGGCGCCATTATGATGCTGTTTGTAAGGATAAAAACGAAACCAGCAAGAAAATGGGATGCTGCCTAAACAATTAGTAGTATTTAAAAATACCCCCCTCTATTCAAAACGGGTAGACACTTCGTTTCTTAAATACGGGTTTACGGGTATATTAGATTCATGTGCAATCTTTAATAACAGGGAGGAACATCAATGAAATTGTCTGGTAACACCATTCTGGTTACAGGCGGAGCCTCAGGCATTGGATTGGCTTTTGCCGAACGTTTCTTAAAGGAAGGCAACAAGGTCATCATTGTTGGACGACGCCAGGAGAAGCTGGAAGAAGCAAAAGAAAAATTCCCTGAACTTCATACAAAAGTTTGTGATGTTTCAAATGAAGAGGAACGCATCGGTCTCGTTGAATGGGCAACCAAGGAGTTCCCGGATTTGAATGTTCTGGTAAATAATGCCGGCATTCAGCAGCGGGTCAACCTGTTGAATGCTGCAAAAGACTGGAAGTACTATCAAAATGAATTGGCTATAAATGTGGAGGGACCGATCCATTTGACCATGCTTCTTATCCCTCATTTCGTTAAAAAGGAGCGGGCCGCCATCATGAACGTGACCTCCGGTTTGGCCATTCAGCCTGGGGTATGGGTTCCGGTTTACAGTGCAACAAAGGCAGCCATGCATTCCTATACGGTGACCCTGCGCCACCAGCTCGCTGATACCGGTGTCGAGGTCGTGGAAATTCTTCCTCCAGCCGTCAATACCGATCTGGGCGGCGTTGGACTCCATACCTTTGGCGCTCCGCTTGATGATTTTGCGGATACCATTTTTAATGGACTGAGAGAGGAAAAATTGGAAGTCGGCTATGGAGGAACCGAAGAACGCCTCCATGCGCCAAGAGAAGAAATTGAAAAAGGTGTCTTGAATGCCTGGCTTGGCTTTCAGAAGAACAATCCTCACTTTCGAAAATAAAAAGATGACTCCCCTTTCTTTTAGGAAAGGGGAGTTTTTTATTGCGGCTGGTGTACCTCATCACTTGGCTTGGGCTGTGTAAAGAAAAAAATGAAGATAATAAGAGGAAGCGCAAGCAAAAATACTCCGGCCTTCGCCGGCCTGACAGTTGGAATATCGGTTAATGACAAAGCCAATCTTATCATTCCTTTTTGCTATGGATGTTGTTATCACTTTATTTCAGGGACGTGTATCCTGTACCTATGAATGACAAAAAAATCTTTTGAAGTTGTCTTGCATTCCCGTTCCCGGCAGTCAGGAATAAGATACAACTGTGGGGGGAGGCAAATGGTGAAAGCAGCAGATCAGACAGAAAAAGAACTTCATATCATTGGAGCGATTCAGCGGGGACTTGATTTGGCCACGGCGGCTTTACTTCTCAGCGGACAAATAACCATAATAGGTGTCTTTGTGACTCCCCGGGGTTTTCGGGTTTCTTTGGGCGGGCCACTGACAGGAGAAGACCGGCTCGAAGGAATTGGAGGAAACCAGGCGGCAACAACGCTTGTGGATGTAATTGATATTGGTCTGGCCATCCTCTTGATCAGTGACCAGATTCGTGTCAGCGGAAGCTTTATTGCGCCCGGACGGTTTACCATTAATGTAAGCGGCCCGATTTTTGGCGTTCCCTTAACCGTTCCGAGCCTTCCCCAGTTGAAACGGGAATCTGCTTTTTTTCAAAAAATCGTCTCCAGGCATTTTGATGTGGATCCCCATTTTTTCAAACCAGATCAAGAGTATTAAATGTCTTATACAGCATTCCAATAGGTATTGTTATTGATGTTTTCAACACACCATCGATAATGACCATCTGAGCAATCTTCAGAATAAAAATTCGCCGTGATGAAGCTGTAGACGAGTACATAAAAATACAAATCTTTTCTGGCTCCTTCACCTAGCGTTGAAAGGATGATATTTAGATATCTATCACGGATATTTGAGTTTAGTTCATCGTACATATCAAAACATATCCATCCGATGGCAATATCGAATAACGGATCACCATACATGGTCATCCATCCAAAATCAATTAAACCCGTAACCTGGCTATTTGTATTCATTAATAAATTGCCCGGAAAAAAATCTCCGTGAATTAATGAATGTTCCCCTTTATACCCCTTAGATAAGATCTTCATTAGATCATTTACTTTTGCTTCATAATCCGGAACATCTTTTTTAAAATAGGGCTTTAATCCCGGTTGCTTTTGACGTATTTTTTCTTTCAATACATCATACCAGTTGTCTATTTTTATCGGGGACAAACTGGGTTCATCAAATAAAACAAACCTTTTGATCGTAGATTTTCCTTTAATCTGCTGCAGGTCCAGGTGGGCTTTCAGGTAGATTTCCAACATTGTGCTTTGTTCGTTAAAGGACAGATCTGAGAGCAGACTTTGCATATTACTGCCTTCAATTCGTTTTTCAATCGTAACTACTATTCCGTTTTCCAGAAACACATCGTAAATGTAAGGGAGCTCATAGCTTAAACCATCAGAATGGA
Source organism: Fictibacillus solisalsi (assembly GCF_900103485.1). Classification (GTDB taxonomy): domain Bacteria; phylum Bacillota; class Bacilli; order Bacillales; family Fictibacillaceae; genus Fictibacillus_C; species Fictibacillus_C solisalsi. Next base: position 2,942,607 of record NZ_FNHW01000001.1, read on the forward strand.
TCCCGGCATAAAATTCTTTTAAGCTCCATTGCTTATTAAGATCAGACATGTGATTATAAACTTTCAGTACCTTATGATCGGATAAAGCATAAACCTCGGCTTCCATTCCCGATCCTAAAAAATCAGACCGTGTAATGTTATATCTATCCAAAATTGCTGATCTAGCATCGTTATTCATCATTTCATCATTCCTGACACTTTTATTCTACAACTCTGTACGAAGATCCCAGAGTTCCGGAAAAAATCGCTGGTCCAGCACCTTTTTCAAGTACCCTACCCCCGAAGATCCGCCTGTTCCCCGCTTGAAACCTATTACTCTCTCAACAGTCTTCATATGACGGAAACGCCACTGCTGGAGCCAGTCCTCAATATCCACCAGTTTTTCGGCAAGCTCGTAGAGATCCCAGTACAGCTGTGGATTTTGATAGACCGTAATCCAGGCTTTGCGGACAGAATCGTTCTCCTGATACGTTCGCGTAACATCACGGTTCAGCACTTCTTCATCGATGGAAATTCCCGCCTTGTTCAGCGCCTGGATGGCAACGTCATAGAGTCCTGGTGCTTCATATGCCTGCCTCAGTTCTTTTAAAAGCTCTGGATCCTTTTCGTAGATTTTCAGAACATGAGGTGTTTTGTAGCCAAGAGCGAACTCGATCATCCGGTATTGGTAAGACTGGAAGCCGGACGCCTGGCCGAGTGAATCCCGGAATTCCATATATTCAGATGGTGTCATGGTGGACAGCACATCCCAAGCCTGGATGATTTGTGACTGCGTTTTTGATACGCGGGCCAGTTTTTTGAACGCACTGGACAGGTCGTCTTTCTTAATACAGTCAATGGCGGCATGCATCTCATGCAAAATCAGCTTCATCCATAGCTCGCTGACCTGGTGAATCACAATAAATAACACCTCGTCATGGTGTCCGGATAACCTGCGCTGGGCCGATAAAATTTTATCCAGCTTCAAATATTCCCCGTATGTCATATTATTTTTAAAATCCGTATGGATGCTGGTTTCTGAAGTTGTGGCATTGACCTCTACTCCATTTTGGTTATCCTTCATGTAAAAATCCCCCTTTTTTGTTACCGCTTTCAACCATCCCTATCATACCTTATTTCCACAGTACAATTAAATAGGTGTACGCTATAATGAAAGAAGCGAGTGAAAAGGAAAGGAGAAGCCACATGAATGAATTTAGCGCACATCATGCCCAAGAACATATTGACGATGAGATGATAATCATAGAAGTGAATCTGGATGACTGCAGCGGAGAAACACTGTCATACACGATGGACAGGCTGTTTGCGGCCGGTGCGAACGATGTGTACTATACGTCCATCTATATGAAAAAGAACCGCCCTGCCTATAAATTATCCGTACTTTCAGACAAAAAAAAGCAGACATTGCTTGAAGAAATCATCTTTCGTGAAACTTCAAGCTTTGGTTTACGCTATTACCCGGTATCCTGCCACCGCCTCGGCAGGGAGTTTTATAGAGCCGAAACTGCATACGGTGAGGTATCTGTGAAAATCGGTATCTATCAAGAGGAACCGATTAAATTTTCACCGGAATATGAGGACTGCAAAAAAGCAGCGGAAAAATACAATGTTCCTCTTCAAAATGTGTATGACGAGGCAAAATCGATAGCAATGAGGCATTATAAGGCTTGATGGCCCTTAATAATCATGCTTGCGGTGCCAATTGGGAGCTTCATCCGTTTCCATTATTTAACTTACTCTCAAATTCCACGTCATTATTCTCAAAAAACTGGATTTATTCCCAAATCGCGCCACTTTATTCTCAAAACCTATGATTTTATTCTCAAACCGTTTAAGCCATATGGATTTCGACAACATTCGACACCTCCATTTACCACAACCCAAGCATGAAAAAACCCTGTTTCATCAAGAGATGAACAGGGTTTTATACAAATAATAGACGCCAAAGGAGACGCTCAGCACACCTGTGCAGCGGGTCAGCAGAAGATTAATTTTTTTATGGTTCGATGACCAGGAATACGGCAGCCCGATCAACAGAGTCGCAAGCACCATACTGATCAATGTTCCTGCGCCAAAGACAAGCAGATAAATCACGCCTAAATATTTATCCTGGATGGTGCTTAAAAACAAATACGCTACTCCTGTGCTTCCCGCCAAACCATGCAGCAGGCCAACAATCAACGGTCTGAGCATCCACCTGCTCCCATTTCCTGAAACGGCATGTTCATGTGTATGGTGGGATGTGCGCAGGGTATAAAACGCCTTCACACCAAGGTAGATGATCATAACGCCAACGACACCTTCCAACAGCTTTTCTACTGAATGGGAGACGAAGAGATTGAAATAGATAATGGCACTTCCGATGACCAGAATGGTGGTCATATGGCCGACTCCCCACCAAGCACCGACCAGTGCGGAAAAACGGGCTTTTTTCTTTTCGCTGACAATCGTGGTGACAGCCACAAGATGATCCGGATCGAGCGCATGCTTTAAACCAAGCAGCATGGCCATCAATAAAATCGTGAGTAATTCCATATGCAGGCTTCTGTTTTGTTTTTTCTCTATTTTCTCATAACTGTGGTCAACTTTCCTAGCCCTTCTACCTCAACAGTTATTTCATCCCCATCTTTCAGCCAGTTTCTTTCTCCTTCCGGCTCTCCCATAATGACGCCTTCTGGTGTACCAGTCAAAATGAGATCCCCCGGCTGCAGCGTCATATGTTCTGATACATAGCTGATAATTTGCTGACAGTTGAACACCAAGTCTGCGGTATTCGAGTTTTGGCGAACGGTTCCGTTAACCTCAGTCTTTAACGACAGGGCGTTTGGATCTTTCACTTCTTCCGCACTAACCAGATAAGGACCGACCGGACAGAAGCCATCACACGATTTTCCAAGCAGCCATTGTCCGGTTTTAAACTGCAGATCACGTGCCGACAGATCGTTCGCCGTGCAATAGCCGTATACATGATCAAGAGCATCTTCTTCACTCACCTGGCTGGCTGTTTTTCCAATCACAATGGCCAATTCCACTTCATAATCCACCTGCAATGAGCGCGCCGGCAATTTGACTTCCTGCTGGTGTCCCGCCAGCGCATTATTGAACTTGCTGAAAAGGATGGGGGATTCAGGAAGCGGCATGTTCGATTCTTCGGCATGCTTTTTGTAGTTTAATCCAACACATATAATTTTCTGCGGTTCTGTGACACATGGCCCCATCTTCAGCGAATCCTCGGTGTAAAGAAATTCTTCCCTGACCGCCATCTCGGAATCTGCAAATTGCTGCAGGGAGGCTTTCCCCTGGTCTCCTTGAGCAATGAGTTCTGTTACACTTTGCGGCACCGCATCTGAACCGAGCGAACGTGCAGCCGCCCCCACATCCAGAATGCCGCGCTCCGTTTTTACTCCCAATACCCATTGTCCGTCTTTTTCAAAGGTAACCGTGATCATTTTCATCTACTCCTTTTCACATAAAATAGGAGGGTCGATCAGCGGAATCCTGTCCGCCGATCACCCTCATCTAAGGCACTATCAGCCTTTGACAAATACTGTTTTAATGGATGTGTAAAATTCAATGGCAGCCTGCCCCTGTTCTCTTGAGTGGGAGCTCGATTGCTTCATGCCGCCGAAGGGAGCCTGAAGCTCTACACCCGCTGTTTCGGCATTAATACGTACAAGCCCGGCGTCCATATCGTTAATGAAGGAAAGCATATGGCTAATGTTGGTCGTATAAATGGAGGCACTCAAGCCAAACTCCACATCGTTGGCCATCTCAATCGCTTCCTCAAGCGTTCCTACCTTGATCAACGCAAGAACCGGCCCAAAGATTTCCTCCTGGGAAATGGCCATGCCGCTTTCCACATTTTCAAAAACAGCCGGCTCGACATAAAAACCATCCTTCGTTTCAGGTGACTCGAGGCGCTGTCCGCCGTAAAGAAGGGTTGCTCCTTCTGCCTGTCCTTTTTCAATATAGGAGAGAACGGTTTCCAGCTGCTTTTCACTGGAGCACGGTCCCATCCAGGTTTCACCTTCAAGTCCAGGCCCAACCTTTAGCTCGCGGACTTTCGCAAGCAATTTTTCTTTGAACGCGTCATACACATCTTCATGAACGATCACACGGCTTGTTGCCGTACATTTTTGTCCGGTTGAGCGAAGACCTCCGCTGATGGTCCCGTCCACCGCAAGATCAAGATCGGCATCAGCCGCAATAATCACCGGGTTCTTTCCGCCCATCTCCAGCTGGTATTTTGCGCCGCGCGCCAATGCGGCCTGGCCAATCGCTTTTCCTGTCTGATTGGAGCCGGTAAACGTAATACCGTTGACCTGCGGATGATCGACAATAGCCTGCCCGACCTGTGAGCCGGTACCTGTTACCATGTTCACCACTCCGGCAGGAATACCTGCTTCATCCAGACACTCGATCACTTTTACTGCTGTTACGGCTGCTTCCTGTGCCGGTTTAATGACGATCGTATTTCCGTAAATGAGCCCAGGTGCCATTTTCCAAACCGGGATCGCAACTGGAAAGTTCCATGGAGAAATAACGCCAACAACGCCAAGTGGAACACGTGTCGTGAACATTAACGCTTCACTGTCGCTGGATGGAATGACATCGCCTGTTTTGCGCATGCCCTCTCCCGCATAATAGCGAAGGATGGCCACGCCTCTGAGCGTTTCGCCCTTGGCTTCACCCAATGTTTTTCCCATTTCTTTTGTCATCGTTTCAGCAATTTCATCGGCACGGCTTTCCAGGATATTGGCTGCCTTGTAGAGGAATTCTCCTCTTTGAGCACCGGACAGCTTTTTCCATGAGGCGAGAGCGTTGTGTGCTGCAGCAACCGCCTGGTCCACATCTTCTTTCCCTGATTTTTGTACATTGCCCACCACATCATGTTTGTTTGCCGGATTGATGCAGGAGATGGTTTCATTCGTTGAGGCTTCCACCCATTCTCCGTTTACGTAGTTCAAAAATGTTTTCACCTGTGTTTGTACTGCCATTGTTCATCGCTCCCTTTCATTTTTAAAATGTAGGCCCAATTCTCCAAATGCCAAAATCATGCTGCTTTAAAATTTCCGACTTGGTCAGTTTGCCTGAAGAAACCTCCTTGATCTCTTCAAAGATCCGCTGGCCAACTTCCCCGATTGTTTCTTCTCCTTCGATGATCGTCCCGGCATTCAAATCCATGTTATCGCTCATGTTTTCAAACATGGCGGTATTCGTTGAAATCTTGATCACAGGGGCAATCGGTGAACCGGTTGGTGTTCCGCGTCCGCTTGTAAACAGAACCACTTGTGCACCGCCTGCGACCATTCCGGTCAGTTGTTCGATGTCATGCCCTGGGGTATCCATCCAGACGAGGCCCTTTTGCGAAGGCGGCTCCGCATAATTGATCAATTCCTTAAGAGGGGTTGTTCCTGATTTGTTGGATGCGCCGAGTGATTTTTCCTCCAGTGAACTCAAGCCCCCTTCAATATTGCCCGGGCTCGGATTGCCCGTACGGATATCCACGCCCATCAGGATGGCGCGGTTTTCCATCTGTTCAATCACTTCATAAACCCGTTTGGCCACTTGATCATTGACTGCCCGTTTCGCCAGCAGGTGCTCCGCTCCGATCAGTTCAGTCGTTTCAGCCAAAATCGCGGTGCCTCCCGCCTCCACGACAAGGTCGCTCACCACGCCAACTGCCGGGTTGGCAGAAAGGCCCGAGCAGGCATCTGAACCGCCGCACTCTGTTCCAATGATCAGCTCGCTGAAGTCAAACGGCTCGCGGCGCTGTGCTGAGGCATCCTGCACCATTTTGGCAGCCACTTTTGCGCCTTGGGCAATCGTCATCAAGGTACCCCCGTTATCCTGAATGGAAACGACCTCGACGGGCTTTCCGCTTTTGGCGATTTCACCTGCCACGCTGCGTGCCTGATGAGTTTCGCATCCCAGTCCAAGTACGACAACACCATAAACATTGGGATTCAACCCCATTCCGACATAGGTTCGAAATGTCTGGTCATAGTCCTCTCCCACCTGGGCGCATCCGTGCTGGTGAATGAAACTGACGGTTCCCTGCACGAGCTCGGTGATCTGCTTGGCGGCCTGTGTGGCGCACGTAATCGTCGGCAGGATCAGCACATGGTTGCGGACACCGACCTTACCGTCAGGACGCCGGTATCCGAGCAATTGATTATTGTACTCGAGATTCAACTTTATCTCCCCTTCCTCTAATGCCTTCGAGATTATGTACATGAACATGTTCGCCCATGCTGATTTCAGAGGATGCCCGGCCAATGATTTCTCCATATTTCAGAATCTCCGCTCCCTCTGCAATCGGCTTGACCGCGAATTTATGGCCAAAGCGGATGTCCTGAACCAACTGCACCTCCTGTTGATGCCCTTCACAAACAACTGGAACAACAGCTCCCTTCGGCAAATCCATCAGCGCAATGGCCACATTGTCCGAAGGCTTCATCATTACCGTTTTATATTGAACTCCCATGCAACGATCCTCCTTTCCAATAAATGTTTCAACATTCCTATCATACCTAATTTTCAGTCTTTTTACTGGTTAGCGGATCGCTGAAATTTTACTTTTTTGTGTTTTTACCGGATTATTCAACGTACCGATAGAAGAAATTTCGATCTCGATGCGGTCTCCGTCCTGCAGTGTGAATTCATTTGGAGGAACAATGCAGGTTCCCGTTAATAATACGGTTCCGTCAAAAAGATCATTGTCTTTTGCCAGGTAATCCACAAGTTCATCTAACCGTCTCTTTAACTGTTTCGTATTGGCCGTGCCTTCCACCACTTTTTCTTCCCCACGGTAAATGCGGCAGGCAAAATCAAAGTCATAAGGATCTTCCACTGCCTCTGCAAGTAAAATCACAGGACCTAAGGCGCAGGAATTTTTCCATACCTTTGCCTGCGGCAGATACAACGGATTCTCTCCTTCAATGTCCCGGCAGCTCATATCGTTTCCAGCAGTGTATCCCAGTACTTTACCGTTCTTATCGAGTACCAGCCCAAGCTCCGGCTCAGGGATTTGCCAGCTGGAATCACTTCGAAGGTAAACCGGCTGATCCGGTCCGACAGTGCGTGCCGCTGTGGATTTAAAAAAGATTTCGGGACGTTCGGCATCATACACTTTATCGTAAAATGTTTCCGCATCAAGCTTCCCGTCAGTCGCTTCATAGTTCCGTGCCTCTTTGCTCTTTTCATACGTTACACCCGCTGCCCAGACCTCAGGAGCCAAAATAGGAACCCCAAGCTCCAACTCACCATACCTGGCGTTAAGCGGCTCCTGCCCCGCAATTAATTCCTGGACATGTTTCAATGGGGTGGTTTCTGCTTTTTCTGCTTCTGAAACCAGTTCCAAAAAATCGCCATAAGGCAAATCATATACTCTTTCATCGTTTGCTAAAGCAGCTAGACTGTAAATACCTTCATTGTTTTTATAACGTAAAATGCGCATCTCATATTCTCCTTTTAATTGGTTTTATATTATAAAACTGCGTTCTCATTTGAGGGTACACTCCTGGCATAAGGAGTGCTTGTTTTAAATGGATGAGGCTTTTACACCGAATCCAAGTTCCCTTGAAATATTTTCTGCTGTTTCCTTCAGCATCTCGGCAATCTCTTTAATCGCTTTTTTATTAATGCGGTGTACCGGCTGTGACATGCTGATGGCTGCAATCACATGCTCCGAGTGGTCTCTGATTGGAACCGAAATACACGAAACCCCGGCTTCATTTTCTTGATTATCCATGGCGAAGCCTTCTTTTCTTACATTGTCGAGTTCAATCAAAAAATCCTTTTCATTGGTAATGGTTTTTGGCGTTTGACTGATGTACTCATAATCCTTGAGTATGGCAGCAAGTTCTTCCTGGCTTTTAAAAGCCACAAGCGCCTTCCCTACCGCACTGCAGTGCACCGGTATTCTGCGCCCGATCCTGGAATAAAGAATGGTCGCTGCTGATCCTTCGACTTTGTCGATGTAAACGCCTTCCTTTCCATCCAAAATAACAAGATGGATGGTGTTTCCCGTTTTCATGGACAGTTCCATTAGGTGTTTTTTCGCAACAGACCGGATATCGAGATTATGGATCACAAAATTCCCGCGCTCGAAAAGCTTCATTCCAAGCTTGTATTTTCCGTTTTCAAGATTTTGCTCAATATAGTTGTAATGCTGCAATGTTTTAAGCAAAGAATGGACTGTGCTTTTGTGCAAGTTCATTCGTGAACTGATGTCGGTTATTTTTAATTCCGATTCATATTCGTCAAAAAGATCCAGAATACGAAGCGCACGGTCTACGGATTGAATAATTGGCATGTCTCAATCACCCTTTGATAAAGTTTGATGGCTTGTCTTTTCCTTATAGTACCACACCTCAAGAGGGATACAACCGGATTTGTATGCCAAGACATGCCAAAACCTGCCAGTTGCCTGCAGCTTTTGATCAAGGCGTTACTACTTTTCCGCCCGGCACGGGAACGGCAATGCCCTCGGCCCCTTTTTCTGAAACTTTAAGATCCGGTGCATATCGCTTGATCATCTCGAGGCCAAGCTTGGCTCGTCTTACACGCTCTTTGGAAAGCGCGATCGAGGTCGGCTCAAGATGGGTCCCGGAAGGATAAATGTTCGGAGCATTGCGCAAGCCGAATTTGATATAGACAGGAGCAGCCACCCGAATGATTTCCGGTATTTCATAATGGCGGATAAAGCCACCGACATCATCAGGCACTTCCACATAAATATCAATCGGAACGTCAACTGCCTGGCGAATCGCTGCGAGCCTTGAAAGTGTCAGGTCGGTCGGCACGTTGTACGTTCCAGCCCCGATTTGCTCCATCAGACGGATGGAAATTGGATTGGCCTGCGCCACCTGCACCGAAACTTTAACCACAAGGTCAGCAGGAAGTTCCCCCGTCTTTTTCAATTCATTAACGAGCCACAATAATCCTTCATCCGCCACTAAAATCCCCCGGATTCCGGCTTGGCAGGCACGCTTGATATCCTCGATGGAATAAATGAGCTGGTCCATTCCCTGTACACGAAGGCCGGCAATTTTTCCGGCACTGGCCCATTGCATGGCCGATACATCCCAGCTGCCCCGCGGACCGACAAACAAGCTGACTTCAAGGTTTTCTCTTCTGCCGATAGCCGACATCTGCTCAAGCTCGTCATCGGTCAACAGCATAATTCCGCTTCCTTGCGAGATCCGGTGGATGCCAACGTCATATTGCTCGCAGGCCTCAATGACCGCTTCAAATGATGCCGGGCCCTCCACACTTGGAATTTCAACACGGTACTGTGCTCCATCAGGAAACGTTTTTTCCGAGGACGGGAGGTCATGACAATCTCCCGGCGGGAACCCCAATTTTTCAATGGCTCTTTTCGTTTCTTCCATTAGATATCTTCCTTTCGATTAATATTGGGCAAGATTCAGTGAAACAACATCATTTTGATAGTCCAAATCGGCTTCCTCAAACACTTGAAGCGGAACCACACCATGGGCGGCATCTGTATGGCTTGACATCCTGTTGCTTGCGGCTACCTGGCGCTGGCGCTTGGAGATGGCCTTCATGCGGGAAGCTGCCAATTCTTTTCTCTGCTGGCGGATGTGATCGAATTCAAATACCTGTTCTCCACGCTGGAATGCCGTTTCTTCCAGAAACTGAATGGTACGCTCACGGAAATCAAGAAACAGTACATCCCCCGTTTGGAGATAAAGAATTCCTCCATCTTCCTTGGCTTCGGGCGTCATATGGCCCACTGCCGCTCCATATGTAACGCCTGAATAGCGTCCGTCACTGATCAGTGTTGCCATCCTTTTCAGCTTGCGGTTTGCATTGATGTGCTGCATTGGTGTAAACATTTCCGGCATGCCAAATGCGACAGGTCCCTGGCCGGATACAACAACTGCGAGTTTGAGGATTCCCTTATCCACCATGGCGTCAAATAACGCATCATAAGAATGGGTTTTCAAAGCTTCATATTGGTCCGGCGCATTTTGTTTTACAGCAGCAAGCAGGTTTTCATGGGCAAATGCTTTCCTATTTCTTAGCTTGTCAACCAGCTCGGCGTCAAGAAGTCCATGGTTGGCGTCCTCTTCGTTGTCATAGTAAAGAACAAAAGCCGCCTTTTTATCAAACTCATCAAGCTGCAGGGTCGTCATGCCGCTGATCTTAACAACGGCGCTTTCAAAAAAGTTTCCGCTGAGTACGTCAACACCGCTGTAAGGCCGTCTTGGCTTGTCAAGAATGACCGGATTTTCGGCAATTTTCTCAATGGACACCTTGTGTTCTTTTTCAAGCCGCTCGCGCCAGCTCGTGCCGGTTACTGTTGGGGCATCCACATCCATCGGCACCCCGTTTTGGAGCAGTTCGTAAAATAATGATTCCATGCCGCGGCTGTTTCCTGAGCAGCATTGCATCGCCAGTGCAAAAATGTCCCTGCCCTGGGTGAGACTGTAGTCAAACAAATCAGGCACCGGCACCTCGTGATGAATGCGGTCCATTTCATGCAGGCTGAACTTGAATCCGCCATAAAGCATTCCGGCTACGATATGCATCATCAGATTGGTGGAACCGCCTGATGCGCTGTGGATGCGGACGGCATTTTTTATGTTGGAAGCCATAATGTTGGAAGCACCGAAGGCTTGCTGGTTAATCATGCCCGCCAACGGATCGAGCGCTGCATTGATCTGTTCCTGTGTCGGAGGGTCGGTCAGCAGCTCAAGCTCGGGGTGAACAAGCCCCATACCGGCAACCAGATGCCGCGAGCTGTTTCCGGTTCCATTAAAGGCACAAACACCGCCAAGACCATCACATGTATTGACCGCCAGACGCTTTTCATAATCATCGTGTTCCGCCTGGGAGATGAATCCTTTTTCTTTGGCCCGCTGAAGAACACCCTGGAATGCTGTATTGGAAGAGCATTGAAGAATGTACGCCATCGCATCACGAAGATCATAAGCAATGTCATCCGCTCCGTTTTGCTCCGCTTTTTGGGCAACCGCTTCAAGCTCTTCAAAAAGGCCTTCTGGAATGGTTCCTCCCTGTAAAACATGAGCAGGAGCAAATGTCGCAAAGAATGGTGCTTCCCCGCGATAGTTCCGGATGCGGTCAAGATGAGCCATCGCACTTACCACTCCAAGCGGCTGCTTGTCACAGCCCTGGATGACAAAAGCGCCATGATAGCTGTGCGCCTCGATCTGGTTGACAACCATTTCGGCCACCGCGTTTCTGCTTTGCAGGGAATAGCTCATCCCCTGATTGCTTTGCGCAGTTCCGTCGCACATGACCGGTGTGGAAAAATAAAAAGGAACCCCTCCATTTTGCCAGATGCGCAGCGCAGCCCTGGATGATGTTTGAAAGTCCATAATATGGGCCGGATGGTCGGGAGACCCCCCGATAATGGCAATACGCGGCGCATTTTCATGAAGCCGGTTATAAATTTCCTCCAGGGTCCAGTCTGGCGCATCGCCTTCATAGGTTGGCCCGAGAATCTGTTTTGCCCGGTCCAATAGGCCCGCAACACAAATGGGCTCATTGGCCTTTCCCTGAACATTGTCACGATATGGATTATAGGAATTTTCAATAAATGGATACAACACAATCTTTCGCCACCTTTTAAACTAATAAACTGCTACAGCATCAGAAGCGCAATTATTGTCCCCATACTGCTGTAGAGAAATGCAAATCCGATGTTCCAGAAGGAAACACGGTATGGATTCTGATGCAAAAGACTGCCTGTTAATGACACCGTAATGTTGTAAGGGCCCGCCATGACGGTGGACAGTCCTGATGATATAAGTACGACGGCAAAGCTTAAAGGATTGATTTCTCCCAAAAGAGGCTGTATGACCTCCCCCAAAATACTGATGGTCACGAGCGGATGAAATCCAATCATCGCCAGACCGAGAAAAAGAACCTGAATCAGCAGAAAGAGCAAAACGGGCCAGTGCTCCACGGCTCCGAAGGGCTGCTGAAGCCATTTTAAAAATGGTGAAACTTTAAGTGTACTAATTAAAAATCCTGCGGAGAGAAACAGAACCATAAAGTTTTGCTGGGACGATGCCCTGTTCTTCCAAACTCGCAAACTATAAACCAGATAAGATCTGATTCTTTTTACAAGAAGAGCCCAGAGAACCGAGTAGGGAACAATGACAAGCGTAACGGCCATCAGAAAATCGGTACCCAGCACCCGCCTCGCACCGATGACTGCTGCAATAAAAACACTTAAATTAAGAAGCAGCACCCCGGCTTTTTTAATGATCCTTCCATCCAAAGGCGCAGCTTCTGCCGTTGCAGCCTGTTCCACCTGATACTTGCGGTACCTCAAGCCGATCAGCCAGTCGGCACCGAGCAGCGTGACCGAGAACAAAAGAAGCCACGGAAGCAGATGAACATAATTCGAATGGGTGATGTCTACACTGATCGCCACGAGAATCTCCATCGGACTCCAGGCGAGGCACAGGGCATAGCCTCTCAGCATCGCACGGCTGATAAAGATATCTCTTAATTTGTCCTCTGCTTTTTGCAGATTGCGGCGGAGAACCGATTCAACCAATGGGATCGTAGCGATATTTAAAAACGACCCCAGCAAAAAACTGACAAGCGAGCTTCGGTAATACAACTGCCCCAAATTTCCCACCCTCCGCTTCAGCAGCTGGTTCACACTTTTGTCGTACCGCCCCACAACGATGATGCTGTTGATGAAAGGCAGCACATAAAAGATGGCGAGCAGGACAATTGTTGACGTCATGTAATGCGGCAGCTCCAGCAGAGGCTTTCGTAAATAAAAGTAGAGTAGTCCGCCTGCCAGGATAAAAACTGTGCCTGTTGCACGGTATAGCCCGTTTGCTTTCGGAAATGAAAAGACAAGTGCCATTATGGCGAAAATACCTGTCACCTCATCGAGAAACGAGCTGCCGGCAAACAGGCTGATCGTATAAAAAACGACCATCAGGCTGTAAATGACAAGCAGGATCACCGGGTTTCGCCAGTTGTGTACATCTCTGCCGGATCAGACAGGATTTCAATATCCGGATGGGCTTCCGCTTCCTCTCTCAGGCTCTCGGAAATCCATATATATTGAAGATCCAGCGTGTTGGGAATCCGAACGACTCTTGCTTTTGTAAGGTCACGTGCATTGCACGTTTTGATGGCGGCTTTTATGGCCATCTCTTCGTCCTCAAGAACCATCGGGACTTTAATCACCGAAGTCACCGTACTGGTGAGCGCATTGGCGTAGCCCTTTTCCCAGGAGATGCTGTTAAATAGCTTCCTGGTGGTCGTATCAGCCAGCCCAATTCCGTTGGCATTTCCATGAGTTTTCTCGGTTAAGCCGAGGACGACAATGCGTGAAACTTCAGGTCCCCCGTGAGCATAAGGGGTGGCATAACGTCCCGTAATGTTCGGGTCCATCCCGTCCCCTGAAATGTCTTTGCCGATTTCTTCAACAATCAGCACATCCATCGGATTAAACAAAATTTTTGGCATCAGTTCTTTCGCTTCAAGCAAAAGCCCCGGCTCTCTTTCTTCCATTTCCTCAGCAGGAACCGCAACAATTTTGGCCGGACGGTCATAGGCGTTCTCTATGGAGCCGAGACCGAAAATAATCGGAATTTTGGACATGACCATCTTGGCCATTAGAGGCACATGATCTGCCATGTATTTAAAGCTGTAGGCATGGGCTGCCTCCGCCCCTTTTTGCTTTCCAAGCCCAATCGTAATCATCTTCATCAGGCCACTTTCAACCGGGCCGCGGAAAGCGGTATGCGGCTTGATCCGGTTAATAACAATCACCTTGTCTGCACTGGCGGCATTTTTGTCTGTGTAAACTGGCAGGCCGTTTTCTAGCGTGCCGGTTTGCACGACCTCCATGCTGGATACAATCGGTGCACCGACCGACGCCTCGGTAACACCGAGCTGCTCGAGCACTTCACGCTGCCCTTCAGCCGTGGCCCCGCCATGGCTGCCCATAGCAGGCACGATAAAGGGAGAACCTCCGGCTGATTTGACAGCGTTGACCGTTTCCCTCACAAGTATGGAAAGGTCGGCCACACCGCGGCTTCCCGCGGCGATGGCTACCCGGTCACCAGGCGATATCCTTGAGAGTACACCTGTTTCCTTTAACGTCTGCTGAACGGCCTCTGCCGTGTCCTCAAGTTCAGGAGCATGAAAGGATTGCTTCACTTTCATCATCTTTGGAAGGGCTATATCCTGCAGCAGCTGTGATATGATCTCCATCCCTCTTCCTCCTTATCTGGCTTTTCTCTTTATTCTTTTCTCGCTTTTTCCACTTCTGACATCATTTCATCGACCAGTTCTTGTCCAAACTTTTTAGCATATTTGTCGGTGACCGGCTTTACGATTTCCTTCATTTTTTCTTTTTCAGCGTCGGAGACCTCATTCACCTTCATGCCTGCTTTTTTCAGATCTTCGAGGGCTTTTTCGTTTTCTTTTCGATTCAGGTCACGTTGGTACTTCCCTGCTTCTTTCGCGGAATCTCTCATGATTTTTTGTTCTTCCTTTGAGAGCTTGTCCCAGAACTGCTTGCTCACAAGAAAGACAAACGGTGTGTATACGTGCTTGGTCATGCTTAAGTAGGGCTGAACCTCGTCATACTTGCTGGATTTGATGGTTGCCAGCGGATTTTCCTGACCATCTACTGTTTTCCCCTCAAGCGCGGTAAACACTTCGGAAAACGCCATTGGCGACGGATTAGCACCCAGCTTCTTAAACGCATCCAGATGAACCTCGTTTTGCATGGTTCGGATCTTCAATCCTTTAAAATCCTCCGCAGTCTTCACGGGATGTTTGCTGTTTGTCAGGTTGCGGAATCCATTCTCCCAATACCCAAGGCCAATCAGCTTGTGTTCCGGCAGCTTTTTCAACAGCTCTTGCCCCACTTTTCCGTCAAGAACGGAGTACGCTTCTTCTTCGGTATTAAACACAAATGGAAAATCGAAAATCCCGTATTCCTTGATCATCCCAACAAGCGGTGAGGTGGAAGGAATGGTAACCTCCTGAAGGCCGCCCTGCAGCGCCTCGGTCATTTTCTGGTCATCGCCAAGCGTTGCGCTGTAAAAGTTTTGCACTTTCATTTTCCCGCCGCTTTTCTTCTCAACCAGCTCTTTAAACTTCTTCAAGCCTTGTCCTTCCGGATGATCTTCATTCAACCCGATTCCGGCTTTAATCGTCCGTTCCTGTATACCGCCTGCAGATCCGCCGGATTTTGCCGCACCACATCCTCCAAGAAGCAGCATACCGGGAAGCGCAACCCCAATGGCCAGCTTTTTCATCCAATTCTTCATTCTATTTCCCCCTCTTCATCCAATTGTCTAACTCATTGCATAGCGGCTTTCGGGCTGATTGCTCTTCAGCACCGACCGCTCCTCTACCTGCTTGTTCACTAGATACTTTGGATACTCCTTACATATCAGAACGTCCACAACACCGAGCGCTGCTTTTGTTCTCATTTCTTTGGCAGCCTCCTCGGAATACCAGGCCACATGAGGCGTCAGGATCACGTTATCCATGGACAGGAAGGGATGATCCTCCGTAATCGGTTCTTCCTCAATTACATCCAGAGCTGCTCCTCCGATTTCCCCTGTTCTGAGCGCCTCAACCAGTGCCTCTTCATCCACTACCGGCCCTCTTGACGTATTGATGAGAAGGGCATCATTTTTCATTTCGGAAAACAGGGAAGCATTGATCATGCCTTTTGTTCCTTCTGTTAACGGAGCATGGACGGAAATGATGTCAGACACCCGGCACAATTCCTCCAGAGAGACGAGCTGAACCCCCTTCTTTTCCGCTTCTGCAGCAGGATAATAAGGATCAAACGCGGCCACCCTTAAGCCAAGCGGCTGTACCTTTTCAGCAAGGCTTTGCGGTATCTTTCCAAACCCGACAAGACCGAGCACCTGCCCCCTGAGCCGGTGAATCGGCTGGGTCACTTTAAAATCCCAATTTCGGTTTTTTACCTGCTCATTCGCTTTGACGACCTTTCTTCTTGCAGAAAGAAGGAGCGCGAGCGCATGGTCAGACACTTCATCCATGCAATAGTCAGGAACATTGGCAACGCAAATCCCCTTATCGGTCGCCGCCTCGAGATCAATGGTATTCACACCAACCCCGTAGCGCGTAATCACCTGGCATTTTTCAAGCTGATCAATGACCTCCTTGCCAAGAGGTGCGTACTGATTGATCAATGCATCCGCATCCCGGCAGGCCTCAATGACTTCTTCCTCTGTCCGGCATTGGGCACCGATCAATTCAACTTCTGAATATTTTTCAAATACAGCTTTCTCATATCGCAAATCATCGTATTCCCAGTCTGTAACAACCACTTTCAACTTGGACATCACTTTCACTCCTTAATAAATCAAGTAAACCATTTGAGAGGAACGGTAACCAATGACGGAAAGAGGATCAGCAGGATCAGGACTATTACCTCCACCAGCAGAAACGGCCATATTCCCTTCATAATGTCTTCCATACTAATCTTACTGACTCCACAAACGACATTTAGCACTGTACCAACCGGAGGAGTCAGCAAACCGATGGCATTATTGATGATAAACAAAACACCGAAATATACAGGGTCGATACCCGCCTGCTGAATAACCGGCATCAGCACAGGTGTCAGGATTAGGATGGTTGGTGTCATATCCATCGCTGTACCGATCAGAATGATCAAAAGGTTAATCATTAAGAGTATGAGCAGCGGGTGCTCCATGAAAGGCTCCAACAGCCCGATGACTTGTGCCGGGAGATTGGCAACAGTAATCAGCCACGAGGATACAAGGGCTGCCGCGACCAGAAACATAACGACGCTGGTCATTTTCGCTGCCCGTACCAGCAACTGATACAAGTCCGCCACTTTTATTTGCCGGTAAATAACCATCCCCACGAACAAGGCATACACGGCTGCAACAACAGCGGCTTCAGTCGGAGTGAAAATTCCACCGCGCAATCCGCCAATAATGATGACCGGAAGCAAAAGCGCCCAAAAGCCTTGCCTGATGGAAATGAGAATTTCTTTTATGGATTTGCGGGGTGCCACTTGAACCTTGTCCTTATGGGCCACAATCGCCCATGTCACACAGAGGCCGACTGCAAGCATAACCCCAGGAACAATACCTGCCATGAACAGTTTAGTGATGGATACCCCACTGGTTACACCAAAGATGATGAACCCGATGCTTGGCGGAATGATCGGAGCTATAATTCCTCCTGAAGCGATTAAACCGCTGGACCGGTTAATGTCATAACCGCTCTTGACCATCATGGGGATCAGAATAGCCCCGAGGGCAGCGGTATCCGCCACAGCAGAGCCGGAAAGACTGGCAAATAGAACACTGGCAATAATGGCTACATAGCCAAGTCCGCCGCGGATATGCCCTACCATTGACATTGCCATCTGTACAATGCGCTGGGAGAGTCCTCCTGCGTTCATTGCCTCGCCCGCAAGCATAAAAAACGGGATGGCCATCAGTGGAAAATTGTCCGCACCATTGATTAAGTTTTGTGCAATAATCTGGCTGTCGAATATCCCTAAAAAGAACATGAGGGCGACTCCGCTAAGCAGCAGAGCAAAGGCAATCGGCATGCCAAGCGCCATTGTGCCGAGAAGTGATCCAATAAACACACCAATCATGCTTGTTTTTCCTCCTTTCCAACACTGATTTCCTGGTAATCCACCAGTTCTTCCGACTCACTGATGACAATCAAATCTTCATCGCGCACTTTATTCAACAAAATCTTAAACACATTGTTGATCAGGATGAGGCCCATAGCTAAACTGACTACGATCCCCGTACCGTACACAAAGGAAAGCGGAAGTCCAGTTGCAGGTGCTTTGCTGTCCATATTAATGACAGTCATCTTCCAGCTTCCTTCCAGCACCAGGAAAAGAACAAAGAGCATGAGCAGATCACTGAAAACCAATACGACTTTTTTTGCTTTCACGGGCAAACGCCTGACCAACATGTCGACACCGAGATGTTCCTTGGCTTTAAATGCACCAATAGCTCCTAAAAATGTGAGCCAGATAAACAAATAGCGTGACATCTCTTCAGACCAAGTGATACCTGAATTAAAAAGGTATCTTAGAACCACATTGCCAAACACCAGTATGACCATCAGGCCCAAAGCCACAGCCATAAAAATATTTAGAAGCGTTTCCAAGTACCGTGAGATCTTTTCCATCTTCTCCCCACCTCTTCATGCAATTGTCATTGCTTACTGCTCAGCCTTTACCTTCTTGACCAGCTCTTCTGCCCAGTCATACTTCTTATAAAAATCGTCATACATAGGTTTTGACGCTTCTTCCATTTTCTTCTCAAACGCTCCATCCGGTGTATGGAACTTCACGCCCTTTTTGGTCAAAAACTTTTTATCCGTTTCATAGCTTTTTTCCATCAGATCAAACTCGTAATCAGCCGCTTCCTTAGATGCCTTTTCAATTACACTTTGCTGTTTTTTGGAGAGACTGTTATAGAACTTGCTGTTTATGATGTAAATATTTGGGCTGAACATATGATTGGATTCCAAAACATCGCTTTGAACCTCATACCAGCCGGAAGCACGGAGAGTAGCAATCGGGTTGTCCTGCCCGTCCACAACTTTCTGTTCCAATGCTGAGAATACTTCAGAGATCGGCATTGGTGTCACATTCATGCCAAGCAGCTTACCGAGTTGTATGTAGTTTGGTATGTTGGGCATTCTCATTCGCAAGCCATCGAAATCCTTCATGGTTTTTACAGGTTTGTTACTCGAGAACATCCGGAATCCATTCGCACTCCAGGCAAGCGGTTTAACACCATGCTTCTTTTCAAGATCCTCAGTCAGCTCTTTGCCTATGGGTCCGTTGAGCACTTTTTTGACATGTTCATAATCTTTGAAAAGGAACGGCCATTCCGGAACCGCCATTTTTTCAATATCGGACTGCATGATCAGTCCGGGAATCCCCATTTCGATCGTACCGTTTCGGACACCGTCGTAAAATTCCTTTTCGGCACCGAGTGTGCTGTTGTCATAAATCTGAACTTTCAGCGTGCCGCCGGATTCCTTTTCAACCATGGGCTTGAATTTCTCACGCAGTGCCACATTCTGTGGATGATCCTTGGCGAAATAATTGGCGATCTTTATTGTCTTTGTCTTTTCGCCCGACGAGGAAGTCGATTTGCTGCCGCATCCTGACAGGATCAGGGAAAGCATCAGCATGATGCCCATTAAAATACCCAAACTTTTTTTCACCTTCACCCTAACCACCCTTTCGTTTACCTTTTTCGTCATTTTGAAAGCGTTACCATCGTGCCGCAAAAAAATAGAAAAGTAGAATAGCGGAGGACTGACAGTTTTACATTATAAAACTCCGTTCTGTTACATTCACAAACAAAAGACACTGCCTTCCTTACAGAAATGATAATTGTTTTCTGGAGATGCAATGTCCGGGTTGTTTTATAATATAAAACCGTGTTCTGTTTAACTGAGAATATCATAGTATATCTGGTCGAAGGATGTCAATCCGTTTTTTTATTTTTCTGAAAATAGTTGCATTTTACTATTTTTAATACAAAAGTGTTGGATGATTTTACTGGTATTTGAAGTAAATTGGAAAGTAAATCTCTGAATTTGGACAGTAAAATGCACGGGAGATCGCTGTTCCGCTCTCTCCCATGCTTTTCTACTTCGCTTTCTCTTCAAAAAGGATTGCTCTCAGCACATTCGGATGCTCAAAGTCCTTTTGTCCTGCTCCATATCCGATTTTCTCGATGACAAAAGGCGGCATGTAGCCATAGTTGTCAGCAAGCGCCTTTAAGAAGCCTGCTCCTGTTGGTGTGGTCAGTTCGCCTTTTACATGGAAAGCTTCAAGCGGCACTCCTTTAAGAATCTCGGCCGTCGCGGGGGCCGGGATGGGATAGAGCCCATGCGCCATTTTCACCTTGCCATAGCCCGTCGGGACTGGTGAGGCTATAATTCTATCAACCTGCAAATCTTCGAGCGCCAGGCATACTCCGATCACATCGATAATAGAATCCATGGCGCCCACCTCATGAAAATGAACCTCTTTTGGATCCATTCCGTGAATCTTACCCTCCGCTTCGGCGATAACTTCAAATACATGCCGGCTCCGTTCCTTTACCCGAACAGGAAGCTCACTTGTGTCAATCATTTCCAAAATCATTGATGCTTTTCGATGAACATGGTCATGGTGGTGATGATGTTCATGTTCATGCTCATGATCGTGATGGTGATGATGTTCATGCGAGTGGCCGTGGTCATGATGATGATGATGGTGATGGTCATGCGAGTGGCCGTGGTCATGGGTATGGCTGTGGCCCTCTTCTTGGACATGTGCGGTACCTGCCAGTTCCGCTTCCTTAAACTGGAGATCAAGCAGGTTCGCTGAAATCCCTCTCTTATCGACTTTCTTTGTATCCATGTGAAACGAATCAATCGGAAGCTGCTTCAGCTGCTCTGTTACGTAGGAAAGATCAGCGCCAAGGTCAAAAAGCGCAGCGAGTGTCATATCACCGGAAATGCCGTACTGGCAATCAAGATAAAGCTGTTTCATTGGCAACCCCCTCATTTGCGAGTTTTAAAATAAGAGCCGCCTGATAGGCCGCACCAAATCCATTATCGATATTCACGACACTCATTCCGGACGCACAGGAGGTGAGCATGGCGAGAAGTGGAGTAAGACCCTGTAAATGAGCACCATATCCCACAGAAGTTGGCACCGCAATAACCGGACGCTGAACCATGCCTCCGATCACACTCGGCAGAGCTCCTTCCATACCGGCTACAACGATCAGCACGCTTGCTTTTGTGATGTCTTCCCGATAGGCCAGCAGCCGGTCAATGCCCGCTACCCCAACATCATACAGCCGGTTGACTTTGCAGCCCATCCAATCAGCAGTAATGGCCGCTTCCTCTGCTACAGGAAGGTCGGAGGTGCCTGCCGCGACAACCATGACATCTCCGCCGTATTTATCACGCGGAAGCCCGTATAAAAGTATTCTGGAAACGTCGTGATAGTCTGCATCAGGATATACGGCGAGCAGCACTTCTGCCTTCTCTTTGGAAAGTCGGGTAACCATAGCTTTTCCATGGGTCTCAATCAGGGTTTCCATGATTTTTTTAATCTGATCTGCTGTTTTTCCTTCTCCATAGATGACTTCAGGATAACCGGTACGCTTCTCGCGGTCCAGGTCCACCTTGCTGAAGCCGAGGTCTTCGAATTTTTTCATGAAATCTCCTTCTCTACGTTGTTTTGGTTTCTGCCAGCACTTTGTTCATACTGCCGCTTTTATAGCCGGTCAAATCCATTGTTACATAGCTGTAGCCAAACTCCTGCAGCTGCTTTGTAATTTCTCCGTGATGTTCAAGAAGCATTTTCATTTCGCCAGGTTCTACTTCAATTCTGGCAATGTCCCCATGCGTACGGACCCGTACCTGACGGATGCCGATGGCACGAATGGCCTGTTCGGAACGGTCTACTTTTCTCAGCTTCTCGATGGTAATTTCTTCTCCATAAGCAATTCTTGATGAAAGGCAGGCAAAGGAGGGCTTATCCCACGTAGGAAGCCCCATCTGCTGAGAAAGCTCACGTATTTCACTTTTGAACAAACCAGCCTCCTGGATCGGCCCCCGCACATTGTACTCTCTTGCCGCTTTCGTTCCCGGCCGGTGTTCTCCCATGTCATCAGCTATAAGGCCAAACGCAATATTTTCGTAGTGATATTCATGCATGATCGGGATCAGATGCTCAAACAAACTCTTCTTGCAAAAGTAACAGCGGTTGGAGGTATTTTCTGAATAGCCGGGAATACTGAGCTCTGATGTCTCTATAACTTCATGGCGTGCGCCAAGCATCGCTGCGTACCGTTTTGCCTCCTGCAGTTCCTCAAACGGATAGGTCTCACTGTCTGCGGTGACCGCCAGCACGTTTTCCTTTCCAAGCGTATCAATCGCGACTTTCAGCAGAAAAGTGCTGTCCACCCCTCCGGAAAAGGCGACCACAACGGTTTTCATTTCACGTAAAATCTCCTGCAGCTTTTCATACTTATCCAACAACAGAACCCCTCCGTTCTTCCACATAAGGAATGGTTAGCGGCCCGAGTGGAAGCACCGCTATGGTCATCTCAGGTCCGTATTTCTCTTTTAACTCTTCCAATGTCTTCTCAATGTCATGGGTCGGCATCAGGATGGCTCCCTTCACCTGCTCATCGGTCAGCTTCGAATACACATAAACATCCGCCCACACCTGGGTAACTGCCTGCTTTTGAACCTGCCACTGATCGAACATTTTAAATTCGGGATCGTTGATCAGATCCAGCAGCTCCTGAGGTGTTTCGGCGAATTGAAAAATTTTCGAGTAATTCCCGTGGTCCGGCAGACCGTCGGAGCATTCGGAGGCAACGATGATCGACCCTCCCTCTTTAACAATCTTGTGAGCCGCACTCATTCCTTTAACCGCTTGATACAAATTTTGGTCAAGCGGATAACCGGAGTTGGAGGTGATTACCACGTCAAACCGCTCCTTGCAGCGGATCATGGCATGTTCCTTGGCAAACGCACAGCCTTTGTCATGGGCCTCATACAGCTCGCCGGCGAATACATTGGTAATTTCCTTTTCCCGGTTCAGCGTCACGTTCAGCATAAAATGCGGCTTGCACATCGCATTGATTTCCCGTGTCATCTCCTGAACCGGGTTATCCTCCATGTTGCCCCAGGTGGAGCGCGGATCCCCAATCATTCGTGCATTATGAAAGGTCATAATGGTTTCTATACCGGCAATGCCAGGCATGATGCCTTTTGGGCCGCCCGAAAATCCGGCAAAAAAGTGGGGTTCAATGAATCCCGTAACAATGCGGAAATCCGCTTCCACATAGTCCTTATTCAAATAGACGTCGCAGCCGAACTTGCTTCTTCCCACGTTGACGAGTGAATCCAGGTCATGACAGTGATTATTGACAATCTTGATATGGTCGACGACCCACTGGCCGAGCATTTGCACAAACTCTTCCTCAGTCTGGTCGCGGTGAGTCCCTGTCCCGTTGATGATTACAAAGTTTTCAAGAGGCACGTGATCCAGTTCCTCAATAAGCAGAGGAACAAGCACGTCATTTGGTGTCGGTCTTGTAATATCGCTGATTACAATCGCTACTTTGTCTGTTGCCTTGACACTTTCCTTTAGTGAAGGTGCACCGATCGGATGCCTCAACGCATTCAAAACCGCCTGCTCTTTGTTCTCAACTCCCGGAAGGTTGCTCGGTTCCACAACAAACGAGTTTTCAGGAAGATTCAGTTTCAGCCCTTCTTTTCCGTATAACAAAGTTGTCTCCATATATTGTTCTCTCCTTTTTTAACTGTCCATTACGCTGAAGTTGGAGGTGCGCTTCTCTCTTTTTGGTCCCTGCCTTCCAATTCAAACTTCTCCAGCTTGCCGTCAATTCCTCTCGTCTTTTGCCATTTATCTACAAGAATTACCGCAATCGGACATAAAATGGCCGTTGTCAGTGTGGCGATGGAAATTTGTGCGGTGGCAATGTTTACAATATCCTGGTAGGATTGGGCTTCTGCAGCACTCATCATTCCAGATCCGGCTGCAACAGAGGCTGCTGCCGCAATGGCCGCAGGGGTACCTGCCGCATTTCCTGCCGTGGATGCTTCCGATACCGGTGCAATGAAGCTCTTTTCTTTAAATAATTTAAATACAAGGATTCCCGTAAATGCCGTTAAAATCGTGGTCATGAATCCAATGGTCAAACCCGCTGTAACCACGGATGGATTGAAGAAGCTTGCAAGATTCATTCCGGCTCCAAGAGCAAAGGCGAAAAACGGTACAGGCAGGATTTCTCCCGCTTTCAGGAAATCCCGGATATCTTCATCCAGGTTTCCGAGGATCATTCCGATGGCAATCGGCAGCAGTACGGCAATAAAGGCTATGATCGGAAAGCTTGACCCCAGCAGTCCAAGTGACATGAGTGTAAAAAACGGCCCGTCATTCAGTGAAAGCACCGCCACCGCCCCTACATCGGAACGGTTCCCGTACTGGCCGGTAAGGGCCGCATACATTCCGCCGTTTCCATTCGTCATGGCCGCAATAATCGCCAGTGTAGAAAGTCCGAACAGCCCGTCCATCGGATCGAAAAAATAGCCAAAGAGCAAACCGACGGCCAACCCCGTTAAATACTTCGAAGTGGTTAGCATGATCCCTTTTTTCAGTGCTGCTCCTCCAACCCGCAAGTTCATCTGGCTTCCCGCACAAAACAGGAAGAGGGCAATCAAAACGAGCGCACTGTCTTTAAATAGTTCCTGAGAGAAGCCTCCTATACGCAAAAATTCGTAGTAGCCCTCTTCTGTTTTAGCAACTCCAAGCGATTTTAAGAAATTCATCACCGGCTTCAAATGAAGCTGGTCAATAGTATTCAGTAACGCCCCGAATAGCAATGGAACGACCATTAGTCCTCCAGGTACTTTTTCAATCGTTTGTTTAAGTTTCATAGTGTAGAACCTCGCTTTCGCTTGTTGGTTTATCATAAATAAACGTTCGTACAACCTGTTCTGCACTATACTCCAGCAATTGGGATGATTGTTCCATTGCTTCTCGAAGGGTTAGTGGCTGCTGAATGATGCTCGTGATGCTGATAATGCCATATTGATAAAGAATGTCCACGCCATCACCGACCGAGCCGGCAAGGATAACGGTTGGAACGTCCTTTTCTTTTGCCTTCTGCGCTACGCCCATCGGCGTCTTTCCGGAGGCCGTTTGAAAATCGACCCTGCCTTCTCCCGTTATGACCAGATCAGCACCATCAAGAGCTTTAGGGAGGCCTGCATACTCCGTCACGATATCAACGCCACGCTTCATCTGAGCGGAAAAAAAGGCCTGAAATGCTCCTCCGATTCCGCCCGCTGCCCCGGCTCCTGGCAGGTCATGCAATCTTGTTCCTGTTAGTTCTTCCACTTTATCCGCCCAATGAAAAAGGTTTTGATCCAGCACGCTTACCATATCTGCTGTTGCTCCCTTTTGCGGGCCAAAAACGGCTGAGGCACCGGTTCTCCCTACAAGCGGATTCTCGACATCCGACGCAATGAGGAAGGTACTGTCCTTGATTCTCCGATCAAATTCTGTGTCATCAATAACCTCCAGATGGCTAAGCTCTCCGCCCCCCGGTCCGATGCCGGCTCCATTTTTGTCCAACAGCTTCATACCAAGCGCCTGGAGCATACCTGCACCGCCATCATTGGTGGCTGACCCGCCAATAGCGAGAATAAAGGAGCGGAATCCATCATCCAGTGCCTGTTTGATCAGTTGCCCAGCCCCG
This sequence comes from Fictibacillus solisalsi, assembly GCF_900103485.1. Lineage (GTDB taxonomy): Bacteria > Bacillota > Bacilli > Bacillales > Fictibacillaceae > Fictibacillus_C > Fictibacillus_C solisalsi. The sequence continues at coordinate 2,967,944 of NZ_FNHW01000001.1, forward strand.
TAAGTGGTAGAGGCCAGCGGATTAAGTTCCTCTGGTGTAAGCAAGCAAAGCCCTGAAGCTTCAGCCATTTCGATCACACACATGCGGGTACCGCCCAATACGCCATAGGATGCGACAACCTCTTGTCCCAGCGGACCGGTTACCTTCACTTCTTTTTTCTCACCGGCAGTCGCAGCAACTAGTGTGTCCATGGTTCCTTCTCCGCCGTCAGCGGCCGGCACAAGGACTGTTTCAATTGAAGGGTCCGCCTTCTTTACCCCGCGTTCGATCGCTGCTGCTGCTTCCATTGCCGATAAACTTCCTTTATATGAGTCTGGCGCAATAACAATCTTCAACCCTGAACCTCCTCAGAAAACGCTTTCATTTTGTGATTGACTATAGTATACTTGTCTGAATATTATAAATCTATGGTTAAAACCTCTATAAATCACTTTTAATTTTTATGATTTTTTGTAGAAAGTAACTAAAGGAGAACATCATGCTAACGACGGAAATCGCGGAAATGATTGTAAAAGAAACCTCTGCCCGGCTAAACCGCAATGTGAATATTATGAGCAGCAAGGGCATCATCATCGCTTCTTGTGATTCATCGCGCCTCTATCATATTCATGAGGGTGCTCTGGAAGTGCTGCGAAGCGAACAGACTTTTACTGTTCCTATGGATCATGAGGGAAAATGGAGAGGCGCCCAGCCAGGGATTAATCTGCCTATTGTCTTTGACCAGCAAATTGTCGGGGTCATCGGCATCACCGGTAACCCCAAAGAAATAAAGGATGTAGCCGGACTGGTGAAAATGACCACAGAGCTCATGGTGAAACAGTCGTATATGACCACCCAGACGGAATGGCAGCAGCGGACAAAGGATATGATTATCGAGGACTTGCTTAGCGAACAGCCGTCTATCGAGCATGTTCTCCGGCGGCTTGCCCTTCTGAAGATTGAGCTGCCCCCCATCCTCCAGACACTTGTTATTGAACTGGATGAAGGCCAATCCTTGTCCCGTTCGGTGCTTATACAGCAGCTTGAAAAAGCAGCAGGATCCAATCATTGCCTGGCAGGATTTGTTCATACCAAACGGTTGTGTATAGCCTTTTCCTATCAAAAAGAATACGAAGGAAAAAAGAAGCGAGAGGCGGTCCTGCAGGTATTGAAATTCAACCATTTCAAATTCCGAATGGCCTCCAGCACCCCGTTTACAACTCTGGAATTATTTCAACAATCGTATGAAGATTGCATCCTTGCTCTTGAAATTGGTGATCCGCAAGAGGAGGTACTCTCGTTCGCAAAGCTCGAAGCCCAGGCACTGATCCATCAGTTGAATCCTGTGGCAGCTGCCAGGCTTTCACGCCGTGTATTGCTAAACTCTGTGCTTTCATTAGCCGGTACACTGCAATGCTTTTTAGATCACCATCTGAATTTGCAGCAAACCGCAGACAGCCTCCACATTCACCGGAATACACTCATCTACAGACTCAACAAAATAAAAGAAGAAACCGGGTATGATCCCAGGAAGTTCAAGGATGCCTTTGCCCTTCAAATGGCACTCTGGATTCTGGAAAAGGATAAAAAAAGGAAAGAGCAAGTCCACGGTTAGGACCAGCTCTTTCCTTTTTTGTTTAGGAAAACCCAAAACAGGCTATGGGATAAATACAGGAACATCTCGGCCCGCCGGTATTTTGCAAAGGAGGAGAGTCAGGTGAAATACGGAAAAGTTTTGATCGCGCTTGACGGCTCGGATGGAAGTCAGCAAGCCCTGCAATATGGAGCAGAACTGGCAAAAAGCACAGGAAGCGAGTTGACGCTCGCCCATGTCTTGGCTGAACCCGCCTACCCGCTTTATGGGGAAGGGTTTACAATGGCAGCCTACAAGGGATCAATCGAGCAGGAAGTAAGGGACGCCGCCACTTCCGAAAAAGGACACGGCGAGGAGCTTTTGGAGGAAGCAAGAAACACAGCATTACACTATACAGATCATGTAAAAACTGAAATTCTAGAAGGAGAAGCAGCACGGTCCATTTGTGACTATGCAAAAGTTCATGATATTGACTTAATCGTCATGGGGAGCCGGGGCCTGAGCGGACTGAAGCGTATGGTCCTTGGCAGTGTAAGCCAACAGGTGTTATCAGAAGCGGAATGTCCAGTGCTCGTAACCAAGTAAAGAGAAAGAAAAGCTTGCAGACTAGTAACTATAGCTGCAAGCTTTTTCGGCTGCCCAAACGCTAGATTAGTCGTGCAGTACTTTATCCAGGAGAATTCGTGTAGGAGCATCAAAAACACCTGTATCCTTCAGCTCTGGATATTTCTTTTGAAACTTGAGGACCGCCGCTTTCGTTTTCGGGCCATAAATGCCGTCCACACTGAGTGAAGATCCAATTTCATTCAGTGCTTTTTGAAGAATTTTTACCGCGTTCCCCTTGCTGCCTTCCTTTAACACGATTTCCGGAAAGCCGTAAGAGTTTACTTTTTCAGATAGAGCAGCATGCGTTTTTTTCCCATAGATTCCATCCGGCACCAATTTTGCGCTCTTTTGAAAGGCAATGACAGCTTTCTTTGTTTTTGAACCAAAGATTCCGTCTGCTTTCAATCCGGCATTCATCACTTTATTTAATGCCCATTGAAGGATTTTTACGTTTTCTCCGTGGTCACCGGATTTCAAAACTCCTGACTTTGGCAGTTGAAATATGGAGTAATCGGGGGCAGTCTGGGCACCGGCCACAGAAGGAACTCCCATAAGCAATGCAGAAGCAGTTAAAACAGAAGCAATCATTTTTTTCATTTTTAAGACCCCTCTCTTTTTATCACCGTGAAAATTGGATTACACCTTATTAGTCGATCAAAACCAATAAAAGTTACACAAAAGTTGGAAATCAAAAAAATCGAGGGAAGTGAGTGTTTGACGATTATAAAGGACCATAGGAAGCTTTTCATATTGGCTGCCGTGCTTTTCGTCAGCCTGGCCGGACTGGGATGGTATTACTTGTCAACAGCTTCTGTAACCGAAGAGGTCGAAGCCACAGAACCCGGAGGGGAGGTGCCTTATAGCACACTGATCGCTTCCACCCATCAGTACTACAATAAAACGCTTTGCTATGACAAAGATAAAGCAATCAACTGGGCGGATCAGCAAACTCACGCCCTTGAACTGGTGAATGAACTCCATTCTGTTATGGTGAAAAATAAAACGGTAAACAAGGATTTCCAGAATGCCAGAAAACTGGCTGAAATCGTATCCAAAGAGAAGGACAAAACAGCCTTGCTTTACTTGCACAGAATCTTTCATGATCTGGACAAGGCCGTTAATCATTACAAACAAAAAGATGATTTCGGATACACCTACACCGGAACAGGAAAACGTCTATTTGGCGGTGGTGTTAACAAAGTCGAGCATTACCTTGCTGAGAATAAAAAATGATGGGTTTACACAGAAAACGGGTATAAAAGAGTATAGATCACTTAACTTAGCTGATGGAGGTAAATTATGAAAAGCTCAACCAGAAACATATTGATAGGATCAGCACTGTCTACAAGTGCCGCACTTGCCATTAACTCCTACCGGTTAAAAAAACGCTCACCAAATGTTTTGCCGGACGTGGATCACAAAAGAAGCCTGCGGGTTGACAGAATGGAAAGCGTGGATGCAAACAAAGATCCTGAGGAAAAAGGATTAACACAGCTTGATTCTGCCTACAGGTCGGACTGGCAGGCTAACGGCTTTCCGCAAACTCATATGGAATTGGAAGAGCTTGAAAAGAAATAACCCAAAAACGAGATCCCCTGCTAACTTTGTGCGGGGGATCTTTTCATTCAGGGAAAAATTAGTAAATAAGACCAGTGTATTTTTTTAGAAAATTGAAGCGAATTACCCACACTTATCCTATTAATATTTGCTATTATTGTTGTAAATTGTAAAACCTTGTTGAAGGAAGGAGGTCAGGGGGGTCTGACATCTTGTAGCTTCAGCAGACTGAAAACTAAAAATATTTTAAGGGGTGTCAATATGAAGAAAATGACAGGTGCTCTTGTTGGTATTGCAATAGCTGGCGCTTTATTGATTGGTGGCTATATCGCGGAACACTCAGCCGTACCGAATGCTGAACACGGGAAAACATTTTCTACAACGATTGGGTAACCAGAAGGTTGCACTTGTGCACACCCAGACATTCACATAGCATCCAGGGAAGAGAGAGAGATCTCCTTCCCTTTTTTATTTGGCTTAAAAAGTAGGAGAAAAGGAACGGGTAATTTTTCTATCAATTGCGACAATTGACTCAATCGTCAAAAAGCACGATATGCTAAGATTGTGTTAAAATGTAAATTTATGCAAAAAGGTGGGGCGAATGTTATGGAAGTAGAGTTGACGAGTACGGATCAGATGATTCAGCTGCTAAACAGCTGGTACCGTGAAATTCTTTCACAAAACCTCGTAGAATCCCGCAGACTCAAGCTGGAAATCGACGAAAAGATTGAAAACATGGAGATTGATCCTACCCAGACTCTTTTTATCTATTACTCTTTATTATGCTTCAGGTATCAACTGCTGATCGACGATTTATGGGAGGCCAGGTATACTCTGAACCATATGAATGAAGGGCAAAAAAGAGAAACCGATGACTTTTTATCCTATTACTTTCACTTTTTCAAAGCCATTTATGCCACAGAAACCGGAAATTATCTCGAAGCTAAGCTTCACTACCAGCTCGCTGAAAAACGTTTAAACCTTTTTACGGATGACATTGAAAAAGCGGAGTTCAACTATAAAGTCGCCACCTTTTATTATCATATACGCCAGCCTCTGCTTGCTGTCCGTCATGCCCTTAAAGCCAAAGAGTATTTTGAGGACAAGCCCGGTTACGAAGTAAAGCTTGCCGGCAGCGAAAATGTCATTGGCCTGGCCTCCACTTCGTTAAAACAATTCAGAGAAGCTGAAGATCATTTTCTTTCTGCGCTCGACATCCTTCGTTCCAGCACACTGAAAAAAGAACCGTTTGAACTGAAAATCCGATATAATCTGGGAATGCTGTATGCAGAGCAAAACTACTCCGAAAAAGCGCTCGCTCACTTAAGCGAGGCATTTGAAGAGAAAAGCACAGATTATAAAACCACCTATCTGATTGCCCGTGAACAAGTAAAGCTAAGAAATTTTGAACTGGCCAATGAGTGGATTACACTTGGCTTAAAAATCGCACGGGATGCACAAAACGAAGAATATATTCATCACTTTTCCATTCTTAGCGACTGCAATCATTCGGCTACCGCAGAACAGCTTGAAAAAACAGCATCTGATGCTCTTACCTATTTCGAATCCATGCAGTTATGGGGTTATGTGCAGGATTATGCGGAAATGCTCGCCTCCGAGTTTTACATTGTCTCAAATGACAAAAAAGCGAGCAAATACTTTCATATCGCCTATACGGCCAAACAAAAATTGCTTAAGGAAGCAGGCAGCTGACACGTTCAGCTGCCTTTTTTACGTTTTTCGGGGGCTGTGGAGGTGTGCGACTGTTGGTTGCGGAAATGTGCCCATTCGTTGCGGTTCGACAAAAAACAGTTGCATATCACATCATTTTCATAAAACACCAAACCAAAAAGAGGCCAGGCAAGCCCGGCTCTCTCTGCAAAACTAGTTTACCAGCTTTCCTTTATTCTCCCAGTAAGCTTTTCTGAGATGAACCTTCTGGATTTTGCCGGATGCGGTCTTTGGAAGGTCATCGACAAACTTAATGATCGTCGGTGCCTTAAAATGGGCCATCCGGCTTCGCGCAAAAGTAATGAGTTCATCTTCACTCACCACATATCCCTCCCTGAGCACAACAACAGCCTGAGGAGTTTCTCCCCACTTATCGTGCGGTACGGCAATCACCGCTGCTTCAACTACAGCCGGGTGATCATACAGCACCGCTTCCACTTCAATCGATGAAATATTTTCACCACCTGAGATAATAATATCCTTTTTACGGTCGGCGATCTCGATGTTTCCTTCCTCATCAACGAACGCCATATCGCCTGTATGATAAAATCCATCGCGAATCGCCTTATGGGTCTCTTCCGGGTTATTCCAGTACCCTTCCATCACCGTGTTGCTGCGAACAATGATTTCACCAATCTCTTTTCCGTTCGGTGTTACTTCTTCACCGTTTTCATTGACCACCTTCACTTCGCTGCCAATAAACTCATAGCCGGCCTTGGCTTTAAGCCGATACTTTTCTTCCGGAGACATATCCTGCTGGGTGTCCCGGATAATCGAGGTGGTGATCAGCGGAGCAGCTTCTGTCATGCCGTAGACCTGAATGAATTCCCACTTCAGCTTTTCTTCCACCGCTTTAACAAACACTGGAGGCGGCGCGGAACCCGCAATCACAATTCGGATATTTTGTTTTGTTTTGGCTTCCTCAGCCTGCTGTTCGGCATACTGAAGCAGTCCGTTTAAAACCGTTGGCGCCATATGCATAACCGTGACACTGTTCTCTTTTACCTTTTGAAAAATATCAGCCGGCACTACCTTTTTCAAGAACACTTGAGTAGCACCGTTTGCCGTGTAATAAAAAGGCGAGCCCCAGCCATTCACATGAAACATTGGCAATACATGCAGCAGGACATCATGATCCGATACACGCAGGTGATGCTGTGTTGTAAGCGCATGCATAAAATTGCTGCGGTGTGAGAGCATAACCCCTTTCGGTTTGCCTGTCGTTCCACTCGTGTAAAGCAGTGTGGCCAGATCATTTTCATCCATATCCGGCCGATCAACGGGATCTGATTCAAAACTGCTGAGCCATTTTTCATACGATCTCAAGGCATCCTGATCCTCTTCCAAACCATGGACGAAAACCGCTTCTACAGTAGTTAACTCATTAAGAACCGGTTGGATAAGCTGAAGGAGCTCATCATCAACAAATAATACTCTTGTGCCACTGTGATTGAGGATATACAAATAATCCTCTGGCTTCAGGCGTGTGTTCAGAGGCACCATAACCGCTCCCAGCTGAAGCACTCCATAGAACCCTTCATACATCTCGGATGTATTCGGTGCCAGATAGGCCACACGGTCACCCTTGTTAATCCCCGCTTCCTGCAATCCGCGTGACAGCTGATTAACCCGGTCGTTGATCTCTCTGTATGTATACGTTCGTTTTTCCCCTACAATCGCTGCTTTCTTTCCATAAACCTTAACAGCACGATCCAAAAATTGAGGCAACAGCATTGGTACATTCAAGAATCTATCCCTCCAGGTTCTAAATTTTCTAAATTTTTACTCATTATATCATAGACCCATGAAAAAACTGACCCAAAAGCCTTTTACAGCGCCCGGGTCAGCCCTATTTACCTTTTCATAAAATCATACATGGACCGAGCGTCCATGCTCCCTGTCACCCCAGTGACAAGCGCTCCATCTTTCCGCTCGAAAAATTGAATCCTCTTTGGTCTTCCAGGAATCAAATCAAAATAGTTATCAGAGAACACACCCTCGATTTCCGTGGAAAGCCAAACCTGCTTGGCCAGCGTTTTCGTTTCAATCATGTATTCAGTGTCACTGACCCTTGTTATAGACAGCACCGGCTTCTCAAGCTTTAATTCTTTTCCCGACAAAAAATAGTGTTCCTTGCAATCTATAACATTTTCATCTGCAACAAGCTCTGTCAGCAAGACCAAGGTTGATAATCCAAAAGAATTAAGATAGCATCCTAATTTTTCACTCATTTTCCGTTATTTTTGATTTTTCAAAAAATAAGAGATGGACTTAAAGGCACCTTAAAATCCACCTCGCGTCAGCTTTCCAAACTGATTTCCATTTCCAATAAATAAGAACTTAAGCTTTTTCCATGCCGGTCGAGTGAAAGGGACCGGGTTACCCCTCCCCCTAAGGCTTCCTGCATCACAAAATTCATCGCTCCCATTTTAGGAAGCTCATAACGGATTACTTCTCCTTTTACAATATCTTTGAAATGATTTTTTACCCTTTCTGCTGTAACGGCTTGCCTGAGACGCTCGTAATCTTCTAAATGATAGACGATTAAAGAAACGTTTGAAATATTTCCTTTATCCCCGGTGCGGGAGTGGGCCAGTTCTTTTAACTTCATCCTTACAACTCCTCAAATACAACATCTACCCGTACATTCGCCTCTGGTATTAGAATGGAAGCTATTGAAATGACTTCTTCCACATGTACACGGACACCCCCGCCCCCTGCTGGGCCATTGGTATATAACGCCTCAACTTCTTGCCCGATTGCCATGGCCTCTTTTCTTTCTTCACACCTTGCAGCCACACGCAAACGAACCTCAGGGATGAGATTCGTGGATGTCTGCTCTCCGTACAAGGAGGAGGTTCCAATAAAATCCGTTTGTAATTCTTCATACGAAAGGTCCGTGTACGCTATTCTTTTTCTAACGATTTCCTCTGCGAGCCTTGCACGGTTCATACATCCTGAACCGCCATAACTAATTTCTGCTTCCACAATATACCCATCCTGATAGCCAACACTCGTTTTATAGTAGCTGCTCTTTTGTTTACCTGAAATTCCTTTTATGATTATGTTGTTTGCACTAATTTCTTCCACTGTTGCTTGTGAGAAATCTGCAACAACATCTGGTGTTAAATAATTTTCGGGATCATGAATTTCGTAAAGCAGTTGTTCTTTTACTGTAGCTTTTGAAATCAATCCTCCTGCTTCATCAAGCTTGCTTACTGTAAAATCGCCATTCTCACTGAATTCTGAAATTGGGAAACCCGCATTCCACAGTTCAGGTACATCCTTATAGCCAGGTTCAGCAAAATAGCCTCCTGTAACTTGCGCTCCGCATTCAAGGAGGTGACCGGCTGCAGTAGCTTGTCCCAAACGTTCATAGTCGGTCCATTCCCAGCCGAATTCATGGATCAGCGGGGCGACCGTCAATGAAGGATCGGATGCTCTCCCCGTAATAATAATATGGGCACCTTCCTTTAAAGCCCTGGCGATCCCCTCAGCTCCTATATAAGCATTGGCAGAAATAATGTCAGGATAGCGTTCTCTTAACGGCTTTCCTGTTTCCATTATGGTTGAATCCAGGTATTGCTCTATGTTTAAAAAAACATCATCTCCGGTAACTGCCGCTATTTTCAGGTTCTGAAGGCCCATTTTTAAGGCCATTTCTTTGACTGCTCTGGCAGCACCAACCGGGTTTGCAGCTCCCATATTGGTGATCACTTTGCAGCCCTTTGAAACACATAATGGAAGCACCTTTTCCATTCTGTATTCCAAAAGCGGGTTGTAGCCTTTTGAAGGATTTTTTTGTTTTTCTTTTTGGGCCAGTGCAATGGTCCGTTCAGCTAAACATTCAAAAATGATATAGTCAAGGTTCCCCTTTTCCATTAAGTCCAGTGCAGGCTCAATCCGATCACCGGCATATCCTGCACCCCCGCCTATTCGTATGGCTTTCATGCTTTTTTCTCCTCACCTTTACCATGTTTAGTTGATTATCATGAATGAGTTTCAACAGCAGCCAGCATTTTTTTTGCTTTGTCCACAATGGGCAAGTCGACCATTTTACCATCCAGCTGCAGTACACCCTCTCCCTTTAAAACAGAGGTTTCAAACGCTTGAATCAGCCGTTTGGCATGAGCGATTTCTGCTTCCGTCGGTGCATAGACTTGGCTGAGAAGCTCAATTTGGGAAGGATGTATGAGCAGTTTTCCTTGAAAACCCAAGCCTTTGCTGGCTCTGGCCTCCTTTATAAAGCCATCCGGATCTTTTATATCAGCAAAAACCGTATCAATTGGCGCCTTCAAACCAGCTGCTCTTGATACAACAACCAGTTGCGAACGCGCATATAATAATTCCGTCCCTTCCTTGGTTAAATGGGCCCCAATATCCAATGCAAAATCCATGGAACCAAATGCGAGACGCTCGACTCGCCGGCTGGCTGAAGCAATTTTATATGCGTTGTACAGACCACAGCCTGTTTCAATGATAGGAACAATTTTGATTGTTCCAGTATCAATCTTTCGTTCCTCTTCCAACTCGCTGATCATTCTGTCCAGTAACGCAATTTGTTTTGTGTTTTCTGCTTTCGGCAATACAATCCCGGTAAGGTTATTGTGTATCATATCAATAACATCTTCCTGAAAATAATCAGAATCAAAGCTATTTATCCTTACATAATTCACTCGGCCGGCATGTTCAATCGTTCTTTTCACATGGGTTCGAGCCGCTTTTTTTTCATGTGGAGAGACAGAGTCCTCCAAATCGTATATAAGAACATCTGCATGCAGTGAGACTGCCTTCATTAACTTCTTTTCATCCGATCCCGGAACAAACATCCATGAAAAGGATTGTTCCATATTCTTCACCTCACCTTTTTCCCATTTCAACTGCCATACCGAATTCTCTTAAAATGGTATCTGTATGTTCCCCGACAGCTGGAATGGGACCCATAACTGGCTTCATATCAGCAAACGTAACTGGCGGAATAAGAGCTTTCAGCGGTCCTGCTGGTGAACCTATCTCTTTCCAGCGGTCTCGAAAAGCTAATTGAGGGTGCTCAATAAATTGTTTTATGGTATTTAAATACGCGTTCGCTATTTCAGCTTTCTCCAGCCTGGTTACGATTTCTTCCGAAGTGAGATTGTGAAACACCTTAGAGATCAGTTGTTGCAGCTCTGTTTTGTTTGACAGCCGTTTTTCATTGCTATGAAAGTTCTCATTGTCTTTTAAATCCTGATCCTCCAGCACAAAGTCACAAAACTTTGCCCATTCCCGTTCATTTTGAACGGCCAGGAAGATGAACTTTCCATCTCCTGCCAAAAAAGGCCCATAAGGAAAAATCGTGGCATGGCTTGCACCTGTTCGCTCCGGTTCATGTCCTCCATACTCTGTATAATAGAGAGGATACCCCATCCATTCCCCAAGTGCCTCGAGCATGGATACCTCAAGCACGGTTCCTTTGCCCGTCCTGAAACGCGAAAGCAAGGCCGTTAATATTCCTGAATAGGCGTACATGCCTGCTGCTATGTCGGCAATAGATATCCCTGATTTGGAGGGTGTTTCGTCTGTTCCGGTTATTGAAACGACTCCTGTTTCACATTGGATTAAAAGATCATATGCTTTTTTATCTTTGTAAGGTCCATCAGACCCATATCCGGAGATGCCGCAGATAATCAGATGAGGATATTTTTCCTTCAGCACACTGGCACCGAACCCCAGCCGGTCGACAGCCCCCGGCTTCAGGTTCTGGATAAAAACATCCGCCTCCGCGAGAAGTTTGTCCAGAATATCCCGTCCCTCAGAAGTTTGTAAGTCTATAGCAATCGATTCCTTGGACCGATTAAGCCAGACAAAATGACTGGAAAGACCTTTTACCGTCCGGTCATACTGACGGGCAAAATCTCCGGTTCCCGGCCTTTCCACTTTAATCACCCTTGCACCGAGATCAGCCAACTGCCTGGACGCAAAAGGTGCAGCAACGGCCTGTTCAAGAGAAACAACTGTAATTCCTTGCAGCGGCAGCATTTGTATGCCTCCTTTCCTATTCTTTACAGAGAGATGGCACCGGTAAGAAGCGCCACTACAGTCATAACGATGGTGGTTCCAAATGCCCATAAGAAAATACTTTTTTGAAGATCACCCAATTCCACCTTACATAAACCGAGAAGTACAAAAATGGAGGGGTTCATTGGGCTTAACGGGAAACCGGTTGTTGCATTGCCTAACAGGGCTGCTCTTCCTATTTCCAAAGGATCGATGCCGAAAGAAGCTGCCGATTTACTCACAATAGGAAGAACACCATAATAAAAGGCATCAGGAGAAAACACCAAACTGAGCGGCATACTGATCACAGCGATTAATGCCGGCAAATGCGGGCCCATCCATTCCGGGATCAAAGATACAAAAGACACGGCCATTGAATCCAGCATTTTGGTTCCAGAAAGAACTCCTGTAAAGATCCCCGCTGCAAATATGGTAAAACAAACCATAACCATACTTTTAGCATGAGTTGCAATTTGTTCGTTTTGTTTTTTAACATCTGGAAAATTAACAATTAAGGCGAGAGCGAAGGCAAGAATAAACAACACGGGGACAGGCATAATGTCCATAATGAGTACGGTGACCAATACTGCTGTAAGAATGAAATTAAACCAGAACATTTTGGGAAGAACCGCTGACGGGGCTTCCAATGAAGCAGCTGTCTCTTCAGCTGCACTTCTCCCGGACCACTGTACAATGCCCAACCGTTTACGCTCTTTCTTACCAAGAACATAAGAAACAAATACGACCCAGATCATGCCCGAAAGCATCGGAATGATGATGGGATTAAACAATTGTGATGACGAAGCATCCAGGGAAACCATGGCTCTGGCAAGCGGTCCACCCCATGGAATGATGTTCATCACTCCTGCCCCAAGTGCAACCGTACTGGCTAAGATTAGAGGGTTCATCCCAAGCTTCTTATAAATTGGAAGCAATGCAGTAATCGTGATCATAAATGTGGCAGAACCATCTCCATCCAGTGCCACAATTAAAGTGATAACTGCCGTGGCCATTACAATTTTGAGAGGATCTCCTTTGGTAAGTTGAATTAATTTTGCGATCATGGGGTCAAATAGCCCCCGGTCAATCATCAATCCAAAGTACAAGATGGAAAATCCAATCATAATTCCAGTAGGCGTTACTTTCTGAACGCCTTCAAGCATCATTTCTCCCATTTCAAGCCTGAATCCGCCAATCAAACCAAACACAATAGGGACGAGTGCGAAGGCGATTAAAACAGACACCTTCTTGGTCATTACAAGGTAAAGAAATGTTGCAATCATAAGAAAACCTAAAATAGCCATGCCTAACCTCCTTATTTTCTAAAATGGAAAGCGATTACACTTCGGGACGACTTATGAAACCGTCTGTACATGCCCTTTATTAGTGATCTGCTGTAAATGACCCGTCAATGAACGCTTTGTCATTGATTTGACCAATTTTACACAGTCCATTAATTTTTCAAAATGAACACCTGTTTGGATTCCCATCTCATGAAGCATGAAGACAAAGTCCTCTGTGGAATCATTGCCCGCTGCTCCAGGAGCAAATGGGCATCCTCCCAATCCGCCAATAGCTGTATCGAATGATGACACGCCAGCATGAAGGGCTGCCAGGGAATTCGCCTTTGATAAGCCGTATGTATCATGAAGATGAGCGGTAATTTTTGCTGTAGGTCCTTGATCCAAAACTCTGGAAAAAAGTTCATAAACCTGTTTCGGATTGGCGCGGCCAATCGTATCACACAAGACAATTTCATTAACTTTCATTTCTTCCAGTTCTTTTACCATGGCTAATACAGTTTCCTGTGACACAAGACCCTCATATGGACAGAAAAAAGAGGTGGCAATACTAAAACGCACAAACATTCCCTCTTCCTTTGCAGTCTCATTAACAATGGAAAGCTGACGCAAAGATTCTTCCACAGACATCCTGACGTTGTTCTTATTAAATGTTTCGCTCGCTCCTGCTACCAAAGCAATTTCTCTTACGCCGGCCTTCTTCGCCAGTTCAAACCCCCTCAGATTAGGGATAAGAGCCAAATATTGAATGTCATTTTTCTTCATCATGTTTTGATATACCTCTGTGGCGTCTGCCATTTGAGGTACATGTTTAGGAGAAACAAAGGATGTTGCTTCAATTCTTTTAAGCCCGGTTTCAGACAAAGCATTAATGAGCTCCAGTTTTTTTGCCGTCGGTATAAACGTTGTTTCGTTTTGTATTCCGTCCCTCGGCCCTGATTCGAGTATGTCCACTGATTTAGGCAGGTTTATCACCTTTTGTCCCCTCCGCTTCCGCAACTGAATTTCCTATGAATCTATTGGTTGTTTTGCAATTTCCAATTTTTTGAGCACTTCATCCGTATGTTCTCCAAGTTTGGGGCCAGCCCAGTTAATTCGTCCTGGAGTTTTGCTCATTTTCGGAACAATACCCGGCACTTTCAGTTTTCCTAATCCTTCAACCTCCATTTCACAAATCATATCCCGCGCATTAAAATGAGGATCCTTGAACATATCTTCCACGTTATAAATTGATCCTGCAGGGATGTGATGTTCATCAAGAATCTTTAATGCATCCTCTAAATTATGCTGAATGGTCCATCCTCCAATGACTTTATCCAAATAGTCAGCATGCTGCGCCCGGTCAAAATTCGTAGCATATTGCGGCTGATCTCGCATGTCTTCACGTCCAATGGCATCCATCAGCCTTTTAAAGATTCCATCCCCATTTGCACCAATCACAATATACTTACCGTCTTTGCACATATACGTGTTCGATGGGGTAATTCCTGGCAGCGTGCTACCCGTTCGTTCCCGGATGATCCCATACTGGTCATACTCCGGAATGGCGCTTTCCATCAAGCTGTAAACCGCTTCATAAAGCGCAACATCCACATATTGCCCTTCTCCTGTCATACTTCTGTGGTATACTGCCATCAATGCGCCTATTACTGCATATAAAGCGCTTACAGAATCGCCCAAACTGATTCCAACCCGTGTAGGCGGCCGGTCGGGATAGCCTGTGAGATATCGAATCCCTCCCATGGCTTCTCCGATGCTTCCAAATCCAGGCTTATTTCGGTACGGTCCGTCCTGGCCATAACCTGAAACACGAATCATGATGAGACCAGCATTCACCGCCTTTAAATCCTCATAGCCAATATTCCATTTTTCCAGCGTGCCCGGCTTAAAATTTTCAATAATGATATCCACTTCTTTGGCCAGACCTTTAATGATTTCCTGACCTTCTGATGAGCGCAGGTCCAATGACACACTTTTCTTGTTCCTTGATTGTACATACCACCATAAAGACGTATCTTCATGGAGCATTCTCCACTTTCTTATCGGATCGCCCTTTTCAGGCGGCTCCACTTTTATAACCTCTGCTCCAAAGTCGGCCAGTAATCTGCCGGCAAACGGGCCTGCAATCAAACTTCCTAATTCCAGTACTTTTAGCCCCTTTAAGGGTCCCTCTTTAATTCCTGCCATTTCAACACCTCGTTTCAATTAAAAGCAACTTTTTATTGATTAAATTTTCTGAATAGTTATAATAATAACTATTCCATTTCTTATTGTCAACGGTCAACCGTTTACATTTTTTCATTGTACTTTTAGTAATTGTTTAATAACTGATCTAGTTATTGTAAACTGAAGTAGTAAATAGCAAAGATCGGTTGAAATACCTGTAGTCTAGGAGGTCTTGGATTTGAGGGAAATTCAGAAAACAGAGCTGCTTCACAGCCAGGTTTATACCATTTTAAAAACGATGATTATGGAGCGTGACTTTGCTCCAGGGGAACGTTTAGTGGAAACAAAAGTTGCAGTACAGCTTGGAGTCAGCAGAGGGACTGTAAGGGAAGCCTTTCAAATGCTTTTAAAAGACGGGCTGTTAACACGGAACAACAACGTCATTTCTGTTTATAACCCAACGGTGCAGGATATTGTTGACGTATACCAGTGCAGAGAAAGCCTTGAATCATTAGCAGTAAAACTGGCCACTTTTCATATAACAGATGACCAATTAAAACGCCTCGGCACCGTCCTAAAAGAATCTAAAAAAGCAGTGAATGAAAATAATACTCAGACTCTTACTAATCTGAACCAGGAATTTCACGATTTAATAGATATTGCTTCCCACAATCAACAGCTGATTCAGTTATGTGATGTCATTAAAACTAAGACACTCTATATTCGAAACAATGTCTTAAAAAACCATTTCAAAAACTTTTCTGATTTTGTTGATGATCATGAACGGATTTATCTTGCTATTAAAGACCATGATGCGCAAAAAGCTGAAAATGAAATGAAGACACATATTGAAAAAAGCTTTAAAACCATTCAAAGTGCATTAGGTGCCATTCCAACAGCTGACCATTGACAATGAGATAAAAAAAGGGTAACCGCAACGACTGCCGTTACCCTTTTTTGATGAATTATTGTATGCTAAATAAACCAATTACTTTAGAAAAGAGGCGGTTTTTATGAGTTTAGCAGGTTACAACTCCTTTGACCGGTATGTCCTCCCTCATCTTCCCCTGTTCGCCATCTGTGCTGCGGCTGTATTGATATATGCCGGCATTCTTTATTACCGGGCGAAAGCGACCGGTATGGGTTTTGGTTTTATTATTGTTGCTGTGATTCTTGTAATCGTGGCCAATCTTTACCGGTAGTTCTAACATGAAGTTAGAACCTCCGAATACGTTTTAGTATGATGGACAAAAAGGAGGGTATCCGTGAGAAGCGCCAATCCTAGTTTAAAAGATTCAACATTTGCGAATCTGAAAAATCAGGGACTTAACCGCCCGATGACCCTGCAGGGAACGGTGAACAAAACGTTCATCCTCCTTGTACTCATTTGTGCTACAGCCTTTTATACCTGGAATCTGTATTATGACGGAAAGGAGATTCACGGGTTGCTTCTTGTTGGCGTGATTGGTTCTCTGATCGTATCCCTTTTTACGATATTCGTTCCCAGGGCGGCTCCCTTTTCAGCCCCGCTTTATGCTTTATTGGAAGGACTGGCCCTCGGCGGCATCAGTGCTATGTATGAAGACAAGTATTCAGGGATTGCCACGCAGGCGGTAGTGCTCACGTTCAGTGTGCTTTTTGCCCTGCTGATCGTATACAAGCTGGGGTGGATCAAGGTCAACAGCAATTTCAGGACAGGTGTCCTTTCCGCCACACTCGGTGTCTTCATTGTCTATCTGGTGGATCTGATGCTCCGCTTCTTTGGTCTTCAGGTTCCCTATCTTCATGAAACCGGCTGGCTGGGTATTCTGATCAGCCTCGTGATTGTGGGTGTAGCAGCTCTTAATCTTGTCCTGGATTTTGATTTTATCGAACGCGGAGTGAACCGGAGAGCCCCCAACTATATGGAGTGGTATGCAGGCTTTGGTTTAATGATTACGCTCGTCTGGCTCTACGTTGAAATTCTCCGTCTTCTGTCAAAATTACGAAGATAAAAGCCAGTACCCCAAAGGGTACTGGCTTTATTTGTTATGCATTTTTGGTTAGTGGAACGGTATCCTGTGCGGCTTCCACACGCTGGCGCTTAGATTTCCGGAAGTGAAGCAGTTCATAGAAAACCGGAACGATAACAAGCGTCAGGGCAGTCGCACCCGTCAGTCCGCCAATCACGACCACAGCGAGTGATTTGGATACGAGACTGCCGTCTTCCGTGTGGGAGAAGAGGAGCGGAAGCATCGCAAAAATCGTGGCAACAGCGGTCATAACAACCGGGCGGAGACGCGTTCCGCACGCTTCAATGATGGCGTCGCGAATGATCATCTTTTCCTCATTCTGCTTCACGCGGTCGATCAGCACGATCGCATTCGTGATAACGATTCCGATCAGCATGAGTCCGCCAATCAGTGCGGTCGGATCTGCCGGTACACCTGAGATTAAGAGACCAAGAACCGCACCAATGGAGGCAAGCGGAAGGGTCATCAGGATCGCAAGCGGTGCCCGGAACGTTTTAAACGTGATAACCATGATCAGATAAACGATCAGGATGGAAGCAAGCATCGTCATTCCAAGATCCGCAAAATCACTGGATTGCTGTTCTGCCGCACCGCCCTTTTCAAGATTTATGCCTTTTGGAAGATCTAGCTTTTTTACTTTCTTGTCGATGGCTGCAGCTACCGCCGAAAGGTTATCAGGCTTTACTTCCGCGGAAATACGGATGTACGGCTTTCCATCCTTATGAAGCTCTGTGCTTGGTCTGTTTTCCATCGTGATGTCCGCCACTTTGGACAACGGCTGAATGCCTTGTGCCGTCTGAACAGAAAGATCTTCAAGATCCGAAGCCTTCGACGGGTTGATCCCAGCATCCAGCAAAACCGGTGTGGTTTTATCGTCAAGGGTGATGGTTCCAATCGGCATCGGCTGAATCAGGGAAGCAACCTGATGTGCGGCCTGCTCGGTATTCATTTTTTCCGTATCAACTTTGACCGTATAAACAGGGGCGGTTTTATCCTGGTTGCTAGAAACCTTCCTGACCCCCTTCACATCCTTGATTTCATTCATCAGCTCTTTGGATGTGCTTGCCAGTTCATTTTTGTCATTGCCCTGGATGTCATACGTTATTTCAGAAACTCCCGAGCCGGAACCAAACATCGTTCCAGGTGAGGCGGTAATCCTTACTCCGCTTTCCTCTTTTTTCGCTTTGTTCACTTCTTTGATGAAATCGTCCGCACTCGCGTCTTCCTTCATGATGGCAGTATATTTCACCACATCAGATGAACTCACGCTGCCATATTTCGCTTCGTCTTCACTGACTCCGTATTGTGTCAGCAAATATTTGTAGCCTTTCATGTCAGCAAGCTTGCTTTCAAAGGCTTTCATTCGATCCTTGATTTCATCTGTAGGGGCATTGGATGGAAACTCCATATTCACAGCTATCATACTGGCATCCTTGGCATTTACCTCACCCTTTGGCAGGGAGACATACATGCCAACCGAGCCGACCAGCACACCAACAGCTACAATAATCGGTACATACTTGTGATTCAACGACCATTTTAACACGTTCAAATATCGCTTCGGCTCTCCGTGTGCCGGAAGCTTCATATTTTTCAGCATCCCCTGGCTCATCAGCGGAACAACCGTTAACGCTACTAAAAGGGAAGCCAGCAAGGAATAGGTAACGGTCAATCCGAACGGCAATAAAAACGCCCTCAGTGAACCGCTGACCAGACCCATCGGCAGGAACACAGCAACGGTGATCAACGTGGAAGATGTGATCGCACGCGTAACTTCTCTTGTCGCCGCAAGCACATTTTCTTTCGTAAAGGCGTTGCCCTGGCTTCGTCTGAAAATGTTTTCTACCACAACGATACTGTCATCCACCAGGCGGCCAACGGCAACCGCTACCCCGCCAAGCGTTAAGATGTTTAATGTAACGCCGGACAGCCAGAGAAGAAGCAGTGTAATTGCAAGCGAAAGTGGAATGGATACAATCGTTACCAAAGTAGGCTTTATTCGTCTCAGAAATACAAGAATTACGATTGTGGCAAACAATGCGCCAAGCAGCACTTCCTTCATCATGCTGTTTACTGAGTTTTCCACCATTTCTCCTGTTGTAAATATGGTTTTTGCTTTTACGCCAGGGTATTCCTTATTGATTTTGCTGACCGTATCATTGACATCTTTGCCCGCTGTTACGGCACTCGCGCTATTTTCCTTAAATACCGTGATGGCCAGACTTTCTTTTCCGTTAATGCGTAGTACGGTATCTTCCATTTTACTTTGCTTAACGGTTGCTACATCCTTCAATCTGGCCGGCTGTGCCTTCGGATCGGCAACCTGAACCGGTATAATCAATTTTTCCAACGCACCGACAGAAGTCAGGTTATCCGTCACATTAATCGTGCTTTTTTTGCCGTCAATGGTGGCACCGCCTGCCGTTACAGAGGCATTCTGTCCTTGCAGGACGCTCATTACACTATTGACCGGAATGCTTTTTTCTTTCAGCTTCTTTGTGTCCAGCTGAACTTCCACACGGGAAGCATTTTCACCAAAAATACTGGCCTGTGAAATACTTTTCTTGCTGTCAAATAACGGAAGCAGTTGTTTTTTTGCTTTTTCCATATTCTCTTTGTTCAGACCATCGGCAAATGTAAAGGAAACCTGCCCTACAGGAATCATGGACGTATTCAGCTGTGACACCTGCAGTTTTCCGATGGTTTCAGGGAATCTCAGCGAGCTTACCGCATCCTGCACTTCTCGCTTTGCTTCTTTCATATCGGTTTTCGAATCAAAATTAATCGTAATTTGTGAATAGCCATCACCCGTTGTCGACAGAACGGATGACTTTCCTTTTACACCGGATACTGCTTGCTCTACTGGCTCGGTCACTTTTTCTGTCATTGATCCTGCATCATATCCCTGGCCGATCGTAACCACGCTCACCTGCGGATTATCTGCTTCAGGAAGAAATTCCATCGGCAAACGAAAATAGCTTACCGCTCCAATGATAAGCGCTATGATCACAAACAACGTGACCGGGGCTTTATTACGAAAAGCCCAATTGGTAATAGTCTGCATACATTTCCCACTCCCCATTCTTCATTTCACCGTGTGTATCGTCTTGTTGAAAAGCAACTTCTTATTTTTCAAGTCCCCCTCCTATGTATGTGAGGCAAAGGCCAGCTCATGTATAGTTCTTTATACCTAGCACCCTAAGCCCCACAACCCAGTATACTTACAATTTTGGAAATTATAAACCATAAATTGTAAATCTTTATTAAAATTTTCCTATTCCCATCATAAGGTCCGGTAAATTCTCCAGAAATGTACTGCGGCTGTATTTCAGCTACGCCTTAAGGCTTATTTTTGGTGTGAGCTGTTTGATTGAGGAGTTTGCGGGCAGGTCTTTGGAGAATTTTGCGGGCAAATTAACGGGGTTTTCGGGCACGTTTCAGCATTTCCCGGGCAACTTTTCAAGATTTCCAGACAGGTTTGTCGAAACGCTCACCCTTTCCTCTCCGTTTAAAAGCACAAAAAAACCATCCGGATTGACTCGGATGGTCTTTTCTTCCTGTCTTATAACGCCCATTTTCTGATGGCTTGCGCCACGCCGTCTTCCACGTTGGTTCCTGTGATCCAGTCGGCTGCTTCTTTAACCGTATCTTGCGCATTGCCCATGGCTACGCCAATTCCCGCCTCTGTGATCATGAGGATATCGTTCAAGCTGTCACCCATCGCCATCACATTATCCATCGTGATACCGAGTTCCTTACAAACACGGTTGAGCGCTTTTGCCTTTGTAACGCCGACCGCGTTGATCTCGATGTTGGTCAGGCTGGAGTTGCTGATCTCTAACTCCTTATTCATGGCCAGCTCCTCCAGCACAAGTTTGCGGACTTCATCATCTGCAATATTAAAACCAAATTTCAGCCATTCCATCTCAGCCGCATTTTCCGGAAAGTTCTCGCGCCAAACCTTATCTGTGGAAACGGCCCAAAACTTGGCCGAATGCTTCTTCGTCATCTCGATCAGTTTTGCAATTTCATCGTTATGAAGTGAATTCCGCTCAACCAGGTTTCCCTCTCCATCATAGATTTCACTGCCGTTTACCGTTATCAGGTATGATTTTAGCTCAAGTGATTTCGCGTAATCCCGGCATGTAAGAAGTGATCGGCCCGTACTGAGCACTACATGCACACCTTTTTCCTGTGCCTCCCTGATCGCCAGCCGATTTTTTGGTGAAATTTCCAGTTCATCATTCAATAACGTTCCATCCATATCCAGGGCAATCAGCTTAATCTCTTTTTGTTCCAGTTCCACTCCCACTCATAACATCCCTTTCTTCAATTTACTCTACCATCAGATTAGCATAGTTTGTCCTCTTTTTCTTTTACTAGACGCTTTATACTCTATGATAAGTTCCTGAAAAAAATGATTTTCAGAAGGATGTCTCTGCATGTGACGCTTTCTGAGCTTGTAAAGTAAAGAAAGCCCCTGTCCTTCCACTCCCTTTCACTGGAAGCTATGTTATCCTAATTAATAATCAGAATAATGTTTCTATAAATCAGGGAGTTGTAGCCATGGATGAACAACTAAGACTGTTGGAGATGGAAATCGAGGGAATCATCAATGAATCCAGCGAAAATATCATTGTAACGAACTCTGAAGGGATCATTTTAAGGGCGGTTAAAAACAGCAAAGAGATGTACGGGATTACTTCCGAAGAGCTCGTTGGCGCATCCGTTAAAGAGCTCGAGCAGAAGAAGATTTTTAGTCCTTCGGTTACGCTCAGTGTACTTCAGCAGAAAACACCGATCACGTTTATGCAAAAAACGGGGGCTGGAAAAGTCATCATGACACGCGGAATTCCCCTCTTTAATGAAGATAACGACATTATCCGCGTCATCAGCTTTTCGCATGATATGACAGAAATGGAAGAGCTGAAGGAACAATATGAACAGCTGCAGCAGAAAATGATGCGGTACGAATCAGAAATCGAGCAGCTTCGTGTCCGGGGATCGGTACCTGCGGATGTGATCATCAACAGCCGTCCGATGCAGACGGTTTGGGAGCTCGTCAACAAGGTGGCGCAAAGTGATGCAACGGTGGTGCTGCAGGGTGAGTCGGGGGTTGGAAAAACGGTGTTTGCCAAAGCGCTTCACAGCGGAAGTGACCGCCGGGAAAAACCGATGATCGAAGTGAACTGTGGAGCCATTCCGCAAAACCTTTTTGAATCGGAAATGTTTGGCTACGAGCCGGGTGCTTTTACCGGTGCCAGTGCGAAAGGGAAAGTGGGATTAATTGAACTTGCGGATCAGGGGACGCTTTTTTTGGATGAAGTCGGTGAACTTCCCCTTTCCATCCAAGTGAAGCTTCTAAAAGTACTTCAGGAAAAGAAAATCACACGAATGGGCAGCACAAAAACCCGTACCGTCAATTTCCGGCTCGTGGCCGCGACCAACCGAAACCTTGAGGAAATGGTAAAATCCGGCACCTTTCGTGATGATCTCTACTATCGGCTGAATGTCGTCCCAATCAGCATTCCCCCTCTCCGGGAAAGAAAAGAAGACATTCATCAGCTGACTGAAACCTTTTTAAGGTCGTTTAACGAAAAGTATGTCAGCGAAAAGACCATCCATCCTTCAACACTGGAGGCGTTTTGGCAGCATGACTGGCCTGGTAATGTGCGGGAGCTTGAGAACCTGATGGAACGTCTTGTCGTTACCCTTGAACATAAAATGATCCTGCCGGAACATCTTCCTTTTTCACCAAAAAGGGAATTGGATCAGGTTCCGGAAGTAGATATTTCAGCTTCCTCCCTTCAGGAAGCGTTGGAAGCTGTGGAAAAAAGCTGGCTCCTTCGGGCATGCCGGAACTGCAAATCCACGTATGAAATGGCCGAATATTTGGGTTTAAGCCAGCCGACTGTGTTCAGGCGGCTAAAAAAGTACGGCATTAATTCAATATTGAATCGATAATTCATAAATGAATCATTTTTCCTCTCTTTTAATTCACTTATGAATTAAAAGAGAGGAAAATTCCCGTCAAACCGCTTGGCACAGAACTTGCATATGTAGTTATGAAAGCGTTATTAAGTCAGAAAACTATAATTATTCAACAAAGGGTGGTTATGATGGAAAATCAAAAATCCTATGAACAATTGGCAGATCTTGATAAAAGGCATTTCTTGCATCCAACAACCGCAATCAAACAGCAGCAGGCGAACGGCCCGGAATTCATTTTAACCAAGGGAGAAGGAATCCGCCTTTATGATCTGAAAGGCAGAAGCGCGATTGACGGCTTATCCTCTCTCTGGAATGTGAATATCGGCCATGGGCGGGAAGAGATTGCTGATATTGCGTACGAACAGATGAAAACACTGGGCTACAGCTCCTGTTTCGCCACTTTCTCAAACGAACCGGCGATCAAGCTCGCAGCCAAGCTTGCAGAAATTGCACCAGGTAACCTCACCGCCACGTTCTTCACCTCCGGCGGCTCAGAGTCCAATGATACGGCCTATAAGCTTGCCCGCCATTACTGGATTTTAAAAGGGCAGCCGAAGCGCAAAAAAATCATTTCCCGTTCACAGTCCTACCATGGGGTGGCGATGGGAGCCACAAGTGCTACCGGCCTGAAGCCGTTCCGTGATTTCACCAACTCACTGGCACCGGACTTTTGTTATGTGGACCATTTCTCACCGCAGGCACTGCGAGACAAGATTAAGGAGGAAGGCCCTGAAACCATCGCTGCTTATATTGCGGAACCCGTTCAGGGAGCAGGCGGCGTGCACATTGCACCCGAAGGCTACTTTAAAGAAATCCGAAGCATTTGCGACGAATTTGGCATTCTTTTTATTACGGATGAAGTCATCACAGCGTTTGGCCGTACCGGCAAATATTTCGGAATCGACCATTATGATGTCGCCCCTGACATGATGTGCTTTGCCAAAGGAATCACAAGCGGCTATGCCCAGCTTGGCGGTGTCATGATTTCGGAAACGATGCACAATGACTTCATCGAGCTGTCTGAAGGAACGCTTCTTCACGGCTACACGTACAGCGGACATCCAATGGCTTGTGCGGTTGCGCTTAAAAACCTTGAAATCCTTGAGCGCGAAAACCTGATCGATAATGCCCGTGTGATGGGTGATGAGTTGCTGGAAGGCTTTAAGAAAATTCAATCCGAGCGTTCCATTGTCGGAGATGTAAGGACTCTCGGCCTGATTGGTGCGGTTGAGATCGTAAAAAATAAAGAAACGAACGAACGCTTCCCTGAGCCATTAGCGCCTAAGGTGCTGGCAGAAGCCGCAAAACGAGGACTGATCGTGCGTTCCGTCGTGTTCGACAATCAGGATACCCTTGTCTTCGCACCACCATTGATCATTAATCAGCAGGAAATCCACGAACTGATCCAAATTTTAAGTAAGTCCATTGAGGCAGTAGAGCGTACAGCCGTTTCCGCATCCAACTAACAGCACCGAGGAGTGATACACATGCAATCTGTCATTGAAGTAACGAATCCCGCAAACAACACGGTCGTCGCTACCGTACCAAACGGAGGATTTGAAGAGGCGCGAGCGGCGGCAGATGCTGCTCACCATGCCTTCAAAAGCTGGTCGAGGCGTACAGCTGAAGACCGCGGCGCCCTGCTCATGAAGTGGCACCAGCTGATCGAAGAAAACAAACAAGAACTCGGGGAATTGATGACCCGGGAACAAGGAAAACCATTGAAGGAAGCGATTGGTGAGGTAACTTACGCCAACAGTTTCATCTCGTGGTACGCAGAAGAAGGCAAGCGGATTTATGGTCAAACCATTCCCGCTTCCCATACCAACAAACGGCTGCTTGTCCAAAAGCAGCCGGTCGGTGTGATTGCAGCCATCACGCCGTGGAATTTCCCGGCCGCGATGATCACAAGAAAAGTGGCGCCTGCGCTTGCAGCTGGCTGCACGGCCGTCGTCAAGCCGGCTGAACAAACGCCGCTCACCGCCATCCGGCTGGCAGAGCTGGCTGTTGAAGCAGGCATTCCAAAAGACGTGCTGCAGGTGGTTACCGGTGACGCAGCCGCCATTTCCGATGCGTGGATGGAAGACACCCGCGTCCGGAAACTATCGTTTACCGGCTCTACTGAAGTCGGCAAGCTGCTCATGCGAAAAGCGGCAGACACCGTAAAAAAGATTTCTCTTGAGCTCGGCGGCCATGCTCCTTTTATTGTATTGGAGGATGCCAATATTGAAAAAGCTGTGCAGGGGCTGCTTGCTTCGAAGTATCGCAATGCCGGCCAGACGTGTGTCTGCACCAACCGTGCTTATGTACATGAATCCATCGCCGAGGAGTTTACCGAAGCGTTTATCCGAGCTGTTTCGGCCTTAAAAGTGGGAGACGGACTGGAAGAAGGAACCGACATCGGGCCACTGATCGACGACAGCGCAGTCAAAAAAGTCCAAAACCATATTCAGGATGCCCTTGAAAAGGGAGGAAGCCTGGCATGCGGAGGATCTGCCAAAAGTGATTCTCTGTTCATGGAGCCTACGGTTATTGCTAATGCAACGGATGACATGCGTTGCATGAACGAGGAAACCTTCGGACCTCTTGCGCCGATCACCACGTTTAAAACGGCAGTAGAAGCGATTGAACGGGCAAACAATACGCCATATGGTCTGGCAGCATATCTTTACACGGAAAATTTGACACAGGCGCTTACCCTATCCGAAGAACTGGATTACGGCATTGTCGGTCTCAACGATGCGTTGCCGTCCGTTGCCCAGGCACCATTTGGCGGAACAAAACAGAGCGGATTGGGACGTGAAGGCGGCCACTTTGGGATTGAAGAGTATTTGGAAGTGAAGTATGTTTCCATTGGCTTGTAATCGCTGATATTCTATTCCGCACAAAAAAGTCAAGGAGGCGAAATATCAATGAAAAATAGAGAAGGACTTCAGAAACAACTGAAAACAAGGCACATTACGATGATTTCCTTAGGTGGCATTATCGGTGCAGGACTGTTCGTTGGAGCCGGATCTGTAATCAATACAACCGGACCGAGCGCCGTTCTCTCCTATGCCTTTGCCGGCCTGCTCGTTGTATTTTTGATGAGAATGCTTGGTGAAATGGCGGCACGAAATCCTGACAGCGGTTCGTTTGCCACGTATGCCCGTGAAGCCATCGGGCCGTGGGCAGGATATACCATCGGATGGCTCTACTGGTTCTTCTGGGTCATTGTTATCGCCATCGAGGCTGTTGCCGGTGGAGCGATTGTCCACGGTTGGATTCCTTCCATTCCCATCTGGACGTGGAGCCTGGTTCTAACCGTTTTGTTGACCTTAACAAACATCTTCTCAGTAAAATCATTTGGAGAATTTGAATATTGGTTTGCATTGATTAAAATTGTGGCCATCACACTCTTTATGGGACTTGGGCTCGCTATTATTTTCCACCTCTTTCCTGGTGTCAAATCGCCTGGCACGGAGAATCTGATCGGCCGCGGCGGCTTTTCGCCCAATGGCATGGGTTCCATTTTCCTTGGGGTTGCCACTGTCATTTTTGCCTATTTTGGAGCCGAAATTGCCGCTATAGCGGCAGGTGAATCAGAAAATCCGAAGAAAACGATCCGGGTTGCCATCAAAAGTGTCGTGTGGCGGATTCTCATTTTCTACATTGGTTCCGTTGCCATTCTTGTTACCCTGCTGCCATGGAACTCTACGACAGCACTTGAGAGCCCATATGTCACCATGCTGAAAATGGTGAATATTCCGGGGGCGGGATTGATCATGAACATCGTCGTATTAATATCGGTTCTTTCCTGTTTGAATTCGGCACTTTATACCAATTCACGTATGATCTACTCGCTTTCCCGGCGTGGAGATGCGCCAAAGGCTTTTCTTAAATTAAGCAAACAGGGTGTTCCCGTACGCGCCGTATGGGCAGGAACGGTGGTGGCCTTCATCGCGGCCATCTTTAACTTCGTTTCACCGGACAAGCTGTTTCAGTTTTTAATTAACGCCTCTGGTGCCATTGCGTTAGTCGTGTATCTGGCCATTGCCATTTCGCACATCGTTATCCGGCGCCGAGCGGAGGCGGCAGGTGAAACCCTTGAGCTGAAAATGTGGCTCTTCCCTGCTTTATCGTATTTTGTGATTGCCAGCATTACCGTGATTTTAGGATCGATGGCCTTCATTGAGTCGATGCGTTCGCAGCTTTTCCTCACCTTACTCGTTACGGCTGTGGTGATTGGCTCCTTCTTCCTTTTAAAAAAGAGAAACGCAGCAAGAGCGCCATATGAAAATCAGTCAGCGAATACCCTTGTAGATTAAAAAGAACCCCGCCTGCAAAAAGGGCGGGTTTTTTCTTTTTTTTATAATATTGGAAAAGTCAGTTTATAAAAGTTTAAATCTGGTAATCTATCCTCTATAATTAATAAAAGTCTCCCGCTTGTTCATTATCATAGAACACGGTTTATATAAAACTAATAGAGAAGAAAGGCGATAACATTGACAGAAATAACAAAAAGAAAACGACTGCAGCTTGCACTTCTTTTAGGTTCTCTTGCCCTTTTAGGCCCTTTCACCATTGATACATACCTGCCCTCCTTTCCTACGATTGCAAAGGAATTTGATACGACCGCGTCCTTGGTGCAAATCAGTTTAACTACCTGTTTGCTTGGTCTTGGCGTGGGACAGCTGATCATCGGCCCCATGAGTGATGTTCAGGGCCGGCGCAAACCCTTGCTTATTTTTCTGATTTTATATTTGGTGGCTTCCCTTACCTGCGCCTTTGCCCCGAATATTTATTTCTTTATCGCCAGCCGGTTTATCCAGGGCTTTTCGGCAGCAGGCGGGCTGGTCGTCTCACGGGCTGTCGTTCGTGACCTTTACAGCGGCAGGGAACTCACCAAGTTCTTTGCTTTGTTGATGCTGGTCAATAACCTTGGCCCCATCCTTGCCCCGGTAACTGGCGGCACCATTCTGGCATTTACTGACTGGACCGGTGTGTTTATTGTTTTGGCCTGTATCGGCTTGATCTTGTTTTTGATTGTTTCTGCAAAATTGGAAGAAACGCTGCCGAGTGAAAAGCGCACACCAAGTGATCCGCTTCAGGTTGTCCGCAATTTCGGTTCTTTATTGAAAAACCGTCAGTTTCTTGGCTACGCGTTTACACAAGGCTTTATTATCGCAGGAATCTTCGCCTATGTATCCGGTACACCGTTTGTCTACCAAAATATATATGGCGTATCTCCCCAGGTTTTCAGTATTTTATTTGGGATCAACGGATTTGCCTTAATGCTTGGCAGCCAGTTAGTCGGCCGGTTAACAGATATCATCCCAGAGACGACCTTTTTAAAAATCGGTTTACTCGTTTCCAACCTGGCGGGAGCTGTTCTTCTCATTTCAGTACTGTTAAAAGCACCGTTGGCAGCCGTCGTTATCCCGATTTTCTTTTTTGTCAGTTCACTTGGCATCATTTCCACCACTTCTTTTTCGCTCGCAATGGATGCACAGGGACATATTGCCGGAAGTGCGTCCGCCCTGCTCGGTTTATTGCCGTTTATCCTCGGTTCGCTTGCGGCACCGCTTGTCGGAGTTGCCGGCGAAAATTCAGCGGTCCCGATGGGAATGGTCATCTTTTCCGCAAGCTTTCTTGCCTTCCTCTCCTATTTCGGACTGGTCAGAAAACCTTCACAGCGAATTCAAGTTCCAAAGAGTAGAGGAATTTAACTCATCACCATTGAATTTCTTTTCGAGAAAGGAAAGGTGATGATATGAGTTTTGCATTGAACGAAGTGATCGAAGTGCTGGAGCGCACACCCCGGACATTGCAGCATTTTTTGTCCGGATTATCTCCAGGCTGGCTTCACTGCAATGAAGGAGAAGGAACATGGAATGCGGTTGAAGTCGTCAACCACCTCATTGAAGGAGAAAAAACCAACTGGATTCCCAGGCTGGAATGGATTCTTCAAGAGGGAGAAGAGCGTCCGTTTCCTCCGTTTGACCGGTACGCCCATTTGAGCGTACAAAAGGAAAGCACAATCGAACAAAAGCTGACCGAATTTACCCAGCTTCGTGAAGAAAGTGTTGCGAGACTTAAAGCGATGATGCACGATGAGGTGCTGGAACGGACAGGCACTCATCCGGCTTTTGGTACAGTAAAGGCCAGAGAGTTGATCTCCACATGGGCGGTGCATGATTTAACTCATATTGCCCAAATCGTCCGGATCATGGCGGAACGTTATCGTGCCGATGTTGGCCCGTGGGTTGAATATCTGGGAATATTGAAGAAGTAACCGGATTTGAATGTGGCTTTAGAGTAGGGGATTTACATAATCTGGTTTTGGCGGGTAACTGAGTTTAACGGACCAAAATTATATCCAACAAGCAAAAAAGCCTCTTTTTCGGAGGCTTTTTTCCTTATAATCTATCGTTTTCACCACAAAATCAGGTACTGGTCATCGCCCAAATGGATAATGAGGCATCATTGCCGGGATTCACATACCGATGGGGCGTCGTACTGGAAAAATGAATGCTGTCGCCTTCCTGAAGGTGAATTTTCTGATCCCCGAGGATAACGATCAGCTCTCCCTGAAGTACAATGCCGCACTCCTCACCTGAATGGGCGACCAGTTCAGCTTCCCGCATCTCACCGGCTTGGATTTCCACCATAAGAAAATCAAGTTTTCCGCTGCGATTGGGTGTCAGCTCATGGTACCTCACCTTTTCGTCAGACAGCTGAATCTTTCGGCGCTGATTTTTCCTCACAACCACCCGGTCCTCATCCACTCCTTCAAAAAGGTAGGTTAGAGGAACGTTCAGGCAAGTGCATATTTTCCAAAACGTGCTTACAGTCGGGTCCACCAGTCCCCGCTCGATTTGAGACAGCAGGCTTGAGCTTAAGCCAGTTTGTGCCGCTAATGCCTGAAGTGTAAAATTCCGCTGCTTACGCAGTTCCCGAAGCCGCTCCCCCTGAATCAATGCGATACCTCCTCCCTATCCTTCACCATGGCAGGCTACACCATGCTCCTCGGTGATTGCTTCGAACGCGGGGGCTTTCAGGCACGCTTCCATCCGGAAGGGACATCGGTCAAAAAATCCGCATGCCCCCGCCCCCGATTCCATTTCTGGAGGAGGAGCAAAACTTAACGCCGGCCCCTTCTTTTCAAAAATACTCGGCAGTGAAGATAAGAGAATTTTTGTGTACGGATGGCGCGGAGATTCAAACAGCTCCCGCGCCGGTCCCGATTCCACAATTCGTCCCTTATACATGACTGCGATCACATCACACATGTACCGGATGACCGACATGTTGTGGGAAATGAACAGATATGTTAAATTACGCTCATTTTTCAGTTCCTTCAGCAGGTTGAGCACCTGTGCCTGAACCGAAACATCAAGTGCAGAAGTCGGTTCATCCAGAACAATAAAAGATGGATCGGTAATGAGGGCACGGGCAATGGCAATCCGCTGCCGCTGTCCGCCGCTGAACTCATGGGGATAGCGGTCAAGGTGTTCCGCCTTCAGACCCACCCTCTTCATCAGTGAAGTGAGCCGTTCCCGCCCGCCTTTTTCCTTCCGCTCTCTGCTGTCCAGCGCCAAAAGAGGTTCAAGAATGATTTCTTTGACACGCATCCGCGGGTCAAGGGAAGATTGCGGGTCCTGAAAAACGGTCTGAATATCACCGGGACGGGGACGCATGAATTTCTTCTTTTTCCAAAGCGGTGCGCCTTCATAGTGAATGCTGCCCTCAGACGGCATCTCCAGACCTATCAGCATCTTCCCGAGCGTACTTTTACCTGATCCCGATTCACCGACAAGGCCGACGACACTTCCTTTTTTCACCGTAAGGTTAGCATCGACGACCGCTTTCACCGACTGCTTTCCTTTTTGAAACGATTTATCCACAGAATGAAAATCAATGAGTGTGCTCACCGGATATCCCTCCTTAACCAGCAGGCCGCTGAGCGGTTGTTTGATACAGGCTCCAGGGCCGGAACCGAAATACCGCAAATGTCCATCGCCTTCGGACATCTCGAGGCGAAGGCACAGCCGGCAGGACGGTTTTGCAAATCAGGAACTTCACCCGGAATGGCCTTTAGCGGCTCCCCCGGATCGGCGAGGTCGGGCAGAGCATGAAGCAGTGCCTCCGTATAAGGATGCGAAGGCGCATTCAGCACCTCTTCCGTTTTCCCTTCTTCCACAACTTCTCCGGCGTACATCACCATCACCCGGTCGCACACATTTGATACTACACCCAGATCATGGGTGATCAGCAGCACGGATGTGCCCCGCTTGTGATTCAGCTCTTTGATCAATTGTAAAATTTCTTTTTGGATCGTTACGTCAAGTGCAGTTGTCGGCTCATCGGCGATCAAAAGGTCAGGAGGTGCGGACATCGCGAGGGCGATGACAATTCGCTGCCGCATCCCGCCGCTCAGTTCAAACGGGTACTTTTTAGCAACAAGTTCGGGATCGTGAATATGCACCTCTTTTAACGCTTCAACTGCAAGCTTGTAGGCTTGCCTTTTCGTTACACTCCGGTGGCGTTTGATCACTTCAGCCAGCTGGTTGCCGACCTTCATGGTCGGATGCAGGGCTGTCATTGGCTCCTGAAACACCATGCCGATCTTTTTACCTCGCAGGCTCTGCATTTCTTTTGGGCCGAGCGTTAAAAGATTTTGCCCCAAATAGGAAATTTCACCGGTTGAAATGTTGGCATTCGAGCCAAGCAGACCGAGGATGGATAAAGCGGTGACGGATTTTCCCGATCCCGATTCACCAACAACGCCAAGCACCTCCCCTTTTTCAATCGAAAGGCTGACATTGCGCAGAGCTCTGACTTTTCCTCTCATGCCGGTAAAATCCACGCACAGATCTTTCATTTCCAGTACCATGATGTTCCTCCTAGCGTCCGGTTTTCGGATCCAAAATATCACGGATTCCGTCACCAATTAGATTGAGCGAACCTGCAGACAAGAAAAGGAAAAGGCCCGGAAAGGTTGGGTACCACCAATAGTCAAGCAGGTACTTCCAGCCGATGCTGATCATTGCCCCCCATTCCGGTGTTGGCGGCTGGGCCCCGAGACCAAGGAATCCAAGCGTCGCAATCATGAGAATCGCATCACCGACATCAAGCGTAGCCTGAATAATGACAGGAGAAACCGAGTTAGGCACAATGTGCTTGCCGATTATGCGCCATGGATTGATTCCGAACGACTGTGCAGACTTCACGAACAATTTTTCACGGAGAACAAGAGACTCCCCCCGGGCCAGGCGGACATAGACCGGAATTTTTACAATGGCAATGGCGAGCATGGCGTTTTGCAGGCTCGGCCCTAATGCTGCCGCCAATGCCATGGCCAGAATCAGCGTTGGGAAGGCCATCACCATGTCCATGATCCTCATGATGATCACGTCAATCACACCGCCAAAGTAGCCGGATATCGTTCCAATCAGGATTCCTATTATACTTGCCATGATAATGACCGTAATGCCAACACCGAGAGAAATTCGTGCGCCATATAAAATCCTTGTTAAAATGTCCCGGCCGACTTCATCGGTTCCAAACCAATGATGAAGGGAAGGACCCAGAAATTTTTGCGAAATATCCACCTGTGTGGGGTTATAAGGCGTGAGAATGGGAGCGATCAGCGAGCACAGAACAATCACACCCAAAATCCCCAATCCTATCCAGGTCATCTGATTTTGTTTCAGCTTGTACCAAAACGGCCGGACCGGGGTAATCGGTTTCGGCCGGCTCATTTCCGTTTGCAGTGGGGTTTCCATAACCGACCTCCTATCCCTTGATTTGCGGATCAAGGACATAATAGGTGAGATCCACAATCAGATTAATGATCACATAGCCGACCGCAATCAGCAGTGTAAAGCCCATCATCGCCGGAAAATCAAGATAGGCGATCGAGTCGACCACATATTTTCCCATGCCAGGCCAGCCGAAAATGGTTTCTGTCACAACCGCCCCTCCCAAAAGAGAGCCAAACGAAATCCCGACAACCGTTATGGTGGGAATGAGGGCATTCCTGAGGGCGTACCGGAAAAAGAGAAACGGTCCGTGGATTCCGTTCGCGATCGCTGTACGAATGTATTCCTGTTCCATAATTTCTAGCATGCTCGCGCGCACCTGGCGGGTAATGACCGCAAGCTGGGCGTAAGAAAGCACGATAGCAGGCAGCAAAATATGATGGAGACTGCTTTTTAACGCCACCATATCCCCGCTGAGCAAGCTGTCCACGATATACAGGCCAGTAATGTGTGTGGGTGGATGAATGTTCATATCCAATCGCCCGTTTGCAGGAAACCAGTTTAGATAGCCGTAAAAAATGAGGATAATTACAAGGCCGCTCCAAAACACGGGGGTAGAAACCCCGCCGATGGAGAAGATCCGGCTTGCATGGTCCCAGAAGCTATTCTTTTTTACCGCCGCCAATACGCCAAGGGGAATGCCGATCACCAAAGCAAAGATAAAGGCAATGATGGCCAGTTCCATGGTCGCCGGGAAAAAGGCCTCCAGGTCATCGATTACCGGTTTTTGCGTACGGATGGATGTGCCAAGATCACCGCTTAAAATGCCTTTCATGTACGTTTCATACTGAATTAAAAGAGGCTGGTCCAGTCCCAGCTGCTGCCGTACCTGCTGCAATGTTTCCTCATTCGCCCGCTGCCCCACCATCATCCGGGCAGGATCACCCGGGATGACGTGTGACAGCAAAAAGGAGATAAGAGTGACACCAAACACCACAAAGATCAGGAGGCCCAGCCGGTTAATTATCATTTTCTTCATGGTTAACACTCCACTTTTTGGTTATTTGGACATATCTGCAAGATTGTACATGCTCTCAAGCATCGGGTTGTACACAAACCCTTTCACACCTTTGCTGATCGGCATCAAGAAATCCTTTTGGTAAAGAAGAATGTAAGGAGCATCATCAATCACTGTGTTCTGTGCTTCCTGGTACAGTTTCTCGCGCTGTTTGGCATCATTTAAGGTGGCCGCTTTTCTAAGCTTCTGATCGACGGCGTCATTTTTATAAAATGCGCGGTTTCCAGCCAGACCGAAGTTTTTGGAATCGTACCAGTAGTTCATGAACGCATACGGATCACCAAAGTCAGGGCTCCACATACCAAGTGCCAGATCAAATTCGCCTTTGTCCATCATTTCCCTTGAGGTCGCATACGCTACTTTTTTCAGATTTACTTTGACGCCAATGTCTTTCAAATTCGACTGAATGGTCAATGCTTCTGTTTCCCACCATGTTTTGTTGTCCGAATACAAGAGGTCCAGGCTAAGATTGGAAGCTCCCGCTTCTTTCAACAATGCCTTTGCTTTATCTTTGTCATACGTATACTGTTTGGCCTGGTCATCATGGCCCCAGAGTCCTTTTGGAATCGGACCGCGCATCTTGGTTCCGTAGCCCTGCTGTACCGCATCAATCAACTTGTCATAATCAACCGCATAACTGAGTGCCTGGCGGACTTTTTTGTTTTTGAGCGCTTTATTGCCTTTGGTTGAATTCACGTAGACGTATTCAACAAGCAAGCTTGGTTCCTGAAGCAGCTTCGCATTTTCAATCTTTTTAACCGCGTTGATTTGATCGACTGGAATGCCTTCGGCGATATCAATTTCTCCTTTTTCCAGCTGCAGGCGCTGTGCAGAAGGATCAGCCACGATTTTGAAATAGACCTTTTTAAAGGAAGGCTTCTTAGAGGCATATTTGTTTTGATCCAGTCTTACATATTCTCCTTTTTTCCACTTTGCCAGCTTGTACGGGCCGCTTCCCATCGTGGCGGTGGCCAGATAGTTTTGGCCCAAGTCGCCGTTTTGTTCATGATCCATCACTTTTGGATTAACGATACTTCCATAGTTGGCTGCCAGTGTCGAGATAAAAGGCGGGAAATTTTCTTTGAGTGTGAAGATAACAGTCGTTGGATTCTCCGCTTTAATGTTTGAAATCACACTGAATACTTCTGAAGGACCTTTGCCAATTTTTCTCAGGCGCTCAAAGCTCTTTTTGACAGCATCCGCATTAACCGCTGTACCGTCGGCAAATTTATGTCCCTCGTTTAAAGTGAACGTCCAGGTTTTTCCGTCCTTGCTCACTTTCCATTCTTTGGCCAGTCCTGGTTTGACCTTCGTGCTCCCCCCGTCATATTCCACAAGGCGTTCGTAGGCCGGATATGTAAGTTTCCATGCGGAATTATCCATCGTTACGGCTGGATCAATCGTCCCCTGTTCTGCTGTTGTCGCAATCGTTAAAACATCCTTGCCGCTAGCCGCTTCTGATTTGGGGTCCGAGCTCCCGGACGGCTTGGCGTTTGAATTTTTCACACAGGCTGATAACAGCGCAACGATCATCACGGCAATCAGCAGTACACTCATTTTCCTTTTCATTGTTTTCCTCCATAACCCTTATTTTTATTGATTCTCGCTGTCTACCTTTCGATCCCGTAATACAGAATGGGCCTGCCGGTTGCATTCGCCCATCTCCTGTTGCCATAATCGAAATGCCACCACTCTTCTGAATTGGAAACAAAGCCTGCAGTTTCCATCACCTGCCGCAATAAGCGGCGGTTGTCACGGATGGTTTCTTCCTCATGGGAGAGATTCGTCTTTCGTTCATACCATTCCAATTGCGCTTTTTCAGTAAAATCATCAAAACCGGTTCCCATGTTAAGCCAGACCTGCTCGTTCGCCAAGGTAAGGTCAACGGCTCCGCCGGTCAGATGGGGCGACGGCTTCATCAGGTCGCGAGTGGGAATAGCCACATATTTAGAGATTTCGATCTGCATTTCTTCTGGGGTGAGGTGCTGGGTTTCAAGATCTTTCTTGATAGTTTCATAGATGGCAAGCTGTGTTTCATAGGACCTCCAGCCGTCTAGAACGACCAGTTTCAGGCCTGGTGGCAGCTGTTCTGCCGCGTTGATGAGTTTTTCCACTGTTCCCTTGCGCAGAAAACTATCGTTCACTGAACCGGGCAGATGGTTGTGGTAATAGAATGGATAGACATCAATTCTGGGGGACACACCCGTTAAGGAGACGAGAGGCTCTTGCTGTGGTGTCGGGGGCGTGCTTGGATCTAAGTTGGGTACTTCCGACAAATACTTCCACCTCATTTCAATAAATTGAATATTCTTACAATATATTTAAATATAATGATACAGTTTATGACAAAATATTGCAATGCGTTAATTAGAAAAAGGAGGGGAGATTATCTGACAAAAAAGGCAGTCCACCCCAGAGGATGAACTGCTTTTAGGTTACTGCTGATTATTCTTGTTTCGGGTGTTTTAAGAACACGCCGTATGAAATGGCTCCTACCAAAAGGAATCCTGCTCCCAGCAAGAAGACATTATTGAAGCTTCCTGTCGAATCCTAAATTAAGCCTGTCATAATAGGTGCCAATGCCGCTCCAAGAAATCCACCAAAGTTTTGAATCGCACCTAAAGATGAGACTTGATTGCTTGGTGCAATATCGGCAGCCAGCGTTCAAATGACTCCGGACGGGAGCTGAGGAGCAAAGTAGCCAACGCTCAACAGTACGATACACTCCGCAGTATCCTCAATAAAAGGAATCGGAGCGACAGAAGCAGCCGCCAAAATGTCTCCTCCAACGATTGGCACTTTACGAGCAGTAACTGGCTTAGCGCCATTTATTTTAAGGACATGTTTACGGCTTCCAGTGCATGTATGTTCGTCGTGTCAAAAAGAGGAACTGACGAATCTTCTGGCTTGATCAATAGACCGATTTCTGTACAGCCTAAAATAACTCCTTCGGCACCTGATTCGATTAATCCCTGGATCACTTTTTTATATTCATCCCTTGATTCTTGACGAATTTTCCCCAAACATAATTCCTCGTAAATCACCTTGTTTACCATTTCCCTTTCAGTTTCCTTTGGCACAATAACCTTTATACCTTTACTTTCCAAACGTGACTTATAAAAATCCTGCTCCATTGTGTACCTTGTACCAAGTAAGCCAACTGAATGAAATCCGTTCTCTATGATTCGTGCCGCTGTTGCATCTGCGATATGTAAAAGAGGAATTTTAACTGATGCCTGAATAGCATCCAGGACTTTGTGCATGGTATTCGTACAAATGACAATAAAGTCAGCTCCGCCTTTTTCTAAAGAGTGCGCAGCCTTACTCAACACTTCACCCGCCTTTTGCCATGCTCCTTCTGACTGATAGCGTTCAATTTCTTGAAAGTCAACACTATACAAAATGCATTTGGCCGAATGTAAGCCTCCTAATCTTCGTTTTATTTCCTCATTAACCATCCGATAATATTCAGCCGAAGATTCCCAGCTCATTCCGCCAATAAGACCAATAACTTTCATTTTATCCACCCCATGACCTCTTCATTTTTTCCAACTATCTTCAGTTCACAAAATCCACTCAACTATATTCTGTTCGACTCAGATAAATCCCTTTTTACAAACACAAATAAAAACCCGGACTCCATTCCAAGGAGTCCGGGTACTATCGATTCCACTAATTAATAAGTTACCGTATCTTGTACGTTCACTTCCGATTTCTTCACAATAATAGGACGGACAAAGCGGATAACCGCAAGGGATGCAAATATAGCAAGGCCGCCGGCAAGCAGGAAGGCACCTGAGAATGTTCCTGTCTTGTCCACAATAAAACCGGTTAGTGCAGGCCCTATGATTCCTGCTGTGTTGGCCAAAAAGTGCATGAAACCACCAACGGAACCAACATTCTGCTGATCGACCACATCCTGGACGATCGCCCAGTAGATGGCTCCCGTCAAATACAGAAAGAACACAGAAAGCGCTACCAAAGTTACAGCACTTACTGTCGTGGTAACCAATCCTGCAAATCCGATACAAACAGCAGAAGCGAACAAACAGGAAACAAGAACAACTTTACGTGAGAACAGCACGCCTTTTCTGGCGACTTTCTTGAACACATAGTCGGATACAAATCCGCCAGCTGCGAGGCCGATAAATCCTAAGATCCAAGGAATGACGGTGATCACACTCATTGATTTTACACTTAAGCCCCGTTCTTCCACGAGATAGCTCGGAAACCAGGTAAGGAAAAAGAAAAGAATGTAATTGTAAGCAAAGAAAGCAAAGGCAGTAAAGAGCACCGTTTTCTGTTTAAGATAGAACGTTAACGGAATTTTCTCTTTAGGAGCCACTTCCGTTTTCATGGCAGGAGCATCGCCCATGCGCTTCGCCGGCTTGTCTTTGACAAACTTGAACCAGCAGATCGCCCAGACTAAACCGATGATCATAATCAGCACGAAGGAAACCTTCCAGCTGAAGGCGACCGCGATCATACCAACGATTGGCCCGGAGATTGCTCCGCCAAGCGGGGTACCGCTGTTCGTCAATCCGATAGCAGAAGCACGCTGGGTCGGGGGAAACCAGTTATTGACCATCTTATTGATAGTGGCCGAAAGCGGGCCTTCTCCCATTCCGAACAAGATACGGATGATCATCAAGCTGACAAATCCGAAAGCAAGCGCAACCGCGCCGCTAAACAAGGACCAGACAATCATGGCCACAAAAAGGGTCATTTTTGCCCCATAACGGTCAGATGCCATTCCGCCCAAAAAGTTAAAAATCGCGTAACCTACCGAGAAACTACTAAAAATCAGACCCATTTGTGTGGCAGACAGTGTCAGATCATCCTGAATAAATGGCGCTGCAATGGATAATGCTGAACGGTCCAAATAATTTATGACTCCGGCTAAAAATAATAAGAGAATAACTGGAAGCCTTTCTTTTGTAAACATCTAAAAACCCTCCCCTATACTGTGTGTGAATCTTCTGACTGTTGAAAGCAAACCGGGGTAAACCGGTTTATTTTTACAGAAAAAGTTATCCTTTTTATCCTGAATGTCTTGAAATAAGTGTCGGCTCATAACGGTACATCCATTGCTCTGCCTGCTCACTGTTTTTAATCTGATTAAAAAGAATATTTCCGGCCTGTTTTGCCATTTCCACAGCCGGCTGGGCGATTGTCGTTACCGGCGGAGTAAAGAAGCTGGCAAAGGAAACGTCGTCAATTCCGATAACGGAGGTATCCCCAGGTATCGCAATATCCTTTTCCTTCATGAACTTCAATACCTCAACGAGAACGATATCATTGCCTGCCAAAATCGCTTGCGGCGGCTCGGGCAAAGAATACAGTTCCGAAAGCACTTCTGAGATTTGGCCAACATCCGCTGTTTTAATGTACTCCTCCCGAATAGGAAGACCGCGATTTTCCATCGCCCTTTTGTATCCTTCAATCCGTTCCACCCTCGGGCTGATGTTGCGGATAATGGACGTTGTTACGATGGCAATCCTGTCCAGCCCATGGTCAACAAAACGGTCTACAGCCAATTTGGCCGCGGCATGGTTATCGAGCATCACCGTTGATATTTCAAGGTCCTCAATCGTCCGGTCCATAAACACGATCGGAAAACGATCCTGCTTCATCTTTTCATATAAAGCCCGGTTTTCACCTGTCGGAAAAATGATAATTCCGTCTACCTGTTTGGCACGAAGCATTTCAATGTACTTCTTTTCCTTTGCCGGCTCATCATCTGCATTGCAGACAATAATGTGAAAGCCCTGTTCATGAAAATAGTCTTCAATGGCCCGGATCACCTGCGTGGAAAAGGTATGCAGGATGTTGGCGACCACCACACCCACTGTAAAGGTTGATTTCTGCTTCAGGCTGCGGGCAACGAAGTTCGGCTGGTAATTCAACTCCTTAATGGTTGCTTCAATTTTTCGTTTTGTTTTTTCACTCATATAATCAAAGCGCTGGTTTAAAAATTGTGAAACCGTGCTTTTGGAAACGTTGGCATGTCTGGCTACGTCTGCAATCGTAATGGTTTTCATTGTGTCATCCCCGTCTAATTCGTCATATTTCACTAGTATAAGCGACCTGTAAGCGCTTTACAATCAGCCGGAGAAAACAGCATAACCGGTCAGACGCCGGAATATGCCATAAATCCTCCATCAACAGGGACGGTAATGCCTGTAACAAATCCAGAATACGACTCATCTGCAAGCCAAAGCAGCGTGCCGAGCAGATCTTCCGGCTTTCCAAACCTCTTCATCGGTGTGCCTGTGATGATTTTGTTCGATCGGTCCGTATAGCTGCCATCTTCCTTAAGAAGCAGGTCCCGGTTCTGTTTGGTTAAAAAGAACCCTGGTGCAATTGCATTGACCCGGAGGCCCGTTTCCGCAAAATGAACCGCCATCCACATCGTAAAGTTGTTAATGGACGCTTTTGCTGCGCTATAGGCCGGAACCTTGGTCATAGGAGAATACGCACTCATGGACGAAATGTTGATGATGGCAGGTGATTCTGATTTCAACAGGTCTTTTCCGAAGACCTGGGAGGCAAGGAATGAGCCTGTAAAATTTGTCGCAAACACTCTTGAAAACCCGTTCTCATCCATATCGAAAAAGGATTTTCCTTGCCCTTCCTCTTCATAGGTTTCCACGTCCGTAATAGCGTCAGGATGGTTGCCTCCTGCCCCATTGATCAGCAGATCGACGGAGCCGAACTGGCTCAGGACTTCCTCTTTTGCTTTCTCCAGAGACTCACGGTTCAGCACATCAGCAGAAACCGAAAGAGCCGTTCCGCCTGCCTTAACAATTTCATCCACCACATCTTTACCTTTTTCCGCAGTGCGGTTCAGTACAGCCACCTTAACACCATGACGGGCAAGCTCTCGGGCCATCTCGGAACACAGCACTCCGCTTCCGCCGGTAATTACGGCTGTTTTGCCATTGAGATTTTCATGGACCGGGATCATACTTCCACCTCTTTTTTCGCTGCCGTGACATAGGCGTCCCACAGGCCGTTTAAATACATGATCCCGAGAGCCCGGTCGTACAGTCCATAGCCAGGACGGCATTGCTCACCCCAGATATGGCGTCCGTGATCGGGACGTACATATCCTTTGTAGTCCTGCTTGTGCAGTTCTTCGACCACCCCCTGAACATTGATGGAGCCGTCCGTTGTCAGGTGGGACGTTTCCACGAAATCTCCGTTATCAAAAATCTTCACATTTCGGATATGTGAAAACGGAGCGATATTTGCATACTTCCTGGCAATATTGACCATGTCATTGGCAGGATTGGCCCCCATGGAACCTGTACACATTGTAATACCGTTCGCCGGTGAATCGGAGATCGCCCGCAAACGTTCATAGCTTTCTGCTCCTGTAATGATGCGCGGCAATCCGAAGATAGACCATGGCGGATCATCCG
The DNA here is from genome assembly GCF_900103485.1 of Fictibacillus solisalsi. Taxonomy (GTDB): domain Bacteria; phylum Bacillota; class Bacilli; order Bacillales; family Fictibacillaceae; genus Fictibacillus_C; species Fictibacillus_C solisalsi. Next base: position 3,009,162 of record NZ_FNHW01000001.1, read on the forward strand.
GATGGATGGCCATTTGAATGCCATGTGCCTCAGCTACCGGCAAAATTTCATCCAGGAAGATCTTCAGGTTATCCCAAAGTTTCTCTTCATCAACTTCTTTATAGGCTTCAAAAAGCTCTTTAATCCGTGCCATCTTTTCAGGCTCCCAGCCCGGAAGCGTAAGGTCTGACGATTCTGCCACTGTACGGATCAGCTCTTCTGGATCGAGATTTTCAACTTTTGCTTTTTCAAAAAACAAAGCCGTTGAACCATCCTCCAGCGGACGGTACATGTCCGTCCGTGTCCAGTCGAAGACCGGCATAAAGTTGTAGCAGATGACCTTTACACCAAATTCAGAGAGATTGCGAATCGTCTGTTTGTAATTTTCAATGTAGCGATCGCGTTCACTGTTTCCGAGTTTTATGGACTCATGGACGTTCACACTTTCCACGACATCGGTATGAAAGCCATGGCTCTGAATGTACTCTACTTCTTCTTTAATCTCATCCTTTTCCCACACTTCACCTACAGGCTTTTGGTGCAGGGCCCAAACAATTCCCTTCACGTTAGGAATTTGCTTGATATGCTCCATTGTTACGGTATCATTGTCCCGCCCGTACCATCGAAACGTAATATTCATGTTACACCTCCGTACGTTGATTCATTTTTGCGATATACTCTCTGCTTAACGATACCGCTTCATCATATCCGCCCTTCTGGAAGGCTTTCGTTAAATCACTGCCTACTCCGACAGCCACAGCACCGGCATCCAGCCAGTCGTTCATATTTTTCAATGAAATTCCGCCTGTTGGCATGATGCGGACATTAGGGAGAGGGCCATTTACAGATTTGATAAATGACGGGTCAAATGTATTGGCCGGGAAAAGCTTCAGCACATCGCATCCTGCTTCAAGGGCGAGCGCCATGTCGGAAATGTTCATGCACCCTGGCAGATACGGAACACTGTAGCGGTTACAAAGTGCTGCGATCTCTTTTACAAAATGGGAGCTTACGATAAATTTCGCTCCGGATAAAATGGCGTGTCTTGCCGTTTCAGGATCCATTACTGAACCTGCACCCAAAAGCACATTCATGTGGCGCAGTTCTTTAAACACTTCCTCCACTTCCGGAGTGGTATAGGTCAGTTCAATAGCGGTAATTCCGCCTTCAACGGCTGCTTTTGATACCTGAATGGCTTCGTGGCCGTTTTGTCCGCGGACAACCGCAACCACTTTTGCGTCCATCAACTCTTGATACACTGAATACTTTGGCAGCATGCTCTTTCCTCCTTTAATCAAACGTAATAATCGCCTTGCGCACCTGATCCGGATGCTCTTCAACAAACCGGAAGGCGTCTTGAACCTCATTTACCGAAAATGTATGGGTCACAAGCCCGTCATGTGTAAGCTTTCCATTATTCAATAATTCTACGACTCTCGGAAACTGGTTGGTCTGCAGTCTGGAACCGGTAATCGTTACTTCCTTTTTCGTAATCGGAAGCTGAGAGATTCCCGCTTCTTTTTCATCAAAGCCTAGAACGACCACATTTCCTGCAGGACAAACCGCATCAACGGATAATTTAAACGTCGATGGAAGGCAAACCGCATCGATAACGACATTAGCTCCCTCATTGTCAGTCCATTCCTGAACCCGCGCCAGCACATCCTCCTGCTGAACATTGACCGTTACATCTGCACCGTTTTCTTTCGCAAATACCAGCCGCTCTTCATTCAGGTCGGTCACCATGACAGACGCGCCCTTCAGCTTTGCCATTTTCAAAATACAAATTCCAATTGGTCCTGCTCCCTGAATAAGAACCGTGTCGCCTTCTCCCACCTGGCCTCTCCAGACTGCCTGCGCGCCAATGGTATAAGGCTCAGCCATCACCGTTTCTTCCCAAGGCAGTTCTGCTGATACCGCATGCAGCTGTTTTTCGGGCAGCACCAGGTATTCCCTCATGCCTCCATCCTCATGAACGCCGAAAACAGAAAGGGATAAGCAAACATTTGGCCGTCCTTTGCGGCATGCATAGCATGTTCCGCAATACGAAATCGGCTCTACCACCACGTGGTCTCCAGGCTGAAGATGCTTAACTGCCGCGCCCACTTCTTCCACCTGGCCAGTCACTTCGTGGCCAATCACACGTGGAAGTGTAGCGAGAGGGTTTGTACCATGATAAATATGCATGTCCGATCCGCAGATACCTACCCGCTTTACTTTGACCAGAACGTCATTATCGTTTACAATGACTGGCTTTTCGATTTCCTCTGTGACGAGGTCATGCGCTTTCCGTACTTGAACCGCTTTCATTTTCCTCACCTGCTTTTCAAGAATTCATACACTGGCTGTGCAATCGTAATCCCGTTCTTTACGTTTCTCTCCTCGTGAAGCTGTTCTATTTCTCCTGGTACATATACTCGATCAAAGCCTGGTGCAGGCGGAACCTGCTGCAGTTCCTCCATCATTGCATCCATTTGTTCTAGAAATGCGTCTCTGTCTGTAAAAAATGATGGATTGATGGCACAGAAGTAATGTCCAAGTTTTCTTTTTTGATCTAAATTTTCATACATCCGGCTGATATGCGGGCCGAAGGCGGCACCTGCCAAAAGACCTGAGAAAACATCAACAATCACAGAAAGTCCGTAGCCTTTCGGGCCGCCGAACGTTGAAAGAGAAACGACTTGATGCGGATCAGTAGCAGGCACACCATGTTCGTCCACTCCCCATCCCTCAGGTATTTCTTTTCCTTCTTCACGCGCCTGAAGGATCTTTCCGAACGCAACGTTCGAGGTAGCCATATCCAAAATAAATGGTTTCTTCTCCTTGGCCGGTACACCATAGGCGATTGGGTTTGTTCCAAGAAAAGAGGATTTTCCTCCAAACGGAACCACAATGCTGTCGGTGTGTGTCATGGCAATGCCAATTAATTTCTCTTCGGCTGCTTTTTGCACGAAATAACTGAGTGCACCGCAATGGCTGCTGTTCATGGCGGTTACCATGCCTACACCATTTTTTTTCGCCATATCCATCGCATGCTCCATAGCGATATCAGCAATCACATGACCGAATCCATCGTCTCCATCCAATACCCCGGTTACCGGTCCTGTTTCGTTAAACACAGGCTTCGCATCCGGATTGATGCTTCCCATCTTCAGACGGCTCACATAATGCTCCGTCCGCAATACACCATGCGAATTCACATTTCTGAGGTCCGCGTGGACAAGAACATCCGCCACTTTTTCGGCATCCTTTTCGTTCAGCCTGGCATCCACCAGCTTTTGTTTTACCAGTTCTTTTGCTTCCTGCGCTGACAATGTTATAGTTGCCATTATTCTTCCTCCCTATCGTTCAACAACTTCTTCTTGGTTTACAAAGGACAACACTTCTTCCAGGAGCGGCAGTCCCTCATTATCTCCTGATACGGTCGTAACCAGTGCACCAACCGCATTGGCGAACTCGAGCCGTTTTGCCGGTTCAAACTCATGAAGGTAACTGTACAGGTAACCCGCATCAAAGCCATCTCCTGCGCCTACTGTATCTACCGGCGTAACGGAAAAAGCTTCTTTACGGACCCATTGTCCATCGATGTATAGCGCCGAACCTTCACCGCCGTCTTTGATCACCAGCTGGCTGATGGAATAGCGCTGGGCGAAATCTGCCAGTTCTTTGTCATCATCTGTACCGATAATGCTTTTGATTTCATCCCGGCCGGTTAAGAGAATATCCACATAAGGGAACACATCATGGTAAGCCGCCCGGGCATCCTCAATACTCCACAGCTTCAGGCGGATATTCGGATCGAAGGAAACTAGGATTCCTTTTTCTTTGGCAATGGACAGTACGCGATGGACGATATCCAGATTCTTGCGGTCAATCGCCATAAACACACCGGTGAGATGAACAATGTGAATGTCCTTGAACATCTCCTCTGTGATGTCTTCCGGTTCCATCGTCAGCACCGGAGAATGGTATCGATAGTAAAACGTTTTGCCGGATCCGTCTTCACGGATTTCTTTTATGTTCAGTGAAGTGGGATGGCCTTCAACATAAGCCACATCGGTCATGTCCACGCCTTCTCCCTTGGCAAAATTGTAAATAACACGGCCGAATTCATCTTTCCCAAGGCGGCTGATCCATTTGGAGCGAAGGTCCAGCCTTGCACAGCCGATCGCGAAATTGAGTTCTGCTCCTCCTACTTTTCGTTCAAAATTGGCAACAAAGCGCAACGGCCCTGTTGTCGCAGGGTTCAGCGTAATCATCGCATCTCCCATGGTTAAAATCCCAAACTGTTCTGGCACAATCCTACCCCTTTCTTTTCTTTGGGCTTTTTCTCTATTCTTAGTCGTCCATGGAAGCGGTTGATTTTCGTTACAGGATGCTCGCTTTCCTAGGGCGGGCGCTGAGCCTTACCGGCGTAAACGCCTACTTTCTCGTCGCAAGCTCCTGGGGTAACGGCGCGAGCGCCTCCAGGGTCTCATCTGTCCCGCTTTTCCCTAAGGAGTCTGGCACCTTGCACTACAATCAACTTGTCATGAAGAATTCCCATTGCAACCAACTGTTAGAAAAGAGCCTTTTAAAATAATGCAAAATGTAAGGGCTGTTTCACAGATAACCGAACTAAATCGGTTTGGTAAACCGGTTTAGTAACATCGTATATGAAAACCCTTACAAACGCAAGACAAAAAAACTATTAATTTTAAAAAATCTGTTTAAAATTCGACAATCGCTTTAATCACTTTAGATTCCGGCTTGAGCCAGCCCTCAAAATCAGAGATCATTTGATCCAGATTTGAGCGGTGCGTAATGTATGGCTTCAGATCCACTTCCCCGCTTTTTACCGTGTTCAGTACCTTTTCAAAATCTTCCCGTGTGGCATTTCTGCTTCCCATCAGAGTCAGTTCCTTTTTATGAAAATCAGGATCTGAAAAGGTCAGGTCACTCTTCACCAATCCTACATACACGAGGGTTCCGCCATGAGCCGCATAATTAAACGCACTCATCATAGACCGTGCGTTGCCTGTAGCATCGAGAACAACAGTCGGAAGTTCTCCGTTTGTCAGCTCCATCAGTTTTTCGATTGGCTGATCTGCTGCATCTACAATCCCATCAACATCCGCCCACTTTTGGCAAAAGTTTAACCGCTCAGCATCAAGATCCATGGCAAGGACCCGGGCACCTTCCGCTTTGGCAAACGCCATAACGCCAAGACCAATCGGCCCTGCCCCGATCACGAGCACATTCTCGCCTTTTCTCAATCGGGAGCGCCTTACCGCATGCGCGCCAATGCTTAAAGGCTCAATCATAGCTGCCTCATCCAGGCTCATCCCATCCGTATTGATCAGATGATCGACCGGAACAGCCATCCATTCTCTCATACCGCCATCCGCATGGACCCCAGCACTTTCATATCTGTGCAGCAGTTGGTTTTGCCGGTTCTGCAGGCCACACATGTGCCGCATTCCAGATAAGGAATAATGCTTACCTGATCGCCTTCCTTATAGCCAAATGGGTTGGCGCCGATGGTTTCAATCACACCGGAAAGCTCATGTCCAAGGATGCGGGGATAGGTGAAATACGGTTGGTTTCCGCTGAATGCATGCAGATCCGTGCCGCAGATGCCAACTCGTCGAATCCTCAGCAATGCCTCTCCTTCCCTGGGCACGGGCATTTCCACCTCAATTTGTTTAAAAACATTTGGTTCTTTGCAAATGATTCCCTTCATATCTAACCGACCCCTTCCTATGATTAAAGTGTTACACCTGACTTAAAGATGGAAATTTCTCTGAAGTCATTTTTCTCGTTATTTACTTGTTCACCGCTTGCCACTTTGATGACATAGTGAAGAAAATCCTTTGTCACTTCTTCGCTCGAAACATCGTCATCAAGGAGCGTTCCTGCGTTGTAATCAATCCAGTGCGGCTTGGTTTGAAACAATTGAGTATTGGTCGAAATCTTCATGGTTGGCACGAATGTTCCAAACGGCGTTCCACGACCGGTGGTGAAAAGAACCATATGACAACCTGCAGCAGCCAGCGCCGTTGAAGCAATCAGGTCATTGCCTGGTGCGCTCAATAAGTTTAATCCATTGTTCTTTAATACTTCTCCATATTTCAGCACATCCACAACAGTGGATGTTCCGGCTTTTTGGGTGCATCCAAGCGACTTGTCCTCCAATGTCGTAATACCGCCAGCTTTATTGCCTGGGGATGGATTTTCATAGACCGGCTGATTGTGCTGTAGAAAATAGTCTTTAAAATCATTCACCAGATGCTCGATTTTGTGGAAAACCTCTTCGTCCTGCGCCCGTTCCATCAATAACTTTTCGGCACCAAACATTTCCGGAACTTCGGTTAATACGGTCGTGCCTCCCTGTGAAACCAAATAGTCTGAAAACCGTCCAAGGAGAGGATTGGCTGTAATGCCGGAAAAGCCATCCGATCCGCCGCACTTCAAGCCGATCTTCAATTCTGAAACCGGAACCTCTTCGCGCCGGTCTTCCTGAGCTGCTGCATGGATTTCTTTGACCAGCTCGACGCCAGCTTCAATTTCATCTGAAACTTCCTGTGACACCAAAAATTTGATGCGGTCTTCATTGATTGGTCCAAGTGCTTCTTTAAAGGCAGGCAGTTCATTATTTTCGCAGCCAAGGCCCAGCACAAGAATTCCTCCTGCGTTTGGATGGTTCACAGCATCGATTAGAATTTGCCTTGTGTTTTCATGGTCATCCCCGAGCTGGGAGCAGCCATAGCTGTGCTTCAGTACGAGCACGTTATCAAAAGGTGCGATGTCCCCGACTTCCTTTTCAAAGCGCTTAATGATTTTTTCTGCAATGCCGTTAACGCACCCTACGGTGGGAACAATCCATAACTCATTGCGGATGCCCACTTTGCCGTTTTCCCGGCGGTAGCCTTGAAACGTCAGATTTACTTTTGGATAGGCCAGCTCTGTTTTCTTTGGATGATACTCATACTCCTCGGTTCCAGACAGGTTGGTTTTCGTGTTGTGGGTATGCACCCATTCTCCCGCTTTCACCGCTTCAGTCACATGGCCGATAGGATAACCGTATTTGATCACATCGCTGTTGGCAGGAAGATCGGTAAGTGCCACCTTATGGCCCCGGCCCACATCCCTCTTTAACACCACTTCTTTTCCTTCTGCGGTCAGCATCATTCCCTCTTTCAAATCACGTAGAGCCAAGATAACATTATCATTTTCATGAATTTGCAAATAGTCCTTCATGATACCACTCCTTTATTTGGTGAAGGCAGCATTGACTTCGAGAAGTGCAGCCTTCATCCCTTTGTCTTCAATGAGTTTTAAATGTTCGGCGACCGCTGTGGTCAGCCCGGAAATGGACGAAAGATCTCTTCCCCACCACTGCTCTTTAGAAAGGATGTTCTGAACGAAAGCAGTCAACTGCAATTCTTTACTGTCAACTTTCTGCCAAAGCTCTTTAAATTCTTCTATAATTTCAGGACTGTCATCCAGCGGAATGTCTTCCTCTCCTCTTTTTCCTTTATAAAAGTAGAAAAGGGCGCTGAGAGAAAACGTGATACGCTGCGGCAGCTCTTGCTTCTTTTTCACATAATCCACCAGGGTCGGAACATTACGCGCATTAAACTTTGAAACCGCATTAAGTGCAAGTGAACTTAAAAAATGGTGAATGTACGGATTTCTAAAGCGCTCCAAAACATCTTGGGCGTAAGCCTTCATCTCTTCCTCGCTGTACTTCATCGCCGGGATGATTTCTTCTGCGATCAGCTCTTTAACGAATGCTCCGGTTACCTCATCATTTACTGACTGTGACACGGTATCCAATCCGTACAAATAGCAAACAGGAAGCATGGCTGTATGGGCACCGTTTAAAATCCGCACCTTGCGTTCACGGTAGGCGGTGAGGTCATCCACGATGAAGCTGTTCAATCCTGCTTTTTGAAATGGAAGCTCATTCTTTAGCCACTCTGGCCCCTCAATCACAAAAAGATAATATTGCTCAGACACCACCATGAGTTCATCGCGGTATCCCAGCTCTGCTTCTTTTTCATCATCTGAGTCTTTTGGATACCCCGGTACGATCCGGTCTACAAGACTCGAGCAAAACGTGTTGGCCTCATGAAGCCATTCCACAAATGCAGGTTCCAGGTTCCAGTGCTTCGCATACTGCAGCACGACTTTTTTCAGCTCCGGCCCGTTGTTTTCGATCAATTCGCATGGAATCAACACACAGCCCATGGAAAAGTCCCCGTTGAACCTTTGAAACCGATGATAAAGAAAAGCGGTCAATTTCGCCGGAAACCCTTCCTGCGGACGATCTTCCAATCTCGCATTCTCGTTAAACCGGATCCCAGCTTCTGTTGTGTTGGAGATGACAAACCGCAGCTTGTCACTTTCCGCAAGCTTCAAATATTGGTCATAGTCCTGATCAAGGTTGATGCCGCGGCTGATGGAATCTACCACGAGGTGTTCATTAACTTCATGGCCCTCTTTAATCCCTTGAAGATAAAGGGTGAAAAGGCCATCCTGCCGGTTCAGGCGCTCAATCTTGCCAGACCCTCTCGGCTGGACAACGACAACGCTGCCATTAAAGTCTGCTTTTTCGTTCATCTCCTGAATCTGCCAGTCCGCAAACGCTCTCAAAAAGTTGCCTTCTCCAAACTGCAGCACCTTCTCGGGATAGCGGTTTACAACCCCGGTAATGCTTCGATTTAATGTTTCCAATCCAACCCCTCCTATTGTCTTTTTTTGCACACGTGAACAATATATTTTAAAAAAAGGCCCGTTTAGGTTTAAACGGGCGTTTATCTTTTGGCTTTGTTGCTTTTGAAAGTGGTTGGTTTCCGTTCCAGATTGCTCGCTTTCCGCAGGGCGGGCGGTGAGCCTGTTACCGGCGTAAACGCCTCCTTTACCGGCGTAAACGTAAACGCCTCCTTTACCGGCGTAAATGCAACGCCTTCTTTACCGGCGTAAACGTAAACGCCTCCTCTACCGGCGTAAACGTAAACGCCTCCTCTACCGGCGTAAACGTAAACGCCTCCTCTACCGGCGTAAACGCAACGCCTCCTTTACCTGCCTTAGTCTCACCTGTCCCGCTAATCCTGCAGGAGTCTCCCATCTTACACTACAACCAACTTCATCAATGAAGAATCTTACCTTGCATCCTCTTTTAGTTCCTTTACTGAATCCCTGACGATTAATGATGTGTTTTCGTACAGCTTGACACCCTGCCCAGGGGTCTGGCTGATGGCGGCCAGTAGCCGCTTTGCCCCTTCTATGCTGATTTTTTCAACGGGGCGTTTTACGGTAGTGAGTCTTGGTGTAGTGTATTGGGCGAAGCCAATATCATCAAAACCGACGATTGATATATCATCAGGTACCCTCAAGCCCCTGGCAAATACGGCATTCATGGCTCCGATAGCCATATCATCATTGGAACAGAACACTGCGGTGGGGGGACGGTCCAGGTCCAGCAATTGATTCATCGCTGTGTACCCGCTCTGCATATCATAATGGCCCTCCACCTGATACTCCTTATGAATCAAAAGCTCATTTTCAATGAGTGCAGCCATATACCCGTCCTTGCGGGCCTGTGCCGATTTGAATCCTCTTTTCCCCTCAATTAAAGCAATGTCTTTATGTCCATTGGCAATTAAATGTTCAACCGCCTGCCTGGCCCCCACCTGGTCATTGGAGAGCAGATTGATCAAGCCTTGTTCCTGTATCTCCCGGTTAAGAACAACAAGAGGAATCTTCTTTTGCATGACATGATAAATGAAGGTGTTGTCGATCTCACTCTGGCTCATTAAAATGATACCGTCAAACCTCATATTATTTATGGAAGAAAAGTCATCGTAATCATCGATTCCCCGGACGAACAGGTTGAATTCCTGCCCGATCACACTGTTTACCCCTTTGATCGTATCTGCCAGAAAGATCGGTGATGTTCCGTTTGTGATGCTTGTGAAAAAAAGGCCGACCGTATGCGACTTCTGCATCACCAGGTTCTTGGCATTGTAGTTGGGCGTATAGTTGAGCTGGGAAGCGATTTCAAGAATTCTCCGCTTGGTTGGTTCCTTAATGTAAGGACTATTATTAAGCGCTCTTGACACTGTTGTATGAGAAACATTAGCCAGTTTAGCGATATCTTTTATTGTTACCATACTTGTTTCATCCTTTTGCCATAGTCCTTGAACTGCAATCTTTGTCTATAGTTTAACACGTACGCTCCCTAAAGCTAAACCTGCATGTGTCCCGTTTTCAAAAAACTTTAACTTCTTTGATGAAGTTCCCTAACAATCACGGCATGCTGTTTGTCTGTGAGCTTATACATAAAACCAATGATGATCATGGCCAGTGTAAGCGCAAGCGCAGGATACAAAAGCAGCAGTGCCTTGATTCCAATAAGAGCACCTGCGGTCTGTGCTACATTCGGCACATAGCCCACAAGCCCAAGGCCAATTCCAGAAAGAAAACCGGATAATGACTGTGCCAGCTTGCGGGAAAAATTAAACAGGGAATATGTAGTTGCTTCTTTACGCTCGCCTGACTTCCATTCTCCGTAATCGATAATATCAGAGACAAGCGCCCAGGTGATGCCGTTTGGAATACTGATTCCGATAAATGCGATACTTGCCAGAATCGTAAAAATATACACATTGGACGGAATCAAGAAGTTGATCAGGTCGGCCGCCACACTGATACCAAAACCAATCATGGCTGTTTGTTTCTTGCCAAAGATCTTTACAAGCTTCGGCAGAAACACCACGCCAAGGAAAGACGAACCGATAATGATAAAGTTCATGTACGCCATAAGTTCCACGTTTCCAAGATTATACTGTGCAAAATACACAAGCATGGCTGATTTAATGTTGTAGGCGGAGATCGAAAAAATCGTCATCAGAACGAGGGTCAGCAACGGCTTGTTCTGCACAAACGTTTTGATAACAGACTTAAACGTCAGCTTTTCTCTCGGTGCTTCTTTAACGACGACACGTTCCTTGCAATTTCGGTAGCATACATAAAACCAGATCACTCCGATGGCAGCAAACAGCCCCATCACCACCGGATAGCCTACTTTCGGGTTATCAAACTTCACAAGAATCGGCATGACAGCGACACTCGTAATAAACAAGGCGCCAAGAGAACCGATCTGGCGGAAGGTTGAAATGGATGTTCGGTCATCTGCATTCTGGGTCATTGCTGCACCTAGTGACCCGTACGGTATGTTAACAAATGAGTAGCCCAGTCCCCACAGCATATAGGTAGCATACGCATAAACCAGCTTTCCGGTGGTTGACAGATCCGGAGAGAGGAAGATCAAAATGGTTAACAGCGCAAGAACCATACTGCCAATCAAAAGGTAAGGACGGAATTTGCCGCGGCTCCCAATATTCTTCCTGTAATCGATGGAAGAACCGACAATCGGGTCAGTAATGGCAGCGAACAGCTTACTGACCAAAAAGATGGTACCCGCAAATGCTGCCGGAATGCCTGCCACATCGGTAAAGAACTTTAACAAATAGATTTGGCCGAGGTCAAACATGAAACCGTTGCCAAAATCACCAAAACCGTAAGACACTTTTTCCTTTAGAGACAGTCTTTTTTCTGTCTCCATTGGCACGACTTTTTTTGCCAGTTCTGCACTCATTTTCGCACCTCTGTGATTATATTTGAACTTGCCTTTTTTGTACGATATACTTCTAGTCTATCGTTTTTCTAAGAGATCCCCATCCAGTATATTGTTGGCCCTCTATGCTGAGCAGGGGATCTTTTTTTGCTTATACGTTTACTTCACTCGCTTGAAACTGAAAATATTCTTTCGCATTGTTGTAGGAAATGCCCTGGACAATGCTGCCAAGCAGTTCGAGATCCTCTGGCACTTCCCCGTCTTCCACCCATTCACCAATCAGGTTACATACGATTCTTCGGAAATATTCATGGCGTGTGTAAGAAAGAAAACTTCTGGAATCTGTAAGCATTCCGATAAACCGGCTGAACAGACCGACGTTGGACAACGCTTTCATTTGTGCGAGCATGCCGTCCTTCGTATCATTGAACCACCACGCTGTTCCATGCTGAATCTTTCCTGGTGTTACACCATCCTGGAAACTATTAATCATACTTGCGATGACATAGTTATCATTCGGATTCAAGGAATAAAGAATCGTTTTTGGCAGCTTGTTGTTTGCATCAAGCGAGTCGAGCAGCTGAACAAGCGGCTTTGCAATTCCTTCATCGTTCATTGCATCAAAACCGGTATCCGGCCCGATGGTTTTAAACATTCTGCTGTTGTTGTTACGCAAGGCGTTAATGTGGAATTGCATGGCCCAGTCCAACTCTGCATACAATTCACCCAAAAAGCGAAGCGTATACGTTTTGTATTTGATTTCTTCCTGAAAAGATACTGTACCCCCGGAAAGACGGTTTGCAAAAATCTCCGCCACTTCCTCCTTGCCTGCTTCTTCAAAGCCCATGGAATCAATGGCGTGATCTGAGACACGTCCTCCTAAAGAGTGGAAGAAACGAACTCTGGATTCAAGGGCTTCAAGAAATTCATCGTAAGTCTCAATGCTGCGTTCAGCAGATTCTGCAAGCTTTTCTACCCATGGAAGGTACGAATCTCTATTAATCTCTAGGCCTTTGTCCGGACGGAACCCTGGCAAGATACTTACTGGAAAGTCGGCTTCATCCTTCAAAAGAGAATGATATTCAAGGGAATCTGTCGGATCATCGGTTGTGCAGATTACTTTTACATTGGATTTCACGATCAAGTCTCTTGCTCCGAATGATCCGCTGCCCAGCAACTCATTTGTCTTCTCCCAGATTTGCGGTGCGCTTTTTTCATTTAAAATGTCATAGATTCCAAAAAAGCGCTGAAGCTCAAGGTGTGTCCAGTTGTAAAGCGGGTTTCCGATCGCCATTGGAACCGTTCTGGACCAAGCCAGGAATTTCTCGTAATCTGGTGCATCTCCGGTTACGAATTCTTCGGAGATGCCGTTTTCCCTCATCACGCGCCACTTGTAATGGTCGCCGGAGAGCCAGGCATCGGTGATATTTTTGAAGGTCTTGTTTTCATAGATTTCCTTCGGACTCAAATGACAGTGATAATCGATAATCGGCATTTCGCTTGCATAATCGTGGTACAAAGTAACTGCAATATCATTTTTGAGCAAAAAATTCTCATCCATAAACTTTGCCATTCTTCCACCAACTTTCCTAATTTTCTAAAATGTTAACGCTAACAATAAAAAGGTTTGAAAAGCGGCTTCCCGGATGAGAATTCACCAAAAAAACCGCTTTCATAAAAAGATAACATGTTCACGTTAACATTTTCCTCGTGGTTAATTGTACAACTTCACTTTTCCAAACACAATACCTTTTTAAAAATATTCCGACATTCCTGAATCAGGATTTTTTCGTTGGGTGACCCTCCGGACCACTTGATAAACCGCCAGCAAGCCCGCCAATTCACCAATTGAAGCAGCAATGGCTCCTGCACGGCCATTCAAATCAGGCAGGAAGTAGACCAATGGCACGATAAAAACACACACGGTAATGATGTTCAAAATTTGAGGTTTCAGCATGCTTCGTGTACTTTTTTGCAGCATAAGGATGCCTCCCAGGAAATCCACCCATGGAAAAACCAATGTTTTGATAATAAAAAACTTCAAAACACTTAAACATTCCCGCCCGAGTGCTTCGTTGGTGCCCATTATATGGCTCATGAACCAAAGCCCCACCGGTGTAAAACAAAGCACGCAAAGAAGCATTGAAGGGACAAGACTGAAAACCACGACACATTTGATAACAGTTCTTCTGTTTTTCTTGAAGAACTGCAGCACCAGCTGATGGGTATACATAAAAAAGCTTAACACGAGATTGGTGATGCTGAAGGCAAGGGCAAACGAGGCAATTCCGATATGAACATTTTCGATTTTTCCAAGAAACGCATAGATGATCGGGATGATAACGGTCTGAAAAGACAGGTAGAATACGAGCGGCGTATAAAACGAATAAATTTCTTTTTTCTTTAGCTCCGGTTCATCAATTTCTCCCTGTTCTGCCAGTATGGTGCGCCCTCTCCACACACTAAACCCGCATTCGATCGCCATTCCTGTCAAGAAAATGAGCGCGCCCGCCGAGCTGGATTGAACCAAATCGAAATGGACCAGGCTAAACGAGATGAGCAGCATGCCTGCCAGACGGAAAATAACTCCGGCCGTAATCCACTTTGTTTCGTAGTGATTGATGATGATTCCCTGATAGAGGCAGCGCAACCCGGAAAAAAGAATCACAAGGGCGATGATACGGAAGGTGGAAAAGAGCTGATTCAGTGTGGCAGGATCGGAATCAAACAGCGCCAGAAAAATCCAATTTCCGAGCGGTGTAAATCCAATCAGGGCGCAAACGAGAAAGATCGCAATCGTCACCTTCACAAAGACAGAGAACAACACCTGAAATGACGCTTTGCCTTTGACCAGTGCCGAGCAGGTTTGCCTGAAAACAAGAACCGGACGTTCAATAATGCCAAACAGGGACAGTGCAATCGCATAATTGGCAATAATAATTTCCGCATGGTCCGCACGGCCGAGTGTCCCGTTGATAATCACATGGGTAATGGACGTCAGGCTCGCCGAGAAACCCAGCGGGATAAAAAAAGCGAGCATCTTCATCAGTGAAAAATTGGGATTTACCTGTTCCAAGGTTGTTAGGATCCCTCCTTCCTGTTCATTTACATTTACGCTATACCCAAATTCACACTATTTCAACTTTTTAAACTCGGCTGGTGGAGGTTAGCAGTATTGAAGTTCCATAAATTTACTGAGGTTATAGAACATTTCCGAACAAAAACAAACCTCTAAATGGATCACAAAAAAAGGCCCGCTTTTAGGGCCCTTTTCGGTGCGGATCATTTTCTGGGTCTGGATCAGGAGTTTTTGTCGTGATTGTGAAAGTCGAGAACAGCGATTACAAACATTCCAAAGCTGAGCATTAACGAGATGACTTCAAATGTGTTCATCAGCATCGTCCTCCTTTACCTTCATTGTCCCCGGGACCAAACTTGTCCTATACGCGAAATTAGAAAATTTTTATTAAAAAGAAAAAAGGCCCTGAACAGGCCTTTTATGAATCAGGAAACCGGTACATCTCCTGCTGCAATTTCTTTTTCCCCGTTTCTGTCACCGGTTTTACCATAAAACTCTACTTTGCCATTGATGCCTCTTTTCGTTTGATAATTGTTTACTAAAATCACGGCAACTGGGCAAAGCAGGGCTGTTGTGATCGTGGATATCGATATTTGGGCAGTTGCGACAGCCACTAGGTCCTGATATACCTGTGCTTGGGATGCGGTCATCAAACCCGATCCGCTGGCCACTGTTGCAGCTGCAGCGATAGCAGCAGGTGTAGCTGCGGCATTACCAGCTGTGGAGGCTTCCGCCCAAGGAGCAATTTTGCTTTTTTCCCGGAACAACTTGAATACAAGCGCCCCCATTCCACCAGTAAAAATGATCGTCATTAAGGCCAATACTAGGCCGGCCCCTACCACTTCGGGGTTAAAGAAGTTGGATAAATTCATGCCTGTTCCCAGAGCAAATGCGAAAAACGGAATAACCAGATATTCACCTGCTGCCAAAAACGAACGAATCTCTTTGTCCAGGTTTCCCAGAAGCATACCAATTAAAATCGGCAACAGCACGGCAATAAAAGCGATGAACGGGAAATTCGCCCCCATCATTCCCAGCGCCATCAGTGTGAAAAAAGGGCCATCATTCAAGGATAGAACGGCAGTCGCTCCTACATCCGACCGGTTGCCATATTGTCCGGTGAGAGCAGCAAACATTCCACCGTTACCATTGGTCATAGCGGCGATAATGGCCATGGTGGATAAGCCCAAAAAGCCGTGCACCGGATCTGATAGTAAACCCCAAAGCACTCCGATAATAACGCCTGTTGCATATTTCGAGGAGGTCAACAGTACTCCTTTTTTTAGTGCCCTGCCACCAACCCTCAAATTCATCTGACTTCCGGCACAAAACAGAAACAGAGCACACAGAGTGAGTGCACCATCTTTAAAAAGTGCCTGGGAAAAGCCACCGATTCGTAAAAGCTCATAATTCCCATCTTCTGTCGCAGCTACACCAATATCTTTTAGGAAGTTCATGATGAAAGGGATATGCAATTGATCGATTGTGTTAATTAAAGCACCGGCGAGTAAAGGAATGACCATAAGTCCACCAGGGACTTTTTCAATCGATTGTTTAATATTCACAGCTTTACCTCCTCATTTCTCTTCCGATTATCAGTAGTGAACACTTACAAACGGTTATTTAAAATGTGGGGCCAATCCGCCAGATACCAAAATCATGCTGTTTTAAAATTTCTGATTTAGTTAGTTTCCCATTGGCAGTTCGTTCAATTTCATTTAGAATACGCTCGCCAACTGACTCCAGATTTTCCGTTCCCTCGATAATCGCACCTGCATTTACATCCATGTTTTCTCTCATTTTTTCAAACATGGATGTATTGGTCGCGATTTTAATTACCGGGGCGATGGGTGAGCCCGTTGGTGTACCTCGTCCGCTTGTAAATAAAACGATTTGAGCACCGCCCGCTACCATTCCCGTTAACTGCTCAATGTCATGGCCAGGCGTATCCATCCAAACAAGCCCTTTTTCAGACGGACGTTCCGCGTAATCGATTAACTCTTGTAATGGCCGCGTTCCCGCTTTCGCTGCGGCTCCCAATGACTTCTCCTCAAGCGTAGTCAATCCGCCTTTCCGGTTACCAGGACTCGGGTTTCCAGTTCGGATGTCGACACCCATGTGTATCGCACGGCTCTCCATTGCTTCAATGACCTGGTATACCTTTTGCGCCACCCGGTCATTTACCGCACGTTCCGCCAACAGATGCTCTGCGCCAATCAATTCTGTTGTTTCTGCTAAAATGGCTGTGCCGCCCCGATCAACAATCCTGTCACTCACATAGCCTACGGCAGGGTTGGCAGAGAGTCCGGAACAGGCATCAGAACCTCCACATTCAGTAGCGACAATTAATTCACCCATGTCAAACGGTTCCTTTACGAGAGCAGAAGCATCTTGAACCATTTGTGCTGCAATCTTGGCCGCTTCTGCTGTTGCAGCAAGAGTTCCCCCATGGTCCTGAATCGATACAAGTTCCACAGGCTTTCCGCACTTGGCAATTTCATCAGCGACACTTCTTCCCTGGTGAGTTTCACAACCAAGTCCCATCACAATAACTCCATACACATTGGGATTGGTCCCCATTCCCACATAGGTGCGGAAAGTTTGATCATAATCAACCCCAACCTGCGCGCATCCATGCTGGTGTATAAACGACACTGTGCCCTGAACAAGTTCTGTTACATTCCTGGCGGCTTGCGTAGCACAAACAATGGTCGGTAAAATCAGCACATGATTTCGGATGCCGATTCTTCCGTCTGGTCGCCTATATCCCCAAAGCAGATTCTTTTCCATGTGTTATATCTCCCCTTCCTCTTTTTCCATCCACATTGTGAATATGAACATGTTCGCCTGCCTCAATGGTTTTCACGGCTACACCAATTACTTCGCCGTATTTGACCACATCGCTCCCCTCTGTAATGCGGACGACGGCAAACTTGTGCCCGAATTCGATGGTGTCTTTTGCTGTTACTTCAAGCGTTTGTTGATTACACCTCACGCTTACCAAGCTGCCCAAGGGAATATCTGTAAGAGCTGTAGAGACATTGTCATTGGGCTGCATCATGACATTTCTAAAATCTGTGTTCATCATTAGCCTCCTTTTTGTAAACGCTTTCTTTTTAATGCAACAAATTTATTAAGGTGTCCCAGTGAGTCTTGTTGTATGTAATAAAAATAATGACAGATTATAGATCGTATAATAATATATCATTATACGATCTATCCTAATACACAATAGGAGATTGCACAATATATTTTTAGAAAATTTTGATAAAATTAAATAGAGTCATAGAATCTTCTATCTTTCATCAACGATTTAACCCTAAGGAGGAAATGATATGGTTATGCAATTGGAGAAACAATCGGTCGTAAGCCAAATACGTGAATACATTAAAGGTGAAATTCTGGATCAACGATTAAAACCTGGTGAAAAGGTAACAATCAATCAAATTGCAGGAGAATTAAGCTGCAGCATTGTTCCGGTTCGTGAGGCTTTATCCAGTCTCTATGCTGAAGGTCTGGTAAACTTCACGCCATACCGGGGATATATTGTGACTCCTCTTCTTGATCAAAAAGCATTTAAACAATTATACGAAACACGAAAAATCCTGGAATTAAAAGCTATGGATTTAGCAGTGGGACACATAACAGAGGAAGCTATCCTTCAGTTGGAAAACATTTTAGAAGAAAGCCAGATTGCCACTCCTGATTTGCCTGTCTATGCACAATTTCGTCCCTTTATTGATGCAGATGAAAAGTTTCATATTTATTTATTTGAAATCGCAGGTAACCCTTATCTTTTGCAAGCCTGGAAGGGACTTAATATTCATCTTCATAATTCCCGCCTATACCATCCAAAGGGCCAGGTTGATGTTAAAGAAGGAACAGAAGAACATCGCCAAGTTATTACTGCTTTAAAAAACAAAGATGTTCAGCAAGCCATTCAGGCTATGGAGTTGCATTTGGAAGGTTCATACAGCCGGCTGGCGCTCTCATAAACAGTAAAAAACAAGAGGACAGGCTCCTCTTGTTTTATTGTGCAATGAATTCGACAAACCTGCCCGCAAACCCAAAAAGCTCGTCCGAATCCCATATCAACACCCTTCTAAAAACACAAAAAAAGGCCCTCTACAGGCCTTTTTCTTATTTCTTTTTCATGATGGCCATGGTGCAGCGGGACACGCACACCAATTTCCCGCCTTCATCGGTAATTTTAATGTCCCAGACCATAGAGGTTCTTCCTTTATGTAGCGGTGTTGCAGTAGCAGTTACCAATCCGTCCTTTTTGCCGCGAAGGTGGTTGGCATTGATCTCCATTCCTACGGCCATCTCGGTGTTTTCATCAATAAAGTGATAGGTTCCAATGCTTGCAATGGTTTCCGCTAACGCTACGGATGCTCCGCCATGCAGCAGTCCAAACGGCTGGTGTGTCGCCGAGTGGACCGGCATGGTCGCGACTGCCTTCTCATCGGAAAGTTCAATAATCTCAATACCCAGCGCACCAAGCATCGTGTCTTTCAAATCTTTCATTTCCAGCTCACTCATCCCCTCTCTGTTCCCATACCTTCAGCATACCTCTCAGAAACGAGAAAAGGAAGAAATCGCTTTCAATTCTTTTCGTTTATTTCCATTAAACACTTGTTTAAAACAATAACAGAGTAAGGAAAGTACCGATTACAACACACAGATCGTATTCAATGCATCAAAGATTTCAAATATCTGGAATGAGATTTAAAAAGAGATGACTTGTAAATAAAAAATTTTGCTTATCAATTTACCCTTATAATGTTAACCTTTAATTATATAAGGTTAACATTAATTAAGAAGGGAAGACACGCTATGGACCAATCCACACGTCTGCGAACGACCATCATTTGTGCCTTGTTTGTGGCAATGACAGCCATTTTGGCGCAAATTGAAATCCCGCTTCCGCTTGTGCCGATCAGCGGACAAACGCTGGCGGTTGGAATCACCGCTACCATTTTGGGAAGCCGTTTTGGTGCACTGGCCATGATCGGCTATATGGCCGTCGGGGCTGCAGGAGTACCAGTTTTTGCCGAAGCAAAAAGCGGCTTAAGCGTCATAATCGGACCAACAGGAGGCTACATCATTGGTTTTATCTTTGCTGCATTGATTACCGGACTTATCCTTGAAAAAACATCTTTTACTCTTACAAACGCCATGCTGGCCAACACTGCCGGCATGGTCATCACGCTTTTATTCGGAGTCATCCAGCTCAAATTTGCAGTCGATCTCAGCTGGGCCAAAGCACTGGCCGCTGGAGCCTATCCGTTTATCGTAGTCGGGCTGATCAAAGCATTCCTCGCCAGCTGGATCGGCATTACCGTTCGTTCCCGGTTGGAAAAAGCACGGCTGCTGCCAAGGAATGCGTTTAAGAAGGCGCTATAATAGTGGTGTCACCTGTACGAAGACCGCATGTATTTTTGATATAATGAGATATTAAGAATATCAGCTGGACGGCAGGTGAATGCTTATGCGGTTCGAGGAACGGGCCCATCAATATGAATACAAGCTGAACGACACAGATGATCAAATTATTGAATACATCCTCAACAACAAGCAGGAGGCAGTGAAG
Organism: Fictibacillus solisalsi; assembly: GCF_900103485.1. Taxonomy (GTDB): domain Bacteria; phylum Bacillota; class Bacilli; order Bacillales; family Fictibacillaceae; genus Fictibacillus_C; species Fictibacillus_C solisalsi. The sequence continues at coordinate 3,029,436 of NZ_FNHW01000001.1, forward strand.
TTATCCATTCAAGCACTGGCCTCTGCTCTATTTACCGTTCCCAACACGATTACACGTCTTTCAAAAAAGTTGGGGTATGACGGCTATTCCCAGTTAAAGAATAATCTAAAAGAGGAACTGCAAAACAACATTGATCAAGAGGGCCCCTACAAAAACGTCATGAAAACAATGGAATTAATTGATGCTGACAAGCTGTCCCAAGTGGTCAGATGGCTAAGGGAAGCCAATCATGTTCTTTTATTTGGTGTGGGAGATACAGCTCCTTTTTGCGAAATGATGGCAAAAAATTTAAAGGTCACCGAAAAGGCAGCCGACTTTGAACTACACCGTCATGAAACGGTTCACGAAATTGAACGGATGAACGCTGATGATGTTTTATTTGTCATCAGTCTTTCGGGTGAGACACCTCTTGTGCTGGAGATGACGACCCTTGCCAAGAAAAGAAGAATAAAAATCATCTCGCTGACGCACTTCAGCCATAACTCCCTTGAACGCATGGCCGACCTTCAATTGTACTGCTATGCACCACGCGAAGAGTACAATGGCTATAACATTACCGACCGGACACCACTAATGATTGTCCTCAGGGCACTGTCAGAAACTTACTGGTCTTCTAGTAAAAAGTAGGTTAAAGTCCAGCCCTGTCAGTGTGTATAATTACACATGAAAGCGCTATTTAAAATGAAGAGAGTGTAAAAATAAGAAGAAAACATCTTCTTATTTTTTTTGTGCTAGGATGAATGCACATTAAGAAAACCTAGCGAAAGGGAGGTTTCAGCATGCTGCTGCAAAGGCTTACATCCCCGAGTTTAATCGGTACCCATAAGTCTTTTACGTCAAAGGAAGAAGTCATTAAATACATGATTGATCAGTTGGACCAACAAGGAAAACTTCATTCAAAAGAAGCTTTTTACCAGGCAGTCATACAAAGGGAGAGCTTATCACCTACCGGATTTGAAGGCGGGCTGGCGATTCCACATGGAAAATCCACTGCTGTAAAGGAAGCCGCCTTTGCGGTCCTTACATTAGACAAGCCCCTGGATTCCTGGGAGAGCATTGATCCATCCAATCAAGTGGAAATTATTTTCTTATTGGCCATACCCGAAAATGAATCAGGGTCCACCCACCTCTCTCTGCTGGCAGAGCTGGTAACACGGTTATCGGACGAATCATTCAAAAACTCGCTGATCGATTCCAAAGACAGCAATGAGCTTTTTCAAAACCTTGATAAGCATGAGGATACAGAAGAAACAATTCGTACTGAAAAAGCGCCGCAAAACACTAAAACTGTGTTGGCCGTAACAGCCTGCCCCGCCGGCATCGCACACACCTACATGTCAGCCGAAGCCCTTATTAAAGCAGGCAAAGAACTCGGTGTGGAGGTCATAGTGGAGAAACAAGGGGCAAATGGCATTGATGGCCGACATACGAATACCCAGCTGCGGGAAGCAGATGCCGTCATCTTTGCAACAGATGTGGCCGTTAAAGATGAAGAGCGCTATGCCCATCTTCCAAAAGTGAAAACTTCTGTAGCTGCACCCTTAAAAAATGCGAAAAGGATTGTAAACGAGGCACTTGAAAAATCCGAAAAAAGCAGCAAAAAAGAATTTACCGCGATTCTCACACAAGAAAATGAAAGCGATTCAAAAAGCTTCAAAATAGAAATTAAAGATTCCATCTTAACGGGAATTTCCTATATCATTCCTGTTATTGTAGCCGGTGGAATGACCCTGGCGGCTGCCGTCCTGTTCTCCCAGGCATTTCACATGCAGGATCTTTACAACCAGGAGGGCTCGTGGCTATGGCTCTTGCGCCAGCTTGGCGGAACGTTGCTTGGCACATTGATGGTACCGATTTTAGCAGCCTACATGGCCTATTCGATCGCAGACAAACCCGCATTGGGACCTGGTTTTGCAGCAGGTGTAGCAGCTAATCTGATTGGCAGTGGATTCCTTGGCGGCATGCTTGGCGGACTGCTCGCCGGTTATTTCCTTAAGTTTTTGAAGCGAAAGGTAAAACCAAAAGGAACCTTTGCCGGATTCATCAGCTTTTGGCTGTACCCGGTCGTCGGCACACTTGTCGTCGGCTCCATTATGCTGTTTCTCATCGGAAAGCCTCTTGCTTTTTTGAATGAAGGACTGATCGAATGGCTGAAAGGCATGTCCGGAACCAACGCTTTAATCATGGGGGCGATCATCGGGGCCATGGTTTCCTTCGATCTCGGCGGACCTGTGAACAAAGCGGCCTACACCTTCTGTATTGGTGCCATGGCCAGTGGAAATATTGTGCCTTATGCTGCCTTCGCTTCGGTCAAAATGGTTTCTGCTTTTTCAGTCACCGGAGCCACGATCATTGGAAAAAAATATTTTACAAAAGCAGAACAGGAAATCGGAAAGCAAACCTGGCTATTGGGATTGGCAGGTATTACGGAAGGCGCTATTCCTTTCATGATCAATGATCCACTGAGGGTCATTCCTTCCCTCATTGCAGGGTCGGCTGTGACGGGAGCTATTGTCTCCTATTTTCACATCGGATTAAATGTACCAGGTGCAGGAATTTTCTCTCTAGCTCTCCTTAAAGGGCAGCCATTACTTGCCGCAGCCGGAATCTGGTTTGGTGCCGCACTTATCGGCGCTGCCATCTCGATGTTCCTGCTCATTGCCACACGCCAGCGAAAAAACAAAAAAGAACAGATAACCAAAACCGCCGCATAATTGCGGGATTACAGAAAAATTGGAGGACATCATGAAAAAGGTTCATATCGTTCCCCATATGCATTGGGATAGAGAGTGGTATTTTTCCACAGAAGAATCACGCATATTGCTTGTGAACAACATGGAAGAAATCATGGAAATGCTCGAGAACCATCCGGACTATCCGTATTACGTCCTTGATGGGCAAACGGCCATCCTTGAAGACTACTTTGCCATTAAGCCTGAAAACAAAGAAAGGGTAAGGAAGCTTGTTCAATCCGGAAAACTTATTATTGGTCCATGGTATACACAAACCGATGAGATGGTCGTTGGCGGAGAGTCCATCGTCAGAAACCTGCTATACGGGCTGAAAGATTGTGAAGAGTTTGGCAGTCCAATGAAAATTGGCTACCTGCCCGATTCATTCGGTCAATCGTCACAAGTGCCCCAAATCCTAAATGGATTTGATATTAAATACTCTATTTTCTGGCGTGGCACCTCCGAGCGGCATGGTACGGATAAAACAGAATTTTACTGGGAAGGCGACGAAGGCTCAAGAGTGCTTGTGCAGCTCTTTCCATTGGGGTATGCCATCGGCAAGTACCTGCCGGAGGACGAAGAGAAGCTTCAGGAGCGCATGGATAAGTATTTTGCGGTCCTTGACCGGGGAGCTACCACCGAAAACGTCATTCTTCCAAACGGCCATGATCAGATGCCGATTCAAAAAAATATCTTTTCCATTATTGAAAAGCTGCAAAACTTGTACCCTGACCGGGAATTCTTTTTAAGCCGCTATGAAAACATTTTTGCAGAACTTGAAAAAAATCATCACCTGCCAACGTTAAAGGGAGAATTTCTTGACGGCAAATATTCCCGTGTCCATCGCAGTATTTATTCCACTCGCATGGACATTAAAGCAGCCAACACGCGGATTGAAAATAAAATAACCAACATTCTGGAGCCGCTCGCATCACTCGCTTACAGTCTTGGCTTTGACTATCACCACGGTCTGCTTGAACCGATCTGGAAGGAAATCATGAAAAACCATGCGCATGACAGCATCGGCTGCTGCTGTTCAGACAAAGTTCATCAGGAAATATACAACCGCTTCTTCCTGGCTGAAGAGCGAGTTGACCAGCTTATTCATTTTTACAAACGCAGAATTACGGATGCCATGGATACAAAGCGGGAAAATGACCGGCTTTGTGCTTTTAATCTTCTTCCCTATGAACGTGAAGAAGTTCTGACAACAACGGTTATTACCAAGCTGAAGTCGTTTACGCTTACGGATGAGAACTCCTCTCCTGTTGATTTTGAAGTACTCGACCGTGAAATCATGGACCCTGGCCTGATCGACAGGCAAATTGTTCATTACGGGAACTATGATCCTTTTATTAAATATACTGTGCAGCTAAAAGACAGAATTCCCGCTCTCGGCTATAAAACCTATTTTGTTGAGGAAGATGATCAGGAATTGAGGATCGCTTCATCAAGAACAGACAACGTTGAAACAGACGATTATATGATTACCGTAAATTCCAACGGAACACTGAATATCTTTGATAAAAGGTTAAAGAAAAACTTTGAAAATGTATTCTTGCTGGAAGATGGGGGAGATGACGGGGATGAGTATGATTTCTCTCCACTTCCGGATGAAAAACGAATTTACAGCAAAGATGTACAAGCCGATATTGAAATCAAACAAAACCAATTTAATTCGGTTATCAGCATCCAGTACAGCTTGCCAGTTCCAGAAGATTTAAACGAGCGAAAAGTACAAAAGGTTAACAGTTCGGTAGATGTTCACATAACCCTGACAGTCCCTCGCCATAAGCCTGTCATCGAAGTAGTATTTGATATTGATAACCATGCAAAAGACCATCGGTTGCGGGCATTGGTTCCAACAGGAATCGCTTCCTCCTTTTCGGTTTCCGATAATCAGTTTGGGACCATTAAACGTGATGTAGTGGACCCTGCGATGGATATCTGGCAACAAGAGGACTGGGATGAACGGCCGGATTCTATCTATCCGATGCTCAGTTTTGCCGGACTTTCCAATGAAGAACATGGCGTGAGTGTTCTGACAAACAGCTCCAGGGAATTTGAAATTGTCGGTAATCAATACGATACCATTGCTATAACCCTGTTTAGAAGTGTTGGTGTGCTGGGTAAGGAAAACATGTTGAGACGGCCGGGGCGCCCTTCAGGCATTAAACTTCCGACACCTGATTCACAGCTGCTCGGCAAAGTCCAGCTCGATTTGGCACTTGTCATTCATCCTGAATCTACGCTAAAAGCAAATGTAGCACGGGTGGCGAAGGAATATTTAACACCGGTTCAGTTTTATAACAAAATTCCGTTCAATGCCATGAAATTGAATGATTCACAAGTCAAGACACCCATCAGCTATAGCTTTTTGGAAGAAGAACAGCCAGGAGCCATAATGAGCACCTTGAAAAAAGCAGAGAAAGAAGACCGCTACGTACTCCGGTTTTACAACGGGGCTCATCAAGAGCTTACTGCCTCCTTCCATGCCCGGCACCCACTTGACCGTGTTCAATTGGCTAATTTAAATGAGCAGCCGCTGGAAGACAACGAGGTGCAAAACAACCGTTTTGAAACAGTGGTACAGCCGAACCAGGTGAAAACAATTCTTTTCCATTAAAATAAACAGCACAAACTTTCTGAGTTTGTGCTGTTTTTATCATTTCATCTTCTGCAGTTCATTCACCGTGACAAATCGGTACCCCTTTTTACTCATAGCATCGAGCGTTTTTTCCACCGACTTTAGTTCATTCCCCGTTTTATCATACATCGGATGGAAAAGGATGATGGAACCGGGCTTCGCATTTTTCACAACATAATGAATCTTGTCTTCCACTGAGGTGTAATAGGTATCCGGCTCGAGGCTCCAGGTGATGGTTTCCATATGAAATTTATTCGCGTAATACGGCAATCCGACCAGTTTTTTTCCGTTTGGCGGACGAAGATCAATCTCTCCCTTATAGCCGGTCTGACGGATCAACGCATTTGTCTTTTTCAGTTCTTGCTTGATAAAAGAAGGTGATTTGAAGATCATCCGTTTGTGGGAATAGGTATGGTTGCCGATTTGATGACCTGCTTTTACCAGCTTCTTTCCTTCCGCTGCATTCTTCTCCAGCTCATTCCCGATCAGAAAAAATGTTCCTTTTGCGTGGTATTTGTTAAGTACAGAAAGAAGAGCATCCACGTTTTCCGTTGGTCCGTCATCAAAGGTCACGGCGACCACCTTTTCCTTTGTTTCTACATGGCTTGTCAGCCCACCGAACACCTGAAAGTTCCGGGCATTCATAAGCTTATACATTCCGAACAATACAAGAAAAATAACGAGTAATACGGCTATAGTTACAACTATTCTTTTTTTCATCGCCAACCTCTTGGTTTTTTATTCATAGTATAACAGAGGTTCTTTTTGCGCCAAATCGAATGCCCGAAACTGGCAAGCAAGTCAGTTGGTTGCAAAGGAGATCATCAAAACGTAAAAAAGTGACATGAGATTCCCTCGCATGTCACTTTACCTTTTTATCTGAACAGGTTGGTCTTTGCCAGCTCGATCAGTTCGTCTCCTTTACCGTTCAGCACGGTTTTGAGCATCCACAGTGTAAAGCCGTGTGCCTGCTCGAACTCGATTTTCGGCGGAAGGGCAAGCTCCTGGCGGTTGACAACCACATCCAGCAGCACCGGACCGTTATGATTAAACGATTGTTTAACCGCATCCTCCAAGTCACCTGGATCCTCTACCCGAATGCCTTTAATGCCCATTCCTTCAGCGATTGAGGCATAATTGAATTCTCCAAGTGAAGTCCCGGTCTCCAGATATCCGGCTGCCTTCATCTCCAATTCCACAAAGCTTAATGAAGTGTTATTGAAGACCACCACTTTGACCGGCAACTGATGAACCTTTAGGGTGAGAAGATCCCCCATGAGCATGGCCAGTCCACCGTCTCCTGATAAGGAGATAACCTGGGCATCTTTTCTTGACACTTGGGCGCCAATGGCTTGCGGCAAGGCATTGGCCATCGTTCCATGGTTGAAGGAACCAAGCAGGCGGCGTCCTTCACTCATTTGAAGGTAGCGGGCAGCCCATAACGTCGGCGTTCCTACATCACATGTAAAAATCGCGTTTTCCGAAGCATAGTCACTAACCACCTTGGTTAAGTATTGAGGGTGGATTGGCCCTTTGCCTTTTTTACCGGTTGCCATCTTATCAAGATCTTTACGCACCTTGGCATAGTCTTTGACATGCTTGTCCAGATGGCCGGTATCTTTCTTCACCTTCAACATCGGAAGCAGGGCCTCAATCGTATGCTTTACATCGCCAACCAGACCATAGCTGAGCGCAGCTCTTCGTCCAAGGTGTTCCCCGCGGATGTCGATCTGGAGAATATCTGCTTTTTCAGGGAAGAACTGGCGGTATGGAAAGTCGGTTCCGAGCATGAGCAGCACGTCGCACTCCATCATGGCATGATAGCCTGAGGCATACCCGATGAGCCCAGTCAGACCAACCGAATACGGATTATCGTATTCCAAATGCTCCTTCCCTCTGAGTGCGATAACCATCGGAGATTTCAGCGCATCACAGAGGGCCATAACTTCTGTGTGGGCGCCTGCACAACCAGCACCGGCAAGGATGGTCACTTTTTTCCCTTTATTTAAATAGCCTGCCAGCTTTTCAAGCTCCTCATCTGTAGGACGCACAACCGGTTTGGTCACATGGATCACCTGCGGTGGAACGATTTCCCCGTCATGAAGAGCAGCAACATCACCTGGCAGGATGATGACAGATACTCCTTCCTGGCTAATCGCATGCTGCATGGCCATCGTTACCATGCGCGGCATTTGTTCGGGACGTGTCAGCACCTCGCAATAATGGCTGCAATCCCGGAATAAAAGCTCCGGACGGGTTTGCTGGAAGTATTGCCCGCCAAGCTCATTACTCGGAATATGAGCCGCAATCGCAAGAACCGGAATCCGGTTGCGGTGGCAATCATAAAGCCCGTTGATCAGATGCAGGTTCCCCGGACCGCTGCTCCCTGCACATACCGCAATACTGTTGCTTAACATGGCATCGGATCCGGCTGCAAAGGCAGCAACTTCCTCATGGCGAACTGAAATCCATTCAATTTTTCCGGAACGGCGGATGGAGTCCAGCACAGCGTTCAGTGAATCTCCCACAATTCCGTAAATTCGTTCAATACCGGCACTTCTCAATGACTCGACCAACAGATCAGCAACTGTTCTCTTCATAAGCACTCTCCTTTTTTTGAATACTGTCTCAAATAGTACAAATACTTCCATATTATCCCTTGGGCGGGAGAGAATATGCGGCTTTTTTCCGTACAAACCACCTCGAAGAGACACTACCCAAACCAATTAAAACGAAAACCTTTGCATGAGGCCTCCAGAGACAGAGCAGAAGCATCAGAACAACGGCAATGCTCACGGTTTCAGGCGGATGACTCACTGATTTTTTTGTCTGGCTCACCATTTTCCTTCAATTACTCACCAAACCCATCATGTTCATAAAAAAAGATGACGCAGAACTTCCGCGTCATCCTGTTCGTTTTAGTTATTCACTGTACCAACCTTTTCTTCAAAACTGATCTTTCCAAGCTCCGTCGCCGGCATTTGCCCCTCATTAAAAGGTTTCAGGCGGACGGCAAACTGAAAATCTTCAGTGTGCAGCTGATATTTATTTAATACATCCGGTCCGCAGCTGGCAGATCCCAGCCCATGCTGCTGGTAATCCAGATGCAGCACAATATGATCCTCTTTTACCAGCTCGTACGTATGCTTGGCAGCTTCAAGGGTTCCCACTGCATAACGGGAGGCTCCGAAATCAATTACCGGCATTCCTCCTGCGAACAGGCCTGTGCTATGTTGGTTGGTAAACGAAGCCCAGCGGACCTCGTGCCGGTTGCCACTTTCCTGTGGCAGCACGTATGGTGTGTAAAGCCCATCTACATTGGTGGTCCAAATTCCAAATCTTGCGGCCAGCTTGCTGTCAATGTAGCATTCCCCCGGTCCGCGGCCATACCACTTCACCTGATCCAATTCGTTCGGCAGCTCAAGCTGCAGTCCGATTCTCGGCAGTGTGGCAGGATAATTCCCTTCAGGCCGCCCCTCTGCTTTCACTAGCATATCTCCGCTTCCATAAATTTCGTACGTTAGCGTTGCAGAAATCCCCCAGCTTAGCTTAGCCGGTGCAATCCGGTACTTTGCCTCAATTACAACGCTCTTATCATCAGCAGAACCCTTATAAGTGAAAGAGAGCAACTTCTGCTGCAGTTGATTCACGCCGAACTCCACCCACTGGTCATAGGAAGATACCGCCTTCCATCCCGAATTTGCCAAAGAATCATTGTCAATCGGTGCCCTCCAGAAGTTTAGCTTTGGTCCTTTTTCCAGCACAGAAGTCCCTTCATGTGTCCATGATTCCATCCGTCCATTCAGCTTGTTAAACACGGCCTCAAACATCGGGCCTTTTACATGCACTTTATGTGGCTCTTCCACTGTTTTCAAATCGGGCATGAAACGTCTGTCAATGACCTGTGCTTCTGACTGAACAGGAAGCTCGAACTGGGACCAGGCAATCTCATGGCCTGCTTTTGCCCATGCAGTATCAAAGACTAAGGTAAACGAAAGGTTCAGCCAGTAATCTGTGCCAGGCTGAATGACAGCTGGTAGAGCATATGGAACAACTACTTCCTTCTTTTCACCAGCTTGAATATCCTCCAGTACCTCAACTCCACAGCTCATTCGTTTGCCATTGGCTTCAATGGACCAGTTTAACTGCAAGTGATTAAGTGAAAGAAAATCATAACGGTTGAGAATGGAAACTTTTCCGTTTTTCAAATCCCGCTCTTCCACCAATACCGGCTCAATGACTTTTTTGTACTCGGCCAATGCAGGTGACGGAGTATGGTCCGGCATGACCAAACCATCGATTACAAAATTTCCATCGTGTGGCTGCTCACCAAAATCTCCGCCATAGGCAAAGTACTCTTCACCATCCGGCGTGTGTTGGCGAATGCCGTGATCAAGCCACTCCCAGACGAAACCGCCCTGCAGGCGGGGATGGATATAGAACGTTTCCCAATATTCCTTTAATCCTCCAGGCCCATTTCCCATGGCATGCGCATATTCACATAAAATATGGGGCTTTTCCAAATCGGTCCGGCTTCCCAATTGGTCCATTACCTCGACTGCCGTATACATGGTGGTAAACACGTCGGAAGCGACAGGTTCGCTTGTTGGGTTGTTGTCATCCTTCACCATGATTTCACGTACTTCTCCTTCATAATGGACAAGACGTGATGGATCTCTTTGTTTTGCCCATTCTGCCATCGCCACATGGTTTTGTCCGAATCCCGACTCATTGCCGAGAGACCACATGATAATGGAAGGGTGATTTTTATCCCGCTCGACCATTCGCCGCATCCGGTCCATATATGCTTCCTGCCATTCCGGATCCTCACTGAGCTGGTGTGCGTTATCGGTAAACACAAAACCATGGCATTCGAGATCCGCTTCATCTATTACATACAGTCCATATTCATCACACAAGTCATAAAACTTCGGATCGTTTGGATAGTGTGAGGTTCTTACAGCATTGATGTTATGCGTCTTCATCAGCTTGACGTCTTCGATCATCCAGTCCAGCGGAACCGCTCGCCCGAAGTCCGGATGATGATCATGCCGGTTAACCCCTTTCAGCTTGATCGGTACTCCGTTAACAAGGAATAATCCGTTTTTCAGCTCAACCGAACGAAAACCGGTCTTGGCTGAGATCACCTCAATCGTATTTCCTTGATCATCTTTTAGTGTCAGAAGAAGATGATACAGGTAAGGGTACTCAGCAGACCATTTTTCAGGGTTCTCTACGGGCAGTGAAATGGACAGGCGGGTCTCCCCGAACGCATCCACAGCTACTTGCTCTCCAGCATGAACATTGTCGACTGCCTGAAAATCACAGTCCAATAAAGCGACTTCCAATCGATAGTCTTTCAACTGATCTTCACTGTGATTATGGAGTACTGCGTCGAGATGAAGCACCGCATCCTGATAATTTTCGTCCAGCTCTGTTCTGATAAAATAGTCGTTCATATGAACCCGAGGCTGTGAAATTAAAGATACATCCCTGAAAATTCCGCTCAGCCACCACATATCCTGATCTTCTATATAACTCGCTTCAGACCATTGATAGACTTGTACCGCCAGGGTGTTTTGACCGTCTCGGACCAAAGAGGTGATGTCAAACTCTGACGGAAGACGGCTGCCCTGGCTGTACCCCGCTTCCTCACCGTTTACCCATACATGAAAACTGCTGTCCACCCCTTCAAACCGGAGGACGATGGTGTCATCTTTCCAGCTGTCGGATACATAAAAGTCCCGTCTGTAAGAACCCGTAGGATTCTCATCAGGTATATGAGGCGGATCAACAGGAAACGGATACTGCACATTTGTATAGTGAGGCCGTCCGTAACCATTCATCTGCCAGTTGGAAGGTACGGAAATCTCATCCCATGCTGTCACATCAAACTCATCCTTTTGGAAGCCTTCTGGCGCCAGTGCCGGCTGCTTTGCATAATAAAATTTCCATTTTCCGTTCAGCAGCTGATACCTGCCAGATCTCCCTTTTTCATAAGATAATGCTGATGCTTTATCTTCATAGGGTGTAAAGCACGAGCGTTCAGGCTGCCGGTTCCTTTGCAGGATCGAAAGATTTTCCCAATCATTTTTTGTGTTCAACTTCTTCACTCCTCTGCTCATTTTTATAAAATAAACACTACTTTAAGGCAGACCCAAGCATCCCAGAGATAAAATGGCGTTGCAGGGTCAGGAAAAAGATAATCATCGGAATGGTAGCGATGGTGACTCCCATCAGGCTTGCGATAGCCACTGGAAACGTATACATTTCACTGGATGTGGTTGCCACCAACGGCCACATAAAGTTGTTCCACTGTGACATGAATAAAAAGATCGCGGTCGCTGCGAGAGCCGGTTTCATGGACGGCAATACGATCGACAGGAATATCCGCAGTTCGCTCGCGCCATCCAGACGGGCAGACTCCATCAGCTCGTTAGGAAAAGCCATCAAATTCTGTCTCATTAAGAAAATGGCAAACGGAAAACAAAGGCTGGGTGCGATCAAAGCGAAGTACGTATTGAGCAAGTGAAAATCTGACATCATTTTGAACAACGGAATCATAGTGGCCTGCCCCGGGATCATCATGGACAGCAAAAAAGCCGTAAAGATCGTCTTCTTGCCTTTGAATTCAAACTTCGCCAGAACATAGGCTGCGGCTGTTGAAATCGCCAGTGCCAATATCACAAAAAGAAACGAAACAAAGACAGAGTTAAACAGAACCCGGCCAATCCCGACTGCCTCATTCAGATGTGAAAGGTTCGACATAAATTCCTTGCCCGGAAGCAATGTCGGCGGACTTGTAAACATTTTTCCGGAATGGTTGGTCGCTCCGATGATCATCCAGTAAAACGGAAAGATCGAGATAAAGGCAAACAGTCCCAGAAAGAGATAGACTCCGCTTTGTCTGAAAAGGCTTTTTTTCTTTCGTGTTTTTACCTTTGACGGCAGAGCCTGTGGATTATTCAGTGTTACTTTTTCGATAACATTCATCTTAATCCTCCCCCGTTACTTTAAATTGAAGAAATGAAAGAACAGCGACCATGATGACGACTACATAAGCAATCGCTGACGCATAGCCGGAATCAAAGTATTCAAAGCCATTTTGGTAGATATAAAGACCAAGTGTCATCGTAGAATCAGCCGGCCCCCCTTGGTCAGATTCATAGGCTCATCAAATAACTGAAGCGTTCCAATGGTTGACAAAATGCTTGAAAACAAAAAGCCTTCAGGCATGAGCAGAATTCCCTTCAAAAAAAGGGCTGGGAAGTTCCCAACCCTTACCCTTATTCCTTTGGCTTAACCGGTTTTCCAGGCGCTTCTCCGCTGCTTTTAATGCGGTTGGAATGTCTTTACCACTTGTCAGGATTTCGGATTGAGCTTTAACCGCTTCATCCTTTGCAATGGCATAGTTTCCAGTATAATTTGCTGCTTTAATCTCCTTCGTTTCATTAGCAAAGATTTGCCAGATTTTTTGGTTGTTAAATAATTATCCGCTTCGGTGAAAAGAGGCGACGTATACACGGTACTTAACGTTGGGAATAAGCCACCCTTTGTTGCAATCTCCTGAATCTTGTTGGTCGTGGAGAAGAACTTCAGGAAGTCATAAGCCAACTCCTGATTTTTGCTTGCGGTTGGGATGGTCCATGCGCTTTTGGTAAGAGGCAGAAGGGTCAGTGGATATTACTTTTTTGACACTGGGGTAATACACGTAGAGCAGATTTCTCCAGTTCGTTGAGTTTGACAGAATCCCCAATTTGTATTGGATTTGCTTAATCACGGTAATGGCATCCAAATCAAGGATGTCGCTTTTCAGAAATTCATTCTGCTGCCGCAGCACGTCGGGGTCCTCAACCAGAAGGTTTGGAAAAAGCGACAGGCGATTGATATTGGCATCAAGCTGGTTTTGAAAGTAAATGAGCTGGCTTTTACTCGATTTGCTGATTTCGTTTTCTACCACATCGGTCCCCACGCGGTTAGAGTATATGTATAAAAGAAGAATAGGGAGAAGCATCGCCACAATAAGCAAATTGACCTTTGCAAATATGTTAAAGTTCTTGAACATGATGTACCCCCATGGACTGCCGGCAGCCCCGTCATTTATCTTCGCTTATTTTAAAGAGTTTTCAGAGAATAGTAAATATGTTCTTCTTCCTTCCATAAAAAAACAGCGCACATTTCTGTACGCTGTCGTCCTCCCTTAGACCAGGAGCTGAAACAATGTTTTGTCCTGATTCACATTCTGATAGGCAAATCCTTTGCGGTTCATCCGCTCGATCAGCTCCGGATAGTCCTCTTTATGCTTTAATTCGATGCCGACCAAGGCCGGCCCGCTTTCTTTGTTGTTTTTCTTCGTATATTCAAATCGGTTAATGTCATCATCCGGTCCGAGAACTTCATCCAGGAATTCACGAAGCGCACCGGCCCGCTGTGGAAAATGAACAATGAAATAATGCTGCAAGCCTTCATAGATCATGGAACGTTCCTTGATTTCCTGCATGCGGCCGATGTCGTTGTTCCCTCCGCTCACAACACAAACAACGGTTTTGCCTTTGATCTGCTCGGCATACTCGTCCAGTGCAGCAAGTGCAAGCGATCCGGTCGGTTCAGCCACAATCGCATTCTTGTTATAAAGCGATAAGAGTGTGGAACAGACTTTCCCTTCAGGTACGACCACGATATCGTCCAGAATCTGCTGGCAGATTTCATACGTAATTTCCCCTACATTTTTTACAGCAGCACCATCCACAAACGGATCAATACGGTCGAGGCATACATGTTTTCCCTTAAGCATGCATTCGTTCATCGCTGCCGCCCCAGCCGGCTCCGCGCCAATGAGCCTTGTTTGCGGAGACACACTCTTCATAAATGTGCCCATTCCAGCTGCCAGTCCCCCTCCTCCAATCGGGACAAACATGTAATCGATGTTTTCCTCACAGTCATTCAGAATTTCCACTGCCACTGTCCCTTGCCCGGCAATCACGTCCTCATTGTCGTAAGGATGGATAAACGTCCGGTTTTCCTCGCGGCTGCAGGCAATCGCTTGTTCGTAGGCATCGTCAAACGTGTCTCCTGTGAGTACCACCTCAACGTGCTCGCCGCCGAAGAATTTTACCTGGTTCACTTTTTGCTTCGGCGTAGTGGTTGGCATAAAAATCTTGCCGTTGCTTTGCAAGAGGTGGCAGGAATAGGCAACACCCTGCGCATGGTTCCCGGCACTCGCACAAGCGATGCCGTTGGCGAGCTCCTGCGGGCTGAGCTTCTTGATCCGGTTATACGCCCCGCGGATCTTGAAGGAACGGACCACCTGCAAGTCCTCCCGTTTCAAATATAATTTACAGTCATACTGTGCGGATAATAAAGGATTATATTGCAAAGGGGTATGAAGGACCACATCTTTGATACGCTGATTGGCGATCATAATGTCTTCGACCAGCACCGTTCTTTGTTTTTGCTGTACCTGTTCCATGTTCCTCTTCCTTTCCCGTTCGTTTTTTACTCAATAAAAACACTCATATTTTTTTACTCAATAAAAAAACTCATATTTTTTACTCAATAAAAAACCCATATTTTTTACTCAATAAAAAAACTCATCCCTTTTTAGGGACGAGTTTGGCTCGCGTTACCACCCTAGTTCCGAAGCGAAAGCAGGCTCCGGCTCTTAGTCAACCGACATTTTAACGGAAACTACCGACAAAGCTTACTTCATAGTTCAGCTTTGCTTCTCAGAGATGATTTTCAGATAATGTTTGTTCACCGGCTCCCACCCATTCCGGCTCTCTTTGGAACAAAAATATTATCCTACTGTTCTCGTCATTGAATTTTCTGATCAATTTTAAAATTAAGATTAACAGCTTAAAAATGACAAGT
Source organism: Fictibacillus solisalsi (assembly GCF_900103485.1). Lineage (GTDB taxonomy): Bacteria > Bacillota > Bacilli > Bacillales > Fictibacillaceae > Fictibacillus_C > Fictibacillus_C solisalsi. The sequence goes on from NZ_FNHW01000001.1 coordinate 3,044,685, forward strand.
CAATAAGTTTATTATGAATTTTGAATATTCTTTAAATGTAAGCGCCATCATTTTATCGTATGGCCAAGTTGTTTTTTTAGAACCTAAAATTGATGAAAAAAATTATAAAAAACCGCCCACAAGGTGAGCGGTTTGAAAAATTATATTCTTTTTGCGCCAATATAGCGCGGGTGCCAGTAGCTGTTGCTTGTTGTTGTGATGGAGACTCCATGAGAGGTGGCAGCCTGAATCATTTTTCCGCTTCCCATGTACATGGCAACATGTGTAGGTCTTGAAGCTCTGTTAGGTGCGAAAAACATAAGATCGCCGACCTTTAGAGATTTTACCTTTGTTCCTTTTTTATACATTTCAGCTGCAGTACGAGGCAGCGTTTTTCCTGATTTGCTATATGAGTATTTCACAAGTCCGGAGCAGTCGAACCCTTTTGGAGACATGCCTCCCCAAAGATAGCGGACGCCCAGATTAGACTTAGCGACAGAAATGGCTTTTGTGTGGTATGTAGTCGAAGCAGCTTCACTCTTGGATGGTGATATTAGGACTGTAGTAAAAATTGTGGCGAGCAACAATAATGCCAGAAGATTCTTTTTTAACATCGAGTTGTGTTCCTCCTGTTGTTTTCTACCTGTCTAACTATATAGCACTAAGGTAACAGGAATATAGCACCACCATTACATTTATATTACAAAATAAAGCAAGATTATCCAACGTTCGCTAAACTCTTTGAAACTAGCTGTCTTATTCATCAGACATTTTTACTAAAATCACAAAAAAAAGCTGCCGATTGGCAGCTTTTTCAATGCGTTATTACCATTTCCTACACCATCTGCGTCTGCAGCAGCTGATAATAATCTCCTTCACCCGCAACCAGGGCTTCATGGCTGCCTTCTTCCTGAATGTGTCCGTCTTTGACGACAATGATTTTATCGGCATTGCGGATGGTAGATAAGCGGTGGGCGATGATAATGGTTGTACGGTCTTTTGACAGTTCGTCGAGTGCCGCCTGGATTGCACGCTCTGTTTTCGTATCCAGTGCGGAGGTCGCCTCATCCAGAATCAAGATCGCCGGGTCTTTCAGGAACATGCGGGCGATGGAAATCCGCTGCTTTTGCCCGCCTGACAGCTTCACGCCGCGTTCGCCGATCATTGTATCTAGTCCTTCAGGCAAACTCTCGATCAACTCTTCCAGCTGGGCGCTTCGGATTGCGTTCCACAGCACCTCTTCACTCGCTTCAAAATCTCCATACATAATATTGTCGCGAATCGTTCCGTCAAAAAGATAAATATCCTGCTGAACGATGCCGATCTGGCTGCGCAACGATTGCAAAGTCAGGTCACGGACATCCATACCATCGATGGTGATCTTTCCTTCTGTAATATCATAAAAGCGCGGAATCAAAGAGCATAGCGTGGTTTTTCCGCCACCAGATGGCCCTACCAGAGCCAGCGTCTCTCCAGCGCGAACACGAAACGAGATATCCTCAAGCACAGGCTGATCCTCTTCATAATCAAAGCTAACATTTTTAAAGGCGATGTCACCACGCACATGGGCAACCTCAATCGCATCTTCTTTATCCTTAATGGAAGGTTCCATATCCAATACCTCAAGATACCGTCTGAAGCCCGCATACCCCTTTGGCAGCAGCTCGAGAATCTGATTGATGTGTTTGATCGGTGCGATGAAGACATTGGACAGCATGACGAAAGCGACAAACTCTCCGTAGGTCATTTGGTCATTAATAACAAACCAGGATCCGCAGCCAAGAACCAGCAGTAAGATAATCTTCATGAGAGCGAAGTTGATGGAACTGCTCCACGCCATGATTTTGTAGGCAACAAGCTTGGCAATGCGAAAGCCTGCGTTTGTGCCTTTGAACAAGTTGATTTCGTGCTCTTCCTTTGTAAAAGATTGCACGATGCGGATTCCTCCGATGTTGTTTTCAATCCGGGCGTTGTAGCCCGCAATCTTTTCATACATCGTATGGAACGCTTTGGACATTTTTTTGCTGTAAAAAAGAGAGACAAAAATGATGATCGGAATCGCAACAGCCAGTATTAAAGCCAGCTGCCAATGAATGTTAAACATAATGGCAAAGGAGCCGACAATTGTCATCATGGCAATGAACAAATCCTCCGGACCATGGTGAGCGACTTCACCGATATCCATTAAGTCATTCGTCAAACCGGAAACAAGATGGCCGGTCTTATTGTTATCAAAAAATGAAAAGGACTGCCTCTGCAGCTTGGCAAACAAATCTCTGCGAAGATCGGTTTCAATCCCTACTCCAAGCCGGTGACCAAAATAGGTCACCACATAGTTCATGAACGTGCTCAAAATAAAAACAAACAGCAAAATGATACATGCGATGGAAATCCAGCGCCAGTTGTTCGTTGGAAGCAAGTCGTCAATCACACGGTTCATGGCGACAGGAAACGCAAGCTCCAGCAGAGCAACGAAAACCGCACAGCTGAAGTCCAGAATAAACAGCCCTTTATAAGGCTTATAATATGAGGCGAAACGCTTGATCGTATCGATGGATGCCCCCTCCTTCTTGTTAAACTATGAATCTCCATAAAAATGAGAAGGAGAAACTTCGTAATCTATTACCATCCTATCCTAATTGAGAATAATATTCAATTAAAATTACATAAATAGGGAGAAAAAACACCTTTGAACGAGCTTCACTCGCGTTTCTACATAAGAAAAAACTACCGTTGTGAGACACAGTAGTTTTTTCTGTTTATAAGCTATATATGGTATACAAATCTCTATTTTGCATGTTTATATACATCCGGTCTCAAGTTTTCAAATATGGGGATGCGTTTTTGTTGCTCTGTAACTTTGTGTATATGGATTGCTGCTGTTATGGCCTCTTCTTGGTCTCTCCCCTCTGCTATAATGTTTCCATTTGGATCAATGACCATTGAATGTCCAGCGTATGTGTTGCCGACATGATTTTTATTATTCACTTTCCCCACACTGTTGCATGCAGCAACATAGACACAATTTTCTATACCTCTTGCCCTCAGAAGGGTTCTCCAATGGTCTATATTTTTGGCAGTCCATTGTGCAACGTAGAATATTATTTTTGCACCTTGAGACGTTGGATAGCGTGTGATCTCCGGAAAACGTAAATCGTAACATATAATTTGACTGGCTTTGATATCGTTAATCTCAAATACTTCTGGAACTTTATCTCCACCTGTCAGATAACGATTTTCATCCAACATCGGCACGAGATGTATCTTATCTTTTTGATAGAGCAGCTCACCGGTTTTTGATACCGCAAAGGCGGTATTATAAATGTTGTCATTCCTTTTATTCGAAACTGAACCTGCAATGATGTTCACTTGATGTTTGGTTGCTAAACTTTGAATAAAAGGAAAACTTCTTTTTAAATCAATATCTGCTTTTTCGGATACATTTTTTAAATCATAACCCGTATTCCACATTTCAGGTATCACAACAATATCAGTGTCTACATCCAGCTTCTCTTGGAATAAGGATTGAATACGTCGTTCGTTTTGCTTAACTTTTCCTTCTATAATTTCCATTTGAAATAATTGTATTTTCATTTTTCTATCTCCTATTCATATATAAATTTATAAATGGTATATAAATCATGTTTGTATTTGACATCTTCACCATGTGATGAAGAAATGATAGAAGGTTGAATTTTATCTATTACTCGCCCGCTATTAATATTTTCATCCATATTATTTGTGAACTTTCGAATCGGTGGATGTAATGATTCTGCATTAGAAAAGAATAAGTCTCCAGTTAGCAACACATTGTCATCTTTATGGTGGTATATTACATGTCCCGGTGTATGACCGGGTGTTAAATATACATCTAAGGGCAGCCTTTTAATGATCTTGTCACTTAAGCCTTCAACTTGATATTCCACCCCTGTTGTTTCCTCTTCTATTTTGTTTGGATATGGCTTTTCACCATTGATAAACGGAATTTCAATTTCGTGCGCGTAAATAGGAATATTTAAATGATTTCTTAAATACTTGGCACCATTAATGTGATCCAGATGGCCATGTGTCAATAAGATACTTTTGGGAGAACCTAAAGATTTTGCCGCATTCAATTGCGCACCTGCATAGTCTTCCATTCCGGTATCAATGATATAAACATCTTCCCCTTCCACTACGTACCATGTATTGATTTTAACTCGGATACCAACAACGGTTTCAGAAGTAAGCTTATAAACATGTTCAGAGATTTGAACAAATTCCAATGCATACACCTTCTCCTTATTTATTTGGTATCATAAGTTTAGTAAGAAAAAAAAGGCGTAACAAGAAGGCACAATTTTGTTACTACCCATTGAGGTGAGAAAATGTCAGAATTTAAAAGTGATCAATACGGCCCTTGTACGGTAACCATAAAGCATGGTTGTCCAATTGAATTAGCGATGCATATTATGGGTGGTAAATGGAAAGGTATCATTTTATCCTTATTATCAAAATCACCCATGTATTATAATGCAATACGCCGTGAGATACCGGGCATTACTCAGCGCATCCTTACCCTGCAGCTTAGGGACATGGAAAAAGATGGATTAGTCGCAAGAGAAGAAACAAATGATAGTCCTAAAAGGGTTTTATATTATTTAACAGATCTTGGAGAAAACTTTGTTCCAATACTGAAATCTTTAAAGCAATGGGGCAATATTTATATAGACAAGCAAGAAGAAGGATTAAAAAAGTGATTTCGACTAATAGTTGAAATCACTTTTTTAATTGAATCTATGTTTTTAACCAAAATCAACTCTACGTCTGTAAAAGTATGAATTTCGGTAACAAAAAAAGCTGTAAACAAGCTCTATTTTCATAGAGTTTGTCTACAGCCCGGGCACCATTTGAAAAGGTGCTCATGCAATGGTAACCACTTCATGTTCCTTTGCCGATTGATAGGCGGCTTCCACAATTTTGGTGGCGGCCACCCCGTCCCACGCATTCGCAAGCTCGGTCTGTTGATTTCCAATGGCCAGAACAAAGGCATTCATCATATACAAGTATTCAAAGTCCCCGTAATCGTGGTGAAGGGTCTTCGTATTGTTGTATTGAGCCACCTTCTGTGCGTAGGCCCGCAAATCGACCGCCCCTTGGGTTCCAGTAGCTCTGAGATCTATTCCTCCCCATGTTGGGAACCCTTCCGGCCGTGACCAGCTTGGATCAATATCGGCAATAATACCATTATCAAATTCCAGTTGAACATGTCCCACATCGTCAATGGTAATGCACGGAACCAAAAAGGAATCCGCTTCTGCATACACTTTTGAAACTTCTGCTCCGGTCAGCCATCTCATCAAATCAGCGAGATGCACGATATGATCCATCAGCGCGCCCCCACCTGAAAGCTTTTTATCGATAAACCAGCCTTTCGGGCACTGCCCCGGATTTTTCCCGTGAAAGGCCAGCACTTCTCCGATTAGTTTCTGGTCAATCACTTGTTTCAATTCCATTGCCGGTGTATTGAATCTCAGCGGAAAGGCTGTAGCCAATACCACGTCCTGTTCCACGGCTTTTTTCGCCATCCGCTCCGCACTGACAGTGGAAATGGCCAGCGGCTTTTCACACAAAACGTGCTTATTCGCTTCAATGGACGCAAGCACCAGCTCCTCATGCTTGGCATTCTCCGAACAGACCACCACCGCCTCACATACGGAGAGCGCATCATGGATATTTTCAAAGAAGACCGTCTGAAGATCAGCTGCTTTCTTTTTACCGCGGTGGGCATCGTCGTCATAAATTCCGGCCAGCTCAGTATCCGCGCATTGCTTTACAGCACTGGCAAATGCTTCAAAGTGGACGTGCGCCGTCGATAGAATAGAAATCTTCATCAGGCATTCAACTCCTTTACTAAGGAAATAGGCCGCTTCTCGTCCGCCGACTTCAAGGCCAGCAAAGCCACCCTCGTGCTTTCATAGGCATCCTGAAGTGTAATGGGAACCGGCTGATCGTAACGGATAGCATCAATAAACTCCCGCAGCTCGAGATACCAGGGGGCGTCTCGTAAAAGTACAGCCGGAATCTCGGTGGAATCCTTTGAAGTTAAGACATTCCGATGAACCTGCAACGGATGGACTTCCTGACTGTTGTAGGTAAAGAGCTCATTTTCCTGTGCGATTTCCGCCTCCTGGACAAAGCCTCCGTCATACCTCCAGCTTCCTTCCAGCCGGGTGATGGATCCGTTCTCATGACGAAGGGTCAGTAAAGCGTAGTAATGCTCGGTATCACTTTGAGCAAAGATCCGAGTAACCGGCCCAAACGCCCAGCATGCAAAATCAATGTCATGAAGCAATAGATCCAGAATAACACCTCCACTGTTCTTGCGGTCCAGGGACCAGTTTTTCCCGCTGACCGGCAGCTGTGAACGTCTTGAAAGCAGCGAAGAAGCCGGCTTCCCGGGATCAATCTTATTTTTTAACTGGCGATATTCCGGAAAATAACGAAGCACCTGGCCGACCATGATCTTGACATTCGACCGCTGCTCCAGCTCCAGCATGAACCGGCAGTCTTCCTCGGTATGCGCAATCGGTTTTTCCAGAAAAATATGCTTGCCTTTTGCCACCGCTTTTTCAAAAATCTCTCGGTGCATAAAGGTCGGCAGGCAAATATCCACCACATCCGCCAGCTCCAAGCACTCATCCAGATCGTTGTATACCTTTATTCCCTCAATGCTTCCTGTTTTGGTGGTCGAGTAAATTCCCGCAACTTCGACGTCATTCATTTTTTGATAGGCGTTTAAATGAATCGTTCCAATAAAACCATAGCCCAAGATGACAACTTTCACAGCAGGCACCCCTTTCTTGGCGAAACATCATATATTTTATACATTCCCTGTTCAACCTGGAAGACCTGCAGTATTTTTGAAATGATGGCAGCATTACTCACAACTTTCGTTGGTTTACTCACGGAACTTCTTAATTTACTCACCGTTTAGCCTAGTTGACTTACCAATCCCATTCATATAACAGCCCATAAAAAAATACCGTTCGTAAACGGTATTCCCTCTCATTCTGTTATTTTACTTGTTGCATGCGCCCCTCATACTCCTCTCTAAGAATGCTGTAGTATAAAGACATTACTTCTTTCCCATCCAGCCTCTCTAAAATCTTCTTTTCACTGAACCGGTAAGTAAATCCGCATTTTTTATTCACCCGTTTGGAGTTATGGTTAAAATCAAAATGCCCACACCATACCATATCTAAGCTCAGCTCTTCAAAACCAAATTGGAGCACAGCGTTCACCGCTTCAGGGACATAGCCGTTTCCCCAATAAGCAGGATTAAGCACATAGCCGATTTCTTTTTGCTTCAAATGTACAAGGGAAAGATCGGGTGTACGTTCATGCAGGCCGATACTGCCGATGACCTTTTCTTTTGAAAGCAGCTCAATCGCCCATGTCTCATCTTCTCTTAAAAACAAATCTATGATTTCCTTGCTTTCCTCTTCATCTTTATGTGGCCTCCAGCCGGCATTTGGTCCCACCTTCTCACTCTTCGCATACTCGTATAAATCTTTATAATCGGATGGTTTCCAAGGTCTCAACAGCAATCTCTCAGTCTGCAATTCTATCATTGGTATGCCCCCTGTTATTTTTTTCAATTATATGAACTCTGATTAAAAAAAACAACAATTGGCTTATGCAGTATGGGTACACACCTTTATTGTTTACATTAATATATAACTACTAATCTGAACCAGAAGCGACCTTTAAAAGACCGTTTCTTTTTTGTGCATGATTCTTCCGTTTATGTTTCATGGCTAGGATCTGTCATTGAAGTCTCTGTTACTTCCATAAGTTCGTATATTTTGCGAGTTGTATTGACATTCCTCACGGTTATGTGTCGATATGGCTTTGAACCAACGAGTTTAGTCATGCCTGATTTGGTTATATTCTTTTTTTCGACCGACCATAGAATAGCTCCGGGAACGTACTTCACCGTATCAATCTGTGGGTTGATGACCAGATGATTAAGCACTGACTCATTGTCCATTTCGTCCCATAAGAACAGCACATCACTTCTCATTTGCTGGTCGTTCTTCCATGTTTCTGGAAGGGATTGGATGACTTTTTTAAAATCATCCAAACTACGGACTAAAACTTTAATTTGTAACCCGAAGTCGGTATGTATTGTCTCTTCTAAAAGATGGGATAAGGTTGTTTTTGATTGGCCACTCACCGTGAAAATAATATTACCTGAATTGATATAGGTAACAACAGAGCTCATACCGATTCGTTCAAATGTTTTTTTTAGCAACTTCATGTCAATTTTATTTTTCCCGCCTACATTGATTCCTCGAAGCAGTGCGGCATAGACCATGATCATCCTCCTAAACTAAGTTATTGTAACTTTATCTAAATCAAGGGTTGCTTTTTTATGCTCTCTCATTCTGCTTTCGTTTTCTAGAAAAAACATAATATTCCTCTAAAAATAATCTCTGTGTTTTCATAAGGATCAACCGTTGGATAATTCTTTTAATAAGGACCTTTTTTGAAGATAAGTTTTCCCTAAACCCTTTTTCCTCTTAATCATGGAAAAGGATATGCTATGTTCTTTGAGACTCAAACACTTCGGCAACTTCCTTTTCCAGTTGCACATATAAAGAAAAGCCGCTGACTTTTTTGCGCAGCGCTTCAACAAGTGAGTAGTAATACCATCGCTGCTGGTCCTTTCCTCTGTTAAAATGCTTCCAGACCGCTTCTCCTTGTTTCTTCATGTCCTGTTTCAACGAATGCACATTGTGCAGCTTATCAGCACAAGCGATCTGGCAGACCTCCACGGTTGCCTCCTGTTCAATAAAAGAAATGGTATGTTTTTTTCTTTCTTCCCACGATGCTGATTTATCAGGTTCCGAGCTGCCTTGGACCAAGTTAAGCACGATCTTTCCAAACTTGTCTTCAATATCCTTTTCGGTACAACTCGTATCTTCAATAACGTCATGCAAAATGCCGGCAATTACCACATCCTCATGACAACCGGCATCCATCAGCAGTATGCCTACCATATAAGGATGAGAAATATAGGGCATACCGTTTCCTTTGCGAACCTGTGATTGATGAGCAGCCGAGGCTAATTCAATGGCTGCGGTGAATTTTGTTAACGATTGAATATTCATGAGTACACTTCCATTAGAATAATTGACTTAAAACACACTACGCACAAGGCCGCCATCTACCCGGTAAGCAGCGCCATTAATGGCTGATGATAGCGGGCTGCTTAAGAAAACGGCAAGTTGAGCAATTTCCTCCGGACGAATTAGTCTTTGAATGATAGAAGTCGGGCGGTTTTCTTGCATAAACTTCTTTTCCGCTTCTTCCAGAGACAGACTTTGATCCGGATACAGCTGATTCAGCATCTCTTCTACTCCCTCTGTCAGGGTAGAACCTGGCATGATTGTATTGACGGTAACGTTCGTACCGGTTGTCAATTCAGCCAGGCTTCTGGAAAGTGACAGCTGCATCGTCTTTGTCGCACTGTAATGCGCCATTTCCTGTGACGGCATAACAGCCGCTTCACTCGCAATAAAAATGACCCTTCCCTCTTTCTTTTCGATCATTTGCTTAAGATAACGGCGGCTCAGCCGTACTCCGCTCATTATGTTCACTTCAAAAAACCGAAACCAGTCCTCATCGGGAATGTCAAAGTATTCTTTAGGTTCAAAGATTCCGAGATTATTGATAAGAATATCAATTTCCGGATACTGGCTGAGTATCTTTTCACAGCCTTCTTCTGTTCCCAGATCCGCAACAGCTTGAGAAAGGACCGCGTCAGGGTGAAGCCCCTGAATTTCAGCTATCGTACCCTCTACGGTTTCCTCGCGGCGTCCGTTAATGATAACCTCAGCCCCCTCTTTGGCAAGCTCCTTTGCCATCGCCTTTCCAATGCCTGAAGTTGACCCTGTAACAAGCGCCTTTTTTCCACTAAGACGTAAATCCATGAATGTGTTACCTCCTTAAAATACAGTCTGAATCACACTAAATCTTTACCCGGCATAGTTTTCCTTTAAGCTTATCTCTTTTTTGCTTCTGCAATCAGTTTGGACGCTATGTCCCACCATTTATACACTGATCTTTTAGTAGTATTTTTTAATACCTCTAAATTTCTTCTAGTAGTCATATAAAAAACCCCTCACTTTTTTTCTAAAGAGGGGTTCGTATTTCACACAGAATCAAGCAGCCTTATTCTTATTATAGATATCCAACGCCACGGCAGCGAGAAGGACAAAGCCCTTGATACCCTGCTGCCAGTCAATGCCGACCCCAAGGAGGGACATGCCATTATTCATGATTCCCATAACAAGACCACCGATAATGGCTCCTGCGACGGTTCCAATTCCGCCATAGGCTGATGCTCCACCGATAAAGCAGGCTGCAATCGCATCCAACTCAAACAGGTTTCCTGCTTTAGGGGTAGCAGCGTTCAGACGGGCAGCAAACAACAGGCCGGAAAGCGCCGACAATACGCCCATGTTGACGAATACCCAAAAGGTAACCTTCTTCGTTTTGATCCCTGACAGCTGCGCTGCCTTCTCGTTTCCGCCAATCGCATAAATGTGGCGGCCTGCTGTCGTCTGATTGGTAACAAAACTGTACAGCAGAACAAGAACTCCGAGGATGACAAGAATATTGGGAATGCCCTCATAGGTGGCTAAAACATAGGCAAACAGATTCAATACGATAAAAATCACGGCAAGCTTGGCGATAAATAAGCCGGCCGGCTGTAGATCAAAGCCATAGGAGAGTTGGTTGTTCCTTGCTTTCCATTCATTAAATACATAAAGAAGAGATAACACAAATCCAATGACCATTGTGGTCACGTGCAATGAACCGCCTCCGAGCCAGTCTGGAATAAATCCCGCACTCATGCTTTGAAATGCATCTGGATACGGTGCGATGGACTTCCCTTCCAAAGCTACCATCGTCAGCCCGCGGAAGATCAGCATGCCGGCCAAGGTGACGATAAAGGCCGGAATTTTAACATAGGCGACCCAGAATCCCTGCCAGGCGCCGATCACTGCCCCAAGTAAGAGCGAAATGATGATAGCCAAGAAGGTAGGAACATTATGATTAATAATCATAATCCCTGAAACGGCACCTACAAAAGCAGCGACCGAACCAACGGACAAGTCAATGTGGCCGGTAATGATGACGAGGACCATTCCAATGGCGAGCACAAGAATATGCGCGTTCTGAAGAATGAGATTGGTAATGTTAAGCGGCTTGAGCAGCAGGCCATCAGTTAACAATTGAAAAAGAAGCATAATAACGGTCAGTGTAACTATCATCGTGTACTGCCTCATATTGTTACGGATAACCTGCCCTACGGAAAGCTCTTGCTGTTTATCTTGCTTTTTCGGTAATTCCAGCTGACTTTGCATGGTGGTCACTCTCCTTACGTTTTGTCATGTATCTCATCAGCACTTCCTGGCTGGCCTCTTCGCGCGTGACTTCACCTGTGATCCGGCCTTCGTTCATGACATAGATCCGGTCGCACATGCCAAGCAGCTCGGGCAGTTCAGAAGAAATCATAAGAATTCCTTTTCCCTGCTGAGCGAGTTCATCAATGATCGTGTAGATTTCATATTTTGCGCCCACATCAATCCCGCGTGTCGGTTCATCCAGGATCAACAGTTCCGGATTGGAAAGAATCCATTTACTCAGTACGATCTTCTGCTGATTCCCACCACTTAAAAGACCTGCCTTTTGATAGACACTCGGTGTTTTAATGTTCAGCTTTCTGCGGTATTCCTCAGCGACCTGCACCTCTTTGTTTTTGTTTACCACAAAGCGGCTGCAGATTTGCTTTAGGCTTGCAAGCGAAATATTCGTTTTGATATCCTCCATCAGAATCAGGCCACTGTCTTTTCTGTCCTCGGAAACATAAGCAAGGCCATGACCGATCGCCTTGTCGACGCCATCGAGCACCACTTCCTCTCCTCTCAGAAAGGTCTGGCCGCTGATTTTCTTCCCGTAGCTTTTTCCGAAAAGGCTCATCGCAAGCTCTGTGCGCCCTGCTCCCATCAAGCCGGCAATTCCCACAATCTCACCGCTTCGAACATGCAGATCAACTTCATCAATCACTTTGCGGTGGGCATGAAGGGGATGGTGCACATTCCATTTTTTCACCTCAAAGATCGTTTGGCGGATATTCGGGCGGCGGTCAGGATAACGGTGTGTCAGATCCCGCCCCACCATTCCTTTAATAATCCGGTCTTCATTGACCTCTGAGTCCTTCATCGACAGGGTTTCAACAGACTGCCCGTCCCTCAGGATCGTAATCGAATCAGCAACCTTTTCGATTTCGTTCAGCTTGTGGGAGATGATGATGGAGGAGATGCCCTGCTTTTTAAACTCCAGCATCAATTGCAGTAAATTCTCACTGTCTTTTTCATTAAGCGAAGCGGTCGGTTCGTCCAGAATCAACAGCTTAGCATTTTTGGATAACGCTTTTGCAATCTCCACGAGTTGCTGCTTTCCGACCCCGATGTCTCCAACCTTTGTGTCCGGATTCTCTTTCAATCCCACTTTCTTCAGCAATTCCTTGGTCTTTATCGTGGTTTGATGCCAATTGATGATCCCGCGCCGGGACTGCTCGTTTCCGAGGAAAATATTTTCGGCAATCGATAAGTAAGGAACAAGTGCAAGCTCTTGATGGATGATGACGATTCCGAGCTGTTCACTGTCCTTGATCGTTTTGAAGGCACATGCATCTCCGTTGAACAAAATTTCTCCTGAATACGTGCCATGGGGATAGACGCCACTCAACACCTTCATGAGCGTCGACTTGCCGGCGCCATTCTCCCCGCAAAGCGCATGAATTTCTCCTTCTTTCACCTTCAGGGATACACCGTCAAGCGCTTTGACGCCCGGAAACTCCTTAATGATGTTTTTCATTTCCAATAAGATGTCTGACATGGTTTTTAAACCTCCCAGCTGCTATTTGATTCCTAGCTGTTCTTTCGTATAATAGCTGCTTTTGACAAGCACATCTTCCACATTGTCTGCATCCACGGAAACCGGCTGCAGCAGGTAGGCAGGAACAACTTTTTTGCCGTTATCGTATGTTTTCGTATCGTTGACTTCCGCTTTTTTGCCATGCAGCAGAGCCGCAGACATGTTAACGGCTTGCTCAGCGAGTTTTCTCGTATCCTTAAAAATGGTTTGGGTTTGCTGGTGCTTAAGGATGGACTTTACCGAGGCAAGCTCCGCATCCTGTCCGGTAATGACCGGCAGGGGCTTGTCCGGTTTTCCGTACCCCACTCCCCTCAAGGAGGAGATAATTCCAATCGAGATGCCATCATAAGGAGACAGCACGGCATCCAGCTTTTTATCGGAATAGTGGGCACTGAGGAGATTATCCATCCGGGACTGTGCAAGCGAACCATCCCATCTGAGGGTGGCCCCCTGGTTGAATTTGTCCTGTCCGCTCGGGATCTTCAGCTTGCCTTCCCTGATATAGGGTTTCAGTACGCTCATGGCCCCATTGAAAAAGAAATAAGCGTTATTGTCATCTGGCGAGCCGGCAAACAGTTCCATGTTAAACGGACCTTTTTTCGTTTTAAGTCCAAGCTTTTTTTCAATGTACTTTCCTTGAAGAACGCCAACCTGAAAATTATCAAAGGTGGCGTAGTAATCGATATAATCCGTGTTAAAAATCAGGCGGTCATACGAAATGATTTTGATGCCTTCACGATGCGCCCGTTCAAGGACATTAGTGAGGGCTGCCGTTCCATCGATAGGGGCCACGACGATCACGTCCACTCCCTTTGTCATCATGTTTTCAAGCTGGGCGGCCTGGTTTTCAACCACATCCTCCGCATACTGAAGGTCGGTTTTATATCCCAGTTTTGTAAATTGCTTTTTCATATTTTCACCGTCATTGACCCACCGCTCCGACGACTTGGTTGGCATGGAAATGCCCACATAGCCGCTGTTGGTGCTTTCTGCTTTTTCCAAACTGCAAGCAGAAAGGACCACCATTATCATCGTAAGCAGCAGAATGACAGAAAGGATTCTTTTCATTAAAATATCTCCTTTGAAGTCTGAAATATTACTGTCCGAACATGGAAGACATCTTTCCGGTTGTGCGTTTCATGTTCTCTATTTTTCGAAACGAGTGATCACATACGCGATACATCAGATACGTTGTGGGGCTTATTACTATAAATACAAGGAACGGCAAAGTGAGGATAAGCCATGCCGAGAGTGAAAAAAGAAGCAGACAAAAAAACGCTGCCTGCGGCTGGATCACTACGAAATACAGGGTGTTTTTCACAATGCTTTTTAGTCCGAGCTCGTAATGCACCATAAAAGGAAAAGAGAGCAGCAGGACAAACACAGCGGCGATAAGCAAAGCCACGGTAACCGGCAGCAACATCCAGCGAAGCACCATGCCGAACTGCAAAATAATGTGTACGTTCAGCAGCAATGCCAGAATCCAAAGCGCCAATGCCCAGCCAATGATCAAACCGGCCTTCAGGTTTCCCCTGAAATGTGACCAGTAGCGGCTGACCAGGGGAAACCCCTTTTGAAGCCTCCAGTCCCGGATCACACCGAACATCGCAGCCGTTGCCGGAAAAATCGTGATGATGGGCAGTGAACAAATCAACCACACCGCATTTAACAAAAACAGCCGAGTCATGCCACCTAAGCCAGGTTTCATTCCCGTCTCTCCTCCTCTTCTTTTATCCCTTGATTCCCCCGGATGTTAAGCCGGAGATAAAGTACTTTTGGAAGAACAAAAAGATGATGATGATCGGTATGACCGCCAGGACCGCTCCGGAAATAAGCAAGTCATAATTATTGCCGTACGGGCTCAAGAGTGAAGCAAAGCCGATGGGCAATGTAAACATCTCTTTGGAACGAAGCACAATGAGCGGCCAGAGAAAGTTGTTCCAGCTTCCCATTGCCTGCAAAATGGCCATGGCCCCAAATGCCGGCTTCATGAGCGGCATCATAATCCTGAGGAAAATGCCAAACTCCGTACAGCCGTCCACCCGGGCGGATTCCAAAAGAGCCTTTGGAAGGCCAAGCGCATATTGGCGGAAAAAGAACACCGCAACAGGTGCCACAATAAAGGGCAGAATCACCCCCGTGTAGGAATCAACTATCTTAAGCGCTACCGTCATCTTGAAAAGCGGCAGCATCATAATTTCAAGAGGCACCATCATAATAAAAAGAACAAGAAGAAAAAGAACATTTTTTCCTTTAAACGAATACACTGCCAGCCCGTATCCGACCATCGATGAGAAAAACAGTGTGAGGGCCGTTGAGATTACAAGAAGCAGCAGACTGTTTTTAAACCACTCGAAATAAATGCTTCCCCCCTGAAACAGATAGGCGTAATTCTTAAAGCTCATGACGTGAACATCCAGTTTCATATTCAATCCAAATCTCAGCAGTTCTGTGGATGGTTTGAGTGAAGCAAGAACAAGACAGAAAAGCGGAAATAGCGTAACGAGGCACAAAAGGATAAAAAGCATGTTGACCGATACTTTTGAAATGGCTGTGTTTTGTTTTTTGTTCATCTCAATGTTCCTCCTTAAATGAACCGGAGAGCTTGAGCGAGATAACGCTTACAATCAGGATGATCATAAGTAAAACGATACCAATGGCGGCGCCTAGTCCCATATTGTTGTAGGCCAATCCTTGCTGGTAAATATAGCCCACCAGCGTTAATCCAATATCGCCAGGGGAGTAGTTTTGCCAGAATACATAGCTTTCCTCAAACATCCGGAAGCCGCCGACAATGCTGATGGTCAGCACATAAACAGTAACAGGCTTCAGGCTCGGCAGCGTGATGTGAAAAAACTTCTGGAACGTGGATGCACCGTCGATATCCGCTGCTTCATACAAATCGTTCGAAATGTTTTGCAAGCCGGCCAGGAAATAGAGCATGTTTACACCCAGCCACCGCCATGAAGCAAGCAGCACCATGACGAACATCCCGGTACCCTCACTCGACAGCCAAAGCTCCGGCTTCAATCCGAGCTTGATAAGAAAGGAGTTCATAAATGCGGAGCTCATATCGCCAAAGATCAGGCGGAAAACAATCCCCGCAATGATGGTTGACGTGAGGACAGGAATAAAAAGTGCCGATTTAAAAATGTTCTTAAACCTCGTCATCCTGGAGTTTAATAAAACGGCCAGTACTAAAGGAATCGGAATTAATACCACAAGAGTCCAAAATGTGTATTGAACCGTGTTCAGCAACGCGGTATAAAAGGTCTGATTATTTAGCTTCCTGTAATTCTCCAATCCCACAAAAGTTGTTTCACCAGGGAGGACCTCCTGAAAGCTCATAACAAAGGTCTGAACGAGCGGATATGCAAAAAACACCAGAAAAGAAATAATAAACGGAGCAACAAACACATAAGGAGCCACTTTTCTCGAATACAGCAAGCCGGAAAGCCAGCTCCTTTTCTTCTCTTCAGAAAGCATCACAGGCTGGGTATTGCTATGAACCACCTTCATCAATATCCCCCTCGCTTTGTTTCATCTTTAGAAATCAGGTTATTCGAGTTCTTTTGCTGCATCATCAAGCGCTTTCTTTGGTGTTTCGTTCCTCAGTTTAATCGTCTTGTATAAAATCTGGGTGGCCAGCTTATCCGAAACAGCCGGGAAATCCTCTGTCATATAGAGCGGGTTGATTTCATCCTTCAACTCAAGAAGCATATTAAACAGGCTGGTTCCGTTCGTGAAGTAGGCGGTATATTTATTTTCCTTTTGCAGGGCCGGATCATCCCAGACATCCCATCTGAGCGGGTCAAATCCGAGCACCGTCCACAGCTTGATGTTGCCTTCCTTGGACACTTTGGTATACTGCAAAAAGTCTTTGGCAAGATCGATATGCTTAGATGCCTTTGGAATGGCGGTCGCGGTACCGCCCATTCCGGCTGAGCGGTCGCCGCCCTTTGTCCAGGCAGGCATTGGACGAATGGCGATTTTGCCTTTTAAATCCGGCATATAATCCAGAAAACGCCCCATGTACCAGATTGGCATTAACACAGAACCTGCGCCCCCCTGATTCATGAACCCGTAGTATTCCTCCGCGTGATGGTTCCCGCCGGGAGTAGGTACAGCGACTTTGTCCGTATACACCATATCCCTAAGAAACTCGAGCGTCTTTACATTGATCTTGTTGTTCAAGATGAGCTTACCGTTTTTGTCAAAGAAACCCGACTTTTGCTGGACAATCATGGGCAGGAAATTATTCGGATCCTTTGTTTCAATCGTGGTCATTGGCTTTCCTGTTTTTTTGACCACCTTCTTTCCAGCTTTTACATAATCATCCCATGTTTGTATCCGATCGATATTCACTCCTGCTTTTTGCATGATATCCATGTTGTAGTACATGACCGTTGTTCCTACATGGGTATCAATGCCGTATAGTTTTCCGTTCTTGCTGTACATAGTGAGCCGTGATTCGACAAACTTATCACGATCCTTTGCAACCAATGAAGTCAGGTCCACAAGCGGAACCTGGTTGCCTTTAACCATCGTGGCAAACCGCTTCTGTTCAATATCCACAATATCCGGCACACCCTGATTTGCAATCAGGGAGATCGACAAATTGTCATGCATCTGGCCATAGGGATAGACAACGGAATTTAATTTGATCTTCCGGTCCGGATGCACCTTGTTCCAATTCTTTGCAGCATCCTGAAATAATGCCTCATGAAGTCCATTGAACGTCCAGTATGTTAAAGTCGTTGTTTTCGACTTGGACGGACCGCTTGCCGTATTCACGCTGCACCCGGACAAAAGGGAAATTACGAGCAACACAGCTAAAACACATGAAACCTTCCTCTTCATCATTAACCCCCTCAGTATTCACTGATTTTTACTGCTGTGGTGTTAATCTGAGCTGGTTTTTCATTTTCAAGCCGGTCCACCGGTCTCTGATGGTATGCGCATGCTGCAATGCTTCTTCCAATAGGTCTTGGGTGATTCCAAGCTCTTGTATGGTGGAGGGTCCCCCGACCTTTGCCAGCCATTCTTGCATCTGTCTTTCATTGGGCAACTCACCATACGTTTGGGCAATCTCCTTTTTATGCTGCTGATATCTTTTGTTTTTTACCGGGTCAGACAGTTCCTGATCATTGTTCATTTCTTCTATTAATCTTTTATATATTGAAGTAAGAAGTGAAGAGGCCACCCCCACCTTCGCACCATGCAAGAGTTGAGGAGCATCCTTTTTTAGCAAATCCATCTCCCAGTAGTGGGAGAGATGGTGTTCCCCGCCTGAAGCGGGCCGGGAATGATCCAGAACCAGCATAACAAGGCCGGAGATGATCAGAGATTCCAACAAAACAGTAAGACCTTTTTCACTCCGTGCTGCAATGTCCTCCAAATGGGACAAGCAGTTTTCCAATGCCTCCTTTGTAAGAGCTGCTCCTGTCGGGCAGTACGGTTCATCTGCCATCCAGCGGGATACCCTCCAGTCAGCGAGCGATGTTATTTTTCCAAGCATGTCGCCAAACCCTGCCGCAGCCAATTCCGATGGTGCCTCTTTTAAAACGTTAATATCGGTAAACAGTGCGATTGGGGCGGTACACTGAATGGTTTTCTTTTCTCCCTTCACAATCAGGGGCGCACCCGCTGAGGTGAAACCATCCACGGAAGCTGCGGTTGGAAAAGAAACAAAAGGAATACGACGCTGGTGGGAGGCAAAACGGACAATATCATGAAGGGTACCGGATCCGACCGCTACCAGCACATCCGTGTCCTTTGGTGTTTCCAGCAGCGTTTGTATCAGTGATTGTTCATCTGCTGCAACGTCCCCATGATCGTTCGGGAAAATCTGGGACAGAGAAACCGAAATCCCGGAGGACTCCAGTGTGTCCCTGACCTTGTTCCCTGCACTTTTCAGCGTATTTTCATCGCATACAAGTACGGTTTTTCTGAACCTTTGCTCTTTGATAAATACAGCCATTTCCCCGTACACCGTTTCATTAGAAATCACGACTTTTTTCATGTTAATTTCATGGTGAACCAAACCGCATGTACAGGACTGAAACGCCGATGTGACAGACTCTATGAATGAACACATGCCAGGCACCTCCCCTTTATTTGGCCAAGCGGATCACATTCCAGGACGCCTTTGACAGCTGAGCTTCAATGATCCCGTCCTTAAGCTCGGCAGAACCATTTCCATGAGGTTTAACCTTTTCTTCATTCAGCGAGTTAACCGCCTTTAGATCGTCATGCTCAAGCACAATATGCTCTACCAATCTGTAATCTGCAAAACTTCGAACATCAGCTGTCAGCGGAAGAGATTCAGAGAGATGGCGGTTTAACGCAAAAATCGTCACTTCTTCTTTTTCCTCGTTGTATACGGCAGCTGAATCGAGGTAAGGAACATCCGTATAATCCTTTGTGTCATGAAGCGGTGATGAAACAACCGGCTGCAGAGAAACTCCCCGTCCAAAAGCAGAAGCGTGCATATATGGATAGAAAATCGTCTGTTTCCAGGATCCGCCCTGCTCGGCCATGATTGGGGCAATCACATTAACGAGCTGCGCCATACAGGCCATCTTCACACGATCCGCATGCTTCAGAAGCGTGATCAGCATGCTTCCGACAAGCAAAGCATCTTCGAAATTGTAATGGTCCTCCAGCTGAGGCGGTGCGATGGTCCATGGGTCCAGCCTGGCATCCTGGTCATTGGAATGGTACCAGACGTTCCATTCATCAAAGCTTAAGTTGATTTTTTTCTTGCTTCGTTTTTTCGCTTGGATATAATCACAAGTGGAAATGACTGTTTTAATAAAATGATCCATGTCGAGTGTTCTGGCCAGATAGTTTGCCGTATCGCTGTCGCGGTTGCCATAATACTGATGAAGGGATACAAAATCCACGTAATCGTAGGTGTGATCAAGTGTCTTCGCTTCCCATTCGGGGAACGTCGGCATTTGAATGCCCGAGCTTCCGCACGATACGAGTTCAATGGACGGATCCACCAGCCTCATTGCTTTTGCTGTTTCTGCCGCAAGTCTGCCGTACTCATCCGCTGTTTTATGGCCGATCTGCCAAGGCCCGTCCATCTCGTTGCCCAGGCACCACGTCTTAATCTTGTGCGGCTCCCTGTAGCCGTGCTTAATGCGAAGATCACTATAGTACGTTCCTTCCGGATGGTTGCAGTACTCTAAAAGGTTGCGGGCCGCATCAATTCCACGTGTTCCCAGGTTCACAGCCATCATGACCTCGGAGTTGGCCTCTTTTGCCCATTGTGCAAATTCATTCGTTCCCACCTGATTGGTCTCGATCGTACGCCATGCGAGCTCAAGCCGCCTTGGCCTCTCTTCTTTTGGCCCAACGCCATCCTCCCAGTTATAGGCGGACACCATGTTTCCGCCCGGATACCGGACGATCGGTACGTTTAGCTGTTTTACAAGTTCAATAACATCCATCCGAAATCCGTTTTCATTCGCTGATGGGTGGTCCGGCTCATAGATTCCTCCATAAACAGCCCGCCCCAAGTGCTCAATAAAAGACCCGTAAATCCGTTCATCAATCTCTGCAATGCGAAAATCCTTGTCCACGATCATTTTTGCTTTGTCCAGCTGTGCCATCAATCACCACTCCTTGATATTTTATCGGTAAAGCAGGTCATTCCAGCGAAGTTCATTTTGGAAAGCATGAAATTTCGTATCATTGTTGATCAGTACACATTCGATTCCGCACATTTCTGCAAAATCTCTCATATTCTCCGGCGTTATTACGGTAGAGTAGCACGTATGATGCGCGCCTCCCGCTATAATCCATTGTTCCGCCGATTCAGCAAGCGAAGGCTGAGGCTTCCATAGCACGCGGGCGACCGGCAGCTGCGGCATGTTCACGACCGGCTGAACCGCATCCACTTCATTAATGACCAGACGGAAGCGGTGCCCCAAGTCAATGATGGAAGCATTCAGCCCGCGTCCGGCTTTGCCGTCAAACACGAGCCTGGCAGGATCCGCTTTTCCTCCTATGGAAAGCGGGTGGACTTCAATTCTTGGCTTTGCGGCTGCAATGCTCGGGCACACCTCAAGCATGTGCGAGCCAAGAACGAGCTCATTGTTCGGTTCAAAATGATACGTGTAATCTTCCATAAAGGACGTATCCTTGTTGTTGGCCATCATTTTCATCACACGCACAAGGGCCGCTGTTTTCCAGTCTCCTTCACCGGCAAACCCGTAGCCGTCGCCCATAAGCCGCTGTACCGCAAGTCCAGGCAGCTGAGGAATGCCATGAAGGTCTTCAAAGGTTGTGGTAAACGCTCTGAATCCGCCGTCTTCCAGGAAAGCTCTCATGCCGAGTTCTATGCGGGCCTGCTCCAAAATCGACGTATGCTTTTCCCCGCCTTTTCTTCCGTGTTCCGCGATATCATAAAGGGTGCTGTATTCCTCGAAAAGCTGATTGACATCCGGATCACTGACAGCATGAACATATTCCGCCAGCTCTCCCACTCCATAGCCACTGATCGACCAGCCAAATTTAATTTGCGCTTCAACCTTGTCGCCTTCGGTCACTGCAACCTCACGCATATTGTCCCCAAAGCGAGCCACCTTCAGATGCTTACTTTCTTCAAAAGCAGCCGCCGTTTGCATCCAGCCGGAAAGTTTGGCATGAACCTGCTCGTTCTCCCAATGGCCCACCACAACTTTGCGGGCCATGTTCATTCGCGAATGAATAAAGCCATACTCCCTGTCGCCATGCGCCGACTGGTTGGTGTTCATAAAATCCATATCGATGGAGTCCCAAGGGATGTCCCTGTTGAATTGTGTATGTAAATGCAAAAGGGGTTTTTGCAGGGATTTCAGTCCGGAAATCCACATTTTTGCCGGAGAAAAGGTGTGCATCCATGTCACGATGCCTGCACATTTTTTATCCAGATTGGCCTCCAAAAAGAGCCTTTGGATTTCTTGTGGCTGGGTTAGAACTTGTTTGAAGACAATTGAACCCTCCCCATCGATATGGTCGTTCAACCCTCTCACCATTATTTTGGAATGCTCCTCCACCTCGCGAATTGTTTCTTCCCCGTAAAGATGCTGGCTTCCGGTTACGAACCAAAATTCATACGATGCTGTTCCAATCATAAGCTCCTCCTCTTTTCACTCATACGGACAAGTTGATCTATTGTTTCTGGCCATAATAAGCATTCACACCGTGCTTACGCAAATAATGCTTGTCCAAAATGGCTTGGCTGATGGCCGGAATACCAGGATTCAGCTGCATGGTATGAAGCGCCATCTTCGCCACTTCCTCAAGAACCACGGCATTATGAACCGCCTGATCCGCATTTGTGCCCCAGCAAAACGGTGCATGGCTGGTGACAAGCACCCCAGGGATAGCAGTTGGTTCAAGTCCCCGCTGACGGAACGTTTCAATGATTACATTGCCTGTTTCCACTTCATAATCCTGCTGAATTTCCAGGTCAGTCAGTGCTCTCGTACACGGGATCTCCCCGTGATAATAGTCGGCATGTGTGGTGCCAAAGGGCGGTATCGCAAGGCCAGCCTGTGCCCAGCTGGTTGCCCATGGTGAGTGGGTATGGACGATGCCGCCGATATCGTGAAATGCCCGGTACAGCGCCACATGGGTTGGTGTATCAGAAGATGGATTCAAGTTCCCTTCCACCACATCACCATTCAGATCAACCACTACCATATGCTCTTTTTTCAGCTGATCATAAGGAATACCGCTCGGTTTAATAACAACACGGCCAGTCTCCCGGTCAATACCGCTTACATTTCCCCATGTAAACGTAACAAGCTGATGCTTTGGCAGCGCAAGATTTGCTTCCAGTACTTCTTCTTTCAACCGCTCAAGCATGGTGCATAACCTCCCCTGCCTGTTTCTTGATTGTTTTCAGTGTTTTCATCACATTGTTTTCTCCGCGTCCAAAATAGTCATGCAGCCTGGCATATTCATCATACAGCGCGCTGTATACCGCAACGTTTTCCTCTTGAGGCTGATACACCTGATCCTTGATCCGCGCCATATGTTTGGCCGCTTCCCGGATATCCTCATATCCTCCGTTCTCTTTGCCCGCAGCCACCGCGCCGAACATGGCACTTCCGAGCGCCGGCGTTTCCGACGAATCGGAAATCCGGATCTCCATGTTAAGCACATCCGCATACACCTGCATCATAAAGGCATTTTTTTGGGCGATGCCGCCGCAGGCGTAGAATTCATGAATCGGTACACCGGATTTTCGGAACGTTTCCACAATCATACGGGTGCCATAAGCCGTCGCTTCAATGAGCGCCCGGTAAATTTCTTCCGCCTTGGTAGCCAATGTTGCGCCGATCAACAGTCCAGTAAGGTCTGCGTCAACCAGCACGGAACGATTGCCGTTCCACCAGTCCAGTGCCAGCAGACCGCTTTCGCCGGCTTTTAGCTCACCCGCTTTTTCGGTCAGATACTGATGAATTCCCTTACCTGCTTCTTCCGCTTCCTTTTGATAGCTTTCCGGTACAGCGTTATTAATGAACCATTCAAAATGATCACCTACACACGACTGGCCCGCTTCATAACCGAGATACCCTGGAATGACGCCATCTTCTACGACTCCGCACATACCTGGCACAATCTCCTCTTTTTCACCAAGCAGGATATGGCAAGTGGACGTTCCCATCACGGCCAGCAGCTTGCCCGGCTCTGTAATGCCGACAGCTGGAACGGCGACATGTGCGTCAACATTCGCTATCGCTATGGCCGTTCCTGGATTCAACCCAATCAGCCCTGCCGCTTTTTCTGTCAGTTCTCCCGCTTTCGAACCAATCGGGACGATTGGCGCACTGAGTTTCTCTTCCACCACGTTTTCGAGTCTTGGATCAAGTGCTTTAAAAAAATCACTTGGCGGATAGCCTTCCTGCTTATGCCAAATCGCTTTATATCCGGCAGTACAGCTGTTTCGCTGAATCGATCCGGTCAATTGGGAAATCACCCAGTCGGTCGCCTCAAGCATATGAGCGGCATCTTCGTACACTTCGGGTGCTTCATTTAAAATCTGCCAAATCTTTGGAATCAGCCATTCCGATGAAATTTTCCCGCCGTATCTCGCCAGGAAGTCTTCTCCCCGCTGTTCAGCAATTTCGTTTAAGCGGTTCGCCTCCTTCTGGGCCGCATGATGCTTCCATAGCTTTACATAGGCATGCGGATGATCCTGATACTCTTCGAGCATGCATAGCGGTGTGCCTTCATGATCAACCGGCAGCATCGTGCAGGCGGTAAAGTCGATGCCAAGCCCGATCACATCATTTGCGGATATCCCTGTTTCATTTAGCACTTGTGGTATGGTGGTTTGGAGCACCTCAAGATAATCCTGCGGATTCTGCAGCGCCCAGTCCTCTTCGAGCTTTTTGCCGTTCGGCAGCTCGCGGTCCATCACTCCATGTGTATATTCCTTTACTGCAGTTGCAACCTCCCTGCCCGTGGCCACTTCCACTAAAAGCGCCCTTCCTGATTGCGTCCCAAAGTCTACGCCGATCGAGTACTTACCCATTTCATCACCTTCTTACTTTAAAAATATTTAGTAAGCGCTTACAAACGAGGAACAATGTACGTACAAGTTAAAACAAAAGCGTACGCATTGTGAGATGACAAAGGGGGAAGTCATTAATCACTTTTATACATACGCCTCATCGCACAACAACTTGTACGCATCACTTATTTTTTATTGTAGCACCGTTTCTACAGATTTCAAGGAGAAAATTCAAAAAATTCATGTAATTATTTTTGATGCCAGTCTTTTTGTCGACTCTCTTACAATCAGTTGGGGCTCATAAACGATTGAATCGGTCCCATTTTCCAACGATTTTCCTTCAATTTTGGCAATAATCCGTTTTGCTGCATCAATGCCCATCTGCGTTTTGGGATGGGAGACAGACGTAAGCTTCACTTCAGATGCTGTTGCCAGCTGAGAGTCGTCATATCCCACAATCGAGAGGTCACCAGGTACGCTTAAGTACAGGCTGCGGACAATGTTCAGCACACTTAAGGCCACCTCATCGTTATAGCAGATCATTCCGGTCGGGCGGTCTTTCCCTTCAAGTAAGGAACGAATTTCGGCAATCTTTTCTTCCTTGTTTTCCGTTGTATAGGTCACAATCATGTCCGGGAAAAAGGGAAGATTGTATTTCCGAAAAGCATCAATATAGCCTTTCATCCGGTTAACACCTTGCAGATCATCACTTTTAAAAATCCCAATGATCTTTTTATGGCCGTATTGAATCAAATGCTCGGTCGCCAAAAAGCCTCCCTTTTCATCATCGATTACAAGATGCGGCGGATTGATTTCTTTATAATACTGGTTGATCATCAGGTAAGGTATATGATGCTGCTCCAGGTTCAAATAATAGCTGATGTTCGGGTTGGCCGAACTGCTCTTTGTCGGCTCAACGATCAAACCATCAATATTTTTGCTGAGCATCGTCTGCAAGCATTGTTTTTCTTTTTCCAAATCATTATTGGTGCTCGCCATGATTAACGAATACCCCTGGCTGGAAAGATACTGTTCAATCCCGCGGATAATCGATGGAAAAATATAATCCGACATGTAGGTGGTAATAACTCCGATGTTCTTGCTGCTCTCCCGTTTTGTTTGCTGAAGCAGCCGGTTGGAACAAAACGTTCCTGATCCGTGCTCACGGTACAGCCAGCCCTCATGAACGAGCACGCCGATCGCCTGCCTTACAGTATGGCGGCTCACCCCAAATCGTTTCACCAGCTCATTTTCCGAATAGATCTTTTCTCCCGGTTTCACCTTCCCTTCCAGGATCCAATCTTTTATCTGATTTTTCACTTGTATGTACTTTGAATTTTCCTTCACCCTTCATCCATCCTTTATTTCTTTACTTGTATGCTTAAATGTTAAAGTTGTACGTAACTCTGATATAGTAAAAATAACACAGACCGGGGAAGGTTTACTAGTTTTTTCTGACAGAATGATGATGGAGAAATTGGGATGAGCGGGAGGTTGGTTAGTTGCGGTTCGACAAGAAATACTTGCGGTAAATCGTGAAATACTTGCGGTTCGACACGATTTAGTTGCGGCACTGCCGGATTTACTTGCGGTTCGACAAAGAATACTTGCATATCACGTCATTTTCATAAAACCATAACGTAAAAAAAGGCCAACCATACTTCTTGGATGGCCTTTTTGAGTTCCCTATTAATCATCAAGGGACATCATGTAACGTCTATTTTTATATGAGCCTGAATATGGGAGATTCATCGAATGAAGAATTCTGGAGCTTGCATACATGGAGGACAAATGAAGAAAATCTTTCAGTTCGCGGTTTGAGATGGTGAGATTAATGAGGAGCTTGTAGTCGTTGAGGGCAGAGAAATGGGCGTCTCTTGACAAGGAACCGCAGCTTGGACAAATCCACTTGGCATGCAGTCTGATCATCGGCAATAACGAACATTCGGGACATTGGACACCCGTTAGAATTTCATGTGGCTGGATTTGAAGCTGTGGAACAACGGCTGGGTTAGAAATGGTATGGCTCATGAGGAGTTTTCTCGAAATTTTTTTAAGTTGCTGGGGAGTCAGAAGAGGCTTACTGTGAAGGGTTTCAAGTGCCTTGATTTTTGTTAGTAAGTGGCCACTATGAATGACTTTTTTTGATAAATGGGGCGCCAAATTCAAAAGTGTGTTTTTAATTACTGTATTGGGATAGCTGATCACTACCAGTGTTTCGATCGGAATTTTTTCAAGTTTTTGTCCCGAAAGCCAGCCCGATAATTGATCACGATGGCGTTCTACCTGTAGGATCGGGTCCGGAAAGCCCTCCTCTTTTTCTGGAGTAACGCGAATCAGCTGTTTAAAGTGATCATCAAAAATGAGGGTGCCTGAAATGTTTTTCACTTCTAATATTAGAATGAAATAAGGAGAAATGAGAAGCGTATCAAGCTGGAAGTGATGATCCCGATCTGGGAGCCGGAGATCATGGAGAATGAAATAATTAATCAGAAACCCAAGATAATAGTCCAGGGATTGCTCTCCCCGGTATCCAGCCCTTCGGCGGGCCAATTGTTCTTCAATCTCTTTTCGTTTCACATGTTGCGCAGGTAATCTCCGTAATAATGCCTCTAATTTTCGTATATAGATCGGTAATTTACGGTTTTTCACAATCAAATGCACATCAGCTCCTCTATTTATTGATGAAAAAGTTCGCGCTTCATATTGGTTTATCCTTCTTTTTAGCGTTGTGGGATGTGACTAGGCCTTTACTTGTGGTTCGACATGAAATACTTGCGGTAGATCGTGAAATACTTGCGGTTCGACACAATTTAGTTGCGGCACAGCAGGATTTACTTGTGGTTCGACATGAAATACTTGCATTTCACGTCATTTTCATAAAACGGTATACAGCTCCCACACTCAAATTTTTCAACTATTTTGATATAATAGGCAAAACAGACAAGGGACGGGTGTGATGAAAAACATGCAGCATACGAACTTCTGGAAAAAGTATATGACGAATGCTCAACTGGACTTGTCCATTGCCAGATATACGAAGGTTCCCGTAACTTGGGCCGAGGGCAGCTATGTTCCCGAGTTTAACAAGCTGTATTTTATTATGGAGGGTGAAGGTTTTGTAAAGGTCAACGGCAAGATCTATTATCCCAAACCGGGTGACCTTTATCTTCTTCCGGCGGGTTCCACCCAGGCGTATGGAACCCTTAACGGCCATAATACGTTCGGAAAATATTGGTGCCACTTCAGCTCAAAGGTTAATGATGCTCATTTGTTTCAAATCATCCATGCGCCGGTATTTATTCAACCCGACAATCCAGAGCTGTTAATCCAAAAATTTAAGCAGCTGGTCTTCTATTCCGAGAAAGGGGACTTATCCAGCAGCTTTCGAATTCACTCCATACTGTTTGAAATCATGGCCGATTTTATTGAAGAAAGCAATGAGATTTACTTTAATTTCCGTACGGTTCCCTCATTTGAAAAAATGGAAAAGGTGTTGCAGTACATCGAAAGCTATTTACATGACTCCTTATCGGTAGAAGACCTGGCCCGCATCGCCGGTTTTCACCCCAATTACTTTATTTCTGTTTTTAAAAGGTATACGGGTCTGTCCCCCATCCAATTCATCAATCGCCAGCGCATGGAAAGGGCTAAACATTTATTGGTGTTCACCGATCAGAGTGTATCTGGTATCGCTGATTCGCTTGGTCTGGAGGTTTCCTATTTCTCACGGATGTTCCGCGAACAGCTTGGATTTTCACCAAAAAACTATCGGGAGATGATCTCACGCTCCGGAGCTACAAGCACCCCAAAAAAGCTCCGTATGGATACGGAGCCAGATTATTTCAAGGATAAAACGGATTTGCCGGAGTAGTGGTCGGGCACCATCGAGATTTAAAAAGAAATTGGATGAGGGTATCCTTTGCTTGCTCCGTTCCAATATAACGGAGCGCCTCTGCCGCATGGGCCCGTACATACCGATTCTCATCATTCAGTGCTTTTTCCAGCGATGGAACTGAGGCGGAAGCAGTTGGACCAAGGCGTGCAAGAGAGAGACCGGCCATAAAGCGAACCTGCACATCTGAATCCTCCAGGCATTGAGCGAGCCCCTGAACCACTTCCTCTGACGGTTCACCAATCATGGAAAGCACCTCTGTTGCAGTGCGGCGAACCTTCTCTGATGGATGACGTAAACATTGAATTAACTGAGGCACTGCTTTTGCTGCTTGAGGTCCTTGCTCACCCAATGCAAAAGCCGCATGCACGACCGTTTTCCGACGGCCATTCTCCAGAGCAGAAATTAATCCGGAAACTGCCTCAGGTCCAGCAATGGAAAGGCCGTAAGCCGCAAGCCGTGAAACCCTGATATTTTCATGATACAGGGCTTGCAACAATTCATAAACACCATGTTTCCCACTGCAGGCAAGCTCATAAGCTGCATTTAATGCCTGTGGTTCGTATTCATCCTCCAGTTGCTGAATGAGCGCTTGAACTACAGCTTCATCCATCGGTTTTGTACCTGCGAGGCTTCCCGTCTTTCCAGCCAGCCAGTTCCACGTATCTTCCCACATCACCTCATGCTGTTCCGGGAGAGCTTGAGAAGACGTTGGCCTGCTCCAGGTTTGCTCTTCATGAGCCCAACTTGGAACTGCCGGTGCTTTCATTCTCATAAACTCAAACTTCAGCATAAAGCGCGGTTCACCCAGCACATTTGCGGTTGCTCTGTGCCAAATATCATAATGGATCAGTGCAAAGGTTCCTGCCTTTCCACTGGCTAAGGCTTCTTCCTTTGTATCATCACTCTGAAAAATACGGGTTTCATAATTTTGCGTACCAGGCATAATCCCCGTCGGTCCGAGTTCCCGAGGCGTATCCTGCGGAAAATACATGATCATCGCCCACCATGGATGATGATTGCGCATTCGTTGATATCCCCAGTAGCTGTCTTTATGCCACCCTCCGGCTTCCGGAGAAGCATTGTAATGGCCATGGCGGTGAGCATGAAGCATATAATCTGAACCCAGAACACTGGTTAATGCCCCTGTAATGACAGGATGTTCTAACACTTTTTGCAGTTCCGGAATTCTTGGCAAGAGATTGTTCCCCGGGTTTCCTTCTTCCTCATATACCATTCTTAATTGCGTGTTTAACGTTTCATGAAATTCCTTGGAGAAGTCTGTTTTCAGGATGAGAAATCCGTCTGTAATAAACTTCTTGATTTGGTCATCTGTCAACAAAAGCCGTGAAGCCACTTTCAACTGCGTCGCCATGTAATCTGCCTCCTTTTCATTCATTTCCCTTCGATTATAAGCAAATCAAATTCTAATCAGAATAGTGAAAGCTAAGACAGATTGGTACAAAATTAAGGTATAAAAAAAAGAGAAGGGCCAGTAGCCCCTCTTTTTATGACTTAGGTGTCCAGATAATCGATGAAACAGGTTGAACCAAATGGCTGGCCCAACCCATTAATTTTCTTCTTTGTATTCCGCTTTATTTACTCAGCAATGATGATGGTATCCGCGTTTTGATCCTCGAAACAAAGGTTTACAGTTCTTTTTTTAGCTCTGGTTCTATGTGTAATTCCAGCTGGAATAAGTAATGTATCATTCGGCGAGATTCTGTTCATTGTAGCTCAAACCAATTTTTAAATTCCTGAAATGCCAGAGTCGATAAAACATCCTTTCTATGAATAAATACGGTTACTATGCCCGAGTATTCTTTAGGAATAGAGTACAGGTTCAGCTCATCTTTTATAGGTAGGCGGCTAACATAAGATTTTGATAAGAGTGATATCCCAAGACCAGATTTTACGCAACCAACAATTCCTTCTAAGGAAGAGAATCGCATTCTCCTTTTTGGATACAGGCCTTCCGTTTCCATCCACGTTTCAAAACGTTTCCTATACTTACAACCTTGCTCCAAAGTAAGAATCGTCCTTTGACTGATATCCTTAAAGGACTCTATTTTAGAGTGTACTTTATCGGTAATTAATACTAATTCTTCTTCTCTGAATGTATATTGAACCAGATCTGGATGGTCTACAGGACCAGTAACAAACGCACCATCCAATTTATATTCCAATACCTCATTGATTAATGCCTCTGTCGTCCCACCCTTTAGGGATAAATCAACTTGTGGAACTTTGGTCATAAAGGATGTCAGCAACTCAGGCAGTCTGATTGCAGCTACATTTTCAATGCTCCCTATCGTTAAGGAACCACGCGGTATTTCATCGTTATAAATTGCATTTTTTGCTTCCTCCAGGACGGAAAATAACTTATCTGTATAAATCAGCAATGTCTTACCTGTAGACGTTAATGTAACGCCTCTTGTATGACGGTAAAACAATTGTGTTCGTAATTCTTTTTCTAATCGTTTAATCCTGACCGTGACATTAGATTGAACATAATTAAGCCTTTTGGCTGCTTGGGAAATGCTCTTTTCATCGGCCACTATTTTAAATACTTCCAGATCACTAATTTCCAAATTGCAGCTCTCACTTTCGATATGATTTTTATTAATACCAGCCATCAAATACATTCAATTCTTTTCATATGAATCTTCCACTACAATGAAATTAATCTTTATTATATAAGATTTAAAATAACAAAAAAGTGGTTGCTATGATGTTATCTTGAGCAAATGAACCTTGAGAACATCTGCCACTATCATAGCAGGAGGGAAAAATGCAGATGAATAATTGGTTATTTCTATTATTAAGCATTGGCGGTGGAGCTGGCTTAGCCTTTCAAGCAGGGGTTAACAGTCAATTGGGGAAAAAGATAGGTAAGATAGAGGTTGCTTTTTTAGCATACTCTGTGGGAGCTGCGGCTCTACTTTTATTAATGCTAGTCTTAGGAAAGGGAGATCCATCTGCCATGTCCTCTTTTCCTAAATGGAAACTGTTTGTGGGAGTTCTTGGGGCTGCATATATTTTTGCAACAATATTATGCATTCCTAAAATTGGAACAGCATCTACAATCGTCGCGGCAATGGTTGGTCAAGTAATAATAGGTTTAATCATTGATCACTTTGGATTATTCGGTGCACAAGAAAACCCCATTACGCTGTCTAGATCTATAGGGTTCATCTTATTACTTTTCTCTCTGTTTTTGTTATTTTTAAAGGGATAAATTTCTTTACTCTGTTTGGATTAATTTAACTCACATAAGGGTTTAATTTCTTAATACTATTTTATAGAAATAAATTTTAGCATATTGTATCCTTCTTACCCTATCTATTTTGATAAAACGGGTTCTTTAAAAAAATTCTCGTCAAATGGAGGTTGTGTTAAGATGCTAACCCCTGTAACTCTTTACGGTTCTTTAGTCTGTTTAGAACCAATGAAAATTGAACATATCCCTGATCTTTGTGAAGCTGCTTCTGAAAACAGATCAACTTATGCATATACCTCTGTTCCAAACGGAATAGAAGAGACTAAGTACTACATTGATAAAGCTCTTACCGCCTATTCAAAAGGCCGTGAATTGCCCTTTGTTGTTCGGCACATTGAAACAGGTCGTATTGTCGGAACTACAAGATTTCTTGACCTTGAAGCTTTCTCCTGGCCACCGCCCTGGCCGCCAGGTGTTGGTGTTGGAGCTTTACCAAAAGATACAAATCCACCAACAGTAGCTGAAATTGGCAGCACTTGGTACGCGCATTCAGTCCAGCGTACCGGTGTCAATACAGAGTGTAAGCTCCTTATGCTTGCCCATGCGTTTAATGTCTGGCATACCATTAGAGTCACTCTGAAAACAGATGCTCGTAATGCACGATCCCGTTCGGCCATACAGCGACTTGGCGCCACCTTTGAAGGGATTCGAAGAGCCCACGTTCCAGCAAATGATGGCAGTGTTAGAGATACAGCCTACTATTCAATCCTCCGTGAAGAATGGCCATTAGTATGTAAGAATCTCCAAGAAAGGCTTCGGAGAGGAATAAGTAGTAAAACCAAGTAGATATACATTTTGAGGATACACATGAAATATAACGTTGTAGGGGAATGTAACCTATACAAATTTTATAGGGCTTTATAGCTCTCAGTATTGAGGCTGTCGAGAATCTCTCGGCAGCCTATTTTTTTATTTATTCACCGTTTAATGATCAAGAGAAGTGTTTTTACTGGAAGGCTTTCAGCAGCCCTGTGAAATCCTAATGGGGTTAAAAAAGAGCAGTTTAACTTTAGCTGATGTTTCATTCCGCTTAAAAGGGTTAGAAACATAACCTTTACTTTGTTACAAAATGTCGTTATCAAACCAGCTTAAACATCTGCATCAGGCTAAATGATTTGCTATGTAATAAGCATCTCTTCCTACACCACAAACAAGTGAGGAACCGCGCTGATTCTGCCAGGGCAATCCGATAAAATACAATCCCTTAACCGGACTAATGCCCCTATTATGAATTGGCCTGCCATTTGATAATAATGCCCCTTCAATTCGAATCCACTCATAAGAAGGGACAAATCCGGTTGCCCATACAATATTTTTGATTTGAACCTTGCTGCTATCGGCGAATTCGACTTCATCTCCCTTGACCTTAACCACTTTTGGCTTAATGGTTACTTTTTCTGTCGCTATTAATTTTTTTAACTCGCGGCCAAAAATGGGGTCTTTCTGATTGTAAAACCATTTTCCCTTCTTCGTATTCATGCCAGCATATAGTAAACCCATTTTATCTAACCAGTAAAACGTACTTTTTCCCAAGACCCTTAGTGGCAAAAATTTAAAAGGATGGCTGGCTGCTAACCATACATTTCTTTCATTAGCTAATTCCACTGCTATTTGAGCACCAGAATTTCCACCTCCAACAACCAAAACTGATCCCTCGTCCAATCTTGCCGGGTTGATATACTCGGATGAATGAATGTGAAAAACATCCTTTCCACCCACTTCTGCTATTGGCGGTATAAAAGGCTTCTGAAAGGCTCCAGATGCAACAATTACATTCTTTGATGTAAATTCTCCATGGTTTGTCACTATAGAGAAGTGTTCTGCTTTTTTTGTTACACTTTCAACGCGTATATTCAATTGATACGGTAATTCAAAATAAGATACATACTTTTCCAAGTAAGCAGCCATTTCATCTTTTGTAGGAAAGTCTTGTTGATTCCCTTCCATCGTAAGACCAGGAAGAGAACTATATTCTTTTGGAGTAAATAATACAAGAGAGTTATAACGCTTTCTCCATGAATCGCCGATTCTTGAATTAGAATCAATCATTAAAGTATGCAATCCTTTATTTCTAAGAACATAATTCATTGCTATTCCCGCTTGTCCGGCTCCTATTATAAGAACATCTACTTTCATTCACAATATACCCCCCATACGTATTTCACTACAGATAGTATACCGGAAATTTTTTACTTTTTGTATTTTTTCGAAAAAAATGATGAATCAAAGCCAAAGTAGTTATAGGGTCACTGAATGAGCAGTTAATTTACTTTGTCTGCCGAATAGTTTTCTAGGAACGTATTAACCATATGACTTTATATTATACTTGTTATATAATATTATATAATGACTTAATATTAGGAGGAAGTTTAATCCATGAAATTAAACAATGCCAGTTCCCTTCCTTTATATGAACAGCTTATGATCAACATGAAAGATGAGATGGATAAAGGGATATATAAAGCAGGGGACAGAATCCCAAACGAGGCTGAACTTTGTGATCTTTACAGTGTGAGCCGGATTACAGTGAGACGAGCCATTCAAGAATTGGTAGAAGAAGGGCTTTTGGAACGAAAGCAAGGCAAAGGTACGTTTGTTTCCCGAAAAAAAGTGGCGCGAGAGCTGATTACCGTTGAAGGATTTTCAGATTTCAGCAAGCAAATGGGAGTGAACTCCTCTAAAAAAGTTTTGGAATGCAAGGAGATTAAAGCGACAAAACAAATCGCCGAGGCGCTACAAATTGAAGTCGGGTCGCCTGTACTAAGCCTTTCGCGACTGATGTTTATTGATGAAATGCCATTTACGATTGATATTGTCCATTATTCCTTGATTCGCTTTCCAAAACTGATGGAGAATATTTTTGAATATGAATCCACCTATGATGTTATGAAAAATATTTATCAGGTGAACATGCAATCTACCTCTTCCACCAAGATTTTGACCGCTGTACCTGCGTCTGCTACGGAGGCCGAGTATCTGGATTGTGATCCCGGGGCTATGGTATTTAATATTGATAAAACTGTATTTGACGATCAAGGAGTGCCCATTCATATTTCCACCTTTAAAGTACCTACGACTCATATTGCATTTACCATTTCAACCTAAAAGAATGGAACTAAGCCATTGCTGGCTAGTTCCATTTTTCATACCATCAACGATTTGCCATGGCCAAACGCCCCCATAACTTCGCAGGTTCTTGCGGCATTTAAGGCAGCGAACTGCAGGGACTCTTCAATAGAAGACTGGTTAAAGAAGCTTGTTAAAAACCCGGCAATAAACGAGTCTCCGGCTCCGAGTGTATCAATGACCTCCGCCTCTTCAATGCCTTGAATGTACCGGTTGGATCCATTTGACATGATGACGCCACTGGAGCCCCTGGTGACCACCACATTGGCGGTTCCAAATGAATGAATTTTAGCGATCAATGCATCGATTTCCAGTTCCGATAAATCGCTTCCCGAAACAAAAGCAAACGTAAGATACGGACAAGCTTTTTTGAACAATTCATCGGTATAGTGATTTGAAAAGTCATACGATAGTGGGATGAGTTTCTGCAGCCGGGGCAATTCATCCTCCAGACTGCTGTAAATGCTGGTATGAAGTACATCATAGTGTGTAATAGATTCATAGTCTTCTTCCGTTAATCTCAGCTTTAATGCAGACTGTATGCCTCCTTTGTTAGACTTTACAAAAATCCGGTCGCCTTCTTCATCCAGATTAACGTATGCTTTTCCGCTCTCCCCAATTGCACGGCGGACCCTGCTGGCATCCACATTTTCCTTTTTCAAAGAGTCAAGGATATGATCTCCCTCTGTGTCATTTCCTACGATTCCTATAAAAGCCGTTTCCACAGCTCCGCACTGCCGTGACAGTACCGCTACATTCAGTGCGTTCCCACCCGGATACATTTCATTTCGTTCCAGGTAAACATCAACTACGTTATCACCGATCGCTATTAATTTCATTTGTATTTCAACCCTTTCTTATCCTTTTACACTGCCTGCTGCCAAGCCGCGAATGAAATATTTTTGCATAAATAAAAATAAGAGAATAACAGGTGCTGCCGAAATCATCAAACCAGCCAGCAGAACTCCCCAGTTGGTCTGCAGTGCATCCCTGAATTGCATCAGCCCGGCGGGTATGGTTTTCAGCGATTCTGAATCGACAAAAATAAGAGCGAACATAAATTCATTCCATGTAAAATACGCTGTAAGAATAACCCCGGTCAAGAGAATGGGATAATTAAGCGGTAAAAATATCTTGGTGAACACGGCCCATGAACTACATCCATCAAGAACCGCAGACTCTTCAATTTCCTTTGGCACCTCAAGGAAAGCGGCACGGATGAGCAAAATGGTGATCGGGATTCGATAAGCGACATAGGGAAGAATCATCGCCAAATACGTATCATGGATACCCAAAGCCTGAATCAGTTTATATAAAGGAACGAGGCTGACTTGCGGGGAGAGCATCATTCCACCCATGCAAAGAATAAGAAGCGCATTTTTTCCTTTGAAGGAAAACCGCGTTAATCCATAAGCACCCAGTGCACTAATAAACACGGTTCCTAAACAGGTGCTGACAGTAACGACTAAGCTATTCACGAAATATCCTGAAATTCCTGTCTCCCAGGCGTGGGAATAGTTGGAAAACAGCCATTTCTCCGGCATAGCCCAGCTGTTGGAGAAGATCTCGTCCGTGGTTTTAAAGGAATTCATAATCATCCAGAACAGCGGGTACGCCACCACTATAAAGTAAACCATTAAAATAAAATAAAGCGGTACAGCCCCTTTGATTTTCGCTTTCTTCCATCTTCTTTTGGCCGGTACATTGTAGGTATAATCAATCGTTGCTTTGGTTTCCAAATCAATCATCCTTCCCTGTTCGGAATAGCTTCATTTGAACTAAGGACACGAGCAATGTGAGAACGAGAATAACGGTGGCAATGGCGGATGCATAGCCCATCTGGTCTTTGGCGAAAGCCGAGTTGTAAAGAAGAGTTCCAAGCACCTCACTGGCATTTCCGGGACCGCCTCCCGTTAAAATATACGGTTCATTAAAAACAGTAAAAGCGCCTGTCAGTGTAATAAGTGAAGCCACAAAAAACATCTCTTTCACCTGTGGAACCGTAACAGAAAGAAACCTGCGGATTTTACCGGCTCCATCCATTTCCGCTGCTTCATAAATTTCCTTCGGGATCGCCTGAATGGCAACAATAAATAACATCATGATGTAGCCAATACTTTGCCATTGAGATACGGCAATCACTGCGAAAATCGCCGTTTCTGAGTCACCGAGCCATTCTCTTGTCCAGGAGTCCAGTCCCAACCCATGCAGGAAACTGTTGAGAATCCCCATGTTTGGTTCATACACAAAGGTAAAAAGCAATGCGATGACCGTAACCGAGATAACCACCGGCAAAAAGAACACCGTCCGAAAAAAACTGCTGATAAACCGGGTAATGGGATCCTCCAGAATAGCCGCCAAAATCAGCCCGCCAAACACCTGGCATACGATTGAAATGACAGCATACCAGACGTTATTTTTTAACGCGGTATAGAACACCGGATCTTGAAAGAGGTTGCTGAAATTGGTAAACCCGACAAATGCCTTGTCCGGGGAGAAAGCCGAGAAATCATAAAAACTGAATCTGAAGTTTTCCACGATTGGATAATATACAAAAAGCCCCATCATCACTATGCAAGGTGCAAGATACAGGTACGGGACGAGTTTTCTGATCGGCAATGGATTCACCTCTTCTTTTTTTAAAAGAAGGTGGTTAACGTACAACCACCTTCACATCATCGTTTTTTATTTTTTTTGCAATCCGCTGGCGGCTTTCTGGACGTCCGCCATCACTTCTTTTGGTGTTTTCTTTCCATTGAGCATCAGTTGTGACCCTTTTAAATAAGCATCAACAATCTTGATATCTACGGCTGTGTCGAACCAAAGATAGGTTTTGTCGGCATTTACAATAAGATTAATTGCATCTTGCTGAAGCTTGGAAGCATTCTTTTCATTGGTCGTTCCCTTAACAGCGCTATATTCACTGACCTTTGTCAGCTGTTCAGTACCTTTCTTTTTGGAAGTGAGAAATTTAATAAACTCCATTGCTTCTTTTGGATGCTTGGTCTTGGAAGAAATCATGATTCCTTCTGGTGCAGCAGTGATCGAGTTTGGATTTCCTTCTCCCCCTTGAATCCCCGGTGTATTGAATACTCCAAGATTTTTCTTCAAGCTTGGCTCGATCATTCCGATCTCGGCCAACTGGAAATAGCCCATCGCTGCTTTTCCGCTATTAAACAATTGGCGTGCATACTCGTGATCCACAGAGTTAACACCCTTATTAAAGTAAGGTTCAAGCTCTTTAAACTTCTCCAGGGCTTTCACATAACCCGGATTGGTAAATTCACCATCCGAATTTTTCAGATTATAGTCTTTTTCGATTACATCTTCCGGTACCATCTGAGCATTCAATGAGCCGATATAGTGAGAAATCGTCCAAGGTGCCTTGCTGCCGAATGCGACCGGTGTAATGCCCTTTTTCTTAATTTCTTTTGAAACAGAAAGCAATTCGTCCCATGTGGTCGGCGCCTTTAAACCGAGGTCTTTAAAAATCTTTTTGTTGTAAAAAAAGGCTTTGCCGTCTGTGGACCAGGGAATTCCGTAAATTTTCCCATCCAGGGTAAAGGGCTTAAACTGAGAAGAAATGATTTGATCTGACCACTTTTTATCATCGTTTACAAACTTGGTTAAATCATAGGCTTGTCCCGCACGGGCGAAATTGTAGGCAAATTCACCGCTCCAGGAGAAGTACACGTCAGGAGGATTATCCGAGCCAAGCAGCACCCGGATTTTGTCTTTGTAGGAGTCATTCAAAACGGCTTCCGTTTGGATTTTGATGTTCGGATGGGACTTTTCAAACTCTCTCACCGCGTCTTCAAAGTATTGCTTTTTTGGCTCTGTCGGCCAACGATGGAAAAAACGGAGTACAACGGTGTCATCGTTGCTTCCTGATGATGAACTGGAGGTACAACCCGCCATGAATGAAAGCATCATGGCGGTAATCATGCCTATAAGTAGCAGTCGTTTCATTTCCTTTCCTCCCCCTGTAAAAGCTTGATAGATTTAATATTCAACCTTCCACATGTATCTTCTCGTTGATAGTGGATGATTGCGCTCTTCAGCCAGGCAATCTGCATATTTTCTCAGCACATAGTTAAGGACTAATGGAGCGATGTAACCCTTCACTTCCTCACGTACACCCGTGAAATCAAAATCAGCTGCATCAAGCACAATCAATTTTTTTCCATAACGCTTGGAAAATTCCAATGCACGTTCTTCAAGATGTCTCGTTTCATCCAGACCAAGGAGGATAATGAACGGCGTTTCCTGGTCAATAATTTCGAATGGCCCATGGAAATATTCACCCGCATGAATAGCGTGGGAATGTATCCATTGCATTTCCATCAGGATGCAGATCGCAAACGAGTAAGCCACTCCATAGTTGGCTCCACTGGCCATCGTGTAAATAATATTTTCATTTTTGTACATTTGGCCGAAATCTTCTGCATTTCCCTTATAAAGCTCTGCTGCTTTTTCGTATACCTGCTGAAGGTTCTCAAGGCTTTCTTCGATCAGTGCAAACTTGTCATTGTTTTCAATTGTTTTTAATACGCCAAAAACAAGCTGATAAAGAACGGAATAGTTCGTTGTGAAGGCATTCGCTTCCTCTCCCCACTCGTATTTGAGAACAACATCAGAAGCTTGAGCCAGCGGAGAACCTTCCACATTCGTCAATGAAATGGCCAGTGCTCCTTTTGATCGTGCAAATTTCGCTGATTCTACAGTTTCCGGCGTATTGCCGGAGTGGGAGCAAAGAATGACCAAGGAGTTTTCACCCAATTTATTATGATTACGGTGGATAAATTCATTAGAGCTGTATAAGTGGGCATCGATTTTTTTCGCCTCACGGTCAATGACATATTTGCTTGGATACATAAGTGCGGAGGATCCTCCACATGCAACAAAAAATACGTTTTCTATTGTCTTTTTCTTAACTTCCTCAAGGGCTGCCTGAACTTGGTTTTTTACGTCAACAACTAAATCTGTACTCATGAATAGTGCCTCCAATGTTTGAATTTTGGGTGCGCGCATACCCAGAACAATACACAACATTATAATACGTTATATATTGTTATATTATTAGGTATTAATTTACCATCGGTTTCTTTGGAAGTCAATATTGTTTTCTGAATATTTAGTCGACATTTTTCGAGTGATTTTCTCATGAAGACGTAAAAAACGCCCGGAAGTGGCCGGACGTCATGGTGTATACCCTTCTTCTTTTTTCTTATAAGCCGGAAGATTGATCGTAAAGCATGTTCCTTTCGTTAACTCGCTTTTAATCAAAATTCGTCCACCCATCTGCTTTACGATTTGATGGCAAACGGTTAATCCCAACCCGGTTCCCTTTTCCTTTGTTGAATAATAGGGGCTGCCCAGCTTTTTGATTTGGTCCTTGGTCATGCCTACTCCATTATCTTTAATTTGAATAGAGATGAAGCCATTGGACAATTTCCTGCCTGCTATCTCTATTTCACCATCGCTTTTGATCGCTTCAATCGCATTTTTGATGATGTTAATGAACACTTGCTGGACTTCGAGCTTCAGCCCTTCAATTTCAAGAGATGACTCCACTTCTTGTTTGATATGAATGCTGTTGAGAATAGCATATGATTGCATCACGTCAATCGATTGCTGAATGAGGGAGGTTAAATCAATGGTCTCATATTGATCAATTTGGGGCTTCGCGAGCGCCAGATATTGATTAATGATTTCCTGCGCCCGATCCAATTCCTCAATGGAAATGTTTATGTAAAATTGCTGATCCTTTGTTAACTCTTCTTTTTGCAATAATTGCATAAATCCACGCACCGATGTCATAGGATTGCGGATTTCATGTGCAACAGAAGCTGCCAGCTGGCTCACCACATTCATTTTTTCCGCCTGCATCAGCTCTTGTTTCATTTTAATCTGCTCGTTCATGTTCTCAATTAAATAGACGATAGCAATCAGAGTGGCTAAAACAATAAGAGAAGAGCCTAATTCGAAATAGGTTTGCCGTTGATCTCCCTTCAGCTCAAGAAAAATCCCCCTGGTTATCGGGATCATCATATAAAACAAGCTGATCACCAGGACCTTGCCTCTTATCTGATACCGGTGGAACATGCGGGTGACCGGGAGCAACAAAAGGCAATACACTGAATAATTGCCTAAAAGGATCAACAGCTT
Source organism: Fictibacillus solisalsi (assembly GCF_900103485.1). GTDB lineage: Bacteria > Bacillota > Bacilli > Bacillales > Fictibacillaceae > Fictibacillus_C > Fictibacillus_C solisalsi. The sequence goes on from NZ_FNHW01000001.1 coordinate 3,085,641, forward strand.
CTGGGCTGTCAAAAAACCAATGACAAGCAATGCCAAAAAAGCAGTAAATCCTACCTTTTTTCCTCCGTATAAAAAGGACAGAATAATCACGATTGCTTTAAAGTCATACTTATAGGTTTCCGAATAAAGAACAGGCTGGCTCATTGTAAAAACCAAGATAATGAGCATGAACAGAAAGAACTTCGAACGAATTTTTTTCCGTTCCTCTTCTCGTTCTTTAAAAAAGACTTGATAGATTAAAATCGTAAAAAGAATGAAAACCACATGCAAGCACATGCTCTGAATAGACTCCCACATACCGTTACCTACTTCCTGGATTTACATGGCTAATTTGAACTTCGACACAGAGGAAGAAACCCCTTGTGACAGGACCAGGATTCCACCCGTAAAATTAATTCAGCGAATCTAGTATCCCGCCATATTTTTCCTGCCAGATCATTAATGATCCTATAGTAGCATCCCAGAAAATTAACAACAATAAAAGCCAGAAAAGGAGACTCTCTTTTCTGGCTTCATAAGCAGCCCAACTTTGTATTATATAGTAATATTTTGTCTCTCCAATTCCTCTCGTAAAACCTCAGCCATGATATCATACCCGAGCACATGTGGGTGAAGGCCATCGTCGGCAAGTTCCTGACGAAGCGTTTTGCCATCCAATTCGGTCAGATGAGGATGGTAATTCACAAAGGGAATGTTTTCGTTGCGTACGAGTTCTTTTAACTGCTCATTGATTTTCAGCACGAGCTCATTGCGAATCACTGTCTGCATATTTGTTTCAATATTCGTTGGAAGCAGTGAGCAAACTACCGGTATAATCCCGCCGTCCTTTGCTTTTCTGACCATCTCCGCAATATCAGAAACCACCTCTGCCAACAGCTTGGTCTGTTCCTTTCGTTCCTCTTTTACCGGAGCATCGAGGGTCCATAAATTGTTGATGCCAATTTTCATGATGGCATATTTCGGTTTAAGCTGAACGCAATCCGCATCAAAGCGTTTCAGCATGTAGGGGGTCATATCTCCCCCAATTCCCCGGTTTACGATCCGGTTTCCTTTTCCGCCAAAATACGTTTCTGTATCCCACATTTCCGTAATGGAATCTCCAATAAAAAGAAAATCAATGTGTGCCTGTTTGGCAATTAGCACTTCATTGTGGAAATCAAATACCGTTCGTCTGGAATCGGCGGCAATCACGCTGCCAAAAAATCCAGGGGATATGACTTTTGGGCGTTGCATTGTTTTCATGATTTATCTAGCCTCCAACGTTGAATTGAGTGTATCTTTATACATTCGCCCTTACAGCCACCCATACCTTCATTTCCCTTTAGAACAGGCAAAATACGGGATAAAACTTTAACCTAGCCGTCTATGAAAGTGCCCACATAAGCTGGGATGAAGTATTAAATAATGAAATTACATCACCTGTAATTCCAATGACACAGGTTCTGGGCGATCACAGGTGCTTTCCATGATATAGTGTCTTCCGCTAACAGAGGAATCATGGAATCCGTGCATGGCCTCCAGAACGTGGTAAGCCAGTCTGCCATTTGCCCGATATTCCCCGCCTTCAAGGATAGCCATGGCCATATCGGCAGCACCCAGCCCCCTGCTGTTTTGATCGTTGCCAAATGTGAGAGGTACCTCCTTAAATTCTATTTCGTCACGCTTTCTAATTTTCACAGGACCCCCGAACGTATTAGGGTCAGGTACCAGAAGGGTGCCTTCGCTGCCGTAAATTTCGATTGGCGGAAGTGATGTACCGCCAATGGCATCAAAGCTGGTTGTTATATTTCCGATGACTCCCGATTCAAAATCAATCACGCCTGAAATATGAGTCGGGGTGGATACTTTAATTTTCGTTCCTGCTTTTGGCTGGCTAAGCACTGTTCTTTCGGGGTAACTAATACGGGCAGAACCAGATATTCGTTTAATTGGTCCTAAAAGAGCCACCAAGGCCGTTAAGTAATACGGTCCCATATCAAACATTGGTCCACCGCCAAGGTCATAATAAAATGCAGGATCTGGATGCCAATGCTCGTGTCCGCGGGAAATCATGAAAGCAGATGCTCCAATAGGCACACCAATTTCTCCTTGTTCGATTAATTGAACCGCCGTTTGAATGCCTGCTCCAAGGAAAGTGTCCGGTGCACTACCAACAAGGAGATTATGTTTTTGGGCCGCTTCTAAAATTTGTCTTCCCTCTTCACGTGTAACCGCCAGTGGTTTTTCGGTAAATACATGCTTTCCTGCCTCCAGCGCCTGGATGCATACAGAAGCATGTGCTTTTGGGATGGTTAAATTAATAATCAACTCGATTTCCGGGTCAGAAAGCAGTTCTTCAACTGAACATGATTTAGGAATTTTAAACGTATCTGCTTGCGCTTTTGCCCGCTCTACATCGAGATCAGCACACCCAACCAGCTCCAAGTGCTCAAATTTCGGACAATTTTGCATGTATATAGAACTAATGTGGCCGCAGCCAATAATGCCGATTTTAAGTTTTTTCATTTTATGACCTCACCATTTATAAGATTTATGAAAAGATTTTCAGCAAAAACTAAGGATTATTGACTATCTCCCATTCCCGTATAGATACGGCCGTTACTGTTACCTGATGCTCCATAGGCTGATACTAACCGATCGTTGGCTCTTTTTTTGCCTTCAGCAGCCCAGAGAAAACCTCGCCGCATCATAAGAGAAACTTCAGGCATAGCCACAATATTTGCTTTATGGCCTAAGGAATTATAGAAGACATATCCCTCACCCCAGCGTTTAGTCCAGACAACAGGCATGTCCACTGCATTATTGGCCGCATGCGGTCCGTCAACAACCGGGAAGCGCGTCGTTGCCAACACTTCAACAGCTGGATCAACGTGGAGATAATATTGTTCACTCACCACTTTAAAATCAGAGAGGCCTTCCAAAAGAGGGCTGGTGGAATGCTTAATGTTTACCATGTATTCCACACCATCATTTCCAGGGTGCGCCACCCAGTTTCCGCCCGTCATGAATTGCCAGTCCACATTGTTTCGGAAAGAGTCGCACATCCCGCCATGGCACCCGGCCAATCCGACACCATTCATTACCGCTTCAGAAATATTAAGGACATATTTCTTTTCAATATCGCCCATTGTCCAGTGCGGAACGATCAAATCCAATGATTTTAGTTTTTCCGCATCCGCATAGGAATCAAGAGAATTTGAAACCTCTACATTGAAATTTTCTTCTTCAAGGATGCCTTTAAAAATATGAGAAATCTGTTCAGGCTCATGACCATCCCAGCCACCCCAAACAATTAATGCGTTTTTTTTCATGGTATAATCGCTCCTTTTTTTGTATTTTGAACATCAGAAATTCGGATCCATTGTTCTTTTTCGATTGATAGATCAACTGCTTCCAATACTTCCTGACACTTCACGCCGTCGTGAAAGTTGGGAACTGGCTGACGTTTTTCTCTGAATGACTCCATTAGCTCTACTATTTCATGGATGAATGTATGTTCATAACCAATCGTATGCCCTGGCGGCCACCAGTTTTCTGCATAAGCATGCGAAGGATCTGTCGCCAGGACACGACGAAATCCCTGGACATCGTCTCTGTCATCGGCAAAGTAAACCTGCAGCTCATTCATTCGTTCGAAATCGAAAATGACGCTGCCCTTGCTGCCGTTGATTTCAAACGAATTTTTGCACCGGTGTCCTGTTGCAAAACGAGTGGCTTCAAAGCTTCCCAGAGCACCGTTAGCAAATCGAGCCAAAAATAGAGTTGCATCATCTACCGTAACTTCGCCTTTTTCATTACTGTCACTTCCTTTTGCAGATAAACCAGTCATTTGAGAAGGTAATGGTCTTTCCTTAATAAACGTTTGATTCATGCCTATTACTTCATTGATGTCCCCAATTAAATAGTGGGCTAAATCGATAAGATGAGCTCCCAGATCTCCGTGAGACCCAGAACCGGCAATATCCTTCTCAAGCCGCCAGACACGCGGGAAATCAGGATCAACGAGCCAATCCTGCAAAAACCAGGCACGAAAATGATGGATCGTACCTAACTGACGTTCGTCAACAAGCTTTTTAGCCAGCATAACAGCTGGGGCAAAGCGGTAATTAAATCCAACCATATGCTTAACGCCTGAGGCTTCAACGGCCTCAAGCATTTCCCTCGAATCCTCCAGTGTAAGCGCTAACGGTTTTTCGCAAAAAACATGTTTGCCAGCCTGCGCTGCTGCTATTGCTATTTCTTTATGTGTGTTACTAGGAGAATTAATATCAATTAAATCAATATCATCTCTTTCTAAAAGACTCTTCCAGTCAGTTGAATATTCTTCAAAGCCAAATTGCTTAGCAGCAGCGGCCACACCTTCAGGATCACGGCCGCAAATCACCTTCATTTCAGGATGAACCGTGTTTGGGAAAAAGAGAGGAATATCCCGGTATGCATGACTGTGTGCTTTACCCATAAATTTATAGCCAATCATTCCAATATTTAGTTTTTCCATAGCCTATCTCCTTGAATAGTAGTTTAAGAGAATCATTCATAGTTATCATTACTTGTATCTGCCGAAGCTCTCTTACTCGTTCAGTTTGATGTGAAAATTCCAGTCTGTCCGAGACAGGGATTTATTTTGTGGACAATAGATACGGCACTCGTAAATTTCGGTAATCATTCAATCTGACCATCCTTGAATTTCAGCCCTCCCTATTCACAATTAAACTTTTTGAATAGTATAACATTTTACACTAAGTTTGGATATTAAATAAACAAAGTTTTTCATTTCGATTTTGACTAGAAAAGAACTTTTGCCGGCTGAAATCGGAAGGCCTGTTTATTTGCGTGTGGTGGCGCGTTAGATCCTTACTCCAAAACAGTACGGGCCGTCTCTCCCTCAGACGGCCTTTTTTTGTGAGTTTGGTGTCGGCGTTTGCTGCGGTTCGACAAAGAATAGCTGCAAATCACGTCATTTTCTTAATTGAGCAAACAAAAAAGCTGACGTTGTTGGTCAGCTTTTTCCTTGGTAACCCAATTCATTAGAGACTTCTAAAGCGACATCTTTGACCATTTCCTGATACGTTTCCACAATATCCGGAGTAAATCGTATACTTGGTCCCGATATGCCAATCGATGCCTTTACTTCTCCTTTTACATTGAATACGGGAGCCGCAGCACCAGATACCCCAATTCCCCGTTCATCAAAACTATAACTTGAATGCGTCTGGCGAATTACCGCTAGTTCATTTATCAATTTCTCTCCCTGCTCCCCAGGTACACTTGTCAATTCCCTCTCAATAAAATCCTCATCCTGAAAAGCCAATATCGCTTTCCCGCCTGCTCCTGCCCATAACGGCAGCTGTTCACCGACCTTAACAATATGCTGAACCGAGTGCTTGCTTCCAAAGCGTTGCACACATACACGTTGATGTCCTTCAAGTAAATATAACGTTACGGTCTCTCGTGTATCGTCTCTTAACTTTTCCATAAAAGGCTTTGCAGTTTCTTTAATTTCAATGGTTTTTTCGGCAATTTGGCCCCAAAAATAAAGTTTTTTTCCGAGTCTGTATTTAAGGGTATTTCCATCTTTTTGTACGAGTCCATTTTGTTCTAAAGTAGCTAGCAGCCTAGTTGTAGTAGATTTCGCAAGTTCAATTTTCTTGGAAATTTCAGTGAGCGTAAGTTCGGGCTGCTCATAGGTAAAGCACTCTAAGATATCAATCGAACGCTGCAGGGTTCGAATCCCTTTCCCCGTATCATTATCATTCATTAAACAACAACCTCCACTTCCTCCGTCCATATCTATAGCCATTTTATCGTTCAATTTCCAATTAAACCAGTCAGGCATCCTGAAAAAATTTTCTTAAAATTCTTATTTATCATAGACTTTTTCACTTCTCTTCACTATAATCCTATTTATAGTTCCATTAAATGATACTTAGTTCCACTAAGTGGAACTATTGAAGAGGAGGTAAATTATGAACACTGGGCCTTTACATGGAATACGCATTATTGACATGGCAACAATGATTGCGGCCCCTTATGGAGCAACATTATTAGCAGACCTTGGAGCTGATGTAACAAAAATTGAGATGCCTGGAAAAGGCGATACACTAAGGTCTGTCGGCCCGTGGAAAGGCAAGGAACCTTTAAGATGGCCAGGTATGTCCCGCAATAAGAAATCCATCACATTGGATCTTCGTACAGAAGAAGGAAAAGAAATCCTCAAGAAATTAGTCGTTCATACGGATGTAATAATAGAAAATTTCCGTCCCGGGACTTTAGAAAAGTGGAACTTGGATTATGACGTTTTGAAAAAAGCAAATCCTAAACTAATCATAGTAAGTGTGTCCGGATACGGAAAAACAGGGCCATATAAAGAGAAGGCGGGATTCGGTACACCTGGTTCCGCTTTTAGTGGCTATACCTATCTCCAAGGCTATCCTGATCGTCCGCCAGTAAGTCCTGCCTTTTCACTTTTAGATTATGTAACCGGCGTATATGTGGCTTTCTCTACTGTAAGCGCTCTCTATTATCAAGAAAAAAATGGTGTTGATGTTGGCCAGCTCGTTGAATTAGGATTGTATGAATCAATGTTCCGCATGATGGAATTTTTGGTGGCGGAATATGACCAGATGGGGGTTGTAAGAGAACGGGCACCCGGACTTAAAGGACACTCCAGCCCTGCCGGCACGTATGAAACAAAGGATGGAAAATTTGTGGTGTTGGTTTGCAGCACAGACCCCACATTCAACAGGTTGGCCAAAGCAATGGATCGGCTGGATATGCTAGAGGATGAACGATACGATACTAATGCCGCAAGACTTCAAAATGATGCAAAAGTACAGGAAGTTGTTAAAGAGTGGATCTCACAATTCACTCAGGCAGAGCTTCAAAAGAAGCTTGATGCCTTCGGAGTGCCGGTTAGCCCTATTTACAGCATTGAAGACATTTTCAATGATGCTCAATATCAAGCCAGGAAAAATATTATTGAAGTGGATCACCCCCGTTTAGGAAAAATCAAGGTGCCCAATGTTATTCCTAACTTTTCAGCGACACCTGGCAGCATCCGATTCCGCGCACCTGAACTCGGTGAGCATAACAAAGAAATTTTGATAGATTTACTCGGTCTCTCTACCGAAGAAGTAAATCAATTAGAAAAGAAAGGAGTTATTTAAAACATGAACTATGTTCTCCCATCAGAAGTAGAGATTTGCGAAGTTGCGCCGAGAGATGGTTTTCAAGCTGAAAAGGAATGGATTCCGACCTCTAAAAAGGTAGAAATTATTCGCCGCTTGGCTGCAAGTGGCATTACCTCTATGGAAATCACCTCTTTTGTTCACCCGAAAGCAATACCTCAGTTGAAGGATGCAGAAGAAGTTATAGCATGTGTAAATGATTTGACCAATATAAAATTTCGTGCGCTTATACCGAACAAAAAAGGTGCAGAGCGTGCAATAAACGCAGGAATCAAAAAAGTTAAGTTACTATTGTCTGCTACAGATTCACATAGCCTTTCCAACGCAAACAGCCTTGTAAAAGATGTACAGGAAAGCCAATTAGAAATTGTAGAACTCGCCAACAAAAAGAACGTTAAAATATCAGGTTCCATTGCGGTTGCCTTTGGTTGTCCATATGAAGGCCAAGTTTCTATAGATCAACTGCATCGTATACTTCAGAGGTATTCCAATATGGGTGTTCTTGAAGTTTCATTGGCTGACACAACCGGCATGGCCAATCCTAAGCAAGTTTTTGAAACGCTAGGGAACGTAAGAAATGCGTTTCCCCACATGGCTTTTTCGATGCACTTTCATAATACGAGGGGCATGGCTTTTGCAAATGTAATTGCATCGATGCAACAAGGGATTACGAACTTCGATAGTTCTATTGCTGGTCTTGGAGGGTGCCCATATGCCCCGGGAGCTTCAGGTAACATCGCGAGTGAAGATCTGGTGCATTCTCTTCACGAGATGGATGTTAAAACAGGAATTCACCTGCCATCACTACTCGAAACTGCAAGATTTGTGAAAGAAGAAATTGGACACGATGGAGGAAGCTTTGTATTAAATGCCGGGCCATGTTCCCAACTCCATGAAAAACCCAGTGGACAGGAGAAGCTTATACAACATTAGGGAGGTGCCTTCCTAACAGAATACTGAAAGCGCATTCAAAGGAGGTTTTATCGTGATAACATTTTTGAGTTTTGCCATGATCATCGTTTTTATGTATTTAATCATGAGTAAAAAGTTATCTGCATTAAATGCTCTAATTCTTGTCCCTGTGGTTTTCGCCTTGCTTGGCGGCTTTACGAATTTAGGTCCCATGATGCTTAAGGGGATAGAATCGGTGGCTTCAACAGGGATCATGCTTGTGTTTGCCATCCTGTACTTTGGAGTCTTAATCGATGCGGGCATGTTTGATCCACTTGTTAATAAAGTGGTTCAGCTTGTTAAAGGTGATCCGGTGAAGATTACGATAGGTACGGCCGCCTTATCTTTGCTAGTAGGATTAGATGGTGATGGAACGATTACCTATATGATCGTTGTTACTGCTCTTTTGCCAATCTATAAGCGGCTGGGAATGAATCCTTTAATATTGGCCTGTCTTCCTGCATTGTCCATGGGCATCATGAACATTCTTCCTTGGGGAGGGCCAACTGCCAGAGTTTTATCCGTTTTAAAACTGGATACCTCCGAACTTCTAGTCCCCATCATTCCAGCGATGATTGCCGGTGTTCTTTGGATTTTTGCCGTTGCCCTTTTCCTTGGAAAACGGGAAAGATCCAGACTGGGAATTACTAAAGACCACTCCCTTGCAATTCAGGAACTGGCAATTTCCACTGCTGATCATCAACAGGATCAAAGTCTAAAGCGTCCAAAACTCTTCTGGTTTAACCTTTTGTTTACCTTTTTTCTGGTGGCAGCACTGTTAACTAACCTGCTTCCCATTCCTGTATTATTCATGCTCGGTTTTTCTATCATTCTGGTCGCCAATTATCCCAGGCTTGAGGATCAAAAGGAACGGCTACAGGCACATGCAGGCAACATATTAACTGTTGTTCCTCTCGTTTTTGCTGCAGGAATTTTCACCGGAATATTAGAAGGAACCAAAATGGTTGATGCCATGGCTGGGGCACTGGTCTCTATTATCCCGGACTTTATGGGACCACAGTTGCCGTTAATCACTTCTATTACCAGCATGCCATTTACGTTTATTATGGCCAATGATCCCTACTATTTTGGTATTATTCCGATACTGGCCAAAACAGCTTCACAATTCGGCATAGAGCCTATTGAGATCGGCATGGCTTCTTTACTCGGACAACCTCTTCATTTGCTTAGCCCACTGGTGGGTTCCGTATATGTATTAATAGGCTTAGCTGGAATTGAATTCAGGGATCATATTCGATTCACTGCGAAATATGCAGTTGGCACCGCGCTGGTCATGACTATTGCTGGAATTTTAAGTGGGGCACTCTCTATCTTTTAACAAGGAAATCCAAAAAAAAGAAATGACCTCTACTTATTCGGTCATTTCTTTCCACTTTATGAAACCTGCTTTACAGTTGGCATAGCCTCTGTCCGTCCAGGGTGTGTTTTGATAAACAGGGAGACCACGAAGCCTGCCGCCATAACCAGGCTCAAGATCTCAAAGGCACTCTGATAGGAAACGTGGCTCATTAAATAGAGTGCGGCGGTGGGTCCTGTGCTCGCGCCTAAAAACAAAATAAAAGCGTTGAAGGAAATGGCGCTTCCCTTTGCAGGTCCTGCCAAATGATTTATGAGCGTTATCGAAATTGGCGTGATCAACGCGATTCCGGCAACAAAAAGAACTGTGGTGAACACAAGCATCGGCAAATTATGGCTGAAACCAAGTCCAACCAGACCGGCAACACTTAACACCAGACTGCCGCGGAGCATCAGGCCATTCCCCAGTTTTTTCGCCATTCCCCCGGCAAATGGCGACAGCAGCATCCCAATAATGCCGAAGGCCCGTACCCACAAGATCTGCTGGGCAGACAGTTCCCATTCTGGAGAAGCGAGATAATTCCCTAAAACGGAATACATGCCAACCAGTGACAGCAGAAGAGTAAATGTAATGATGTAGATCATCATCAGCTGTCCATTTCGGAACAACAGTTTCGTTTGCTTGAATTGTGCGAACACACTGCCCTTGGCTCGCGGAAGATTATCCTTCGGTAAAAAGAAAATAACCAGCAGGCTTGAAACCAGGTAAACCACACCCAAAATGGTAAAGATGGCGTGCCATCCATACGCATGGTTAACGGCCCCGCTAAACACCTGCCCCACCACACTTGCCATCAAAAGGCCCGAGCTGATAAAACCGACTGCTGTCAGCCGTTTTTTCGGTGGAAACATTTCTGCGGCATATACAAAAGAGATTGGTGCAAACGCGGCTGCAATCAATCCTTCAAGCGCCCGAAGCGTGACCAATCCGGAAAAATGATCCACAAATCCAATAACAAAAGAAACGATTGTTAACGCACTAATGCTGCAGGCAAGGAAAACCTTACGGCCATACTTGTCGGAAAATGGCCCGTACAGCAGGCATCCGACCGCGTAACATAACGAAAACGCACTGCCAATCCAGGCTGCCTGATTGGCCGTAACATGAAAAGTGTCCGTGAACACGGTGGTGAGCGGGATGGTCACATACATACTCGAGATGATGACCAATCCGCTCCACAATAAAATAAGGGTCATAATTGAATATTTCTTTTCCACTACCGATCTCCTTTACTTTCTTACTTACCACTGCATGCCGGCAAAATACCAGCAATGACATGATCCACCAGTTCAGAAATAAAACATTCATCTGGTGTTTGTTTATAGATGAGGATACGAAAATAGATCGGACCGATCAGCATATCAAGCAGAATATCAATATTTACTTCCGCTTCAATCCCTTCTCTTTCCATGGCCTGCCCTAAAAAAGAGGCTGAATCCATTCGGCGCAAACTTAAATACGAGGTATAAAATTCATCCGAAATTTCTTTATCCTCCACAATGATGGCCAGCATCGATCTTCCGAGCGTTGTGCTGAACACATCCGCCAGGTTTTTTAACTGCTCCACAAAATTCTTCTTAATCGAATCATTGGAATCAAATTGAAACGCAGACTCTGTCACCATTAAAAAAGCATCCAGTACAAGATGCGCTTTCGTTGGCCACCACCGGTAAATGGTCGCTTTACCGACCCCGGCTTTTGCTGCTATCCCCTCAATCGTCAAACACAAATAGCCTTTATGGTTCAACTCACTGATGGTTGCTTCCAATATTTTTTCCTTATTCCTCGGCTGTTTGGTTTGAATCATGATTTACAACCTCCAAAACCTTCTCCAATGAAACGATACGTATCGTTTCATTCTTTTGCTATTATAGCCGTCTTGAACTACAAAAGCAATTCATCCGTATACTCCATTTAGAGATAATTCTTTCAAATAGGATGACAATAATTCAATCCCTATCCTTTTTTTAATAGTAATTGAAGTTTTTCGTCGAGATAAATGGGGGTAGCCGGTCTGGAGGATTAGAATATTTGTCTTTTTCAGTTCCTGCTTCATAAAGGAAGGGACTTGCAAGTCATTCGTTGGTTATTACTCCATAACTCAAACATAAAATCAGGAATACAGAAATATAATAAAGGAGTAACTATGACACTTCTGAAATCTGCTAATGGCGTATATGACGAAAGCAAGAGAAAGATATAAATATACTAGCTTGTTGGATGGATGCTCCTCAATCTTTATAAGGAGGTAATAGATGAAGTGCGTAATGGTTTGAAATATAATATTAGAAATCAATTCATGATTATAGTTGATGATCGTACACTTGCAAGATTACTAAGGAGATTAGCCCTAAACGGTATCAATATTAACGGATTCCAAGAATATAAGACTCCTAATAATCAAAATATATTTAGATTCGTAGTGGGAAAAACGGCAGGCGAAAATAATAGCGAGCTGCTTATCGTAAGAGACATTTTACAAAACCTTCAAGTTCATTGGCAGGAAAAGCAGGTAATTCAAATACTGGAAATTTCCTCAGGGGCTCCAGGACAATTAGGAATAATCTATGGAGCATTGTGGTGCAAAGTAAAAATTGAGGCGATTTACTTTGGAGAAGACACAAAATTATTTTTGGATGTTTCAGCTAATCAAAACGCCTTGTATATTCTATCTGCTCCTGAACTTAAACTTTGCAAATAAAAATTTATAGCCATATTTTAATTTTTGCAGTCAAGTGGAGGGGAAGGGCAGGAACCACTATTATGGCGACAGGTGTTCGCAAATTTTCTCTAATTTAAACAAGGATGATGTTGTCTGATCATCCTTGTTTTTTCATGTAAATCACAATTTCCAGAAGTCAGAGTTGCGGCATAAAGACTTTTGTTCAACGGGTTTTTTAAAATTTTTCGAGGCAGACAGGGTTTTAGTCCAAACTCCATTAAAACAGGTGAATAAGATATTGGAAGGGCTATAGTCCTATTTGTTATTAATTCGTTAAGGGAGGTTATCTTATGCCAAAAAAACCACCTAGAACAAAAAGTTCTAGTTCTAGTTCTAGTTCTAGTTCCTCTCATCATAAACGTTCTTCTAGACGATCCTCCAAACATTCATCAAAACGATCCCGTTCTTCTTTATGTAGCAGCAGTTCATCCAGTTCAAGTTCCTCTCCACATAAATTTTCTAAAAGACAATCCTCTAAGAAATGCAGGCGACATAAAAAACGTTGTTGCCGTGATGCTTGGGAATGGATTTTTTAAATTTAGAGCCTGCCCATCATAGACACGCCATAGAGTGGAACAATGTCAGCAAGTACTAGGAACAAACATGTAGTCTCTAGTACTTGCCCAATTTCTTATAAGAAAAAAGTTTTTATTTAACAATTTAGCACGCAATATACATATTGTTAGGACATTCTTCTGTCTATCTAAAAGTATTTATGTCAATGTCAATCACATAAGAATATTAGCCTGAAGTAGAAGTGCAGGCCTTCCCTCTTATATACTTTCCAGCCTGCGGTCATTTTGGCAGTTTTCACAGAGATGAAGTATTTTCGGGGAATCTTCCATCTCGCTTTTTTCCAGCTGCTCTTCAACCCCGCAAATTTCACATTTTTTCATGCGTTCCTCCTCCTTTCAATGAAGCTCGTCCAAGACAGCATATCCACTTTCCTGAATAGCCTGAAGAAAATCCTCATAGGACGCCATGTTGGGATCAAAACTGATACTTGCCTCTCCCCGGCTGATGTTAACATCCACCTTTTCAATTCCCCATACATGATGAAGGGCATTTGAAATCGTATTGGCGTCCTGCTCATTTTCCAATCCTTTAATTTTGATGCTTTTTGCTTCCAATTCGGGTTCCATCCTTTATTTATTGTGTCTTGGGACCTCATTCAGGCCTTCGCCCATGCCCTGCAAAAACTCCATCATCATGGCCATAGTTGCTCTCGTTTCCGGAGTGCGCATGCTTTTTCCCAGCTGCCATAAACTTGGTGTTTCCTCGTTTTCTGCAGAATCCGCTGCTCGCTCCATCCCCTTACTGAGTCCGGAGAGCATGGTTTTAAGCTGGTCAGGGTTCAATGTTCCTAAAAAGTTAAAGGCATTGATTCCGTTTTTTATCGTTTTGTGCATTTGAGGCTTGTTCAATTGCTGGACGGCGATTACTCCTACATCGTTACGTTTTTCAATAAGAGCGGATAAGGTATCCAGCGCCCCCATTTCATGAAGATTTTTCACGATGCTAATCATGGTCAGAATTGCTTCGCTGTTGTCCGCCAGTTCCCGAACAATTCCTGCCACTGCTTCCGCCTGTTCTTCTTCCCGGGTGCGGCCTTCCTTTTTAATTTGCCTGATTGCTTTCGCCATATTCGTCCCCCCTTATCAACTCTTCGATTGGCGTGAAATCGTCACGCTTCCACTTGGCTTCCACACGAACACTGATTTGCGGAATACGATTGCCAAACCGGTGATTCACCTTTGGCAATGGAGGCTCTCCAGAAGTTTCGAGCACTTCCATTCTGACGTCCATTTCCTTGTATGCCGGTGTATGAGTCGTAATGTCGTGGTAGCTGCTCGTCAGCTTGTTAACCGCTTCAATGTCCTCAGAAGTGTTCATGGTGAGATACAGCTCATTGCCTTTTACCCGGTCGGTGACGATTACACGGACCTCCACATGGCCATATGGAGAAGTCAGGCCAACGAGTGCACCGTCCTCAAGCTCCCGTTCACGGGCAAGCTCTGGCGAGACTTCCACCCAAGGATGAGGAACTTTGTGTGTAAGCCCCTCTGAGCGATAGGTCATGTTTCCCTCATGGAAATGCTCAAGCAAACGGCCGTTATTTAAATGCAGGTCGAACTCTTCACCCGGCTTAAACGGCTCAGTCCATTCCACAACAACCAGCTTCGCCTTGCCGTCAGGAAATGCAAACCTCTCCTCGTATAAGAGCGGAGAATCGGTACCATCTGCTGCTACCGGCCAAAGCTGGCTGTTCCATCCTTCCAGCCGCTCATAACTTACACCGGCAAAGATCTTGGCGAGACTGGCCGCCTCTTTCATGATTTCTCCAGGATGAGTATAGTTCCAATTGGCTCCCATGATATTGGCCAACTCCTGAAAGATTTCCCAATCCGGTTTCGACTGGCCAAGCGGCTCAAGCACCTTGTAAAAACGCTGGATGCGGCGTTCCGTGTTGACGAACGTACCGTCCTTCTCCAGACTTGGTGCTGCCGGTAAAACCACATCCGCAAATTGTGCTGTTTTACTGAAGAAAATGTCCTGCACCACAAAGAATTCCAGCTTTTCAAAGCCAGCATCCACAAAATTCGAATTGGAATCCACCAGTGACATGTCTTCACCGAACAAATAAAGTGCCTTTAACTTTCCTTTATGGATACCTTCCACCATTTGATGGTTATCCAGTCCCGGCTCTTCCGGAAGCTTGACGCCCCATGCTTTTTCATAGCGTTCGCGCACTTCTTTGTCCTGGACAGGTTCATAACCCGGCATCCAAGCCGGCATTGTGCCAAAATCACACGCCCCCTGAACGTTGTTGTGTCCTCTAAGCGGATACGCACCTGTTCCGGTTCGTCCGTAATTTCCTGTCACGAGCAGCAAATTGGAGATGGCAGTACTCGTATCGGTCGCTCCCATATGCTGGGTGACACCCATTGCCCATAGAGCACAGACCGATTTTGCCTCATGAATCATGGTTGCCATCTGGATCAACGTTTCTTTGGATAACCCTGTTTTTTCCTCGGCGTATTCCAGTGTGAACTTATCCAATGATGACCGGTATTCTTCAAATCCATTAACCCGTTTCTCCAAAAATGCTTTGTCTTCCCATCCTTGATCAAGAATGTACTTGGTAACTGCTGAAAGCCAAATTAAATCTGAACCCGGTTTGGGGTGAACATGCAGATCAGCCCGCTCAGCCAGTTCATTTTTCCTCAGATCGACGACCATTAGTTTTTGCCCGTGCAATTTGTGGGACCGTTTAATTCGGGTAGCCAGAACAGGATGGGATTCTGCCGGATTGGCCCCAATAATCATGACCAGCTCAGATGCTGCAATATCCTTAATTGTTCCGGCATCACCGCCAATTCCAACTGTCCGCAACAGTCCTGCCGTTGCCGGAGACTGGCAGTATCGTGAGCAATTGTCCACATTGTTGGTTCCCATAATGGATCGCACAAACTTTTGAAAAAGATAATTCTCTTCGTTCGAGCATTTGGAAGAGGCGATATAGCCGATGGAATGAGCACCATGCTCTTCCTTAATGCCTGTCAGCTTTTCTGCAATGAGTTTCAACGCTTCTTCCCAGGTGGCCTCAACAAACTCTTCTCCTTTTCGAATCAAAGGCTTCGTCAGCCGCTTGTCACTGTTGACGAAATCCCATCCCCATTTTCCTTTGACACAGGTGGATATTCCGTTAACCGGTGCTTCCTCACTCGGTTCAATCTTCAGGATTTCCCGGCCCTTCGTCCAAACTTCAAAACTGCAGCCTACCCCACAGTAAGTACACACGGTTTTAGTCCGTTTAATCCGGGCTTTCCTCATGGCTGCTTCCATTTCGGATATGGCGAAAATCTCCTTATACCCTGGCTCGACTTCCTTCGTAAGATCGATCATCGGTCCAAGCATGTTGGCCGGAATGCCAGTCAGATACCCCGCCTCTCCGAGCATCGACTTTTCCATTAGTGCATTACAGGGACAGACCGTGACACAGTGGCCACAAGAAACACATGATGATTCATCGATTGGAACATCGTTATCCCAAATCACGCGCGGTGCTTCACGTTCCCAGTCGATGGTCAGCGTCTCATTCACCTGCAAATCCTGACAGGCTTCCACACATCTTCCACACAAAATGCACTGATCCGGTTCATAGCGGTAAAAAGGATGTGAGTTATCCGGCGGGTAAGGTTTCGCTTCAAATTTATATTTCTGATGCTCAATCTCCAGGTATTCAGCCGTATTATGCACCACGCAGTTGCCGTTATTGTTATCGCAAACGGTGCAATAGAGCTCATGATTTTTTAAAATACGCGACATTGCTTCGTACTGTGCATCCTTAACGTTTTTTGACAGTGAATCGACCTGCATCCCGGGTGTAGCCTTAGTGGAGCAGGCACGAACCAGTTCGCCTTCTACCTGCACAAAACAGGTATCACACGTTTGAATCGTACCCAGGTCAGGGTGATAACAAATGCTCGGAATCTCATAGTCCTGTGATTTGGCCACCTGCAGAATGGTTTGGCCTTCTGTAGCAGGAAATTCTTTTCCGTTGATTTGTATGGAAAAATGGTTGTCTTCCATTGAATAAATCAGCCTCCTTTAGTCCAATTTCGTTTCTTTTTAACAAGCATTTCCAAAACCGAAAGCAATTAAAATAGATTGCATAGGAAAAGTAGAGATTGGTTAGGATTTTGATAGAAGTGATAAAGGAGTGGATCAAAAAATGGAGAAGGAAGAATTACTTTCGCATGTCACCGCGATGATTGTATCCTCGGCCAAGGTGCCGAAGCATATGGCCGTTTCACCTGTAAAAATGGCCGATTTGTATGGAGTCAAAGCAATCGAAGTGGAAAAGGGACTTAATGAATTAGTAGATGAAGGAAAGCTAAGAAGAGAGCAATTGCAGGATTATCCGCACTATATGGTATATCTCCTGCCTTAAAAATCTATATAAAAAAACAGGCTGTTCGTTTTCAACAGCCTGTTTTCTTACGTTATAAAGCCTTTTTCTGAAGAACATCAGTATCTTTCTCAACGCTCACATAACGATTGCTTCCCGCTCCCATGCCAACGAAAAAAAGTAGAACGCCGGCCACGACCAAAACTGTAAGGGGAAGGGTCCAGCTATGGGTTTTATCATGCAAAAAGCCAAAAAGGGCCGGTCCAATCGCAGCCAGCAAATAACCGACCGATTGGGCCATTCCTGATAGCTCTGCCGCCTGATGGGCATTTTGCGTCCGAAGCACAAAAAACATGGTCGCCAGGCCGAATCCTGAGCCGATGCCGATCCCAATCAAAATGACATAGAGCGGAGCGAGCCAGGTCAATCCGCTAAGAATCCCGGCATAGCCCAAGAGTAAAAAGAGGACCGTAAAGGCTACGAGTTTTCGCTGATCGGCGCTCCTGCCCGCCAAAACCGGAACGAAGAACGTTGGGAGCAGACTCGCAAATTGAGTCAGTGACAGCAGCCAGCCGGCTTTTGAAGGACTCAGTCCCTGCTGATGCAAAATGGCCGGAAGCCAGGTAATAATCGAATAAAAAACGGTGGACTGCAGCCCCATAAACAGTGTCACCTTCCAGGCAAGCCCTGAACCCCACATGGATGTGCCTTTTACAGAAGATATGGGAACATGCTTCATCCTTAGCTGAGGAAGCCAAACAAGAATGGAAACGAGTGAGATGAGCACCCAGCACACTAGCGCAAAGCGCCAGCCATAGCCCAATCCTTTTGAAATGGGAATACTCACTCCGGAGGCAACGGCTGCCCACATGTTCATGGAAACCGAATAGGTTCCTGTCATCAGACCTACCTTGTTCGGGAACTCTCTTTTGATTAAACTCGGAAGCAGAACGTTGCATACCGCTATGGCAACTCCAAGCAATACCGTCCCGCCAAACAATCCGGATGAGAGAGGAACAGACCGCAATAATATACCTGCCCCCAGTAACAGCAATGCACCAAACAGCGTGTGCTCCAGGCCGAATTTACGTGCCATTTTAGGCGCCAGTGGCGAGATCAGAGCAAAAGCGAGCAGTGGCACGGTCGTCAGCATACCCGCGAGTGTGTTGGACATCCCTGTATTCTCCCTTATCATCTCGATGAGCGGCCCTACACAGGTTAATGGCGCTCTCAGATTAGCGCCGGCAAAGATAATACCCAAAATCAAAAGCCATCCACCCGGCTTGGAAACAGACAACATATGAACGTGTTGATTTTTCATCCTATTTTTCCTCCAATAAGAAAAGGCCCGGCTCCTCACATCCAATGGGGGGCCGTGGCACAATGTCATTAGTCTATTTGCATCAAAACACTTATGTATTCGCCATAAGAGAATAGAGCTGAAAAAGTGTCATACCTATAGTATAACAGAAATCCAATTCCTTTAAAGGGGTAAAGGATGTAAACATTCGTTTAACAAAAAAAGCAGCCCCCTCTTCGTCCCTATGCGAGGTGGCTGCTTCTATCTGTTATTGCACTTAATAGACCCTTTGCTTTTTAAGAATCGTAAAATCCTTATCAACCAGCCAAATCTGATGAACCCGGCGCACAGGATCGGCTTCCTTATTAAAATGATCAAGACTTACCGTAAAGAACCTTTCCACTTGTTGGTTATATGCCTCATTTTTCGATCGAATAATAAAGAACGTTTCCTTTTTACCAAGAACCGCCTGCGTATCCAGAACCGAATGGTATCGGTTTAAATCCCCAAAGGTATAGAACATCGATGAGCGGAACTCCTCTTCGATATCCAGCTTCAGCTGATTTTTCGCCTCCCGCCCCAGCTGCTTCGGATTCTCCTCATTCACTGTCACACCCAGCGGGGATGTCTCATTATCTTCATATGTTTCAAAAAGCAGCTGATTGATTTTCAAACCCGTAAAAAGACCGGTTACGATGATGAACGTCATCAAAAGGAATAATAATCCCCGTTTCATACATTCCCTCCATTCTGGTTGCTCAAATCTCTTATTACAACCTATGTCAGGGTGAAGGGAATTAGTAGTGAAAATCTAGCAATTTTTATGTTTCTATCAGTTCATAAGACACAAAAAAAGAAACCACCCTGTCCCTGACACGATAGAGGTGGTTCCTTTTGTTGCTTCATCCCTATTCTAAAAAAGGATTCCTCCACTCCATCAGCGCAGCACAATTCCTGGATTCTTCATCCTCCAGGTAGTTTTCCACAACCTTGACAGGAACGCGTCCGCAGCTCATGAGAAACGTAATGACCGGATCATGAAACTCTCCCTTCACAATCGATTCGAGATAGGCCTCTGGTGTATGGCTGCTGCATTTTTCATGATAGCCCGGCATTCTTCCCCCGCCAATCAGCCGCTCAAGCCCGTGATGAACCACAATCTCGTACATGGAGTTCATCAGGCATTTGCCGATTCCAAGCTTTCTGTAGGAAGGCCGTACACAAATATCAACCACATACAGTGAGTTGCCGTCTGGCTGGTGATTCCGGATATACCCTCCGTCTGTCACCTCTTCCCAGGTATGGTCAGGATCATCCGGTTGAAAATGAATCAGGTGAGCGGTCATGGAACCTGCCATTCTACCGTTGATTTCTGCACAAAGCGCTCCCTCGGGGAATAATTCCACATGATTCTTCAATTGCTCTTTTTTCCACCAAAGATCAGGAGAAAAAGGAGGCGGAAAGCTTTCCCGCTGAACCGCAATCAAATCATCGAAATCTTCTGTCTTGTAGTTTCGGATGACAGCAGAAACGGGCATTTTACGGTCTAACACATAGAATTCTTTCCGGTACATGAGTGCCTCCTTTTTATGTTTTTACTACTTTTGATCAAAATCAGTAGCTCCTCCCCATTATGGGTTCTCTCGTTTGACCATGGTCCTGGCTCTTATTCCAGGAATGATAAACCATCACCTCTCTAGAATGCTTAGAAAGCTTTTCCTTTGCTGCCGCCATTTTTTGATGAAATTGATCGTCGCTATTTGATAACAGGATGCCTATACATGTGCCGCTATGCGCAATAGCTATGCCCAGACCTTTTACTTCTTCACATATCGCTACGACTTGATTTAACGTCCTTTTAGGTCGGATCCGTTGATGCATCAAAGCGCTGGTAGTCGAAACTTTTCCAATCGCTCCTTCATCTCCATTCTCGATTGCCTTTGTTAAATCCTTTAACAGTTCTTCATAATAAGCCTTGTCCATGGATGAGAAGTTTTTTGGTACTTTATTAAACTCGACGGTATCAACGATTCCTCCTTCGTCGATTCCTACAATACTTAGCGGAGGCAATTGTCCAATAAACTTACATAACTCTACTTCTCTATGATAAAAAGAGACGACACCATCATACATAACACCATCTGTCGGTTCGATTTCTGCCAGAAAGTTTTGAGCCTCTTCCAAAGGGATATGAATTTGGAAACAATCAGAGATGGCCCTAATCACCGCGACAAGATCAGCAGAAGAGCTGGCGAATCCTTTTCCAATTGGTAAATTAGACTGTATATATAAATGCCCGCCAGCAGGCAGGCCATAATGCCTTAAAATGTTGTTTGCTAAATTAAGGGATTTCAATTTATTAGAGGGATATATAGTCAGGGAGTTAACGGTTGGAATACACGTAAAAGCAGCACGGGAAAAATTGGCGATTGGCAGTGTCACAAGAAAGTCTTTATCGTTTTCATTCCGGATCCCCTGCAAAAGCTCTCCAAACGTCCCAAAAGCAGCCCCCTGGCCATATTTGTGCCCTTTAACTAGCTTTTTTTGACCTGCTTGTACAATCAAATTTTGCACTTCCTCTCCCTCGATAAAAGCAATTTACATTGTTAGGATGATGAATCATTTATAAGGATTGCTGCTTGCTCAGGAAATGATGATGTGGGAGCGCATCCCCCGCATTCATATCCATTTTCAATAGTGTGGCATCAAAAGTGCCATGGCCCTGTCATCGTTTTCGATTATAACAGGGCAGCCAGTGAAGTCGGTGCTTCCTCCCAACAGTTTACGGCATCTGCGGAACAATCCTCAACAATTGCGGAACAAGTCACCATTTCCATTCAAGATATTGCTGTCGGAGCAGAAACCTCCTCTCTAAATGTGTCAGTTCCCTGCAGACATTGCTCAAACCTCCGCTGAGCAGCAAAAGGAATAGGATCTGTTCAAGTTTTAGTAACTAAAAAAACTTCTGCATCGTTTTCCTCGCAGAAGTTTTTTCTTTACTTAACTATCTTCTGCTCCCGCTAGCAGGAGCAGATTCCCCCTTTTTCATAAATCGATTATACGAACTGGAGAAGTATATATGTTAAAATATGTTAGGTTATCTGACAGCGTTTTTAATCTCTTATGAAAGAGTGAATGAATTGAAACGAGCCATCTATCTTTTGTTCATTGTAATCACGATTATAGTCGGTCTTGCCTCAAGAGCATATGGCTCCTCCCTTCCAGATTTCTTGGCTGAGAATATCGGTGATGCTCTTTGGGCTGCCATGGTGTACTTTGGGTTTCGTTTTCTCTTGATACGAAAAAATCTGCGAACAGCCATGGCGCTTAGTTTTCTGTTCAGCTTTGGAATTGAATTCTCACAGCTCTATCAGGCGGACTGGATCAATCAGGTCCGGGATACTTTACCTGGAGCATTGATTCTTGGAAAAGGATTTCTTGCTGCGGATCTGGTGAGGTATGCAGCAGGGATCATTTTGGCTATGCTCCTGGACCGGTGTATACTTACCCGTTTTGGGCCTAAGAGGGTTCAATAACTTATTACTATTAAAATGGGCAGAGTGATAGTTTAGAAGCACAGCTTCCCAACTACCACTCAAGGAGTAATCACTTTCCTCGGTGCCCCTTTACGATTGTGGGTGTAATAAACAGCGGTTTCTGGCTCACACTGTGCGGGTTTCTCTCTACGCCATAATCCCCATATCCTTCTCCAGCACCTCGCACTTGAGCGGTTCGTTCCTCAAATATCGCTGAAATTCATCCAGCATGCTTTGTCCCATACGGGCACACTCCGGGCCTTTGCTGCCAGCAATATGCGGAGTCAGCACCACATTTGGAAGGGTAAATAGAGGTGATCCTGAAAGAGGCGGCTCAGGATGCGTCACATCCAAGACCGCAGTGATATCGCCGCGATTCATTAGCACTTCAATCATTTCATCCTCTCGTACGATCGCCCCGCGGGCTGTGTTTATAAAACTGGCGTTTGGTTTTAACAGGGAGAAATGCTGTCCCGTAATCATTCCGCGGGTTTCCTCCAATAACGGCGTATGAAGGGAAACGACGTCCGCCCGCTGAAATACCTCTTTCAGTGTACACAACTCCACACCCAGACTTCCGGCAGCCTCTTCGTTTACATATGGATCATAGGCAATGACCTTCACATCAAAAGGCTCAAGCAACTCACAAACCCGGCGGCCGATTTTACTCAGTGAGATGATTCCTACTGTGCTTCCAAACGCTCCTGCTCCGGCAGATGTTGATTTTCCGGGATAAGCCCGATCCCGCTGGATATTTCGGACATAGCTCCAGCCGTTTTTTAAGGAAAACAGAATTTGGGACAGTGCAAATTCCGTTACCGGGATGGCATTCGCTTCAGCCGCATTGAAAATTCGGATGTTTCTTTTCCACGACGCCTGAGTGGCAATGTTTTTTACTGTTCCTGCCGCATAAAAAACAGCTTTCAGACGCGGTGCTGCCGCCAAAAACGCTTCGTCGAGCGCAGGCCCTCCCCATCCCGAAAAAACAACCTCAACATCCGTTAGAATGGATTTATTTTCCTTGACCTGGTCCTTAGTCAAAAAAGGAATATCCATACCAACCAGATCTTCAATTTGCTGCCGGATCGTTGACGGGTACACCCACTCAAAAGGCGCCTCATCCATAATAAATAATCCTTTCATACTGTCAGCTCTCCTTTCCCATTAACTTTTCAATGCATGATCAATAGGAAAATCCAATCCGGACCATGCCTTTTTTGACGTCCAGCTTTCATCCTCATCACGCCAGAAGGAATTTGATTCCGGCAAGCCCAATGGCAAAAATATTAATGAGCAAAGATAGCCAGAGCCATTCGTAATGTAACCTTCACCAATTCCCGGCTGACGGCCGCAAAATCCGACCGTTATCCAACCGTCATCTGTATACGTCCCGGGTGCATGCAGGCACTTTTCCAAAACGGCAGTCAATCCGCAGCGCACCTGGGCGGGCGTTACACTCTCCGGCAAATCCCCTCGCCATGCGTGCTGAGCCAGCGTATGAAAAACACCGCAACGGTAGGCAAGCGACCGGCCAACGGGTGGAAAGGTTCCTTCCGGCGAGATCAATCGTTCAAGGATTTCTGCATAGCGCCGCGACCTATCTTTAACTGTCTCTGCCCGTTCGTGCCAGTCATCATAATGAGAGCCAACCGCCTCCAAAACATCGAGCAGCATCGGCTGAATAACAAAGCTGTTATAATAATCAAAGCGAAAATGGGGACCGTCACTGTAGACGCCATCCCCCGCATACCATTGCTCCATCTGCTTGATGGCATAGTCAATCCGCATGGGATCCCAATCACTTTCACCCATCCGGTGCAAAGCCGCTTCAATCATCGCAGAAAACAGCAGCCAGTTGGAGAACACGGGTTTTCTTGAACGGGTCGCTTGTAAGGCAATGACAACGTTCCTTTTCGCTCGGCCATCCAGCTTCTCCCACAACTCGGTTGGTGCACGAACAATGGCCTGGGCCAAAAATGCAGTGTCCACAATCGGCTGAAAACCATGGGAAAAATTCATATAGTCAGGGGATGCCGGGTCCGTTCCAGCGTCAATCGCCTCACGGGCCAGCTCGCAATAACGCTTTCGAAGATGTTCTTCCCTGCCCTCTGATTTTCCTTCAAGCCACGGCGCCATGCCGACAAGCAGCCGGGCCAGTGTTTCCAGATGAACATACGAATCTCTGTCTGCACCTTCTTTCATTTCCACCTGCATTTTTTCTTTGAGCTCTCTTTTAGCCAGCGCCTCAAGCGGAAGTCCAGCCAAAGTGAGCATGGTGTTGAGCCATAAGAGCCGCGTTGGATTATCCATTCAGCCCACCCGCCTTTGCTTTCCCTTCGAGCCTGAGAAACGCACAATGGGAGAACCACATGGAAAGAAAGCCTGCACCACTCAGATAAAAAAAGACAGAAAGCCCCGGAATGACATAGCAAATATATGTTACCACCAGGATACTCAGGCCGCTCAGCACGGTCATCAACGGTGAAGACAATCCGACAAACAAGGCATTCTTCACACAATCCATAAGTCCGCCTTTAAAATGGGCCAGCACCGGAAAGAGATAAAGCATGACGATGACATATAAAAAGAACAAACCAAGAAGCAAAACTTTCAGCCCACCAACCAAAAAATAATCAACCGGAAACACCAGTTTTACATTTACCCACAGAAGCAGCCCGAACAGCACCATGAAATACCCCAGCAGGTTTGCTTTTACAAATTGAGTCCGATACTCTCTCCAAAACTGCCGGATAAGCGAAGGGCTTTCTTCCTTCCTGATCCAGGAACGCTCAACCGCAAAAAGCGCTGCGGTTGCCGGGAAAACACCGCCGATTATCAGTCCTGCCAGGCTGAAAAGGAGCCACAGAACACTTGAGAACGCGAACCGTGCAAACCACACACAGGCCATGTAAAAACCCCCAAAGGCCGTGCCATCCATCCAACATCCCTCCTATGCAAAGAAAGGAGGATTTCTCCTCCTCCTTCGGCTTACTTTCTATTTTTCACCCAGGCGGTGCTCTCTCTTTGCGCTTTTTCCAGCGCCTGTTCCGCAGTACGCTTGCCGGTCAAGGCAGCTTCCACCTCTGACGTCAAGGTAAAGCGCGGCTGTGAGGAGCCCCAAGGATAGCGTGGTGTCCATGGGCTGCTCATCGCTTCAAACACCGGCTGCATGAGCGGCATTTTTTTTGTACTCTTCCAGGTTTTTGCGGCTTTAATGGCCGGAATGGCACCAACTTCTTCAAAGACGTACTTTTGCGCAAATTCATCGGTCGCAAATTTAATCCATTCCCAGGCCAGGTCTTTATTTTTGCTGCTCTTGGCAATCGCAAGCGGACTTCCTGCAAACAACCCGCCTTTTCCATCCTTGTTCTTGAATTCCTGCGCGATTCCAATCCGGTCTTCTAACCCTTGTGCATAGGTCGGTTTGATGGTATCGCCAGGTCCCTGGTTCATCATGATGGCAACGTTGTTATCCTTGGTCAACCACTTTTCCTGGCCCTGGTTGCTGACAAGGCCTTTTGGCGCGTAATTCTTCATGTCGAGCAGCCAGTCCAGCCCTTTTTTCATCTCCGGAGAGTTAAAATTGAACTTCACGTCTTTCCAGGCGAATCCTTCTCCCCATTTACCGTTTTGACCTTCAGCCAGATCGATCAGGGTGAAGGCGGAGGACCAGTCACCGCGGAACCAGATACCATAATTCTGCTTTCCGGTTTTCGGGTTTTTCCCAGTCATTTGTTTCGCTTTTTCCGCAACCTCCTTCATGGTCGGGTGGTCGGAAAGGTATTCAACACCCCAGTCGTCAAACAGCTTTTTGTCATACGCGATAAAACGTGCGTCTCCCAAAAACGGAAGACCGTAGATTTGCAGTTTGTCGTCATCCTTGCCAAGCACCTTCCAGCCATCCACTTGACTGTCGATAAACTTGTCCAGATCCATTTCTTTGTCTTTATCGATGTACGGCTGAAGAGGTTCAAGCACACCCTGTGGCGCGAAATCGGCAAGTCCGGGCATCTGATACACATCGGCTTCATTGGAGGTGATCATCGCCTGTGTTTTTTCCGTGTATCCTTCCCAGGGCATCAGAATGAAATCCACGGTTGCACCGGGATGCTGCTTTTCAAATTCCTCTTTTAATACGTCAATCCCTTTCACTTTCTTTCCCGTGATCGGATCAGTTGCCGTTTTATCCTTGAAATCCCCGATCATCTGCACCTTGATCTTTTTCCCTGCCCACTTTCCATCCGCTTTTCCTGAAGTATCCGAGGTTGAACAGCCAGCCAGCATGGCCACCACAGCCAGAATTAAAATGAGCGATAACGAAATCCCTTTCCGAACATGTTTCATTTCTTCGCCTCCTTTAAAATGGTCCTACTCTCCTTTTACACCGCTAAGCGCAATGCTCTGAATGATGTACTTTTGCAAAAACAGATATAAAATGACGATCGGCAGAACACTCATGGTTGCCAGTGCCATCGTTAATCCGCCAAGGCTTGTCCCGTTTTCAAGCGAGAAGCTGGCGAGGTAAAGAGGAACCGTCTGAAGCTCTTTGTCGTTCAGCACAACGAGCGGCCACATGAAGTCGTTCCAGCTCCAGATAAAGGCCAAAATGATCATCGTTGCCACAATCGGTCCGGCAAGAGGAAGATAAATGCGGAAAAAGGTTGTAAATTCCCCTGCGCCGTCAATTTGCGAGGCCTCCCTGAGCGTGTCGGGAAGCTGGTCAAAGAACTGCTTGCAAAGAAAGATCAGCATGCCGCTGATCAGTGACGGCAGAACGAGCGGCCAAAACGTATTAAGCAGATGGACTGAATTAAACAGCTTATACAACGGAATCAGGCGCGGCTCCATCGGGATCATGAGCGTGCAAAGGACGACCACAAACAAAACCTTTTTTCCTTTGAACCGGCCTTTGGAAAATGCGTATCCTGCCAAAAGTGATGCCGATACACCGATAAAGACAGAACTGACGGTAACGATCGCAGAGTTGAGGTAAGCCTTGATCAGGCTTCCGTTTTCAAACACGATGCCGAAGTTAAACGATGATAGGTGCTTTGGTATTAGTTTGGGCGGAAAGGGCATCGTGACATTGGCGGTGCGGTCAAATCCCACGCTCACCATCCAGACAAAGGGCGTAATGAGCAGCAGACCAAACAGCAGCAAAATAACGAAGTTGAAGCCTCCTGCAATCTGTTCTCTCTTTTTATAAGAAAGTCCAGCTTTCATGAAACACATCCCCCTTTCGCTTAAATTTTCATTTTGGAAACTTTCAGGTTAATAAATGTGAAGACCAGTATCAGAATAAACATAATATACGTCGCGGCCGAAGCGATTCCAAACTCAAACCCTGTAAAGCCCCGTTCGTAAATAAACGCTCCCATCGTTTGAATCGACCGTGCCGGACTTCCGTTTGGTCCCCCAAGCACATAGACTTCGTTAAATCGCTGCAGCGCTCCAATCCATCCGGTAATCAGCAAAAAGGCAAAGGTTCCTGCCATATTGGGAATGGTGATAAAAAACCATTGCTGAAGTCCGCTTGCTCCGTCGATTTTTGCGGCTTCGTACATTTCGCTCGGAATCGCCTGGAGATTGGCAAGACAGATGATAATGACAAAACCAATCCAGTGCCAGACGGCAAGAATAATGACCGCCCACTTTGAGGTGGAAGGATCAGATAGCCAGCCTGGTGCCGGCAGCCCGATGGCATGAAGAACATAGTTGACGATCCCCATTTCCGGATGAAGCACGAAAGCAAAAATCATGGCAGCGGCAACGATAGACGTAACATTAGGCAGGAAATAGAGCACTTTGAAAAAATTCTGGCCCCGTTTGGTAGAGTTAATAATCGATGCAAAGATAAAACCAAGCGGAATGGTAATAATGATTTGAAAGATGCCGATAAAAAAGGTATTCCATACGGCGTTCCAGAACGAGTTCGAGGATAAAACAGACTTAAAGTTTGCGAGTCCGATAAAATGCTCGACTGTTCCGTTGGATTGATAGAAACTGAGGCGCAGGGATTCAAAGATGGGGTAGACCATGAACAGCAGGATCCCTAAGAAACTCGGAATCAGGAAAACATACCATTTCAGCCCCCAGTCCTTCCGTTTGTTGCGCACCTTTTCCACTTCCATTTGGACGTTCAGCTCAATGCTGTTGTTAGCCATGACAGCCTCCTTTCAATTGGCGGGACAATCAAATGGTTTTGTCTGGATAATAAAACGCTTTCATTTATCTGGTTTAATTTTACTAATTTTCGGATAATTTAAAGGTTACAGGATGGTCTTTTTTCTTGAAAAATTTGTCTGATCTTGCTCTATTTTTGTTCTAATAGTTTCCAATCTGGTCTAACGTTTCACTTATGGTACGCTCGTTGCGGTAGGCAGTCGGTGTAATCTTGACTTGTTTGCGGAAAAAGCGGCTAAAATGCGAGGAATTTTCAAATCCGGATTCCAATGCCACCTCCAGGATCGACATTTCAGGATGCATTTCGAGCAAATACTTGGCCCGTTTGATGCGGCAGCTCATCAGATATTCCATGATGGTAAAGCCGGTTACGCATTTAAAGATTCTGGACATATAATATTTGCTGATATTCAGGCTCTTGGCAATATCGTCCAGTTTGATGTTCTTTTCGCGGTTGTCTTCCACCCATCGGATGATGCGGTCGACGTGCATGCTTTTTTCCGACTTGACGGAGGGAATTTTGACGATCCTCAACTTGCTTAATTCATAGATTTTAAACAGCAGCTGCACGAGAAGGGTGGTTACCTCACCTTCCTTCAGCCGGTTTTCAAACTTGTCCTCCTGCTTGTATCCTTTTGAAAAACCGACCTGTGCTATTTTCTTGATCAGCTCTTCAATTTCAAGCAGCATATCCTGGTCCACCCCTCGGAACAAGCAATTGTTCAGCATATAAAAAGGGTTTAACAGCTCGGGTACCTTTAAATTGGCAAGCACAGGCTTCAGCCACTCTCCGGAAAACTGGATCACACTCCGGATATAAGGCTGATCTTCTTCAGGATAAGGCCGGTGCAGTGTCAAACCATCCATAATGATAATGTCGTTTTCCTGCAGGTGATGGATTTCATCGCCGATCAAGTACTTGCATCTTCCGCTGTGAAAGAAATACACTTCGTACGTATCATGGGAATGAAAATCATAGTCCTCTTTCTTGATCTCTTTGGACATCCGGTATTCAGAAACAAAGAATTCTTCCTCCAATTTTTTCTCCCCCTTCACGAATTAAACGAACGGCCTGACTGACTATACTTTCCGGGAGTAAAGAACCGATGATAAAAATTGCCTTGCTGCACCTGCTTCTGCTTCAAAGTCCTGCCACTGGCATTCGATGGAGACCCGCCCGTTGTACCCCGCCTCGCCCAGGCAGGAAACAAACCTTTCGTAAGGATAGGTCCCCGTACCCGGTGCCCGCCTTCCGCTATCAGCCACATGAATATGGCGGATATAGTCTTTTTCGGAAACAAGGTGCTGGAGCGGTTCATTTTCTTCATCCATATGATAAAAATCGGCCAGCACCTGGATTGATGGACGATTTACCTTCTTGGCGATGGCTACAGCTTCGGGGACCGAGTTAATGATATTGCTTTCCTTTCGATTCAGCGGCTCGATGACAATCGTCAGGCCAAGAGGATCACTGTAATTTGCCACAAGATCAAGGAACCGAACAACCTGCTCCTCTCCCTTTTCCCTGGAAAATCCCTCCGGCAATGACCTTGCGCCTCCACTTCCAAACACGACTGTATCGGCTCCGATTTGTTTCACGCGAAGAAGGGCTTTTTCAACATAGCGTTCAACCGATGAGATGTTCACGTGTTCACCGGTGATTTTAAGTGATCCCGGCAAAAAGATATTGCATGCCTCTACCGGAAGTTCGCTTTCCTGGTAGCTTTCAAGGATCGCGGGAAAATCATCATCATGTTCCGGGACGAGGGATACCACCGTACATTCGAGAAAATCAAAACCGGCTTTTTTTACAATGACGGAGTTATCGATGGTCGTACAGCAGCCAAGCTTCATTCCCTTCTCCTCCTTATACAGCCAGTGTTTCATTCAACAGTTTTTTCAGCGACTGAACATGATGCTTCAGGGATTCCTTCGTCGACAGCGCCTGGCTGAAGTCCTCGATGCCAATATACCCGTCATAGCCAACCGCTTTTAAGTCCCCGATCACCTGCTTCCAGTCCACAATTCCCTTTTCCAGCAAAGCCCATTGGGCTTTCCACTGTACACTCCCGTCCTCTGCCTGTTCGCTTTGTTTCCAGATGGCATTTTTCGCATGAACGTGAGCGAGGTAAGGTCCGAGAAGCTCCATTCCCATCCGGCAGTTTTCAAATCCCTCATGCACCATGTTGCCCGGATCGTATAGTACACCGATATGGTCGGGGTTAAAGGAAGAAACCAAACGATGGGCCAGGCCGGCGCTAGGAGCAATTGTCTGGTGATGTGTCTCCACCAGTCCCTTAACGCCGTATTGCCTGCACATTTCCTCAGCTTCCTTTAAATAGGCTACCGCTTCCTTATATAAATCATTGTAGTTTCGGCTTCGGTCATACCTGGGAACACCAAGGCGTACCTTTGAGGCACCTAGTGATTGGGCCACCCGCAGCACATTTTCCGTTGCCGCCAAATCCCCACATGAAAGGTAAGGCGTCACACTCGTCACTTCAATACCGTTTTCTTCCGTTACAGCCGACAAATGCCTAATCTCTTCATCGGTGATATCTGGTGTGATGGTGCACAGGTTATTGCCCCAAAAGCTCGGCTCTTCCTTTTTCAGTTCCTGAGGCGTTTCTTTAAACCGCCATTCCACTCCTTCGTATCCATACTCCTTCAGATAGCCTAGTAACTGCTCAGGTGTTGCGTCCGGTGCCATTACAGTAAACACAGAAAACTTCATGTTTTCAGCCCGCCCATCTTTGAATTTTTTCTATTCCACTCTGATTGCGTTCTCCTGGGCAATCAGGCACAATTCCGCAGCTTTAAAGGCATGTTCCTGGGTCATCGCTTTTTCCGTGCGGTTCAAGCAGTCCAGGATCAGCTGGCCAAAAAATGGAAAGCCGACTTTGCCTGTGAGATGAAAGTGCTGTTCGCCTTCACCATTTACCAAATACAGGTGATCCCCGCTGTCTTCACTCGCCACATTGATATATTTGCGGATTTCAATATAGCCTTCCGTTCCAAGGATAAACGTTCTGCCGTCTCCCCATGTGCGGAGTCCGTCCGGCGTCAGCCAGTCGACCCGAAAGTATTGGGTTGCCCCGTTATCGCTGACAAGCGTGGCGTCACCGTAGTCCTCGAGCTCAGGGTAATCCTTGCTGCTGTAGTTCGCAACCTTGCTTGAGAGAACCTTGGCATCCTTTGACCTTGTATAAAAAAGAAACTGCTCGATCTGATGGCTGCCGATATCACAAAGAATCCCGCCATACGTTTCCTTTTTAAAAAACCAGTCCGGTCTGGAGGACGCTGACAATCGGTGGGGGCCAAATCCTGTCACTTGGATCACCCTCCCGATCGCGCCCTCATCGATGAGCTGCCCGGCAAACACTGCCGATTCCACATGCAGCCTCTCGCTGTAATACACCATGTACTTTTGTCCGGTTTCTGCAGCCTTTTGCCTCGCCTGCTCCAGCTGTTCCAGCGTGGTAAAGGGGGTTTTGTCTGTAAAATAGTCCTTTTGGCGGTCCATCACCCGCAAGCCCAGTTCACAACGCTTGGAGGGGATTGCCGCACCGGCCACAAGTTTTACGTCCGGATCATTCAGCACTTCTTCCTCGGAGGAAGCAACCCGGACCTCAGGAAAAGCATTCTTGAACTGATCGGTTTTTGCCGGATCGGGATCATACACCCATTTAAGGGTGGCGCCGGCTTCGATCAACCCATTGCACATGCCGTAAATATGGCCATGATCCAGAGCGACCGCTGCGATGACAAAGTCACCCTCTGCCACCACCCGGTTTGGTTTTCCTTTTGGGGCATAGTTCATACCGTCTTGTTTGCTCATGTGTCCGCTCCTTTATCAGTACGTGCCGCCAACATCCAGCACAACGCTGTTTTTATCTTTTTTCACGTTGGATTGTGCCGCTTTTTCCTCCAAGTGTTTCAGATAGAGATCCTCATTTACCGGGAACTCCACCCAGTCATCCAGCCATGTGGAAAGATGCATGGCATTGGACAGCTCAAGCCCCTTGATTCCTTCGACCCCCGGTGCAATAAGCGGAGTTCCCTTCAGGATGGCGTCCACAAAGTTCTGGGTGATGCCGCGGTGTGCTGTTTCCTTGCCTTCAATCGGCACCTGGACCTTCCAGCATTCCGGAGCTCCGAAGCCGCCTTTGTATTCACGGTTAAACTCCGGCTCGGAAACACGCAGCCTCCAGAAATCAAGCTTTCCATTCTCAACGACCACCTTCCCCCGGCTCCCGGCAATCTCCAGCCGGTTCGTTCCCGGGGCTTCTCCTGTCGTCGTAACAAAGACAGCGGTCGCACCATTGTCATACTCGGCAAAGGCGGTGACATCGTCCTCCACTTCGATCTCCCTGTGTTTGCCAAAATAACAAAACGCACGCATGCGCCTGGGCATCATTCCGGTCATCCATTGCCACAGATCGAGCTGGTGCGGACACTGATTGATCAGCACACCACCGCCTTCTCCCTCCCATGTGGCTCTCCAGCCGCCTGAATCGTAATAGCTTTGCGACCGGTACCAGTTGGTGATCAGCCAGTTCACGCGGCGGATTTCTCCAAGTTCTCCCGTTTGGATGAGGTTCCGGAGCTTCTGGTACAGCGGATTGGTTCGCTGGTTGTACATCATGGAAAACACTTTTCCGCTTCGTTCAGCGGCTTCGTTCATTTCACGGACCTGTTTGGTGTACACGCCTGCCGGCTTTTCACAGAGCACATGCAGCCCATGGTCAAATGCTTTGATGGCGAGTGGGGAGTGAAAGTAGTGGGGCGTTGCGATCAGCACCGCATCGACCAGACCGGACTCGAAGAATGAATCCTCGCCGGTGAATATCTGTACGTTGCTTCCCAGTTCTTTTCTTAGTGCCTCAGCCCGTTCTTCGTTCGAATCGAGGACGGCGGTAAGAATGGCTCCGTTGATTTCTCCGTTTAGAAGATAGCGCGCGTGCGCTCCCCCCATGTTTCCCGCGCCAATGATTCCAAGCCTTACGTTTTCCATTTGTCGCAGCCTCCTTGTGGTCTTTATGTTATGGCTATCGTTGTTCTTGTAAGTGTTGATTTCCGTTCCAGGCCGCTTCCTTTTACCGGCGTAAACGCCTACTTTCGGAGGGCGGGCGCAAGCGCCTTCTGGGTCTTACTGTCCTGCTTGCTACAAGCAAGTATCCTCAGCCGGACAAGAGTGTGTTTTTCTTAGTCTCTTGCAGGTCAACCGCTTTTCCTGTTTTGGAAGATTCGTAGATTGCCAGAATGACTTGGATAGCAGCGCGGCCGGCTTCGAGTGAGACATAGGGTGCAGAGTCCGTTTCAATGGCCTGGATGAAGTCGGTGACGATGGTCTTGTGGCCTTCGCCGTAAACCGAGTCCGGAAGGTTGCTTTGATCGGAAACGATCTTGGCTTCCTCCTCGTGAAAAGAGGTGGAGAAACGCCACTTTTCAATCTGGTTGGCCGCGTTACCACCAATGCAGACGGTACCGCTTTCTCCGAACAGATTCAGACTCGCTCCGAGATCGGCGGGATAAATGGCGCCTGTTCCTTCTACCACGCCGATGGATCCATTCTGGAATTCAAGAATAGCAGCACCAACATCTTCCATTTCAATATCCACGGTGCGTGTTGCCGTTTTTCCCATTACGCTTTTTACAGGTCCCATCAGCCAAATCAGCAGGTCAATGGTATGGATGCACTGGTTCATCAAAACGCCGTCCTTCATAGCGGCCGTTCCACGCCAGGGATCCTGATTGTAATATTCCTGGCCCCGACGCCAGCGGATATTTGCCGTACCATAGGCCATTTTTCCGAACTTGCCTTGCTCCAGAGCCTTTCTTGTCGTTTGTACCGCTTCATTAAACCGGTTTTGGTGAACAACGGTCGCTTTGACATGGTGTCTTTTAGCCGTCTCGATGATCCGGTCCGCATCACTAACCGATAATGCCATCGGTTTTTCGATCATGACATGCTTGCCCTTTTCCATCGCTTTGATGGCCATTTCCGCGTGGAGGGCGTTTGGTGTGCAAATATTGACCACATCGAGATCGGGATCATTGATTATTGCTGTGAAGTCAGTAAAGGCGGACTCCGCTCCATATTTTTGTGCAAAAGGATAAAGACGTTCCTCGCTGGTATCACAAACGGCAAGAAGCTTAGCTCCTTGCGCTTTTTGAATCGCTTCCGCATGAACGGCCGCTACCCTTCCGCATCCTGCAATCGCAAAATTGACCATAGCTTCCTCCCGATGTCAGAATTTCATGGTTGGACCAGAGGAGACCTGCTGTTCCAACTGCTTCATAAAATGGGCATATTGCTTAAACGCGATTTCTGGCTCTTCAATTTCAGGGCACCAGACCTTCTCCCATTCCAGCGTAAAGTACCCCACGTAGCCTTGATCCTTCAGCAAACGATACATCCGGTAAAGCGGGATATCTCCCTCACCAAGCAGACAAAGCTGGTACCCTCTCTTGTGCTCTTTTTTATTATAGGAATCCTTCCAATGGGTGTACCTGATCCGGTTCCCGAGTACATTCCAGGTTTGCTCGGGTTCCTCCCCAATCGTCCGGTACGGATGGTGGACATCCCATAGAACCTCCAGCTGAGGAGAATTCACCCGGCTGAGCAGCTCCCAAACCGCCCGGCAACTCGTCCAGTCATCGTGTGTTTCGAGCAGCAGAGTGACGGGCCGACCTTCGATGACCTTCAAATACTCTGCCGTATTCCGAGTGGCAATGGCTGCCGCTTCCTCTCTATCACGTTCCCCAATCGAGCCTCCGAACACTCGGATAAAAGGAGTTTGAAAGTACTCACAGAGATCGGCATACTGTTCCAACTCTGCAAGGTACTCCCCACGTTGCTCCGTTGATTCGGTAAATAAACGAACCGAACTGGAAAAGCAGGGAATCTCAAGTGTTGCTTCCCTGAACCTGCCCCTTGTTTCTTCCAGCTTTGTCGAAAACTCAGGCAAACGGTAGATTTCCATTTGCCCCAGATACCCGCGAAAGTCGATTCCCTTATAACCGTACTTAACGGCACGGGAAATCATCGTCTCCAGGCTCCAGTCCGGGCATCCAAGCGTGGTAAACGCCAATTTCATGAAATCACTCCCTGTATCGATTCTCCTTCCTCTTATGATAAAAGGCCGGGAATCAGTATGCTTTGTTCATGTTGCTTCATTTACCGGGATTGATGACAGATGTTGCTATAAATTGTTGAAAAGAGTTAAACGTGGTCGGCAAATGCCTTTTTGATCAATGCGAGGTTTTCATCACCAGGCATCTCCCACAGTTCCTTGTTCATGATTTCAACCTCAATCGGCCCGTGGTAGCCGTTCTGTTCGACCGCCTTACGGATTCGCGGGATATCAATTACTCCTTCTCCCATCAATGAACGGCCCATGAACAGATCGGTAATCGGCACCTTCCAGTCGGAAACATGAAATCCAAGAATGTTCCCGCGGGCACGGTCGATTTCTTCATATAAATATGGATCCCACCAGACATGGAAAACATCCACAATTACGCCAACCTGATCTGATCCGATTCTTCTTTTCAGGTCGTTCGCCTCAGCAAGTGTAGTGATCACCGACCGGTCCGCCGCAAACATTGGGTGCAGAGGCTCGATGCCAAGTTTTACTCCATGCTGCTGTGCAAACGGCAGGATCGCTTCTATTCCTTCCTGCACCCATTTGCGGCTTTCTGAAAGATCTTTATGAGGAGAAGGACCGCAAACGAGGACAAGCACCTCAGTCCCGAGCTCTGCCGCTTCTACAACTGCCCGTTTGTTGTCTTCAAGCCGTTCACCACGTTCTGATTTCGACAGGGCAGGAAACATCCCGCCCCTGCATACACTGGACACGTTCAGGCCGGATTCCCGGATCAACCGACTGCTTTCCTTCAAACCGATATCAGCGATTTTGTGCCGCCACACTGAAATCGTTTCAATCTCTTGCATCTGGCACCCTTCAATCGCCTCAGGCAATGACCAGTTTTCCGTCGTGATCTGGTTTAAGCTGAGCCTTTTTACATCCACACTTCCGCTCATTTGACCGCCTCCATCTGATGAACACCGGCCAGTTCAAGCACGGGCTTCATTCGTTCGATGGCGAGCTCCGGATCAGCGAGCACGTTTGCCTGGTCTGCGAGCTGGAACACTTGAGAGAGATGCAGAATGGAACGCGCACTTTCCGCACCAGCCACCATTCGGAAATGAGGCTGATGTCCATTTAGATAAGCCAGGAACACAATGCCGGTTTTGTAACAGTACGTCGGTTCTTGGAAAATATGACGGGAAAGGGGTACGGTGGCATTCATCTTCTTTCGGTAGCCCGCCAGGTTTCCACGGTCCAAATCCCCCAGAGCGGAGGAAGCAACAGCCGCAATTCCGTCAAAAATACCAAGCAGCGCGTGACTATAGCCAACATCGTCTCCTTCAATCAGAGAGGGATAATTAAAATCATCACCCGTATACATTTTCACCGCAGCTGGCAGCAGCCGGCGCATTTTGATTTCCTTTTGGTCATCAAGCAATGAGATCTTGATTCCGTCAATTTTATTTTCATAGTTTCGGATGATCTTCAGGCAATTTTCCATCGCGCCATCGAGATCGTTTGATCCCCAGTAGCCGGCAAGCTTCGGATCAAACATATCTCCCAGCCAGTGGAGGATGACCGGCTTTGAAACCTGGTTCAGGATTCTTCCGTACACATATTCATAGTCTTCAGGAGACCGGGCAGAGGAAGCAAGCGCGCGGCTGGCCATGAGAATCACCTTGCTCCCCGCCTGTTCAATATGAGCAACCTGTTCCTCGTACGCTTCACAAATCGCTTCAAGCGAAAAGTGCTCACCATCACGAAGATGATCGGTCCCGGCGCCACAGGCAATCCCTCCGCCAACCGCCTTTGCCTCTTTTACAGAGCGGGAGATGAGTTCCTTTGCGTCTTCCCACGCAAGGCCCATGCCGCGCTGCGCGGTATCCATGGCTTCCGCCACCGACAAGCCAAGCGACCATAAATGGCGCCGATAGTGCAGGGTCAGCTCCCAGTCGATACCATCCTTTTTCCCTTGTGAAAAAGGATTAGCCACCACATGGGCTGCAGCATACGCAGTTCGGGAATGAAATGGGTTTGGCGCCTGCTTTGTCAGTGGTTCATGATTTGTAAGATGATAGTGGAACGCGGTGCCATCAGGTGCTGGAAGATAAATAGCGCTCATCCTTCACCCTCCCTGCTGTGGTCAATTCCGGCACCTCAAGCCAGCGGCGTTCTTTGGCCGACCGCAACCCGAGATCGGCAAGCTGCGTACCTTTTGCTCCCTCTAAAAGATTCCACGGGAACGGATCATCCTGGAAGACATGCTTGAAAAACAACTCCCACTGCAACTTGAAAGCGTTGTCAAAAATCTGATTATCCGGAACCTCGCTCCACTGGCTTTGAAAATCGATGGTATTCTCAAGATCCGGGTTCCATACCGGTTTTGGCGTATTGATCCGGTGCTGTGCTTTGCACTTGCGAAGCCCTGCCACCGCACTTCCTTCTGTTCCGTCCACTTGAATGGTCATGAGATCATCCCGGTTGACCCGTACAGCCCAAGAAGAATTGACGCTCGCAATCACGCCGTTTTCCAGCTCAAAGGTGGCGTATGCTGCATCATCCGCTGTGGCATTGTATGTATTCCCTTCCTCATCCACCCGGGTCCCAATGTGTGTCGAAGCCATGGCCGACACGGCTTTTATCCCGCCAAACAGGTCATCCAGCACATAGCGCCAGTGAGGGAACATATCCACGATAATCCCTCCGCCAAGCTCCTTCTTATAGTTCCAGGACGGCCGCTGGCATTCTTGCCAGTCTCCCTCAAACACCCAGTAGCCAAACTCCATACGCACTGAGAGAATCTCACCAAAAAAGTTGGCATTCAGCAGCCGTTTGAGTTTCATAATGCCTGGAAGGAATAATTTGTCCTGCACCACACCGTTTTTGACGTGAGCCCCCTCTGCCAATCTCGCCAGCTGAAGTGAGCCCTCCATCGAGGTGGCTGTCGGCTTTTCACAATAGATGTGTTTTCCGGCAGCAATCGCCTGTTTAATCGCTTCCTGCCGAAGGTCGGTCGTTTGGGAATCAAAATAGATCACGTTGTACTCGTCTTGAAGCGCTTCTGAAAGATCGGTCGTCCATCTGCCGAGCGAATGAGCTTCGGCCAGAGCTGCCAGCTTTTTTTCATTTCGCCCCACCAATATTGGATCCGGCATTACCACATCACCGTTATTCAGCTGTACACCGCCTTGTTCCCGAATGGCCAGAATGGAACGGATCAAGTGCTGGCGGGTTCCCATTCTTCCTGTTACTCCGTTTAAAATGACACCTGTATTATGTGTCGTCATGGCTCTAACCTCCTCACTGATTTATCGTCAGTTTAAAGGCACAAACTCCTCCTGTCTTACTAGATAGCGAATGAAATTCTCAATTTCGGAACTCATTTTGATTTGTACGTCGTTCGGTAGACATTTGGAGAGACACCAACCATTTTTTTAAACAGCCGGTAAAATGTCGAAAGCGATTCAAAGCCCATCTCAAAACAAATCGATACAATGTCTTTTTCTGTTTCAAGCAGCTCTTTCTTTACCCGCCCAATGCGGACTTCGGTTAAATAGTGAAGGGGGGTCATGTTGTAGTATTCTTTGAAGATTTGTTGAAGGTAACGTTTGCTGATGCCAAGCCGGTTCGCCAAATCCTCTGCACTCCGAATATCAAAGTACCGGGTTTCGATGTACCGTTTCAGCTGCTCCACCCTCAGCGAATTCAGATCGGCCGCCTCCTGGGTATAGGAGCGGGAAATGATGATGAGCATCTCGCTCAACGAGTTTTTTAGTGTCATTTGCCAAAAAAGATCACGGTGGGATTGTTCATACAGCTTTTTCCGCAGGAGCTGGCGGACATCACTGCTGTCGAATGTATTCAGCTGCAGCACACATGCTTTTTGAAAAACATAAGGAATGACCTCCTGCTGAATGTCCTCACCGAGACTGCCTGCATCAAACTCGAGAACAAGCACACTTGTTTTCGAATGGGAATGGATCGAGTGCTCCACTCCGGGCGGAATAATCATAAAACAATCCTTTTTGAGCGCTTGCTGCACCCCATTGAGCATGCAGATCCCTTCCCCATCCAGTATGTAGAGAATCTGATGGTTTTGATGGTGATGGGGCTGGACCACGTCTTTTTCGTTGTGCTTGCTTTCATACAGGGAAATCAGAGGGGACCGATGTTGAGATTGCAGGTTCAATAAACGTCCTCCTTTTTGCGTAGTAATTGGCTTGCTTACACGTTAGCAGTTTTTCTTATGGAGGGGAAGGTTGGTTTTGTGGATTTACTGACCGTTTTGGCAGCTTTATTCACCAAACCTATCATTTTAAAAAAAGAAAAGGATGACGAAACGATGTTGCTAGTATTAAATAACAATCACCTTCTAAACTATTGTAAGATGTATGTACACTAATTTTCAGGAGGGTTGTACATGTTAGTCGTTCGAACGGCAAAGGAATATGAATTTGAATTCCTTCAAGAACAAAGGATCAAAGCCTATTCACAGTATGAACAAGATGTACCCGCAGCGCATTTGCAGGTATTATTAAAGGCCATTTCTGCTGATGTGAGCACGGAGGAAGAAGTGGAGTATTTGGTCGCAGAATGGGACGGAGAGATTGCCGGAAGTATCGTAGTCTTCCCGCCTGAGACCGATGCCTACGATGGATTGACTGGGATTTCATCTTTTCCAGAAATAAGAATGCTGGTGGTGGATCCTTCTTTCCGTAAGTGGGGAATCGGAAAAGCGCTCGTTGAAGAATGTATTGTAAGAACAAAGGCTAAAGGATATCCTGCGGTCGGTCTCCATACGGCAGATTTTATGAAGAGTGCGGTTAAGCTTTATGAGCGGATGGGTTTCAAACGGTTACCTCAACTTGACTTTTCTCCGCTTGACGATGGCATTGTAGTAAAGGCCTTTCAATATACCTTATAAAGCCTCGCGCACTAAAACACTTAGCGTGTTTCTAGTGCGTTTCCTGTAATCCGGGTGCGGATCACCTTACTTTCTTTGCTATATGTTTCAGAAACAATCATACTTGGCCGCCCCATAGCAACTCCCTGGATCACTCGATAACTGTTCCAGCCATCCGTTAAAGATGAAAATACGTTATGTTCGGTTAAATAGGCACCTAAGGCACACGCAGCTACACCGGTTGCTGGATCCTCGTTGTACCCTGCTCTTTTGGGAAATTGACGCGCTTGTACACTCTGCCCGCTTTTCTGTTCAATCGCAAAAGGGTAAAATCCGGTCGTATTGTATTCATCACATAATTTCCAAAGGTATTCATAATCAGGTGTAAGACGATTAAGTGTTTCAACACTTTTTAATGGAATAATTAATTTATAACGAGACGCAGAAACAGATTGAACAGGAAAGTGATGGATGTCATTCCTGCCGATACCTAATGCTTTACATACTTCTTCCAATGAAGGATTTTCATCCTTAAATTCAGGGGAGAATTGTTCAACCGTAACATTTACATCCGATCCTTTTATTTCCCATTCCACTTGAACAGGTCCTAGCAGGGTCTCCACTAGAATCGGTGAATGTTTAATCAATCCCCGCTTCACAAGAACGGTAGTGCTTCCAATTGTCGCATGAATGCACATCTCCATCTCATGTAATGGAACAAAGAAACGAAATTTCACACCACAATCGGAATGAGTGGGTTTTAACACAAAGGCTGTTTCATGGCCATAATTCTTTGTCATCCTTTGCATTTCCTCTGTTGTTAAACCATCGGCATTCAAAACCACAGGACAAGGATTTCCTCCACCTTCTTCTAATGAAAAAACGTTGGTATGTACAACTTCATATGGCAATTTACTTTCCCTCCCTCTACTTTGAGATCCATTATAGCATCAGTTCCTTCCCTAAAAACAAAGATGACCACGGAACATACCGAGGTCATCTCTTTATCATAACTATTCTGTTAATGAATGACGGCTTTCCCCTCACTCACCCCAACCTTCACAATCTGTTTCATCTCGTTCGACTCGATGGCAGCGAGGATGACATCCAGGGACTTCATGCCTTCTTCACCCGTAATAAGCGGAGTTTTCCCATTCAGGACAGCGTCTGTGAAGTGGTCAATCACATGGGACTTTGTTTGGCCGCCTTTATCGTTGGACTGGATTCTTTCAAGCTCATAGTTGACGGTTTCACCGGTTTTGTATTGAGCGACTAATGAATAATTCGGATCATCCTCCAACCGGAGAATACCTTTCTCACCGTATATAACGGTTGAGTTGTCGCCGCCGGAAACATAGGACCAGCTGGCAGCCAGGGTACCGATAACGCCTTTTTCGGTCTTTAAAATGCAGACCGCGTTGTCATCCACTTCAGTGTTTTCCTTTGCGCTCGTATCGATGAACGAGCCAACTTCGGTGATTTCACCGAGGAGATAGCGCATGAGGTCGGTTTTATGTACGCCAAGGTCACCCATCGCGCCGATAAAAGCCTTTTCTTTGTCGAAGAACCAGCTGTTGCGGCCGTCGATGCTCCACCGCTCTGGTCCGGGATGCCCGAAAGTGGTGCGGAAGCTGTAGATTTTACCAAGCTCGCCGCTGTCGATCAGCTGCTTCGCCTTTTGGTGAGCGGCAACAAAGCGCTGGTTATGAGCGATCATCAATGTTTTTCCGCTTTCCTGAGCCGCTTTGTTCATCGCTTCAGCTTCTTCCTTCGATGTAGCCATTGGCTTCTCACAAAGCACGTGCTTGCCAGCATTTAATGCCGCAATGGTTACAGGAGCGTGAAGGTAGTTGGGCAGGCAAACGCTGACTGCCTCGACATCCGGATTTTTCAACAACTCCTCATACTCGGTATAGCTGGCAGCTCCATACTGCTCAGCGGTTTCCTGCACCCGTTCCGGGAGAAGGTCACAAACTGCTACAATCTCTACGTTTTCATTTGCTTCATATTCCGGCAGGTGGCGTTTTCTTGCGATACTGCCGCAGCCGATTACTCCAACTCGCAATGTACTCATCTATTGGTTCCCTCCTGTTACTAACGTTTCATTTACGCCTGCAGGGCGGTTGTAGGTGCTCTGCATGTCATAATGCTTGCCAAGGGATGCCGCCTCGTGGAATCCGTGCATGATTTCCAGCACATGAAACGCCTGCTCACCAGAAGCACGGTGCGGCCGGTTTTCCAAAATGGCTTCTGCCATATCGGCGATTCCGATTCCTCTTGAATTTTCAACTGTGTCGGACACGAGCTCTTGCTCCACCCACTCATCCGATCCCTTTTGCTTCAGCACGACAGGACCGCCGAATGTGTTTGGATCTGGTACAGAGATCGTTCCTTCCGTACCATAAATCTCGATAAAAGGAAGTTTGCTCGCCTGCACGTCAAAGCTTGTGATAATCGTGCCGACGGCTCCGCTTTCAAACTCCACATTACCTGAAATGTGAGTCGGTGTATGAACAGGAATCTTCTTGCCTGCATCTTCTCCTGACATAATCGTACGCTCCAAAAACGGCATGCCCGCTGAAGCGGTCACGCGTTTCACCGGTCCGAGCAGGGAAATAAAGGCGGTCAGATAGTAAGGGCCCATATCATACATCGGGCCGCCGCCCGCCTGGTAAAAGAACGCCGGGCTCGGATGCCATTGCTCCGGTCCCCGCGACATCATGAAAGCTGTCGCTGCAACCGGCTGGCCGATCGCTCCGTCCTCAATCAAGGCACGGCATGTCTGAAGTCCCGCTCCCAGGAATGTATCCGGTGCAGCACCGATCAAGAGTCCCTTTTCTTTTGCCGTATCAATTAATTCCTGAGCCTCCGGAACAGAAACTGAAAGTGGCTTTTCCACATACACATGCTTACCGGCGTTCAGCGCCTGCAGGCAAAGCGCATAATGACCACCCGGAGGTGTCAAATTCAGTACAATATCAATATCCTCATGATGGATCAGTTCATCCACTGTCAGCACAGACGGAATGCTGTACTGCTGAGCCTTCTCCTCTGCCCGCTTCTGATCCAGATCCGACACTGCCATTACTTCCAAATGCTCGTAACTATTGCAGTTTTTTAAGTAAATATCACTGATGACACCGCAGCCAATCAGTCCTATGTTGATCTTTTTCAAGGCATCTCTCTCCTGTCTATTACTCTTTTACTGCTCCGCCGGCAAGTCCCTTGACCACTTTTTCCTGCGAGAAAATATAGACAACAAGAATCGGCAGGCTGGCGAGGGTCAATGCGGCCATCAAGCCCGGTATGTTGACGGAAAATTCGCCTTTAAAATCCTGCAATCCAAGCGGCAAGGTCATGTTTTCAGGACTTGAAATGAGCACGAGAGCAAAGATAAATTCGTTCCATAGATGGATAAAGTTATAAATTAGAACGGTCATCAGCGCCGGAGTCAGCATCGGCAGAATGACGCGCCAGAAAATGCCGAAATGGTTGCAGCCATCAATCTTCGCCGCTTCCTCCAGTGAAGCCGGAATCTCCTGCATGAACTGCGTCAAAATAAAGATCGAAATCGGCAAACTGAATGCGATATACGGTCCAAGCAGCGCCCAAACGG
Source organism: Fictibacillus solisalsi (assembly GCF_900103485.1). Taxonomy (GTDB): domain Bacteria; phylum Bacillota; class Bacilli; order Bacillales; family Fictibacillaceae; genus Fictibacillus_C; species Fictibacillus_C solisalsi. The sequence continues at coordinate 3,129,423 of NZ_FNHW01000001.1, forward strand.
TGTCATACAATCCCATGCTTTGGGAAAGCTTGAAGACCGGGATCAAGGTGGCGTGAATCGGAAGCATCATACCTGCAATAAAAAGCAGGAATACCACACGGTTCAGCTTGAATTTCATCCGGCTCAGCGGATAGCTGGCCAGTGCTGCAATCAGCATAACGGCAAACACAGCAATGACCGATACAAGAATACTGTTGAAAAAGTAACGGGACAGTCCCATTTCAAACACACTTTTGAAGTTTTCCAACGTAAAGGATGAAAAAAGGGAATACGGCTTTTCAAAGAACTGCGTACGGCTTTTTAAACTGGTGGAAATCATGTAAAGAAAAGGATAGCCTGTGAACACAAGCAGAATAAGGGCAATCACATACAAAGGGACTTTTTTAATCGCTACATTCATACATAGGCTCCTTTCTTTTTCCGGTAATAATCAAGCGCCTGAATGATGATGGTCACAATCATGGCCAGGAAGAACATGACAAACGCGATGGCACTGGCGTAGCCCATGTTAAAATTCACGAACGCCTGTTTGAACATGTACGTTCCGAGAAGCTCCGTACTGTGGTTCGGCCCTCCGCCGGTCATGACGTAGAAAATATCAAACGCCTTCAGCGATCCGACAATCGCGAGGATGGATGAACTCACAATCGTTGGCATCAAGAGCGGCAAGGTGATGCGAAAAAACTTTGTGAACGCGCTCGCCCCGTCGATCTCCGCCGCTTCATACAGCTCTTCCGGAATACCGACGATCGCTGCCTTAAAGAGAATCATGTAAAACGGCGAAAACTGCCAGACGATAACGAGTAAAACCGCAAACATGGCCGTGTGGGTCTGGCTCAGCCATTCCACATTTTCAAAGCCAAACAAACTCACAAGCTGGTTAATGATCCCGTTTAATGGATCGAGCATCAATACCCATAGCAAACCGACTGCCACAGTAGATATCAGGAACGGAAAAAAGTAAATTCCGCTGAACAGCCGGATGCCGCGAATCGGTGCCAGGAGCATGAGTGCCATGATCAGACCGAGCGGGATCTGCACAAAGATCGACGTCAGGATCACCCACGTGTTGTTCGTAAGCGATGTCCAAAACACGTTGTCACTCAGCAGGTTAATATAGTTCTGCAGGCCAACATACTCACCGGCGCCCACCCCGTCCCACTTGTAAAAGCTGTAGAGCAGCGTCGTAAAGATCGGGTACAGCACATAAAGGATATAAACAATGATGGCCGGGGCCAGAAATAAGCTGATCGTAATGAATTTGTTCAATGACTTCTTCTTTGGCCGTGTTGCTGTTTGCGCCACGGGTGTTGCCGTTCGTACTCCTTTTAATTGCGTTTCCACGTCATCCCTCCTCACGTTTATGAAGGAAGAATCAAAGGGGCTCTTTGCCCCTTTGATCCTCCGCCATTTACTCCTTCTTCAGGTCTTGCTTCGCTTTTTGCTCCATCTTTTTCGCTGCTTCCTGCGGTGTCATGTCGAGACCGAACACCGCTTGTGTAGTGTCTTTATGAAGCTCTGCAAGCTCTGGAGGAAGGGTCTGGTCGTAAGGCATTTGAAGGTGTGTCGCATTACTTACAGCTTCATAGAAGCGTTTGCCCATTTCATCTTTCGGAGCCACGCCATCCACTGAAGTTAAGGATCCTGTACGCTCCACATAGGCTTTTGCGGTTTCCGTACTAGTCATCTCTTTGGCAAGCTCAGTGGCCAGCTTCTGGTTTTTGCTGTTTTTCGCTACAGACCAAACCGGACTTGCAGATGCGCCAAGGTTTGTTTGGTCACCTTTGCCGCCTTTAACAGTCGGGAAGATGAAGAAATCAAGCTTGCTCGCAAAATCAGGCGCTTCTTCTTTCATGTTGTTTACAAATGCAAGACTCATATCCATCATAGCGGCTTTGCCCGAATACATGAGCTGGCGACTTTGACCTTCATCATAGGGGATGCCGTTAAAGCCAGAGTTAAAGGCTTTCTTCTTCACCATTTCCTGTATCAGCTCTCCTGCCTTCACATACGCAGGATCATCAAAGGTTTTGCCCGTACGGTGTAACGCACTGTCAAACAAGTCCGTTCCGCCAACACGGCTCGCGAAGTTCATGAAATAATAAGCACCTGGCCATTTCGTCTTGTTAGCCAGCGCAAGAGGAATAATGTCATTCTTATTCAGTGTATCGTTGACTTTCAGCCACTCATCATAGGTTTTCGGAGGGGTTAACCCGTATTTCTTGAAAATTTCTTTGTTGTAAAAGATCACGTCGACGGATAAGCCCAGCGGCAATCCGTATATTTTGTTGTCATACGTTGAATTGTCGAGCGCCAATTTGTTGAAATGCTCTTTATCGGTATCAGCTGTAATATCAAGCACCTTATCCTGGTCCACAAAGTTTTTGAGCCAGCCGCCGCCCCAGCTGGTAAACACGTCAGGCGCACGGTTGCCGGACATTGCAACAGAAAGCTTTTGCTTGTAAGCGTCGTTCGGAATCGTAAGGAATTTCACCTTTACATCTGGATGCTTTTTCTCAAAGCGTGCAACTGCTTCCTTATACACTTTCTCTTTTTCACCCGGATCAATCTGCCACAACTCCAGCGTCTTTTTCCCCTTGGAGCCTGAACCATCGGCAGATGATTCCTTCGATCCGCCGCCATTTAACCCACATGCTGATAACAACAGTGCTGCCACAAGACTTAACATCAACACGACTCTTTTCACAGCAATCCCCTCTTTTCTTGTTTTTAAATAGGTTTAAGCCGTTATGTAGTTCTTGGTGAGGTATTGAAAACTGATTTCGATACTTTCAAGCGGTGTGCGGCGGCTTTGGTCCTGTTCGACGACCCACCATTCGACCTGGGAAGCATCTCCTTTATTTAAAATCGCAGAAAGATCCACACCGCCGGTGCCAAGCTCCGCAAAGAATTTCTCACCGTCTGTGGTCATGTCCTTCAAGTGAACAAGCGGTGTGCGTCCTTGATACTTTTCAAGCCACTTCACAGGTTCTTCTCCCGCTTTCGTCAGCCAGTACACATCAAACTCTGCTTTTACCCAGTCGTGATTGGTTTCCTCGAGCAGCAGTTCAAGCGGCTTACGCCCGTCAGACAACGGCTGAAGTTCAAAATCATGGTTATGGTACGCGAAGGACAAGCCTTCCTTGTGACAGGTTTCACCCACAGAATTCAGAATGGAAACCAGCTCGCGATAATCCTGTTCGCTTCTTCGCTCAGGGGGCAGGAACGGACAGACAATGTGCTTGTTGCCAATCGCATGCTGATACTCAATAACAGAGCTCAGTTCAGATTCCAATGTCGTCAATGGCACATGGCTGGATGCAGCTTTTAATCCAAGGTCATCCAGGACCTTCTTCAATTCAGTAGCCTGAAGCCCCCCATATCCGGCAAACTCTACGCCTTCATAGCCGATATCTGCTACCTTTTTCAGCGTTCCGACAAAATCTTTTTCTGTTTCATTGCGCAGCGAGAACATCTGCAGCGCAACAGGAATGCGTTTGGGCATAACAACCTCTCCTTTTTTATATAGCTCATATTTTATAAATGTAATCGGTTTCATTTTTCGTTGTTGCTAACCCTTATAAATTAAGGGTTCATACGTCTGTAAAATGTAACCCATTACATGACTAACTATTGTTTTTCCGCTTTGCTCCACAAGACTCTCGAATCACGAGTTCATTTTGCAGCACATATTGCTTTTTGCAGCTGTCATCTCCGTTGATCTGGTGAAGCAAAATCTCCATCGCCTTGTTCCCCATTTCAAACATCGGCTGGGCAATGGTTGTGATGCCAGGATCATAGATGGCGGAAAGCTTGACGTTATCAAATCCGACTACCGCCAAATCTTCCGGTACCGAAAGCCCATGGTCTTTCGCCGCTTTAATAATGCCTGTCGCCATTTCATCGTTGGCCGAAAACACCGCAGTTGGCGGATGTTCCAGCGCCAGCAGCTTGGTCATCTGGTTGTACCCTGATTCATGAGTAAAATCGCCCTCCTGAATCAGGATGTTGTCCACATCCAGGTCATTTTGCAACAGCGCCTGGCGGTAACCTTTCAGGCGGTCCTGACTGACCAGCAGATGAAGCGGACCGGTGATATGGGCGATCCGGGAGTGCCCCAGCTTGATAAGATGCTCGGTTGCCGTCCGGCCACTGCTTACATTATCAATGGTAACGGTCGGAATGGGGATCCCTTCGAGATAGTCGGCAGTGAGAACCACAGGATACTGTTTCATCACGTCATACAGCACACTTTTGTCCATCCTCGCCGACAGCAGAATCATACCATCCACCTGGCGCTGCTTCAGATGATCAAGGAATTCATACTCCTTTTCCACCTGCCTGTTCGTGTTGGCGAGCAACACGCGGTACCCGTGCTTCCCGGCTTCATGCTCAATACCGCCAAGAATATGGGAAAACACCGTATTCAGGATGTTCGGTATGACAACAAGGATGGTGTTGGTTTCACTGCGTCGAAAATGCCGCGCCAAAATATTCGGCTGGTAATTCAGCTGCTCAATAATCGCCAGCACCTTATCCCGCGTTGTCTTTTTCACCGTTTCCGGATTCCGCAAAACCCGCGAAACCGTCGCTTTAGAAACATTCGCCTTCTCTGCCACATCGCTCATTTTTACCATTGGTGCATCCCCTATACTCCTGAAATGATTTCTGCTAGTTATAAAATGTAATCGGTTACATTTAGTATAACGGAAATTGTCAGAATTGCAAGAAAAAATTTATAGAAAGCAAAAAAATCCAGAATCTAAAACTCTGGATTTAACGTTTTCTTTCGTTCCCATTCTAAATACTCTTCAAATTGCTCTTTTGTTAACCCAATTTCTATCGCTTTATTGATGAGGGAAATCCATTCATCATCGATTTGGTCCTGTGTATCTGGATGCATTAGCGCATAGGCAGGGATTTTAAGAGTATGTGCAATTTTATGCAATATTAAGATAGACGGATTTGATTTGGCATTTTGCTCTATAGAACTTAAATAGGATTTAGCTATGCCAGTTTTCTCTGCTAATTGATTAATTGACATTTTACTCTTCATGCGGTATTTTTTCACACGTTCGCCGATCAAACCATCACCTTCCTTCATTGATGAAAATATTGTATGCATAGAAATCTTATATTCTCTTTTTTTGATTTGAGGCCGCGTATTCAGGAATCTCTTAACTTGTCGGATCAGCGGCCTTTCAATAAATAGATAAACCAATAGGCAAGATGCTACTGTACAGAAGAGAAGAAGAAGCAAAGATATAAAGTTACCAAAGATATTTGGCACGTTAATAAATATAAACACGTACAAATAGAATTGGATAAATGGCCCATGGGCAATGTAAATAGAGTAAGAGGCATCTCCTAAAAAAGATAAAAATGCTGGCACCTTAGTTTGTTTCTTTAAATCCACTATCGTGATACCCAGCATCATCATAAAAGAAAAGAAGAAATAAAAATAAGGTTCGTAAATGGATACGACATGAAAGAGATTGTTTGACCAAACGAGATAATATCCAGCTAAACCTGATAACATCCAAAACAAACCACTACTAAATTTTACATGAAGCACCAAATAAGAGATAAAACAGCCAGCAAGAATCTCTAAATTACTAAAGTTTAATAGAAATGTATTTTTGCCAGGAATTAAACCCATCTGTGCACTAAGCAAAATTACAGCCCAGCCTGCCAGGATATACTTGAATAGTTTCGGCCATATTAAGAACCCTGCAAAAACAAGATAAAAAACCATAATATACTGCAGAGACCATGTCACAGTAAGAACAGGGTCAACTGGAAGGAGAAAGAGCGATTTAAAAATGACTGCCATGTCCCTTTTATGACTCTCATCCTGCATTGGCAGTATAAATAAAATGGCAATGGCTGCAACAGTAAATAAAAAGTACAGTGGATATATCCGCATCCATCGTTTGACGAGGAATTGCTTTGCTGAGGTTAGGGAACCCGCTTTTGTGCTGTACAAATAAGAGATCATAAAACCAGTTACAACAAAAAAGAAGTCCACGCCCCCCATACGATTCCATTGGCTGATATGAAACCAGTCATACTGAAATCGTTGGTAAAACATGTGGTTTGCATGGCCCAACATAACAATAATAATTGCGATCGCTCTAAAGCTTTGGACTAATTGTAATTTATATCTTTCAGCCCCCATGATTTCTACACCTTCTTCTCCGTTTAACCTACGATCATTTGGTCCCTAACATTCTGAGCTGGTGTTTAGGCTGTTCAGTCTTTACACCTTGGGCCTGTTCCCGTTGCAGCACTACACGTATGGTTTGAAGCAGGATCTTTATATCCATGGTTAAAGAATAATTTCGTACATACATAAGATCATAACGGAGTTTATCTTCAACCGTTGTTGTGTAACTTCCCAGGACTTGTGCCAAACCGGTAATCCCCGGTTTAACTGTTAATCGATATAAATAATTTGGAACCTGCCGAGTGAACTGGTGAATAAAGAACTCCCGCTCCGGTCTCGGACCGACAATGCTCATCTCCCCTTTTAGAACATTAATAATTTGAGGCAGTTCGTCTATTCTTGTTGCACGGAGCAAATGTCCTACCTTGGTAATTCTCGGATCGTGGTCTGTCGCCAGGGTTGGACCTGTTAGTTTTTCCGCGTCCTGTTTCATACTTCTAAATTTGTAAATATTGTATCGTTGCCCCTTGAATCCTACACGCTCTTGTTTGTAGAATGCCGGACCCTTGGATGTGACAGGTATTAGAATAAAAAACAACAAGAAGACCGGACTGGTCAGGATAAGAATTGTTAAAGCAACTGCTATATCGAAAATCCTTTTAGCCAACTGTGAACTTTTGCTCATCTTGGGTGGTTGAATGGAAAAAACGAGCATATCATCAATCTGCTGAGTTTGAGCAACGGAGAGAAATAGCTCATACATCTCAGGGACAATCAAAATCTCCTTTCCCTTTTCTGTACATAAACTCATAATGTCATCGGTTGTGGACTTTTCGAGCCCGGTCCCAATCACGACCGAATCAATATGGCGCAGGTGCTTCTCCAAATTCTCGATATGATCAACTGAAAGATAGCCCGCCAAGTTAAACCATCCCTTAGTATGATTCAGAAATTTATTGGCTAAATGAATGCTTTCATTTTCATCCTTAGCAATTATCAACACATTCTTCTTACCAGTTATCAGCAGAGCCATATACCAGACGGAGAGACGAAATGCAGTAATTACAATACATTGAACCACAAAGGCAACCAAAAGAAGCTCATGGTTCTGCAAAAAGAGAACACTCTTTTCAAAAGACCCGATTACTTGTAAAAAAACATGAAAAATAAAAAGGGAAATCATTAATGGGTACAACAGGTGCTTAATTCTTTTTCTCCTATAATCACTGTACAAATCAAACAAATAAAAGGTTAATATCCCTGCCAGTGACACAAAGTAAATCAGGAAAGACTCATCAAATCTCGAACCTTGAAGTTTTAGCGTGAAAAGGAAACTTGCATGCATTAAAACAAAATCTCCTAATGTTAATGCCCACTTACCCAACCGCCCATTATCGTTTTTTCCCATCTTTACCCGACTCCTTATTATTAACTTATATGAAATGTTCTTAATAAAGAACGAACTTGCAAAAAAATTTATGCCATGCTCAGGTATTCACGCAAGGTATGATTTACCATTTTATCTAAAGAAAACTCCTGTTCAACCTTTTTCCTCGCGGCAGAAATTACTCTTTTTTTTATTTCCTGTTGAGATGTTACAGTTACTATTTTTTTAGAGAACTCCTGTACAATATAATCTTCTACAAGAAAACCCGTTTGACTATCCTGGATGGCCTCCTTTATTCCTCCTTTATCAATGGAGATGATTGGTGTGCCAATCGCCATCGCTTCAATGATTACCATTGGAAAGACTTCTCTTTTTGAGGTTAACAGGAGCATATCCATCTCCCTGATAAATGTTTCCGGCTGGCTTACATGACCGATCATCTTCACTTTTTCTGTAAGGCCAAGCCTGTGAATATGATCCAAAATCCGCTTTTCCTCCGGTCCTTCTCCTGCTATATAAAATTCCAAATTTGGCACGGTTCTCATTGAATGAGCTACCTCTAAAAAGAACTCATGATTTTTTTCTTCCGAGAGTCTTGCAAGTATTCCCACCTTCCAACGATTCGCAGTGTTAAGTTTCTCGCTGAAGGTAAACTGCTTTAAATCAACCCCATTATAAATAGTCTCTATTTTATTTCCAATAACCCCCAATCCTACGAGGCTTTGTTTTTCAAAGTCACTAACTGTAATAATCTTGTCTACATTACGATTTAAAAGCCCAGCAAACATTTTTCGATACTTTTGCTCCAAAATCGTAACATTATGTTTCGTATACAAAACTTTAAGTGGTTTTTTGCTAGATTGCTTTAACAAAATGGCATATAGGACCAAACGTAAACTATTGGCATGAAGAATAGTAATGTCCTTCTCCTTAATTATGCTCTTGAGCCTGATTAAATTTATCATATGATTCTTCCGTGTCAGCTCTATAAATTGATATTTATTCTTAATCCGGGTTTGAAGGTCCCCAGTGGCTGCTGCCGTGAATAAGGTGAGCTCATCATGTTGCAATTCATTCTCAAGCTTGCAGAAATACATTTCGGCGCCACCGGTTATTAGCTTATCGGTCATTAAAAGGACATTCACAACGAGGCTGCCTCCTTTCCAGTCTTATAAAAATTCATGGTTGGCGTTCTGTTTACCTCATACAAATAAACAGAAAGAATAGCCATAAACAAAAAGAACATATCGTTGATAATGACAGATAGGGATGCCATTTGAAGAATATAAGCGACAAATGTTAAAAACAAATACGGTTTATTACAGTGAACCCTATACTGAAACATTTGGATGAACACAAACAGAACAAAAAGCAAAAAGCAAAAGACCCCAACAACGCCTGATTCGGCTAAAATTTCTAAAAAGGTATTGTGAACGTGTAAGGTATCTCCAAATTGTGATTGGTTATAATCCAGAAAATTATTTGCACCGATTCCTATCAAGGGATGAGAGACAAATACATCCCATGCCCTTTCCCAAAGATCCAACCTGCCGCTCCCTCCATCTTTGGAAAAATCATTCATTCTGGCTTCCAAAATTCCATAAAGATCGAATTTCAGAAACGTTACTAAGATGTATGCTCCAAGAAGAACGGTAAACAAGGAACCCAATACGAGCTTTAGCTGCTTAATCGGCTGATGGTTAAGAAGAAAAATATAAAGGACAAAGATAAGTATTAGTACAAGCAAGCCACCTCTGGAAAATGTCAGAATGCTTGTTAAGACAGCCAGAGCAAGACCAAACCTGTTTTTTCGTGACCCGGTATGGCACAAGTAATAGGCAAAGAAAATACTGTTATAAAAAACAAAATAATTCGGATCCTCCAACAAACCGATCAATCGAGGATAATCCCGGTCCATCAAAACACCGAAAGAGGTTAAGGAATCACCTGCAAGAACAAAATTCAGGCTTTTTAACCCCCATACATATAGAGCCAAGCTTGCCAGATTAAATAAGATTCCAACAGTAGAGATACTTTTCTCAATCATTTCTCGTGAAGCATTCCCAATAATCGCCTTCATAAGGAAGTAACAAAGCAAGTACAGGGTGATTCCGATAATAATTCTTAAACTTGAGGCGGGGTACAAAGAAAAAGACCCGCTAAAGCTGTAAACAAGGTAAAAAAGCAGCATCCCGGTCTCCATTAAATGAAGCCGTTGAAGATAAAAGAATGAAAAATGGATGAAAAAAAATAAAACAAGAAACAGTATATATGGCTTTAAAGCAAAGCCAATATAGATATTGTATTTTCCCAAGGTAACCAGCAGAATCAGCACAAACAATGCCCAACGAGATTGATTGTCGGGATTTATCTTATAATCCATTTTCGATCCCTCTTTTCCTCCTTGTTTTCGATTTGATAGGACTCTTTTCCAGTCGTTTTGTCAGGGATCGGTAAAGGTCCCTGTCCAAGAAAACCATACAGGCCAAAAGCAGAATATGAACTGTCGCCGCTAAATATGGCTTCGAGTGAAGAAGAACGTTCAAAATCCACAATCCTGCGAAAAAATAAATGAGGTACGGAACAATCACCTTATGGGCCATTCTCCACCGTCCAGGGAGGAATATCCAAAAACCAGCAAGTGCAAGCCCTTCAATAAGCAATCCAGCATAAGCAGCACCCACTACTCCGCTTTTAAAGCTTAAAAGAGAATAAAAAAGAACCGCTAGTACAACCGTGATAAACTGGACAAGTGTACGGAATTTTTGCAGCCCTCTCGTGGTAAGGCCATCAGCAAGAGCAATATTCATTGCTTGAAGGGTAAGCATGATAGATAGTATTTTTAAAGGCTCAGAGGCGAACAGCCATTCTGAACCAAACAACCAAGTAATAACCATGTCTGAACAGTAGTAAAACGGTATCGTCATAATCATGCCAAACATACTCATCGTTTTCAGAAGCATCATGTTTTCCTCTGTGTGTTTATCGAGATTCTGTTGATGATAATGGCGGAACATAACCGGACGATATGCTCCAGCAACAATAAACGGAACCTGCTGCAGGGCCTGAGGAATTCGGTACGCAACCGCAAACAGACCAACTTGTTTCAGTGACAATGTCTTTTCTAAAACAATCGGACCAAGCTGCGGAAGAACCATAAACAATAATCCGCTTAAGGTAAAAAATCCAAAGTGCTCCATCATCCCTTTGTGAAACGGAAGTCTCATTTTTAATTTGACTTGATTCATTACTAAGCAAAGAGCAAATATACCGGCAAGTAAATAAGAACTACCATAAAGAACACACATTACCAGCGGCTCTGCTGAAAACAACATGCCAAGAGAGGTCATCCCAACGAGCAATAACGCGGACATCATTCGGATCAAACCTATATACTGCATTTTTTCAGTCATTTGAAAAAATGTTGTCCCAATACTTTGCAGAGCAATGCCAATCACCATGGGTACGGATAAAAAGTGAGAGGTACGCAGTAACTCTCCCTGCCCCATATGCAAAAAGTGAATAATAATAAAACCGAACAGAAAAGTGGCCACCAGCAGGAGTAATCGAATCTTAATGTAAGAGATTATAATAACAGCAAGATTCGCTTCCTTTTTTGAACCTTCTCTCAAGGCGATCTCACTTAAGCCAGCGTCTGTAAAGAAACCCATAATCATAGTCAAAGCCAGTGACACGCTAAACAACCCGTAATGATACGAATGAAGATACGAAGCGAGAACGATCAGAGCCAGGGCATTTAATCCGCTTGATAAGGCTGTACTATAGAAAAGATGAAAGATATTTTTTGCAATGGTATTCTGTCCCGAGATTTTCATAAACATCAGACCTTATCACGTTTGATAGATGACACCTAAAATGTCGTTTTCCGCCTGCTGGAGCAATTTTTTCGCTGCATATAATTGTTCTCTTTTCGTTTGTTTTTCCTTGATGACCAGAAGTACACCATCACAGTAATCCGCCAGCAGCTGTGGATCGGACACCTTAAGCAACGGGGGAGCATCAAAAATCACAACATCGTAATTACTTCTTAATTCTTCTGTCCACTTCTTCAACCTTTCCGAACTCCAAACTTCAGTCAGATTGGGTACAGAAGGACCCGCTGGAAGGAGCGAAAGATGATCCAAATCGGCGACCCTGGCATAAAGCTTTGTGCTTTGTTCTTTAGTAAGCACATCTGATAGTCCTTTTGTATTATGGATACCCATCAACTGATGAAGAAAAGGATTTCGGATATTCGCATCGACTAAAAGCGTATTTTTTCCTTGTTCTGCGAAGCATACTGCAAGTTTAGCGGTTAATAAACTATGATCGAGCTGATCACTTGGCGAAGTTAACATTAGTAAATTGCCATTCATTTCTAACTTCCGTTGGAGATTTGCATACATCATCCGAAAGGATTCGGCAGAAGGCCCTGCAAGCAGAACACCCTTGTTGAAACTGTCGCTAACCTTAAACATTGGCTTCCCTCCCTTTTCGAAGGCGCTTCACTGGCCGCTTACCAAATAAGATTAAACGCTCTTTTTTTTGTTTCATTTTGACTTGACCAATAACAGAAAGTCCAAATGTTCGTTCCACTTCATTTATGTCTTTGATTGAATCATCAAAGTATTCAACCAACATCGCTAAGCCAACTCCAATAAATAATCCGACAAACATGCCAATAATGATGTTTAAATATGGATTGCCTATCTGTTTAACAGAAACCGCTTCTTCTGAATCGTTAAGCATTTTTACCTTCTTTATGTTCAGCAGGTCATTAATTTCGGCAACAGAAGTCTTGGCAAGGGTATGAGCGAGTTGTTTAGCATAAGCAACGTCAGTTTCCTTAACCACAATATTAATAATTTGGGAATCTTTATTGTTTTGCAGAGCAATTTGCTCTTCCAGCTTTTTTAAATCAGTGTTTAAATTCATTTCATTTTTTACAAGGTCTAAGACAATCGGACTTTTCATTAAGTCCATTGATGAGGCAAGAATTCTGCTAAATTCCTGGGTTTCAGTGTAGGCATCCTTGGTGTTTTGCTTTCCAATCATGATGTATTCCGTAGCTTCATACGTAGGCTTGATTAGGAACAGTGTGATAAAGGCAGTGAGAACAGAAACACCAATTGCCGTAAGTATGATGAGAAAAGCTCTCCGTTTAATAATTTGCAGGAACCTTTTTATATCTACTCTCTCGTCCATGATTACCTCCTCTGATATTCGTTCTTATTAAAGAACGAAAAAGGCGAAAAAAGATTAAAATTTGTTTTCAACTCCCCTATCCCTAACAAACTTCTTATCAATATTAAAGTTTAATTCGGTCTGAAAAGCATGGGGATGTAAATCAATCAGCGTTGATGCGTCTTTTAACAATGAGGTATCCCATATCATTCCTTCAAAAATGTTATGAGTTCCGTTTACCGAAAGTATTTGTTCCGTTTGTTTTGTGATCTGTACTTGAAGACCTGAAAACTGATTACCTGAACTTTCATTCGGAATTGACCTTGAACTATTGATAACAATACATCTTATACAGTCATCAAAAGTAAAGTGGGTAAACCGATTCCCATTAATCCAGGCTGCATTTTTGTTCGGCTTTCGAACATTAATCTCCAGCCCCTTTTGAAATCCTGAAATTGAAATATCTTCGAAGTTCACAAAACTGATATAATGGTTGGCGCCTCCTGCAAAGAGTTTGATTCCTGTCCCATCATGGCCTCCGCTAGAATTGACAATGGTAAGATTACGTACCCGGGTTCTGGTATCCGACCAGAATTGTTCTTTGCCATCCAAGTAAATTACTTCCGCGTGAAAATGCTTGTCAGTAACCTCGATAATCCCGTTTGTAATGGATGAATTTTTATGTAAGGAAAAGGCTCGGAAATTACCGTTAACTAAAATTTTAGTGTTCTGACCCAGTTCCAATTCAACACCTCGTTTTACATTCAGCCCCGAGGTTAGAACATATTGCTTGTTACCGGTAAGCCTTACTTTTCCTATCTCAGATGAGTAACTCTCATTAATTGCTTGCTGTATAGCCATCGTATCATCCTTCAAATCATCACCATTTGCTCCATATTTCTCAGCATTAATGTAATCAGTGGTTGATTTGTCTGAGTGATAATAAAGGAAGGTTACAAGCAATCCTAAGCCAAAAAAGAAATAAATCCATTTCTTCCTTTTATGCATTACACCCCTCTATTCTTTACTATTGAATCTCCCCCGATCAATCGTTCTTGAAGCAGGAATGGACCGAAATTTGACGGTGTTATAAGAACTTGCAGCAACAAATTCAACCAAAGGGTTTGTTGAAATAATATTGAGGTCCCATGCCATGCCATCCAGCCGGTTATACTGTCCCGATATGGTAAAGAGCTTTGTGGTCTTGGTTGATGGCTGAATTTGCATGTTTGAAAAGATATTCCCAGTACATTCATTAGGAACACTTTCACCAGAGGTAATAGTAACCATATTTATACAATCTTCCATTGAGAAGTTGATAAACCGGTTTCCATTCACCCAGCTTTTCCCGCTTGCCGGTTTTACCGCCTGCAATCGAACTCCTGTTTGAAAACCTGAGATTCTAATATTTTCGAAGTCAATAAAGGTAATTCCGTATTCTGTACCATTGGAATACAATTGAATAGCTGTTCCTTTGTTCGTTCCGGTCCAGTTAATAATGTTGCAATTGCGAATAATGGTCCGTTCCCAGATGTTATAATATTTGTACTTTCCATCCAGATAGATGACATAAGAGTTAAAATTAGGATCGTCGATTGCGATATAAGCTCCCTCCAAAGATGCATCCTTTTGGAGCTCAAAGACTCTGAAATTTCCTTGAACGACTAATCTCGTGTTATAGCCTCCTACCAGTTTAACTCCCTGCTTTATAATAATTCCTGATGTTAATAGATAATCTCTATTTTCCAACGTAACAACTTTATTTAAATTAACAGAAGCAGCATCTATTAATGATTGTATTACCGATGAATCACTCATTACACCTCTTGCCTTTCCAAAATACTGTGGTTATCTATTATATTCTGAGACAAGGTAATCGGTGCGCGCTGCTATTGATAATTTGCGATTTTCATAGGAGATTCATATTCCTGAATTGCTTCCTCTGCTTTTATTTCAGAGGATAACTTTTGTGTACTGATCAACATCATGTTAGTTGAAGCCCGGAGTGTTAATAGGGAGTGTTGAGGAAGTTCAAGTACTGTTCCCGCTTCCAAGTCAATCACTTCTTTGTTTAGGATCAGTTCACCTTTTCCACTGATTATTGTCCATACCTCACTCCGAGAAGGGGACAGTTGTTGCTCCCATAGTCCACCGGCATTGATTTTGAACTTTTTGGTTACTACGGTTTGGCCGTCTTCAGCAAGCGTGTCATCAAGCACCTTATAGGATCCCCAACTTCTTTCTTCATATCTGGGTGCCATTTCAAACGTTTGAACAAGATCCTTAATATGCGGACTTTGTTTTTTATCAGCTACAAGAATTCCATCGGGGCTCGCTGCAACGATAACATCACTTACTCCTATTACGGTCACTGGAATGTCCAATTCATTAATAAGGTGTGTATTATCACAGTTATGATGTAAAATCCCTTTTCCGATCTTTTGAATCCCCATCTCTTCTGTTAACGTATTCCATGTACCGAGGTCCTTCCAATATCCGTCATAGGAGAGGGCGGCTATTTGTTCTTCTTGCTCAACAACTTCATAATCAAAGCTGATTTTAGGCAAATCAGCGTACTTCTTTAGCATTTCCTGATATTCAATGGGGAATCCCTTCTCCTCAAGCAGAGTTAGTAAGTATCCTAGTTTAAAGGCAAATACCCCACTGTTCCATAACGCGTTCTTCTCTATTAATGTTTCAGCAAGCTGCTTTTTCGGTTTTTCATAAAAGCTGTTAATCCTTATCCATTTGTTGCTCTCCTCTGGTTCAGGAACCATATATCCATACTTTTCGGAAGGATAGGTAGGCGTTATTCCGAGTAAAGCAAGATTTGCATCGGATTGCCGCAGAAGTAATTCCAAATCCTTTACTCTTTGAAAAAATTCCCGATCTACAAAAGGATCAACTGGAAGAATTGCAACCACTTCGTTTAAATTTGCCTCCATAACCGAAAACAGGTAAGTAGCAGACAGGGCCACAGCAGGAAAAGTATCTCTCCTTGCCGGTTCCACAATCAAAGGTACATCCAGGCCAACCTGATTTTGTATCATATCTACTTGTGAACCATTGGTGGCTATGAGTGAGGATTCAGATAGGTGAACAGCTTTTAGCTGACTCCAAACTCTCTGGATCATGGATTCATTTTCATTCGCCTTGTTATTGAGCACTTTCAAGAACTGTTTTGAGCGTGCATCATTAGAGAGAGGCCAAAGCCGCTTTCCTGATCCTCCTGACAACAGAACTAATTTCATTATGCACCTCCAGGCAATCTCTTGAGATTATCCATTTATAACTCTCTTACCGAACTCGCTATTCCTTCTTGAAATGGTATCCAGGTAGAATTGCTCAAGCTTTTTATTCAAGGAATCCCAATGATAATTCTCCTCTACAAATGCTCTTGCATTGATCCTTATCTCCTCCAATTTCTCCGTGTCAGAGAGTAAATTTACAACAGCATCAGCAAAATCCTGATCGCTATCACGAACAACGGCGGATCTTGAATCGACAGCACCAATGGGGTCATTCACAATGGAGGTGGTTAAAACAGGAACCCCTGCGGACATAGCTTCCAACACCTTATTTTGCACTCCAGCACCTGTTTTTAACGGACAGATGAACAGCCTTGATTGATGTAAATACTCACGAATATCATCGACCTCTCCTGTGACGATAATATCTTTTTTATCCTTACAAAGTTGGATTAATTCTTTAGTTGGCTCCCGCCCAACAACATAAAAGGTAAAATCCGTAATTTTCTGCTTGATGAGCGGGTAAATATGTTCAATAAAGTAATGAACACCATGCCGATTTGGTTCGTACGACATGTTGCCTACAAAGATGAGATTTCTATTTGCAGGAAGTTGGTGTTGATAATGAAAATAATCCAGATCAACTCCATTACTTATGGAAATTACTTTAGGCGAACTCCTTTCCACATTGTTTTTATCTACATGGGAAATAAAGATTGAACCATCAAACTCTTGAACAGCTTTTTTCTCCATCCGTTGAATGGCCTTTGCTTCATAGGTAAGAAAAGGATTTATAATAGATTTCTTAAAAGCTTTTCTACGCGTAAGATTTAATGAAATAGAATCCACAAAATCAATGACATTCGGCAATTCTTTAAGCTCATCAAAATAAGGAGATGTTCTCACAAGCTGGGTATGCAAAATATCATAATGGCAGGTTTGCACCGCTTCTTTGATCGTTTTTCTAAATTCCTCAGACAGGTAATAAGAGACCTGCAATGGACTATTGGCAGTCATTCCTGCCAGCATGCTTCTCATTGCGGATATCTTATTAAATTTCACCGGAAAAAACTTTGAACACAGCGAGCTTATTTCTGTTACAGGAACTGGTTGATCAGAATAACTGATCAAGTGAATATCATGTCCCAACTGCTTCAATCCCTTTAGCTGATTAAAAGCTCTTAGCTGGTCTCCCTTTCTGGGAGGAAACGGAATTCTTGGTGTGATAAAAAGGATGCGCATATCTTCACCTTCCTTATAGTAACTAAGCCTCGTTCTATTTAGAGAACAGAATGAGTAAAAAAATAAAAATGCACCTAAACTATTATTTTACAATAACTATTACCAATTTTTGTTCTATCTAGAGAACAGTCCTTATGCCCTAATTATATGTATATAATTAGCAAAGTCAACCAATAAATGGTTAAATCAAGAAAAAAATAAATAAAAAAGACCTCGGACTCCTACCAAGGTCATAATATGTCGATTTTAGTCTTAAAAAGATTATTATTGTAACACCTTACCCCTGAAACCATTTACATTGTTCTTCTGCCATTTCCAGGCATCACGGCACATCTCATATATATCTTTCTCTGCCTTCCATCCCAATTTGCTTTGTGCCTTCGACGGGTCTGCATAACTGATCGCCACATCTCCCGGCCGCCGATCACACACATCAAATGGGATTTTTACACCAATTACTTGTTCAAAGGCGTGCAGAACTTGAAGGACACTATAGCCAATACCGGTCCCAAGATTGTAAGCTTCAATACCTTTACTGTTTAAGACTTTAGCCAAAGCTTTTAAGTGGCCTTTCGCCAGATCTACGACATGGATGTAGTCTCTCACGCCCGTACCGTCCGCTGTCTCATAGTTATCGCCGAACACTTGGAGCTTAGGCAGTTTTCCAACTGCTACTTGAGTGATATAAGGAATTAAATTGTTGGGTATTCCATTTGGATCTTCTCCGATTTTCCCACTTTCATGAGCGCCAATAGGGTTAAAATAACGCAACAATGAAATGCTCCATTCATTATCAGACACCCAAAGATCTCGAAGAATTTCCTCGATCATTAATTTTGTGCGGCCATACGGATTGATAGCATCTAGTGGTGTCGTTTCTGTGATTGGGACCTTGTCGGTCAAACCATAAACTGTGGCGGATGAACTGAACACCAGGTTCTTCACTCCAAATTGCTGCATGACTTCACAAAGCACCAACGTCCCGGCTACATTATTATGATAGTAGAAAAGCGGCTTAGAAACGGATTCACCAACGGCTTTTAGACCGGCGAAATGTATAACTGCTTCAATAGAGTAACTTGTGAATACCCTCATTACTTCATTTTTATCTAATAAGTCTACGTGTTCGAAGATCAAAGACTTCCCTGTTATCTCACGAACCTGTTCTATTGATTCAACGTGGCTGTTCGATAAATTATCCAGTACAATAATCTCATACCCTGCATTCAATAACTCAATACACGTATGGCTTCCGATAAAACCAGATCCACCGGTGACTAAAATGGCCATAATTCTCCCCCAATCCTATTTTCAACGCGTTCGATAAAAGTAACGTTTTTGTTCTTTATAGTGAATTATAACATTAATTTACAAATATACGCATTATGAAAATTCACTGGAGTGGAATCAAAATGGCTGGTCCATAATAAGAAGCCTGAAGGTCTGTTATCCTTCAGGCTCACTAGGGGGTCTTGCTTGTCATGGGGTCAAGCAAGTAAAAGGGTTATATATGTTATCCCCAAATTATGCAGGAAATAAACGGGTTAATTGGTGGCTCGATGCCACACACCTTAATAAGTTATTTTAAAGTACCTGCCTTTCCAATCATCATAAAGTGCAATTAACGGCCATCAATCACAGCCGCTATTTTGTTCTTGATTTACAAGATCGACAACTTCTTTAATGGTATAGTTCTTTAAAAACTCACCCAAATGTTCTTCCGCACCTAAGAAAATTGTAAATAATACTCTTTTCATATTCGCGCCCACAATACAATTTTCATTTGAATCAGGACACTTAGGCTGCAGAGCACCTTCAGAGGTTATCCTATATATATCCCAAAGATTAACTTCACTAAGGTCTAGAGTAAAAATAAATCCGCCGCCGGTTCCTTCTTTTGATTTTATAAATCCATGTTTTTTTAACAAGCTTAACACTTTACGAATGCGTACCGGGTGGACACCGGCACTCTCTGAGATAGCATCACTTGTTGACATCCTGTCCAGCTGCAACGCAAGAAAAGTTAAACTATGAATGGCAAGAGTAAAATCACTATTCATGGCCCTACCCCCTAAGAAATAAAAAAGCCCTTTAATATACAGTTACCTTTTCATCTTTTAATAATTATAATATAATGTAATATTAAATATTACAGTTTGGCTTGTCAAGCAATTATGGAAACCGTTGTCGCCACTTTTGCTGATGAAAAAGCAATTCGATGCCTTGTATAGGCAGTTCTTCATTTAAATATCCCATTGTTTTTTAACTTGTTGTTCTGCTATTTTTTTTATTTTTTTCCATGTCATTTCTTTATTTACAATAACATTGGTTTGATAATTTCTATCTAAAAAATTAACTGTAACGAATACTTCAATCATCGTTTTCCTTCCTCCTTTGAACGTTTTTCCACGTCCGAGTCATCATCTATAAAATTATTTAAGCGCATGTGATACAATATTTAAGCTCGTTCCCTCTAGCTATACTGTAAATTTAATCATTACAGTTTATGAGGTCAACTGTAAATTAATGGAGTTATCGGCTTCTACTTCTTTGCTCATGGATTCGGCATCAAAAATCTGCTTCAGGTGAAAAACAAAAATAAGATGAGAACTTTTCATCGGTGTATACCCACTAAGGATGGTTAATTTTCCTTGACTTCACAAACTGTAAACATTAAAATTACAGTAATTCCTTTTGAACAGGAAGCAATCCATTTGGAAAGTGGCTTTTAAAATAGATTAGTTTGTTAGGGACATTTACCAGAGACCATTAACTGCAAACTATGCAAACTGTAATTTTTTTAATTACATTTAAAAAAAGGGGGGTAATTTTGTATTTTTTGTAAGCAAAAAAATACTTTCATTAAAATTATAAGAATGAATCGGAGGATATATTAATGGCTATCTCACACGTAACAGATCAAACATTTAGCAGTGAAATGAAAGAGGGATTAGTTTTAGTGGATTTTTGGGCACCATGGTGTGGTCCTTGTAAAATGATTGCACCTGTATTGGAGGAAATCGATGGTGAAATGGGTGACAACGTTAGTATTATCAAGCTTAATGTAGATGAAAACGCAGAAACCGCAGGGAAATTTGGAGTCATGAGCATTCCAACATTGATTCTTTTCAAAGACGGAGTGGCTGTAGATAAGGTTATTGGGTTCCATCCAAAAGAAGCTTTGACAGAAATAATTTCAAAGCATATGTAATACAGACTTTTTGAAAAGGGGATAAATCTATATCTGAGCATACAAAATTTGATATACCGATCTCATTTCTAAACCTTTCACCGATTGTGCGTTGGAAGTTCTTCAGCTGATGCTTTTCGCAATCCACTAGAACTTGCACAGCTGGTACAAATGATCATCTATGGGGAAATCAAAAATTACAAGGCTTTTTGAAGCAAGCTTACAATGAGAAAGTTCTTGTAACAGGAATTTGTGCAGGGGCTGTTACCGTTGCTAAAACTTGCTTTCTGGAAGAGAAGCCACTTGCTATCCAGTAGACGTTCAAAAGTACGAATTGATAGCTGTTGACGTTACCTATGTTGAACAACATGTTGCATACGATGATATTATTACTGGCGATGGTCCACAAGGGGCCAAAGAATTTGGAAAAGCCCTTGTTAAAGCATTACGTTAGTTACATTTTAGTTGGATAGAGAGTGGTTCGGAAGCAATTTCGAGCCCACCTCTTCCATTAATTATAAGCATTTTTTTGAGAAAGTTTTTGCGATTACAAGGAGGGCTTTTAGATTGGACAAAAAAATTGCTACACTTATCACCAATTTATTTGAGGATGTTGAATTTACAGAACCTGCAGAAGCTTTCAAAGAAGCTGGTCATCAAGTAATTACAATTGATAAACATGCAGGAAAAGAAGTCACTGGTAAAAAAGGCGCAACCGTAAAAATTGATAAAGCCATTGATGAGGTTAATCCTGCAGACTTTGATGCTTTGCTTATTCCAGGTGGTTTCTCCCCTGATTTACTACGTGAAGATGACCGCTTTGGTCAATTCGCAAAAGAATTTATCCAAGAAGGCAAACCTGTTTTTGCCATTTGCCATGGACCACAAGTATTGATCGATACAGACCTGTTAAAAGGCATCAACATAACTGGTTTCAAATCTATTCGTAATGATTTAAAAAATGCAGGGGCTAACTACAAAGATGAAGAAGTTGTGGTAAGCAACAATATTGTGACTAGCCGTTTTCCAGATGATATCCCGGCATTCAATCGTGAAGCGCTAAAACTATTAGCAAAATAAAAGAATGTAGCGTTGGTTTATATTATTTTCACCATAAGTGGTATGTAATATTGTTGTCAGATACAACCTAAAAAGAATTTTTCAAGGAGGGTTCATACAATGTCATTAATCGGAAAACGTGTAGTCGTAATAGGAGGTACTTCTGGTATCGGATTATCCGCAGCAAAGGCATTTCTTGATGAATCTGCTCAAGTCATTATTGCAAGTCGTTCTGAGGCAAAACTATCGGAGGCAAAGAATGTACTCGGTGGTAATGTGGAAGCATACAATATTGATTTTCGCAGTGAAGAAAAACTAGCTGACTTTTTTAAAATGGTAGGGAATTTTGATCACCTTGTCGTTACGGCAGGTGAAGGTGCAATGGGTCATTTTAGTGACTTACCTGTTGCGGATGTTAGAGAAGCGTTTGATAGTAAGTTTTGGGGGCAATACTCAACCGTTCGTGCTGCTATTCCGTACTTAAATGATACCAGTTCTATCACATTGACCTCTGGTGTTTATGGAATCCGTCCTCCACAGGGGGCAACTACACTTGCCTCGATCAATTCAGCGATCGATGGATTGGTTAGAGGGCTTTCAGTAGACCTGGCCCCTATACGGGTAAATGTTGTTTCACCTGGTATCGTAGACACCCCACTCTACGGAGGGATGCCTGACGAGCAAAGACAAAATTTATACAGCAACATTGCACAGCAGCTACCTGTTAATCGCGTGGCACAGCCTGAAGACATTGCTGAGGCCTACGTGTACTTAGTGAAAAATGGTTTTACAACCGGTACTGCTCTTCTTATTGATGGCGGAGCTCATTTGGTGTAAGTGAGCATTAATATGTTATTTTTGTGGCTATACTACAACAATGTATAGCCACATTTTTTTTTAAAAATAATAATCCAGTTTTTCAATAAATGGTAATAATGGAATTGTCGTTCAAGAAAAACAAGGTGAGCTTTGAAAGGAATGATGAAATTGAGTGTACATGACCATGAAATAATATTGAGAATGAAGCATTCACTTGAAAAACGTATCGTAACTTTAGCTGATGGAACCTTTCTTCCAAGTATTGGTCAAGGAACATGGTACATGGGTGAAAATCCTCAATCGAAAAACAAAGAAATCAAAGCTTTGCAACTTGGAATAGAACTAGGCATGAAGCTAATCGATACGGCTGAAATGTACGGAAATGGCGATTCCGAACGTTTGGTTGGTGAGGTAATCAAGGGGCGTAGAGATAAAGTTTTTTTAGTATCGAAAGTATATCCTCATCATTCCGGGTTAGATTTGATTGAAAGCGCATGTGAAAATAGTCTAAAACGATTAGGAACAGATTATCTTGATTTGTACCTTTTACACTGGAGAGGCCGTGTTCCTTTGGCAGAAACGATTGAAGGAATGGAGAAACTGCGCAGGGATGGTAAAATTGCAAGATGGGGAGTTTCTAATTTTGATACGGAAGATATGATTGAATTGTGGAATACCCCTAACGGAAAAAAATGTGTGACAAATCAAGTGTTATATCATCTAGGTTCTAGAGGAATTGATTATGATCTCCTCCCCTGGCATCATGAACATAACATGCCAATTATGGCCTATAGTCCCCTGGCCCAGGGAGGAAGCTTAAGAAGACAATTACTAAGCGATCCAACCATCATTGAGATTGCGGAAAAATACAATATGCAACCATTACAAATTGCTCTTGCGTGGACCATTCGTTCGAACAACGTAATTGCTATCCCAAAAGCTGTTAAGGAAGAACATGTTTTAGCCAATGCTCAAGCTGCTACGATTCAATTGACCATAGAAGATCTGAACAGACTTGACGAGGTATTTCCAAAACCAACAAGAAAAACACCTTTGGATATAATCTGAAATGAATTTGGTCTATCACCAAGAAGAACAACTGGTTTATTGTACCTTCTGCCTGAATTGGATGTTCCATTGAAATATAAGCAAAGAAAATAGAAGGCCTGCAGTCACAGGCCTTCTTTGAAAAACCGCTCTTATTCTTAGAGCTTTACACGATCCTCAATCTTTTGGTAGACACTTTTGGTAAAGTCTTTGACTGGATCAACAAAATCAGTGTAAGGTTCGTCGTATGGATCTTTGATTCCCCACCCTCTTGCTTTGTTCTCGAGATGAGCGCACCAATGCCAGCCAAGGAACCATGGCTCATGAAGAACCGTGTTCAGTGAGGCGATATAGTCTTAACGAATTCCTGGAGAACCGTTAGAAGCTCAACTTCAGTAATGGCGATCTTCAAGTTGCCAGTTTCGATGCGTGACAGATCCAGTACCTCATTAACCAACTCCAGCAGGTGCCTTCCGCCATTTAGTATTTCCTGTACAAAATCATACTGGGTGTCCGTTAAGTCCTCTTCCAGTTTCTAAAGCTGGGCAAATCCCAATATGCCATTCAGCGGCGTCCGGAGCTCATGGCTCACTTTTGATAGAAAGTCGGATCGCGCCATCGCCTGGGCCAACTTTCTTTCCTGCTCTTTTTGCAGTGTGATGTCCGTACAAATCCCCACCACTTGAGCTACTGTTCCTTGATGGGCCACAGGCCGGAGACTCGTGAGGTGCTCTTTGTCACGATAGTGAATTTCGTATTCCACATACTCTCCATTCCACGCCATTTCATAATATTCATGGATAAC
Organism: Fictibacillus solisalsi; assembly: GCF_900103485.1. Classification (GTDB taxonomy): domain Bacteria; phylum Bacillota; class Bacilli; order Bacillales; family Fictibacillaceae; genus Fictibacillus_C; species Fictibacillus_C solisalsi. The sequence goes on from NZ_FNHW01000001.1 coordinate 3,153,570, forward strand.
ATGAGCCAGATCAGGAGCATCCTTATACATCTCAAAAACGGTTTTTCCGGTAATCTCCTGGCCCCGATGGATTTGGTCCAGCAAAGGCCCATGAGAATAGGAATAGACAAATTGTTGGTTTCTTTTCGAGAAGGTAAAAATCATTCCTTTGTCTTCACGATTTGCCTTAGATACATACTCTGCCATCGTGTACACCTCCCCTCGCCCGTTTTTAAGGTTTTTTTCTCTGTAAACGTTTTCTCTCTCATTATAAAATCGCTTCTCTGGTTCGTCTAATCCATATCTTGCCAAGGACCTTTTTCCTCATGGTCATTTCGAAGGCAACATATGATGGTAACAAAAAAGGAAAAACCTCACAGAAACTGAATATCTTTAAAATGAAGTTGAAACGGGGGCTTTTGAAGATGAGGAAAAAATGGCTATTTACTGTACTTTGTTTAGGGATCATTGTGGTGATTTATCTCTTTGTATCATGGCCATTGAGCCCGGACAGCCCCGCTCCCCCTGACATTCCTGCCACATCCCTCGAAGAGCAGGTCTGCCAAAGAGTTGCGGCACAGGATGGTGACTGCAAAGGAATTCGTTTGTTTGATGCTGATTCCCACCTGGTTTTTGCGGAGAGCAGTGCAGGAATTACTCCTGCGCTGACTAACAATGAGTTTACTGAAATTAAGAAGTTCATTTACCCTATGCTGAATTACCAGGAATTTAACGAGGAGCGTGGCGACAGAGGTCCAATCATCTGGCAGGCGAAAAATAAGGTCCAAAAGAAGTTGTCCGTCATATATGGATTTGCTGGAAATGAGGCAAAGACCATCGTTATTACCAGTGAAGGCAATGTACAGCCAAACCGCTTCTTCGTCCGGGATAACCTGTGGGTGTGGTATGTAACCTTCCAGAAAGATAGCGTCAAGTTGCCGGTGAAGGTGACCGTATATGATGCAAAAGGAAACATTATTTCCAAAGGGGATGAAGAGGAATAATACTTGTTGGAATACAGTTTAAACAATCGTTTAAAAGCAGTGCGATTTTCTTACCAGAAATCGCACTGCTTTTTTAGTATTACTTATTCTTCTGCAATTGAATGTGCTATTGGAGCAATCGTAAGATGGGTACACGGAAATTTGTTAAATAATTAACATTTGTATGAGATTAATTACACGCCAAGTGGAATATTTTGTTACAATCTCATTGTGAATTTGGTTAGGGGGGAAATTGATTGAATAAATATGGATGGCTTTCTATTTTCATGGTGATCATTAGCATTATTGTTTTTTTCGTTATGAGGGGGCCAAACGCCAGCATGTCTGCTGGAATAATTATTTTTACCACACTATCTGTTGCTGGAATTGCTTTCGCCATATTATCCAAACGGTGGGAGAGTATTACGCTTGGGATTTTATTGAATATAGGTGTGCTGGTTTTTGCGTTCTTCTTATTACTAGCGGTTGGAATGGGAGAAGCATAGAAGAGACAACAGGAGTTGCTTAAATGAGAATACTTGAGATAAGTTAAACGATTGTTTAAGAAAAAGGCCCTTTAACTTCCAGGGCCTTTTTTCTAGTTTCCTTAATTTAAATACATCCATTCCTCGCAATGATCAGCCAGCTGCTGAACCTCATTAATAAACAAACTTGCATGATAGCCGTCGCATACCGCATGATGCATTTGTACGGCTAATGGAAAAAGTGTTTTACCGTCCTGGTTAAAATACTTTCCACCTGTCATGATGGGCAATAAATAGTTGTTATCCTCATTTATATTAAGGTTGAATCCTGTGAAACTGACCCAAGGTACCATGGAGATCGGAAAGGTGTTTTGAGGTTCATTGCTCTTCGTGAAAAACCCCAAAACATCAGAATATCGCTTCAGATCTCCATTGTAGTTGTTGTAAAACTCATGATAATCATGGGAAAACTCCGTCCATATGCTGGAGAACGTCTTGGTTTCGTTGTGAAAGATCGTATAGCTCGGCAGCATGACTTCCCAATAGCCTAATACCCCGTCTTTAAAGCCCGTTCGAAATTCGATATGCGCATTCACAACCTTACTGACCATGTAAATAAAAGCAGGATAAAACTTCATTTTCTTGGCCTGAAGCCTTTCTGTCAACTTCGTAATCTCAATGTTCGCCGTTACGCTATAGCTGCACTTTTGGCTAAAATAATGCTCAAAATAGGGAGCCCGGTCCCAATTTTCCCGATCAATCCTATGAAATGTCATTTGATTCGCCTCCTAAAATGTCGTTTTGCAATTTTAGGAGGCAAATTTATCTGCTTTGACCATTTCTCTCACCTCTATTATCTATGTTCAACATGAATTTCAGGATACCTTTTTTCCACTATGTCGGTAGGATTGCACCATACATTTCCTACTTCCTCCACTCTGTTCGCAAGTAATGAAACAAGGCTCCTATTAAGTTTGCATCGTTATCGAATTGGCATGCTTCCACCTCTATTTGGAGAGTCGAGGTATTATCCTTTAGTAAAGCCAATTCCTGGTTAATTCCTTCGATGACCTCACGGCGCTTGCTTATCCCGCCGCCAATGAGGATTTTTTGAGGATCCAACGCATACTTCAGATTATAGATGCCAATGGCGAGCTTTTTATAGAATTGGCTAATCATTTCTTGGGCGATGGGATCACCAGCCTTAGCCATACGGAATACTTCTTCTCCGTCCAATGAACCTATTTCTAACGATTTTTTCCGCTCAACCGCTCTAACCAGGGCATTTGTCGAGGTGGATAAGCTCCATGTTGACTGAAGTGGATCCTTTCCCTCTATATTCTCCCCGCCCATAATCATGTACCCGAACTCTCCGCCATGGAGTGATGCCCCGCGCAATATGGAACGGTTCAAGACAATGCTGCCGCCAATTCCAGTCCCAATCACAATGCATATGTAGTAATCCGCATCTTTCGCTGCCCCTCTCCAGCCTTCTGCTAAAGCCGCACAATTGGCATCGTTTTCAACGGAAACCGGCAGGCCGCTCATCTTCTTAAGATGGTCCGTCAAGGATTCTTCATTAATATAAGGAATAGCACTGGCGCCGCCAATGACTCCGGTCTTGATATCAACAGCTCCGGGGGAACTTAAGGCAATACCCTGAAGTTTATAGGTTTCGCTGTACTCTTCTACAATGGTGCATAGCCTTTTTAAAAAAGTCTCCAGCCCTTCCTTGGGAGTCGGAAATTTCCCGTTCGCCAGCTTGTTCGCCTCTTCATCCATAACCGCATATTTAATTGATGTCCCGCCAAAGTCAAACACCATATACGTTTTCATCAAAATCCCCTGCTCTAAACGATTTATTCTGATCAGGCATATTGTTAAAACCCATTATTCTCACTCAGTTGTTTATACCATCTTCCTGATTTCTTAATGGTTCGCTTCAAATGATTGTCCAAGTCTACTTCGACTAGTCCATAACGGTTCTTATAGGCATTTGTCCATGACCAGTTATCCATAAAAGTCCAGAGATGGTATCCCAGGCAATTCGCCCCTTCCAGAAGGCCCTTATGCACCCACTTAAGATGGTTTTGGATAAACTCAATCCGGTAATGATCTTCGATGTATCCTTCGGCATTGCGGAATTTTGCTTCTCCCTCTACGCCCATTCCATTTTCAGAGATAAAGAACGGAAGGTTTCCATAATTGTCTCGGAGGTCAATCATAATGTCGAAGATGACTTCCTCACAGATTTCCCAGCCGCGGTGCGGATTGATTTTTCGGCCCGGCATGATATACGGATCAAAAAGATGCTCCGGCATAAAGGCGGCGCCTTCCGGTAAGATTTCTTCCTTTTTCTTCACACGGCGCGGCTGATAGTAGTTGACACCTAAAAGATCAATCGGATTTTCACGGATAGTCTCTAAATCTCCCGGTTCAACTACGGGAAGGAGCTCTCTATCTCTTAAAATCTCAATCAACTCTTCCGGATATCGGCCTTTTGTAACCGGATCAAGAAAACTGCGGTTAAAGAAGAGGTCGGCGACCCGGGCAGCCTGCACATCCTCTGGATCCTGGCTTCTTGGATAGGATGGCGTCAAATTCAAAATAATGCCGATTTTACCGTCAATTCTTAAATTTTTAAAAACCTCCACCGCTTTTGCATGAGCCACAATCGTATGATGTGCCACCTGTGCTGCCCGCTTGAAATCTACTATTTTAGGATAATGAAGTTGATATAAATACCCTGCTTCGACCGGTACAATTGGCTCATTAAAGGTGAACCAATAGTTCACGCGATCCCCAAACAGTTGAAAACAAGTCTTGGCAAAATCCACATAGGCATCTACAACATCCCGGCATTCCCAGCCGCCTTTTTCCTGCATGGCCATTGGCATATCGAAATGATAGAGATTGATAAAGGGTTCAATATTATTGGCAATCAGTTCATTGATTACTCGATTGTAAAAATTCACTGCCTCCGGATTGACTTCTCCTGCACCGTCCGGGATCAGCCGTGACCATTGTATCGATGTACGGAAGGAGTTATGGCCAGTCTCCTTCATTAATTGAATATCCTGCTTATATCGATGATAAAAATCAGAGGTATTTTCCGGTCCTATCCCCTTATGAAAACAATCCGGCTCAATCGTGTACCAATAATCCCAGATGCTTGGTTTCCTTCCTTCTCTATCTGCGGCGCCTTCGGTTTGCGGGCCCGATGCGGCACTGCCCCACCAAAAATGTTTTGGAAATTGATAGTTATGTCTAGTTTCCTGAGAAAATTTTTCCATCCTTCATCACCGTTTCCCTTAGATTTTCCGCCATTCATTAGGTGTCGTCCCGACGGTTTTCTTAAACTGCTTATAGAAGTAAGTCGTATCCGAATAGCCTACCTTTTTGCCAATTTCCCCAGCGCGGTAATGCGTGGTTTTTAGCAATTCCTTGGCCTTTTCCAATCGATAGCGGTTAAGATACTCAGAAAACACGACCCCTAATTCCTTTTGAAACAGCTGACCCAAATAAATAACGTTCACATGGAACTGCTGACCCAGTGTTTTTAACGATATCCCCTGGTTATAGTGGGCATGGATATAATCCAGCACGTTCTGGACAATCGGACTTCGCTTATTCGCCTGCTGATGGATGGACAGCAGCAATTCCCGGCAGTACTCCTTCAGGATCTCTTTCAGCTGGTTGATGTCGTGACTATATGCCATTCTTTCTACATAGGCTGTATAATAGGAAAGATCATCCGGCTGGAGCGAATAATGGATATAGGTAATGAAGTCAAACGTATATCTCCTGGCCACCTGCGGTGCGATATATTTGGAATGCTTCATTAAATCCTCGAAAAATAAATTGATCACTTCCAAGGAATCTTTGTCCCCCTTCAGCAGCTTCTTGACGATATTCTCCTTCCTTTCATACTGCTTTTTCAATTCCTCCTGCTTATCCACCACGAATCTTTCGAAGATAAGGACATTGGGACGGGAATATAATTGAAACAAACTTAACTCTCTCGCTGCCATAAAACTCTCTTCAAATTGGTCTACTGCCGCGACAGGCTTTCCCATAGATATGTAAAATAAACCGGCATTGCTTTCTCCTCCATTCAGATAGTCAGCCAGAGTTTGGTTGTATTCAAATAAGTCATTTTTCGTTTTTCCGCCAAAAATAACCAATAACTCCTGATTCGGACTGTTAAAACAAACGGCCGGATAATGGCCCTCAATATATTCAACAATGTCCTTTCCAATTTGCGTATTCTGGAAGTTTTCGAAGTTTAAAATAGAAACATTAAATAATGGCTGATCAAACTTGATGTTGTAAAAGCATAATCTTTCTAAGCAATCGTTTTTGTCAATTTCCCCATTCAAAAACCGCCAAAGCGTATTATCCTTCAAGGTGGAAGGGGCCTGTGTTTGGGTGCCATCTGTCATTGCATTCAGTTTTTTGGCTGCATTCTGTACCGTTGTGATTAATTCTTTTTCATCCACGGGTTTAACTAAATAATTTTCAATGCCTAATAGTAGCCCTTGTTTTATAAACTCGAACTCCTGGTATCCTGTTAATACAATACTCATTATTTTAGGATGGATTTTCTTCACTTCTTCAATTAAAGTTAAACCAGTCATTTCCCCCATTAAGATATCAGTAATCAGCAGGTCTATAGGGTTTTCCTTTAGGAAATCTATTGCCTCTTCTCCGCTTTCCGCTGTAGAAACGACCTCAAAACCATAGTCCTCCCAGTCCAGCAATGCCTGAAGCCCCATCGTAATCAGTGGTTCATCATCAACAAGAAGGACCTTATACATGACTATTTCCTTTTAAAGGAATCAATAGTGTCACGATTGTCCCTTTGTCTTTTGTACTTTGCACTGAAAGCCAGGAGGATGGTCCATATTTCAGTTTTAATCGTTGGTGGATATTTCTTAATCCAATGGATCTCATTTCTTCACCCTCTTCACCGTTGATATACTGGAGAATCTTCGCAAGTTCTTCTTCTGTCATTCCTTTCCCATTATCCTTCACGCAAATTTCTATTTTATCTCCATGGTGAGCGGCATAAATTGACAACTCATTATCAGAGCGTCCCTTTTTAAACCCATGAACAAAATAGTTTTCAATAATGGGCTGTAAAATCAGCTTCTGTACCAGTGTATTTTCCACATCATCAGGAATGTCCAGGTGAACTCGCAATTTATTTGGGTATTTATATTGCATTAAAATTAAGTATTGATTTACATACTCCATTTCAGTGTATAAAGGTACCGTATCTTTCGCTTCTAACGTGTAGCGAAATAGTTTGGATAGATGAAAAATCATTTCACCTGAAGTCTTTGATCCTTCCATAACAGCAACCATTCGTATCGCTTCAAGAGTATTAAATAAAAAATGGGGATCTATTTGCGCTTGTAGTGCTCTTAACTCCGCTTGCTGCTGCTGTAAATTTAACAGGTAAAACTCCTCAATATAGTTATTCAATTCATCTAACATGGAATTAATATTTACCGCAATCTTTGATAATTCATCTTCCCGTTTGGATAGTGGGATTCTCGCATTCAGGTTTCCCTTTTCCACCTGCCGGATAATCGTGATGATCTGATTGATTCTCCGCGAATAGTTGTGCGTAAAGGAATACGTAATCAAAATCGAGATGGTCAGAAAAATGATGATTACGACCCACATGCTCCATCTGACTATGGAAAGCTTCTGCCAACCCCTGTCTGGAATTACACTAATGTAGGTATAATCTCCCTTATTGGCAATCGTATTAATATAAAAGTGGCTATGATTCCACTTGATTTTCGTTTCATTTGTTTCCGGCTTAATTTTGTTGATCATATCTAATGGAACATGAGCCTTATTGACCGAATAAATAATGGAACCATCCGCATCCATTAAGAAAAAAGAGGTTGGCGTCCCATCATGCTTTTGAACAATTTTGTCCAGGCGGTTCGTTGAATAAAAAATTGAGATTTCGCCCATCTTTTTTAAGGTCCCCGGATTATTAATGACAATTTTCTTTATAATCGTATCTTTATAATTTTGATTCTTTTCCTGGTTCTTACTTTGGATCCTTGGTAATTCTTCTGAAGGTAATGAGCCCGAATCAACCGGTTTCTCCAAGATGCTTTGATCCCATCGTAAACGATTGTATATTAACTTATATTCGATCATTGGTTTTTCTGTCGAACGTAAACGAATCGCATTGATATCGTCATCCTGGCCAAAATAGGCATTAAAATAGGTATTGATATTATTTGGGATGACCGAGTGACTCTCCGAGAATTTATCCAGACGGTATTCCAGATATTTCTCGTATCCGTTATGAAGCGCAAAGGTAACATCCTCCAGCACCTCGCCTTTCGTATAAAGGTCCCGCTTCGTCCGTTCAATATCCGCTTCTTTCGTGGAAAAGTAGTCCTCTACCCTCTCCAATGTCCTTGTATTAATATTGACTTCCTTTTGGATCAGTACATCGGAGTAGTAATTAGTGATGGTAACAATTAAGAAAATGACTGTTACAATAATGGTCAATGAGGAAATGAAGAATATTCGATTAAAAATGTCCTGTGTAAACCGTCTTCTTGGTCTCTTTTTCATCTGGATTTCCTCGTTCATGTGAAATAAAATCAAGCTGGAATGTTACACCCAGCTTGACTTTTTACTATTATTTTTGTGTGCTTTTCCATTTATCGAATTGCTTTTGTATTTCTTTCAACACTTTGTCGGCGCCAGCGTCTTTTAGCTTCTTATTCAATTTTGGCAAATATACCTCAGGGTCAACAGATCCTGTTGCTAAAGCAGGATAGAATTCTTTTGAAATATTCGTTATCGCTGCAAGCTCAGATCTGACGGGATCGCTGTTAAAGTGGAATCCAAGGGTTGGTGCCGCTGTAGCAGATTCATTGAAATCCTTGAATTTTTCCCACTTATCTTTTGGATCATTTTTGTATAGATACAAAATAAAATGGTTTCCTAAAGAATAGGTTGGCATATTATAATTGTCGATACGTGCCGGTAAATCTTCAATTTTTCCAGCTTTGTCCTTTTTGTAATGCACTCCTTCAATACCCTTATCAACCAGGTTGCGAAGGTATGGATCAGTATTAAGCAAAGTCAGGAATTCCATCGTTTTTTTAGGATTCTTTGAAGTGGCAGAAATGGCCTGAATAGACCCTGATACAGAATCATTAATGGTTACCGGCTTTTCAACAGGTACGGAAACAACATCATATTTAGCTGAACGAGACCATAGTAAGTCTGCATATGGCTGGGAATCACCCATACGGACAAACCAATTTTCTACGTCCATTGGCCAGCTTTCTTTGCTTGTCGCAGCATCTTCCTTAAGATATCCAGCCTTATAATACGAATGCATGGTTTTATATGTTGACATGGCCAGATCAGATTCAAACTGGTTAACGACATGGTCCCTGTCTCCATTAAATGCAACAGCAAATGGCATTTCATTATTAAAGATATAGTCATATGGCAGATAAGCCTTGAATGTTGCAAGTGGTGTAATCTTTGGTTCTTTCTCTTTAATGACTTTTAACATAGGCTCAAGATCTTCCAGGCTCTTCACTTTTGAAAGATCAAAGTGGTATTTGTCTACCAGGCGTTTATTAAAGGTATAAACGGACTGTCTTGCAGCTTCTTTATTTGTAGGAACACCATATACTTTCCCATTGACCTTAATGCCTTCCAACAGCGCCGGGTCAATCACGTTCTTCAGATCTTTGCCTTCCTTATTTAACATATCGTCAATAGGAAGGAAAGCGCCCTTTTGAGCGTTTTGAACATAATCAGTGCCATTTGTAAAAATTATATCAAATGGTTCACCGGAGTTAATCATAACTTGTGATTTTTGCGCCCAATCACCCCAGTCAATCTGGGTCATTTTGACTGTTGCATTGATTTTTTTCTTAACATACTTATTCACTTCAGCAAAAACTTTATCTGTATCTTTTTGCGGTGTTCCAATGGTGTACCATTTAATCTCGTATGGCTGCCCATTTTTGCCATCCTTTTCCGCTGAGGAACTATCTTTACTGCTGCAGGCAGAAAGGATGGTTCCGATTGAAAGGACTAATGCAAGTAAAACAACTAACTTTTTCTTCATCCAACTCTCCTCTTTCTGTTGTTATTCTTTAACGCCGCCAATAGTCAATCCGCTGATAAAATACTTTTGGAAGAACGGGTACGAAACAGCTATTGGTAAAGTGGCGATTACAACCATAGCCATTTTGGCTGACTCTTGTGGAATCGTGCTGAATATGCTTAGCTGCATGTTCGCAACATCCATATTTTGCCGTATAAATTCAAGGTTCGCTTCTATTTTCATTAACAAAGCTTGAAGCGGTACTAGATCTGGATTATTAATATAAAGCAACGCGGTAAACCAATCGTTCCAATAGCCCAGTGTACTAAACAAGGCGATTGTGGCAATTCCCGGCAACGAAAGCGGGAAAATAATTTGGAAGAAAATCCGCAATTCACTTGCTCCGTCAATCCTTGCTGATTCTAAAATGGATTCAGAAACAGACTTTAGGAAGAATGTTCTCATAATGATGATATAAAAGGCGTTCATGGAAAGCGGTAAGATCAAGGCCCAAATTGTATCTTTCAAATGCAGAAACTGGGTGACAACGATATATGTAGGAACCAGCCCGCCACTGAAAAGCAGGGTAAAGAATGCCAGGAATGTAAAGAATCTGCGATATTTGAATTGAGGCCTTGAAATCGCATACGCATAAAAGGTAATCATAAACACACTAATTACTGTGCCGACGATGGTGACAAAAATGGTCACACCGTAGGAACGGAAAAGCTGCTCTTTCATACTCCAGAGATAATGGTATGCATCCATACTCCAATTTTTTGGTATTATTTGGAACCCGTTCCTGACAATACTTTCTTCACTGGTAAAGGAAATGATAATGACGTAGATGAAAGGAAAAATACACGCAAACGCCAGAATCCCCAATAAAATAGTAATGATTGTATTAACGGCCGGACTCAAAGCCCGAGGGTCACGGTGCTTTTTCCTGCCTTTTTTCACCTTACTCCCTTTCATTACTTTTACCGTACTAGATAAATCAACTCCCAGCTGATTTTGTCCTAATTCAGGCATTTTGATAACGACCTCCCTCCGTAAGAAAATGATGATTAAAACAAGGCGCTTTCTTCATCAACTTTTCTAACAATGTAGTTGGTAATGAGTACAAGGATGAATCCTACAAATGACTGATAAAGGCCCGCCGCTGTGCTCATCCCGATATCTCCGAGATTCATCAGGCCGCGATACACGAATGTATCAATAACGTTTGTAACCGAATACAATGCACCCGAATCCCTTGGCACTTGATAAAATAAGCCGAAATCGGAGTTGAAAATCCGGCCGATATTCATGATAGTCAAAATGATCATGAGCGGCTTGAGCATGGGTAAGGTCACGTGCTTAATCTGTTTCCATTTTGTCGCACCATCGATCATGGCTGCTTCGTAATAGGTCCGGTCAATTGCCACGATCGAAGCCAGATAAACGATACTTCCGTACCCAACACCTTTCCATAGACTCATAAATACTAGAATGAAGGGCCAATATTTGGATTCGCTGTACCACGAAACAGCATCGATATGGAACCAGCCGAGGACATGGTTCAGCAGCCCGTGTTCCGTGCTTAAGAATGTGAAGACAAAATAGCTTCCAATAACCCAAGAGATAAAATGTGGAAAGAGAATAGAAGTTTGATATACCTTGGATAACCTCTTATTCATCAGCTCACTAAGCAGGATTGCGGTTCCTACCGCTGCCAACAGCCCTACTACAATAAAGATAATATTGTATACCAGGGTATTCCTCGTAATGACCCACGCATCATCCGTACTAAACAGATATTTAAAGTTACTCCAGCCGACCCATTCACTGTTCATGACACTGGCAAAAAAGCCGTCAGGATCAATCCGGAATTTCTTAAACGCCAAGACCTGTCCGAACATTGGCAAATAAGAGAATATTAATAACCAAATAGTTCCTGGCAATACCATGAGGAGCCAGACGCGATTTTTATAGATATCACGTGCAAATTTCTTCATGTTTTTCCTCCCCCCGCGTTATGTAAGCACTTCCATAACTATATTTTATAGGGAGAATAGGCCGATTTATAGTTGACTAATTTGGGATTCACTGCAAAAATCTTAGAAATTGACAGAACTCCACTTCTTTTTCCAGATACAAATGTAACCGGATTCATTTGATGGAAGAAATGTACGCCTATCACTTTGATGCAGCTGCTTTGAAGGCAAGGTTAAACGACCGGCAGGAATATCCACCGGTCGTTTTTCTTATACCATTATTCTAATCGTTTTAATTTCATAAGGCTTTATTTCTAACTCAATCGGCACGTCAGATTCCGCTCCAATCGGTTCTTCCATCAAATTGGTTTCCACCCATGATGTGATTGCCTTTCGGATATTCAAAGAAACAGGGCCTCTGCGTCCCTCATATTCATGGAATCGGACAATGATGCCGTTTCCATCGTATGCCGGCTTAATCGCATCAAACCAAATATGGTTTGAATCCGTGTCGAGGAAGGATTCCTTCATCTTCCATTCTCCTTCCACCACAAGATTCGGTTCATTCAAATCCCAGGCTTTTTCCACCGTTTTCGCTGTCCGCCAATTGCCTGTATGCGGATAAAGCGAATACGTAAAGGTATGCTGCCCCTGGTCTGCCTCAGGATCAGGATGGATTGCCGATTTCAATAAAGTTAAACGGATGACGTTTTCCTTAATGTCATAGCCATATTTCGAATCATTGAGCAAACTGACCCCGTAATCCGGTTCGGACAGGTCAGCCCACTGGTGGCCGACGGTTTCAAACTTCGCCATATCCCAGCTTGTATTCCAGTGTGTCGGGCGTTTCACATTCCCATATTGAATATCATACGTCGCATCAGTTGCGCGAATATCCACAGGGAAAGACGCCTTTAGTAATTTCCGTTTCTCATGCCAGTCCACATGGGTTTCAAAGTCAATCCGGCGGTCATTTTGATAAAAGATCATCCGCTGCGAAATCTCTGAATGATGATACGTCCACGAAGCATGAATACTTACGTAAAGCGGGCCATTTTCGACGACTTCGAATTTTGTGAGATTGCGGATTTCTTCCATCTTTTCCTGATAAAAAAGATCGATATCCCAAGCATCGTGGGCAAGTGGTTTGTCTTCAAAAATTTGCAGGACATTGCCGGTTCGGCAGTCTGCTAATACCTCACGCTGTGCTTCCTTGTCATAAATGCTTACCAGCTGGCCAAACTCATTCCACTCAACATGGTAAAACGGCGTTTCCAGCTTGCGGTCCTGATAGCTGAAATTTGCTGCTTTCGGTGCTGCTTCAGCCGGTTCGAAATACAAGGTGGCAGCACCAAAGGATGGAAGGCGGTTGACTTCTACAAGCCAGCCTTTTTCACATTTCTGGTGATTTAATACGTGTCCACTGCCATCTTTCCAAACTCCTGAGGAAAACTCGGCGAACTGCGGAAGAAACACATTTTTGCTTCCGGTAAGGTGCGTTGAATTAAAGACGATGACAGAATGGCCAGCTTTTTCGATTCCGATTTCAACCATCTTGGCTTCTTCCCGCTGAACGATTTCGGTCGCCTCGGCGTACTCTCCCTTTGCATCCTCATACACCTCATGAATCGAGGAACCAGGAATGATATCATGAAACTGGTTTCGCAGGATAATCTTCCAGCCGTTCTTCAGTTCTTCGGCACTCATCCAGTCTCCCTTATCAGACAGCCATGAGGAGAGAATTTCAGCCCGGCGATATAAAAGCTCAAGTCGGCGGTTTATTTTTTTCATAAACGCCTGGCTCGTATAGGTACCGCGATGGTATTCCAGGTAAAGCTCGCCATCCCATTTATGGATATACCCCGAAGACTTCTCGACATTTTCATGCAATCTATCAAAAAATTCGCCGGCTTTAGACGTTTTCACATTTGGCATGCCTGGCAGTTGATCGAACCTGCGGCGCATTTCAAGCATATGGCGGTTCACGCCGCCACCGCCATCCCCATAGCCGTAGGAAAGCAGGAGATCTTTGGATAAATCCTTATCGCGATAGCTGCTCCAGGCCCCTTTTACCGTCTTCGCTGTAATATAGCCATTATAGGTATAAAACCAGGAGTCCGGTCCGTTCCACGGTTCAGGGGTGGTGATAAAGTGTGTCAGAATCTCAGAGCCGTCAATCCCCTTCCAGTAAAATGTATCATGAGGCATCCGGTTATATTGGTTCCAGCTGATCTTTGTCGTCATCATCGTGTTGATGCCGGATTTTTTTAAAATCTGCGGCAATGCCCAGCTGTAGCCGAAAACATCCGGCAGCCAGAGATAGTGGCAGTCAGCACCGAACTCTTCCTTGTAAAAGTTCTTTCCGTGCAGGATTTGCCGAACCAGCGACTCGCCGCTGGGGATGTTGCAGTCTGCTTCCAGCCACATTGCGCCGCCTGCTTCCCACTGGCCCTCCGCGATTTTGGCTTTTATCTGTTCGTAAATATCCGGATAGTCTGACTTGATGTAATCATAAAGCTGCGGCTGTGTCTGCAGGAACAGATACTCCGGAAACTGCTTCATTAAATGCAGGACCGTCGAAAAGGAACGCGCCGACTTCTCCCTGGTATTCCTTAACCGCCATAGCCAGGCAACATCAATATGTGTATGGCCGACCGTATGGATCGTAATATCCGATGTCTTTTGGAAAGACAGCAGCGCTGCTGTCAGGCTTTCCTCCGCTTCATAACACGAATCATAAAATTCAGTGCTTCCCGGTTCCGTCCAATTCAACTTTTCCAAGGCATTTTCAACCATTTGCTTCAAAATGATATAGTTTGAATCCGCTTCTTGTGTTTCCTTCAGCACTTCGTAAGCAGCTAAAAGGGTATAGTAAAGATTATCAACCCGGGTATCAAGCCAGCCGATTTTCGCAGTCTGCAGTTTAAATTCATTTTCAACAGGTACCCCGCCGCCCTCAAGACCGGACCAAAGCCTGAAATCCAGCCGGATCGGCCCTTTTGCTGTCTTTTCATCAAAGAGGACCTCTTCATGGTTGGAATCGACGCCCTGGTATGGCTTGCCGTTGACAAACAATAAGGATTCAAAGCCGGAGTTATTGCCTCCTCCTGTCTTCCCGAATGAGAACAGTCCTATGACCTGCCGGCCGTCACTCGGCAAATGGGCAGCCACATCCGCACGAAGCCAGAGGTACCGGTCGCGCCCCTTCCAATAATCGCCGATTCTCATGGTGTTTTTTTCATCATAGTCAGCAGGAGGGAACGCACCAGCTTTCCCGTCATCATCATGTGTGAAAAATTGCTCTATTTCAATACAGTCCCGGTAGCGATACCCTTCTAATTCATGAATGCGCGCTTCAAACTTTCTTTCCGTTAAAAACATTTTCTCACCTCTGTATGTTAGAGAGAAAAACTGCCGGCAGTCACTATACGGTGATAGATATTGCCGCCAACTAACCCCTCCACGGTTTCCCATGGTCCATCATGGCGCAAGCGCTGTTCTTCCAACTCTTCAATTCTGGCAAGCCGCCCCTCTAGCCACTCATTGATCCGGTATTTTACGGAATCAATCCTGGTAATCACACCACCGTAACGAATATCGATGACTTCCCAGCCAAAAGGCTTATAGGCTGAAAACCAGATGTTCCGGTGCCTTTTCCGTAAATCGTCCACATTGGATTGAATCCAATCCAGCTTAGGCAAAATGGACCTGACTTCTTCGACATCGTTTTGGTCATATGCTTCCTTCAGCTGAAGGCCCAGCTCCGTCTTAACGCTTAGAACCCTGGCCATCTGCTCGTAAAAACCGAACAAATCCTCCCATTCCGGGTTGCGCAGCCTGGCCATTTCAAGCTCGGGAACTAGGTTTCTATAATGCTCGCCAAGTTCAAGGCCCCGGATATTTTCATCATATAATCCTATTAAAATATCTTGAAACAACGCCACTTTAGACGTCATAGAAGTGTTCATATTATCCTTCATGACCCCTGGTGTTTCATCCAAAAGCTTCAACATCATAAAGTCATCAAAGTGTCCCCCACAGCAAAAGGCAAAGCGTTCAGCTGTTTGTTCAGGCATTACAACCGGGTGATACGTATGCTCGGCAAACAATTGCAGGATTGGGTAAGCCGCTGAAAAAGGCGTTTCAGCCCCATTATCGCCCCATAGCGTAACAAACACCTCTTTGATCCCTTCTTTTTTACAGGCAGCCATCGCAGCTTCAGTAGTGGCAATGGCTTTGCCGTAGTTCGGGACCATCCCGTTCCAGGTCCATGCCCCACCGGCGAAAATCGGCATCTTCCCAAGCTCTTTGTGATGCTGGAAGTCTTTCTCATACACTTCCTGCTCTTTGCGGTAATAATTCCAATACACAAGTTCGACATCTGCTGGAATGCCCGCAAGAATTTCTTCACGGATCTGGCCGGTTTCGTCCCGGAACGTACTGTCTTTTGGAAACAATGGGAAATACATGTCGCTCCAAATCATTGGTTTATAACCGTACTTTTCGGTGATTTCCACGACCTTTTGCAAGTGGCGGTTCATGATCTGGATATGGTTCCGGTATCCGTGTTTGACCAGATATTGCCCGAGTCCAAGCTGAAATGTCTCATCCATCCCGATATGAATCCGTTTTGTCCCGTACGCTTCGGATGCAGCCCTGATACAGTTTTCCAGGAATTCATACGTCTCAGGCTCATCCACCAGCAAGATGTCATCGGTATCCCTGATGCCTGACGCATAGTTCCACTTGAGTGCTTCCCTGAGGTGGCCTAACGTCTGAATACATGGGATCATTTCAATTCCGAGCTGGCGCGCGTAGCGGTCACATGTCCTCAGCTCCTCCGTCGTATAGCGGCCGCGCATATACCCGAAATAAGGATGCTCTTTTACCTCGTATGTGTCTTCGGTATACAGCATCAAACTGTCCAAACCAATGACAGCCATTTTTTCCAGCAGCTTTTTGATCTCCCCTACCGTCGGGACGGCGTTTCTTGACGCATCCAACATTACACCGCTCATGCTGAACTGCGGGGATTCTGTTACAGCAAATTCACTGTTTTTCCGATTATTCTCCACCCAGAGTCCTAAAGCCCGAAAGAAGTGTATCGGTTTTTCAAACGTTATTTCCCCTTGGCCATTCTGATTGGCAGCTTTTAAAGGACCTGGTTGATTTTTGACCTGAATCGGGTAACCCTCCAGGGAAAGTTCAATATTCAAATTACGAGCGATCAACTTAAGCCCTTCTTCGACTGAGGAAATGTCCCCTTTTACATGTAGTTTCATGATAATCCCCCTGTATTCCTTTTTGGCACCCATTACGGTTGCAGGGCTTGCCCTTTTCTTCCTTCTAAAGCGTCAAACCGGCTGAGGCAGACCCTCATTATCCAAAACGCCGGTGCGACAGCAGAAATAAACGGGATCAGGCCTGGATACTGATTGATCACATAGCCGATGAAAGTAAGGCCGATTACGATGATAATCGTCGCTGGCAGGCTGGTCATCGCAAACAGAAACGACTGTTTGATATATCCCTTATTCGACATTTCATAGTGGGCGTATATGGCAAAGAAGTAGCCGATCGCCGCAATTAACACCAAAACAAGAACATACAAGAGAATGGAGAGGAAACTAGCCAAAAGACCCGTCATGACCTGGCCGACAATTCGAATATCGACAAAAAGGAAAAGGCCAATTCCGTAAAAAAACAGGCCGATTCCATTGCTCCGCTTCCATTCTTTAAAATAGATTTGCCTGAACGCCTTCACGACAGGAAGATCAGTATCGTTCCTCATCCATTTCCGTACAACAGTGAATAGGGCCACAGACGCTGGAAAAAAGCCCAGAATCCCCAAGCCTATGGCCGTAAAGGCAAACCAGCACCAATTGGCCAGTATGGCTCTCCAAATCCATTCACAAACGACAATCATCCATGGCACTTTTTTCATTGCGTCATCCCCTCAACCTATTTTCTTACGCCTTGATGCCGTCTTTCATTAATTGCTGATGAAGCGGACTGCCTTTCACCGCTTTTCCGGCCAGGCTTAAGATGAATTCACTAAACATCGTGTTGGCCCAGGCAAACCAATCCCGGGTGAACTCTTCCGGACAATCAGCGTTAAAGCCTTCGTGCATATAGCCGGTTCCGCCATCCGTGTTTTTAAAATATCCCAAAATCCGCTGCTTTTCAGCTTCATTGGTTGTTGTCATCCCCTGGATGGCCAGAGCAATATGCCAAATGTAATGGTCGGGGGTATGCGGGCTTCCGATTCCATTTGCATACTTTCCTTCGTAATAATATGGATTATCCCTGCTCAACAAAAATTGCCGTGTATTGGCATAGGCTGGATCGTCAAAGGGCAGGTAGCCCAAATAAGGCGCAGCCATCAGGCTTGGCACATTGGCATCATCCATCAAATTAACCCGGCCCTCTCCGTCTGTTTCATACACGTACATATCGCCATATACGGGATGATTAAGCTTGGCATATGCTTCAATCCCTTGCTTGATTTCCTCTCGAAGCTTCAGGCATTCCTCTTGCAAGGCTGGCTTTTGCAGCACATCGCCGCTCATTTCCGCCGCATATCCCAATACAACCACCACAAACATATTCGCCGGCACAAGGTAGCCATAGGTACAGGCATCATCACTGGGACGAAAGGCGCTCCAGGTCATCCCGGTGGGGACGACACGTCCCCCTTTTCCATTCCGGATTAACGTGTCAGAATGGCGGACGTCAACCCGTTCGAACAGGTATGGTGAAAGATTTTCATGGTCTTGCTCCGTCCGCCACACCTGCAGGATGGTTTCAATGACCTCCTGGAACATTTCTTCAAGTATTGCAGTCCGCCCGGTCGACTTCCAGAATAAGTAGGCAAGCTGAACGGGATAGCATAAGGAGTCAATTTCATATTTTCGTTCCCAAATATGCGGTGTCATTGTTGTCAGGTCGGTTTGATGCCCATTTCCATTCGCACTTTCATTGAACGCATTCGCATACGGATCGTGGAGAATGAATGCAAACTGCTGGCGAATCACTCCCTCAAGCAAATCCGCCATTTCTTCGTCCTCTTCCGCGGCCAGTAAATATGGCCTTACCTGCGCGGCCGAATCCCGCAGCCACATGGCCGGTATATCACCGGTGATGACGAAAGTCTTGTTATCTTCCTTTTTCTGTAATGTTGTTGTATACGTGTTTACAAAACATTGCTCGAACATTTGCTGCAATTTTTCATCCTCGGGAAAGAATTCCTTCACATGATTGATGAGCTTTTGCATGGATTCGGGAATCGCAACTGTCATTTTCCTGCTCCTATCCTTTTTTATAAAAACCAAGTGTGATAATTTCGTATTTTCCTGCTTCATAGTGTTCTTTTTCCAGACCGGTCCGTTCTTCCAGAATTGTACTTTTATAGGATTGATAGTCCTCGATAGATGCGGTTAGGCTCACCGCTTCTTTGGCCGGATTGAACCAGCGGACCATTACATCCTTGCAGTCTTCAGCCACCTTCAGTGATGACCAGGCAAGCTTGTTTGCCTCGGTTTTGATGAATTGATGCGTTGTTGGCCAGGACCCTTTATGAATGCCTGGTTGAACCACAACGAGCGGTACTTTATATTGGTAAGCGTCAATATAGGCCTGTGACTGGACCACATCCTTTTCGTGCATCAAAACCTGCCACTCAGCTGTCTGAATCCCCAAGCATTGCGCTTCAGGCGTCGGAAAATAGCCCCAGTCGCCAAGTTCTGCTGTTGCGCGCAGCACGGTCACCGCAATCGTCCCGTCCTCTTTCAGGATTTCGTATTCCTGCAGGCCATCCGTCGCAACCGTTAAGCCCATATGCTCATCAGCCACACTGCTAAAGCGCTGCTGGTGATGGCAAAAGCTTGGATTTTCCCATTCCTGCTCCGGTGTATTCGGGCGGGTCACAATTTCAAAAATACTGTCGGCCTTATGGTTGTCTGTTTTCAGGCCGGTAGGGAACAGCACGCGCAAGCGGTGGTCTGTTGCCTGATTATCGATTGTCAGCTTGAAGGCCGGCCCCTTCATTCCCTTTGCCAGCGTGACAACAGTCCGCAGTGTGATTGACTTCATTTCTTTTGACCTGCCTGCTGTCCGCTCCTTATGCCAAATCAGTTGATTCCGTTCAACTTCCAGGCGGTCATCCGCGGAAGCAGGAATTTCCAGGGTGTGCGTATATTCAAGAACGGTCCTCAGCGGGCTTTTTTCCAGGTAATGAAATTCAGCTGCAGCACCTTTTGACGTAATCGCGGCCTGCCCTTTTGCTTCCTTGAACATATATTCATTCCCGACATCGCCAGTGTCCTCGTAAATGCCAAGATTGCGGAAGCACTTACCGGTATCCTTTTGCAACAAATCAAAACTGCCATCTTCATGGAACTGGACGTACACAAATTCATTTTCCATATCAAAGATGCTTGTTTCTGTTATCATTTGGGCCGGGTCTACCTGTTTAACCGAAGACTCTGCCGGCATCAGATAGAACGTTTTGTACCCAAAGGCCGGAATTTCTTCCGCAAAAAAAGACAGCTGCGCCCGCTTGGCGAAATAAGGCTGGCGGAATTTATCATCCGGCAAGTCATAGCCGAATTCGATCTTCGGTTCATCCAACTGGTATACCATTGTCCGGCCTTGATCATCGACCAGCTTATAACCCGGCGTTTCCCTTTCATGGAGATAATCCGGGATTTCTTCAAAATGCATTTTTGAGAAATACACTTTATCAAGGTCGACAGCTTCGGTGATTACATCATTTTTTTCCCATCCTGTTGTATTGATGACAACAATTGGAATGCCGCCTTCGGGTATTTCCGAAGTATCAATTCTGCGTGCAAGTTCAGCAGCCTGTTCCTTAACAAATACATCGCCCATTTGCGCAACCGTCTCAAAACGGGTGACCATTTCACGATGGACTTCATCAACACTGCAGCCGCAAATGCTGTCATGCGGATGGTTCTTCATCAGTGACTTCCACATGAAGCGGATGTATTCACGCGGATAGCTGCCTCCCGCCAGCAGGTTGAGGGACGCAAGCGGTTCGGCAACCTTTTCAAGCAGGGTTTGGCAATGGTTGTTCCATTGCTTCAGGTATATCCGGCTCGATGCTGTGTTAACAAGTGTGGACCAGCCGTCCGTCCGCTGGTTGCGGAGCTCACCCTCAATCACTTGCAGGTTGTCTGGCTGCGATTCTTTTAACACTTCTGTATATTCATTAAAACTGGAATGCTTGAACGTATAATCCGGGTACAGCACCGATGCCGTTTCAAGTGCCGCGGGAATTGCTTTCTGCAGGGGCTGATGGTCACAGCCATTCATGAACAGCAGCTGATTGGTTGAGGAGTATTTCTCCGCATCCTGCAGTTTTTTATCCCAGAACACTTTTGCCTCTTCCTCATCCACCGGGATCTCATTCCCGTTTGAATACCAGTTGGCAAAAAGGATACCCAGGACGCCGGAGCCGTCTGGCGATTTCCAAATCATTTCAGAATATGGCGATTCAAAGTTTGGTGTATCCGATACCGTATTATTGAAGCCGGTTGGTTTTACACCCCGTCCGAAGGCGGCCGTATCGATGCCCGCTTGTTTTAAAATTTGCGGCGCCTGGCCGTAAATGCCGAATGTATCAGGAAAATAGCCAATCTTAGCAGCCTGCCCGTAAGCTTTCGTATCATTTAAGCCAATCTGCAGGTTGCGGATATTCGCTTCCGAGCTGGTTAAAAAAGCATCCTGCAGCACATACCAAGGGCCGATTTGAAGTTTTTTCTCTTCAATTAATTGTTTAATGATCTCACGGTTTTCCGGATGAACGGCGAAATAATCCTCCAACAGCACAGTTTGCCCGTCCAGGTGAAAGGATTGGAACGCATTCCCCTCCTTCTTGAACTGTTCAATCAAATCATTCATCAGTTTGATAAAGTAAAAACGGTGTTGTTCAAAAGGCAGATACCACTCTCTGTCCCAGTGGGAATGGGAGATAATATGGGCCGTCTTTTGCATAAGACATTCCCTCCTATAATCATGTATCCAGCGGCGAGAAAACGCTCTCATTTTTATGTAATGTGCTTTCTTCATTACCTACATTAAAAAAACCTGCCCTATGTAGCAATAGAATGGCGGCAAGTTATAAAGTTATTACAGTGTATATAAAATTAGTCCAATGAAATGGGCGGCTGGGGTACTTTTGCCAAAAAGACAGGCCATTTAAAAGAGGCCAGCCCCATGCCGCCGAAAAGCTGCAGAGGGCTGCCCCTTAATCCTATGACTGTTTCTTCAATTCCTGCATACGCTCCATTGCTTTTGCTAAGCGATCATAGTTGGTCACTGTTTTCCTTAGTTTCGGATGTAACTTGTTGTATGCCACTTTGCAATCATTGACAATGTGCTTGTCAGCAAGCGTCAGGTCGTTAACATCCGGCAATTCGCTGATTTGCTGAATAACCCCGGTCACCTTCTCATGAAGGTAGGGCGCACTAAACCTTAGGCTTTCCCGCTCATCTTCGGTTTGGACAGTATAATAGATTCTCCCGGCATCAGCAGTACCAAAGTCCAAGTGATCAAATGTAATTGCTCCATCCTTTTCAGCCTTCTTCTCTGCAAGAGCCTCCTTCGCGCCCAAGGATTGATATAAGCGAACGGTCTGTCCTTCCTTCACTCTTTCAATGGTAACTTTATCGTTTGCCCCAGCATGGTTTTCTGCTGACACAAAATGCATCATCATATTTTCTGTACGCGTAAGGGCCGCGCTTTCGAACATCTGCCATTCATAGATACGGATAGCGCCCCACGGAGAAGTCCCGCTATTATAAATCTGCAGTTTGAATTCCCTTGCGGTCACCGGCTGATCGAGGACAATGTCCGTCACTGCTTTCGTATTATCGGTAACCCTTTTCGCACTGACCCACTCACCTTTTTTATTTTTGTAAAGCAGTTCAAAATCGACGGTATTCATGTTGATCGCTTCCCCGCCATATTCGGCATGTTCCACGCGCCAGCGGCGGATCGTTTTTTCCTCGCCGATATCAATAGTCATGTAACCGGTTTTGGCATTGACCGCGCACCATTTACTGTTGGCCATGGCCGTTCCGTCCAAAGCTTTGGCTGCCGGCTCTGCAGCATTTTCAGCCGATACACCTGTTACCTTCGCATGAAGGGCCACATTTGGAGATGTCGGATTGTTCTCTACCTCTGTAGCATCTGTTCCCATGCCCCAATCAAAGGCCAGTTCAGCCGCTTCTCCGCGCGCATAATCGCGATTTACCGGAACGACCTTCAGTGTGGTCATGTTATCAGCCGCTGCGTTTTCCACGGTCCTGGTAATATTCGGCGTATAGAAATAGTTGTTCGGTGTCACGCCCAAAAGCGTGTCCACACCGTCGGCATTCTTCTGGTAAACCTCATAATATAAGGCATTTTCGTTGTCAGCCCAGCTTAGGCGGGCCTCTGCCTCAAATGCATTCCGAAGCATCTTTTCCAAAATCTTCGTGTCTTTAGGTTTTGTTAAGATCGCTGCATTTTCATCGAAGACTGACAGCTGGCCTAAATAGATCGACTCGTTGTCCATTTCTGCCGCATTACTCACTTTTAAGCTTAACGCATAGGCCGTTTTTCCAGCATCCTTCCCAAGGTCAACAACCGCTGTCTGCCAGCCATCACCGGATTCAGGCAATGAATAATATTTCATCTTATCCTGTGTATAATCTTCACCGTATGCCACACCAAGCGACACATCCGCGCCAGTTGGATTTTGATAGACAACACGTACCTTTGTTGAATCCGTTATCGCCAATTTGGTGCTGTACAGCATGATATCATTGACAGAACCTGCTTTAGCGCCGCTAAATTTCAGTGAGTTGCCGCCGTTATAGGCTTTTTCAAAATCATATGAAACATTGATCCGGCTTCCTTCGTGGCGGATCCACCAACGCCAGGTCGGCATAAGGTCCTGGATGGAGCGATTGTTCCACTCCAGATTACTGGCAGCCTTCCCGTTTACAAAATATTGCTTCCCGTGTCCGCTATTAAAATTCGTTGTAAAAGGCATCTCCTCGATCACGGATGAATCCGTCACAAAGCGCGCCATTCCTTTCCAATCGGCGGAATCATCGGCAAGTGATGGATCTCCCTGAGGCCCTGTCCACAGGGTTTTCTCCTTCTCATGGAAATCGGCCGGGTCTTTCGCTAATCCCATCGTCGAGTTCGGTGTATAAAGTGCGATGGAAACCTTCGGCTGCTTGTTCCCGTCCAGAAGGGCATCCGTGTTAATTTTGGTATTATACGAATTTCCCTGCAGTTCGAAACCTGCATAGGCATCAAAAGGGTTCCGATTATGGCCCTTCATCGTCTCAACGGTTGTGTTGATTTTGCCCGTTGTCCAGTTATAGTTTAAAAAGAACTCATCAACGGCATAAACGCCATCTTCCGCTGGTTTTACATACATGTCGTTCTTGCTGTTGATCGAGTCCTGGTAGTTGATGGCCCCGCTATTATCCTGGGCATCGTACCAGCTCACATTCAGCTGGGAGTTCCGCTTAATATAGCGCATCATTTCATTCATGCGTTCAGCCGTCGCCTTTGAGACACCGTATGTTTCCTGGTTAAAGAAATAGCCATCAAATCCAAAGTATTCCGCTGCCTCAATCATCTTGTCCGCAACCGGGAAACTTCCGTCAGGCTCCTGCCTGGTAAATTTCTCGATTTCAGCAACCCCATCAGCTGACCTTCCCCATGGAAAACCAAGCGTGGCATAGACAGGCACGCCATTACGGTGAGCGGCATCAACGATATCCGGTGTTGGGATTGCAAAAATTCCTTCATTTGTCCCTGCCCAATAAATATAGGAATCTAGCAATTGCCAGTTGTCAAAAGCGTATACATTGAAATCATTGCTTCCGACAGAGCTTGCCTCATCGTGGTTCCAGTTGGTAATGGAAGCAGAAGTGATTCCTGCCTTTGGATTGGCCAGCGGGTTGACCTGGGCTCCTTTGAAGCGGTCTTTGTTCAGCGGTATGCTCGCGCGATTCAATTCAGCATCAGGATCATTTTCTGGCGACCACTTCAGCAATGTGTCCACTCTAAATGCCGGAGCCAGCGGTTTTAGGCTGAGGCGATCCGCATAATTTTCATTCACGACGTCTGTACCGTCGCCATTCACCTCTGCATGTGCTCCAGTGGCACCCACCGAACTTAACAACATGAAGGCGGCAGATACTGACAACATCCGGCGGTACAACTTATTCTGTATTCTCCCCACAACATTCTTCCTCCTTTTTAAAAATTAGCTCTTGGAATTCTGTTTAGTGACTATTCAACAAAGAATTCCTATTGGGCCGGGAATCCATAAACCTCAAATTCATAGATTCTCGCAGCCTGGTCCCCGCCCTGCGTAGGTTTATCCGTCCATAGCCGGACATAGCGGGCTGTTGCTAAGGAGATGCTGTGTTCTGAAACAGCTGCTGCGTTATCAGTCACCTTGACGGCCTCTGACCAGGTTTCACCGTCTGTACTTACCTCGATCCTGAATCCCCGGGTGTTAAAGGCCTGCGGTTCACCACCCGCTTCCGCATGATGGATGACGAACTTGGATATGCTGTATTGGCCGCCTAAGTCGACCTTTAACCAATGAGGAGCATCTCCGAGTGCGCACCATTTGCTTTTGAAAGTCCCGTCAAAAGCATATTGGGCCGCTTCTCCCGGTGCGCACTGGCCACTCGCAACCGCGGTCTTTTTCAACGCGACATTTTGAATATCCTTGGCAGCTTCCGAAATCGTAATCATGCCTTTCTTTGTCAGGACACTCTCACCCTCGCTGTTTTTCGCAATCAGCGTGACAGCGTAGACGCCTTCCTTATCATAGGTTACAACCGGATTATTCTCTGTGCTGACAGACGGGGTCCCGCCCTCAAACTGCCATTCCACTTCCTCCGTCACCTCGGAAGAAGTATTGAAAAAGTGAATTCCCTCCCCAGGCGCGGCAACCGTCTTATCCGCCCGGAAATCCGCTTCAGGCTTAGGATATGGCGGCCACTCAAACGTTACTGTTTCGGGTTCGCTTCGTTTGAACTCTTTGTTCACTGCAACAATCTCTAGCTCAGTGCTGCTTTCCTTACCGCTTCTTCTTAAATTGGAAAGGTAATAAACATGGTTAGGTGTGGCACCCACAAACTCTTTATCGTTGTTTGGAAGCTTCCGGTAAATTTCATAATGGCTCACATCGGAGTCTGCAACAGGTTCCCATCCAAGTGTTGCATCCGCATAAATTCCCTTGGCAAATTCAACCTTATCTATCTCGCCCTGCTTTGGAGCATGAATGTCGTTATGTTTCGATTGTTTGTTATAAACCTTGATTTCACCGATATTTGCCGTGAAATCCTTCACATCGCGGTCACTTTCAATGAAAAGCGAGAGGGCTGCGATCCTTTTTCCGCTGTACTTTTTCAATTTAAAGGAGTCTGTCATCCATTGCTGATGGCTGTGTTTTTTCACATCGAAAAAGACAAAGTCATCGGGATGGTCAGTAAAGCTGACGCCAAGCTTCATGTTCGGCTTTTTCAAATCTGTTTTATACGTCAGGGCGATTTCAGTGTCTTTTTGAACCGACAGGTTGGTTTTATACAGCTTAAGGTAGGTTGGGTTATCCTGCTCAATCGAGCCGGAAAGCTTTAATGAACTTCCCCCGTAGTAGGCTGTGTTCCAATCGAAATCAACATTCAAGCCTTGTCCGCCCTCTTTTAACCAGCGCCAGGTCGGCAGGATATCCTGAAGACTTCGGTTATTCCAGGATTGTTCCCTTACCGTTTGCCCATCAACTGCGAAGAACTTGCCGCTTCCCGTATTAAAATGAGTCACAAAAGGCAGTTCCTCAATGGCTGTTTTGGCCGTGAAATAGTGTGCCATTCCTTTCCAACTTCCGTTCTCGTTTGTGGTCACAGGATTCCCGGACTTTCCAACCCAGAATTCGTTTTCCTTTTGGTAAAACTGTTCCATGTTCTCCGCTGTTTTGAAGGCCCAGTCCGGACGATAAATGCCTAAGGAAGTTAAAGGAGATTTACCCTCAGGGAAGATCCCCTGCCAAGCTACATTTGTATCGGTCCCTTTGGCCTCCACATCAATTCCGGTAAACAAATCATAGGAGCTTCTGCCGAGTTCCTGCGCTTTAATGGAAGATGCCTGCTGGTCTCGCCACCAGAAGTTTAAAAACATACTGTCGGAAACACGGGTATTCCCGTTTTGCAAAAAGCTGCTGTTTTTATCAGTTAACGCATTTTGCCAATTAATACGTCCATCATTTGTCATGGAATCGTACCACATAATGTGCATATCCTTTTGCTTATGTTTCTGCAAGTACCCAAGGAATTGCTGCATTTTTTGCGCTGTTACAGCATTACCGCCTTCAGTTTCCTGGTTGATGAACCAGCCGTCAAACCCATAGTAATTGGCGACGTCCAATAGCTTGTCGGCTGCCGGGAAGGAACCATCCTCACGCTGTGTCAGCATTTGGTTAACCCATTCCGTCTTTCCGCCATAAACAGTCGGGGGAAAGAAAATATTCCCTAAAATCGGCACACCGTTTTTATGAGCCGCATCAATCACGTCCGCGCTTGGTGGCACGATGATCCCCTCACCCGCAGAACCTGCCCAATATACCATGAGGTCTACATATTGCCAGTAACTGAAGGTGTTTGCAAAAAAGTCCTTCCCTCCTTGAGAAGGGACACCGCTCGTGTTCGGATTCAGTGCGGACAATGCCACCAGCTTCGCGTCTGATTGGGCATGATCATTGACCTTGTATAACACTTCCCGCTTGGCTAATGGTAGTTGACTGCGGTTAAAACTGGCGTTGGGATCCTTTTCCGGTGTCCATTTTAACAGCTGTTCGGGATACCAGTAAGATGATTCCGGCTGTTTGGCAAAACCCGGATTCGGCAGTAACAGAAACAAAAACAAGCCGAAAATAGCGGCCAGCCACACATGGCTCTTTTTCGATGAAAACATTTTCCCATCTCTCCCTTTTTCAATATTTATCGTGAAGCTTATAAAGCCGGCTTCCATTTACAAGAACCCTCTAGACAGAACTTGAAAGCGCTATCAAAACTATGTATGTAATTTCTTCTGCCAATCATGTCTCTACCATATTTGCGTGCTATTCCAGCGTCAA
This sequence comes from Fictibacillus solisalsi, assembly GCF_900103485.1. Taxonomy (GTDB): domain Bacteria; phylum Bacillota; class Bacilli; order Bacillales; family Fictibacillaceae; genus Fictibacillus_C; species Fictibacillus_C solisalsi. Next base: position 3,181,274 of record NZ_FNHW01000001.1, read on the forward strand.
TAAACTTTCCGAATCTACTATAGTTTTTTAACCTTTTCTAAAATTAATTCATACTTTTCTCCAGTAACACAAAAGCAGACGGAATGGCCAGGGCGAATGGCCAATTACATTCCAGCAACTTGAACTCCTCGAGTAACAGCAGGTCTGGGAGGATCATCCCAATCCGATATAGGCTTTCCTACCTGTTTCGTTTCCTTGCTAAAACATGTTAGACTGCTAGAAAGCGGTTACACTTCGTTAAATCTCCCAACTTTTTATCTTTTGTAACCTTTTTCACATGAAAGTTTGTTAGATTTTGTGACACAGTTAGTGAAAGATGCCGAAAATCTGTACTATGATAGTCAACATATTCAAAAGGAGATGAAATATTGGTGATATGACCCGGCAATGGATGACGAGCATAGGATTAGATATTGGAACAAGCACAACCAAACTGATTGTCAGTGAGCTGTTGATTGCCCAATCACAGGATCAGTTCACGCTGCCAGGCTGTCAAATCATCGACCGCCGGGTAACGTATGCCAGTTCCATCTATACCACCCCTATGGTAAACGAGGTTGAAATTGATGTAGAGCCATTAACGCAGTTGCTACAGAAGGAGTATAAACAAGCCGGGGTTACCCTGGAACAAGTTCATGCAGGGGCGGTCATCATTACAGGCGAAAGTGCCCGCAAGCAAAATGCAGAGAAAATCGTTCATTACTTGGCTGAGCATGCCGGAAACTTTGTGGTGGCAACAGCAGGAGCCGATTTGGAAGGCGTGCTGGCCGCCAAGGGATCCGGAGCCATCGAATGCTCGACTCAAACCGAGCACATTATTGCAAATATCGATGTGGGCGGCGGCACGGCCAACATCGCTTTATGTCAGGACGGAAAAGTCATTGAAACGTTCACCCTTCATGTCGGCGGAAGACTGATTCGCCTGGATAAGAATGGCCAAGTGACCTATGTGTCTTCCCATTTGACTGAATTTTTAGAAAACAGTTCCAGCCCACTGAGGGAAGGAGGAAAAGCGAGCTTCGAACAACTCTCCACCATCTGCCAGCGGATGGCGGAAGAAACGGTCAACTACGTTAAAGGAAGCAGCATGGCCTCTTCCCTGCTCGTGTTGCCTCATACAAGATCCGCGGTTCAGCCCGATAGCCTTCTCGTATCCGGCGGCGTGGGCGCCATGATGAACGGGAAAAAGCCCGAAACGTTAGAGGAAGTGACCGTGCACGGAGATATCGGCCCGCTTCTCGCCTATCATTTTCAAGCCCTTGGTGTGTCGCAGGCGCCTGAAACCGCACGGGCAACCGTCATTGGTGCCGGGATGCAAAATACAGAAGTGAGCGGATCAACCGTTTACATCAAGTCTGACCGGCTTCCGCTAAAAAACGTCCCAATTGTGAACATACCGGTGCAACAGGAAGAAGAGTGGGAACCGGTTCGCTTTCAGAAACGGGTGCAACAAGCATTAACACAGTCTTACACTTTGTTTAGCGAAGGCGACCCTCCGGTTGCTCTGGCGTTATCCCACTTTCCATACTGCAGCTATAAAATGCTGCAGCAGCTGACAAAAACGATTCTTGCTGAATTTACCGCCTGTTTTAAGGAAGCAAAGTGCCTTGTTGTCCTTTGTGAGCAGGATATCGCCAAAGCCTTGGGACAGGCCCTGGCCAAACAGAGCAAGACGCTCGATATCATTTGTCTGGATCAGATTGATTTTACACATGGAGACTATATCGATTTAGGATTGCCAGTCGCAGGAGAAGCCATTTCCGTTTCGGTAAAAACACTGGCCTTTTCATCCTGATCCAAACCACTTTCAAGGAGACTGACCATGTATAAAACGACGACCTTATTAGGAGAAACCTTTTCATTTCATAGTCTGAAAGAAATCATGGCAAAAGCAAATGAAGAACGTTCCGGGGACGAACTGGCAGGGATCAGCGCCAGCTCCATGAAAGAACGGATGGCTGCCAAGCAGGTGCTGGCGGATCTTACCCTTTCGGAAATTCGGAACTACCCGCTGCTCAGTCCCGATGAAGACAACATATCTGAACTCATTGAAAATCAGCTCGAAGCTGCAGTCTATGAAATCATTAAAAACTGGACCGTCGCCGAGCTGAGAGAATATATCCTGTCCGACCAGCACGTCAGCGATGATCTGTTAACACTTAGCCAAGGACTGAGCAGCGAAATGATTGCCGCGACAGCCAAGATCATGTCCAATCTGGATTTGATTCAGGCGGCATCCAAAATTGAAGTGCAAACAACCTGCCAGACGACCATTGGGCAAAAAGGGGTTCTCGCTTCCAGAGCCCAGCCCAATCACCCGTCCGATAACATCAAGGGCATGAGAGCTTCTTTATATGAAGCGCTGAGCTATGGAATCGGTGATGCGGTGATCGGAATCAACCCTGTCATCGACACGACCGATAACATCTATACCCTCCTTCATGAAACAAAAAATATGATCAATGAATGGTCAATTCCCACGCAAAACTGTGTGCTGTCCCATGTGACCAGCCAGATGAGAGCGATCGAAAAAGGAGCGCCTGCTGACCTGATTTTTCAAAGCCTGGCCGGAACTGAAGCCGGCAATGATTCATTCGGCATCTCCCTTCCCATGCTGGATGAAGCGACCGCTTTGATTCAGGAAAAAGGGACAGCAGCCGGACCGAACCGCTGGTATTTTGAAACCGGCCAGGGCTCGGAGCTGTCATCTGAAGCTCACTATGGCATCGACCAGGTAACACTTGAAGCCCGGTGCTACGGGCTCGCCCGCCATTATCAGCCGTTCATCGTAAACACCGTGGTCGGTTTCATCGGCCCGGAATATTTGTATAACAGCAAACAGGTTCTCCGGGCAGGTCTTGAAGATCATTTTATGGGCAAAATGCACGGACTGCCAATGGGTGTTGACGTCTGCTACACCAATCATATGGATGCCGACCAAAATGATATGGACAACCTGAGCATGCTGCTCGGTACCGCGGGAGTAAATTTTGTGATCGGCGTACCAATGGCCGATGACTGCATGCTGAATTACCAGTCCCTGAGCTATCATGACATCGCCACCGTCCGCCAGGTACTGGGCCAGACCCCCGCTCCCCTCTTTGCACAGTGGCTTGAAGAACAAGGCATCACGCAAAATGGACGGTTTACCTCCAAAGCTGGCGATCCGACGATTTTTATGAATCTAACGTAAGGAGTGGCTTATCAGTTGGCAAATTCAAAACGAGATCCGCTTGAATCGCTCAAACAATTCACCCCTGCCCGCATTGGCGTCGGCCGGACAGGAACAAGGCCCTTAACAAAAGACGTGCTGCAGTTTCGGACAGATCATGCTGCAGCTGTCGATTCGGTATATGGTACCGTCCCGGAAAAAATCCTGTCTGAATTCAACCTATTCTCCGTTGCCACACAAGTGGAATCCATGGAACATTACTTAAAACGGCCTGACTATGGAAGATTACTAGCCGATGAAGCGAAGTCCATCCTTCAGAAAAGCTGTCTGCAGGCACCTGATGTACAGGTCGTCGTGTCAGATGGATTAAGCGCAAAAGCCATTGAAGAAAACCTGAGCGACGTGTATCCGGCGTTGATCGATTCCCTGGACTCCTACAACCTTAAGATCGGAACCTCCTTTTTTGTCAAAGGTGGGCGCGTCGCCTGCATGGATGAAATTGGCGAGATCCTGAAACCTAAAGCCCTTGTCCTTTTGATCGGAGAACGGCCGGGACTGATGAGCGCCGAATCGATGAGTGCCTATATGTGCTACCAGCCAGGCAAAGGCAAAAAAGAATCCGATCGTATGGTCATTTCGAATATCCATAAACGGGGCACGCCTCCGATTGAAGCCGCTGCCCATATCGGAACCTTGATTGACAAGATGATTCAGCAGCAGATGAGCGGTGTACACCTGGTTATTTAGAGCTCTGCTTTGTTGCTTTTGGGAAGTGATTGATTTCCGTTTCAGGTCGCTCGCTTTCCGGGAGTCTCGCATCTTCCACTTCAATCAACTTATTAATGAAGATTTCTGCATTAATGTCCCCAAATCAACTTGGATAAAAACACTAAAGGAGGAGAAGAGATGGCGCTGCAAAAACAGTTAAAGCCGATTCATTTATGGGCAATTTCAGTAGGGATGGTAATCTCGGGGCAATATTTTGGATGGAACTACGGGTTTGAACAGGGCGGGATTATCGGGCTTGCAATCGCTACGCTGATTGTCACCGTATTCTACACCACCTTCATGTTCAGCTATGCCGAGCTTTCCACCTCCATCCCGCAAGCCGGTGGCCCTTCCGCGTATGCGAGACGAGCCATGGGGCCGTTTGGCGGCTATATGGCCGGCATGGCCTGTCTGCTTGAATTTATATTCGCACCTCCTGCGATTGCCGTATCCACCGGCGCGTACATTCACTTCCTTATTCCAGCCGTGAACCCGGTATATGCCACCGTAGGAGCATTTATCTTCTTCATTTTATTAAATTTAATAGGTGTAAAAGAAGTTGCCGTTATCGAGCTTACCGCTACCATTTTGGCACTGATCGGTTTGTCCATTTTTTATGTGGCCGGTTTGCCTCATGTCGAAGCTTCCAACATCTTGAACGACAACTCCTTTCTGAATGGCCCGACAGGTGTCATGGCCGCTATCCCGTTTGCCGTCTGGTTTTACCTGGCAATTGAAGGAGGAGCGATGGCTGCGGAAGAAGTGGAAAACCCAAGAAAAGATATCCCGAAAGGATTTATCGGCGCCATCATCACACTCGCCACGGCTACATTATTTACGCTGTTTGTCACCGCTGGTCTTGGCGGCGGAAACGGAAAGCTCGCGGATTATCCTCTGCCACAGGCTCTGTCCTCCGTATACGACAACGGCATTTCAACCGTTTTGGCTATTATAGGGTTGTTCGGCCTGATTGCCAGCCTGAATGGCATCATCATGGGCTTCTCCAGACAGACGTACGCCTTGGCGCGGGATGGCTACTTCCCGAAGTTCCTGGCCAAAACAAACAAAAAAGGCGTTCCGGTTGGAGGCCTCTTAATTCCAGGAGCCATCGGTGTTATCTGTGCAGGTTCAGCGAGCTTCGCCAACGCACTGATCATCCTTTCCGTTTTCGGGGCAATGATGATGTACTGCATCAGCATGGTTTCCCTTTTCATCCTTCGTAAAAAAGAACCCGAGCTCGCACGGCCGTTCAAGGTAAAGTATCCCGTTGTGCCAAGCATTGCCTTGATCCTCGGGTTGGTGTGCCTGTACAGCATCATTAAATACAGCGTGCTGACCACCAACATGATGCTGTTTGGCGCTTCAGTACCTTTGATCTATGTGATTCTCGGTATTTTCCTAGTATCTTTGGTTTACTACGTGCTGTATGGTTCTGCCCGGCTTAAAAGACAAGCAGATCCTTCGTATATGGAGAAAGAGAGAGTTTCGGTGAATTAAATAAGGATAAGAAAACACCCGTACCGCAGGATGGTACGGGTGTATCTTTTAGATTAATGAAACAAAATCGTAGCCGCTGTATAAACAAGCAGCAAGGCCATGGTAATGTTGAAAACCATTTGATATTGTGCAATCCACTTCTTAAACAATGACCCAAACAAGCTCCAGCTGAACGTCCCCAGGAATCCAATCACAGCCAACACGATTACAAAAAAGAATTGGGACAAATAATGATGGTAAAAAGGAGCAACGAATGTGGCCGTGACCGTAATGGCATAAACGGTTCCTTTAGGATTGATAAATTGCAGCAGCGCACCTGATTTCAAATTATTGTACCGGCTGTTGAACTGTTGTTCTTTTCCCAGCTTGCTTTTCATGATCTTATAGGCCAGATAGAGCAAATAGAGACAGCCAAATAGTTTCATAATAAACTCAACTTGTGGAAAAACGGTATTTAATGCCACGGTAAAATAATTAGCGACCGACAGTAAAATGAAGAATCCAAGACCCACACCTACACAAAATCTGAACGTCTGTTTCAAACCAAATTGATTGGCGAAATACAGCGACATAATATTATTAGGGCCAGGTGTGAAGCTTGCAACAAAGGCATAAACCAAAAGTGACAAAACAGACATTATGGCAGCACTCCTTGTATTCCATAAAGCACAAAAATACTTTATAGCGTCTTGTGCTTTAAATTGTATTATTTATACGTTATATTGTAAATAAAAAATTGAGGGATAAATGTGAAGGAAATCCATGTTGTGGTCGCTGAAAACATGAAGGCATTCAGAAGAATGAATAAACTAAGTTTGGATAACGTATCTGAACTAACCGGTGTCAGCAAAACCATGTTAGGACAAATCGAACGCGGAGAATCGATTCCAACCATAACAACGCTCTGGAAAATCGCGAATGGACTAAAGGTTTCATTTACTTCGCTCATTAAGGAATCAACGAATGATATAACCATCATTTCCAAAGATGACTTATTGGAATTGCCCGAGAATGATGGGAAATATAAAGTATATCCCTATTTCCCCTTTGAAAACGACAAGCAGTTTGAAATATACATGGTAGAAATCGAGCCAGGGGGGTATTTAGAGGCAGCTCCTCATCATGATGGCACAGAGGAATACATTACGGTATTTGAGGGCAGCCTCGAATTAACGATATCCGGGCAAACCTACTTACTCGAAAAAGATCAGTCGATCCGTTTCAAAGCCAATTGTAACCATGCGTACCACAATCCAGGCGGCGAATTAACAAGACTAAATATGACGATTAATTATCGATCCATGTAGCAAAAGTGAAAAAGGATAAATAGATACACCCGTACCAGGAGATGGTACGGGTGTATCTATTTATCTTAATAAAAGGCCCTTTTCGCAAAGATTGTTGCTTTAGAATAAGACAAGGTTAAATTTACTTATTATGGTATTATTTTTACAGTAGCTTATTAACGTGCGGATTGTTGAATAACGGATGTCTTAAAAGGAGGAGAAGAATGAAGTTTTATGTTGCATCAAGTTTCAAAAATATAGATAAGGTAAGACGGGTAAGTAAAATGTTGAAAAGCAGGGGTTATATACTGACATATGATTGGACCCAAAATGAAAGAGCATCAACACTTGAAGAGCTAAAGCTGATTGGTCATCAAGAAAAGAATGCTGTTACGGAAGCTGATTTTATTGTTGTTTTATTACCAGCTGGAAAAGGAAGTCACATTGAATTTGGAATAGCTTTGGGACTCAATAAAGAATTATTCTTTATTCACCCAACAATGAAATCAATAACCTTACTACCACAAGCACTTTTTATCACTTATCAGGGGTTGAAACTTTCATCGGTTCGTTAGATGAATTAGTTGAATTTTTGACATCAAATGAAGATAAGATCCTCAGTTAAAAGGCGTATTTCTTCAAGAAGGACAATTGCTCTTTTTTATTGAATTTAGAGGTGATTTAATTGCAGAAACCATTTCATCATTTAGCCAGAGCTGTCATTATTAAAAATAATAGGATTCTACTTGCAAAAGCAATCGGAACCATAAATACTTTTCTACCTGGTGGTCACATTGAGTTTGGAGAAAGCGCAAAAGACGCACTTGAAAGAGAGTTAGCAGAAGAATTAGGTATTAGACCTACAGTGGGGAAATTGCTTGGACTGGTCGAGCATAAATGGGAAAAACAAGGTATATTACATTGTGAAATTAATCAATTTTTTGAGGTGGAAAGCGATGAATTAGACTCAGATGATTTTCCCGTATCAAGAGAGTCTCATATAACGTTTTTCTGGTCTGAAGCCGGTAAATTAGAAGCCAACAACGTACAACCCTATCCAATTAGAGGTTTACTTAAGGGTTATCTAAATGGCATTAATGATGTCTGGTGGGAAAGTACGTTGAAGACTGATATTGATGTATTCAACAAAAATTAAGTTTTATCTTCTTCCATACTCGGGTGCTTTTATTGAATAACGAATACAGCCGTTTCTCAACATCTAAAACCTTACTGAAACAGTATTCCATGACCTCTCAGATGAATGGTCAAAATAGCAACAATATATACGAAAAGAGCCTAATAAAATAAAATCGTGCAGCAATGGTATGATAATCAAAACTGGCTGGTTGAAGGGAGAAAGCAAATGAACCTGGAACTAATGGATATTTTCCGCATGGAATTTGACTTTAGTTGGGATGCTGAGACCTGGTTTTTGCCTTTAGAATCTGCTCTTAAGGATTTAAATTCAACCGATGCAAGCTGGCAGCCTCCTGGAGGAGGGAATACCATTTGGCAAACGGTGAACCATCTGAATTATTACAATGCCCTGCTTGTTAAACAAATCAATGACACACCGCCTAAAAAAGAGGCATCTGATACCAAGGCTACATTTGGAGATATTGGAGAACCGGAAAATTCTAAATGGCAGTCAATCTTGGAAGTGAATACCTTTGGGGATACCGGGGATCCATCAGATTCTGAAAAATGGAAGGCGGCCTTGGCAGAAACACACCAAATTTGTGAAAACTTGCGTCAATCACTAGCAAAAGTGAATGACAGTCACCTGGATAAGGAACTTGTTGGGCGTCTGGCTCGTCAAATCCTGCACAACGTGTATCATATCGGGCAAATTGTATTAATTCGTAAACAACAAGGCTCTTGGCCAAAGGAGCGGGAATAATTGGCATACGCGAATAGGTCGCAGATCATGTAGTCCATAGAAGATATGAATTTTCTCCACCCCTTAAATGGTTATGTGCTTTTTAGTGAGTTGCCTTTATCCCAGTCCACTTTGTTTCAAAAGATTAATCCCTGATATTTTGGATACAACTTGCTATAATAAAGGTCAACTGAACTAAAGGAGTTTTCACTATGGACCAGATAGGAATAAACATATCAAATGCTGACTTGTTAAATAGCATTGGAGAAGTAATAATCATTTCAGACACTGAATACAGGATCGTTTGGTTAAACAAAAAAGCAGAAGAAGTGATGAAAAACATCTATCCGTTATACGGTTTAAATTCTATCGATGAGATCATTGGTAAAAATATGGATTTTTTTCATAAAAGCCCTAAAAACCAGCGCTTTATTATGGACAAAGGCATTAAGGATGGCCATAAGGCAAGGATTAATATTAAAAGCAAAATTATTGCTGATATTATCATTACCCCTATCCAGGACAATAAAGAACTAGTTGGTTATACAGTAATGTTAATGGATATGACAACAAAAGATGAGGAAGAACGCAGGAAGGATCAACTGATTCAAGAACTTTCCGTACCTATACTACATATTTGGGATAAAACGATCGCATTACCTTTATATGGGGATTTAACGGTGTTAAGGGGAGAACATATTATTTCAACTGTTCTACAAGAATGTGTAACCAAAAGACTACATTACGTTATGCTTGATCTTTCTGGTGTTTCTGGTTTTGATGAAACTGTGCACTATAACCTTAACCGTTTAAGTGAAACATTGCGCTTGATTGGTGTAAAATCGATTATTGTAGGGATTACTCCTGATTTAGCATTAGCAATACCAGAGCTTATTGATGCACCAATTTTTAAAGATGCACATTCGGGTCTAAAATATATTATTAATTTAGAAAAAGATAATGAAAATGCATGAAGAATGATATGATACTGCATTAACTAAATTACCAATTTTATTAAAAGAACTACTTGAAGGGTTATTAAGTAATTGATGAAGTTATCATATACTAAGGATGGTTATCATGGGGCAGCCAATCGAGGAGTTAAGGAGTCTAAAACAAGGACACATTCTTTATAAATATGAAAATGAAGTGAAGTACCTATCCAATCTATTATCTTTTATCATGTTAGGACTGAAAAGACAACATCGTGTTTTAGTGGTGGAGAGTGAGAAAAACCTACCGAAATTAAAAGAGCAATTGGAGAGCTTGATTCCTGTTGATAAAATGTCAGAAATTCTTCTTATAAATAATTTTGACTTTTATCTTTTAAACGGAGATTTTCACACACATACCATTGTCAACCACTTCTCTAATCAAACAATGGTTCTAGATCAGGTAAATAAGCCAGCATGGACATGGGCCCACGTCGAATGGAGCTCTCAAGAAGCCAATTGTGAATTGGTACAAAAATTTGAATTCAAGGCGAATGAGGTAATTCATAAGGAGAGAAGACTTTCAGTATGTGCTTATCCACTTGAGCGGCTTACTCCTAAATTAAATTCAATCTTATCCAATAATCATGATTATTTGCTCAGTGATTAATTTTTCTCGCATTCTTACAAAATTGGAAAAAGGTTTTGTGTAAACAGCGTACTGATTTTTTTCTGGCCGAAACGTCAGTCATATGGAACGATGTAGAACAAATGAGATGACGTTACATAAGATACAGCAGGTATAAGAAGCCCTGGTTATTTAAACTTCATGTTCTCTTTGTAACTCTGTGGAAAAGGGAAGTAGTCAGTTTCATACTTTTTTGTCTGGTTCTAATTTAATTAGAACCTCCTGGCATTTGTGAACAGCCTCCAGATGTCCAGTTAAAAGCCTCTCTTCACTTAAGTTTTTGGCTATGTTAATGATATGAAATAAAAATCAGGAGTCCCTTACTCCTTAATTAGAAAATCCCCTTGGTTCAAATTTACTTTTTCAAAATGCTCCACTGTTGGAAAAGGGTGATAGAAACGATGTAATAACGATTTCCATTCTTGATATTCCTTTGATTGTCTGAATCCTACAGTATGGTCTTCTAAACTCTCCCACTTTACAAGAAGCAAATATTTGCCTTCTTCTCCCATACAACGCTGTAATTCGTGTGAAATATAACCCTTCATCGATGAAATAATCGTAGATGCTTTGCGAAATGATTCTTCATATTCCTGCTCCATTCCGGGTTTCACCTGAAGCATAGCGGCTTCCAGTATCATTGACCTTTCCCCCTTCATAAACATGCGATCTGCTGCTGAAATCTTGATATCATCCTATTTACCTTACCCTGTTAATTCTTTAACTCTATCGTTTTTACCAACATGTCTTGGTTCATCTAGTGCTTCTTACACCTCTCAACTCATTTAGACAGCAAAAAAAGGCAAAGAAGATTTTCATTTTTTATTCTCTTATTCCAACTATTCACAAAAATGGCCATTCACTATAAAATAATAAAGCTTGGCATTTTTATTATGTATGGAGGATCGGTATGGGAAATACGACAAATATGCTGATTGAGCATCTCATTAATGGATTTCATTTTTTTATCGCTTTGGTTTTATGCGCCATCATGGTCTTGGGCGTGGATTTTTTCCAGCCTTTGTTTGGTTATCTAAAGAGCACCAACAAGGACACATTATTGGCTCTTTTTGTTCTTATGCTTCCCTTTGTCTATACACTTGGTATTTTGATCGACAATTTTGTAGATGATGTCGTTTTTAAGAAGAGGAAAAAAGAAACAAGGGACGAAAACCGAAAAACAGCACGGGAGCTCATCCTTCTCACAAATGACCAAAACCAGGCGAACCAATTGGACTACATCCGGACGAAAATCCGCATTACCCGTACGGCCTGCTTCAACTTCGCACTCATTACTCTCTTTTCTTTGGTCATCATGTACCGAACGTACCATTTTAAATACATAGCTGTAATGATACTGATTGGTCTACTCGGCGGTCTGCTTACGTTTTTGGCCTATTGGTCATGGGAACATAACACAAAATCCTCCAACAAACGGGTGAGGGATGGATTTCGCATTTATGAGAAGCACAAGACAGCAAAAAAAGAAGAAACTACAACACCTATGTAGTCGGATAAAAGAGGTTCTGCACCTCTTTTTTTAATTGGAGAAACAGCGGGAATGTCCCTACCCGACGGCCAAGTGCCTCAACGAGTGAGGTATAATACCACTCCTGCACATCCTTGCCTCGTTTAAAATGGCTCCAAACGGCCTCTCCCTGCTTCTCCAGGTCTTGCCTTAACGAAAGGACATTATGGAGCTTATCGGCGCATACAATTTGGCAAACTTCCACTGAAGCTTCTTTCTGCAAATACGTAATCGTATGCTTTTTTCTCGCTTCCCACGATTGAGATTTATCCGGTTCAGAGCTTCCCTTCACCATTTCCATGACCCGATCGCCAAATGCTGAAGTAATGGCTCCATACGTAACATCCGTATCCTCGATCACATCATGTAAAATACCGGCAAGAACGGTCTCCTCTGCGCAGCCGGCATCCAGCAGCAGCATTCCTACAAAATAGGGGTGGGAAATATAAGGCTTCTTATTCCCTTTTCTGACTTGTGATTGATGAGCAGCAGCAGCCATTTCAATGGCTGTGCTCATTTTATCTAATTGTTGGATTTTCATTTTTTACACTTCCCATTGGTTTATCCTTTTAAAAAACCGGCGTTCCATTGGTCGGCATCAATGTCCTTGAGTTTTTTTGCGACAGAACAGAGCCAGCCTTGAACATACTTGATGCCATCCTGTGTAAGCTGCTTCAATTCTTCCTCTTCAACGTGTTCAATGACCATTTTCCGGATGTATTGTCGGTCCAAATCCATAATTGCATTATAGTACTCCTGCAGCTTGTTTCTTTTCATTTTTACAAAGGCTGGCTGCAAAACTGTGATTTCTTCCAGCTCAGTTGCCGCTTTTTCTCCGAAATCATCCAAAGAAAGAGCAACGCCCTCTTCTTCAGCAATGCTTTTCCAAAGCACCAAATCCTTCTTTACATGCTCTGTGATCTCTATCGTGAACGAAAGCTGAGTCTGTTTTAATAGCTCAATGCATTTCACAATGGTCTCTTTTGTCAAATCGGCTTCTAGATTATAAAAGATTCCTTTAATCTTTAATGCTTTCAAATCGTTGGCATTTCGGACAAATTCTTCACAGGTGGCAATCGTAATCTCATCCAATCGGCCATCCCTTCTCGCCATGTCATACCAGTGATCAGGACTCTTGCTGTTGAATCTCGTCAGGATCTCAACATATTCCATTTCTTTGGTCAATGTATTTACGATCGGCTGTGCGTAAATCGAAAACAACTTTTCCTGGATGATCTGCTCAAGCTCCTTACTCTCCCGGTCAGCAGGCCAGGAGAGCGGAAGGGAAACTTCATTGGGCAAACCAATGTTCAAGCATTGAAGGGCCTTTTTTAGGTTAAATAGGGCATAAACAAAGGCGGCAAACCGGTTCAATACATTTATTTTTGTTCTTCTTGCATAAATCAATCCGGCGCATACTCCTGCAATATAGTAGGACGGCAGATAATCCTTAACAGCGATTTCGCCCACTTCTTCAATGAATTCCGCTCCAAAACAAGGCAAAATCTTATCGAACGGAGCAATGCCATCCGGAATATCATGTGGTTGCTGGAGCTCTTTCATGAGGTCTCGTGTCACATAACTGCCGATTTCCATCCATTTATCCTGATTGTCACTGGACTCCAGCGGAAAGCAATCCAGCAAAAGGTGAAGCTCCAAGTACCGATAATCATAGAATAGATTCGTATGCTGCTTTAATTCCGCAAAGTCAATAATAGAAATATCACTCTTGTTTTTATCGGTGACGATAATATTGTTTCCATGGTAGTCTCCATGTGAATGACTGTGTTTGACATACATGGTTTCTTCTTTCCATAGATTTTTATTGTACAGGTAAACAAGAGGATTGGGGAATAGATTTCCATGAAAACTCAATACGGCAGAATTGGTATCAGCCCCCAATTCCTTAATGGGAGTAAACAGCGTCTCCCACCTTTCCGTCCCCAGTGTTTCAATCATATGATCATAAGGAGAGACGATCTTTTTTTTCTCCACGCCCCAACCATTTATAAAATTTAATGCCTCATTGATGATGCCAGAATAATCGACAGCCATCTGTTTTTCAACGGCTTCATTGATTGTAAAACTCTCAGCAGCTCCGGCAAACTCATACATTACCGCATGCTGATTTTCAAACGTTTTAATATCCAGGACACTTGGAATATAATGGTTCATTTCTGCTTCACTAGCAAGATGAAGAGCCATTTTGTATGCTGCCTCTTCCCGCTCTCCTTCTTCCATGGTGGTAATCTTTACGAGAGCTGGCACCCGGCGGCGTTTCTTTTCTACTTTTTTAATATATTGGACAAGGTAGATCTCTGCCCCTGACTTCCCGGTATTGATTTTTCTATGTATATCGGGTAAAAGATCAAACTCAAACCGATCAAGCCTCTCCTGGCTTTCTTCAAAATTAAACATAGACCTTATATCCCCCAAACTCCTTTTTGATTCGTTACATTCTTACTTAAGTATCTTGCTCATATTGCTAGTCTCTGCTTACCAATAAATCAATCTCAATAAGGTCCCATGAGGTTACAATGCCTAAGGGAGCTTCCAGAGGGGAACCGTTCTGGGTGATGATAACTGCTTCCAGCTTTCTTTTTTTCTGAAAGGATTCCTCATAAATGTCCTCCAGCTCAAAGATATCCATCGAACGTTTAACAAACACGACATTATGATGCTCTTCATAGGGCTTAAGATTCTCCACTGTTTTTCCTTCGACGTGGATACTTCCTTTGTGAATAGAAGCCGCCATCCACTTCGTTAACCCATTCTCTGAGATCAAGAACTGAAACACACCCTTCTCATAGACAGGAAATTGATTATACGAAGAAGTGCCCATTATTTTAATCAAATCTTGAAGCGGTGTTGTGAGGTTTACGGATACAACAAAAGCAGTTGCAATATCCAATACGGTCGGTGGCTTAGAAAGCAGCTTGGCGATATTTTCAATTTTAAGAACCGTATTTTCATGAGGAATAGCGATGAACGTTTTCCGCTCCAATTTTTCATGAACCAGTGCATTTCGCAGCTTAGCAAACTGTCTTAAGTCATAATAGACTTGCTGAATCACCCGGTGTTTGCGGCTGGAGTCCGTGAGAAGCTTCATAAAAGCATCGTTGTATTCATTGGGATTCAGGCGTTTTAAGATATGGTGGATTTGGTTGAATGCTACTTCAAAGCGTTCAGCCCATTCACTGTCTGGAGTTATCGTTGGTTTATCCATATTCGATTTGTGCATTTTCACACCTCAGGTAAATGTTATGTAGGAATATTATACCAACCGTATATAGGCTTTTCTACCTGTATATTTAAATTGAAAACCCTTTCTTGACCTCTCTTCCCTCTGCTCTTATACTAAATATGAAAATCATTTTCATAAAAGGGGGTTATTTGATGAGTAGTTTCTTCGAGAAGGCACAACAGTTTGGTAAATCGTTTATGCTTCCGATTGCCGTATTGCCGGCAGCGGGGTTGTTATTGGGAATTGGCGGAGCGCTGTCGAACCCGAATACGGTTAAAGCATATCCGTTTTTGGATATTGGATGGCTTCAAGTGATTTTTACGATTATGTCGAGTGCTGGAAACGTAGTGTTTGCGAATCTGGCCTTGCTTTTTGCAGTGGGTATTTCCGTTGGCCTCGCACGAGGGGATAAGGGGACAGCAGGCCTTGCCGGTGTTCTTGCCTTCCTGGTCATGAACGCGACCATTTCTGCGCTCTTAACGATTACCGGAACATTGGACGCAAAAAATCCGGCAGCTGCCGGACAGGGAATGAGTCTCGGGATTCAGACACTGGAAACCGGTGTGTTTGGCGGCGTGGTGGTCGGGATCATGACGTCCTGGCTTCATAATCGCTATAACAAAAAACAGCTGCCACAGTTCCTTGGGTTCTTCAGCGGATCCCGATTCGTTCCGATCATTGCTTCCTTTTCCGCGATTTTGCTCGGGGCCGTTGTCTTTTTCGTCTGGCCGTTCATCCAGGAGGGAATTTTTCAGATGGGCGGTCTGGTGGAAGCGACCGGTTATATCGGTACGCTGATCTATGGCTTTGTGCTCCGCATGCTCGGACCGTTTGGGCTTCATCATATCTTCTATATGCCGTTTTGGACGACGAGTCTTGGCGGATCCCTAACCGTGGACGGGAAATTGGTGGAAGGCACACAGCGTATTTTCTTTGCGCAATTGGCCGATCCAGGCACACAGCACTTTTATATCGGTACCGCCCGCTTCATGTCCGGACGTTTTATTACGATGATGTTCGGCTTGATCGGTGCCTGTCTGGCCATGTACCGTACAGCCAAACCTGAAAACCGGAAAAAAGTGGCCGGACTGCTGGCTTCAGCTGCTCTCACCTCCTTTTTGACCGGTATCACAGAACCTATTGAATTTTCATTTTTGTTTGTGGCTCCTATGCTCTATGTGCTCCATGCCTTTTTGGACGGAATGGCCTTCATGCTTGCCCATATCTTTCAAATTACGATCGGCCAAACGTTCTCTGGCGGTTTCATCGACTTCCTCTTGTTCGGGGTGTTTCAGGGTACAGCGAAAACCAACTGGCTCATGGTGCCGGTAATCGGTATTCCGTGGTTCTTCGTCTATTACTTCTCCTTCACCTTCCTGATCAAAAAGTTCAACTTCAAAACACCAGGGCGTGAAGATGCGGGTGAAGCCTCCGTGAACATTACAAATGGAAGCGAACGTGCCGGGGCTGTTATTCAGGGTCTTGGCGGCAAAGAGAATCTGCAGAACGTGGATTGCTGCGCCACAAGGCTCCGGGTAACTGTCAATAATCCGGCACTGATTGATGAAGAGATTCTAAAGAAAACAGGATCAAAAGGAGTTATCAAAAAAGGCAACGGCATCCAGATCATCTATGGACCGGATGTCACGATTATTAAAAACGAAGTTGAAGAAATGGCAGGGGAAAAATATGCTTGAACAGATTAACGGCGGCCTGGTGGTTTCGTGCCAGGCCTTACAACACGAACCACTTCACAGCTCCTACATTATGGCGAAGATGGCACTGGCGGCCAAAGAAGGCGGAGCTTCTGGCATACGGGCCAACTCGAAAGAAGACATTTTGGCCATTAAACAGGAGATCAGTCTTCCCGTCATTGGCATTGTAAAACGAGATTATGAAGATAGCGAAGTATTTATCACCGCAACGAAAAAAGAAGTGGACGAACTGATCGAAAGCGGCTGTGAAATGATCGCAATGGACGCGACTTTAAGAAAGCGTCCCGATGACCTTCCATTAAAAGAGCTCGTGTCCTACGTTCGGAAACAGAAACCGAACGTTCAGCTTATGGCAGACATTTCCTCTGTAGAAGAAGCATACCAAGCGGAGGAGCTGGGCTTTGATTGTGTGGGGACCACCCTCTTTGGCTATACAAACGAAACAAAAGGCAGTAAGCTGTATGAGAACGACTTCGCCTTTTTAAGAGAAGTCCTCCAGAACGTAACCCTTCCTGTGATTGCGGAAGGAAACATCATGACACCTGAAATGGTAAAAGAAGCGCTCGATGCCGGTGTGCATGCCGTCGTGGTTGGCGGTGCCATTACCCGGCCTCAGCAGATCACCGCACGATTTGCCGCTGAAACTAAGAGATAAAAGGATGTAGACGATGGCTTCCCTGCTTAAGGAAATTCAAAGTATTTATTCTTCCCTTTCCCTAAAGGAGAAAAATATTGCCGACTATATACTGTCCGATCCGGATGGTGCATCACACAGCTCGATCCAGGAAATGGCCGAGAAAACCGGCGTATCGGTGAGCACCATCACCCGGTTCGCAAAAAAAGCCTCCTGCGCAAGTTTTGTGGAGATGAAAGTGAAGCTTGCATCAGGCTCTGAAAAATCAGATGAGGAAGGGATCGAACAGACCCTGCTCTCCTCCTACCGGGAGATGCTGGCCGATGTCCGTTCCCTATCAGACAACCAGGCGTTTGACCAGGTTATGACCCTGCTTCGGGAAGCCAAGCGGCTGTTCATCTACGGCCTGGGCAGCTCGGGTCTTGCCGCACAGGAGCTGAACTACCGGCTCAGCCGGATGGGTTTTGTTTCGGAAGCCGTAACCGACCCGCACTTAATGGTCATCAAAAGCACCCTGCAGCAGCCGGGAGACGTAATCATCGCCTTTTCACGATCTGGCCAGACGGTAGATCTTCTTCAATCCGTAAACAAAGGAAAAGAAAAAGGCGCCAGGCTGATTGCACTGACGGCCTTTGGCAACACCCCGCTCACGGAGCTGTCGGATGCGATTCTTTGGACGATCCATCCAGCACGGAATAACTTCCTTCTGACCGGCCTCGACATGAGCATGCTTTACCTCATCGACCGAATCAGCCTGCACTTCCTCTCAGAACCGGAGCGGGAAGCCAAGTACCTGGAAACGGTAGAAGCAATTACGTCGACGGGAATTTCGTCGGTGAAGAAAAATTAATAGATAATGCAAAAAAGCCGAGCCAGCACACTACTGACTCGGCTTATTAAACTATTTGCTAACCTATTATCTCTACAACTTGCTAGAAAGTTCAGCATTCAGTGATTTGGCTTCTATCCCCTCCACCAGTAAAATCATTTGATTCCATGTATTATCGCATAAAATCCATTAATTCTTTTTCATTCATTTTATTTCCTCATTCTGATTTATAATAAAGAAACCTTGGGAGCTTTTTCAGCTTTTCAAGGTTTAGGTTACACTTAAAGAACAGAATTTCTTTTTAAATCATTTTTGTTGTATCGGTAGCTAATTAATCTTCATCAGATACTGCATCGTCATAATCCTGTAATTCTTCCAAAATTTCTTTCAATCGACCAATATTATTTTTAAACTCTTCGTAAGAAATTTCTTGGTAATTAAAAGTCCCTTGGCCAAATTCATCACTATCAAATATTTTTACATTCGCGCCTAATTTAATAAGATCATCGACTAAGTCTTTTAAATTTTCCATTTCATCAATATCGTCGGCATCCGTTTCAGCAAGCAGATCTTTATTTTCAATTTTATTTTTTATATCGGTAATTCCTAAACCTGTGGACTTTCTTATGGGTACTATATATTTACTAACCGGACCATCTGGAAGTATTTTAATTGCCATTGTACTCATCTATCATTCTCCTTCCGTTAAAATTCTTCTAAATAATTTGGATTTACTGGCTTACCCGGTGCATTTTTACTATAGCTCCCACCATGCCATCCCTTTAGATGTTCCTTACCGGTTACAGGATAAATTAATTCTCCTTTATTAGATATATGTGGATAATTCATAGCATTGTAAGTATGGTGCCCAATTACCGGTTGCCCATTATGCTTAGGTTTTTTTCCAATTAATATCTCTTGTTTTTGTTCATTAGTCCAATTCCTTGTTGGAGGTTCTCCATCTATAATTCTTTTCTTTTCTTGCTTCCAAAATTGATTAACTCCTGCAGCCCTTCTTTTGGAAAATCTTTTATCCCACTGATATCTTTTATATTCTTCTTTTGTTACTGTTCGATTTTCAATCTTTTCCATTATTTTTTTCTGCTGAGCTCTACTTAAAG
The DNA here is from genome assembly GCF_900103485.1 of Fictibacillus solisalsi. Classification (GTDB taxonomy): domain Bacteria; phylum Bacillota; class Bacilli; order Bacillales; family Fictibacillaceae; genus Fictibacillus_C; species Fictibacillus_C solisalsi. The sequence continues at coordinate 3,200,567 of NZ_FNHW01000001.1, forward strand.
ATTTATAAGGGGTAATCTTAGGTGTTATATCAAGCCCTGATTTCTGAGCCCTTTGGGCAATAATTTTTTCACCTACAGCTACTTTTTTATTACCTAGACCAATTACATCCGCCGACCCAACAACTCTCCTCGCTGCCTGCCCTTCCTTCGTCACACCAATCACTTTATCAGCCGTTCTCACAACCTTGAATGCCTTAACGCCCTTCCCAATTGGGGTAAGCCCAAAGACAAACATTCCTCCGGCCAAAACTCTTCCCCATCCAGAGATTTTTTCTCCGGTGGCTGGGTCAATGCCGGTGGCGGCGCGCTGGGCGTCATATATTCCGCTTAGTTCTCCTGCAGCATCTTTTGCGAGCTTGCCTGCATCAATGCCATCTGTCTTGCCTGGATCCTTGAACCGGTCGTCGTACTTGGCAAGGATGGCTGTGGCCTGGGTGAGCGAGAGCGGTACGTTATCGGCTCCAGAGGCCTTATGGGCAAAATAGGAGAGCCAGGCGGCCTGGTATTCGAGAGTGTGTACGATCGTTTGGCTCGTTTCTTTTATACTACCATTTACGGCGGAAATCTGTCCCGAAAACGGAGGCGGGAATTCAGAACGAGAGAGGATGGAACTGGCTTTTTCAGTCTCTCTTTCCAGGCTGTGCTGAAGGTTCTTCGCCCGGTTTTGATGCTCCAGCATTCGTTTGGACAGGCTTGCCAGCCGATTCGGTTCGATTTTGATTTCCATGAAGTCCCTCCTGCCTTATTTCGTTGATTCCTGCTTCTTCAGTGCTTCTTTCATTTCGTGAAGGGACACCATTAACCTGGATCGTTCGCCCTCCAAATAATAGATCCAGTACTCCATGTAATAGACTTGCTGTCCAATGTCCCCTTTAAACATTGATAGGGTCTTATCCAGCGACTCATACATGTCCTTGTATTCCTGCTGCTTCTTTCCCTTCCAGATGTCTTCCCTAGTTTCCTGAGTCACATCACGAGCAATATTCTGAGATAGCGTATTTGTCTCTTTTTGCAAGGTAAGAAGGCCTAGCTGAACCTCTTTAATTTGCTGTATATCCCGATTAATCGATTCGATCTGCCTTTGTACACGAACCCCATCCATAAACCCGAGCATACCGGCCATCCTCCTTTCGCCCTTAGATCTTTACCGTACAAATCCCTATAAAAGATAGTCACCATCCTATTTTACCTTATTTTGTTAATCCTTTAACTCTATCCTTTTTACCAACTTTTATTTATTAGCTAAAAACTTTTTTACAATCATTTCATCACATGATCGATCATCTAATATTCATAAAGTAATTGACAATTTCGACAAGTTATTATTATTATCTATGTAAACGCTTTAATAAATAGGTGAGTCTTCATGAGTAATAGCTTTATACTAGAAAACACAGTCATACCATCTGTCAGAGATCTTAAACAACTAAGCATGGCACTTAAAAGTGTATCTCCCATTATTCTCCTTTCTGAGACTCACATTGGGAATTTACAGAGCTTAACGAGAAAATGCCATGAATCGAATAAAAAAGTCATTGTGCACCTGGATCTGGTCGGGGGCTTAAATAAGGATCCCATCGGACTGAAGATGCTTCGTGATCTGTTTAAAGTAGATGGCATTATCTCCCCCAATGTTAAAATTATTAACCAGGCAAAAGATTTAGGTTTGTTCAGCATTCATCGTCTTTTTTTGCTCGATTCCCGATCTTTGGAAACCGGCTTAAAAAGTACAAACGGCAGCCAATTGGATGCCATTGAAGTATTGCCTGGTCCCTTTGCGAAAAATTTTATCGAGCAGATCAAAACGTACAAAAAAGCTCCTGTTTTGGCTGGAGGTTTTATATCCGCAAAGGAAGACGTTAAAGAGCTCTTCAATGCCGGCTTTCATGGCATTACTACCAGCAGTTCCGAGCTATGGAAAACAAAATAGTTTAGATGGGTGATGTGACATCGATAAAACCCTGCAGGGCACTAGCAAAAGCTAGTGTTCTGTAGGGTTTTTTATTTTTTAAGGAGGTGAGGCACAGAAACTTTGATTGGCTTGTAAAACTAATAAGGGGGAGATGTAAATGGGAATCATCAATTCCATCATTCAATTAGGACCTGCCGTTATGATGCCGATTATCTTTTTTATCTTGGCCTTGGTCTTCCGAATTAAAATCGGTCAGGGGTTTAAAGCCGCTATGTTGATTGGCATTGGTTTTGTCGGGATCAACCTGGTAATCGGTTTGCTTCTGGACTCCTTGGGACCAGCAGCACAAGCAATGGTTGACCGCTTTGGATTAAAATTAACCGTTGTAGATCCAGGATGGCCTGTAGGTGCAACGATAGGCTGGGGTACTCCTATTGTTCCATTTGTTGTATTTGGAGCAATTATTTTGAATCTCGTTCTGTTACTATTAAAGTTAACAAAAACAGTAAATATTGACATTTTTAATTACTGGCAATTTATGCTGACAGGTGGTGTGGTTTATGCCATTACAAAAAGCATTACCATCTCAGTCATCGTTTCATTGCTGCATTTTCTCATCGCCATTATCATTGCGGACTTAACAGCCAAACGAATTCAAGAGGAGTTTGACCTGAAGGGTATTTCCTTCGCTCACGCTACCTCCGCAATCTTTGTTCCGATTGGGATGGGGATGAATTGGCTGATCGAAAGGATCCCGGGTCTAAGGAATGTCAAAGCTTCACCAGATGAGATTACAAAGAAATATGGGATTATGGGTGAACCGCTGACATTAGGTTCGATTTTGGGTGTTCTATTAGGCATACTAGCCGGCTTTAATGTGGCTGATATTCTTACACTTGGTATAAAGGTTGCTGCCGTCATGGTGCTGTTGCCTTCCATGATTAATATCCTGGTGCAAGGATTAGACATTATCCGGGAAGCGGCCGAAGCGTTACTAAAAAAGCGATTTCCTGACCGTGAGTTCTACATTGGCCTTGATACTGCGCTGCTGGTTGGAAACCCCGCGGTTCTTGCTACAGGGTTGCTGTTGATTCCGGGTGCCCTACTGCTGGCCATTTTGCTGCCTGGAAACAAGGTCCTTCCTTTTGTCGATTTGGCCTCGCTGGTTTTCCTTATTCCAATGGCAGCTCCATATTTAAAGAAAAATTTGATTCGGTTATTTATTACCGGACTTGTGATTGTCACGCTAGTCTTGTATGCGGGTACTTCAATCGCTCCTTATTACACGGAAGCTGCGGAAATGGTTAATGTAAAACTGCCGGCCAATGTATCATCAACGACAGAGTTAGCCAATCTGGTTGGAGGTGCGACCACTCCATTAGGCTGGATTTTCATCGAGTTATCTAAGCTATTTTCTTAAAGGAGCTGACGGTTATGCCAAAGTTTATATTAGGAATTGATAATGGCGGAACGGTTACCAAAGCAGGACTATTTACGTTAGACGGTAAAGAACTGGCAGTAGCCAGCCGTACCACAGAAATGTTTATGCCTGCACCCGGCCACACCGAAAGAAATATGCATGAGCTGTGGGATGCCAATGTTCAGGTCATTCAAGAAGTATTACAGCAATCGGGAATTGACCCTGACTATATTGTTGGAATCGCTACTACCGGACATGGAAACGGAATCTATTTAGTGGATGAGAATGGAGAGCCTGTAACAAATGGAATTATATCGACTGATTCAAGGGCAAAAGACATTATTAGTGAATGGAATGACGATGGCACAGCAAATAAAGTACTTCCAAAGACAATGCAATCCCTCTGGGCGGGTCAACCGGCAGCCTTATTAGCCTGGTTTAAGAAACATCAACCCGAAGTCCTTTCCCAGACTCGTTGGATATTCATGTGCAAGGATTACATTCGCTATAAGCTTACAGGTAAGCCCCATGCAGAAATCACAGATATCTCCGGATCCAGCCTCTTTAACATCAGGGAACGGAAGTACGATGAGGAGATCCTTCGTACATTGGGGATTGAAGAAGTCTTTACCAAACTGCCCCCTGTAAAATACTCCGGGGAAATCTGTGGATATGTAACAGAGGAGGCAGCACAGCTCACCGGGCTGAAAGCAGGGACTCCAGTAGCTGGAGGATTATTTGATATTGATGCCTCTGCTATCGCAACAGGAATCACCGATGAAGAGAAACTGTGTATCGTTGCAGGAACATGGAGTATTAACGAATATATAACGAAAGAACCAGTCGTTGATAAAGAACTGTTCATGACATCGATCTACTGTATTCCCGGGTACTGGCTGACCCTTGAAGGGAGCCCCACTTCTGCCAGCAACCTGGAGTGGTTTGTCAAAGAATATTTCAATCACGAATACGAAGAAGCAAAGAAACGAAAGATCTCCGTTTATGAGCTGTGTAATGAAATGGTTGAAAAAACACAACCCACTGAATCCAATATCCTGTTCTTCCCCTTTTTGTTTGGGTCGAATGTCCACCCTAACGCAAAGGCATGCTTCTTTGGATTTAACGGCTGGCATACAAAGGCTCATATGTTAAGAGCCCTCTATGAGGGAGTCGTGTTTGGCCATAAAATTCATGTTGATAAATTATTGAAATACCGAAAAAAGCCCGAAATCATTCGAATTGCGGGAGGAGCGACTCGGTCGGAGGTTTGGATGCAGATGTTTGCCGATATCCTTCAAACACCCATTGAAGTCGTTGAAGGAACCGAACAAGGAACATTAGGTGCTGCCATCTGTGCCGCCGTTGCAACCGGACAGTACCCCTCCTTTACCGAGGCCGCTCAAGAAATGATAAAAGTGGGAAAAACATATACCCCTGATCAACAGTGCCAGGCTGTATATGAGGAAAAATATAGGTATTTTAATAAAGTACTTGATGCACTGGAGCCTATTTGGCAATAACCAAGGAGTTGATGGTCGTAATGAACCTTAATTTAATCGGAAAGACAGCTATTGTAACGGGGGGCTCAAGAGGTGTAGGACGCGCAATCACCCTGGCGCTTGCCCAAGAAGGTGCCAATGTTGTCGTTAATTACAACAACAGTCAATCGGCAGCAGATGAAACGGTCAATCAGATCAAACAATCCGGGGGCGGCGCCATTGCAGTTCAAGCCAACTTAGATAACCCCGATGATTGCCGAAAGCTAATTGAGACCGCTAAAGAAGCCTTTGGCACAGTAGATATTTTAGTCAACAATGCAGGTATCTGGCCCAAAAACTGGGTAAAGGACATTTCCTTGGATGAATGGAACCATACCATGCAAGTGAACCTGACCTCTGTCTTTCTTACCTGTCAAACGTTCGTTCAAATGTTATCCGAAGAAAAGAGAAAAGGAAAAATATTAAACATTACCTCCCAGGCTGCTTTTCACGGCTCTACCACGGGTCACTCCCACTATGCTGCAAGTAAAGCCGGTGTTGTTTCCTTTACGGTTTCCCTGGCAAGAGAGGTGGCGGGGCAAGGTATCAATGTAAACGCACTGGCTTTGGGAATTGTGGAAACCGACATGATCGGTGATGCCCTGCAGAAGAACAAAGACTACTATGTAAACCGTATTCCACTTGGCAGGGTGGCACAGCCCAATGAAATTGCGGATATCGCAGCATTTCTGGTATCGGAAAGAGCAAACTACATCACCGGAGCCACCCTGGATGCCACCGGCGGCATGCTGATGAGATAAGAAAAAGGAGAGAAACGATATGCTAGTTACGTTACAAGAAGTATTACAGGATGCTCGGCAAAAACAATATGCGGTACCTGCGTTTGACTGCATTGGCGATATCATGGTGCGAACCATCCTGGACACGGCGGAGAAGGAACAATCACCTGTCATTCTTATGTGCCTGGAGCATAACCTGCGTGAGCCAAAGGGGTTTGCGTTTCTTGCGGAATATATTAAAACCGTTGCTTCTCAATACAGCATTCCAGTTGTCCTTCATTTGGACCATGCCATGGATTTCCCCTTGGTTAAAGAAGCAATCGAACACGGATTTACTTCCGTGATGATTGATGGATCAAGCTTGCCTTTTGAGGAAAACATCAAATTGACAAAAGAGGTCGCAGATTATGCCCATCCATACAAGATTAGTGTGGAAGCTGAATTGGGGCATGTGGGAGGAAATGAACTTGGCGGCAATTATGGGACAGACTCCCTTCTGACGGAACCTGAACAGGTAGCCGAGTTTATTGAACGTACAAATTGTGATGCCCTTGCTGTGTCCATCGGGACGGCTCATGGCGTTTATCATGCGGAACCAAACTTAAATATCGAACGCACGAAAGAGATTAATAGAGTCAGTAAAGCCCCTCTTGTCCTGCATGGAGGATCCGGCACTCCCGAACATCAAATCAAAGAGGTGATAGCAAACGGAATTACGAAGGTGAACCTGTATGCAGACTGCAGAATCGCCATGGCCAACGGGCTGAAAGAAGCAGCGAAGAGTTTAAAGAGAATTGATCCTTTGCCAGAAGATATGCTGTCACCGATCAAACATTCGCTTGCAGAAGTCGTCGCACAAAAAATCCACTTACTGGGGTCCAATAATCGCGCATAGGAGATGATTTTCTTGAAGTTGTTAGCCATATCCGATTTATTTATTCCTTCAGATGTGATGGAAAACGGTTTATCCAGTCTAAAATCAAAAGGTATTGAAATTGAAGTAAGAGAATGGAACCATACCTCTTTAGAAATGCTGCAAAAGGATAATATCGAGGTGGAAACCAAAGGGCCTGAAGCGGTTTCAGTGCCAGAAGCGTTATATGAGGGAATTGAAGACTTTGATATGCTCATTGTTCATTTTGCACCCGTAACGAAAACGGTTCTTCAACGAGCAAAAAAATTACAACTTGTTGGTGTTTTAAGGGGCGGTACAGAAAATATCGACCAGGAAGCCGCCGCTCAACAAAATATCGAAGTTCTTAATACGCCAGGACGAAACGCCAGAGCTGTGGCCGAATTTACTTTAGGAATGATTCTTTCTGAAGTAAGAAACATTGCCCGCTCCCATGCCGCATTAAAACAAGGAAACTGGATAAAGGATTTTCCAAACAGTGATGCCATACCTGAACTTGCAGGCAAGACAGTAGGAATTATTGGCTTGGGCAATATTGGAATTCGGTTAGCCACGTACTTACATGCTTTAGAATGCAATATTATCGTTTTTGACGAGTACACGAATGACATACCTGCTCCCTATAAGAAAGTGGATCTTGATACTTTGCTAAGGGAATCAGATATCGTTTCCCTCCATCTGCGACTGAGCAAGGACACCCAGCACTTTATCGGCCAGGAGGAACTGGATCAAATGAAACCTTCCGCCGTACTTATTAACACTGCTCGCTCCGGCCTCATCGATGAAAAAGCATTAGTTCAACGTCTTAAGGAAAAGAAAATCATGGGAGCTGCCCTGGATGTCTTTGATCATGAACCGTTGGATGCAAATGATGAGCTAGTAAAGCTGGATAATGTAACGATTACGACTCACATTGCCGGCAGTACCATTGATGCTTTCAGGAATAGTCCTAAGCAGTTGGCAAAGGAAATCCTGAATAAATTAAGATAAAATACTTCCTCAATACTCAGGTGTAATCCAAGAGCGCTTATGAACAACAGAAGGCTTTAGCAAAGTCGAATATCCTCCAAAATTCGCTTGGCACACTTTAAAGACATACTGTCTCTGGGATTACCTCAATCAAAAAAGACGGTCCATAGAGGATCGTCTTTTTAGTAATCTGTTTCCATTGAGTTAATCATTCAATAGAATAGAAATTGCTGCTCCTTTTGCAGGAGAAAACCTTTCGCTGGTAAAGGTAACTTCTGTTTTCTCGAAGGCATATGGAAGGGTATGTTTTTGAGAAAATTCCAGCGTGTTGGTTCTGAATGGATCGAACATGTTATACGGAGAATCAATAATAATCTTTTGAGGATTGATCAAGTGAATGACTTGAACCAGTGCGCGTCCCAATAATAGGCCGTATCTTGTGATTTCCTTATTCAGCCTACTATCATTTTGAATCATTTTCATCCAATCGTTCGTATGCACTTGATTTCCAATCTCTTGATTCGCATACTCCTTAAGAGCATTTAAACCTATCATTTGCTCCAAGCACCCGCGTTGTCCACATTTACAAAGCGGTCCTTCCGGGTCTACCGAAATATGTCCAATTTCACCGGCAGTCCAGCTATTCCCATTCACAATATGATCATTGATAATATAGGCGCCACCCACACCTTCGCTGATTCGAATATAAAAATAGCTGGAAAGCGGACTCTCCTCTTTCAACATCCCTTCAGCTGCTATTTTTACACTGTTAAACACGGCAACAGGCTGGCTGACTATACGTTCTACCTCCTGTTTCAAGGGGATGTTCTTCCAATCCAGTTTAGAGGATTGGTACACATATCCTGTTTCCGGGTCAACAAGGCCCGGTATTCCTATGCCAATCCCTTTTGAGTTCGGAAAACGCTTCGAGAGCCGTTCAGCAAGCCGTATAAGCTCTTGCAACACATCCTGGTCAGAACTAACCCGTAATTCTCCTTCTTCTATTTCATTTAAACGAAAGTCCAGTACGACGTATTCCAGTTTATCTTGTTGAACAAGAAGTCCAATCGACTGAAAAGCATCCGGTACCAAGGTCAGCATGATTCTTGGCCTTCCTGCTCCATGAAGCTCTTTAATTCCCGATTCCGCCACAATGCCATCTTTTAAAAGCTGCTCGACAATTAACGAAATTGTATTCTTGCTCAAGCCAAGGCCTTGAGCAATTTCCAGCCGCGAACAAGGCTGATGCGCCCGAATGTAATCGAGAATTTTCTTTTGATTTTGTTCCCGTAAGACCGCGGTACCTTTGCTTTTCATTCTCAGACTCCTATATATTTAATCCAAATGCTATAATTTTTTGATTTTCCCTTTGAACCGCTCAATGAATTGTCCATTCCACTCATCTCCGCCCGAGGCATTGCCACTCTTCCATATAGGGGGAGATACACCGTCCTTCGCCAGCATACCGATTGCTTCTGCGGCCATGGCATTGAGCAGAAACGCATTAGCGAAGGTTGAAATGGCTGCCACTTTCTGTTCAACGTTCCCTACCTCTAGTATAGCATCTCCTACTGGCACTTTACTGTCGAGAACGACATCTACTAACTCATACAAATTCTTTTTTGATGGATGCCTTGCCGGGTGATCTTCCGGAGTTTCGTCCGCATGCTTTCTCGAGGTGACTCCAATTGTCCGTATGCCCCGTTTCTTCGCTTCCAATGCCGCATCAATCGTTGCTGAATTAATACCATAAGCATTGATGATAATCAGCAGGTCTCCTTGCTGAAGCTCATAATCATCCAATACGATACTGCTGTATCCCGGAGTCCTCTCTATCGCCATGGAACGCAATGCCCCGCTGCTTAACAAGGTCCCTTCATCCAAAATGGCACTCACATGCATCAGGCCGCCGGCACGAAAAAAAAGCTCTTGTGACCCCAGATTGGAATGCCCTCCTGGACCATAGGCATAGACCAGTCGATCGTCTTTAATTTGGTCTGCGACCATCCGGGCAGCCTCTAGAATGGATTCACTTTCCTCATCATGAAGCTTCTTCAGATGGTTCGTTACTTGATCCAAATACTGAGTGCTTAACAGACTGCTCATTATACATATGCCTCCCTATTCTTGTACATCTTTATCCCTCGTTTGTAAGTTTCTACAACCTCAATTCCCGCTGGAGTCCGGTGAAAAAGGATAAAATCCGCTGGAGCTCCTGCAGCAATACCCATTTGTTGAGGGAGCTCTAGCAATGCAGCGGGATAAACGGATGCCATATCGATGGCTTTCGTGAGGTCGCATATTTCCTTTTTCAAGAGATGATTTATGCCCCAAAGTTGAGACTGGGCGGAACCCGCTAATAATTCAGGTTGATCCCGCATGGAAAGCCTGCCGGATGGATGGAGTTCTACTGCTCCCCCGATATGCAGGTCATATTTTCCAGAAGGCATCCCGGCTAATGAGACGCAATCACTAATGAGGATGGCTTTCTCTCCTTTCATCCTGATAAAAACCTTTAGCACAGAATCAGGCAAGTGAAAGCCATCAGCAATCATACTTGCCGATAAATGATCACTGGCCAGTTGCTCCCAGAGATAATTAGGATGTCTCTTTAAGAAGAGATCCGCTCCGTTTCCAAGATGAGTGGACAACCGAGCCCCTGCTTTGACCGCTTCTTGAATTTGTTCAGGCTCTGCTGAGGTATGCCCAATGGATACAACAATGCCTTGAGACGTGCATTTTTTTATAAAATCAACGGAATTCGGCCATTCAGGTGATAGAGTTATAATGGAGATCCTTCCTCCTGATGCTTCCTGCCACTCAAGGAACTCCGTCCAGTCTGATCCTTTGACATACTGTTGATTATGAGCCCCTCTTGGACCATCTTTCGGAGATATATAAGGGCCCTCCAGGTGAATTCCTGCCATCATACGGTTGATGACATCATCTTGTTCTGCTGCTTTACGGATTGCTTGTAATAAAGCAAGAATATGGTCAGGGCTGTTGGTGATGACCGTTGGGTAGAAAGTGGTTACTCCCTGACTCGCCAATGCACGGCATACCTGTTTAATCGACTCAAAATTCAGTGGTGGAGTATTGAAGTCCACTCCTCTATACCCATTGACTTGGAGGTCTATGAAGCCAGGCGCGATATAAGGTAAAGATTCTTCTGCAGGGTGAGGATTGACTGCTGAAAATGTTCCATCTTCAATTGTTAAATCTATCGGGTGACCAGTTTTATAGTGAATTGCTTGTAATCCCACCTATTCACCACCACCATATGAGTCACTGTCCACGTAGAGGATGCAGTTTGGATGAGTTCGTAAAATGGATGCCGGGCAACGCTCAGAGATTTCTCCATTTAACGTCTGATGGACAGCAGTTGCTTTCGTTGGGCCAGGAACGACACAAAACAGATAGTGTCCTGATAACAAAGCAGGAATCGTTAACGTCAAAGCTGTTTTGGGCACGTCATCAAAGGCAGCGAAACAGCCATCATTTACTTGCTGCTGTCTGCATGCTTCATCCAGTTCTACTTCTTTCATTGTTTCAGGGTCCTTAAAATCAGCAACTGGCGGATCATTAAAAGCAAGATGACCATTCTCCCCGATTCCCAAACACACAATATCAATCGGCTTTTCATTGATTAGCTCAGCATAACGTCTGCATTCCTCATGAGATGGATTTGTTCCATTGATTACGTAAGTCCGTTTAAAGGGAACTTTTGAAAAAATATGAGTTGTTAAAAAGTAACCAAAGCTTTGTGGTGAATCTTCAGCCAGACCAGCATACTCATCCATATGAAAAGCGATCACCCGTGACCAGTCAATCGCAGGATTTTGGACCAATGCTTCTAGCAGTTCATTTTGTGAAGGAGCAGCTGCGAAAACCATTCTTACTTCTGATTGTTTAGACAAAAGCTCTATTATTTTATCTGCAACATCTGACGCAGCCTCTTTCCCCATAGCTTCCCTGGCCAAAAATACTTTTACCTTCAAATGATCAAACTGTTTAACAATTTCAGGGCTGTATTCCATTAGATAACTGTTCTCCCTTCAGTATGAGTTCATCTATTCCTCGATAAATCTCCATTTCAATTTCTTTTGAAAACGGAGAGGGCAATGCAAAGTAATAACAAGACTCAATCGCTTCATAGCCACCCTCGGAAATTTGGTTGGCTGTTGGTACATAGCCAATCATCCCATTGCTGTAGGGAAGCGGTATAATTTTTCCCTCATATTTCTCTTTAAGTTGAAGTCCATATTCAGTCACCACTTCAGCATTAAAGGCAAGAAAGGATAGACTCGAGCTAATCTTCCACAATGTCATTTGCAATGGGACCGTGTTACCTTGACCAAAGAACTTTTTCTGCACAGCCCTTTTCCATTCACTCTTCATTTCAACAGGCTGTATTGTTTCTTCAAAACCATGCTGGTCATAAAATTCTAAACGAATCTCAGAGCTATGAACCTGAAACTCTTCTACTTCAACCCCGCTCCACTGACCATTTGTTAAAACCTCGTCAATTTTTTTTGCCAGCTTCATTCCCAATCGCTCGATGTCCTCCTGTTTGCCTCTGTAAAATTGCCCATCTTTGATTAGAGCAGGCCGGATATCTCCACAGCATCCCTGTAGGTATCCTGCTACGAATCTCTGATTATACGATTCCTCAAGAACCGTCATCGCATGGCCCGGAAACTCAGAGGATACCGCATTGTCACCTGTCGTGGTGGGGTGGCATGTATAATGCGTTAACAATGCTTTCATGTTTCCGGTTACTGTTAGAAACTGTAATAGAATGACCTCAGAGTCTATCACACCGTCCGGATTGGGTGCCATCACGATTTTCCCATGATCTGACCGCCTTCTGTTCATACCAATGTGACAGTTGGTCGCTGCTCTTTTAATGGTAACGGCTTCTATATTATTTCTTGCTGATTCGATTGCTTCCCGTAATTGCAGCTTCAGAAACCTTAAGTAGTGTTCATCCGCCTTGCCCAGGTAAGCAGTAAAATGACTGCTGGTTTGAGGCCCGGAATGATTATGGGTCGCATGTAAAATGATGGCATCCGACTCAATCCCCCACTCTTTTTTTATTTCTTTTTTGAGAAGCGATACATAGTCCGATCCCCACCAGATTAAGTCGCCAATTAACAGCACACCATGCTTCGTTTCTTCCTTTCCTTGATGCCAGGAAAAGTAAAATGTCCGTAAGTTTAACCGCGACTTCACCTCCTCAAAGGGAGTTTGTCTATGGGCATATCCAGCAAGTTCAATGGGATGCTCAGGTGTGATATCTACTGTTGATGTTCCAAGAAACAACTGCAACCTCGATCACTCCCCGCCATGCTGCTTTTGGAGCAGTTCGATCATTAATAAAAAATTACGCAAAATATGATAAGGATCCTTCACCGGCAGAGCGACCTGCTTATTGATAGGAATACCCTTGCGATCCCTGATCTGGATCCACTCTCCTATTTCTTGATTCTTGTTAGGAAACGTCTGAAAGACATATTCCTGAATTCGATAAAACCAGTCCTCAAACGCGGGGTTCCTCGTATAGCAAAACGCATAAAGTGTGGCATACAACGCCTCGGAATGAGGCCACCAAAGCTTCGTATCCCACGTCTCTTCAATCAGCCTTTCGTATTCTGTACCCGTTCTCCGCCCTTTTGGCTTTCCTCCATCCGCATCAATAAACCGGTAAAGGCCTCCATATTCATGGTCCCAGCCTTCCTCTAGTAACGTTAATATGGACGTGCATGCGTCTTCCATCGTTTTTTTATCGTTCCTTTTTTCGGCCAGTACCATCACAAACCACATGCATTCAATCCCATGTCCGGGGTTTCGGTGCCGGTATAAAAGTGTATCCTGTAATCGTTCTTGATCTGTCTTTAATTCTTGAATCGTCCCGTCCTTCCTCCGAAATGTATCCGTCACTTCCATCATGAACCCTGCCGCTCGCTGCTCAAGGGATGATGCATCTGGACTTCCGAGCTGCTCTGCTGATTCTGCCAGCTCCTGAGCCACATTTAAGAGGATCATCGGAAACGAATGGGAAGAGAACCCCTGGGGAACAGGATAGGGTTCACTCCTCACCTTTCCCATGTCCAACCGATTCAAGAGATGGTTAAACGTGTTTATAGCTTCCGTTAGTATTCCTTTGTTACGTGTGGCTCTGCTGTATTCGGAAAGACCGAGTATGACGAAACAATCTGCAAAGAAACTCGTATCATACCCCTCTCCTGCTATACTTTCCTTCTTTTTTCCGTCTTCCGTTAGCAAAAAAGCACAGTTTCCATTCTCCAAAAAAGCATTTCCCCTCAGGAATTCGTATGTTTTTTCTGCATGCTGCAGGAAAAATTCCTGATTTCCATTCATCAGGCCTTTTTTCATCATCCGATACAGCCGGCTCTCTATCCATAAGAATCTTCCTTGTGACCAGGTATACTTATCCCGTGAAAGAAGGGTATCCCCCTTGTTGTTAAAGCATGTGTAGACTCCGCCGTAAATATGGTCCATCGCTTTTTCCCAAAACGGCAGCAAGGAGGTTTGGACATGTCGCTCGGTATTCTTTAATAGCTCGTTAAAATTCATGTTTCTCTCCTTTTTTATCCCTCTTATAAGGCGAGATCACTTCCATCTCCAGTTTTATCTTTTTCCTTACCGTTTAAGGAGGCCAATAAATCACCTACATCTGATGACACTGGCTGATTACGGTTTAGCCAGCCCACTGCGCTATAGGTAATAAATGAAATGAGGACAGGTGTACCTACCTGAACCGCTAAAGATACGTCGAGACCATAATTCACCACAACAAATCCAGCAAGCCCCGCTGCAATGGAAACAATAGCTGCGACCGGACCACAATGCTTAAATGCAGGAAGAAGTCCAAACAGCATAGGAATGGAAACCGGACCTACCAGTGCGGCAAACCATGTGATTAATAATCCGATGACGCCTCCGAACATGTCAGAATTAATAGCGACTACCAGTGTTAAAGCAGTGAATAGGAGTGTTGTAATCCGGGCGATTTTTAAAGCCCGTTTTTGGGACATCCCGACAAACCGTTTAGACATAACAGGCAGAATATCACGGGTAATAACCGAAGCAATGGTGTTCGAATCAGAGGATGTCATGGACATGGTGGCCGCAAATAATGAAGCAAGAACAAGACCGACCAATCCTTGTGGGAGTAGTTCTTGGGTGAGAAGAGCATAAGATTGTGTAGGATCTTTTAAGTTCGGCAGGATCAGCGGGGCTGCCCACATTGGGAAAAACAAAATGATCGGCCAAACGAGATAAAGAATAGCGGAAAGCAAGGATGACTTTTTGGCCTCTTTGCCAGAAGGAGAGGAAATAAAGCGTGTCGCCAAATTCCACGTCCCCCCGTTATAGCTGAGCAGTACGATAAAGGCGTAAATGATAACGTATCCGGCCGTATAGGGTTCCCTGAAAGGATCACTGTTTGCTGCCGGAAGCTGATCCCATATCCCCGTAAAGGAACTCGGTCCGCCAAGTTTTATCATGACCACAATAAACATAACGATCCCGCCAAGAAGCTGAACGACAAATTGGACAAAGTCATTTAGCACATCTGCCCACAATCCCCCAACCGTAATATAGACAAGAGAAATCAATCCAGAGATTAATACACCTGTCATAATAGGAATCCCCGTAAACACATTTAGGAGAATACCAATTGCCGCCCATTTGGCACCAACATCGAATAGCTTGAGCAGTACTCCGCTCCAGGCAATGACTTGCTGTGTCGGGATGTTATACCGGAGTGCTAAATACTCAGTGGGTGACTCAATGTTCAAGGTGGATCGGAGCCGGGACCAGCGGGGTGCAAATAAATACGCACCAATCGTACAGGCTACGAAAATGGGGAGCGCCCACCAAAAATAAAGACTGACTCCTTGTGTATAAGCTAATCCTGCATACGCCACAAATACAGCACCACTATGGCCCGATACGTGATGAGAAATTCCCGATAACCACCAGGGCATTTTCCCGCCTGCGACAAAATAGTCCTCGGATCCTTTGACCATTTTGAATGACCAGAATCCAATAATGAGCATGACAATAAAAAACAAACCTAAGACCAACCAATCCAAAAAATGCATTCCCTAACCCCCTTCTACTAATTAATCCTAGTCTATGACTAATTAAAGTTAAAATATCACCAACGAGTTTCATTGTCAACAATATTCTGATAATTTAATGTGTAAATGCCGTTCTATCCCTTGTCATGTCCAAAAATCTTGAAAGGTTACTCTAAAAAATTTTAAAAGCGATGCCTCCTTTTCCCCCTTTTTCTCTATTTAAAGAGTGAAGACCTTTATATAGAGAGGAAGAGCCACATGTTGCCTGGAAAGATTACGAATTTTAAAACCTTGAATGACAAACACTTTTTAGAGGTACATGGAGAGAAGTTTACGAAGGGGGAGTTGATCGTCTTTCACCAGCTCACACGGTATAGTGTCAAAGTCATTGGTGTATGCAATGCAAGAAAGTTTGGCGTCATCTCCATCCACCACACCATCCGGAACCAGGGCGGGTATGCCCACAACATTTTTGTGTTCCATCGTTTTGACAGACCGCTTCCACACAAATTGATGGGTCAGCAAAGTCCTCTACCCCCTTGCAGCTCTGGGAAAAATCCCGACATTTCAGTTCCGGAAACTTAAAAACCTCTTTATTTGTATGTACCATTCAAGTAGGTGGAAAACCCAATATAGAAAGTTTGTAGCTTAGGAAAGGGGTTCTTACGATCTTCAGAAGATTTTACGGGAGGAGAATAGGCATTTATAATTTGCTTGGCATGAAATATAGACATTCTCTCTTTGGGATTACGGAAACTAGAATCATATTCTAACACCTTCAATGTTCTTCGATCTTCTTTCGTGGAGGGCAGATGAAAGAAGAAATCTTCAATTCTGATGAGTACATCCAACCGCTGCAAGGCTCTTTCCGGGTTGGTTGAATAATGCAGTCCTACTTTCTCAGCTCGTCCTTCTTTCAGCAGCTGCTCGATCGCCCTATTCTTGAAGGAATAAAGGACAGGCGCATTTTTCGCATGGTTGTTGATAACATAGATCGCAATAGCAATTTCTCGAATTGTTATTTCCCTCATCTCCATTCTTAAATACGTGAGAAAGCATCCATTCTTAATGAAATATCGGCGCTTTCTCACTCTTCTTTAGCTTGTAGGCTTGCTTTTTTTTACATGGACGACTCTTGGCTTCTCGCTTTAAATTGCTTTAGCAGCACATACACCGAAATGATTCCCATCGTATCAATAATTACATCATAAAGCCGACCATCCCGCCCAAAATACAGCTGCATTACCTCGGTAAAAACAGCAAATCCAAAGGACAAGACCACTGCCCTCCCATGCTTTCCTAACCAGGCAAAGAGCAAAACATCAAGGATGGCAAACCCTAAAAAGTGGCCGGTTTTAATGAGAATAAAGTTAGGATGAATCATGGTAATGTCTGAGAAACTAAAAAAGTGAGAGAAGTCAGGTGATGTCAGTCTAAATTCAATAATCCGGCTGCCCAACAGTGCTTCAAGATTGTCCGTAAAGGTATGAATACCAAGGAAAAGGGTCCAGGCAACAACGATAAGAAATTTACATGTCTTCATACTTCATTTATATCCATATAAACTTTACTTCATAAGCTCTTCTGTTTTATACCCATTTACATTTTTCATCTGCCAGTTCCAAGCATCAACACACATTTGGTCAATTTCCTTCTCGGCTTTCCAACCCAGGTCATTTTTGGCTTTTGTCGGATCAGCATAACTTACAGCAACGTCCCCAGGTCTACGATCAACTATTTTATAGGGAATATCTTTACCTGTAGCTTTTTCAAAAGCTCTAAGGACTTCAAGGACACTATAACCCTTCCCGGTTCCCAAATTGTATGCTTCAATTCCAGTACTCTTCATAACCTTATCCAAAGCTTTTAAATGCCCTTTAGCTAAATCTACTACGTGAATATAATCTCTAACACCAGTGCCATCTATAGTGTCATAGTCATCACCGAAGATCCGAAGTTCATTTAGCTTACCAACAGCCACTTGTGTAATATAAGGAGTTAAATTATTGGGAATACCGTTGGGATCCTCTCCGATAAGACCACTTTTATGAGCTCCAATTGGATTAAAATATCTAAGCAGAGCAATACTCCACTCCTTGTCTGATTCATATAAGTCCCTTAGAATTTCCTCGATTATCAACTTGGTTCTTCCATAGGGGTTTGTTGCATTAAGTGGAGTACTTTCCGAAATAGGGCTTTGCTGGGCCAATCCATAAACAGTAGCAGAAGAACTAAATACTAACTTCCTCACACTAAACTTTTTCATTACGTTGCAGAGAGAAATAGTTCCTGCAATATTATTGTGGTAATAATAAAGAGGATTCTGTACTGACTCACCTACCGATTTTAGTCCCGCAAAGTGAATTACCGCTTTAATATTGTTCTCAGAAAAAACCCTAATCAATTCTTGTGTATCTAATAAGTCAATTTTTTCAAATTTTATTCTTTTTCCTGTTAATTCTTCAACACGTTTTAAAGCTATTTGGTTACTATTTGAAAGATTATCTGTTACTATTACTTCATTATCTTTATTATTAAGTAGCTCGAGACATGTGTGACTACCAATGTAACCTGCTCCTCCAGTTAGTAAAATAGACACTTTATTTCCCCCTTTTTTTATTTTTCATTACTGCTAATAAGTAATTTGCACTATCAATTTTTAAAAATATGACTAAAAAGAAATAGATTAAAACCCCTACCACTATACTTACACCTAGGGATATGTATTGATTCACATGTAATTTAGTTAATTCAAAACAAACTTTTGAAAATATACCCATTAAAATAGAAGAGCATAAAATTTTTATGAAATTGATACTAATATGTTTAAGTCCAAAGGATCCGATTTTCTTTCTCAAGCTAAATATTAACAAAGTCGACGTAACTATCGCAGCAGTACTACTTGCTAAAGCTAAGCCACTAACACCCATAAATTTTGATAATATAATACTTAAAATTATATTTATTACCAAAGCAATAACAGCATTCCCCATTGGAGTTTTTGTATCCTGTAACGAATAAAACGTCCTAGCAAGTATTTCCCTTAAACCAGAACCAATCATTCCCAATGAGTAGAACATTAATGCAGAGGATGTCATATTAATGGCAGCATTATTAAATTCTCCTCTTCCGAATAGTAAACTTACTATTTGTTCAGAATAAATAATGGATCCTACCGCCGCAGGTACAACCAATAGATTAACTGCGGTTATAGATTCACCAACAGAATTTTTCAACCCTATAATATTCTTCTCTACTACCATTTTTGATATTTTTGGATACATTACAGTAGCAATTGATAGTACAAAAACACCTTCTACAAACCAGCTTAATCTATTTGCATAGTTTAAAACGGAAATTCCACCTTCTGCTATTTGGGATGCTAACGTCCTATCAATCAATAAGTTAATTTGGTTCACTGAAACTCCCAAAATAAGTGGTAGTGCTAATAAAGCCATATCCTTAATATGCTTATCCCTAATATCTAAAAATGCTTGATATTTATATCCATTCTTTAAAATAAAGGGAATCATTATTACAAACTGCGATATTGTTGCAAAAACTGTTCCAATCACTAATATATTTATATTGTATTTTGTGCTAAGTAAAATAGCCAAAATAGTAAATATATGCAATGGGAAGTTTGACAAAGTAGAGATTATAAAATTCCCTTTCAATTGAAGATAGCCATTAAATATTGATATGAGCATGGTGAAATATATTCCTATTAGACTAATCTGTGTAAAGTGGACTGTTAAGTTGAGCGTGCTTCCTTCAAATCCAGAAGCAAAAAGTTTTACTATTGAATTTGTGAATATTAGGCTAATAATAATAATTGCAGTACAAAATATCAACAAGAAATTAACTAAGTTATTTGTATACTTATCACTCTTTAGTGATCCTTCCATTCCTTCTATTTTGCTATACATAGGTATATATCCTGTAGCAATTCCAGTACCTATGAACGAGAAAATGACGCTAGGTATTGTAAGGGCAATTAAATATGCATCACTAATGTTTGATGCCCCGTAAAAATAAGAAAGAATAACATCTCTAGCAAAACCAAAAATTTTCGAGAAAATACTTAATAGCATAATAATTAATGCTGCTTTTTTCATAAAAATACCCTTAATATTATATAGATTTTGACCTTAAAAACTTCAAATATATAAAAGCCCTTATTTTATTTGGAAGAAATCTTATAGATGTTCTTAATATAATATTTAAAATAAATTCTTTCATATTTATAAAACCTAACTTATAGTATTCTATTTGCAATTTTATATCTGCTTGTGCATAATTTTTTCCGCCTCTTCTCTCAAACATACTATTTCCAGTTCTAGCATGCACAAGAACTTCAGGTAAATTATACATTTTACTAGAGTTAACCAACATTCTAACCCACAAATAATAATCTTCATTCCAACTAAAGCTTTTATAATTTCCAGCTTTTAATACTGCTTGCTTTCTATACATTACCGTCATATGATTTAAAGGATTTCTTTTTTTTGCATAATTATAAATATCGTAATGATGAATTGGAACTCTCTTTATGGCTAAGACATTGTTTATGTTGTCCTCAAACTCTTCTATATAACTACCTACCAGATCAATCTCAATGTTATCTCTTAAATAACTTAATTGTTTTTGAAACCTATCCTTTACAGCAATATCGTCAGTATCCATTCGTGCAATTATTTCATAACTACACGCCTTAACTCCTTCTCTTAAGGCTTTCCCAAGACCCTGATTCTCTTTAAAATCAATAATTTTAAAAAGAGATGGGTACTTTTTAATATATTTATTTATTATCGAATTTAACTCTTCAGTTAATATTCCATCTTTAACTAAAACTATTTCATTGGGAACAATAGTTTGATTTATAATACTATTTATAGATTGATCTAGAAAATAAGGGTTTTCTTTAAAATAAACTGACATTAATACTGAAAATTTCACAGAATCACCTCGCTTAGCTTTTATTAATTTCACATAATTCTTTTTCAATTTCAATTAAAGTCCTTTTGCAACTACCCTCATTAATTGCATTAAAGAACTCATTCACTTTCTTTCTTTCTTCATAGAAATAGGTTTTATCACTTAATAAATGTTTAATTTCTAATAAAAACTGTTTCTGGCTTTTAGGCTTAGGGCCTGGCGTAACTTCATCATAATCAAAATTTAGTCCTCTAGAAGATAAGTAATCCTCTCTATCATAATCAAGAAAAACAATTGGTCTCTCAAGTATCAAATAATCTATAAATATACTTGAGTAATCTGTTATTAATAAGTCAAAAAGTTTCAAAGCCTCCATTATATCATCTACTTTATCGCTATTAATAAAGAAGATTCTTTTTAAACTACTTAATTCATCTAATCCCTTTTCTAAAGGATGGTTTCGTATAAAAATAATCAATTGGTTTTCCTCTAAAAACCTATCTACTTCGCTTAAATTCCGGTCATTAAAAGGGAAAAAGTTTGTGCAGGTATTTTCTCGGAAAGTTGGAGCATATAAAATAATCTTTTTATAAAGAGGAATATTTTCGAAGTAATCTTCTATTTTTGATGGTGATTTACAAAGCAATTTATCATTTCTTGGTTGCCCTAATACTCTAATTTTATCTTTGGATACAAGAAAACTATCTGCCATAACAGTTATTAAGTTTTTTGAACTAGTAGAAATGAATGAATAACATTTTGAATATACCCTTTTTATTATCAATTTTCTTATTATAGAAATATTATGATCCAGCAATCCAATCTTTTTTAAAGGAACTCCATGCCACAAATTAACAATTACCCTGTCCTTATGAAAAAAATTTAACCTTATTGGCATTCCAGTAGAGGTTATCCAAACACCTGCCCTCCAAATCTCTTTTAAATGTTTTAGGGATGAAGTTGATATAAAAAACTCTCCTACCTCTTTGTTCAAGTAGTTTCTTAAAAACTCATTATTAATGATAAATTTACAACTGTATGAAGAATTACAAATTAAATATTCAAAAAAGTACTTAGAATTGAAATCATATCTCTCATTTTTAAAAGAATTGAATATAAATAAATTATGATCCTTTTTTCTCCAGGAAAAAAATATTACACTAATTGCTATTAAAATAGTATTTTTAACTCTCTTCATTTACATGCACCATATCATTTATTTTATTATATTCCTCTTTATAAGTTTTAATTAATTTATCCCATGTAAATTCTCTGCCTAGCAATCTTGCATTCTCATTATATGGATACGCATTTTGTTGATAATCTTTCAATGCTTCTACTAGTCCATTCCCTTTATTTTCATTGAACTCCCAACCTGCTTGACTTTTAACCACTATATCAGACATGTTTGTACCCTTTGATAAAACGCATGGTAAGCCATTTGACAAGGCTTCAATGACACCCATCGGCATCCCTTCAGTTTTTGAAGTGAGAATAAATAAATTATGGCTTCTTAATACTTTAATTTTTTCTTTTCCTGTTACTTTCCCATGGAAGGTTACAATTTTCTCCAAATTCATTTTTTTAATCGATTTTAGAAGTTTTTCAATATCCTTATTAGCACCAAAACCATAAAAATTTACCTTAACATTATTTTCTTGTAGATACTCCTTACACTCAAAAATCTTTTTCAAAAGAATATCAATACCTTTAAGTTTAAAATCAATTCTACCTAGATATAAAACCTTTATCTCTTCATAATTATTGTTTTTTTTATTTTCTATTAAGTCCACTCCATTAGGGATAAAGAAAGTATTAGGATGTTGAAAGAAAGAATTTTTCTTTTCAAGCTGATTTAAAAAGATAATACCGGTCGATTTTTTCAAAAAGTCATTGAACAACAATAAATTTGCAACCTTTTTTTTAAAAAAGCCCTTTTTTTGAGCTACTTTTGAAAGTCCCCCATGGGGTTTTATAAAATACGGGATTTCATTTTTAATAATTGTTTTATAAATTTTCAAAAAGCTTGTTTTATAAAAAGAATGAAACTGAACAAAATCCGGATTAATCTTCCTAAGTAATTCATCAAAATCATTTCTAAGGAAATAATATTTAAAATCAATATCTCCAGGTATGTTGACACTTTTCTGGGAAGTTAATAATAACTCTGATTCTATATCATCAAGATGATTTTCATATTTTAATTGCTCTGGCAATACAGTATTAATTCCACCTCCAACAAAAGTGATGTCAGATACATGCAATATTTTCATTTTCAACCTCATTCCCTATTTGTTCCTTCTTTTTTGCTATAGATAACATAATAAAAATAGAAATCCAAAAGGGGAGAAAAAGTATGGTCCAAATAAATGTTGCAATTATTAATTGTGAAAAAAATAAAGCATATAATATATTTTTATATTTACTTTTTCTTATCTCCCTAAAAGTCAAAAAAAGGATCCATAAAAAAATAATAAAGTTTATTATTCCTTGTTCAATAAAAACAGCAGAAAATGTGTTGTGTATTCTAGTTGTATTTAAAGAAACATAATATTTGTACTTTGAAAAATGTTCTATTGCACTTGTAGAGCCTATTCCATTACCCATGAACAAAGAAATAGGATTGTCTTCCATCATATTTAATCCTGTTCTTATTTCATTTATCCTCATAAAGGATGAATTTCCATCAGAACTTCCCTCTTCTGCACTAAATCTTGCCATAACGTATTTTATCTGTTGCTGAGAGTCGTTTAAAAACGTCTTATTTACACTTATAATTAGAAAAAAAGATAATGTTAAGATAAAAAGTAAAAAAACAAATGATTTAAATAGTCTAATAAAGGTTCTATTTTTCAACTGAAAAAGAAAGTAAAAAAAGTAAAATGTCATAAGAGCCAAGATTCCAGATCTCGATGCTGTAAATAATGTTATTATGGATAAAACAATAACTGCAGTTACTGATAGTACCTTTTTGATTATTGAAAGGTTTTTTGTATGATTTAAGTCTAATAAAATAAAGAATATAAACAGCACAATGGCACTGTTAAAGTAGTTCGAATCATTAAAAAATCCTTGATATCTTCCATCGTTAAGATGGCTAATAAAATTTATAAATATAATAACAATACCCAGCAGTGATAAATTAGAATAAGTTCTTATTGAAGAGATATCTACTACATTGGAAATCACATATGTAATTAGCATAATAAGAGTAATTACACCGACACTTTTTAGTGTTACTAAAACAACCGTATTATCATTAGAAAGAATTGCTGGAAGTATTGATAGAAAAGAGAAAAATACAAACAAAGCAAACAATTTATTTTCAAGATATACTCTGAAGTACCTTTTAAATGAAAACATAACAATTATCAAAGGAAGTAAAAGATAAAAAATCTTTATACCTGATAAACTCACATTATTTAAAAAGAAAAATAGTATTAATACTCCTATAAATAACTCCAAGGTTTTATTTATTTTAAGAACCATAATTCCCCACACTTTTTTTAAACAAAGTAATATTTATCTTACTCTGCATAGTTTTTTCGTATATTATCTTGCCCCATCACCACTAAAGCAAATCAATACTGTTTTAAGAATTATTTTTATGTCTAAAGAAAGACAATAGTTTTTAATATAGTAATCATCAAGTTTAAGTTTTTGTTCCGGCGTTAAATCATACCCACCATTTATTTGAGCCCACCCAGTTAATCCAGGTTTTACCGTAAGTCGTTCTATAAACCCAGGAATTTCCTGATTAAATTGTGCAGTAAAGATTGGTCTTTCCGGACGTGGTCCTACAACACTCATATCTCCCACAATTATATTTATTAATTGTGGTAATTCATCAATTCGCGTTTTTCTAATAAATGCACCTATTTTAGTTACTCTAGGATCATTTTGTTGCGCCCATTGCGCTCCATTCTTTTCAGCATCCAATGTCATCGATCTTAGTTTTATAACATTAAAATATTTCCCCTGATAACCAACCCTTTCTTGAAAGAAAAAAGCTGGCCCTTTAGACTCAATTTTAATCAAAATCGCAAAGATCAATATTATTGGACTTGTAATAAATAAGCCTGTAATAGCAAATAAAATATCAATGCATCTCTTTACGAAGAAATATAATATATCCTGTTTGAGTTTATCGGTCTCAACCCAACTATTCTCTAAGGTAGCTGCGTATTCAATAAAAAAGTTATCCTTTCTCATCTATTTTCTATCCCCTTTTTCAGTTCATTAGATATTTATTTCTATATTTGCTCTCTTTTGTATAAATCAGTTAATTTATCAATTTGTTCAAGTAATTTCAAACGTATGTCATCATTTTTTAAAGCAAATTCAATCATTGTAGTTATGTAACCCAACTTTTCACCAACATCATATCTTTGGCCTTCAAACTCATAAGCAAAAACTCTTTGAAACTTGTTTAACTCTTGAATTGCATCGGTCAGTTGAATCTCTCCACCAGATCCTTTTTCCTGTTTGTCAAGATAGTGAAAAATTTCAGGAGACAGGACATAACGGCCCATGATTGCCAGGTTGGACGGTGCTTCACCTTGCGCTGGCTTTTCTACAAAGTTTTGAACTCCATATAGTCTTCCGTTTTGAGAAGTTGGATCCACAATGCCGTAACGGCTGGTTTGATCCTCAGGCACGGTTTGTACACCAATCACAGAAGAGCCTGTGTTTTCATATTGTTCAATGAGCTGCTTCAGGCAAGGCTTGTCCGCCTGGACAATGTCGTCACCGAGCAATACAGCGAACGGTTCGTCACCAATGAATTTGCGTGCACACCATACGGCATGACCAAGGCCTTTTGGTTCCTTTTGGCGGATGTAATGTATGTCAGCCATTCTTGAGGACTGCTGTACTTTTTGAAGTAAATCGATTTTGCCTTTTTCAAAAAGATTCTGTTCCAGTTCGAAAGCATGGTCGAAGTGATCCTCAATCGCACGCTTTCCTTTACCAGTTACGATAATGATGTCTTCAATTCCAGATTCAATCGCTTCTTCTACGATGTATTGAATCGTGGGCTTGTCTACAATCGGCAGCATTTCCTTTGGCATCGCCTTTGTCGCCGGCAAGAATCGTGTTCCCAGTCCAGCTGCTGGAATAATTGCCTTTCTTACCTTTTTCATCCCTATCATCCTTTTCAACTTAAAAGTTTTGTTCTTTAAAAAAGACCTAACAATTTTCTCTTTTTGATTTGGGTTGGTTCCTCTGCATAAATACTTTCATTGTTAAATAACAGCTGCGCGTTTTCTCTTAGGTAGTAAGACACAGTATGATCAAACTTTTTACCTATTTTGTCGTACGCTTCCCATAAAGAAAAGCCTCGTGACGAAATATTATGAGCGTCGGAAGCTATAAAGTGTGTCAAATGATGGTCGATTAGTTTAATAGAAAACGAGCTGATTTTCTTACCGAAGGCACCGGTAATGCTTGATGCGGTCACCTGGGTAAGTGCGCCTTCTTTTACAAGCTCGTATAGAAGATCTGGATTCTCCATGATCTCGCTGTTGCGTTCTGGGTGGACAATAACAGGTGTAATATCCTGAAGTGTGCATTCATATATCATTTGGCTGGTGTAACTGGGTACGCGGTTTGATGGAAGTTCGATCAGTATGTATTTCTCCTGGTTGTTTAAGGTAAGCAGCTCACCTGCTGCCAGGTCATCCAGAAACTCGGAATAAATACGCACTTCTTGCCCGGGAAGTATGGTTAGAGGGATTTGATGTTGTGATAAAGCGAGATTTAATTCATCCGTTTTCATCAGGATGTCGTCTTTGCTGTTTTCATATCGGCCATTTCGATGGTGAGGTGTAGCATATACAGTCGTAATTCCGTTTTCGACCGCCTGTCGGGCCATCTCAAGACTTGCTTCCAGATTCTGAGCACCGTCATCAACGCTCGGTAAGATGTGACTATGGACATCAATCAAAAGACCCACTCCCCTTTCATAAAAAAAGGTGTAAAGAACCACGCTTGTATGTCAATGGTTCTTTTTACCATGTTTTCTCATATATTTCCTATCGTAGCATAATTACTAGATTTGAAAAGGGGCGTATTTTGTCGAATGTGTAACTTTTTTGTTAATTTGCCCCATAATAGTAATAATAGCTATTTTCGTTCATCTCTTTTTGGTTTAAAACAACGCCCAAAATCTTCGCATTCGCATTGTCCAGCAATTCCTTTGCTTTGATTGCTGCTTCTTTTTCTGTTTTTCCACTGCTTGTTACAAGTACAACGCCGTCACATCGGTTCGCTAATATTTGAGCATCCGTCACAGCAAGAACCGGAGGTGTGTCGAAGAGTACATAGTCATATCTAGTTTTTGCTTCTTCTACTAATATTTCCATTGCTTTAGAGTTTAATAGTTCAGAGGGATTCGGCGGAACCGGTCCGCTTGGTAATACAGACAAATCATCAACGCTTGTTTGTACAGCTGCATCTTCTAAAGAGATTTGCCGGGTAAGAACGTTTGTGATTCCTTGGATGTTACTGACCTTGAATGTATAGTGAACCGTTGGTTTTCTTAGGTCTCCATCAATCAGCAGGACGCTTTTTCCCTGCTGGGCCAGTACAACGGCCAGGTTGGCAACGGTGGTTGATTTTCCTTCTCCTGGACTAGATGAAGTAACCATAATGCTTTGATACTGTGTGTCAATGGATGAAAACTGTATGTTTGTCCGGATCGTACGGTATTGCTCAGAGATGGGCGACTTTGGGTTATTGTGTGTGATTAAGCTTCTTTGGGTTAAATCTTTAATCGTCTTACGCAGCTTGCGGCTCAATGCAATTTCCCCCTATAAATTTATCCTGCTTTTCTTCGGTTAGCTGGTGCTTTAGGCGCTTTTTCATCATTTACCGTGATTTTTGGAATGGAGCCCAGTACTGGGAGCCCCAGGTACTTTTCGATATCCTGCTCTGTTTTTAATGTGTTGTCCATGTATTCCAGTAAAAAGGCGAGTCCAACTCCTGCCATCAGTCCGACAACAAGGGCAATAGCCATGTTCATTTTCGGATTCGGTTTGACGGGCGATGGGCTATCTTTTAATTCTGCTTTAGAAAGTACACTTACGTTGTCTATTTTCATGATGTTTGGTACTTCTTCTTTAAAGGTTGAGGCTATATTATTGGCAATTTCCACAGCCATCGCTGGATCTTCGTCCTGAACGGCTACGTTTAATACTTGGGTATCTTGTTCACTGCTGATGGTAAGTTTTTCGTTGAGTGCTTCGACAGTTGTATTAAGGTTGAGGTTATCTATCACTTTACCAAGAATGGCTGGGCTTTTCATAATGACACTGTATGTGTTTACCATCTGCAAATTGGTTTGGACTTGATTGTATTCTGGTACATCTTTCGACTTTTTCTGGTTCACGAGGATTTGCGTAGATGACTGGTAAACTGGGGTTAATACAAAATAAGAAACAACGCCGGCAATGGCTACTGCAATGACTGCAATCAAGGCAATCATGACGATTCGCTTTCTTATCGTTTGGTAAATATCTTTCAGACTTATCGTTTCTTCCATAACACCCTCCGAAAATATGTATAAGTAAAATTTTCACATACGCTGTATTATAGCATAGGAATTTGGTATTTAAAGACATAGTTTTATAATTTTTGTAAAAAATTTTCATATTTTGTTTTCTCTGAATAATTTTATGAAATAACTACCAATCTATTTTCGCTGGTTATCCCTCTTTTTGCGTACTATAATATTTTTATGAAATAGGAACTATATGCTTGAAATCAATGGTTACAATTTAAAAACATCGTTCTTTCCATAGGCCCTATTACTCATAATGTGGTGTATTTTGTATTAAACTATTTATTTTGTGTAGGATATATGGTTTAATGAACTAAAGTAGTTCTTTATTGAGAACGAAAACAACGAACACCCGGAGGATGATTATGTCAGAACTTCATGTCGTGATGGTAATGCCGGAAAAGCGCCCGTATATTACCGACATTCCGAACTCACCGAAGGAATTTGAACATCTGGTTGGCGGACCGGTGGATATTCTCAATTTCCATCAGCAGCAGTATCGGTTAGTGTGCAACATTGACGAAGGCTACGACCTGACCTACAACAAAAAGAAGCCCTCGAGTACTTTTTTTATCGTTAAGTACCAAGGGCAGTTTGAGAGTTTAAGTGAAGCGGAAGCGGAAGAAGTATCCCATGTTCTTAAGCTTAAGTTAAAGAAGTGGAAATAAAATGATTGAAAAGGGAGTGCCTGGCCGCACTCTCTTTTGCTTTTATGGATCAATAAACTCTCGGTACGTCCACTATATCGGACGTTTTTTGTCGTTGTTTAGTTGTTTTTTATATCGTGATGTAATGAACAGTCAAAAAGATCACTAGCCAGATCGGCAATGACATTCCCAACCCCCACATACAACCCCTGAAGAAACTCAAGTCGTCTGTCATGTACATTATCTCCTGCTCTATTTAATGGGTCTATAGGTATCATAACCTAGATTTGTCTATTTCTGTATTGGGAAAATCGGTCATAAAGCCCCTTGTTTATTGTGTAGTTTTTTGTGGGATTTTCCCGTGTTTTGTCGAAACCTGATTTCTTTTTTTAATTTACCGCTGAGAAGTAGGAATCCTGTTTTTTTCTGTGAAATGGTTTAGGGAGTCAAAATTTCCTTCATGGAAGGATGTTGTATATTGAAGATCAGAAAAATGTATGCGTTTACTTTGGGCCTTTTAATAGTAGCTTTACTTTTACCCTCCCCTGCGTCTGCAACTGCTCCATCTTCAGAAATGAAGCTGTTTAGGAACCCGGTTGTTGGTGATGGGGCCGATCCATGGGTGGTGAAGCACACGGACGGCTACTACTATTACATGCAGACGACCGGGAACAACCTGACCATCCGAAGGTCAAAGACGCTCACTGGGCTGGATGATGCTGAGAAAAAGGTCATTTGGACGCCTGAACCTGGTTCGGAAAACAGCGGAAACATCTGGGCACCCGAGCTGCACTATCTGGATGGCAAATGGTACATCTACTTTGCGGCTGGTGACGGGGATATGGGCAAGCAAAGGATGTATGTTCTGGAATCTGAAGGCTCTGACCCGTTCGGGAAGTATTCCTATCCAAAGGGAACCCACCTTGGGAAAATATCAGATCCATCGGACAAGTGGGCCATTGACGGCACAGTTCTGGAATACAAAAACAAACGGTATTTTGTCTGGTCCGGCTGGGAAGGCGACGAAAATGTCAGCCAGCAAATCTATATCGCTCCAATGAAAAATCCCTGGACCATTTCCGGGGACCGTGTCGAATTATCGCGACCGGCGCTTCCCTGGGAGAAGAACGGTACTCCTCTTATAAATGAGGGACCACAAATTTTGAAGAACAAACAGGGTGATGTGTTTATCGTTTATTCGGCGAGCGGCAGCTGGACGGATGACTATTGTTTGGGAATGCTGAAGCTAACTGCGAAGGATCCATTAAAGGCGGAGAACTGGTCGAAGAATCCTGAGCCGGTGTTTAAGAGCAGTCCTGCTGATAATGTCTATGGTCCGGGGCACAACAGTTTTGTAAAGTCACCGGACGGCAAGGAAGACTGGATCGTCTATCATGCTGCCAAATTCAAGGGAGCGGGCTGGAACCGGAACGTTAGGATGCAGAAGTTCTCGTGGAATGCAGACGGTACACCGAACTTCGGCACTCCGGTTCCTGCGGACACCTTGTTACGTGCGCCATCAGGTGAAGGTGGCGGAAAGCTTGTTCCCGCTCTTCCTGGGATAATATATTCCTATGAAGCCGAAAGCGGAGTAGTAAACCATGCTACTATCGTGAACAATACGGGTACTTCCGGCGGCAGCAAGGTCGGCATGATCGATTACAATGACAGCTACGTGGAATTTAATGTGGATGCACCACCAGGGGACTATACCCTGAAGGTTCGCTATTCCAATGGCATGGGTGAAACCTCTACTCATCAGTTGGCATTGAATGGAGAATTATTAGGTGAAGTGAAGTATCCAAGCTATGGCTGGGATACTTGGCGGGACGCCGAACGAGACATCCATCTGAATGCAGGAAAGAATAAAATCAGGTTATCCAAAGCAACACTTTTTGCCGAAATTGATCGTATTGATTTGGTTCCAAAGAAGACGAAGGTCTTTCAGTATGAAGCAGAGTTGGGATACTTGAAGAACGCCAAGGGTGTGAATGAGTATGATGCGGCCAATCATCAAAAGGTCGGTTTGATGTCTGCCCATAACAGTTCCGTTCGATTTCCCATTTCTGTTGAGAAATCCGGTACGTATGAGATCAACATCCGGTATAAACAGCCTGAAGGCAATCATGCAGTTCAGGTGATTCACGATAATGGAAAGAAATCATTGGTCCTATATAAAGGTGAAGGCAGTGACCAGTGGAAGAATACAGCAGTGAAGGTAAAGCTCAAAAAGGGAAAAAATGAAATTTCTTTTAGTAAAGGCAGAGGTGCAGTAGAGCTGGATTACTTCAGACTAAATCAAACGAAATAAAAAAAGAGAGTGCAGATTTCCTGAACTCCCCCTTTATTCTAATAGCTAAAATTACTTCTGTGGTAATTGGCTTTTTGTATTAAATTTTCCTTTAATTTAGGGTCCAGACAATCTCTCGCCATCTGATGATAGTACATGAATTTCAACTGGTGCCATTTGCTTTTTAGTTTTCTTATCATTCATATCACCTCAGAATTTTATGATTGCCCTATGTATACTCTCTATTCCCTCTTTTTATACAAATCTATCAAAAATTTAAAAGAGGAAATAAGGGTTGCAAGTAAAACTCTTACAGATAAGATTCGCTCAATTGATTTGATTTGAAGGTAGTGTTTATAAAAATATTTGGGGTGGTTTTAATTTGAAAGGATTGTACTGTTTTCCTTCCCTAATCCCCCAGAGCGTCCAAGCTACCCGGAAGCCCGCGGGCTCCGGCATCTGGCGTTTGAGGTGGAGGATATTGACGAAGCGGTCGAACATTTGCAGAAACACGGCATTTCGGTGGAGCCCGTCCGGGTGGATAAATAGACCGGAAAAAGGTTTACGTTTTTCAATGATCCGGACGGTTTGCCGCTGGAGCTGTATGAAAGGTAAGCGTGCAGGGAAATCTTGTACGCTTTTTCCTATGGCTTATACGGTTTTCCATAGCTAGTGGAAGATTAGAAACACGATCTTTTTCTGTTTACCAGAGTTTCGTCCAAGCCCTTTTTATCCTCTCGCATATAGTAGTAGTGTTCCTGCACGGCAGTGTACTGCGGGTACATTTTATTCAAGGGGGATTATTCATCTAATGCGCAAAATGATTAAGGCAAAAAAGCCAAAAGGCAGTTGGAAGGGCTTTAGGCATTTACAAAGCAAAATCTACGGGTCGCTGAATGGCACACCAGCCGATTTAACCCAAGCCCTGACGGGAGTCAATGTGGATTTCGTGGCTGCTGGCCCGACATACGGCATGATTGCCAATCCGGATGACGATACCATCACAGTAAAGACTCCTGGCGCTTACGACGTCACTATCTCGCTAACCAATGAGTTTATTAACACCAGCCGCGTATTTGTCCAATATTCAATATTCATTAACGAAGTGATGGCCGATGCCTCACTTTTCAGTTTCTTTAAAGAGCAGGGAGAAGAGCCAACTGCTTCTGAAGAATCCAAGACCATTACTTTAAACCTTAATGCCAATGACGTCATCTCCGTACGTCCTATTGTTGTTGGTGGCCCAGCAGCTTATTACCGCGATCCGACATTGGTCGTTAAGGAAGCGGAAGTGAGCTTATTTTCGTAATCCGACATTGGTCGTTACGGAAGTGAATAAGCAGAAATAGGACCGGGCCGGGTTTCCGGCCTGTTCCTATGTACATAGTTAGGAGTGATTATCTGGCGGAATGACATTGACCATAAGGCTCAAGCTCGTTTAATAGAGCTCTTTCTGCCTGAGTTTTACCTTCTAGCTATCATCTCGATTTCAACCTGTGCACCAAGAGGCAGGGATAACACACCTATCGTTGTACGAGCAGGATATGGCTCAGAAAATTGTTTAGAATACACTTCATTCATTGCTGTGAAATTATTCATATCTGTTAGGAATACATTCACTTTTTCCACATGATCAGGTGTTAAACCTGCTGCTTCCAATACATTGAAAAGATTCTTAAAACACTGATTGGTCTGTTCAACAATATCACCTTCAACAAGCTTTCCAGTCTGTGAGTCTACAGGTGTTTGCCCAGATAAAAATAGTAAATCTCCTGTTTCAATTGCATGGGAGTAAGGACCAACAGCAACAGCTCCGGGTGCATTAAAAGCCTTTCTCGGCATATAAAACTCCTCCTTTAGATATAAAGAAAAAACAGGTGCATAATTCCTTTTTGAATGATAGACCCGTACAAATTGATTGTAAGGGCTAAACCATCAATCGTTAGTCGTGTGACTTCTCTAAAGCCTCTATTGCCAGTTCAATAGCGGTTATCCGCCTTTCAATGATCGTCTTTTGGGCACTGCCCTCTTTTGCTTTCACATACTGTTTTTGGATCGAAGGAAGTAAACTTTGAAGATTTAGTTTGGCAGATCGAATGGCTTCTTCATCATATGAGAATTCCGTCCCATGCCAAGCATTCTCCAGGCTGTCTAACCCAATTTTTACGGCATCACGCCTCTTTTTGACAAGGGTTGTATTGGAATGGTTCTCGGTCATCCTTTTATAAGCATTTTCAAGCTTACGAAGAGTGGACTTTAGGGATTCAATAGACAATAATTGAATTTCTTCGCTAACGATCTTCATTTCTCTCCTGCCTCCCTTTCTTTTCAGGAAATCCATTGTTACATAGTTCATGGTATGTAGCAATCGTATATTTTTGCTCTGTTCAAAGGGGGATTCAAAGGCTTTCTATGGAATATACAGGTGTTACATAAATTTCATAAGGGAGCGAATTCGCATGCCAAATCAAACGCAATCACCAGCTAGCATTTTGGGGACGAACGTGATTACGCAAATAGGGATTCTCGTTCATGACATTGAAAAAACGGCACAGGCGTACGCCGACTTTTTTGGCGTGGAAAAGCCGCCGTGCAACTGGACGGATCGTGCTGACATTGCCCAGACGGAATACAGGGGCAAGCCGTCTGAAGCACGCGCCATGCTGGCCTTTTTTGACATGGGGTCCCTGCAGCTGGAACTGATTCAGCCGGATGAGAAACCGAGCACCTGGCGGGAGTACCTTGACGAGCATGGAGAAGGTCCGCATCATATCGCATTTGTGGTCGAAGGCATGAAAGAAAAAGTGATGCTCATGGAAGGCCAAAACATGTCCCTCCTCCAAAAGGGAGAGTATACAGGCGGCCGGTACGCGTACATGGATACCTTCAAGGATTTGAAGATTATTTTTGAATTGCTGGAGAATGACAAGTAAAAGTAGTGGGGCAACCTTTCAGGGAGGTGTTACGTGAATACTGTTCGGCCTTATAAGATCTTGGCCATATCCGGAAGCTTAAGGGAGAAATCACTAAATTCAGCATTATTGCGTTCTGTTCTTTCAATGGTTCCATTACAGGCTACCATTTTAAATGATCATGAAATGGCCCAGCTCCCCCATTTTAATCCGGATTTAGATGGTAATGAAATGAACACACCTGTTGCGCAGTGGCGCAGACTTCTCAAGGAGGCGGATGGTGTACTCATCTGCACACCCGAATACGCCAAAGGAGTTCCGGGCTGCTTGAAAAACGCACTGGATTGGGTGGTGTCCTCCGGGGAACTCGTCAACAAACCGGTGGCTGTCATTTGTGCCTCTCCACATCCCGATGGAGGTGCTGCCGCTTTCGCTTCTCTTCTGGGTACACTTAAAATGATGGGTGCATCAGTGGTTGAAGGGGGTACATTGACGGTCCCTTTTATCAATAAAAAGTTAGGTGAAGACGGAGAAATAAAAGATGCAGAATTGAAGGTTCACATTGAGAACCTGTTGAACGCCCTGTTTCAAGAGATCAAGTAGATGTATACTGTTTTATCCAAAGCTAACTTTAAGGAGGAAAAGCAATGAGCAACTACCTGTTTACACAGCTTCGCTTTGTCAGGGGAAATACACTGAAACTCGTGGAAGGTCTGAGTGACGAGCAGTCTGAGATCATTCCGGAAGGTTTCAACAACAACATCAAGTGGAACCTGGGGCACATTTATAACATTTTGGAGAGAAATGCGTTTTATTTTGCTAAAGAAGAATGGGTCATGCCCGAGATGTTTCCGTCGCTTTTCAACCCGGGCACCAAACCGGAAAACGGACAAAAGATGCCGGTCCGTCTATCTGAAATCCGAAACCTGCTGGAA
This sequence comes from Fictibacillus solisalsi, assembly GCF_900103485.1. Lineage (GTDB taxonomy): Bacteria > Bacillota > Bacilli > Bacillales > Fictibacillaceae > Fictibacillus_C > Fictibacillus_C solisalsi. The sequence goes on from NZ_FNHW01000001.1 coordinate 3,235,447, forward strand.
GGTCAGATAGACCGGATCGAGGCCACATTCAGCGGCCGTTTGAAGGAAAAGACAGCGGAAGACTATACCACATCTCAGGGGCTTTATATGTCCACGGTCGAAGAGTTTTTGAGCTGTAATTTATATCATGAAGGCATGCACCTGGACCGGATCAAGGTGCTGAAAAAACTGAGCAGCACAGCGGCCAATCAAGGCATGAAAGAGTAAATCTCCTCGTAAAATAAGGAGTATGTATTTTTAAGGATCAGGAGGAATCTCCATGGCTATCCTTACGTTTCTTTTACTTGCGGTATCATTTATCGCGTTGCATGGGGCCATCAGGAACCGAACGTTTTCGAAAAGCCTTCTATTGTATTTGGCTTTGTTCGTTTCGGCGTTCCCTCTCGCCTATGCTCTGTATGATGATTACAAGCATCCGAATGCAGATGCAAACATCGGGCTCGGTCTGGCCTTTTTCCTGACCTGGGGCATTACAGCTGGTGTGGCGATTGTCGCTTTTGTTAAATACCTGATAAACCGGAAAAAAAGCCTAGGAAACCCTGATGATTAGGGTTTCCTATTTTTCCATTTGAACCTTCATACCCGCGCTTTATACGCCCTCATGGCAAAGAAATAAGCCACGATTATAATTCCAATGCACCAGGCTAACGCAATCCATATCTCATTTCCCACTGGCTGGTTTGACAGCAGCGCACGGATGGATTCCACGATTGAGGTGACGGGCTGATTTTCGGCAAAGGCGCGGACTGCTGACGGCATTGACTCGGTTGGTACAAACGCTGAACTGATAAACGGCAGGAAGATCAAAGGATAGGAAAAGGCGCTTACACCGTCCACCGATTTTGCGGACAGTCCGGCAATTGCTGCAATCCAAGTGAGGGCGAGGGTAAACAGTGCAATAATACCGGCTACAGCGAGCCATGACAGCACCCCGGCTGATGAGCGAAAGCCCATGATGAGCGCTACAAGTATGATGATGACAACAGAAAGGGCATTGGATACGAGAGAGGTGAGCACGTGCCCCCACAGGACGGTGGAACGCGCAATGGGCATGGAGTGGAATCGTTCAAATATTCCCTTTGACTTATCCAGAAACAGCCGGTAAGCCGTATAAGAGATACCACTCGCAATCGCGATCAGCAGGATGCCTGGCATCAAGTAGTTCACATAATTACCCGTACCGGTTTGAATCGCACCGCCAAACACATAGACGAACAGCAGCAATAGTGCAATCGGCGTAATCGTTACCGTGATGATGGTATCCATACTGCGGGAAATATGGCGCATCGAACGCCCAACCATAACTCCCATGTCACTGAAGAAATGTTTATTCATCCCAACTTTTCCTCCTTTTTATTGATGATCGTGAGGAAGATCTCTTCCAATGAAGGCTGTTTTTCCACATATTCCACTTTTGCAGGCGGGAATAGCTTTTTCAGTTCCTGGAGCGTACCGCTGGCAATCACCCTGCCCTCATGCAGAATGGCAATTTGATCGGCAAGCTGTTCCGCCTCCTCCAAGTACTGGGTGGTCAGGAATACCGTCGTCCCACTGTCAGCCAGTTCTTTGACGACCTTCCAAACCTCGATCCGCGCTTCGGGGTCCAGCCCGGTCGTCGGTTCGTCGAGGAAAATAATCTGCGGTTTGCCAATAAGGCTCATCGCAATGTCGAGCCTGCGGCGCATGCCGCCTGAATAAGTAGACGCCCTCCGGTCAGCGGCATCGGCCAAACCGAAGCGTTCCAGCAGTTCATCCGCCACTTGGCGAGGTTGTTTAAGATGCCGCAGTTTGGCCATCATGATCAGATTTTCCCGCCCGGTCAACACCTCATCCACGGCGGCGAATTGCCCGGTCAGGCTGATCGATTGCCTTACATTTTCAGGGTCTGATACAACATCGAAACTGTTTATGGAAGCCGTTCCGCTATCCGGTTTAAACAGCGTAGACAGAATTCTGACAATGGTCGTCTTGCCCGCTCCATTGGAGCCAAGCAGGGCGAAAATACTGCCCTTTTCCACCTCAAAATCTACACCCTTTAGGACCTGAAGCTTCTTATAGGACTTTTGCAAACCTTTTACCTGAATGGACGGGTTTTGCATATTCTTCTCCTCCTCTTCTAATCCTTTAAATAACCGTTACCTTGGATAAATCAGCTTCCAGTCCTTTAAGCGCGGCATAGGTCAGTTTATCCATTCGTGCATCGTCAAAGCAGATCGTCTTGATGGCACGGTAAAATCTCTTGGACAAAGCCGGTCCTTTGAAGGATACATTCTTGAGGGTTGCGCCTTTAAACGTAACATCTTTCAGCCCGGCCTTATCAAATTTGACGCCGATAAAGGTTTGATGATCCAGATTCAATCCTTCCAATGAAGAATTGGTGAAATCTACGCCGTCAAAGGTACAATTTTCAAAGGTGGTTTTGCTAAGGTCGGTCATAGTCATCTTTACATCAGTCATGGTGATATCTCTGAATGTGACGCCGGCGAGCGACGACTTACTGAAGGTTGTGCGCACAAGGATGGAATGGTTGAAGCTTGAATTGGAAAGGTCTAAGGTGGAGAAGGTGCAGTCTGTCAGATTAGCGTTGTCGAAATTGGCTTCACGCACATCGCTTGATTTAAATGAGCTGCCGGTCAGGTCTGAGCTGGAAAAGTCGGAGCCGTGCAAGGAGCTTCCCGCAAATTTTCCTTTGTGTGCCGTAACCCCTGCAAAGTCACTATTTGTTAAGTCGCTTGAGCTGAGGTTGGTCAGCACCTGGCGCTCCAATGAGCGGGTGAGGTTGGCAACCTCCTGTACCGTTTGTTCGATATCACCAATGCTGTCAATCGTCATCTCTAAGGCTGTTTCATCATCCTTGCCCTCTTTTTTCAGTTCGTTGAACCGCTCCTGCAGATCAGACAGCAGATCCGCCTGTAATTCATCCACACTTTTCACCCCGTTATAGGGTGCAAAAACGCCATTTACGTATTGATTTAATTTTTCGTTCATACGTCACGTCTCCTTATAATAATTTTTCTAATACTTGTTTTGCGTACTCCCAATTGCTTATGTTGCTGGCGTGAGTCGCTTTTCCCTTTTCGGTAATCTTAAAATACTTACGCCGTCCTCCCTGAGATCCATCGCCCCAGTACCACTCCACATCGCCGTCAGCTTCAAGCCGGCGAAGGCTGGAGTACATCGTGGCTTCCTTTAACTCATAATTGCCGTCCGACCTTTCAGCAATCAACTTCACAATTTCGTACCCATAACGATCCGCTTCGGACAGAAGCCGTAAAATCATCGTATCGGTATGGCCGCGCAGCAGGTCGGATGTGATTTTGTTCTCGCTCATAAAATTACCTCCATATCTGCATTATGCAATGAAGTACTGTGACTGTCAAGGTAATATTATAATTTATATACTATGGATGAGAAAATAATACGTGCATATATTTACCACCTACTTTAAAAATCAGCAACAGCCGTGGTTTTGGACCATAAAAAAAGCCTCTACCCTCTCCTCATTGGAGTATCAGGTAGAGGCTTTTTTGTTTTTGCAAATGATGTTCCTTTAGGAATAAGTCCTAAATTATGTAAAAAGACGATAGTATAACATAGGTACATCATACCTATTCTTCAGCAAAGAAAATAATTGCTAATCGGGAGGTCGTTACATGGAATTGGAACGAGCGAAACCTCAATCAAAGTGGACGAAAGCAGTAAAAGTCGCGGGGATTATTGCTGGGGCAATTATTATTCTGCTGATCGGTGTGGTTTGGGGATCATGGGGAGCAAAAGTATCCCTGAATGAGCGCAAGCTGGATTCCATTGCCCTTGAAAAACAGATCGACAAACAGAAGAATGAGTCCGAGAAATTACAAGGCGAGTTAGATGCTCTGAAAAAGGACATTTCATCAAAGCAAGAGGAAAAGGATAAAGTGGCTGCCCTTATAGCTAGCCGGGAGCAAGTGGAGAATGAACTAAAGAATACAAAAGACCAGCTGAAAGACACCAAAGGAACGTTGGACACTGAATTAAAAAATGGCCGCGGTAAACTTGAGCAGCAGCTTAAAGACGCTCGTACGAAAGCGGATGAAAAGATATCAAGCATTAACAGCGAAATGGATGACGTAAAAGCCAAGTTAAAAGATCTGCAATCCGAACTAAAGAGCAAAAAAAGTGAACTAGCTTCATTAACTGGGCAGGTGCAAAAAGCGAAAGGCGCACCAAAAATTCTTCAGGCTGGTAAATATACTGTAGGAAAAGACCTCCCGGCTGGCCGCTATTTGGCGACACCAGTAGGATCCGGAAGCAACTTTGTGGTATGGGATTATGGCGGCGGCTTAGAAGTGAATACGATTCTAGGCAGCAACGGAAACCCATCTTATACATTCGAAGCCGATGAGGACTATACGATTCAAACCGAAGCCACCGTGAAGTTAACACCGATTCGATAACCTCTGACTAAAAGAAGATATTAACTGAAAACAATCCAACGATGCAAATCCCGTATAACGACGAGGCTAAAAGTTTGTTGCTTTATTATAACGGAAAAAGATTGTAGCGAAATTTATCGAAATCCAATAGGCATTAACCATTTGAGAATAAAAGAGGACTTTTTGAGAGTAAATAAATGGTTTTTGAGAATAAGTCGTATATTTTTGAGAATAAAAGAGCTGATTTCAAGAGTAAGTTAAATTGTGGAAGCGAAAAAACCGCTCAAAAAGAAGAGTGCAGGTCAATCTGCACTCTTCTTCTGTTCTTTCCCGCCACAACAGAACGACTATGCAGCCATAAATGATAAGATTTTACCTTTTATGCCGTCAACGCTGGTGAAAAGTATGTATGTTCATTTTTTTGCTTTTGATTTCGAAGAGTTCCATTCTAACCCCCTCCATTCTTCTCTATGTGCTGTTCATTACAATTTTAACGCAAATTGTAAAAGGAACAGCCCTGATCAGCGGGCTGTTCCTTCCTTATGCTTCAACTAATGATACTAATGATTCCAAAATCTCATTCAAACTCAATTCCGCACATGCCATCGATGTATCTGACACGCCGTAGTACATTCTCACCGTATCCCCATCAACCAGCGCTCCACATGAGAATACGACATTCCCGAAGAAGCCGTTCACTTCATAGTCTGCTTCAGGCTCGAGAATCGGAGTTTCCGAGCGGGCAATAACCTTGGTCGGATCGTTCAGATCAAGGAGTACAGCGCCCATGCAGTAGCGGTTGTCCTTGCTGGCGCCGTGGTAGAGTTCCAGCCAGCCTTTATCCGTCTTGATCGGCACAGCTCCCCCGCCGATGCGGCCGTCGTCCCACATGCCGTCGCGCAGTCCGAGTAAATATTTATGATTTCCCCAATGAAGCAGGTCCGGAGATTCTCCAATCCAGATTTCCGGCGCGCCCGTGCTTTTTGGCACCGGGCGGTGAAGCGCGTAATATTTGCCGTTCACTTTTTCCGGGAAGATCAGTACGTCCTTGTTTTCCGGCGCAAAGATCATGCCGTGATGTTCGATGCTTTGAAAGTCTTTTGTCGAAATCATCGACTCTCCCACACCAACCGGTGAAACGGCACTGAAATAGATATAGTACGTATCTCCGATCTGTGTGATGCGCGGGTCCTCGATGCCAAACGACTCGAGCTCGTTCGTTGGATAGTAGAATGGCTCGGGATCGATCGTAAAGTTACGGCCGTCCTTGCTTCGGGCAATCCTCAAGTAGGACAGGGACGTAAGATACGCGAACCGGCTCAGGTCCCCGCTTTTCCGGATCGTCCGCGGGTCGTCAAAGTCGTAGTGCCCATCAGATGGATCGAACTCAAGAATTTCAAGTTCATTCTTTTCTGTGTTAAAAACAGGCGCCTTCACAACAGCAGGATCGTCACTTAACGGCCGCTCTGCCACTCGAAGCAGCATGATGACTTCATCCTTGTATTGGGCGATTCCTGCGTTAAATGCACCGATCACTTCAAAATCATCTCGGTGAGGTTTAACATCACCAGGTGTTACTAAGGGATTCTCTTCATATCGATATACGTTCATACTGCAGTCTCCTTATCTCTCATAGGGTAGGAACGGATCTTGAATCGTCAGTTTATGGGCCTCGGCGTCCGAGATCCCGGCATACAAATCGGCTGTTCCGTCTTCTTTTCGTACCAATCCGCCACTGAACACCACATCGACCAGGTCGGGACGCTTCGTTTCTCCCGGCAAAAAGTCATTTCGTACAGCGATGAGCTCGATGTCTGAATGCTCACCGGTTTTCGGATCCACAATAAAGCGCATCGGATAGTAATGGCGGTCGCCCTGTTCATCAAAGCTTGCGATATGGCCGAGCACACCAATCCGCCCGCTGGAGAGGACATGAAGCTCGTTCGCCCCTCCCCACTCGTCGTCAATGAACTGATTTTGGAGCAATGGCGCATTGTCGATCACTTCCATGCTCAAATCATTAAGTGAAGGAACAGTCGTAAACCCGATCTTCCCTCTTCCGCCTTTTTCGCCCTGCGGCCGTGTAAAAATCGCAATCGAACCATTAAGCAGCTCCGCGATCCGAAGATCCTTCATGCCGTCCGGCCCCTTGAAAAACTCCTTCAGGTCCTTGATTCTGCTGCCTTTATAAAAAACGGTGCGCCAGCCAAGGGCGTTTTCAATGGCAGGATGAGGAAAGGTCTGCACGCCGCCGAGAACAAGCTCGCCTGCGATATGGGTAAAAAACGGATCCTGCAGCTTCAGGACCGGTGCTCCCTCTCTTGGCACCCATGTATCTCCTGATTGGATGAAGAAATGAACCTCGGACTGCTCGCTGTCACGGGCTTCCACCCGTCCGGCGATCACGAGCTGGCCGTCATCTTCAAATGGTGCTGTGATGTTGTAGACGTCATGGTTTCCCACGCCTTCAAACGTCAGCTTTTCCGGCAGACCCGGCTTGTCCTTTTTTTTGTATTGGTTCAGCAGCCCGCTGCACGTTTTCACATCGGTTTTCGTTAATTTCAAAGGGTTCACCTTCCTTATTTCAGTGTAAATTGCATACCTTCCTTAAACTGCTTGGCAAAGAACAAGAACAGAATGATAATCGGCACGGTCAGGATCACGGATGCCGCATACATCGGTCCCGGATAGCCGCCGTACGGACCAAACATTTGTGATAAAAGAACGTTCAGCGTCAGCATGTTGTCACTTTTGACGACAATCATATCCCACAGGAGCTCGGTCCAGCGTTCCATGAACAAGAACAGGAAAACGACGATCGTGATGGATTTGGACATCGGCAGAATGATTCGGAAAATGATCTGCCAATCGGAGGCCCCGTCCAGTTTTGCCGCTTCAATAAAGGTATCGGGAATGGCCCGGAAGAAGTTCGTATACATGAAGACGGCCCACAAGCTCAATGCTTTTGGAAGAATCATCCCCCAGTAGGAATCATACATACCCAGCCGCTGGATGATCAGAAACGTCGGCACAAGCAGAATGATCGCCGGGAAAAACATCTGAAACAGGATGGCGTTGTTCAAAAAGTTACGGCCGCGGAACTGCAGCTTGGCAAGCGCATAAGCAACGACCACACCTGTAACCATCATTAAAACGGTTGAACCGGTCGATACGATCAGGCTGTTGAAGAAGGCCCGGATCCACGGACGCGGTTCGGCGGACTGCCCGCCGCTCAAGAGCCATTCATACGAATGAAGCGTGAAGCTCGTCGGGATCAGCTTGCGGTCCACCTGGCTCCAGTCCGCAAAGGAGTTGAGCACCATGTACAGGTACGGAAACACCATAATCAATAGCAGAAGGAACGCGATTATATAGCGGATGGTGAGTGATTTTTTCTTATGTCCAGCCATTTCGTTTCCCCCACATTTCCAAGAATTTTCGAATGATAAAAATCGAGATGAACGTCACGACCGATGCGATCAAGGCAACGGCAGAAGCATAGCCGGCGGACAGGTTCTGGAATGCCTGCTTGTAGATTTCCATCTGCCACGTGTTGGTCCCAAAGTTCGGTCCACCGCCTGTCAGCTGGTACACCTCGGTAAAAATCCCGAAGGTTACGCCAATCGAAAGAATCAAGGTCGTGAACAATGCTGGATACAATAGCGGCAGGGTAATTTTCCAAAAGCGCTGCCAGCCGTTAACACCGTCAATGGCAGCTGCTTCGTAAATTTCCTGGTTAATCGATTCAAAGCCGGACGTTAAGATGAGCGCGTAATAACCGGTAAATTTCCAGGCGATAATGACCGCGACAAGAAGCAAGGCGGACAATGGTGTGCCGAGCCAGTTGATGTCAAGTCCGAACTGCCCTCTTAGGAAAGTGTTCACCGGGCTGTTGTAGGAAAGAAATCCTTTCACGATAAAGGACGATACAACGCCTGATGCAAGATACGGCAGGAAGAAGCCGATCAGGAACAATCCTTTAAAGCGCGGCAGGCCGTGTACGACAAGCGCGACGATCAAGGATGAGGCGATTACCATCGGAACAAAGACGATCATGAATTTGAACGTAACGAAAAAGGCCGCATGAACGCCTGGGCTTTTCAGTGCTTTGATGAAGTTATCTATCCCAACATGATGAAAAACGGGAGCGATCAGGTTCCAGTCGGTGATCGAGAGATAAAACGACCAGCCGAGCGGGATGAGAAAGAAAATCAGCCCGTATAAAAGGTAAGGACTGGCAAATAGCCAGCCCATTCCGTTGTTATTTTTGGCTCTCATTACTTGAGATCCCCCTCAATGGCCTCTTTCATCTTTTCCCAGCCTTTCTTCGGCTGTACTTCTCCTTTTACGACTGGGTTCACGGCATATTGGCCAATGTACGTTTGAAGCTCATTGTATTTCGCATTATCAATGGACGGCACTGCGTTCGGAATGGCTTCGGCATATGGCTTCAGCGCAGGATTCTTCTCATAGATCACTTTGAACGCGTCGTTCGTTGCCAAATCGTCACGTGCTGGCGGAAGGTTCGTTTTCTCCATCCACTTCACGTCATTTTCAGGTTTTGAGTACACCCACTTGATGAATTCCATCGCTGCTTTTTTCTCATTTTCAGGAGCGGAGGAATAGATGACAAGACCTTTTGTATCCGCAAACGTAGACACATTTTTTGTATCCGTGCCATCCGGAACCGGTGGCGTAGAAAATGCAAAGGTTTCATTGTATTTCATTTCAGGGAACTTCTCTTCCCAGTATTGAAGGGTCCATGGTCCGATGTCGGTAAAAATGCCAAGACCTGTTTCAAACGGATCCTTGGATTGCTTGGTCAGGATTCCTTTTTCCTTGCGGATGTTGTCCATAAAGTTCAGCACATCCACACCGGCTTTGTCATCCGCAACCAGCTTGTTTCCTTCAATGAACTTGTTGCCGCCAGATGCTGCGTCATACAGCATGAAGAAGTCAAACCAGCGCTTCCATGCGGTTGGATCAGCAAGATCAGGCTTTGCCCACAAATATTTGTCCGGGTATTTCGCTTTCAGTTTCTTGGTTACATCAAGCACTTCACTGTATGTTTTTGGCGGCTCGTTAACCCCCAGCTTTTTCAGGATATCAAGTCTCCAGCCAAACAGCATCGCGTTGGAGTAGATCGGCAATACGTACTGGTTGCCGTCAGAGAACTTCCAGCCTTTGATCGTGTTGCTCATATTACGGGACTTCAGGATATCGTCGTACCCTGCCATCTTGTTCAGCGGCTCGATCGCCTTACTTTCTGCCAGCTGTGCGGCAAATCCGCGGTTAATGTTTTCCGACATGGTTGGCGCTTCCTTACCCGCGATGGCGGACTGGATGCTTGCTTCGGATGTTGGGCTTTCCTTGATCGGGCTCACCTTGATCTTGATTTTCGGGTGATCCTTTTCAAACGCTTTAGCAGTTTCCTTCCAGTAGGCTTGCTGCGGCGGGTTTGGCGCAGCCCAGAATTCAATCGTGGTCGTTCCGTTCTTGGACGTCGAATCCTCGCTCGCCGGGTTTCCGGTTGAACAGCCCGCAAGTGAACCAGCCAATACTGACGCTCCAAGCAAAAGTGATGCTGCCTTTTTCATTTTCATCACAATATCCCCCAATACGTTTTTTGATAGCGCTATCATTCAATGGTAGAAAAAAATCCAGCGCCTTTCCTCTTCCTTGCTGGAAAACATTACATTTTATCCTATTTGTCACTTTGTAATGTGATTATTAACCTTACAATTACAGTTTTACATGATTACAAAAGTTCTGTCAACTTTTTTTCACGTGAGTCTTATGGATGATTTTTATGAATAGTTGTTTACCAGTTTCTCTAATTAGGTTATGATTATTTTGTAACGTGACAAAATTACGATTGTCATTATCCATTGAAAGGTTTGAGACCCTATGGCCAAAAAAGTATCCATGCAGGATATCGCAGATGCATTGAATATATCGAAAAACTCCGTTTCCCAGGCTCTGTCCGGAAAGCCGGGCGTAAGTGATGCCACCCGGAAACGAATTGAACAAAAAGCTCAGGAGCTGGGCTATCGAGTGAGAAAGCAGACCCTCTCGATGGATTCTGTCAGCCGGGGAACCGGCACGATCGGCTTGATTGCGTCGGACTATGCTTTTTCGCTGAAAAGCTTTTTCGGTGAAATCTACCTGAGCATAGAAAAAGAAGTGACAGCACGCGGCATGAACCTGCTCATTCAGTCAGTGAACACGGAGTCACGTGACAACCTCGTGCTTCCATCCTTTATCGCCGAGGGAAAAGTGGATGGCGTGCTTATTCTTTCCCACATCAGCAACGCGTACACGAATGCGGTGATTGAAACCGGTATTCCGACCGTCATGATCGACCATCACCACCCCCTCATTCACGCAGACGCCATTTTAACGAATAACCGGTTCGGCGCCTATACGGCGGTCAAGCACTTGCTTGAGCTTGGCCACCGGGACATCGCGTATGTCGGAAACGCGAAACTTTCCCCGAGCTATCAGGAGCGGTTGGAGGGCTATGACTTGGCGCTTGCCGAGCATGGGATCGAGCGGAAGGGTGAGTTTGTTTTTAGTTCGATAGATGAAGATGAACGGGATGTGAATGCACTGGTTCAGGGGCTTGATGTGCAGCCGACCGCCTGGTTCTGTGTTAACGACGGGTTTGGCTTTTTCGTACGATCCGCCCTGCAGCAGCACGGCATCTCTGTACCGGACGCGGCGTCGGTGGTTAGTTTTGACAACGGTATGCTCTCCCGGCTGACCACCCCTAAAATCACCACCATGAACATCGACCTTGATCTGTACGGCCGTAAAGCAGTCGAGCAGCTTACCTGGCGCATGCAGCACCGGGACGAGCCGATCATCGAACTGCTCCTTCCAACCGAACTACTTGTGCGGGAGTCAACCGCAAAAGCGAGGTCGAACTCGTGAATCAGATTTACATTTTTTCCGGACCGTGCGGGGTGGGTAAATCGACGATCACCAAGATGCTCGCTGAGAATATGGAAAAAGTGGTCCTCGTTCATGGGGATGACATCCATTCGATGTTTATCGGCAGGGATCAGCCGTCCTGGGATGAGCAGCTGTCCATCGTCTGGCAAAACACCCTCTCCATCACGCGCAATTTTCTTGATCATGGGTTGAATATCGTCCTGGATTATGTCGTGGAGGATGAGCTGGAGTGGTTTTGCCGGGAGCTTTCCGGGTATGATATTGAGCTTTATTATGTTGTGCTGCGTGCCGATGAGGATGTCCTTGTGCAGCGGCTGCAGGAACGGGGAGATGTGGACCTGATTGACCGGTCGCTGATTTTACTGAGGCAGCTGCAGAATGACCCCGCCAATCGGCCTTATCTATATGACACCACGAACAAGTCACCAAAAGAGATTTTATTGGAATTGCAGAACCGTTTTCATGAATTCAGGCTTTAACTTAGCACATTAATAATATTTTTTAGAGATTTTAAACTGGCGGCAATACAGTGAAATTGGAGAGGGATTTGCTTAAGGGACGTAATTTTTTAAAGTGAAATTATAATTGAGAAACTCATCGGCCTTAGATGAGTTTCTTTTTTTGTGCAATTTACCAAGATTATCATAATGGCTGGGTTATAATGAACTCGTACAAGTTGACAGAGAGGGGTCAGATACGATGATTAAAGGTTTCGGCGGAATATTTTGGAGAACGAAGAATCTGGAAGCTACGAAAAAGTGGTACGGTGAAGTGTTGAAGCTGGATCTGGAAAATTGGAATGGGACGATGATTACACCCGAATCAGGAACTGAGACCATCTTTTCCTTCTTTACCGAGGATGACAGTTATTTTCCAACAGAACAACAAGTGATGTTGAATTTTCAAGTACATAACCTGGACGAGATGCTGAATCATCTTGAACTTCTTGGTGTCCCTCTCGAGAAGAAAAAAGAGATGAGTGAATATGGAAAGTTCATCTGGATTAAAGATCCTGACGGCCGACTGGTCGAGCTTTGGGAGAAATAGTGTGCAGGACCTCATGATCCGGTGGATATGAGGTCCTTTTTATCTCAAATCGATGTGGGTACGAACGCACCTCGTGTTGAATAAAAAAGCGTGTGAATTTTACTAAAGGGTTCCGTTTTGAGGTACAAAATTGAAAATGACGAACTGGCAAAGTTTTCGCACGCCTCTACCTTTATTTTATCTATATCATAGAATCGTTTTTATTAAAGTAATGCTACCCGTTAATTTAATCTTTCCTCTTTCAATAATGGACCTTTTAATGATATACAGGGCAGGAATATTTGGGGGGAAGTCGAATTCATCGAATAGCAACTACGGTATCGAATCTTTGAAAATTATTTAAATGATGGCATTCACGAAATAAGGTTCGCGAATATTTCAAAAGTAAAGAGTTTACGAAGTGTGTTGTTCGTTAACAAGATGTTAATTTTCACACGCGAGGAGGGTGAAACTATGGCAAATAACAAATTACTAAGGATGGACAATGTCGGCATCGTTGTAGAATCCCTTGATGACGCCATCTCTTTCTTCGAGGAGATTGGCTTGAAGCTCGAAGGGCGAGCCACTGTCGAAGGTGAATGGGCTGGTCGCGTAACCGGATTAGGTTCACAGTGCGTAGAGATTGCTATGATGGTTACCCCAGATGGCCACAGCCGGCTTGAACTTTCTCGGTTTCTCACGCCACCTGCTATAACAGATCACCGGACGGCTCCTGTTAACGCCCTCGGATATCTACGCGTCATGTTCACCGTTGAAGACATTGACGAAATGGTATCCAGACTCACTAAGTATGGTGCCGAGCTCGTTGGCGAAGTGGTTCAGTACGAGGACTCGTACCGGCTCTGCTACATTCGTGGAACCGAAGGACTTCTAATCGGCTTGGCGGAACAACTCGGTAACAAATAAGGAAGTGCGGTTTTCCGATTTATCCGAGTAGTGTTTCGTGGATACCACGGATGATCATTCATTCTTTCTTAGCGTGTTTCTGATAACCAAAAAACCTGATCTCCAGTAAGAAGATCAGGTTTTTTATCATTACGCTACTTGTTGTTATGATTACGGGCTTCTCCGCCCTTTTTTCCAATTTCCTCGTAAAATTCCTTATCATGATTTTTAGAGGTGGCCTCTCCACCCTTTTCACCAATTTCCTGGTAAAACTCTTTATCATGATTTTTGGATGTAGCTTCTCCGCCTTTTCTTCCAGCTTCTTCCCTGCTCATTCCATTTCTATTATTCGTAGCCATGTTTATTCATCTCCCTTTCTAAAATGCTCAAGTTTGATCTTGGCTATAGTAAAGCAGTTCCCTTCTGCATCACTTTTAAACCTCCATGGTTAAATTACCAAAACTATCCTGAGCATGGACATTACGCATGCCCTAAACCTCAACTATTGCACCCATTACTTCAATACGAATTTTACTAACGAATGTATGCCGATTTTCGATTCGCAAGGGCATCTTTTAACCATCGGGGATGCATTTTCAATAAGTCTTGAGGGAGGTTCTGCTGTTCAAAAAATTTAATTTCTAGAGACTCAGAAGAATTACACCGCAGTTCTCCTCCAATAATTTCAGCAAGAAAACAAGTTGTTATAAAATGCACTGCTTTACCATTTGGATAAGTAAATACCTGTGAACTTGGGTCAGAGTACACACCAATAAGCTTTTTAATTCTTATATCTAAATTCGTTTCCTCTTTTACTTCCCGAATAGCTGCCTCTGAAACGGTTTCCCCTATTTCTATATGTCCTGAAGGAATACCCCATAGTCCTACATCTGCCCTTTTCTGTAACAAGACTTGGTTTTCCTCATTTAAAAGAATGACTGCAACCCCAGCTTTTAAATCATCAATTTTATTCATACAATAAACCTCCTTAAAATAATAAAAAAGGCCCGAGGTAAAAGTTTTCAACGCATAACAAATACGCTGAACTTTTCCCCTCGGACCTTTTATGTCAATAGGTGCCTTTTACATATGGTAAAAGATATAGCCCTTGGTCACTGACCTACATAGATAGCGGAACCCTAGCTACAATTTTCCAGTTCATATTTATTTTACAACCAATACATAGAAGATGAAAGATGTTCTTTCACTAGAAGCGGAACAAGAAAAGCGATTGCTCTTATTGAACAATCGCATCAGTATAAGCAGCCGAATGACCTGCAACTAACGCATCCGTTGGTTTACAAACAATCACAAAAAGGCAGCCTCAACATGAGACTGCCTTTTTGTTTCATCTTTTATTTTTATTGTCTTTTTCCGATTAAAATCTCTAAATCAACAGTTATTTGAGCAGAATCCTTATTAAGAAAAGATTTTACTCGTTGCTCTGTTGCTGTCCAAGTTAAAGGAGTCATCTGAACCAACAACTGAATTAAAGATTTGTTAAGGTTCAATGTATAACTTAACCTAAAGGAATCTGCCAACTGGAAGTTCTCATTAAATCTCTCCACAGTCTCTGCATTAGAATAACTTTGTTTTTCAGGTTTATGAAAAAGGTATTCCCGTAGCTCCTTTAAATAACCATTTTGAGGTACAATTTTAATTAATAAACCATCTGATTTTAACAATCTATTAAATTCAACATAATTTGAGGGAGATAAGATATTAAGAATGACATCAAACTGTTTATCCTTATATGGTGTGTTTGCAAGGTCAGCCACGGCCCAAATCTTATCAGAATAATTCTTAGAAGCTGACAAGATGCCTTCTTTAGAAAGATCGATTCCTACTCCAACTACACTTTTGAAAAAATCAGAACTAACAGTATCGCAAATAGTGGAAAGATGTGAACCCTCGCCACACCCCGTATCAAGTATAGTTATTGTTTCTTTTTTCTCACCAACATGTTCATTTATAACCTTTGCAATTGCATGGCTTAACGGTTTATAAAAGGAACCTTCTGTAATAAGTTTTCTTCGTGCCTCAAAAAGTTCCTTGCCGTATTTTGTTTTTATCGAGTGAGAAGTAAAGTTAATGTAACCTTGCTTGGCAAAATCAAACGTATGATGCTTTGAGCAGATTAAACTTTTTGATTGAATAACCTTCATAGTCGAATGACAAATAGGGCAAGCAAAAATAGCTTCATAATTGCTTACATAATTTGCACTCTTTATTCTTTTGCTCTCTTGTAACAAAGAAGCCACCTCATTCATTCGTTTTTAGATAAATGAAAAAGGCATAGACAAATAAACCCTCATCATATTTTCAAAAAAAATACGAGTTTGGATTTGAAAGCAGTCTATACCCTTTTCTATCTAAAGCGAATGAATTGTATAATCATGATAGTAACTCCTTAGAAATAGGATTAAACCCTTAAAATAATACTATCAAGATTGTAAATAAAATTACAGCCTTTTTATTAACTCACCTGCCCCGTTTGTTCAAAAAAGAAACTAAAAAACTGGCGGAGTCACTGAAAAAAGTATGGCAGCATGTTCATTAAAATGATTTTCCCATTTATGCTTCATTTGTGCTGGTATTTTTACACTATCACCAGGTTCCAATATGTATTCTTCATCATCTAAAAATACTTTAATTTTCCCCTTTAATACATAAGCGACTTCTTCTCCCTTATGCTCCAGCTGTTTCTCAGATGAAGCAGTATTCGGTGGAAAATTCATAATAGCTGTTGCCAGATTCCCAGTAAAATCAGGCGAAATGAGCTCATAAGATAAGTTTTCAATAACCATTTTCTTTCGGTGATCAGACCTAACCACTAAATCGACCGTGTTTATTTCTTCAATAAAAAAACTAAATGTAGGAACGTCCAGGGACTTTGCTAAAACTTTAATCGTCTGAATAGAGGGGTTTGCTAAGCCACGTTCGATTTGGCTCAACATGGAAGGCGTTATTTCAGATAACTTAGCCAATTCTCTAATACTTAAGTCTTTAGCTTTCCTATATTTTTCAACCTTTTTACCAATATCTATTTCTTCCATTCGTATGCACCCCTTGAAATGTAAATTGTTAATTATAATTTAACAAAATTAAATATGAATTAACAATTGAAGTTGTTCGTGTTAAACTGTATTTAACATTTATTAAATTATACTTTACTTGGTTTCGGTGAATATAATCAAGTCAATGAGGAGGCGTAATAAAGTGAAAGATATTGAATTTAGAGAACTAGAAACATGGAAAGAACACTATCCTTTACTAAACCAACTCATTTCAATGAAGGAAATATTTTGGTTAAATCCAAATATTGAAGAGTTTAAAACAGGAATTAAAAAATCCCCCCTTACTCAAGAGGATGTAAGGGATGCAGAGGAAAGGCTGAAACGCTTCGCTCCATACATTGCCAAAGTTTTCCCGGAAACAAAAAAGATGAATGGGATAATAGAATCTCCTTTAAGACGAATTCCTTCCATGAAACAATCCTTAGAGCACAATTATCAACAACCTATACTGGGTGAATTATTGCTTAAGTGTGATAGTCACCTTCCTATATCAGGGTCTATAAAAGCAAGAGGCGGGATTTATGAAGTTCTCAAACATGCAGAAGAATTAGCTCTTCAACATCAATTGTTGACGATACAAGACGACTATTCCATTTTAGATAGTGACAGGTTTCGGACATTCTTCTCACACTATTCAATCGCAGTAGGCTCGACTGGAAATTTAGGACTTAGCATAGGCATAATGAGTGCAAAGTTAGGATTTAATGTGACCGTTCATATGTCGGCTGATGCAAAACAATGGAAAAAGGACTTACTTCGAAACAAAAATGTGAATGTAATTGAATATGAATCGGATTATAGTAAAGCAGTAGAGGAAGGTCGTCTCCAAGCAGATGCGGATCCTGCATGTTATTTTGTAGATGATGAAAATTCTAATGATCTATTTTTAGGATACGCAGTAGCAGCATCTCGATTAAAAAAACAATTAGAAGAGTTAAAGATAACCATTGATGAAAATCATCCTTTGTTTGTTTACCTTCCATGCGGAGTAGGCGGTGGTCCCGGCGGTATAGCTTTTGGATTGAAGTTATTGTATCAAGAACATGTTCACTGTTTCTTTGCAGAACCGACCCACTCGCCATGTATGTTACTTGGTTTAATGACTGGACTTCATGATAAAATTTCCGTACAAGATATCGGGATTGATAATGTAACAGATGCTGATGGACTTGCTGTTGGAAGACCATCTGGATTTGTGGGTAAAACCATAGAACCGTTTCTAAGTGGGAATTATACGGTTAGCGATGAACAGTTGTATAAGTTATTAAAGGAACTAATTGATACAGAGGGAATTCATTTAGAACCTTCAGCACTGGCAGGCATGATAGGACCAATTAAATTAAGTAAAGAAGGAACCGATTATTTACGAAAGCATAATTTAACGGAAAAAATGAGTAAAGCTACCCACATTATCTGGGGGACTGGCGGAAATATGGTTCCTGAAGAAATGATGATGCACTATTATCAAAAAGGATTAAATTTAACACGGGGTTAGTTGACCCTGTGTTTTTTATTAAACTATCCTGCCGTTAACTCCATAAGAAAAAGCTGCCGCAATGACAGCCCTAATCCTCAACTATCGTGCAGCACCATCAAGATAACCATCCCCATTATTACACCTAAGACGATGCCAGCCTGTGTGGTTATCATCCATGCCAATGGTACTCTGGGGAGGGCGGCGCCCCCATATTCTTTAACATAAGCACCCGAGTGTTGAAGAAAACCCCAATCATTATTTACTTATGTCCAAACACCAGTTGCGCAATGAGTTATGTTACCTGGTGGATACTCAAATTCGCAATCTGAAATAAATGAAAAGTTGTGCTTCTCTAAATCGAACCGGAATCTCAGGTGGTCAACCGGATATTCATGGTTTTGCAAAACTTTGGGATTTACACGGTTTTTTTGTAAATAATAAGATTGTTAAACAAAAATTTAAGGAGGAATTCTATGCAACAGGATCAACAAGCTAAAGGGAACTCAGGTTCAATGAAACCAGAATTCTCTGGAACTGATGCCCAAAAAGTGAAACAAGAAATTCAAAAAGATGTAAGCGAAGGACAAGGCGCAATGACTTCCCGAGAGGCAGGAGCAATGCGCGATTAAAAAACCACTCTGAGTGGTTTTTTATTTTTCTGAGCTGTTTCCAAAATTGGACGTCATCTGGTGGTTCCTTGATGTTTATACGTTTGCGGGCTTATACATCTGATAACTAATTTGAAAATCTCGCCTGTATCACGTTTAAAAACATTTCAGTTGCTGCAGAAAAAACCTGATGCTTTTTCCACACAAGATTTAAACCAGATTCAAGTTTTGGCTCCAGCGGTCTGAAACAAAGGTTACTGTCGCTAGATGTATTCACTATTTTATCTAGGGTTATTGCATACCCAATGCCCTCCTCAACCATAATGGCTGCATTATAGGCAAGATTGTAAGTCGTCACAATGCTTAATTTATCAAAATCTTCCCCAAACCAGTCCGCAAATTCATTTGTAGAAAATGTCTGTTTGATAGCCTGTCGTGAACAGATTAATGGAACATTTACTAAATCGACTGCCTGAATGGTATTTTTCAAAGCAAGAGGACTGTCTTTTCTCATAACCACACCCCAAACATCCTTGGCTGGGATATCGATATAATTGTATTTTGATAAATCAGCTGGTTGGATTAAAATACCGAAGTCCAGCAATCCCTTGTCCAGCCGCTCAGTTACATCATCCTCGTTTCCGCTGTAGAGGTGATACCTTATATTCGGATAACTTAACTGCAAATCTTTTACTGCATGTGCAATCTGTTTCATTGCGTCTGTTTCCCCGCCACCTATGTAAACATCACCACTAATGGTTTCTTCCATGGAACGGAATTCTGCCTCTAATTTATCAACCATATCCACGATTTCTTCTGCTCTTTTTCGCAGGAGCATACCTTCATCTGTAAGAATGACACGGTGACTACTGCGAATAAATAGCTTTTTCCCTAACTCTTGTTCAAGGTCTTTTAATTGCCTGGATAAGGTTGGCTGTGTAAGATGCAAAAAATCAGCAGCACCCGTGATGCTCCCCTCTCTTGCCACAGCAAGAAAATAACGCAATACTCTAAATTCCACGCTGCACTCCTCCTTCATTATGTTCTAGTATACCCCTTTTTGAAATGCTCACAAGGCATAATGTGATATTAGATATAGGTATTTGTTATATGTATAAAGCACAGCTAGAATAAACAACAAAGTAGGTTATTAACACATGGGAAGGGGATTTAAAATGAACAAAAAGTCTATTTTCACCAGTGTAATCACAGTAATAGCACTGGGCCTGCTTTTATCCCTGGGCACATCCAGGATGGGCGTTGACGCTGCTTCCACAAACCGCAATGACGTCCCAACCAAGACTGACGATGGATACAAGCCAGACATGTCCAATGGAGCGGATAACTTTTACAAGAGCAAAAAGGTAAACAAGAAAAAGGTTACGTTTAACAATCAATACAACATGAAGGTTGCAGGGAATCTTTTTACTCCCAAAGGGTTGAAGAAGAAAACGAAAAACCCCGCCATCATTGTCGGGCATCCTATGGGCGCAGTAAAGGAACAAAGTGCAAATCTGTATGCACAAAAAATGGCTGAAAAGGGATTCGTTACTTTGTCCTTGGATTTGTCTTTCTGGGGAGAGAGTGAGGGTCAGCCTCGCAACGCTGTTTCGCCCGATATCTATGCCGAGGATTTCAGTGCTGCGGTGGATTTTCTGGGTACCCGGCCGTTTGTTGACAGGGATCGGATTGGCGTTCTGGGAATTTGCGGCAGCGGGAGCTTTGCCATCAGTGCAGCCAAGATCGACCCGCGCATTAAAGCCATCGCGACCGTCAGTATGTATGACATGGGTGCCGCCAACCGTAACGGACTTAACCACTCGCAGACCCTTGAGCAGCGAAAGAAGATTCTCGAAGAAGCAGCGGAACAACGCTATGTGGAGTTCACAGGGGGTAAAACCAAATACACCAGCGGAACGGTACATGAACTTACTGAAAACTCTACAGCGATTGAGCGTGAGTTTTATGATTTCTACCGCACTCCAAGAGGTGAATTCACTCCGAAGGGCTCGTCACCCGAACTGACCACACATCCTACGCTTACCAGTAACGTTAAATTCATAAATTTTTATCCGTTCGAAGACATAGAAACGATTTCTCCCCGCCCGATGCTTTTCGTCACGGGTGAAAACGCTCATTCCAGGGAGTTCAGCGAAGACGCCTACAAGCTGGCGGGCGAACCAAAAGAACTGTACCTTGTTCCTGGCGCAGGTCATGTGGATCTGTACGACCGTGTGAATTTAATCCCTTTTGACAAGCTCGGGGCTTTCTTTAAAGAAAATTTGAAGAAAAAGTAGAGCATAAGGTGCCAATATTACTTCAGTAAAACCCACTGTGTGAATCCCGGTTTTCTAGTCGGGGTCCACACTTTTTTCCGAATAGGATAAATCACATTAGTGAAGGTTACAAATGAATTGTTTGCAGTTGTAGATTCAGCTATTAAGAAACGCTTAGATAGGCTTTAGAATAACACCGGAGTCCTGCTAAATACTCCTCTTCAGCAGTTATTGATAAAACGATTAGTTATCTACTGAACATTGCAAATGATTTAAGACAGGAGTTGCTTTTTTGACTAAAAGAAATCATTTACTTGTATTCATATTGATCCTTGGGGCTTTTGGCATCATAAATACTGAAATGGGCGTTATCGGGATCTTACCCTACATTGCAGATCACTTTCATGTCAGTGTATCAAAAGCAGGGCTGCTGGTGAGTCTTTTTGCCCTTGTTGTTGCTGTATCTGGTCCGACGATGCCGTTATTATTTTCGGGGATCAATCGCAAGAAGGCAATGTTACTTGTACTTGGTATTTTTGTTCTATTTAACATTGTGTCTATATTTACATCAAGCTTTGCCATCGCCATTATTGCGCGTGTGATTCCAGCTATTTTTCACCCCATCTATTTTTCAGCAGCTTTTACAATGGCTGCCAGCTCTGTTGGCAGGGAAGAAGCTCCAAAAGCTGTTTCAAAAGTTTTTATTGGTGTATCTGCCGGCATGGTACTCGGCGTCCCTATCGCAAGTTATCTTGCTGGTACCATTTCGTTCGAAATATCCATGGCATTTTTCGCAGTAGTAAACGCGATTGTATTTATTGCTACACTAATCTTTTTCCCTTCCATGCCTGTTAAAGAAAGACTCTCTTACGGAGCTCAATTATCCGTATTAAAAAAACCAATTACCTGGCTGTCCATCGTTGCTGTCCTTTTATTAAATTCCGCAATATTCGGGGTATATAGTTACCTTGCTGAATTTCTTAAAACCGTTACGCAAATCTCCGGGAAATCTATTAGTTTAATGTTAGTTATTTTCGGGGGAGCTAATATTATTGGAAATATTGCAGCAGGCAGGTTACTTACTAAGGATGCCATCAAATCTGTCGTATCTTTTCCTTTTGCATTGGGAGCCGTTTACATCCTCTTATTCTTATTAGGACAGTTTACATGGCCTATGGCGATCATTACTTTAGTTTGGGGAGTATTAGCAGGAATAGGGGGTAATATTAATCAATACTGGATTACGTCTGCAGCTCCAGAAGCACCTGATTTCGCAAATGGATTATTTTTATCCTCCGTTAACTTAGGAACAACAATTGGTACAGCTGCAGGAGGAGTGTTTATTTCTCAATTAGGTACACCATACGTGGTATTAGTGGGATTACTATCTCTGGCATTAAGTTTGGTATTTATTATGTTTAGAAACTATTTGAATACTCCTGCACAGCAACTTTCTAGATAAGGTGCTCTTGCAACTGCAGTTGAATATCCCGTCATGTTCACAAATGACCTCATATAAAAGACAAAAAGCACTCCGCGGAGTGCTTTTGTGCTTTTTGAACGGTATTTATTGAACCAATTCCTTCTTGATAAGGTTTCGGCCAGATGTAAACTTCGGAAGATGCTCTTCATGTGCAAGTAGCAGTTCATTGGTCATTGACCACATCTCCTCAAGGGATAATACAGATGCTGTATGCGGATCCATCATCACTGCTTGATAGACATAATCTATATTTCCTGTTAAAACCGCTTCAACCACCAGTTGCTGGACATTAATGTTTGTCCGGTTCATCGCCGCGAGTTGTACGGGAAGATCTCCAACGTGACAAGGCTGGATACCAGATTTATTAATCAGGCATGGCACCTCCACACATGAATCTGCAGGCAGGTTTGTAATTAAATTTGTATTCAGCACGTTCCCCCAGATCACACGATTTGTACCTGTTTCCATAGAGTGAATAATAGGTGCTCCATATTCATGGCTCTTTTCTGTATGAAATGCCTCGCCTCTCTCTATTTTATCTTTAGTTTCCGAAAAGCGCTCAAGGTTTCTTTCACTTCTTCGTACATATTCATCGATTGGAATATCAAATTGCTCAATTAATTTTTCATCCTTAATGAAGTAAGGTGTATATTCAGACATATGCTCACTGGATTCTGTGACGAAATAATTCAACCTGCGCATCATCTCGAAACGCACCTTGTCCTTACTGAAAACATCATCCTTTTCCATTGCTTTAAACAACTCGGGATACAAATCGACTCCGTTCCTTTTAAGTTCAAGAAACCAGGCCATATGATTAATCCCAGCCACCTTATATTCAAGTTCTTCCACCGGAATATTCAAGTAGGATGCCAAATCATCCGCTGTATTCTGAACACTGTGGCAAAGCCCGATTGATTTAATGGAACTTGACTTAGCTACTGCATGCATGAGCATGGCCATTGGGTTTGTGTAATTCAACAATAACGCGTTTGGACACACCTCTTCCATATCCCTGCAAATGTCCAACAAAACTGGAATCGTCCTGAGTGCCCGAAAAATCCCACCTACCCCAAGAGTATCAGCGATGGTTTGCTTTAAGCCGTATTTTTTGGGAATTTCAAAATCGATTAGTGTAGATTGGTGCATGCCAACTTGAATGAGATTCAAAACATAGTCTGCACCAGCCAATGCTTCCCTCCGATTTAACGTTGCCTCTACCTTTGCATAGCCGCCATTCTCTTCGACTATTCTTAGAGCCATCTTTTCAGCTGTGCCTAATCGCTCTTGGTTAATATCTGTTAATGAAAACGTAGTGTTCTTTAGTTCGGGAAAGCTCAAAATATCAGTAATCAACCTTTTTGCAAATACTACACTACCTGCTCCGACAATTGTAACTTTTGCCATATTACAGCCTCCTATTCTTTCATTCCGGAACCAACCATACCTTTGATAAAATACCGTTGAAAAATTAAGAACACGATTAAAATGGGGATAACTGAAAGCAAAGTCAGTGACATGAGCTGAGTCCAATTAATAAAGTGTTCTCCCTTCAGCATCGCTAGCCCCAATTGAACGGTATACATACTCTGTTCGGAAACAGCAATAAGCGGCCATGCAAGCTCGTTCCATCTCCACATAAAAGTAAAAATGACCAGCACTGCGATCAAAGGTTTGATATTGGGTAAAATCACTTTCCTAAAAATTTTAAATTCACTCGCACCATCAATTCTTGCAGCTTCGATAAGAGAGTCAGGTATATTCATGATGTATTGTCTGGCTAAGAACAGCCCAAAAGCTTCTGCAGCCCTTGGGACAATTAATCCTGCATAGCTGTTAATCCATCCCAAGTACTTTAGAATATAGAAATTGGGAATCATCGTTATTTGAACAGGGATAATCAAGGTACTCAAAATCATCAGAAAAAGGATATTTCTCCCTCTGAATTTATATTTTGCAAAGGCATATCCTGCCAAACAGTTGATAAACACAGTTAAAATTACTGCTAATATACTTACGATCAGGCTGTTTCCAACATAACCAGCAAAAGGAGCCGCGTGCAGAGCGTCTGAAAAGTTGCTCCACATCAATTTATCCGGAATAATATGGGTATCTTTTGCCGTTACTTCTGCCGGAGTTTTTAACGCTGTAGACAACATCCAAATAAATGGGAGCAGAAAGAGGAAAGCCATCCCGCATAAAACCAGAAAGATTACAGTAGTTTTAATCTTTTTCGGACTCAGTCTCGGCAAGGAAAGGGGCTGAGAAACGTCAAGTTTACCTTCTTTTGCAAGCAAGGCTTTATTATCACTCATTGTTTTTCCCTCCCTAACCTCATTTGTACCAAAGTAAGAATCATGACAAGAATAAAGAAAAATGTTCCGATGGCCGAAGCGTACCCCATCTCACCTTCAGTAAAAGCCTTTTGATAGATATATTGCACGATAACGGTAGTTGAGTAGCCGGGACCGCCCTTTGTCATGGTGAAAACCAAATCAAAAACCATAAACCCATGAATAATCTCCATTACTAGAATAAAAGTAGTGGTTGGCTTAATCGTGGGTAAAGTAATACGCCAAAACTTTTGCCAGCCATTGGCACCGTCCATATCCGCTGCTTCATAAAGTGAGTCGGGTACTGCCTGGAGACCAGCTAAGTAGATCACCAGGCAATAGCCAATTCTTACCCAAAGTGTTGTTAGAATAACAGCCGGCATTGCCCAGGTGGATGAGGAAAGCCAATCTACTCCATGGACACCGAACTTGCTCAAAATCTCATTAAACAATCCATAATTAGGATTAAACATCCATGACCAGATAAGGCCAGCCGCTACTAGAGACACGACAACAGGAGCAAAAAATATCGTTCTAAAAATCGCGCGCAGGGGAACCTTTTGATTCAGCATCAGGGCACCAATCAAACCAAGTGCTGCACTAAACGGAACCGTACCTGCCGTATAATAAACTGTATTTCGCAGCGATATCCAAAACACTTTATCCCCAAACATCCGTGAGTAATTCTCAAGCCCGATAAAGCTTGGCTTTCCAAACATCCCCCATTGTTGAAAACTGATATAGAACGTAAAGAAAATCGGGATAACCATAAAGGTCAGAAATAGAATGATATTCGGTGCGATGAACAAATAAGGGGCAATTTTTATCGATCTCTTTTCGTACCATTTTGAAAGACTTGAAACCATTGTCCTCCCCCCTTCATTCTATTTCAGGATTGAATTTATTTTTTCTTCCAAATCTTTCGCTGTTTTCTCAGGAGAAGCATTCTGGGTATATAATGCTTCAAAAGAATCTCCTAATGCCTGATTCACTTTACTGAACTCCGGAATGGTTACCGTTTTCGCTAAATCTACAGGCACGGTTTGAGATTGTTCAATAAATAAATTCATCATTTTTGGATCTTTGATTTTGTATTCAAACGGCCCCTTAACATCTGTGCGGCTAGGCAAGAAAAGACCCTCTTCTACAAACGTCTTCATGTTTTCCTTTTCACCCATAAATGCAATAAATTTCTTTGCTGCTTTGGAGTGTTTGCTATTTGCCGGTACCGCCAATCCGTTTCCTCCTAAATCCGACGCAGCACTATCCTTCACAGGCATGTATGTAACGCCCCATTCATCCTTCATATCTTTTTCAAACAATGGAATCATCCAGTTCCCCGTAATAAAGAGCCCTGCATTACCTGAAGTAAATAACATATTTGGGTCATCTGCGCCTTTCATGCTGTTGCCTTTAGACATATAGTTCTTATACATTTTTTGAAGAAAGGCTAAAGTTTCGGTTGCTTCAGGTGTATTCACATTTGCTTTCTTTAAGTCTTTCGTTAGCAATGAAGCTCCATTTTCAAAAAAGAAGGGAAGTGTTCTGTAGGCAGATGAGGCAGATATGTTAGCCGCTATACCGTTTGGTGCTAACTTTTTGTCCTTGATTTTTTTTGCAACATCTAATAATTGATCCCATGTCCATGCATCCTTCAAATTGTCAGGAGCTTTTATATTCAATTTATCAAGGAACGTTTTATTGTAAAAAACGGCTAGCGTGTCTGTATGGTGCGGCAAGCCATAAATCTTATTTTCATAAGTAACAGCTGTCAGTAAACTTGGATTGTAGTTTTCCTTGTCTTTACCTACAACGTCTGTCAAGTCCATCAATGCGCCCTGGCTGGAAAACTCGCCAATCTTTTGATATTGGACCCGGAAGACATCAGGTGCATCATCTCCACCCATTCGAGTTTGTATTTTTGTATAATAATCACCCTGATTCGGAGGAGGCACTTGGCTTTTCTTTACTTTTATATCAGGATTCTCTGATTCGAATTTGCTTACTAAATCATTAAATCCTTTTTCTTCGCCCCCAGCTGCTGCCCAATACACAAACTCAATTGTTTCTTTGCCGTTCTTTTTTCCTGCGTCCTCTGAAGTATTCGAATTCGATGCGGCACATCCACCAAGGAGAGAAACTACTAACATCAACATAAAAAGGTTTTTACCAATTAAAAGCGCTTTCATTTTGAATCCTCCCTTTTCAATATGTGGAACAATTACTTAACGCCGATCCCCCTTTCATGGAAAAAATTTATGTTAATGGTTCGCAGCTTTCACGAACAATTAATTCAGTAGGCAAGTAAGTCGTTAGCGGAAAGCGAATACTATCATCCATTCTTTGGAGTAACATTTTGACAGCGATTCTGCCCATTTCCTCCTTATGAACATGAATGGTAGATAACTGCGGATTTACGTATTTTGACATTTCGATGTTATCAAAAGAAACAATAGAAATATCCTTAGGAATGGACAAACCATATTCCTGTATGGCTTTATATGCACCGTGAGCCATGCGGTCACTTGCTGTAAAAACAGCAGTAGGCAACTCTTTATCCATCAAAATTCTCTTCATTGCTTTATAGCCGCCTTCAATTGTAAAAAGTCCATCTTGAATCCACTCTTTTTTTAATTGCAGCTTGTGGGAAGCCAATACTTCCTGAAAGCCAATGAATCTATCATCTTCTTCCGCAGGTATATTAAGAGCGGAAGAACTTGAACTAATACATGCAATTTTTTCATGCCCCAACCCTATCAAGTAATCAGTCGCCCTTTTAGCAGCTTCTTTAAAATCTACTGTTACATAATCAATATCAAGCCCCGGTTTACCTCCTACAGAAATTACATAAGGGACACTATTTGATAGATTCTTCAATAAATCTTCATGCAGTGCTCCAACCACAATAACTCCCAAAGTATCATCCTTATATTCTTCTTTAAGATCCAAATGGACTAAGTCTTTATCATTGTATGAAAAACTCATTTTATAACCTTGCTCAATCAGCTCCCGCTCTACCCCATAAATCATTTCAGAAAAGTAGGGATCCTGGTATTTACTTTTAATATTATTAATTACACAACCGATTTTTTTCTCATTTATTTTCTCGTTTTTTCTATTATTAAGTTTTTTATATCCCATTTCTTTAGAAATTTTAAATATTTTTTCTCTCATTTCTTCAGGAATTGAATTAGCATGATTATTCAATACCCTTGATACAGTTGAAATAGATAGGTTTACTTCCTCAGCGATATCCTTCAAAGTGACTTTCATTTCAGCAACTCCTTATACACTTACAGAAATAAAACAGAAAAATTTTCTATGTTTTTCCGAGTGATTTAATCATATCAGCTTATTGTAGATTAGACAATTATAAATTTTCTGAATTTTTCAGTTTAATAGGGGGTTAGATACAATGATTAAAGGTTTCGGAGGAATATTTTGGGGTTAAGAATCTCGAAGCTCCAAAAGGTGTACGCTGAAGTGCTCTGAGGATTGATCTGGAAAATTGGAACGGTACGATGATTACACCCAAACCAGGAACTGAGACTATCTTTTCTTTCTTTACCGAGGATGACAGTTATTTCCCAACGGAACAACAAGTGATGTTGAATTTCCAAGTACATAATCTGGACGAGAAGCTGGTTCACCTTGAACATCTTGGTGTACCTCTTGAGAAGAAAAAAGAGGAATATGGAAAGTTTACTTGGATTAAAGTTCCTGAAGGTAGACTAGTCGAGCTTTGGGAGAAATAGAGGATATAATTAGTTGATATTAAGTATAAGTATCCAGCTGGAGTGTGTAACCGGCTGGCTTTTTTTTGGTTAGTTGCGTTTCTACAAGGTTTAGTTGCGTTGCATTTCATGTCATTTCATAACCTACTATAAACACCAAAAAAGCACTCCGACGAGTGCTTTCCTTCATGTTAGGACTTTATCTGTTTCAAAACTCTCTCTCTTTGATTCAGACGCATCGTCCGAAAGGTAGTCTTGTAAATTTAGCTCATCATATCCCGGAATGGTGATTCTCTTATATCTCATGGGTTCACTATTTAATGGGATGGTGCAGTCAAAACCTGTTTTTGAACCTAAGCCGTTATCGGTAGATGGATCGAGCTTTGAACCTTGGGCATCGTGAATCACAACCATATCTTTGCTGGCCTGGAAGCGTGTGGCGATAGCCCATTCGACTTCCTCCATATTAAAAATATCAACGTCTTCATCTGCAACTACAACATGTTTAATGTCAAAGCTGTTGGCGAAAGCCGCGAGAATGGCATTCTTGGCTTCACCTTCATTTCGTTTTTTTATCGAAACGATGGCATGATATCGACACGTGCCTCCCGGACTCATATGGACAGCCGCTACAGAAGGGACTGTCTGTCGTATGCTCTCGAGGAGGCTTACCTCCCGGGGGATACCGCCCAGCAGGAGATGCTCGTAACCCGCCGGTATGATCGTGTAAAAGATGGGATGATGCCGATGGGAAATGGCAGTGACCTGTACAATTTCTTTGTCGCTTCGCGGTCCATAATATTTAGGGAATTCTCCAAACGGCCCCTCAGGTTCCCGTATATGAGGAAGGATTTTTCCCTCTATTACAATTTCGGCACGGGCAGGCACATCGATATCCACCGTTTCGCATCGGACGGTTTCAAGCGGTTCAGAATGCAGCGCGCTCGCAATTTCCAACTCATCCACTCCAAATGGCGTACTGGCCTGCGAGGCAAGCAGCGTCAGCGGATCAACACCAATGACGATCGCGCATTCCAATGATTTCCCCTGCTCCTCTGCCTGTTTGTATAGATGATGAGTGTGCCTTGGAAGCAATAATGCACCAAGCCTGTCCTTACCTGAAATTTGCAGGCGATGAATCGATACATTTTGCTTGCGCGTTTCCGGATCGCGTGTAATGAACAGTGCCGCTGTGATGTAATGACCTGAATCCATTTCATGATGTATCGGAATAGGAAAGGTTTTTAGTATATCGATGTTTTCCGTTATAATATTCTCTTTTACTGGGGCATCCTCTTTTTCTAGTAATCTGCACGGTTTTGGAATTGACACCGCCTTAGAGAATTTAGGAATGATTCCTTTTTCGTCGGTTTCCAAGGCATCTGCAAAATCCTGCCGGCTCGAGCATATTCCTGAAACCAGAGGAACTTTATAACCATCTACATTTGAGAAGTAGGCCGCTTTTTGGCCATCAAGCTTTTTGGCCACTGCCGCAATCTCAAAATCGGGACTCACCTTTTTATTGATTACGGCCAACCGTCCCTTTGATTGAAGATGGTCCAGCCATGTACGGAATGTTCTAGCTTTCATACAACGGCCTCCTTTTACTTTAAATTCTTAAATCGTAGGTCAATTTAATGTTCCTCCATTATTCAGCTCACCGAAACGACTCCGAAAATATCCTTCAGGCGGCGCTCAAAAAGTTTCATCACGCGCTCCCGGCCGTTTACCACAGGGGGAACAGGGATTTGGCGGCCGTCGACGATAACCGGCTGATCATACCGGATGGCAATGAGCGGACGATATTCTTCATACACTCTCCGAATGCTGGCTGCATGCTTTTCCTGTTTGGCGAGCAGCTTCAGCATGCGGAGTCCAAATCCGACATGACGCCCTTCATCTTCCTTGATCCGTTTGAATCCTTCCTTTAAACCCGGCAAAATCCCTTTACTGCCATACACGGCTTCAAAAACGTCGTAACCTGCCATGGCCTGTACGCCTTCAATGATTCCCTGGTAATGAGCGAGCCCCTCCACCAGCGCCTCTTCCTTCTGCACTTCACTGCCTTCCAGAGCGTTCAGCATCCTTTTGCCCCGCTCATCCAGCTTTTGCTGAACCGCATTTTGTACACCTTCAGTCCTGTGAATGCCGAGTACTTCCTGAAAATAGCGAAGAAAAAATTCGGTATGCTTGAATTCTTCCACGAGCTGCGTGCTAAGAAAGGCCTGCTGCTGAGTAGAAGCCCCGAGCATGATCCATGGACAGAATTTCAAGGCTACATTTTCTTCCGCGTCGAGAAAACCGGTACAAAAGTGAATCAGGTAATCTTGCAAATCCTTGTCCAGTCTTTCATAGTCCTCCCTGTCACGTGACAGGTCAATTTCAGCAGGATCCCACGTGCCAAACCGAATCGCTTTTCGATACAGCTTCCAGGCCACCTCATCCGTACTTTCATCCAAACCAAACACCAATTCTTCAGCCATCGAACATACCTCCCCATTGGATTAGTATATTTTCTTCAACAGTTCCAGCACCTCAGCCTCGGACGGCTGTTTCGGGTTCCACTTCATCATTCCGCTTTTGAAAGAATCCAAAGCGATAACACCAAGCTGATGTTCAGATACATCAACGTCTCTTAACCGTGTCGGCAGACCAATATCGGAAACCAGTTGAGCTACGGCTTCTGCTGCCTGCCCCGCCAGGGAGGAAGATGATCCATTATGGATTCCAAGCAGGTTCGCAATGTTTGCTGCTTTTTGAACATTTTCTCCCCCATTGAACTCGATGACATGCGGAAGCAACAACCCGATCGCTATGCCATGGGGCACGTGACAATGACCTGAAAGCGCGCTGCCAATGGCGTGCGCCAGTCCAAGCAATCCGTTATTGAATGCCATGCCTGCGAGCAAGCTTCCATGCGACATCCGGGTCCTGGCTGCCTTGTCATGGCCTTTCTCCACCGCTGCTCTTAAAGAAGATCCTATCGTTGCAATTGCCTCTGTCGCCAGTGCGTCGGTTGCCGGGCTGGCCCGGCGGGAAAAGTAGGTTTCAATTCCATGGGCCAATGCATCAATTCCGGTGGATGCGGTTATTTTTTTCGGCAGGCCCAATGTCAGCTCAGGATCCACAATCGCCAATGTCGGTGCCATATATCGGCTGTTGACCGTTACTTTCACCTGGTTTTCCCAGTCCGAATAAACTCCGAAAACCGTAACCTCACTGCCCGTCCCGGAGGTGGTCGGTACCGCGACAAGCGGAATAACCGAACCACTTTTGATCCGTTCGACTCCTGCGTAATCCCCAATACTTTGACCGTGCTGGGCTACGATTCTTATTCCTTTGGCCGTATCCATCACGCTGCCTCCCCCAACGGCGATCAGGACATCGCAGTTACTTTTGCGAAAACAATCCGCTCCTCTGTCAATCGTTTTAAAACTGGGATCCGGTTCCACCTCCAGATAAAGTTCAGATGAGATGCCAGCTTCTTGAAGAGAGGCATTAATGTTACTTAATAATCCTGCGGACACCACTCCCTGGTCACTTACAATAAACGCCTGTTTCACTCCCATAGCGGCAAGCTGTCCGCCAAGTATGGAGGCTTTGCCAAAGCCGAATTCAATTCGGGTCGGCAGATGAAAGGAGTAGCTTCGCTCCGACTGTTGAGTCATGGAACCACTCTGCATCAGACTTCCTCCCCCGGCTCTTCGACTTCAATATGGACATGCTTTGTTTCACAGTATTCCATCAAACCATCCACGCCCCGTGTCCGGCCCAGACCGCTTTGCTTATAGCCGCCAAACTCTGCTTCAGGGAAGTTTTTATTATACGTATTGATCCATACGGTTCCAGCCTGGATCCCTTTTGACAAACGCATGGCCCGGTTAAGGTTGGAGGTCCATACTCCTGCAGAAAGCCCAAAGTCGCTGTCGTTTGCCAGATGAAGCGCTTCTTCTTCGCTTGTGAACGTCTGGATAGCGAGTACCGGCCCAAAAATTTCTTCCTGGACCACCCGGCTGTCAGCTGGAAGGCCGTCAATAATGGTGGGTTTGAAGTAATAGCCCCGGTCGTGTGATCCCCCGGTCAAGCGCTCACCGCCTGTTACAATCGTTCCTTCCTGATGGCCAAGATCGCAAAAGCTCTGAACGATGTCCAATTGGTTTTGAGACACAAGCGGTCCCATATCGGATGTTTCCAAAAGCCCGTTATCCACCTTGAGCCGTTCGGCATATTCTTTTAACCGCTGAACCACTGTTTCCTTAATGGATTCCTCAATAATTACTCTGGATCCGGCCATACAGATTTGGCCGGCGGAAATAAAAATGGAACGGCCGATGATTGGAATCGCCTTGTCGAGATTTGCATCCTCAAAAACAATATTGGGGGATTTGCCTCCAAGTTCGAGCGCGATCTTTTTGATAGTTTTGGCCCCTGTTTCCATGATCGACTTTCCGGTCGCTGTATCTCCCGTAAAACTGATCATATCGATCTTTTCACTGGCTGCCATCGCCGCACCAATTTCTCTTCCGGGACCTGTTATCAGGCTCACGATTCCCTTTGGAAAACGAGGGATCTCAGCGATCAGCTTGAAAATTTCAGCAGAAATCGAGGGTGTCAGACTCGCCGGCTTAACGATAACCCCATTACCGGCAGCAAGCGCCGGGGCAAGCTCACGGACCATCAGCAACGCGGGCCAGTTCCACGGAGAGATGATGCCCACCACCCCGATCGGTTCTTTAACAATCACCCCGAAGTTTGCAGGTTCCAGCTGCATGGAGCGCCCAAACACGGTTCTAGCAGCCCCGGCAAAATATTTAAGAGTGTCGATGCAGCCCGCCAGTTCCCCTCTTGACTCCCGAATGGTCTTCCCCTGGTCAATCGTGAGAATTCGGGAAAGACGCTCCAGGTTCTTTGTCATGTGTTCAGCGAGTGCCAGCAAGGCTTCATAGCGGCGCTTTGGATTTACCGCCCAGTCACTGGTCAGAAAGGCGTGCCGTACGGACTCGATGGCAGCTGTAACATCTCTTACATTTGATTTTTGCGAGTAGCTAAACAGGTCTCCAGTAGCAGGATTGTACGACTCAATCAGCTCATTGGACGTGGATTCTGTCCATTCACCATCGGCAAAATTATAGTAGGTTGGTACTTTCTGAGTAACGAAAGTGGACATCCCATCATACTCCTTTCCGTTTTAGATTGGATTGTTATCGCAGCCTTCCTTTGGTCTCTGGTATGATAACGCTTCCAACAATGTAGACAAGATAGATGACAATGGCAAAATACATTAAAGTGTGTGGAATATTATCAACCGTTCCGCTTGCTAGGGTGACAAAGGTAGGCATCATGCCTCCAATAGCAAAACCCATGTTCCAGGACAGGCCGGTGCCTGTGGATCGGATGGAGGTCGGGAACCGCTCGTTTAAGAATATCAGGACAGGAGCGTAGGCCGCATTTCCCAAAAAAACAAGACATACCACGTAGAAGTAGATGGCAGTAACTGAGCCTGCATCGGCCAGAGAGAGATAAAAATACGGCAGGCCGATCACATTTAACAACCCGACAACCATGAAAACCTTTTTCCTTCCGTACACTTCACTGAGATGGCCGGCAATCATGGCCGCTATGATCGTCGCTATACTTGCGGCGATAAGAACGCCTGACAGAGTTGCAGAAGATACCTTATTGACAACATTGAGGAACGTTGGAATAAATCCGGCAGTTAGATAATAACCGGAGCCTCCCCCGATTACGATCATCAAGTTAACCAGCAAAATTTTTGAATATGTCGTAAATAGGGCTTTGACGGGTTTTTGTTCCACCACATTCTGATTCTCATTCTTTTTCATTTCCGTCCATAGTGGGGATTCTTCCAGTGTCCGGAAAACAAAAAGACCAGCAACTGATCCCAAAATCCCCGTAAAGAACATAACTCTCCATCCCCAGCCCTCAAATGCTTCACCAGGGAACAGGGCAGAGACCACCATAAATGCGATGGAAGCAAACAGTGCACCCAATCCTGCACCGCCTCCACCGATCAACCCCGACATGAGCCCCCTCCATTTAGGAGGCGCTGATTCGGTTCCGATCGTATGGGTGGAGGCTACGACCCCTCCAACAAAAACACCTTGAACGAGGCGAAGCAATAAAAAAAGAAGGGCAGCAAATAACCCGATTTGAGGAACCGTGGGCAGCAACCCGAAAACAGCGGTGCTTAAACCCACTCCTATAATGGCTACGGTCATCGCATTTTTTCTTCCATGCTTGTCCGCATAGGAGCCAAATACGGCGGATCCCAGCGGCCGCATAAGCAGGGTAACCGCAAAAGAAGCATACACCGCAGCAAGAGACAGCGTAGGATTGGTTGTTGGAAAAAATAGTTTTCCTATGGTAGGTGTGACATATAGCAGGATGAAAAGGTCATATAAATCGAACGACCAGCCCAGTAGAGAAGCGGCGGTAGCCGAAACGATCTGCTTGTTTTCCGTTTTTTTCGGTTCTGTTTCTCTTACTACACCTGTAGATACAGCATTTGACATCGTCATTTCCTCCAATACTAAAGTTTTTAAGTGACTTAGCTTGGATGAGTTATAAACTGAATATTCAGTTTTTTGCGATTGCAAGAAAAACGGGTTCAGAGTAACCCCGCCGGAATCGCGGGATTACTCTCATCCGTTACTTCCCAGTAAATTTAGGTTTTCTTTTTTCCACAAAGGCATCGACGCCTTCTTTAAAATCCTCCGTGCATCTCAGCATTCCGTAAGCTCTCCCTTCAATCTCCAAACCTGTACTCAAAGGGCCTTCTTCGGCGGCATTTAGGACTTCCTTGCAAACCCGCTGTGCCAAAGGAGAAAAACGGACAAGCTCGTCAGCCAAACTGTTCACTTCATTTTCAAGCTCGGCCTTGCTAACAACCTTTGTCAGCAATCCCCATTGATAGGCTTCATCCGCAGGAATTCTTCTTGCCCTCATGATCATATCCTTCGCCCTGGTCAGTCCAACCGCTCGTGCTACACGCTGGGTTCCGCCGCTTCCGGGAATCATTCCAAGGTTCATTTCCGGCAATCCAAGCAGTGTATCATCGGCGGCGATCCGGAAGTCGCAAGCCATCGCAATTTCAAACCCTACACCGAACGTATATCCTTGCAGCTGGGCAATAACCGGTTTTGGAGAGCGTTCGGGTGCAGCCACATTAACTCTTAAACGGGACAGTTCTTCAGGATGGGTTTCCATGAACTGCGGAATGCTTCCTCCTGCACTAAAGCATTTGTCGCCTTCCCCCTTTATGATAATTACGCGCACATCTTCATCCGCATTTAATTCATCAAAGATCTTGGAAAACTGAGCTCTCGCCAGCATGCTGATATAATTCATTTTTTCTGGCCGGTCAAAGATAATTGTGGCTGTTTGTGCCGCCTTGTTTTTTTCCACACGGATATGGTCATATTGAGTTGCAGTTGTCATTTTTATTTCTCCTCTCATAGATCAGCAATTACACTACTTTTTCTGTTCCAAATGGTTCAAATTCTCCGTCTCTGAGCTTCCGCCTCATGATTTTACCAACCGGGCTTTTTGGGATTTCCTTAACAAATACGTATTTGCGCGGCCGTTTGTAATTGGACAGTTGGGGATGATTCTTGCAAAACTCATCAAGCTCCTGGATGGACAACGTATGGCAGCCGGGAACAACAAAAGCGGATACAATTTGCCCCCACCTGTCATCCTCTTCCCCGACGATTGCAACCTCCAGTACCTTATCATGTTCGGCCAGCACGTCCTCTACCTCCAACGGATGGATATTCTCCCCGCCCGATATAATCATGTCATCCACTCTGCCGACCACGTACAAGTCACCGTCCTCATCCATCACTCCCAGGTCTCCTGTAAAATACCAGCCATCACGAATCGCTTTCTGGTTCGCATCTGGCCGATTCCAGTACCCTTTGAATGCTTCTCCCGATTCCAGGTTGACGATGATCTCCCCTATTTCATCTTTGCCCACGATTTCTTCACAGGTTGCTGTTGCATCCGGGTCCGCCCTGACCAGCCTGATGTTTTGGTGGAATCCCGGTTTACCGGCACAGCACGGTTTTTTGAATACGTTCGAATTGATCGTAAACGTGTAAACCTCTGTGCTGCCATAGTGGTTTACAAACACCTCGGGCTTTAGCTTCTCGATGCACTTTTCGGTCAGCGATGTCGTCATCGAGGCTCCCGCGTATCCGATCTTTTTCAGGGCAGAAAGGTCGTATTCGGCAAATTGGGGATGCTTCAGGATGTCATGGTACAGAGTGGGAACAAGATACAGACAGGAAACTGCTTCTTTACTGAGTAATTCAAGCGCTTCCTTCGCATCGAAGTCAGGCAGTATAACCAGTTTTCCGTTTAAAAAGGTAATGGAGAGCAGAGAACGCATGCCCATCGTATGGTAAAGAGGCATAGTGCCGAGTGTGCTTTCCCCTTCCGAATATTGATTCTGGATGATATGAGCAAGTGCCGACGCATACTCATTTTTATGACTTCTTGGCACGCCCTTTGGCTTTCCGGTTGTTCCCGATGTGTAAAGCATTAGCGCAATGTCCTCATCCTGAATGGCGGGTCTCTCATAGGTATTGGGGCTTCTGTCAATCAGTTCGGAAAAATAGATATCCGCTCCCTCTACTCCATTAAGACCAATATATACCGGCCGTTCGTTAAATCTTGCTTTTAACACAGCCTCCTGACTCGCATCTTCATAGACAATCGCCGTTGCTTCCGCGTCATTGAAGCAATATTCTACCTCCTTTGCCGATAGCCTGAAGTTCAACGGTGTGTAAATGGCTCCCAGCTTTTGCAGGGACCAATAAAGGATTACATTTTCTACCCGGTTTTTGAGCAGAACCATGACGCGATCCTGCTGCTTGATTCCAATCCGTTGAAGCGATGCAGCCAGTTTATCAATCTGGTTGTTCAGTCTGGCGTAAGATATACGCTCTTCTTGCTGTACAACTGCATCCTTGTTCGGAAACCGCTCAACTGCAAATTCAAGTAACGTTCCAAGATTCATGGATTCAACTCCTTTGCAAGACTTCTTTTTGGTTATCCTGAACCGTTTTCTGTACAGCCTTTACAATTCCGTCATAGCCTGTACAGCGGCACAGATGCCCTGACAGGGTCTCTTTGATTTCTTTTGTGGATGGCTGAGGGTTCTTTTCAAGGAAATCGGTGATGGACATTAAGATTCCGGCGGTGCAAAAACCGCACTGCAGACCATGGCATTCCACAAAATTCTTTTGAAGCGCTGTCATTTCTCCGTTGCAGGCCAGTCCTTCGACCGTCTTTATTTCCCTGTTATCAGCCTGCACCGCAAAGATGAGGCAGGACCGGACAGCTGCACCGTCCATGCTGATGGTGCACGCGCCGCACACGCCATGTTCACAGCCGACATGGGTGCCTGTCAGTCCGCATGTTTCACGAATGAAGTCACTTAGCAGCATTCGCGGTTCCACCCATTCGGCGTATGCTTTGCCGTTGATCGTCACATTTATCTCGGTTAAGGACATACTCCTCACCCCTTTGCTCTCTCGTATGCTTGGTGCACTACTCTCGCCGTCAATACCTTCGCCAATTGTGTCCGGTAAGCCGCAGAGGCGTGCAGATCCGATTCAGGCTCCACACTGCCAGCGACCACATCGGCCACTTTTTGCAGTGCTGCATCCGTAAGCCTTTCTCCTGCAAGAAGTTCTTTGGCATCGCCAATTAAAAGGGGAATCGCCTCGACGCCGCCAAGAGCCAGCCGGATATCTGAAATTCGGTCATGAGCATCAAGCTCGAGCTGACAGGCGGCGGCTACAAGAGCAAAATCCCCATGACGCCTCGCTATTTCCTGAAAGGAAGACCCGACCCGTCCCTTCCAAATAGGCAAATGAACTTCAGTCAGCATTTCGTTGGGCATCATGTCTGTCGTTAAAAATGTGAGAAAAAAATCCTCCGCATTCACGCTTCTTGTTTCGTCTTCTGAAGAGATATGAAGCGTACCATTGAGCGCCATCATTACTAGAGGAAGCTCGGCACTGGGATCGGCATGGACAATGCTTCCTCCGATCGTTCCACGGTTTCTCGTTTGAAGATGGCCGATATGTGCAACCGCTTCGGTAACGAGGCCGCATTGATCTTTGATGAGTTGTGATGTCTCCACCGTATTTTGCCGGGTCATCGTCCCGATCTTCAACACATGATCATCGCTCTCGATAAAATTCAGATCCTGAAGACCGTTAATGTCGATTAAACATTCAGGTGTGGCTAACCTCATGTTCATAATCGGCACCAGGCTCTGTCCCCCTGCAATAATCTTGCCGTCAAAGCCGCTTGACTCGAGAAGAGACAGCGCTTCCGGAAGATCCTTAGGACGGTAGTAATCGAATTTGGCCGGTTTCATTATGTGCTCTGCCCCTTTCTTTAGGCGCTCTGTTCCATTCGTTTTAATTCCTTGCCGAGTTTCTTAAAAAAGTCCTGAATGACCAGTTTTGCTACCCCTCCGAGCATTCGCTGGCCCACCATCGCTACCTTTCCGCCTACTTCCGCTTCATAGGAGTAGTTTAGGAGAGTCGAACGATCGCCATCCGGCGTTAAATCTACGATTCCGACGGCTTCTACCGTTCCCGGAGCTCCCTCACCCTTGACTGCCAATTTGTAATGACGGGGCTCTTCCAGGTCGAGGATCTCAATCGTTGAAGAGTAGTTTCCTTTGATAGCAGCTATTCCAATGGACAGCTCTGCTTCATACTTGTTGTCATCCACCAGCACAAGTTTTTTGCAGCCCATAATGCATTTTTCAAGCACATCAGGATCAAGGAGTACTTCATACGCTCTGTTTACTCCTGCCTCCAATACCATATTTCCTTTTCCTTCCATCAGACGGTCACCTCTTTATTTTTGTTTTGCTTCGCTTGATTCAGAAGCGTCCAAATTCGATTGGGACTGAGCGGTAATGTATCAATTTCTACTAAATATGGAGTGAGGGCATCACTCACCGCATTGGCGACAGCCACCGGTGCACTCATCGTATTGCCTTCCCCAAGGCCCTTGGCTCCGAGCGGAGTCATAGGAGATGGTGTTTCGATATGCTTGATCGTTACGTTAGGAATTTCAGGGGCAGTCGGACACAAGTAGTCCATGAATGATCCGGTTAGCAGCTGCCCTTTGTTGTCGTATACGAGCTCCTCATAGAGCGCCCCGCCCAGCCCGTGGGCAAGCCCGCCAAAGATTTGTCCATCGACGATGAGTGGATTCAGTAGTTTCCCGGCATCGTGAATTGTGACATAATCCAGAATACGTACCTCCCCAGTATCCGGGTCAATCTCCACGGTTACCAGATCAGCCACAAATCCGTACGTGACGGATGAGTTGATGAGATCATTTTCATCAGGCGGCTCGGCCGCTTTTACAGAGTAATAGTATGTTTCATAAATTCCAGGCTCCATTCCTTCTGGAAGTGAAAGAGGGTTCCAGTGGGCAGATCCTGCCGCTCTTTTTAATGCATATTTTTTTGTGGGGTCGTTCTTTTCATAAAAAGCACCGTCTCGCAGTTCCAGTTCACTCTCACTCACCTTCATCTGGTGAGAAGCAATTTTCATTAATTTATCCTTCACCTTGTGGGCTGCATAAAAGACCGCGCTTGAACCCAATGAAGCAAAACGGCTTGAATAGCTGCCTGACGCAATGGACCAGGCGCTTGTGGACGTGTCAAGCTCTGCCACCACCTTGATTTTATCCGCCGGAATGCTCAATACCTCTGAAACGATTTGTGCCGCAACGGTTTCATGCCCTTGTCCGGAAGGTGTTGTGCTGATTCTAACGTTCACGCTTCCCATTGGATCCATCGAAACGGTAGCCGCTTCCGAACAGCCCGATTTCGGCAACGATTTTGCCCGTTCTTCCGGAGTCAGTGCCACCGTGATATATCCCATGTTCGATCCGGATGGTTCGACGATACACGCAAGGCCGACACCGAGGATTTTTCCTTCCTTTCTTGCTTTTTCTTGTTTTTTGCGGAACTCCTCATATTTTCCGGTCTTCAGTGCCAGTTCGAATCCTTTCATATAATCCCCGCTGTCATACATGCCGCCTGAAGCCGTCTTATATGGAAATTGCTCTTTTTTAATGAGATTTTCGCGCATAACATCCGCCGGATCCAGATTCAGCTCGAACGCCACCCTTTGCATGATCCTCTCCAGAGGAAAATACAGTTCCTGGCCACCATAGCCTCTGATCAGCCCCGTAGGCAGCTTATTCGTCATAATGGCGTAAGCATCAATATGCAGGTTGGGAATATCATAGGCACCCGTTGAATTTGCGTGTGTACGGTACAGGCAGGCGGGCTCGGGGGCCCTGATGTAGGCGCCCACATTATCGATCATCTTCATGCGCAGCCCGGTTACCTTCCCGTTGTTCTTGACCGCAGCTTCAATATAGGTTACCCTGTCGGTTCCGCTGGAGCTGGCCGAAAGGTGCTCCTGGCGGTCTTCAATCCACTTTACCGGACATCCGGCAATCCGGCTGGCCACCGAAAGGAGCACCATGTAGGGAAAAGTTCCCGCTTTGATGCCATAGCTTCCGCCAATGTCCTTTGGAACAATAATTCTCAGCTTATTGCTTGGTATCTTCAGTGCCTGAGCCATGATGGCCTGGATAACAAACGGTCCGTGAAAATTGGCGTGCACCGTATACTGATTTTCACTCGATTCATAGTTTGCGATAATGCCGTATGTCTCCACAGGGGTTGCGGTATACTTTGGAAAAAGGTATTTATGCTTAATGACCCTGTCCGCTTCTTCAAACGCCTGATCGACTCTTCCGTAATGAAACGTACGGTGATTGGCGACGTTGGATCCAACGTTTTCATGAAGGATGGGTGCATCTTCCTCCATTGAACCCTCAATATCAATGACCGGCGGGAGCGCTTCATACTTCACTTTGATTCGTTCCATCGCATCCTCGGCGATATATCGGCTTTTTGCAACCACAACCGCCACAGGCTCTCCGACGTATCTTACTTTATCAACGGCGATTGGATAATAATGAACGGGCGCGCTGACACCTACACTGAACGGGTCAAGGTATTTCTTCACCTGCTCACCGGTTATTACTGCTTTTACTCCTGACACCTTTTCAGCCTCAGCCGTATCGATTGAAACAAGATTGGCATGGGGGCTGGAGCTTCTTAAAATGGCCGCTTGAAAGGTCTGGGCAGGGGTTCCGATATCATCAATGTATTTGCCTTGTCCGGTCAACAGCCGCATGTCCTCGACTCTTGTCACGGCCTTGCCGATAACTTTGCCCATTAGGAGACCTCCTTTCTTAATAGCCTTTTGTAATCGTCCTTGGTATCAATATCAAAAGGGTGACTTCTTCCCATTTCAACGGTTTGGGTGTCTCCGGAAAATTGCCTGATCACCTCGCGGCCCCCTTTGTCGCCCTTGACATCAAGCAGCCGGTCGAACATACGCCGTTGAAACAAGACAGGGTGCCCCTTCTTTCCCCGATAGGACGATTGATATATGGAATAAGCCTGGTTTCCCTGAAACTCCTCCAGAAGTAAATTAATCTCTCTGGTGGTGACAAGGGGCTGGTCCCCCAGCAGAAAAATGGCCGCTTCTGCTTCTGACGGCAACACATAAAGGCCTGATTTCAGAGACATCGACAATCCGCTGTCCGACTGATCATTCAAGAAAACCTTGCTGACCCCCGGAACAGAAACCTCTGCAAGCAAACCGTCTACTTCCGGGTTAATCACAATGATTACACCGTCTGCTTTAGAATTTACAGCCGCGTCTATGACGTGATGGATAAGTGTTTTTCCCTTGTGGCGCAGCATCATTTTTGGCGCTCCCATTCGTTTTGACTGCCCGGCTGCCAAAATGATGGCCCATGTGTTTTTTTGGAGAGTCACAATGCCAGTTCACCCACTTTCTTTTCCATGTATTTCGTGAAGCTCGTTTCCTTCATAACATGAAGCGGATTTCCGCTTCCCTTCTCCCGGTAGATCATGGTGATTTCCGCCAAAATACTGAGCGCAATTTCTTCCGGTGTTTTTGAACCGATATCCAAGCCAATGGGACTGTGGAGACGAGAGAGTTGCTCCTGGGTAAGCCCGACATTCATCTGATCCAACAGCTGGTACGTCCGTTTGTTCGGACCAAGTACCCCTATATATGGAGCAGCTGTTTTCAGTGACTGCTTCAAAAAAAGAGCATCCTGTTCAAAATGATGGGTCATAATGACCACAAATGAAAAGCTGCCTATCCGAAGGTCCGGCCATTCTCCCTTTGAAACACAAATGAGATGATCAGCCTCCGGAAAATATTGTTGGTTCACAAAAGCAGGACGATGATCGATAACGGTCACTTGCCAGTTCAATTGCTTTGCTCCTTTTATGAGAGGCACTGCATCCGGTCCTGCACCAAAAATGACCAGTTGTGGAGGAGGCGTGAGGGTTTCTGAAAATACAAGGGCCTCTTTCTCTCCATAAGGGATAGAATACACCCCTGCCCTTGATTGGTGAAAAGGAACCTGCTCACTTACCCATTTTTCACCAATCAACACAGGGTCAGACGCTTCTACAATAGTGGCGATGCCGACTTCATGGGCAAGTGCCGTTTCACAGATATCCATGCTACGGGCTGCCTTTTCAGGGTCACCCAGTGTATCAAAGGGCTCCAGGAAAATATCGATGGAACCATTGCATCCGAGGCCAAGCCCCCATAGATCGTCACCGCCGCCTCGGAAATCATAGCTTATCGTTTTACAGGATGCCGACTTTAACACCTCTTTTGCGTGTTCCATGAAGTCTCCCTCAACACACCCTCCGCTTAATAATCCGGTTAACGTTCCATCTTCGCTCCAAAAGCATTTGGCCCCTGATTTTTGATAGGTAGAGCCTTCCGTACGGATAATCGTCCCCAAAACTCCCCGGAGACCGTTTTGGATACAGCGTTTCATTTCCAGATAAATCGGGAGCATCTCACACACCTCCAGATGATATCGTTAGTCCCTGCTCCGCTTCTAAATGAAATTGCTCACGGTAATCGCTCGGTGTTATTCCAGTAAGTTTTTTAAAGGTAGTGGCAAAATATCCCGAATTCGCAAAACCGGCATTGTTGGCAATCACTTCAATCGGCAGTGTTGACATTCTCAGCAGGGATTTGGCTTTTTGCACTCTGACAAACGACAGATATTCAACAAACGTCATTCCTGTTTCCTCTTTAAACATTCTGCTGAAATAAGAAGGGCTCAGGTATACCCTGTCGGCTACACCTTTTAATGTGAGGGGTTCGCTGTAATAGATTTGCATATATTGGATGGCGCTGCCGATCGGATTTTTCAGATCTGCAGTAAAGGGCTCTTCATTTGATTTCATAACCCGGTTTATACTTTTGCTGAGAACAGGAATTAACACCCTGTCTAGCGTTTCAATCAGTTCATTTTTAGAAAGCGGTTTCAATAAGTAACCTAAAAAACCGGCATTGATTGACGATTGAACGAGTTCAAACATCTTTAATTGGGTCATCACGATAATCGGAAGGTCCGGATACAACTGAAGAGCGATTTTGCCAAACGCTATGCCATCGGTATCTGGCAAAGAAATATCAATCATGAGTGCGCTCGGCT
Source organism: Fictibacillus solisalsi (assembly GCF_900103485.1). GTDB lineage: Bacteria > Bacillota > Bacilli > Bacillales > Fictibacillaceae > Fictibacillus_C > Fictibacillus_C solisalsi. The sequence continues at coordinate 3,279,378 of NZ_FNHW01000001.1, forward strand.
TGCTTTGTTTCAGCAACAGCATCCCTCGATGGGCCGTACTGGATTCATAAATGGATAAAAAGCTGTATTTACTTCCCTGAATGATTGCACAAACTTCTTTTCGGCATTGTTTATCATTATCGACAATAAGTAATTCCGACACGTGTGCCCCCCCTCACATCCTTAAGGTAACGCAATTACAAAATCAGCAGTTTTAAAATCGAGTTTTGATGGTTTTAAAATTTTGTTATAATTTTCAGATATTATTAAAATAACCGACTATAAAAAGTCGAAATCTGTAGAATCGTTATCTCTATGAAACCATAATTACACCGCCCCGCCAACAGACAGCAAAGTGGTGTTTCCTTTTATATGAATTTATGAGATGACTTGCAGATCGACATGATTAATTGCGGTTCGACAAAGAATACTTGCATATCACGTCATTTCATAACCCCCTCCGAGCAAAATCCATAAAAAAAAGAGCGCTCACCCTGGCGCTCTTCACCCATCGCTGCATCCCGGTCAATGACATAGAGGATTTCAGGATTCTTCCCGGAAATAAGTTCCATAGAGAGGTTTTGCCCATGCACTGGATCGGCGTGACTAAAGGATTCTGTTTTGAGCTGCTTTTACAATAAACCTTATTGAAACAATCCTTTTGACACCATATATGTTATATAAAAAGCAAAACTCGCCTCAAAGTTGGCGAGTTCTTTTTATTATAAATTGCCAGTTCTTTCATCAAGCAGCCTTTGTTTACGTACAACTTTTTGCGAATCACACATTTAGTGTTGAAATCTTTCTACATTTCCATATTGCTTACCTTTTGGGGGTTGTGAACCTGCAACCATTTATCAGCCTCGTTAATCATCCAAGTTCCCATATCCTCTAAAAAAAGAATGATTTCATTTCGATTTTCTGTAGGATTAATCGCAGAGTAAACTGCTTGTTTCATTTCACATTCCTTCTCTGGGTAATACTTAGAAAATATCTTATACGCTGGATACAAGTCTCTTGTATACTTCTTTTCTTTCTCAATGACAAGTGCAAGACCTGCCCTAACGATGATTTTCATAATCCATGCGCAACAATCCAATATATCTTCTTTATCGTCATTGCCTGCAAGGTCTTCCTTAGCTTGTTGGATTTGATTCTTCAGGGTAACAAGATGTTGGTTCCCCAATGTTTTATCTGCCTTATAGTTGGGTAATTGGCCCCTTACATCTTCTCCATAAACACATACACTATGAGTCTTGATCATAAACGGAATGATTGAAAAGGTAATGGTCTCTATAATATCTTCAATATAATAGAAACTAAACTCTACACCATTTATACAATCATACTTTCTGTTCAACTCCTTTTCTGCTTTATCCACCCATTCCAAGTCGATTTCATTTGTCTCTCTATTCGTTAGTGCGATTGTATCCAAGTCTGAAACACTATATATACCCAATCCACGGGGAACCGATCCCCTGACATATACACTATGCAGATCGGAGCCCAAGTATTTTTGGTAATTGTCCACTACCTCTTCTATCACCTTATAAAATTCAGGGTTAACCTTCTCTAAATTTGAGTCGTTCATTATAAAACCATTTTCATTCGCCGAGCAAAAACGTCCAATATTTTTAATATAAGTCACCGTATCCTCCACCTTTGTCACAACATTCTAACGACACACGATTTATTGTCTATTATAAATATAATGTTAATGGCTGTGCCATAAATAAGGAAACAAGCTGAAACGATATTAAATAGGGGAAAGTGACGTGTACCAATACACACGTATATTTAATAAAGCACCCTAATGCGGTGTTGGGAATTTTAGTTGCGGTTCAGCAAGAAACCGTTGCATACCACGTCATTTTCATAAGTCCTTCTAATCCATGCCCATACAACTGCCGCCAAACAAACATAAACTGAAGAAACTTCTGACCGGAATAGAAAGGGGAAATCAACTTTGGGCAAATACAGGATTATAACGTTTGATGGAGGCGGCACTTTGGGGGCATTAAGCCTGCAGCTGTTGAACCGATTGACGAAAATAACGCCACAACTCGTTCAAAAAACAGACCTTTTCTCCGGAACTTCCATCGGGTCGTTTACCGCTCTTTCCTTAGCCAGCGGAAGATCGCCAAAAGAGACCTTCCGTTTTTTTAAGGAAGAAATTTTGCCGGCATTTGGTGTTTCCCGGCCAGGTGGACCTGTTTTTAACCAGCAATTACCGTATTCCGGTTTTATTAAAGCGGTACGAGAGTTTTTTCCATCAGACCTTCGCCTGAAGGACTTAAATCGGAGAGTGGTTGTGCCTGCGTTTCAGCTCTATTCTCGAGAATTGGATCGTTGGAACACTGTCCTGTTCCATAACTTCCCCGGCTCTCCTCATTTAAATGAAAAAGCGAGCGATGTCATTCTTAGGAGCAGCGGTGCCCCCGCTACCCAACGTGCCTATCAGAACTATGTGGATGGGTATATCTTCGCAGCTAATCCCAGTGCAGACAGCATCTCGTTGGCGGTTGGGAAAGCCTGCGTACCCCTGGAGCAAATTGCGGCTTTATCCATTGGAACAGGTGAAGCGCCGACACGCTTAAAAAGAGATACAAGAGGCTGGGGAATGGTGAGCGCAGATAACATCCGTCCCGAAAACCTGGAGGATTTGCCTCCGAACTGGGGTGTGCTTTTAGACCATGCAACGGATGAACCATTATTGCCCTTTCTTCAAGTAACCGGCAGCAGCGCCTCGTACAATGCAACCATGATCAGTGGCAACCTGCTGGGCAAACGTTTTTTTCGATTAAATCCGAGCATCCCCAGCCTCTCTCTAACCGATCCTGCCTCCGCTCCGATTGTTATCGAGATTGCGAACGAAACCAATTTAAAGCCTGTTCTTCAATTTGTGGAGAAGAACTGGGGGTGTTCGCAGCCAAAATAGCATTTTTTTGGAGGGCCTTTCTGTCGTTAGTTGCGCTTCGGCAAGGTTTAGCTGCATATCATGTCATTTTTATAAACCGTACCATTCCGCACGAGGCAGAAAAGAGCGCTCAAACCCGAGCGCTCTTTTTTTACTTATACACCGAAACTGCTGTATGCTTTTTCAAAACATCAAGCAAGCCTTCATTATCATTTGCTATATTGCGGAGGCTGAACATAAATGGATGGATGTCCGGCCAGAAACCGCTGTCTACGAGTTTATACTAAGCCAATTTTTTTGGTGGTTTTTTATTTTTGTTTTAAACAAAATTCTGTTGTAAAAATTGGATGTTCGTTATATAGTATAAATGAGAATGATAATCACTACTATTCCCTTTCCAAGGAGAGGTACATATGACAAACAACGATATTTTTGATGTGACGATTATCGGCGGTGGTCCTGCTGGGTTATATTCCGCCTTTTATAGCGGGCTTCGGGAAATGAAGACCAAAATTATTGAGTTCCAGCCACAGTTGGGCGGAAAAATACATGTGTATCCTGAAAAGATGATCTGGGATGTCGGCGGCCAGCCTCCCCTGCCTGGAGCAAAGCTTATCGAAAACCTTGTTCAGCAGGGACTGACATTTGATCCAGAGGTTGTCCTAAACGAAAAAGTAGAATCCATTCGTCGGGATGAAGATGGAATCTTTATCTTGCAGGGCAGCAATGGCAGAATGCATTATTCCAAAACGGTCATTGTGGCTGTTGGCAGCGGCATTCTTAATCCTCAGAAGCTTGATATTGAAGGCGCGGAGCGATTTGAGGTGTCTAATCTAAATTACACTGTAAAGTCTCTTCAGCATTTTAAGGATAAAACCGTGGTTATTTCGGGTGGAGGAAACTCAGCCATCGATTGGGCCAATGAGCTTGTCAATATCGCGAAAAAGGTCTACATCACCTATCGAAAAGAAAACCTTAAAGGCCATGAGGCACAAGTGACGCAACTGATGAACAGCTGTGCCGATTGTATTTTTAACACATCAATCTCAAGGCTGTTCGCATGCCCAAATCATGAGGTTATCGACCAGATTGAGTTAACGAATCATGAAACAGGGGAAATCTCTTATCTGGACATTGATGAGGTGATTATTAATCACGGCTATGAACAGGATGCCTCCCTTCTTCAAAACAGCAGCCTGCGTGTTGAACTAATCGACAATTTTTACATTGCTGGCAATTCTGCCAGTGAAACTTCCATTCCTGGTTTGTATGCGGCCGGAGACATCTTGAAACATGATGGCAAATTGAACCTCATATCCGGCGCGTTCCAAGATGCAGCCAATGCGGTCAATAAAGCCAAACAATTTATCCAGCCAGATGCTCAACAAGTGGCCATGGTTTCCTCTCATAACGAAGTATTTAAGGATCGAAATCGTGACTTGGTCAAACAAATGATCAGGTAAAGTAAAATATAAAGCATGTTCAGCCAGCCGGCTTGTAATCGGCTGGCTTTTTTTGTGGTTAGTTGCGGTTCCACATGGTTTAGTTGCAAATCACGTCATTTTTATACCTCCATCTATTCCGTGCCCATACAACCGCCGCTAAATGAACATAAACTACAAGGATACTTGTGATCGGATTAGAAAGGAGAATCAGCTTTGAGCAAATACCGGATCATGACCTTTGATGGAGGCGGCACTTTGGGGGCATTGAGTTTACAGCTTTTAAACAGGTTGTCGAACCTAACGCCACAACTCGTTCGAAAAACGGAAGTCTTCGCCGGAAATTCCATCGGCTCTTTCACCGCTCTTGCGTTAGCCAGCGGAAGAACGCCAAAAGAAACCTTCCGTTTTTTTAAGAAGGAAATTCTGCCGGCATTTAGTGTTTCGTGGCCTGGAGGCCCTGTTTTCAACCAGCAATTGCCGTTCTCCGGCTTTACTAAAGCGATACGGGAATTTTTCCCGGATGACCTTCGCCTTAAAGACTTAAAAACAAAAGTTGTTATTCCTTCGTTTCACTTGTACGACCCAGAGGTGGATCGTTGGAATCCTGTGCTGTTCAACAACTTCCCCGGCTCTCCCTACTTAAATGAAAAAGCGAGCGATGTTATCCTCCGGAGCAGCGGCGCACCCACGGCACAGCGCGCTTACCAGAATTATGCGGATGGCTATCTCGTCGCAACAAACCCATGTACAGCCTGCATCTCGTTTGCCGTGGGGAAAGCGTGCGTTCCATTGGACAAAATTGCGGTTTTATCCATTGGAACAGGTGAACAGCCAACACAGTTAAGAAGAGATACCAGAGGCTGGGGAATGGTCAGCGCAGATAACATCCATCCTGAAAACCTCGAGGACCTGCCGCCGAACTGGGGAGTCCTCTTGGATCAATCAACGAATGAACCGTTACTCCCTTTTCTTCAAATTACCAGTAGCAGCTCCGCCTATTATGAATCCATGGTCAGTGCCAACCTGCTGGGCAAACGCTTCTTTCGGCTGGATCCCCGCATCCCCAACTTCTCTAAGACAGATCCAACCGTTGTTCCCGCTCTGATCGAGATTGCAAATGAGACTGATTTAGAGCCTGTTGTTCGCTTTGTGGAGAAGAATTGGGGTTGTTAATGTTAGGGATGTAAGAAAGCCATCCAAATTGGATGGCTTTTTGCTTTGTGTTTGTCGTTTAAGGGGATATTTCGTGTTAAAAAGAAGGCTTTTGGGTTATTAAAGTAGTTTAATAGAGTTCACAATACGATTTTAGCCTCTTATTGGCCAATTTATCGGAATAGATGGAGTTTTACCACGCATTTCATTTCCATAAATTCACTTACTCTCAAAAACAGTTCTTTTATTCTCAAAAATTACAATCTATTCTCAAAATCGGTTTATTTATTCTCAAAAAGTCCTCTTTTATTCTCAAACGGTTGATGCCTAATGGATTTCGACAAATTTCGCCATATTTATTCTCCTGCTAACTGCCCTCCCGCCTTTCCATCACACAAAAAAGAAGAGGCTCCCACAAGCCTCTTCTCATGCATCCGAACGATTTACCTATTACCTGACCCCATAGGCCTTAATAATATCCTGCTTAATTCTATTTCCTGCGTCATCCCACGCATTGGCTCGTAAGGAAACAGAGCTTCCGGCTTTGTTTGGATTTTTAATGTCGGCTGTCCAGCTGTCTCCGTCACGGACGAGCTTCACGTTTTTCCAAGTTTGCCCTTCGTTAAATGAAACATCCAGTGTTGCTCCCTGTACGTTTCCGTTGCCGATGGCGTCTTTGATCTGCGCCACAGAGATTACGAGTTTCGTAGTTTTGCCGGCAATCGCATCGCCGTTCATATCGGTGTCGAGGTTATAATCCAGGGAAAGCAGCGGCAAATTGTATTTGCCTTCTGGCTGTGCCTTGGACCAGAATGTCCACTCGGTGTGCGTGCTAGTAGATGTATGCCAGCGCTTGGCATCCCGTGTGGCATCATTGACCAATTTGTACTGTGTGTTGGCTTCAGGGTAGTTTTTAAACGAATAGATGGCTTGCCCTGTACGGTTTTCCACGAGGGTATCACCCTGATAGAGTTTCAGCGTCTGTGTATTATTCGGATCTTCTCCCAAATCGGAGCCGGTGTGCCCTTCACCTGAGTCGGCCCATGCCGGAATGTTCATAACCAATGAATTATCGGAACGGTATGGCACCCAGAATCCGTCACCTAAGCGCGGACGCACAACGGGAGCAAACCAATCCTGGCTTAAACGCTCTCCCGGTTTATAGGACAGGCGGGTTTCCCGGACACCCCACGAGCTGTCGATCACTTGTGCTTCATGGTACCATGACGTTCCAGCTTGTGCAGACATCCATTCGGTGCGAACAGAGGGAAGATCAATTTTGTACAGAAATCCGATGCCGCGTGCAGAGTATGGACGGAAGTCATAACGGAACTCTCCGCCAGGCGCGTTGCGGTCAGAATGGTAGCGTGTATTGATTTTCGCCAGCTCACTAGTTTTTGGTGCATAGGACAAGTCTTTTGGAATTTGATCCGTATGCGGGTCCACCAGATCATACACGTACGGTGTATTTGGCGTTCCTTTTGCATCAAGGGTCAGATTGCCGGAACGTGCGGCTTTTATGACCTTATCCCCTTCTGTCCCGCTGATGGCAGCAACCGGTATCTTCACATCACTGCCCTCATTGTTTGCATAGTACTCACTGATTTCTGTTGGTTTATCGTTGGCCACGATCAGCATTTTGGCTCCTGCATTCAAGGCATTCAGAGCGCGCTGATTCGGTTTCACCTCATCGCTGCGGTCCACGATAACAATTTTGTTCTTCGCGTTTAGACGGTTATAATCCTCAGCTGATCCTTTACCTGCATAAACCACTTTGGCATGGAGGTTTCCTTTTAACAGAGTGCTTCCTGCCTGTGGAAGGTCATCGAGTTCATTTCCTCTAAAATTGATCGTCAATACCGGTTTCGTAAGACGCCAGCGGGTGAGCACCTCAAACTGTCCTTCTTTTACCTTCTTTGTTGGTGCGGCGTACATTTTATCGACAGCTACTGGCAGCATCCAGACGTCATCGACCGTTTTTGACCCAAGCTTGCGGAACACCTCCATACGGCGGTAGCTTGGTTCAGCCTTCTTTGGAACATGTGCTGTAATTTCGCGTGCTTTGCGGGCATCCAGTTCCACCGTCTGCGCTTTGTTCAGCTTCACTTCCGGATCGCCGACCACAGCTGCTCCCGCATGATCGGTATCTGTATCCACATCCATAATGGACATTGCAGAATAGGTCCCTTCCGGAAGTCTTACCTCCTTCGTGCCGTTCACTTCCACAAAGGTGGGATCCATGTTTTCGCTGAACAGTGCCACATAGGCCAAGCCTTCGGAACCATCACGGTCGGTTGCCTTTAAGGTTAATGAATAGCGCTCGTCCTCTTTAATCATTCCAATCGCCGTGTGAGCAGCAGCCTTGCCGTCAGACGTTGCGGTAACTTGTCCCTGGTAACGGGAGCCTAAAGCACCAAGATTCGGGTCAACCGCCACTTTTACTTCTGCTGATCCGTTTGCCGGTACAGTGACTTTGGCTGCAGACAGCTTAACCATACCTTGAGGGGCATCGTTTCCTTTTTGATCCTTGAATGAAGCTGTCACATTTACCGATACATCCTGATCACTGTCATTCGTATACGTGATGGTCTTTTCTTTTACAGCATCGTTTTCATGCGGGTAATCATAGAACCCAAAATCAAGGGAGCCTGTTGCCTTAATGTGGCCGAGTGTGGCCTGGACAACATCCAGACGGCCGGTTCCCCCCTGGTACGGTTTGATGTCCGAAAGCTCTTTTGTTGAACTCATCAGCGCATCCTTCAGCTGCTGGCCGCTCCAGTCCGGATGGCGCTGTGACAGGATCGCTGCTGCACCGGCGACGTGCGGTGTTGCCATGGATGTTCCGCTCATGCTTAAGTACGAGCCTGATCCCTGCGTTGCATATTTGGAGCGCGCGGCCGTGATATCCACACCTGGTGCGGTAAGATCCGGCTTGAGCGCCTGGTCTCCGATACGAGGGCCTTGGGAGGAGAAGTACGCCAGCTTGTCCGACTTGTCCACTGCTCCCACAGTGAGCGCCTTATCGGCGGCTCCCGGTGATCCGATGGTTCCCTCATTGCCGTAGTTGCCTGCCGCGATCACAAACAGTGCACCGGTTTCCTCACTCAGGTTATTAACCGCCTGCGCCATCGGGTCGGTCCCGTCACTTGCTTCAGAACTTCCGAGACTCATGGAGACAACCTTTGCTTTGTGTGAAGCCCATTCCATACCGTCGATGATCCAGGAATCGAGACCGGATCCGCTGTTACTCAAAACTTTACCAACGATAAGCTTGGCTCCTGGTGCAACGCCTTTGTATTTTCCGGACGAGGCAGCTCCGGTACCGAGAACCGTGGAGGCAACATGTGTGCCGTGGGCATGATGGTCGACTGCATCCTCACCCGGCACAAAGCTGACTGCTTCCGTCAATTGAGGCTGTATGTCCGGGTGAGTGCTGTCGATTCCCGTATCAAGAACAGCAACCGTTGTTCCTTTGCCGTCATAGCCCGCAGCCCAAGCTTCAGGCGCACCGATTTGCGGCACACTTTCTGCAAGTGTGGCTTCTGCTTTTCCATCGAGCCAAACTTTCTTGATCCCTTGTTCGAAATTGGCCGCCTTTGCTTTTGCCGGCTGTTCTTCTTTCGTAATATCGGCCCAGAAATCCTCCGCTTCTTTTTTCTCTGCCGAAACAGCTGCGGCGTTGATGCTTTCCAATGTACGTGTCTTTGATGAGCCTTCCGGTGCAGCAGGTATAACCGCTTTTGCCCGGGCTTTGGATTCATTGTACTGAACGATGATTGGAAGCTGTTTCGTTTGTCCATCTGTATAGCCGTCTTCCAAAAGCGCTGTAATGTTAAACAGCTGCTTGTCCAGTTTATTGGTTGCAAGATATGGCATCGCTTTTTGCGGGATCACATATGTATCCTTGCCAATGGTTAAAATCCTTGTCCCCGTATCTCCCTTTTCAGCCGGTTCAACGGCTACCGTACTCTTTCCGTCCCCATGTTCCGTTATTGTGACCACATCGCCGGTAATGAGTGTAATTTTCTTTTCGTCTTTCTTTACCATTTGCGTGTTCTGATCTTGCGATGCTTTTGTTACTATCGTGGATGAGTTCATGGCATTGACCGGCAGATTTGGAACAGCAAGCAGAGCTGTTGTCATCACGGCTGCCAGCCATTTTTTCGATTTTAATTTTCCCATCATACAATCTCCTGTCTTTTGAGTAATGATGTCCCCCTGACAAAATTCCGCGAACGATCCTCCCTTTTATCGTTGTTAAGAAAAAGTATAAGGGGAACTTTTCGGGCTGGTAATTGGGAAAATCTTGTGTAAAAGCTGGGTGAAAACCGTATCTTTCAGCAGTCTTTCAGACCGGTAAAAAAGTACCAGACACCAGGCAGGAGAAGAAGGCTGGATACTTTTCAACTTGGGAAAAAAGCAAAAAAAGGCAAATAAAAAAGACAATTGCTGTCCACAATTGTCCTAACCTTTCACCACTTCTTTTTCAGGTTCTATGGGTGAACCTATGTTAAACAATAGATTTTTCATATGCTTTGTGGAAAGCCGGAGGAAATGGTTGGCTTTCTCAAAGTCTTTCTGGTCCTCATAAAAAGAGGAGATCATTTCAAGGTATTTAAACCCCCGGGTAAAGCTTGAATATTTTTGTAAAACAGCAAGGCCATCCTTGGTCAAATAGTTAATCAATGCTTTTTGATTCCCCAGTGCTTCCAGGTAAAGGATCTTCAGCTCGATAAACTGAGGAGATTTCTCATCATAAAAATGGTCGAGTTCCTTTTTTAAAAGTACAACCGCTTTCTCGTGCTGATGGTCGCTGATCAGCGTTTCCGCGATACAGGCAACCGTCACATAATACGATGAGGAATACGGTTCTTTTATTTTCAAAGCCACAGCATAATTATCCAATGACTCCTTCATCTGCCCTCTCCGAAAATACAAAAAGCCTAAGTTATGATAGGCCAACGAACGGATTTCCCGGTCTTTCAGCTGCTCCTCATCCCTTAAAATGAGCTGCAGCATCTCGTAACTTTTCTCATATTCTCCGATGAAAATAAAATTAACAGCGAGGATCATCTTTACATAAACGATCCGCAGCAGATTATTGCTGTTCTGATAAACTCTGAGCGCCTTATACGCATAGTGAATGGAAAGGGAATAGTGATAAAGATGCCCATGCACCGCCGACAAATAATAATAGTAGTCTGTCACCTTTGTTTGATAGAGTTCAGCTTTTTGCTCGTTACGGCTGTGTATCGACAGGGCCTGGGCAAATTGCTGCTTCTGTCCATGGTAGACACCCTGCAAAAAATCCCATAAAAACAATTCGAATGGGGAGAATTTCGACTGGTACTTTTTCATTTGAGGAGCTGTTTGTTCAAACTCCCCGAGTTCATTTGTCATGAGCATGTATCGAAGCCGGCACAGCTCATACAGATAGATCATTTCTGTGCATTGTATGTAATCTTTTTGTTTCTCCAGTACTTTATACAATTGTTGAGCCGAATCCTTTTGCAGCCGTTCCATGCTGTCAAAGAAGGTTTCAAGCAGGCGGCTGATCTGGCTGCTTTTCCTGTTTTCTTCTTCTGTCGAAATGTTCAGCCTCTCGCACAGCAGCTGCAGCGTTTTCGGATTCGCATCTTTTACGTTGTTCTCAATCTTGCTTAAGTGAGTCACCGAGCAAATCCCCTGGCAGAGCTGTTCCTGTGTTTTGTTCTGCTTCCTGCGATGATAATAAATGATTCTCCCTATGGACATCCCACCCACTCGCTTTCCCGTATCGTATCCTTATAAATTACGGAAAAGCACGCTCATTCCCTGCAAAAATTGTGGAATTTCCCCGGAAATAACCAAGAGTATATAAAAAAGCCAGCAGGTCCGCGTGGCCTGGCTGGCTTTTTGGATATTTAGTTGCGGTTCTACAAAAAACAGTTGCTAATCACGTCCATTTATTTTGTAATCAAGTCCAAATCAACGGGAATAAACTTACCTACTTTTTCTTTCTTGCTGACTTTTACCGCTGTTTGTACGGCTTCTGAACCGATCATGTCCGGTTTTTGGGCAACGGTTGCTGCCATTTTTCCATCTTTGATCGCTTTTTGCGCATCATCTGTGGCATCAAAGCCGACAACAATCACATCTTTCAAACCAGCAGCTTCCAGCGCTTGAAGTGCGCCAAGCGCCATTTCGTCGTTGTGCGCGAATACTGCGTCTACATTTTTGTTGCCTTGAAGGATGTTTTCCATAACATTCAAGCCTTTGGCACGGTCAAAGCTTGCCGTTTGCTTCGCTACGACTTTGATTCCTTTTTCGTTATCAACAGCTTTATGGAACCCTTCTCCACGCTCACGGGCAGCTGAAGATCCGGAAATCCCTTCAAGTTCAACGACATTTCCTTTGCCTTTCAGTTGCTTGGCAATGTATTCGCCTGCCATTTTACCGCCTTCCACGTTATCAGATGCGATATGGGAGACTACTTTTCCGCCTTCTGCACTTCGGTCAACGGTGATGACCGGAATGCCTGCGCTGTTTGCTGATTCAATGGCTGAGGAAATGGCAGCAGAATCGGTTGGATTCACAAGGAGCACGTCCACCCCTTGCTGAATCAAATCCTCGATGTCATTCGCTTGTTTTGCGGAATCGTCCTGTGCATCTACAGACTTAAGCTGCACGCCTGCTTTTTTCGCTTCTTTTTGAGCACCTTCTTTTAACGTAACAAAGAACGGATTGTTTAACGTGGAGATGGAAAGACCGACTTTCAAATCACCTTTGCCTTTTTTGTTGCTGTCACTCTCTGTGCCTGGTGCTTTTGTGGAGCAAGCAGTCAAGAGCAAAGCTCCAACCAGCAATAGAACAAAACTTTTAACCATGGTTTTCATAGTGTATTCCTCCCATTATTTTCAATAAAATTAAGCGGCTTTCTTACGGTCTAGCAATACGGCGAGAAGGATGACCCCACCCTTTACGACCTGCTGATAAAAGGATGAAACGTTTAATAGATTAAGCCCGTTGTTCAGTACACCGATAATAAGAGCACCGACCAGTGTTCCGAAAATCCATCCTCTGCCACCTGACAGGCTTGTTCCGCCAAGTACAACTGCTGCGATCGCATCGAGTTCGTACGCGGTACCTGCTGTTGGCTGTGCGGAATTCAATCGGGATGTGAGGATGATTCCTGCAAAGGCAGAAAGCAAACCAGTCAGCGAGTAGATCATCACCTTGATGCGGTCGACTTTAATCCCGGAGAGCAGTGAGGCTTCCTCATTTCCTCCGATGGCGTATGTTCTTCTTCCGAAGGTCGTCTTTTTCAAAAGAAACCAAAGAACGGCGAAGGATGCGAGCATCCAGATGACCGGAATCGGAATACCTGCGAAATAGCCGCGGCCCATCAATACAAAGCTCATATCATCAGAAAGGCCTGTGATCGGTTTTCCGTCGGTATACACAAGGGTCAGTCCCCGGAACACAGTCATGGTAGCAAGGGTTGCGATGAACGGTGCCACCTTCCCTTTCGTGATGATCAAACCATTGATTGCACCCATGACGGCTCCCGCTGCCAATCCGACAAGCATAGCGAGGATCGGATCGGTACCGCCGGCCATCAGTCCTGCCGTTATGGCTCCGGAAAGTGCGAGCATCGAGCCGACGGACAGATCAATCCCTCCCGTCAGGATGACAAAGGTGAGTCCAAATGCAATCAAGGCATTAATGGACACCTGCCGCAGCACATTTAAAATATTGGCCAATGTGAAAAACTGCGGACTTAATATGGAAAGAACGATTAAGATAATAGCCAGTCCGATAAGCGGACCCAGTTTCTGAAAAATGCTGATCTTTCTTGTTGATGCAGACATTCTTACATCCCTCCTGTTGCAGCATGCATGATTTTCTCCTGATCGGCTTCCTCACGATGCAGGATTTTCGCAATCTTTCCTTCATGAATGACGAGAATCCGGTCACTCATGCCAAGGACTTCGGGTAGCTCGGAAGATACCATAATGATCGACACTCCCTGCTCGGTCAGTTCATTCATGATCTGGTAGATTTCCTTCTTGGCGCCAACATCGACTCCGCGCGTCGGCTCATCAAGGATCAATACCTTCGGCTCATTATTGACCCATTTACCAATGACAATCTTTTGCTGATTTCCTCCGCTCAGCGACTTGACGGTTTGTTCCGGACCCGATGTTTTTACGTGAAGCTTCTTGATCAGCCGGTCGGTTTCTTCCTGTTCCGATCGGCCAGAAAGAATTCCATTTTTTGAGACCGCTTTCAAATTGGTGAGTGTAAAGTTTTCCCGGACGGTCATATCGATCACAAGCCCCTTGTCTTTACGGTCTTCCGTGACAAAAGCCAATCCAGCAGCAATGGCATCCGCCGGTTTAGAAATGTTCAAGCGCTGTCCGTCCAGATAGACGGCACCGCTGTCCTTCTTTTTGTATCCAAAAATGGCTTCCATGATCTCGGTGCGGCCAGCACCCATCAATCCGGCGACTCCAAGGATTTCTCCCTGCTTTACATCAAAATGAATGTCCCTAAAGTGCTCATTTCGTGAAAGGTTTTCCACTCTGAGCCGTTCCGGTCCAATCGCGGCCTGCCGTTCCGGGAACCGTTCACCGAGCTCGCGGCCCACCATCATGGAAACAATTTCATCGAAGTTCGTTTCACTTACCGTTTTCGTCCCGATAAAATTGCCGTCCCGCAGCACAGAGATTCGGTCACAAATCCTGAAGATCTCTTCCATCCGGTGAGAAATATACACAATGCCCACACCCTGGTTTCTCAGTTTTTCGATAACCTCAAAAAGAGCCTCGATTTCACGGTCGGTCAGTGCGGCGGTCGGCTCGTCCATAATAATGCAGTCCGAGTTCGTTTCAAGCACTTTTGCAATTTCGATCATCTGTTGCTGCCCCACGGACAGTTCGCCAGCGACCGCCTCGGGATCGATCTTAACTCCCAATGCTTCCAGTGCCTTTCTTGCTTGTTTTCGCATTGCACCAGTCCGTAAAATACCGCTTTTTCCATAAGTCAGTTCTTTACCGAGAAACAGATTTTCGGTAACCGTTAAATATGGAATAATGTTCAGCTCTTGATGGACAACGCCGATTCCCATTTCTTCTGCTTCCTTAGGCGAGGAAAAATGAACCTCTTGTCCTTTAACCATGGCTGTTCCCTTGTCCCGCTGGTAGATGCCGGCCATAATTTTCATTAATGTTGATTTGCCTGCGCCATTTTCTCCCATAAGTGCGTGTACCTCTCCGGGCCTCACTTCAAAATTCACATCTTTTAACACGTGTACATCTGAAAAAGATTTATAAATTCCGTTTAACTGAACAAGTGGTGTTTCATTCATCAGAAAATCACCCCCGCATGTAAGATAATGTTGGCATAAGGTGTGGTTTCACCTGTGCGGATGACCGCTTTCGCGTTTTTCGTTAACTCTTTGAACGTTTCGTGCGGCACCTTCTGCTGTTTTGCTTCAGGCACCAAGTCTTCGATTTGCTGAAGGTAGGTGCGGTTTTCCTGCAGCTCCTCAGCAAGCGTGATCTCTTCTGTCTCCATGTCCTCCACAACCGCCTTCAAGGTTTCAAGAAAACCTGGTGTACCTATGGTCAGTGAGATGTCGATCCGTTTGACGCCGTCTGGGATCGGCAGTCCGCAGTCTGCGATCACGATGGTGTCTGTATGCCCGAGCCGTGCAAGAACAGCCGCAATCTCGCTGTTCAGCATCCCGTGTTTTTTCAATTGCCTCACCTCTTTTTCGTGCTGTAATTCCTTTTAAAAGATTATCCGTTAGCGGCGATGAACCGTTCCACTTCTTCCCTTGTTGGCATGCCGGTCTGGGCACCGAGCTTTGTGGTTGAGAGGGCCGCAACCGCATTTCCATACTTGCAGGCTTCCTGTAACGAAAGACCTTGGCTCAATCCGACAGCCAATCCGCCGTTAAATGAATCACCCGCCCCTGTTGTGTCCTTTACCTCAACACGATAGGAGGGGATGTTTACTTCCTCATTGTTTTGAAAAAACGTAAGGCCTTCCGATCCCTTGGTTACAATGATTTTGTCTTGAATGGACGCTTGGTTGCGCCCTTGAAGAAGCAGCTCCAGCTCGTGTTCATTAGGAGTGATATAGTCTATTTGCTGCAGGAGTTCTTCAGACAACTCCTGAATTGGAGCTGGGTTCAGGATGACCTTCACTGCGTTTTCCTTTGCGATGCTTACTGCCTTTTGTACACTTTCCAGCGGAATTTCAAGCTGTACCAACAGAAAGTCACTGCCGGCGATGGCCTCCCGCATCTTTTCCACAAACTCGGGAGTTACGCTATGGTTCGCTGCAGGAACAACAATGATGCTGTTATCTCCTGCCGAAACAAGGATGGTGGCTGTTCCTGTTGATCCGGAAACCTGTTCAACATGGCTGACATCCACTCCCTGTTTTTTCAGATGATCCAGCAGCTCTGTACCGAATACATCGTCACCGACACAGCCTACCATCCGGACATCAGCTCCCAGTTTTGCCGCGGCCACTGCCTGATTGGCTCCCTTCCCTCCAGGTATGGTCCTGAATTCCTGCCCAAGGAGGGTTTCTCCCATCTTGGGCACTTTTTCCGAAAGTGTCACCAAATCCATGTTAATACTGCCTACTACCGTGATCTTGGGTGCCATATTATCGTCCTCCTTTGTTGTTCTGTTTTCTGGTGGATTCCCGCTCGACCAGCTCAACCTCCAGTTCGAGGAACGTGCGCTCGACAGGCTTCTTTTCAATGAGCTTAACGAGCAGATCAGTAACAGCTGTCCCCATATCGTAAATAGGCTGCGCAATGGTGGTAAGCTCTGGTGTCGTTGCCTCAGCCATGGAAATTCCGTCAAACCCGATGATGGCCAGCTCCTCAGGCACCTTTTTTCCAAACCGATGCGCGGCCTTTACCGCCCCGATCGCCATCACATCGTTTGCCGCAAAAATCCCGTCAATCTCGGGATGACGCTCCAGAAGCTCCAGCGTTGCCTGGATCGCGTTCTTCATCACATAGTTTCCATCCACTATATAGCTGGATTCGAACCAGGGCTCATTTCCCACTTCCTCAAGATAACCATCCACCCGCTCGTTCGCGTTATCAATATGGTGAGGGCCTCTGAGATGGGCAATGCGCTCGCAGCCAATTTCTTTTAGATAACCCGTTGCTTTTTGCGCACCTTCTTTATTTTTAACGACGACCGTTGGAATTTCCGCGGTAATCTTACGGTCAATGCTGACGACCGGTATGTTCAGCTCTTTCACTTTTTCAGCTGTGAGCGTATTGGAGGCAACGATTACGCCATCCACATACTTTTGAAGGAGAATTTCCAGATAATGCTCTTCTTTCTCCGCATTCTCATCTGTGTTGCAAAAGAACACATTATAACCCTTTTTGTGAGCCGTATCCTCCACCGCTCTTGCCAGTTCGGGGAAAAACGGGTTCCCAATATCCGGTACGATTAATCCAATTGTTTTTGATGTTTTTTTATAAAGGCTTCGGGCAACCGCATTTGGCTTATAATTCAACTGCTGGATCGCTTCGTCCACCTTTTTCTTCGTTTCATTGTTTACGTATCCATTGCTGTTGAGCACTCTGGATACCGTCGCCACGGAAACACCCGCTTGTTTGGCGACATCTCTGATGGTTGCCATACTGAACACCCCGATAAAAATCCAATCATGTGTAACCGGTTACATGTTGTTGAAATAAATAAGCGGTTCTAATGTGTAACCGGTTACACACAGTATAATTTCTCTTTTTGCAAAAGTCAAAAAGAAATTTTTGGCATTTATCATGGTTCAGATCCAGTGAGTATAAGCTTTGTTGCGCTAATGAGCGATTTAGTTTCGGCAAAGTGAATTTTAGTTGCGGTTCGACAAAGAAGAGTTGCATATCACGTCTTTTCATAAAAAAATCCCTTATTGAGCTAACTGCTCCGATTTCGTAATATGAATAAACAAGGGGTGATCTCAGTGAGAATACAAATCATCGGCGGGTCAGGAACCGGTAAAAGTACGCTGGCCCAATACATGAGTGAAAAAGAAAAGATCAAATGGATTGATACGGATCAATACCTGTGGAAAGATGATACGTTTACTGAAAATCATCCGATAGAAAAGCGTACCGAAATGTATCAAGCAGACATTGAGTCTTTCAGCAGTTATGCGGTTTCCGGTTCTATTGATTCTTGGTATCCCCAGGGATTTGGCAACCGGAACCTTCTGGTTTTTCTTTCACTTGATGAAACCATCCGATTGAAACGGTTACGAGATAGAGAACACCAACGGGAAAATCTAACCAAACCATGGCGGCTTGATGAAAATGGAGAGTGCACAAACGACTTTTTAGAATGGTGCAAAACCTATTACACCACGAAAGATAAAAGCAGTTCAGGCACATTTGCTCAGCATGCGTATCTTATGAAAATATCAAAAAGCCCTGTTCTTAAGCTTAATAGCTCCCAACCTGTTGAAAAACTTTACGACAAAATAATAAAGGAATATAAAAAGTACTATCCTGAGTGATAAGAAATGCCCTGTATGTCTCGATTTGAGCATAGAGGGCATTTTTTTTGAAACATTTTATCTTCGATTAAACTCTCATTTGCCAGCTACCGATAATAACCTTGTGATTTATCACAGCACAATTTGGAAGGAGAAATAATACAGCATGAAGAAACACATACACATTTTTTTAGGAGTACTTTTACTTACCACCACTCTTTTGAGCGGTTGTGGTCCACAAGAAACGAATCCTGTTGACGATAAAACCAAAATTGGTATCATGCTATCGGACGTTGGCCTTGGAGATCAGTCGTTTAGTGATGCCGGTTTTAACGGATTAGAAAAAGCGCGAGACCGCTTAGATATCGTTTTTGAATATCGAGAATTAAATGATTCAAAGACGTATGAAAAAGGATTAACAGAGTTAGCTGAATCAGGTAATGATTTAATTATCGGCCTGGGTTTTATGGTTCAGGAAGATTTAGAAAAAGTGGCGAAAAAGTATCCTGAAAAACAGTTTTTACTAGTGGATTCGGTGTCAGATGTAAATAATGTCACTTCTCTAACCTTCAAAGAAGATGAAGGAAGTTACCTTGCCGGTGTAATAGCTGCTTTAACAACAAAAAACAAAACAGTAGGGTTTGTAGGTGGCGAAAATGCACCACTTATTCAAAAATTCTCTAAAGGGTTTACCGAGGGAGTTAAGTCTATCGACCCTTCTATAAAGGTCCTTAAAGAATATGCAGGAGATTTTGGGAACGATAAACTCGGTGAAAAAATTGCACAAGACATGATTGCAAAAAAGAGTGATGTGTTATATGCCGCGGCTGGTTTTACTGGTGTTGGTGTTTTAAAAAAAGCGGAGCAAGAAGGGGTTTATGCTATTGGTGTAGATAGTGACCAATTCTTCTACGCTGAAAAGGCAATCATAACTTCAATGGTCAAAAATGTGGATAGCGCTCTTTATGATGTTGTAAAAGAATTTAAACAAACGAAAACCATTAAAAACAAACACATTGAACTTGGTTTGGCTGAAAAAGGCGTCGGGCTTGCAACCATTCGTCTCGTTTCTTTATCAGATAAACAACAAGCCAAGCTGAAAGAAGCGGAGCAAAAAATAATCCACCACAAGGTATCTTTTACTAACTAACAACAAGCAGCATTTCGACAGCAGGAGGAAATTAAATGTCCATAAGAAGAAAAATTCTTTTCAATTCATTGATCGGCCTTGTTTTATCTATACTGATGATCGGGTTTATTATTACTAAAATGCTTTCCATCCAAAATTCAAATGAAGATAATGTATCTGGAGTAGTCGCCGTCAGGGACCTAAGCGCAGAAATGCGATTAGTAAGCTTGAATCTTAACAACTACGCAAGCAATCCAACAGAGGGAAACAAGAAAGACTCTCTTGATGAATTAAAAAATGTAAATGAAGCATTTGTTCATATGAAACCTTTACTCGTTACTAAGCAAGGGGAAAAGTATTTTGAGCTGGCTTATTCCAAATTCAAAACATTGACAGAGGAAACGGAAACAGCATTCAGCAGTGATGACCTTGCTGAAGTAAAAAAACAAAGTATGAAAACAAAAGGAATTTCCAATGATTTGTATTCCTTAAACTTAATTACTGACTCCCACTACAACTTTATCAAGAAGTCTACAAAAGACCAAATTGGCTTCGTGATTACCTTTGCTCTTATTGGCAGTATTGCATTAATGATCATCTCTGCATTTTTCTTAATTCGCATGACCAACAGTATTACAAAACCATTAAAGAAATTAACCAAAAATGCACAGGAGATCGCCTCTGGAAATCTGGCAGTTGAAAAGGTGAACTATAAACATAATGATGAATTGGGTACGCTTAATGAATCGTTTTCTAAAATGGTGGTACAGCTTACGTCTCTTATCACTTCAATCGGTTCAGCAAGTCAAAAAGTAGAATCATTCGCGATTGAACTGGAACAGGAAAATAAGCATTTGACCGAATCCAGTAAACAAATTGCGGTTTCAACAGATGAATTATCGATCGGTACACAGAGTATCTCAGAAAGTTTACAAAGCTCTGTAGAATTAGTTGGACAAATGGACAGAGGATTTGCAGCTAATGTGAATATCGCTCACCAGTCCTTTGAATACGCTTCTGATGCCTCTGCAGCGATCACAGAAGGAAGAAACGCGATCAATGAGCAGCAAGTTCTGCTTACAGACAATATCCAGGCCACGCATTCCATTGAAGAAGCTACAAAGGAATTCATACAATATGCTACAAAAATTGAAGACATGGCCCATATCGTTTCGAAAATCGCCAATCAAACGAATCTTCTTTCTCTAAATGCGGCAATCGAAGCCGCACGTGCAGGAGAAGCTGGCCGGGGTTTTGCAGTAGTTGCACAGGAAGTACGAAAACTAGCGGATGAATCCACTGCCGCTACTTCTCATATCTTTGAGATGGTTAAACGTATTCAACAAGGACTGGGAATCATTTCAGATTCGGTAGAAAAGGGTGTAAAAATTTCAAGCGAACAAAGTCAGCATATGGCTCGTACTTTAAGGACTTTTGAACAAATCGAAGAAAAAGTAACCGGTATTTCTACTGTGTTAGAAGAACTTGCGGCCGGAGTCGATCAATCTAAGAAATCCAACGAAAATGTGCTAAAAAATGTAGAAAATATCAGCGCAGTTGTAGAAGAAACCGCAGCAGGCAGCGAAGAAATTTCCGCTTCCACTACAGAACAGCTCGCTTCTTTCAGCAATGTGGTGGATAAAATCTCATCATTACGAACATTAACAAATGAACTCAATACTGCTTTATCTCAATTTTCTTTTGAATAAGTTCTAAGCTAAAAAAGCCACGGACCAATGGTTCGCGGCTTCTTCTTATTCTCCTTTCCTCCCAGGACTTTCTGCCTATTCTTCCTAGAAAGATTGACAAACTTTTATGACCATAATAAGATTATCGACAGAATTATCTGTTTATTTTTGCCCTATTGTCAAAACTTAGTTTTATATTATAAAACCAGTGAAGATATACCTCCTTGTCCAAACAGAAGAACACCTCATTTTTTTGTACTTTGAAAGCGCTGCCAATAATGGCGTTTTAATAAATTTAGGAGGGATAGGTATGGCTATGGATGCAAATCTGCAAACAAAGCAGGTAAAGACGGCCAATTTGGCAAAGAAATTTCGCTGGACGGTTGTTATTTGGCTGTTGATCGGAGGTATTATCAATTATCTTGACCGTGCAAACCTTTCAATCGCCGCCCCTGAAATGATGAAGGAGCTGGGGCTAAGCGCCACAGACATCGGACTGCTGGGAACCGTTTTTTCATGGAGCTATGCGTTGATGCAGCTGCCGGCCGGCTGGCTGATTGACCGGTTTGGAACCAAAAAAGTGTATACTCTTGCGCTGATTTGGTGGAGCGGCGCGACCATGCTGACAGGCGCAGTATCCAAGATGGGGTCATTGATTTTTGCCCGCTTGCTGCTCGGAGTCGGTGAAGCACCCTGCTTTCCCACAATGGCAAAGATTACGTCTTATTGGTTTCCAAAAAAGGAACGCGGGCTGGCAACAGGAATATGGGACTCCTCCTCCAAGTGGGGCCCTGCCATTGCGCCGCCTTTACTCGTATTTATCATGGTTACGTTTGGCTGGAGAGCCCTTTTTTACATTACAGGCTTGCTGGGTATTATCTTCGCCATTGGATTCTATGTCTTTTACAAAAATCCAGATCAGAGCCGCAAGCTGACAAAACAGGAACTGGACTATATCCAGTCGGATGGGGCAGGTTCTGAGCAAAGCATCCAAACCTCCAAAATTAAATGGAGAGAGCTGTTCAAATACCGTAGTGTATGGGGAATGATTCTCGGCTTTTTCTGCACCATCTGGATCTGGAACATCTTCCTTGTCTTCCTTCCCCTGTTCCTGACGAACGTTCATGGTGTTACACTAAAAGAACTGGGAATTTATGCAGGGATTCCCTGGGTAGGTGGAATCTTCGGCAACATTTTCGGAGGCTACCTGACCAAAAAGATGGTGGACAAAGAAATGGCGTCACCGATCAAAGCAAAACGCATTGCGATTAGTGTAAGTGCCATTTGTGCTGCTATCGTCGTATGCGCTGTTCCATTTGTCGAGAGCCTTGCCATGACGATCGCTCTGCTTACCCTTGCTCTTTGCTTTATTTCAGCGATGACTGGAAGTGCATGGGCGCTGGCGGGGGACATTGCCCCGCCGTCCATGGTCGCTTCTGTCGGGTCCATTCAAAACTTTGGCGGGTATTTTGGCGGTGCATTTTCTCCTGTCATCGCCGGCCTTATCGTTGACTCCACCGGCTCCTACTCGCTGGCCTTTATTTCCGGAGGCGTTATTGCGGGCTGTGCGGCCTTGTGCTACTGGTTTATCGTGAATAAACCAATTGAAAACTAAAAAGGAGGAACACCATTGAAACCTTACGTTTACCTGGCAAGACCTGTACCGGAAGAAGTAGAAAACTATATCGCTGAACACTGCTCCTACGATAAATGGGAAGGCTTGGAGCCGATTCCCCGCAGCGAGCTGCTGAAAAAGCTGGGTGAAGCAGAAGGACTGATGATTACCGGGGAAAAGATCGATGATGAACTGCTTGATCATGCGCCCAACTTAAAAGTGGTGAGCAACATCTCCGTCGGCTACAACAATTTTGATACGGATGCGATGAAACGCAGAAACATTATCGGGACCAACACACCAGACGTGCTGAATGAGACTGTGGCTGATTTAGCTCTTGCGCTCATGCTGTCTGCTGCCCGCCGTGTTCCTGAGCTCGACAAGCTCGTAAAGGAAGGAAAATGGGAGAAGAAAAGTGATGAACCTCTTTTTGGTGTGGACGTGCACGGAAAAACGCTGGGCATCATCGGCATGGGAAGAATTGGCGAAGCGATCGGCCGCCGTGCCAAGTTTGGCTTCAACATGGAAATTCTGTATCACAACCGCCACAGAAAGATGGAAACAGAAAAACAGCTGGATGCATCTTATGTGTCACAGGAAGAACTTTTACAGAAGTCGGACTTTGTGCTGCTGATGGTTCCGTTTACCGAAGAAACAAAGCATCTGATGGGCAGGGAGCAGTTTGCCCAAATGAAAAATTCAGCCATTTTTATTAATACGTCCCGTGGACAGACCGTGGATGAAGTGGCGCTGACTGAAGCCCTTCAAAACGGGGAAATCCTTGCTGCTGGCCTCGATGTCTTCGACCAGGAGCCGGTTTCGCCGGACAACCCGCTGCTGAAGCTGCAGAATGTGGTGACCCTTCCTCATATCGGATCGGCCACCTACCAGACGAGATTTGAAATGGCCATGCTTGCCGCGGAAAATTTAGTCGCGGCCGTAACAGGCAAAGAACCGTCCACTGTGGTCGGTGAACTAAAGGGAGTATTGAAATAAAGAAGAAAGCCAGGCCCCCTTAGCGGCCTGGCTCCTTTTATGGATTCGATTACCCCTCGCTCCAGGGCTGCTTCTCCGTATGAACTGATTGTCCTGTCTCAATGGCCTTTTGGATCATGAAACCCAGGTTGCAGGAGCTGCCCGAGGGTCCGGCAGGTTTTTACCTTCCACTGCTCCTCCAGTTCCTCCTTGAGCTTCATCCCGTACAACCATTCCTGCGACGTGAAACGTCTGTGGCAGCATTTCGGCGATCCGCAAATATACTGTGCCCGAAAACTTCCTCCGCCAATGATACTAAAAACGATGGGCTGGACCATTCTATCACCTGCTTTTTGTGTCATTTGATGGTTCTTTATCCTTTAGCCTACAACAAAATCAGCTTTTTACCATTTCCTTCCTCAGTTGTAATGGTAAATAGTGCCCAGATCCCTTTAACAAAAGAAAAAAAGTTACTTCCTCCTCATTCCAAAATAAACCTTAAGTTGGATTTTATAGTATAATTTGTCTGCTACTGTAAAACGATAGCGTAAAAAAATAGCGAGAGGTGATGTAGATTGATGAAGATTGTAAAAAGAATTGCAGTATTAGTCATCATAGGGTTCACATTAGTAGCCACACCAAGCTTGTCGTACGCTCAAATGCTGGGGAAAGGGAGCACCGGCCGGGAAGTCACCGCCCTGCAGCATACTATGAAAAACGCCGGCTATTTTCATGGCCCGGTGACTGGATATTTTGGTCCTCTTACCAAAAATTCCGTTGCGAACTTCCAACAGGCTGCCGGACTTGTTCCTGATGGAGTAGCCGGTCCTAAAACCCTGAGAAAATTAAACGAACTGGACATTATGGCAAGGGTGGTCAACGGGGAAGCACGCGGAGAATCCTATATTGGAAAAGTCGCTGTTGCTGCCGTCATTCTGAACCGCCTGGAAGACCGCCGTTTTCCAAAGGATGCCTACAGTGTTGTCAACCAGTCCAACGCATTTACCGCCGTTCATGACGGCCAATATAATCTGTCTCCCGGCTCCGATTCATACCGTGCAGTTGTTGATGCCTTAAAAGGCTGGGATCCTACATACGGTTCCGTTTTCTATTACAATCCAAACACGGCAACCAACCAGTGGATTTTCACACGACAAAGCGTTACACGCATTGGCAATCATATTTTTGCTAAATAATTTTTTATAAGCTTAAGCCGATTCTCTTGATGAGGATCGGCTTTTTTGGCGTGTAATTAAAAATTTGCTGTAATAATCTTTCAATAATCTCTAGCAAACTTGTAATTTTCTGTTATATTATAAAAGATATTGCATTTAATCCGATATAAAACATGCTATGAATTTTAGCCGTTACTAATAAAGAAGAGGTTGATGAAATGGATAGTCGTTCAGCAAAGCGCAAGAAAAAGCGCTCTGGTTTAAAGATTGCGTTAATCGTTATAGGGGTAATCGTGCTGATTGCTGCGGGAGGAATTTACTATGTCTATGGTTCCGTTAAAAGCACAGCCAACAAAATGCACGAAGGTTCTGCATGGAATGGTTCTGACAAGCGCAAAAATGCGCTGACTCCTGACAAAGGAGATCCGCTTTCCATCCTGATTCTCGGGGTCGATGAGCGGCAAGGCGACCGCGGCCGCTCAGACACATTAATTTTGGTTACTGTTAATCCAAAAACAAACAAAATGGTCATGACCAGCATCCCGCGTGATACGCGCACCGAGATTGTCGGGAAGGGAACGGAAGACAAGATCAATCATGCGTATGCATTTGGCGGAGAAAAAATGGCGATCAAGACCGTTGAAAACTTCCTTGATGTTCCGGTCGATTACTACGTTAAAGTAAACATGGAAAGCTTCCAGGGCCTTGTTGATGCACTTGGCGGAGTAACCGTCGACAACGAACGCCTGGCATTTAAATACGACGGCTATACCTTCCCGAAAGGTGAGTTGAAGCTAAGCGGTAAAGAAGCATTGGCCTACACCCGTATGAGAAAAGAAGATCCTCAAGGCGACTTTGGCCGTAACGCCCGCCAGCGCCAGGTCATCTCAGCCATTATTAACGAAGGTGCCCAGGTTTCTTCCGTAACAAAAATGGGAGACATTCTGGACGTGATCGGTTCCAACGTCAAAACGAACTTGACCTTTGATGAAATGAAGGACATTCAGTCCAAATACAAAGGTGCCCGCAACAACGTGGATAACGTTGAGATCAAAGGAAACGGCCAAATGATCAACGGCATCTATTACCTTATCATACCGGATGAAGAACGCACACGCATCCAGACCATGCTGAAAGAACAATTGGAGATTTCTTAATAAAGCAGATGAAGAAAGCTGCCCTGCGGGGCGGCTTTTTTTTGCGTGTCTGCAGGAGTGGCTATCATTTACTCACCATTTTAAACCATTACTCACCAATCACATCCCTTTCATAAAAAGATAAGAAAACCCCGTGCAGCGCATTGCCTGCATGGGGTTTCCATCATCTCTCTTATTCTTTCTCCTGAAGCTCTTCCGATCCTGCACTCACAGGTTCTTCATAAAAATAGACTCCTCTGCGGGGACTTGTGATTGCATCCGTTTCTTTTTTCAATTTGTAAAGGATGGTTGTCAGGTTGGCCAGTCTTAAGCCGTACTGCCTGTCGAGCTCGCGTTTGATTTCTGAAATGGTCAGGCTCCCGCTGCTGCCCTTCAGAACTTCTCTGACAGCTTGGACGTTGGATACCTTTGGTCTTGGAGCAGTTGCAGCAGAACTGCTGCCTGCTGAGGGTAATGACTCCACCACCTCTTCTTTTCCAGTAACAGCCGCCGTTGCTTCATCCTCCAGTACAGCTTCTACTGCAACAGCTGCCTCTTCCCTCACCTTCATAGGTTCTTTAAACGCAGCCAATGATGTTAGGTTTGGCTGGTTGTCAATTTCCCGCAGCCGATCATATATTTCATTTCTTTCTTTTTGAAGTTCTTTCAGGAAAAATCGTTCTTTTTCCTCCATCTGATGCAAACGAAAAAGTAATGCTTCTTTTTCACTAGACAATGTCAAATCCCCCCATAATCCTCTGTGTATCTACTCACTACTAGACTATCACAAGATATTGAGATAAATAGTGGCTAATTGCAGCAATTCGGGGAGGTAATATGTTCCATTTATTTGACAAAATGTCATATTGAAACATTGTATCTTTACAATTACCGCATCAAAAGAAGGAGATTAGTGTAAATTTATGGAACATATTCTAGGTAGGGGGTATTAATTTCCTGTCTTCATTTACCTTTTCGATCGGAGGATTTTTTCATTTTATGTTGATAAAACGCATGTTCATCACATTTGTTACATCCATCATCGGAATTTTGCTGATGGGGGCAATTCCGTTTGCTTTTAACGGAACCTCTTTTCAATTCAGCAAATATACGGATGGATTGAAAGAGTTGCTGAGCCAGCTGGGCCATTTGGCTGATATTACTTATCCAGCTGGAGCGGCCCAACGATCGCTTTTTCCTGATGTATGGGAGCCTTATGTCTATTCCATGACAGTATTGTTTTTGGCGTTGTTTCTGGCTCTTTTTGCAGCGATTCTGCTCAGCATCCTGATTTCCCTGCTTCCAAAACGGTTGTACCGCGGAGCCAAGTCCGTTCTGTTTTTATTTGAGTCGTTTCCTGATCTTTTGATTACGGTACTGATTCAGTTTTTGATCATCTGGATTTACAAAAAAACAAACGTGCTGCTGTTTGATGTGGTTGCCTATGGAGATTCGCAGCCTTACACGCTCCCGATTCTCTGTTTAAGTGTGATGCCGATTATTCTCTCCCTGCGTATTCTGCTTTTTCATATGGAGGGGGAGTGGGAAGAACCGTATATCGAAAATGCAAAAAGCAAAGGCCTCACACGGCTTTATATCCTGATTCATCACATCATGCCAAATACGCTTATTCACTTTTTTCACCAGTCCAAGATGATTCTCTGGTTCATGCTTTCGAATTTGCTCGTCATTGAAATCCTGTTTAACATTCGCGGCATCACCAATTTTGTCTACCAGCACGGGGTCCCGGCTATTTTTACCGTCGCCTCCCTGCTTGTGTTCCTTCCGATGTATGTATTTTTCGCTTTTGGGTCTTGGTTCACCAGCCGGTGGGCGATGCAAAGCGAGGCGGCAGCCACCGCCGCAGCTCAAACGAGCTTGAATTTGGAGCCGTTTTGGCGAGCGTTAAAGCATGTGCTTGTTCGAATAGTACGGCCGCTGCGATATGTCGCTGCACAGCCTCTTTTTGTTGCGGGATTTTGCATTATTGGTTCGATCCTTGCGTTAAGCCTGATCCATAATTATGCGTTTGGCAACGAGATTCCACAAACTCAAGTCGTATATGCCAAGGATGGATTCAACGCCCTTGGGCGCGCGCCATTTCAACCTTCTTCCCGTTTTTGGTTTGGCACCGACCAGTTTGGGTATGAACTGCTTTATAAAATTGCGTCAGGTGCCAAGTATACGATTGGACTTGCCTTCTTCATCAGCCTGGCCCGGCTTCTCCTATCCTTTGCCGGTGGTTATTTGTTTTTCATCATGAATCGCAAAGCAAAGGAATGGATCAAAGGGCTGGTGGATTCCACCCATTACATACCGGTTGCACTGCTTTGTTATTTTATTCTGTTTACGGTTGTTCTTTCAGAAGGCCTGACGTTTTGGCAAAAAGGCTTCTTTTACATTCTGATCTTGACGCTCGTTGCCGTTCCTGCGGTGTCTGTGATGATCGGCTCGGAAATGGAGCTGATTAGTTACCGTGAGTTTATAACGAGCGCGAAAGTTCTCGGAGGCAGCCGTTTTCATGTCTTTTCCAGGCATATCCTTCCGCACATGCTGCCGAAATTGTGGTTTATCTACATTCAGCAAATCATGTATGTCCTGATTTTATTTGCCCACCTTGGGCTGCTGCAGATCTTTTTTGGCGGCACTGTTCTTGAAGAGTACACGGTCTTTGGCGGAGACCTTTTACCGAAGTCCATGTCCAATGAGTGGTCCGGCCTGATTGGTTCCTACTACCGGCAAATGATGCTCCGGCCGTATCTTCTTATCATTCCTGTACTGTTCTTTGCGGTTTCCATTTTCGGGGTCAACCTGATGCTTGAGGGGCTGAAGAGGGCCATTGAGGATTTACAGTGGCGAAGAAAGAAGTACTTTCATCCCGCCTCCCTCGTCATCGTCGCTGTAGCGGTTGGCTTTTGTTTCTTTGCCGTTCATAAGTTTTCGGATGACTTTGGACAAAGAGCAAAAGCCGCCGCATCACAGAAAGCGGAAGCGGAGAAAACAGAACGAAAGATTTCCATTGTGGAACTCGACAGTGAAACGATCAGCCAATTTGAAGACGGAATGATCAATGGGGTCAGAGAATACTATATTGGCGGACCAATGGAACGGTCGATCATTAACACCGTTTACGGTAAGCCGATAAAAGTGAAAGATTATGAGAAACGAACGGACTATTATTACAAGGAAGACGGCTACCAAATTATTATTTCCTCCGGGTTGAGCCGGGTGATCAACCGCATGCAGGTTGAATACGACAGCCCCCGTGACGATATTAAAAAGGCGATGAAAACAAAACCAATGAAAGAGACGAAAGATTCTTTGTCGTATCTAAAAGGACGATATCTTGTTCTTTTCACCCAAAAATCGAAGGGCCACTGGTGGTTAAGCCTCCAGGATCAGTATTATTTCAAGTAAATGATGAAAACCGCACCGGATTTAGGTTCCGGCGCGGTTTTTTGGTTGTGAGGCAAGCCATGGATAACTCACACCTCACATTCCTTAACACTCCAAAGTATTACTAAGAAATACTTGTGTTTATAGATAAATTCCCCCATGCACAGTTTGGCATGTCCCTGGAGTCTTATCTATATTTCCCCGGAAATTCGACAGCAATTTAATACACAATATTTTCGTAATCTGATTGGTAAATATCGGGAATTGGAGCGTATCGGTGACCGATACACCGGAATTTCTGTAAAGAAATACCAGATTGACCTATAGAGATGTATCGCTATACGATATAGGAAGTTTGTTTGACGGCTGCCAGGCATTATTTCGAGAACGAAGCAAAAAAAGCCTGCAGCCCTGCTGCACGCTTTATCTTCAAACTCCCTCTTCACTAGTTTCTTCATCTTCCCTTAACCTTTCGCGCTCAACTTCGAGTTTGATGCTCAGATCCTCTTCTTCCTCGGAGATATAGCCTTTATGAAGGATGGATTGGATTTTACAGTGCTGAAAGTAGATGTTGTTGTTGCTGTTGCTGTGTCCGGTTGGATAGCTGCACCCGATGTAGTCGAACAGCACTTCATCACCTGCAATCGGCATGCGGCCATAGATCATTACAGGTCGGTCTGAACCTTCCAGTGTAACAACCGTACCAATCGGCAGCGGGAATTTTTCTGTCATGGGTTACCCCACCCTCCTTCACTTTATTCTCTTCCATTTCTATCACGAGTTTTCACCCTCCATATCTATTCTCCTTCTTTCCCCGATTTTCAAGGATCTATCCCTGAAAAGAGCAATACTCCTCCAAATGGGTCTTATGCAGCCCATCACCGTTTTGCTATAATATGGTGAAAAAGGACAATCGTGTGGTGAACCAAAATGTTTAAATTATTGCTTGTAGAAGATGATACCTCACTGTTTCATGAGATGAAAGAACGGCTCAGCCAATGGTCTTATGAGATTTATGGTATCAGTGATTTTAACTCTGTGTTTCAGGAATATACAGACCTTAATCCCGACCTGGTGATCCTGGATATTCAGCTGCCTAAATACGACGGGTTTCATTGGTGCCGGATGATTCGCTCGCATTCCAACGTACCCATTATCTTTTTATCGTCACGTGACCATCCATCGGATATGGTCATGTCCATGCAGTTTGGAGCGGATGATTTTGTTCAAAAGCCCTTCCATTTTGATGTGCTCATTGCCAAAATACAGGCGATTCTCCGCCGTGTATATAACTATAGTGCAGAAAAAACAGAATTCCGGACGTGGGCCGGAGCTACGGTCGATTATGACCGAAACACAGTATCCAATGACAGGGGCACCGTTGAACTGACAAAAAACGAGATGTTTATCCTGAAATTGCTTATTGAACAAAAAAATAAAATTGTAAGCAGGGACCACCTCATTAACAGCCTCTGGGACGATAAGCGGTTTATCAGCGACAACACCCTTACCGTGAATGTGAATCGCTTACGAAAAAAATTAGAGGAAATTGGATTGGGCAGCTCTATCGAAACAAAGGTTGGCCAGGGTTATATGGCTCTTGAAGAGGGCATTTCATGATTCGCTCCTTTATAACCGAACGGCGCAGCTGGATAGCTGCTTACCTCGTTCTTCAGTTTGCCATTCTTTCTGTTTGTTATATTGATTCTTCTATCCCTGTCAGTTCCGTGCTTTATGTGATTTTCCTGTCCCTGATTCTGTTCATCCTCTTTTTGGCCTATCGGTATCATAAGGAAACGAAATTCTATCAGCGTTTGCAGGAGCGGGAGAACGATTTTGATTTGACGAGCCTGCCGGAAGCGGAAACGCCGTTTGAAAAAATCATAGAGAACAGCCTGGTGAGCCAGAGTACATATTTAAAGAAAAAAGCAGCTTTTTATCAAGAAGAAACAGAAGAGGCAAAAGACGATCTGCTGGGATGGATACATGAAGTAAAAACACCGCTGACTGCTCTCCGGTTGATGATCGACCGCCTGGAGGATGAAAAGCTGAAAAATCCTTTTCTGTATGAATGGCTTCGTATTCATTATCTTCTGGACCAGCAGCTTCACCAGAAACGCCTTCCTTTTATGGAAAATGATCTGTATGTGGAAAAAGTGGACCTGGAGGATCTTTTGTTCTCGGAAATAAAAACCCTTCAATCGTGGTGCATTCAAAAAGGGATCGGGTTTGATTTGAAGCTGGAAGAAGCCGTTGTGTTAAGTGACAGCAAATGGCTCTCTTTCATTGTAAGGCAGCTGCTGACAAATGCCGTCAAATACAGCAAGGAGTCCGATATCGTCATATCCACCGGAAAGCACGGCGAAAGGGTGTTTCTCCAGATTGCGGATGATGGCCGTGGAATTGATCCGAAAGACCTGCCAAGAATCTTTGACAAGGGATTTACTTCAACAGCGCACCACGGGGATCATGCAGCTACAGGCATGGGATTGTACCTGGCAAAAAAAGCAGCTGTCCCTTTGTTGATGGAGATTGAGGTACAATCCGAACTGGGTAAAGGAACTACATTCACGCTTTTGTTTCCCAAACCAAACGACTTCTTGAAGATTACGGGCATGTGACATCTTTGTCACATGCTTTTCCCTTTTGTTCGGCGAAACGAAGGAAGTGAGCATTCTTTCCTTTTATACTTTAGATATCAAGAAACAAAAGGAGTGCAGGACGCATGACCATATTAGAGGCAAAAAACCTACACAAAAGCTACGGCAATAAATTTAACAAACAGGAAGTGCTAAAGGGACTCGATTTCAGTTTTGAAAAAGGAGAATTCGTCAGCATTATGGGACCATCCGGTTCAGGGAAAACGACCCTTTTGAACGTCCTTTCTTCCATTGACCGGATCAACAGCGGCTCCGTCATGATTGAAGGCAATGAGATTACCGGGATGAAAGAAAAACAACTTGCTGAATTTCGCAAGCATCATCTCGGGTTTATCTTTCAGGAATATAATCTGCTCGATACATTGACGGTAAAAGAAAACATACTGCTGCCATTGTCCGTGACAAAAACCTCCCCCGCAGAGGCCGATCACCGGTTCAATACCATTGCGAACGAGCTCGGCATCTACGAGCTGAAGGACAAATACCCGAACGAAATTTCCGGCGGACAGAAACAGCGTACATCCGCTGCACGGGCATTTATTCACGAGCCGAGCATCATCTTTGCCGATGAGCCGACAGGTGCACTGGATTCGAAATCAGCTTCCGACCTGCTGAACAAGCTCGCTGAGCTGAACCGGAGCCGTAATGCAACGATCATCATGGTTACCCACGATCCTGTGGCCGCCAGCTATTGCAGCCGCATCCTTTTTATTAAGGATGGGCAGCTATACACCCAGCTTCACAAAGGAAACCAGACGAGACAGGAATTTTTCAAGGACGTTATGAAAACACAAGGTGTGCTTGGCGGTGTTCAGAATGAGCATTAATCAACTGATCTTCCGCAATCTGAAAAAAAACCTGAAAAACTATTACCTTTATGTCTTTGCCCTGATTTTCAGTGCCGCCCTTTATTTTGCTTTTGTAACTCTGCAGTACGATCCGTCCATGGATGAGACGAAAGGATCCCTTAAAGGAGCGGCAGCACTCAGAGCAGCTTCCGTTTTGCTTGTTGCCATTGTTACCATCTTTTTGTTATATGCAAATAAAATTTTCATCAAAAGACGAAGCAAGGAAATCGGATTGTTTCAGCTGATCGGCATGACCAAAAGCAAGATTTTCCGTATTCTTACGGCCGAGAATTTCCTGCTATACTTCGGTTCAGTTCTCTTGGGCATCCTATTCGGATTCGCCTTCTCAAAGCTTGCCATCATGATTTTATATAAGGTGACCGGTGTGGAAGCCATTGCCACCCTGCATTTCTCAGCAGAGGCGTTGGTCCAGACCTTTATCGTCTTTATAGGAATCTACGTTTTGATCATGCTAACGAACTTTATTTTTATTAAAAGGCAAACCATTTTGTCGCTGTTCCGTGTCGTTTCATCGACAGAAAGCAAAGTAAAGAAAATCTCCGTGCTGGAGATCATCATGGGTATATTAGGTCTGGTTCTCATCATTGCGGGATATTATGTATCCTCCAAGCTGTTCGGCGGGGATTTCAACTCCATGACCAAGCTGTTTGTCGCGATGATCGCCATTCTTGGTTCGGTGATTCTCGGTACGTACTTATTCTATAAAGGATCTGTCCGTTTCACATTCAATCTGATCCGCAAAAAGAAAAATGGCTACCTGTCCGTCAACGAGGTTCTCTCCCTTTCATCCATCATGTTCCGGATGAAATCGAACGCTCTCCTATTGACAATCATAACGACTGTATCCGCTCTCGCTATCGGGCTGTTGTCATTAAGCTATATTTCCTATTATTCTGCTGAAAAAACAGCCAAAAACTATGTGCCGAATCAATTTTCATTTACAAGCAAGGATGCGTCAGAACGGTTTAAAGACATCCTGCAGAAGAACCAAATCGCTTTCTCTGATACAACCATAGATGTGCTTCAAGTAGAGGCGGACCTTTCTTCTGTGATGGAGACCAAGATCGAGGCCACCTCCTCAAGTACTGGAATTGATCCTTCAAAAACTCAACTTTCGGTTATCAGTGACTCCAGTACAAAAGGCGAAAATGTATCACCTAAGGAGATGTATTTCACCGGCGTGTCCGATTTGCAAAAAACCTTTTTTAACTTAAAAGACTCCGGGCGCATAGTATGGAAATCAAAAAAGGAAAAAATCCTTCAAAATTATATTGGCATGAAAAAAGATTCTGTCATTTCGATTCCTTTTACAGGAGGCTTGCCGACAGCCGTTGTTAATGATTCTGTGTTTCAAAAGCTAAAAAAAGGAATGGATCCTTCTCTGCAAAAGGAATTCACCCGTTACACCGGAATTGACATCAAAAATGAAAGCCAGCTCAAAAAAGCGAATACGCTCTTTCAAGATCAGCACTTTAAAGGAGGGCAATCCTCACGCCTTGAAACCATCCAGAGCCAAAAGAAAAACATGGGGCTTACGATGTTTATCGTTGGTTTCCTTGGACTGACTTTCCTGATTACATCAGGTTGTATCCTTTACTTCAAACAGATGGATGAGAGTGAAGAAGAAAAGCCAAA
This sequence comes from Fictibacillus solisalsi, assembly GCF_900103485.1. Taxonomy (GTDB): domain Bacteria; phylum Bacillota; class Bacilli; order Bacillales; family Fictibacillaceae; genus Fictibacillus_C; species Fictibacillus_C solisalsi. The sequence continues at coordinate 3,313,665 of NZ_FNHW01000001.1, forward strand.
CTACACCATCTTACGGAAGCTCGGTTTCACACGGGGAGACCTGGTAAAAGGGATTCAGTTCAAGCAAATGTTTAATTTCGGAATCCCATTGGTATTGGGCCTGATCCACAGTTATTTCGCCGTAAAATCCGGATGGTTCTTTTTCGGAACCGAATTATGGGCTCCGATTATTATCGTTATGGTTCTGTACACTGCACTTTATTCCATCTTCGGAATCCTGTCGGTTGTTTATTATAAAAAAGTAATCAAAGAAGCATTATAGGAGAACGCTCCGGGCTGTATGGCACGGGGCGTTTTTTCATGCCTTGATTGTAAGCGTTTCCCCGCCGCATCCTATGTTTACTCTACATACTTTGGAGGAATACACCCTACAGATTAAAGGAGGCAGTTACGATGGGAAGACTTGAAAACAAAATTGCGGTTGTGACGGGGTCAGCAACCGGGATCGGAGCAGGGACGGTTAAGCTCTTTGCCAAAGAAGGAGCAATTGTTATTTGCGCCGATATCAATGATGACGATAATCACAAAACGGTAGATGAAATTATCAGTGCAGGGGGAAAAGCGGAGGCCTGCCATGTGGACGTATCCAGTGAGGAAAGTGTGGTTGAATTCGCAAACCATCTCAAAGAAAAGTATAAGCATATTGATGTATTGTTTAACAATGCCGGCGTGGATGCAGAAGGCGGAAAAGTGCATGAGTATCCCGTGGAGTTGTTCGACAAGATCCATTCTGTTGATTTAAGAGGAACGTTCTTAATGAGCAAATACTTGATTCCGCTGATGCTTGGCCGTAGGGGTTCCATCATCAATACGTCCTCCATGTCAGGGCGTGCGGCTGACTTGAACCGCTCGGGCTATAACGCCGCAAAAGGCGGTGTAACCAATTTCACGAAAGGAATGGCTGTCGATTACGCCCGCGAAGGCATCCGGGTGAACTCCATTTCACCGGGTACCATTGAAACGCCGCTCATCGATTCCCTTGCCGGAACAAAGGAAGAGGAATCCGGGAGACAGTTCCGGGAAACAAACAAATGGATCACCCCGCTTGGACGGCTGGGAACCCCTGAGGATATCGGCCATCTTGCCGTCTTTCTGGCCTCTGACGAGAGTGCTTATTTAACAGGTGAAGACATCACCATCGACGGCGGCATCATGGCCTACACCTGGCCTGGAAAGATGCTGATGGAAGAAGGATGGAAAGAAACAACCGAATAAGCCGTCAGAAAGCCGCAAGCACTGATGCTTGCGGCTTTTTGTTTCATATTTTTCCTGTTGGCCATACTGATAACAGTAAAGGAAGGCAGGTGAAAGGGATGGAACGAAAAATTCTGGTTTGGATAAGTCTGCTTTTTATGGCATTTATGCTGGGCTTGTTTATCTACTACCTTATGAAAGGCGATGCTTCCCGCTGGCAGGTTGCTCTCGGCGGAATAGCAGTCAGTGCGCTGCCCCTCAGCCTTCTTTTTCTGAAAAGGAACCCCTTTCCTAAGGTACTTACCATCGGTTACTTTCTATTTCTTTTGTGTACTACATATCTTGGCAGCATTATGCAGTTTTATCTCAAATTTCCTTGGTGGGACACCACACTGCATTTTTATAAAGGAGCATTCGTCGGCTTATGTGGCATGTCGCTTTACAAACGGTTCGTGCCCGAAAAGCTCCGGGACAGCGTATCTCCCTGGCTTTATTTTCTTTTCGTTCTCTCCTTATCATCCCTTGCCTCGGTCCTCTGGGAAATCTATGAATTTACCGGGGATCTGGTGGCTACCCACACGATGCAGCTGGGCGGGAACAAAGATACCATGGGGGATCTCCTGGCCGGCGTAGCAGGCGGATTGACCGCTGCACTATACGCCAAATGGAGAGGTCATCGCGTTTAAAATACGAGCTGTTCTTTTCTATGATTTTTTTTTGTTGCCATTGCATACTCTTTTTTGGTGTAAACGTAACCTTCCATAATTCTTCTTGAGGTCCGGACCACCTTTATCGCGTGCACTTTCTTTTCATAGAGTTTTGCCTGGGTTTCCATCACCCCGGCAGGATGGGCAAGGCGTAATGTGCTGCTCCGGTCTGAAATCATACGGGAAACAATGGTGTTTTCCAGGTAAGCCGCCGCTGTTGTACATACCGCCCCCGTTATGGCCAATGCCCTGTGAGGCCGCTGCATGGACATCATCCGAATGACCAAATCCATTTCCTCCGCTTTCCGCTTCCTGCCGGTAAGATCCATGTAATCCCTGGGTTCCGCTACAATCGTAAGCTTTGGCACAGCGGGTGATTGATCCGTCGCCTCTTCTCTTGAACAAAATCCGCAAAGCTCAGCAGCGATTGATCGTACTTCTTCCAGTTTTGCTAATGAATCCGGGGAATAGTCATCAGGCAGTTCGATTCCGTTCAACCCCACATCTATCGCCTTTACAAAAACAAGCGGATTAGCGACATCGACGATAGAGATACAAAAGGCACCGAACGATGTCTCAATGAAATCAATGGCATTTCCAGTAGGAAACACCCTGCCTGTCACAGATCCTTCGGCATCTTCAAATGACAGATAAATAGGAGATCCGGTTCCTGGCACCCCGGGAATCGAACAATTCCCTTCCTGTTTCACCCTTCCGTCCTCTACTTCCACTTCCGAAATAATCACCTTTTTTGTATTCGTATTGTAAATCCTTACTTCCGTAACGGGCACCCTTGCCGCCACCAAACCCTGTTCGATGGCATAGGGGCCAACAGCCGAGGAGATATTTCCACAGTTCCCTTTAAAATCGACCATTTTCTTGTCGATGCTCACCTGGGCAAAGGTATAATCAATATCCACACCTGCTTGCTCTGATTTCTTTATAATGGCCACTTTACTGGTAAGCGAATTGGCGCCGCCCAATCCATCAATTTGCAAGTGGTCCGGACTTCCCATGACATCCAGCAAAAACTCTTCCCAATCATTCCGCAGCTCTGGCATATCCTGTTCATTGAAAAATGCGCCTTTGCTTGTTCCTCCCCGCATGATGGTTACCGGAACTTTCGTCATCTTCATCACCTCAACTGATCTGTTCTTCTCTCTTTGACCTCATCTTAGTCCAATACTTCTGATAAATTAAATACATAATATTTATCCAAAATACTAAAAAATATTTATAACCTAAAACAGAAATGATAGGATGAAAAAAAGGAGTGAGAAAAATGGACGAGAAAGACTGGGCATTAATGAAAATATTATACGAGGAAAAAAGTATTACGCGTGCAGCAGAAAGGCTTTACATTTCCCAGCCTGCTCTGAGCTATCGGCTGAAACACCTCGAGGAAGCCTTCGATACCCGCTTGTTTTATAAACGAAAAAGAGGAATTGAATTTACCGCAGAAGGAGAATATCTCGCAAAATATGCAGAGCAAATGATGGAAGAACTGCAGAGGACAAAAGATCACATCTCGAATATCGGACAAGCGGTGAAAGGGACCCTTCGAATCGGCGTATCGAGTAATTTTGCGCAATACCGCCTTCCCGATATTCTTAAACGATTTTCGAAAATCTATCCTGACGTCCAATTTAAGGTCAATACCGGCTGGAGCACGAAAATTATGAGTCTGTTGGATGCTTCCAGTATCCACGTTGGCGTGTTAAGAGGAGATTACCATTGGCGGGGAGATAAATTTTTGCTGACAAAAGAGAGGCTATGTCTGATCTCCAGATCTGAAGTCAATTTGGAAAACCTGCCAGAATTGCCGCTGATCCACTATAAGACCGATACATCGCTCGATAATTTAATCAACGCATGGTGGCACGATAACTTTGCCAGCCCGCCGTCTGTTGCGATGGAAGTGGATCGTCAGGAAACCTGCAAGGAGATGGTCAAGCATGGACTCGGATTCGGAATTGTTCCCGAAATCTGCCTGCAGCCTTCAGACAACCTATTTGTAAAAGGGCTTTCGTATAAAAATAACGAACCTGTCCTTCGTGATACCTGGCTGATGTATCATCCCGATTCTCTCAACCTTGCAGTCGCCAAAGCATTTATTGATTTCCTAAATCAAGAACCCTCAACGGCCTTGTAATGCTTTTAGCCAGCATTGTTACGTTATAAATATTTTTTATTGAATGGATAAAAAAATATATATTTAACTTATTCATTGACGTGTATTATTCTTGAACAAACATGTTGGGCGCTTTTAAAACCATTTATTTTGAAAGCGTATACAGAAATGAGGAGGTTTCCGTACTATGCTGGCTATTCTTGGTATTATCATGATTGTGGTGTTTACGTATTTGATTATGGCGAAACGTTTATCACCCATCGCCTCGCTTACTCTTGTTCCTGTCGTCTTTGCTGTACTTGGCGGATTTGGAGGGAAGCTCGGCACGATGATTATGGACGGCCTGAAACTTGTCGCTCCATCTGCTGCTTTGCTGCTGTTTGCCATTTTGTTTTTTGGTATTTTAATCGATGCCGGCTTGTTTGACCCACTTGTTGAAAAGATTCTCAAGATTGTTAAAGGAGATCCTGTAAAAATTGCCATTGGAACAGCCATTCTTTCCTTGCTGGTGGCGTTGGACGGAGATGGAACCACCACCTATATGATCGCTGTTTCCGCATTGCTTCCCCTTTACATCCGCATTGGGATGAATCCATTGATTCTGGCTACCGTATCCATGCTTTCACTCAGCATTATGAGCGGAATGACCCCTTGGGGCGGCCCTGCCACACGGGCGATTGCCGTCATGGGGCTGGATGCTTCCGAATTTTTCATCCCGCTGCTGCCGACGATGATCGGAGGCGCGTTATGGGTTGTTTTTACAGGGTATCTTCTCGGAAAAAGAGAACGCCGCCGGATTGGAATTGCCGATCTGCAGCATAAAAAAGTAGATCCTGAAATCCTTTCACAATTGGCAGCTGCCCAGGAAACCATGTCGGCAGACGGTGGATCTGAAAGCTTTAAACGCCCGCATCTCCGCTATTTCAACTTATTGCTTGTAATTGTTGTGATGACCGTTTTGGTCATGGGCTTGCTTCCGGCTCCCGCTTTATTCTTAGTCGGCTTCATAGTTGCGTTGATGATCAACTATCCGAATCTTGATCTTCAAAAGGAACGAATCGCCGCACATGCGAACAATGCACTCACCGTTGTACTGCTGGTGTTTGCTGCAGGTGTTTTTGCCGGAATATTATCAGGCACAAAAATGGTGGATGCGATCGCACAGACACTCATATCCATCATTCCGGATCCGGCTGGTCCGCTGTTCCCGGCGATCGTGGCCATCACCAGCATGCCGTTTACCTTTGTTCTTTCCAACGATGCCTATTACTTCGGCGTGCTTCCGATTCTTGCTGAGGCCGCTTCCGCTTACGGAGTTAGTCCGGTTGAAATTGCAAGGGCTTCCATTATGGGGCAGCCGGTTCATTTAATGAGTCCGCTGGTGGCTTCCACCTTCTTGCTTGTCAGTATGGTCAATGTCGATATTAGTGCATTTCAGCGTTTTGCATACAAATGGGCCATTTTGACCGCATTGGTTATCACCTGTCTGGCTCTGCTTACCGGAGCGTTAACCTTGATTTGACGTTGCATGTGTTACTTTTTCGCCTCCTTTGGGTAAAACTGTACTAAGCCTAAAGGAGGTGGAAACATGTGGATTGCCGCAATGTGGGGGGCCATATCTGGTTCAGCGGTGCTCTTGGGCGCCATTGCCGCCATGGCCATCCCGATCAAAAAACGAGTGATAGGCTTCATCATGTCGTTTGGTACAGGAGTATTGATAGGTGCTGCTACATATGAATTACTCGGCGAGTCTGTACGGTCGGGAGGCTTGCTTCCAACTGGATCAGGCTTTTTGGTTGGCGCCATCGTGTTCACCCTTCTGGATTTTTTTATCTCGAGAAAAGGAGGCCATCAGCGGAAGCGGTCGGCCGGACAGAATGATGCTTCGAAAAGCAGTTCCGGCCTTGCGATTTTTATCGGAACGGTAATGGACGCCATTCCGGAATCCATTATGATCGGTGCCAGTCTTATCGAAAATAACAATGTCAGCTGGTTGCTGGTCATCGCCATTTTTATCAGTAATATTCCGGAAGGCTTGTCGAGTACGTCGGGTATGCTGAAAAGCAACATGAGCAAACAGAAAATCCTGATTCTCTGGGCAACCGTTCTCTTCATCTCTACCCTTAGCGCATGGGGAGGTTATTTCTTTTTGGAAAACGCCTCAGAGGAAGTCATGGCGATCATCGCCTCTTTTGCCGCGGGCGGTATTATCACCATGGTTGGCTCGACCATGATGCCTGAAGCCTTTGAAGAAGGAGGATCCATTGTCGGCCTGGTCGCTGCCGTCGGATTGTTGGTTTCACTTATATTGACGACAATTTGAAAAAGCAGCTGGCTCAGACCAGCAGCTTTTATTCGTTTAGTTTAAAATGGTGCTTCTTCAAAAACTCAACAATCCCAGTTTCAAGACCGTCAGCAAGCGGAAGAGATGGATCAGTATATGTTTTTAAATTGGCCTCTCGTTCAGCCGGGGCTTCTTTTTGCACATGATTCATCTTATCAACCAGCAGCAGCTCTGCTTCCGGTTTTGCCTTTTTAAGAGTTTCTGCTTCGGACGCTGGCACCTGCAGATCATGCTTTCCATTAATAATTAACGTTGGAAGGTCGAGTTTCCGCACTTCTTTCGCCGGATCATACTTCATCCATGACATTAAATATGGCTGAACACTAGGGTTAAATATGCTTTTTAATGAGTTTGGAACGTCCTTTACCGTTTTCCCCTGTTGCAGTTGTTCCAATATCCATTCACTTTCTTTGTATTGATCCTGAGGCAAACCGGCTTTCAACTGCTGTTTCAACACCTGGTCAATGGTATGGCCGGCACCTGACACGGATATATAGGCATCTGCGTTGTTTTTTTCTGCTGCAAGCATTCCAACCAGCGCACCTTCACTATGACCCAAAACAACCACTTTTGAAAATCGTTCATCTTGGTTCAATTTCGAAAGCCATTGCTTTGCATCATCTACATTTTGATCGAAACGGTAGTCTTTTTGCGGAATCATCGCCTGTGCATTCTTGCCTGCTCCCCGCTTATCATATCGAACACTTGCAACCCCGTGCTTTTTTAGTGCCTCAGCCAGGAGTTTCAAGCTATTATTTTTGCCTTGCATCGCGGGAGAGTTTCCGTTCCGATCGGTCGGACCTGAACCTGGAATGATTAGGGCAACCGGATATTCCCTTTCATCTTCTGGCGTCATAAGCGAACCGTAAAGCTTTCCAGTTGATGTTTCAATAGATAAGAACTTCTCTTGATCTGCCTTATTGGCTGCCTTTTTCTTTTTTTCTATTTGAAAAGGAAATGTTTTTCCTTGTTGGGTAAATGTTCCGCTTATTTCCTTTTCTTTTTGCTCCCCTTTAAATATGATACTTTGTCCTGGCAGCGGTATGGAAAAAGAAACGTCCTTGCCCTTTTTCTTGATGTCAGATAAAGAAAAATCTTCTATTCCCTGAGCAGGTATACTAATACTTCCTGATTTCCCGTCGTTAAAGTTTATCAAAATCTGAAGAGGCTGATTTGGAATCTTAATTTCACCTTTCCAATTTCCCGTAATCGCAAGATCTTTATCCGAACTTTTTTGTTCTTTTTTCACCTCGGTACCGCACCCCGCCACTGTTAAAATAAGCATGAACATCAATAACACTTTCAATGGTTTACTCAATACTTCAGCTCCATTCCATTAAAGAGAATTTCTATTCAACTTTATCACAGCTACCATAATTTTACTCAAACACTGTGAAAATAGAGCAATTATGCACATTAAATTTACATTTTTTAGTAATTTATAATATTTTTGGATCAGGTGAAGAGAGGTAGAAATGTATGAAGTCAAAATAAAAAAACCAGGCCTTCCTTTTGACTTGGGTCAAAAGAAAGCGCCTGGCTTGTCCGGATGATTAATGACTTTCTGCATGCCGGCCGCTGAACTTGCCGATCACAACGACAAGCACGGCGAGCAGAAGCGGTACAATAAGATGGAGATTGAAATCGAAGTTTTCGAGGTAATGCCCGACAGCCTTGTCCTTCAACATCATTTCGCCTGCGGTATAGCCGAGTAATGCTGCTCCGAGAATGATGATGATCGGGAATCTTGTCATGATCTTCATTAGCAGCTGGCTTCCCCAAATAATTAATGGAATACTGATGATGAGACCAAGAATGATCAGCACGATATTTCCGTTGGCTGCCCCCGCAACGGCCACAATGTTGTCCAAACTCATGACAAGGTCCGCTACAATAATGGTTTTAATCGCCCCGGAAAGGCTGGAGTTCGCTTCAACATCCCCCTCTTCTTCCCCTTTTAAAAGCTTAATGGCAATCCACAATAACAGCAGTCCGCCGACAAAGTTCAAAAAAGGAATCTTCAACAAATAAACCGCAACAAACGTTAACACCACTCTTAAAAATATCGCTCCGAAGGTACCGAAGAAAATGGCCTTGTTTCTGTGCCGCTCCTCGAGGTTTCGGCAGGCAAGCGCGATAACTACTGCGTTATCCCCGCTCAGCACAATATTTATAAGAAGGATTTCCAAAAGATTGACCAATAAATTATCCATGAAACCACCTTATCTATGTTAAATAATTCACTATAATATCCCATTATAATAGTTTACCATTATTTATTCTATAACAGAAAAAATTTTATCTAAAAAAGAGGTTTCATGGATTACAAGAATGGTTTCCAGGAAATTTTCTTAATTTTTACGGCTTTGCTTCTTTTTTTCTCGATTCATCAGCCATTTAATAAAAACATTCGGTTCTTTTATCCGGCAATTATGAAAAGAGGTGATCTTCCAATTGCCATCTTGCTTTACTATAATATTCGTATTAATGGACTCCCGTTTTTCTGAAAAGCTTTTTTGATGCGGCATTTTGGTATTGCCGATGCAATGAACCACAGCAATTTCTTCTCCCAGAAAACGAATATTTGTAATCCGGCCTTGCATCTGGGATCCCTTTAGAACCCCATTAAATAACTCTTCATGGCTTTGTTTAACCTGCTCTCTACCTTTTATATGCTCTCCAAAAAATGTTATATAATCCACATCCTCTGTAAAGCAGCCGGCAAACAATGTGGCATCACCAGAGCTCCACGCTGAAAACAAGCTTTCAAACAAGTGATCAATTTCTCTTTTCCGTGTGTCCAAGTCCATGATCAATCTCCTCTCCCTTGAATTCTTTCTTTTAAGGTGTTTGCCCATAACTTTTCAGAATTCCATTGCTCTTCCCCTAGTTGCATTAAACCCTCAATCGTTGAAAAGTAATGCACTTGGTCAAGCTTTTCGGTCTGGTCGGGATTTTGCTCAAACTCGGCTTGCTGCTTCCGCAAATGATCAAGGGCCCTTTGACAATAGTCAAGATAATGATTAACAAGCATCACCCTGGCCCCATCATCAATTAAGTCCAAGTAGAGAGCTTTAATGTGGAACAGTTTTTGGTAATTGCCCATGTTCTTTTCTGTATCAAGCATCAATTCAATGAAACGTTCTTTCCCTTTATCTGTGATCTCAAATGTGCGTGACGACCGTTCACTTGGAAATGGAACGTCTGTAGCGGCCGTTTCTTGAATCAACTTCCTCTTCTCCAATTTGTTCAATAATGTGGAAAGCGTTCCCCTGCTTACCTGTTCCCATGGCCCGGTGGTATCATTGGAAATTTTGGAAATCAAATAAGCATGAAGAGGAAATCTCATTAACAGGCTTAAAACAAGCAATTCATACATGGTTCCCCTTCTTTCGAATAGTTTTTTTAAAACGGTTTTAATAAAACTATATTCACCGGTTAATGAATTGTCAACCAAAACGTAAAAAATTCCACCTTCGTGTTTGAAGGCGGAACATACTAAATTGCTATCATCTCGTTACTGGCGGTTCCCTTTTTTAAAAAACCGGTGGAAAGGGCATTTAGAAACTGTCGTATCGTCATCATGCAAAAAATATTGCTTCCATTCGTAATTATCTTCATTTCCGTACGTTTTCAAATCCTTATGAATATCAATCGCATCATATTTCTTCAGACGGTCACGAATCCTTTTTTTTATTTTGGACGCTCTTGACGGAGAAGCATTGAATCTCTCGAGCACCCATCTTGGTGTAATGGCCAAAATAAAACAGGGAAAATACCTGCTATTACGGTTGACATGTGCCGGTGTGCCGCAATACATAAAATACTGCTCCCCATGAAAACAAAACTCCCACAGAGGTTGATGGGGGTCGTTCGGTATATGGGCTGGCCATTCACTCGGGTCCTGTTCGGCCAAACCCGCCAGTTGGCTCCAAAACAGCTGTTCATACTCCTCCACCTCCATGCTTTCCGCCATTTCCCATGGTGTTTCATAAAACACGATAAGGGACGTATAATCTCCGCAGTCCCTTGCGCATGCTGTATATTCCTCCAGCAGCCCCGCCAAATCCTCCACCGAGGATGTGTGGCCGGGATTTCCGGCAAATCCAAAACGAAATTGGCGCAGAGACTCACCAATCGTTGCTGGAATACACGGAAACGGATGTGCTGTCGATCTCATCCTTCTCTCAAACTCATCAATCGCTCGTTCTTGCCAAAACGCCAGTTTCTCTCTCCTGATTGTATCGCTGTCATATAACATACGCCCCACTCCCTGAAAACCATTCGTACCAATGTATTCCTGGTGGGCCAATCAGGTGAATGTACCGGTGGCGATCGATCATGCTGTTCACGTTAATAGAATGGAGAGAGTACGTTTTCAAACAGGAATAAAAGTCTGCCATTTCGGGAAAAGGACGGCATGGAGGTGTCGAGGTGAAAGCAATTATTTTTGACTTTGATGGTACAGTGGCCAATACGCTGCCAGTGAATTACCATTCCTTTCAAACGGTTTTTAAAAAATATGATGATAAAGATTTTACAGACGAAGAAATTAAAGAAATGTTCGGGCCAGTGGAACCGGTGATCATCCAGCAGCAGCTTGAGCATTCTGATAAGGAAAGCGCCATCGAGGCGTTTTATCAAACGTATGAAGATAAGCATTCAGATTTGGTGAACGCCAATTCCGAAATGGATGACCTGCTTCGTTCCTTAAAGGATAAAGGCTTGAAACTCGGAATTATGACCGGGAAAAGCCGCCGCAGTCTGGACATCTCTCTGGAAAAACTGGGCATGAGGGAATTGTTTGATGTGATTATGACTGGGGATGATGTAAGTGAACCAAAGCCCCATCCCGAAGGCGTGCTAAAAGCGATTGATCAGCTTGGTGTTTCAATGGGAGACGTCATATTCCTTGGTGACAGCGACTCTGACATTGAAGCCGGGCAACGAGCCGGGATTCGAACCGTCGGTGTTCACTGGCTCCCTGAGGTGCAAACGAAAGAATTCAGCCACCAACCCGATCAAACCTTTGAAAATATCAGTGATTTTGTAGATTTTTTGGAAGGAGCCAAGACTCGGTTGAGATGAAAAGAGCGTCCTGCAGTGATGCAGGGCGTTCTTTTTGTGTTCCCTGGAGCCAGGAATGCTAAATCCTGGCCAGACTTACTGGCTAAAATAAAAATTTTCTCACAGAATGCAAAACTTACTGTTCCAGCCACCATGATGTAATCGGATATCTCTTTTAGATAACCTGACCAAGATATATGTCCAAGCATATTCTTCCTGTCCGCATACACTGCTAGAAACACGTTTTGTGTAGAAACCTAAATACTATATGGAGGAAGATATATGCGTAAAAGATACAGGAACTGCAGATGCTGTCATTGCCGGGAAAGCAGCAGTAGCAGCAGCTCCAGCTATGAAAGCAAATATATTTGTCTCGAAAGTAGCACTCTCCAGGCAGAGAGCAGTCTGCCCCGCTTTGAAAGCAGCCCTCACTTCGAAAGCAGCACGCCCAACGTAAAACTTAGCAGCTGCCACCACAAGAAAAGCAGCTTTCATTATTCAGAGAGCAGCAGCTGCCATTGCCAGAAGGGCCACCACGTAATGCATGAGAGCAGCTCTTGCCCGGAAAGCAGTCATCACTCTGAAAGCAGCTCTTGTCCGGAGAGCAGTTCCTATTGTCCTGATCCGAAAAGCAGCAGCTCCAGTTCAAGTTCTAGAAGGTCAAGTTCAAGCTCCAGTTCCAGCCCGCAGCAGGAGAGCAGCAGCTCCAGTTCAAGTTCGCAACCGCGGATGGATTTGTGCAGAATTCCAGGGCCGATTGTAGATTTCTTACCTGTTCCAATCGGGTTCTCTTACTTTCTTGCAGAATCAACGACACGACAGGTGATCGCTCCCAATGTGGTTACACCCGTTGATTACACCAACGTGATCTACAATCGAATGAACGAATATAATGTATTCGGTTCACAATTTACAGCTACCCGTGCAGGTGTATACAAATTTTGCGCCCAAACAAAAGTACGCGGTATTACAGCTGCGACAAGAGGCAACGTTACTTTGGGTCTAATGGTAAACAATTCAGTGGTTACTTCCTTGTCTGTAGCAGGACTACAGGGCACAGCCTGTGTTGATGCAAACGGTTGTGCGACCAGCTTGAACTTAAGCGCTGGAGACGTGGTGCGTGTAGTGGTGTTTTCCACCACCAACCAGAGCATTATCATCGAAAGCGGCTATTTCGAGGGCGCCCGCACCAGCTAATTTTGGACGAGAAGCGTTTCTGGCCCTGCCAGAAGCGTCTTAATGAGATTTACCTGCGGAAACAGATCATTTACCTGCCAAAACCTGATTAACCAAAAAGAGCCTCTCCGCGCCCAAAGCGCAGAAAGGCTCATCTTTATTCATCACTCCGGCAAGCGGGAATTTACTGCTTCCTCCTTTAGAGGAGCTTCAGTCCCTTCTGTGTTCATTGATCGGATAGACGATGGTATTCAACAGTGCACCGATAACGATGGTCATTGCTGACAGGTAAAACCAAAGCATAAGTACCACAATACCGCCAAGCTGCCCATAGAGCGCCGAATAGTTATTTCCTCTGACATAAGCCGCAAAGCCCATGGATACGAGCTGCCAGCCGATCATGGAAAAAAAGGCACCCGGCAATACTTTTGAAATGTGCAATTTCACATTTGGCGCGAAATAATAAAGTCCAATGAAGAAAAGAAGCAAAAACAAGCTTCCAATCCCCCACTGCAGAAAAATCCATACTTTATGATAACCATCCCTTGTAAACACGTCGTTCAGGTAATGCCTCATCAATTCTTCAATAATCGGCACAAATACCGAGAAAAGAACCGCCATCATAAAACCTATTGTGAGAACAATTCCCTCCAGTATCTGTTTGAAAAAACTTTCCTTCACTTCAATGGCATAAGCGTCGTTCATGACACGCTTGATGCACTGAAACCCCATCGACGAAAGCCACAATGTAATGAGTAAGCTGAATGACAATAAGTTTCCCTGTTGGTGGGTCACCGTATAGGTCAGTGTTCTCTCGATTAATAAATACGTATTTTCCGGCGCATACGGTTTCGCAAGCTCCAGAATGTTCTCTTCCTTAATTGGCAGGTACGCCAGCAAGGAATAAATGACCAGCAGAAATGGAAATACAGACATTAAAAAGTAATAGGCCATCTGAGCAGACAAATCATAGACTCGTAGTGCGAAAAAACGATTAGCAAGTTTTTTTAGAATTGCAGAAGCTGTCATATGAGCCTCCTTTCATAAGGCCGGCAGGTCATTCATCAATTATACAAGGATTATACATAAGTGAAAATCGATTGCAATGGAAGACAAATCCAGTTCATGGACATGGTAGTAACAACTATGTGCCTGACGCCTTTTTTAGAAGCTCTTTTGTTTTTTTTACTTAAAGCTAACGTTAGTTCCTCCAAAACGGATCATTTTTTTGAGATTTTAGCGAAATTTATATAGCTCATGATATTGTAGCGGCGATAGTTGCGGCTCGACATCATTTAGTTGCGGTTTTAAGAGACTTACTTGCGGTGCGGGGACATTTACTTGCGGTTCGACACGATTTAGTTGCGCTTCGACAAGGAATACTTGCATATCACGTCATTTTCATCAAATCGGACACTAAAAAGCTCCGCTGTTGCACCAAACAGCGAAGCTCTTTTCCTCTATTCACTCTCGTGCACTTCATAGGCGGCGCGGATGGCTGATTCTATCGATCCCTGTATCCAGCCGTGGTTCATGGTGGCGTGCTCTCCGGCAAAGTGAAGCCTTCCTTCCGGCGTTGAAACCACATCTCCGAATTCTTTTTCCTGGTATGGTTTATACATCGTGAAGGCTCCTCCGGCAAACGGATTATTCGTCCAGGAAACCGAAGTACCCGTAATGAATTGCTCATAAACTTGCGGGCCATGCAATACTGAGAGGCACCTTAGCGTTTCTGCCACTCGTGTTTGGCTGGGCAGACAGCTCCACAGATTCGAGTCATCTTCCCATGTATAGCTTCCGAGCACAACCCCCGACTGGGTCCCAGCTGGATAATGGCTGGGATAATAGGTGAAACGGGAGGCGAGATCGGTTACTGCTTTTCCGCCATGCAAACCCTCACGTTCCCAAAAACGATTTTTAAACTGAATGCCTACTTTGGTGGAAGGTACATAATGAAGTTCTCTGATGGCCCTTCGTTTCAAATAAGATAATGAACGTTCGGGTTCAATCTGAACAAAGTTAAGAACAGAAAACGGGATGGTTATGATCGCCCGGTCAGCTTCAAATTCTTCCGTGGACCTGCTGGCCGGATTTTCCGTAAATAACGTTACCTTTTTTTGATCCTGGATAATACGGGTCAGCCGTTTTCCAAAAAGCAGCCGGTTCCCGAGATGAGGAACAAATGCGTTGGGCAGCTGGTCATTTCCACCCGTAATTTCATAAAACCGCAGATTCGGCTGAATAAAAATGAGGAGGATGTCGCGGAAGGTCTCTAGAAAAGAAAGCTCGGGAAAACCTTCAAGAGAAATCAGCACCTTAATTTTATCCACCGCTCCTGCTGATAACGACCGGCCAAACGGATTGTTTTTCAAAAAAACATCCACCGAATAATTTTCATAAAGCTGGATTACGATCGGCCAATTCTTTGTTGGGTTTTGATTCAGGTAATCAACAAGCGGGCCAATGGCATACCGCATCAAATCCTCGGCCGTTTTTCCCCGTTCGTGCGGCGCAACAGGAAAACCGAGCAGCTCGGGATTCTGATTGTATTCAGCAGACTTCACTTTTCGGCCATTCACATAAAACAAATCCTCGGGCAAACGGTCCACAAACCGGTTATACGGAAGATTGAAGCGGTGAATATACTCAAAGACCAGTTTATGGGTGTCCGGAATCCGCATGGCACCTGCCTCAAAATGATGCCCCTCAGTAAAAGGAGCCCTGACAGAGAATATTCTCCCTCCAACACGCTGTGACGCCTCCAGGATTTTGACCTCGTGTCCGGCATCCATAAGCAGCGTCCCCGCCACCAGGCCTGCAATCCCAGCTCCTGCTATCAAAATTTTTTTTGGTTTCACTGCCGGCGGCAACCCATTCCGAATGGTGTTAATCATCTCGCTTTCCGTTAAGAGCCTTCTTTCTGCCATGATTGATCCTCCAACCCTTAAAGCCTTCTCCCACTATATGCCGTCTACTGTAGGAAAATTAACTTTATCAGCCAACCAATCGAGAAGGAATGCTCACCTGTTTAAGGTACACTGGGTTGCAGTTTTCCTTTTTTATATGACAAAAAATTTCCCGGAAAATCTAATTTTTCACTTTTAGAGTTTTGTTGACTATTAGCCACAATACTATTTTAGTATAAAAAGAGGAGTTGGCTTCTTTACAAGAGAAATCAATAAATCAACAAACTATTTCATTCCTCATTTAAGCTGGCATCATTACTTCCCTCACTGCCTGTATCGCTGCAGTATATACAACTTGACGACAATAAAGGACACTGCAATTCTGCATGTAAGATTCTTATTCAATTGGAGGAAGAGTCAATGGTGATTGAAAAACAGCTTTATATGTACTTGCTCGACCATTCTCATCAGATGGCTGATGAATGGATGAACGGCCGGGACGAACAGCAAAATTCCCGCTACTCTATTCATGCCCCAAAGGAAGTTGAAGATAAGCTTCGTATGCAGCATATTCAATTTACCGACGGGCTTGCCCATTTCATTCACTGCGAATATGACCTCATTAAGTGGGCAAAGGAGCTGGCGCTGGAGCGCGAACATGAGGGTGTTCCCCTCCTGCGAATCATACAGAATTTCAAGCGCTGCCGTGAAATTTGCTGGCAGTTTATTGAAGAGTTTGCACGCATCCATGAACAAGTGGAAGCCGGCCATATCAGCTCATGGAGCTTTAAGCTCAACAGCGCCTTCGATATTATTATTGAAGTCTTTGTCGATCATTATCATTATGCCGACCAGGAAAAAATCAACCAGAGACATTTAATAGCCCAATTGGGTGTCCCCATCATCCCCATCAATGAACAGATTGGTGTGCTTCCGCTGATCGGTGATATTGACTCAGTACGGATGAACGTCATTCAGGAGCAAACGTTGACGAAAGCTCTTTCCCTGGAATTAACCTATTTAATTATTGATCTATCAGGTGTATATACACTGGATACCACGGTTGCAGAAGAATTGTTTACGGTGATCGAACAACTTTCCCTCGTTGGAATCAAGGCCATCATTACCGGTATCCGCCCGGAGATCGCGATGACAAGTATTCAGCTTGGGCTGGATTTTTCGAAAATCATAAAGTTTGGCACCCTGCAAATGGCACTGGCACATCTTTTTGATGTGAAGAAAAAGGTAAGAATATAGAGTTCCACAACAACTCTCCCCTCATGAATTCCCACTCACGGGAAAGCCTCTTTATCAATTTCTTAATTCAAACCGGCCGCATGTTTTGCGTCTCACCCTTTACACCTTCCACCCTTTCTCATGGATATAATACTTTAATAGTTTTGTATAATTTTCACCATACCGGTGATGGAGATCAGAAGCAAAATCGTGCTCAATTTGCTGCATAATCAGATCATGGTAAAAGTTATTTTTCAGCATTTCAATGATAGCTGGATGGTCGGTTTCCACTGATGACGGTTTCAATGTGCCTCCAAAGCTCCCAATAAAGACCGTTTTTGAATCACACAGCACTGAAAATTTCCGTTCATTTGTATGCCATTGGTCCTCCAGCTGGCGGACGATGACATGCTCAAGCGCGATATCGGTCTCCCCGATGGAAATGAGGACGACTGTCACGCCTCTCTTTTCCGCTTCAAGCAAGCTTTCTCCGACCCACGACAAATCTTCCGCCCAGATTTCAAGGACAATTACCTGTTCGGTGTTTGCAATCACCCGCTGGATTGCCAAGTCCAATCCTTTGTTGCCCTGCCAGTTGTAAAAAGCAGGAGCGGGACGCGGAGGTGTTTTTAGTTCCTTAATCAGCGCTTTCGACGTCTGTTCAAACTGGGATTGAAACAGGCGCACCAGTTCCTCGATCGGTACAGCGTTATAGCGGACAGTCTCTCCCTCCATGCTCCTGCATGCTCCTTTTTCTGTCAGTGACCTTAAAGCGGCATATACGTTTGCCCTGGACACCGCAACCCTTTTTGCCACTTCGTACCCCGTAAGGTCAGGCTCTTCATGCAAGGTGATGTAACACCTTGATTCCAGCTCGGTCATCCCAAGCTTTTTTAATTGTTCAATCATATTGTCCCTCCATCGTCTTCATCCGTTTTTTTTAAAACTCCGATAAAGGAGTATATTTATATACCCCTTTATTTTAATTCAATTTTAATCCAAGTTCCACTTTCTAAGGAGACATTTTTTCGACAAATTAAAAGGTTTTATGGGCGACAAAAACGGATAAAAAAAGAATACAAACTCTTTCTATGAGATGTTTGATTTTTTTAATATAGGTGCTAAAATAAAAAATGGAAGGAAGATAGAATGCTTCTTTCTTACAAGGGATGAAATATATGGAAGTCAAAGCACAGCAATCCAAGCTGGCGAACAATCTCGGAAAGCTATTGAGGGATAATTTCGGCAAAGGGCCGGAAGCAATCCACGTGACGATCTATAAACCTTATATCGTCGTTTATGTCAGCGGTTTTGTCTCACCCATGGAACAAATCTTGTTAAATCAAAACGAAGAAATGCGGGTAATGACAACGAGAGAGCTTTTAATGAAATCACTTGAACCTGAGATTACTGGACAAATAAAAGGTGTAACGGACATTGAAATACAGCATTTGTATTATGATTGGAATCTTGAGCATCAATCTGGCATTTTCGTAGGGGTTTGCCTTGATGATCTGCAAGCGGATTTAACGGAAGGCGAAGCTTATCAAGGTAAACAGGAGATTCATAACCGGATTATTAAAATGAGTAAGCTCGCACAAAAGGAACCTGAACGAATTACTTCGTATAAATTAAGTCCCCGAACCCTTGTCATAGTACGGGAAGGGATTTTGGTAGCCATTGAGCGGCAGCTAATCTCAATGGGATTTGACGATACACTGCGCATTTGCAAACGACCGTTGGAAAAAGGCCTTATGCTTCAGAATGATGACTATGATGAGGTTTTGAATGCGGAGATTCTTGATATCTTTGTCGATTGGGATTTTGAGAAGGACAACAGCATCATTACGCTCATCTTAAAACCAAAAAGCTAGTGCGGCAGTAATGAATTGGACACAATGTGCCAGTCATGAGCCGGAAAGCAAAAGGATGGTCCTTTTCTTTTCGGCTCTTTTTTTGCTGAAAAGATAAAAATACTCTACAAACGGGTACATTAGTAGAGAGAGATTTTATCTAACTGCACCCCTTGTAAGTTCACAAAAAGGAGTTTTGTCGATATGGCTGACAAACACGAGATGTCGATGTTTATGAAAGAGCTCCGTCGATTGCTTCATGACTACAAGACATGCAATAAAGATTTTTTTAAAAAGAAAATCAGTGAGGATATTTTACTGTTGAGTTCCATTGTTTATGAAAACCAAATCGGCCGCTATGAAAGCAGACTAATGGAGGCCGGCAGCTTCGAGGCCCAGCCTGCAAGGGAAATGGGACAATCCTAATCCCTCCAGAAATGCCGCTTGATGTTTCAAGCGGTATTTTTTTGCAATAATTTAAAGTTTTCATCAAAGGAAGGAAGGGAATTAATAGGAACCCACGAATACTATACATAGAAAAGTTACCGTAGATGTCAACGCACAAACCAGTAGCCATTGGAGAAGCTCCTGAACACTTAAAGTTCGGGATGCATTCATTGACTGGAATATTGGACGGGATTCAGGCAGGGCGATGTTTATATTGGAACCAATCGCATAACTGGCAGCAACAAGCTAGGCATGGAACTAGATGTGAGCCAAAAAGAAAGGCAAAGGTTGCCTTCTTTTTGGCTTTTTTAATATACGTTTTACCTAAGGGGATGATCGCTTGTTTTATACCTACATCATTGAACCATCAGCTTTGGAGCAGAAGGGTGCTTGTCATGCTTAAAACAGCTATCATAACCGAGATACATAGTGAACAGGACATCGTCACTGCGCGTCAGAAGGTAAAGCAGCTGGCCAAAACCCTAAACTTCTCAGCCATTAACCAGGTTCGGATTTCTACTGCGGTTTCTGAACTGGCCAGAAATATATATTTGTATGCCGGAACGGGAAGGCTAAGATTTGAATCCGTACTTCATCAGGACAAAGCAGGAATTAAACTCACCGCAACCGATCAGGGGCCCGGAATTCCTTCCATTCGCCGAGTTCTTGAAGACGGCTATTCCACATCAGGCGGACTCGGTATGGGACTGCCGGGTGTGAAGCGGCTGATGGACGAGTTTTTAATCGACTCATGTCCAGGTATAGGAACCACCATTATTGCTGTAAAATGGGTATAATCCCTGTACATTTTTTCAGGCTGCTTCTTTGTTCACGAAATGTTTTTCTTTTATTGACAAATGTTTGTCATTTGCTTCGTCTCAGTTGACTACAGGCTCCTAATACCCCATGATGTCAAGTGTGAGTATATATTACTAAAGGGAGCTCTTCTCTATGGATAAAGCCTTTAAAACAATGGCCGTCTTTACAAGTGTTATTATGTTTTTATTAATGATCGCCGGTACTCTTGTCACGGACACCGACTCCGGAATGGGCTGCGGCAGTGACTGGCCGTTATGTAATGGTAAATTCATTCCTGAATATACCGTAGCAACAATGATTGAATATACACATCGTTTGATTACCGGTTTCGCAGGAATTGTTGTTATTATCTTTTCGATCTGGGCATGGCGCCGTTACCGGGGTAACCGTGAAGTAAAAGGTCTTGCCATTCTTGGCATCAGTTTTATTGTCGTTGAATCGCTAATTGGAGCTGCTGCGGTACTTTGGCCGCAATCAGCGGAAGTGCTTGCGCTTCATTTTGGATTTTCACTCCTGGCCTTTACTGGTGTTGTTCTTTTGAGTGTGTTCGTTGTCCAAAAGGACCGCTCGCATTTGTTGATCAAACAATCCGTATCCAAGCGCTTTAAGTGGTTCGCCTGGGTGACAGTCGCCTATGCGTATTTGGATATTTATTCGGGAGCGTATTTGCGCCACGTAAAGGCAAGTCTCGCCTGTACCGATTTTCCCGGTTGCTACCCCGGCAACTTCTTGCCGTTAGCGGGACTCCCCGGTATCCATTATCTTCACCGGGTGGCCGCTGTTGTCTTGCTTGCCCTAGTAATTGGACTCTTTATTTACTCTATCCGGCATTTGCGAGACGGCAGGCCCGATATCTTTTACGCTTCCCTTCTCGCATTAATTTTGACCCTCTTGCAAGGAGTAAGCGGTGTGGCTGTTGTACTCAGCCGCCTGAATATCTTTACCACCCTGTCTCACTCGGCATTGATCACCATCCTTTTTGCGGTGCTTTTCTATATTGCCTTACAGACAACCAAACGGCCGGATTATTAAATATGAAAAAAGAACCAGGAGCACCTGATTGGTGTTCCTGGTTCTTTTTAGGATAGAAGCTGGTTTACCAAAATGTTTGCTTGCCAGTAAGTTACCGATTTTTCCTCGTTATCCAAGTCCCTGATAGATTCTGAGCGCTTCTTCCACAAGGTTTCTGTGAATTCCTGTCTTTTCTGCAATCCGATCGGCCCATTCTTCAAGTGTGCCTGCTGGCGATTCCAGAATGATTCCTTCTTCGGTGCTGAAAAAGCTTTGCCAGTCGTTCATCTCCCAATGGGCGATTTTTCCAGCATAGATCAACCGGCATTCCACCTGGGGGAACGATTTAATATGCTGCTGTGAGTAATTCGCCGCTTCCCACAATACGTCGGTATCAATCGGACCAGTGTCAAATATCTGTTTCGATACTTTGCCGCTGGGCCGCAGGTAGTGTACTTCAAGCTCACTGCCGCTTAACAGCGTCCTGACTTCTGCAGCCGGGAAAAACCCTTTGTGCCACTTCTCATCGAGACGTTCCACATCCAATAGAATGGGAGACAGCCATTGATCGCCAAGGTCACAGAGATAGCGGCGTCCCTCTTCATCCAAGGCAATCACGGCCACATGAACCGCATCTGTCATTAATCCGCGTCCGATTTCGTAAGCCTTAATTCCCGCTTCCTTCAGCTCGTAGAGCAGCCACAGCGACAGATCAAAGCAGTTGCCGGTCATGCCATACTGCTCATGATGCTCTTTCATGAGTGATACTTCCCGTTGCTTTTGGCTGTCCATATGCTGGGTACACCACGCTTTGGTCAGGTTTTCCATTGGGAAATTATCAAATCTCCGCCATACGGCAAGGATTTCTTCAGGTGCGTTCATCCCCCTCAGCTCCCGGGCTGCTTATTTTACATGCATGAACTTTATACAAACCGGATAAGGCACAGCCACGTCCGATTGGATCAAGGTCAATTTGCCGGTGTTTTCATCTCTTGAAAAAAGAACAAGATTTCCTGACTCCTGATTGGACGCGACAATAAATTTTTGGGATGGATCAATTTCAAAATCACGCGGCCAGTTGCCTTCTGTTGAGGTATGTTCAACAAATGTCAGCTTTCCTGAATCTGCATCTGCACTAAACACGGCGATGCTGTTATGTCCGCGGTTTCCTGCATACACGAATCGGCCGTCTTTGCTCACATGGATCGCACTTCCCTGGTTGTTTTCCGAAAAGCTTTCCGGGATCGCAGAGATGCTTTGTAATACGGAAAAACTGCCATTCTCAGCATTATAGGACAACGCGATTACTTCCGAACTGAACTCCGTCATGAGGTATGCGATTTTTCCGTTTGGATGGAACTCCAGGTGGCGGGGACCGCTTCCCGGTTTTATTGACAAACTGCTTACTTCCTCAAGCTCGCCATGCTGAAGCTTGTAGGTGATCAGCTTGTCGATGCCAAGATCAACCACTGCTACAAACTGTTCATCCGGGGTAAAACCGGCATAGTGGGTATGCGGCTTTTCCTGTCTTTTGTCCGGTCCAGACCCTTCATGGTGGACGACGGACGAAGCCTGGTGCACACCGCCTTCTTCATTATCTACCTCAAACCGCTCAACTGTTCCTTTGTGATAGTTCGCAGTCAGCACATTGCGGTTTTCGCGGTCCACACTCACATGGCATGGAGATGCTCCTTCTGTGAGCTGGCTGCGCAAGTGAGAAAGCCCTCTGGATTCATTGGTAATCTCATAAGCTGCCACTCCGCCCATATCCCCGTCTTTTCTTACGGCATACAAGTACTGGTTGTCCTCTGAAATCGTTAAATATGTAGGGTTCCCCAGCTTGGCCTCAACTTTAATATCTGTAATTTTCTGTGCTTCTGTATCAAGGGTAAACGAGTAAATGCCTTCACTGTCACCTTTTGTATAGGTTCCGATATATCCTGCATACTTTGTCATGAATAATTCCCCTTTCTTCTATCATGTTTCTTAGATTTTACCACACGACACCTTTCCTAAACCCATGAGAACCCTTAGTGTTTACATAAAAAAAACAAGGTATTCATGAGGAATACCTTGTTCTTCCCACTTATTCGACCGCTTCTTCCGCTGTCCAGGTTGCTTTTGTCAGAGATTTTTCGAGCTGTTTGACGGCTTTGGCGAAGGCAGCGGAATCATTGGCCTGCTGGGCTTCCACTAAAGCAGGCAATGGCTGTGCCGCATAGCCAGTTGTAAGACCCGGTGCGTAAATTTGGTGTTTGTACCAGCCTCTGGAGGCAAGGCCCTGCGGATTGATCAGGTCACGCTCCTGCTGGATGAGTGCTTTATTTAGCTGCTTAAGCTGGTTTGGTTTCACCTTATCTCCGGCAAGCAGGTCCTGGCTGTAGGTTTCAAGGTTCTTGGACGCTTCTTCCCATGCTTGTGCCTTAGCTTTTACATTGCTCAAATCCACACCCAGCGTTCCATCCTTCTCCACGTCTGCCAGCAGTTTTTGTACAGACTGAGCATACTCGGAGTACTGGAATGGAAGCACTTGCGAATTGGCAAGGCGAAGTGCCATAAGACCGGTAAATCGGCCAGCTGCTGCCTGGTGCTTATAGCCAGGGTCAAACAGCCGTTCCACAGAATCGGTATTGTCATATGCGCTGTGATACAGCCCGCCGGCCACGCCAAAACCAATATCCGCAGAAGGAACACCAAGATGCTGAAGGAAGGCTGTGTAATCGGATCCGCTGCCCAACTGGTCAATCTCCTGTTCTTCTCCATTATTGCGAACGAGCATATCATCATAAACCGACAGCCCGGACCGAGGCTCGGTTACATTTTTCGCCACATCATAAATGAGATCATTCAGAGACGGAACGGCTCCGGCACCAAAGAATTGTCCGGCAATGCCATCCATGTTGATGTAGGCAACCGCGTTTTTGATCAAATCCTTTTGATGCTGCTCCGCATATTCCGTAGATCCGAGCAGACCGTATTCTTCACCGTCCCAGCCCGCCAAAACGATGGTACGGTCAGGGCGCCATCCTTGTTCATACAGCTTGCCAAGTGACCGTGCGGTTTCCATGATGGTCGCCCAGCTGGAGATGTTATCGCTTGATCCATAGGTCCATGTGTCCCTGTGGCCGCCGATGACGACTTTTTCATTCGGATACTTGGATCCTTTAAACGTTACGGTGATGTCGTTAATCGGCTTCGTTTCATACTTAATGTCGAGGTTGATGCGGGCTTTGGAAGCGGCACTGCCAAGGTGGTATTTAAACGGAAGGCCGCCCTGCCAATCTTTCGGCGCTTCCTTTCCTCCCATGGCCTGAAGCAATCCTTTTGCTTCCCCGTATGAGATCGGAGTCGTTGGTATTCTTGGAAGGGAATCCGCGTTCTTCGCCTTGATGCGGTTGACTCCGTTCACTGAGGCTTTGCCTGGTGTCAGCGGATCACCGGGATAATTATAAATGTAGAGAATGCTGCCCCGCTGGATGGCATCGCTCGGACGCCACGGGCCATCAGGATAAACCGGTCCTTTTACATAGCCATCGTCCTTCGGATCAGAGTAAATGAGCACTCCTTTTGCGCCGTTCTGGGAGGCGAGGTCAGGCTTTACGCCGCGAAAGTTTTTACCATAACGAACAATGACAATTTTGTCTTTCACAGACACACCCTGCATTTTCAATGTTTCAAAGTCTTCTGGCGTTCCATAGTTGGCATACACCAGCTCCCCTTCTACATTTCCTGAAGGAGAGTACGCATTGTAGCCCTCGACGACTTCGTTTTTAAACGGGGTGTTCCTTTTCAGATTTTCCATGACGTTCAATTTTCGTTCAAATGGTGCGGTCTGGGTGACGGAAACGCTGTTGGGGTGGGAGAGGTAAACATCGTAGGTGTGGACTTTGGGATCCAGTCCTTCTTTTCTCAGCTGGTTAAGTGCGTATTTGACACCGGCATCATTGCCTTTTGTACCGACAAGTGCCGGACGCTTGCTTAATGCTCTGCTGTAGGTTTTGATCTTATTTTCCTTGATTCCATTCTTGAGCTGTTCCTCAAACTGCAGCTGCTTTTCGTACGTTCCTTTTGCAAAGCCTGTGAGATCCTGCTGCTTTGTTTCGGCGCTGGCATGAGTGAACGGCAATGCAACCGATGCCAGCAGGGCAAGCGCCATACTTCCTGCCATGTACTTCGTCCTAGAACTCCTGGATTTTTCATGTTTTCCCAATCATAAAACCTCCCTCGCTTTTTGACTATATTAGTAGAAGTCTGTAAATTCAGTCAATTTATTAAGTTCCATTTGAAGGAAAATGAATCTTTTGTCTTGTGTTCCTTTGATTAAGCTATTAAAGGACCTCTTTTCGGCACATGTCAAAAGGAGGAGGCTTGTTTTCCGGACATAAAGAAGGAATCCCTTGTGAAAAGGGATTCCTCCTTTTACTTTAGTAAGACTGCATGCATGCCTTAACGAACTCATCATCGTTTAAATCAGGATAGTCTCTATAAACCCTGTCGATTTCCGCAGACTGGCCGGGACTTAACTGCTCTTTTTCAAGCAGGCACCAATTGCCCTGTATGAGCCCCTGACGGGCGAGCACTTCATTGATGCCGGCAATACATCCTTTAAAACGATTTGCTGCATCAAAAAAAGCGGCATTCGCATCTGTAATTTCAAGGCTTTTCTGCAGCAGCGAAGCAGGAATACTGGCACTGTTACGCACCTGCTTGATCTCATCGAACAGTTCGACCGCCTTTTTCGTCCAAACTGCCCAATGTCCAAGCAGGCCGCCTGCAATTTCTTTTCTGACTGTCTGTCCTTCCACATTGATTTCATAGGAAGTGAGAAGGTCTTGAACGATATTATCATCGTTTCCTGTGTAAAGAGCGATCTCATCCCGCCTCTCGGAATGGCAGACCGCCCGGATCACATCCAGCGTCTGATATCGGTTGAAAGGCGCCATCTTGATCGCATGTACATTGGGAATGTCAGCAAACGCCCGCCAAAAGTCGTATGAAAAGACGCGGCCTCCAACAGAGGGTTGAAGATAAAAGCCAAACACCGGCAGAATCTCTGAAACCCTCCTGGCCCTCTCGAGCATCTCAGCCTCTGTTAAGTCATTCAGTCCGCCAGGGCTAAGCAGACCGAGATCATAGCCCATAGATCTTGCAATGAACGCCTCTCTCTCGGCCTGTTCGGTGCTACCGCAAATTCCGGCGACTTTGATAAACGGGTGCTGCAGTTCTCTTTTATCTACTTCTTCTGCCGCAAGCCGCAGCACTTTTTCATAGAGATTAAACATTGGATCCCTGATTTCAAATTGGGTCGTATGAACACCAACCGCTATTCCACCTGCACCGGAATCCATATAATAGTTTGTAAGTCTCCTCTGGCTCGTTTCATCAAGCTGACGGTTCCGATTCAGGGCCAAGGGATGGGCTGGAATGACCGTTCCATCCAACAAAAGCTTCTTAACCTTTGGCTCCAGCATATTAAAATGCTCCCTGCCTTTCCTGAAAATGGGTTGGTTTATCAATTGTCTGACCGTCCCCCTTTATCCAATCTGCGGTCCAGGCGATCATAGTATTTAAGGACACAGAAGGATATCCAAATAAGTGATGCGCCTTGGAAGAATTATTAAGCAGAGCTGTTGGCTGCTCTTCTCCGACAAAGGTGACCGGCTTGTTGAACCGTGCTGCAAATTGCTGTGCCAGCCAGCGGATGGACACCGTTTCAGGACCCGTGATGTTCAGAACAGCAGGTGGGCTTTCACTTAGAAGCAATGAACGAAGCGCATATTCGTTAGCGTCTCCCTGCCAAATCACGTTTACATGGCCCATCCTCACATCGACCGGCTTTTCTTGATATACCTGTTTGGCAATTTCCAATAGAACTCCGTATTTCATATCAATGGCATAGTTCAGCCGAAACAACGTAACCGGTGTGCCATTCTTGCGGGAGAAGTAGGAGTAAATTCGTTCTCTGCCAAGACAGGACTGCGCATACTCACCGACAGGATGGACAGGATGTGTTTCATCGCACCCTCCCTGTGCCAAGGGAACAAGGGGATATACATTTCCAGTGGAAAATACCACATGACGTGCATTGGGAAACCGCTCCGCCACACGGCCGGGCAAATACGTA
Source organism: Fictibacillus solisalsi (assembly GCF_900103485.1). GTDB lineage: Bacteria > Bacillota > Bacilli > Bacillales > Fictibacillaceae > Fictibacillus_C > Fictibacillus_C solisalsi. The sequence goes on from NZ_FNHW01000001.1 coordinate 3,340,680, forward strand.
TTCATCGCCCACGTGTACTGTTCATTGCCGGTTGTGCCGAATTTATGGCCTGCCATATAAATCATGTTCTCCGCCTCTGGCAGCCTTAGCAAATCCTCTTCTCTCAACAGATCTGCACTGATGGTTTCAATTCCCGCCTCCTCCAGTTCCGTGCGAAGCGTGCCGGAAGAAAAGCGCGAGACACCGATTACACGCTTTGATAGATTTCCTGCGTCAATGGCCCGTTTGGCAAGCTTCGCCATTGACGGCCCCATCTTCCCTCCAATTCCTAAAATCATAATATCTCCATTAAGCTGTTTTATATCTTCAATCAGCCGCTCTGACGGCCTTGTCATCACTTCTTCCAGTTCCTGCATGGTATTCATGATTTCACCTCATTTTCAGTTTTAATTAGAGCGATAATATTCCTTCCATACTTTCATGATATAATGCACCATCCTGTAAAAAAACGACATAAATCCGTCCATAATTCATAAAAAAAGCCAGGCACCGCTTCATACGATGCCTGGCTTAAAATTTAATTTTTTAAAAAGAAACACAGTGCCCGCGGAAGGTCCTCTTTCCAAAAGACCCATCTGTGTTCCTCATCCTCGACATGATAATCGAGGGAAAGCCCCTTCTCCTCAAAAACCTCCATCATGCGCTGATTGCCATCGTAGATGTGGGCAATCTCTCCCGTCACCGGGGACTTGAAATTGTTTTCCCGCTGACCGACGACCTGATAGATTTTCCAGTCCGGGTGCACGATCTGCCGTTGCGCTTCCTCTGCCATTTCTTCATCAAATGCTGAAGACTGCAAAAGAAGGTGCGACCAGCATTCAGGTTTTTGCATGGCAAGGTATAAAGAAATAACCCCGGCCAGTGAATCACCAATCAGGCCCATCTTCACCACATTCATATTGATAGCTTTGAGCTTTTGCTGTACATCAGGAAGCACTTCTTCATAAAAGAATTCTGTGAAATCGTTAAAGTGCTCCCCATGCGGATGGTAAACCTCCCGCCGTTGTGAAGGAGAACCCGGACTGACGGTAACCATCACAAGGTTGGACGCCAGCTCAGGCTTTTCCTCCAATAACTTTTCAAACGTTTCCTGAAGCCCTCCGAGCTTCATGTAATAATACCCGTCCTGCACGAAGAGGAGCTGCACATCCCCTTCCTGCAGCTGGTCCGAAAACAGCCATTTCACCTCGATATCGCGGTTCAACTGTTTGCTGTGCATGCGGTTTTCATTGATTAACAGACTAATGGGTACCCCTCCTGACTGCTCTATGTTATCCACCGTTTATCATAGCATGAAAGAGTTACTCTTTTAAAATATCCTTTATAAGAACAGTCTAAATGGTATAACCAGGAAAAATGACAAAGGGTATAGAGGATGTTAATGAAAAAAGAATATACCTATTACAACACAGGCCCAGAAGACTTAGTCGTTCAATTTTTACCCATATCCATTGTGGTTGCTTGGTTCTGTTCGTCATATTTATCATTGGTTTTTTTATTAAATTTCTTCGAAAGTAAGAAAAGCATATGACCCTTATGGGTCATATGCTTTCGTTTATAGAAACTAATTGAATTAGCCTTCCCAACTAATCTTCCACTTTTTGATAATAGACTCCCCTTTTGCATAACTATAGGATTTATTTATTAATTTCTTTGTTGTACCTTTTGAAAAATTAAAGCTATATGTAAAAATGGTCCATTTGCCTGTATCATTATTGTAAGAAGCTAATTCATATTTATTCTTTCCAGCAATATGAGGCCTTTTTGTATACCAGAATTCTTTTTTTATTTTAGAAAGCTTTCCATTCTTTACATAATAAAAGGTTATGGATTCGAAGTTAGAGCTTCCTGTCTCCGCAAATCCAAATAAATCTGGCTGCCCTTTATATTTTGAGGGAATATAATAGATCATTTTTTTAGTTTTGTTGTAAATGTAATTGTTTTTATGAACCTTTGTATAGGATGGTTTTTTGTTGCCCGACTTTAAGTAAACTTTATAATTTCCTTTGTACAATTTATCTCCTTTATTGACCCCGGCCCAAGGACAATTCCAACTGCATTTATCATAGCTTCCCTTTTTAAAACTCTCCTTTGATGCCTTTATATAAATCCTATACTTTTTTCCTTTTGAGTCTAAAACCGTAAATGACATCCTACTGTTTTTTGTATTTACTCCTTTGGCTGAAACACTGCTGGCCATACATGTTACTGTGACTAGACAAACAATAAATAACAACAAGTACTTTTTCATTCGTTATCTCCCTTTTATAGAATCTTTCAACGAATGTAATATCGACTTATTAGTTTATATTTTTACTGATTTAAATTTAGAAAAACAAAAAAGCAAAACCCTTATAATTATGGATTTTGCTTCTTACTACTTTATACTGCTTGCAAGTTCCTTATCTCTCTTCGATCGGCTCTTCTGCCATGCTTCGGTCCTTAATGAAGAACGTCAGGGCAAGTGCAATCAAGGAAAGCGCAGAGATGACCATAAAGGCCATGTTGGCGCCATAAATGTCAGCATGCTTCACACCTGGTGCCGCATTCGACTCGGCTGTCGTCATGACGGTGACAAGGATAGCCGTTCCGACCGAAGCCGCAATCATCCGCATCGTATTATCCATAGCTGCTCCATGCGGAATGAGCCGTTTTGGCAGCTGATTCAGCCCTGCTGTGGAAGCTGGCATCATGACCATGGATAAACCAAACATCCGCACACTGTACAAAATGGTGATGTACATAAACGAGGTGGATGGATTCAAAAAGGACAATCCGAGAGAGGTGGCCGTAATAATCACCAGGCCGGTAAACGCCAGCCAGCGGGCACCGATCCGGTCAAAAATCCTTCCTGTTATCGGTGACATCAACCCTGAGATCAAAGCACCCGGCAACAGGGCAAGGCCTGCCTCAAACGCAGAGAATCCCCTCATATTTTGCATGAACAATGGAATGATCGTTTCCGAACCAATCAGCCCCATGAACGTGATTGCTCCAATCATTACCGTAAAAGGAAAAATCCCTTTCGTAAACACCCTGAATTCCAGCATGGGGTGGTTCATTCGCAGCTGACGTGTGATGAACAACAAGAGAGCAAGCGCCCCCAAAGCGAGTGATATGAGCGTAATTTGTGCCGACCAGCCGTTATTCCCTGCACTTGTAAATCCGTACAGCAAACCGCCAAAGCCGAGCGAGGAAAGAACAATCGACAGGACATCCACCTGCGGCTTCGTCACTTCGGTCACATTTTTCAAAGTAAAATAAGCCACAACGATATCGATCAGAGCGATTGGCAAAATGATAAAGAATAATACCCGCCATGAATAATGGGAAGTAACCCAGCCGGATAATGCAGGGCCGATTGCCGGCGCAAATGAAATGACGAGACCAATCAGTCCCATCGCGGCACCGCGCTTATTGACCGGGAAAATCATTAAAAATACGGTCTGCATGAGCGGCAGCATCACACCGGCTCCGCTCGACTGGATGACCCTTCCCAAGAGCAGCATCTCGAAATTGGGAGCCATACCTGCCACCAATGTGCCAAAAGCAAAAACGCTCATCGCCGTAATAAACAACTGTCTGGTTGTAAAACGCTGCAATAAAAAGGCGCTGACCGGGATCATAATTCCATTCACGAGCATAAACACAGTAGTCAGCCATTGCGCGCTGTTCGCTGTAATATGCATTTCCTCCATGACCGGAGGGATTGCCGTAATCATGAGCGTTTGGTTGAGAATCGCAATGAACGACCCCGCAAGAAGAAGTGTGACAATGGTAGACTGTTTGTAACTTGTAGTTTCCATCTATATTGACCCTCATTTCCTTTCTAAATTAATCCGATAAACCCCATATTACCTGAAAGAAAATGGGATAGCTAATGACGTGCCTCGAATTTCATTAGATTTTTTCATATAAAAAGGCTTGAACGGACCCAAGCCGCTCAAGCCTTTTGCTGTTCCAGATTCACAAACACCGGAGAATGATCACTTGCAAACCTTCCATTCATTCTGCCGTCCACAATCTCGGCACTTTTCACTTTCCAATGGTCGGTGACGAGCACCCAGTCGATCCGGTTTTCTTCCCCTCCACCTTTTTCATCTGTATAGTCCGTAAATGTCCCAAGACCACGGCCCTTCTTTTCTTCTGCCTCGGTCCAAGTATCCTTAAAGATACTGTTCTCTGTTAATATGCCGTAAGCCTCACTAGCGGGAGAGCTGTTAAAATCGCCAGTTAGCACCAAGGGAGCCTGTTCAGAAAGGGCACCTGCTCTTTCCAGCAACAGATGAGCCGCGTTTTGGCGTGCGTCCCCGGAGATATGGTCCATATGGGTGTTCAACACGTAAAAGGACTCTCTGGTGTCCCTGTGTTCAAGAAGAACCCAAGTTGCCATTCGCGTACAGGCGCTCCCCCAGGAAACCGATCCGATCACTTCCGGTGTTTCAGACAGCCAGAAATGGTCGTATGCCACCACTCTATATACGCTGCTTTTATAAAATATTGCCATAAACTCACCATTGGATCCGCCTTCCCGCCCAAGGCCTATGTATCGATAATCCGGCAGATCCTCCTCGAGCCCCAAAAGCTGGTTATATGTGCCTTCCTGCGTGCATAGCACATCCGGTGAATACTTCTGCAGCACCTTTTTCATGACGGGCCGCCGCTCCTCCCAGGCATGTTCTCCTGTATCATGCGGACCAGCAACCCTTATGTTATAGGTCATCATCGACATCGACATCTTCATCACCCCTTTGTCCCTTTCCTTACCCTTTTCCCGACAAATAATCCTCGATAAAATGAAAGGAGTAGATTTGTCTTGGCCGCCCTTTGGATGCCAGTTTTTCTTCCCCTACGATTTGAATCAGCCCCGCATCCAGACATTGTAAAAGAATGCGGTGTGCGCTTCTTATGGTAACCCCAAGAATATCCGCAATTTCTTGTGCGGTGTAGGTAATCCGCTCACTGCGTTTAATCTGGGCAAGCATTTTACCAAGATAGGCGGCGGTCATGCCTGTTTTTTCAGCCTTCAGAAGGAGTATAGAATCAGTCACCGATAAGCTGTAGATTAAAGGATTGGACATCTCCACCGGCCCGACCACACTTTTATCTTCGCGGACAATGAAGCACTGGTTACTGCCAAATTGCATGGACTGGCGCAGCGCAATCCAGGCATGATTCCCTGCATCCTTGGCTGATAATCCAAATCCAACGCCCACCGAAAGAGAAAGCTCCATATCGTCTTTTAAAGATTGAAGAAGCGGAATACTTTTATAGCCTTCGGATACGCGTTCGAAAATGCCTCTGGTGGTGACCAGTAAAAACTCATCCTCTCCTACACTCATGAGATGAGCTTCAAGTGCCGCTGAATAGTCGCGGATCAATTGACGGATAAAGGATTTTTTCTTTTGGATGCGGTGGCCGTCCAGCTCACATTTCTCCTCGAAGCAGGGGACGATTCTGATCCGGCCCATTACGATTTGCGAGTCTTTATTCTGCCTCTTTTTGCATGACAGCAATGCGCGTTCCATGGCGTTGATTATGTCCTGCTCAGTCGGCGTAATCCATTGATTGGGAACACCCAGCCTTTCAAGATCTTCAGCGATTTCTTTACTTCCCGTCAGCGCTCCTTGTGATTTCCCCTCAATAAAATACTGCTGATGCCGTTTGAGAATTTGGGAGGTGGTCTGGAACACCCTTTCCTCTTGGACAGGAATGACTGCGATCTCTTCTTCAACTTCCGAAAGGACATGGCTCACATCACGGACGGATAATGTGTCTACAGAGATTCCTTTCACCTCAGTATGTTTTCTCATCAGCCGGTAGAGTGCGCTGTATAGCCCTGAAGCTTTTAAAGGGATATAATGGGCGGGCACCTCAAAATCGATATGGTTCTTCACCAGCTTATAAACCTCATAGCTTGAAAATAGCAGAACGTCCACTTTATCTGCTAACTCCTTGGTGAGAGTGACGACATCCGACATATCCTCGGAGACTTGCAATACGAGCGTGAAGGTCGGAAACCCCTTGATCACTTTTTGAATCCTCCGGGCAATAACACTCGGTGCAATCACCCCGATAAAGATTTGCCCTGACATTGCTTTTTCACCTCCGTTTTCAGTTATATTCAATCACCTTCGTAAGTACACTTGTGTTTTCCTGCTGCAATTCCGAGTACGCTTCTGAAATATTGTCGAACAGGACCGATTCCTGAAAATAGGCATTCACCTGAATACGTTTTTCGCTGAGCAGCCTCAGGAACTCTCCCATATTACGGCCCTCTGTCCACCGGACATACGCATACGGATAATCGACTGCCGCTTTCTCATATACCGGGTCATATCTTCCAGGACCACCGGCCCGTGAAATTAATATCTGTGCTTCCTTGCCAAACATGAGACTTCGTTTGAAATGGGGCTCAACATCACCGACAATTACAATTTTCCCCTTGTCTCTCACCCATTCCAGACTTTCATTCGTAAGCGGTGAGTGGCCTCCCCCCGCACACAGCAGGACAGCATCAGCGCCAAGGCCGTTCGTCTTTTCTTCAATGCGTCTGTTCAGGTGTTCATTTGATGTGGCTACTTCAACACCTGTGAACGATTGGAACAATTGGGCCCGGCTCTCATTCACCTCATATGGAATGACATCATAGGCGCTTGCATGCGAAATCTGTGCGATAATCTGACCAAGCACACCAAGCCCTGCGATGACAACAGATTCACCAAATTGCAAATTGGCCATTCGGAGAGCGTGAATGGCTATAGCACCTACTCCCGCAAACGCTGCCTCCTTCGCCTGTACATTGTCAGGGACTGGGCTGCAAAGCGTTTTGGGAACAAGCAAATATTCAGAGTGTCTGACGTAAGGAACACCATAGCACGCGACCAGTTGGCCTTTTGTAAATGGCTTCGTATCACCGCCGCATTCCACAATCGTTCCGGCAGCACTGTACCCGAGATAAGCGGTGCGGTTTTGGCTGGAACGGATCACTGACAGCTCAGTTCCTGTACTGATGACGGAATGTGAGGTTTTCACCAGCAGATAATGCTCTTGAACCTTAGGGATTTCGCTCTCGATCATTGTTATTTTTCCTTCCTTTGCCGCTACACTTTTCATTGCTCTTTCCCCCTTTCACCAGCCATTAATGGAACAGCTCGCGACAGCTTCGTTTCTATTCTCTTTATGAGCAGTGATTCATCCAGCAGACCAGACAAATAAAGGCGAAGCTCATCACGAATTTCCTTCAGTTCTTTAAAGGACAATCCCAGGTCACTGTACAAACGGAAACTCGGCACAATTTCACGGAACATTTTAAAGCGGGATGGAAGACTGACGGTTTCGCCGCCCGTCTTTTCGGCTGTTTTTTTGGCAGCAGGAAGGCTTAACGTATTCCTGCGGATTCTTTCCTGGCTTTCCTCTGACCCCAGAAAGTCGACCAGCAGCTTAGCGGCATCCTTCTTCATGGATTGCTTATTCACTGCAAGCCCGATCATAAGGAGCATCGTCCGTGCATCTCCAGAATACGGAAGCGGAGCAATATCATATTCAATGGCTGAATCGATCATCTGATTCAAACTGAAATAAGAGCACATGATCATGGACGCCTTTCCCGCCTTAAACAGTGCTTCCGTGTCCTGGTCGCTGTCCGACAGATAGTTCACCCCCGCTTTTTGCTGCTCCACCACATGTTTAAACTGCTTGATGCTCCTGATAAAACGCACATGATCAAAATGTGTTTCCCCGCGTTCGCCCCATGAAAAGACCACCTGATTCTGAAGGAGGAAAATGGGCCATCTATTCAGGGATAGAGGATGGAAATAGAACCCGCAGCGTATCGCTTCTTCATCTCCCCCAGTGAGCCTCTCCGCCGCATCCAGGGCATCTTCCCACTGCCACCCGCTATCCGGCAGGGCAATTCCCGCCTCTTCAAAGTGTTTGACATTGTAGCAAAGAATGATCGGTGAAAACAGGAAGGGTCTTACATAAGTATTTTGTGCAGCAAACCCTTTATTCAGAAAGGGGTATACTTCATCATTTTCTGCCAGGGGCTCGAGCACTTCGTTGTGGCAGGGTTCTAAATCCAAAAAATCATTGTAGTTAACCGTAACCACGTCCACCATGTCATTTTGAAAAAAATCATAGACCGTCTGGCTGTAGTGATTATATGGAAGATTGATGGTTTGCACCTTGATCAATGGATATTTTTCTTCAAACCTCGCAATCAGCTCCTTCAGCACAGCTTCGTTTTGAATGCTGGGATAATAGCCAAACTTTAACGTCAGTGGCTCAAATGGCATGGCAGCGGCTACCATATTCCCGACCCTTGATTTTTTAACGATCAGTCCTTCCCTCACCAGCTGATCGAGTCCTCTTCTGACCGAATTTTTACTCAGGTCATATCGCTCGGCAAGTGTAAGCTCTGACGGCAAGTAATCACCCACTGCCCATACCCCATCCTTGATTTGCTGTTTAATGGAATCAACAAATTGGTCAAATTTTATTTTGAATTGCTCTCGGTTTGTTTTTTCGCTCATAATACGTCTACCATCCTCTGAAAAGTTTTACTTTAGTCCGGACAACGCAATTCCTTTAACAAAATAGCGCTGGAAGAAAAGAAAGATTAAGAAGGTTGGAATAAAGGACAGCACAGAGCCTGCCATCTCCACCCCGAAGTTTCCTTCCTTTGTCAAAAGAGAAGCCAATCCTACGGTTACCGGAAACATATCTTCACTTGTTGTAAAAATTAGCGGGGTCAAAAGGTCATTCCAGTTGGAGATAAAAGCAAAGGTCCCAACCGTTGCGATAACCGGCTTTGACATGGGAAGCATAATTTTAAAGAAGACGGTAAAATCGTTTGCGCCATCCATGTGCGCCGCTTCCTCAAGGTCTTTGGGCAACGTTTGCATATACTGCCGCACAAAGAAAACGCCAAGTATGCTCCAAATTTCCGGAACAATCAGAGGCCAGTATGTGTTGATCCAGCCAAATTCGCTGAACATAATGTACCTTGGAATGATCAGCAGCTGGCTTGGAAGCATGATGACTGCCATCATGACCCAAAAGATAATTTCCTTGCCCGGAAACTGCTTTTTCGCAAAGATATACCCAAGCACAGCGGCAAAAAACATCTGAGAAAATACCGGAATAATTGTAATGATCAAGGAATTGAGGATCCATTTTGTAAACTTCGCATTGACCAGAATGTACATAAAATTGGAGAGGGAAACGTGTTCCTCTGTTATCCATAAAAAAGGGTTGCCGCTGGGAACTTTCATGGGAATAAAGGAACCGCCCAGCATAATCAGAAAGGGGATAATAAACAATAGCCCCAGCAAGGCAAGAGGAACATATGTCCACCGGGAAACTTTATTCATGGTGCACCTCCTTTTATTTGTAGTTCACTTCTTTTCCTAATGCTTTCTTTTGGATCAAAGAGATGCCAAATACGATAAAGAACAGGATATAGGCCAGAACACTGGCATATCCCAGACGCAAAGAAGTGAATCCTTCCTGATAGAGATAATACACAATGGTAGTAGTTGAGAAGTTCGGCCCGCCGCTTGTTAATAGAAAAGCAGAATCAAAGATTTGGAATGAACCAATTGTCGTAATGATCGCGACATAGAAATGGATAGGCATCAATAGCGGAAACGTGATTTTCCAGAACAAATGCCATCTGGAAGCACCATCAATCCTTGCTGCCTCATAAAATTCATCAGGGACCGACTGCAGTCCCGCGTAATAATAAATCATTGTGCTGCCACACACTTTAAACACACTCAAACCGGCAAGCACCATCATCGCCTGTAGCGAATCGGACAAAAACAACTGGGGCTCGATACCGAATAAGCCAAGGAATGAATTGATAAACCCGCTATCGGTTCCTTTGAACAGCCACGCCCAAATACCGGAGATCACCACAAAGGATGTCACCACAGGCAAAAAGTAGATTCCCTTAAAAAATCCGGTTCCCCTTTTCCCGGTATTGATCAACAATGCCAAACACAATCCAAGCGCCATAGTCGGGACAATATAATAAAGTGAAAAGAGAATCGTGTTCCAGATGGCTTTCCACGCCAGCTGATCAGAGAAAAAGTTGATCCAGTTCTTCAAACCGATAAATTTCGGATCACCGATGATCGGCCAGTCCGTAAACGTGATGTACAAACTGAAAAGGATCGGAAACAGATGGAAGATACTAAAATGAACAAGGATGGGAACTAAAAAGATATAAATCATCGCGTATTTGTTCCAATGCTTTTTCATTTTAAAAGCACGCGTTGCCGGCCGGGCTGCTGGATGAGGAGCAGTACCGCTTACTGACAAGTTGGAATTTCCCATAAACTCACCTCCCGATTTAGAAAAAGCAAGGAGGGGAGAGATGCCTCCCCTTCCCTGCACTATTTATTCATCTCTTCCTGTATCGCCTTGGCAGCGCTATCTGCCGCCTGTTGCGGTGTCTTCTTCCCTTGCATCATTTCCTGAAGCTTAGCCTGTATTTGCGGCATGACCGAACGGGAAACAGGGTGAATTACGCCGGGCTTCGCGTACTTTGCATATTCCGTTAATATTTTCATGTCCTTGTCTTCATTGTAAATGGATGCTGCTGATTTTCTTGGTGGTACATATTTGGTCAGCTTGTTGAATGCTTTCAGGCTTTCCGTGCTTGTCATCGATTTGACGAGCTGTGCAGCCAGTTTTTTATTTTCAGAGTTGCCGGAAACAACGAACATTCCGGTTGTTCCAAAGGTTGCTATCTCTTTATTCTTAAGCGGTGAACCAATCGCATAGTCTTTAAATCCTTTTTCTTTCATCGTGGCAAGAGAAGCTCCGGTTCCCCAGTATGCCAGAGACTTTCCTTCCAAAAACAGTGGAAGGTGGTCGATGGTATTAATGGAATCTTTCGGGATCATCTTGTTTTTATACCAGTTATTGACCAGTTCAAATCCCTTGACGGCATCCGATTTGTTGATGGCGATTTTTCCATCATCGGTAATGACCTGACCGCCAGCCTGCCAGACATAAGGATAAAGCGTGGCATTTGGCGTATTTCCGCCTTCGTAGTTTCGTGCATAATATCCTTTCTTCACAGCCTTTTCAGCCAAAGCATTGAATTCATCCCATGTTTGCGGCAAATGGTTTGGATCCCCGCCAAGCTCCTTCAGGATCTTTGTATTGTAGAAGTAGGTTTGCACCTCTTTTAATAAAGGAAGACCATACATTTTATCTTTGTACGTAACCGCTTCCAATGACGTTTTGTCAAAATCGTCCTTGCCATAGTCGCCAAGCAGATCATCGATTGGGGCGAGCACGCCTTTGTCTGCAAACTGTGCCATCATGTCCGGAATGAGGTAAAAGACATCAGGACCCTGTTTCGCAGCGAGTGCGGTCAGGATTTTTTGCTCCCGGTTCGCCCATGGAATTTCTTCAAACTTTACTTTTACATTCGGATACTCTTTCTTGAACCGTTCACCCATCTCTTTGAATACTTCGTTTTGCTTGCTCTTCAGTTCATCACTCACGTACGGATGAATCCATACCGTTAATGTTGCTGATTGTTTCTTGTCCGTGCTTCCTCCCGATGCGGCCTCGTCCTTGGAACAGGCAGTAAAAAGTAATAGCAACGCACATAAAAGAACAATGACCCCGCTTTTTTTCCAGAACATCTCAACTTCCTCCCTTTTTCTGGTTCATAACTGGTACTCAAATTCAGAATAAGTGAGGTCTTTTTAAGTGTCAATATATTCTGTATTTTTGGACACTTTAAGGACATTGCCCAATAATTGGCATCTCCATTCCTCACGAAATCTCTCCTATTATTTATCGTCACATTAAAGACAGCCCCGAGTTTCCCGAGTGAAAAGGCATTTATCACCTGCACTGCCTGAATTCTTCGGCACTGTACCTATTGGTATATGAATGGAGTAAGTTTCTATTTAACTGAATTTTCTAAAATATTATTGGAGAAGGAGGGGTATTTTTGTATCATTAATAACGAACCAGATATGACCCAAATAAATACTGCTGTGTTTAATCCTTAAGAGGAGGTTTTTGCATGTGAAAAAGTGGTATATGAACCTGCTGCTCTGCTGTTTGCTTGCCGCGTGCCTTTTTCCATTTTCAATGCAAGCACATGCTGCCGGTCACACAGAAAGACTTGGAACGGCTCACTTTAACATCGGCATTCATTCAAGCGCTTATGGAAAAGGACCAGATGGAAACCAGGTCATCTATGCAGCGGCCAGCGGGACCCCGACGATGCTGAACATTATTAATCCTGTCGATGGTAAAAAAATAGCCAGTCATCCATTGAATGGTGCAGCTTCAGCCTGGGGAATGGTTGTTGATCCAAATGGACTTGTCTACATTGCGGGAGGTTCTTTTTTATACCGGTACGACCCCAAAACAGATACCGTAACCAACCTTGGAAAACCCGTTGAGAGTGAAACAGCGCTTTGGAGGCTGCAGAGTGACCATTTGGGACGCATTTTCGGCGGCACCTATCCAAACGGAAAAGTGTTCATGTATGACCCAGAAAAGAAGTCATTTACAGACTTCGGGCAAGTGGCCCAAGACCAGGGCTACACACGAAGTGTCGCTGTAGCCCAAAGACATGTATATGCCGGGACAGGTGTAAAAAAAGCGCAGTTGATCGAAATCATGCCGGAAACCGGAAAGAAGAACAACATACCGCTTCCCGAAAAATTTGCCAGCGAGCAGGATCTATATGATCTTGACGCCTATCGCGGTTTCCTTTTTGCCCGGCTTACCCCGTCCAACACAATGCTTGTCTACGATTTAAAGAAGAAGAAATGGGTGGATGAAATTGAAAATGTGAAAGGCTCTCGTGTGTCCCCTCCAGACGCTAAAGGCCTTGTCTATTTCAATATTGGAGATGAACTCTATTCGTACAGATTAAGTGACAAGGAGCTCACGCCGACCGGATACAAAGAGAGCTGGAGCAATAAAGGATTCGGGTGGATGAAGCTGCCCGGGGCAGGACTTAAAGGAAAAAGCCTGGTCAGTATGCGGTATAACGGCAGCTTCTGGATATACAATCCAAAGACAGGACAATCAAAGAGCATTGAAGCTGACATTGAAGGACAGCCGGTTGAAATTCAGTCGATTGGCAGAGGGCCTGACGGAAACATATACACGAGCGGTTACCCGACCGGAGGATTTTCCAAGTATTCTCCCGAAGACCACGAGTTTACGAGATTCAGAGGCTTCGGGCAGGCGGAAAACATGCTGTCAACGGACAGGTTTCTTTATTTGGGCGTGTATACCGGCGGAGTGATTTATAAGTATGATCCTGAAAAACCGTATGACCATGATCCTGTAAATGTTCCGAAGGCCACTAACCCACGGGCACTGTTCTCGCTAAAAAGTGAGAGCCAAGACCGGCCATTTGGCTGGGCAAAGGGAGACGGAAACCTATTTATCGGCACAGTTCCTGACTACGGAAAACTTGGAGGGGCACTGACGGTTCTTAATGAGGAAACTGAAAGCTATGATGTTCACCCCAACATTGTCAGCAATCAAAGCATTATTTCCCTCTCTTATAACGGCGGTATTGTTTATGGAGGAACGAGTGTATTTGGCGGACTTGGTTCAACACCTACAGAATCGGAAGGCAAACTGCTTGCCTATGATCCTGCTGCCAATAAAAAACTGTTTGAAATCTCACCGCTTCCTGGTGAAAAAGCCATTGGTGCCCTCTCATTCGACAAGAACGGTTACCTGTGGGGCATGAGCCCCGGCAAAATTTTCAAATTTGATCCTGCCACCAGGCAGGTGATCGGGTCCAAGGAACTCTTTCCGTTCAGCTGGAGCAGCATCGGCCATTATTGGAGAGGTGTATTCCTCGATTATGATGCAGATGGAAACTTTTACGGAACGACGCTTGGCAAACTGTTCAAGTTCAATCCCGAGACATGGGAAACAGAAATTCTTAATGAGGATGCTTCCCTTTATGCGAAGGATCGGAGTGGGAACTTTTATTTTTCAAGAGGAACGGATTTATACCGGTACAGCCGGTAAGAGGATGTAAAAAAGGAGGAGATTTTTGTTGAAAAGGTGGATTTCACTCTGTTTATGTCTTGCGATTCTGTTTGGTTTAGGTCTTGGATTCAGCCAACAGGCCTCCGCCAAAGGTTCGAGTAAATTAGCGAGGACCTATTTTGGCGAACCTCAGAAACTGACTGCCCCTCTGAACCAGGCCATTTCCATTTTTAACGGCGCTGTCGGAACAGAAGACGGGCATCGTGTCATGTATACGACAACCAAAGGCTTTCCCGCCAAATTAAACGTGCTTGATATTGAAGACTACAAGCTAAAGCGGGTCATCGACCTTGAGGATTCAGAAAACTCATGGGCTCACGAAGTCGTCCCGAACGGTGACCTCTACGTTGCCACCGAGGGCGGCGGAGCGAAATTATGGAGATACTCTCCTGTCACCAAAAAGGCAGAATTGGTTTACAAGTTTCCCGGCGAATCGTTTGCTTTCTCCATTACTTCCAATGAAGAAGGAAAAGTATTTGTTGGAACCTACCCAAGCGGTAAAGTGTTTAAATATGATCCGGAAACCAAAAAGGTAACGGATTACGGAAGGATGATTGGAGCTGTATCCCAGGAATATATCCGTTCACTTGCAGTGATCGGCGATAACATTTATTCCGGAACCGGGCATGGGCAAATCGTCCGCTACAACATGAAAACTGGCGAAAAGGAGGACATCTCCAAGTCCATCGGGGAACCCGGGCATATCTATGACCTGGAAAAAGTGGATGACCGCTACCTGTTCGCCCGCTATGAGCTTTCCAGCAACGGTTTTATTTATGACACACAGGAAAAGAAATGGCTCGATGTCACCATTCCGAATGTTCGCGGCTTGCATGTAGAAGAAGAATCGCTCAACAATAAAGTCTACTTTATGACTACGGACAATAAATTGAGGACAGTTGATCTCGGCACCTTAAAAATTGAAGACACAGGCATCGAGTACGAAAGTGGGTTCCGAGGAGTGGATTGGGTGGAATTCAATACGCCTGAGCTCCCAGGGAAAAGCCTGGTGACCATCAACTTCAGCGGGTATGTCACCATTATTAATCTCGAGACCAAAAAGGTGACACGTCTTCCTTCTCTAGTTCAGTCGACTCCGACAGTCATGCAGGCGATCGAAAAAGGACCAGACGGCAATTTCTATATCAGCGGCATGCAGACATCAAAAGGCGCACAGTACAACCCGGTGACTGGAGAGATCACTCCTTTTAATCTTGGACAGGGAGACAGCATGGCACCGCTTGGGAATAAAATGCTCATGGGTGTTTATCCGTCAGGTGATATCCGCGCCTATGACCCGGCTCTCCCGCCCTCCAACGACAATCCTGAAAAACTGTTTGTGCTCGGAGAGTCGCAGAACCGGATTAAAACGATCTCCACAGGCGGAGGGAAAGCCTTTATCGGCAGTATACCGTTTTACGGGGAACTTGGCGGTGCACTGACCGTTTATGACCCTGAGGCGGAAGGCGTGAAATATAAGGTGTTCCGGAATGTTGTTCAGGACCAAAGCGTTGTTGGCCTCGCCTATAAAGATGGGCTAGTCTACGGCTCGACCTCGATTACAGGGGGTCTTGGAGCTGATCCTACAGCTGAAGAAGCAAAGGTCTTTGTATGGGACGTAAAAAATGAAAAGAAAATCAAAGAAATATCATTGAACATCGAAGGAATTGAAAAACCCCATCTGATCGGAGAGCTTTCCATTGGACCAGACGGACTGTTATGGGGTGCTGTAAAAAATGCCATCTTCGCCCTGGACCCAGAAACACTTAACGTTGTTAAAAGCAAGAAGGTTTATCCTGATGGCGTACTCCCTGAGGATGCATGGGGATCCATCGATTTAAAATGGTCCGGCGGCCTGCTGTTTGCCAATTTCACGGGCGGCAATTTGACTGCCATCGATCCTGACACCTTAGACAGCCAAAAGATCACAAACGCTTATTCATTTTCCATCGGTGATGATGGAGATATTTATTACTCCTTGGCTTCCAACCGCACCTTACTGTATAAAATTGAGGTGGATCATATTGCAAAAGTAAAATCTGTTCATCTGACAAACAACGGATTTGAAATCCCCATGGTGGATGACCGTGTGCCAGGATGGGCTTCCATGTTTGCCACTGACAGCGAAGTTCAGTTCAATTTAACCAATGAAAAGCATAAAAAGGGAAGAAACAGCTTAAAGCTTGTTGATGCTTCCCGCAAAAAGTCCGTAGCGCTGATGAGCCATCCGGTAAAGGTCGAGCCTGGCCAGGTCCTCAAAGCACAGACTCAGCTTTATTTAAGAGAAGGCCTTTCAAGCTTTATGCTGCGGTACTATGACAAAGATGGAAAAGAAGTATCCTCCACACCTGTTCATACTGAATCCGGCTACAACCAATGGCAAAAAGTAACGGTGACCGCAAAAGCTCCAGAAAAAGCAGCCACCGCCAAGGTGCTGGCGTATACAACCGCTTATGCGATGACTACATCTTATTATGACGACATCAAGCTTTCTAAATTAACGCTGGAAGAATAATGCCCATAATAGCAAAAGGAGTGGGTTAACTATGATCCGTCAGATACCGGAAAACGAAAGCAGCCTTTTATCCCCTGTCCCACAAGTCGTAAAAATTCACGAAGACGGCTTTGCCCTTTCACCTGTCGTATGGCTTGTAACCGGTGTGGACACTCCCCCTGCGGCATTGCTGCACGTCGAAACTGCACTCTATCATGCAGGGGTAAAGGAAGTGGAAATCAGAAGCACGCCCCCGGAAGAAGGCTTAGCTGCCACAGCCATGCCAGTCATGATTTATATGGGGGAATTTCCGTCAAACCAGGCCGTTTCTGATGCGATAGATCTTCTTGGAGCTGCACCTCCTGAAGGTTTGAATGCTGAAGGATATGTGCTGGCAGCCGGCTCAACGGCCTCCGGCACCCATATGATTGTTTTGGCCGGAAGGGATGAGAACGGTACCTTTTATGCCGCTCAAACCTTCAGCCAGCTCATTATTAAGAAAGACCCTCTCGGATGGATCCCTTCGGCAGTTGTGTATGATTGGCCGTCCATGCCTGTCCGGGGTGTGATCGAGGGATTTTACGGCCCGCCCTGGTCTCATGAAGAACGTCTGAACCAGCTTTCCTTTTACAGCAAGCACAAGCTGAATGCCTATGTGTATGCACCAAAAGATGACCCCTACCACCGTGAAAAATGGCGAACCTCCTATCCACAGGACAAAATGGAGGAAATCAAGCAGCTGGTTGATGCAGCAAAAAGGAACCATATAACTTTTACATTTGCCATCTCACCAGGCAACAGCATCACCTTTTCAGATGATACGGAATTTCAGGCTCTCATGAATAAAGCGCAGGCAGTCTGGGATATTGGCGTGAGGTCATTTGCTCTTTATCTGGATGATATTGATCCCGCACTCCACTTTCCAATGGACAAAGAAAAATTCGGAGAAGATCATAATCCTTCTGCCGCAGCCCAGGCTTTCCTTCTCAACCGTTTTAATGATGAATTTATAAAAACACATCCTGGGGCAAAGCCGTTAATCACCGTACCGACCGAATATTATGAAGAAGGTACTTCTCCTTACCGGGAACGATTTGCGGCGCTCCTGCAGCCGGATATTATCGTACAATGGACCGGCATAGGTGTAGTCGCTCCATCCATCCGCGTCACGGATGCCCAATTTATTCATGGTATCTTCCAGCATCCGCTTTTAATATGGGACAATTACCCCGTAAATGATTTTGACCGCAACCGGCTTTTCCTTGCGCCGCTTTACGGCAGAGACGTGGAATTGTATAAGGAAGATGAAATCATCGGGATGACAGCCAATCCCATGAATGAAGCAGAGGCTTCAAAAATCCCGCTGTATACCATGGCAGAGTACATGTGGAATCCCTCGGGTTATGAGCCCGAAGCGTCGCTGCAAAAAAGTCTTTTAGAGTTTTCTGGCGGCAGAGAAATGAAAGCCCTGAGACTGTTTGTTGAAAGCTGTTATGGCAGTCTATTAAATAACCATAAAGAGCCGCTATCTCTACGGCTGGAGCCACTCGTGGAAACTTTTTGGGAACAGAAGGAAAAAGGAGCTGTAGCAGCGGAGGCAAAAGAGCTTCTTCACCAATTCGTTGAACTGAAAAATGTACCAGATCAGCTCCAGCAGCTGGATAATCCGAATTTCCTTAGAGAAGCAGAGCCCTATTTACTCAAATTGTCCTTGTATGGTGCCGGGGGAGAAGCTGCGGTGCAGCTGGTTCAGATGGAGATAGAGGGTGATGCTTCCCAGGCGGATAATCAGAGAGTCATTCTTGAACGTCTGGTCGAACAACTGGCTTCCATTCCGCAAAAACTGAGTTTAAGCGTACTAAATTCGTTCATAAACAGGGTTCTTGGCCGTGATGCATTGACTGAAGGCACAAAAGCGGACTCTCCGGCACCTACCATTTACTAATCGAGGGAGTTAAGGTCAATGACCCTCAACCTTATTTTCAAAAAAGGCGGTTTTATTTTCAAAATCAGCCGCTTATTTTCAAACCGTTTAAGTCCATAAGGAGTCGACGTTATTCGACTTAATCAAATGGAAAAACCCCCTGTACGCACCGTGTGCTACAGGGGGTTTTTTCTAGTTACTTCACTGTCACTTTGGTGGCTTTGCTTTCACGCTTGGCAAGGTCGGTTACGGTGACGTAAAGAACGGTGCCTTTCTTTTGTTTCTTGATTTTTGCGGAGAACGTGCCTTTTGAGCTGACTTTGGCGGTAGAAATTACTTTTTTCTTATTATCTTTTACTTTGATGGTTCCGTCTGCAACTGAATTTCCTTTGACAGCGACAGACTTCGCTGTCACTTTGCTTACTTTCGGCATTTCAGGTGCCGGTGCTTTTTTGACCACTGCCTTCAAGGCGGTATTTGCAGCACCTTTGGCAATTTCTACATGAAGCACCTGGTTGGCTTTTTGAACCGGCACGTTGACGGCGAATGTTCCTGTTTTTGAAACGGTTGCCTTGCCTAGTGTCTTGCTGCCGTTTTTCACGGTTACTTTTGAACCGATGCTTGCGACTCCGGATACCTTGTTCATATTATCAAGAACCGGGTCCACTTTTGCGTTTAGTTCTACGGCGCTAAGCGCTTTAAAAGCATTGAGTCTGCCATGTCCGGAAGCTGTGTCATAGCCCGGAACCGGTTTGGTTGGTTCTTCGTATTCATCTCCTGGATTATCCACTTCACCAAATGCAATGTCATCGGAGGTCTGTGTTAAAATCCGTTCAACATCCTTCGCTTTGAGACGAGGATTCTCAGAAAGCAGCAATCCTGCCGCCGCAGCAACATGCGGTGTGGCCATGGATGTACCGGACATGAGCGTTACATTTCCGTTTGGTACAAGACTCGGTATATTAGAGCCCGGTGCAACAAGGTCCAGCCCGGATCCGTAGTTCGAATAGTCGGCCACAACGTCCAATTTATTGGTTGCACCTACACCAATCGCATATTTTGAAGAGCCCGGGTAGCTCACTGCCGATGTTCCATCATTACCGGTTGCCACCACGATGGTCGCTCCTTTGTCGGAAGCATACTTCATCGCATATTCAAGGACCCGGCTGTAGCCTCCCCCAAGACTGAGGTTAATGACCTTCGCGCCTTTATCCGCGGCATACATGATGCCCATGGCGATTTGCTCGGTATCACCGGAACCAGAAGCATCCAGCACTTTTACCGGAAGGATTTTCGCTTTTTGGTCAATGCCGGTCATTGAATATCCGTTATCTGCCTGTGCCGCGATAATGCCGGAGACGTGTGTTCCGTGCCCCATATCATCCAGCGGTGCTGCATCTGGATTAACAAAATTCTTTCCAATATCGCTTCGTACTTTATTGCTCAAATCGGCGAGTGTGTAATCCACCCCGGTATCTACAACCGCGATCAATGTATCATTCGCTTTAGGGTCCACCAGTTTGGACATTGATTCATAGTTAATGTCGGCTCCCTTGATGCCTCCATCTTCACCTTTGTTCTTTAGTGACCATTGATATGGATACTCTACGTCATTGGCCAGAGAGTGGTAACGCTGCACAGGTTCGGCAAATTCGACGCCAGGCTGTTTGGAAAGGGCAGCAGCTGCAGCCTTTGCAGAGGTTTTTGCGCTTGTAGAGGTTGCGCTGTATGTGCCGGAAGCTTTTGCTCCATCCACTTTAACCACGTACATGTTGCCATTCATTTTCTTTTCAGATTGAAAGGCTGAACGGGAGATGGACTCGATGCCGTACGTTTGCAGTTTTTGATTCAATGATTTGCTTGTGTATCCGTCTTTCATTTTGACAATAAGCTTGCTTGTTACATCTTTCGTACTCTCTGGAACAAGGTTATTTTTTTCCAGCAGGTCGGAAAGCTTTTTGCCTTTAAGCGTATTAATGCCTGCCTGCTTGCCAATCTTTTCGATATCTTTTTTATACTTTTCCGGTGAAGCGTCCAGGGCGATTTTGTAGAGCGACTGAATGGCCGTCTGGTCCTTGCCGGATAACACGTATGTGCTTTCTGCTCCATTCTCGGCCAATTCATTGAATAAAGGCTTAAGCGTAACAAGGTGGTTGTATACATCTTCGCGAAGATCTTTGTGAAGCATCATTTTTCCTACAAGAAATGGTGCGGTTTTGTAATATAACGAAGAAAGTGACTTTCCTTCGTCGGTTTGTGACAATAAGCCATCACGAAGCTGGCGGAGCTGGGTCAGCAGCGCGGATCCAGACTTTTTCTGGCCGGCACTCATTTCAACGGGGCACTCTTCCCCTGCCTGTTCAGTGGCAGGCGGATGCTTTACGCCTTTATAGCCAATCGTGTAATTGACCTTTTCCTGCTCATCGGCAGCAGGTGGTTCCTCAGTTTCGGGATCTTCACCAAGGGATTCCACCTTTATGTAATAAGGTCCCTTCCAGGCATGCGGCATTTCGAGTGTTACCGGCTCATCCGGAGTGGTAAACCCGCGATACATATCAAATGTTTGGTCATTAGCCGCATTTTCAATGCTGGAATACACGGAAATGTTGAGGCTGCCCCCACTCGCAAGCGAGATTTCCATATGGGAGTCCTTTTGGATCTCATCGTTTTCCGGGGTAATTTTGTACCATTGTGTTTGTTCAGGTGCATCAAAGGAATTTTCAACGTCTTTTCCTTTTGTCAGTGGTGCTGCATTTTCAAGCGATGTCGAACCTTGGGCATTGGCCACTTGTCCGGATGCCGGTGCAAAAAATCCTGCAACCAGCGCAAAGACGAGCAGCAGCGCTGTCCATTGTGCCGTTTTTTTCGCGTTCATTGCGTTACCTCCTCTTGTTTGGTGTAAAAAGGAACAGGCCGGATTTGGCCATAACGCTATTAAAACATATTTTCCTAGCTTAATAGGTAAATTATTCAAAAAACGCCAGAAAAGCATTCGAAGGTCCCGAACAAAAAATACGATACATTTTTTTCTGGTAGTTCCCGCCTAAAAGATTGCCAGAACCAGTCAGCAGGATGACCCCTTAAAAGTTTCCAGTTGAAAGGATCCAATAAAACCCAACCATTGATTTCTTCGGTCGTTTTGCTTTAGTATAATAAAGAAAGAACATCAAGAATGACGGATATTCCGCCAAAGAAAGGAATCCTTTTAACGTGCTTATTACCTTAACCATGCTTGTCATCGGGCTGATCTGTGGATTTATCGGTGTTGGTGGAGCAGGTTTTATCATTTCAATCCTTGTCCTTTTTCACATACCTATTCATACGGCACTGGGAACTTCCCTTGCCGCCATGGCCTTTACGACGCTGTCAGGAACGTACAGTCATATGAAGGAAGGCAATATCGCCCTCCGTGCCGGTGTTTGGACCGGCGGGTTTGGCGCGATTGCAGCGTACTTCGGCTCAAGGCTGTCCTCTCTTATACCCAGCGAGCATTTGCACTATTTAACCGCAGGAATGCTGTTGTTATCCGCTGTACTGCTCATCGTCCGCTTCTTTATTACAAAAGGGAGAATCGAAGAAACCATCAACGAGAAACTGGGCTATCCCTCACTCCTCATGAAGGCGTTGATCCTTGGGATGACCACCGGACTGTTGTCAGGTGCGTTCGGCATCGGCTCTGCACCGTTCATTCAGATTGGACTGCTGCTCATTTTCGGCCTTTCCATCCGGCAATCGATCGGGACGACCATGCTGGTTATTCTTCCTATTGCGGTTGGAGGCGGCTTCGGCTATGTGATGCAAGGCTATCTTGACTATATGCTGCTTCTGCAGGTGCTTGCCGGCACGATGATCGGCGCGTATCTTGGGGCAAAACTGACAAAATTCGCTCCACGGCCTTTGCTGAAGACAGCTATGGTGGCAACACCTGTTGTTGCCGCATTGCTGATTTTATTTGAATAGCACTAAAAAGAGGAACTCGTGGGAGCTCCTCTTTTTTGGCTTTTTATATCAACTTGCTGACATTGAGGTAGCCGTGTCCTTGTGAGTTGGCTGGCAGTCCCCAGTCTTCTGCTGCGCTGATCAGTTTTTCTTTTACCTGGTCCGGCGTAAAATCCGGATTTTGCTCAAGTACGAGGGCGGCTACGCCTGCACAAATGGGAGTGGCCATGGACGTTCCAGAAAGCGAAAAGTAATCGTTTGCTACACGGCTGTCCTTGGATATCTTGTCCAAATACGAGCCGGGAGAACGCAAGGATACAATGTTAACACCAGGTGTTAGAATGTCAGGCTTGGTAATACCATCAATGGTCGGTCCGCGGCTGGAAAAGCTGGCAATCTTATCGTCACTGCGATCAACCGTATTTTGATCATCGATCGCTCCTACTGTTATGACCTTCGAACTGATTCCCGGACTTGAAACCGTATTGTCATCCGGTCCTTCATTTCCGGCCGCCACGCAAACCACAATTCCATCTTGCCAGGCTTTTTCCACGGCTTTTACAACCGGATCATCTGCTGCAGGCTGGCTAGCGCTGCTGCCAAGTGACATGGAGATTACTTTAATGTTGTATTCTTCCTTGTTATCAATACACCACTGCACACCAGCAATCACGGTCGATAATGAACCTGAACCCATTTTGTTAAGCACTTTTACGCCTACAAGATTTGCTTCAGGCGCAGGCCCTCTGTACTTGCCGTCTGACAAGTCACCGTTACCCGCTGCATCCCCTGCGCAGTGGGTGCCATGTCCGTTGTCATCATAGGCTTCCCTCTTCTGGTTGACGAAATCCTGAAATCCGATAATACGGTCTTTTATGTCTGAGTGCGGATAAATTCCAGTATCAACGATAGCAATCGTGATGTCCTTTCCTGTCACCCCTGATTGATTCAGTACATCTGCATGAATCGAAGATGACGCTTTATCCAGCAATGCTTTTACTTCACGGTCGTAATGTATTTTTTTGATATGGGTGCAATTGGTTAACAGATCTTCTACCGCATTGGCGGTTAAGGTGGCAGAGCAAAACGGGATACTGCCAAACTGGTGATGAACCTTGCACTTGCGGTGTGATGCTATGAGCTCATGAACCTGAGTCGCTCCAAGCATAAATGCTTCCTCTTCATGAAATTCAATCAACACCTTCATTTTATTCCGCTTTTTCAGCCATTTTTCTATGCTGCTGTGAAGAAAACAAGGTACCTTGCGCATCGGCCGGTACAAATTCACAAGTTTCGAGCGCATATGAAGGTCCAGCTTATCTGCATGCTGGCGCACTACTTTTATCATTGAAAATCCAAACACCGAAATTCCCCCTTTTTATTAGAGTTGTTCTATTCTATGAAAATAGCGGGAGCGTGCGTTGGTGTTTGTCCCGTGTATTTGCTAGATTCAACAAAAATGATAGATTTGCCCATAAAAAAACGGCCCTCCTTGGAGAGAGCCAAAAAACTGGCCTCCTTGGAGAGCCAAAAAACTGGCCTCCTTGGAGAGCCAAAAGCAGGCCTCCTTGGAGAGCCAAAAGCAGGCCTCCTTGGAGAGCCATCCTGATGTTATATTTCTCTCCCACTTGTCAAAAATGATAAAAAGGAGAGATGTTCATGAGTGCATTTGAATTAATTACCCGTGTGGTGATTTCTTATATTTTTTTATTGCTGCTAGCGAGGCTGATGGGCAGGAAAGAAGTCAGCCAGATGACGTTTTTTAACTTTATATCCGCGATCGTTTTCGGTACATTGGGCGGTACAATGATTACTGATCCCTCCATGAGCATTCGCAACGGGTTACTTGTAGTTGCCTGCTGGGGAGCCATTACCATTGCAGCCGGCTACCTGGATCTCAAATCCAAAACCGCGAGAAATCTAATGACCGGGGAACCCGTCATTATCATCCGTGACGGATTAATTATGGAGAAAACATTAAAACGGGTACGCCTGGATATCAACTCGCTCATGGCACAGTTGCGGGAAAAAGAAATCTTCTCCTTATCCGATGTCGATTACGCAATCTTTGAAACGGATGGAAAGCTTTCTGTTATGAAAAAAGAAAACGGACAACAACCCCCTCCCCCTGGACCGGCGATTTTCCCGCTACCGACTGAAGTGATTTCCGATGGTAACATCAACACAGCGAATTTGGATAAACTTCAGCTTGATGAAGCATGGCTTCGTCAGCAATTGCAGCAACAAAGCATTACATCGATCCGTGACGTATTTTATGCAGAAGTGCAAAAGGACGGAAAGCTGTATGTCGACAAACGGGATGACCGCTAACCCGCTATCGTTACATCGAATTCTTGGCGCCCTCCTTCATAAAGTGATTGATTGGAAAAGCGGCTCCATAAATGAGCCGCTTCTTTTCCTTTATTTTTTTTCATCGGAAGGGCCATGCCCAATCCCACGGAGAAGCTGCAGCATGATATACACTCCGCGGCTGACTTCCGGATCTTTTAGCGTTTTGATCAGTTTAATGAATCCAACATCCTCTGCACTCGGCACCTCTGTTCCTTCTTCCTTTTGCTTACGCGTGTACCGGGTGGTCAGTTCGTCAATGCCTTCAAGGTTCAGCATACCCAGAAATTCGATTAACCGGGTAAAGTTGTGGAGAATGGTTGAATTCGGCTTATTGTTGGCTTCAAAGGCGAGATTCCCCATAATATGCTCCTGTTTGGCAACCATCGCATTCATCATGGCAAGGTTGCCGCTCTCATGCAGGAGACTGAAAAAACGGACGGTCTCAAGCATCGCCTCTTTATTTTCAGACAACACATCAAGCAATTCACCCAGGTTGTCCTGTTTCACCTTTTCCTCGGGTATCTCCATGCGCTTTATATCTTTGATCCGCTCAGCCATCTTGTTTTACCTCCTCATTACCAGGAAAAATGTAATCCTCCCGATCCCACTTCTTCTGTACATCCACGCCATACTGCGGATTGCGTTTTCCTCTTCTGTAGTTGTACAGCGGGAGCGGTGAATCTCCTTTTTTGTCCAACACTTCTATTTTGGCTGGCACTTCTTTGTAAGCAGGGGTATTGGTATCTTTGTCCGTAACATTGCCCGTTAAATAATTGATGGCGCTTTTGCCGTTGTCATTGAGCGGAAGGTACGCCTCCTGCCCGAACACTTCCTTTGAAATATGCACTTGGGTAACCGCTTCACCATTTTCATTGGAAATTTTTATCTTTGAGCCTTCTTCCATTCCATACTTTTCTGCCGCCTCCTCTGACACCGCAATCCATGAATTTGGCACTTTTGCACGGATTCCTTTTGTATGGTACGTCATATTGCCTTCATGGAAATGCTCCAGGATACGGCCATTGTTAATATGGAGATGGTGTTCCTCATCAATATGATAGTGGCGGGCAAAGTTAACCGGATGCAGCTTCGCTCTGCCGTCAGGGAACGGGAAACCGTCCGTGAATAAAAGAGGTGTATCATTTCCCTCTTTATTTACCGGCCACTGCAGGCTCTCAAAGTTCTCGAGCCGCTCATAGCTGACACCGGCAAAGATCGGTACCAGATCTGCCGCTTCCGCCATGATATCGGCAGGAGAAGAATAGTTCCAATCAAACCCAAGCCGTTTGGCAATCTCACAATAGATTTCCCAGTCCGGCTTGGATTCACCAAGTGGTTCCATGGCCGGATATAACCGCTGGATTCTTCGCTCGGTATTCGTGAAGGTTCCTTCTTTTTCAAGACTTGGAGAAGCTGGCAGCACAACATCGGCATATTCCGCTGTGTTGGTTAAAAAGAGATCCTGCACCACAAAGAAATCCAGTTTTTCAAACGCCTTGGTCACATAATTAATATTGGAGTCCACCACACCCATGTCTTCACCGGTAACATAGAGAGATTTCAGCTTGCCGTCATAGATTCCCTGTACCATCTCATGGTTATCCATTCCTTCATTCGTGGACAGCTGGACTTGCCATGCCTGTTCGAATTTCGATACCGCGTCACGATCGCTGATTTTCTGATATCCGGGCAACGTGTTCGGCATGCTTCCGAAGTCACTGGCCCCCTGCACGTTATTATGGCCGCGCAGCGGGTATGCACCGGTTCCGGTACGGCCGTAATTGCCGGTAACAAGCAACAGATTGGAGATGGCAGTGGACGTGTCCGCGCCGATCTGGTGCTGCGTGATCCCCATCGCCCAGCAAATGCATGTTTTGTCTGAATCCCGAATGGCTTCTGCCACCTGAATCAGTGTTTCCTTTGAAATTCCCGTAATCTCTTCAGCTGTTCCTAATGTAAAAGGCTTGAGGCTTTCAACATACTCATCAAAATGATTCACTTTTTCTGCTATAAATGCTTCATCATGCCATCCCATGTCAATGATGTATTTGGCAACGGCTGAAATCCACACCAGGTCTGTTCCGGGCTCCGGATGGACGTAAAGATCCGCTCGTTCTGCCATTTCATGCTTCCGGAGATCAGCAACAATCAACTTTTGCCCAAACATTTTGTGAGAACGTTTGATTTTGGAGGCAAGCACTGGATGAGCCTCTGCGGTATTGGAGCCAACAATAATCACGAGCTCTGCTGCTTCCAGATCATCCATGGAACCGGCATCTCCTCCGTACCCGACTGTCCGGTTAAGGCCTTTCGTGGCCGGGGACTGGCAGTAACGTGAGCAATTATCAACATTGTTTGTTCCGATGACCTGGCGGGCGATTTTCTGAATAAGATAGGATTCTTCATTGGTCGCTTTGGACGAGGCGATAAAACCGAGAGCATCAGGGCCATGTTTTTCCTTAATTTCCTTGAACTTATCCGTAATGTAGTCCAAGGCTTCGTCCCACTCCACTTCTTTAAAATATTCCCCTTCACGGATCAGCGGACGGGTCAAACGGGCTTCGCTGTTAATGTGGCCCCAGGCGAATTTCCCCTTGATGCAGGACATGATGCCGTTGGCCGGCGCTTCCGGGACCGGATCCATCTTAAGGATTTCACGGCCTTTGGTCCAGGCTTCAAAGCTGCAGCCGACCCCGCAATACGTGCAAACCGTTTTTGTTTTCTTGATTTGGTCTTCTCTCATCTTCGCTTCAGAATCCGAAATGGCAAATAGAGGTCCATACCCTGTTTCGGCTTCCTTTGTCACATCAATCATGGAACGCAAAAAGTCGGGGCGGATATCGGTCAAGAAACCGGCTTGGCCCTGCATGCTGTTCTCCATCAACGCATTGCACGGGCAGACGGTTACACATTGTCCGCAACTTACGCAGGAGGATTCCTCGATCGGAACATTGTCATCCCAGATCACCCGTGGCTGCTGCAGGTCCCAATCAATGGAAAGCGTTTCATTGACTTCAACCGTCTGGCATACTTCCACACATTGTCCGCACAAAATACACTGATCAGGGTCGTATCTGTAAAACTGCCCTTTATCGAGGTCGTACCCTTTGACTTTAAAATTTTTAATTTGATGTTCCAGCCCCATGTCCTTCACGGTATTGTGAATGGTGCAGTCACCATTGTTGTTGTCACATACTGTGCAATACAATTCATGATTTTCAAGGATATTGTCCATCGCCTTAAACTGGGCATCCTTCACTTGGGGCGTATCCGTCCGGATTTCCATTCCTTCCTTGATAAACGTGCCGCACCCTCGAACGACTTCACCGTTCACAAGAACCGCACACGTATCACATGTTTCAATCGGTCCAAGACTCTCCTGGTAGCAAACATGAGGAAGATAGACATCTTTGTCCAGCAATACCTGCAGAACACTTTGTCCCTGTTCTGCCTCGAATTGATCCCCGTTTATGACAACTGAAAGTTTGTTTTCCATCTGTCTCCTCCTCCACCTGGTTTAATGCGAAATAAAAAGTTTTACTATCCATTTTTTTAAAAGGACTGGGGTACCGTACACGAAGTTAATTCCTTACATTGTAAAGTTTTATACAGAGAAAAAAAGAGTGGCAGGCAAACCGGCCACGAACAAAAAACAGGGCTTGCTCGCCGTTCTGTAGGGGAACAGAAGCCGCTGCAACAGCATTACTCCTGGTTTTTCAACCATGGATTCACCTCACTCTTCCCTCTTTGGTTGCTTATACGTATCTTTTATTTTCTTCCCTGATTTACCTTAAACATAAACCTCACGGCAGGAATTTTCTATTTTTTTTCATAAACTCAGGAAGATGATTACGTTTTAATCTAAAAAAAAAGGGGATTACATCTAAAAGAACGTTTACATACCTGCAGCTGAATTTATGTTCTGCTGCCTTTTGCCATCCATTTCAAACAAGTTTTTTTGGATTTTCAAAAAAAACAGCTAAAAGGAGAGACTATGAAAAAGATTGTGGGGATCTGGGGCAGCTGCCTTCTTTTATTGTCCGGTTGTTCAGCCATCCAAAATATGGACGTCCTGAACCCTGCCGGCAGCCAGGCAGCGGAACAATATTCGTTAATCAAGCTCAGCATGTATATTATGTTAATCGTCATGGTTACAGTGGTTGTTCTTTTTGTCCGCTTTGTTCATAAATACAGGGCAAGGCCCGGCTTTACACCCGAAAAGCATCAGGAAAACCGTAATAAAAAACTGGAGCTCACCTGGACCATCCTTCCCTTTGTCCTTCTGCTGATCCTGGCTGTTCCGATGGTAAAAAGCGTATTTGGAGAGGAAAAACAGGACAACACGGGAGCAATGAAAGTGAAAGTCACCGCAAGTGAATACTGGTGGAAATTCGAATACCCGGAAGAGGGCATTGTCACCTCCCAGGAGCTTCATCTGCCCAAAGGAAAGCGAGTGGTCATTGAACTTCACTCCAAGGATGTGATTCATTCGTTCTGGGTACCTCAATTGGGAGGAAAACAGGATTTAATTCCGGGAAGAACGAACAAAATGGCCTTAACTCCCGAGAAGGTTGGCACCTATCAGGGGAAATGCGGCGAATTTTGCGGAGCGGGCCATTCCTTTATGCGGTTTCTGGTGAAGGTAGACAGTCAGCAGGACTACCAGCAATGGGTAAATCAAATGAAAAAAGAAAACACTTCATCGAAACTCAGCGCCCAGGAATCCGAAGGGCAAAACGTCTTTAAAAACAACTGTTTGAGCTGTCACGCGACAAGCGGCGTTGCAAGCGCGAACCAGGGAAAAGAGGGTCCTAACCTGGCTGGTTTTGGCGATCGTGAACGTGTGGCCGGCTTCATGCCCAACACAGAAAAAAATGTGTTGAAGTGGCTGAAGGATCCAAAAAAAGTAAAGCCTGGCACTGAGATGCCAAAAGCTAAGGGGCTCAGTAAGGATGATTACGCTGCTCTTTCCGCTTACTTGAAGGCGCTGGAAAAGTGAATAAGCTACAACCAAAGCTGGGGGGATAGATATGTCATTTTTTAATACACAAATCAAATTCGCTTCTGACATTGTCGCCGCTAATATTTCCATTATTGTCATTCTGGTCGCTGCGGTAATTTATATCTCTTTGGCTAAAAAATGGAAGGTGATATGGTCGCTGATTCGTACGATGGATCACCGCAAAATCGGCATCCTTTACATTGCCTGGGGATTCATTTTTTTCCTTCGCGCCGGTCTCGACGCCATGCTGATGAGAACACAGCTGGCCTTTCCAAATTTCCACTTCTGGGTTTTTCAGGGGGATAAGTATGATCAGGTCATGACGACGCATGGGACTCTCATGATCTTTTTTGTTGCAATGCCTTTTTTGATCGGTCTAATGAACATCGCCGTTCCTCTGCAGATCGGAGCGAGAGACATCGCCTTTCCTTTTTTCAATTCATTGAGCATGTGGCTCTTTGTAATCGGCGGCTTGTTGATCAACATGAGTTTTGTGATGGGCGGTGCGCCTTCCACAGGATGGACTTCTTATGTTCCGCTCGCGGTGGGAAAGGATATTGTGGGGAACGGGACAGCCTTTTATGACATGGGTGTCCAGGTTTCCGGAATCGGTACCATTATGACCTCGATCAACATGATCACCACCATCTTAAAGCACCGCGCACCCGGCATGGGATTCATGAAGATTCCACTGTTTACCTGGTCGGCCTTGATCACCTCGATCCTTATTCTTTTTGCCTTCCCGGTGCTCAGTGCAGCTTTACTGATCCTGCTGTTTGATAACCAGTTTGGCACGCAAATTTTCAGTGGCGAACACGGTAACCCTGTCCTTTGGCAGCACTTGTTTTGGGCCTTTGGCCATCCGGAGGTGTACATTGTCATTCTTCCGGCTTTCGGGGTCTTTTCCCAGGTCATTTCCACATTCGCTTCCAAACGGATCTTTGGCTATTCCTCCATGGTTCTTTCCATGCTTGCCATCGGGTTCTTAAGCTTCATGGTTTGGATTCATCACATGTTTACCGTCGGCCTTGGTGCTTTTGCCAATGTGGTATTTGCCATTACATCCATGCTGATTGCCGTTCCTACCGGGATAAAGATCTTTAACTGGCTGTTTACCATCCGGGGCGGCTCTGTCCGTTTTACCACAGCGATGCTCTATTCGCTTGCCTTTATTCCTTCATTTGTTATCGGGGGTGTAACCGGCGTCATGCAGGCCGTCGTGCCGGCCGATTACCAATACCATGACTCTTACTTTGTTGTGGCTCATCTGCATTATGTTATGGTTGGCGGTACGGTGTTTGGCGCCTTTTCCGGTTTTTATTACTGGTGGCCCAAAATGTTCGGATATCTTCTCAATGACAAGATCGGTAAATGGCAGGCCTGGACGTTCATTATCGGTTTTCATATGACATTTTTGCCGATGCACCTTTCCGGTCTGCAGGGGATGCCCCGAAGAACTTTTACCTACCTGCCAGAGGACGGATTGTTCGAATTTAACTTCATCAGTACAATGGGCGCCTATCTGATGGCCTTCAGTGTCCTTCTTTTCATCTGGAATGTGTTTTACAGCTACCAAAAAAAAGAACGGTGGGGTGTGGCCGATCCGTGGGATGGACGCACCATGGATTGGGCGGTTCCTTCCCCTTCCTCTCATATACGCTGGCCGTATTTGCCTGTCGTCAGGGATTTGGAAAACCTTTGGTATGCGAAGGAACATGGAGATGGCACCCTGCCGTTTTCCCAAAAAGAAGAGAAGCGGATTGTCGTCGAGAAGCCAACCATCATTCCTCTGTTACTGAGCGGCGGATTTTTCACCATTTCCTTTGGACTGATCTTCGCGGTGCCGCTCATCACGGTTGCCGGATTTATGGGGACACTGCTTCTGATGGCCTGGCGCTCCATTACGTATGAGCGGAGCATTGATCTTTATACGAGTGCCCAGCTTGAAGAAGCCATTCGAAGGGAGGAAGAGTAAATGGGAGTGGAAAGCAACGTAGAAAATTCAACCGAAACCCTTCTCGAATATTCATCGCCAAGGAAGACAGCCATGTTCCTGTTTATCTGTGCGGAGGCTGTCATTTTCGGATCCTTGTTTGCCACCTATTTTGTTATGCTCCACCATTTGGGAGACGGTCCCGGACCGAAGGAATTTTTTAAGTTCAAGGAAATGATTCTACCAACCATTTTGCTTCTTTCCAGCAGCCTGACCTGGTACCTTGCGGAAAAAACCTTGCATGTACGGGAGAAAGGGAAAACCTTGTTTTTCATCGGACTGACCGCCCTTCTGGCCCTTGGCTTTCTTTCCCTGGAAATGATAGAGTTCCTAAAAAATATAGGAGATGGATATACACTGGGCAGAAGCCCCTTTATTTCCTCCTACTACCTGCTTGTCGGACTGCACGGATGCCATGTGCTGTTCGGCATCCTGTGGATGGCCCTATTACTTGTGCATGTCAAGACAAAGGGCTCTACTGTCGCTAACCACGGCCGGTTTGTTTCATTTAGCATCTACTGGCACTTTGTCGATTCCGTCTGGGTTTTTATCTTTTTATTGCTCTATGCTTTAGGTCAGTTTTTATAGCTTTAGCTGCCCTCTTTCTTCAAGAAAGAGGGCTTATTTTAGTAGAGTAGAATTACATGTTACAATATAGGCAGCAACCAGATTGATAGATAGAAAATAATAAAAGCGGGGGTAGAAATTGGCTCGAGTACAAAGACGCAGAAAGAAGAAGTTCCGCTGGGGACGTTTTATTTTGATGATGATCCTTCTCTTGATCTTGGCCGGGGGAGCATACAGCTACTACCAATACAAACAAGGTTTGTCCCAGGCAAGCGATGGAAAATTTGAAGACGATAAGAAAAATGAAGAACAGTTTAAAGGCGATTTGCCCGAGAACGGTAAAATAAATGTCCTTTTGCTCGGAAGTGACTCCAGAGGGGAAGACCATTCCCGTACGGATTCCATTTTAATTGCACAGTATGACCAGAAGAGCCATCAGCCCAAAGTGGTATCCATTATGCGCGATACGTATGTTACTATTCCGGGCCATGGCATGCAAAAGATTAATGCGGCCTATGCCTTCGGCGGTCCCGAGCTGCTGCGGCAAACCATTGAACAAAATTTCGGGGTGGATATCAACTATTATGCGGTCGTTGACTTTCAAGGGTTTTCCAAAATTGCCGATACAGTCGCTCCTAATGGGGTTAAAGTTAATGTGCCCCAGGATCTTATTGACGATATGAAGCTGGATCTGAAGCCCGGATACCAGACTCTACACGGAAAAGAGCTGCTCAGCTATGTCCGTTTTCGCCATGATGCTCAAAGTGACTTTGGCCGGGTCGCCCGGCAGCAAGAAGTGCTGTCCAAATTAAAGGAAGAAGCCACCAGTATCAAAAATGTATTTAAACTGCCGAAAATCGTTGGCTTGCTGGATCCTTACATTGAGACCAATGTCGACTCCAAATCCAAGCTGATTGTCGGCAAAGATTTTATTACC
This sequence comes from Fictibacillus solisalsi, assembly GCF_900103485.1. Taxonomy (GTDB): domain Bacteria; phylum Bacillota; class Bacilli; order Bacillales; family Fictibacillaceae; genus Fictibacillus_C; species Fictibacillus_C solisalsi. Next base: position 3,373,949 of record NZ_FNHW01000001.1, read on the forward strand.
GGCCAGGCTCACAACGTCAAAACGCTCCGTATTCCATTGGATAATTCCTTCCAAAATGAACGCCACAATGTCGGAGATGTGCTCAGCATCGACCTTGAGAAAAATAAGGAGGCGCTGCAGGAGTTTTTATCCGCGAAATAATGTCTTTTAGCATATAAAAAGGCCGAAATCACAGAAAGTCATGTGATCTGGCCTTTTTTTGTTGAACTAGAGTAATTGGCCGGAGCGTTAGTTGCGGTTCGACAAGCAATACTTGCATATCATATCATTTTCATTTTTCGACAATAAAAAGCACTGCTCCCTCAATCAGCAGTGCTTTATTGTACGTATTTTGTCTTATTCCCCGGCATACCGGAACGATGGCCGGCCCGCCACACCCGGGCGATAGCGGAAGAGACCGCCGGCATGCGGCTGTTCCTTCAAGTCACTCTCGCTGAGCTGCTGCCTGGCGGTTGTGATGTACAGCTCATCCAGATTCTCTCCTCCAAAAGCACAGCACGTCACATTGGAAGCAGGCACGTCAATTTTTTGCAGCACCTTTCCGTCCGCCGGATCGATTTGGACAACACCCCAGCCGCCATACAATGCCACCCAAAGCATTCCTTCTTCATCAATGGTCATGCCGTCCGGTGCTCCCAGTTCATCGGTGAAGTCTTTTACGACTCTGCCTTCCCCCACTTCTCCAATATCAAGGTTATAGGAGTAGGCCTTTACCTGCATGGTTGGCGTATCAATAAAATAAAAAACCGTGCCGTCGTCACTCCAGGCCATGCCGTTGGAGATCGTCAAATCGCTCATCAGTACATCCACTGTGCCATCCAGATTCAGCCGGTACAAGGATCCTGCCCCTTTATCCTCCTTTAAGGAAAGCGTTCCAGCCAAAAAGCGTCCCCGCGGGTCACATTTGCCATCATTAAAACGATTTCCCGGGAGATGCTCCTCAGGATCTGCAATTTTCTCCAAAGTGCTGGTGCCATCTTCATTTAACCCCAAGTCGTAAAAACCGTGCTGGGCGGCTAAAACAAAATTGCTATCATCCTTCAGTGCCAATGTCCCCGGATACTGATCAAGCCCATAGACCTTTGTGTTTCCTGAACGTGGATCAAATGACTGGATCTTTTTTCCAAGGATGTTCACCCAATAGAGCTTCCCACTTCGCTCGTCCCAGATCGGGCCTTCTCCGAGTATCGCCTTTGCATCATGAACCAATTCAACTTTATCTGTCATTTTCTTCACCGTCCTCTTTGTATTTCAGAAAGCTCGATCCGCCGGCCTTCACGGTGAGAAAGCGCTGCCGCTTCATTAACCAGTGTCAGGTTACGAACATCCGCTTTATGAATAGAAGGTATGCTGTGATTCAAAATAGCATCCACCCACTGTTCCATGGCAGAAGGCAGCGCTTTTGGAAGCTGATCTGACATAATAAGCGCATCATCTTCCACCCTGCTTGAGATAAGCTCTTTAGGCTGGCGGCTTTCAAAAAGAAGTGTGCCTTCCGTGCCGTAGAGTTCAAGCTGATCGGGACAGCCGTACGACAAAAAGCCGGTCTCGATGATTCCGAGAGCTCCTGATTCAAATTCAACAATCATCGCCGCATTGTCATCCACCTCATGGCCTTTCGTCTGTTGCAGCCGTGCGGTGACCGCTTTTACTTTTCCTCCCAACCGGTTGGACAAGTAGATGGGATGGGCACCAAGATCGATAAGGGCCCCGCCTCCCGTTTCTTCCCGTTTAAAAAATTGGGAAGGCAGCCAGCCATGCTCGCTTTCTTCTGTCGGAACGGCACCATTATGGGCCACACGGCAACGGATGGATGTCAGCTCGCCCAACAGGCCCTCATCCAGTACTTTTTGGGCATACAGGTAAAACCGCTCAGTCAGGCGGGGCAGTGAAACCATCAGCTGCACATCTGCTTCCTCCATGGCTGCCAGGATTTCATCACATTCCTTCAGGGTGGCTGCCAGCACTTTTTCTGTAAAAACATGCTTCTTGTGCCGTGCACAAGCAACAATTACTTCCTTATGTATTGAGGTGGGAGTTGTGACAATCACCCCGTGAATGTCCTTGTCAGAAAGAACGTTTTCAAGGTCAGCCTCAAAGGGCACGCTCAACTCCTTTGCCCATTTCCTTCCGCGCTCCTGGTCTTCATCCCAGACTTTCATAATGTTGATTTGTTTATTTTCACTGGCTTCCTTCGCATAATCCTTTGCGTGGACATGCCATTTGCTCAACAGTGCAACATTCAACATACACTCCGCTCCTCTGTTTGATTAATCTATACTGTCCGGCTCATTGCCACTGCTTCTTCTTCAGCTGTCAGGCAATGCTCGAACTTCTTGACAAAAAAGCCATCCGGTTTGGACCATTCCGCATAATAGATATCCTCAATGCGGTGCACGCCTTCTTGTTTCAGCCCTTCTTCAAGCCAATTCCTATCTTTCCCGATGAGCCGGAGGTTTCCTTTATGGACTCTTCCCTCATTCACGAGCAAAATGGAAGGTTCTTCAACAGGGGGCATATCAGGATACTTCAATACCGAAATCTCACCACTTGTCTCGAGAAAAATGTAACGAACTTCTCTTAACGAAAAAACATCTTTTTGCCGCAGCATGCCCCTAAGCTGTTCAAGCTCCAGGTTTGCTTTTTCCAGCTCCCTGATACTGACACTTCCATCCCGGATGAGAATCTGGCTTGTTCCTCTCAGCGGAGCTCTCAACCGGTCAAATTTCTGAACGATTTTTTCAACCGCAAACATCAGCCCCGACCATATAGCGATGGAAAAAAGCATTTGTGGAATCGTATGATCCTGATGGTAAATGGTTTCTTCAACCGTCCCGCCCAGAATAAGCGCATAGACAAAATCCAGCGGTGTTACTTGTGACATTCGGCTTTTACCAAGCAGTCGAGTCACAAAAACTAGCGCCGCCAACCCGATAACAAGCTTTAATATGATGGAAAAGTACAGCATGGGCATTCCGGCCTCCTCATAGGTTCTATGCCGGAATATTCCCCCTATCGTTTGATCAAAAACTTATTTATCAAGCTCTTTCAAATGCTTTTCCACTTGAGCAACAAGCAGAATAATGACAAGGGTCATTAGACCCATCACACTGAACACAGCCCCCAATTCCTGTTTGACAATGATACTGCAGAGGATTTCGATGAGAGCCATTGCGATGCCATAGCGAATGAGAAGAACAGCGGAATACGCGTTGGCTTCCCTCCAAAACACTTCAATCTTCATTGACCCAAAATGTCCGGTAGCTGTTCAGCACATTGATTTTGACTGGAGGCTTGTATTTCAGGAACAAACCGGCAGCAATAAAGAACAGACCGGTCGCTAAACTAAGTATAAGCTTCCCATCATACGCATCCCTCCCCTTCCTAATTCTAAATAAACTTCAACTCTCCTTTTATTTCATCATAAAAAAGGATGACACCTATGCGCCATCCTTTCTTTTATTTTTACTTTTGCCACCATTTTTCTTTCACGTGGCGTTCAGAGAGACGAACGATCGCTTTGGTAGCATCTTGTAAAGAAATCGTTTTCTTCAGCATGTGATCTCCCAGGACGACAGGTCGTTCGTGCTATCCATATTAGTTAGCCGGTACCTTGTTTTTTATGTTTTCTGTTCTTCAAGTAGGCCATTCCGAGAAGCAAGACAGGGAAAATGATCTGGAATGGCAGATGAAGGAGGAAAGGTACGATGCTTATCCCTTCTTTTAGATGCTCCGGGAAATTGCTGGCCATCGTCATGGACAATAATAGAACAACAAGCCCTATAGGATAACACAGCCGAGAAGGAGGTGTAACGGTAAAGATGTTCGCTGTTCCTATGACAGCGGCATATATAAATAAAGCGACTTTAAAAAATCCGCCAACTATCAAAGCAATCATAAAGTAAACATCAAGACGCTCAAGAAAATCAGCCACCTGTATCGTTTGAATGGTGGTGAGTAATGGGAACTGTGACCGTTCAGTAAGTTTCACCCCGAGGATGCTGATGTTGAACACCATCACAAGCATAAGAGAGATTCCGCTTACAATAATACCGATAATGCTTACATTTCTTACCTTTTTAGAATCCCTTAAATACGGAATGATCATCGTAAAGACAATCAGTTCCCCGAATGGAAAATAAATCGTTTCTTTAACGGTCGATTTAATAATCGGTTTCCATCCGTTCTCAAGAACAGGCTGAAGGTTATGCAAATCAACCACGCCTGAAAACAAGACAAGCAAGACGCCTGAACCCGCCAAAAAATAAATAAATACGAGGAACAATTCTCCGGTACGCGCCAACACTTCGATTCCTTTGGAGACAGAATAGACAATGACGAGAATCATCAGGGTGTTGGCTATAAAAAGCGGAGTTTCTATGTAAGCAAATGTCAGAAGCATGGCCCCAAAGTCTCTGAGAACTCTGGCCGCCAAATACACAAAGTACAGCATGTATAAAAAAGAAGCAGACTTCCCGAGACCTTTCCCCATAATTTTTTGTAGATATTCCGTAGGTAAACAATCCGGATAAAAGCAATAAAGGCGATAACAGACAAAGAATATCAGCAATCCTCCAATCATTCCCAAAAGAATAACAATCCAGGCGTCCTGCTTGGCTTCAATTCCTAACGCCACAAGAAGGGCGCTCCCCAGCTCGAATAAAAGAACTAAGGCAAACAACTGGTATGCCGTTATTTTCGCTTTTTCCATTTGTCTGCCCCTCTCGCTAATTATTTGGCCCCGGATAAAAAGGAATTGTTCCTAAGCCCTGTTCTTCTTACAAATACATCTACTTTTACCTTCACGTTTGCCTTGGCAAAATAGTCTTCATCCCAATTTTTTGAAATTCTTTTCCACGTTTCTGGTTGTGACCGATGAACGGCATCTCCAAAGCCAAAAATATCCGTTTTCTTCGCCTGTGCTTCCTTAATCGCTGCTTTAATTTCCGATTTCACCTGTTTTTCAAAACCCTTCTCAAGGTCTGCGATAACGTGCGGATCCTTAAGATTCACAGGCACTTTCGTCTCACCAATATTCCCCTCCGTTTCCACTCTTACGTTCAGTTGTGCAGTTCTATTTTTAACCGAAGTTGATATGGAGGTATTTTGGCGAATCACTTCCAAAGCTATGGCTTCTTTTCGGCCCTTTTTATTAATATTGATTTCTGTTTTTTTGATTTTGTTTAAGGTCCAGACCGCACCCCTCGCCTTTTTGCCATCGATCCAGCCCACAAGCTTCCCATGTTTAAAAAGGGCCAGGCCGTCAACCACCGGAGCGGCTTGAGGAGTGGACTGCATAATATTTGAAACCTTTTCCCCTGTGGAACTGGACCCCTTCAGGTTGAAGCCGCTGATTAAAGGCTGTTTCCCGTCATCCGTAAGGTCTTTAATGACATCGATCATCATGATATTTAAAGATGCTCCCCAAACTCGTTCCGAAAACCTTAACAGTTTGATGACTTTGTTCGCCGGTAATTTGTCAATGGCCGTCAGCGTTTTGATCAAGTCTGCGGCTTTTGCATCGTGAGCAATAACCACTGTGGCCGTATTACGGAACGTGGCATCCCTGTCAAATGCGTCCAAGATGGGAAGAACCCCTTTTTTCTTCGCCAGTTTGTCACTGATCACGACTAGATTCGCATGGGCATAGTAAAGGTTCCGGGATACTTTGGTCGCCATTCGGCGGCTGATCTCATCGATGTTATCTCCTGTGGCTGAATAAACGGAAACCGCATTTCCCTGACCTCCTCCTCCTCCTTGAAAACTCCCTGTTACGTTTCCGGGGTTTACAAATTGAAAGGTGCCTACATACTTGCCTTGCTTATTCAGATCAAGACCGACTGCTGATACAAGGGCAAGATCATTCAGTTCTTTTTTACTCCAGCAGCCAGTTAACAGCAGCAACTGAAGACAAACCATCAGAAATATCCCTATTCGTCGTTTCATTGCTGGTCACCTTCCTGATCCGTGACCATTTCACTGCTTTGCTCCGGCTGCGGACGGCCAGTACTTTCACTCTGCCGCACGTTGTTTGAGCCACTAATAAATGCCGGCCGTTTCCTGTCTGCCCACAAAGGACCGCGCACAAAGGTATCATTCAAATCAGCCGGGATAAACGGAGCAAGCGGGGACATGTAAGGAACTCCGAACGAGCGCAAACTGCACAAATGAACGACCAAAATAATAAACCCTAAAATCATGCCAAAAAAACCAAATGTGGCTGCGCTAATCATAAATAAAAAACGGAGAAGGCGGGCAGATATTGCAATGGAAAATGATGGAGTCGCAAAGCTGGAAATGGCCGTAATCGCAACAATAATAACCATCGCCGGTGATACAACCCCTGCCTGAACCGCTGCCTGTCCGATAACCAAGGCTCCCACAATGGAAATGGCCGACCCGATGGCTTCTGGCATCCTGATGCCCGCTTCCCGCAGAATTTCGAAAGTCACTTCCATAATCAGCGCTTCAACAAAACTGGGAAACGGGACCGATTCCCGCTGTGCGGCAATAGCGATCAGGAGCTGGGTGGGAATCATTTCCTGATGAAAAGTGGTGGCAGCAATATAGGTCGCCGGTCCGATGAGAGATATAAAAAAGACCAGCACTCTCAAAAAGCGCAGAGCAGTAGAGATATAGAAACGTTCAGTATAATCTTCAATGGATTGAAAGAACTGAACAAACACCACGGGGCCTAGCAGGACAAAAGGCGTGCCGTTCACAAAAAGGGCGAACCTTCCTTCCAGCAGATTTCCTGCCACCGCATCAGGGCGCTCCGAGTGGTAAAGTGTCGGGAATGCTGAAATGGATTGGTCTTCAATGTACTGCTCGAGAAAACCAGACTCGAGCACTCCGTCAATATCTATCTTTTCAAGCCGTTTCCGGAGCTCTTCAATGATGTCGTCTCTCGCAATTCCCTTCAAGTACATGATCGTCACTTTGGTTTTGGTGACTCTTCCTATGGTCATGGTTTCCGTCCAAAGAGAAGGATTTTGGATAATCCTGCGGACCAGCGATATATTTGTCTCTATGGATTCCGTGAACCCTTCTTTGGACCCGCGAATGGCCCGCTGGGTTCTTGGCTCCTCAACAGCCCTTTTTTCTCCGCCTTCTGTTGCTGAACTTATGGCAACTGAGTAGCCATCTACGAAGATAATCGTATGGCCTGACATCAAAGCTGGGAACAGGGCGTTCCAATCCTTTATTTGTTCCATATTGCCCAATGGAAGATAACCTTCAATCATATCTTCCATGCTGATGGGATCTGATTCCGCCGGGTTCGATTTCATCAAGGGTTCAATCAGCAGCTCCTGCACCGTCTGAGAATCAGTCAGCCCTTTTAAATAAACGATGGCAGACTTCGTGTTAAAGCGTGGAGAATGCTTAAAACTGCGAATAACAATATCTGTGCTGTTGCCTGTCTGAGTTTTAATATATTCAATGTTTTCCTCTAAAACAGCAGAAAGAGGAGAAGAAGAGTACTCTTTCTTTTTCTCTTGACCTGTCTTTTTATTATATGAAGATGATTTTTTTTTAAAAAAAGAAGGCATGAGGACACAAAACCTTTCACATTGCTTTTTTTTTAGCGTTTCCGGCAGCTGCCTTCATTATTCCTTCGTATCATGATGAATATATTTCATTTGGGGATACTATTTATCGGAGCGTGATGATATGAAAATACTCCTGATTACCCTTTCCATGTTTGTTTTGTTAACCATTTTTTCGTTAACTTTGGATCTGGCACAAGGTTTTGAGCCGCGAACGGTCTACCTTAATGTTATGTCTCCATTTAAAGTCATGGAGCTGATTGAGAGTTTTGTTTTTGTCATCCTTATTGCTCTCTTTTTTCTCCAATCAGTCTTTCAACTTTTCACAAAAAAAAGAAGCCCGAAATAGTTGGGCTTCTCTTTCCTTGAATCTTTTATTTGCCTTCATACTCATTATTTTTCACCGTAAACTCATCGATTTTCTCGCCACCTGACGTGATGGCCGAAATTGTCATCACATCTTTCTCCACTTTGGCCTGAAGGGAAATGGCGATGTTGTCCATGTTTACATATTCAAACTTTTCGTCAGCGACGGCATCATAATGCTTGTTTCCTGTCGTGCCTGCCACCACATAGACCGTTCCGTTGCTGTCTTCCTTTCCGGCTTTCAGCTTTTTTGTCCTTCCGTAGGAATGGTCATGACCGGAAAATACCATATCGATACCGAGTTCATCTGCGACTGGAGGAATTTTCTTTTTTATCACCTCGTTCCCGCCAAAGGGATTCGTGTAATATGGCGGCTGATGTGTGACGAGAATTTTCCAGGGTTTATCGGTACTTCTCATATCTTGTTTCAGCCACTGGAGCTGTTGTTCCAATATTTCCTTTTCCGAGGTAAAACCAAGAACGGCGATGTGCATGTTGTTATAGTCTGCTGAGTATGTTCCGCCCTGATCTGCTTGGGGCCCGCTTTGCGGAAGTCCTAATATGGATTTGGCCAGGTCCGCCTTGTTGTCTCCCATATATTCATGATTTCCGAGCACAGAAATCATATCGGTACTCTGAATGTTTTTATATTTGTTTACCACACCCAACGTATCATCCCATTGTTTGAACTTGGATGCTTCATCGATCAAATCACCGACATGGATGATAAACGGCATCTTTTTCTCATTGAGATCTGCGAGGATCTTGTCAAAATGACTCAAATCCGAAGGCGACTGTGTATCTCCAAGGACCGCAAACTCAAACATTTTCTTCGGGCGCTGGGTCTCAAATTCCTGAAGCTTCGACCAGGCTGTCCCATTGCCTGTACGGTACACGTACTCTGTGCCCGGCTTTAATCCTTTGAGATTTACGGTATTAACGCGGATGATCCCGTTTTTCTTTAGATCAAGCTCTCCATTGAACACGTTGTCTTTATACGATCCGGCACGCTTCCTGAAGGCTGCCTCCCCTTGTCTTTCATAATCCGTCTTCGTCGCATACTGTACATATGGAGCCTTTTCCTTTCCAAGCGGGCTCGACATCCAGGTCAATGTTTTCACCGTTAACGGGTTGGCTGATGGAGCAGCATGGATATTTTTGAACTCCTCTTCCTTGACCAGCGGTTGATACGACTGTGTCGTCAACGGAAAAGAATATCTTCCATCCTTTACGGTATACAGTGAGATCGCATTGACTTCATTTGTAATGGAATCAACCGTCAATTTGCCGTTTGCGTCTGTTTGTCCAAGAAGGGTCGGTTCCTTACTTTCGCCAATTATGGCATAAATGTCTGCTCCGCTTACTGCTGAATCCTTGTTGTCTTTTACAGATAGTGTTGCTGGTTTTCCGATGAGAATCGGCTCAGCATTTAACTGGTAAGCTGCTTTTACCGGCACTTTTGCGGGTTTGGCAGAAAAGGTAGGATTGAACGTTCCTTCCACTGGCTTCTGATAGCTGATGGTTCCTTCCAGCAGTTCAACCATCATCTCGCTTCCTTCTTTTAGATCCGAAGGAACGGCTGTATGAATGGCTGCCGCATTCAGGGTTCCAGCCCCGGTGCTGTTTTTCAGGTTGAGGGTAAGTATCCCTGTATTTTCGTCATAGCTTGATGAACTATCCGAAAAACCATCCGCAAACTCTACATCTTTTACAGGAAGATTCTTATCCATCTGAAGTTTTACTGCAGATCCGGTGATCTCCTCCGCTTTTGTTACGTTAAGATCAATAGTATACGTTTCTCCTAAATAGGCTTCTTTTTGGTCTGTTGTCAGTTCTATTTTCGAGCCATTCGTATTGACTGTGAAATAGCTCGTATGAATCGACTGATTTCCGAATTTATCCGGAACCATAAACATGACTTTGTGGGTTCCGTCTGCCCACTGGTAACCAGTTAATGACACCGAACCATCCATATCATACGAATAGTGGCCTTCTGCCTTTGAATAATCCTTTCCGTCAACAATGACACGGATTTTTTCCCAATCGATGCCCGTTTTAAAAGGATCCTCCTCGTATTCATGAACCTTCGCCGTGAGATTTACCTCTTTCGTGGTATAGCTTTTGTCCTCCGTGCTGACAGATTCAATGACCGGGGGATTCAGATCGTCCACTTTTTCTCCGTACACCGCCCGTATGTTGTCCACGTACAGCGTTCCTTTTGTCATGGGTCCGGTAATGCCTGATTTGGTAGACATCATGCGGATGGCCTGTGAGCCGGACAGCTTAAACGGACCGGTAAAGGAGGAGGGAACTTCTGCTTCGATATATTTCCAGCCCGTCCAGTTGATTCCCGGGCTTTCTTCTGTGAGATTGATTGTCTGGTTCTTGCCATTTCCGTCTACAAGATACATTCTCAGCCAATACCCTTGCGCTTCAGGCGTGCCATATACCCACATGCCGATGCCAGTTGGATTTCCATCAATCTCAGTTGGTGTCCCTGGTCCGGCATATACGCCAAGGGTTGTCCCGCTTTGGGCATTCGTCAGGTCAAAATCAAGCCTTAGAGCTTTATCTCCAAAACGTACAGGTCCGGGATAGTGGGATTCCGACAGGGTTCCTTTTTCTCCACGGTTGGCGGTGGAAACTTTCCAGTCGTCCGCTCCCTGTTCAAAATCATGAAGAATGACCGGAAGCTGTCCCACCGAAATATGAATTTTTGCTTCTAAGTTGGTGTTTTTGAACCTTGCCGTAATCGTCCCTTTTACGTTTTGACTGCCTGTATGCAGAACTCCATCCTCATCAATGGTTCCCATTCCCTCAGGGAGATCAAATTCCACATCATTTCGGTTCCAATGCAGTTTTCTTTTATGAAACTCAGCCACCAGATCCAATTTCGTTTTACTGTTTCGCCCGACCGTTAATTCAGTCGATGAGAAATACAGCTGGTCCGGCGATTCAATTTCAATCGGGCTGCGTCCCACCTCTTTCCCATTATGCTTGGCAATAATGGAAAGTTGTCCGGTCTTGCCGTTCGAGGTAAAAATCCCTTTTTCGTCAATATCACCAAAAGAAGGATCGGAGAGCTCCCACGTCATACCGCTTGTGGGAAGCGTTGCGGAGGCCAATGATTTATCCCTTCCTTTTGCCTCAAAATCAACCACGCTTCCAGGGGTAAAAGACGCGTCATAAGGCTTGATAGAGGCGGAATGGAAAATATGATCCGAAGGTTCTGTGGTCGCCACAAGCCAGGTGTTGGCGACACTTCTCTCGTTTCTGTCAGACGGCAGATTATCCACTTCCAGTGTATCTCCGCCAAGCTCCCGGGTGGCAAATGTCGACGAGCCTCCCCCATCAAGGTTAAGTGCCTGAACCGCCCCGAGGTCCATCATGAGCTGGGCCAAATCTTTCATCGTAATTCCCGCAGAGTAGGGCTCTTGACGGCCGTCAATCACCGCAAAGAAAACATCTCCGTCTTCTTTAATCCCTACAGCGGTCCTGGGCTCCAGGTTCTGCCCGGTTTGGGGCGTCTGATAGATTTGTTTATTTTTCACCAGGATGGCATTGCCTCCAAGAGCTTCCTTTAGTTCACTCTTCAATCCTTCGTATTCGGAAGCACTCCCAATAATGGCTTCACCATTTTTCCTGATGCCAAAAAAGTTCCATCCGTTCATATTCCTTTCTTTAACAGCTCGTCCATCTTTGTAGATCACACCATGCGGTTCACCGGTAGCCATGTTGTAAAAGTCGGCATTAACGGCGGCAACAACTTTATGATTCTCTGAATCGGCAGCCTTGGCCTGTGCCCTGACCGGCTGCAGGCCATAAGCATCTTTGTCATTTGGCGTTCCGGCTTCCACCGATACACCGGGATGTTGAAGGTCGACATCGACAACAAAGCTTTCAATCTTCTTTCCTTCTTGATTTTCATAACTGTAATGTTTTTCTTGTACACCAGGGGCCAAATCTGCGGTGTACTCGTTGATCGGTGTTTTAATCAGAGGTGAGGTCAGATGAAATTCTCCAAGGGCAGTAACAGTATCAGGAATGATGGCAGGGGAGATGAGTGCCAGAGCTAAAGCGGAAGGGGCCATTTTCCTTTTCCAACGTATCTTCATTAAGATCGCTTCCTCCTGTGAATATATTTAGGCATACAGGAATACAGTAATGGAAAATTATTAAACGAATGTTAAAAATATGTAATATTGTTATATAGTTATACTAAATAACTAGAGTACGAGAAACAATAGGCCGAAAGTTGTTCCACTTGTAGGCCTTCCATCCTGTATGCCTTATCGTTCAAGGAGAATCAGGTTAACTGCAGGTTCTTAAGCGCTTCTTTTCGGCTTAACGGCTGCAGTTCCGTGCGATCTACAAACCGGACAACAAAGTCCCGATTGGTTTTTGCGTATTCCCGCAGTGCCCAGCCAATGGCTTTCCGGATAAAAAACTCCTTGTTCTCTTTTTCCTGCTGGATCACATAGGCAAGAATTTCAGTATCCGTCTCCTGTTTATAGCCAAGCTGGTAAAGAATTGCTGTCCGCTTCAGCCACATGTTCGGAGAATGAATCCATTTCTCTGCTAATTCCTTTTCTCTGTGCTTATAGGTCTGGATGTAGTGCCCCATATGATGCTTCGCGATATGATCCACCGTATCCCACCATGACTTGTTCGTTATGGTTTGCTCCAGTGCTTCCAGATCTTCCTCCCGGATCGTTTTCTTCATCTTGTCCACGAGAAACATGCCCGCATACTGCATTTCCCTTTCTTTGTAGTCCCAGCTTGCTTTTGTAATCTCGGGGATGCTCATTTCCGGCAAGCCGTACGTTTTCACATGATTTTTCATTACGTCTTTTAGAATGGGAGACTTTAAGCCGGCGAAAGGAAATTTGTTTTTCATGTATGCGGCCATTTTTAGAGCGTCTGCCGGGTTTTTGCGGCTTCGAATTTCTTCATGCAGCGTTTCAAGGTATGTCATTGCCATGAGTCATCCTCCTAAGAAAAGCATTTTTTCTAAATTATAACAAATAAAAAAATGCCAGACACCTTCTGTTGGTGTGCCTGGCATAGTGGCGAACTTTATTCCGTTTTTCTTTTTCTTCTGGACATCCATTGGGTGAAATAGTATGCAGCGATCACGAATACGGCCATGATTCCGGTGTACGTAGCAATCACGGACAACGGACTTACGTTTCCGCCAAATTCATGCCCGGGCTCGCCAAAGCCTTCCCCTCCTCTTTGTCCCTCGCCGCCAAAAGCTGGCCGTTCATGCTGGAAGGAGCCTTGTTCAGGTGGTCCTTGGCCCTCACTTTTCTCACTTGTGCCGTTGTTCTGATCATTTTGAACCGGTCTGGTAAACGGTTTGCCACCCTCTCCATCCCTATCCATTCCTTTGCCAGCAGCAAAAGTATTTCCTCCTACCAAGCCGAAGGGGCTGGCTGCCCGTGCCATGAATCCTGTTTCATAGATCTGAAAGAGGCCAAACACCAGGACCACCGCCATCACTCCTTTGGCAGCCCAGTTCATCCAGGACCTCGGTTCCTTAATGGACAACATTTTGTTCCAGACGTTGATGACCCATTTCCAATGCATTCCCACATGGATTCCAACCATGATTAAGGTCAGAAAAGACAAGGAGATGTGAAGCATTTTGAACGAGCCTTCATTTCCTATGTTCACGTTTGGAAATAGTACTCTTGATACAAAAATTCCGCTGGCCATGATCGTTGCCATACAGATGAGCAGCAGTAAATTCAAGCCGAAGCTGAAACGCGTTTTACCCGGAAGCTTTTTATCAAATAGTTTACGTGTTACGTTTTTGATCCACTTCCAATTCAATGCCAGGTGGGTTAAAAAGGCAACCCCGATGGCTGTACCCGCCACTTCATGAAACGTCATGCCGCCAAACACCCTTTTGTTAAACAAAAGCACGAACGCAACTGCCATGATTACATCAATTGCAAACTTTACGTAGTTGATTTTCTTCATCTCTACACCCCTGTACATAGTTTCTGATTTTAATGTAATGGGGTTTCCTTAAGAAAATCTTAATTTTAAAAATCAGTTACTTTCTCATGGCGGCTTCTATATAATCACAAAAACAATATCTTTTCGATGAGGAAGAGAGTACTCTTTTCTGCAGATAATAGAGAGCCAGGGATGGTGGAAGCCTGGCAGAAGCACAAAGAGGAAGCGCACTTCTGAGAAGCATCCTGAACAATAAGTAGGGCATGCCGGAGAAAATCTCCGTTATCCAGCCAAGTGGTTCAATTTGAACAATAAGAGTGGTACCGCGGACTACCCCGCCTCTAATTAGAGGCGGGGTTTTTTTATATTTAAAAAGGGGTTGAAAGTATGGTAAAGCTAAAAAAACAATTTGCAGCACTACTTGCACAGCCTTTGAATGGGGAACTTTCCATCCAGGAGATTGAAACACTTGTGGAAATACCGAGGCACCCTTCACAGGGCGACATTGCATTTCCCTGTTTTGCACTGTCCAAAATAAGAAAGCAGGCACCGCAAACAATTGCGGCAAAACTCGCTTCTGACCTTCGTTCTTCTCTTTTTGAAAAAATCGAAGCTCAGGGTCCATATGTAAATGGTTTTTTCAACAGGGAAGAACTAAGCAAACAGGCTCTTGTGAACATTTTAAATGAGGGAAATTCTTATGGATCGGCAACTGTTGGCAATGGGGAAAGCATCACCATCGACCTTTCATCACCCAACATTGCCAAACCCTTTTCCATGGGCCACCTCCGTTCAACGGTTATCGGGAACGCAATCGGCAACATCGCAGAGAAATGTGGATACCAACCAATACGCATCAACCATATCGGGGACTGGGGGACACAATTCGGTAAACTGATCGCCGCTTATAAACACTGGGGTGATGAGCAAACCGTAATCTCCAACCCGATTAAAGAGCTGTTAAGCCTTTATGTAAGATTTCATAAAGAAGCAGAAACACAGCCAGAACTGGAGAATGAAGCGAGACGCTGGTTTAAAAAACTGGAAGAAAAGGACGAAGAAGCCACTGCCCTGTGGAAATGGTTTCGAGAGGAATCACTGAAAGAATTCTCCAAAATTTATTCACTGTTGGATATTGAGTTTGATACGTTCCATGGTGAAGCCTTCTATAACGATAAGATGGAAAAAACGGTGGAGCTTTTAGTAGAAAGAGGGCTGCTCACTGAATCAGATGGAGCAGAGGTTGTAAGATTGGATGAGCATGATCTTCCTCCATGCCTCATTAAAAAATCCGATGGCGCCACTCTTTATGCCACCCGGGACTTGACGGCCGCTCTCTATCGCCAGAACATGTACCACTTTACCAAAAGCCTGTACATTGTCGGACATGAACAAAGCCTCCATTTTCAACAGATTTTTCTTGTTCTTCAGAAGCTGGGCTGCCCATGGGCAAAGGAAATGGTTCATGTTCCGTTCGGCTTTATATTAAAAGACGGAAAGAAAATGTCGACGAGAAAAGGCAAGATTGTTCTCCTCGAAGAAGTTATCCAGGAAGCCATCACGCTTGCAAAACAAAACATCGAAGCAAGGAACCCGGAACTTTCCGATAAGGAAGAAGTCGCAAAACAGATTGGGGTAGGAGCCGTTATCTTCCATGACTTAAAAAACGAAAGATTGAACAATATCGAGTTTTCTCTCGAAGACATGCTGAAGTTTGAAGGCGAAACGGGGCTGTATGTACAGTATACTCACGCTCGCGCATGTTCTATCCTGAGAAAAGCCAAAAACGTAAACGGATTGGAAAAAGGACTGAACGACGACTATAGCTGGCAGCTGATCAAAACATTGATGAGCTTCCCGGAAGTGATTCAAAAAAGTTTTAACCGATACGAGCCTTCCCAGATCGCCAAATACTTAATGGATGTAGCCCAGGAATTTAATATGTTTTACAGCCATGTGAAAGTGCTTCAGGATGATAATCGCCTGGAAAGCCGTGTATCGCTTATAAAGGCGGTTACCATTGTATTAAAAGAAGGATTACGCCTTCTCGGAATTAAAGCACCACAACAAATGTAATTGGGTCCCTCTTACTGCCGATGTAAGAGGGCTTTTTATGTGAAAAACTGATTCAACCGTTTAAGAATTAAATAGAAAAGGCTTTCAAAAGAGAAAAGTTTAAATTTACTAAATTCTTTTTGAATTTTCCCCTTGATTTCTTCTGTGAGCATGTTATCATCGTATATTGTATTCGACAGTTTGGTCGACAAAAATCGACATGGTATAATATAAATATTCACAATATTCTTATTCGGAGGGTTGTTTGTGTTTAACAACAAGACTCAGTCTTCACATACATTGGTTATTGGCCTTATGTTATTCGCTCTTTTCTTTGGGGCGGGTAATCTTATCTTCCCGGCAATGCTCGGACAAAGCGCCGGAAGCAACGTTTGGATTGCCAACGCTGGCTTCCTCATTACTGGTGTTGGCGTTCCGTTGCTTGGAGTATTTGCTTTCGGAATTTCCGGAAGCAACGACTTACGCGATATGGGAAACCGCGTTCATCCGTGGTTTAGTGCTCTTTATACTTTTGTTCTGTACCTGGCCATTGGTCCCCTGTTTGCTTTGCCGCGTGCAGGCAGTGTTTCATTTGAAATTGGGGTAAAACCGTTTTTGCCGCACAACAGCGGGCATTTGCCACTGCTGATTTTTACCATCGTATTTTTCAGCATCACCTGTTTGCTTTCGCTTAACCCTACAAAGATCGTTGATATTGTAGGTAAGATTTTAACGCCGCTGAAATTGACGTTTATCGGTATTTTGGTCATTGCCGCATTTGTTCATCCAATTGGGCCAATCCAGGCGCCGACCAAGGACTTTGCAACCAATTCCTTCTTCAAAGGGTTTCAAGAAGGCTACTTGACGATGGACACACTCGCTGCCTTTGTTTTTGGCATCATCATCATCAACGCCATTAAAGAAAAAAGAGGCAGTGACAAGAAGATTATCGCTGTAACCTGTGCGAAAGCAGCACTCATTGCAGCTTCCGTTCTCGCAATTGTCTATACCTCCCTTTCCTACATGGGAGCTTCAAGCGTTTCAAAACTTGGCCATTTGAGCAATGGCGGTGAAGTTCTTTCCGCTGTAGCCAACTATTATTTCGGCTCGCTCGGAAATGTATTTTTAGGCTTAATGATTACGGTGGCTTGCCTGACCACAAGTGTGGGTCTGGTGACAGCCTGTTCATCCTATTTCCATAGCATTTTTCCAAAACTATCGTACAAAGCACTCGCGATTTCACTTTCTGTTTTCAGTGCATTGACCGCTAACCTGGGGTTAAATGAGCTAATCGCCATTTCGGTTCCGGTACTGACTGCCATTTATCCGCTGGCGATCATGCTTATCGTTCTAAGCTTCGCACACAACCTGTTCAAAGGACGCAGGCAGGTTTACCAAATCAGCTTGCTGTTTACATTTATTGTTTCTGTATTTGATGGTTTAAATGCAGCCAAGCTTTCCATTCCGGCTGTGAATTCTTTTTTTTCACACGTGCTGCCGCTCTATGATGCAGGACTCGGCTGGGTTGTCCCTGCCATCGCCGGAGCACTCATTGGGTACCTCCTGGGATTGATTTTGGGAGATCAATCGCTACTGAGTGCCGTCCAGCATCGTGACAGGAAGGTTTCTTAACGATTATTAACTTTTTATATCTTTAAACTGATAAAACTCTTTCGTTGCTCATAAGCATCGGAAGAGTTTTTTTACTCCGAAATGAAGTTTAAAAATGAACTGGAATTTATAACAAAGAAAACCCGCCAGCCCACTTTGAGGCGAGTTTTGCTTTGTTATATGCCATATACGCTGACAAAAGGGTTGGCATGCACCTTTTTACTGTCTCCGGTTCACCGCACCGTTCAGATAATCCGAGGTGATAAACGCTCCTACAGGCGGTATCTGGCTTTGGCCTTGTGGTGTTCCGCCTCCCTGGCCCAACGGCGCATTAGTGGAAGCCACCCATGTTCCATACTCACCGGCCATCATGGACGTTTGCTTCATATGCAGCCGTCCGTTAATCAGAAAATGCCGGGTATTGATGGAAGAATCGTCATAAATGGAAAGGTTGCCTGAAAAAGCGGCATACGGTGAATCAAACATAAGATGCCTTGTGTTCTCCGTCCAGTAGCCATGAATGGGAATAGGCATACCCCTGAAATTGATGCTTCCTTCAATTTTTTGATCCATGATCGAATGGATTTCCACCGTTCCCCAGACAAGCGGCCTGCCGCCGACATCTGCACTGATCCCCCATCGGGATGGAACGGGTAATGTGATATTCATTGCTGTCCGCTCCCCTTTTAATATAATTTGAGCCTGCTTACCAGTATATGTAGCCTTCTTAAGAAGGGGTCCGGAAAGGCGTATCCTTCTTTTAGACGCTATAACCCTACTATCAATCGGTTCTTTTATGCTAAATTAGGCAAAACTTGTTTACAGGAAACCAGGACTATTGTACGGTTACATTATCCTAATTTCTTTGCTCAAACTCATGAGCAAGAATTCCTTTGACCAAGGGCTACCCTCCTTTGGTCATTTTTTTTATTATAAAATTTTTAACTTACCTTCTATTTCATACTCTTCTTCCATTTTACTATACATGGATTTGTATTCTCCTTTATACCGATGCATCCGGCTCTGGAACGGGACAAGGTTGCCGATTCCCTTTCAATTTGACCCGTTCATTTACACGTAAATAAAAAAGCCCCTGCCAAGAAAGGGACTCCGATGTGCTATGAAACCTTATGTACAGTCTGAACTCGCCGAAAAACAGTTCTTTTTGCGTGCGGAGAGTTTCTATAATGTGGCGACGAACATTGAAGAACTGGGCAATGAACCGGGATTTATATTCTAACACGAGCCGGAAGCTGCCCTGTCCCCCCTCAGGCAGCTGTCCATAGTTTCCAGGGGTCACGAGCGTCAATGACCATTCGCAATTTACCATTGCCACCCACTCGCCCATTATGATGGCGTATTCTTCAGCCAAAATCGTGGACCTGACAGAGATGGGATGCAAGGGGTGAACTTGGGGGAACCCTGCATTATCAAATGATGAAGCAACTTTTTGATGATCCTCTCCGGATGGTGCATCATGTACTTAAGCCCTGAATCTTACTTACCTGTGATCCTGTCTAGAACGGCTGTATCCAGCAGCTGGCTGCACTGATTTAGATAGGAATGTTCGTCTGCCACTCTTTGGACCAGCTTCTCATGGGTCTTTTTCCGTTCGGAGATCATTCTGCTGACTTCCTTGGGGTTGGTGCCTCCCCGAATCTTTCGCCGCTGCACAAATTCCAGCGGGTTTGTGATTGCCGTCCACTCTTCGCTTGTTAAAGTCACATCAAAGAATGGTTTGATCCACTCGTTTACCGTTTCTGCTGAAACTTCGTACAGCTCTTTACCAGCCGCTGCGCAATGTTTAGAAACCTCACTCGCAAGTTTGTGGGCTTTACGGAAAGGAACCTCCTTGTCCCGGGCCAGCACATCTGAAAGTTCGGTGATTGTAATGAAGGACTGGCCTGCCCGCTCTTTCATTTTTTCCTCATCCACCTCCATCGTTGTGATTACAGCCTTCATGAGCTTAAGGACGCGGGAGGCTTTTTCATAGCTTCTGTACAAGTGAGGCTGCAGGTCATCCTCTGTATCAACGATATCTCCAAACGGCGTATTATGGATCATATGAATGGCGGTCATCGCTTCGGCAGCGGCGGAACTGGCCAACGAGCGGGAGTGCTCGATCGATACCGGATTTCGTTTTTGCGGCATGATGCTTGAAATCTGAACATAGGCATCAGCTACCCGAATGACGCCAAACTCCCGGGTAGCCTGTTGAAGAAAATCCTGAATCCAGCGGCCGGTATCGGTCATGAGGATCATTACAGCAGCCGCCGTCTCCAATAAATAGTCTCCACCTGCAATGGCATCATAGGAGTTTTCAACAATACTCCTGAATCCGAGGAGTTCACGGACCCGGTCCCTGCTGATGGGAAAGCTTGTTGTAGAGAGTGCAGCGGCGCCCATTGGAGAAGCGTTAACCGTGTGATAAGCGGACCAAAGCCGGGAGATGTCCCTGTCCAGGATGTCGTAGATGGCCAGCAAATAATGGCCAAGTGTGGTGGGCTGAGCCGGCTGGGTATGTGTATAGGCGGTCATTACGGTTTCAGTATGTTCTTTCGCCTGTTCCAACAATGCCTCACCAAGCCCGAGTGCATGGTCAATGAGTGTTAAAATATGACGCCTTAACACGAGCCGGTACATCGCTACACCCATATCATTCCGGCTTCTGGCGATGTGAACTTTCCCAGCCAGGTCCGGTCCTATTTCATCGGCAAGCCTGCTTTCCATCATAAAAAACAAGTCTTCAAAAAGAGGATCATAATTCAACTGGCTGCAGTCAATTCCCCTAACTTTTTCCACACCGGCCAGGATCTCCGCTGCTTCCTCTTGATTAACGATATTCTGTTCGGCAAGCATTACTACATGCGCCCTGTGAATGGCAAACATCTCGGTAAACAGGTAATCTCGCTGATCATTGAACACATGCTTTAGTAAATGTTCCGCATACGTTTTCCCCGGAAATGTTCGTCCTTCTTCCTTTATAAATGCTTCCTTAAATTCCATTTTCAGTGTCCTCCTTCTGCATTAGAGGGACCGCTCGGCTTTAATGCCGAAAAACTTGTTCGAAATGAACAACACCAGGCCGATGAGGCTGATTTGAATCATTCCATAGGCGGCCGCCTGCCCCATATTGAACATACGGAGCTGGTTCATAATTTCAATCGAGATCGGACGGTTGCCGAGCGTATACAGCAAAACCGACGTGGGGAATTCGCCGACCGCTTCCACAAAAGCCAGCAGCGTGCCGGCCATCACTCCCGGCATCACAAGTGGAAGCACGACTCTCCTAAACAGATAAAACCACTTGGCCCCAAGGTTACGGGCCGCTTCTTCAAGCGAATCATCCAGCTGTTCGAGTGTAGCGTTAGTGGAGCGGACAACGAGCGGGATATGCCGGATAAAATAGGCAAGCGGCAAAATCCAGAACGTCCCCACCAGGATATGGCCAAACGTAAATACGGAGGATTCATTAAACGCAAGTACGAGATTCATCCCCACCACCGTGGCAGGCAATGCCCACGGAAGCATCACCATAATATCCAGCATATTCTTGCCAACAAACTTTCGTTTCACCAGGACGTATGATGTCAGCACGCCAAACACCAGGTTGCCGAGTGTGGCCAGAAACGCCAGAATCAAACTGTTCCGCACCGGATCCCAGATTTTTGGCTCCGTAAATAAAAATAAATAATTTTCCCCATTAAAGACCGAAGGATAGGTTTGATACGTCCACGTGCCATCCGGGACAAGCGACAGGATCAAGATGGTCATGTGCGGAAGAAGAAGAATGATGACACCCACAACCCCAACCGCAACCATCAATCCTTTTAAAAAGGGATTTTTAATTTCACTGCGGTGAGCTCCGATCCCTTTGGTGGCCATCCTGTAATCTCGCCGGTTCTGGTACCATCTCATAAACAACAGGAATGAGATGGATACGATGGATAAAATGACAGATTGCGTGGCAGCCATGGACAGGTTGCCATTTACTTTTGAAAAATAGATTTGCAGACTGAGCACCCTGAAGCCTCCCGCCAACAGAAAAGGGGCACTGAAAGAAGCCATGGAGGTCATAAACACCAACAGCGATGCTCCCACAATAGCTGGCGTCAAAAGGGGAAGCGTCACCTTTGTGAACACGGTCAGCCGGCCGGCACCAAGATTGTATGCCGCTTCCTCAAGGGACGGATCGATGCTGCGAATTGTACTTGAAACAGTCATGTAAAAGTAAACATACATCGTATAAGCATGAACGATAAGGATGCCGGACACACCGCCGATTTTAAACGGTATATTTGTCAGTCCGAACAAATCTTTAATCGCATTGGGAACAAGCCCCGACTCCCCGTACAAAAACATGAACGCCATCACTCCGACAAGCGATGGAAGCACAATCGGAAGGATAGCAGCGCTTGAGAAGAAGCTCCTGCCCGGAAATTCATATTTGTTAAAAATAAAGGCAAGCGGAACACCGATCAACGCTGAAAAGAAAACACTCAAGAGAGAAATATAGACCGAATTCCACAGCGCCTGCAGGTTGGACCGACTTTCAGATCCGAAGAAATCTGCGTAATTTCCGCCGCTCCATCCTTCCTTGTTTTGAAAGCTTTCGATCAGGGTACGCAGCGATGGATAAAGAACGTATGCCACAAGAACAAGAACGACGGGAATCAAAAGGAGAAGTGTGAAACGATGGTCGCGGTTCTTCATGAAATCCTCCGTCCTTCCTTTGGCTCCATCACACGCGGAACTACGCGCACACGGAATTCAGGAAGCCTTACCCACACCCGGTCGCCAGGCTCGGGCTCCGGGTGTGCCATGGTGTTTAGCACCATCGCCTGCACCACTTTTCCACCGAGTGAGATAAAGAGGTTAAGAGAGGCTCCCGTAAACTGGGCCAGCTCGATGGTTCCCTCATACACGTTTTGCAGATTTACAGGAGGTTCTTCAAACACCTCCACCGCCTCGGGACGGATCGAAACAGACAAGAGCTCTTCTTCAGAAAAAGCAGCCGGCCGCTCTGCCATAAGCTTCTTGCTGTTGTCCTCCACCCAGGAAAACTGCAGTGTACCTCCTTCCCTTCCCTCCAACTGGACCGGAATCAGGTTCGTCTCACCAATAAAAGAGGCCACAAAGTCATTGGCCGGTTCATTGTAAATTTCTTTGGGTGTTCCGATTTGCTGGCATTCCCCCGCATTAAACACAGCGATCCGGTCACTCATCGAGAGTGCCTCGATCTGATCATGTGTAACATAGATGGTGGTGATGCCATAATCGCGCTGCAAACGCAAAATTTCTGTTCTCATCTCATCTCTGAGCCGGGCATCAAGGTTGCTCAGCGGCTCATCGAGCAAAAGGATTTCCGGTTGAATAACCAGAGAGCGGGCGAGGGCCACCCGCTGCTGCTGGCCCCCGCTCAGCTGGCTTACCTGCCGCTTGGTAAAAGCATCCAGTCGGACCTTAGCCAGCGCTTCCTCTACTCTCTTTTTCACCTCGGCCGAAGCCAGCTTCCGGACCTTCAAACCGAATGCCACGTTTTCAAAAACGGTCATATGCGGAAACAGGGCATAATTTTGAAAAACCATACCCGTATTGCGCTTTTCCGGTGCGACTTTCGTCATCTCCCGGTCCCCGAAGAATATGGAACCCGTCGTAGGATAATAAAACCCCGCAATCATCCGGAGTGTCGTCGTTTTTCCGCAGCCGCTTGGACCAAGAAAGGTAAAGAATTCCCCTTTTTGAATGTCCAGACTGAGTTCTTTTACTGCCTGAACGGTTTTAAATGACTTTGTGATGCTTTTCAGCGTTACGGATGACATGTCCAGCTCCCCCTCTCCTCAAAAACTACTCTTTTTGTTCTTTTTCTTTACTTTTTATGTTGTTATCCCAATATTCCATCCACCCGTTGGACTTGCTTTCAAAGACTTTCCAGTCGATGTCCATCGGCTTGATTTTTGTGTCTTCGATCCATTTAGGCAGGTTATCAATGTCGGTACGGGTCGGAATGCGGTAGTGCTTCTCGGCCAGAATTTTGTTGGCTTCTTTGGAGTTTACAAACTCATAGAACGCCTTTGCCGCTTTTGGATGTTTGGCATTTTTCACAAGAGCGATTCCTTCGGTCAGTACAGGCGTGCCGCTTTCGGGAATGACAAAGTCAAACGGATAATTTTTTTCTTCCTTCAGCATGACAACGTCCGGCATATCCCAAACCGATACGGCACCCTCCCCTTTGGCCACTTTGCTGTACATGATTTCAGGGTTGGCGGAATACTCTTTTGTGTTGGCATCAAGCTTCTGCAGCCACTCATAGCCTTTTTGGGGATCCTTTGAATCTTTGTAATCACGGTAAATCATCGCAGAAAAAATGGTATTCATCGTTCCGGATGCGAGAGGATAGCGAATAATGATTTTATCCTTCCATTGCGGATCCAAGAGGTCATCCCAGTCCTTTGGCGCCTCGTCCTTGGACAGCTTCTTGCTGTTGTACATGATTACCTCGGGCGTTTGGCTCGTTCCGCTCCATGCCCAGTCCTTGTCATGAAACTCCTCGTTCAATGCCTTTGCATAAGTTGGCTTATACGGCTCGAGCAGTCCCTCCCCCTTCGCCTGGTTAAACATGACAGAAGGAGCGCCCCACCAAACATCGGCCTGTGGGTTTTTCTTTTCCGAACGAACACGGTCGAGCACTTCCTGAGATCCGATATCGAGCCATTCCACATCGACATCCGGATTTTTCTCTTCAAACTTTTTTTCAAATTCCTGCAGAATATCCTTGCCGTGCGGTGAATAGATGACAACCTTTTCTTCCAGGTTGCTCTTGCTTTTATCCCCGCTCGCTTTATCTGTCTGGCTGCCTGCCATGCATCCGCTTAAGAGCAGCGATAAACTGAGAACAGCACCTGCTGTACAGGATAGTGCTTTTTTTCCGGCCATTACGGTTCACTCCTTCAAAAATAATTAGGGAAAACAGGAGAGGCACCGCTCTCCTGCTTTTAGTTCCTTACTGCTCTTTGGAATAGTCAATTAAATTCGTAAAGATCCGGTATCCGCCCGGTACATTGTTTTGAATTTGGCGATACCATACAAGATTGGTATACAGATAGCTTCCTTTTCCATAGTCCGCCATCAAAATGCCGCCGGTAAACGGCTTCTCGCCGGGGTCCGCCATGCTGACAAACGTCTCAAAATGGTCGTCCCAATCACTTGTGTAATAGAGGCCCCGCTCTTGCACCCAATGATCCCAGTCGCTGTCGGTGATCTTGTTTGGCGTATTAAATAAAGGATGTTCCGGCTTTGTCACCGTTACCTTTGCATTCTCATCCGTCACCCTCCAGCGGATGGACGGGCTGCCGATCACGAGCTTGTACGGAGCTGATTTTTCAGCCTCCCACTTGTCTTCCGGCTTGTGGTATTGAACCACCAGATGACCGCCGTTTTTCACAAAATCAAGCAGCTTGCTGTTATTTTGAAGTAAATCCTCTCTCGATAGGTATGCCCTTATGCCGACCACAATCGTGTCAAATTGGGAAAGGTCCGCAGATTCCAGCTTGCCTTTTTCAAGGGAGACGACGTTCATTCCTACCGCACGCAGCTTATCGGACACGCTGTCAAATCCGCTTTCCACATAGCCGATTTTTTTGCCAGCATCAAAGTGCAACGGAAAAGCGGTTGCTTTCGTTCCCGCATCGTATAAATAATAGAAGGTTCCAATATGAGGATACGAGATATCCTGAACCGATGTGCTCAACTGTTTCCCGTTGACCCTGACTTCCGGCTTGAGGGTGTAATCATCCTCTTTTACCGAATGAGGAAGGTCTACAGTAAACGTGGCATTTTGGACTTCGCCTTTCTTCTGGAAGGTGATCTCCTGATCATTGTTGGTCACGTTCCAGCCTTCCGGGGCATTAAGATGCAGCACCGCTGTTTCTTTTCCGGCGGTGTTATTTTTCGCTTCCACCTTCACCTGGATGGAATCTTTAAGATCTGCGGTATTGACCACCAGGCTCTCCGGATCATTTTTGACTGATACATCCGGCAAGACTGCTGCTGTCTGTTCAGGTTCATACGTTTTTTGAGCGGTTGTGCCATGAACCTTATAGCTAATACTCGCCGAGATGACAGAAGGATCATACGGCTGATAATAAGATGCATTCTTCGCAACCTTGATGCCATACGTGAATTTTTGCGATTGGCCGCGCTTCAGTTTCGTTTTTGGTACATGCCCCACCTGTTTCCAGCCAGTTGGCAAGTGAAGGGCTGGCATCACATGTTTGAGCGTTTGTTTTCCGTTATTTTGTACAGTGACGGTGACTCTCGCAGAGCCGCCCTGAACAAGTACAGGCTGGTTGAGATCCACACGCACATCAATCTTGGAAGCTTCTGCAGCTAAATCCATAAGCTGTTTTTCTTTCCTATCGAGACGGAAAAGCAAATCACTCTTTGTCTCTGTTGGCAGCGAGCTGTTTTTTACAAGCTTCTCCAGCTTTTCGGTCTGTTTGATGGCTGGATATACATCCTCGGCAATCGCCGCTCTGTTCGGATATTCCTCAATCATTCCCTCGAACTCTTCCTGCAGCTTTACCAGATTCTTCTTCACACGCTTATCATTGACCGTGCCGGCATACTCTTTAAAATCATAAGGAATCTGATCAAACAGGGTTTGTTCTTTTCCCGGTGTCCCCACTCTGGATTTCTCGAGCTTTAAATTGATGGTTCTTGGTGCAGCTGGAATGTCCTGGCCCATCCCCTGGCTTTTGTGAAGAAAACGGGATTCTTCCCCAATTTGCGGATAGGTTTTGCCATATACGTCATCCATCATGCCGATTTCAAAGGAAGTGGTCGCATTTTTCTGGTCGGAAGGCAAATAAAGCTTCTTGATGGCCCATGGCTTGAGCCCTTCTTTCAGCTGCTCCGGAAACACACTGGGATCTGCAGCATCCTGATAAGCCTTGACCGTCAGATAATTCATTGTTCTGTGGTGGCCGTGCTCCGTATCCACATCCAAAAACGAAGGCATGACAATATCCGGACGGTATGTACGAATCATGCGGATGACCCGTTCATAGGCGGTTTGTTCTCCCCATTTCGCCAGCGTTTCTTCTTTTGATTTGGAGAATCCAAAGTCGTAAATCTCATCGCTCGGTTTGCGGCTGAGGTGGTAAACCGTTACCCCTGTCACTTTTGAGGCTTCAATCAGTTCTCTTGAACGAATGATGCCGAGCGCATTTCCGAGCTCGTTACCGATTTCATTCTGTCCCCCTTCTCCCCGGTTCGCGATCAGGCTCGCAGTCCTTACCCCTTTTCCACGGGATAAGTAGGCAAGCAGGTCGCTTCGCTCATCGTCCGGGTGGGCACCTGTATTGAGGAAACTGATGATGGTATCAAGAGGTTTTAACGCACTCCATAGATCTTTGGGCTTTTCACTTGCTTTTTGTTCCTGTGCACTTGCAGGTACCATCAGGGCAGAGGTCAGCAGGACAGACATTATAACTGCCATGAAACGTTTCATGAATCCATCTCCTTTTTACAGCTCTTTAAGTACACTTTCCGTTTCCCTAAGCACAAGCGATACAGCACCGACAACCCCGAGGTTTTCTCCCAAAGCTGTGGGAAGCACCGGGGCCGATACCGAAGCAAAATCTTGGATCGTCTTCTGGATCCTGGGCAAAAACCAATCTGCACTTCTTGAAATGCCACCTCCTAAAAGAACAACTTCAGGATTTATAATTGAAATCATGTTGGCAACAGCAAATCCAATATGATCAATTACCTCGTCAATGACCCTTACCGCCGCCTGGTCTCCATCCTTTGCCTTTTGAAAAACATCTTTTGCGGAAAAGTTATTTGGAAAGAGCGGCTCTGGCTGGCCTTTCATTTCCTGCTTCATGCTCTGAACGATTCCGGCTCCCCCCACATATTGTTCTAAAAAGCCGTATCCCTCATGTGGTGGCGGAAGGTCTGCACTTCTCGCTTTAGCCATATCCGTAACCATATAGCCGATTTCGCCTGCAGCCCATGTAGCTCCTCGGTATAGCTGGCCATTGATCAGCATGCCGCACCCCACTCCAGTACCAATGGAAATGAGCACTACATGTTTCATCCCTTTGGCGGCACCCAGCCATTGTTCGCCAAGGACAGCCACATTCACATCGTTATCCACCATGACCGGCCAGGGAAATAAAGCCTCTGCCTCTTTTTTTAACGGGTACTGGCTCCAGCTCAAACTAGGAGCATCAATTACTACTCCTCTATCTGCATCCGTCATCCCGGGCGCGCCAATGCCCATTCCCAGGATGTCATCAGGCTTGAGGGCAGCGTTTTTCAAAAGCTTGTCTACATTTTGTTTCAATGCTTTCAAAAGTGTTTTCTTTTGGGTTTGCGTAGGAAATTCATCGACGGCAAGCGGTTGACCAATGAGATCACAGATGCCTGTCCTTACCTTCGTGCCCCCCATATCGATTCCGATGACGTGAGCTGCCCTGGAATTGAACACAAGCTGGATGGGCTTCCGCCCGCCGGCCAGGCCTGCACTTCCCGGTCCGACTTCTTTCAGCCAGTTTTCCTGAAGAAGTTCCTCCACAAGGGCAGAAACAGTCGGTTTGGACAGATGAAGCTGATCTGCGACCTCAGAGCGGGAGATCGGCCCATTTTCTTTTACACAGCGGAGAACATTTCGTTTGTTCTTTTCCTTCATTATGGCGATCCCGCCCTTGTGATTGGATTTCATCACTTCTCTCCTTTTATTTGGTTTTCTTTTTATAAATGGGATGATGCCTCTTGATGTGGAAGTAAAAGGGGATAAAAAAAATGGTTAGTTAGTAAAGATGCCTAACTTAGCGTTTATTGTAAGAGACGTATTCTGAAAATTCAATCATACGGACCCCGTTTTACCAAAATGAGGAAATGGTCGTGGGTGTTCAGAAGGGGGATATAGATATGAAGCGGGGTGGCATAGGAAGTTGGAACCAAGGTGGGTGATGGGCGGAACTTGCAGATTTAGCTGCGGTTCGAAAAAAATAGTTGCCTATCACATCATTTTCCTAAAGACCAACAAAAAAAAGAGAAGACATCCCCTGCCTTCTCTCTTCTCTTTCAATATGATTAAACTCTTTTCGGAGCCAGTTCAACTGCCTGGCGAAGCGCCTCGGTCATGCTTTTTTCATCCGCAATACCTTTTCCGGCGATATCAAAGGCCGTTCCATGATCCACGCTCGTACGGATGATTGGAAGCCCAACAGTGATGTTGACGCCCGCATCGAGTCCAAGCACTTTTACCGGTCCGTGTCCCTGATCATGGTACATGGCCACGACGATATCGAAGTCACCTCGAACGGTGCGGAAAAACAAGGTGTCAGCAGGAAGCGGGCCGACGGCTTTAATGCCTTCTTCCTGTGCTTTTCGTACTCCGGGGATTACTTTTTCCTCTTCTTCTCCATAGCCAAACAGTCCATTTTCCCCCGCATGCGGGTTAATGCCGCAAACCGCGATTCTTGGTGTTTCAATTCCCGACTTTTTCAATGTATCATGAGCCAGTTTGATGACACGATACACTCGTTCAGGATTGATCATCTTCACCGCATCCAGGATACCAACGTGAGTGGTCACATGGATGACTTTTAAGTTCGGTGCAGAAAGCATCATGGAGAATTCGTCAGTGTTGGTCAATTCGGCAAGGATTTCGGTGTGGCCAGGATACTTGTGGCCGCCTTTATGCAATGCCTCTTTATTAAGAGGTGCGGTACAGATGGCATCGATTCTCTTTTGGTTGGCAAGATCGATGGCTTTGCTTAAATATTCGAACGCCGCATGTCCTGCGATGGAGGAAACTTCTCCTACCGGCAAATCTCCAGGGATAAGATTGAGATCAAGGCAGTAGACAGTCCCAAACTGAAAATCAGGGTTATCCAGTTCTTCCTCTGTGATCGTTTGGACGGCAAGCTCGCTGTTCACATAGCCTTTTGCACGTTCCAGTATTTTTGCATCACCGATAACAAACGGTGCACAAAGATCATAAATTTCCTCGTGAGCGAGACTTTTTAAGATAATTTCCGGTCCAACCCCCGCTGCGTCTCCCATCGTGATTCCGACAATACTTTTATGATTTTGACTCATATTCCAGCACCTCTCCTGTCATGTATTTCAATGCGTGCACCAAAGACTGTTCATTTCCAAATCCGCCAGCCTTGGTGACCGCCCAATATTCACTGTTTTCGTTGCTTAATTTGCCGATCGGCAATCCTGCCTCTATTTCGGAGCGGAGCTCCATCCTGTCCATGCCGAGCTCTGAGCATACCGCCTTGGCTGTATCTCCTCCAGTTAGGACCAGTCCCTGTATAGCAGGGAACTCATTTAAAAGGCTTCGGGCAATCCGGCCAAGCTCTCTTGAAATGGCTTCACCAATCTGATTCTTGTCCATGTTCAGCTGAACACTGAGTTCTTCTGCCGCTTTTCTATTCTCCTCGCAGCTGTCCACATAAAGGAGTAAATGCTTTTGTTGCTTCTTTTGCTTGACCTCATCCACAATCGTCTGCACATCATATGTTTTTTGGATAAGGTCGGCAGGATCCATTTCGATCCTTCCAATGTCATTCATTTCTTTTACCCTGGAAAGCTGGGTTTTTGTTGTCCCCGACAGGCTGGCAGAAACGGTCAGGGTTTGCGCGATTTCCCTTGCTTCTTCATTCGCTTCTTTTGGAGGTTTCAGGCCAAGCGCATCCGGGAGGTATTCAATCAATCCTGCTGATCCCGCCCATAGCGTCTTTTTTTGGAAGGAAGCAAAGACAGCTGCTGTTTTCTTTAGATGCTCTTCGGTTTTTGCATCACAGACAAACCATGTTTTCTCTTCATCCAGCGCTTGAGCGACAGCTGCTTTGACCTCAGCAAACGGTCGGGATAACAACTGTGTATCGACCGTTTGAACCTGACCAGTGGCATGCCCCTGAAGGAGCGTGGGAATATGGCTCTCGGTCACTGGCGTTTTTGGGTCTCTCCCAAACTCCGTTTTTTCCACCGGCTGTCCGCCAACAAACAGAGTGCCGTTGATCGTCTGCCTTTTGAGCTTCGGGAAGGCCGGGGAAATCACCACTATTTCCGGCCTGTAGCCGTCACTTACGGCTTTCAGCTCGGATCCAATATTCCCCCTGAGGGTAGAATCCATTTTTTTATATACATGAACATCCTCCCTGTTTTCAAGAAAGGAAACTGCCTGCCGTGCGCGGTCATATGCTGTTTTTTCCTGTATCGCCCGGCTGTCCGTATCATAAATCACCACATCAGCCGGATCTTCTTCTCCCCGGGAGGCATCAAACCAAACGTTGGACCGAAAGCCCTGTTTTGACAATTGCACACCAGAATCATTTGCGCCCGTGAGATCATCCGCCAGTATAAATAATTGCATGTAAGAAAACCCCTTTTTAAAAACTTTTTAATCGTTAATGTGAGACGTTGACTTCTCGCCGGGTGTTTTTCTTTTGTGTGCGTTTAGCCAGCCATGCGGTCAGGATTGGCGTAAGAATAGCGGTTACAACAACCGCTGCAGTCACCTGCAGTGTCGCAACAGCCGCAACCTCTTTATATCCTGTAAATACGGCAGCCACTGCCAATGGCACCGCAGAAGCGTTGCCGGCTGTAGATGCAGCTGCTACCCCTGCTACCCCATCGCCGCCGGTAATACGGTCTGCTAAGAAAAGAACAATGCCTGTGATAAGAACAACACCCAATCCAAGGATAATTCCGGATGCTCCGGCCTGGACCACCTTGGTTAAATCAATACCCGCACCAAGTGCAAGGGAAAACAGTGGAATAATTACATCTGAAGCCTTGCTTAAGAATGTACGCATGTCTTCGTCCAGATTTCCAAGGATCATACCGAGAATCAACGGAAGGATGGCAAAGACAAATGCCAATAACGGGAAGCTGGCGAGACCCGCCACCCCAAGAATCAACATCGTAAAAAATGGTCCTGACTCCAATGACATAATGGAATAGGCTGCGACGTCTTCATTTTTCTTGCCGAGCTGGCCCATTAATGCCATGTACAATCCACCATTTGTATCCGAGAAAGCGGCTACAATCGCAAGCGCGGAAAGTCCTAGAAATAAATGATTCTGATCAGGAGCGAGAGCTTTGATCAGCAACGCCACTATAAGAGCGGTTCCAATTTTACCAACCCATAGGGATACTCCCTTTTTCAATATATAGCCAGTTGCCTCAAATCGAATGGTTGAACCGAGACACACATAAAACGCTGCCAATAACGCCGAAGTTCCTGTTAATAATCCACCCGTAAAGGAGCTTTTGAATTCCGGCAAATCAAACAGTTCCGGGAAAAATGTTTTTATTAATGCACCAATAAGCAATGGAATCAACATCATGCCGCCGGGAATGCGTTCAATCGTTTGTTTAATCTTCATGTTGTAACCCCGCCTTTTCTATAGTTTAAATTTTAAACAATTAATTTTTATAGAAAACGTTTTCACCTATGATAATAAACCTTATGCATAAAAAAATGCAAGAGCAATGTTTAAATTCAATAAAAATAGTTTAATTTTTAAACAAAAAAAGAAGCTGAATTATTTTTTCAGCTTCCTCCATAAGGTGGCACGGGTAATTCCCAGACGCTTGGCGGCCCGTGTTTGATTATATTCTTCTTCTTTTAAGACGAGATGAATGATTTTCTCTTCAATTTCATTCATGGTTCCCTGCAGCAGATGAGAGACATCCTTCTCATCACTTGCCTCATTCTGCCTCAATAATCCGAGAACTGCTTTTTTTTCCAGACTGTAGCCTTTTTCTTTGACTACCGCATCCTTAATCAGGGCCTTAAGCTGTGACACATTTCCTCGCCAGTCGTACTGCACAAGCTGTGAAAGGGCATCTTCTTTGATCCGGATGGCTGTCGTACCCATTCTCTGGTGAAAACGGGCCATAAAATAAGAGACAAGTTCGGGTATATCCTCTCTACGTTCCCTGAGGGCCGGTACCCTTATTCTGTTAAGGCTGTCATGATACAGCAGGCTGCTCCATCTTTCTTCGTTCGAGGTCAGGGAAGCAATAACCAAAACCCCGGATTTGCTGATCTCCATTACCTTTTGAATGAACGCTTCAGCCTGGATTTCATTCAGCCTGTGAATCGAATGGATATAAACGGTCGCGATAGCGTGATCGAGTGATAATTCCTGCAATGTCAAAACATCACTGGCGGAAATGGATGAGAACAATCCTTGAGATCCAAATTGCAGATAATGAACATACTGTGCCAGCAGCCTTTTGCCTGTCCCTCTTTCTCCAAGCAGCAGCAGGGGGTGAGAAGATTTATACGACGAGGCTTGCTCCACACATTCCATCATCGCCTGACTTTGATGAATCAGGAATGGCCGGTGAGCAACGGTTTGAACCTCCAACTGGTTTTTGCCACTCGAGGATGTTGTCCGTTTCACCAAAAACAAGAGAAATTCTTCCTCTCCGATTGAGATGAAATGAACCGAAAGATGCAGCTGTTCTTCCTCCTGCTGAAGAATATGGTGATAGGTTTTACCAGGGGTATATTCCGGCGCCTGCAAGCTTTCAAGCAGTTGATCGCTAAGTGGACGAGCAGAAAATGTATCCCAGTTTTCATATAAAATGGCGCCTTCTTTTGATAGAACCATCCAATCTGGCGCAGCGAGCGTGAGGACCGCCCGCTGCAGCTCTGTTTCCTGAATTTTTTTCTGCAGCACCTGATGCATGGTGCTGGCCCTCCCGAAAGCATCCATAATGGCTTCCTTGCCAGACTGGATTAAAATCCCGGTTATTCCATTGTGTGCAGCCGCATTGACAGTTACCACATCCCCCATGATCAGCTCATACCCTTCCCGCTTCAGCCGCTGTACAAGGGGAATGGTCTCCTTTTCTGTTTCAATGGTGAACACTTCAATCGAAATATCCAGCACGTCTGTGATTGCCCTGGCACCGAGTGTAATGTTTGAGAAGCCGACAATGGCTTTTTTTCCGTTAAAATCATTGGCCAATGTTAATACGCGAAGCATGTCGTAACCGGAAACGTGAACATCGATAACAGGAATCCCCACTTCGTCCTGTATCAGTTTAGCCGTGCCTCCACGGCTAATGATCACCTCATAGCCTTCCTTTTCAGCCTTCCTGGCGATTTCCACACCTTCATGCAAATTTCCGATTTCAATATGTACATCCAGCTCATCCTGCTCGCTGGCGCTGTTTTCTATTAAATTTTTCATGGTGGCATACGGAGCCACGAACAGTGTTTTAATTTTCATTAGGCGACACCCGCTGTTTGTATGATCATATTCCTAGTATAGCGTAAATCGGACGAAGGTTATAACCAGATCACTGGTCGTCAGGGCAGAGACCATGCAGGCTAAACCATAAAATACAGAAAAAACGGCAGGGTAACAAGACTTAAAAGCGTGCTTACAAGTGTGGCACTCGAGACAAATTCAGGTTCTGTACCATATTGAAGCGCATAGATGGTCGTGTTGGCAGCTGTTGGCATGGCAGCCATTAGAATCATGATGGATTTCAAGAGATTGTCAACGGGGAGAGCAAGCGTGATCAAAAACGCAATAAAAGGCGACAATCCAAGCTTGATGGCAATGGAAAGCGAGATTTTT
This sequence comes from Fictibacillus solisalsi, assembly GCF_900103485.1. Lineage (GTDB taxonomy): Bacteria > Bacillota > Bacilli > Bacillales > Fictibacillaceae > Fictibacillus_C > Fictibacillus_C solisalsi. Next base: position 3,408,120 of record NZ_FNHW01000001.1, read on the forward strand.
TCCATCTGAAGCTTTTTGATGGAGATGTTGGCCAATGTCATGCCAAGGACAATCATGATCATAGGAATCGTTGCATTTGCAACAAGATCGATAGCTTCTGACATGGTCTTACTCAATGAAAAAGGCAGCAACTGAAGGATTAAACCGGCCACAGCTCCATACACAATGGGTAAACGGACGACGGCTCGCAGCGCAGAGCGGAACCCGTCGCTGTCAGGACTTCCTTTGGCAGCAAAGTAAACCCCTACGGTACACATGACAAGCTGCTGGGCAACCATAAGAACAATGGCATAATCCAACCCTGCAGCGCCAAAGGCAAACAGCGCAACCGGTGTACCGTAGTTTCCATTGTTCATAAAAGCGGATGCCAAGATCATTCCACAGGCCTGACATTGGTTGTATCCCCGGATAAAACTAACAAGATAGGCCGCTCCGATTAAGACAAAACATAAAGCAAAGGTAAAGATAAACATGTACACATGGGTGTGGGTAAAATGTGTTTCATAAAATGTACGAAACACCAGAAAGGGCGACAATAAATACACCGACACTCTGGACAGTGATTTAGGATCCAACCCAAGCGTTTTTTGCCCGACAAACCCAATGCCGAAAATAAAAAAAACCGGCAGCAATATCCCCAGTAATTCCATCGTCTTCATCCCTTATCATGTTTTGAATTCATTATAACACCTCCATCTGAGAGACTGGACCAATAATTTCCCAAAGTATGGATTTAAACAAAATGACGATCCATGGCTTCAGCTTTTCGTTGCTGTTTTTCCAGGTACTTTTATAGGCCCCTTTTCCAATCCGGCAAAAAGGTTAAAAAAACGGCGGACTTTTTTAGGCTTATCAAACCATGAAAGTCTGCCGTCTGTATTATCCCTCCACTAAAACAAGGGATTTATCTTCATAATTTCGCTCAATGTGTTTTTCTCCCCATGCACAGAGGGAATCAAGAATTTCCTTGAGCGACCATCCGTATTCAGTAAGTGAGTATTCCACTTTTGGAGGAATCTGCTGATAAATCTTACGTTCGATCACGCCGTCCGCCTCAAGCTCACGAAGCTGCTGGGTCAGCATTTTTTGAGTAATCGTGGGCATGGAACGCTTTAGCTCACTTGTTCGTTTTGTTCCTTTGATGAGATGGCATAAAATCACGACCTTCCACTTTCCCCCGATGACTTCCAAGGCAGCCTCTACAGGAATGTTATACTTCTTCACTTTATTTCCTCCTTATGGTTACTTTTTTGTTCCTATATATCATTTTTAACTCTATATATTTTAATCAACCGTATAAACCTTTCACATCATACCATAAGATTTAAGGTGTTTCAATATCGCAGGTACAGGCACTTTAAAGTACCTATTGCACTTATTGGTTCCTATAGAACCCGGGAGTGTCTGCCGCACTTTAAAGTACGTACTTCTCAATGCGTCAGTTCTCCCCCATAATAACCCTAGTCAGCGGCACAGATATCCGGGCCCATGTGCAGAACAAGCTGATTTATTACGGTTTAAAACTTTGAAAGGAGAAATTCTTATGTCTTCACATACAGTTACACAACAAACACAAACAGCAGAGAAGAAAGGAGCGTTTGCTCTGTTGGCACTGGCGATCAGTGCTTTCGGCATCGGCACAACAGAGTTTGTGCCGGTTGGACTCCTCTCCTCTTTGGCCGATGACTTATCGGTTTCCATTACCCTTGCCGGCCTTCTTATTTCAGGATACGCGCTGGGTGTTGCTTTTGGCGCACCCGTCCTTACAGCGCTCACCAGCCGGTTGAACCGAAAAACGCTATTATTGCTTTTAATGATTGTTTTTATCGTAGGAAACACGGTCGCCTCGCTTAGCCACAGCTTTGCTTTGCTGCTTATCGCACGCGTAATCACGGCATTTTCGCATGGTGTCTTCTTTTCTATCGGATCAACAATCGCTGCGGATCTCGTTCCGGAAAACAAAAGAGCCAGTGCGATTGCCATTATGTTTACTGGCCTCACTGTGGCAACCGTCACCGGAGTGCCGCTTGGAACATTTGTCGGTCAAACCTTCGGCTGGAGAGCGACATTTGCCGCAGTAGCCTTATTAGGTGTAATTGCCTTTTTCGCCAGCTTGTTTCTCATACCAAACCATTTAAAAATGGGAACAAAATCTTCCATCCGTGACCAGGTGAAACTGGTGACAAACGGCAGACTGCTTCTTGCCTTCGCCATTACTGCACTTGGCTATGGCGGAACCTTTGTCGCCTTTACCTTCCTGGCACCGATCTTAGAGAACATTACCGGTTACCAGCCAAAGACCGTCAGTATCATTCTGCTGGTGTACGGAGCAGCCATCGCGATTGGCAATACGATTGGGGGAAAAGCTGCCAATACAAACCCGATCAAGGCGTTGTTCTGGATGTTTGTGGTTCAGGCAATCGTCCTCTTTATCCTGTCCTTTACAGCACCCATGAAAGCAGTAGGAACCATCACGATTGTGATTATGGGACTCTTTGCCTTTATGAACGTACCGGGACTGCAGGTGTATGTGGTTCAGCTTGCTGAAAAATACGTCCCATCTGCGGTCGATGTTGCTTCAGCGATCAATATTGCCGCATTTAACGTGGGGATTGCGATTGGAGCCTATGTTGGGGGCATTGTCGTTGACTCCATCGGGTTAATCCACACTCCATGGGTAGGCGGACTCATGGTCGTCGGCGCCGTTCTTCTTACGGCATGGAGCCGGGTACTGGAACGAAAAACAGCTAAATAATGATAATAGAATAAAAAAGGGATGCGGACACGCATCCCTTTTTTATTTATACAAACCCCATTTGTGCCCTCGGCTGCTGCTTCATAAAGGCAACGGCGATCTTAGCCGCCACTTCGGCATTATGCTTGATTAGTGCGATATTGGTTTCCACGCTTTTCCCGGCAGTGAGCTGTTTGATGCTGTTCAGCAAAAACGGCGTGATGTTTTTGCCCGCTATGTGCTGTTCATCCGCCTGATGAAGTGCTTTCAGAATCACTTCTTCCATTTTGTCATGATTCATCGCATATGCTAAAGGCACCGGATTGGCAATCACAGCACCACCTTGCAGGTTAAGCTTCCACTTGATTTGCAGCATACGTGCAATCTCTTCAGGAGTATCGGTCCTGAAATCTACGCTAAATCCACTTTCTCTTGAATAAAAGGACGGAAATTCATCGGTTTGGTAGCCCACGACCGGTACACCCTGTGTTTCAAGGTATTCCAGTGTTCTCCCGATATCCAGTATGGACTTTACCCCTGCACAGACAACGGCAACGTTGGTTTGAGCAAGCTCTTTCAGGTCCGCCGAGATATCCATCGAATCTTCCGCCCCTCGGTGCACGCCGCCAATGCCTCCTGTTGCAAATACAGAAATACCGGCCAAATCGGCGGCGATCATCGTGGCTGCGACGGTTGTGGCCCCTGTTTTCCCAGAGGAAAGGATATAAGAAAAGTCCCTGCGGCTTACTTTTTCCACCTCCCCTCTCTCTGCAAACTCCTGCAGCTCTCCGTCATTTAAGCCGATCTTTATTTTTCCATTCATGATACCGATTGTTGCCGGCACTGCTCCATTGTCTCTAATGATCTGCTCGACATCCCGGGCCATCTGCACATTTTGCGGATAAGGCATGCCGTGTGAAATAATGGTGGTCTCCAGGGCTACAACAGGGCTTTTGGCAGCAAGAGCCTGTTTCACTTCTTCTGTATACGTTAAATAGAAACGCATTCGTTTTCCTCCATTAGCTTCGTCATCCTCCCAGCGGTAAGATGCGGGTAAACGGATAATCCGGTCTGCAGGGTTAAGGAGGCCAGTGCGAGCCCATATTGGCAGGACTGAACAAAGTCCTTTTTCTCCGATAAGCCAAACAGATAGCCCGCTGCAAAGGCATCTCCGGCACCAGTTACATCAACCGTTTTTACCTGAAAAGCAGGCAGGTGAACGGCTTCCTGTCCGGATGAGGCAAACACCCCCTGGCTTCCGAGTGTGATGATGACATTTTTCACGCCAAATCCGTGAATTTTCCGTGCAGCTTCTTTGCAGTCCTCCAATCCATGAATCTCCATGCCGGCGATGGTCTCTGCTTCCTCCTTATTCGGCAGTATAGTGTGAATGCCGGTTAGAGATTTCATCAATTTCTTCGATTTGATTGTGGAAACCGGGTCAACAATCACCGGTATGTTTTCCAGCTTGCAGCGTTCCGTAAGATAAAACAACGTCTGTTCAGGAAGGTTCGTGTCCAGTACAACCAGGCTGGATTGGGCGATGTGGGGCCATTTTTGCATAATGAACGGCACGGTCAACTGTTCATAGATGTTCATGTCGGCAACGGCAACGGCCATATTACCGTTTTTGTCCAAGAGTGCAGTGTAAGTACCTGTTGTCTGTTTCTTATCTTTGTGAATCTGGCTCGTATCCACGCCGTATTTGCCAGTATTCTTAATGACCCATTCTCCTTCTTTATCATCGCCCACAGTACTGATCAGGCTTACGAATACCCCGAGCCGGCCGAGATTTTCACTTATGTTTCGAACGACACCGCCGCAGGTTTCCGTCATGGTCACCGGGTTGGAGGTTTCATATTGGATCGTTTCTCTGCATATGGCTTTTCTGTCCATATGGGCCCCGCCAATACAAGTAACTCCTTTTGGCTCCGGCAAAATATAGGCACGCCCTTTGATCCTGCCGCTTTTTATCAAGCTGGTAATATAACCGGACACTGCGGAGCGATCCAAATCTAATTCATCTGCGATTTCTCGTTGGCTGATGAAGGGGTTCCGTTGGATCATACCAAGGATTTGAGACTCCTTATCCATAAACTACATCCTTTCCCAACCATTTTTTACTAAATTAGTTTTAGTTTAAACGTCAGTTAAGAGGTCGTCCACTGATTTCTGAAAATTAAAAAACATTATCCCCCTGCAACCTGCGTAGTTTGGCGAGTGCCTGTTTTCTCCAGGATTTAACGGCGCTGATGCTTACCCCCTCCTCATCCGCAATCTCAGTCTCTTTCATTTGATGAAACAGCTTTTTACACGACCCATGTCCTCTGTCTGGGAGTAAGGTGGGACAAATACATCTCCAATACCTCTTGTTCAAGAGGTAGGACACCGCCTTCATAAGGGATCGTTTCTGTCAGTTCCAAAGAGAATCCCACATGGACGGCCTTAAATTTCGTTTCTTTTTTCAATAGTTCCAGCATTTTTCCCCGTACCGTTCTGTAGACATAGGGCCCAAATTCCCCCTTGCTTTCCTCAAACCTCAGGCTTGCTTCCCACAGGCCAATCAGCCCGGCCTGATAGTACTCATCAAAGCGGTTGGCCACCCCAAGTGTACGGATCTGTGATTTGATCAAAGGCTCGAACTGTTGAGCCAATTCTTCAAACGTCATGTGCATCTTCCATAATCCTTTATCAGACACGTGCCTTCATTTATTCCGCCGGTACCTTAAAACTACTGTCTGATACAGCGCCTGTCATATCACCAAAACCAGTAAATAGTGGGGTGAAAGCCCTCGGAAAACCGATTTTCGCTTTATGAAACATGAATTATGAAGGTTTTTGAATGATAAAAAACAATAAAGGAATCTTTTTTCGTGAAGATGCCTCCTTTTTCACCAAACGGTCTACTTATAGGTGAAAGGAGGTGAACGAAATGGCCACAACAGCAATCCTGAGCACACAGTTTCGAATGATTTTTGACGGAGGAATGGATGGCGACAGGCAAATTTACAAGAATAAAAATTTCTCCAACGTAAAAACGAGTGCAACCCCGGATCAGCTTTATGCGGTAGCCAATGCCCTTGCTCCTTTGCAGCAGCTGCCATTGCTCTCGGTGGAACGCAATGATTCTCACAGCATCTATGCATAAGAAGATGCACGCTTAAACCATGTAAAAAGAAAGGAGGCTTTTATCCATGGCAAAAACATTGGAACTTCAATTTATCAATGAACAGGACAAAACCGTCACCATCTCCCTTGACTCACCGGCAGAACCGGTTGATCCGGCAGCGGTTAAAGCTGCGATGGACGCTGTTATCGCTCAAAACATCTTTGTTTCCACTGGCGGCGATTTTGTAAAAAAGAAAGGCGCGCGCATCACGGACCGCTCTGCCAGTGACATTGTCCTTCCCTAATCGAACATAACATGAAATAAGGGCTGTTGACCTCTTGTGTCAGCAGCCCTGTTTATTAAAAAGCAGGTGATCTTGTGCAAAGGAGGAAGCGAAAAATGGAACCATGGCTCTCTTTCGTTAGCGATGTTGGCTTTCCAGTCGTAGTGACGTTGTATTTACTGCACCGAATAGAAGGCAAACTCGATACATTGAACCACTCGATCCTATCGCTGGCAGAACAGATCCAACGATAGCAAAAGAAAAGGCCAGGCACTCTGCTTCATAGAGTGTCTGGCCTTTTTTGATGCCTTTTATCGTTGATCAATAAGGATCTTCGGAATGTCCTTTTTCTTCTGCTTCCTTGACCGCGCCGGCTGCTCCCTCCGCCCCAATCGGTTCCTGGGTGGAGTTGTTGCCGTCAGATGCCATGCGAAGTCCTTCTTCCAACCTTTTTCCGTAATCTTCATCGCATTGGTGACACATTTCTATCATTTTGCTTTTGATGCGTTCATCACAAGGAGCAAGTGTATTCACCAGGTTGGTAATGAGTTCCTCGCGCTCCCATTCTTCTAAATGACGGTATGTATCACCCGCCTGTCCAAAGTTATTCGGCCGGTCAATGCTTTCCCGCACAACATGGCCAGAGGCAAACGGTGTATGCTCTTTGCCGCTTTGCTTCGCCTCTTTTAGTCCATCCGTTGTGGAAGGTTCATAGTTCACATGCGGATTTTGATTTTCGCCAAGGTCAACCTTATATTGCATTTGGCCACCCCGCTGATTGGTCGCCACCCGCTTTTTCGGAGCATTGATCGGCAGCTGGAGGTAATTGGCCCCAACCCGGTAGCGCTGTGTATCGGAATAGGAGAAGGTGCGTCCAAGCAGCATTTTGTCATCTGAAAAATCCATGCCGTCCACAAGCACCCCGGTTCCGAACGCCGCCTGTTCCACCTCAGTAAAATAATCCTCCGGGTTGCGGTCCAGAACCATTTTTCCTACAGTCAACCACGGAAATTGGTCTTCCGGCCACAGCTTGGTATCGTCAAGCGGATCGAAATCCAATTCGGGATGCTCGTCATCACTCATAATTTGAACAAGCAACTCCCATTCCGGGTACTCTCCTTTTTCGATATGCTCATATAAATCCTGTGTCGCATGGTTGAAATTCTTCCCTTGAAGCTCTTCTGCATCTTTCTGCGTCAGATTTTTGATGCCTTGCTTCGGCTCCCAGTGATACTTCACCAGCACAGCCTCGCCCTCTGCATTGACCCAGCGGTATGTATTAACCCCTGACCCCTGCATCTGCCGATAGTTGGCCGGAATGCCCCACGGAGAAAACAAGAACGTAATCATGTGCATCGCTTCAGGGGTGCTTGAGATAAAATCAAAAATCCGCTGTCCGTCCTGAACGTTCGTCACCGGATCCGGTTTAAAGGCATGAATCAAATCCGGAAACTTAATGGCATCACGAATAAAAAAGATTTTCAGGTTGTTTCCGACAAGGTCCCAGTTGCCATCTTCGGTATAGAATTTGACCGCAAATCCACGCGGGTCACGCAAGGTTTCCGGAGAATGAGTTCCGTGGGTAACGGTGGAAAAGCGGACAAACAACGGCGTACGCTTTCCTTTTTCCTGAAACAATTTAGCTCTTGTATATTTGGAAGGATGTTCATCCCCTACTTTTCCATACGCTTCAAAGTAACCATGGGCTCCTGCCCCTCTGGCATGTACCACTCGTTCCGGCACACGTTCACGGTCAAAATGACTGATCTTTTCCAGAAAATCGTAGTTCTCCAGCGTGGCTGGCCCACGATTGCCTACGGTCCGCATATTCTGGTTGTTGGTTACAGGATGTCCCTGACGGTTCGTCAGCGTTTGGTCATTTTCGTCTTTAGACTTTTTTACATTCGGGTTGGACTGATCTCTATTCACGTTCGTACCTCCCTGGGAATATGTAGTCACGATACCTACCTTTCCCTTTAACTGGTAAAAAAACACCTCTTTCCCAAAATTAGATAAAATAGTGAAAAGGCCGCCTAAAAAAAGGCGGACCTGCTAAACTTAAGATTTGAGCGTTTTGGCTAGTGCCAATGCACCGCAAAGGCCGGCATTGTCACCAAGCGCCGGAGGAACAATATAATTTTCGATGTTATCCTCTGTGAGCTGGCTGCGCTGCACATAACCGTTCAGCTGGCTGATCACCTGCTGGCGTACCATTGGGAAAAGATGCTCTTGTTTCATTACGCCACCGCCGATCACCATCTTTTTCGGCGACAGGATGAGAATATAGTTTACAAGGGCTTGTGCCAGATAGTACGCTTGCAATTCCCATACTTCTGGTCTGTCGGCAAGTTCAATTCCTTTCTGTCCCCAGCGCTTTTCAAGCGCAGGACCCGCCGCCATGCCTTCAAGGCAATCCCTATGGTATGGACAGTTCCCTGCAAAGCTGTCTTCCGGATGACGCCTGACCAGGATATGGCCCATTTCAGGATGCGTTAAGCCATGCAGCAATTTGCCCTCGGTGATGGCTCCCACGCCGATTCCTGTTCCGACCGTCATATAAATACAGCTGTCCAGTCCTTTGGCGGCTCCCCATTCCATTTCTCCCAGTGCGGCAGCGTTTACATCTGTATCAAAAGCGACCGGTACTTGAATGTGCTTTTGTATCTCTCCAACCAGGTTGCATTGAGCCCAATGCGGCTTTGGCGTGCTGGTGATATATCCGTACGTATCACTGTTTTTATCCAAATCTACCGGTCCAAACGAACCGATTCCCATCGCGTTAATTTCTTTGCTCCGAAAAAACTCCAGTACCTGTCCGATCGTCTCATCCGGTGTAGTGGTCGGGATGCTGATCCTCTCCATTACCTTGCCGTCCTCATCTCCAATGCCGCAAATAAATTTAGTTCCTCCCGCTTCAATTGCCCCAAGCTTCATGCTGAATTCCTCCTTACATTCAGTTCTTTTCTTGTTTAATGTACCATATTCACCGACCGCCAGCCGTACTTTTTCACGGTAAAAAAAATACAGCCTCCCTAAAGAGACTGTTGAATTTATTTTGTGCTGTGCGAAGTGATGAAGGAAGCATTTCCTTTTAAAGAAAATTTCTTTACTGTGGAAGGAATAATAAAATGGTCCCCCTTCTTGAATGGCGAAGATCCGCTTTGCGTTTCAATCTCACCTTCACCGTCAAGCACACTGACAAGAAGATACATCGGGTTCTCCAGGTTCTCTGCTTTTCCGTCCAGGTTCCAGTGGTAGACGGTAAAATAGGATTCTTTAATCAGCTTTTTGATCTCCAAACCGTCCTGTTTGTCTTCAACCGGCTGAAAATCCGCATCCTGGTGGGGAATCATCGCTACCTCAATCGACTGTTTGATATGAAGTTCCCTCGTATTTCCCTGATCATCCTTACGATCATAATCGTATACACGGTACGTGACGTCCGAACTCTGCTGCGTTTCAAGGATCATCGTGCCAGCTCCAATGGCATGAATGGTACCGTTTGGAACATAAACAAAATCCCCAGGCTGAATTTTAACTTTGCGGAGAAGCTTGTCCCATTCTCCATCGTCGACCATCCGCTGAAACTCACTTTTCGATTTGGCATGATGGCCGTACACAAGCTCAGCGTCTTCCTCGCAATCTATAACATACCAGCATTCGGTTTTTCCAAATGGCTCGTTCTCTTCTTGTTGCGCATAGTCATCGTCAGGGTGCACCTGAACTGACAGATTGGTCTTGGCATCCAGAATTTTCACGAGTAATGGAAAATCGTTTCCTTCCTGTCCGGCGAAAAGTCCTCTGTGCTTTTGCCAAGCCTGATCAAGCGTCATACCTTGAAGCGGACCATTAAGTATCGTGCTTGGACCGTTTGGGTGGGCTGAAATTCCCCAGCACTCCCCGGTTGTATCAGATGGAATCTCATAACCGAAAACATCCCTGAGTTTCGTTCCTCCCCAAATCCGGTCTTTAAATACAGGCTGCAAAAAAATTGGTTCCGCGTACATACCAACATCCCCTTATTATTTTCATCCACTATAAAAGATACAGCTTCTATTTTACCTTATTACCATAAGATAGTGAAACCGTGGACAACGGAATCTTTTGTGGCAAAACTTCAAAAATTTTGCTTCCCTTAAAAGATAATGAAGGACTGTGCCTTTAGCTTCGGTATGTCATACTTCCCCAGTAAAAGATGCTGTGCCCTTTCCATCTGATCTGCTGGGCTTTGCCATTGTATCGCTGTTCATAATGAAGGTGCGCCCCTGTGCTTGCCCCGCTGCTTCCCACAGCGCCTATTTTCTCGCCGCGCTTCACTTGTTGTCCGAGCTTAACTTGAACACTGCTCAAATGGGCATAGAGCGTCTCCCATCTGCCTCCGTGTGAAATTATAATATACCGGCCATAACTTCGATTTCCCAGGTTCCTGATTTTTACAACCTTTCCTGGTGCCGATGCGATCACCTCATCCCCCTCGTCATGAAGCCGGTTCAAATCCACAGCATTTTGGGGATTATGGTTCATCCGTGTCTGGCCAATCCACACTTGTCCCGGGGGAAAGGGAATCTGGAAAACTGGGGATGCCGCCGCTTTTTCAAACGGACGATCCAGCAGCACCACCAAGCTGATCAAGAACATCCCACCGAGTAAAAACATTTTGTATCGATTCAATGACATTACCTCCCTGAAGCAAACATGATATATTTATTAGCTTGCTGGAAAGTAGTAAAAATACATATGGGAAAAGGTGTAAAAATTGATTACTTGCCACGTTAGTTGAGGTTCGACAAAAAACAGTTGCATACCGCATCATTTTCATAATTGGAGAAGAAAAAACAGTGCCTCCGTATGAGACACTGCCTGACAAAACTACATAATATTTTGCCTTGAAAGCTCGTTTTCCGTATTTTTCTGAAACAGCAGGCTAAGCACGATATAGGCGGCGAGTGATATCACAACCGGCAAAACGACCGTATGCATTCCCCACAGGTTCGGGGCAAGCTGGTCCAGAAGGATATAGGACACTACGCCTCCCACAATCGATCCGGCAGCACCTGCAGCATTTCCTTTTTTCCAATAGAGTCCAAGAACCACCGGCCAGATAAACGCAGCTTCCAGTCCTCCAAAGGAAAACAGGTTCAGCCAAATCAGAAGATCGGGCGGATGAAGAGCTACAAGGAATACAAGCACCCCAATAATGGTGGTCACCGAAAAACTGAGTCTCTTTACGGATTTCTCGCTTGCATCCGGTTTAATGTAGTTGATATAAACATCCTTCACGATGGAGGAGCTGACAATCAACAGAATCGAATTCACGGTAGACATGACCGCAGCCAGCGGTGCTGCCAGCACGATTCCGGCGAGCCATCCCGGCAGTACTTTCAATGCAAGAAGGGGCATGACTTTGTCTCCCACTTCAATTCCCGGAATCACCACACGGGCAAAGACACCTGTCAGATGCATGCCAAGCATGATGAATCCAACGACAAACGTGCCGATGATCATCGCCTGATGCATCGCTTTGGAATTACGGTAGGACATCGCCCTTACCGTAATTTGCGGCAGCCCGACAACACCAACCCCAACAAGAAGCCAAAAGGAAGACACATAAAGCGGCGTTAACGATTTGTCTGCGCCAAATGGCGTAATTAAATTCGGGTTCTCTGCCGAGAGTGTCGAAATAATATGGGGAACACCCCCGCCGGCAACTATGGTTCCGGCAAGTATGATCAATGTTCCGATGAACATCACAATGCCCATTAACGTATCGGTAATCACGACGGCCCTGAACCCCCCGGCTACCACATACACCAGAACTGAAAACGAAAAAATAATTAAGGCTGTTGGATAAGAAACACCGGTAAATGATTCGATCAGCCGGCCGCCGCCTACCCACTGTGCTGCGGTGGAGGAAAACAAGAAGATGCTGATGCTTGCAGCGGCAAAGATCACTACCCATTTATTTTCATAGCGGGCTTTCAAAAAATCGATAAGGGTCACCGCATCAATTTTCCGGGCCACAATGGCAAATTTCTTCCCAAGGACCGCCAGGGTAAAGTACCCCGTAACCAGTTGGGCCATCGAAAGCAGCACCCAGCCAAGGCCGAGGTTATAGGCGATCCCTGGTCCTCCGATAAAACTGCTGGCACTTCCGTATGTAGCAACCATTGTCAACGCCAGAACAAACCCGCCAAGATGCCGTCCGCCCAAAAAGTAATCTTTAAGAAACCCCGGCCCTTCTGTCACTTGGCGGGCTGTAAAGATTCCTGCCAAAAACATAAGTATTAAAAAGCCGATCAAAGGGAGGAGTACTTCCCAGTTCATTTTTCCTCCCCCTTTGTCTCTTGACAGGTATCTTCTTCAAAGGGAACGTCTTTAAAGAAAACCTTAACCATAACGTAAACAAGAATGGAAAAGACCACGAAACCGGCTACACAGCTGTAGAAAAACCAGGCAGGCAATCCCCATATGTACTGATATTCTTTAACGGGTTTTCCTCCCAGCCCATAGGCAAACGCGTACCACCAGAGAAAATTCAGAACTGCAAGACCTATTCCCATGAGTGCTTCACGGTTGGATACTTTGAAACGAGGATCCATCGAAACAGCTCCTTTCACACCGTCACTATAACTCATCATGGTGTCTATTATACATAAGATCACAGACAAAATCTAAAAGTGGAAAAATAAAACAGCCTAGCTGGGTGAAGCTACGCCGTTGATATTTTTATTTAATTGGATCAATCTGGCCGCGCAGTTCCCCGCCCGTGCAGAATTCGGAATACACATTTACATAAGCGTTTCCCGCGTTTATTTCTTCAATAAGTTTGGATAAAGGCATACCTTGAAGTGGCCCAATTAAATCTTTACTTGTGATATTGCCTGTTACAATCCCGGTGTTGATGCTGATCCCAGGCTTGCTGTAACCAAATAAATTCGCTGCCACTGGACCATTTTTTCCAGCTCGTCCAATATGAATGCGCACTTGGGTCAATTTTCTTACATTGTTGACTTGAATACGGTAATGCAGTTTGTTGCCGTTGGAGCTTAGGACAAATTCGGTAGTGCCAGATGCCCGGGTAGGAACAGGCGAAACTTCATTATCGCCTTTTAACCTGCTCAAAAAATGTTTTAACAACAATCCAACCACTCCTTTCCGATAGCTATTGACAGTATATTCGGGAATGGAAAAGAGGCTTGTTTATTTATCTAGCTTTTAGAAAAATAGTGTATTTCCCAAGGAATTATTTTTCTATAATTCCCAAGGAATTTTCTTTGAAAATTCTAGGAATTATCGCAAAATAACCATACATTTTTTTACAAAAATGAACAAATCGTGAATTTTTCCATAAAAACTACGAAAATGGCCTAAAAATATACTATATATTGTGAAAATTTAATAGACATCATTCTATATCTAGTATAAAATGGGAATATATAGTGATACATACTTGGGGTGTGCAGTTATAAAACATTTTTCTGTATAGGGGGAATGGATATGACTCAGCAGAACATGGTTACGTTAAAACTTGAGATCGATGCCATCCGCTTAACAATGTACGTAATGAGCACCACTGTAACCAACCTCGCAGACCCGCTACTTGTACAGTTAAGCCAGTTGCTTGACCAAAAATTAAATGAACTTCACAATTGCGCTTAAAGCTGTCCCCTTGTTTGGGGACAGCTTTTTTAATCGATGAACCGCTGACGCACTTCCGGTGAAGGAATCATGCACTGGTCTTTTTTTCCGAACCATTTATATCGGTTTCTAGCAATCCATTCGTAGAGTGCATCACGGACCCGGCGCGGAATGAATTTGGCCGGAACGGCAAATTTCCACATGCCTCCAAGGTCTCTAGCAATCTCCAGGACCGCATCTGACTTTTGGTAGGATTGGCCGTTTTTTATATAAACCACACTTTCAAATGTATCAGCAGGAAGACGGAACTGATGCAGAATCTGCTGCCCGGCCTCTGACTGCAGCGAGCCATACGAAATACTTCCCTTTTTGTCCTGCCTGATTAAAAAGTTTACGATACCGTTGCAGAAGTTGCACACGCCGTCAAACAATAAAACCGGGCCATTGCGCATAACGCTGTCTCTCCTTCCTTATATCATCTTCCCGTTTGATAGCACGAGCTTATAGGGCCGCTCTCCTCTCTCCTCCAATAGGCGCTGCGCCTTGCCTTCAGAGGATGGCGAACAAAAATGAAGCTCGCAGCCTTTTAGTTTCAATACAGAGCAATCGGCTTCGAGAGCAGAATCGTGATACGATTTCCCAGCAGGAAGGTCCAGCCATTCTTGCCACAAGGAAGAAGACGCTTTACTGTTCTCTACCAAAATTTTCAGATGTTCCATAGTCAATTCCCCGGCTGGATGATTCCCAATCATTCCGCTCTCCTTCAGTTCCCTTTCCCTGTTCTCCTCAGGCTTCAGCCAATCTATGAAAAAAGGAGGAGCTAATGTACCCTCTGCTGCATCATGCTCCAAGAAAAGGAGTTTCCATTCCAGGGTGGACCCGTCCTCTCTCTTCCGGCTTCCGGGAAACAGCCTGATCTTCATTCCTTTTTGCTTAAAATGATTTTTCACCTCTTCAATTCTGTCTGTACGAATGGCAAACTGTCCGGGGCCCTCTTTATCCGGAAGGTCACGCAGCAACTGGCCAATCAAAGGATTTTCTGTCGCTTTTTGCGCAACCTCCTGTTCTTTTACCGCTAAGTATTCAACATAACTGAGGCCAAAATAACACAATGCATTGTGGGTTCCCCAGCTCTCATGGCTCCCTCCGAGTACCGGATAAAGCCTCTGACTCTTTAATTCTTCCATATGGGCATCCAGTGGGCGGCCGGTGAAATACACCAGGTGATCAAAGGCATACATCTTCTTTCTCCTTCCTGAATTAGTAAAAAGGCAGCAATGCTATTCCATTGCCGCCCGTGTAGTTTTTATACAGTTACTTCATTCCTTTTACCAAGCATTTTTTCCGCTGTCCTGACAAACATGGCCACTCCCCGCTCAAGGGCATCTTCATCGATCGTAAAACGGGCATGGTGGTGCGGATAGGTAATGCCTTTCTCCTCATTTCTGGCACCCGTAAAGAAAAAGCAGCCGTCGGTTTGCTGTAAAAACGCTGAGAAGTCTTCTCCCACCATCGTAGGTTTCATCTGTTCCACGTTTTCTCCACCGTAAAGTTCCTCAGCGGTTTCATGAAGCAGACGTGTAACCTTATCTTCATTAATGACGGCACGGTAGCCTTTCTCATACCTAAACTCATAAGAAGCACCGTGGGCTTCCGTAATTCCTTTGATGACCCGCTCCATGAGCAGGGGAGCCTGGTCCCGTATAGCAGGATCAAAGCTTCTGACGGTTCCGCACATTTCCACCGATCCCGGGATAACATTATGAGTGGTCCCCCCTGTAAACTTGGTAACGGAGATTACCAGCTGCCCGAGGGGATCAATGTTGCGGGATACAATGTGCTGCAGGTTGGTGACCACTTGTGAAGCGACCGCGATGCTGTCAATGGTCTGATGCGGAAGCGCTGCATGTCCGCCTTTTCCTGTAATCGTCAGGAAAAAGGTATCTGGTGCAGCCATCATCGGCCCGTAAACGATTCCTATTTTGCCAACTTCAAGTGGTGACCAAAGATGGGTTCCAATGACTGCATCGACGCCATCCATGACACCAGCCTGCACCATTTCCTCAGCCCCGCCCGGGAATACTTCCTCGGCATGCTGAAAGATAAACCGGATTTCCCCCTTCAGCTCATTCTCTTTTTGTGAAAGGACCTTGGCCGCTCCCAAGAGCAACGCCGTATGGCCATCATGGCCACAAGCGTGCATTACACCAGAATTTTGAGAGATAAAATCAAAGTCGTTTTCTTCCGTAATGGGCAGGGCATCAATATCTGCCCGAATGGCAAGAACACGGCCCTTTTCGCTCCCAGTCAACTTTGCCATGACACTGTTCTTTGTGGGGCGGGAGATCGCCAGGTTCCCAAACGACTTAAGGGTTTCGTATATAAATTGCGAGGTTTGTTCCTCGTAGAATGACAATTCGGGATTTCTATGCAAATGCCGGCGCCATTCAATGACCTGATCCTTCAGTTCTCTGCTTTCTTTCACCGGGGGTAATTCCTTCATGACTCGTCACTTCCTCTGTGTATATGGTGGTCATTATATAAGAAACGAAATAATTTGAAAAGATTTAAGATAATGACACTTATTTAATTTTAAAAAAACACTTTAATAAAAGTGCCTCCCAGGGAAAATGATAAGATAAAAGGAGGCGTGAGCCATGGAGCAAAGGAAAGAAGGAATCGGGCAACCATCTGAAAGCAATCGTGAGGATGTGTCACCTGATGAAGTATATGAAGAACTGGAGTTCTCTGATCAGGCAGTAATCAGCGGCATCGTTCATCATCTTGCTCACCCAGATGAAAAAGAAAAAGAGTGCTGATCAACAACAAAGAGCCAGTACCCGTGCACACAGCATAAGGTACTGGCTCTTTACGTTTAGGCTTTGACGTCGCGCTTTTGAAAAACGGCGAAGGTAATGATCAAAAAGAGAGCTGAATAGATCGCAAGCATCCCAAGCGAAAAGGGTAAAGACATCCCCTTTACCACTTGAAGCCCTTCATCCAGGTACTGGGTAAGATCCATGTTCGGAAACAGCGTGTATTTCGCCCAAGATTTACTGCTGATAAACAGGACGAGCGCATTTCCGGCAAACGTAAGAAACAAGGAAATCCCGATGGCTACAGAACTGCTATAGAAAAGCGTTGAGACCATAAAGGCAAGAAAAACCGTAACCGCAAACTCGATAAACTCCAATCCCATGTTGGCAAGCACGTATTCTGAGATGAGCTTTTCATGAATTTTACCGTCAACCATCGACAAATACGGCTGATCCATACCGCCAAATCCGTAAAAGATACTGCCGAAAAGCCATGTGGCTGCCACCAGAATCACCCATAGAAAAAAGGCAAAGGCCAGGGTAGCGACCAGCTTGGAAAGAAGAACCTTCCATCTGCTGTATGGTCGGATGAGCAGCATTTTGATCGTCCCTTTAGCAAATTCTCCGGCCACAATGTCACTGGCCACCACGATTACGAACAAGCCAAGCAGGGAGGAGAGAGGTGCCATGTCTTTCATGAACTTCCAGCTTGTCGTTTCATAAGGAGAAATATCTTTTTTCAATGCGTATTGGTTTTGTTTATACTCGTTTTCGAGCGACTCAGCAACGAATTTTGGACTGCCGTCCTTTTTGGCTTCAGCAATCTGGTTCTTTAAGTCTTTATTTTGTTGAGTGACTTCCTGCTTCCAGTTGGATTTTACAGTGTCGTCTTCATTCACTTTTCCGTAAATGGCCACGCCCAATACGATCAAAATAGGAAGCGCGATAAATACCCATGTCCGGGTTCTGCTGAAAATCTTGATCCATTCATTACTGACCAGCGACAGAAACTTCATTCAGATCCCCTCCTTTTCCAGTCATTTCAAGGAAGCGTTCTTCCAACGTTTTCTTTTTCAGCTGAATTCCGTACACCAAAAAACCGGCTTCGACGAGCCTTTTGTTGATATCGCCGATTTCTTGAGTTGTGTTTGCTTCTACAATCAGTTCCTTATCGGACACCTCCGCTGTTTTTTCCGGAAAGTGTTCAGCAAGAAGAGATTTGGCATCGTTCAGACTGCCCTGCAACAGGAAGTGCACCCTCGCCTGCGCCTGATCGGTTACATTCGTCACATTATCAATGCGGATGAGTTTGCCATTTTGAATAACGGCCACTCTGTCACACATCAATTCCATTTCGGCCAGAATATGACTGGATACGACGATAGAGGTTCCCTGGTCGGCAAGCAGCCGCAAATAGTTTCTTAGATCGTGCATGCCCTGCGGATCGAGTCCATTGGTCGGTTCATCCAGAATGAGGAGAGATGGACGATGCAACAGAGCCTGTGCAACACCCAGCCGCTGCCTCATGCCGAGAGAGTAGGTTTTTACCTTTTTATGAATAGCCTGCTCCAGCTCCACCAGCTTTACCACTTCATCAATCCGCTCCCTGGTGACGCCTGGCATAATGCGCGCATACTGCATAAGGTTCTTGTATCCAGTTAAATAGTCATACATCTGAGGATTTTCAACAATGGCTCCAATCTGTTCCATTGCTTTTTCATAGTTTTTGCGGATATCCAGCCCGTTTACCAGGATTTCGCCCCCGCTCATGGAAATCAAGCCCACGATCATGCGGATGGTGGTTGTTTTACCTGCCCCGTTTGGGCCGAGAAGTCCAAAGATCTCCCCCTTCCTTACCCCAAAGGACAGGTGGTTCACCACATTCTCCCCTTTCATCTTTTTCGTCACTTCTTTTAACTCCAAGGTATGTACAGTTTCCATACTTCCTCCTTTAACTTTTTACACTCTATAAAACTTTTCCAAATACTAACATATTACACAATATAATACGGGTCAATAGCTGGAGAGGTTTCAGCTATTGGCAGGAATAAAAAAACTCCTTTATGCGCGACTGGCCATAAAGGAGGAGAGGTTTGTATTTGATTCAATCTATTGCATAAGGACATAGGAACCCAGTGAGGGCAATCGTACCACCCCATTAAAGATTTCCCCTGTCATAACATCCTTCCAGTGGCCCTTAGGCAGCGTCAGCCTGTGGCTGGCGGTGGTGGAATGATTCAATAAGCATAAAAATTTCTTACCGCCTGTACCTGTGCGGACGACCATTTCCACATCATCAGGGAGTTCAATCATTCCAACACCGGCCTCTTTAAAAATATCTTTATAAAGACGCATCAAAAAGTATTCTTCAACCGCAGTGCCAATGTAATAAACAACGCCTTTTCCGTATCTGTTTCTGGTTATGGCCGGTTCGCCTTCATAATAGGCATCACGGTATACACCGATTACGTCTGCTGATATGGACTTAATGATGTCACACCATACCGTTGCCGGTGACAATATGTCCTTAATATTACCCGTGGTGCCTCTTATCCTTGTTTGTTGACCGGGCTGAAGGGCTTCGAACTCTTCAACGTGAATGCCCGCAAGTTCTGCCAGCTCCCCTGGCAAGGTTAGCTCTGTCAATGCATTGCTCGGTTCTTTCAAGCCCGAACGGTAGGAAAGAACTGCCGTCCCTCCCTCCGCCGCAAATTTCTTCAATTTGTCTGTAAAATCGGGATCTGTCAGGAAATATACGGGAACAATGACGACTTTCAGACCATCAAGGGTGCTTTTCGGTGATACGATGCATGTTGCACTGTTGAGATGATAAGCACCATAGTAAAAACGAAGAAGCTCCTGTTTGTAATCAAATGCCCTGCTTTGCGGCTGAATCCTCCAGGCCCAGGCATTTCCTACCTCGTAATACATCCCTACTTCAGGGATATAATCAGAAGCAACCCATTCATCTCCGAACGTTTTCAGTGCCGCAATGGTTTCTTTCACCTCTTCAAATTTCCGTTTTGGTTTTCCGTCATGACCAAGGATACCGTGGCTGAATTGCTCTGTACCAAATCGGGAAGAACGCCACCGGAAATAAAGAATTGCTTCAGCCCCGCGTGCAATGGCCTGATACGTCCATAGCCTGATCTGCCCCGGCCGTGGAAGGTAGCCGGTATGATTCCAGCCTTGTGCCCCCGTAATCTCTTCCATAACCCAAAAGCCCTTTCCTTCCTTTGTTGAACGGCAGATGTCATGCTGCATGGCTATGGATGCTGGTGTGGCTGGTTCGGGGCCGCTTCCCCAAGCCGGATAGTTGCCGGAAGACACAAAATCCAGATTTTCGGCAATATCTCTCTGGTTGATGGCCTGTTCATTAAACACAAAATTATGAGTTATAAATTGGTGATCGGAAATCGTTTCCCGCAATAGATCAACCTGCAGCTTGCTGTAGGCTGTATAACCCGCTGCGCAAAAACGGTCAAAATCAAGAAGCAACCCGGGATTATGCTGCTGATACACGTTCAATGGCAATGGTATCTGCTCCCATTCCGTATAAGTCTGGCCCCAAAAGGCGGTTCCCCAGGCTTCATTTACAGCCTCAAGGCTGCCATAACGATTTTGAAGCCAAAACCAAAAGGATGTACGGTCCTCATTTCCATAACTGCGGTCTGACTTCTCATGGCCAAATTCATTATCAATCTGCCATCCGATCACATCCGGATGATGACCATATTTTTCAGCCAGTTTACGCACTACTTTTTCCGTAAACCTTTGATAGACTTTACTGTTGACGGTATAGTGGCGGCGTCCCCCAAAAGAAATCGGACGGCCGTTACGATCTGCCGGCAGAATGTCCGGATACTTCTGAACCATCCAGGCAGGAGGTACGGCTGTCGGTGTGCCCAGTACGATTTTAATTCCATTTTCGGTTAATTCATCAATGATTTCATTCAAAAGACTAAAATCATAAACGCCTTCCTCCGGCTCAATCAAATGCCAGCCGTATTCCGCCATACGGACAACATTGACACCAAGTTCCTTCATCAATCTGATATCTTCTGGCCATCTTGATTTTGGCCATTGTTCAGGGTAATAGTCCACTCCCAAATACAAGCTGAATCGCTCCTTTTGTCTGCAGGCTAAAGATTTCTCCCACGTGCTTGGTGCTTTAACAACAGGGGACATGATTCTTTGTTCATGTCCCCTGGATGTTAATTTTCTTTCAGTTGTAGAATACCCTTTTTACCAGCCGCAAATGCCTATTGAGCGGAATAACCATCCGGATGATTTACATGCCAATTCCATGCATGCTTAACGATTTCCCTCAAATCCGGATATTGAGGAATCCACCCCAGTTCATCCTTTGCTTTCTGTGACGATGCGATCAGGACAGCCGGATCACCCGCTCTTCTTGGCGAGGAGACCGACTGAATCTCCCGTCCAGTTACTTCCCTGCATGTTTCAATCACTTCTTTTACAGAAAAACCGGTACCATTACCAAGGTTGTAGACGCCGCTCTCCTCTGTGCGTTTGAGCTTTTCAAGGGCCAGATAATGAGCATCCGCCAAGTCCATCACATGGATGTAATCGCGAATGCATGTCCCGTCTTCCGTTTTGTAATCCTCTCCGAAAATCGAAACATACGGCCGTTTGCCGAGTGCGGCTTCCAGTACGATCGGAATAAGGTGGGATTCCGGTGTATGGTCTTCGCCAATTCTGCCTTCAGAATCCGCCCCTGCAGCATTAAAATAACGAAGGGCCACCGACTTCAAGCCATAGGCCTGATCCGCCCAAAAAAGAAGTTTCTCTATAGCCAGTTTGGTTTCGCCATACGGGTTTCCTGGAACCGTACGATCACTTTCCGAAATAGGAACCGTTTCAGGCTCACCGTATACAGCAGCAGTGGATGAAAAAACAATGTTTTTCACCCCGTTTTTCACCATACGGTCTACTAGATTCAAAGATCCTGCTACATTATTTTGATAATAAGAGATTGGATGTTCTACACTTTCTCCGACCAGTGAATTTGCTGCAAAATGGATAACTGCTTCAATTTTATTTTCTGAAAATACGCGGTCAAGCAGATCACTGTCATGAAGGTCTCCTTTGTAAAAGGAAACACCTTCCATAACCGCTTCCCGGTGGCCTTTTTGCAGGTTATCGAATACAACTACTTTTTCCCCTTTATTCAGCAGATGCAGCACCGTATGACTTCCAATGTAACCTGCGCCGCCTGTGACTAAAATTGCCATTATCGTTTCACCCCGTTAAGTTCTTTCACTCCGTCTCCAATTTCACAAACATAAAAGTCAGGCACTAAACCTGTTTTTTCCGTATATCGGCCCGCTACGTTTTCTTTGAAATCTTCCACTTGCTCCTCTTTGACAATAGAAATGGTGCAACCGCCGAAACCAGCACCGGTCATTCTTGTGCCAATGCAGCCGGGCTGTTCTTTTTGAAGATCAAAAAGCGTGTCGAGCTCTGTACCTGTCACTTCATAATCATCTCTTAGTGACAGGTGAGATTCATTCATATATAAACCAAAGGCAGTGATATCTCTGTTTTCAAGCGCTGCGACAGCCTTATGCACGCGGTCATCTTCGGTCACCACGTGTCTTACCCTTCTCTTGATCACTTCATCCTCTATATACTGTTCTACTTTTTTGAAGTGAAGAGGAGTAAGCTCACCGAGGGCCTCTATATCTTTCAAATGCTGCTGAATGACTTCGAGCCCCTGCTCGCATTGGCTTCTTCGCTCATTATACTTGGAATCGGCGAGCCCCCTGCGTTTATTGGTGTTGGTAATCACAAGCTTGTAACCTTCTATTTCAAGCGGAATCATCTCATATTCATAGGTTTGGCAATTGAGAAATACAGCTTCATTCCTTTTGCCGAAGCCGACAGCAAACTGATCCATAATTCCGCTGTTTACCCCAATAAATTCATTTTCCATGCGTTGGCACAGCTTGGCAAGCTCAAGCATATCGACTTCGCTGTTTTCAATTGCTGAAAAAGCAAAACCACTGACCATTCCGACGGAGGCGGATGAAGAAAGACCTGCACCATTTGGAATATTGCCATGATAGAACACATCGGCTCCGGAGAGGGAAATTCTGCTTTTTTGCAGCTGTAAAAGAATACCCTTTGGATAATTGGCCCAGTCATCTGCATCATTAAAAACGATGGGCTGATTAGCATCCACAGTTACGTCCTGTGAGAAATTTTCACTCTTCAAACGGTAAATGCCATCTTGTCTCTTGCGCACGGCCATATATGTGCCGATTGAGAGTGCAGCAGGAAAAACAAAGCCACCATTGTAATCGGTATGCTCCCCAATCAAATTGACCCGTCCTGGCGCAAAGAAAAGTCGAACTTCGTCGGTATTTCCCGGAAAATAGTATTGAAATTGCTCTGCGAGCCGTTGCTCCATTCTTATTACCCCCTCTTTTCATGATATCGCTTTATACAGTTCCGCAAGTTTTCTGCGTTGTTTTCTACTTTTGTCGGATTGGCTGCCGCCCATCCCCCGGTTTCAGAGGAAGAATTGTATTTTATTTTATCACTTGCACGAAGCGGAGGATAAAATTCAATATGGAACCGGTAAAAATCGTTATATTCATCCTTTCCGTCCGAAGGCCGCTGATGCATGACCATCATATACGGAAATAATTTATCGTAAATTAAATCCATGCCGCCAACGAGTTCTTGAAGCATATCCCCAAGTTCCATTTTTGCTTCTTCAGAAAACTCCGTGATGGCTGTTTTTTCATCTTTGCTGACAATATAGGCGCCATAAGGATAGTCTGTAAAAAACGGAATAAATGCGATAAAATGCTCGGTTTCCAATAACACCCGCTCACCAAACCTTTTTTCCTCAGCTACGATATCGTCAAACATGTTGCGCTTGTTCTCTTCGAAATAATCTTTGCAGGCATTGAGCTCTGTTTTTACTTTTAACGGAATGAATGGATAAGCATACACTTGCCCATGAGGGTGAGGCATGGTTACCCCGACTTCTTCTCCCCGGTTTTCGAAAATCATGACATATTCGTGGTTCGTATCTTGCTCAAGCTGCACGAATGTGTCCGTCCACAGGTCCATCAGCTTCTTCATATGCTCCCGTGAAAGATCCGGGATGGTATCATAATGCCCGGGTGAATACAGAACCACTTCACATTTTCCGTACGCTTCTCTTGTTTGATACAGGCTTTCACCAACTGCATCCGGCTGTGGCGGATTTGGGGACAGCACCGGGAAGTCATTGTGATACAAATGAACATCATAGTGTTCAGGAACTTTTCCGGAACCCGGGCAAAACGGGCAAAAGTCCTTCGGCATGTGCGGTCGGTTCTGCCTGCTTGCCGCTACCATCGTCCAGTCTTTTAGTAAAGGATTATAACGTAACTCAGCCATTGTTGCCTCCTAGAGTGTATTTATGAAGTGTTGTAAAAAATCTCACATATCCATCGAACTTTGTTAAATTAAATTATTAAGTTGATACCAGATTACCACAAGTGAAAAGGTTTGCATACCCGGATATATCATTTTCACAAGAAAAACCGGGAAGCTCTTCCCGGTTTTCAGCCTTCGATGTAATTGGAGATTTCAATCAGGTTCTCATCCGGATCCCGAATATACACAGAAGTGATCGGCCCCTCTGCCCCCGTTCTTTCCACCGGTCCTTCGAGCAGAGGAACTTCATGATTTTCCAGGTGTCTTATCACTTGGTTTAAAGGGATATCCGTGATAAAACACAATCCGCAGATCCTGGCAAAGGAATTGCTGCTTTTGGTTCAAACTCCCGGCCCGCTTTATGAAGATTGATTTTTTGGTTCCCAAACGCAAGAGCCTTTCTTCCCTGTCGATAGGTCTCCACCTTCATTCCCAGAACTCCGGAATAAAAATCACAGGCTCTTGCTATATCCTTAACCGTCAAAACCAGATGATCCAGCCGCTGAACTTTCAACTTCCGTCCTCCATTCCATTGAAGATCTTTTAATTGAATTTTATCAAACCCATTTCTTTCTATCCATATTGAGAAAAAGAAGGTATACTGTATATTAATTAATTAAATTAACTTGAGGTGTCATAACCATGCAACGTGGTACGTTTCAATTCATGAAATCCTTGAATCGAAGTATTATTTTAAATCGAATCCGTCTGGAGGGACCGATCTCCCGAGCACAGATTGCCAAGGATACCAAGCTGACGCCTCCAACTGTCAGTTCCATCGTAAAAGAACTGATCGATTCGGGTCTTATAAAGGAAAGCATTCAGGGAGAATCACAAGGCGGACGAAAGCCGACCATGCTGATTATCAATGAAAAAGGCTTTTATGTCATTGGGCTCGACGCAGGACCAAAAGATATTAAAATCATACTGTCTGATTTAAATGGCGGCGTCCATCATTTTAGTAAAAAGGCCCTTTTGCTGCCTGTCACGGCGGATGAGCTGTTAAAAATGATGAAATCAGAGATACAGGGGCTTTTGGATCAGTACAAAGAGGAAGAAGATAAAATCATCGGCATCGGTGTGGCCATGCACGGCGTTGTGGATGTTGACCGGGGAATATCGCTCTATGCCCCGAATCTTCATTTAAGAAATATTCCTATAAAAGAGCAATTGGAAACAACCTTTAACCTTCCTGTGAAGGTGGAAAATGACGCAAAAGCGATTGCCTTGGGCGAGGTATGGTTCGGCAGCGGAAGCGGCGCATCCAGTGTGGTTGCTGTAAATGTCGGCAGCGGAATTGGGGCAGGAATCGTCATAAACGGACAATTGTTTCACGGGGAACATTTTATTGCTGGAGAAATCGGTCACATGACGATCGATATTGGCGGAAAACGGTGCAGCTGCGGAAATTATGGCTGTTTGCAGACGCTGGCTGCAGGTCCTGCGATTGCAGAAAGGGCAAAAAAAGAACTGGCCATCGGTAAGGAAAGCCGGTTAACTGAATTGTCGGGCGGGAACCTGGAACGTATCACCGGGCGCCTGGTCCACAAAGCCGCCTTGGAGGGAGATCAATTGAGCAGGGACATTTTGCACTCTGCAGGGATTTACCTCGGCATCGGCTTGACCAACCTGATCCACCTGCTTAATCCCGAACGAATTATTATTGGCGGAGGTGTAGCCAATGCCGGTGAAATTCTATTGGACGGGGTAAAAGAAACGATTGCAAGGATGGCGTTGACCGAACGTGCAAAGCAAACCGATATCCGGCTCTCGAGTCTCGGAAATAAAGCTACTGCTATCGGCGCAGTTTCCCTGCTGCTTTCTGAGCTTTTCTCCATATAGTAAAATCGAAAAGGTGCCCGTTGCCTGTCCCGACAGGCAACGGGCTTTTGTATACAAACCCGGTGTACTAGTCAGGGCCTGCCCTTCATATGCTTGTATGGAAACGGAGGGGTGGACAGCATGGATTTTTTAACAAGTGCCGTTGTTGGATTGATTGGTATTTTGGTCCTTACCGGACTGATTGGTTACACCCAGACAGGGTACCGGCTAAAAAAATGGATCAGAGAGCTGCAGGAGCTTGAAACCCAGACTGCTATGCAGCCGCGTTCCCGCTGGATCCAGCGTATATGTTCCGATTATCGCCAATATCATTTGTCTGGTGTATCGTCGCTGAATACACAAGCTTTAATCGAAAAACATCTTTTCCAGGAGCGCATTCCCGTGCTTGGAATCATGCGTGTTCCTGTGGGTAATATTCAAAAAGTCATGCAGCAGCTTCCCGCTTTTACAATCATACTCGGAGTGCTGGGTACTTTTATCGGCCTCACACTTTCCCTTCTTTCCATGCAGGATACACTGTTCCGTCTTGGAAATGCCGCGAGCGGGCCAACCATGACCATGAATTCGATCATTTCCTCGTTAACTGCTCCGTTTGAAGGAATGAGCGTTGCTTTTATTACGAGTATCGCAGGAATCGGAGGGGCTCTGATTCTCAACATTCTTCAAACCGGGTTCCTCTCCCGCGGCTCTTCCCTTACGTACCTTCAGGGAAAAGTCATGTCGGACTGTGAGGTTTATCTAGATCATGCCTTCAACAGCCTGTTATTGCAGGAAAAGCCCCAGGACTCAGCTGAACGTCTGCTCGACCGGCTTGCAGTGAAAATCGAGGAAAGCTTCCAGCGAAGTGTGGGTGAATTCGGCAGCTCCATGACCGAATTTACAGCCGGGCTGAAAACGGCCATGGAGGATGTAAAAGGCATTCTGCATGCGCAGCGGCTGCACAGCGAGTCATTTGCTGCTTCCACCGGCACACTCGAGCAATTCAGCTTTCAATTTCAAAAGACAATAGACAAACAAGACAGCATGCATAAGGCGGTGGATCAAAGCATCGGTGTCCTGACAACACAAATCAAATCATTTGAACAGCAGTTCCAAAAAGGGGTCGAACGCCAAAATGCGGGGCAGCAAAAGTTCGAGCAGCTGATCCAGCGATCGGATAAAATGCTTATCGAATCCCAGCGCCGTTCGGAAGAGTTCGCCGGCAACCTCACCAGGGTGATGCAGGAGCAGCTTCAGCATTATGTCAGTCAGCATGAAAACCTGGAAAACCGGCTCGGCCAGAAACAGGAAGAATGGTACTATCGGTATTCTGAAAAGCAAGGAGAGTACGGCAGAGCTGCCGCTGATTTTGCCTCTTCTGTACAACAGCTTGAAAAAGGATTTTATAATGCAGTTGAACATATCAAGAGAGATTTTGTGGAACAGATCCGCCACGTACTAGAAAGGGAAAGACAGCTCAGCCAGCAATCACAGCCTCAGCGCAATGACGACATGCGGGAGCTTGCCCGAACACTGGAGAACCTTTTTCATGGATTGTCACGTGACTTTACCAGCAGTAATCGGACGCTTGCGGACATGTACCATCTTCTTCAGCGTATGTACCAGGCAGCCGTGGACAATCAGACGGTCTATGATAACCGGGAACATGATGCAAGGCTCATCAGCTCGCACGAACCAAGAAGGCGGTGATGAATCATGCGCGCCCGTAAAGATGTTTTTGCTGAACAGCACCAGGAAGAAATCTATTGGCCCAGCTTTACCGACATGATGGCCATGATGGTGCTTATTATGATTTTCATCGCCATTCTTGCGTATGTCCAGAGCATATATAATGCGTATGACCAATCTCAGATCAAACAGGAGCTGCACCAGGTGGCCGATGTGAAAAAGCACATTTCGGACTTGATCGAAAAACAGCTTGAAAAAAATGTAGGGAAAGATAAAGTGGTCCGGGGACCGAACAATACCATTTCAGTCGAGGGCAATATTCTGTTTGATACAGGAAGCGCAGAGGTCAGCGATAAGGGGAAGAAGGTTCTTAACCCCCTGGCTGATGCGCTTGCGGCGATTATCGATGAAAAGGACATGAGCAAATATCTTTATATTATTCTGGTAGAGGGCCATACCGATTCCGTTCCGTATGACAACTGGTCCCTCTCTACAGAACGCGCTGTCGCCGTTGTAAAATACCTGGCAAAAGCCAACCCAAAACTTTCACGCCTTCCATATGCCCAGTATCTCGCCGCCACCGGATATAGCGAATATAAACCGATCGCCAAAGGCAGTTCACCTGCCGCTCTGCAAAAAAACCGACGGATCTCATTCCAGATCATTCTGGACGATAACAAATGGCAAAATAAACTCAAGGATATCGTGAATCAGCAGTAACCAAAAGCGAAAGGCACAACTGTCTTTCGTTTTTTTATATTCAGCCTCCGATTCGCTTAATCATCCTTTCAAGCCATGAGATATAACTTTTCTCCCGTTCCAGCGCCCGGCTAAGAACGAGATAATGGCCGAAATCCGGAGAAGAAAAGGAGATCGGCTCCTCTTTCCCTTCAAACTCCTGAAACCGTTCCTCCAGAAACACCACCGTTTGTTTCCTTTTCTCCAATTGATCTTCAAACAGCTGTTTGGCTTCTTCTGGTGACATGGAAGAAACAAAATATGCCTTCAGCATAAATTCATCTTTTTGCGTCTCCGGAATGGGGCTGTATTGGTTCATCCACTCATGCAGTTCCGTCTTCCCAAGTTCTGTAATGGAATACACTTTCTTTTCCAGCTTAGTCCCCTGGATGACGATTTGATATTCGACAAATCCCTCTTCTGTCAGCTTTTTCAATTCAGGATAAATCTGACTGTGTTTTGCGCTCCAAAAATGTCCAATCTCTTCTTTAAACTTACTGGTAATGTCATAGCCGCTTAGCCGGCCTTTATCCAATAAACCCAATATGGCGTATTTTAGCACTCTCATATTAGCCTCCACTCAAATGATTGACACTATTATACCATAGCGTTATATTTAATATGTAAATAATTACATGTTTATTAAAACGTAATAATGGAGTGCTGTTTTATGGATAACTTTATTGGAAGTCATATGATTTACACCTATGAAAACGGGTGGGAATATGAAATGTATATTAAGAATGAAAATACGATCGACTACCGTATTCATAGTGGAATGGTTGGCGGCCGCTGGGTCAGAAATCAGGAAGTCGGCATCGTTAAATTAACAGAGAATGTTTACAAAGTGTCATGGACCGAGCCGACGGGTACAGATGTAGCGCTGAACTTCATGCCAAAAGAAAAACGAATGCACGGGGTCATCTTCTTCCCAAAATGGGTTCATGAACATCCAGAAATTACGGTCTGTTATCAAAACGATCACATTGACCTTATGCATGAGTCCCGTGAGAAGTATGAAACCTATCCAAAATATGTGGTTCCTGAATTTGCAGATATCACATTTATTGAAAATGCCGGCGTAAACAATGAAAACGTGGTAGCTCAAGCTCCATACGAAGGAATGACTGACGATATTCGTGCCGGCAAACTTAACTGCTAAAATAAAAAAAACGAAGGGTGCTATCCCTTCGTTTTTTCTGTATTCAATATAAGCTGATAAAAGTGGACATCCTGCCACTGATCAAATTTATACCCTACTTCCTTCAAACAGCCAACAAATTCAAAGCCGAATTTTTTGTGCAGGTGAACACTTGATTCGTTTCCTCCCGTAATTCCTCCGATCACTGTATGGTAACCAAGATTGCGGGCCCTTTGAAGAATTTCCTTCATTAATTCTTTCCCAATTCCCTGGCCCCGAAATTCTGATGAGATATACAGAGACACTTCTGTCGTACGGGCATAGGCTTCCTTATCTCTGAAAGAGCTGAGAGAGCCATAGCCGGCAACCTTTCCGTCCACTTTGGCAACGATCAGCGGGAAGGCACCTCCGTATTTTTCAAACCATTTTTTTCGTTGCTCCAATGTTTGCTCCTCCAGATCAAAGGTAGCCGTCAATGTCCGGATGGCTTCATTATAAATATCCAACAACGCGGGTAAATCGCGAAGAAGTGCATCTCGAATATGTACCATGGTGTTACCTCCTGTGTAGAATCTTTCGCATCTCTATTACTTTATCAAAATTTACTTTTTCCAGACAAAATAAAAAGCGAAGGGAAATGATACCACCCCTCGCATGCGTTAAGATTTGTTTACTTGTGATGAAACCAAAAAGGCCTCCAGAATATATCGCTTAGGTGCTGAACCAATGTAATTAAACGGGTAGCAGGTGCTGACCGTCAAAACGGCACGCGGCTTCGGCACAATGATCGTCCGATCGTCTTTATCAACGATCCTGACCTTTCTTACTTTATAGGTGAAGGTGCCGGCAAACGTTGTCACTTCCAGCATATCTCCTTTGCCGACCTTTCCCAGGCTGCGAAATACCGTGTCACGGTGTCCTGACAAAACAGAATTGTCTTTTTCGCCGGGGAGTACACTTCCCTTATAATGTCCGACTCCCTTGGCCAGTTCATCCTCGTTTGTTCCATGGTAAATGGGGAGCTTGGCTTCAAGCTTTGGTATATAAAGAGTACCCATCTTCTCTCCGATTTCAGGTCTCTTTTTATATAGCGGTTTTTCTTTGGCAGGGACCGGATCATCCTTCATCACCTTGTCCGATTCCTTCCCCGTGGCAGCTTCCTTTTTATGCTGGGCATATGCTTTGGGCTCTACTTTTTCACCAGCGAAATATCCTTTGGAATACTCTATGAGGTATTTCGAAAAGATTCCGACACCCAGTATTATCATAATGATTGAAAAAGAAAGAAGAAGCCCTTTTTTCCGGCGTCTTCTTCCCATTTGATTTCTCCCGGTCATTTATGACAGCCTTGCTCTTCGGTATAAAAATAGTCCCGCTCCAATAATGGCCAGCCCTGCCAGCGCGCCATCCAGGTTGTTGGAATCCGTTTTAGGCAATTTTCCGCCATTTACGGTACGCGGTGTTTTGGCACTTGGTGCTTTAACCGGCTTTTGTGGTGCCGGTGCCATTGCATTTTCCACCGTTTTTGATACCTTATCCACTGTGCCTGAGCTTCCGGCTACCTCATCTGAAGTAATTCTCATATCTGCCAAAAGGTTGCCTTTCAAGTCATAAAGCTCGATTAAAAGGTAATCCCCCTCCAGCACGGTCATCTGCATAAGTTCCGCTGCCGTCACAGCTGTTTTCTTGTTCCCATCAACAATATAAAACTTGGCGTTCATTTTAAAGATGGACAGCAAATCTTCAAATGCCTGTCCAACCTGCTGAATCTGCGCCTTTGTTGGATGATCCGGATCAATGGCAGCCATCCGGTCCATTATGGACATTAATTGTTTTTCAGTTTCCGGGTTATTGAGATCCTTTTCAAGGGAAAGCAGATGGTTCATCAAATTATCGACCTCTTTTGGCGTCAGGTCAATTTCTGCCAAAGCATCCTGCATTTCCTTTTCGATGGCTGCAAGATCTTCTTCGCTTGGCATCTCATCTGAATCGGAGGAATCATCATACGCAAGAGTAGAGACAGCAAAATCAAGATCATCTACATAAATGTAATCTTCAATTTGTTCGCCATTCTTTGCCAACAGATCCTTTAGCTTCTGTTCGTTCAAATCATATTCGCTGTAGATTTCATTAAGGTTGCTGTTGTCGCTTTTGATCACAGGCCCCAAGAAATTTTTTAGTTCTTCCACTGTGTTAAAATCCGAAAGGCTGCTGTCGGCATAATCGGAAAGGTAGTTCTCATAGTCTTCTTTGCTAATTTCATAGCCGCGTTCCTTGCTTATTTCTGCTAGATAGGCCGTAAGATCTGTATCCTTTACCGCCGCAAATGCATTTGCAGGCAAGAAGTAAAAGGTTAAGAGAACAGCCAGCATGCTTAATAAAATCTTCTTCATTCGTTCCTCCTGAATATGTTTTAGTTTCCTAATCCTAGTATAGATTATTACAGTTTTATTACATGGTTCTTTAGACCTATTTAATAGGTAAATGCTTGGTAAAATAAGCCAGGAAGGAACCTTGAAAAAGGCAAAAAAAAAAGCCGCCTCTTAAGGAAGCGGGGACAAAAAGATATATAAAAAAGGGGGTACTTCTATCATTCCCGAAATCTCGTTTTTTATCCCTCATTTTAAAAAAAGTTTTATAGTTTTTTTATGTCTTCAAATCAGGCAAACCGGGTATGACTAGTAAGGCAGGCAGTGGATAGAAAGGAGAATGTTCGTTGCGTTATTTTATTAATATGAATAGAGAGTTTAAAGAGGAATTCGGCAGAGTCTATACCTTTGATCCCACCCAATGCCGGGAAAAGGAAGAAGAAATTGAATTAATGAACGAGCTGGATACCAAGGACATTGGCAAGCCTTATATCTTTCCCAAGAATTCAGTTGCGGAAATTACAAAGGATGAGTATGACCAGTTGATATCAGCTATACAGTCAGGAGTGGAAGGTGCCGACACCCGTGAGGAAATCCTCGCCAAATATTCAAGAGATTGACCGCTTGCAAGAGCGGTTTTTCTTTTTCCTCACATCGGACTATTGCGGAGTACAGCACAAGTATGGCAAACATGGTTTTCAATCCATAAAAATAGTTCTTAGCTCACGTTTACGTAAACGTTAATAGATGGTACCATTGCACTTGCATCATTAAATCATGCAAGGAGATGTTAGTATGTGTGGTATTGCAGGCTGGGTTAACTGGTCAGAAGATATT
This sequence comes from Fictibacillus solisalsi, assembly GCF_900103485.1. Taxonomy (GTDB): domain Bacteria; phylum Bacillota; class Bacilli; order Bacillales; family Fictibacillaceae; genus Fictibacillus_C; species Fictibacillus_C solisalsi. The sequence goes on from NZ_FNHW01000001.1 coordinate 3,440,750, forward strand.
TCTCAACAACAATCCATTTTGCGGGATATGACAGGAGCGATTGAACATCGCGGACCTGATGCAGATGGTTTTTGGTTTTCACCTCGTGCCGTTTTTGGCCATCGACGCCTGATCGTTATTGATCCAAAAGGCGGACTGCAGCCGATGCTTCATGAGCAAGGCAATCAAACCCTCGCGTTAACCTATAATGGTGAGATTTACAATTTTCTAGAGTTAAAAAAGGAACTGGAGGGACGCGGGCATTCCTTCCGCACCCAATCCGATACAGAAGTTCTCCTTCATTCTTATATGGAATGGGGAGAAGAATGTGTGGATCATCTGAATGGAATTTTTGCATTTGCCATCTGGGATAAAAAAAGACAGAAACTTTTTTTGGGCAGGGACCACCTTGGTGTGAAGCCTCTCTTTTATGCCCAAAGAGGAAATTCCATTATTTTTGGTTCCGAGCTGAAAGTGCTCCTCGCCCACCCGGACATTCAGCCGGAGGTCGATAAACAAGGCCTTGCAGAAGTGTTTGCCCTTGGACCTATGCGAACACCAGGTGTGGGTGTCTTTAAAGATGTAAAAGAAGTACGTGCGGGGCACAGCATCACATTTACAAGCAATCAAACGGAGGTACGCCAATATTGGAAGCTCGAAAGTAAAGAGCATACCGATACTGTAGAAGAAACCGCCGAAAAAATTCAGGCCTTGCTGGAAGATACGGTAAACCGCCAGTTGATTGCAGATCTTCCGCTTGTTTCCATGCTTTCGGGCGGACTGGATTCCAGCGGTCTGACCGCATTGGCAGGAAGAGATTATAAAGAGGCAGGAAAAATTCTTCACACCTATTCGATCGACTTTGCCAACAGCGCAGAGCACTTCCAAACGGATCTTCTCCACCTGGGACTTGATGAACCATGGGTTAAACGTGTTTCAGAGCACGTAGGAACTGAACACCATTCCACTGTCCTTGGCGCCAATGATTTGCTTGATAACTTCTTAAAACCGATGTATGCAAGGGATCTCCCAGGACTCGGAGAAATGGAGACGTCTCTCTACTTACTGTTCAGAGAGATGAAAAAGGATGCCACGGTTGCATTATCCGGTGAATCCGCAGATGAGGTCTTCAGCGGGTATCCCTGGTTCCATCAAGATGAATTCCTGAACGGCACCACGTTCCCCTGGCGCCAGAGCAGAGGCTATTTCTCCAACATTCTTTCAGACGAAGCCACTCGTGCCATTCAGCCCGAGGCTTATGCAGACCGCCGTTATCAGGAAGCGCTGGCCGAGGTTCCGGCACTGGAGGGTGAAAGTGAAATCGGCGTCAAACAGCGCCGGATGTCATACCAGTTTATCACCCGCTTCCTTCCGTTCATGCTCGACCGTAAAGACCGCATGAGCATGGCCGTCGGTTTTGAGGTGCGTGTGCCATTCTGTGACTATCGTTTGGTGGAATATCTTTGGAACGTTCCATGGGAAGTCAAAAGCGTGGATAATATCGAAAAGGGAATACTTCGCCGTGCGTTGAGAGGCTACCTTCCAGATGATGTTAGAAACCGCCGGAAAAGTGCGTATCCAACCGCACAGGATCCTGTTTACTTTGGAGGAATCAAGAACTGGCTGCTGGACATCGTAAATGACAGCAATTCACCGGTTAATTCCCTGGTTGACACTTCGAAAATCAGAGCCATTGCAGAGGGAAAAACAGGGATCAGCGAAGGTCAGGCCACGAAGCTGATGGAATATATAATTCACGTCAACACATGGCTGAAAGACTATCATATCAAGCTTGTATAACGGTAAAAAGCACGCCCGCAAGGGGCGTGCTTTTTTATCAATTATTGATCAGACTTTTCAGCATCTGTACCTGTTTCTTTTGTTTCGCTGTCAGTGCTTGTCTGGTCTGCCTTTTTCTCGTCATCTACCTTCTGTTCTGTTTCTGTGCTGGAATCCTGTTTTTCGGTGTCGCTGTTGCTGTTACAAGCTGTCATTAACATAATCGCCAAAAGAGAAGCCCCAATTTTCATTAAAAAGCTTTTGTTCATCCCATCGTTCTCCCTTCGATCAGTTCAGATTGGAACCGCCCCGCCACACCTGATCATCAGCGGTTCTATCCTTACTATATCAAGAAAAAACAGGGTATAAGCCCGATTTACCAATACCTTACACAGGCTTTACAGTAGGTTAAAGTTATTGATACGCGCTTAAAAAAAGGCGGCAAAAAAGGCCGTAAACCGCTGTTTAACAATTGTTTACCGGCCCCCTCTTTACTTTATCTCCCCACTGCAAATGTTATCTCAGCATCCATGGCAAGTTCTCCGTCAACAGTAGCTGTCACTTTGCCTTTGCCGATTCCCCTGCGGATTTGAAGCAGCTCCACTTCCATTAAAAGCGTGTCTCCCGGTCTTACCTGACGCTTCCATCTCACTTTATCTGCCCCGGCAAACATAGCAATCTTACCTTTGTATTCTTCCATGGAAAGAAGAGCAACCGCACCTGTTTGCGCACAGGCTTCCAATGTCATTACGCCGGGAAAGATATTATAGTCCGGGAAGTGACCATTAAAGACTTCTTCATTCGCAGTGATGTTTTTCTTGCCGACCGCGCGTTTTCCCGGCTCCAGTTCTTCAATCGTATCCAGCAATAAAAACGGATAGCGGTGGGGAATGATTTCTTTAATTTGTTCAATGTTTAATTTCATGGAAATGACTCCTTTACCTCTACTTACGTAGTTAGCTTTCTATGTGTCTCTGCACATTATACATGATTGAAAAAGGTTAATCCAATGGCTCAAAAAAAGAGGGCTCACAGCCCCCTCCTATCTTCTATGTGTCACTTATTATTTTTTTTGGTTAATCAAATCGGAAATATGCGTCCAGGTTTCCTTCTTGAAGACATCCCCAGCTTTCCCGTCGCCTACCACGGAATAGCCGATAATTGCCCCAGCCACAAGACAAACCACCATTAAAGCAGCAATAACAATCAAGCGAAGCCAAATCGGAAAGTGCCGTCTTCTTGATTTTACGGTTTCCGTCTCTTGCTTCTTGCTTTCTTGAGGATTAGGTTTCTTTGCCTTTACCGCTTCCTTCTGTTTGGATTCTGCTATTTTATTTTTACGGTACTCTTCCCTGCTGAGTTCGTTTGCCATCTTTTCATCACCTGTTAACGAATTCCGTTGACCAGTCCCATCATTTGATCCGCCATTGTAATGGTGCGGGCGTTAAATTGGTAGGACCGCTGCATATTGACGATCTCCGTCATTTCATTGCCTACATTCACATTGGACATTTCAAGAGCGCCCTGCTTCAAGGCCGTGTTGCCCGGGTTTGCAGCCCGTACCACTTGATTGGTGTTTACACCAGCCGGAATTCTAAAATTATGCCCCGCCGCGATAAACTGCTGGGGATGGACGGCTTCAACCAGTGCCAATCGGCCGCTGTTGATGATCCTTCCATTATCTAACGTTACCGAAAGATTCCCGTTTTGTCCAATAGAAATTTCTTTATAATTCTCAGGAATACGAATCGGCCCATTTTGGCCGATCACCGCATTGCCGTCTGAAGTAACCAGATCAAGCTGCCCCTTGGCGCTGCCCGGCTTCAGATAAAACGCTCCATCCCTCGTATATTCAATACTGTCTTCACCGTCCGTAACCGGCCCCTGAACTTGAAAAAACAATTCGGGTCTTATCAGTGCAAGATCAAGCTGGCGGTCTGTTGTTTTCAATGCCCCCATCTCAAGATTTAATCCGGTAGTGCCAACTCTTGCTCCACTGCCCGAGCGGATTCCTGTGGGTGTAAGCCGTCCCTTTTCATTCCGTCCGTCGAGTTTATTGTTGATCTGCTGAAACAACAGGTCGGAAAACTGAACATCTCTTGATTTAAAGCCCGTGGTATTGCTGTTTGCCATATTATCGGCTGTTGTATCCAGTTTGTGCTGAAGCTGCCCCATCGTTACCGATGCATTAATCATGGATGTGTTCACTAACGTATCCTCCTATCAGATTCTCCCTACTTCATTTGCCGCTTTTTCCATGCTCCGGTCATATGCCTGAAGTACTTTCTGATTGGCTTCAAATGAACGGTACGCCGACATCATATCCGTCATGGCCTGCTCAGCGTCCACGTTGGAACGCTCAATAAACCCCTGCTTAACCTGAAAGCCTGTCCCCGTATATACAGCAGCTGAACCAGGCTGTGTAAGCCTGAACAGGCCGTCTCCCTCCTTAACGAGGTCCATTGGATTCGAAATCAGTGAAACACCAATCCTGCCTGCCTTACGGCCCTGATCGAAGATCGTTCCATCCGGGCTGACCGTGAAATTCTCACTTGATACTGAAATCGGGTTTCCTTTCTCATCCAGTACAATGTTCCCCTCTGCAGTCACCAGTTGATTAGCGGTATCCACCGTAAAATGCCCGTTTTTTGTGTATCTTGTCTCTCCGTCTTTCGTCTCAATGGTATAAAACAGCGAGCCGGGTTTTCCGGTTTGCCGGTCCACGGGCAAGGAGCCCTGCAAAATGGCGAGATCGGTCCCTACACCCGTTTCCTGCAGATCTCCCTGAACAAAATTAGGTACTGCCTCTTGTACATAAACACCTGTGGCCAGGTTCCCAATCGGCCGTTGCCCAGCCTTTTGGCCTGCCACGCCCTCAGTGCCTCCCATTTGCTGCAGCAGCATAGTTGGAAACGTCCTCAGTGATGTTTGGTCGGCTTTATAGCCAGGTGTATTCATGTTGGCAATGTTGTTGCTCAGCATTTCCTGCCGCCGCTGCTGAGCAATCATACCGGCCGCTGCTGTATAAAATCCTCTCAGCATACTCGAGCCTCCTCTTTCCGAACAATCTGTATACGTATAGTATCGGCAGGTTTTTTTCAATGTGAAGGAAAATGACAAAAGCCCGCCTTTTTTGGCGGGCTTACATTGTCATTTATTTAAATCTTCGTTTTGGCAATTTATCCATATGTTCGAGCATGAGCCCCGTTCCATTGGCCACCGCTTTCATCGGCTCTTCCGCGATAAAAATCGGAACCCTCAATTCTTGTGCAAATAATTGATCAATTCCGTGCAGCAGAGCTCCGCCGCCCGTCAGAATAATACCGCGGTCAATAATATCCGCTGATAATTCAGGCGGTGTTTTTTCAAGCACACTTTTTGCCGCATGCACCATCATCATAACCGGCTCAAGCAGCGCCTGGGTAATTTCTTCCGAGCGAATGGTAATGGTACGCGGCAGCCCGGAAACCATGTCCCGGCCCCGGATATCCATTTCTTCATCCCGTGCTCCAGGGAATACAGTAGCCACATTCAGTTTAATGCTTTCCGATGTTCTTTCCCCGATCAGAAGCTTGTATTCTTTCTTTATATAATTCAAGATTTCGCCGTCCAGCTTGTCCCCTGCCATTTTTAACGAAGAGGCAGTGACGATATCCCCCATGGACAAAACAGCCACATCCGTTGTTCCTCCACCGATATCAACGACCATATTGCCGCTTGGCTGAAAAATGTCCATTCCAGCACCAACAGCTGCCACTTTTGGTTCTTCTTCCAAATAAATCGACTTGCCGCCGCACTTCTCGGCTGCTTCCCGTATCGCTTTTTGTTCTACAGAGGTAATGTTTGCAGGGGTGCATATCAGTATTCTCGGTTTAGTAAACATGCCCTTTACATTTATTTTATTAATAAAATGTCTTAACATTTGCTCTGTTACTTCAAAATCAGCAATCACGCCATCTTTCAACGGGCGGATGGCCACGATGTTGCCTGGAGTACGCCCCACCATTCTTCGGGCTTCTTCACCGACAGCCAGCACTTTTCCCGTGTTTGTGTCGATGGCAACCACAGACGGCTCATCCAGTACAATACCCTTGCCTTTTACATAAATCAATACATTGGCCGTACCGAGATCAATACCAACATCCCTTGAAAACATTCATAAATCCTCCCTGTAGGTTTCAACCATTACATTTTACAAATTTCGTCAATTTTCGAATTTCTATCCAATAAAACATTCTATCATAACTTTTGTTGAACCGGGAAAAAATATGTTAATTTTTTAAGACATTTTCTTTTGCATAACTCAGCGGCATGCAAGATGCATGCCGCTTTCAGGTGAGCCTTCTTATTGGACGACTTCCTCCGCTCCTTTTTTGTATTTTACTCGTGTTGCCTCACCGCCCCGCAAATGTCTGATGGACTTGTGATACTCCAGAATCTCTTTTACATTGTTGGCCAAATCCGGATTAATCTCAGGTAATCGTTCCGTCAGATCTTTATGAACGGTGCTTTTCGAGACACCAAATTCTTTTGCGATCATACGCACGGTTTTTCTTGTCTCCACGATATACCTTCCTATCTTGATGGTTCGTTCTTTGATGTAATCGTGCACACCACTCGCCTCCCCAAATTGGATGTGAGAGATGCGATAGAGACTTCTATGTTCAAGCTACGCGACCTGTCCTTGTGTGTGGTTTTCATGATGTTTAGAGTGTCCCGTCCCCTTCTCACCGCAGCCATACTACGTCTTCTCACCGCTCACCCTCAAAAGAATTGTAGGTTTTGTAACATCTTATTAAGACGAACGGACATATATGCCAAAATCTCAACTGGGACAAGGAGAAAAGCTGAGGCAGGCGTTAAGAGGCGATCAGCATTGGAAGGCTTTTTCATAATCGCAGGACTGCCAAAGCAACAAATAAGCAGCCTGCGCTAAGCAGGCTGCCTACCATTTTCCTCAATTGTCATTGGCTGAGGATTCTTTTGTATTTTCGCTTGTCGAAGAAGATTCTTTTTCTTTGTTTTGCTCAGGAGCTGCGCTGCTGTCTTTTGCAGCATCCGACTTTCCTTTTTCAACGGAAGCTTTTTCATCTTTTTTGCTTGCTTGTTCTTGCTTGTCCACTTGCTTCTCGATTTGGGAAGCAGACTGGTTCCACGCTGATACGGGGTCAACGGCGATTCCGTCTTTGCGGATTTCAAAGTGAGCATGGATTTTAGCATCCTTGTCATACAGGTTCTGGCCGGCAGCACCAACAACTTCACCTTGATTTACCATGTCGCCTTCTTTTACCTTAACGGAAGCAAGCGAAGAGTAGTGGGTGATTAAGCCGTTTGCATGTTCAACCTCTACCACATAGCCAAGCTCAGGGTCTTTCACCGATTTTGTAACATTACCACTCATTGCAGCAGTGACATCAAACGTTTTTCCGCTCTCTGTAGCCAGGTCGATTCCTTTGTTTTGGTAGTAGATATTATTATAAAATACGAGAGCAGCTTCTTGTTCTTTTGCTGATGCATCCGGGTTAAAGAATTCCTTTTTGATGGTTACGCTTTTTGGATCCTTGGCCGGCATTTTGAAAACTTCCTTGGAAACGCTGACCGGTACTGCTTTATCATTATTTTGGAAAGCACCATTCGGCGTCTCTTTAGAATTGGAAGCATCGTTTTGATACCAAAGCACAGAAGCCAGAACGACAGCAGCAAATACGAGATAGATTGCGGGATATACCCAACGTTTTTTCATGAATTTCCCCATTCTCCTCCCTTTTAGAGGAACTGTTTTTTGGGTTTGTTTTTCTTCATCTTTCATTTTTATCATCACCTCAGCAATCATTCTGAACAGAATTCAGAAAATATATACTTTGGCATGAAAAATTTTGGGGATTTATTTTTCGACAAAAGGAAGAAAATTATTCATGTCTTTTTTCACCCCTCTTTACTTAAGGGATGTACATCAAAAAACCCGGCCAACTGAGCCGGGTTTGTTTACTTTTTTACGGTGGATTGCTCTTCCTGGGGATGATAAGCGGTGATGGCGACACCTTTATAATAATACTTGACGATTTCTTTATAATTTTTGCCGTCCTTCGCCATTCCGTTGGCACCATATTGACTCATTCCTACGCCATGGCCAAACCCTTTGGTATCCGCGATTACCTTGTTGCCCTGTTTCGTCAGGGTGAAATCTGATGAACGGAGTCCCAGTTTTTCCCGGATGTCTTTTCCTGTAAAGGTTTTACTGCCAATGGTGATGCTGGCAATTCTGTTACCCTCGGTTCTGTTGGTTACGTTGCCAATTGTTCCGTTTTCTTTAATCCCAACTCCCAATTTTCTTTCCACCTCTGAAAGAGGAATCTCCTGCTTCTGTGAAAACTTGGGGGTGTTTTTGTCCCAGGGGCTTTTCACACTTTTGAGATACGGATATTTTGTGCCCCAATAATCCTCACTGTTCTCAGTATACCCGTTGCTGGTCGAGAAAAAGCTGGCGAAAATGGGCTGCCCCTCGTACGTTAGAATATCTCCCCGGGTTTCCGCTACGGCTTTGGTGATTTTCTGCATCTTCTTCTTATAATCACTGCCCCAGAGCTTTTTTAGCTCATCATCGCTCTTATACACCTGGTAGAGAATGGAGTCAGTGACCGCTGCTCCGCCGGGAAGGTTCACATCCTTGTTATTCGCAAGCATACGAGCGATATAGGTTCTCGCTGTCAGCGCCTGTGCTTTTAAGGCTTCCATTTCAAAATCAGCAGGCATTTCCGAAGCGACAACCCCTTTTACATAGTCTTCGAGCGGCACCTTCTCTACCTTTTCTTCCGCTGTCCGGTATACCGGAACAGCCAGGGCAGAGGAAAGCGCTTCTACGGATTTCTGCTGCATTTTCTTTGGCTTTGTTTCTAGCAATTGCGGTGCTTTGGAAGAATAGGGAAGCACGACGAGAGCTGGAATCAGAACAAGAACCAGTACAAAAATAGAGAGGAAGAAGCTGATCGGCTTCAGTCGTATGAACATTCAGGCTGGCCTCCACTGATTTGATTAGTCTTTACAATTTATGGAGTGAGGCAACCTATTAGAACTTGTTTTTTACTCTATCGTTTTGCTTCATAGAAAAAACCCTGCAACCATGGCAGGGTTTTTTATGCATTTTAATAGACACCTACAGCATCAAATGATTTGTTTACCGCGTTCACTTCTGCTGATCCAGCCCCGTAAAGATCGACCGCTGATTGAACAAGAGCCGCTCTAGCCTGGCTGAACGTCGCATTTGCCGTAAGATATACCGTGTTGGCACGATAGTACAGGGCTCCCAGCTTGCTGTTTCCAATGCCGGGAACGGTTACGCCATAGTGGGTTCCCCCAACAGCGAGCAAGTAGGCTTGCTTATTGATAATTCCGCTGTTTGTGTGTACGCCTCCGTTATCGCTTGTGCCTGTGTATCGCTTGGAATAATGATCTGGATCACCATACTTTGTTGGATCACTCATCGAGCGGAGTGCATCGTTTGCAACCTTTGGCGTATAAATATCTTCACCAATTTCATAATCGGGATTGCGGTTGTCGTAATATTCGACAAGTGTGCCAAAGATATCAGAGATGGCTTCATTTAATGCACCTGATTCATTTTGGTACACCAAATCCGAGCTGGTGTCTGTAACCGCATGGGTTAATTCATGGGCTACAACGTCGATACCTCCGGAAAGAGGAACAAAAGTCGTTCCATCCCCGTCACCGTAAACCATTTGAGATCCGTTCCAGAACGCGTTATTATAATTGCGGCTGTAGTGAACCGTTGATTTTAAAGCGCCGCCTTTATTGTCATAGGAGTTCCTTGCGAATACATTTTTATAATAGTCGTACGTGACGCCCGCATAATAGTGAGCATCCACAGCAGGGGCATCGTATGTGGCGTTATAAGCATTATCCGCATCGACCCATAAAGAGCCTGGCAGAGACTGGCGGTTCTTTCCGTCATATGTAAAGATGCCGCTTCCTCTCGTGTTATCCTGCAAGTAATACGCAGAACCGGACATTAAAGTTCTCAATGTTTTGGAATCACCCAATACACCTTTTCCTGTTCCGGTAACATTGGTTCCTGTCAGTGTTCCACCGGGCTTGCCGGCAGCCTGCTGTCCGTGGGCTTCATCAATATCGTTATATTTATTTATAATTTTCCCTGTCGCTGCTTCCACAAAGTAATTGTAGTTCCCCGGTTCAGGAGAAAGGAAGTTTAAATTAACTAAATAGGCATAGACCGCTTCATTGCCGGATGTAAAAACAACGAGGTCGGCAGTCGGTGCTTTTTCATAATCAGGCTTGTACCCTAAATCGCTTACAGCCTTGGCAATGGCTTTTTTGGCCGTAATCTTTTTCGTATTCTTGAGGCCGCTCTTTTGTTCAAGATTTGGGACCACCGAACCAGAAACCGCTTTTAAGATACCATCCTTGTCCACTACTGCCGCCTGTGTAGAACCCCAGACCGGAACCCCTTTATACACTTGCTGAAGACGCAGTACCGTTGATCCCAGCTTGTCCTTCTGTTGGGACGCAACAGTAAAAGAATCCTCAGCCTTTTGTGACCCCAGTTTATAGGCACTCTTCTGCTGATTCAAATATCCCAGTACAACCGCTTCCGCTTTGTGCCCTGAAGCTTTTGTCAAACTGCCTGAAACAAATTCCGGCGTCCCTTTTTCCTGGCTGACCTTGTAGCTTGAAAATACATTTTTCGGTGCAGCCAGTGAACTGGCCGGAGAAAGCAGAGAAGCTGCCATACCAATTGATAACCCTACTGCCAGAGCCTTTTTCTTCATAATCGTATCCCCTTTTTCTATGCAGAATGGCAAGACATTCTACTTGGTAGATTGCCTTGCCATCTAATAGTACACTATTTATTTTTAAATTCACACTATTCAAAAAATTTTGATTATATTTTACTAAACTAAAAGGTCCTCGAATGCCTCCTGGGTCTATATCCCTGTATTTTCATAAAGAGTATCTGCGGTATTCGCACTATTGACATGACTCAGACGTATAAAAAGCTTCCCGCAAAAATTGCGGGAAGCTCTCAATATGAATTATGCAAGATTAGATTTTAATGATACCGATTTTTCTTCTTTTTCAACTTTCGTTGACTCTTCATTGACACGCTCAATATCAGCGCCCAGATCACGGAGCTTTTCTGTAAATCTCACGTATCCGCGGTCAATGTGTTTCAGCTCGGTCACTCGCGTATAGCCGTCTGCGACCAATCCAGCAAGAACAAGAGCTGCTCCTGCACGAAGGTCTGTAGCAGCAACTTCAGCTCCCTGTAAGGAAACAGGGCCATTGATTACAGCTGAGCGACCTTCAATTTTAATATCACCGTTCATGCGGCGGAATTCTTCCACGTGCATAAAGCGGTTTTCAAAAACGGTTTCTGTAATGACACTTGTACCGCTCGCCCGAAGAAGCAATGCCATCATTTGTGATTGCATATCTGTCGGGAATCCTGGATGCGGCATCGTTTTAATGTCCACAGGCTTCAGTTCTTTTGGCCCAATGACACGAAGACCTTTATCTTCGTCCTTAATTTCGATTCCCATCTCTTCCATCTTGGCGATCAATGGGCGAAGGTGTTCAGAAATCGCACCTTCCACCAATACGTTTCCTCCGGTAATCGCAGCGGCTACCATATAAGTACCTGCTTCGATACGGTCCGGAACAACCGTATGCTCGGCACCATTCAATTCTTCCACGCCTTCAATGCGAATGGTTCCTGTCCCAGCTCCAACTACTTTTCCTCCCATGGAGTTGATGTAGTTCGCAAGACACACAATTTCAGGCTCTTTCGCAACGTTTTCGATAATGGTGGTTCCCTCAGCAAGAGCAGCAGCCATAATAATGTTTTCGGTTGCTCCAACACTTGGGAAGTCGAGATAAATTTTCGCGCCTTTCAAACGGCCATCAATGCTTGCTTCGATAAATCCGTTACCAATCTTAACTGTTGCACCCATGGCTTCAAAGCCTTTTAAATGCTGGTCAATCGGACGTGATCCGATGGCGCAGCCTCCCGGCAAAGCAATTCTGGCAATCCCGACACGCGCAAGAAGCGGTCCCATTACCAGGAAAGAAGCGCGCATTTTGCGGACATACTCAAAAGGAGCTTCTGTTTTAAGAGTACCGGAAGCGTCTACTTTTATTTGGCCGTTCTCAAACTTAACTTCAATATTTAAATAACGTAAAACCTCGTTAATCGTATATACATCAGCAAGGGTCGGCACATCTTTAATCGTGCTTGTGCCTTTACTGGCTAAAATGGATGCTGCGATGACAGGCAGTACGGCATTCTTTGCTCCTTCAACTTTCACAGAGCCTTCTAACCGCCTACCACCACGGACAATGATTTTTTCCAACGATATTCCCCTCCGCGTCCAATTTCTATATTAATATTCAGACGTAATTATTGGTGTTCCAATTGTGACGGCTGTTTGGCCGCCCATTCCTTGATTTCTGATTGCAATCTGCAGATTCATTGCTTTATGAGCTGTGTTAATTTTCTCATCCCAATGCTCAGTATATGCCGAGATTGATACAAACGTCTCTTCCTTGAGTTGTTCAACAGGAACAGCGGAGAACGTTGTCATGAGCCCAAGCGCTTGTTTATACAAACCAAAATCCATTGTACCATTATGTATCCCAGAGATACAAGAGAAAGTTGAACTTTTTCCCTCAAAATAGGTTGCGACCCTATCCTGGTACATTCGGGCAAATTGCTGAACTTGTACTTTATTCCAGCCCTTTCCTTTTGCCGCATAAACAAGATACGTTGCAAGCTTTCCTTTTTGGGGGTAGGCTACCAGCGTAAGGCGTTCTTTTATGTGTCCTGACGCTGAAATTCGCACCCCGGTAATTTTGAAGTGCTCATTCGTATTCAGTCTGCTCCATTTAAATCCTTCAGCTGCATTCCTTAATAATGCCGCTTTTTGACGATACCCATTTACATCTTTCACAAAACCTATACTCCCTTTTGTATAAAGGGACCAATTTTTAACATTTATATTGCTTTGATCCATAGCATGCTTCATTTCTGAAAGCTTGCTAAAGTTTTTCATTTCCTGAGCATGAATGACTTGGTAAGAGTGAAACAAAAATAAAATAACAAAAAACAAAACAATGTTTTTTTTCATAACTTCCACCCGTCCTCTCCTCTATTTCTCATTCTTGCCAGAGGAAGGCACGTTATTCATGGAAGTTGAAGTCATATTCCGACATTATCCCGCAGCTTATTTTGTTAAACATTGCACAATCTTTTGCTTTAAATAGGGTTCATATGGTTGTTTCATTGTTCATTAAAATAAATATTTTAGCTGTGTGGAATAGTTCAAATATGCGAGAAAGAAGTTGCTTACGAGGCTGGCAAGGGCAATGGTTACGAGTATGAAAAGCACTCTGGCCTGAATCACTTTGCCTTTTCTGATAAAAGTGTCGAAATTTAATGCCTGCATGGCCCACCATGTAATTCCAATGAAAAGCAGGTGAACAAGGATATCAAGCAGCGCCTGCTGCCCGGATTGTTCAAACATTTTGTTTCCTCCTTGCCATTTAGGAGTTATTAGCTAACCACCATGATAGCACATGCACCAATAGAACGTAGCATAAACTGAATTTTACCACAAAGGAACAGACAAAAGTCCTATTTTTTTAGCTGTTCCCAATATTGACAAATCTGAAGGTTGTGTAAGCGCTTTATAAAAAATAAAGGACCTGCCTTCTTGGCAGATCCTTTATTTTTGTTCCATTGTCTGGAAAAAATCCGTCAGCTGAAATTGTTCATAAAAGAAATGCAATGCCGTACCTGGGAGAATTCCTAAAATAACAGTGGCTGCCGCACACACTGCCGTCACAAGAAGCAGCCCTTTTTTATGCTGCAATCTTCCTTCCTGATGTTCCGGCCGGAAAAACATTTGTGCAATGATATTGAAGTAATAAAAATAGGAAATTACGGTGGTTCCGACGAGTATACCGGCTAAGACATAATGGCCTTGGGAGGCACCAAGCGCATTCATGAAGATGCCGAATTTCCCAATGAAGCCGGCAGTCGCCGGAATCCCTGCCAACGAAAGTATAAAAATGGTCATGGCGACCGCAAGCCACGGCGAACGCCGATACAGCCCTGCAAACCCCGAGATATCGTGGGTTTTACTATGCGCCGTCACTTCCTGGATGACCGCAAAAGCGCCAATGTTCATAAACAGGTAAGCCAGCAAATAAAACCAGGTGGTTTCAAAAAGCATCGCTGAGACCGAGACAAACGGAACCAGAATATAACCCGCCTGCGCGATGGAAGAATAGGCAAACAACCGCTTTACATTCCGCTGGCGGAGCGCAACAAGATTTCCTGCAATCATGGTAGCTCCCGCAAGGAAGGCAAGGTAGGGCTGAACCTGAAACAGCAGCGGGTCTCCCTTAATTCCGGGCGCCGAATTGAAGACCAGCAAGAAAAACCGCAGGATCAGCGCGAAACCGGCTGTCTTGGAGACCACACTCAAAAAAGCGGTAACCGGAAGCGGTGATCCCTGGTAAACATCCGGTGCCCACATGTGAAAAGGCGCAGATGCAATTTTGAATGTCAGGCCGGCAAACGTGATGATAAAGGCAAACGCGATTAAGAACTGATTTTGCAGAATACTCATATCCCGCAGGGCATTTCCGATGGAATAAAGGTTCGTTTCACCAGTCAGTCCAAAGATATAGCTCATCCCAAACAAGGTAATCGCGGTGGAAATCCCACCAGTTACTACATATTTAAAAGATGCTTCGTTGGATTCTTTGTCCCGCTTCCTCATCCCCGCCATAACATACGAAGATAAGGAAAGGAGTTCAAGGCCAATAAACAGCGTAATCATATCGGCACTTGAAGCCATGATAAGACCGCCTAGCAGAGCGGTCAGCAGAAGATAATAAAATTCGCCCCGGTATTCCTCTTCCCGATCCATTTTATAATCATAAGCCAAAACCAATATCAGCCCTGTTCCCAACAGAAGAATCAGTTTAAACGCTTTTGAAAAGGAATCGAGCCGGTACATGTCATGAAACAAGGAAGCCGGTTCATGGCTGAACTGCAGAAACAAAAAGGCCAAAGCCAGGACAATTCCTGCAGCGGACAGGATACCGAGGATCCTGCGGCTTTTTTCCCGTGGCATGAACAAATCCAGCAAAGACAAAAGCAACGCTGTTCCCAGCACAGTAAATTCCGGCGCCATGATACCCCAATTCATTGAAGTTAAGGTTTGCAAATCCATCGGTCTACCCCCTTAAGCCTAACAAGATTGTATCTAAAACAGTGGTTAGTGATTTGCTCAGAATTTCAGGATAGACCCCGATCAACAGCACGAGGGCCAATAACACAAAAGCGGGAACTTTCTCCAGGACGGTCAGGTCTTTGAAGGCGGAATGCGCTTCTTTTTTCGGTCCAAAGGTAACGGCAAGGACAGCACGCAGAATGTAGACCGCAGTCAGAATGATGCCAACAGCGCCTACTGCAGCGATAATGGGCATCGTTTGAAAAAGACCAACAAAGGCAAGGAATTCACTGATAAATCCTGACATTCCCGGCAAACCAAGCGATGCGAGTCCTCCGGCAAGCAGTACACCCGCAGTGACGGGCATCGCTGCTGCAAGGCCGCCGAAATCCTGTATATCCGAAGAGCCGCTTCTCTCATACAGCACGCCAATCAAAAAGAACAATAACGCTGAGATGAGGCCGTGAGAGACGAGCTGGAAGATGGCTCCCTTCACCCCCGCTTCGTTCATGGCTGCCAGCCCGATCAGCACAATGCCCATATGCGAAACGGACGAATAGGCGAGTACTTTTTTCAGATCGGTTTGAACGATAGCCAGAAATGCCCCATACAGCAGATTGATCACACCCAATATGGCAATTAAAACACCAAGACTTTTAAATTCTTCCGGAAAGAAGCCCATGCCGAACGTGAAAAGCCCATAAGCTCCAATCTTCAAGAGAATTCCGGAGTGAAGCATGACAATAGGAGGCGGTGCCTGAACGTGAACCCTGAGCATCCACGTATGAAGTGGAAAGATGGGAAGCTTGATCCCAAAGGCAATTAGCAGCGAAACAAGCACAGACAGGCGGAACGTGCTTCCTGCAGATGCTCCAGCCGGGCTTGCCAAAGTTTTTGCCAATTCTCCGTAATTCATAGTACCTGTTTTCATAAACAGCGCGACAAAGACAATCAACAGAATGGCTGAACCGATTCCGTTATAGATTAAAAAACTGAAAGCTGCTTTTTCTCTGTCGGCATATCCCCAGCGCCCAATAAGAAAAAACATGGGAATCAACGTGATTTCGAAGAAGATAAAAAATAAAAATAAATTTTGGGAAGCGAATACGCCCAGCATACCCAGTTCCAGGATCAAAAAGAAGATGAAATAGCTTTTTGAAGCATTCCTCATGTTCCACGAGGCGAGCGCTGCAAGAACGGCTACAACTGCCGTTAATATCAGCAGAACGAGAGAAAGGCCAGTAATGCCCAATTCGTAGTTGATTTTCAACTCCATGCTTCCATTGATGCCTTCCAATGTGTAGGAAATCCAGTTTGCCTGCTCGGTCATCTGAAGACCTGAAGCAGAGGAGTGAAAGCCGGCCGCGGCGATCAGAACGAGGATCAGCGGCAACACCGTACCGAACAATCCGGCAAGCTTGATGGCCCTTTCGTTTTTCCATGATAGAAAGCTTAATGCAATGATGCCGACGAGTGGTGAGAATATGAGCAGGGACAGCATATGATTCATGAGAAATACCCCCCTGAAACGGCAAAGATTAACAGCAGGAGAACCAAACCGGCAAGCGCGATGGCTCCAAACCTCTGCACCTGGCCATTGTGGAATTCCGATCCTTTTTTACCGATCCAGTGAACAAGCCCTGCTGTGCCGTTGACAGCCGCTTCCACCAAATACCGGTCGACATAGCTCCAAAAATAGCTGAAAACTGTGGTCCCTCTGACTACCGTAGCCTGGTAGATTTCATCTGCGTAATACTTGTTGTAAATGAGGGAGCTTAACGACGGGAAGGAACGGGACAGCCAGTCTCTGGCCAGTGTTTTCTTCCCATACATCACATAAGCAAGAGCAATTCCTGCCAAAGACAGAACAACAGCGAGAACAGGAATCCACACAGGGCCATGCACTGCTTCCGTCGAAAGCGATACCGGTCCCTGGGAAAGGTAATCATTTAAAAACGAGCCAAACCATGGGGTATTTAAGTACCCGGCCACAATCGCAAGCAGCCCCAGTACAAGCATGGGTACCTTCATGGACAGATCGGACTCTTTGACTTCCTGTATGCCTTTGTCAGAATCCCCGGAGAATACCATAAAAAACAGCCGGAACATATAGAACGCGGTAAAAAAGGCGGCGATCAGCGCCAGGGTGAACAAAACATACCTTCCGTTCTCATAGGTCGCCATCAAAATTTCATCCTTACTGAAAAAACCCGAGAACAGAGGAAAACCCGAAATCGACAGGGCGCCAATCAAGAAAAGAGGAGCCGTGACTTTCAACTTATTCCACAACCCGCCCATTTTTTCAATGTTTTGCGTATGTACTGCATGGATGACACTTCCTGCCGCAAGGAACAGGAGCGCTTTAAAAAAGGCATGTGTCATTAAATGAAAGATTCCCGCTGTATAGCCCCCCGAGCCAAGGGCCAGCATCATATAACCGAGCTGGCTCACCGTGGAATAAGCAAGCACCCGTTTAATATCTTTTTGCATCAGGCCGATGGAAGCCGCAAAGATGGCGGTTATCCCACCTACCACTGCCACTGTGGCCATCGCTGCTGCGGATGCTTCAAACAACGGGTACATCGAAGCCACCAGATAGACGCCTGCTGCTACCATTGTTGCTGCGTGAATGAGCGCAGATACCGGAGTCGGGCCTTCCATGGCATCCGGTAGCCAGGTATGGAGAGGAAGCTGGCCCGATTTTCCGACGGCTCCAACAAAAATCAGAATGGCTGTCAGCGTAATCATGTCCGGTGATATACTTTTATTTCCTATCGCTTTGAAAATCTCATCGTATTCGAAGCTTCCCGTTTGCCAGAATAAGAGAATAATGCCAATAAACAGGCCGACATCCCCGATTCTGGTCATAATAAAGGCTTTCCTTGCAGCTGCCTTTGCTTCCGTCTTAAAGTAGTAGTAACCGATCAGCAAGAAGGAACCGAGTCCCACCAGCTCCCAGAAAATGTATACCTGGAGCAAGTTTGGTGACAATACAAGGCCGAGCATGGCAAAGGTGAACAAACCAAGATAGGCAAAAAACACATGAAAGCGGTCGTCTCCGTGCATATAGCTTTTGGAATACAAATGCACGAGAAAGCTTACAAGCGAGACGACAACAAGCATTAATGCATTCAGCGGGTTAATCTCAAAACCCATCGTTACAGGATGGGTTCCAATATTCAGCCACAGTCCTTCTGCTTTATAGGACTCTCCCCCCCATTGGCCGGCCATGACAATGGCAGACATGGCCAGAGAAAGAAAAGTTAATAGAATACCTGCATAAGCAGAGGCTTCTTTTAACTTTTTCCCAAAAAGTAAAAGAAGGATGAAGGATAGCAGCGGTAACAGTGGTATAAGCCAGGCATTCTGCATCATCATTTCCAACCCCTTTTTAGCGCTTCATAATATCCATTTCATCCACATTAACCGTCTTGCGGTTACGATATAGGGCCATTAAAATGGCAAGGCCAACTGCGGCTTCAGCAGCAGCAACCGTTATGGTAAACAGTGAAAAGATCTGTCCCGTAAGACCCGGATTCACTCCGTATTTCGCAAAAGCCACCAGATTAATATTCACTGCATTCAGCATCAATTCAATGGAGATTAATACAATGACCGCATTCCGCTTGGTGAGAGCGCCGAACAGTCCGATACAAAACAAAATAAGCGCAAGCACCAGGTAGACCGATAGAGGAATCGTATTCACTTGCCCGCCTCCTTCTCATCATCCCTTTTTGCAATTACAATGGCACCGATTAAGGCTACGAGGAGCAGGACCGATGTTAATTCAAAAGGAATCACATATTTTGAGTAAAGCTCAACGCCAATTTTTTTCGTGTTATCAATATGAAGATCGGTCGCCGGGTTTCCCAAGCTGAGATGGTTAATGCTAAAAAACATGATCAGGAAAAACACAATGATTCCTGCTCCCGACAATAAAACGGTCATTTTAGTCAATTTCCATTCCGTCATTCCCTCATGCCGGGTCAGCATGATACCAAACAGCATAATGATTGTAATGGCCCCCGAGTAAATCAGCACCTGTACGGCTGCCACAAACTCCGCGGAGAGCGTAATATAAATTCCCGCGATGGCCAGAAAAGTGAATACGAGTGCAACAACCATATGAATAACGTTGGACATATTGATCATCATGACTCCGCCTGCAATCGCAGTTAACGCAAGGATAAAAAAAGCAATCATTTCACCTGTCATGCTTTATTCTCCTTCCTTACGTTATTGTCGTTTTCATCCAGCCAGACCAGGTCTTTAAACAGTTCATCCCGGCTGTACTCCGCCAATTCAAAATTGTTCGTCATGACAATCGCCTCGGTCGGACAAACCTCTGTACACAAGTCACACAAAATGCAAATTTCGAAGTTAATATCATACGTATCAATGATTTTCCCCTTTTTGCCCGGATCGGGATGGGGCTTTCCAGTGAGCTGAATGCAGTCTGTCGGACAGATGTTTGCACATTGGTTGCAGACAATGCATTTTTCCGGATAGAATTTCTGAATGCCCCTGAACCGGTCAGGCATTTGAAGAGGAACATCCGGATACTGTGTTGTCACGTTCTGCTTTGTTAAGTTGCTGAGTGTATATTTCAAGCCTTTCGCAAGACCCTTCATTATGCACCACTCCTATTCTGCAGATTGCCTATCTTAAAAAGAGTTCCTTTACAACGGCACTTACAAAAATATTGAGAAGAGCAACCGGCAATAGAACCTTCCAGGCGAATTCCATGAGCTGGTCTGCTCTTAATCGCGGCATGGTGCCGCGGACCCAGATCATAAAGAAAACAATCAGGCTAAATTTCAGGGCAAACCAAACGATTCCCGGGATACAGCCCAAGAACGGAACAGGATTCCATCCGCCTAAGAATAGAACGGTTGTCAGGGCTGCCATCGCAAACAGATACACATATTCAGTCAGCATGAAAAACGCCCAGCGGAAGCCTGAGTATTCCACATGATACCCGGCAACCAGTTCCGATTCAGCTTCCGGCAAATCAAAAGGCGTCCGGTTCAATTCGGCTATGGAGGAAATGAGAAACACAATAAATCCAAGCGGCGACAAAAACATGTACGCCACCGTTTT
This sequence comes from Fictibacillus solisalsi, assembly GCF_900103485.1. Classification (GTDB taxonomy): domain Bacteria; phylum Bacillota; class Bacilli; order Bacillales; family Fictibacillaceae; genus Fictibacillus_C; species Fictibacillus_C solisalsi. The sequence continues at coordinate 3,460,882 of NZ_FNHW01000001.1, forward strand.
TTGCCCCTCAACAATCTCTGTCAGGTTCAAGCTGCCGCTGAACATAATCACACCGACTACCGAGATGACGAGAGGAATTTCATAGGATATCATCTGTGCGGCTGACCTCATCCCGCCAAGCAGGGAATATTTATTGTTGGAGGCCCAGCCCGCCATCAAAATCCCCACAGTGGTAATACCGGATATGGCTATGTAATATAAAAGACCAATACTTAGATCGGAAAATTTCAGATGATTGGAAAAAGGAATCGCCGCCAGCACCATAAAGGCCGGAGCAAAAGCAAGAACAGGGGCCAATATGAACAGCGGTTTGTCCGCTGCCTTTGGAATGGTATCTTCCTTGATCAGCAGCTTTAATACGTCAGCTACTGTCTGCAGCAGCCCGAATCGCCCTCCGACCCGGTTTGGCCCGGGACGAAGCTGCATAAAGCCAAGCACTTTCCGCTCTGCAAGGATTGCATACGTTACGAAACCAAGAACGATCATCAGGAGGCATGCTCCCAATCCAAAAAAGATCGCTGCATGAATCCATCCTGCTGGCGAGGTTAACAAATCATTCACCATCAGCCGTCCACCTCCCCTAACACGATATCGATACCGCCGAGAATGGTAATCAGGTTGGAGATATTTTCACCGACAAGAAGCTTGGGCAGGATCTGAAGGTTGTAGAAGGAAGGCCTCCTGAACTTCAGGCGGTACGGCTCCTTTTTGCCTTCCGATGCAATATAGCAGCCAATCTCCCCCCTGGGAGACTCAATCCTTACAAAGGCTTCTCCTTTTGGCGGTTTAATGATTTTCGGCACTTTGGCGATAACCTCTCCAGTTTCGGGAAACTGTTCGACAGCTTGTTCAATGATCTTCAGAGATTCTTCGATTTCCGCCATTCTGCATTGATAGCGCGCCCATGCATCGCCGCTGTCAAACGCGGGAACGTCAAATGTAAACCGATCATAGAGGGAGTAGGGTTCGTCTTTCCTGAGATCCCATGCAATACCTGTACATCTGAGGTTTGCACCGCTCAGTGAATAATCCAACGCTTCTTCTTTTGAATAAAATCCAATGCCCTTCACACGGTTCAAAAAGATCTCATTTCCCGTCACCAGATCATGATATCCTGCAAGCTGCTCCCGCATGTAAGGCACAAAATCCCTGACTTTTTCGATCCATCCTTCAGGAGCATCCCATTTTACACCGCCGATCCGCATGTAATTGAACGTCAGGCGGGCTCCGGAAATCTCATTTAAAAAGCCGATAATGGCTTCTCTTTCCCGGAATGCATATAGAAATGGGCTCATGGCGCCAATATCAAGCAGGTAGGTTCCAAACCACACCAGATGGCTCGCAACCCTTCCAAGCTCCATCACCAAAACACGAAGATAATCGGCACGCTCAGGGATTTCGATATTCATCATGGTTTCCACCGCGTGACAAATTACATAGTTGTTGGTCATGGCTGCGAGATAATCCATTCGGTCGGTATATGGGATAATTTGTGTGTATTGAAGGTTCTCAGCCAGCTTTTCAGTTCCTCGGTGAAGGTAACCGATGACAGGATTGGCTTCGACAATTGTTTCTCCATCAATTTTCAGAACGATCCGGAAAACCCCATGCGTACTGGGGTGCTGCGGACCGACGTTCAACAGCATTTCTTCGGTGCGGATCACTGGCTACACCTCCACGTCATAGGGTTCGTAGTCTTTGCGGAGCGGATGTCCGATCCAATCATCCGGCATCATAATTCTTGTTAAATTGGGATGCCCATTGAAGGTAATTCCGATCAGGTCAAATGCTTCTCGTTCGGGCCAGTCGGCACCCGCCCATAACGGAGCAAGGGAATCGATGACCGCTTCTTCTCTGTTTATTTTTACTTTAAGTGCGACGGGACAACGGTGTGAGTAGGAATAAAAATGGGTGTACACTTCCAGGTGAGTCTCAAAATCTGTGGCATGAAGTTCTGATAAATAATCAAAACGAAGTTCTTCGTGGTGTTTTAGCAACTGGGCGATTTTAAAATATGTATCCGGTTGGGCAACCAGAGTCGGAACATCCTTGGACAACAGGTTGATGTAGCTGTCTTCCAGTGCGTCGTCTCCCAATTCTTTTTGAATGATGGCTTTATATTTATCCAAGAGCGGCTGAAGGGGAGAAGGCTTTTGTTCCTCGGCAGGTTCATCAGCCGTTTTTGCGGCTGATGCCGCCTTTGCCCGTGCCGCAGCGGCTGCTTTGGCTTTGGCGGCAGCTATCGCTTTAGCTTTTTCATCGGATGCATCAGAGGAGTCTG
>NZ_FNHW01000007.1 GCF_900103485.1 Fictibacillus solisalsi
ATAGGTCTGGTGTGGAAGCGTGGTGACACGTGGAGCTGACAGATACTAATCGGTCGAGGGCTTATCCTTAATTATCAGTACGTTTGGATGAAGTTATCTAGTTTTGAGGGAATATGCCTCAAAAAAAGCTCTTGTCAAAAGAGCAAATACATTGTAAAATGTATCTTGTCCTTGTTATTTAGGACAACCTTGAAAGACAGTCTGGTGGCGATAGCGAAGAGGTCACACCCGTTCCCATACCGAACACGGAAGTTAAGCTCTTCAGCGCCGATGGTAGTTGGGGGCTTCCCCCTGTTAGAGTAGGACGCTGCCGGGCTTTCATTTCAAACCTTTTGGTTTGTGGATTTCTAATTAATTTGTTATTCCACAGTAGCTCAGTGGTAGAGCTATCGGCTGTTAACCGATCGGTCGTAGGTTCGAGTCCTACCTGTGGAGCCATGCTTCCATAGCTCAGTAGGTAGAGTGCTTCCATGGTAAGGAAGAGGTCACCGGTTCGAGCCCGGTTGGAAGCTCCAGTCGGCCCGTTGGTCAAGCGGTTAAGACACCGCCCTTTCACGGCGGTAACACGGGTTCGAATCCCGTACGGGTCACCAAGTTCTTTTTGAAAAAAAGAACCAATTTTTCGAAGAAAATAATATTCTATTTGGAGGATTAGCTCAGCTGGGAGAGCACCTGCCTTACAAGCAGGGGGTCGGCGGTTCGAACCCGTCATCCTCCACCATTTTTATCACCATTGTTTACAACGCCGGTTTAGCTCAATTGGTAGAGCAACTGACTTGTAATCAGTAGGTTGGGGGTTCAAGTCCTCTAGCCGGCACCATTTTAATAAGAAATACCGGAATCCTTTTTTTATGTGGAGGGGTAGCGAAGTGGCTAAACGCGGCGGACTGTAAATCCGCTCCTTTGGGTTCGGCGGTTCGAATCCGTCCCCCTCCACCACTTTTATTAATGAGCCATTAGCTCAGTCGGTAGAGCATCTGACTTTTAATCAGAGGGTCGAAGGTTCGAGTCCTTCATGGCTCACCACTTTCTGAATAAAAGACAGAAAGCATGGGCATAACGTATAATAAGGTTAATATGCGGGTGTAGTTTAGTGGTAAAACAAGAGCCTTCCAAGCTCTGGTCGTGAGTTCGATTCTCATCACCCGCTCCATTTTATTTTGGGGCCTTAGCTCAGCTGGGAGAGCGCCTGCCTTGCACGCAGGAGGTCAGCGGTTCGATCCCGCTAGGCTCCACCATACATAATAAACGTACAGTCTTTGGACAAAAGTCCAGAGGCTTTTTTTTATTACCGAATGGCAGACTCTTATTCCTCGTTTGATCCACATGCCTGTCTAACCTAATAATTATCCACTTCATTTATAGAAAGCGCTTACTATAGGGTATATCTATGCAAATTTCTGTCCAGTTGAACCACCTGTAAGGGACAGGCTAAAATTAATTGATAGAATATTGAAACGCAGCTTAGGGGAGGTCTACAAATGAAGAAGAATATTACACTTATCGGGGTACCAATGGATTTAGGGCAAACGCGGCGGGGAGTCGATATGGGTCCGAGCGCCATTCGATATGCAGGTATTGTGGAACGCTTGAAGGATATTGAATACAACGTTCTCGACTTTGGGGATATTGAGATTGCCCGGCCGGGAACGATCGAGGAAACCATTGAAACCAACCTGAAGAATCTGGAGGAGGTGGCGTCAGCCAGTGAGAACCTGGCTCAGGCGGTTTCGGATGTTATTCAGGAGGAGCGTTTTCCGCTTGTTCTGGGAGGGGACCACAGTATCGCGATCGGATCACTTGCAGGCATCTCCAAGCACTATGAGAACCTTGGGGTCATCTGGTATGATGCCCATGGTGACTTAAACACAGCAGATACCTCACCAAGTGGAAACATTCATGGTATGCCTCTTGCCGCAAGCTTGGGCATTGGCCATGAAACGTTAACTCGCATAGGGGGCTATGAACAAAAAGTTAAACCGGAAAATATCGTCATTATCGGGGCGCGTTCCCTTGATGAGGGAGAAAAGACATTGATCAAAGAACGTGGGATCAAGGTGTATACCATGCATGAGATTGACCGGATCGGAATGACGAAGGTGATGGAGGAAACGATTGAGTACCTGTCTGGAAAAACAGACGGAGTTCATCTCAGTCTTGACCTTGACGGACTCGATCCTCAGGATGCTCCGGGAGTGGGGACACCGGTTCTCGGCGGTATCAGCTACAGAGAAAGCCATTTGGCGATGGAAATGCTGGCTGAATCACAACTCATTACTTCCGCAGAATTTGTGGAGGTCAACCCGATTTTGGATGAAAGAAATAAAACAGCGACGGTAGCGGTCGCCTTGATGGGCTCACTTTTTGGCGAAAAACTTCTATAATATACAAAATAAAAACAGCTGCTCTATTTTAAGAGTAGCTGTTTTTTACGTTCGCTTTTTGGAATTCATTTAAGAGGGCATCTATATGTTGGCTGATTTCAACGATTTCATCAGCAATTAGTGGCATAAATTTAGACATTTCATTCATTTTTTTTCGAGATACTTCAATTTCTCTAAGCAGGATATTGCGTTCCATGGGTACACGCTCCTTATAGATTATCTTAATTTCCAGTATTCCCGCAATTATCCATTGTGAAACTTTATTTGTAAAAAATGTATAAAAATATTTTCGATAGTCCTGCCTTTTCATGCTAAAATTAAAACTGCTTTATTTTTTTAAGAACTTGAAACTTTTTTGTATTCGATACGTAGAAAAATACGAACCATAACTGGTGGTGGACAATTGAAATGGAATCGTTAATAAACAGCCTGGTTACTCAGGTTAAATCGGGTAACCGGGAGGCTTTTGAAGGCCTGGTGGAAATCTATAAAGATAAGATCTACCGGCTGTGCTATAGAATGGTCGGCGACAGGCATGAAGCAGAAGATCTGGCACAGGAGGCCTTTGTACGGGCTTTTGTGAACATCGATAAATACAGTGGAAGCTATAAGTTTTCAACGTGGCTGTACCGGATTGCCACAAATTTATGCATTGACCGGCTCAGGAAAAGAAAACCGGATTACTCCATGGATGCAGAAATTCCTGGGACGGAAGGTGCCACATTGTACAGCCAGGTAGCAGATGCGGATCCGCTGCCGGAAGAAGAAGTGGAAGAAAGAGAAAAACGTGACCATCTGCAGCAGGAAATCATGAAGCTTCCTGAAAAGTACAGAACAGCCATTTTGCTGAAATACATTGAGGACATGTCTCTCGAGGAGATCAGTTCTGTGATGGATCTGCCGGTTCCTACCGTGAAAACCAGAATCCATCGGGGAAGAGAAGCGTTGAAAAAGGCATACAAAAAGGTTGCGAAATCGAGGTGAACATAATGTCATGTGAATCGGAAGAATATATGGATCTCATTGATAAAGCCCTTGATGGGGAAATTACAGCAGAGGAACAGGCAGAACTGGATCGTCACATGGAAAGCTGTGAGAACTGCAGAGAGCATTATCATGCACTAAAGGAAATTATTTTCGAAATGAAAGAAGCATCCCCTGTGGTAGCGCCTGCACATTTTACAGAAAATGTGATGAAAATGCTGCCGGAAGTGAAAAAGAGGAGCATGCCGGCACAATGGATCAGGCGTTATCCCGTCTTAACCGCCGCGGCTGTTTTCTTAATCTTAATGTTTGGTTCCGTGATGGCAGGCTGGAATACGGAGAATGATTTTGCGGTACATTCAGCAGCCAGTAATATAAAGGTAAATTCTGCTGCCCATACAGTAACCGTACCAAAAGGTGAAACAGTCAAAGGAGACCTTGTTGTTGAAAATGGAGACATTAAAGTCGAAGGCAAGGTCGAGGGCAATGTGGTAGTTATAAAAGGAGAAAAATATATGGCTTCTGCCGGACAAATCACCGGTGACAGCCAGGAAATCCATGAAGTAGTAGAATGGGTTTGGTATAAACTAAAAACGTTCTTTACTGGACAGGAACAAAAATAGGATTGCACATCGAATGTTTATATAGTAGTTGATTAGCCGCCTGAAGCGAAGGCTGGCTTTTTCTTTTATTTCCCCATATTAAACCGTTTCAAATGGCGTTGAATTTTTAAAGGAAAGGTCTGGATATGCTATAATAAGGGATGTTGTATATTATGATCATTGTTGCACTACATTAACAGAAAGGGTAGTTCCCGAAGTGGAGTGATGTCATGTTACCTGTTGGAAGTTTTAGCTTAGGTAACTATATTAGCCAGATTGTTGATATTTTACTGGTTACCTATGTTTTTTATAAATTGATCATGCTGATCCGTGGAACAAAAGCGGTGCAGCTGTTAAAAGGAATTGTTATAATCGTTGCCGTTTGGCTCGCCAGCAGCTTCTTTGAACTGAGGACCATGAGCTGGCTCATGGATAAAGCCATTACATATGGACTGCTTGCGATTATCATTATTTTTCAACCTGAACTGAGACGTGCGCTGGAACAGCTTGGCCGCGGTAAACTGTTTTCAAGAGCCGGTGGGGCTGAGGAAGAGGAAATGGAAAAATCCATTGCTGCCATTGTGAAAGCTACCGGCTATATGGCCAAACGCCGTATTGGAGCGATCATGTCTTTTGAACGGGAGACGGGGCTGACGGATTATGTGGAAACCGGAATTCCGATCCATTCTAAACTCACCTCCGAGCTCTTAACCAATATTTTTGTACCCAATACTCCATTGCATGATGGAGCCGTTATTCTGCGGCCGAACGAAATTATAGCAGCAGGCTGCTATTTGCCGCTTACGGAAAGCCCATTCGTATCCAAGGAACTTGGTACAAGGCACAGAGCTGCTATCGGAGTCAGCGAAGTGACCGATGCGATAACCGTGGTTGTTTCTGAGGAAACAGGTGGAGTTTCCATTACAAAGAACGGGGAAATTCACCGGAACCTGGATGAGGAATCTTTAAAAAATTTACTGACTGCCGAACTCATGGGTTCGGGCCGCTCGGCTTCCTCATCACGCTGGAATTGGAGGGGGAAGAAAAATGGACAAACTCCTTAGAAGCAATTGGTTCGTAAAGATCATCGCTTTTCTTCTGGCTCTCATGCTATACACCGTGTTATCGATGGAAGACCAGCAGCAAACCAGCAGGAATGCTCTTTTCACATCGGTTTCCAAAAACACGCAAACCGTCAATGGAGTAGAAATTGTCCCGTACTTTGATGAAAATAAATATGTGCTTACAGACATGCCCCGATCCGTGGATGTCAAACTTACAGGCGAGTCCAACCTGTTGACCAAGGCTTTGAAGGTCGACCGGAGAATAGAAGTTTATATTGATCTGACCAAGTTAGGTCCAGGAACGCATACTGTTCCGGTCAAATTAAAAAATGTACCGGATGAACTTGAAGCCGTGCCTTCCCCTAAACAAGTGAAGGTAACGCTTCACCAAAAACGAACCAGGCAGATTCCGATAAGTTTGGATCTTAAAAACAAAGCGAAGCTGCCGGAAGGATATGAAACCGGCAAGGTCGATTTCTCACCGAAATCTGTTTACGTGACCGGACCGGATGCTTACATCAGCAACATTGAAAGCGTACGGGCATCGGTCGATGTTTCAAATGCAAAGGACACAGTGGAAACAAGAGTGCCTTTAAGAGCTTATGACAGTCAGGGGAACCTGGTGGATGTGCTGATTGATCCGAAATCAGTCAATGTGACCGTGCCGATCTCCAAACCGGAAAAGACCGTTCCGCTGAGCATTAATAAAAAGGGGGATCTTCCGGAAGGTTTGACTCTTGCAGGGATCACATTTGATCCAAAAGAGGTTACACTGTCAGGGCCATCTTCCGCTCTGGATAAAATTAATGAAATCAGCGATGTGGATGTGGATTTATCAAAAATAAAAGAAGATTCAACGGTTAATGTGGATGTGCCTCTTCCGGACGGAGCAGAATTGGTCAACCCAAAGCAAGTGAAGGTGAACGTTGACGTGGAGGAAGATACGGGAACAAAAACATTAAAAAACGTTCCCATCGAAATCCGCGGAGAAGACAGTGAGCAGCCGGCTTCCTTCGTATCGCCTTCTGATGGGAAAATGGATGTGACCATTTCCGGAAGCAAGAAAATTATTGATGGACTGAATGCTTCTGACATTTCGGCCTATGTCGATGTCAGCAACCTGGAACCCGGAGAGCATACGGTAACCATCCATGCCTCCAATTCCAAGAACCTGAAGATAGAGACTGAGGTTTCTGAAGCGACCATTTCCATTGAAAAACCTGCTTCCGAGACAACTAACAGCACAGACGAGCAGAACAACGATACGTCTACCAAGCCTGACGAGAACAGCACCACCAATAAAGACGATGGGGAAAAAGAGAACCCAGCCGTAGCAAAATCAAAATCAGAGGAAAAATCGGATGCTACCGAATCACAGACTGAAGGAGAGAATTAAATCATGGGAAAATACTTTGGAACAGACGGGGTAAGAGGCGTTGCCAATACTGAACTTACGCCGGAACTAGCTTTTAAACTGGGCCGTTTTGGGGGATATGTATTAACAAAGGAAACCCAAAAGCCAAAAGTTCTGATTGGCCGGGATACACGAATTTCCGGACATATGCTTGAAGGAGCATTGGTTGCGGGCCTATTATCCACCGGAGCTGAAGTATTGCGGTTGGGCGTTGTCTCTACACCATGCGTTGCCTATTTGACAAAGGCGCTCGGCGCTCAGGCAGGGGTCATGATCTCCGCTTCTCACAATCCGGTAGAAGACAACGGAATCAAATTTTTCGGGTCAGACGGTTTCAAGCTTCTTGATGAACAGGAAGCTGAAATTGAGGCACTGCTCGATCAGGATGAAGATCAACTTCCGCGTCCGTCAGGCGGAGATATCGGATCGGTAGGGGATTACTTTGAAGGCGGGCAGAAGTACCTCCAGTATCTTAAACAGACGGTTGAGGGAGACTTCTCCGGACTTCACATTGCGCTCGACTGCGCCCACGGAGCGACCTCTTCTCTTGCGCCGCATCTATTCGCGGACCTGGAAGCTGATATTTCGACCATGGGAACCAATCCGAACGGCCTGAACATTAATGACGGAGTAGGCTCGACTCATCCGGAAAAACTGGCTGAACTGGTGAAGGAAAAAGGAGCGAACATGGGTCTTGCCTTTGATGGGGACGGAGACCGTCTGATTGCCATTGATGAGAACGGAGAGATTGTAGACGGCGACCAGATCATGTTCATTTGCGCCACATACTTGAAAGAACAGGGCGGACTTAAAAATGACACAATCGTTTCTACTGTCATGAGCAACCTTGGCTTTTATAAAGGACTCGAAGAAAAAGAGGTAAAATCGGTTCAAACAGCAGTTGGCGACAGATATGTAATGGAAGAAATGAGAAAGAACGGCTATAACCTTGGAGGAGAACAGTCCGGACATATCATTTTCCTTGACCATACAACGACAGGTGACGGCATGCTGTCCGCGATTCAACTCGCAAGCATCGTGAAGCAATCCAAACGTCCGTTATCTGAGCTTGCCAATGAAATGAAAAAATTCCCTCAGCTTTTGATCAATGTAAAAGTCGCAGATAAAACAAAACTGCAGGGTAACGATACTGTAAAGGCAGCCATCGATAAGGTGGAAGCAGAAATGAACGGAAACGGCCGTGTTCTTGTCCGCCCATCAGGAACAGAACCGCTCGTCCGCGTTATGGTTGAAGCACCGACAAAAGAGCAGTGCCAAGCCTACGCTGAGGAGATTGCCGAAGTGGTAAAAGCGGAGCTTGTTTAACAAAAGGCACCCTCATTCGGCCAAATAGACACGAAAAGTATGCATAAGCGAATCACCGACCGATTCGCTTATGCATATTTTATTAAATATTTATTAAGCTACTTGGCAACCAATTGACGCTTGATAAAAAACAGGCTATCATTAAGTTTATCTTGACTTGGAAACGGGAAGGAGGATAGAGTGGTCAATTAAATACCAAAGCGCCTGAACTATTTTCGGACGAAATGAAAATAGTTGACGAGGAAGAGGTTCATCGATCATTCGGCGGATGCCTCTCGGAATCAGTCACTTTCGTTAGCTTTTATCTAAAACAGGCAAGGCGACTTCCTGTACAAAAATAAAAGCAGTGGCCAATTTATTATAAAAAAAGACATAGGTGGGGCTGTGAGCCCCGCTCACAGTCCCCCTGTCGCGGCGGGTCCAGCATCAGATAAAGAGCTGATCCGACCAAAGGGAGGATAATTTAAATGTGCGGAATTGTAGGTTATGTAGGTAATAAGGATGCGAAGGAAATCTTGCTTCAAGGACTTGAAAAGCTGGAATATCGCGGTTATGACTCTGCAGGGATTGCAGTTGTCGATCAGGACAGCGTGCAGGTTTTCAAGGAAAAAGGAAGAATTGCTGTGTTGCGCGACATCGTTGATCCGGCCGTTGAATCAACAATGGGGATCGGACATACCCGCTGGGCAACTCATGGCGCACCAAGCAAAGTGAACTCTCATCCACACCAAAGTTCTGCAGAACGTTTCACACTTGTTCATAACGGTGTAATCGAGAACTACGGAAAAGTGAAAAAAGAATACTTACAGGATGTAACATTCGTAAGTGATACAGATACAGAAGTTGTTGTGCAGCTCATTGAGAAATTCGTGAACGAAGGCGAAAGCGTAGAAGAAGCTTTCCGCCATGCCCTTTCTGTCATCAAAGGTTCTTACGCAATTGCATTGGTTGATAACCAAGATCCAGACACCATCTATGTTGGAAAGAACAAAAGCCCGCTTTTGGTTGGGGTTGGGGAAGGCTTTAACGTTGTAGCAAGTGATGCTATGGCGATGATTTCCCAAACCGACAAATATGTGGAGCTTATGGACGAAGAAATCGTCATCGTAACGCGTGACTCATATACCATCAAAACGCTCGACGGCCAGGAGGTTTCTCGCGAGCCTTACACTGCAGAGCTTGATGCAAGCGATATTGAAAAGGGTACTTACCCTCACTATATGCTCAAAGAAATTGATGAGCAGCCATTCGTTATGCGTAACATCATCAAGCATTACCAGAACGAAGACGGCAACCTGAAGCTGGACGATGATATTCGCCAGGCCATGAAAGAAACAGACCGCATTTACATCGTAGCTTGCGGTACCAGCTATAACGCCGGTCTTGTTGGTAAGCAATTGATCGAGAACATCGCAAAAGTACCGGTCGAAGTACACATTGCGAGTGAATTTGTCTACAATATGCCGCTTCTTTCCGAGAAGCCACTGTTCATCTTTATCTCCCAATCCGGAGAAACAGCTGACAGCCGTGCGGTGCTTGTAGCGGTTAAAAAGCTTGGACACAAGGCACTAACCATTACAAACGTTCCAGGATCCACGCTTTCAAGGGAAGCGAACTATACGCTTAACCTTTATGCAGGTCCTGAAATTGCAGTAGCTTCAACCAAGGCGTATACTGCGCAAATCGCTGTTCTTGCGATTTTAGCGGTTGATGCGGCCCGTGCGCAGGGAATTGAACTTGATTTCAACCCGCTTCAAGAGCTGGCAATCGTCGCCAATGCGATTGAAACATTAACCGACCAAAAAGAAACCATGGAGCGTGTTGCTCAGGAATACCTTTCCGAAACACGCAATGCGTTCTTTATCGGCCGAGCGGTTGACTACTTTGTCTGCCTAGAAGGCTCTCTGAAGCTTAAAGAGATCTCTTACATCCAGGCTGAAGGCTTTGCCGGAGGAGAACTTAAGCATGGTACGATCGCATTGATCGAAGACGGCACACCGGTTATCGCCCTTTCCACCCAGGAACACGTGGACCTAAGCATCCGCGGTAACGTGAAGGAAGTAGCAGCACGTGGAGCCAACACATGCGTGATCAGTACAGAAGCAACAAAGGACGAAGGAGACCGTATCGTACTTCCAGAAGTACACGAATACCTTACTCCGCTCGTATCTGTTGTACCGCTTCAATTGATTGCATACTACGCAGCCCTTCACCGTGATTGTGACGTAGATAAGCCGCGTAACCTTGCAAAAAGTGTAACGGTTGAATAATAAATAATTAAAGAAAGACCCAATTCCTTAAGGGAGCTGGGTCTTTTATTTATAATTAAAAATCGTGCCGTGTGACAGTCAGCTGAATCACAATCCCGAACGGATCTCTGACACGTGCGTAGCCAGGACTGAATGAGTTTTTTTCAAAAGGTGTCAGGACATGAACTTTTTCATGCTGAGTGAGTTTCTCATAAAGTGCCTCAATGGCGGGAAAGTCCTTGGACTGGATACATAGGGAAAAGCTGTTGCCGAGCTGCCAGGATCGAGCTGGATCCATCTCCTCTTCTGCAATCATTATTTTATTGCATCCAATCTGTAATACAGAATGAGTAATGTAATTCTCCTCGCCTTGTTCATACGTAAAACGAGGGTCCATCTCTGTCATTTCTTTATACGTTTTTTTGAACAACACTTCAGCGCCTAAATACGATTTATAAAACGTGATGGCTTCAGCACCTCTGCCGTTCAATGATAAAAAAGGGATCACTTCCAGTTTCATGGGGTTGCCTCCTTGGATTTTGTTTTTTACACTTTAAGTGTATAGAAATAAGGTGACAGATCATGTCACCTATAAGGAGAGGAAAATGAAAAAAGCAGAACGGATCAATCAGATGTTGCGTTATATCAACCAAAAACAACGGTTCACGTTAACGGACTTGATAAACAAATTCGATATTTCAAAGAGGACGGCGCTCCGTGACATTGAAGCGCTGGAGGAGATGGGTGTGCCGCTTTATGCTGAATACGGGCGTTATGGAGGCTACCGATTGGTGCGAACGATGAATTTGCCGCCGATTACATTTACCAGCCATGAGGTTTTTGCGCTTTATTTTGCGATGCAGGCGATCAAAAGCCTTGCCCGTTCCCCGTTCCAGGTCACTTTTCAATCCATCTCTGAAAAATTCCTGGAAAGTGTCTCTCCAAAACAGAGGGAACAAATCGACAACATGCTGAACCGACTCTCGTTTTTTCATGGGAATCAGCCGCACGAAGGGCATTTCTTGGAAGTGATCCTGATGGCGGCGATAGAACAAAAGGTAATCCGAATCGAATATGCCGGGGCAAAGGGACCAACAGACCGCTCCATCCAGCCCATTGCACTCTATGCGAGGAAAGGGTATTGGTATTGCCAGGCGTATGATGTGGAGAAAACAGCATACCGGGTGTTTCGGTGTGATCGTGTCCTCTCTCTAAAAGATGCAAATGAAGAACACGGATTGGATTTAAAAGAGATAACCATTCACAATGCGCATAGCTTATGGAAGCCGACCGATCAAGCCATATCCTTCAGCTGCCGGATCACCGCCGAAGGTGCGGAGAAATTTAAGCAGGAGAATTACCCTTCCATGAAAATCACGGAAAAGGAAGAAGAGCTTTATCTTACCGGAACCTATGAACCTGCAGAGATTAATTTTATCGTCAATTATCTGGCTGGATTCGGCAAGAGTCTTTCTGGCATTGAGCCGTCAAGTTTAAAAGAAGAATTAAGGCAGTATTATACAGATCTTATCCGTTCTTTGTCCTGAAGTTTAAATTTTATGAGTTATTGCCACAGTTCAGGGGAATTAAAGAAATGACAACAAGTATCGTGACAAAAACCCGTTTTCTTTCCATTGAGAAAGAGCTGTAACCGCTTTACAATTAATACATAAGTCCTATTAACTACTTGATTTAAAGCGATACATGAAGGGAGTTTCGATAGATATGGCTAATTCTGAAGAGAAAAAGTCAGGTGCCAAAGTAAAGATTCAGCGCTTTGGCAGTCATTTAAGCGGTATGATCATGCCGAACATCGGGGCGTTCATTGCCTGGGGTATTATCACCGCATTATTTATTCCAACTGGATGGATTCCGAATGAAGACATGGCGAAGCTGGTCACACCGATGATCACCTACCTGCTTCCGCTTCTGATCGGATTTTCCGGCGGGCGCATCGTCTACGATTTGCGAGGCGGTGTGGTCGGTGCAACGGCAACCATGGGGGTTATCGTTGGTGCTGACATTCCAATGCTTTTAGGTGCCATGATTATGGGTCCTCTTGGCGGATGGGCCATCAAGAAGTTCGACAAGATGATCGATGGCAAAGTTCGATCCGGTTTTGAAATGCTTGTCAATAACTTTTCTGCAGGTATCATTGCTGGTATTCTTACCCTGATTGCCTATAAACTTATCGGACCTGTTGTATTAACACTGAACAAAACCCTGGCAGCAGGCGTTCAGGCGATTGTTGACGCTCACCTGTTGCCGCTGGCCAGTATTTTCATTGAACCGGCAAAAGTGTTGTTCCTGAACAACGCGATCAACCACGGTATTTTGAGTCCGCTAGGCATTGAGCAGGCGGCCAAAGCCGGTAAATCCGTACTTTTCTTGCTGGAGTCCAACCCTGGACCTGGGTTTGGTGTACTTCTGGCTTACATTCTTTTTGGAAGAGGAATGGCGAAACAATCCGCACCAGGAGCAGCCATCATTCACTTCCTGGGCGGAATTCATGAGATTTACTTCCCGTACATCTTGATGAAGCCAATGCTTCTTTTGTCCGTTATTGCAGGTGGTGCATCCGGTGTATTCACATTCTTGCTTTTTGATGCAGGTCTTGTAGCTGCTCCATCACCAGGAAGCATTTTCGCACTGATTGCCATGACACCCAGAGGACATTATCTTGGTGTGATTGCAGGGGTGCTTGTAGCAACAGCAGTATCCTTCTTGATCTCGTCCGTTATATTGAAATCTTCCAAGAAAACAGATGACGATGATGATGAATTAACAAAAGCAGCAGAAAAAACATCTGCGTTAAAAGGTAAAGAAAGCCGTGCTTCTTCTCTAATCAACAAACCTGAAGAAGTGAAAAAAGAAGAGCCGGTACCTGCGAAAAAACGCAGTGATGTGAACAAAATTATTTTCGCATGTGATGCAGGAATGGGCTCCAGTGCCATGGGTGCTTCCATCCTGAAAAATAAAGTTCAAAAAGCCGGACTGGATATTGCGGTATCCAATACGTCCATCAATAACCTTCCGTCCGATGCAGATATCGTCATCACACACAAGGATTTGACCGACCGTGCGAAGGCGAAGCTTCCGGATGCCGAGCATATTTCAGTGGAGAATTTCCTGAACAGCCCGAAATATGACGAGTTGATGAATGAGCTGAAAGATGGTCAGGTTGCTGTACCGGCTGAAGCGGCAGCAGAACCGGTCGCTGAGCCAGCGGAAAATAATGAGTACGCCGATGTTTCCAAGATCATTTTTGCGTGTGACGCAGGGATGGGCTCCAGTGCGATGGGTGCCTCCATCCTGAAAAACAAGGTGAAGAAAGCCGGATTGGATGTTGCCGTGTCCAACACGTCCATTTCCAACCTGCCTGACGATGCGGATGTGGTTATTACGCATAAAGATTTGACCGATCGTGCCAAGACTAAGCTTCCTGGTGCGAAACACATCTCAGTGGAAAACTTCTTGAACTCACCCAAATATGATGAACTGATGAGCAAATTGGAATCAGCCAAAAAATAAGCGAAGGCAAGCCGGACACTGAGTCCGGCTTTTTCGCTTAGTATTTAAATGTTGGCAACAATCCAAATGACGAAAATGCTTTTTCAATTTGTTGTTTCAAGGGTTTTTGAAGATTTATTATTAAATTAGGGTATACAACTTAAAAGTTGTCATCAATCTAAGAAAAGAGTCACCAAACCTGTACCTGCTTATGGGAGTGAGGAACATGTATATATCGGCAAGAGAACGGCTGATATTCGAGATCTTATTATCCAAAAAGGAAGAGATGACAGTCAAAGATCTTGCGGATGCCATTGATGTCAGTACCCGTACCATTCACCGTGATTTAAAAGAATTAGAAAATACGCTGAAAAGCTATAATTTAGAGCTCGTTAAAAAGTCAGGGGTCGGCATTCAAATTGTCGGGTCCGAGGAAAACATGGAAGAGCTGAGGATGGCACTCTTTCAACTGTCGTATAACGAATACACGCCGGATGAACGGCAGACGATCATCGTTTGCACGCTGCTCGAAGCGAGGGAACCGGTTAAGCTTGTTTCCATGGCCCACGACCTCAATGTCACCATTGCCACCATCAGCAATGACCTGACGAAAGTCGAAGGGCGGCTGAATGAATTTCATCTGACTGTTGTGAGAAAACGGGGCTATGGAGTGGAAATCACCGGAGATGAGAGTGCGAAACGGAGAGCGATGAGCCAAATCATCGCGCAGAACCTGAACGAAACCGACTTTTTGGCTCTTGTGAAGGAAAATATCCAGAAGCGTTCCCTGAAAACGACCGATTCGATTTCCGAAAGGCTGCTGGGCCTGGTGGAGAAGAACCGGCTGATTACGGTGGAGCACGCCATCGAGGAAGTGAACGAAGAGCTCCCCTATCCGATAGCCGACAGCGCATATATCGGGCTTGTTGTTCATTTATCCCTGGCGATTGAGCGGATTCTTCAGGGCGAAAACATCAATATGGATGATGCGTTTCTAAAAAGGCTAAAGCTCGAGCCGGAGTACAAAGCAGCAGAGAAGATCATCAACAAGCTCAAGAAGGTATTCAACACCGATATCCCTGAAGCAGAAATTGGCTACATTACGATGCATCTGCAGGGGGCCAAGCTTCGGAGGGACAAAGAGTACCTGCTAGAGGAGTCAAGTTTTCAAACGGCGGTTAAAGCCAAGAGCCTGATTACCTTTATCGCTGACAAAACGGGCACCGACCTGCTGCAGAATACATCGCTTTTTCAGGGACTGGTTACCCACTTAAAGCCGGCCCTCTACCGCATAAAGCAAGAGATGGGCATAACTAACCCGCTTCTGCCGAAGATTAAGACCGATTATAACGATCTGTTTGACTTGGTGAGGGAAGCGGTATCCGTGATCTTTCCGGAACTGGATGTTCCGGATGAGGAAATCGCCTATCTGGTCATGCATTTTGGATCGGCACTGATGACCGGCCGCGAGTCCAATGACCTGAAGGCGCTCGTCATTTGTTCCACAGGCATTGGAACATCCAAAATGCTGGCCACCGTGCTCAAGCGGGAAATTCCGGAGATTACCGAATTAAAGAACGCCTCCATCTTTGAGTTGAACCATATGGATACCTCTTCATATGATCTTGTCATCTCCACGGTTAACCTGCCGGATTATCATCTGCCGCATATTGTCGTCAGCCCGATTCCCGATCAGGAAGAGCTAAAGAAGGTCAGACAATGGGTTGCCGAAACGAAGAGCAGGCAGCAAAAAACAGAACGTATTCCCTCAGAAACTGTGAAACAGAGACGGGATCCCCTGCATGTACTGGCCGAAATGGAAAACATCAAGCATTATACGGATGCCGTTACCGATGTGCTTCGCGGATTTCAGCTCTTTCGTGCAGTGAGCGGGCAAGCTTTGGAAGGTGTGTTGCGGGAGGCTTGTGAAACTTTGGAGGCTCAAGAGGTTTTACAGGATAGCGATGGCGTCTTTGACGCGTTGATTGAGCGCGAAAAGTTAGGCGGATTGGGTATCCCGAATACGTCACTGGCCCTTTACCATGCGCGAAGCCCTCACATCGGAAAACCCTCTTTCACAATTTATGAGCTCGAATCAGCAGTGACGGTTTCTGCCATGGATCAATCGGCTATTGAAATTAACCGCATTTTATTGCTGCTTGCTCCAGAGGCGTTTACCAGCCAGGGGTTGGAGGTACTGAGTACTATCAGCTCTCTTATTATTGAAGATCAGAAGAGCATTACGCGGTTTGAGTCAGAGGAAGAACAACACATATTGTCTTATCTTACAGAAAAGCTTTATCAGTTTTATGACGAAAAACTACAGGAAATAAGGAGAGATTAACATGTCAACGATTCTAAACGATCAAAACATTGTACTAAAAGCAGAAGTGAACAACAAGGAAGAGGCCATTCGCCTGACAGGGAAATTGCTTGTGGAAAATGGCTATGTTGAACCGGACTATGTTGAAAAAATGCTCGAGCGAGAGGAATTGACCTCTACGTACATGGGGAACTTTGTAGCCATTCCTCATGGAACGGAAGATGCCAAGAAATCCGTAAAAGAATCTGGAATTGTGATCATCCAAGTGCCTGGCGGTGTGGAATTTGCACCAGGAAGCGAAGTTAAACTATTGATTGGTATTGCAGGAAAGGGCGATGAGCACCTCGAGCTTCTTTCTAAAATTGCAATTGTCTGTTCCGCGGAAGAAAACGTCATGGGTATTGTGAATGCTTCTTCTAAGGAAGAAATTATGGCATTCTTTGAGGATGTTGAGTAACATGCTGGCAGTACATTTTGGAGCAGGCAACATCGGCAGAGGATTTATTGGCAACTTATTGTACCAATCAGGCTATGAAACAGTATTCGTGGATGTAAATGAGGAACTTGTCTCACTTTTAAATGAAAGAAAACAATATACAGTTGTTCTTGCAGATGAAAGCCAGCAGGAGCAAATCATCAAAAACGTTAGTGCCGTAAACAGCAGTACTGATGCTGAAAAAGCAGTGGAAATGGTCGCAAAGGCCGATCTTGTAACAGCAGCTGTCGGGCCAAACATTCTTCCTTTTATCGCCGGGACGATTGCAGAAGGATTGCGAAAACGGGCTGCAGCAAGTGATTCACCGCTGAACATCATTGCTTGTGAAAACATGATTGGCGGAAGCACTCTTCTAAAGGAAAAGGTGTTTGAAAAGTTTAACGAAGAAGAAAAACAACAGTTTGAATCTCGTTTTGGATTTCCGGATGCAGCGGTCGACCGCATTGTGCCAAACCAATCCAATGAAGACAAACTAATGGTCAAGGTTGAGCCTTTCTATGAATGGGCTGTGGATCAAACCAAAATTGTCGGGACCAAACCGGATGTGGAAGGCATTACGTATGTGGATGACTTAAAGCCATACATTGAACGGAAGTTGTTCACTGTGAATACCGGGCATGCGGCAGCGGCCTATCTCGGTTATCACGCTGGTGTGCCAACGATTGATGGGGCCATGAACAACCCGGAAATCAAAGAAGTGATCGAGGGTGCAGTCAAGGAAACCGGAGACATGCTCATCAGCAAATACGGCTTCGAGCGTGCAGCGCATGAAGCTTATGCTGCCAAAATTGTAAACCGGTTCACGAACCCATATATTTCGGATGAGGTGACCCGTGTGGGCCGTTCTCCGATCCGTAAGCTTGGACCGAACGACCGACTTGTCAGCCCGGCGAAGCAGTATCATGAATTGACAGGCGACATTCCGGCTTCTTTAACCAAAGTCATTGCAGCCGCTCTGTTATATGACTACAAAGAAGATCCGGAGGCGGTAACCGTTCAGGAGACCATTGCTTCCAAAGGACTGGAACAGGCGATTGAAGCGTTCACAGAAATTCCTGCAGCGTCTGAGCTATCCAAGGCCATCGTAAGCCAATATGAGAATATGAAAAAATAAAAAAAGCAGGGAGGCTTCTTAAATAGCCTTCCTGCTTTTTTGTTAGAAAACCCGGCCGGTGCTGATGACCGTCTGGCCGCCTGTTTCTTTCAGGATGCGGTTCAAGTCAGTGAGGACCGCCCCCACATCCCGCAAAATGGTCAGTGATTCATACCGTTTCAGAATCACCAGGCAGTGGGATTGAGTCTCTTGTGCTTCTTTCAAACTGGAGATCAAAATCAGCAAATTTTCCGCCGATGGATTAATGACCGTTTCTCCATAATGAGCAACACAAATGGCAGTTTGCTCGATTGCCCGGTTTAAATCTTTAATCTCCTCAGAGTCGGTGTTTGTATCAATAATCGATGATAAGTCCCGGATGCCGCGAGCAATTCCCCGTATTTGCAGCGTAATATGATTGAGATGCTTCATGCCCGTTTCAAGATGGGTGAGCCGGATTCTTCGTTTCGTGAAAAACGGGGTGAAGCGAAGATTTTCACGTGCGAGAACGACGGCCTCGATGCCTTTCTCGTTCCGTTCTGTGAGTTCCTTGACTTCCTGCTGAATCTCCCGGCGGTGAGCTAAATCCCTGTCCCACAGGACGACCAGATCCTTTAATGTCATGGAAGCCTGATTGGATAGTTTCAGGAGAAGCTCTTCAGCGGCCGGAATGGCATTCGGAGGAACAAGCAGAGCATTGGTCAGAACAGCGATCGCGGAACCAATGATCGTTTCAATGATTCGGCTGAACGCGTAACCCTGTCCAAAGGCGAGAACGAGGATTGAGCTGACGCACACCTGTGACGTCACCCCGGCCGGCATCTTGAAAGCCGTCGTTACCGCCATGCCGATCAGAACAACAAGCATAATGGAGCCAGCATTTACTTTAAGAAAATAGCCGATCAGCATGCTGATAATGACGCCACCTATAACACCGCTCACCCGGTAAAACCCTTTTTGAAGGGAGCCGGCGATGGTGACCTGCATGGTCAAAACAGCGGCCAGCGGGGCGAAAAAGGGGTAGTCATTTTGAGAAAGATGGGAAGATACGGTCCAGGAAAGCGCGGCTGCGATGGCTGTTTTTAACACTTGGAGAGTAATTCCTAGTCGGAGTAAGACTTCCAGTCCTTTTTTCAATGGCGTTTTCCTTTCTATAAAAGTTTCTATCATTGGTCTTTTTCCACAAGGAAAGAGGATGAAACCTGCTTGAGTGTTCTTTTCTATACTCATTATTTCCTTATATGCAGGTATTTTAACAGATTTCAGGTGCCGAGGAGGAGATCGCAGGCTTTGTCTTGGCGGCACAGTTTACATAACAGGGATTTGGCGCGTAAATGATGGAAACCGGCAGGTAAATATCCGAATTTGCACGGTAAATTAAACGGGAAAACAAACCATACTCACTCAAGGCCTCTCTAAACGTTCAAATGTGTTTGTTCTCCATCACAAAAGGGTAAGTATAATTAACCTATTTTGATTTTGCTTCTAAAAGCAGGGAAACAAAAATACACTGGTTGAAAGATTAAATTATATTTACCGAAAAATTTTGACTACTTCGGCAGCAAGCGTTATAATAAGCCAAAAGGAAGTGAGAATAAATGAATATGCTAAAAAAGATTGTTATTCGAGGGATCGGATCTAATCTTCTTGTGCTGTTTGCCATTTTGCTTCTTCCGGTGTTCCTGTTGACGGACAATGTCAACGTCTTTCAAGAGCTGGTTGATTATATTTTCAAGCCTGATTAATCGATAAACACCACGTAATGTGTGGTGTTTTTTATGTGGGAAAAGAGCAGGCAGCATGATAAAAGTGAGGAGAGAACATCCATGGGAAAAATCATAATGCTCGTGATTGTTTTGCTTGCCGGCATGGGACAAGGCATGCAGGCCGCTGTAAATGGATCGCTCGGAAAAAAGATCGGCTCCATTGAAGGGGCATTTGTTTCCTTTTTTACAGGAACGGTCATGCTTTTAGTGATTATGCTGATCTGGGGAAACGGAAGTCTGAGCACTGTATGGCAGGTGCCGAAATGGAACCTGATCGGAGGCATACTGGGAGCCATCTATGTGTTTATCGTCATTCTTGCCGTGCCGAAAATTGGAGTGACGAGCGCCATTACCGCTGTTATTATCGGCCAGCTCATGATGAGTGTAATCATTGACCACAACGGCTGGTTTGGCAATGAAGCGATTCATTTTACATATAAAAAGATGATTGGATTGGTATTGTTATTGGCCGGTTTGTACTTTGTATTTTCGGACAAGCATTGAGCATGTTTTTTGGTGAATTACAAGCATTGTTTAAACGAAAGGCCTGTGATAATTTAAAAAAGAGCTGTGTTTCAGAGCCAGCAGGTGGAGGCTGCTGAAGGACAGGGGTTAATCCGCCGGTAACGTGAAAGCGTTATCAGCAGAGGGCGGACAGAAAGAGGGGGAGAGACAATGGAATACGGAGTAATGATCTCCATTGCCATTTATATGGCGGGGATGCTTTTGATCGGTTATTTTGCCTATCGCCGGACAGCCAACTTATCGGATTATATGCTGGGAGGCAGAGATTTGGGGCCGGCAGTTACAGCACTCAGTGCCGGAGCATCCGATATGAGCGGCTGGCTGTTGATGGGTCTTCCCGGGGCGATGTATGTTTCGGGATTAAGCGCAGGCTGGATTGTAGTCGGATTAACGTTAGGAGCTTATTTGAACTGGCTGTTTGTTGCTCCACGGCTGCGTACCTATACTGAAATCGCGAACAATTCCATTACCATTCCGGATTATTTTGAAAACCGGTTTAAGGATACTTCACGGATTTTGCGCATAACATCAGCAATTGTTATTTTAATCTTTTTTACATTTTATGCTTCATCCGGCATGGTAGCTGGGGGCGAACTTTTCAAATCAGCATTCAATCTCGATTATTCCATTGGCATCTGGCTAACCGCCAGTGTGGTGGTGCTGTATACATTGTTTGGCGGTTTTCTTGCCGTCAGCTGGACCGATTTTGTTCAAGGCACCATTATGTTTATCGCATTGATCCTAGTCCCGGTCGTCACGATTTTCAATCTTGGCGGAACAGGGACTACCTTTTCTGAGATTCACTCCATTAATCCTGAATTGCTTGATGCCTTCAAAGGAACAAGCATCATTGGCATTATTTCTCTTTTAGCCTGGGGGCTCGGATATTTCGGGCAACCGCACATTATTGTCCGGTTTATGGCCATTAACTCTGTAAAACAAATGAAAAGTGCCCGAAGAATTGGCATGGGCTGGATGATCTTTTCCATTGTAGGCGCCATGTTTACCGGGCTTGTGGGAATTGCCTATTTTCACCTGAACGGCGGTAAGCTTGAGAAGCCGGAAACGGTGTTCATCGTATTGTCAGATGTATTATTTCATCCATTAATCACCGGGTTTCTGCTGGCAGCCATTTTGGCCGCGGTCATGAGTACGATTTCTTCTCAGCTGCTCGTGACATCCAGCGCGGTAACCGAGGATTTTTATAAAGCCTTTTTCAGAAGATCCGCTTCGGACAAAGAGCTGGTTTTGGTTGGCCGATTGGCGGTTCTGGGTATATCTCTGATTGCGCTTCTTCTGGCATTTCATCCAAACAAAACGATTCTCAACCTTGTGGGTTATGCATGGGCGGGTTTTGGAGCGGCTTTCGGACCCGTTGTTCTTCTCAGCCTGTACTGGAAACGCATGACGAAATGGGGAGCGTTCTTCGGAATGATTTCCGGTACCCTGACCGTTATTATTTGGGAACAAATCAAAGCGTTTGAAGCTGTATACGAGATTATTCCGGGATTCATCGTATGTGGAATTGTCATTATCGCCGTCAGCCTTCTGACAGCAAAGCCATCAGCTGAAATTGAAAAAGAATTTGAAGAAGCGCAACAGATTGCATAGGGAAACCATTAGAACCGTCCTTTTTAAAAGGACGGTTTTTTTGTTGGATTTAGACTTGTCACCAAATTGTCATATTGTTCTTTTGTTGAACAGTTCAACTCTTGAACTAATTATGGTCTAATAAAAAACAGAGGTGAATAGAATGGATGTTGGTAAATGGAAAAGCATTTTCGGCCGGTATGAAGCGGCTTCCTTTACGGTGAACAAGCGGTTTGGTTCGATGATCAAAGAACAGCTTCAGGATGTGCTGACCGTTGAGCAGCAAATGACACTGAGTTATATCAAACGGTTTGGCTCTTGTACGACTACAGAGCTGGCAGAAGCCTTTTGTGTGCAAAAAAGTGCGATTACCGCCATTGTCACGAGGCTGGCGGAAAAGGGATACATTCACCGGATCAGAGATGAAAAGGACCGGAGAATCGTTTATCTAAAATTGACAGAGGAAGGGTCTAACGTTTTTCAGTGGGGAGAAGAAAAAGTGTTTGAAGTGGTTTCTCCTTATTTAAAAATGTTCAGTGATGAAGAGATAGAAACTTTCTTAACTCTGTATGAAAAGCTGGCATCCCAGGTGAATGAAGAATAGGAGAGGGGAAACAGAATGAAAGCTGTGCTAAAAGCAAAGTGGGCTATTGCCGTTGTCTGGATTGCTCTGGTTGCGGCCCTGGTGCTGCTGGCACCCAATATGGCGGATCTGGTTCGTGAAAAAGGGCAGATCAACGTTCCTGACGGGTATTCTTCCAGCTACGCTCAGAAGCTTCTTGATGATGTAGACAAGAAAGAGAAATCAGCGGATGAATCACAGGTGGCGCTTGTGTTTCATAAGGATCAAAAACTGAGCAGTAATGACCTCAAAGAAATAAAAACCGCCATGCATCAATTGAGACAAGATAAAAAAAATGCGGGGATTACGGAGGTTCTCACCCATTTTGAAAATAAGGAGCTGAAGGATCAGCTTGCGTCAAAGGATGGGAGAACCGTTCTTTCCCTTGTGACGGTCAATACGGCGAACAAGGAAGCGGCCGAGATTTCCGATTCCCTCTATAGTGAGTTAAAGGATGTTAACGTTCCTCACTACTTTACGAGCAGCTGGATGATCGATGAGGATGTGGTGGCAAGTTCACAGGAAGGATTAAAGAAAACGGAATACATAACCGTCATTTTCATTCTGGCCGTTCTGTTTGTCGTTTTCCGTTCCTTTGTTGCACCGCTCATTCCGCTTGTAACCGTCGGAATCTCGTATATTGCGGCACAGTCCATTGTAGCCTTTTTGGTGGACCGCTGGAATTTCCCGCTCTCCACGTTCACGCAAATTTTCCTGGTTGCGGTTCTTTTCGGAATCGGGACCGATTACTGCATCCTTTTGCTCAGCCGGTTTAAGGAAGAAATGGGCAGGCATGAAAGCTTGCCGGAGGCTGTTCTGGCCACGTATAAAACGGCAGGCAGAACCGTATTTTTCAGTGGCCTTGCCGTGATGATCGGCTTTGCAGCGATTGGTTTTTCCACTTTTAAACTCTACCAATCTGCTTCGGCTGTAGCGATCGGTGTAGCTGTGCTGCTGCTTGCTCTATTAACACTGGTGCCGTTTTTTATGATGGTTCTCGGCAGCAAGCTGTTCTGGCCATCGAAAGCGGCAATGGAGCACAAGCAAAGCAAAATTTGGGGAGCGGCCGGTTCATTTTCATTTAAGCGCCCGCTCTTGACCCTCATTATTGTTGCTGCAATCGTCACTCCTTTTCTGGCAACCTATGACGGCGATCTATCATTCAATTCGTTGGATGAAATCGGAGATAAGTATAATTCTGTTAAAGCCTTTAATGTGATTTCAGAAAGCTTTGGACCGGGAGAGTCTCTTCCTGCCAAAATTGTACTGAAAAACGACGAACCCATGGACAGCTCAGAGTATATGGCGACGATTGAAAAGATCAGCCGGGAAGTCGAGCAGGTGAACGGTGTTGACCGGGTGCGGAGTGCCACCCGTCCAATTGGTGAGCAATTAAAAGAATTGCAGGTTACCAAGCAGGCAGAGTCACTGGATGACGGACTGGCCAAAGGGAATGACGGACTGAAGAAAATCAGCGGGGGTCTTTCCAAAGCAAGCTCAAGCTTAAATGATTCCCAGCCAAAAATGAAACAAACGACCGATGGAATCGGTGAACTTGTAAATGGTACTAACAAACTGAAGTCGGGAATCGGTGACTTGTCCGGTGCGCTTTCCCAAATTGAAAAAGGGATGCGTGACGGTTCCCAAGGTGCAGGAGATTTGAAGGCCGGCGTAGAGAAGGCGAAATCGAGTGCGCATCTGCTGGCCAACAGCAGTCAACAGCTTCTTTCCGGCTATCAGGCAATGGAGAACGGACTCGGAAAGCTGCAAGGCGGTTACGCTCAAGTGGGTCAGCAGCTGAAGACTACAGCTAACGGCCTTTCCCAGCTGCAAGGCAGTTTTGCTCATCTTGAATCCAAATACAGCAGTGAGGATCCAAACCAGGATATTAACAGAGACCCGCAATATCAGGCCATTAAAGGCACCTTCACCCAATTGCAGGAAGGACTCGGCAAGATGGCCGGCGGGCTCGAGCAGCTGAACGGAAACTTGAATACCGTTAAGGCCAATATGGGTAAGGCAAACGATGGTCTCGGCAAGGTGGTTTCTGGTCAAAAGCAACTGGCTGACGGTCTTGGTTCGATTTCGGCAGGTCTTGGCGAGCTTGAGTCAGGAATCAATAAAGCAGCAGCCGGCCAGCAGCAGGTAATTGCAAAATTGCCTGAAGTGCAGGGGGGGCTAGCGAAGATAGCCGGAGGGCAGGAACAGCTGAAAAGCGGCCTCGGGCAAATGGATTCCCAGCTGGCAGAGCTGTCTGACGGGCTAAATTCCAGCGCCAAAGGCATAAAGAAGGTATCTGGCGGAATTGACTCGGCCAATGATTACCTTCAGTCGCTGTCTTCAGCAAAAGATCCCGAGATGGCAGGCTGGTTCTTGCCTGAGGATGTTCTAAAAGATAAAGAGTTTCAGCAGGTGTTTGACGAGTACATGCCGGGTGACCGGAAATTGACCACACTGGACGTGATTTTTAAGGAAAATCCGTATTCACAGGATGCACTGGGCCAGGTGGATGAAATCAAGAAAGCCGTGAAGCGGGCAAGTACCGACACCAACCTTGAAAATGCGAAGTTTGGGATCAGCGGCGTCACAAGTATCTATTCTGATCTGAACGATATATCTGCTTCCGACTATTCCAGAACCGTCGTATTGATGCTAGTGGGAATTGCGATTATTCTCATCATTATGCTGCGTTCCTTTATCATGCCGCTGTACATTATCGCTTCATTGATTTTGACATACTATACAGCCATGGCGTTTACCGAATCGATTTTTGTGAACCTGCTCGGGTATTCGGGCATTAACTGGGCAGTGCCGTTTTTTGCCTTTGTCATTCTGGTGGCTCTTGGCGTAGACTACAGCATCTTCCTGATGGACCGGTTTAACGAATACAAGTCGCTTTCTGTTAAAGAAGCTATGCTGTTATCCATGAAAAATATGGGGACGGTTATTATTTCAGCGGTTGTCATACTGGGAGGAACATTTGCTGCGATGTATCCTTCAGGAGTTCTCTCGCTTCTCCAGATTGCAACCATTATTTTAAGCGGGCTGCTGCTTTATGCGTTTGTAATTTTGCCGTTGTTTGTGCCCGTTATGGTCAAAACCTTTGGAAAAGCAAACTGGTGGCCTTTCATGGAAACCAAAAAAGAATAGTGTCAATCAAACAGTGTGCGGAGAGCACACTGTTTTTTTGCAAGAAAACAAAAAAAGAGACAAGATATAAAATCTTGTCTCCATGGGTGGATTAGCAGCCGCCTTTTCCGCAACCGCTGATGAAGCCACCATCATCATGGCCGCCTCCGCACCACGAACAGCCGATGATAATCAACAGAATGAACAGAACGACGATGATCGCAAAGCCGCGGCCAAAACCACAGCCACCAAAGCCCGGATATCCATACCCATAGCCAAATCCGCCAACACCGCCGAATCCTACGCCGCCAACCCCAGCGCCTCCGAATCCACCAGCGAATCCTGGGCCGCCATAGCCGTATCCGTATCCAAATCCTTGACGATTATTTCTGTAACCAGACAATGTGTAGATCTCCTTTCTTCCAGCATTTTTATAAAAAGTTACTTGCCATATAGAATATGAAAAATGGCTGGAAGGGTTTGGACATCTACTGGGACAATGGTGGAATTTGCCGGGTTTTAAGAAGGCGAAATTTAGCGAATTTCTCCGGAAATACTTCAATGGGCTTTGGAAAACAGAGTTAAAATGATCTCTTTTTCAATTCATGCTCAAGTCTTCCGGTGAGTGTGAAGAAAAACATTTTAAAATCGGCGCGCAAAGACCAGAGAGGATGGCCAAAAGTGGCCGGTTTGTTTCCTTCGATAAAAAAATGGCTGTACCAGGCCAGACCATACGCTGTAATTGGAGCAGCCAGCAAAAACCATGCGTTTATCGTGGCACCGAGTGCGAGAAAGATAAAGACAAGGGATGTACCTGTAAAATGCCAGGCCCTTGTGCTTTTCTTGGAATGCTGCGCTAAATAAAAGACCCAAAATTCATCAAAGGTCTTAATTTCCGGTTTCTCTGCCCGGTGATCAACATGATGCATAGCAGTTTTCCTCCTTCAAAGCTTGTGTATATTCATTTCGATGCCCATCTCTTTTTTCCTTTAATAGGTAGATGTTGCCCTCGTCACCATGCAAAAAAAGATTAGCTTTTTGACATAAGGGTAAATTAACGGAGACAAGTGCTACAGGAAAAAAAGGAAGGTGCCAATATGCTAAAACCACAAACAAAAGAACGCCTTAATGTGCTGTATTCTCTTTTGGGGCAACAGCTTCAAAATGAAGACTTTAATGAAGACCGACTCCAGAAAATCACTGAGATCAGCCAGCTTCTAAAGGAAGATGTGGAAGTAGGAGAACAGACGACAGAAGTCTTTAATGACATTGTTTCCGTAGGCCAGGACGCCATGGAAACCAAGCAGGATAAAAAAGAATTCCTTGCCTCCAAATCCAGAGAGCTGAATGAGTATTATGAACACCTGAAAAAGTTGATGGAAGAATAAATAGTTTGAAATTAAACGTTCCGGGGAACACAAACAAATGAAAAGAGTCTAAATTTGGAGGGATTACAAATGGATGAGAAAAAAATAGTTGGTGTTTTTTCAACAGAAGAAGAAGCGGTGTCTGCGATCAATTCGTTGAGAGAACGAGGCTATGCGGAAGGTGACATCTCTGTAATCGCCCGGGATAAAGAAGAAAGGCGCCATATTGAGGATGAAACGGGAACCAAAGCTGGAGAAGGCGCTGCTGCAGGTGCGGCGACAGGCGGTGTTCTTGGAGGTGTGAGCGGTCTTCTTGCTGGACTTGGAGCCCTTGCGATTCCGGGAATCGGACCAATTGTAGCAGCAGGTCCAATCGCGGCTACTTTAGGTGGAGCAGCCATTGGAGCTGGAGCTGGCGGTCTGGTCGGGGCATTGGTTGGTATGGGCATTCCTGAAGATGAGGCTGAGGAATATAACAATTATGTGGAAAGCGGAAAAATTCTTGTTCTTGTGGACGCAGATAAGGAACGCCGGGAACACGTTTACGATACCTTCCGAACCAACAACACGCTGAACTCCCGTTATTACGACAGAGATCTGCCGGGAGAAGACAGCGGCAAAATCTATTAATAAGCTAAAAAACCTGAAGAAAGCTAAAGCAGCGTAAACAGTTGCTTTAGCTTTTTATATTGCGCCTTTTGTCGATGAAATGTTGTTGATTAGAAGAGGGAGTTGGTGTAAAAATAAAATAAAACGACTAGTCATTTTATTGGAGGGGATTGGATTGTTGACATTCAAAAAGTTCAGCACATTGAGTTTTGAAGAAGCGGTTCATCTGTTCAATGAGGGGTTTAAGTATTATTTTACAGATATTCATCTTACGGTGGATGCTCTATTAAAAAAGATGGCCAATGAGGAGTTGTCACCGGAGCGTTCCCTGGTCGTCTATGATCAAGATAAACCGGTAGGATTTGTTCTGAATGGTTTCAGAACCATCAATGGCCAGCAGGTTTCCTGGAACGGAGGAACAGGGATTGTTCCCGGCTACAGGGGAAAGGGGACTGGCAAAGAACTGATGAAAGCCTGCATGGAGCTATATAAGCAGGAAGGGGTCAACTACCTTATGCTTGAAGCGATCTCCGAAAATACAAAGGCCATTAAACTGTATGAGAAAATGGGGTATAAAAAAAACGATGACCTGATTTTCTATGTTTCTAACGAAAGTCTGTCCACGGATGCCTTCTCTTACAACGGAAACTATAATGTGGTTCATGCTCTTCCGCAAGAGGTAGGAGTTCTTGATTTTTATAATCATTTTTCGCCATGGCAGACACAAGCCCAAGGTCTGGCAAGTGCTGAGGCAGTGGTAGTAAAATCAGGTGATGAACCAGTGGGATATGCGCTGTACCGATGCGTCAGAAACAGTGAAGGCAAGATTGAGAGCATCGTCCTTTATCAGTGCGAAGGAAAACCGGATATTAATGAGAAGGAAGATGTGATCTTGTGCTTGCTGCATTCTGTATTTCAACCCGCCCTTACGGATTGCAAGCGCATGACCTTCAATTTTCCCAAAAGCAACGAACCTGCATGCCGGGCGTTACAGAATGAAGGTTTCTCGACCACCATTGAACAGGTGCATATGTCAAAAACAATTTAACACCCCGGATTTTCAGAAAATTAAAAGGGTTTTGGACGTTCGCACAGAAAAGGGTGTGCATACAACCATGAGATCAGTACATTGGGGGAAAAAGCATGCCAAAGGTTTCAGAGCAGTATAAAGAGGAAAAGAAAAACTTAATTTTGCAGGGAGCGCTCCGCTGTTTTGGTGAAAAAGGATATGAGGCGACCACGATCGACGATATTGTGAGAGTGTCCAATTTAAGCAAAGGAGCTATCTATAACTACTTTACCAGCAAGGAAGAAATCTATTTGCAGCTTCTTCAGGGAGAAACAAAGGACTTTTTCCTGGAGGTTCAAAGCGAATACCATACCTTAAAGACGGCCACTGAAAAATTGCGGTTTTTATTTCAGCGGTTTCAGAAACAGCTGCTTACAGATGAGAGGCGAAAATCCTTCAGGCTCTACACAGAGTTTTGGCTGTACAGTGCCCGTCAGGAGGATTTAATGAAGCTGATGGAGGAACGGTATAGGGAGTTCACTGGATTTATCCAGGAAATTATAGAAGAGGGGCAGGAATCAGGCGAATTCAAACCCATGGATGCCGAATTCATTGCTCAAATTTTTTGGGCCATCCGTGACGGAAATGCACTTCATTCTTCACTGCTTGGTGAAGAAAAAAAATATAAAAAAACATGGGAAATGATTGAGGAGTTTTTTATTAGCGGCATTTCTTCATCAACCAGTCGGGAGTAAGCCATGTCTCCCGATTTTTTTATGCCATAAAGACGAATAATTTCCCGGGTTATAAATGATTGTGTCGAAATAACGCCACGTTTTCCTCGTTACAAACGGTTGTCTGTCAATTAGGCTCGTATTTTATCAACTGGTTATACATTGCCATTTACAGGAAATGAAGTAAACTTAAATTTGGGTTTTTTTGCAACCTTTTGATCAGGTGTATCGACTAATGAGTAGATAGACAGGGGGGCAACGCAGTGAATGACTCGTTTGACCGGTTGTATGGTGACTATCATCAATCTCTGTTTCAGTTTATTTTTTATATGGTCAGGGACAGGGAGGCAGCGGAAGATATTGTTCAGGAAGTTTATATCAAGGTGTTAAAAGCATACCAAACGTTTCAGGGAAAAAGCTCTGAAAAAACGTGGCTGTACTCGATTGCCAGGCATGTCACGATAGACTGGATCCGCAAGCAAAACCGGCGGAAGAAAAAACTCCTTTTTTTCAACCTGTCGCAGAAGGAAAATCAGCTTGCGGATCTTCAACCGCTTCCGGATGAGTTCATCACACAACAAGAATCGGTCAAGGAACTGTACCGCGCATTAGCCAGCTGTACGATCCAGCAGCAGCAGGTACTGGTTCTGCGTTATATCCAATCGCTTTCCATTTCAGAAACAGCCGCAATTCTTGGCTGGACGGAGAGTAAGGTAAAAACTACACAGCATCGGGGCCTTAAGAAACTTAAAGGGCTGCTCGACCAGAGGCCTGGTTTGGAGGAGGAATGGAAAGATGGAATCGTCTAAATGGACAGAAGAAGAGATTCAGAAACAACTGGAGAAAATGCCCTCTGTTAAAGATAAACGTTCAAAAGAATTCATCTTCCATGAAATTGAAGGAAAACTGACAGCGTCGTCCTTACATAAAAGAACGGCCAAAAAAACGTGGATGATGCCGGGTCTGGCCATGGCGTGTTTGCTGGCGATTGTCTTCATTCTCATGCCCTTTCCTTTTTTCAAAAAGGAAGCTTCGGCACCAGGCCCGCCGGACCGCACACTGCCAGGCAGAAACCAGGTGAAGCCGGATGTGGTAGCTAGGGATCCTGAGCCGCCTGCAGGAAGAGTGGATGCAAGCGAACATGAAAATAATGCTCCCATAAAGGAGAAAGAAAAGGACCGGCCGAATCCGAAAATTAAAAAGCCGCAGAACAAAAATCAAGGCAGCACTGCCCCATCAACGCAAAAAGAGATCCCGGCGGATAATAAAACCAGCGGAGATGAGGAAGCACCTCCTGTGACAGTCAAGGCATCAAGTGATGAGAACTACCACTCTCCTCTTATGAAGGATGAACTGAATAAGCAGCTAAAAGAAGGAAAATCACTGGTGACCGTTGCCTATAGCGATGATCAGGCAGAGTTGGTGGTCCCGCTCTCCTTTCTTGTAAAGGGAGGAGGAACGTATGCGGATAAGGTGGAGGATGTGCTTGGTTCGTTCCACCCGGAAAAGGTCGGTCTTCAGCCTACACTTCTGAACCAGGCAAAGCTGTCTGAAAAGGCGGGAGCGGTTGTTGTTAATCTTCCGGCAGGATCTGTCTCATCTTCTGAAGAAGCATTGCTTCCAAAAGTGTTGGGCTATACGTTTGGTTATAGTGAAGGCTATTCCAAGGTGAAGTTGGAAACGGATGGGAAACCAGGCTATGAATTTTCCAATCTGGGTCCAAAGGAAGAATTGGATGTTGACGGAGTAAGAGGAGGCCCCGCCTTTTCTTATATGACCTCAACGGGGGATGAATTTCTTGTAGACAGCAACGCAACCACCTTTGCGAAGCCGGCTGAAAACCTTGAGAAAGCCATGGATCAGATGAAAGAAGGCTATAAAGACAAAAAGCTTGTGCCGGCTGTACCAGAGGATACAACCCTCCATGCTGACCGTTCAGGAGCGAAAGCAACAGTTACTGTAAAAGTAAAGGGCAAAACGGACGATGAAGAAACTCGCAAAATGATAGATGCGGCCCTTGTGACCGCAAAAAACTATGGAAGCGATACGGTAGCCTTTGATAATGGAGCCGGCACCGAACAAGAGGCAGACGAACAGAAGACAGAACAGGTTGGTGCCGTCAATTTTATGGAAACCAAAGAATAGTAGCCGTTAACAACCAGGTGGATGGTCACCTGGTTGTTTTTTATTTAGTACCTTGCATTATACAGTAGTGAATGTTATTATATAGCTGTAAAGTAAGAATATGGTATTTTTAAGATATTTTTATCAACTTGTATTTTTTCAAAAAATACTTGGTATTCCCCATCGAAATACTCATTTAGAGCCCGTAAGCGGGAAGAAGGCGGCGGTCACAGTGAATGCCCAGTTTAAAAAAGGAATTTTGGAGCTATGTGTGCTGGTACTCACAGCGAAAGGTGATAAATATGGCTATGAATTGGTGCAAATGATCTCGGAAAAGTTTTTCATTGCGGAGGGAACAGTTTACCCGCTATTACGAAGGCTGACAAAGGAAGGGTACTTCTCGACGTATCTGAAAGAATCGACCGGCGGTCCCCCGCGTAAGTATTATACGCTGACAGAGGAAGGAAGAGCCTACATGGAATCGCTGGTATGTGAATGGAACACTTTTTATGAGGGCGTCAACTTGATCGTTAAGGAGGGATTAGGGGATCATGCAGAATAAATTCATGTCCGAGCTGAAAGAACAATTACAGGATCTGCCGAAAGCTGAGCAGCAGGATATTTTATATGATTATGAGGAGCACTTCCGGTCAGGGCTTGAGGAAGGAAAAACAGAAGAAGAAATCGCAGTTTCTCTTGGTCAGCCCCAGGCGATTGCGCGGGAAGTAAAATCGGAGTTTCGTGTGAAGGAGGCAAAGCCGGTCCCGTCCGCTGATTCGGTTGGCAAGGCGATCCTTGTAACCGTGGCACTCGTTTTCTTTAACCTGATCTTTATTATCGGCCCGTTTTTTGCGATTGCAGGTACACTTCTCGGTCTGTTTGCATCATCCCTGGCATTGCTGCTGTTTCCGTTTGGCTTATTATTCAGCTGGCATCAGCTCAGCGGTGCACCCGATTGGCTCATGGGGGTGTTTGCCATGCTTACTTCGCTGGGAGCAGGCGTATTGATGGTAGTGGGTTCCATTGTCCTTACGCGCTGGTTTTACCGATTAACCATCAAATATCTTCAATTCAATGTCATGATGATTAAGGGGAGTTAGGGATGAATTCAATATTGAAAAAGCTGGCAGTCATTGCGGCGTTTTGCCTGGGAGTCGGGCTGATTGGGATGTGGAGTGTTTATGCTGCATCAGAACCTTCTGTTTTTTCCTTTGAAAAAAGCAAAACACGAGATTTATATGATGAGAAAACACTTCCTGCAGATGCGGTCAAATCTATAACGATAAAATCCAATACCGCAGATCTACTGGTTAAAGAATCAGACACGGAAGATGCGAAGGTTGTGCTCGAAGGTCAAAGAGGGAATGAGGACGACTACACCCTGAAAGCTGAACAGAATGGCGGAGAGCTGGATATTCAGGTCGTTGAAGAAAATCGTCTTTTTATGTTTGGTTTTCATAGAAGTCCGAAACTTACAGTCTATCTTCCTGCT
Source organism: Fictibacillus solisalsi (assembly GCF_900103485.1). Classification (GTDB taxonomy): domain Bacteria; phylum Bacillota; class Bacilli; order Bacillales; family Fictibacillaceae; genus Fictibacillus_C; species Fictibacillus_C solisalsi. Next base: position 32,413 of record NZ_FNHW01000007.1, read on the forward strand.
AAATCGTATCATCAGTTCAAGGTATCTACTGACACGGGAGACGTCAGCTTTCCCAGCGTAACAGCGGACCAGGCAGAGATTGAAACAGATACGGGTGACATTCAAGCTACAGGGGTGTTTAAGGTAAACAGACTGAAGGCAGAAAGTGATACAGGGGATCTCTCCTTCAATGAATATAAGGGCTCCAGCATCGATTTAAAAACCGATACCGGTGATATAAAAGGCGGGGGAATATCAAAACATGCGAAGGTAGCCATAAAAACGGCTACGGGAGATATAGAAGAACTGACCATGGAAAGCGCCTTAAGGAATGTCCATATTGAGACCGACACCGGGGATGTGGGTCTCACCATGGAACAGCCTCCTGCCTCCATGGAACTTGAAGCTTCTTCCTCTACCGGTGATATTACCGTCTCCCCGGAATGGAAAGTCTCTTATTTAGAGAAAAGCGACCATAGAGCGGAAGGAAAAGCGGGAAAAGGCGGTCCGGAAATCAGGATTAAAACCGATACCGGTGATATTGATCTGAATTAAATACAAAACGAAAACTGCCTGGATTCCAGGCAGTTTTTTTTACATAGCTTTATTGATATTGACGGATTTCGCCGGTGGGCCTGTGCTTTTCTGGCGGGCCAGTCCGAGGTAAATGCCTGCCACAATGAGCAAAAGGGCGAGCGTATGATACCAGTGGATCTTTTCACTCAGGAAAAGCGCGGCGAAGAACAAGGAACTGATGGGCATGACGTTTAAAAATAAGGTGGTTTTGCTTGGACCAATCTCTGAGATCGCCATGTTCCACCAGGACGTGCAAAGAGCGGTTGCAATACAGCCGGAGAATGCCATCACTTCAAAAGCAAAAAAGTTTGCATGATAAACCGACGGCTCCACGGGAAACAGGAACCACATGATCAGTAAAAGCAATGCGCCAAACATGTGGCTGAAGGTCGTTACCTGAAAGACGGATGCCTGTTTTACCGCTTGTTTGATCAACAGGCCGCCAGCTACATAAGCAAGCATGGAGAGAAATACAATCAGGTTCCCTTTTGCAGGATCTGTTCCGGCTGAACCGGGATGGCCGACGACAATAAGGACGCCTGTAAAGCCGAGTCCGATGCCGATAAAGCGTTTAAGGTTGAACTGATCACCAAGTAACAGCATGGCCAAAAGAGAAGTGGTCAGCGGGTTTAGCCCAAGGATGAGTGAACCGGCTGAGCCTGACGTAAACCGCAGTCCCTGTGAGATCAAAAGCTGATGCAGGAAGATCGAGGTAAAGCCGACCAGAAAGATGAGTCCCCAGGCAGACAACGGCAGCTTTTTGATTCCTGGTTTCCATTTGGAATAGGTAAAAATAAGCAAGCATAGCGCGGCCATTGAAATTCTCCAGGCAGACAGCTGCACAACAGGGAAAATTCCTGAAAGGTATTTAATCATAATGACATTGAGGCCCCAGATAATCGTTACGATACTTAATGAGATTAATATAAGGTAAAACTTCCTTTTTTCCATCCTGTTATCCCTCTGTCTTTTATTGTTCTGCCATCGAATATATACCTGTTTCAAGAATTTGTCTATAACACGTCTGATAAAAGAAATACTTTTTTGGGACATACTGTTAGTAGAAATGAGGTGACAGCATGACAAAAGTCCGACTTGGCTATGTAGCGATGAGCATGGAGCTGCAGAATGCCTCTCCATCCCAAACGATGACCTATGCCCGTTTTTCCCAGATTGAGGACCGCGGGGCAGCACTAAGAAAACTGGAACGGATCGCAAAATCCAACCTGGAGAACACGCTTCGTCTGTTAAGGCACAATGCCGCCAATGACATCCATTTTTATAGAATGACATCCCGGCTGATTCCGCTGGCCAACCATAAGGAATTGCTCGACTGGAAATACATGCTGCCATTAAAAGAGTCACTTCGGGAAGTTGGAGATTTCGCAAAAAAGCATGAGATGAGGCTTGATTTCCATCCGGATCATTTTGTGCTGATTAATTCCCCGAAGGATGAAATTTTAAAGAATTCAATACAAACGCTTAACCTTCATTATAAAATCCTGCAGGGCATGAACATTGATCCGGTCCACCGCTGTGTCATGCATGTTGGCGGAAACTACAAGGAAACGGATGTGGCACTTGAGCGTTTTATTCATAACTGGATGTATGTACCCCACCGGCTTCAGGAGATGATCATGCTTGAAAATGACGACTCCTCGTTTACGCTTGAAGACACTCTGTATCTTTGTGAAAAACTGGGGATTCCTCTGGTCTTTGATTATCATCATCATCTCGCCCACCATAATAATGAAAATTGGCAGGAGAACTGGGAGAGGGTAGTCCATACATGGTCTCATTCCCCTCTGCCGCTAAAAATTCATATTTCCAGCCCGAAGAGTGAAAAGGAATTCCGGCACCATGCGGACTTTGTTGATCCGGATATGCTTTTTCGTTTCCTGGACGGAATAAAGGGAAGTGTTCAGCAAGTCGACTGCATGATAGAAGCGAAAAGCAAGGATAAAGCACTGTTTCAGCTAATGGAGGACATTAAAGAGAGAAAAGAGGCAGAAGTGATTGATGGAGCTTCTTTCTATTTAAAATAAGCACGTGAAAACCCTTGAGAGATAAGGGTTTTTTTCTTTTGTCGGAAAAAGCGAAATAAAAAAGGTTGACGTTAGAAATTTCAAACAATTATAATTAAGATACTTATTAAACAAAAATGTATAAAAAGTATAAAAAGGAGGTAACAACGATGAAAAAAGTAGTAATGATTACTGGAGCTTCACAGGGGTTAGGAAAGGCGCTTGCTCTTTATTTTGCAAAGGAAGGAAACGACCTGGCGATTTGCGCAAGAAGACAAGGTCCACTGCAGGAAGTGAAAAAGGAGGCAGAGGCGTACGGAGCAGATGTTCTTGCGGTGACCGCTGACGTTTCGGAATCCAAGGACGTGGAACGGTTTGTGGCACTGACAGAGGAGCATTTCGGGCACATTGATGTATTGATTAACAACGCTTCCATGCTCGGACCGAGCCCGATGCCTTATCTCTTGGACTATCCGGAAGAAGATTTTGCTGAAGTTATCCGTGTTAATTCTCTCGGGCCGTTTCTTGTGACAAGGCGTGTGCTTCCTGCCATGCTAAAGCGGAACAGCGGCAGTATCATTAACGTTACATCCGAAGCGGGGCATACCGGGTTTGCAGGCTGGGGGGCGTATGGCATTTCCAAGTTTGCGCTGGAAGGGTTGACTGAAACTTGGGCAGACGAGGTAGGCGAGACCGGAGTGAGAGTCAACATGGTTGACCCGGGGGAAATGGATACAGAAATGCACGCCATGGCCGTCCCGGACTGTGATTACGAACTGGCAAATCCTCATGACCTTGTCCATGTGTTCGGATACCTGGCATCTGACGCATCCAAAGAAAACGGAAAACGATTCAGTGCCCAGGAATTCACTCTAGAAGGAAGTGGGCAGTGATGAGCGCAGCTCTTTCTTTTGTTCTTCCCGACGAATTAAATGCCAGCATGCCGCCTGAGCGGCGGGGCATCCGCCGGGATTATGTAAAAATGATGGTGATTGATAAAAAAGAGGGAACCACCACTCATTCGCATTTCTACAAACTGGATCATTATTTACAGGCGGGAGATGTTCTTGTGCTGAATGCGAGCCGAACCATACCGGCAGTCCTAAAAGGAAATTTAGCGGATGGCACAGTGGCCGAGGTACGGCTGGCGCACAAAAAGAGTGATCAAAACTGGGAAGCTCTCATACTTGCTGACGAGGTGAAATCAGGTGACACCATTCACTTTTCTCCTGTATTGACCGCAACGGTTGTAACAGCAGCAACCGACAGACCCTTCTCCCTACTGGCATTTAACCTGTGCTGCACCGCTCTTTATGATCAGATCTACCAAATCGGACAGCCAGTACGTTATGAATACATCGAAACACCGTGGGACCTGGATTATTACCAAACGGTATTTGCAACGTCTCCAGGTTCGGTGGAAATGCCCTCAGCCGGACGTGCATTCAGCTGGGAGCTCCTTTTTCGCCTTCAGAAAAAAGGGGTAAGAATTGAGTATGTTGAACTGCATACCGGTTTGAGTTATTTAATGGACGATAAATGGCATCTGGAACCAAGGGAAAACCTGGAGGAGTACAGCATTCCGGAAAAAACGGCGGCAGCAATTCGGAAGGCCAAAAGAAATGGCCATAAAGTGATCGCAGTGGGAACCACCGTTGTCCGTGCTTTGGAATCAGCTGTTGATACCAAAGGCCATTTAAAAGCAGCCAGAGGCTGGACCAACTTATATATTACAGGGGCGACGAAGCTTCAAGTGGCAGACGGACTGATTACCGGACTGCATGAACCAGAAGCGAGCCATCTCGACCTTCTTTCTGCTTTTGTCTCTCCCCAGCACCTTCATGTCTCCTATAAGGAAGCCATCGGTCAAAAATATTTCTGGCATGAGTTCGGCGACATGAATTTGATCATTTAGAATGAAAACGGCCGGAGTTCATCATTACGGAATTGTCGTCCGAAACCTGGGGGAAGCTGCAGATTTTTATCTAAAGGCATTCAATATGAAGGTTATCATTGAAACGGAGTGGGAGGGGGAGACCCTTCTGTTTGTCGGAAATGATGAACAAAAGATTGAACTGATTCAGCAGAAAAAAAATCAGGATGACGGTGCCCATACCGCTTTTCAAATTGACTGCATAGAGGACATGATTCACCGGTTACAGAACGAGGGTTTTCTCCCTTTGGAGGGGCCGTTTCTTTTAAACAATGGCTGGAAGACGGTTTTTTATGAACTTCCGGAGGGCGGCTGGGTTGAATTCATTGAAGAATAATAGGAAGACCGGAAGAGGACTTCTTCCGGTTTTTTAGATGGGAATCACTTTATATTACTTAGTAATACCTAGAATAAATTTGTAAAATCTTTCAAAAGTGATTGCGTCTGCTCCCTTTTTGTTACAATAAGGGATAGGTATCCATACCGGCCATAACGCAGTGGGAGTTGGACATAAAGTGCGTGACCATTTTATAAACTATACGGTACAATAAGAAGATAAACCGTTGGAAATTTGTTTCAATCTTAATGAAGAAAGGTGTGAACCGTATGGAGCAAAAAGAGAAAAAAGGGAATGAACTCTTCAGCTGGATTAAGTCCATTGTCTTTGCTCTTGTTCTTGTTTATATTATTAAAACTTTTTTCTTCGCGCCTTATATGGTTGAGGGAGCTTCTATGTCTCCAACATTGCATAATCACGATAAACTCTATGTCAACAAAATCATCTACTCTGTAACCGAGCCGAAAGTCGGTGACATCGTTATCATCAAAGGCGAGGACAAACGCTATGTAAAGCGTGTGATCGGAGTGGAAGGCGATACCATCCAGGTAAAGAAAGATAAGCTTTTGGTCAATGGAAAGCCCGTGAAAGAACCGTATTTGAACCAGAATAAAAAACAGGCAAGAACCCTCGGTGTTTATTTAACAGAAGACTTTGGCCCAATTAAAATTCCCAAAGGAAAATGTTTTGTTATGGGGGATAACCGGCTGAACAGTATGGATTCCCGAAACGGCCTTGGTCTGATTAATATCGATTCCATTGAGGGCAAATCCGAAGTGGTCATTTATCCATTCAAAGACATCCGAAAAACAGATTAACACGAAAAACCTGACCTGACCGGCCAGGTTTTGTTTTATACAGGAGGAACGGCTAATGGAGAACAAGGTAAGATGTAAATGGAGCACGGAGAGCGAGATGCTTTCCACGTATCATGATAAAGAATGGGGAGTATCTGTAACAGACGATAACAAATTATTTGAGTGCCTCACACTTGAAATGTTCCAAGCGGGGCTGAGCTGGAGGACAATCCTACATAAACGTGAAAATTTCAGAAAAGCCTTTGCCCAATTTGATATTCAGCACGTCAAGGCAATGGCGGAAGACGACATAGCGAGCTTGATGAATAACGAAGGAATTGTGAGACACAGAAGAAAAATTGAAGCGACGATTGAAAACGCCAGGCGGTGCGATGAACTGATCAAGAAGTATGGCGGATTGGATGCCTTCTTTCAACAATTGCCGGAGGATACGGCTGAGAAGCAGAAAATCCTTAAACGAACGTTTAAACATTTCGGCTTAACCACAGCGGAAAGCTTTCTGATGGCGACCGGAATGATGCCCGCGCAGCATGAGGAAAGCTGTTACCTTCACCAAAAAGCCTAAAGCTTGCGGCGATACAAACAGAACCACTTCCACTGACATACTGTAACAGTGGAGGTGGTTCAATTGGCGTATCAAATCTTTATTTCTGTAGGTAAAAAAAGAATGGCAGTTACGCAAAACGGCAGAACCATTAGGCGATATCCTATTGCAGTGGGGAAGATGCTTACTCCTACGCCTGTGGGAACGTATACAATAATTAATAAGCAGCCTAATCCCGGTGGTCCGTTTGGTGTCATGTGGATGGGGCTTTCCGCCCCGCACTATGGCATCCATGGCACCAATAACCCATCGTCCATTGGGAAATTCGTCTCAAAAGGATGCATTCGAATGTTCAATAAAGACGTACTCGAACTGTCCAGAATGGTTCCGCTTGGAACGAGGGTTTATATTGGGAGATAATTAGATCAAGCGTTTGTACTTAAACCAGGAAGTTCATCCATAGCTGCATTAGATCTTAGTCCAGGAAGTTCGTCCCTAGCTACGCCGCGTGAACTTAAACCAGGAAGTTCATCCATAACAGCAGCAATACTAAGACCAGGAAGTTCATCTCTTGCTACTAATCTTGGATTTGGAAGTTCATCTCTCGCAGTATCTTGAGAAAAGCTAAATATTCCCAGAAGGCCTCCCGCGATAAATAAACCAGCTAATATTTTTTTCATTTTAATCCACCTTTTCAATTTTTATAGGATATTTTTCCTTGCATTATTAGAAACTCTATAATATAAGCTAGCTTTTTTATATTGTGAATGTTCAAAGTATAAATCAGCAAGTAATTCTGAATAGGTTGCATAACTTTCAAGTAGATGCTGTTTATCAAAATAAGGAACAGCCTCTTTGGCTAAGTATGATATAAGTTCATCATGATCTTTTTTAATTTTGAGCATTAAAATTTTGTAATGATATTCATACTCATGATGTGGATATTTATTAAGTATTTTCTGCCCCTGTGTCAACCATTTTTCAGAAGAATTATAATCCTCTAACTCATAATATTCACTTGCCATTAAAAAAATCGTAGCGATTTTCGTAACATCTGAAAGGTCTTTTTTGAACAAGAGGCTCTTTTCCAAGAATTGGATACTTTTTTGGTGTTCATTTCTGCAAGAAGCCAGATATCCTAAGTTATGAAAAATGACACCGGAGGTAAAGTCATCTTTAAATGTTTTTGAATACTTTAAGGCTTGATTCAAATGGTATTCAGCTTGAACATAATTTCTGACTCTCCTATTACTAATAGCCAAAAGAATTTGACAATCAGCACTCCTGCTATAATTATATTCTTTATCGAATATATTAATAGCTTTATATGCATAATAATTTACAGAACTAATTCTGAAAATTTGGCCATAACATAAAGCTAGTTGATAAAAAACTACAGCCCGCTCCATATCTTCGATGTTAATGACAGACATTAACTTTTCTGCTTCCTGGAGGTGGGACAACGCATTTTTATAGTCCGTTTTAAAGTAATAAAACATTGATAAAATCTGGTTATAATAAAATTTTAACTCTTGAGTTAGTTGCTCCTGTAATTCCTTGATTTTTGATAAAATTATGTCTGGATGCGATAAATCCGGCTCATTACTTACTATATATTTTCGTGCTAAAAATAGTTCGTATCTAAGGATGAGTTCGGGCTCAGAAACGTGTTGCATTTTCTCCTGAACCGTTTCATAGAACTCTTCCGCCTCATCAAAACGGCGGTTCACCATCATCATATTCCACTCATTGAGCATCTCCAGGATCTCGTTGCTGTCCACTTCCTCGGACGAAATACCCAGCTTGTCACAAAGGAGATTAATAACCTCTTCGCTGGACTTTGCATCCCCTTTCTCAATCTTGCTCAAGTAGGACACTGAACAGATTCCCTGAGCCAGTTCTTCCTGGGTTAGGCCTTTGGTTTTTCTATAATATCTTATTCTTTGACCGACCATATAATCCCCCTTTCCGAACTTGGGAAAATTGTCATGCAAACCCCCCATTAATCAAGTACCAATACTACTACTTTTCCCAATACATACCCACAGAAATGTCTGGTAAGATAAATATAACAGATAATAATTGCTTTTTGCTAGATTTACCAATTAAAAATAAATTAACAGACTTGTCCGGATGGTAAGAAAGTTATACCGGCCATTTAGAAATGGAGGAGAACATAATGGCAAAAATGTTTTCATTATCAGCAAAAAAATCAGACATCAAGGAACTGCTATATGTCTCGAATGATCCAGATACAGCCGGGAACCCTTCGACTCTGCAATGGAATGATCCACAAACATATATCGATGTTTATAAAGACAACCATAAAAATTACTGGGTGAGCCAGGTTGAAGGAACAAAATCAAGACGCCATACCATCTATACTCATAACCATGAAACGAAGAAGCGCCTCTGTCACCCAGTGAACGGACGTCCGAACTTTTATGAATTTGAGGATAGCGTGGTGGTGGCCTGCGAAGGAGATGGGTCCAAAGGCTCTATCCTGATCTTCTCCAAGGATGATCCCGAGCTTTTGAAGGAGTGGAAAGTGAACGGTTATCTGTGGGAAGTGGAAAAGAACAACGGTACGCTATATGTTTCCTGTTACATCGTAGAGGAAGATCAGGCTGTCCTCTACGTTATCAAAGGCGACAAGAAAAAAAGGGTAAACCTTGGAAAAAATATAGCACCGACTGATATTCTCTGTATCGGTGAAGAAGTTTATATCTCTGCTGCGCCCATTTTGAATGGGGATCCAAAGAAAATCATCGTGCTGAACAATAAGGAAAAGGTGATCAGGGAGTATCCGCTTAGCATTTCTCCCCGAGCCCTATACCATGTGGAGAACGAAATCATGGTGTATGAACTTGATCTTGCGACAGGAAAATCGGAAAAGATCGTTTACGTGGATCTTAACACCGGACAGCAAATCACACATACCATACCGAATTCTCAAGTGGTGGAATGCACGAGTTCTTCACTCTCCCTCTTGCAGCAGGACAGCAAAACCCTGTTCACCTGGGATCACTGCAACCGAAAAATCGTGTGCAGTAAAAAAATATCATAATAATAGTGAACGACAATCCTGCTGGTACCTCCAGCAGGATTTTTTCATAAGCGGACGAACACATTATTATATAGAAGAAACACAACATATCAGGCAGAGTTTCAGGAAGGGCTTCATAGGGGAAATTTGTGAGTAAACGTAAATAAGGAGATTTTTCGCATAGAAAAGAAAACCTGTTATTGGAGGAAAACGATGAGCCAATCCATTCGTAAAGGAACAACTGGCGATTTTCAAAATATGAAAGAACTCGTGGGAAACACGGAGAAAATCATGGATGAATGGTCCCGGGAGCAATGGAGTTCTTCGCTGCAGCGTGAGGATGTGGAGGTGTTTGTGGCGGAGGAAGAGGGAGCGATACACGGTTATGCGGTTGTGAGACTGACCAAAAAAGACCCGGCTTCAATAACGGAAAGGCCCACCGCGGCCATTACGCATTTGTGTGCACCTTCATGTGAAAGCCAGCTCCGGCAGCAATTGGTTCAGAAATGCCTGAGCTGGGCAAAACAAAAGGGAGCAACAGACTTTTCGCTGTAGGTTCACGTTTAGAAAGGAAGAGATCAGATGAACCATCGTTTCTTGGAAAACTGGAAATGGTATGAAATAGAATCCATGGATCATAAAGCAGAACGCATCAAAGAGATGGTTCATAAACTGCCGGATTGTACGCAGTGGCTGGAAAATGTAGAGGAACAAAATACGAATTATCTTCGAATTGAAAATCATGGAAATGAAGCGGTTCTCCATGGCTGCCTGATTTATGAAAAAGAAGAAGAGGAATTTGATCATGACCACTTTCATTTTTATATCACCCGGTCGTATTTTGTGACGGTGGGATTGGAGATTGTCCGGCTGGACCGGACCAACAAAAAAGACATGATCCGGCAGATGCATCAATGCAAAACGGCGATTGAAGGTTTTTTTATCCTGCTGGGGGAAGTGCTCAACAATTATTTGGATGGAATTGATCATTTCGAGTACAAGCTGAATGAATTGCAATACGAATTAAAGCAAAACAATAGCCATAATCTCATGGACCGCATTTATAATCTGCGACAAGAACTGTTGATTTGGACAGATTTAACGATACCGGTTGAAGAAATCAAGCTTGCGGCAGAGGAAGCCTTTCTTGATGAAATTACCGAAACGTCCGAGTACAGGAGGACAAGCGTCAGAATTGAACGTACGCTAAATCTCATCAACCACTATCAGCACGATATTGACACGATGCTGAAGCTCGAGGAGGTGCTTTCTTCACATCGGGGAAATGAAATCATGAAAACACTGACCGTTATGACCGTCATTTTCACACCAGGGATGATGCTTGGCTCCATCTGGGGAATGAACTTTCGAAACATGCCAGAACTCGATTGGAAAGCAGGATACGCGATTGCCCTGGGTCTCATCGGTCTTTCGATCGCGAGCATTTATATCTGGCTTAGAATGAAGGGATGGACCGGCGACTTGCTAAAGAGCCGCAGCCGAAAGAGCCGCTTTAAATAGACCACTGAAAAATTTGCCGCTAATTTTTTGCAAAAAAAGAAGAGTTTTGCCGTCTTTTGTCGAATGTTAACATGTTATGAAAAAATAACACGAAAACTGTTCGCCTGACCATTATTAGTGTAAGGTTTAGTTCGAACACTTTAGAAAGGTAGTAGTTTGAAGACGGGAGTTGTTAGCGGCAAATGAAGAAATTTTTCCACACCATTGTTTCCCTCTGCTTTCTTTCAGGACTGCTGGCGCCAGCTGCGCCAGTGTTTGCTGAACAAGAAAAAGCACCCCACATTAAGAGCCAAAGCGCGATTTTAATTGACCAAAAAACAGGAAATGTCCTTTATAATAAAAAGGATAATAAAAAAATGTATCCAGCAAGCATTACCAAAATCGTTACAGCCATCCTTGCCATCGATTCCGGAGAAATGGATGAAACCGTGACGGTCAGCAAAAATGCAACATTGGCAGAAGGGACCCGCGTCTATTTAAACGAGGGTGAACAGATGCCATTGCGAAAACTTGTTGAAGGAATGATGGTTAATTCTGGTAATGATGCAGCGGTTGCTATTGCAGAATATCTTGCTGGAGATGTACCTTCATTTGCCGACAAAATGAATGAATTTGCCAAAAAGGCCGGGGCCAGGCATACCCATTTTGTGACGCCGAACGGACTGTATAATCCGGATCACTACACCACGGCCGAAGACATGGCAAAGATCACACAATACGCCATGAAAAACAGTGAATTTCGAAGGATTGTAAAGATCAAGAACCTTCCCTGGCATGTGAAGGGATGGGATACTACACTCGTGAACCACCACCGCCTGCTTTGGGATTATCCAGGAACGACCGGGGTGAAAAACGGATATGTGGACAAGTCTAAGCATACACTGGTAACCTCGGTATCCAGGGATGGCATGGACTTTATTGCAGTTGTTTTAAAAGCGCGTACCTCCAGGGAGGCGTACAGCGATACAACTTCATTATTTGATTACGGTTTCAGCCATTTCCAAAGGCAGAAGCTTTCCAAAGGCACACTGATTGAAGATCCGGCCGGCAAGAAACACGCGTTAAAAGAGGACCTTGAAGTAACCCTGCCGATTGGGGAGAAAGTGCTTAAAAATGTATCGGCTTCGGGAGAATTAACTCTAAAAAACAGTGTGGGTGACTCACTGGCTGCTGTCCAGCTGTTCCAGCCGAGCCCGAAAAAGGAAGCCAGTCAAGTGGCTGCCCATTCTTCAGGAGAAGCGACCGGCAGCAAGCTTGCCCTTCAGTTAACAACAAGAACAGCCCTTTTCTTTTACAGCGGGTTTCTTATGCTTACTGCTTTGATGGTGATGATACGGATGAGAAACAAAAGACGGAGAGCCTTGCAGCGGATGAGAAGATACGAAAAGAACTATACCTTTATCAAATAGGGCAGATTGGGGATTTTTATGGATATTAACACGAAAGTAAGAATACTGGTGGTCACGCTTTTCATCTTACTGATGATGACGGCCATTTTATCATTGGTATAACTGAAAACAAAGGGAAGTGTGGAAGAAGAGAGGTTAAGCCCTCTCTTTTTTTGCGGTCCCTCCCTCTCAAATTTTCCCTGGTTTGTTCAACTGGTGGAAAAGCCTGGCGGGTATTCCCTGTTTTTGTTAGACTTGGGCGAATGTTATAGGGAAAGAAGCTGGTTTTCTATAAACTGGGAAGGGATAACAAGTATCCTGGTTGAACTTTATAGAACGAATGATAACTAACTCATGAAATGGGGTATAGCATGTATATTGTCCACTCAACCTTCGATGTACCAGAACAAAAAGCGGAAGAAGTCATTAACATATACAGAAATCGATCCCGTCTTGTCGATGATGCAGAGGGCTTTCAGGATTTCCTGCTGCTTCAGAATGAAAAAAAGCCGGGGGAAATTACCGTTCAATTGACCTTTGATACGAAGGAGCATTATTTGGAATGGGTGAGAAGCCAGCAGTTCAAGGACATTCATGACATGGAAAAGAAATACCCTGATCAGGAGCTGGCCGCTATTATTCCTGCGGTTAAACAATACAAGGTGGTAGCCACATGACACAAATCCCAGTAGATGATATTGTTAATAAGGTAGTCACAAAGATGTACAAAGATTATCCCGACCTTCAGGACCGATACGGAGATAAGGGAAAGAAAAAAGCCATTGAAGATAATCATCACCATATGAAGCATTTAGAGACAGCCTACGAACTGAAGAACCCGGTCTTTTTTTCGGACTATGCGTGCTGGCTGAATGGAATACTTGAAAAGTTCGGCATGACAGCCGATCTTTTAATTTATAACTTTGATGAAATTGACAAGATTTTGGCCGATATGCCTGATGATGACAGGATTTCAGCTTATCGCTCTTATCTTGAAGTAGGAATAAAGGTATTAAAAGAAAAGGCATAAAGGGGGGATTGCCGTGCTACAACATTCACCGCAGCAATTCGCAGAGTTTCTTTTAAATGGAGATCAGCAGCGTGCGATCGAACTTTTGCGCCAGATTGCTCAGCACTCCCCAAGATATAAACTGTATAATGAGCTGCTGACACCGGCCATGCGCTATATTGGCGAATTATGGGAAAGGAATGAAATTACAGTGGCAGAAGAACATCTGGCTACTGCCGTTTGTGATTTTGTTCTGGCCCAATATCATTACAGTCCCGGCCAAAGGAGTGCAATGGACCGTCACAGTGTAAACCATAAAGCGATGTTTTCATGCCTGGAAGGGGAGCAGCATGCTCTTGGTCTTAAAATGGTTTCCGGATTATTTGAAGCGGAAGGCTGGCATTCCCGTTTCATGGGTGCGGACCTGCCGCTCGAATATACGGTGGATACGGCAAAAAAGTGGACGCCGGACGTGATCGGGCTTTCAGTTTCCATTGCCTATAACCTGCCTAATCTGAAAACCTATGTGGAAGCATTGGAGGATTTGAATTATGGTCCTACTGTCCTGGTTGGTGGCCGTTTGGCAGAAAAGTATGATCTCAGGCCTTACTGTTCCAACAAAACAGTGATTATAAAAGATGTGGAGGAGCTTCACAGCTGGCTTAGTGTATATAGTACAGGAGAGAAGCAAAATGCCCGTTACTGATTATGTATTACCGGTTCCCTATTTTAAAATTAATACCGAATTCCACATCCTTAATTTTTCAAAACAGGCGGAAGCCCTTTTTATGATTACTGAAAACATTACCTCGATTGTGGACGAGGAAGGTGTGGCAAAGCTGAAAAATTTTCTTCAAACCTCTTCTGGGACACAACCCATGGAGATCAGTATGAAAACAAAGAACTACGCGTTGGAGCTTTTTGATCTCTATATCTCTTGGGATCATTACTTGAATGGCCACTTGATCTGTATCAAAAAAAACGAGCAAAACAAAAACCTTGAAAATATGGTTTATCGATTGCAGAGCAGGTTGTCCAGTACGGACTTTGAATTGTTTGAAAAAAAGGAAGAGCTTGAACAGGCGATAGACGAGATTGACAGGCTGTCAGGTCCTTTTATTTCGCTGTCGGATGAGGTGGCTCTGATTCCCATGTTTGGGGACATTACCTCCCGCAAAATCAATTCGATCAGAGAGAATACGCTGAAAAATGCGTATCGCGAAGATCTTGATACCATACTTTTTGATTTTACCGGTGTGGGTTCTATCACCCTTGAAGGGTTGGAGCAAATGGAGAGTCTGTTCAGGGCCCTTTCCTATATGGGCGGCATCGAATCCGTGATTGTCGGTGTAAAACCTGAGCATGCAAGGCAAATGCATGAGCTAAATTCAGAAGTGGAGTTTTCTTTCTTGTCCACCCTTCAGGAAGCAATGAAAAAATATCTATAATAAAAGACACCGAAGCATGATGGCTTGGTGTCTTTTTTGTTATTATCTCCGTCGTGGAACAAACGCCATTAACATTGGGGCAAGGGCCGCGCCTGCAATGAGTCCAAACAAATGGCCAAGGATGTTGATGCCGGGCGTTGTGAAGGTGGTAATCAGGCTGAAAACCAAAACAACGATGAGAATCTGTTTATTTGCACGCCCTAAATATTCTTTTCGGGCATACAGGATATACAGGTAAATGCCGAACAATCCGAAGATGGCACCGGACGCTCCGATGTGGGCATAGTTTAAGGGAAGAAGAAAATAGGTAGCGATATCGGCAATAATGCCTGCGCCCAAATAGCCAATGATAAATTTCACTTTTCCCAGTATACGTTCCAAAGCGGGACCGAAAATCACTAGAGAAAACGTGTTGAACAGCACATGGCTAAGACTGACGTGAGTAATAATCGGCGTGAACAGCCGCCAGTATTCTCCCTGTGAAATAAAGTAATTGGACCCGGTAAAGTAATAATAAATAAAATCCGCCTGCGGTCCGAGGTTTGCCAGCAGGAAAACGATTAAATGAATGCCTGTTATGGCCGATATGATTGGATAAAGCCTGAGGAACGTTTTGAAATTCTCCTCTCTTACAAACAACCAGCATCACCACCTGAATGTAGTATATTAATCTTAGCATAATGGTAATACAAATAAGAAATATCATGCCGGAAAGGAAACAACTGATGATTATAGGAACAGGGATTGATATTGTTGAAATCACAAGAATCCAGGAAGTGTGCCGGAAGCAGCACCGCTTTCCCGAACGGATCCTTACGGAAAGGGAACTTGCTGTGTTTGAAAAGCTGAACGGCAGACGACAGGCGGAATTTATGGCCGGCCGTTTTGCCGCTAAAGAAGCCTATGCCAAAGCACTCGGCACAGGAATCGGCAAGCACCTGTCATGGCAGGATATCGAAATCACCAAAAATGATAATGGAAAGCCGGTCATTGTGGCAGGTCCGGATGCGCTTGTTCATCTTTCCATCTCCCATTCCAAGGAATTTGCGGTGGCCCAGGTTATTATGGAAACCGCCTTGTAAGTTTACTTGCTTGTCAAGCTAGTCTGCATAATGTCCTTTTTGTCCACATATAGTGTAATGCGGTGGGGAGGGACATCCTGGTGGCGTCGGACACAGCGGTGATCCTCCTTTGTAAAATAAAGGGCAAAGGGGATAAGAAAATGAAGAAGACACTGTCATTATCCTTGATGGCGCTTCTGTTCATATTCGGATTGGCAGGCTGCGGAGCAAAAAGCCAGGAAGATGTTGTAGCGTCACTGGATAAGAAAATGGAAGAAATGACGGGCTATAAAGCAGATGCCGTCATGACGCTGAATACCGGCGAAAAACCGCTGCAGTATAATCTTGAAGTGTGGCACAAGAAGCCTAACTTTTACCGGGTGAACCTGAAAAACGCCAAAAAGGACCAGAGCCAGATGATCTTGAGAAACAAAGAAGGTGTATTTGTATTAACGCCTGCGCTGAATAAAAGTTTCAGGTTTCAGAGCGATTGGCCGGAAAATAATAGTCAGGTTTACTTGTTTGAGTCGCTCGCTGCCGATATATTAAATGATACGGACCGCGGGTTTAAGGCAAAGGAAAACTCGTATGTTTTCCATACCAAAACCAACTATCAAAACAAAAACCTGTATCAGCAGGAAATTATTTTAAATAAGGACCTGGATCCGAGCTCGGTCCGGGTGATGGATAAGGATGCTAAGGAACTGGTCAAGCTGGAGTTCAAAAACGTCAAGTTCAACGCCAAGTTTGATAAAGGTGCTTTCGATATGGAAACGAACATGACAGGCGCCCAGCTGGAGCTGCCGGCAATGAGCCAGGCCGGTGAGCCAAAAAAAGAAATGGAAGTGCTGTACCCGCAATATATGGGTCCTGGGAATATTGAATTAACGAATGAGAAAGAAATCATGGCCGACGGGGAAAAACAAGTGGTCCTCAGCTATACAGATGAAAAGAAAAACTCGTTTACATTAATTGAACGAAAAAATGTAGCGGTAGAAACAGCTGCTGCCAAGAGAGAACGATTGACAATGCCGGGCGGAGAACCGGTGGATCTTGGCTTCACAGTGGGGGCGATGAATGATAAATCAATCTCCTGGACGTATAAAGGCACCGAATTCTTTTTAGCCTCCAACTCTCTGGATCAGGAAGAACTAATGGCCATCGCCCGTTCTGTTTCCGCGCAAGGATCAAAATAATAAAAGAAGAGGCCGGCTGATTCCTTTATGGTGAATCAGCCTTTTTTATTCTATTTACTCTTACACAATTGCCGAGGATGTTGTAGAATAACGAATAGATCAATAATTAGAATGAAATGATACAGATAGATGGGACGGATAGGTTTGAATACTGGAGAGTTTTATAGAGATACCTGGGCGGAGATTGATTTGTCCTGCATCGAAGAAAATATCCGCTCGTTCCGGCACCTGCTGCCGGACACCACCGAGATTATGGCGGTTGTCAAAGCCAATGGCTATGGACATGGAGCTGTGCCGGTTGCGAAAACCGCACT
The DNA here is from genome assembly GCF_900103485.1 of Fictibacillus solisalsi. GTDB lineage: Bacteria > Bacillota > Bacilli > Bacillales > Fictibacillaceae > Fictibacillus_C > Fictibacillus_C solisalsi. The sequence continues at coordinate 49,607 of NZ_FNHW01000007.1, forward strand.
GGAAGCAGGTGCGACATATCTTGCCGTGGCGCTTTTGGATGAAGCCGTGTCCCTCAGACAACAAGGAATTAAGGCACCCATTCTTGTTTTGGGCAGAACACGGCCGGAAGATGCGGTTCTTGCTGCCGAGTATCATATTGCGCTCACTGTGTTTCAGGCGTCCTGGGCGAGGGAAGCCTCGGACCACCTGCAGGATGGCCAGCGGGTAGCACTGCACCTGAAAGTGGATACCGGTATGGGCCGGATTGGAACAAGAGATAAAGAGGAAACACAGGAACTTGTTTTAACGATAGAAAAGTCTCCTTTCCTCCAATTGGAAGGAGTATTTACGCACTTTGCCACAGCGGATGAACTGGAATCTCCTCTGGTGAAAAAGCAATTCGAACGGTTCTCCGAGAGCCTGGACTGGCTGAAGGAATGGGGAACTGTGCCACGGTACATCCATTGCGGGAACAGTGCGGCGAGTCTCCGCTTTCCAAAGCAAATCTTTAATATTGCAAGAATCGGAATCTCGATGTACGGACTGGCGCCTTCGGGCGAACTTAAGAATGTATTGCCGATTCCGCTGAAAGAGGCGTTTACGTTAAATACACGGCTGGTCCATGTGAAAAAGGTGAAGCCGGGAGATACGATTAGCTATGGTGCCACCTATACGGCCAAAGAGGAAGAGTGGATTGGCACCCTTCCGATTGGGTACGCCGACGGCTGGCAAAGGCGCTACGCGAATCATGGCCATGCGATTGCGGGTGGAATCAAGGTTCCGTTTGCGGGCAGAATCTGCATGGATCAATGCATGGTGCGCCTGCCGTTTGAAATGAAGGTCGGTGACCTTGTCACCCTCATTGGGGAACAGGGAAGCGAAAAGATCTCCATGGATGATGTAGCACTTCAAAATGATACGATAAACTACGAAATCCCATGTTTAATTACATCACGTGTACCCCGAATTTATAAGAAACAGGGTCGAATTTTAGAAAAAGTGAATGTAATTTTAAATTTTTAGCAGAATATTAGCAGGACTATTAAAAAACATGAAGAATATTTTACTCTGAAATCGTTTTGCAAACCAATTGGTGAAATGATAAGATTATATTTGGTTAAGAATGATCGTAGCAAATCGCAGAAGCTTTGCTCTGGAGGTGTAGGTGTGTCCGAATTGGCGAACACAAAGAGGATCGTTATCAGTCTTCCTCAACAGATTATTAATGAAATTGACCGGATGATTAAGAATGAGAATTTGGACCGTAGCGAATTTATCCATCAGGCAACCAAGATGTATATTCGCGAAAAGAAGAAACGTCACATTCGTGAATCTATGAGACAAGGTTATATGGAAATGGCGAAAATTAATCTGAACATTGCATCAGAAGCCTTTCTTTTAGAGGAGGAAGCTGAAATTACCGTAGACCGCTTAGTTAGCGGGGTGTAGGCCCTTGATCGTAAAACGCGGAGACGTTTACTTTGCAGACCTTTCCCCGGTTGTTGGATCAGAACAAGGGGGAATCAGACCTGTTCTAATTATTCAAAATGATATCGGTAACCGATTTAGTCCTACAGTTATTGTTGCAGCCATCACAGCACAAATCCAAAAGGCAAAGCTGCCGACGCATGTAGAGATCAATGCGAAAAAGTACGGATTTGAACGGGATTCCGTTATCTTGCTGGAGCAAATTCGAACAATTGATAAACAAAGGCTAACTGACAAAATTACGCATCTGGACGATGAAATGATGCGTCGCGTTGATGAAGCGTTACAAATCAGTCTTGGTCTTATTGACTTTTAAAAACTGCCGTTTTCTTCTGTGAAAGTGGCGGTTTTTTTAATGGAAACAACTTACAGAGAAAGTTGGAACAGGAAATCCGGTTTATCAGCGAACTATATAGCAAAAGATTGCAAGAATGAATGATAAGTGGAATAATGAAAGTAGTGTACCGACGTAAGGGGGGTATAGAATTTGAATGCGGCCATCATCGATATGATCCTAAATAAACGCACAGAAATAGATGAGTTGTGGTCTGAGGAAATTGCGGATTACAAAACCACAACAAGCACTATCACACCCTACATGCGTGAACAGCTGAACAAGGAGTTTTTATCGCTCCTGTTTAACCATATCAGCCAGGGGGATATTTCTGCCGACGGGACATTGGAACGCTTTTTTGATAAAGTTTTGCGTGCGAATATGCCGCTTGAATATTTAACACAAGGGCTGCAATGCTTTCGCCGTATAGTTTTGGAGATCATCACTGAAGAAGATATTCAAAAAAATGCGGCGTTTGAAATATATAGGGAAGTGGACCGCTGGATGGATCCCATTCTAAATTCAGTGGTTGAAAATTCTTCCCGGCTTTGGGAGCGTACCGTTTCCATTCAAAAGTCCGCGTTGCTGGAATTATCGGCACCGCTTATTCCGGTCTTTCAGCATATTAGCGTGATGCCATTGATCGGGACCATTGATACGGAACGTGCGAAATTAATAATGGAGAACCTTCTGGAAGGTGTTATTCAATACCGTTCACAGGTGGTTCTTATAGATATAACCGGTGTGCCCGTTGTCGATACAATGGTAGCCCACCACATCATTCAGGCGGCGGATGCCGTGAGGCTTTTGGGATCTACCTGCATTTTGGTCGGGATACGGCCGGAAATTGCGCAAACGATTGTAAGCCTTGGGATTGACCTCAGCCTGTTCCCTACCAAAAGCACGCTGCAAAAAGGGATGGCAAAAGCTCTGGAAGTTACAAACCAACAAATTGTTAATGAAAAATAGGGAGTGGGGAAAATGAGAATTCCTATTTTGAAGCTGCATGAGTATCTTCTTATTACCATTCAGGTAGAGCTCGATGATCAGACTGCTCTGCAGTTTCAAGAAGACCTGTTAAACAAAATACATGACACCGGTGCTAAGGGTGTGGTAATTGACCTGACCTCTGTAGACATGATTGACTCCTTCATTGCGAAAGTACTTGGAGATGTTGTGCGCATGTCAAAACTGATGGGAGCGCAAGTGGTATTGACCGGTATACAGCCCGCAGTAGCAATTACTTTGATCGACCTGGGGATTTCAATGAGAGAGGTTCCGACGGCTCTTGACCTGGAACAAGGGCTTGATAAATTGCAACTGGAACTGGAGGGATGAGCATGGACATCCAATCCTGTGTAGAAGTTTGCAATGAATGGGATATCGTAAGCGCAAGGCAATTAGGAAGAAATATGGCAAAAGAACTCGGATTTGGCAACGTAGACCAGGCTCGTATCACTACTGCCATTTCAGAGTTAGCGCGTAATATCTATTTATATGCAGGAAGCGGAAAGATCTGCCTTGAGCCGGTTGAGCAAATGGGAAGAAAAGGCCTCCGCATTATTGCTGTGGATAACGGCCCGGGAATCAGGGATATTCGTAAGGTAATGGAAGACGGATATACAACTTCCGGGGGACTTGGAGCCGGACTGCCAGGTGTAAAGCGTTTAATGGACGAGTTTACCATTGATTCCACGATTGACTCCGGAACTGAAATCCTTGCGACGAAGTGGCTTCGTTAGGAGGTATTAAATGAACGACCGAGATTTCATCATAGATCGATATAAAGACTTGCTGACAACGTATCTTAATGGGAAAAACGAGACAGCTCTATACAAAGGGCAGCAGTTCAGCCGAAAGCTGATTGAACAGCAGATCTCGCCTGAGGATGTGGTCAGCCATCATATAAATGTACTAAATGATTTGTTTCCCGACATGACCGAAGAAATGAAGGACGCGTTTGATTTTCTTTTGGAGGTCATGATCGGGTACGGTTTTGCGTATCGCGAACATCAGAGCCTGAGAACCCGCCAGCGCCAGCTGGAATCAGAAATCGAAGTAGCGGCAAGCATGCAGCAGACACTTTTAATCAGTGATGTTCCGACGGTGGATTCTCTGGACATTGGTGTCAAAAGTGTTCCCGCCAAGAAAATGAACGGGGACTATTTTAATTTTGTAAAGGATGACAAATCCATCAGCGTGGCTGTAGCGGATATTATCGGGAAGGGGATTCCTGCCGCGCTGTGCATGTCGATGATTAAATACGCGATGGACAGTCTTCCCGAGCAAAGGATGCAGCCTAACCTTCTTCTTGAAAATCTGAATAGAGTCGTTGAACAGAACGTGCACCCGAATATGTTTATAACCATGCTATATGGGCTTTATGACACTGATGTCCATAAATTCTACTATGCCGGGGCCGGACATGAGCCCGGCTTTTTTTATAAAGCAGCAACCGATGAGTTTGAGGACATGTTTGCCAAAGGCCTTGTGCTGGGTGTATCAAGAACGACGAAATACAAAGAATATGAAAAGCAGCTCGGTCCGGGAGATATGATTATTCTTCTTTCGGACGGGGTAACCGAATGCAGGACCAGCAAAGGGTTCATTGAACGGGAAGAGATTGTTGCGCTCATCCGTGAGAACATGCACAAACCGGCTCAGGAAATCGTGGATTCGGTGTTCCATGAGCTTGAACGGCTTCAGGAATTTGAGTTGAGGGATGACTTTACCCTAATCATTCTAAAAAGAATGGTTTAGTCTTTTTCAAGAACGGGTAATTAGTGTTATGGGTTTATGATACTATCCTGGGGGGAAAAAAATGAATTTGCAAATTAGTCACGAAGAAACGAATGGAGTTCATTATTTAACACTAGCTGGAGAAGTAGACGCGTACACCGCACCAAAATTAAAGGAGATGTTGGTTCCTCTGACTGAAGAAAAAAATGCTCAGATTGTGATTGATCTGGCTAACATTGATTATATGGATAGTACAGGGCTCGGCATTTTTGTGGGAGCATTAAAGTCCACGAAGAAAAACGACGGGACGTTAAAGCTGCGCGGAATGACCGAGAGGGTTAAGCGTTTATTTGAAATCACCGGCCTTACTGAGGTAATGGACATAGACAATGAGGTAAAGGGGGAGGCCAGATGAGTAACAAAGCCTCTGATTTTATCGAAATGACGGTACCTGCCAAAACCGACTATGTCGGTGTGGTGCGTCTGACGATTTCTGGTATTGCGAACAGGATGGGATTTGCGTTTGACGAAATTGAAGATATCAAAATTGCTGTCTCAGAGGCCTGTACCAATGTTGTGAATCATGCGTATACCGATTCAGAAAAAGGACAAATCCGCATTGGATGCGGGGTGTATGAAAACCGGCTGGAAATCATGGTCGTGGACCACGGCAAGAGCTTTGATTATGATGATGTAAATAAATCACTGGGACCTGTAGAAGGGAAATCAGTAGAACAATTGAATGAAGGAGGTCTGGGCCTCTTCCTAATTGAGTCATTGATGGACAAAGTGGAAATCAGCGGTGAAGCGGGTGTGATCGTAATGATGACGAAGTATCTTCACAGAGATGAGGTGGAGGAAAATGTCGACAGGACCTCACCAGCACCTACACAATAAAGAAGAAGTATATAAATGGATTCACGAGCTTCAGAACGATCCGCAAAATGAAATATTGCAAACGAAACTCGTACATCAATATGAGGATCTCGTTCACTCACTAGCGCGAAAATTTTCCAAGGGGAAAAGCATTCATGACGATTTGGTTCAAGTGGGAATGATCGGCCTGCTCGCTGCATTGAGAAGGTACGATGCCGATTTTGGACGTTCGTTTGAATCGTTTGCGGTTCCTACCATCATAGGTGAAATTAAACGGTTTATCCGTGATAAAACGTGGAGCGTTCATGTGCCAAGACGTATCAAGGAACTTGGACCCCGCATAAAAAAAGCTGTAGAAGATCTGACGAATGACCTTCAGCGTTCCCCGAAAATCCAGGAAATTGCTGATTACCTGGAGGTTACGGAGGAAGAAGTTCTGGAAACGATGGAGATGGGCAAGAGTTACCAGGCTCTTTCCGTAGACAGTTCCATTGAAGCGGATCAGGAAGGCAGCACAGTAACCCTGCTGGATCTCGTGGGAACACAGGATGCCGGCTATGATCAAATTGACAAGAGAATGCTCCTGCAGAAAGCATTTGCCGTTCTTTCTGAAAGAGAGCAGGAAATCCTTAAATGCACGTATTTTGAGAATTTAAGCCAGAAAGAAACTGGGGAGCGCCTGAATATCTCTCAAATGCATGTCTCACGGCTGCAGAGGAGAGCACTTGAAAAGCTTCGTGAAGCGATTCGGGTAGAACCATCGGAGGCCTTAAAATGATCCAGGATTTTTCCTATGACAAAATCGCCGTCTCTTCTTTCCAAAAGCCCAAAAACGGTAATGAATTATGTGGAGACAGTTTTTATGTCACGGAAACCCGTGATTATTTTATTTGTGCGGTAGCTGATGGGCTGGGGAGCGGCGGTTTAGCCAGGAAAGCCTCCCAGGCGGCAGTTATCGCTGTGGAAAAGAATCATCAATTAGAAGTTGAGGAAATCATGCAGGTATGCAATGAAGAGCTAAAAGGAACCAGGGGAGCGGTGCTTTCCATTTTTAAAATTGACTTTAACCAGCGCATCGTCCGCTATGCGGGAGTGGGAAATATCCGCTTTATGATGGCTGGGGAAGACCGTAAATTAATTTACCCTCTTCCTACGGTTGGTTTTCTTTCCGGAAAGCCGCAGAAGTTCCGTGTACAGCAATTTCCGTTTGATGATCAGACCGCATTTATCATTTATTCAGATGGAATGGAAATTCATACGCAAAGCCGTTCCATTCTCACCAATATGATATCGCCCCGGGAATCGGCTGCTTACCTCGGTAATCTTTCTCAAAAATTAATTGATGACGCTACCTGCCTCGTCGGAAAAGTGTCTCATGCATAAGCACGTTGGAGGTCTTTATGGATCTCTCTGCCGAGTTGCCTCGGCTTTTTTTTATGCTTTTACATTCGATCAAGCGCCCTTTCCGGGGTGCTTTTTTATATGGGATTTATGGATCAATTTTCGTTAAAACATCGGGAAAGTGTTAAACTAAAAGGGTATACCCGTAATTTTTACGGATTCGAAAGGGGTACTTCTATTGGAAAAAACAATAGAGATGGATCAAGGATTTACTGAAATTGCGAAACAATTGGGTATTAAACAAAAACAAGTGGCAAATGTTATTGAGTTATTGAAGGACGGCAACACGGTGCCTTTCATTGCCAGGTATCGTAAAGAGCTGACAGGCGGCCTGGATGAAGTTCAAATTAAAGATATTATGGACAGCTGGCAATACGCAGAAAATTTAAAGGAACGTAAAGAAGAAGTTCTTCGCCTAATTGGCGAGCAGGGGAAACTGAACGATGAACTGGCAACCGCCATATCGAATGCCAAAAAACTGCAGGAAATTGAAGACCTTTATCGCCCATACAAACAAAAGCGGAGAACACGTGCGACGGTGGCTAAGGAAAAAGGGCTTGAGCCACTGGCCGACTGGCTCATGAGCCAACCGTGGCAAGGTGATGTCCTGGGGAAAGCCGGTGAGTTCCTGTCCGAGGAAAAAGAGGTACATACGCCTGAAGAGGCACTTGCAGGTGCGCAGGATATTCTAGCTGAGCAGATTTCAGACGATGCGGCAATTCGAACATGGATCCGGGACCTTACGTTTAAGGAAGGGCAGCTGCAAACGTCCCTAAAGAAAAACGGAGAGGACGAAAAAAAGGTCTACGAAATGTATTATGAGTACAGTGAACCGGTTGGAAAAATCGTGCCTCACCGTATTCTTGCCATCAACCGCGGCGAAAGAGAAGACGTACTTAAGGTGGAAGTGGAGGCACCTGCTGAAAAAATTATTCAGCGGCTGAACCGGACGGTTATCAAGAAATCGGAATCTCCAGCTGCACCATATTTACAAGAGGCGATTGAGGACAGCTATCGAAGGCTGATTGCTTCTTCCATCGAACGAGACATCCGGAACGAACTGACCGACAAAGGTGAGGAACAGGCCATTCACATTTTTTCTGAAAACCTGAGAAATCTGCTACTTCAATCCCCGTTAAAGGGGCGGATGGTTTTAGGCGTGGATCCCGCATACCGTACAGGCTGTAAGCTTGGTGTAGTGGATGAAACGGGGAAAATGCTTCATATTCAGACCATTTACCCAACACCGCCAAGGTCAGAAGTACAAAAGTCCGAAACGGTAGTGAAGGGCTTGATTGACAAATACGGTATCAATGTAATTGCCATTGGAAATGGAACAGCTTCCAGGGAAACAGAGCAATTCATCGTCAATACCATTAAAGGGGTAAAGGAGCCGGTTTCCTATATTATTGTCAATGAAGCAGGGGCTAGTGTGTATTCCGCTTCAGGGATCGCCAGGGAAGAGTTTCCGGACCTTCAGGTAGAAGAGCGGAGTGCAATTTCCATTGCGCGAAGGCTGCAGGATCCACTGGCTGAACTGGTGAAAATTGATCCGAAATCGGTAGGAGTTGGACAATATCAGCATGATGTTTCGCAAAAGCGATTAAACGAATCTCTGACCTTTGTGGTGGAAACCGCCGTAAACCAGGTAGGCGTGAACGTAAATACAGCATCTTCTTCCTTGCTTCAGTATGTAGCCGGCTTGTCCAAGACCGTCGCGCAAAATATTGTGAAAGTGAGAGAAGAAAAAGGGAAGTTTGAAAAACGAGAGGAACTGAAGAAGATTCCGCGTCTCGGTGCGAAAACGTACGAGCAGTGTATCGGATTCCTAAGAATTCCGGATGGGAAAAATCCGCTCGACCAAACGGCAATTCACCCGGAAAGCTATAAAGAAACGCTGTTGCTTTTAAAAGAAATGAACAGTGAAGTAGCAGAAATCGGCACAGACAGCCTGAAAGACAAGCTGAAATCGATCGATGTGGAGGCAATGGCAAATCACCTCAATATCGGGGTGCCCACTCTTCATGACATCGTGGACGGACTGCTTCGCCCAAACCGGGATGTGCGGGAAGAGCTTTCAAAGCCCCTGTTGAAAACCGATGTCCTTAAGCTCGAAGACCTTAAACAAGGAATGGAGCTGGAAGGAACCGTGCGAAATGTCGTTGATTTCGGCGCTTTCGTGGATATTGGCGTGAAACAGGACGGCCTTGTTCATATCTCCAAGCTGGCCAAACGCTTTGTTAAGCACCCCATGGATGTGGTTAGCGTTGGGCAGGTTGTTACCGTTTGGGTGGATAGCGTGGATCTTAATAAAGGAAGAGTGGCTCTCACCATGCTGCCTCCGGAGGCGCAGTGATTTTTTCATTCAAACATTACTCTGTATGTCAGGGGAAACTTTTGCTTTCGGAATTTTTATTTTTTTGATTATAAAAAAACCAGCATTGATTTAACAAACGGATTTGATAACGGTCTTTTTGAAAATAAGCTTTTCTGAGTTGTTTCTTAAACCATGTGGGCATAGACAAAACCTCCACGTATTCAAGCGTGATTTAGTCTATGTCTCATGGCTTGTTGATGTGACCAACTTTTTGTTCTATAGAAGGAGAAAGGATAGGAAAGGAAATGAACCAAAGGGAACTACAATTGCTCGTGGAGCAGATATCAAATGATTATTTTCACAAACCCTTCCAGCATATCGCCCGCTTTAACGGCCGTTTGCGGACAACCGGCGGCCGGTATTTACTCAGGTCCCATGATATAGAGATCAATCCGAAGCAGTTGACTCAGTTCGGGATGCAGGCACTAGTGGGTATCATTAAGCATGAACTGTGCCATTACCATTTGCATATCGAAGGAAGAGGATATCAGCACAAAGACCTTGAATTTAAACAGCTGCTGAAGAAAGTGGGCGGCCTGAGATATTGCGAAACCCTGCCTGGCACGCGAACGACTCATGCTTATAAATACCTATATCTATGCATAGACTGTAATCAGCAATACAAGCGGAAGCGAAGGGTCGACACAAGAAAACACGTGTGCGGAAAATGCCGGGGAAAATTGTTTTTAAAAAGTGATGAGAAAAGTGTTGACTAGATGTTTGAATCTGTGTTAGATTAATAAAGTCGCTGAAAGACATCTTGCTCTTTACATAAACAAAATAAATGAAAAAAACAGTTGACTTTTTGAGAAAAAACAAGTATGATATTAAATGTCTCAAAAACACATTCCACAGTAGCTCAGTGGTAGAGCTATCGGCTGTTAACCGATCGGTCGTAGGTTCGAGTCCTACCTGTGGAGCCATACAGAGAAGTACCCAAGTGGCTCAAGGGGCTCCCCTGCTAAGGGAGTAGGTCGCTAACGCGGCGCGAGGGTTCGAATCCCTTCTTCTCTGCCAGTTTTATCGGCCCGTTGGTCAAGCGGTTAAGACACCGCCCTTTCACGGCGGTAACACGGGTTCGAATCCCGTACGGGTCACCAAGTAATTTTTTTAAAAGAAAAATACCAAGTATTTTATCACAAGAAAAATACCAAGTATTTTTTCGTGGTAAAAATACCAAGTGTTTTTCAAAAAACACCAAGTTGTTTTTCGGAAGAAAAGCGGACAAGCTGTTTATATTAAAATGGGCTCGTGGTGTAGCGGTTAACATGCCTGCCTGTCACGCAGGAGATCGCCGGTTCGATCCCGGTCGGGCCCGCCATTTTACTTAAAACCAACATTTAAATTAAGAAATGCATCATGATTATTGGGCTATAGCCAAGTGGTAAGGCAACGGACTTTGACTCCGTCACTCGTAGGTTCGAATCCTGCTAGCCCAGCCATCTTCATGAGCCATTAGCTCAGTCGGTAGAGCATCTGACTTTTAATCAGAGGGTCGAAGGTTCGAGTCCTTCATGGCTCACCATTTACACATCATGCGGGTGTGGCGGAATTGGCAGACGCGCTAGACTTAGGATCTAGTGTCTTATGACGTGGGGGTTCGAGTCCCTTCACCCGCACCATTTTTTTCAAAAAATGAACTTATAACTTTAATTGCTTTGCGGTCGTGGCGGAATGGCAGACGCGCTAGCTTGAGGGGCTAGTGGGGGCAACCCCGTGGAGGTTCGAGTCCTCTCGACCGCACCAATAGCTTCTCGATATATAACATAAATACATCAAAGATAATATGCGCCCTTAGCTCAGCTGGATAGAGTGTTTGACTACGAATCAAAAGGTCGGGAGTTCGAATCTCTCAGGGCGCGCCATAACGGGAAGTGGCTCAGCTTGGTAGAGCACCTGGTTTGGGACCAGGGGGTCGCAGGTTCAAATCCTGTCTTCCCGACCATCTTTTTAATGCGGGTGTAGTTTAGTGGTAAAACAAGAGCCTTCCAAGCTCTGGTCGTGAGTTCGATTCTCATCACCCGCTCCATTTTATTTTTGGGCCTATAGCTCAGCTGGTTAGAGCGCACGCCTGATAAGCGTGAGGTCGATGGTTCGAGTCCATTTAG
>NZ_FNHW01000002.1 GCF_900103485.1 Fictibacillus solisalsi
GTTCCAACGTCTGCCGCTTTTAAACGAGCGTTTCAGCTTTAGTCATCATCCAGCTTCAGCAGCCAGTGCCTCGATCGTTTCACTCTCAACCCTCAACACAAAAATCGTGTTGCTGGTTGAGAGTTCCAACGCTTATCGGCCCTAAACGGCTGCTTCAGCTTTAGTTAACTAGGAGGATTTATGAATTTTGATTATCGGGTTTGGAAGCATGTGTTTAAGCTGGATCCCAATAAGGAAATTTCCGATGCGGATCTTGAAGCGATCTGCGAGTCGGGTACAGATGCCATCATTGTGGGCGGAAGTGACGGAGTAACACTTGATAATACTCTTGATCTGATGTCTCGTGTGCGCAAGTATGCCGTTCCGTGTGTCCTGGAAGTGACCACGATTGAATCCCTCACACCGGGTTTTGATCTGTATTACATTCCGACAGTGCTAAACAGCAAGGATGCGAGCTTTATTGTTGGCCTTCAGCATGAAGCTGTGAAAGAATACGGCGATCTGATGAACTGGGACGAGGTTGTGACAGAAGGCTATTGCATTGCCAATCCCGATTGCAAAGCTGCCGGCTATTCAAGCGCCAATGCCAGTCTTTCATTGGAAGATGTTGTAGCTTATGCGCGCATGTCGGAAAAAATGTTCCGGCTCCCCATCTTTTATCTGGAGTACAGCGGAACATATGGCGATATCGAAGTAGTAAAAGAGGTCAGAAAAGTTCTGGACCGCACCAGGTTTTATTATGGAGGCGGCATTCAAAGTGCGGAGCAGGCCAGGGAAATGGCCATGTTTGCCGATACGGTTGTGGTCGGAAACATCATTTATGACAATGTGCAGGCAGCAATTGAAACGGTAAAAGCTGCAAAAGGATAATTGAATACAGCTTGAGATTCCTTTATGATAGAAATAAGAACAAATGTTTGGGCAGGTGAAGTGTAAATGAGTATGCATCAAATGGTTGAACAGTTGCTGACAGGGCTTAATCCTGAACAAAAGGCAGCCGTAAAACATACAGAAGGACCGCTATTGATTATGGCGGGAGCGGGAAGCGGGAAGACACGTGTGCTGACCCACCGCATCGCGTATTTAATGATGGAAAAAGAAGTGGCTCCGTGGAACATTCTCGCAATTACATTTACGAACAAAGCGGCGCGCGAGATGAAGGACAGGGTGGCGGCAATAACCGGACCGGTCGCGGAGGACATTTGGATTTCCACGTTCCACTCGATGTGTGTGCGGATTTTGCGCCGTGATATTGACCGGATCGGCATCAGCCGGAACTTCTCGATTCTTGATTCTACCGATCAGCTTTCGGTAATCAAAAATATTTTAAAAGATAAGAACATTGATCCGAAAAAGTTTGAGCCTCGAAGCATTCTGGGTTCCATCTCATCATTGAAAAATGAGCTGAAAACGAGCGGCGATTTTGAAAAAACGATGAACGGGCCGTATGACACAGTAGTGCATGAGGTATACCAAGAATATGAAAAACGTTTGAAAAAGAACTCTGCGCTCGATTTTGATGATTTAATTATGACAACCATTCATTTATTCAAGCGTGTGCCGGAAGTGCTGCAATTCTATCAGCGTAAATTCCAGTACATTCATGTGGATGAGTATCAGGATACGAACCGTGCGCAGTATATGCTCGTGAATATGCTGGCTGACCGGTTCCGCAACCTCTGTGTGGTCGGGGACTCCGACCAGTCCATCTACGGCTGGCGTGGCGCGGACATCGCCAACATTCTTTCCTTTGAAAAGGATTATAACGACGCCAAGGTAATTCTTCTTGAACAAAACTACCGATCCACGAAAACCATTCTTGATGCGGCGAACAAGGTAATCGAAAACAACTTTAACCGCAAACCCAAGAATCTGTGGACCGACAAAACCGGGGGCCAGAATATCACCTACTACCAGGGAGATAATGAGCACGATGAAGGCCATTATATCGCGGGGAAAATCCGTGAAATGACCGCCGGCGGCCCGCGTAAATGCTCGGACATTGCCATTCTCTACCGGACGAACGCACAGTCCCGTGTGATCGAGGAAATTTTGATCAAGTCAAACATTCCTTATAATATCGTCGGGGGCATCAAGTTCTATGACAGAAAAGAGATCAAGGACATCCTTGCCTACCTGCGGCTGATCGCAAATCCCGATGATGATATCAGTATGATGCGAATCATCAATGTTCCAAAACGCGGAATTGGTGCGTCGACCGTTGATAAGATTTTGCATTATGGTGCAGATAACGACCTTTCCATGTATCAGGCGCTTCAGGAAGTGGAGCAGATCGGCCTGTCTCCTCGCTTTACCAATGTACTGCGGGAGTTTTCCGAGCTGATCACGAACTGGAACCGGATGCAGGAATTCCTTTCCGTTACCGAGCTTGTGGAAGAAGTCATCGATAAAACCGGCTACCGCGACATGCTGAAGGCGGATAAGTCGCTTGAAGCAGAGAGCCGTCTGGAGAACATCGACGAATTTCTTTCCGTTACCCAGGACTTTGAAAAGAATCAGGACGACAAAAGCCTTGTAGCCTTCCTGACGGATCTTGCCCTCGTGGCTGACATTGACCGTCTGGATGAGGATGAAGGCGACAAGCCGAAGGAATCCGTTGTACTTATGACCTTGCACTCTGCCAAAGGGCTGGAGTTTCCGGTCGTATTCCTGATGGGTCTGGAAGAAGGAGTTTTCCCGCACAGCCGTGCGCTGTTTGAAGAAAGCGAAATGGAAGAAGAGCGCCGTCTGGCTTACGTGGGAATCACCCGTGCTGAGGAGGAGCTGTTTTTGACCAACGCACGTATGCGGACACTCTTCGGCCGTACGAACATGAACCCGGTTTCCCGCTTTATCGGTGAAATTCCGGAAGAACTCTTGGAATCTGAGCAGAAGGAAAAAGAGGCATCTCCAAGCTGGGGCAGACCTTCACGTTCCAATACGGCACCGTCCTTCATGAGACAGCCGGGAGCGAAGAAAACATCACCGGTATTTACATCACCCGGCGGTGAAAATGCAGACTGGAAAGTTAGCGATAAAGTAAAACACCGCAAATGGGGAACCGGAGTTGTCGTCAGCATGAAGGGTGAAGGCGACTCTATCGAACTTGATATCGCCTTCCCTCAGCCGGTGGGGCTTAAGCGTCTGCTCGCCAAGTTTGCACCAATTGAAAAAGTATAGAGTTTACGTGAAAGATTGAAGGAGTTGAAGGATTTGAACGAAGAGCATGCCAGCCAACGGGTGAATGAATTACGTGAGCTCCTTGAAAAATACAGTTATGAATATTACGTCCTCGACAAGCCGACCGTACCCGATTCCGAGTATGACAGGCTGTTAAAAGAACTGATTGAACTTGAAAACAACCATCCGGAACTTCGGGACGAGCATTCCCCGACTGTCCGCGTGGGCGGTCAGGTTCTTGACTATTTCAGAAAAGTGCAGCACAAGGTGCCGATGCTCAGCCTTGCCAATGCCTTTAATGAAGAAGATTTGCGCGACTTTGACCGCAGGGTGCGCAACGGAGTTGGAGACAATGTAACCTATGTTGCCGAGCTCAAGATCGATGGTCTTGCCGTGTCCCTGACGTATGAAGAAGGGCGCTTTGTGCTGGGCGCGACCCGTGGCGATGGAACGACTGGTGAAGACATCACGAATAATCTGAAAACCATCCGGGCCATTCCTCTGCGCATCAAGAACAAAGATGTGTCCCTTGAGGTGCGCGGGGAAGCTTATATGCCGAAGCGCTCCTTCCAAAAGCTGAACGAATCCCGCCAGGAAGAGGGACAGGAGCTTTTCGCCAATCCGAGGAATGCGGCGGCAGGCTCTCTTCGCCAGCTGGATCCAAACATTGCCGGAAAGCGGAATCTGTCCATTTTCGTTTACGGCATCGGTCAGCTTTCCGGCCATTCGGTCGACTCTCATAGTGAGAGCCTGAAATTTTTGCAGAGCCTCGGCTTCAAAACGAATCCGGAATGGCATCATTGCCAAAATATCGATGAAGTCGTCGAGTTTGTCAGAGGCTGGGGAGATCGACGGCCAAATCTTGACTATGAAATTGACGGCATCGTTATTAAAGTAGACTCACTTCATCAGCAGGAGGAGCTTGGGTTTACAGCGAAAAGCCCCCGCTGGGCGATCGCTTACAAGTTCCCGGCAGAAGAGGTTGTCACCCAGCTGGAAGGCATCGAGCTGAACGTCGGACGTACAGGGGTGGTTACACCGACCGCTCTTTTATCCCCGGTAACGGTTGCTGGTACGACCGTCAAACGGGCTTCGTTGCATAATGAAGACTTGATCCGCGAGAAGGACATTAAAATCGGCGATTTTGTAGTCGTGAAGAAAGCAGGAGACATCATCCCTGAGGTCGTTAATGTGATCGTTGACCGACGTACCGGGGAGGAAAAGGACTTCCACATGCCCACCCATTGTCCCGAATGTGAAAGCGAACTGGAGCGGCTGGACGGAGAGGTGGCGCTGCGCTGCCTGAATCCGCAGTGCCCGGCTCAGATCCGTGAAGGGCTGATCCACTTTGTTTCCAGGAATGCCATGAACATCGATGGGCTTGGTGAAAAAGTGATTGCCCAGCTTTTCAGGGAAAATCTGATCCAGGATGTAGCCGATCTGTACACATTGAATAAGGAAGAACTGCTGAACCTTGAGAGAATGGGAGAAAAGTCGGTTGACAATCTGCTTGAAGCTATAGAAAAATCGAAAGAGAATTCGCTCGAGAAGCTGTTGTTCGGCCTTGGCGTCCGGCATGTCGGAGCAAAAGCAGCCAAAACGGTTGCCCAGGTGTTTGAAACGATGGATCGTTTAATGGCGGCCACGAAGGAAGAACTGATGGCGATTGATGAGGTCGGCGAGAAAATGGCCGATTCCATTGAAACGTATTTTAATAAACCGGAAGTTGCGGAGCTAATATCCGAGCTGAAGGAATATGGCGTTAATATGGCATACAAAGGGCCGAGGGTCATCAGGGCAGAAGATGTGGATTCGGTTTTTGCAGGAAAGACGATCGTTCTGACCGGAAAGCTTTCCATCTTAAACCGGAATGAAGCGAAAGAGAGACTCGAAGCGCTCGGCGGAAAAGTCACCGGCAGCGTTTCTAAAAATACCGACCTGCTGATTGCGGGGGAAGACGCGGGCTCCAAACTGGATAAAGCTCAATCCCTTGGTGTAGAGGTTTGGACGGAACAGCAATTTATTGAGGAGCTTGAAAAATAAAGAATAGCTCTGTTCCATCAAGTTATTTGGAGGAGTGTTTTACCATGATAAAACGGATCAGTCTGATCCTGTTAAGCTCCCTTTTGCTCCTGACCGGCTGTCTGAACAGAGACAAGCTGCAAAAGGAAGAGGAAGTTGTTAAGAAAAAAGGGAAGACCGAAGAAAAGGCAATCATTACTGGGGAAATCAACACCGGGGAAAAATACTACCGAAGCATCGTGCCCTTTGAACCCGGCGGCGCCCGCGGCCTGATCAAGTATGGCGTGGACAACCGTCTGGACATTAACGAATTTGAACTTGGTCTTATGAGGATCGCTCAGGACGATTTCAGCACAGACAAGTATTATTACCAGGAAGGGCAATATCTGTCTTCTACCACCGTCAATAACTGGCTGAAGCGTGCAGATGAAAAAGTGGATAAAAACAGCAAGACGGACATGTCGCAAAAAGGACTCAATCCTGCCCTTGGCGTGAAAAAGGATGCGCCTTACAAGCAAGTGCTGGATGCCGAAGACAAGCATCCGAAATACTTATCTTACGTTCTGGAACAAAACTATTTGGTTCAAAGCGGAAACGACAAAGTAAAGCTGGGCGGCCTGGTAGTGGGGCTTTCATTTAACTCTACCTATTATTACAAAGCAACAGACAGCTCCGGCCTGATCTACAATGGATCCAAGAAGCTGCAGGCAAGTGATGTTGCCCAGGAAGCAAGACAGATGGGTCAGCAGGTGTTGAAACGACTGCGTCAAAATAGTTCATTGAAGAATGTGCCGATCACGATCGCTCTTTACCAGGAAGCAGAGAAGGAATCGGTTACTCCAGGACACTTTTTTGCAAAAGCGGAAGCTGGAGCAGGCAGCACCCAGCTGGGCAGCTGGGACAAGATCGATGAGAAGTACTATCTGTTCCCATCAAAAGAAGCCACAGCAAATAAGCGGGATGATGCGGAGAAGTTTAATAACTTCAAATCCAAAATTCAGGATTACTTCCCGAACTATGTGGGTGTCATTGGTAAGGCTCATTACCATGATGGCAGCCTGGACCGGCTGGATATTGATATTCCGATGCAGTTCCAAGGGAAAGCCGAAGTTATTTCCTTTACACAGTATGTAACGTCTTCGGTTATGAAGGAACTTCCAAACGTGCCGGTGACGATTAACATCCAATCTGCGGTCAACGAACCGGAAGCGTTGATCGTCCGGGATGATGGCAGCGGCGAACCAAACGTGCATATTTATAGATAGTGAATGAGACAGACCTTTGAACCCTCAAGGGTCTGTCTTCTTCTATTTGCATACTTATGAAAACCCTTGCAAACAAAGGGTTTATTGTACATTTCAAATAATTCCGACTATTTTTCATAGTTTGAACTGTGGCACGAGTTTAGGGTAGAATAGACATGTTGCATAATGAAAACGCTTAAGCGCATAGGAGGGGACAAAATGATTCGAGAGTACAAACACGAACCATTTACGGATTTTTCAGTTAAAGAAAACAAGAAGGCTTTTGAGGAAGCTTTAGATCTTGTTAATTCCCAGCTAGGCAAAGAGTATCCTCTTGTCATTGGCGGAGAGCGCATCACAACTGATGAAAAGATTGTTTCTATTAATCCGGCCAATAAAGAAGAAGTAATTGGTACGGTTTCTAAAGCAAATAAAGATTTGGCTGAAAAAGCCATGCAAACCGCAGTTTCCACCTTTGAAACATGGAAAAAGTGGTCTCCAGAATCACGTGCCAGCATTCTTTACCGCGCGGCTGCCATCTTGCGCCGCCGTAAGCATGAATTCTCGGCATATCTGGTAAAAGAAGGCGGAAAGCCATGGAAGGAAGCAGATGCAGATACTGCAGAAGCAATTGACTTCCTTGAATTTTATGCGCGCCAAATGGAACTACTGAAAAACGGCGTACCGGTTAAAAGCCGTGAAGGCGAGATCAACCAGTTCAACTACATCCCATTGGGTGTGGGAATTGTCATCTCTCCATTCAACTTCCCGCTTGCGATCATGGCAGGAACAACAGTGGCTGCGATTGTCGGAGGAAATACGGTTCTTCTTAAGCCTGCAAACAACACACCGGTTGTGGCAGCGAAATTTGCAGAGGTTATGGAGCAAGCCGGACTTCCTGAGGGTGTCCTGAACTTCATCCCTGGAAGCGGAGCAGAAGTCGGCGACTATCTTGTTGACCACCCGAAGACCCGCTTTGTATCCTTCACAGGTTCCCGTGAAGTAGGCTGCCGTATTTATGAGCGCGCAGCAAAAGTACAACCTGGCCAAATCTGGCTGAAGCGTGTGATTGCTGAAATGGGCGGAAAAGACACCATGGTTATCGACAACAACGTAGATACTGACATGGCGGCATCTGCGATTGTATTCTCGGCGTTTGGCTTCTCCGGACAAAAATGTTCTGCAGGATCCCGTGCGGTAGTGCATCAGGACGTATACGATGAAGTGCTTGAAAAGGCGGTTGCCCTTACCAAGTCTCTTCGCGTAGGAAATCCGGAAGACCTCGGAAACTACATGGGCCCTGTGATCGACCAGGCTGCGTTTAACAAAATCATGAGCTACATCGAAATTGCCAAAACAGAAGGCAAAGTTGTGGCAGGCGGAGAAGGCGACGACTCTAAAGGCTTCTTCATCCAGCCGACGATTGTGGCAGATGTGGATGAAAAAGCACGTGTTATGCAGGAAGAAATCTTTGGACCGGTTGTGGCATTCTGCAAGGCACGCGACTTCGACCACATGATGGAAATCGCAAACAACACAGAGTACGGCTTAACAGGTGCACTTGTTACAAATAATCGCGAGCACATCGATCGTGCGAAAGAAGAATTCCATGTTGGAAACCTTTACTTCAACCGCGGTTGTACTGGAGCGATTGTTGGATATCAGCCGTTTGGCGGATTCAACATGTCCGGTACTGACTCCAAAGCGGGCGGTCCTGACTACCTTCTTCTTCACATGCAGGCAAAAACAACTTCAGAATTGTTATAAAACAGAAAATCCCCCTGATGGCCTCGGCCATAGGGGGATTTTATTTAGTAAAAATGATGTGTTGGGTGAGTAAATTCTCCGATACCGTGAGTAAACCTCACCATGCACCCTGTCAGAAGAGCTGTCCGGGAACTCGGCAGCTTTTTTTACAGGTGATGATCAGCGTCAAGAGCGGACATCACAAAGCCTTTACGGAGAACCGATTCAATTTGCAGCCAGGGGGACAGCTTTTTTCGTACCCGGTAAATCAAGGAATTCAATTCATCTGATCCTACATCAGGCACACGGCCATCGATCCAGGCCCGCTCATTCCAGACGTGCCGTTTCATTTCTTCCTTTGAAACAAACTGTCCAAGGGAAGCGTAAAGGAGCTGAAAACACTGAAACTCCTTATGGGAGAAATGAATGTCAGTTTCCCTCAAACGTACCTTTTGCAGCACCTCATATACCTCAATAAAGTTGGCAGATGGGCGGCTGACCGGCGTTACAGGATCATAATCGAGCGTCTCAAACGAGTTGGTTACCATATACTTCATGGAAATCATGCCATTGACGAGCGTGATCTGGTCCCCATGATTCAACGAATAGTTTTTATTTGGAACGAGCGGAATGCCGTTCAGGCACGTGCCATGCTTGCTTCCAAGATCCATCAATTGGGGCGCAGAGCATTCGCAATCGATGACACAATGCTGTCTGGAGACGAGCGGGATATGAAAAGCAATCCCGGGAGCAGGACTTGCCCCAAACCGTCCGATGGATAATTTGCGCTTCAAATAAATAAATTCACTTTCATACGGCTGGCCCCGTTCAATCAATAAATGACGCTTTTCTAAAACGTCCATTTCCTTCACCTTCATTTATCTGATTTTTCTGATAGTTATTAGAGAATTGTCAGTCTTGTTCCATTGATGATAAGAATGAGAAAGAATACCATCAATACCATAGCAGGAAATTTCAAGGAATGAAAGGTAGGATGGTCATGGATAAAAAGAAAATGGGAAAAGCATTCGTATGTGGGATGATGGCAGCGGGACTCCTGGCTGCACCGTTCGTTACCGGAGCTCATGCTCAAGTGCCAAAAACAGAAATTAGCCATCATCAAAATACAATCACAAATGAAAGCGGGACAGTGACCCTCACTCAGATCAAGCCCCATGTATGGGTACATACAACCATTGGAGAGTTTAACGGAGTGGCGGTCCCGTCCAACGGTCTTCTAGTGGAAACGTCAAAAGGGCTTTTGCTTGTCGATTCCTCATGGGATGATCCGAAGACTGATGAACTGCTGGATGTCATTGATCAGCATTTTAAAAAACCAATCAAAAATGCGATCATCACCCATTGGCATTCCGACCGGATGGGCGGGATCAAAACGCTGAAAGATAGAGGAATTCGTGTATATACCACAGAGATGACAGCGACACTCGGTATGCAAAATGGATATGAAGGACCGGACCGGCTGCTCGACCCCGTTTTGACGGATTTAAAGTTTGGTGATGTAAAGGTGGAAACGTTCTATCCGGGAAAGGGACACACTGAGGACAACATTACGATTTATTTCCCTCAGTATAAGCTGCTTGTCGGAGGCTGTCTGATCAAAGACCAGAAGGCTGAAGATCTTGGGAACACAGCGGACGGGGATGTACAGGCCTGGCCAGCCTCTGTGCAGCGGGTCATTGACCGCTATCCAAAAGCCAGAACCGTTGTACCGGGGCATGGAAATGTGGGAGGGAAATCCCTTCTTTATCACACGATCGAACTGCTTGAGGAAAACCAATAAAAAAACAGGCAGGAACCTAAGTTCCTGCCTGTTTTCTTGTGTATTGGATTAGAACCAAAGTGCATCAAGAGAGTACGCGCCTGCGCCTGTAAATGCCACACCAAGTGCGACTGCGATCAAAACGAGGTTATACTCATAACCGCCAGCAGTTGACCATAAACCGTTAGCACCGTGAACTTTCACAATGGCCATCAGCATGGTAACAATAATCGCTGCAGCTCCAAGCCATGTCACAAGTCCTGCTGCGAACAACAAGCCACCGCCGAATTCTGCAAGTGCTGCAAACACGGCCATAGTGTAGCCGGGTTTAACGCCAA
Organism: Fictibacillus solisalsi; assembly: GCF_900103485.1. Classification (GTDB taxonomy): domain Bacteria; phylum Bacillota; class Bacilli; order Bacillales; family Fictibacillaceae; genus Fictibacillus_C; species Fictibacillus_C solisalsi. Next base: position 10,311 of record NZ_FNHW01000002.1, read on the forward strand.
TGGACTCGAGCCAGCCGGCTGTTCCTTTCAAACCGTGGCCACCGAACCACCCAAACAACTTTTGCGCGCCGTGGCCGACGAACAACAGACCTACAACAATACGAATAATAAGAAGACCTAAATCTAACATACTGTTCAACACCCCTTATATAAAATTAGTTAATTACTTACTTTATGTTAGTATTATATGATGAACTCTTACTTTTGTAAAGTACCTTTTAAAATATTTTATTCAAAGGCCTTGTACGCTATTCCAAGACATTCTTTTTTATTGAAGCTGACGCTCTCTGGAATTCAGAAATACATTGAAAAGTGGAACTCACGTTAAGGAGGAATTGCCATGAGCCGGCCTGGCCCATATGCATGAAAGAGAATGGACAATAGTAAAACCTCCATGCATCTGTGGAGGGTTTTTTATTAGGGAAGTAAGGCAACATAAAAGATGCCGATCTGGAGAAATTAGGAGTAACGCTTTTGGATTGGAGGACGTGCAAATGCCGGATAAGAAGAAAGAAGAGAAACTGGATTCCCCCATTCTCGATGAAACCCTGCCCCATCAAGCTGATTCGCCCTCTTTTAAAGGATCAGGAGTGAAAATGCAGGCTCCTTTTGTAAACGAGCATGGAGTGGTGATCGGAGACAGCCTGTACAGCTCGGAGAATTCACCGCTCAATAACTGGAGCGAAGATACAGACCCGAGCATCATGGCTGGCGACCAGTGGGTGCATCCCACCAATGATATCGGATGGAACACGGAAGAAAACCGGGAATTAATCGAAAAGAAGGTCAAGCCCAAGGGCGTTCCCTTTACGCATCCCACTATAGATACGAGCTACAGGAAGGATTAAGAGAAAAAGGCCGGCAATTTGTCGGCCTTTTTTGCTTTAACGTAAAAAAACCCGCCCTTTGTTGCTCATGGGCCTTGATGTTTGGTATCATCTATATATTGTGAAACGTACTGTTTTGGAGGTGGCAAGCTTGTCTCAAATTTCAAAAGATGAGGTAAAACACGTAGCGAACCTGGCTCGTCTTTCACTGAGTGAAGAAGAAGTGGACATGTTCACGGAGCAGCTGGATGCGATTATCGGTTTTGCCGAGCAATTGAATGAACTGGATACAGAAAATATCGAACCAACAACCCATGTGCTGGAGCTGAAAAATGTACTGCGCGACGATCAGGCAAGAGAATCCGTACCACGCGAAGAAGCATTAAAGAATGCTCCTGACGAGCGCGATGGGCAGTTTAAAGTACCGAAGACGTTTTAGAGTAGGAGGCAGCACATGTCATTATTAGAGAAGAAAGTCTCAGAACTGCACGACCTGTTACATAAGAAAGAAATCAATGTGACGGACCTGGTTGATGCATCGTATGACCGAATTTCACAGGTGGAAGGCAAAGTCCAGGCGTTCTTGAGCCTGAACGAGGAACACGCACGCCGTATGGCGAAAGAGCTGGACGATGTGCTTGCAGGGTACCCCGGAGAGCGGATCCTGGCAGGACTTCCGATTGCCTTGAAAGATAACATCTCCACAAAAGGGCTCCGCACCACAAGCGGGAGTAAGATCCTCGATAACTTCAATCCTATTTATGATGCAACGGTCGCTAACCGTCTGTATGAAGCAGGAGCGATTACGATTGGAAAATTGAACATGGATGAGTTTGCGATGGGGTCTTCCAACGAGAATTCAGGATTTCATGTGACCAAAAACCCTTGGAACACAGAGTATGTCCCTGGAGGATCCAGCGGTGGCTCAGCGGCATCCGTAGCAGCGAGCGAAGTGCTGTTTTCTTTAGGATCAGATACCGGAGGATCCATTCGCCAGCCTGCAGCGTACTGTGGTGTGGTTGGCCTGAAGCCCACATACGGTCTTGTTTCCCGTTTTGGGTTGATCGCGTTCGCGTCTTCTCTTGACCAGATCGGACCGATTACTCACACAGTCGAAGATAACGCATATCTTTTACAGGCAATTGCCGGCCATGACCCGATGGATTCCACTTCTGCGAACGTTGAAATTCCTGATTATCTATCTTCCTTGACCGGAGACATCAAAGGATTGCGCATTGCCGTGCCGAAGGAATATTTGGCAGAAGGCGTGGACCCTGAGGTAAAAGAAAAAGTGCTTGAAGCCTTGAATGTGCTTGAGGCACAGGGTGCATCATGGGAGGAAGTGTCTCTTCCGCATTCCAAGTATGCGTTGGCCACGTACTATCTGTTGTCTTCATCTGAAGCTTCAGCCAACCTTTCCCGTTTTGACGGTGTTCGTTACGGCGTTCGCTCAGACAATGCGGAGAACCTTCTTCAGCTTTATAAAAACTCCAGAAGCGAAGGCTTTGGCGATGAAGTGAAACGCCGTATCATGCTCGGAACATTCGCGCTCAGCTCGGGTTACTATGATGCGTACTATAAAAAGGCGCAAAAAGTCCGCACGCTGATCAAGAATGATTTTGAACAAGTGTTTAATGACTTTGATGTGATTATTGGGCCGACAACACCGACGACTGCTTTTAAAATCGGTGAAAAGACGAATGATCCGTTAACCATGTATGCCAACGATATTCTAACCATTCCTGTTAACCTTGCGGGTGTGCCAGCCATTTCCGTTCCGTGCGGCTTCTCCAACGGACTGCCGGTCGGATTGCAGATCATCGGAAAACACTTTGACGAACGCACGATTTACCGTGTTGCTTCGGTCTTTGAACAGGCAACGGAACACCATAAAGCGAAACCGCAATTGTAGGAGGTGCAGGGATGAGCAATTTTGAAACGATCATTGGATTAGAAGTCCATGTTGAACTGAAAACCAATTCTAAAATATTCTGCGGCTGTTCCACCGACTTTGGAGCACCGCCCAATAGCCATACATGTCCGATCTGTCTTGGACACCCGGGGGTTTTGCCGGTATTGAACAAGCAGGCCGTGGAATTTTCCATGCGTGCGGCGATGGCGTTAAACTGTGAAATTAACCGTGAGCAATATTTCGACCGTAAAAACTACTTTTACCCGGATAACCCGAAAGCTTATCAGATTTCACAGCTGGACAAGCCGATCGGTGAGCACGGCTGGATCGAAATCGATGTAAACGGCGAAAAGAAAAAAATCGGCATTACACGTCTTCATCTGGAAGAGGATGCAGGGAAATTGACGCATGCAGCTGACGGATCGTCTCTTGTGGACTTGAACCGACAGGGTACACCGCTTATGGAGATTGTTTCCGAGCCGGATATCCGCACACCGGAAGAAGCGTATGCCTATTTGGAAAAATTGAAAGCGATCATTCAATACACCGGTGTATCCGACTGTAAGATGGAAGAAGGATCATTGCGCTGTGATGCCAATATTTCCATCCGTCCTGTCGGCCAGAAGGAATTTGGTACAAAAACCGAGCTGAAGAACCTTAACTCATTTGCTTTTGTCCAAAAAGGACTCGAATACGAGGAAAAGCGCCAGGAAGAGGAAATCTTGAATGGCGGCGAAATTCTTCAGGAAACACGCCGTTTTGATGAGAAATCCAACAAAACAATCCTTATGCGTGTAAAAGAAGGATCTGACGACTACCGTTACTTCCCGGATCCAGACCTTGTGCAGCTCAGTGTGTCCGAAGAGTGGATTGAGCGTGTGCGCGCTGAAATTCCAGAGCTTCCGGATGCACGGAAGGAACGCTATGTTTCTGAATTTGGATTGCCGGCTTATGATGCAGGTGTGCTGACCGCATCCATCAAGATGGCGGATTTCTTTGAAAAAGGTATTCAGGAAAAAGCCGATCCGAAAATGCTTTCTAACTGGCTGATGGGTGAAGTGAGCGCCTACTTGAACAACGCTTCACGAGAAATCGATGAAACTCCATTAACGCCAGGTAACTTGGCGAAAATGATCAAGCTCATTGAAGACGGCACGATCTCTTCCAAGATCGCGAAGAAAGTCTTCAAGGAAATGATTGAAAACGGCGGCGATCCGCAAACGATCGTCAAAGAAAAGGGCCTTGTCCAGATTTCGGACGAAGGCGCAATTCGCGAGTTTGTAGTGGCTGTTCTTGACCGCAACCCGCAGTCCATTGAGGATTTCAAGAACGGAAAAGACAAAGCCATCGGATTCCTCGTTGGCCAGGTCATGAAAGAGACCAAAGGTAAGGCAAATCCTCCGTTGGTAAACAAATTGATCGCTGAAGAACTGAAAAATCGTTAATTAGTGGGCTGCCGGATGTGTTTCCGGCAGCTTTTTTAGTGGGGTGGAGGCTTGCGATGGAATTCAACCATAATTGCACCAAAATCAAATGGATTGCCTCTCTGCCTCATATGGTAGAGGGCGTTTTTTGTAGCCACAAAAAACGTCGAAACTTGCGTACGATTGCTTGTCCGGAAGTCCCTGGAAAAATGGTATGATTTAGGTAACAGAATAGGGGGTGGGGGCATTGAGAAAAGCAGGGGCAGTTGCAGCGGCATTGCTTGTAACCGTGTTAACTTCATGTCAGGGTTCCATGCTGGCGGATGGCGAACTTAAGCTGGACACGCATTCGAAAGGTCATTATCCACGGTCATACAAACCGGTTTCCATTGATAAAAGCGAGGATGTTCTACCATTTGAACCACACCTTCCACAATACATTCCGTACAAATACAAAGAGCCCAAAGTGGTGATCACCGACTGGGGAAAAAAAGAAAAACTTCAGCTGGAGATGCAGTACATAAGGAAAGACGAAAATACACAAAAAGGCTTTATAGCGATTAAAATTTTCAATCATAAAAATTTAGTGAGTGATTTGATCAAGCAGAAAAAATATGAAGAAACGCTAAAGCTGGCTGATGGGAAAAAAGCCTACTTTGCCTACTTTGGAAACTATGCCGAACTGTTTTGGGTTCGGGATGGGGAGGAGTATGATCTTCGGCACATGTTTGCCTCAGAGTACACCCAAAAGCAGTTAAAAAAAGAGCTTCTCGGAATTGCTAATTCGATCGAGTAGAAGGGGACAGCGGCTTATGAAAATGCTAAAATGTGTTTCAGTCATGTTTGCCTTGCTCCTGGCAGGCCAATTTTTTTCTAAAAGTCTTGTTTCAGCCAGTTGGGCCTATCCTTTTGTGGTCTGGGATCATTACACCTATTCCATTAGTGAGGAATATGTGGATCAAGTGGGAAAAGAGATCGGTGAGGTGACAAAGCATTCCGACCAGGAAGGAGAATACACCGGTAACTTCTCCAATCAATATAAAAAAGGAACAAAGTATTTCGAGATCAAAGGCGTTAGCACCGACAAGGCGATTGCCGTTGAGGAGCCTGGTGGAAAATATATAAAAGCCATCCGGGAACATAAATATCAAGAAGCCGGCATGGTGGCCAACTTTATGAGGGAAGCCGAGGCCAATCCATGGATTAGTTTTTTTGTATTGATAGGAGCAGCCGCTGTCCTGATCGTTTCATGGAGATCATTGAAAAGCAAATTTCATATAGAAGACTGAAAATAAGGCTGGCTCTCCTGGAGCCGGTCTTTTAACGTGATGAACTGATACAATGAGATGGATACTTTAGAACATGTTTGAAGGAGCCGTAACATATGAACAGTGAGGTTGTAAGAATATTCGATGATCAGATGAAGTGTATAGGCCAGAAAACAAGAGAACAAGTACATAGAGACGGAGTCTGGCATGAAACGTTTCATTGCTGGTTTACTTTGTTGGAAGGATCAGAGCATTATATACTGCTACAAAAACGGGCAGAAGTGAAAAAGGATTATCCGGGTCTGTTGGACATTACATCGGCCGGACACTTAATGGCCGATGAAAGGGTTCACGATGGGACAAGGGAGATTGAGGAGGAACTGGGCGTTTCCATCCCCTTTGAAGAGCTCATTCCACTTGGAATCATTAAAGGGGAAATTAAACAGGATAACATGTGGGACCGTGAATATTGCCATGTTTATATGTACAATTGCGACCAGATGCCGGCCTTTATTCTTCAAAAGGAAGAGGTAGATGCCATTTATAAAATCAGATTGCAGGATGGAGTGGATCTGTTTACTGACAATAAAGCGAAAATTGAGGCTGTTGAGGTTTATCCGGGTCAACAGAAAAAGCGGGTGGACAAAACGGATTTTGTAGATCAAGTTGATTATTATACTGACGTATTTGAGCGGATACAGGATGAGGTAGAGAAGGAACAAAACAAGGACTAAATAGCCCCCAAGGCTATTCAGTCCCTTTATGTGGAAGGGCGGCCCTTGATTGAATAGCTTGGTCCGTCCTTTTTTTGCTGGATTTTATCCTTTTTAGCGGCCATTTTTTGCATGGCATCATGGGCAGTTTTGGACTCGCCGTTATCTGGCTGCAGGCTCATTCCCTGTCCGTAGTTGGCACCGATGTTCAATTTGCCGCTCAAATCCTTGATGCCAAGGTTGGCGAAGTTATTCGTCAGATCGTATTTATCAATTCTCAGGGTTTCGATGTTGATATGTTCAATGACAACAGGCGGCGTGCTATCGTTGTCTTTTTTAAATTCCGAAAGCTCGGCCTGCAGCTGCTTGAGGTGCAGGTGAATTTCCTCCATGTTTTTATCATGATTTGTAATGGCGTTGAGTATGGTTTTAAAAAAAGGCATAGGCTACCCCGCGCTTCCGTTAGCATTGATGATCGGCTTGTACTTTAGTCTATGAATAAATAAGGATAACATGTCTGTTTTCTCCATTATCCAAAAAGAGAAAGGAAGGATACGAATGAAATTTTCCTCTTCTAAGGTGAATCTTGGGTTTCTCGATCTGAACAAAATGGGCAACAATTGCTTGCTTTCGTTTGGCCAGACGGTTCGAAGCCGGGTCTATAATACGACGAAAAAGAATTCGGCTTTTGGCGAGAGCAATGGCGATTTTTCTCTGCATACAGGTGAGACATACAGAACCAACGATAATGATGTAATGGATAGTGACACGGAAAACAATCGTCTCTAGTCAATCCGGATATTTCGTTCAGGGGCCAGATTGCGCATAATCCTCACTTCCAGTATACCATTGAAAAAACGGGCGGCCGTGCGGGTCTCATTAATCAGCTCGGGAAGCTGAATGGTCCGCTCAAAATGACCGGTGGGCCGTTCCGCTTTAACCATTGTAGCATCCTTGTAGGGAGAGTGAAGCACTCCTTTGATCGTCAGGCTGTTGGCCGACATGGAGAGGTTCACATCTTCCTTCCGGATGCCGGGAAGATCAACCACAACCATCCATTCCCGGTTGTTCGTATAAATGTCGACCTTAGGAAATTCCGCCTGAGAGGACGGTGCACTCTGGTTGGGCTGGTAATGGTTATACCGGTGCCGTGCATCCTGCTGGTTATTGACCTGGCCAATTTGGCCGCCCGGCGGGCCATCAAAAATACTGTTCCAAAAGTCGTTTCCCTGTACCTTCTGAGCGAGCTCCAGCCACTGTTTCAGTTTATCGACGTCCATTCGTTGCCACCTCCAGATTCAAGCAAACATATTTACAGGGAACAAACATATATTTAGGGGAAAAGGAGGGAGAAATTAGTGGGTTCACCTTCTATTGTTATAAATATTTTTCTTTTTAAAATTAATTCCTTTGAAAATGCGTCGGCTGTGAATATTGGAGAGAATTACTTGTCTGACTGGCACAATTCAGATAAAAAAAATCAGGGGTTCGGCCAGAGCTTTGGAGATGATGCCAGGTTTATCGGCAATGACAATTCGGTGGATGACCGGGATGCCGTCGATTCCCCGGTTACACAATCATCCTACGGACGGGAGATTCCATCGCTGATTGAGAAGGTCTGACAAAAAAGCAGGAGGTTCACATGGTGCTGTTTTCACCCATGGTCGTCAACATGCTTGGGTTTAAAGTCAATACAATGGACCGTTCGGCCACTCTTGGCTTTGGGCCGGTCCAGCAGCTGGACCTGTTCAGCTCGAACAAAATCAATCAGGGATTCGGGGAGGATAACGGTGACCTTACCGTCGTTAACCTGCCGATTATCTGGGTGGCTGATCAGGATGTCATCGATTCAAACTCTGTTAAGAATAGTGTGCTGTAGCATAAGAGCCGTCCTTGAACGGCTCTTTTTTCATTCAGTGGCCGGAAGGAATTTGATAGGAGGGAGAGAAGGTTTCATCAGAAAATGATGGGGAGGCAGAACATGGATCCTTTTAAAAAATGCAGCAGGGACGATGTAAAAGAGTTAATGGAGGAATACATACAAACCTTAAGCTCGCCAATTGATTCCTTTTTAGAAAATCATATTTTGAAATCGGAGTTCAATCAGATGTACAACGGTTCAACCATAATCGGGTATTTTGCCATCCATGACGAGGAAAAGATGACCCAGTTTTATATCCGTCAATCGTATCTTCATCTGGCTCAGGATAGGTTTAAACAGGTGCTGGAGTGCTATTCGGTCCGATCCTTATTTGTACCAACATCTGACGAACTCTTTTTGAGCTTGGCAGCGGATCAGGATTATAAGATCGAAAAACAAGCCTATTTCTTTCAGGACAGTAAACAACAGGGAGTGCCGGAAAGTCTCTATCCCGGCGGGGAGTTCCGGCTGGCAAGATCAGAAGATATTCCTGAAATCATAGCGGTTTCCGGCGATTTTTTTCAGCAGGTCGAAGAATTAGTAGAAAAAGAAGAATTGTTTACTTTCATGAAGGAAGATACTCTGCTGGGAATCGGAGTCTGGGAACACAGCAAGCTCCTCACGGGGTATGCAAGCATCGGTATGTTCACCAAAGAGGGGTACCGTCAGCAGGGAGTCGGTCAAACCATCATCCATCATTTGAAACAATGGTGTTACGAGCATAATATGATCCCCATTTGCGGCTGCTGGTACTACAATACCAACTCCAAAAAGACGCTGGAACGGGCGGGTATGGTGACAAAAACAAGATTATTAAACTTTGTCAGATGACAGGGGAATGTGCCGAAACTAAAAAATAATGGAAGAAAAAACAAGCGAAGAGAACGAACTGTGGTTTATCTCCCCGCAGGATGTGGAAAAGTACATTGTTAAATTTTCCAATCAGACAGGGAGGCTTCAGTATGGACCAGGATCAACAGCGTTATCCAACCGATACACCGCCCGAACAGCAAAACCGGCTGCCGGGCATTGAAGAAGACATGTATTTGCGCCCGCAGTTTGACCGTGCGGAATATAGGGCATCAGGCAAATTAAAGGATAAAGTGGCACTGATTACCGGAGGCGACAGCGGGATCGGACGGGCTGTTGCTTCGTTATATGCGAAGGAAGGCGCCCATGTGGCGATCGTGTACTACGACGAGCACAGGGATGCCGAGTTTACGAAGGAAGAGGTAGAAAAAGAAGGAGCAGAATGTCTTCTTATTCCTGGAGATTTGCGGAAGGAAGCGTTCGCCAAGGAAGCGGTTCAGAAGACAATTGAGAAATTCGGCAAGCTGGATATTCTCGTCAGCAATGCCGCTACAGCAATTTTAAAGGACCAGATTGAGGATGTTCATTGCGAGGACTTTGTCACCACCTTTGAAACGAATGTGTTTGGCGCCTTCTACATCACCAAAGAGGCCGTTCCTCATTTGAAAGAAGGCAGCACCATCATTTTTACGACCTCTGACTCGGCCTACAAAGGGCAGAAGAACGGGTTGGATTATGCATCCTCCAAGGCAGCTGTTCTTGGTTTTATGAGATCACTCTCGCTTCAGCTCGTCGACCGGGGCATCCGGGTAAATGGAATTTCGCCGGGACCGATTTGGACACCACTTATTCCGGCGAGCCAGCCAAGATCCACGGTGGATACCTTTGGCCAGGAAACTCCCATGAAACGGGTTGGTCAGCCGGAAGAGCTGGCACCGGGCTATGTGCTTTTGGCTTCGGACGATTCCTCTTACATGTCGGGGCAAGTCATTCATATTAATGGCGGTATGGTCGTCAATGGATAAATGATTTCAGACAGGCAGCCTTCGCTGCCTGTCTTTTTTTATGGGTGAAAAAGGGATTCCAAACAGCAGAAGAGAATGTAATGGATGGGGAAATTTGACGCCCGGAGGAGGGATGCCCATGGAACTGACACTTGGAAAAGCAACGCTTGAAAATAAGAACGTACTAAAACAAATGCTGGAGCTGTACCGCTACGATTTCAGCGAATTTGACAGCTCGGATCTGAATGAAGACGGCCAGTATGGCTATGCCTATTTGGATGACTACTGGCAAGAGGAAGGGCGTCATCCCTTTTTTATAAAAGTGGACAACCGGTATGCGGGATTTGTGCTTGTCCGAAAAATCAGAGATACGTATGCGATCGCTGAGTTTTTTGTTATGAAGAAATACCGCAAAATGGGGATTGGCCGGCAAGCGGCTTTTCTTACGTTTGACCGGTTTCCGGGCAAATGGGATGTCGCGCAGATTCCAAAGAACAAACCGGCACAATCCTTTTGGGTCCGGATCATTGATGACTATACCAACGGAGAATTTACTGATCAGTTTTCTGACACCGATCAGGTTCGGTATCAGACATTTACAACATCCAAAACAGTTACCAGGGAGGCCGTAAAATGAACGCAAAAGAAGTGCTGCTTGAACAGCTGGACGCGTTAGAAAACAATCACTGGTTTGTATCATTGAAAAACTCGCTCGTAGGGCTTACCGATGAGCAGGCAGCGTGGAAAGAAACGGCGGAAAGCAATTCGATCCGCGAGATTGCCAATCATCTCATTTATTGGAATGAACTTTACTTGAACCGCTTTCACAGTCCGGAGCCAGCAACAGGTGTGAGCCTGGAGAACGATGATACATTTCAGGATCAGGAAGAACTGGACTGGAAGCAGACGATGGACAAGCTGAATAATCTTACCGCACAGTGGCGTGAAGCAGTGGAAGCTGCAGACGAGGCGCGGTTTGACGAGAATGCCTATAGAAACCGGGAAGCTGCATGGGGCAGTGTCATCGCCAACCTGACCATTCATGTGGCCTACCATACCGGCCAGATTTTGTTCGCCCGTAAAAAGCAGGGCAGCTGGAATCCGGAAAACGGAGTCCACTAAGCAATGAAACTTTTTAAACTATGATATCGTATATAGGATAGATCGTAACAAGGAGAGGAAGAAATAATGTTAAAGCGCCTAGCTTCAGATGCATTGGGATTAAGTGATGTCGGGAGTGTGATCAAGCCGGTCGATTACGACAAGGTGGACGCCGATGATTACGTTTTTCATGAGGACAATGAGAAGATCTATTTTCTGATCAAGTCAAAAACAGATGAATACTGCTTTACGAACCGTGCGCTCATTCATTTGGACGGAACGAGCGCAGTCAGCAAAAAACGCATGCTTCACCGCTACAGCTACAGCGAGAACACGATTTCAAACGTTTCTTTGGAGACTGCGGGAACGGTGGATCTCGACGTGGAAATCAAATTTGTGATCGGGTCGGTTCCGTTTTCTATCGATGTGCACAAAAAACACATTGAAGAACTGAAGGATCTGTATAAGTCCCTTTGTAAAATTGCGGAGATTGCTCATGAGAATGAGTTTGCCCTTCAATATGCCCAGCAGAGCATCAATGTCGCATCCACGACTCTCAGCCGCATCCAAAGCAAGGAAAACGAACTGGTCGACAGCTTCAACCAGTTGAATGATGCCGCCTTTACGTGGCTCATGGAAAGCCGTAAAGAGTATCACGTAAAAGATTACGGCTATGTATTTGAAAAGTATATTAATAATTAAGTAAGGCAGGCTGCATACAGCGGCCTGTTTTTTTATGCAAAAGAGATTAAGCGGTTTTCTTTAGTAATGGAATATATTTGAAAGAGGATTTAGTCTGGCTAGTGAAGAAGCATAGGAAATCACCCATGTATGGAGGACCTATGAATAAATTAAAATCCTGGGCCAGAAAACTGAAACGACAGATTTATATTTTGTACTTTGCCTGCAGAGATAACAGGGTCTCCTGGTATGCTAAAGCATTTACCGCAATGGTGGTAGCTTATGCTTTCAGCCCGATTGATCTTATTCCTGACTTTATACCGGTTCTTGGGTTATTGGATGATATCATCCTGGTACCTGCTGGGATCTGGCTGGCTTTGAAAATGATACCCAATCATGTTCTGAACGATTGTGAGGAAAGGGCAGAAGAACTGATCAGACAGAAAAAGCCGAAGAACTGGATGGCGGGCGGACTCATTCTGCTGGTCTGGGCTTTGATTTTTGTATGGATTATTGTAAAGGCCGTAAAAATTTATACATAAGGAGACAGGCATGATAAGTGAGTCAGAACAGCTAGATGATTATTTACGCGAAACGGAAGTCGTAGATTTTTCCCACGCTGCTATTGCTGCATTGGCGGACAAACTTTTTCACCCCTCTCAAACTGAGCTGGAAAAGGTAAAAATAGTGTTTGAATACGTCCGCGATGAAATCGCACACTCATGGGATATACAAAGCAGGAGGATTACGTGTTCAGCGTCTGATGTGCTTACTCATAAAGAAGGGATCTGCTATGCAAAATCCAATCTGCTGGCCGCTCTGTTGAGAAGGGAAGGAATACCGGCGGGTTTCTGTTATCAACGGCTGATGCTTTTTGATACACCAGATAAAGGATATTGTATTCATGCATTAAATGGGGTTTATTTAAAATCCCTGAAGAAGTGGGTCCGTCTGGACGGGAGAGGCAATAAAGAGGGAGTGTCTGCGGAGTTTTCCGTTGATCAAGAAAAGCTGGCATTTGCAGTTCAACCAGAGCAGGGCGAAAAGGATTATCCGGTGATTTACGCTGCTCCGCATTCCAAAACCATTGCGGTACTGAAGGAAAATGACGATGCACTTGATATGTATCTTAATGGTTTGCCAGAAAATCTGTAAACGGAAGGGCGAAAAAGAGCGAGGTAATCTCTGCTCTCCAGAATTCTTCTAAAATGACTCGAATAACCAATAAACTAATTTAAAAGGCATCCATTTGATCTGGATGCCTTTTTCACTTACTGTTTCGTTTTTCTTTTTCTTCAATATCCTTTACCACATCCGCGATCGTTACATTGCTCAATGCTTTTTCCAAAGCGCTTTGAGCGATGGAAAGTATAGGGATGATGGTCTCCTGGATATTGCGGCCGACCCTACATTCAGGATTGGGGTGGTCATGAACACTGAACAGTTCATTTTCCTGCACGACATTGACGGCCTTATAGACATCCAGAAGGGTAATTTCATTGAGGTTCTTCGCCAGTTCTGCACCAGCTACTCCGGGCCGGACGTTGACGAGCCCTGCATTTTTTAGCATTCCCATAATTTTTCGGATAACAGCGGGATTGGTATTTACACTTCCTGCGATAAACTCAGATGATTTTGTTTCACTTTTATCAATCTCCAGGAGAGAGAGTATATGAACGCCTACAGAAAATCGGCTGCTGATGGACAAATTGATCACCTTCTTTATAGTTGCGGATAACGTTTAACGTATAGTACTAGTATAGCTTAAGTTCAACCTGTTGACAAAACAGTTACATGTAATTAAAATGATTACAAGTAAAAGCAATGATTAATTTTTTAATGGAGGGAACAGCAGATGAAGAAAATTGGAGTTATTGGTGCGACCGGTAAAGTTGGAAGTCTTATTATCAATGAAGCGATAGAAAGGGGACATGAAGCGACGGCCATCGTCCGGAATGCGGCCAAGGTCAAAAATGAGAAAGCAAAAGTACTGGAAAGGAATATCTTCGATCTGAAGACAGAAGACTTAAAAGGCTTCGATGTGGTTGTTAATGCATTTAATGCACCTCCTGGTGAGGAGCATCAGCATGTTAAAGTCGGCCATCTTTTAATCGAGGCTATAAAAAGGTCACCGCAAACCAAGCTTTTTGTAGTGGGAGGCGCTGGCAGCCTGTTTGTAGATGAGGCGCAAACGACCCGCATGTTGGAAACTCCTGACTTTCCAGAAGCGTATTACCCAACTGCTTCAAAGGCGGCTGAAAATTTGAAGGAATTGCAAGGTTCAGAGGGGATCAGCTGGACATATCTTAGCCCCGCCGCCTTTTTCAATCCAAATGGCAAACGTACTGGTTCCTATCAAAAAGGGAAAGATCAGATGATCCTGAATTCTGAAGGTGAAAGCTATATCAGCTATGCTGATTATGCGATTGCAGTGCTCGATGAAATTGAAAATCCTCAGCATGAAAATCAGCGTTTTACAGTAGTCGGCGAAAAAGAATAATGATAATATCGAATGCCATTAGTGAAAAGCTAATGGTATTTCTTTTGCAGAAGTATTACTTTGTAAAACTTAGTAACATAAATATTTTTAATCTGCTTCCATTTTCTCGGAAACATCTCCTTGTTCAAAAGCAGGACCGCCATATAATTCGTTAATTTCCTTTGCCAGCTGGTCGAGAAATTCGTCCGTTAAAAGTGGCTCTTTTTTCTCCGGCATGACACATCCTCCTATCAAAAGTAGGGTGATTTTCGAAGCTTATTATTAATAAGATTACCTGTGTTTAAAGGTTTTAATCTTTTTATTTACAATTGCCGAAAGCAGGAGTATGATATACGAAGTTTCAATTTCTTAAATCGCTGAAACCTTAGTGTGCGGGGGAACCATCTGGATGCATAAATCCATCCACGGGGTGAATCCTTTAAAAGGTAGGGCTACTCTTGAGGCCCGAATCCGACAGCTAACCCCGTAAGCGTTTTTAGAGACAAGAAGGTGAAGCTTGTGCGACTAAAATTATAATGTCCACAGGTCTATTTACGTCGGCTTGTGGGCTTTTTTGATACCTTTTTTTAGTCATCAAGAGATCAATTTTAAATGGCGGTGAATTCAATATGTTAACTTCCTTGAAGAGGTTATTGATCGGAAGACCACTCAAATCAACTGAGCTGGGGGAACAGAAGCTGAATAAAACGAAAGCTTTGGCCATTCTTTCTTCCGATGCTTTATCATCAGTTGCCTACGGGCCTGAACAAATATTGATTGTTTTATTTACCATAGGTGCAGCTGCCTTCTGGTATTCCATTCCGATTGCCGCCGGTGTACTCATTCTGCTTACTGCTCTCATCTTATCTTATCGGCAAATTATCTATGCGTACCCACATGGCGGAGGGGCTTATGTGGTCTCCAGGGACAATCTTGGGAAAAATCCGGGGTTAATTGCCGGCGGATCGCTGCTGGTGGATTACATATTAACGGTTGCGGTTAGTGTGTCCGCGGGTGCGGATGCGATTACTTCTGCGTTTCCCGCGCTGCATCCCTATAATCTGCCAATTTCAATCGTGTTTGTCCTGTTTCTGACTACCCTGAACTTAAGGGGAGTCACCGAGTCAGCTTCTGTGCTGGCTTATCCGGTTTATTTATTTGTTGTGGCCCTGATCGTCATGATCGGGGTTGGCGTATACAACAGTGTTACCGGCCATGTGCCTGAGAACTTGCATACACCAATCGGTACACCGGTAGCCGGAATCAGCCTTTTCCTGCTGCTGAAGGCTTTTGCATCAGGAAGTTCCGCCCTTACCGGTGTTGAGGCGATTTCAAACGCTATTCCAAACTTTAAGGATCCTGCACCACGGAATGCCTCACGAACGCTTATGGCAATGGGCGGACTGTTAGCTATTTTGTTCTCGGGGATTGTTTTTCTTGCCTATTATTACGGCATCACCCCGAATGCCACAGAAACGGTCGTTTCACAGATTGCGGATGACACGTTTGGCAGAACCTTTATGTATTTCTTTATTCAAGGTACAACCGCATTAATCCTTGTTTTGGCTGCAAATACTGGTTATTCCGCTTTTCCGCTGCTGGCGGTAAACCTGGCGAAGGATAAATTCATCCCGCGCATGTTCACGATCCGCGGTGACCGGCTCGGATACTCCAACGGTATTATCACGCTTGGAGTAGCAGCAATCCTTCTTCTTATTGTGTTCAACGGGAAAACCGAGCATCTCATTCCGCTGTATGCGGTCGGTGTATTTATCCCGTTCACCCTGTCCCAAACGGGAATGATCTTGAAATGGATGAGGGAAAAGCCACAAGGCTGGGTGCCAAAACTGATTACCAATGCTACGGGAGCACTTATTAGTTTCATCGTCACCATCATGTTCTTTTTAACCAAATTTCCGCAAGTGTGGCCGGTGCTCGTTTTCCTGCCGCTGATCGTTCTGCTGTTTCACCGAATCAAAACGCACTATGATCTTGTGGGTGAACAGCTGCGCATCAATCCGAATCAGCCGCCAAAACTTGTTGAAGGAAATGTAATTATTGTTCCTGTGGCAGGAATTACGAAGGTCGTTGAAAACTCAATTAACTTCGCAACTTCCCTTACGGACCAGGTCATTGCTGTTTATGTGGCTTTTGAACGGGAAGATGAACATGCGTTTGAAGAGAAATGGAAAAAGTGGCAGCCAAATGTACGGCTCGTTACTCTGCATTCCTCATACCGAAGCATCATTATGCCGCTTACGAAATTTATTGATACGGTCCAAAATAAAGCGGAAGAAAACAATTACCGGGTAACGGTATTGATTCCGCAGTTCATCACTAAAAAGAACTGGCATAACATTCTGCATAACCAGTCAAGTCTGCTCATCCGGGCCTATCTGCTGTTCAAGCGGGATGTCGTGGTGGCGACAGTGCCATTCCGGTTTAAAAAATAATATGGAACACAAAAGAACCCAACTTTAACCAGTTGGGTTTCTTTGTTTAGGTATGGACCAGTTAAGTTGTTTCCTTATCCTTACGTTCGCGTAAAAGAATATTTGGTACTAAGCGGATATAAATGAGTTCACCGGCAAGCTCGATGATGGTTTGTGTGACGATGATGGCCGCTACCAATGCGCTCAATTGACCCGGTAAGGCTAAAGCGAGAGGAAGCACGACAAGCGAGTTCCGTGTGGATCCGCTGAAAATCAGTGCACGGCCTGAACCAAGATCAAGGTTGAACCACTTGGCCATGAACCTGGAAATGAACGGCATCATGATCATAAAAGCAATATAGATAGGAATGACTTTCAGAATCAGGTCCATATTGGTTGATAATTTGCCGATTTGAGAAGATACAACGACAAAAAGCGTAAGTGCCATGAGTGGAACAGGAAGCCATGCTGATATATCTATGATTTTACTCCCGACAGATGCCTTTTTTGCAACTAGCTGCAGCATCACAGCAAGTCCTAAAGGGATAACAATGAGACCGAAAAAAGCTTCAAGGAACGGACGCGGGTCTACGATTTCTGCCGCGTCATTTCCAATAAACAGCCATAAATAAAGTGGTAGGAGCAGCATCTGCGTGATGAAGAGAATAGGTGTAGAAGTAAGGATAATCTTTTCATTTCCTCGTCCAAGGGCTGTAAAGACAATGACATAATCAATACATGGTGTAAGCAATACCAGATAGACTCCAAGCAATAACGGGGGATAGTCCGGAAGTAATTTTGACAGAAGCCATACCACAATCGGAACGGCAATATAGTTCACCGTTAATAACGCCCCAATAAAACGGCGATTAGCCAATGACTCCTTTAAAGAAGTAAATGGAATCTGTGAAAACATGCTATACATCAAGATAGCAATGACAAAGGAAATGGTGGCATCTAATTTTGCTCCAACTTCAGGAGCGGTTAATCCGAGCCCGGCTGCTCCTATCAGTACAATGACATACAGCCAAACTTGTTTGTTTTCTAATCTTTCTCTGGAAATCATTAAATTGGTTTCCCCTTTGTTGTATTCTGTAGTCCTAGTTGTCCTTACGCTACCATTTCGGTTGGTGAAAAATCAATAATAACCATTGTATAAAAAGGAAATGAAAGTTTGTTCTTGAAAATTAAATTATGTAGAAAGGAGAGGTACAATGCAAAAAGTAACGCCGTTTTTGTTGTTTGAAGGGAAAGCAGAAGAGGCGATCCGTTTTTATACTTCAACGTTCAAGGATTCAGAAGTTAAAACCATTTTGTACCAGGAAAATGGGATGGTGCTGCATGCGACGTTCACCATTAAAGGACAAACGGTGATGGCCATTGACAGCATTATTGAGCATGGTTTTACGTTTACTCCCGCTCTTTCGTTATTTATAGAATGTGATTCCGGCGAGGAACTGGAGGAACTACACCACAAACTGGCGGACAACGGGAAGGTGCTTATGCCGATTGCTGATACACCGATCAGTGAAAAGTTCTCCTGGGTCGAGGACCGCTATGGCGTCTCCTGGCAGCTGAACATGATGAAGAAATAGAAGAGATGAATACAAGCAAAGCTGGTCAATGATCCATTTTTGGCCGCGGTAAAAAATGGGGTAAAGGATAAAATACTTAATCGACTTCCGTAGCTGCAGTGTTTATATCTTGGAAAGGATGATGAATGATGCGGAAAATTACGGTACTGAATCGAGTATCGGTGGACGGGTATTTTGCGAGTCTGAATGAAGCCACATTTGGAATGGATTGGTTCATTCAGGATCCGGAAGTGGACAAAGCGGTCCGGAGCGGTCAGGAAGAAGTATCAGCCTTTATTTTCGGTGCCAATACGTATAGAGGGTTTGAACGAAGCTGGGTGCCCATGCTCTACGATCCCAATACTCCGCAGTATTTAAAGGATGTTGCCCAGGTACTCACTGATCATACCAAAATTGTTTTTTCAACAACGATTAAAAAAGCCACATGGGAAAATACCGAGCTGTACAGCAGTGACCCGGTAGAGGTAATCACAAGGGTTAAGCAGGAAGAAGGCGCCAATATTTTGATTTTTGGAAGCGGATCAATCGTCCAGCAGCTGGGAAATGCAGGCTTAATTGATGAATACATGCTGATTATGACGCCTGTGATTGCGGGCGAAGGGAAGGCGATGTATCAGGGGATGAAACAAACTTCTCTGACACTGGTAAGAACCCAGGCGTTTGAATCAGGCAATGTGTTATTACATTATCAGACTGCTGATCAGAAATAGATTTTGAGTGGGGAGGAATCGAAGAAAATGGTTATAAGAGTAGATGATTTAACAGGAACGGAAATCAGGTCACTGATTGGGGAGCATCTTCAGGGAATGCAGCTGCATTCGCCCCCGGAAAGCATTCATGCCTTGAATCCGGAGGGCTTACGGGAAGCAGATATCACGTTTTGGAGTGTATGGACGGACAGTCAGCTTATGGGCTGTGGTGCTTTAAAGGAACTGGACGCCCGGCATGGGGAAATCAAGTCCATGCGCACGGCCACTACCCATTTAAGAAAAGGAGTGGCACAGAGCCTTCTCAAACACATCATTGCCGAAGCGAAACATCGCGGCTATGAGCGGCTGAGCCTTGAGACCGGCTCCATGAAAGCCTTTGAACCGGCAAGAAGGCTTTACACTCGTTTCGGATTTGAGGAGTGTAAGCCGTTTGCTCATTATACCAATGATCCGAACAGTGTGTTTATGACAATGAAGCTCTAACCATATGTTTTCTTAACATTTGCTTCAAAAAGGGTTCATAAATGCCCTTTATACTTGAAACGTATTCTATTATAGCGTTTAAGGGGAGAAAAGCAGATGAAAAAGAAGGTTATAGGGACGGCTATTTCAGCAATCATGATCGGTTCAATGGCTGTTTTTGGAGCGGGGCCAACCGTTTTTGCAGCTGATAAGGGCTATCAATCTTTTGGACAGAGGGGTTTTGATCTGGAAGCCCACCGCGGAGGAATCGGGCTTACGGTAGAATCAACCATCGCTTCTTTTTCCCGTGCTCTGGAGCTTGGGGTGAGCACGCTGGAGCTGGATGTGCAAATTACAGAAGACCATCAGGCTGTTGTAACGCATGATCGGCAAATTTCGGGGGCTAAATGCCGGGATACCAAGCCTGCTACGGCAGGAGATCCGGAATACCCGTATGTTGGCAAATACATAAATAATCTGACACTGAGTCAGATTCGGACGTTGGACTGTGGATCTTCTACGCTGCCCCAGTTTCCGGGACAGGTGGCAAGCCCTGGTGCCCAAATGCCGTTGTTAACGGATATTTTTGATCTTGTGAAACGCTATAAAGCGAAGAAGGTATGGATGAACATTGAAACTAAAGTAGAAGCTGGTGCTCCGGAAGAGACGGCTCCGCGGGAAGAATTTGTACAAATCGTCGCCCGTCAGGTCCGGGAAGCCGGGATGCTGAACCGCGTTTCGATACAAAGCTTTGATTGGGGATCTCTTATGCGGATGCGTGAAGTCGAACCCCGCCTGCCAATTGTCGCACTGACAAACGGGCCACAATTTCTGCAGCCGGGGCAGCCAGGAGCTTCCCCATGGCTTGGCGGCATTGATATTGACGATTTTAACGGTGACCTGGTAGCGGCCGCCCACTCGTTTGGGGCAAATGCGATCTCACCTGTTCATGGCTTCCCGCAGGATGGAAAAATTACCGATGAAAACTATGAGCCCTACGTGACCAAGCAAATGGTGGATAAGGCTCACCAGGCGGGGATGAAGGTCATTCCCTGGACGGTGGATGATATACCAACCATGAACAAGCTGATTAATGACGGGGCCGACGGCTTGATTACCGATTATCCCGACCGTTTGCGCCAGGTGATGGCCCAGCACGGGTTTAAGCTTCCGAAACCATATAAAGCACCACAACATTCTTAAAATATAAGGATAAGACGGCCGGCCGATGAGCTTGCCGTCTTTTTTGTGTCCAATTAACAAACGTTAGACAAAAATTGAAACTTCACAGACTTTGTTTCGTACTTGATATGGAGATGAGTGAAGAATTGGATTACGGGGAGATCAAATGTAGGAAACAATTTCATGAAATGGTATTGAGAACGGACTATTGGCGTAATTTAATACAAAGGAAAAAGATCAAATATTTTTTACCTGGGAGGTGGAACCTCTTTATCCCTTTGGGATGGAGAGGACCCTATTGGATATATTTAATTTATTCATGGTTGCTGTACTGATCCTACTTACGGCGTTTTTCGTAGCTGCAGAATTCTCGATCATCCGTGTGCGTATCACCCGGATTGATCAGCTGGTGGCGGAAGGGAACCGAAATGCAGTTGCAGCCAAAAAAGTCATAACCAACCTCGATGGATCCCTGTCAGCCTGTCAGCTGGGGATTACGATTACAGCACTCGGACTGGGATGGCTCGGTGAACCAACGGTTGAACATCTGCTTCACCCTTTATTTGTAAACCTGGAGCTTTCAGCAGCTTTGGCGAAGACCATCTCGTTTATCATTGCCTTTGCGTCCATTACCTTTTTACATGTCGTGCTGGGTGAGCTGGCGCCAAAAACCATTGCCATTCAAAAAGCGGAAAGTGTTAGTTTGCTGTTATCCCGGCCGCTTCTTTTCTTTTACCAAATCATGTACCCTTTTATCTGGGCATTGAACGGAAGCGCCCAGCTGTTTGTAAAATTGTTTGGATTTCAAGCGGCCTCAGAGCATGAAATGGCACACTCGGAAGAAGAACTGCGTTCCATTTTAAGCGAAAGCTATAAAAGCGGAGAGATTAATAAATCGGAATTCAGCTATGTGAACAATGTATTTGAGTTTGATAACCGGCTCGCCAAAGAAATCATGGTGCCGCGAACGGAAATTGTTACCCTTCAGGCGGGTCAGGCCCTGGACGAAGCCTTTGAAACCATCATTCAGGAGCAATTTACCCGTTATCCTGTTGTCGGTGAGGACAAAGACGAGATCCTGGGAATGATCAACTCCAAGGAGTTATTCCATGGCGTCATGAAAGGAAAACAAGCGGTACCGCTCGAGGAGTATACTCGTCCGATTTTGAGCGTGTTTGAGAATATTCCAATCCAGGAACTCTTAACCAAAATGCAGAAAAAACGTGCTCACATGGCCATCCTGATGGATGAATACGGCGGAACATCAGGCCTGGTGACTATTGAGGATATTTTGGAGGAGCTGGTCGGTGAAATCCGGGATGAATTTGACCAGGATGAATCCCCAATGATCATAAACGTGAACGCCAAAACGAGAATGCTCGATGGCAAAGTGCTGATTGAAGACGTTAATGATCTGTACGCCCTGGATATCGATGAAACGGATCTGGACACGATTGGCGGATGGATGCTTTCCATGAACTCGGACATTCAGAAAGGCGACGTGGTCCGGCATGAAAAATATGAATTTAAAGTGGTAGGGATGGATGGCCACCAGATCAAAAAGATTCAGGTGCGGGAAATGGAAGAACAGCCATCTGAAGTGAATTAACATAGGTCTAGCGATGGATGAACCGCTCGTATCCTAGTAAAAGAATACGTCGAAATTAGTCGAAATGCATTAGGGTTAATCCGTTTGAGAATATTTCACCCGAATTTGAGAATAAAGTGACCTAGTTCGAGAATAAAAGAGTTTTTTTTGAGAATAAAAGAAGGCTTTTTGAGAGTAAGTTAAATTTTGGGAACAAGAAATGATATAAAAACAGCAAAGTCAGGCATTAGCCTGGCTTTTTTGTCCTAATAAAAGGAAAAAACAGCTTTGTGAAGTATAAATAGAGTTGGAATTAAGTTTAAGGGGGAGAATTAGATGTTTGTCGTAAATGCAGAAGCCGCAGTATACAAAGATGATCAATGGCTAATCATTGAACGCAGCTTAAAAGAAGACCATGCAGGAGGACTGCTTGCCTTCGTGGGCGGAAAGGTGGACTCAGCAGGGGAATCTGTCAATATTCTGGAGGCGAGCGTAAAAAGAGAGCTTTTTGAAGAGGTCGGAGTGACAGTAAAAGGTGAGCTTCAATATGTCCGCAGCACGATGTTTACGCTTGAGGACGGCCGAGAAGTTATTAATGTGGTTTTCTTATGTGAGTTGGATGACTGTACGCCTTTTGTGAAAAGTCCGGATGAGGTCGAGGCGTTGTATTGGTTAACAGAAGAGGAAATACTAGATCACCCTAAAACGCCGATCTGGCTCGCCGAAAGTATTAAGGAAGCCGAAATGCTGCGTAAACAAAAACAAGCCATTCCAGCAGCCCAGTAATGGAACAATTCACCGTTAAACAAATAGATGACCTGAATGAGGAGGAACTCACTCAAATGGTTGAGGAGAGTAAACGGGAAGGCTTTCGTTTTCTCGACCGGTTAATCCGTGATTACAAGAACGGCAGTAATGCCTTTGACCAGCGAGGGGAGTCTCTGTGGGGTGTATTTGATCAAGACGGTCAATGTGTGGCCATTGGCGGGCTTAATCGCGATCCCTATACAAACGAGACATCAATTGGAAGATTAAGAAGATTTTATGTATCCTGCACGTTTCGAAGGATGGGTCTCGGAACGCTTTTGCTGAGAAGGATCATCCATGAGGCCAACCTCCATTTTCACGTACTGGTGCTGCATACGGATACAGAGCAGGGAGACCAATTCTACACTTCATTCGGGTTCGTTCAAGAAACAAGGTATCCCCATTCTACCCATTGTTTGCGTTTGAAATCATTGTGGACTTAGGCAGGAAATTAATATATTTTAAAACAAATTTGCAGGCGCTTAAACTTTTGCTTACAAAGTTTTTACCGAGTATGGGTCTTTCGCCTTTTGCACAATATCTTCGTGGTAATACCGAATATTGTTTGTGTTCGACAAATAACGACTATCTACTCAAATCGTTCAATGACCCACTAAAAAATCCTTTTAAGTTCCAATTACTATAGTTATATCGTTATTATTTATGGGTTTAGGAGGATTTGAGTTGGACTATTTATGGTATTTTTTCATTTTTATATCGATCGCATTTCCTTTTCTGCACTCTGTTCATTGCCTGCCCCTGTTCAGACGGGACAGTCTTGAGCGGAAAAGAAGAACATTGGAAGAAAAGGGAGTCAGTATACTTATTCCGTGCTATAACGAAGAAGGAATCATTGAGACGTCAGTCAGCAGCATGAAGACCCTTTCCTATGCGAAGGCGGAAATTCTTTATATTAATGACGGTTCTTCAGACAAGACGTTTGCCAGGCTTGATTCGTTGTTAAACTTAACGCCGTGCATGAAGTCTCATACCCGCCATTTACAGCATAGAAATGTAAAAGGCGTGTACCAGTCCGAATACTATCCGCACATCTTCGTGCTGGATAAAGTAAATGGAGGAAAGGCAGATGCATTGAACGCCGGCATCGAATATTCCAGCCAGCCGCTCGTTGTCACCCTTGATGCGGATACAATCTTAACGGATGAGGCGTTACCCGCAGTAAACCAGGCCTTTTCAGATGAAAATGTCATTGCGGCGGGCGGAGTCGTGCACGTGCTTCAAACAAAAGTCCAAAAGCCTATGGATGGCCTGTCACTAAAGAGTGCCAATATGCTGGTACGGGCGCAAGCGCTAGACTTTATGAAGGCATTTTATGTCAATAAAGTATCATTGGCACGTTTCAAAGCACTGGCTGTCATATCCGGTGCTTTTGGAATTTTTACAAAGAAAGCCTTACTTGATGTGGGCGGTTACCGATCGACCGTCGGGGAGGATATTGATATTACGCTGAAGATGCACAAATACATGGCCAAGCATAAGAAAAGTAAAGTGCTGCTTATTCGGGATGCGGTATGTTACACAGAGTTGCCGGAGAACTGGAAAGATCTTTTCAAGCAAAGGGTGCGTTGGCAAAAAGCATTCGTGGATTGCCTTTTTTATTTTGGACCGTTTTTACTTAAAACGCTGTTCACCAAACCGGTGTCCTTTTTCTATTTGTTTGAAGGGTTCTTTGCCGGTACAATGGCGGTTTATATTATGACAGGCGTATTGATTATGGATGGTCTGGACGGAAAGCTGTTCTCATGGACCTTCATTTTACTATATGTAGCTTATATTTTGGGGGTCGGCCTGGTTTATGATATGGTCGCCATTGGCATGAGCGAGAGGCATGGCTATGCTTTTCAGGAAAAGGACACGTATCCTTTGCTGATGGTGATTATCTTTGATATTTTCTTCTATCGCTTTATCACCATGTTTGCTGTTATCTTTGGCACGGTGGACTATTTCTTCAACCGAAAGGCCTGGAACAAAGTGGCCAGAACCGGCCGGCATTATGAAACAGGAGAAGAAACAGCTGCATAAAGTGAAAACAGACTTTCAGGATTCCTGAAAGTCTGTTTTTTTTATTGTTCACAAGCGATAAGATCTTTGTCTCTGTCACTTTTTTTGTTTGCATCATAGAGCGCTTTGGATACATGTGGTTTATATTTTGTTTTGCCGCCTTTGTTCTTAACGTTTTTGGCGCGGGATACTCCACCTTTGTAATCCTTATGCATCTCCGTGCAGTTTTTATAGGTTTTTACTTTGGCCACAGATGTTTTGGCTTCTGCAGAGAGACCACTGGATAAACTGACAACGAGCCCGCAGGTTAAAAGAACGGCGCTGACTTTTTTCATTCGTACACTTCCTTTTTATGTATGTAGTTCTATTTTATAGCAGGTACTTATTACCCGCAACGATTTTCCTGGTTTAAGAACCAAACTTTTGCTGTTTTACAGGCACTTAAAAGTTCCCATAAAACTTTTTGGTTCCTACGATACTGAAAAGTGCGTACTTTTCAAGCACGTCATTATGGGGAATAATAGACCTTGTTTGATAAGCTCAAGCATAGGAGGAATTAGTGTGGCCAATCATTTACAGGATACAACCACTTTGCGTAATGGAGTAAGAATGCCCTGGTTCGGACTTGGGGTATTTAAAGTAGAGGAAGGACCGGAGCTTGTGAATGCTGTAAAGGCAGCCATCAAGAACGGTTACCGCAGCATCGATACTGCGGCGATTTACGAAAATGAAGAAGGCGTAGGAACCGGGATCCAGGAAGGACTTGAGGAAGCTGGACTTTCCAGGGAAGATTTGTTTGTGACCTCAAAAGTTTGGAATTCTGAACTGGGGTACGAAAAAACGATTGCAGCGTATGAGGAAAGCTTGAGAAAGCTCAATCTGGAATATCTTGATTTGTACCTCATACACTGGCCGGTGGAAGGCAAGTTTAAAGACGCTTGGAGAGCGCTTGAAACGCTTTATAAAGAAGGCAAAGTAAAAGCGATCGGTGTAAGCAATTTTCAAATTCACCATCTTGAAGAATTAATGAAAGATGCCGAAATCAAACCGATGATCAACCAGGTGGAATATCATCCAAAGCTCACGCAAAAAGAGCTTCAGGAGTTCTGCAAGGCTCAAGGCATTCAACTGGAAGCATGGTCCCCGCTCATGCAGGGACAATTGCTGGATCACCCGGTGCTGAAAGAAATTGCCGGCGCCCACCAAAAGAGCGTGGCGCAAGTAATTTTACGCTGGGATCTGCAAAATGGTGTAGTCACCATTCCAAAATCCACAAAAGAACACCGCATTGTTCAAAACTCACAAGTCTTCGATTTTGAATTAACATCTGCAGAGATGGATCAAATTGACGCGTTGAACGAAAACCTGCGGGTAGGACCAGATCCGGACAATTTTGATTTTTAATACAAAAAAGGGCCAGTATTGGTCCTTTTTTTATGCTTTACTTCTGGTTAGAATTTGATTGTTTATATGGTGGTCCATATGTTCAAGGTAATCGTTGATTAGCCAATCGAAGGTTTCCTGTTGATGACTTCCAATAATACAAAGGTATGATAATTTCTCTTTTGGAACGCTTGAAAGAATCGTTATGATTTGCTGATTTAAGACAATAAAAAGGGTTAGTACCTCTTCAAGCGTCTGATCCTGGTAATGTTGTTCCGACACCCATTGGTCCTGATCATACGGTTGGATTGCATAGGGCTGTTCCTCGTACTGCATCTTAATGAATCGGGTCATATTATTGATTGCCGAATCACATAAATGCCCCACAATCTCCTTTTTGGACCATTTATTTGGCGCAGGACGATGAGATGTTTCTGTTTCAGACATCTGTCCCAGCGCTCGCGGCAATTCAAGTATCCAATGGTTTATTCCACTGATCACATGTTCCATGGACAATTTCCTCCTATTTTTAAAAGTTATTTAAACAACTAGATAGGCTGCATCACCCACACGCACTGTACCGGTTTTGATGACTGAAGCATAGACGCCAAAGTGATTCTGCCGTTCTTTCGCTACTGTTTTCAGTAAAGAGGCATCCCGTTCGGCACTTTCGGGATGATACGTGATGATGGAACACCGCTCACAATGCCGCAGAAACTGAATTTCCACCTCCCTTCCGATTTTCATTCGTTTTCCGAACCAGGTTTCTTCGATGAATGGATTTTTTTCGATAAGTGATAGGCATAGATTGGGGCGAAAACGCCGGTGCTCTATCATTTGTTTTCCAGTCAGTTCCTTCAATTTTTCCAGGGAAGCATCCGTTACCAATTGCAGATGTTCTTCCTCAATCGGACCTATAGGGACATGCGTAGGGGTATAGGAAACGGGTGAAAGCTCTCGTTGTGATTGCGCTTCCAGCTCCTTTGTAAGCTCTTCATCTCCCCACGCTGCTGTCCTGCCCTCGGGTGTGGTAATCTCGACATTCGGATAACGGTCCAAGGACTCTTCACCTGAGAATCTTGCTTTGTACCGGACCATCTCTGGAAATTGCGTGATGGTTAAAAACTTGTCCTCCCGTGTTTTATCCAAAAAGGCATGGCTGCGGTCACCATACAGCCCATAATCCATGACTTGTGTCTCCTGCACGCTTTCACCGAAGAACGATTTCACAGGATGGCGAACCAGTTCTTTGATGTGGCCAACTAACATATTACCGCCTCCTTTTGTATCTCCTATAGGTTCGATGGAAACCGGAGAATTCCTTTCATTACATTACCGCAGCCTGTCGGGATGGTATACTGGTCATAGAACTTTTAACACCACGAAATCACTTTTCCTGACACTCTATTCATCAATCTGCGGCTTTACCCACATCCATCATGACTTCAGGATTATCCGACATATAAAAACGTTTGAACAGGGGGATTCATAATGTTGCTTGAAAACAAGAATGCAGTGGTTTACGGGGCAGCCGGGTCGATCGGCAGTGCGGTTGCCAAGGCTTTTGCGAGGGAAGGGGCTCGGGTATTTCTGGCCGGACGCACCCTCAGTTCCCTTCAAAAAGTGGCAGAAGAAATTAAAAGCGAAGGTGGAACAGCTGAAGCCGCACAAGTCGATGGACTAAATCCGGAGGCCATCGGGAAGCATCTGAATGAGATCCTGCAAACAGCAGGAAGGATCGACATTTCTTTCAACGCCATATGGATTCGTGGGGATCTGCAGGGGACACCACTGCTGGATATGCCCGCCGAGGATTTTACGATGCCCGTACTGACAGGGATCAAAACGCATTTCCTGACAGGGACAGCTGCGGCGCGCCACATGGTACAGCAAAAATCCGGGGTAATCTTGACGCTTTCTTCTTCGTCATCTGTACTGTCAGGGCGTGACCGCAGATACCATTTGACCGGAGGCTTCTCTACCGCATGTGCTGCGATTGAAGCATTTTCCCGCAGCTTGGCAGGCGAAGTTGGCCCGGCGGGTGTGCGTGTTGTTTGTCTGCGGCCGGATGCTATCCCGGAAACATGGAGCGGTGATGTGGCCCGCGTGAAGGCCTATATGGAAGGCGGTACAGTACTTGGGCGATTACCACAGTTGAATGAAGTAGCCAATGCCGCTTGTTTAATGGCTTCTGACCATGCCAGCGCAATGACGGGAACCATCGCCAATTTAACCTGTGGTTCGTTTATGGACTAAGAGGAGGAATGAAAACGTGAAGACAGTTAAGGTGTATCATTACGAAGCGTTCAGCAAGGTGCCTCATAAAGGCAATCCGGCAGGCGTTGTACTGAACGGCGATGAGCTAACTGAGGAAGAGATGCAGGAAATCGCACATAAAGTAGGATTTAACGAAACGGCTTTTCCCGTCCGTTCAAAGAGTGCAGACTTGAAAATGAGGTTCTTTACCCCTGGACATGAAGCCGATCTTTGCGGCCATGCGACGATGGCGACTCTTTTTGCGTTGAAAACCAAGGGGCTGCTTGGTGACAAGACAGATCTGCAGATGGAAACGAATGTAGGCGTTTTGCCGATTCAAGTCCATTCTGACGGGCAGGACATTATAATTACGATGCAGCAAGCGTCACCTGAGTTCAGGGATTTTAACGGCTCGATCGAGGAGCTGGCCCATTCACTGGGGATTGAACATGATGATATGGACTTCAATTTGCCAATTACATACGGAAGCACCGGGAACTGGACGCTTTTAGTCCCAATCAAAAGCTTGGATGCATTCAAGAGAATGAAGGCGGACAATGAAAGATTTCCTTCCATACTAAAAGAAATGCCCCATGCCTCGGTGCACCCATTTTGCCTTGAGACTTTTGATCAAGACGCAGACATGCACGGCCGGCATTTTTCATCTCCTTACTCAGGGACCATTGAAGATCCTGTGACCGGAACGGCTTCGGGTGTCATGGGGGCTTATTATGCAGCTTTCATTGATCAAAAAGCGGAAAGCCCTATACACCTGCTAGTCGAACAGGGGCAGGAAATCGAAAGGGACGGGCGTGTGAAGGTGCAAGTCACGAAATCGGACAATCGAATGAAAATCCAAATCACCGGTACAGCAGTCAGAGTGGACGATTTTGAAGTCGCTTTTTAGAAACAGCAGGGAATCTTTGCTGAAATAAGAATAGTAAATAGAGGAGTTTATTTTTCTGAAGGGATGTGACGCTTATGGTACGCATGAATCGTGTTTATGGCCAGATCACCATTTGTAAAAAACGAATAAAAGGACGGGATGTTATTCATGATGACTGGACTGAAGGTCGAACTGCGGCCGGTGTCACTCGACGATTTTAAAAAAACCTATAACTGGCGAAATGACGAGGAAACGGCGCGGCTCGAGGCCGGTACAGGTTTCTTTCGCCTCAGCAATGTGCCAATGGAAAAAATTGAAGCGGACTATGAGCAATCGATCATCAAACTGGATAAACGGGAAGAAGGAGAGTTTTCCATTTATGCCCTGGAAGATACTCCGGAACATATTGGATCCATTGGCTACCGGGAACTGAACATGATTGCCAGGCGCTGCACGGTGGGAATCGGGATCGGCCACAAAGAGTATTGGGGCAAAGGCTACGGGACAGATGCGATGAAAATCCTCATCCGCTTTTTATTCCAAACGATGAATTTGGAACGCATTCAACTCGACACCTGGAGCGGAAACAAGAGAGCGATCCGCTCATATGAAAAGTGCGGATTTGAAGTGGAAGGGCGTTTAAGAAACCATTCTTATATTAACGGGAAGTATTACGATACGGTCGTGATGGGATTGTTGAGGGAAGACTTTTCAATGTGAATAGACCATTGGAAAAGGCAGCTAATTGCGCTGCCTTTTTTGTTTTATATAGATTTAATTACTTTTGCTGGGTTTCCAGCCACAACCGTATCTGGGGGAACATCTTTCGTCACAACAGAACCCGCTGCCACAATGGAATGGTCACCAATCGTCACACCGGCCAGAATGACACAGCTTCCGCCGATCCATACGTCATTCCCGATGGTAATGGGAATGGCATATCCAGTCTTATTCCGGTCTTTCGGTGTGATGGAATGACCTGCCGTATAGATTCCCACATTGGGACCGATCATGCAATTGTGTCCCACTCTGACTTCTGCCATATCCAAAATGGTGCAGTTATAGCCCGCATAGAAGTTGTCACCCACGTGAATATTGTAGCCAAGGTCACATTGGAAATTAGCTTCAAGGCTGGGTTTTTCGCCGGCGCTTCCAAACAGTTCCCTAATGATTTCGTCTTTCTTTTCTTCGTCTTCGATGTCACAATGATTCAATTCCCGTACCAGTTTTTGAGCAACCGTCGTTTTTAATTTCAGTTCCTCTGTTCCGCGTTCATAAAAAATCTTTTCTTTCCCACTCACAATACATCGCTCCTTTCAATTAACCTCTATCCCTAAGCTCCTGAAATCAATTCTTTTGTCATCAAAAGATGGGGAATGCCGTCTTCCATAAAAACATCGGAGGACGTTTGATAGCCGAGTTTGTGGTAAAAGCCTTCTGCCTGTGTTTGGCCGTGCAGCTTGACCCTGCTTGTCCCCTTGCCTGCTGCAATATCCTCCAATGCCTTGATGATAACCTTTCCCAGTCCAAATTTACGGAAGGATTCCAGAATGCAGATTCTCTCGAGCTTGCCGGTACCGTCCACCCACCGGAGGCGGCCCGTTCCTGCCGGCTGGTTTTCATAGTAAGCCAGGATGTGCTCGCAGCGGCCGTCCAACTGGTCAAACTCATCAAACTCGTCCTCCAACGGAACACCCTGTTCTTCGACAAACACCTTTTTTCGGATGGAGAATGCGTGCTCTAACCCTTGGTTTGTTGTAATTCGTTTCGCGTTCATTGATGCTTCGTCCTTTCCTGTTGTGTAATTAGCTATTCATAACGTATAGCATTTTTGCCTGTTTTGCAAAAGGAGAAGATGGAAGGGATGCAGAATGTAAAAGGCTGGGAGGTGGTTCCATGGAAATCGTTGAAGTCCAACAACGGATGGATTTGTTTGATTCTACAGTCAACACGTATTGGAAGCAGTGGGGCAATGGAGATAATTTCGTTTTTTATCAGGACTGCATCAAGCATTCCTGCAAGACGGATGAAGAGTTGCCGAGGTTTTACATAGGGTTAGTCGATGATCAGATCGTCGGGACAGTTGCTTTGCTGCGGAATGATCTCAACAGCCGACAAGATTTAACTCCATGGCTCGCTTGTTTATATGTATCACCAGAATATAGAGGAAAAGATTTAGGCGCACAGCTTCTTGAACACGCCGTTAAAGAAACGCGCCGAAAGGGTTATTCTCATCTTTATCTCGCGACCGATCTTCAAAACTATTATGAACGATATGGATGGTACCGACATGGGGAAGTTTATGGGCCGGGCGGCGGATCGCTAAAGATTTACAGGATGCCTACAGGATAATAGTAGGCAAAGGGATTATCGGATAGCCTATCGAAAAGTATTAAATAAGCTTTATTAGGAGATGAATGTATGACAGTGAGTATGAGGGTTGTTCAGGACGTTCTCGACAATTACAAATCGGCTGTTTATGAAAAAGATGTGGAGAGATTTCTATCCGGCTATGCTCCTGACGTCCATATTTATGATTGCTGGGGAAACTGGGAGTGCAGGGGGATTGTTCCATGGAAAGAAAGTGTCACCGAGTGGTTCAAGGGTTTAAAAGCAGATGGAGTTTTCCTCAACGTTGGTTTTAATGATCTGATTGTGGAGGAAAATTCAAATCTTGCCTTCATCCATTGCGCGGTTACTTTTGCGGCTCACCATGAAGAGTCAGGAGAGATGCTTCGGCAAATCACCAATCGCTTTACCTTCGGCCTGCGAAAAGAAAAGGACTCCTGGCTAATCACCCATGAACATTCCTCACTGCCAATCGATATGAACACAGGAAAAGGGATGTTTAACTTGAAGTAAAAGAAATGATAAAAGGATTGCAGCCGCAATCCTTTTATTTTACGCTATTACTCTCTTTAAACCATTTCCGCAATTGGTTAATATGTGCCTGATGATATCTGCTATGATCTGCAATGTGCCAAATCCCCCATTTAATCGTGGCTTCGTTGCCGTTTTCATACTCAACCCTTTGATTTAATCCTTTGTCTGTCAACTCATAGCATAGGGATTTCATCCTAGTGATTACATCATCATAATTACGAATAAGTACATCAAGAGCAATGCCTTTTACTTGCGGCAATTGGCGGTTCTCGTCCAGCATCGGTCCATATTTCTCTTCGAGTTCCAATGAAACAGCTTCACCCTTTATTCTAAAAACCCAGTTCAGATCAACGTAAGCCAAATGTTTTAGCAGTTGGGCTGTGCTGTTATACTCTTCGTTTGGGCCTTTGTAATCAAGCTCTTCCTGGGTCATTCCGGCAATAATGGACGTTAACCGTTGATAGTTGCCCTCTACCATGGCGAAAAGCATTCCTGCAACCGGCCCCATTTCAGAATTACCTTTTAAATCATGAATCATCCAATCCCCCCTATCCTTTTTTGATCATCTCCGCCACCCGCACCAGTCCCTTTTCCAATTGGGGAAGGGAGGCATAGGCATACGACAGGCGAAGGTGCAGCTGGTCGCTTCGGTCATACACCGTTCCGGGGTTCAGCAAAATACATTCCTGAAGGGCTTTTTTAAATAGTTTTTCCATTGAGAGGTTTGCCGTCAGCTTCAGCCAGATGAAGAATCCGCCAGTTGGAACCGTCCAGGTGGCGATGTCTTTGAAATGGGCATTCAGGATCTCCAGCATAAAATTCCGTCGGTTTTTCAATTTCTGACGGATGTCTTTGATATAGTTTTCATACTGCCCGCTCGCAAGCCACTGAGATACCGCATGTTGCGAGAGGGAGGAGGAGCCGTAATCCGTCTGCATTTTGATATCGGCCAGCCGGTTGATGACCGGCTCCGGTCCGACCACCCAGCCGATTCGAAGACCTGGCCCCAACGTTTTGGACATGCTCCCCATATAGACAACCAGTCCCTGACTGTCTTTCGATTTTAGCGGCGGGGGAGGCGGTTCTGTAAAATATAAATCCCCGTACACATCATCCTCAATGATCGGCAGCTTTTCGCTCGTACAGATGTTCAGTACGTCGTTTCGCCGCGATTCAGACATCAGAATTCCTGTCGGATTATGAAAGGAAGGAGTGGTGTAAAGCAATGCTCCATTATACAACTTCTTCAGCCGGGAGATTGAACTGCTTATCATTCCCTGATCATCGACCGGTATGCCATGCAGGTTCATACCTGCTGACTGGAAGACGTGGACGGAATTCAAATATGACGGGTTTTCGTGAAAAATAGTAGAGCCCCGGTGCAGCAAACCCAACGAAATCAGCTGCAGTCCCTGGAGTCCGCCGGATACAATCAAGATGGATGAAGGCGAAGCTTCAATGCCCTTTTTCTTTAAGTACATACTTACTAATTCTCGTAAATGAGGATCGCCTTTTGGCTCTGGGTAGCCCATCGAAAAAGGTGAAGTTGATTCTCGCTGAAAAAGAGCTTTTGTCTGCTCAATAGGCAGTAAGTCAGGAGATAATTCCCCGGTGCCGAGCCGAATTATATCGGGATTTGCTTCCGCCTGGTTGATGTCCTGGATGGTCTGGATATTCGGTTGATACGCACCGGATTTAACATAACTGTTCCAGTCGGGCGGTGGGGCTGAGGCGAGCAAACTCCACGTGTTGTTGACGACGAAGGTTCCTTTTCCGATCTTAGATTCGATCACGCCGTCGGCGGTCAGTTCATCAAGCGCATAGACAATCGTGCTCCGGTTGACCTTGAATTGGGCAGCGAGTTCTCTTTGAGCCGGAATTCTTGTTCCGACGGTCCACTCGCCGTTTTCGATTTTTAGTTTGATATGATCATAGATCTGCTGATGAAGGGAGGTCCCCGATCCTTTCACCGGCAGCCAGCGTGTTTCCATCATGGTTCATTTCTCCTTGCCGTGCGTTGCAAATTGGTTGGTTCGATACCGTTCCAATTGGATGGAGACGAATGCCTCCGATTCCTATAAAGTAAAGGTAACCTTAATTTAGGAGGAGAGCAATGCTACAGGCAACACTTCATGGTTTTATTTTGGCATTCGGCCTCATTCTGCCGCTCGGCGTGCAAAATATATTTGTATTCAACCAGGGGGCGGTTCAACCAAGATTTAGCCGGGTGCTGCCGGTCATCTTGACAGCTTCTGTTTGTGATACCCTGCTGATTACGTTGGCTGTTGCCGGGGTCTCTGTTGTTGTTCTCGGATCCTTTTGGATCAAAACCGTTCTGTTCATCCTTGGGATCCTTTTTTTACTTTATATGGGTGTCGTGACCTGGCGAAGCAACCCACGGCCGGTGAAGGATGAGAAAATCAATGTGCTGTCACCGAAAAAGCAGATGGCCTTTGCGCTATCAGTATCCCTGCTGAACCCGCACGCGATTCTGGATACAGTAGGCGTCATCGGAACCAGTTCCTTAAACTATGTAGGAACGGCAAAAATTGCGTTCGGGCTATCCTGTATCGTGGTTTCCTGGCTGTGGTTCCTAGGGTTAGGGATTGCCGGAAATATGCTCGGAAAGATCGACAAGTCGGGGAGAGTCATGGCGTTGCTGAATAAAATCTCCGCATTCGTCATGTGGGGTACGGCCATTTATCTCGGAACATCACTAATCAATCAATAAAGGAGAAGCATCATGAGCTGGAAACTAAAAACATTTGATGAGTTAACGACCCGTGAATTATACAGCATTTTAAAAGAGCGGACGGAAATCTTTGTCGTCGAACAAAACTGTCCGTACCTTGAAGTAGACGGCAAGGATCTGTCTTCCTATCATTTGTACACAGAAGTGGATGGCGAAATCGCAGCCTATTTGCGAATTCTGCCAGCAGGTGTATCTTACGAACAAGCCTCACTCGGCCGTGTAATTGTTAAAAAAGAGTATAGAGGGCAGGGGCTCGCACAGGAACTTCTGCAGAGAGGCATTGATTTCACATTGAACGAACTAAACGAAGATACGATCAAAATCCAGGGGCAGCACTACTTGGAGAAGTTTTATAGCTCGTTCGGATTTCAGACGATTTCAGATGTGTATATGGAAGATGGCATTCCGCATGTGGATATGCTGCTGCAGAAGAACGCAAATAGATAAGGAACGAAGAACTGCTCCCTTCCAGAGCAGTTCTTTGTATGTTACAGGATTTTACATAAATATGTAGAACTATTTTGTTGGTATAACCTTAAAAGACTATTTTGCGTCTCGCCTTAAGAAACTAGCAGGAGAAAAGGGAGAGGTTCTTATGCAAATTCTATTAATTCGCCATGGCGAATCAGAAGACGACTTTTTGGATGAGGGTTATGTAGGTTCCACAGATTTACCGTTAACTGAAAAGGGAGTCTTACAGGTTCAGAAAATGGCCAAAAGGGTATTGTACGAATTCCCGCCGGAATTAATATGGAGCAGTACACTGAAACGAGCAAAACAAGCAGCAGAAATGTTATCTCACTCCACTCGTTGTCCAGTAGAATACTTAGACGATCTGATTGAAATGCAGAACACGGAAGATAGATTGGCGTTTAGAAAACGCGGTCAAGAGGTTTTATCCTTTATTAAATTAAAAAGCGGTGACTTCAGCAGGATTGCGATAGTTACTCATGGCGGCATGATTACTCAAATTGTTGAAAGCTTTCTGGAATTGCCCACGGAAAATAATATATGGTTTCACACGGATTATACGGGGATACACCTTCTTGATTATTACCAAGATAAGAGGATTATTAGATTTTCAAACAGCACTTCACATTTGCAAGGTTTGTAGGTGGAGGTTTGATGGAACATCTTCACCTTTCCCAGGAGCCTGAGTCTCAACACGGCTTCCGGACAATTTCGGATGTATTTATGGAAGACGGCATTCCGCATGTGGATATGCTGCTGCACTTGTATCACATGATCGAATGTTCATCGAGCGCGTTGGAGATTGTATATTTGCGATTGAGGAGCAAAAACTAGTAAGAAGTAGATAATAAAATATAGAAAGGACCCTCTTTCATACAGGGTCCTTTTTGCTGTGCAAACTTGTGAGCAATAAAGAAATGTTTTATGTAGGCGGAGAACAATTATACGATGCCTCCTATGAGCCTTTGGGTGCTAGCCGGAAGGACATATGTCATCTTGTTTTTTTTCAGGATGTGCTAAACTATTGGAAAATCTTATACATAAATTAAGGGAGAAATTGATGGAACACGTTCATTTTTCACACAGCACTGTCTTTCAAGAAAAGGCAGAACAGACATTTTCACTACATAAAAAAATAATCCAAGAAAAACTTCCACGTGCGGATGTCCAGCATGTGGGGAGTACGGTGATTCCCAACTGTATAACCAAGGGGGATCTCGACATACAGGTACGCGTTCTGCCCGAAGATTTTCCTAAAGCCTTGGCAGCCTTGTCTAAACGGTATGAAATTAACGAAGGCAGTGTGGCAACGGAGAGCTTCAGGGCATTAAAGGACGATTCCACCGACCCGCCGCTTGGTGTACAACTCACAGTAATCGACTCCGAATTCGATTTCTTTTGGAAATTCCGGGACGTTTTATTGCGAAAGGAAGAATACAGAAAAGAGTATGATGACCTTAAAATGCAGTTTGAGGGAAAAGATATGGAAGCCTACCGGGACGCGAAGAACGAATTTTTTCAAAAATTGATGAAAGAGCCTGAGTTTCAATGATAAGGAGATGAGGTTTTAATGAACCAGCAAACCTACACAGTTCAATCATTGAATGAAGGAAAAATTGAAACGCTAACCTATGGAAAACGAACCTTTGAGTCGGCGATCCGGAAAGAGGCGGTTCAAGAGTGTATTTTTCTAAGCAAAATCGGATTAGCAGGTGATGAGCAGGCTTATGAACATCATGGGGGAGAGGATAAAGCGCTATGCTTATATCCTTACGACTACTATCCGTACTGGAGTGATATTTTAAAGAATTTCAGTCAGACTGCTCTTTTTGGCGAAAATATTACCGTGAAAGGCTTGACGGAAGAGAATGCGCATATTGGAGATATGTTCACATATGGAGAAGCGGTGATTCAGGTTTCTGAACCCCGTAATCCGTGTTACAAGCTTGCGGCAAAGTATGAAGTGCCGGATATGGTGGTCGGATGAGGGACACAGGCTATACAGGCTTCCTGTTCAGGGTGCTGAAAGAGGGGTTCATTTCGCCCGCTGATAACTTGGTGTTACTTGAGCCGCATCCAGTACAAGTTCCGGTTTCACTGATAAATGACGTGAAGTTTTTTGACCGGTTTAACCAAGTTAAGCTTGAGCGAGCATTATCGGCCGATGCGTTATCGGAAGGAATTCGCAAAACACTCCTCAAACAGTACCAATCCAAAACGAAAAACAGCTGGGGATAAAATGAAACAGATCCTGCTCTACAGGATCTGTTTTTATGTGAGCTGTTTATGAATTTCACGGGCGATCGATTCAAGGATATAGATTACGGGAACTTGTGTGGTGATATTGGACTGCTCCACAAATTCCTCGGTGACATAATACGGAATGTTGAGGTCCGATAGTTTGGCCACGGTGGAGAGCTTTTGATTCGTGATGCTGATGATTTTGATGCCTTCCTGTTTCAGTTGGTGAAGATGAGTGACAGTGAACGGGTTTTCCCCGGATACGGACAGGGCAATGGCCACACTGTTGGCCGTAAGTTTTGAATGAATCGGAAAGTGGGGATCTTTAATGTACAGCGAAAATTTCCCCAGGCTGGAGAAATAACGTGCGCCGTATTCGGCAAGAATTCCCGAGCTTCCGATTCCGATGAATATCACATTATTTGCCTCGAGCACGAGTTCTGCCGCTTCTTTAATTTTCTCATCGAGATCGCCTTTTAACGTGCGCTCGAAAAACTCCACGACGGATTGCTGAGGGCTGTTGAGTCTCGCTTTTTTCGTTTGTTCCAGCTCCATTTTCAGCTTAACTTTGAACTCGGAAAAACCGGCACAATTTAATTTTTTGCAAAAGCGAAGAATCGTAGCGGTCGAGACATGCGTTTCATCAGCGAGCTCACGGATTCGCATATATACCACTTTCCCGCTGTGCTGTGATATATAGTTATATAGAGCCATTTCCAGCTCATTAAACGAAGCAATCATTTCATTTGAAAATAACATGGCTTCAAATCTCCTTATGTCCTATATCCTCATCCTACCACAATAGCTCCTTATGTAACACAGTGTGACATTCCAGTCACAAGTGATTCTCCGTGTGATACAAAACCAAATATCTGTCTCCCGTTTATTTTCCTGCCGAATCACGTTACGATTTTAATAAAGCGTATTGAACACTGTAAAAAACACATCATAACAAGTGTTAACCATAGATACGGAGGTCATCCATTTGAAAACATACACGTTCCCTGAAGGCTTTTTATGGGGAGGAGCAACAGCTGCCAACCAGATTGAAGGCGGTTTTGGCGAAGGAGGAAAAGGTTTAAATATTGCTGACGTTCTTCCAGGCGGAAAAGAACGGTATGATATTTTGCTTAATCCGGGTTTTGATTTTAAGGTCCATCAGGATAAGTACCGTTATCCGAACCACGAGGCGATTGATTTTTATCATCGGTATAAAGAAGATATTTCGCTGTTTGCGGAAATGGGTTTTAAAGTATTCCGGCTTTCGATTGCCTGGACCCGGGTTTTTCCGAACGGTAATGAACTGGAGCCCAATGAAGAAGGCTTGGCGTTTTATGACCGTGTCTTTGACGAGCTTCATAAGCATGGGATTGAGCCGGTTGTGACGATCTCGCATTATGAGATGCCGCTCCACCTTGTAACGGAATACGGCGGCTGGAGAAACCGGCAGGTGGTCACTTTCTTTGAGAGGTACGTAAATGCTATTTTCAACCGGTATAAAAATACCGTGAAGTACTGGATGACGTTTAATGAAATCAACAGCGGCCTGTTCATGCCAATCCAGGGACTGGGTTTCGCGATTCAAAAGGAAGAGGATAAGTACCAGCCGACATTCCAGGCGTTTCATCATCAATTTGTGGCGAGTGCGATTGCGGTTAAAGCATGCCACGAAATCATTCCGGAAGCCAAAATTGGCAACATGATCCTGTTTGCGCCGGTCTATTCCTATGACAGTAACCCGGAAAATGTGATGTATGCCTATGAGGAAGAGCGCCTGTTCAACTACTTCTGCGCAGACGTGCAGGTCCGCGGAGAATATCCATCGTACATGAAGCGTTATTTTAAAGAACACGGTATCGAGCTGGACATCCAGGACGGCGATCTTGAGCTCATAAAAGAAGGGACCGTGGACTATATCGGTTTCAGCTATTATATGTCCCGCACAGAAAAGAAGGAGAAGACTGGAGGGGAAGCATCCGAAGGTAACATCATTGGCGGTGTGAAAAATCCTTTCTTGAAAGCGAGTGACTGGGGGTGGGAAATCGACCCTGAAGGCCTGCGTATCAGCTTGAATAAACTGTATGACCGCTACGAGGTTCCTCTGTTCATTGTGGAAAATGGGCTGGGTGCGTATGACAAAGTGGAAGGCGATGGCTCCATCCAGGATGACTACCGCATCGACTATCTGCGGGAACACATCAAAGCGGTGGGAGAAGCGATTGAAGACGGTGCTGAGGTTATGGGGTACACGAGCTGGGGCTGCATCGACCTGGTGAGTGCCTCTTCCGGCGAATTTTCCAAACGGTACGGAATGATTTACGTCGACAAGCAGGACGACGGCAGCGGAACCCTTGAACGGAAAAGGAAGAAGTCATTCTTCTGGTATAAAGAAGTCATTGCCTCCAACGGGGAGAGGTTAGATTACAAATAAAGGGAAGCTGGCCGGTAAAGTTTCGAGTTCAGCTTGGATTTGAAAAAAGAGCGCTATAGGCGTTCTTTTTTGTGGTTTTAGTGGGTTTTATCTGGGTGAGATAGGTGAAGTTGGAGCACGGGATGTCATTTACCTGCAATTATGACTATAATAAGCCTGTATGTATAATGATCGTGATAAGGTATATATAGACTCGTTGATAAAAGAAGGAGAACGATAGATGAAGATAATTGTGGGAATGTCAGGAGCGACAGGGGCTATTTTTGGAATCCGGCTTCTGGAGCTTCTGAAAGAAACTGAGGTCGAGACGCATCTGGTCATGTCTTCATGGGCCGCTGCGACAATTAAAGTAGAAACAACGTATACTCCGCAGGAAGTGGAGAAGCTGGCCGATTATACGTATTCATATAAAGATTTGGGAGCCAAAATATCCAGTGGTTCCTTTCAAGTGGACGGAATGATTGTGGCACCGTGCAGTATGAAAACACTGGCATCGATCCGTATGGGAATAGCAGATAACCTGGTCACACGCGCAGCGGATGTTATATTAAAAGAGCGAAAAAAGTTATTATTGTTAACGCGTGAGACGCCTCTTAATGATATTCACCTTGAAAACATGCTGTCACTATCACGCATGGGAACAATCATTTTCCCTCCTATGCCTGCATTTTATAACCATCCGGAAACCATTGATGATGTTGTTAATCATATTGTATACCGGGCATTGGATCAGTTTGGCAT
Source organism: Fictibacillus solisalsi (assembly GCF_900103485.1). Lineage (GTDB taxonomy): Bacteria > Bacillota > Bacilli > Bacillales > Fictibacillaceae > Fictibacillus_C > Fictibacillus_C solisalsi. The sequence continues at coordinate 51,293 of NZ_FNHW01000002.1, forward strand.
TCATATGTCGGATGCAAAAAGATGGGCCGGCATAAACAAATCACAAAAGTAAACGAAAAAATCCGGCCCTCTATTAAGAGGAAGCCGGATTTTTTTGATTATCCAATAACGTTATAAGCCAAAAGCAGTACGAGCGCGAACAGGATGATGAGAACGATCCACATCGCTGCCATCGGATTGCCCTTGCGTTTGCGGGCCACCATCATTTCCATGACGCCGATCAGCACGATGGCGAGGATTCCTTTTATTACATAATGAAGCGGGAAGTTCAGCTGGGCGAGCATACCCACGCCGGACACGATCATGATGAGGTAAAAGAGGCGCTGCAGCATGAGCGTCACTTTTTGTCTTGTGAAGTATGTAATCAGGAACAAGATGATCAGAATCGCCCATGAACCGGTATGCGATTGATAAAAAATATTGAACAACGAAATTTCCTCCTTTTCAAAAAACAAATAAGTGCCTTTTCACATATTAATAGTATCGGTTACCTATTGTTAAAACAAGGGAAAGCCTTCAACATCCGCAAATTGTTCACGATTGAAAAATCAGGGTGCCCGCAATGACTGCGCCAAGTGCGAGCGGGATCTGAATAATGAAACCCGCCGCCAGATACTTCGCAAGTATCCAGCCCTTTATGGAATTGTTTTTCCAGACGAAATAGGCATATGGAAAAATCAAAAGCACTGAGGTGACCACACCGGGTGTGTATCCGGTAAAATAAATCGCCTGCAGCACATGGGTGAGTCCATTCATAACCAGTACGGCAGTGAGCAGCCGGAAAATGGGCCGGCGTTCCCCTAAGTTTTTGGTGATATAAAAGCACAGCGTCAAAATCAAAAGAAAAATAATCCCTACGCTGATCGTAAACGTGCGAGTGTTGATGCGATCGACCGGCATCCAGTTGAAGGGGGCCTCGTTTTTATGTGCATTGAGAAATGGTTTAATCCAGAGAATTTCCTCAGTATCATGAAGAAGAAACACACAGCCAGAGCAACTTCAGCAACAGACTCTTTTCCGCTCCGGGGGGCTGTACATTCAGTTCTGCCCTAGTCATCGAGCATTTTATACATCATAACGTCATCCACATATTGTCCGTTAATGCGAAATTCGTTCACCAGTACTCCCTGGCGGATAAATCCGCATTTTTCATAAAAACGGATCGCTCGTGGGTTGGTGGCCATGACCCGAAGCGAAAGCTTGGTTTTGCCAAGGCGCTTCATCCAATCTTCGCCTTCTTTCATCAGTGCCTGGGCCACTCCCTGTCCCTGAAAATCCGGATGGATAGCAAGAGCCAATTCCGCGACATGCTGGTTGCTCTCAAGGTGTGTAGGGATGCGGTAGGAAAAAGCACCGCACACCCGGTCACCGGATAGCGCGAGCAGCTGGCTGCCTTCCGGACAGTGCTGTGCATATTCTTCGGTAGAGGTGTAGCGGATCTCTGCCGGTGTGTTCTCTGTGTTCCACACTAAGTTTTCAAGTTCCGTCAATTGCGGAAAGTCAAAGCGATTGGAAAAACGATAGGTAAGATTTATAGTGGTCATCAGTTTTCTCTCCTTTTTTAAGTTCCCTTCATTATTTTCTATCTTACTTTGTAAAAACCTTCCTAAAGCGATTCCATTGACAACGGCAAAAGGTTGTGAGAAAATCCTACCTAACGAACGGTAGGTAGGTGATAAATGTGACAGCAGATAAAATTAAAGCCGTGGCGCTCACTCATTTTGCCAATCACGGATACAGCGGGGCATCACTCGCCATGATTGCGGCCGATGTGGGGATCAAGAAACCCTCCATCTATGCCCATTTTAAAAACAAGGATGAATTGTTTTTGGCTGTAACCGAAGAGGCGGTCCAGAACGAATGGGAGCAGGCGGTCGATTATATAAAAAAGGGCGGCCAATCCTTTAAGGAGAAGCTGTATGGATATCTGAAGCTGCAGAAGGAAAGCTACGAACAGGATGAACGGGCTAAGTTCTGGCTCCGGACGTCATTTTTTCCGCCGGAACATTTACAGCAGCAGATCATCGAATACGTATACCGCTATCTGGATCAGATGGAAGACTTGCTGCTTCAGGAGTTTGAGGAAGCGAAGGCACAGCATCCCGAATTGGAAAACCTGGACATTAAACAGGCCGCCAAAGCGTATATTGCGCTTTTAGACGGAGTGTTTGTCGAGTTGCTGTACGGCGGAAACGACCGGGCTGAGGATCGGCTGGAGTCATCCTGGTATATGTATGAACGTGCGTTATTCAATTAAGAGGTGAAGGAAAATGAATCGATATTGGTTTTTGGTGATTATGGGAGGATTGCTTGAAGTGCTCTGGGTGAGCGGGCTGAAGCATGCGGAAACACCGCTCGAGTGGACCGCAACTGGTCTTGTGATCGTTGTGAGCTTCTTTCTATTAATTCCATGTTTAAATAAGTTGCCGGTCGGAACGGTGTATGCGGTATTTACCGGACTCGGGACAGCGGGAACCGTACTTGCGGAAATGCTGTTCTTCGGGGTGCCGTTCAGCTGGGCGAAAGTCTCGTTAATCGCGCTGTTGCTTGTCGGGGTGATGGGTTTAAAAGCCGTAACCGGAGAACCTGAAGCGAAGGGGAGTGAAGTATAATGGGCTGGCTCTATGTCATTATTGCCGGATCGTTTGAAGTGCTGGGTGTGATCGGGATGAACCGGATCTCCAGAAAGAAAAACTTCGTGTCCATCCTCGTTCTCATTCTCGGTTTTGTATGCAGCTTCTCGTTTCTATCGCTGGCAATGGAAAGCCTGTCCATGGGAACGGCCTATGCGGTCTGGACCGGGATCGGTACGGTCGGCGGCGTGCTCATCGGCATGCTTTTTTACGGAGAGTCCCGGGACTGGAAGCGGATATTATTCATGTCCATGGTCGTTGCCGCAGCGATTGGACTGAAAATAATTTCATAAATATTTCCTTTTTTCGGTTTTGCTTTTTTGAAGGGGAATCACTATAATAAGAGATGGTATTAAGCAGTCCAGGTTTGGGCTGTTTTTCTGGTTCAGGCATATCATGTTAATAAACAAATCATTAGAAAAAACAAATCAGGTGAAACTATGAAACGTGCTCGACTTATATACAATCCCACATCCGGAAGAGAAGCGATCAAAAAACAGCTTCCGTATATTTTAGAACGTTTGGAAATTGCAGGCTATGAAACGTCCACCCATGCCACGACAGCCGAGGAAGGCTCTGCCACAAAAGCGGCCAGGCTTGCCGGTGAGCGCGGATTTGACCTTGTCATTGCCGCTGGCGGTGACGGAACGATCTATGAAGTGGTCAATGGGCTCGCGGATCTGGAAGAGCGTCCGAAGCTCGGCATCATTCCGGCCGGAACGACGAACGACTTTGCCCGTGCGCTGGGTGTTCCGCGTACGATTGAAGGGGCATGCGACGTGCTCTGCCAGGGTGCAGAGATTCCTGTGGATATCGGAAAGGTAAACGATAAGTTCTTTATCAACATTGCCGGCGGCGGCCGAATTACCGAGCTCACGTATGAAGTGCCAAGCAAGCTGAAGACGATGATCGGCCAGCTCGCGTATTTCCTAAAAGGAATCGAGATGCTGCCATCCATCCGTCCGACCTATGTTGAGATCGAGTATGACGGCAAGCTGTTTCAGGGTGAAATCATGCTGTTTCTCGTGGCGAACACGAACTCCATCGGCGGTTTTGAAAAACTCGCGCCAACGTCGGAGTTCAACGACGGCATGTTTGACCTTATCATTTTGAAAAAAACGAACCTGGCTGAATTTGTTCGTATCGCCACCCTTGCTTTGCGCGGGGAGCATGTGAATGATGACCATGTCATCTACACAAAAGCAAACCGGGTCAAGGTCCGGCCAACGGATAAAATGCAGCTCAACCTGGATGGTGAATTCGGCGGACTTCTGCCGGGCGAATTTGTTAACCTTCGCCACCATTTCCAGATGCTTGTGCCAAAAGACCGCGTTCAAATTACAGAGGATGGGACTCTATAAGAGAGTCTCATCTTTTCTTTTTGCCCGTTACGGCACTTGGCATAAGGGTATACTTGAGAGTATGTTAAACAAACGTTTCATTAAACGATCGTTTAAGAAGAGGCAGGTATGCTACAATCAGGAAAGAACTGAAGATAAAGGAACGATGTACAATGGCAAAGGCGAAAGCGCCGGTCTCAAAAAATCAATTATATGAAGTGGAATTCACCGACCTGACCCATGACGGATCGGGTGTGGCGAAGGTAGATGGATTTCCGTTGTTTGTTCCGAACGGCCTGCCGGGCGAGCGTGCCATGGTTAAGGTCGTTGGTTTGAAAAAAGGATACGGCTTCGGCCGGTTGATGGAAGTGACAGAAGAAAGTCCGGACAGGGTGGACCCGCCATGCCCGGTTTATAAAAAGGGCTGCGGCGGCTGCCAAATTCAGCACTTGTCCTATCCGGGACAGTTGGAGTTTAAGCGCAAGCAGGTGAAAGATGTGCTGCGGCGCATCGGCAAGATTGAAAATGTCCCGGTGCTCCCGACACTTGGCATGGGAGACGAGCCGTGGCGCTACCGCAACAAGGCGCAAGTACCGGTTGGTGAACGCGAAGGCCGTCTCATCACGGGGTTCTACCAAAAGCGCAGCCATGAAATTGTGGAAATGGATACCTGCATTATCACAGGCGATACCGCGGATGAAGCGATCCAGGTGGTCAAAGAGATCCTGAACAAGTATGGCATCACGCCGTATGATGAACAGCGCCATAAAGGCATGGTCCGCCATGTGATCGCCCGCTTCGGCAAAACGACAAACGAGCTCATGATGGTCCTCGTGACCAACGGAAAGGATTTGCCGAACCGCAAAAAAATCGTGGAAGACATTGTGGACGCCCTACCACAGCTGAAGTCGGTCGTGCAAAACATCAACACGAAAAAAACCAATGTTATTTTTGGCGACGAAACGAAGGTTCTCTGGGGCTCGGAATACATTTACGACTATATCGGCGACATCCAATTCGCAATCTCGGCCCGTTCGTTCTACCAGATCAACCCGCAGCAAACGAAGGTCCTGTATGACCAGGCCCTGAAATACGCGGAGCTGACAGGGGACGAAACCGTTATTGACGCGTATTGCGGCATTGGAACCATTTCACTTTTCCTGGCGCAAAAAGCGAAAAAGGTATACGGCGTGGAAATCGTGCCGGAGGCTATCGAAGACGCCAGACGAAACGCCGAGCTGAACGGTCTCGATAACGCCGAGTTTGCTGTTGGGGAATCCGAAGTTGTCATTCCGAAATGGAAAGAGCAAGGCATCACGCCAGACGTGATCGTCGTCGACCCGCCCCGCAAAGGCTGTGACGAAGCCCTGCTCCAAACCATTATCGAAATGAAGCCTAAACGTGTAGTCTATGTAAGCTGTAATCCATCTACACTGGCGAGGGATTTAAGGATTTTGGAGGATGGCGGATTTAAGACACTCGAAGTGCAGCCGGTGGATATGTTCCCGCAGACGACACATGTGGAGTGTGTGGCGCAACTTATAGTAAAAGAAGGCAACTAACCCTTATGGGTGTTGCCTTTTTTATGTTTCTTGAAATCGATTAACGAAGCTGTATTGAATACAAATGCTGCCGTCTTGTCCACAGGTACCTTTATCGATGAATGGGAATGAGGAACTTGGGGGAGTACCTTGAGTTTGGGGACTTCTTTTAGCTTATCTCCAAGATTGATAACAAAATTTCATTTGCGCATTGGTTTTTGAATCGTCATACTCATTTACTCTCTGTTCCTATATGATAAATATTCTAAAAATTTCTTGGACGCAAGGGTAAGGGATTTTTGTTCCCTCATAGCAACACCAATATTTCTAAAAGCAGGAACTTCAAGCTCTTTAGCAATAATTTTGTGGGGAATACGCTGTAATATCAATTCTGGTAATATACTGATTCCCAGCCCATTTTCCACCATAGACATAATGGCATAGTCATCCCATGTTGTAAAATTAATATGCGGTGCGATTTGGTGTCTCTCAAAAATTTCGGAAATCTCTGTTTTCGCTCCCTTTTCCAATAGCATAAATGGACTGTTCAATAAGCCGTTGATGGGAAACTTTTCGCAATTAGAAAGAGGATGATCGTGTGGGATCACTACCAGCAAACGGTCTTGTTCCAAAAATACAGTTTCAAGTTCTGCTGTTGTCGGCAGCCGCACAAATCCAAAGTCAACACGCCCATTAAGGATCCAGCTTTCAATTTCCGTGTAATCACCAAGCAGAAATTCAAAATCAATCATTGGGTAATCCTTCTTGAAAATATTAATAATGTTAGGAAGCCAATGAGATGCTACGCTGGAAAATGTCCCAATGCGAATGATACCGGATTCCAAATTATGCAAGTCTCCAATTTGCTTCATTAAGATTTCGTATTCATTGCAAATTCTCTTTAATTGAGGCAATAATTTTAAACCCTCTGAGGTTAAATTGATACCCGTACGTCCTCTTTCAAAAAGAAAAATCCCCCATTCCTTTTCTAAATCATTAATCATACGGCTAATCCCGGACTGTGAATAGTCCAATATTTCGGCAGCTTTTGTAAAACTGCCCAATTCTACTGCTTTGACAAATGCCATATATTTTTGGATATTCATAGCTCTTTCCTCATTCCATCTGGTTTTATCATGGGTATCATGATAAACATTCGTTTTTGTAATGGATGTGGGTATGATACATTATTGCTATTCATTATTCAAGTTAGGAAAGGAAAGGTGTATAACGATGTTTTTTGTGAGTGATATTTTGGGAAAAGCACCGGACAGCTACAAGTCTTATCTTCAAGAAAAGGTCTATGAATCATTGGCAGAGTTACAGATTCCATTTGAGCGTGTGAATACAGATGAAGCCATTTCCATGGAGGACTGCATTGAGATTAATCACAAATTGAATATGAAAATGGTAAAAACGCTGTTTCTCTGTAATAGTAAAAAAACTGAATTTTATTTATATATAACCACCGCAGATAAACTGTTCAAAGCAAAGAATTTCAGCAATACGCTCGGCATATCACGTGTTTCTTTTGCTCCTGCGGAACTAATGGAACAAATTCTTGGCGTGAAAATTGGAGCAGCTACTGTATTCAGTGTTTTAATGGACAAGAAAAATCTTGTGCAAGTGGTTTTCGATAAGGATGTTCTTTTAGAAGAGTGGTATGGATGTAGTGATGGAACGACAACCGGATATATGAAGGTTAAAACTGAGCTCATCGTCAATAACTTCCTAACCTATGCAAAGCACATTCCGAAAGTAATTGAAATGCAAAATATAAACTAATTAAGCATCTGCGTAGATAAGCTGTTTCGTGGATCCGTAGGAGTAAATGATGAAATCTAAAATTCAGTTTATATTATCAATGGTTATTTTCGGTACCATTGGTTTAGTTGCACGAAACATTGATCTAACTTCGAGCGAGAGAGCTTTACTAAGCAGTTCCATAGGCTGCTTATTTTTATTGTTAATATTCTTCGCAACTAAGAAAAAAATATCATGGAATTCCGTTAGATCAAATGCTTTAATTTTGATCCTTTCAAGCATAGCATTGGGAGGTAATTGGATTTTTCTTTACCAATCTTATGACCATACAACAATTGCTAATGCAACGCTAGGTTATTACTTTGCGCCTGTTTTTGTGATGATTCTTTCACCATTTGTACTTGGGGAACCATTATCTATCAAGAAAATTGTATGTATTGGTGTAGCAATCATAGGAATGTTAATGATTGTAGGAGTTGGCCTGAAAGCATCCAGCACAGATGATTTTCTTGGACTTTTGTTTGGATTACTTGCAGCTGGATTTTATGCTGCGTTATTGCTTCTAAATAAATTTATTAAAGATATGAGCAAGTTAGAGTTGACCATCCTTCAGCTGGGAGTAACCACTTTGCTTTTAATGCTCTATATTTTCATGACTTCCAGCTTTCGTATCTTTGAAGTATCAAGCTTTTCCATTCCTTTTATCTTAATTTTAGGGATTATAAATACCGGGATTGGGTTTTGGTTATTTTTCTCTGGTATGGAGGGTTTAAAAGGACAGAGTATAGCTATGCTGAGTTATGTGGATCCATTTGTAGCTATATTAATTTCTGTAATAATCCTGCAAGAAAAGATGACAATTGTTCAGATGCTTGGTGGTTTACTACTATTAGTTTCTACATTTGTTAGTGAAATAAGATCAGTCAACTGTTCCGATCAATTTAAAAAAACAACAGCTGAATACCGTTTAAAGCAGTGAAGATAAGTGAATTAAGAAATTAATTAATGACGGAAAAGTCAACAGATGAAGTGCGGCATTGCTCCATAATTTTAAATTTGCAGTCCGGACACGTTGAGTGTGTCGCGCAGGTTATAGTAAATGAAGGCAACTAACCTTATATGGAAGTTGTCTTTTTCGTGTTCTTACAATGGTTTTTCAAATTGCGAATTGAATCAATTCTCCCTTGACTCTAATTACACCCTCATATAAACATTAAGATAGAACATGAATCTGCATACCCATAATATAAGTCAGAAGAATTAAAGACACATAAAGACGAGGGAGATGTGTTATGAAATTACTTCTTACATCTGGGGGCATTAGTAACAAAAGCATTCGTGATGCGCTGGTGGATATGCTGGACAAGCCGATTGAAGAGTCCAACGCTCTCTGTATACCCACTGCGGTGTACGCCATACCCGGAGGTGCATGGAACGCATGGAAGTTCTTGAATGGACAATCTGGGGCACCGATGTGTGAGGTGGGCTGGAAGTCTATGGGGGTGCTGGAACTCTCGGCGCTGCCGAGCCTCGGTAAAGAGCATTGGGTTCCGATGGTGAAGGAGATTGACGTTCTGTTAGTGGATGGCGGTGATCCATTGTATTTGAATTACTGGATGAAGCAGTCCGGACTGGCAGAAATCTTGCCGTCGCTGGATTCAGTTTATGTAGGACTCAGTGCCGGGAGTATGGTGATGGCACCGAACATCGGGGAATTCTTCGTTAACTGGACTCCACCCAGTGGCGGTGATGAAACGCTGAATCTGGTCGATTTTTCCATATTCCCGCATCTGGAGCACGAGATGCTGCCGTACAACACGATGGCTAATGCAGAGAAATGGGCAGCAGGGATGAAGGGGCCGGCGTATGCAATGGATGATCAGACCGCCATTAAAGTGATTGATGGAGAGGTCGAAGTGGTATCTGAAGGGCAGTGGAAACTGTTCACGCCATGATCTTATTAATGGTGCACGAGGAGTGTATGGCGAATTTTGAATTAAAACTATCTAAATAAAATAGAATATTTACCAGTCTGGCCCTGATCTCGCTAAAAACATATGTTTGCGATTTTGGGGTTTTTTCCTGGTAAATCTTTATTTTAACTATAACAGTGGAATAATGGTTGATAAAGGCAGAACTTATCCGTTTGATAATAAGGGTTTAAGCATGGTATAAATGTAAAGGAAGCAGGGACATTTTGCTTTTTAATTTTGGGATAAGGGTTTGTTATGTATCCCATCATGAGAGGATTTGGGTTTGAATTATGAAAGACAATTTTTGGCGTGATCTACCACGACCATTTTTTATATTAGCACCAATGGAAGAAGTGACGGATGTTGTTTTTCGTCATGTAGTCAGTGAAGCTGGCAGACCTGATGTTTTTTTTACAGAATTCACAAACAGTGAAAGTTATTGTCATCCAGAAGGCATTCGGAGTGTGAAAGGGCGTTTGACGTTTACTGAGGATGAACAGCCAATGGTAGCCCACATATGGGGAGATAATCCCGGAAATTTCCGGCAAATGAGCATTGGCATGGCGGAAATGGGTTTTCGGGGGATTGATATCAATATGGGCTGTCCTGTACCGAATGTGACACAGAATGGGAAGGGAAGCGGCCTGATCCGTCGTCCGGAAGTTGCGGCAGAGCTAATACAAGCTGCAAAAGCAGGGGGATTACCCGTAAGTGTAAAGACAAGGCTTGGCTTTTCTGAGATAGACGAATGGAAGGATTGGCTGACACACATCTTGAAACAAGACATTGTCAATCTATCCATTCATCTGCGCACAAGGGATGAAATGAGCAAGGTAGATGCGCATTGGGAGCTGATCCCGGAGATCAAGAAACTTCGTGACGAGGTGGCCCCTGATACTCTTTTGACAATCAATGGGGACATTCCCGACCGTCAAACGGGCTTGAAGCTCGTTGAGCAATATGGTGTCGATGGGGTTATGATCGGGCGTGGGATTTTCCATAACCCATTCGCCTTTGAAAAGGAGCCGAAAGAGCATAGCAGTAAAGAATTGCTGGATCTTTTAAGACTTCATCTGGATCTCCTTGATCAATATTCCGAATTGGAGCTGCGACCTTTCACAGCTATTCATCGCTTTTTTAAGATCTATGTCAAAGGATTCAGAGGAGCAGGTGAATTAAGAAATCAATTATTCCACACAAAGTCAACAGATGAAGTGCGTGCCTTGATCAATCACTTTGCTTCAAAGAATCCTGATTTATTTTAGTTAAATGATCGGCTAAAAAGTAAAAAGCACAGCTAAAACGGTGTCTTAAATAATATTGCTGACGGAATCAGGTGACACTGGTTCCGTTTTTTTTAAGAATTACCAATATCCCATGTGTGGCAACATACAGTCCGGACATGTTGAATCAGTCGAGTAAATAGTTCTACGGTAAGCAGGAATCGTAAAAATCTTCAACCGATGACTGTGAAACCTCCGTAATCAATAAAATTATCGCTTTAGTAAAAGGCAACGATTCCTTTTGAGTGTTGCCTTTTTATATTTTTAAGAAGGATTGACTAGTTTTTCTCTACATGTTACTATTAGGTCACTTATTAAATGTTACCTTTAGGTCACTTGAAAGATTTCCGATTGTTACTGTGAGAGGAGTCTGAAATGAAAGAAGAGCTTTCGAGCGTGTTTAGAGCTTTGGATCATCCGATTCGAAGAGGAATTCTTGACCTGCTCAAGATATCACCAAAAACAACAACTGAACTTAATGATTTTTTTCCTGATGTTACTCGATATTCTATTATGAAGCACTTGAATATTCTGGAAGACGGAAATTTGGTTATCGTTCGGCGTGAAGGAAAATATAGAAGAAACTTTCTAAATGCGGTACCTCTCCAAGAGGTGCATAATCGCTGGGTAGGAAAATTCGTACAAACTGCGGCAAGTTCATTAATAAACTTACAAACCACAGTAGAACAAGGGAGGACTAATACAATGGAAACTAAAAATAATCAATTTCATATTGAGCAAGAGATTTTTATGAATGCGCCTAGAGAAAAGGTTTACAAGGCATTAACGGAAGATGTACAGGATTGGTGGGAATTCCGCCTAGCTCCAAAGGATCAAAGTTCTCAATTGATTTTTAACCCCGTTCTGGGAGGGCAATTCATTGAAAAATGGGGAGAAAATCAGGGCGCTGTTTGGGGAAATGTTTATTATGTGAATGCCCCTGAAGAAATTCGTTTACAAGGTCATCTTGGGATGCAAGGAGCGGTAAATAGTGCTTATACCTATCGGCTAATTGAGAAGGATGGGGGAACCCTGCTTCAACTTTCGCATACTGCGTCAGGTATTATTAAAGAGGATTGGAAACAAGAGCATACTAATGGATGGGAATATCTCCTGGGTACTTTATTAAAAAATTACCTTGAAAATAAATAAGGTCAAATATTTGGAGGATAACCCGGATGGTAGATGTTGTAACAGAAATTACTATAAACTGTCCTATAGATCAAGTTTCAAGCTATTCATCTGACCCTGAGAATGCACCGACTTGGTATGTAAACATTCATTCAGCGGAATGGAAAACATCTAAACCACTTATAATTGGTTCAAAAATTGCTTTCAAAGCAAAGTTTTTAGGCAGAGAGCTTGCATATGTATATGAAATTGTTGAAATTATACCAGAAAAGAAGCTTGTAATGAAAACGGCCAATGGCCCTTTTCCGATGGAAACGATTTATATTTGGTCTTCTTTGGATCATAATCAGACTCGAATGATATTAAGAAACAAAGGAAACCCAACAGGCTTTTCTAAAATCATTACTCCATTGATAGCAAAGATGATGAAAAAGGCAAATATGAAGGACTTACAAAAACTAAAATATATCCTTGAAAATCCAAGTTAGTAAAACAAAGTACAATCTATAATGGTTTTCCTGATCACGTCTTTTTAGTGACGGCACATTGGCTAATGAATTACTGATGTGCCGTCCTCTTTTGCATCCATCCACTCAGTGATTATTGGCAATACAAGCGTAACCGTTCCTGTAAATCTTCCAAAACCTCTCCTGGCATTTTCCTCACTTTGACATCTGTACCTAAGAACATCAGCCAATTGGTCACATCGTTCAGTTCTTCCTGCTTATTCACATCGATAAAAGCCTTTAATAAAGCTGTAGTCTGATATGGGTTGGTATAGGAAATCGAAACTTTTAATGGGTGGTATTTTTTAAACTGGGAAATGGCTTTTGGACCGAGTTCAATGACAAGGTTGATGGCTTCTTCCTGTTTACTTATCTTTTCTAAAATCTTTTTCCTGCTTATTCTTTTTTTCGCCGGGTATAGCTTAACATCGGTGAGATGGTCGACAGGAATAATCTTTTTCTTTTCTTCTTTTAAGTCGAAGCCTTCAATCAGCCAGGCGCTTTTTTCACGGTAAAGGTGCAAGAGATAAATCGAATACGAGGTGCTGATCTTATCTTCTCTGATCGTAATGGATAAATATCGATCGACAAGCAGGGTTTGTATGAGTATTTCCAGCATGGGATGGGGAAGGTCAGAGAGATCAAGCAAATCAGGATTATGAGGGTTGGTTCCTTCAAACAGCAGAATCTGATTTAAAAGAACGAGGTCATCCTGCTGGTTTTCAGAGATCAGACCCAGTAATTTTTCAGCTAAAGACTGACGGCTCTTCAGATAAGGGAGCTGCTGGTTTCTGGTGGCCATAAAGGCAATAAAAAGGGCTTTGACTTCATGATTCGTAAAGCGGACATCGGGCAGGACAGAGTTGTGCATGACAAAATAACCCCCATCCCTTCCAACTTCAGCGACAAGGGGCATCCCCATGGCTTCAATTTCTCTTATGTCTCGAATGGCGGTCGAACGGGAGATGTTAAACTCCCGCATGATTTCAGAAATGGTAAATTGGGCACGATTGTTGATGTACCGCATAATAACATTGATCCGCTCAACTTTTTTCATCGGGGCTCCTAAACAGTATCATTTTTTGACATGATTTAAGGCTATGATATACCTATCAAGCGATGAATACAAATCATTAAAAAATTTGAGAAGAGAGGTATTGAACATGGCGAATTATACATTGGAAGAAAAAGAAGGTTTTACCGTGATCGGTCTAGGAACGGAGCTTAAGAGCGATTACACAGACTATGCCGGGATACACAAGGAAAAGGCAGATTTTTGGCAGGCAGTCGATCAGGATGGGAGGCTGGATACGTTAAAATCCATGGCGTCCAACGACTACATTTTTGCGGTGAATGAAGCGGTGAACAACAAGATGATGCACTATGCCGGCGTTATGACAGAGGAACAGGCACCAGAAGAGGCAAGAGTGATTCAATTTCCTAAAGGAGAATACGTAGTGGTCAAAGGGGAAGGGGAATCGGCTGATGATCTGAATAACAAGCTTGCTGCCGTTGCTTTTGGGCAAGTCCTGCCAGAAGCAACGAACGTTGCCTATGTTGGCGGACCCAATGCATCGGTTGAGATGGGGCAGCGCAACGGCTTGATCTATGGTGAAATGTGGATTCCTGTTATCCGCAAATAAAGAGAGGGAGGAAAGGCAATGAGCTATACCGTTGATTTTAAAAATGTGTCTGAAACAGGTCTGGAGTCTTCACCTGCGTCAGTTGCACTTGCTGGTTTACGTGCGAATGAAGCCCGTTACTTTATGAACAAATACAAACACGAATTTACAGTTGTACCAGCCAGTGAAAGCCAGGAAACCCTGGATTATGTGAACCGGATTCTAAAGGAAGAACGAGATATTGAGTTTGCGGCCAAACCGCTGGAAACATCAAGGTTTCAAGTGGAAAACATCCAATTCGCCTACGTCTTTTACGAGGATGGCCTTTCGGTCAACGTCATGTATACGGTGGATAACCCTAAGAAGCGGGCCGTTGGTTTTAAGCTTTCTGAAGGGATGGAGATACCAAAGGAGCTAGAAGGTAAATTTAAGTTTGCCAGGCAGAAGTCTAAACTCGCCGGAACCATTCGGGGTTCGTTCTTTGTCATCAAGGGAGAATATTAAAGGAAACAAAACCGTAAAGCAGCTGGGTGTTCATTGACCGGTGATGTTAGCCCTTTATTTCCGTTTTGGTAATCACATGCCATTATGAGGAGGAAACAAAATGAGTAAAAGTATCGGTACGGAAACAACCGTGAAGGTAGCATCAGCGCCCCAGGAGAAAAAGATTTCTTATTGGTCAGTCACATTACTGCTTGCTGCAGCTGTTATGTTAAGTGGTATCGGTCAACTGATGCAATTTGGTGGCAACGTCGAGCTTGTTGCGAAAATTGGTTACCCATTGTACATCTTGACCATTCTCGGGATATGGAAAGTACTTGGATCCATTGCTCTCGTTTTGCCAGGTTTTCCAAGGCTTAAAGAATGGGTTCATGCGGGTATCTTCTTTTTAATGACTGGTGCAGCTTTATCTCATGCGTTTGCTAACGATTATGGTGATTATGGCTTTAATATTATCCTTCCACTTTTTTATGCCGCGCTAAATATTGCCTCGTGGGCGCTGCGGCCGAAAAGCAGAATGCTTTAAGAAGGCGTAATCAAGTGAGAATATTGAGAATTGGCCTGGATAATATATCTCTGTAAGGCAAAAAAGGCTTCAGCACTTGGTGTGCTGAGCCTTTTTTACATGGGTTTGGGTTGTGGCAAGGATTCCTTTAGAAATTGAAAAAGGATGTGTTTGCTTGCTCGTTTATATATTTCGATAGTTACTACAGTTCTAGATGGGAAGTAGTGTTAAGGTTTGATTACAATGCAACAAAGACTCAGGCGTGTTCCGTTCCAATTTATTTTGGTTCAATTTGATTCACTGCATAATTATCGTTACACTAACTCTATAGCTGCAAAGTTTTTTAGTACTAAACGAGGAGATAAAAATGAACAATTATAAATTAACCATTCAATACGATGGCGGCCGTTACAAGGGCTGGCAGCGACTGGGCAATACTGAAAATACCATTCAAGGTAAAATCGAAAAGGTACTGACTGAAATGGCAGGAGAAGAGATCGAAATTATTGGATCGGGAAGAACGGATGCAGGTGCCCATGCGCTTGCCCAAATCGCCAATTTTAAGATGCGAAAGCGTATGAACGAAGAGGAAGTGATGAAGTATTTAAACCGATACCTTCCTCAAGATATTAGTATTGTGGATATTGCGCTCGTTCATGACCGTTTCCATGCACGTTACAATGCCAAAGATAAAACCTATTCCTATAAAATCTGGAATAAGCCATTTCCAAACCCGTTCATGCGAAAATACAGCATGCATGTAGAAGAAAAGCTGGATCAGAAAAAGATGAAAGAAGCCGCTAAACACTTTTTAGGGGAGCATGACTTTACGTCCTATTCCAATGCCAAGGGGAAGAAAAAGTCGATGGATCGTGAAATCTATTCGCTTGATATTAAGGAAAAAGAAGGCTTCATCGAAATTAAGATCCGCGGCAACGGGTTCCTTTACAATATGGTACGAAAGGTCGTTGGAACATTAATTGAAGTTGGATTAGGAGAAATCGAGGCAGCTGCAATACCTTCTATTCTCGAATCCAAAGAAAGAATCCAAACCGGTCGTATGGCAGAGGCTGAAGGATTGTATTTGGAGAAGGTTGGGTTTTAAGCCGGCTGCTTGCATTTTCTGAACTTTTATAAATACGAAAACCCTGTTACGCAGATAACTTTGCAGCGTGACAGGGTTTTTTTAGTAATGTGAACTTATTTCGTTTCAGTTAAAGGACGATCCGGCTTAACTGCAAACCACAAAATTACTGCTACAAGGATAGGCATGATGGAAATGATCAGTGTGTTTTCCCAACCGACTGTCTGAGCCAGCCAACCGCATAGGAGAGGGGACAAAAAGGCACCAATATTGCCCCAAAGATTCATCCAGCCGGATACCGATCCGGAGAATTCATTCCCCAGGTCAACTGCTGCTGCCCAAGATGTGACGACTGGAAATCCGAGCGCACCAAGTGAAAGGGTTAACCAGAGCACATTCATCCAAGGCGTGGTAGCATAAGCAGCCAAATACATGGAGATCGAGAAGACGATTAGTCCGCCAATGGCCAAAGCACCGCGGGCAATTAATTTTGATTTGCCGATTTTAACGAGATAATCAGAAATGGCTCCGCCTGTCATAACCGTTACGAAAATACAGAGCCAAGGGAGGCTTGCTGCAAATCCCATACTGGCCAGTGAGAAGTCTCTGGCCTCTTGGAGATAAGTTGGAAGCCATACTAAAAAGAAGGTAACGATATACAGAACCACAAAGTATTGAAGCCCCAGTGCCCAAAAACGGCCATTCTTTAAAAAGGCCTTCCAGGGAGCAACCTCTTTCTTTTCTTCTTGAACCGTACGATTTTCAAGAATATATTGGGTTTCTTCTTTGCTGATGTAAGGGTGATCTTCCGGTTTATTCCGTCCGAGCCAATACCACAAGAACGCAATACCTAATCCCAGAAAGCCAAAAATATAGAAAACAGCTTCCCATCCCCATTGTTGAAAGATGGCTACGGTAAGCACTGGTGCAATAACAGGACCAAAATAAGAACCAGCCAATAAAGCACTGGAAGCACGCCCTTTTTCCTGCTTAGGAAACCAGTACGTATTAAACACGGCATTTCCCGGATACATGGGTCCTTCGCCAACGCCAAAAAGGAAACGGACAGCAGCTAATAAACCATGTGATTTTACAATGGCTGTTAAACCAGTGAAAATGGACCACCAGAGTAGAGCAAAGAACACAATTTTTCTGGCCCCGAAGCGTTCAGCTAGCATACCGGCTGGAATTTGAGACAAGGCATAGCCTAGTGAAAAGAAAGAAGCAAGAAGGCCGAATTGTACTTTCGACATATTTAAATCGTCCATCATGGGTTTTGCGATAACGGCGATATTGGAACGGTCCATATAGGCGATCAAACCAATAACAAAGAATAATAAAGCGAGCCACCAGCGTACTCGGGAACGGGGCTGTGAACCACTGCTCAAACTTATTTCCTGATTTCTTATCGGTTGTTCCATTTTTTCAGCGACCTCCTCAAATTTTATAAAGTTCCGGCTTCCTATCCTTTAGCACTGGCATCCTTTCACGGACGGAGGACACAGAGTCAAGATCGATTGTGGCATAGAGTATAGTGGGTTCTGAACCTGCTTCCGCAATAATTTTCCCCAACGGATTGATGATCATGGAATGACCGTTGAATACGTCATTCTCGTTTCGGCCGGAAACATTGGCTCCAACCACAAAGAATTGATTTTCAATGGCTCGGGCGCGAAGAAGGATTTTCCAATGTTCTTCCCGTTGGATGGGCCATTGTGCGGGTACAAAAAGGATTGAGGCATTTTCAACTGCGTAATGGCGCATGAGCTCGGGGAAACGGATATCATAGCAAATGACTGTGCTGGCCCTGTGGCTGCCCAAGTCAAATAGAGGGGAATCAAGGCCACCCCTTAAATACTGATCCTCATGCATTAGTCCAATTAAATGCATTTTGCTGTATGTATTGATAAGTTCCCCTGAGGGGCTAAAGGATAGGCTTGTATTGTAAACACCATCACCACGATCGGCTGTAAACGAGCCGCCGATGAGCCAGATTCGATGCTCCTTGGCTTTTCCAGATAAAAAGATGCTAGTTTCCCCATCTAGAGGTTCAATGTGTCTGCCTAAATGATTAAAGTCATAACCGCTTAGCCACATCTCCGGCAGGACAACAATTTCTGCTCCGTTGGATACTGCTTCATCAATTTTCTGCTCAGCATTTAACAGGTTGCTTTCACGATCCCCCTGCAGCACATTTAATTGGCAAACCGCTATTTTCATTTCACTGCCTCCTTTGTTAATAGAGCTTCTGTTTTCTCAACAGCAACCACTTCATATTCCAGCTTGATCTCTTTATGTAATACAGGATCTGTTAACGTCATACGGTAGGCATCAGCATATTTAAAATGGCCGTCTTTAATGGGTACAGTACCGCAAAAAAGGATCGTTCCATCTTGATCGATGCGGTCCCTCTTAGAGGCAAATTCAATAATGTCATTAACCGGGAGAACAGAAGAGATGCTGCCGTCCTGATAAGTCTCCCATTGATCCTGAATGAGGATTTCACATTTCAGCTTTAGCTGGTCCCAATGGGGGAGAAGGCTTTCCAGAGGCCACACCGTCTTGCCAATTGGTTTTGGACAAACTTGTTTTGCATATGGAATACTTATTGTTTCAAGTGAGCGGTCCGTATGATCAGATCCTACGGTAACGTAATTGCCCTGTGGGGTAATGACTAGAACGAATTCAACTTCTCCGGATGTTTTTCCGCCTAAAAGCTGAATCTGATCTTCTTGGGTGACAAGAAGGTTACTGACTGGATAGACCATGGGGATTTCCGGAGGAGCAGGAATCCCTTCGTTCGCCAACTCATCAATATGATGCTGAACCGATTCCTGGTTTCTTCCCGAGTACCCTATACATACACTTTGTTTGATCTCGATTGCTACATCCTCGATGCCATTTATAGAAAATCTCATCAATCTTCCTCCTCGTTTAGTTCTTCAAGTGCTGATTTTGTTTGCTCTAGGTGAATTTGCATAGCTTCCACTGCGTCTCCCTTTTTTAATCCTTCAATGATTTTTTTATGTTCTGTAATGACCTCTTCCCCTCGATTTTTACGATGAATAACCTGAACACCTATTCTTCTGAACAGATCTGATATTTGTTCAGAAATACTAATGAGCCTTTTGTTTTCTGCAAGGTCATATAAGGTTTTGTGAAACTCCCGGTCCAGAATGATAAATTGATCTTCATTTCCCATTCTCAGTTCTTTTTCCATTAATAAAATGATGCCCTCTAACTCTTCTAAACTCTTTTCGCTTATAGTAGAACTTATTTTTTTCACAATATGCAGTTCAACCAGCATTCTTAGCTCAAAAACATCCTCAATGTCCTTCTTAGTTATAGGACTTACAAACGTCCCCTTGTAAGGAATGGATACGAGCCATCCTTCTGTTTCAAGGGATTGAACCGCTTCTCTGAAGGGTGTTCTGCTAATATTAAATTCTTCTAAGGCTCTTTTTTCTGTAATCACCTCATTTTTTTTGAAAAGCCCGTTTATAATCGCTTCTTTTAAAATATTGTAAGCTTGTACTTTTAACGGGTTAGCATGGAAGGATCGACTTTTCATTTGTTAACACCTCAAATATATAATATATAATATATAATACAGATTATTCAGATAATTACAAGGGTAAAATTCGATTCCGTATTAAATTTGATGACTCGCTTACTAAAGATAAAAAGAAATTTTATGAAGCTTGTCATAAACTGGTTCCAAAGAATTAATGGATTGATTATTGGTAAGTTATAAGAAACAACGCCATCTTGAGTTCAGCAAGGGCATTCATATGTGTTTGGGCGCGCCTCGCGCCCGTGTTAAAGCGGATATTGTATTTACCACTCTGCTGAAAACTCATGCCAAATCTTCGTCTGAGTATCCCGCGAAAGAATGTTAACTGGCAATTCAAGCTAGCCGCACAAGGCTTAGAATCTCTTCCAGTTTCTTTTTAGAGAAAAAAGTCAAACCCAACAAAACCATCCGTTCTCGCAGGTGGTTTTGTTGGATTTGACTATTCAGTGTGCCATGGATTTATTGATATTTCAAAACTCTTAATTTCACACAAGTTATGGTGGTAATTAATTGGGAGGTACGAACTTTGATATCTAAGGCCACCGTTTTATTCGGTGAAAGTTACCTCGGACAACGAATGATAAAAACTCTAGCCACCTCAGATCCTCTGAATGTAGTATCTATAAACGTTTCCTGACATTTAAAGACTCTCAGCCTGATGGTATTAGGGTTCTGTCTTAAATTCAGTTCAAAGTCTACTAATCTTCCTGACAATCTGCCAATACCAATAGCTCTCATCGTATTATTGAGAGGGCAGGTGGCAGTTTCCAAGAGTACTGCCTGAAAATCCAAGCCTGGTGCAGTATAGCCGAGTTCGATGCCAAAGCGGCATATCGTACAAAGGTTTCCTTCAATAAAACCGCCGTTTTGGACTTTCAACCCCGCAAACTCCGAACGGCATTCGCATCGGGCTTCGTTTTGAGGCGATCGTTTACAACAATTGGAAGGGCGCGTGGCACAACGATTACACCCTGATTTCCAACATCCACACTTCCTTATTTTCCTTTTATGAATCGACATTGCATTCTCCCCCAAAATAAAATAACTACCTAAGATTGAACTTATGATAGTATTACATTCTATGAAAACAAACGATTCAAGGTTCGGGATCTATTATTTTCAAGGTGGAAAAAGTTCCATTTGTTGGTTGAGAGTAATAGGGAAATGTGCAACATCTGCAGAATAAGTACTTGTTCGATTTCTTTTAGAAATAGGAGGGTATTATATGGGAAAAGTGGTTCATTTCGAAATTCATGTAAGTGACATGGAACAGGCCAAGAAGTTTTATGGAGAGGTGTTCGGCTGGACGTTCGAGGATTGGAGCGAATACGCAGGGATGCCTTACTTTGGAGCAACAACGGGCAGCCGTGACGAAATAGGAATCGACGGCGCATTGATGCAGCGTCAGAGTGCTCCGCCCGAGCCGAATCAGGCGTTGAATGGGTTTGCCTGTACTATGGGTGTGGAGGATTACGATTCTACGGAAGCCAAAATTCTTGAGAATGGCGGCAAGGTGGCGATGCCTAAATATGCCCTTCCAGGAATGGCATGGCAAGGATATTACCTGGACCCCGAAGGAAACATCTTTGGCATTCATCAACCGGATCAAAACGCGAAGTAAAATCATAAAAAATACGTAAAAGGAGTTCAGTGAGCTGAACTCCTTTTGTTTATTTATTTAGCATCACTCTGAAAAATTCTTCAACAAATCGGTCATAGTGAAGATTCATAGCGATTCGGGTTTTTCCCTTTTGGCTTTTGGGCCTCAAATCGATATACGACAAGCCTTTTCCTTCTACGGTTCCATCAATGACCTTGGCATCGTAATAAATAAAATCCACAATGGACGGATTGGCCACCACCATGACTGTAAGCAAGTCGTGGATGGGTGCACCCTGAATGCCGGGTATTAACTTTTTATAGGCCTCAAAATAATATTCAAAAATCGGGGACAGCAAAAATTCAAACGGTGAATCGACTTCCTGGACAATTCGGTTAATCATGGCATCAGTCACAATGGCGTAGTTTGTGACATTCAGAGGGGTAATGGTTAAATTGTGGGCAAATTTGAGAAGGTAATTGCTAGAAGTGGGGTCTCCGAAAAAATTGGCCTCAGCTAAGGGGGTCGCGTTTCCAGGAACAAAAAAGGCCCCGCCCATGAGGTAAAAAGCACCCGCTTTTTTTATTTCCTGATTAAATAAAATAAACGCAGTAGCTAAACTGGTGGATCGCCCGGTATCCACCATAATCAGATCTTTACCATGTAGGTTGAGCAGATAGCGAATCATATCAAAAGGATAAATCTGATACTGCATATCACTGGGAGGACGGATAGGACCAATACTCTCCTTCCCATGAATCTCAGGGTAGTAGGTCACTTCTTCCTGCTGAACCGGATTGGCGGCACCCGGAATAATCGGGATGTTCTTATGACCGGCCAACTGAACTAAATAATAGGCGTTAGCAGTTGCCGTTTCTTTTGTTACGTTCCCGTAACTGGTGACGATCCCGACGAGCTCAAGATCCGGATGCAAAAGGGTGTAAATGATCGCCAGCGAGTCATCAATCCCAGGATCACAGAACAAAAGAATTTTTTTCTTCATAAATAGGCCTCCCCCGCATGGTAATCACATTTTATGCTGACGTTTATGTTATATTCCAATAAAATGGAAAACCTGGTATGATGAAGCGAACGGAGTAGTTCAGTAACTAATAGACAGGAAGATTGAATTGAAAGAAGAAGGAATATTATTAGCAATCTCAGTGGTTTTGACTTTACTGGGGATTTATTTATGGAGAAAAGGAAATACACGGGAATCCTTCTGGGAGGCTTTCATTGAAACAGTGGGGGACATTGTGTTGTTCGAACTTCCCATCTTTACAACCTTTAGAGCCTGGTCTGTCTTCCTGTGGTTGGCAGCTCTTATTCTGTTTATACTGTTTATTTTAATCAATGTAAGTAGACTGATTTATTAAGGAAAACAGGCATGGAGAGGGATATGAAAAAGATACTTTCAGTTGTAATCGCTATGGTTTTAATTGGTGGTGGAGTTTGGGGTTGTTTTTCTTATAAAAAGCATGAGGTGAAAGAGGCAGTACACGAGTATCTCATTAAAAAAGGAACTCAAGAAAACCAGATTAAAGTTTTGGACCCATTTATTGCGAATTTAGAAGGCGACAAAAATTTGCTGGTTGCGGTAAGGCTTAAAAATGATAAAAAGACTTATTATTATTACAAAGATCAGTCAAAAAACAAGTTTGTGTTAGAGTCTTACGCATTGAATGGGCAGGAATATGTGCAATAAAAAAACGAACTCGCGGATTAGCGTGTTCGTTTTTTCCTTCTCATTTGTCACCTACAGTAAAAGCAAATTTAACTTAAATCATATGCCATATTAATTAGTTTTTTAGCCTTTTCAAAATTTTCACTTGTAGAGATTGTTACTTCTAAATCGCCCGTACCATAATGCCCTATATTAGTAACATCACGGGTGAAAGCTTGCTCTAATTCAATAGTATCAGGTTGAACTTTCAAATAAAGAAGTATCTTCCCCGATTGAGGATGTATTTCAACACAGGCAAAGTTTTTTATACGTTTAAACGCTATGTAATGTTTAAGTATTTTCATTTGAATATCATCGCCTAATGCCATAACATAAGATTTTAATGCTTCAAATCTATCGGTTAGCTCCGTGTTAGCTTGCTCCAAATAATCTGAAACCGTTTTCACGCGTAAATTGCGGCTAATAGCCGATACATTTGCATCTTCGCTTATATGTACAGTTTGTGCGGTTGTAGCGTTAACCAAATCGAGTAGCAGCAAACCATCTTCATAGTGCTTGTACTGGTAAAGCTCGATATTACGGTTAATCTGTTGCACAGCGTGTTCATCATACTTAGTAAAACCACCTGCAATACAGAGTAAGCGAGGGCTGCTCCAATCAATAGCATCAGAAACGGTGTGTCCATATCTACGCATAACCATTAACTCAAATTCCGCTTTATGATCGAGTAGCCAATCTAAGTAAAATAAGCCTTGGTTTATGACATTCTCGTTAATGGATCGCTTATATTCAATAATTACGGGGGAGTTATTCTCATCAATGCCTAACGTATCAATTCGACCAGCATGCTTTTTACCAGTGCTATATTCAGAGGCTAAAAAACGTACCCCTAAGAATGTATCCAAATTTCGTTCTAAGATTTCTTGCAATGATTTTTCAATGGATATGGACTGACCCGTCAATTCTTGTACGTTTTCTCCATTAAGTCGAAACAGTTTAATATCGCCCATCATATGCCTCCTCACAAAAAAAGTATAACATTGGATGACTAATAAGATTACATGACAACAAGTTGTAGACTATAAATTTCAGAATTGATTCATCACAAACTGCTGAAATTTCTGCGTGGCGGGGGATACATATCTTCCTTCCACCCAGGCAATCCCGATGGTCCGCTGACAGTGCGGGTTTTGGATGGGGATTTTTGCGATCTTGCTCTGGTCGGTCCCTTTTAAATTGGGAAGAATGGAGATGCCAAGGCCCGCAGCAACCAGTGCTGCAGCGGTGTCCGCCTCTTCGCCTTCAAAGGTGATATTTGGCGTAAGTCCTGCTTCGTGAAACAACTGCTCGACCGTAATCCTTAGAGAGAATCCTTCTTTTAAATGGATAAATGATTCGTCTGCAATCTGTTCCAACGTGATCGATTCGTGATGGGCATATTTGTGGTCTTTCGGAACGATCACATACAGTTCCTCATCCCAAAGTGGCTTCCATACGATCGGTGCTTTGCTTTCCATGGAGGCGATGAGGCAAAGGTCGAATTCTCCTGCCAGCAGCTTGGCTATAAGCTGATGGGAAGGGCCTTGTCCGAGACGGAAATTTACCTTTGGGTAGGATCGGCGAAAAGCGGAAAGCAAATCGGGTATACGGCCGGTGCTTAACGTATGCAAAAACCCGATGGAAACTTCCCCTTGATTGGGGTCGAGCAAATCCTGAATTTCCTGTTTTCCTTCTTCAAATTCACGCATAATGTTCTCCACGCGCTGTAAAAAGAGCTCGCCGTATTTATTCAGCCGGATGGATCGTCCTTGTCGTTCAAATAAAGGCACCCCGATTTCCTCCTCAAACCGGGTAATCGAACGGCTGAGGGCGGGCTGGGTAATCGACAGGGCTTCTGCAGCACGCGTGACATGCTGCAGCTGTGCCAGTGTTTTAAAATACTCAAACTGCTGCCATTCCATGGATCACACCACATTTCTTCTGGATTATATATTACATATATGCATGAAAAAGATGATTATAATGAATTATACAACATAAGTTGACGGTGGTACGATAGGGATATGAAAAATAAGATTCAAAGGGATGATAGAGATGCCACACGATGAATGTCCTGCCAATGAGATGATGACAGAATGAGCTACATTCAAAAAGGAACACCACTTTTTCGAAAAACCAGTATGGCGTTCTTTGCCGCTGGTTTTAATACATTTGCGATACTTTACTGCGTACAGCCATTAATGCCCGAATTCTCAAAGGAGTTCAGCATTTCACCGACAACGGCAAGCCTGTCCCTTTCTGTAACCACGATCGTATTAGCTATAAGCATGCTGATCTTTGGATCATTGTCGGAAGTATGGGGACGAAAACCGATCATGGTCATTTCCATGCTTGCGGCTTCTGTGTTCTGTATTCTTACCGCTTTTAGTCCTAATTTTCACTTTCTCTTGATTTTACGAACGCTGGAAGGAATCTCACTGGCCGGTCTGCCTTCTATTGCTATGGCGTATCTTGGGGAAGAGATCGAACCGAAAAGTTTGGGGGCAGCGATGGGTCTTTATATTTGCGGCAACTCCATAGGCGCCGTATTTGGCCGGGTGTACTCCGGCTTGATGAGCGATTTCTTTGGCTGGCATGTCGCCATAGCCGGAATCGGCATCATTAGTTTAGTGGCTACTCTTATTTTCTGGAAGAGTCTCCCGGCATCACAAAACTTCAATGCCCGCAAACTTCAGGTTGGAAAACTGGGGCAATCCATGGTTGACCATTTGAAAGATCCAGGATTAGTTTGCCTGTTCTTCATGGGATTTTTACTATTGGGAAGCAATGTGGCGCTGTTCAACTATATCGCCTACGTATTGCTCGGCAAGCCGTATTCGCTGAGCCAAACGATTGTTGGCTGGATCTTTTTGATCATGATCATCGGCATGTTCAGCTCGGTTTGGACGGGAAAATGGGTGGACCGACATGGAAGGCAGCGCATCCTCTTCATCAATTTAGTTCTTGCGTTGGCTGGTGTGACAATGACACTAGACTCTCATTTGCTCATTAAGATTATGGGACTCGGATTTTTTACGTACGGTTTCTTTGGCAGCCATGCCATCGCCAGCAGCTGGGTTGGCCAGCGAGCGACTCATGACAAAGCACAGGCGTCATCACTTTATCTGTTTCTTTACTACACCGGCTCAAGCGTAGGGGGAACACTCGCAGGATTCTTCTGGACCGATTTCGGATGGGGTGGCGTCATCAGCATGACCGCAGGCTTCCTTGTGATTGGTGTCATGCTTTGGGCCGCTGTCTCAAAAATTGCACAGAACGGAAAGAACGTCAGACGCCAGATCCGCAGCGAAAGTATGCAGCATTAACACCCGATGATTCGGGTGTTTTTTATTTTGTAAAAGGGATTCTGCGATATATGTTGAATATAAACTTCAGCTATGTCTGTGAAATGCACTTTAAAATAACGGAACAATTAATCAAGGGAGAGAGGCAAAAGACGATGTTCAGTAAACTAGGCGAAGTGATGCTGTATGTCAATGACCAGGATCAAGCAGTAAAGTTTTGGACGGAAAAAGCAGGATTCACTGTCATCTCTGAGGGCGAAAGTGGTCCAATGAGATGGATTGCAATTGCTCCCAGTAAAAATTCAGAAACCACAATCGTGTTGTTCAACAAGGAAGTTGTAGCGAAAATGTCACCTGAGCTCAACCTCGGCACACCTTCCTTAATGTTCTTCACAGAAAATCTCGATGAACTGTACAAGAACCTATCCAGCAAAAATGTGAATGTCGGTGAAATGGTAGAAATGCCTTCTGGGCGGGTGTTTAACTTCTCGGATGATGAAGAGAATTATTTTGCGGTGATGGAAAGCCACTAACAATAAAAAATGAAAAAGGAGTGAATGGAGATTTCATTCACTCTTTTTTTAATGAAAATGCACACTATTCTCTTCCATCCAATAGGCCTCACGAATATTGATCTGCCTGCGGATGTCCCGGATCACATCAATGGTCACATCCCCTTCTTCGTACAGATGCTGGATTTCATCTCGTTCAGCCTGAAAAGCCTGAATCTGAAGATCACGCTGCATCCGGGCGAAATTAGTGGATTCCTCGCTCTTTTTGGCTAGATTGTATTTCACGATCAAATCGTTGTATTCTCCCATGACATCGAGATAAAGGTGACGGGTTTCAGGTGTCATTTGTGTTTTTAAATAATGAATGGCAGCTTTGGCCATATTGACCTTTAAACCGACCAGACGCTTTCTTCGCCTGCGGCGCTGTTGGCGCTGCTCGCTGTTCCTTGGAATGAACAGCTGCAACAGGGCAAACACGCTGCGTTTGAAAAGGATCCAAATGAACAACCGGCGGTATTGAATCCGGTTGGTTTGGGCCAGCCGTCTGCGCTGCAGATGTTCTTCGATTAGGATGGCAGTATCCCGGTCGACTTTTCCGGCTTTCTTCAAGTTGGTATAGTAACGACTTTCCGCTTCAATTGCCTTCAGGCGGACGGCATTTTCCTGGCGTTCAATCTTCTCTGAGCTTTTAGAGCTAAGTTCATTGCGCATATTGTTGTAGGTGCTGATAATCGATACAGCAGCTTCCCGGTTTTCTTCGGTATAGGAATGATGAACCGAACCGATGGCTGCCTCAAACGTTCGAAGTGTAGCCTTGCGCTTCATTTCATCCTTAATCTCCTGCGCACCTGCTTTCTCACTTTTGGCGAGGATCGGCAGGAAAATGCTTGCGAGGATCAGGGTCACCAGGATGACGCCGGCTGCGATGAAAATGATAAGCGAGCGGTCTGGAAAGGGAGCCCCGCCCTCAATGACAAATGGAATGGTAAATGCACCAGCGAGAGTAACCGCACCCCGCACCCCCGAAATGGTGAGGATGGCAATGGCTCTTTGGGACTTCATATGGGGCATTCCTTTTTCTTTCCATTTTCGCCAGGTAACCGAAATCCACAGAAATCGAAGGACCAGCAGGGCAACCGAGATGATAAGGATATACTGGATGACCTGCCAATTATCAAACAATGGATCTCTGAAAATTTCATTGAGTACACCAGGGACCTGCAATCCAAGAATGACAAACACCAGTCCGTTTAAGATATAAATAAGGACGGTCCATGTACTTCTTGAAACGATTTCGAGTGACCCAGCCGGAATCCGGTTGCGGTCCTGATGAATGGCATGGACAATCCCTGCGGCAACCACTGACAGAATTCCGGAAAGGTGCAAATGCTCAATCACGAAAAAGATAACAAATGGGGTCAGGAGCTGGATAAGCATATGAATGGTGACATCATCCATGCCGAGCCGCCGGATAAAGGTCCGCAGTTGAATAATGATCAGGGCCAAAAGAGCACCGCCGAGAAAACCGCCAATTGAAATCACGAAGAAACTGCCGCTTGCGTCCGCGATGGAAAAGGCACCGGTTACGGTAGCGGCGACCGCAAATTTAAACGCCACCAGTCCGGATGCATCATTCATCAGCCCTTCGCCTTCAAGAACATGCATGATTTGTTCTGGCATTTTTACCCGGCTTGAGATGGAACTGACGGCAACAACGTCTGTAGGCGACAGAATCGCCGCGAGCGCAAAGGCTGCGGGCCAGGGGATGGAAGGGATGATCCAATGGATCAGACTGCCGATGGCAAATACCGTAATAAAGACGAGGCCAAGGGCAAGCAGGAGGATCGGTTTACGAAGCTTCCACAGTTCTTCTCTCGACGCATGCCGACCGTCATGGAAAAGCAGTGGCGCGATAAAGAGGATGAAAAACAGCTCGGGATTCATTGGGACTTTTATGCCCATTGGCAGTATGGCAAGTGTCACACCAAGCGCGATCTGGATCAGTGGGACAGGTATGTATGGAATAAAATGATTGATGAAACTGGCCAGCCCAATCAGGGCAAGCAAACTTAAAATAACGAGAAAAAATTCCATGCGCAACTCCTTTCATCTACATTTTGCACCATAATGAAAGATTTAAAAAATATTTTTATCTATTAGGAAATACCCATCCAATGAACCATGTAACCCCTTGAAAAACAAAAAGCATCCATCAGATGCTTTCCTCCGGAACCCTATTCCATTCCTCCTTCAAAATCGCGTAATAATATTCATCCCACCATCCATCTCCATGGGGGATGCACTTTTTAAAATAACCTTCCCTTCGCATTCCGATCTTCTCCATCACCCGGTACGACGGCGGGTTTTCCGGCTGGCATGTGGCGACGATCCGGTGCAGTTTCAAAGAATCGAAGCCGTAATCCAACACAGCTTGAGCAGCTTCTGAAGCATACCCCTTATTGTGGTACGCCGGATTAAATACCCAGCCGATCTCGTATGTATGGGTGCCGAAATATCGGTGGAACACCATATGGCCGATTAATTGATTCTCTTCCCGCAGCACCACCGCATATTTCTCCGGATGGTCCCCGCTGTTCTCCTTGATGAATGCTTTGGCATCATCTTCGGTAAAAACTCCCTCTGGAATATATTCCATGACCGTTGGATTGGAGGTATAGTGATATACCGCTTGCCAATCGTCTGGAATGAATCTTCGAATGTGAAGCCTCTTCGTTTTAATGTCCATTTTACCCTCCAGTAGCTGTTCTTTTCTCTTCTGAATTCAAGAAGGGAAACAAAATCTCCTTTGTCCATTTACACAAAAATGGTAGTTGAAATTTGGAATGAAAGCTATTATTATATAAATTATTAGAATATTACAAGTTTTATTATAATAAAAATTGTAATAAAGGGGGCTAAGAATAAAGGAATAGCAAGGAAGTAGATTTTGTTTCATTCTACAGTTTTTAGAATAATGTAACCGCTTTCCGTTAGTAGGTTCAATTACTTCACCAATAGGAGGAACTTTCATGGCACGGTCCATCGAGATTGAATCATCTGCACAACAACATTCTGATAAGCATGTCGGGGTTAATGTCCGTTTTATTACGCTTGTTTCTATTGTGGTCGCTTTTGGCGGGTTGATGTTTGGGTATGATACGGCCGTTATTTCTGGGGCTATCGGTTTTTTGGATCAGCGTTTTTCACTTAGTCCTTCCATGTCCGGATGGGTCGTTTCCAGTTTGTTGCTGGGTGCTGCCATCGGTACAGCAGCAGGCGGTTATTTAAGTGACCGATTTGGCCGAAAGAAAACGTTGATACTGTCCGGGATATTATTCGGAATAGGAACCATCGGTTCAGCATTGCCGAGCAGTGTATCCCTTCTGGTCTTAACCCGGATCCTGGGCGGAATCGGTGTTGGGATGTCTGTATTTATCTCTCCGCTGTACATCGCTGAAACCGCACCGGCCCACCTTCGCGGCCGCTTGGGGTCTATGTCGCAGCTGGCCATCAGTATCGGGCAGTCTGCTGTTTTTATCGTTAATTACATGATTGCCCAAAGCAGCACCGTTCAGTGGAATGTGGATGTAGGATGGCGCTGGATGTTCGCACTCGGAGCCATTCCGGCTGTCGTTTACGTGATTTTCATGCCATTTGTGACGGAAACACCGAGGTGGCTGGCAGCGAACGGAAAAAGAAAAGAAGCGTTATCTGTTTTAAACCGGATTAACCGGGACGAAGAGGTTTCGCGAAAAGAGCTGGAAGAAATTGAAGCATCCATCCGGCGGCACAAAGGAACCACTTTTAAGGACGTATTTAAAAAGGAAAACAAGAAAGCGCTTATGGTTGGTGTCGTGATTGCCTTTATGACCCAGTGGGCAGGGATTAATGCGATCATGTACTACGCTCCTGAGATCTTTAAAAAGAGCGGAGCGAGCCTCGGATCGTCATTCCTGAACACCGTCTTTATGGGAGTGGTCATTGTTGTCTTTACGTTTGTTGGCTTGTACTTGATGGACAAGGCGGGCAGACGAAAATTGTTTTTAATCGGGTCACTCTTAATGGCATTGGCGCTGTTCTTGATCGGCCTCAGCTTTAAAACCGATACATCCGGAACAATGGTGCTCGTGTACACCTTGTTTTATCTCGCGGTATTCATGGCTACTGTTGGCCCGGGCATGTGGGTGCTGTTATCGGAAATCTTCCCGACAAAAATCAGAGGACAAGCCATGGCGGTTTCTACAATCTCACTTTGGATCGGAGATTATCTGGTGGCCCATTCCTTCCCGGTTTTCTTAAAGGAAATTGGCGGAATGCCTACGTTCTGGTTCTTTGCATTGGGATCCTTCCTGATGTGGCTGTTCACCTATAAATTTGTCCCTGAGACGAAAAACCGGACACTCGAGGAAATTGAGCAGCTGTTTCAGACCAAATCATGACTTGAGAAGATGTGGAAGGGGTGATGCTTGCCACCTTTGGAAGTACCACACTTGATGATATCTAATTTTTAGAGGAGGAATAAGAATGAGCACACAGGTGAAAGAGATGCAAAATTACGATGTTGCCGAAATTATGGGAGGATTATACGGGGCTGGAACCATTGCACAAAAAGGGGCTTTCAGCCGTGAATGGGCCGCACAGCTTGGGGAAGATATCGAGAAGCTGTATGATGAGGCACTAAAACGTCCAAATGGTGCTATAGGCCGGGGGCCGAAGCGCCATTACGTGGAAATCCATCCGGAGGACATTCGCGGATTTGTTGACCTTGTCACACATCCATGGGTTCAGGCTGTATGTGAAGCTGTTCTTGGACCTGATTATAAAGTCGTGGAGATTGGGTTTGATGTTCCCAATCCAGGTGCGGTGAACCAGCCGTGGCATCGTGACTTCCCGTCTCCGGAAGACACATATAAAGGAAGAAGGATCAATTCATTGGCATTTAACCTGACAACGGTCGATGTGGATCCTGACATGGGGCCATTCGAGATTGCGCCAGGGACTCAATGGGATGACGGCAGTGGATTTGAACACGAGATGTTCCCGGATAAAGGGAATTACAGCCGTTATGAAGAACGCGCACAGCGCAAAATGCCAAGCATGGGTGACATCTCTGCCCGTTCCGCGCTTACCATTCACCGCGGTACCGCCAATCATTCAATGAAATCACGGCCCACTTTGGTGCTGGGGGTAGATGCTCCAACCGCCAACAATGCCGAACGCCATGACCTGCAGCTCACAAAGAAATTTTACGAAACGCTGCCAGAGTCGTTAAAGAAACATATAAACTGCCGCCTGGTAGATGAGCTCGAAGTCATTGAACAGGCGCATGACATTGAATTGCTTAAGATGGGCGAGGCGGAATAAAGGGGAATAATGGAGGAAGCTGACTGATGACAGGTCAGCTTCTTTTTCTTGTTTAGTAACAGCCCCCAGACATTAAGTGATATTCTTATGGGAGTATTACTTGAATTCTTATAGGAGGTTAATAGCCATGGTAAAACTCAGATCATTCGAAACCGACGATATCAAGGAACTTCACCGCTGGTCTAATGATTCACGATCCATCTTAATGGTAGGCCGAACGCCGCTGACGTATGAACAGGTCCTCCAGGAAGTAGAAGAAAAGCGAAGGAACAACGATTTATTGCTGGGGATTGAAAATGAAGAACAGCAGCTGGTCGGATGGGTATTTCTGAAGGATATCGATCATGGACATGGAAGGGCCAGCATTGGAATCCTTCTCGCTCCCGAAGCAAGAGGGAAGGGCTATGGGAAAGTTGCCATGGAACAGATGATTGATGTTGGCTTTAAGCAGCTGAGATTGAACAAAATCTACTTAACTACGAGAGGGACCAATGAACAAGCGATTGGGCTGTATAAAAAGATTGGTTTTACGGTAGAGGGCAAGCTGAGGAAGCATGCTTATGTGGACGGCCAATACCTTGATACCTACTTTATGGGAATCCTGGCTTCTGAATGGAGGACATAAGGGTAAGGAAAGCGGTTTCAAAAACTTCTTGCATTTTCTATTTTCTCATGCTAGATTATATCCAAGAACAAAAATCTAAACGTTTACATTAATTGTTCAAAACAGACATCAAGAATACCAGGCATAAATCTATTTTTTTGTAAAAAAATCTAAACGTTTACATTTAGGAGTTTTGTCCAATGGAAGGGAAAGCAAACATTCAGGATGTGGCCAAGCGGGCGAATGTTTCGATTGCCACGGTCTCCCGGGTCATCAATAATCAGGGCGGTGTGCGCAAGCAGACGGAGGAGCGGATTCTGAAAGCCATTAAGGACCTCGGCTATATCCGTAATGCTGCGGCGCGTACGATGAAAAGCAAGGATACGAAGACAATTGGTGTCATTGTGCCGGACATCAACAACCCGTTTTTTCCATCCGTAATGGCTGGAATTGAACAGAAGGCCCGGGAAAAAGGGTACTTCGCAATCCTGAGCAGCACGAACGAATCACCGGTGGTCGAGCAGGAGATTCTGAAGAATTTCATCGAGCGCGGGGTCGACGGGGTCATCATCACGACAGCCAACGAAAACGGTGATCACCTGAAGCAGGTTCATGAGCAGGGAATTCCGATAATCGCGGTTGACCGGAGCATCCAGTACTATGACGTGGATACGGTGCTTGTCGATAACGTAAAAGGCTCCTACCAGGCGGTTCAGCACATGATTCTGCAGGGGCATGAGAAGATCGCGATCATCTGCGGTCCGCAGAACACTACGCCAGGCCGCGAGCGTTTCATCGGCTACAAAAAAGCGCTCGAGGATTACAACCTGAAGCTGGATGAGCGCTACATCTTCCAGGGAGACTTTGGTGAGCGCAGCGGGTACCAGGGGGCACACCAGCTGTATTCACTGGAAGAGCGCCCGACGGCCATTTTTTCATCCAACAACCTGATGACCATCGGGTGTGTGAAGGCGATGGGCGATCTGGACTGGAAGCTCGGGGAGGAGATTTCGTTTTTCGGGTTTGATGACGTGGATATTGCGACCTTCTTGAATCCGAAGCTCAGCGTGGTTTCGCGGCCGATGCATGCGTTAGGGGAGCTTGCTTTTCAGCTGCTGCATGAACGGATCCAGTTTAAAGATCCGGTACCGAAGCGAGAATACAAGCTGTCTCCGGAACTCATTATCCGGGAATCGTGCCGGCTGCGCTATCCGAATAATTCACCTGACGGACAATCTCTTAAAAAGTAAACAGGGTACAGAACTGGTCATTCTGTACCTCTTCTGGAAAGTGATATGTAAGCGCTTTACTACTAATCAATTTGAAAAAAGGGGATGTACACATGAAGAACAGCAACCTGATCCAGCTGCCTGACGGCTATTTGAACAAAACACCGATTTTTCAATTTATCCTGGTCTCATTGCTTTTTCCATTATGGGCCGTGGCGGCGAGTCTGAACGACATTCTGATTGCTCAATTTAAACATGTGTTTGAACTTAGTGATTTTGCGAGTGCTTTTGTACAAAGTGCATTTTACGGCGGCTATTTTGTAGTAGCCATTCCGGCTTCGATGGTCATTAAGAAAATGAGCTACAAAATTGCGATCATGACAGGGCTTCTGTTTTATATCGTGGGCTGTTCATTGTTTTACCCGGCGTCACACATGGGGACGTACACGATGTTCCTCTTCGCGATCTTTGCCATTGCCATTGGCCTGAGCTTTCTCGAAACAGCGGCCAACACCTACAGCTCAATGATTGGACCGAAAAAATACGGCATTCTTCGCTTGAACATTTCCCAGACGTTTTATCCGCTGGGATCCATCGCAGGGATTTTACTAGGAAAGTATCTTGTGTTCCAGGAGGGGGCAAGCCTAGAGTCACAAATGGCCAAAATGTCTCCGGCTGAAGCCCATGCATTTGGATTGAAGATGCTTCAGCATACCCTCCAGCCTTACAAATACATTATTTTCGTCCTGATCGCCATGCTTATTCTGTTTGCGATTACGAAGTTCCCGATTTGTAAGCCGGTGACCAACCGTGCAAAGGGCGGAGAAAAAGCTCCGGGAATCGGCCAGACACTTAAATACTTGGCAGGCAACAAACGATTCAAAAAAGGAATCGCGGCTCAGTTTTTATATGTCGGCATGCAGGTGACGGTCTGGTCGTTCACGATCCGTCTTGCGCTTGACTTGAATCCAAACTTTAACGAACGTACGGCCTCTAACTTTATGGTGTACAGCTTTATCGCCTTTTTCGTTGGGAAATTCATTGCGAACTTCCTGATGACACGCTTCTCTCCGTCCAAAATTCTGTTCAGTTATGCCATCATCGGATCCGCACTATTGGCATATGTCGTGCTCGTCCCGAACATGACGGCGGTTTATGCGGCAATTGGAGTGAGCATGCTGTTTGGTCCTTGCTGGCCGACAATTTATGCTGAAACGCTTGAAGTGGTGGATAAGAAATACACTGAAACAGCGGGTGCGATCCTTGTCATGGCGATTGTCGGCGGTGCTGTGATTCCGGCTCTGCAAGGCTATGCGTCTGACGTATTCGGCTCCATGCAAACGGCGTTCCTTGTATCCATGGCCTGCTTCGTCTATGTCGGCATCTACTTCTATGGCGAAATGAAAAAGTCTGCGGTGAAAAAAACAGACAAAACGATCGAGTTGGCACAATAAATAAGTAAACCTTGTCAGGCAGCCTTTTCCTGGCTGCCTTGATAAGGTTAATCAGCAGGAAAGGGATGCTAGAACATGAATGGAATCATTGAACTTCAACGAGAGTTTTTTAAAGAAAACAAGAAAGTGATCTATCGTGACGATGAATTTACGGCAAGCCTTTTCCGTTATCCGTCGGGAGTGGAGGCGATTGAGCTGACGAACTCGCGGGGCGTGATGGTCGTGCTGCCATATATGGGGCAGATCATCTGGGACCTTGCGTTTGATGGGGTCGATTTGAAAATGAAAAATATGTTCTCACAGCCAAAGAACGTGCGTGAGATCGTGGATACGTACGGATGCTTTTCGTTTCATTCCGGATTGATTGCCAATGGCTGTCCG
Organism: Fictibacillus solisalsi; assembly: GCF_900103485.1. Lineage (GTDB taxonomy): Bacteria > Bacillota > Bacilli > Bacillales > Fictibacillaceae > Fictibacillus_C > Fictibacillus_C solisalsi. The sequence goes on from NZ_FNHW01000002.1 coordinate 86,922, forward strand.
GGACCGGAGGATGATCACGAGCTGCACGGGGAAATGGCATGTGCCGAAATGGACCGTGCGTGGCTCGAAATCAGCCGCCAGGGTATTAAGGTGGGTGGCGAAGCTGAATATGTAAAAGGATTCGGCCATCACTATTTGGCATCTCCGAGTGTTAAAATGGGCAGAGGAGATTCATTTATTGAAATCAGAATGACGGTGAAAAATCTCTCCGGTGCACAGATGCCGCTCCATTATATGTGCCATACCAACTATGCGTATGTGGAAAACGGCGTCATGAAGCAAAGCATTCCAGATGATGCATTCGTGCTTCGGGAATCGATTCCAGCCCATGTAAGGCCGACGGAACAATGGCTCGGATATAATAAAAAGCTGTTGAGCGGGGAGGAAACGCTCAATGTACTGAACCAGCCGGACATGTATGATCCTGAGATTGTCTTTTTTGCCGACCAACTCGATCAATACGGGGAGGAAGTGGAATTCGAGATGCAATCACCGGATGGCACCATCTTTTTCACGAAATTTCCAACAGCCGAATTAAACTATGCCACACGCTGGCTTCTGTATAACAGCGATCAGCAGGTAGGAGCTTTCGTGCTGCCGGCCACCTGCCGGCCAGAAGGGTTTAAGGCCGCAGATAAAGCGGGAACGCAGATCAAGCTTGGTGCCGGAGAGGAACGTTCCTTTACCGTCATTACCGGAAAGAAATAGGGAGGGAGAACAATGGATATTGCAGTGATTGGATCCAACATGGTGGATTTGATTTCGTATATTGATAAGATGCCAAAAGAAGGGGAAACGCTTGAAGCGCCGGATTTTGAAATCGGCTGTGGAGGAAAAGGGTGCAACCAGGCTGTGGCCGCGGCCAAGCTGGGCTCTGACGTCATGATGGTGACAAAAGTCGGTGATGATTTGTTTGCCGATAACACAATTAATAACCTCGAGAAGTATGGCATTGATACGGAATATACCGTTAAAGTGCCCGGTACGTCCAGTGGCGTGGCGCCAATTTTCGTGGATCCGGATTCCAAGAACCGTATCTTGATCATTAAAGGAGCGAACAAGCATCTTTCGCCAGAGGATGTAGATGGTGCAGCAGAAAAGCTGAAACAATGCTCCCTGATCGTCCTGCAGCTGGAAGTTCCGCTGCCAACCGTTTACCGTGCCATTGAATTTGGAAATGAGCAAGGGATCCCGGTCATCCTGAACCCGGCGCCGGCTTCCAAGGAAATGGACTTTGAGTATGTGTGCAAAAGCGACTTTTTTGTTCCGAACGAAAGCGAGCTGGAGATTCTAACGGACCTGCCGGTGGAAACCGACGAACAGATTCGCACGGCCGCCATGACGCTCGTAGAGCGCGGAGTAAAGAACGTCATTGTAACGATGGGCAGCCGCGGTGTGATGTGGGTAACGAAGGACAATGTCCAAACGGTATCCTCTCACAAAGTGGATGCGATGGATACAACAGGTGCCGGCGACGCCTTCATCGGCTGCTTCTCCCACTACTACGTTAAAACCGGTGATGTGCTCGAATCCATGAAAAAGGCCACTGCCTTTGCTGCACTTAGTGTGACCAAGCGGGGGACGCAGACTTCGTATCCGGAATTGGCGGAAGTCGAAGAGTTTTTGAAAGAGAGAGTTTAAATGTTGAGCACCGGCCTGGTGTAAAGGCTGGTGTTTGCTTTTATACACGTCACTCTTCTTCCTGATAAAAGTTTGGTACACTATCTATAATAGATAGAACGGGAAAACAAGAAGGCAGGTAAGTAATGTGACGACGATATATGATATTGCCAAACGAGCCAACGTTTCCTCCATGACCGTCTCAAGGGTCATTAATAACAAAGGAAACATCAGTGAAGCAACAAGAAAAAAGGTAGAGGAAGCCATTAGGGAATTAAACTATATCCCGAATTCTGCCGCCCAAAGCCTTAATTTAAAGAAAACGAAGCTGCTTTCTCTCGTTATTACGGACATTACCAATCCCTTTTTTACTAAAGTGGCGAGAGGAGCTACAGATAAAGCCAACCAGATGGGATATCAGCTCATTCTTTGTAATACCGATGAGGATTACGAGAAGGAAAGCGAGTATATTGATGCATTGATTGCGAAGCGGGTGGATGGGGTCATTATCGCACCGACTGGTGATTCTTCGCTTAAAAATTTAAAAAAGTTAATGAAAAACAGAATCCCTTTTACGTTGATTGACCGCAAAATTGAAAATGTACCGTGTGATATGGTGCTTGGGGATAATTACGAGGGAACACGATATCTGCTTCAGCACCTCATCACCAATGGTCACCAACGAATCGCGATGGTCCATGGACCATTGACCATTTCAACGTCGAAGGAACGATATCAGGCGTATGTCGAGACGTTGAAGTTAAATGACCTCACTGTGAGTCCTTCCTTTTTGATTGAAGACCATTACAAGCAGGAAGACCAATTGGCGGGCATTAACCATCTGCTTGAACTTCCGGAGGATGAGCGCCCTACCGCGTTCTTTGCCGTTAACAATTTTATAGCGATTAAGCTCATTAAACAGCTCCGCCAGGGAGGCCTTCGGGTCCCGGAGGATATGGCAGTCGTGTGCTTTGATGACCTTGAACTTTTTATCGAGCTGGATCCATTTTTAACGGTATCCTCGCAGCCTGCCTATGACTTCGGTTACATGGGCACGCAACTGGTCATTGAGCGGGTAGAAGGAAATAGTCCGACCGGTTACCGGTCCATTAATTTAAAGCCGGAATTGGTAATCAGAAAATCATCAGGAACTTCTATTAAAGAATAAAAGGGACAACCTGGATTTCTGTATAGTTAGCAATGTCTACTGTTATGTAATGCAATATCCTCATTTTTCCATAAGAGGATTTACAACCCTTCGGATACCGTAAAATGGAAGTTAGTGAAAAATACATTCTATAGGAGGATAACCTTGGCCCTTTTAATGGTGATTTCACTTGCCGTCTTCATTTTAATTAACTGGATTCCCTATGCTTTAAATAAAAAGTTTAATGCTCGTTATTGGGTTTCTGGCATTGTCATTACGGTGATCGGTCCAACCATTGGTTATGTGGCTATTCGGATCTTTTTTCACCTCATTACAAATGATGAACAGCAAGCTTATGACGCTTACTTTACTGGGTTCGGTTTAGGGTTACTCCTTACACTTAGTGGTATCATATATATTCTTGCTGCCATTGTTTCGACGATTAAAAAGAACAGGCATGTGAGCCGGTAGAAAACATCCCTGTTCCTTCATAAACGGGATGACTGTTATTAAAGCCAGGGTGCAAACTTTGGCTTTTTTTATGTAGGTTTCTCAAGTTTATAAATTTAACCTGAAATTAATTGACAATTCTAACTACTTTTGTTATTAATAATGTTACCGGTAACATTAAAATGAACATAAAGGGAGGAATGTGGATGATTGATAGCCATCAGCACTTTTGGAAGCTGGAGAGAGGCGATTATGGATGGCTGATGGAAGACATGGAGGTTCTCTATCGGGATTACCTGCCTGAAGATTTGGTTCCTATGCTAGAACAATTCGATATATCCGGAACAATCGTGGTTCAAGCCGCACCTACATACGAAGAAACCTTATTTCTATTATCACTATATGAACGTCATGACTGGATCAAAGGAGTGGTCGGCTGGCTCGATCTGTCTTCACCTGCTTTTCCAGAGCAATTGAAAGAACTTCTAAATCACCCGGGTGTGGTTGGTCTTCGTCCGATGCTGCAGGACATCGAGGAAAGTGACTGGATTCTGCAGGAGCAAGTTGTTGAAAATGTGAAGCACCTTCACAAAAAAGATCTGCCGCTTGATTTGCTGATTAACAAAAAACACATTCCATTTGTACTGAAGTTATTGAAAGCGCTTCCTGAATTAAGAGCTGTGGTGGACCATATGGCTAAACCGAATATTGCAGAGGGGGAGCTGTCTGATTGGAAGGAAGACATGAAGGCTCTCGCACAATATCCCAATGTGTGGTGTAAGGTCTCCGGATTCATGACAGAAGCCGTTCCGTACGAATGGAGACCAGAGGATTTTAATCCATACATCCAGCATGTCCTAGACGTATTTGGTCCATCGCGACTGCTGTTTGGTTCTGATTGGCCCGTCTGCTTATCAGCGGGAAGCTATGGCGATGCCATTAACATTATCAATCAAAATTTTCCTGATTCACTTACACCAGAAGAGAAAGAGGATATCTTCACGGAGAATGCCAAGACATTTTACCGACTAAATACCAAGACAGAGGAGAGTACAAGATGAGCAAATTCACGAACCGTACCGCACTTGTTACAGGAGGAAGCCAGGGAATTGGAGCAGCGATCGTAAAACGATTGGCAGAAGAAGGAGCTAATGTAGCCATTAACTATCTGTCATCAAGTGACCTTGAAAAGGCTGTCCAAGTAAAGGAGTACGTTGAAGTACAATTTGGGGTCCGTGCACTCACTGTTCAAGGGAATGTGGGCATGAAGCAGGATGTCGATCAAATGATCAGTGAAGTGGAACAGGAACTGGGGCCAGTGGATATCTTAGTCAACAATGCCGGAATCGCTCCATTTGAACCATTTTTACGTCTTTCAGAAGAAACGTGGGATCGAACCTACCAGACGAATGTGAAATCGATCTTTCTAACCTCGCAGCGGGTGGCGAAGTCCATGATTCAAAGAAAATACGGAAAAATTGTAAATATCGCTTCGACAGCCAGTGTAATGGTCACCAGTCCTGTGGTGCCGCACTATATCTCATCCAAAGCAGCAGCCAGTCATTTAACCAAAGCTCTGGCGATCGAACTGGGCAAATACAACATTAACGTCAACGCCGTTGGTCCAAGCACAACCGCCACACAGATGTGCGAAGAATATCTGGCAGACCCGGAAATTCTTGAAAAAGAAATTGAAGCCAATCCAATGAAACGATTGGGGACAGAAAAGCAAATCGGTGATGCGGTCGTCTTCCTGGCATCCGAGGAAGCCATGCAAATCAACGGCCATTTACTGATGGTAGATGGGGGTTTAACAGTTAAGGCGGCACAACCGGAGGATCACATGGATCACGAGCAGGAGGTTACCCTTTGATGAAAAGTTTTATGAAATACAGAGGAGAAGGAAGACATGCTTAAAGGGATACCCTCGATCCTGTCTCCTGAGTTGCTCAAGGTATTGATGGAAATGGGGCATGGTGATGAAATTGTCATTGCGGATGGGAATTTTCCGGCGGCAAGCCACGCCCGCCGGCTGGTTCCCGGCTATGGCCACAGCGTCTGTGACTTTTTGCACGCTATTTTAGATTTATTTCCCCTTGATACCTATGTAGAGGCTCCTGTTCTGTTGATGAACCCTGTAGAGGGGGATGACAAGAATCCGCCGATCTGGAAAGAATTCGAAAAAGTTGTTGAAGCAGCCAACGGAAATAAGGTGCCAATTGAAAAGCTGGAACGGCACGCGTTTTATGAACGGAGCAAGGCGGCTTATGCGATTCTTGCGACAAGTGAACATGTGCCGTATGCCAATATCATTTTGAAAAAAGGTGTTTTATAAACAACGTGGATAAAAGTGGGCACTGAATCGAATGATCAGTGTCTTCTCTTAAGAAGTATTGTAAGCCCTTATATTTATAATTGAACAGAAGGGGAGTTACCCATGAAAAACGATTCTATTGTTCAGTTGCCTGATGGCTATTTAAACCGCACTCCTGTCTTTCAATTTATTCTCGTGTCATTGCTTTTCCCGATGTGGGCAGTTGCGGCAAGCTTAAATGATATTCTGATTGCCCAATTTAAACATGTGTTTGAACTCAGTGATTTTGCGACTGCCTTTGTGCAAAGCGCCTTTTATGGCGGCTACTTCCTAATTGCACTTCCGGCTTCTATGGTCATTAAAAAGAAGAGTTACAAGTTTGGTATTATTACAGGACTTCTATTTTATATTGCAGGCTGTTCCTTATTTTATCCCGCCTCCCACATGGCGACGTATACGATGTTTTTGATTGCTATTTTTGGAATTGCCGTCGGTCTCGGCTTTCTGGAAACAGCAGCCAATACGTACAGCTCCATGATTGGTCCCCGTAAATACAGCATCTTACGATTGAACATCTCACAAACGATTTATCCTATTGGAGCGATCTCCGGCATTCTATTAGGCAAATACCTTGTTTTCCAGGAAGGAGCGAGCCTTGAAGCCCGGATGGCCAATATGTCTCCAGCCGAGGCACAATCCTTTGGATTAAATATGCTTCAACATACTCTCCAACCCTATAAATATATTATTTTTGTACTGATTGCCATACTTATTTTGTTTGCTGTTACAAAATTCCCTGCGTGTAAGTCCGCAGCTGAGGATAAGACAAATACAGCTGGTTTTAAAGAATCTCTTAAATACCTTGGAGCTAATTCGCGCTTCCGCAAGGGAGTTGGAGCTCAGCTTTTGTATTGCGGCATGCAGACCGCCGTGTGGTCGTTTACCATTCGTCTGGCTTTGGACATGAACTCAGGCATCAATGAAAGAGCTGCTTCCAACTTTATGGTGTACAGCTTCATTTGCTTCTTTGCCGGAAGGTTCATTGCGAACTTTTTGATGGCACGGTTCAAGCCGGCCAAGGTGCTCTTCTGTTATTCCATACTTGGTGCTCTTACGCTTGCTTATGTTGCATTTGTGCCAAACACCACTGCCGTTTATGCAGCCATTGGTGTTAGTCTGCTGTTTGGACCATGCTGGCCAACGATTTACGGAAATACGCTGGAAGTGGTCAAAGACAAAAAATATACCGAAACCGCAGGCGGATTCCTCATCATGTCCATTGTGGGCGGAGCTGTCATTCCGGCCATACAGGGATATGCCTCCGACTTGTTCGGTTCCATGCAGACAGCCTTCCTCGTTTCCATGGCCTGCTTTATCTACATCGGCTTTTACTTTTATGGTGAAATGAAAAATCAGGAGACTGTTCAGAAAACCACTAAATCGTCTGTGAAGTTGGCACGGTAAAAAACATTAGTTATAAAGGTCAAACAGGTTCAGTTTGTTTATGAGCCTGTTTTTATTCGTTTATCGGGGAACATGCCTTGAAATTCAGTCGCTTTTCGAATAGTATGAATACTATAGTTTGTTTAATGGGTAAACATAGTAGCCGGTCACCTGAGATTTAAACGAGTGTTTAATAATAAAAAGGTGGATAGTGGCTGAGGCGGCGGAATAAGAACCACATAGTAGTGAGTGACGGCGTTTATATTTCAACCAGACAAAATGAAGCCGGTTGGGAGGTTGTCCCTAACGGCCATTCAACGATTGATAAAAACACTATTCATATCCGGTTTGAAAATGCGGATGGGGAAAGCCGGCAGATGGTGGAATTCTCGCATTCCAATGGAGATGACGAGAGAGTATTTAATCTGGAGAAGGTAACTGGGATTCAAAAGGTGACGTTTGTCTTCCTGCCAGGAAGCAACTTCGACTTTAACTGGTTTCGGTTCGAACAATAATCAAAAGGAGAGATGGACATGGCAAACGCAACGATGGATGCGGCAGTGCTTACCGAATTGAAACATATTGAACTTCAGGAGCTTGGCATTCCGGCACCAAAAGACAACGAGGTGCTCATTCGTGTAAGGGCTGTGGGATTATGCGGCTCAGATATTCATTACTACGAACATGGCAGGATCGGAGGCTACGTGGTTGAGAAGCCGATCATCCTTGGACATGAGGTTTCCGGAGACATTGTGGCTGTCGGGGAAAAGGTTCAAAACCTGAAAGAAGGCCAGCGAGTGGCAATCGAGCCGGGTGCAACATGCGGTGAATGTGAGCACTGCAAAGCGGGCCGCTACAATCTTTGCCCGGATGTGGAGTTTCTCGCCACCCCGCCGTATGATGGCGTGTTCTGCGAATACGTGGCGATGCGGGAGGATCTTGTGTTTCCGATTCCAGATGGGATGAGCTACGAAACAGCCGCGCTCGTTGAGCCGTTTTCTGTTGGTGTTCATGCCATTACAAGAGGAAGGCTTGATGCGGGCGAATCCGTAATTATTATGGGTATGGGGCCGATTGGAATGGTGACTGCAGCCGCAGCCAAAATGGCAGGAGCCCGGCAAATCATTGGGGTGGATCTGGAACAAAGCCGCCTGAATACAGCGAAGGAGATGGGTGTCACCCATACAATCAATCTCAGGGAAGATGATTTGGCTCAGAAGTTAAATGAATTTACCGCCGGTCGAGGGGTGGACCTGGCGATTGAAACGGCCGGCAGTCCGAAAGCCGTTCAGGGAACGATCTTTTCTGTCCGCAAAGGCGGTAGAGTAGCCATCGTCGGTATGTCTCCGCAGGATGAAGTTCCAATGAATGTAGCTCAGATCATTGATAAGGAAATCGATATTATGGGAGTATTCCGCTATCATCACACTTACCCAAAAGCGCTCGAGATGCTCTCCAAAGCAGAGATTAACATTGAAACCATCATTACGGATAAATACACAATGGAACAGACCGCCGATGCCTTTGAAAAAGCGATTCATGACAAAACCAACACACTCAAGATTATGATTTATCCGAGTGGAGAGTGATTGAGAAAAGGTGCTGCCTGTTAGCGGCAGTGCCTCCCTTAGTATGCAAGTCCGTTAGATCTGGCATAAAAAAACCTTCAACCCCAAGAGGGATCGAAGGTTTTATTGATCTGCAAATTAAACGTTTTCACTTAGTAGACTGTTTCTGTTGTTTTTTCGTCTTTAAAGACGGGTTCTTTTTTTTTAAGACCGAGCGACTCGGCTGTGGATTGATGAATTTTTCTCAGCAGATCCGGATTCTCCATCAAAGAAAGACCGTAGGAAGGAATCATTTCTTTGATTTTCGGCTCCCACTCTTTCATGCGATCAGGGAAACATTTGCTGATGATTTCAAGCATAACGTGAACCGCTGTGGAAGCACCCGGAGATGCACCCAGCAATGCGGCGATGGTTCCGTTGGCACCAGTAACCACTTCTGTACCGAACTGAAGGGTTCCTTTACCGCCAGCTTCTGTATCTTTGATAACCTGCACACGCTGGCCTGCCACCACTAGATCCCAATCTTCGCTTTTCGCGTTCGGGATAAATTCACGAAGCTCATCCATGCGCTGTTCCTTGGATAACATCACTTGCTGGATCAGATATTTGGTCAGGGACATTTCCTTTACGCCAGCAGCCAGCATCGTTAAGATATTATCCGGCTTAACAGAAGTAATCAAATCGAACATGGAGCCGGTTTTTAAGAACTTTGGTGAGAAGCCGGCAAATGGTCCGAACAGCAGGGACTTTTTGTTATTTATAAATCGTGTGTCCAGATGCGGAACGGACATCGGAGGAGCACCCACTTTGGCTTTTCCATAAACTTTTGCATGGTGCTGCTCAATGACTTTTGGATTGTTACATACCATGAAAATACCGCTTACCGGGAATCCGCCAATATGCTTTCCTTCAGGAATCCCTGACTTTTGCAGTAGATGAAGGCTTCCGCCGCCACCGCCGATAAAGACAAATTTTGCTTTATGGCGTTCCACGGTACCGCTGTCAATATTCTTAATTTTCAGTTCCCAAGATCCGTCACTTGCACGCTTTAAATCATTGACACCATGCCCATAGAGTACATCCACATTTTTCGTTTTTAAATGATCAAACAGGATACGGGTTAGTGCACCAAAGTTAACATCCGTTCCGGAGTCAATCTTTGTAGCCGCAATCGGTTCGTCCATTTTACGGCCTTCAAGAATAAGTGGAATCCATTCCAGTAATTTCTCCGTATCTTCGGAAAACTCCATTCCTTGGAACAGTGGATTCTTTGACAGCGCTTCAAACCGTTTCTTCAGGAAGTTCACATTTTTCTCGCCTTGCACCAAACTCATATGAGGAAGAGGCATGATAAATTCCTCTGGTTTCTGAATGAGCTTGCGATTTACCAGATGAGACCAGAACTGCATGGATACCTGAAACTGTTCATTTATGTTTATTGCTTTACTAATATCAATGGATCCATCGGGCTTTTCAACCGTATAGTTAAGCTCGCACAGTGCCGCGTGTCCTGTTCCCGCATTGTTCCATTCATTGGAACTTTCCTCGCCTGGTTTTCCGAGCTTCTCAAACACTTTAATATTCCATTCCGGTACTAATTCTTTCAAGAGAGTTCCTAATGTCGCACTCATGATTCCGGCGCCAATTAAAATGACGTCTGTGTTAGTTTCTCTGTTGCTCATTTATACCAACCTTTTCGCCTAATATTTGCAGAAAAGTTGCAGGAGTCACACCAAGTCAAGGTGCAATCGAGTCACACACTTTCCTGTCTTAATGAAAACGATATCATCACGGATTACAATAATTAATGGATTGAACTATCTCTATTATATGACAAATATCAATTATTTGAAAGCTGGTAGAAAGTGAGAAGCGCAAATAATTGCAGAAAAACCGATGATTTTTATCGATTTTTATAGGAAAGTCCGTTTCTATCGTAAAAAAACATTAAAATTTATCCAATTAAAGAGAGTTCCTTATTTTTTAGTAAGCTGGTGGGGTGTTTTATTGGGTGCCTATTTTTGCAATAAAGATTGAACAGAAAGCATTAATAAGGAATAGCGAGGTATAATGGAAATGAAAACTATGAAGAATATTTATCATGATGCAGCCAATCTTATAAACTAAATTATCCCAGATTGTGGGAGACGGTATACATTTATGCTTTATTTTATTATGTTTCAAAAGAAAGCAATAAGCTTATTTATAGCCATAATATACCTGAATTATTATTTAATGTGGAACAGGACAATTAGGATGAAATGTATCGTAACCTGTATTTTCTTTTTGATGATTTAAGATCTGAATTTATAATGAATCAACAAGAAGTATGGACAAGTCTCACCTTTACGTTACAAAACGATGGTGAGTTTAAAATTGACTCCGATTATAGGGACCTCTCTAATATGGCCTCTAGAGCACCAGACATATTGGGAATATAAAATGCTAGGAATGCTCCCTGAAGACGATTTTAAACAAGGCGTTTTGGATTCTTGTCTGGAGAAATTGGCAGAGAGCAAATAAATGAGAATGGTCGCTTTAAACGGTTTTAAGATGATGTGGTTAAAACCATCAACCAAATGATTCCTGAAAAAAAACTAACCGTTAACTTTTAATTTTCATAAATGGTAATAAACTCTATCTTCATATTTCTTAATGAAAGCGTTTAATCCCGACCATTCCACGCAGAATAGTATTGACAAGGATAAAAAAGAATTTTATGATTAAAAATGTTCTAATAATAATATAATAACTGTTCTTATCAAGAGAGACTGAGGGATTAGGCCCAATGACGTCCGGCAACCTCCATATGGAAAGGTGCCACTTCCTGCAGAATGAACTTCATTCTGAAAGATAAGGTGAGATTGAATGCATAATCAAAAGCCTCTTTCATGATGAAAGGGGCTTTTTTACATTGAAAGAAAAGGGGGGCAATTTCTTGATCGAAGTGAACAACCTGGTAAAGGTGTATCGTTCAAAGAAGAAAGAAATCGTAGGGGTGAACAACGTTTCCCTTAATGTAAAAGAAGGGGAAATCTACGGCATTATCGGGTATAGCGGTGCTGGTAAAAGCTCACTTATCCGCTGTTTGAATTTGCTTGAAAAGCCAACATCGGGTCATGTGAAAATTGATGGAGTCGACCTTACGACGCTGAAAGGTGATGGCCTGCGAAAAGCACGATTAAAAATCGGGATGATCTTTCAGCATTTTCATCTCGTGAGCTCAAAAACGGTTTATGAAAATATTGCGTTTGCACTTAAAGCAGCAGGAAAGACGAAAGCTAAAGCAAATAAGCGTGTCTTGGAACTTTTGGATCTGGTCGATCTGACTGATAAAAAAGACCAGTATCCGGCACAGTTGAGTGGTGGACAAAAACAAAGAGTAGGGATTGCCAGGGCACTTGCCAACAATCCAAAGGTGCTGTTATGCGATGAGGCGACCTCAGCACTAGATCCGAGTACAACCAAATCCATTCTCAATCTGTTAAAAGATATAAATAAAAAACTTGGACTGACCATCGTTCTGATAACGCATGAGATGGAAGTGGTGAAGGAGATTTGCCATAAAATCGCGGTTATGCAGAACGGGGAAGTGATCGAAGAGGGAGAGGTGTATGAGATTTTTTCCAATCCGAAAAAGCCGCTGACCCGGGATTTCATTAATAGTATCCTTCAGTTCGATCTTCCAGAGCAGCTGATTGAGAAAAGAAAGGGAACCATCATCAAGATCCAGTTTAAAGGTGAAATCGCTGAGGAGTCTGTCGTATCCGAGCTTTTCCAGCGGTATCAGGTGAAAGGAAACATCCTGCACGGCAAAATAGAATACATTCAGGATACACCTCTTGGCATTTTCATTATGGAATTGACGGGAGAAGCGTCTGAAGTAAAAAAGGCAATTGATTACATCACCAGCAAAACGAGAAGCCTGGAGGTGGTCCATGATGCTGCTTGAATCGCTCGTCCAGCTTATGCCGGATATTAATAAGGCGTTTTTCGAGACTCTCTATATGGTGGGAATTTCGCTGCTTGTAGCAATTGTTCTCGGACTTCCGCTTGGTGTTTTGCTGTTTGTAACGGATAAAGGATTGTTTTTGGAGAATTCGGTGGTGAAAGGTGTTGCCGGATGGATCGTAAACTTGATTCGTTCTATTCCCTACATCATTCTTTTGGTGGCATTGCTTCCTCTAACGAATCTTCTTACCGGCACAACGATTGGCCCTACGGCGGCCTCTGTCTCTTTGTCGGTAGCAGCGATTCCTTTTTTTGCAAGAATGGTAGAAACGTCAATGAGAGAGATTGATAAGGGTGTCATAGAATCGGCGATTGCGGTGGGAGCCACTTCATGGATGATCATTAAGGATGTTCTTCTTCCGGAAGCCAAGCCTGGACTTGTTCAAGGGCTCACAATTACAACAATTAGTTTGGTCGGCTATTCTGCAATGGCCGGAATTGTTGGGGGCGGAGGTATTGGGGATCTGGCCATTCGATTTGGATACTATCGTTACGATAACACCGTTATGATTACCACGGTGGTGGTTTTGATTCTCCTTGTGCAGGTTATTCAGCTTGCGGGAGACTCTATCTCTAAAAAAGTAGATAAAAGATAATAATTAATAGGAGAGAGAAACTATGAAAAAGTATTTGTCTGCACTTATTTTACTGCTTGTAGTTGGCCTTTTGTCAGCTTGTGGATCTTCATCCAGTGGATCATCAGGCTCTGGTGATAAAAAGAATATTGCCATTGGCGCCACAGCCGGTCCATACAGCGACATGGTAACAAAAGCGATCAAGCCACAACTTGAGAAAAAGGGGTACAAAGTCAAAGTAGTAGAGTTCAGTGATTATGTACAGCCTAACCTGTCCTTATCCAAAGGATCCATTGATGCCAACTTGTTTCAACATAAGATCTATATGGAAAATTTCGCAAAAGAGAAGAACCTAAAACTGTCTGAGCTAATCAGTGTGCCAACCGCTCCAATGGGAGTATACTCTGAGAAATTTAAAAAAATAGAAGACATTAAGAATGGAAGCACCATTGCCATTGCCAATGATCCAGTAAACCTGGCAAGAACGCTGTTAATGTTCCAGGATGCCGGGCTTATTACCATCAAAAAAGATGTTAATCCATTAACGGCTTCTGAAAAAGATATACAAGACAACCCAAAGAAACTTCAGTTTAAGCCTTTGGAGGCTGCCCAATTGCCACGTGCAGTCGGAAGTGCGGATGTTTCCGCTGTACCGGGAAATTTTGCAATCGCAGCAAAAATGAATCTTCAGGATGCGTTATTCCTTGAGAACATGCCGGATCAATACCGAAATCGTGTGGTAGTGAATACGAAAGACGTGAAATCCCAGTTCGCTAAAGACATTAAAGCAGCGGTAGAGTCGAAAGAATTTGAACAAACAATGGATAAAGAATTTAAAGGCTTCGGCAAGCCGGAGTGGATGAAGAAGTAAATCTGAATAGTGTATTTTCATAAGAGTCGCTCCGGCGGCTCTTTGTTTTATATTCCAGACAATCTATACGATACAATAGAGGATAAAAAGAGCTGTAAGCAAGGGGAGGGGATGCTCCAAGGTTAAAAAGGAGGTGGGGATCATTGGCTGGTAATCTTGCTGGTAGTCATTATCGGGGCTGCTATTTTACTGGACTGGAAACGCAAAAGAAATAACAACCATTCACAACCCCCGACGCATTCAGGTGCGAAACCAGGGGACAGCTCGATTACATGATGGGTGTTAATAAATATACAAACGGCGGGGGATCCTAACCCGCCGTTTTATTCGCTATAATCGGCCCTGTAACCTCGGCAGGGGACGTGAGCTCCCTACTGGCAGGAACAACAGGCTTGTTTTTTTCCTTTCCTTCAGTTTATAGAGATCATCATAGGTATTCACATCAAACCCTAGGAGCGGATGCCCGGAGAGGTCCAACGCAGAAGCGGCGAGCAGCAAATGCTGGGAAAGAATTCCGGCCTCCATATGCTGGATGCGGTGGCCTCTGTATCCATAATCAGCTTGGTTATGGTCGCTTGAACCGGCAATGACAAAATGTAGTGGAACCTGGGCCAGGTTGACCGTGTCTGCCAGCAATCCGTCCTGCAGCTCAGTGCGGAAATCACCTTCCTCAATAAGCGATAAATCATGGCTTGATTCATCGTAAGAATAAAATCCGTTCGGTAAACCTGCCACGCTATAAGCATAGCAATACAGCGAAACATCCAATACATCCACATCATTTTTGTGCAAAGAGGCAGAGAAGGCTTCGTTTAGAAGAGCCATTAAGGCAGACTTGCTTACAGGCTTTTGATAAAAGTCAAGCCCGGGAGAATGGCGTTTTTCACAGACAGAATAAAAGTCGTACGATAACCGCTCAGTTCGAGGAGGTTTTGGTATTTCGCTTTTCTCTCTTTTCCATGTTAACGAGTTCAGCAGGCAGGCTTCATTCATTTTTAGTATTACCGGGTATGGCCTGATTTCCCTTGATCGCACGTAATGACCATGGGAAAGTGGTGGCAGTTCGCTGGATAAGGAGGCGGCAGTAATCGATTCTTCGGGTTTCTCCTCTTTAATCCACGCCAATGCCGGATCAACGGCAAGAGGAAGTATCGCATATACACTTTCCTCTTGACCGGATATCCCTAGAAGATGGTTAATGGCACGGTCAAGAAACTGATAATATACACGGCTTTGAAACCCGATCCTCCTGCCCGTTTCCAGCAGCTGGCCGATCACAAACCCGGTGTCCAGTCCCTGCAGCCGGTAGGAAAAGTTATGGTATTTGAAAAAGTTTTTCCAGAAAAAAACCGAGAGAAAAACTGTGCCAAAGGCGGAAGAAAGATCACAACGGCTCCCGAGAGCACGCTGGAGATAGCTGTCAAAATTCCCTTCTCGCAAAGCGACCAATCGGTGATGTGCTGCATCATAGTGATAAATGCCATGTGGCAGGCCTTCCATTTTTAAATAAAGATACAGCTCGCTTGGATAAAGGGCACCGCCCGAGGGGGCAAAACGCCGGAATGTGGTCCATTCTCCGGTCTGGTCATCAACCGGCAAAGTCTGGCTGATCTGGGTAAGGCCGAACGTGAATTTTAAAAAGTGGCCGAGCTCTTCTAGCGATGGAATGGATGTTTTTTTCTCTTTGAAATGGAAAAGGGGAGAAATAGGCAGTTCTACGGACGGCAATTCCTGGTACAGCTTATAGGGAAGGGGGGCGTCGTCCCAGTTCACCACCCAGTCCCCGGGCTTTACCCGGTCTGTCTCATAATGAAGTTTATATAAAAAATCATCGAGCTTCATGGTCTTCCTCCTTCGGGACGAATTATGGAAACGGATGGGGAAAGGGGTTCAGGTCGCTGACGTTCAGCGGTTTTTTTGTATAACCGAGTTTCGCCGGTACGTTTAAGACACGGTCCAATCCTTTCAGGCGAGTCAGATGATGCCCGAACGTCATGGGAATCATGCCAGGTATTATGACTTTGACACAATGAAGTCCGTTTCGTTTCAATTCCGGACTGGTTTGATCCACGACGATGACTTCCATCTGGAGATCTTGAAAAATGTTCAGGATATCCTTTAAATCGTCAAGCAAATCCGGCTGCTGGCGGGGCGGCGAGAATTCCTCGTCAAAGCGCCTTACCGGAGGTTGGGCAAGCAGGAACGACAGTCGTTCTTCTGTTTCCTTTAAGCCGTACAGCATCGAGTGGTCTTCCATTTGTTGGACGAGATAGGAATCATGGTACATGCTGACGTATTTTTCCCGGTTCTGTTCGAGCTTTTCGTCCATGTTGAGCAGCATACCGGCAATCTCTTGTACCGCACCTTTTACTGCCCTCAAAGGATCAATGTGGGCTCCGGCGGCACAAACGACGTTCATTCCTGTCGGCTTTGTGCTTTTGGCAATAGCCCAGATACTTGGGATGCCGTTTTCGGTTGTTGAATTGTACAGCCGGACTTCATAGCCAGCCACCGTGTGTAGGCGCTCGATCATGAGCTGGAATTCCTGATCATCGATTGATCCGGGATCAAGACACGGTAGAGGAAGCCGGCCGTACCATGTCATTAGGAAAGAATCACGCTCCACAATTTCAAAAATTCCGTAGAGGATGGCTTCCTCAAGACTGCCGCCAAGTGCACAGCCGTTCGAGGTTTCATAGACAAACCCTCCGCCGCATCCCAGACTGTAATAGGCAAAGGTCTCTGGGACCAACAGCGGCTGTTTCTGTGTTAGCGAGTAGCCCCACACCCAATGGATGGATCGGTCAGGAGTGAGCGGCTGGAAAGGAAAATGGGGACGATTGTATTGCTCATCTGTATGAACGCCCACCGCTTTCGGATTAAGGGCATGATCTGCCACCTCTTTATACGGCGCATAAACCGTTGTGCGTTTTCCTTTTGGCGCATAACCGCAGTATCTTTCGAGCCCCTCCAAGATGGCTCCCTGTTCACTTTGAACATAGGAATGGGTGCGTCCGGCGCATAATTCATTGCCCGTCAGCAGGGGCAGATTCACTACCGTATCAGCGAACGGCGAAGTGAGGTCGTAATGTTTTTGATTCAGAAGACCGGTTCGGTGGTCGATATAATTTCTGCCAAGTATCTTTTCCAGCTCTTCTAATGAGCGGCAGCGGAAGCTTTTGGGGGAGGTTTTAGGGCTGGGTTTCAAGTGAACTGTTGCTCTTTCTGCTGTATCCTCCGGCAGATTTCCGCATACCGGGCAGTACGGATCAGGCAGAACGAGGTGGCTGGATAGCCGGAGCGTATTTAAATGCAGAAGAAAGACATGTTCAAAGGTACGGCTTTTTTTCCCCGACAAGATGTGATGGACTTCCTCCTGTATAAGAAGGGAGGCATGTTTTAGACCGAGAGTGGAAGCCCAGGGATCATTTTCCGTTTGAGGATGGTCCATCATATATTCCTTCAGCTGGAAATGTTCTCTCCGGTTTGAACCGGCCATAAAGATACGCTGGTCTGCGCACTCTGAGCAGCCCTCATGATCAGGCTGAACAAGGGGGCCGATGCAGGCTTCGCCAAAGGCAATAAACCCCCGTAGCCAGGGAACGTGGGATGAGCGAAAGGCCTCTTCGGCTTTTCGATGTTCCCCGGGTATCCAGGAATCATGAAGCACCAGGGCCAGCGCTTGTTGATCCAAAACCGCTTCGCTTACTGTAGCTGCCCTTGATAATGGGTACTGTCCGCACAGCTCCCCGTGTACCTGATCAGCCAACATTCCGTTGCCGATAATAACGATGGATTGGCTCATGTTTGTTCCACCCCGCTTAGCACCACACCAAAAATATCCTTTGTATGTTCGTTGAAAAAGGATTCCGCTTGCAGTTCGTAAAATTGAACCTTCTGGTTTAGCCGGTTTAAAGGAGACAGAAAAGTTTCCTTCCATGTTTCTTCGTTAAAGGAAAACTCGGGCTGTTTCTCTTTATAGACAGTAACAGAGGAAGCGGTAACCCCATATGGTAAATGACAGGTTTCCTTATCCTGAGCAGTTATCAAAGCCGTTTGCAAAGCACGGCTTACCGCCATCTTTTGATTCAGTCCCACACTTCCATGCCAATTTTCGCCGGCCTTAACCCAAATCACTGGAAAACCGAGAACAGCTTCTCCAGAAAAGAGCTGAGGAGCCGGTTTGAGGGTTTTCAATGACTGCCATAAAAATTGGCACCGTTCATCTTCAAGGGAAGACAGGTTCAAAGGCGTTTCGCTGACAAAGTAATCCTGCTTTTTCTGAAACACCTCGTGAAGGGCATTCTGCAGTGCCCTGCCCATACCTTCCTCAGCGGTTTGGCCAATCCCCGCTCCCCAATTGAAGGGCCGGTTTTCACCAAAGAACTCGTTTTCATAGTTGCTGATATATTGTTCGAGGCCAAACAGACCCGCTTCAAGACGGGCTTCCTCATGGGTGAGACCTGAGCAAACGAGTTCGGGAAAGAGCCTGGATGGACCTTCTGAACGCGGATCAGCAACTTGAACCTTACACTGTGATAGCGGGAGCTGAGATAAATCAGCTTCCTCCCAAACATGAAAGATACCCGCTTCCGTCGACGTGATATGGAGGAAAAGGGGATACAGATTTGTTGGCTGATGGGCGCGGGTTTCAAGAAATTGAGCCGGGTTTTCAATAGGCTCTGCAGATACACGGCCGTTTATCAAAGGATGGGGAAGAAACGGCTGCCAGGTTCCTTCAAGTGTTTCAAGGTTGAGCTGGTAAAAGGATGTATCCTTCCGACCTTCATACACCCCTGTGACTTCTTTAAACCATTCAAAAACAGCCACGTTTGCCAACAGGGCACAAGCCGTTTGAGAAGGAGAAGTATGTGGTGCTTGATTCCGACACTGGTGAATGCGGCGAAACGCAGATTCCCAGGAAACTTCCGATTTGGCAGTGACGACAGGGCCGGCAAAAGCAAGGCCGTTTGAAATAGTAACCGGAAGAAAAGTCTTTCCCTGTTTCTTGCAAAGGGAATGAAGGGCATGAAGCTCGGTTAGATCACTGCCATGGGAACTGTAAAGAACAGAATCATAGGGTTTTAGCTCCGTGCTCCAATCATTTTTCAGGGATTGCATAATGGTGATTTTTGACTCGGAATCTTTCTTTGCGGCTTTTTTCATCATTTCATGCAGGCGAGGGCGCAGGGATTGTTGGGACTCGGTGAGGAAGATGGTAAAGCAAGGGAGACCGGATTGGATGAGAGATTGAACAAGAGAGGGAAGAAGGGAATCGGCTCCCATTACTGCGGCTTTTGTCTGGCGGTAAACCTGGAACCGGTAGGCTCCTGAATCTCGGATTTGGTCCAAATATTCGATTTGGGAAGCGTATTGACTAAGAACAGTTTCTGCCAGCTGGTGAGGTATGTTTTGGCTAACATCCCGGGCAAAACCGTTCTCGTACAGAATCTGGACGATTTTATAGACCTGTTCTTGAAAAGCCTCCGGCAGCCCATTTGTAATGGCTTGAAGGGTGTGGGTTCCGTCAAGCATCGGTGTCAGCCTTTCCAGCCAGCGGTCAATGGTGCTGCCTTCCATTCGTAACGATTTTTCATTGTTCCGGACAGCCACTCCCTGGTTCGAATCAGGAATGATAAACGTGTCCCTGTTCATTTTTAAGCACATTGAATCATTAACCTTTTGCATGAAGGCCCTCCTTTTCAGAAAACTCGATTATGACATCATTTAACTGTATGGATCGCTGATTGTCCTTTATGTCTGTCTCCATAAAGAAAAGCCCTGCATTTTGAAAGGATGCAAGACTTTTCTTTGTGTCCCTGATTCTTTTACTTAACGGTGGCCTCCGCAATGGCCGCCACAACCGCCGCAGCGTCCGCCGCAACCGCCACAGCGTGCACAACCGCCGCAGCGCGCACAACCGCCGCATCCCGCACAGCGGGCACAGCCAACGCACCCGACACAACCGCCGCAGCCGCCACAGCCTCCGCATGGTCCGATGCAGGTCCCAACCACACAGACACCAACGACGACACACTGTCGCGCAGGATCATTCATGTCCTGATACTGCGGATAGTTCGGCTGAACATTGCTGACATTGACATCTTCCGTGTTTAATCCCTCAAGATTCCACTTGAATTCATCCAATACGATAACCTCCTTTGCCTAAAAAGGTTGAACGAACTAAAGACAACGCAAGGGACGTTCTGTCTTCCTGACAACTACCCTCACCATAAAGTATGGATTCTGCTTGTACCAAGTTACCGACAGGAGCGGAATCCTGCACTTATGGGCTAAAGACTCGCTGAAATCCTGTCTTTAATAAAGAGGTTGTACATATACTGATTCATCAAGAACAAAAGGGGAGGTATTGTGGAGATTAACCTTGGAATCTACATCAGTGCTTTGGGGACGGTTCTCGGAGCCTTGCCAGCGTTGTTAATCCGTAATGTATCCCACCGTGTAAAGGATAACCTGCTGGCATACAGTGCAGGGATTATGGTGGCGGCTTCTGCTTATGCATTAATTCCATCTACTTTAAAACTCTCAAATATGTTTGTCCTGACCGTTGGCATCCTGGTTGGAACCGCCGTGCTCACCCTGCTGGAGATTGTTCTACCCCATCAGGATGCAGGACATGGAGCTGACTCTGCTCAAATCCGCCCGCTTCTCATCATTGCGGCCATGGCTATACATAATATTCCTGAAGGAATTTCCGTCGGGGTGAGCTATGCCAGTCAGTTTGCTGAATTAGGGTCTTTGGTTTCTTTTTCGATCGGCCTGCAAAATATACCGGAGGGTTTTCTTGTATGCCTCTTTCTTGTAACGAACCGGATACCAAGATTACAGGCCTTTTTATATACGGCTTTTACAGGTTTAATCGAATGTGTATCTTCGCTCATCGGGCTGCAGCTATCCGATGCATTTCTTGGCATCGTTCCATATGGACTGGCTTTTGCGGCAGGTGCTATGCTGTTTGTCGTATACAAAGAGCTGATCCCTGAAAGCCATGGTGATGGAAACGAACGCTCAGCAACCTTTTCGTTTGTCATCGGGCTGATTTCAATGATCTATCTCACCAACTTATCATTGTAGATTGAAGAAGCTAAAAAAATGACAAAAGGCAGCCACCCTGATGGGAGAGCTGCCTTCTTATTAATCATCTTTAAAGCGGAGAAGGCGTAACCCCTTCTGGTATGGGACAATCATACGTTTGCCCTTCTGTTTGACTGTCCAGTTCATCCTTGGCCTGCTTCACAATCTCTGGGTCCTGAAGAATCTCCCATGCTGTGCCGGCCAGCACTTTCGCTGCCTGAAGCATGCCTTTGTGGGCCAGGGAGGTGGCACCCTGGCTGACGAGCTGCCAGGTATGGAGCGGTGTTCCAAAAACAAAGCAGGATCCGAAGAATTGGGCGGTCGGCACTGTCCAGCTGACATCGCCCACATCGGTAGAACCGAACATCAGCTCAGTCGTTTCTTCAAACGGAAGAACGGCTTCAAGGAATGTGCTATTAACGGTCTTCAGCCGGCTATTAGGCGTGAGCTTGTTGATTTCCTGGATCGTATTTTGAATATCATCTGCGGTAATCTGCTGGTGAATTTCCTCTGCAAACTTCATCTCGTTCTGGTCATAGTCAGGAATCCCATAGATTTCAAGCTGTTTATGCATAATGCTACCGAGCGAGGTGTTTGGCAAGTAATTGGAGCACGCTTTATCGAACCGGACATCGACCTCGGTTTCTGTCATGAGTGCTGCGCCTTTGGCAATGTTCAGCACCCGGTTGTAGATGCTCTTCACATCGCTCATTTGCGGCCCTCGGATGAGATAAAGCACCTCAGCTTCCGGCTGAACGACGTTCGGTGACAGTCCGCCCGTATTGGTGATGGCATAGTGGACGCGTGCTTCGGGAATGATATGCTCGCGCAAATAATTGACACCAACATTCATGAGCTCTACCGCATCCAGTGCGCTTCTTCCCAGGTGGGGAGAGTTAGCGGCATGGGACGCTTTTCCTTTGAACGTAAACGCAATCTGATAGTTTGCGAGAGACGAGAATGAAAAGATGCCGCTGTAAGAGCCCGGATGCCATGTGAGGGCACAATCGGCATCCTCAAACAGTCCTTCTCTTATCATGAAAGTTTTTCCGGATCCGCCTTCTTCACCCGGACAGCCATAGTATTTAATGGTTCCCTTTACTCCTTCTGCTTCCATCTGTTTTTTTAAGGTAATGGCAGCCGCTAGAGGAGCGGTTCCAAGAAGGTTATGTCCGCACCCATGGCCGTTGCCGTTTGGGACCACAGGATTTGGTAAAGCTGTCTTTGCGTGCTGGCTTAATCCGGGGAGGGCGTCATATTCACCCAGAAGTGCAATGACGGGCTTGCCCTGTCCATACGTAGCGATAAAGGCCGTCTCGATTCCGCCAACGCCACGTTCTACATTGAATCCTTCTTTCTCAAGCGTACCGGCAAGAAGGTCAAAAGATTGGTATTCTTCGAATCTCGTTTCTGCCAAACCCCAGATGGTGTCGCTGAGGTTAATATACGTATCCCGGTTTTCTTCAATGAGTTTTTCAATTTGGGAGACAGACTCTGCTATTTTCATAATTAACACCGCCTATTTAAGAATGAATTTCTCAACATGGGACACGAGCTTTTCAAGGGAGGAAACCGCAATTTTCATGGCCGATTCATCAATATCGAATTTCTCGTGATGATGGCCGGCAGCAAGCGTTGTCCCGAAGATCAGATACGTGGCATAGCCGCCAAGCTCTTTGACTCGTTCCAGCATATAGGTCGCATCCTCGGAGCCCGAGCCAAACGGGGAATCACTGATCACTGAGTCTACACCCTCGATATCCTTGACGATTTCTTCCACGTACGTTTTTAGCTCCGGACTAGAATCACTCGTCTTGGCCTCACCCACAACTTCCGTTTTGACTTCCACATCATGCATGGAGGCAGCTCCGTAAATGATGTTCAGCGCTTGTTTGAGGATATATTGATTGATCTCGGTCGTTTCGCCACGAGTTTCCACTTTTAAATGTGCCGAAGAAGGAATGATATTTCGTCCGGTTCCGGCTTGAAACACACCAACGTTAATTCTGGATTGGCCGGCGCTGTGCCTGCTGATGCCGTACAGATTCAGTACAGCCGTCGAGGCAGCGAGGAGCGCGTTTTTTCCGTCTTCCGGATTGCTTCCGGCATGTGCGGCTTGCCCTGTATAGTCCACATCAATTTTTGTGGTGGACAGGAATCCATTGGCTCCGCTCACGATCTGTCCGAGCGGAATGCCCACGCCGATATGAGAGGCAAAAAAGACATCCACGTCATCAACAACACCTGCCGCTACCATGGATTTGGCCCCGCGGACACCTTCTTCTGCCGGCTGAAAGATCAATTTTATTCTTCCGGTCAGTTCGTTCTTTTTATCGGATAAAAGCTTGGCCAGGCCAAGACCGATGGAAGTGTGGGCATCATGGCCGCAGGCGTGCATCATGTTGACGTTTCGGGATTGAAAGCCTTCCTTCACCGGCACATGGGAGGCATCTGACGACTCCTTCAAATCGAGCGCGTCCATGTCAAAACGAAGCCCGACCGTTGGCCCGGGTTTGCCTGTGTCCAGGAGGCCGACCACTCCGGTAAAGCCGCCAGATAAATAAGGAAGCCACTTGGGAGCAGCTCCCTGGGCAAGCGCACGTTCTTCCTGTTCTTTTAAAAAGGATTCGGGAGGCACACCCATGCGGGACTCTTCATCTACCACTTCCTTTCCTGCCTTTACTTCATACCCCCACTCTTCCAGACGGGATGCTACAAGTGATGCCGTACGGAATTCCACCCATCCAGATTCGGCGTGCTGGTGGAAGTCTCTGCGCCATTCTATAATTTGCGGATATAAATCATGAACAGAACTTGTTTTTGTTGTTGTCATTTGTAATCACTCTCCACGATGTTCAAAGTTTTAATTAATGTACATGCCGACTCCCGGTCCAACCGGAATGCCTAGAAGTCCGAAGGCCAGAAGCAAGATAATCCATACAATCAAAAATACAACCGTATATGGAATCATTAACGACATCAGCGTGCCGATTCCCGCCTTTTTGTCATATTCATTCATGAACGACAGCAGAATGGCGAAGTACGGATTAAGCGGTGTGACCATGTTGGTGGAAGATTCCCCGATGCGGTAGGCCACCTGAATGAACGCGGGATTATAATTCAGCAGCATCAGCATCGGCATGAAAACCGGAGCCTCCAGTGCCCATAGTGCTGAGCCGCTGATGATGAACAGGCTGAGGAAAGCTGTTACGAGCACAAAGCCAATAACGACGGGCAGCCCGGTCAAGTTGATGGAGCTCAAGCCGTCTGCTGTATTAACCGCAATCCATGTGGCAAGGTTGCTCCAGTTAAAGTAGGCAATAAACTGGGCGATGGCAAACACGAGCACAATATAGCCGGCCATATCCCGGATGGAATCGGTCATCAGTGCAGGCACATCGCTCGTTTTCTTAATTTTTTTCATTGTGACCCCGAATGTGACGCCAACGGTAATGAAAAAGAGCAGGATAATAGGCACAATCCCGTCCAAAAACGGGGAAGGGATAATCGTTCCGCCATCTCCTCTCAGTGGAGAGTTTGGAAGAAACAGCACAAGAGCCACAAGCCCGATGTAAACAATGGCAGCGATGAATGCGTTGCGAAGCGCCTTATTTTCAAGGGTATTGGAGGTGAAATCGAGTTCCTTTTTTCCAGTTTCTCCGTCATAGGCGCCAAGGCGGGGTTCAATAAATTTCTCTGTCACCAGGCCTCCGACGATCGTCAGAACAATAGTGGAAACGCTCATAAAGTACCAGTTATCCACAGGTGAAACAGACGCGTTCGCATCAATCGTTTGAGCCACTTCAGTAGAGATGCCGGAAAGAAGCGCATCTGTTCCTGCGATTAAAATATTGGCCGTAAATCCAATTCCCGAACTGGCAAAACCAGCAGCGAGCCCTGCGATCGGGTGGCGCCCGATGGAGTAAAACACTACAGCGGCCAAGGGCGGAATGATAACAAAAGCGGCATCGGACGCAATGTTGGCCATAATGCCAATGAAAAACACGGTATAAGTGATAACCGATTTGTGTGCTTTAATAATCGTCTTTGTGATCACGCTCTCGAACAATCCGACGCGCTGGGTCAGCCCAATCCCGAGCACCATCGCCAAAACAAGACCGAGCGGTTTAAATCCGGTGAAATTTTCAAGCATGGACGTGAGTATGAATTTCAAGCCTTCACCGGAGATCAGGCTTTTGACTTTCAGTGTTTCTTTGGTTGCAGGATGCACAACAGATACATCAAACAAGCTGACAAGTGCAGATAAAACAATCATGAATAATGCCAGATACACAAAAAGCATAAAAGGGTGGGGAAGACGGTTCCCAAGCCGTTCAATGGTATTTAATAAACCTGAAATGTTCCTTGCACTTCTTTTTTGAACACTGGCTGATAGTTCTGCCATTTCAAAATCACCTTCTTTTGCAGTTTTTTTATTAACGGAAATTGTCCGTTAATCTTCCGATAACAAAGTATTCAGCAAAGTCTGACAAAATCCTTCTTCTATTACAATAAAAATTTTAATCATGTTAAGATTCCTTACATATTTATGGAATATAGGATAATAAAGGAGATTTTAAAATGAAAGCGAATTCATTTAATGGGGATTTTTTTATGGAGGTGAATGGCTTTGAAACTATTTAATTTTTTCTCAAAAAATGTACCGGTTTATACCGCATTTGACCAGGGCACGTATTTTAAGGTAGCTCAACGATTTCAAAGCGAAGGCTTGCGTTACAAAGTGAAACGTGTGAACCACGGAAGCTGGGCGCCTGGCTCTCACTTCAGTTCAAACGATTTTAATGGATCAACCTTTTATGAATTTTTTGTTAAAAGTGAGGAAGAGCATAAAGCCTATCAGGTATTGTCAAACTTATGAGAGAACCTTAAGGATGAGTGGTTCTGTGAGTAGCCTGCTAAAGCTTATCTTCCAAACGTAAAAGCCCTCCATTATGGAGGGCTTTTACAATTTCAGCGCATAAATTTTGCGAGGCCGGCCGCGGTATCCGGACTGTTCCTCGCCGGTGACCTCAGCCAGGTTTAATTTTTCGAGTTCAGTTAATATGCGCCTTGCGTTTCGTTCGGTTCCTTTTAGCCATTGCGATACTTCCAGGGCGGTAACGGTATTCTTTTTATAATGCTGGGCGAACGATTGAATTTTCCCGACTACCGCCGGACTGAGGTTGGCGTTTTTTAAGGTTTCCTTCCAATGGTCTCCGAGTGTCCGTCCGTTATAGGAGACCTGTTCATTGGTCTGCAGGCTTTCGGTTACGGTTTTGTCCTCATTCACCTGGATGATCACCGGCTTGTCATACCGGCGGGCAAACCGAAAGGCGAGTCTCACGTTTTGCTCGGCCTCAAGCGCCGTTAGGCCGTAGCCGAGCCCGATGTTGATTTGCAGGTTGCTGTGAAGCTTCGTATCCTCGATCAGCTGGTGCAGCGAATTGTCTCCGAAGTGGAGGTCCATTTCGCCTCGGGTGGTGTAGATGTAAAAATGATCGTCACCGATCTGCTGAAATGAACCATGGACCAGTTCTGCATAATGAAGCAGAATCCGTTGCAGCTCAAGCTCCTGTTGCCTCCGTTTGTACGTGTAAAAGGACTCGTCGGAAGAGGACGGAGAATCGAATACGGTGATGCCGAGAATCGCCGTCTGGGCTTTCTTGTACCATTGCGACAGGCTGTACTCTTTTAAATACTGAAGCATGAGCCGGATGGACGGGATGCCAGGCGTTACCCGGTAACAAGGGATTCCCAGCGCCTTCAGCTCAAAATACACCTCTTGGATAAACGTAATGGCAACCTCAGTTTTTCCCTCTCTGTACAGTTGGACATGAAAATCAATCAGGTCCTCTGGAGGAAGGTAGCCGGTATACGGAAGAGTATACAGTTGAAAAGTCGGAATGGTTTCGCCAATATCTTTGAGTTCCTCATCCTGAATACTGTCGAGGCTCATGGTTGAAAAAATTTTGTCTTCTTTCACCTGAGCTTCCAGTAAGGTTTTATACAGGCTGATGCCGTTTACGGGTGCATAACTGCCTTCTTTTTCTTCGATGATTCCGTTGGCCAGAGCATAATGGTAAGGGGCCTGACCGGAAAAAAACCACTGGTCCACCCGGTGTTTGTTTCCCTCGATTAAAGTCACGGTTTCCTCGAGCCTTTTATAAACAAATGGAAGGACATCAATATTATCGAAATGTTCTGCTGCTTTTTTGACCAATTCTACTGAATCGGACGGACCGATCACGCCTAACTGAATTCTCATGATAAAACGTCCTTTTGGAAGCAATGGGCCTTCTTTTTTCAGGGCCAGAGGCTCCTCATTTACTGGATAACTCTATTCTTATCATAAAACAGGAAGGGAATGGTTTTCAAATCTTCCATGAAGTTTTAGCGCAGCGGTGAAAAGGGAAGAAAGAAATGGGAGAGTAAATGATCAGGAGGAGTTTTACTATATGTCAAAAACCATTTTTATTACAGGTGCAGGAAGTGGACTGGGGAGAGGGACAGCCATCGGGCTCGCCCAAAACGGGCATAAGGTAATTGCAACGACGGAGCTGACGTCCCAGCAAAGTGATCTCATGAAGGAAGTGCGTGAAAAGAATCTCGATATTGAAGTCTTCAAGCTTGATATCACCAACGAGCGTGACCGCGGGCAAATTAAGGAGCATGATTTTGATATCTTTTTGGCCAATGCGGCGATCAATGAAGGCGGGCCATTGTCGGAAGTTCCTTTGGACCGTATTAGAGCGCTGTTTGAAGTGAACGTATTTGCCACACTTGAAACGGTACAGCTTGCCGCCGCGAAGCTGGTGGAAAAAGGGTTCGGGAAAATTGTATTTATGAGTTCCATCGCTGGGATTGCGGCTACTCCCTACGTTGGTCCATATACGGCAACAAAA
Source organism: Fictibacillus solisalsi (assembly GCF_900103485.1). Lineage (GTDB taxonomy): Bacteria > Bacillota > Bacilli > Bacillales > Fictibacillaceae > Fictibacillus_C > Fictibacillus_C solisalsi. The sequence goes on from NZ_FNHW01000002.1 coordinate 114,918, forward strand.
CATGCCATTGAGGGCATCGCACAGACCTTGCGGAAGGAATTGGAGGAGTTCGGTGTACAGGTGGCGACCATCAACCCTGGCCCATTTGCGACTGGTTTCAACGACCGGAGTGCAGAGGAGAAGTACAAGTGGTTTGAAAAAGGAAAGAATTTCACACGGATCGAGGATATGAAAAAACAAGAGGAAAGTTTAAAAGATCAGTACGATCCGGAAGACATGATCCGCAAAATGGTGGAAATCATTCCATTGGAGCACCACCCATTCCGCACCGCCTATCCGGAAGAAACCGAAAAGAAAATGAAGGATTCCGAAAAGGAACATTGGGAACTGGAAATTTAAAAGCTGACATCAAAAAGCACTCATACAACGAGTGCTTTTTATCTTTGACAAAACCCATCCATTTACACAGAAAGAAAGGTTCGCTACACTTATAGACAGACAATTCAGCCAATACATACTCATAAACAGAAGGAGAGTTGTTTATGTTTTCACTGGAAGGTAAGGTTGCGGCGATTACTGGTGCAACCAGGGGAATTGGCCGTGAGATGGCACTTGCCCTGGCGGAAGCTGGTGCTGACGTTGCGCTTCTACAGCGGAACACCGCCGATGAGACTGTAAAAAAAGAGATCGAAGCTCTTGGGCAGCGTTCGATGATTGTACATTGCAACCTAGAGGAGCAGACTCATGTTCGGGATGCCATCCCGACCGTGGTGAGAGAGCTTGGCAAGATCGATATTCTGGTGAACAATGCCGGCATCCAGCGCCGGTCTCCCTCGGTATCATTCTCGGAAACCGACTGGGATGATGTCATCAATGTCAATTTAAAGTGTGTTTGGCTGTTATGCCAAGAAGCAGGAAAGTTCATGGTTCCGCAGCAGTCGGGAAAAATTATTAACATGGCTTCCCTCTTATCGTTTCAGGGCGGATTGACCGTCCCGGCGTATGCCGCAGCAAAAGGCGGCGTAGCTCAATTGACAAAAGCCCTGTCCAATGAATGGGCGAAGGAAAATGTCAACGTGAATGCCATTGTTCCGGGATACATCGCTACGGATATGAACTCTGCGTTAATTGCGGATGAAACGCGAAACCGTCAGATTCTTGAACGGATACCGGCAGGACGATGGGGATCCGCTGAAGATTTTAAGGGGACTGTTGTGTTTCTTGCATCGGATGCATCAAACTATATTCATGGCCATTTGCTGGCGGTAGATGGAGGCTGGCTCGGCAGGTAAGGGAGCAAGGGAAAAAGGCAGCATTTCTGTTTGGACCAGAGCCGCTGCCTTTTTTCGTATATAGAGGTGTGTATGTGCTGTGATTGTTAGTAGTACGTTTAAGTACCATAGAGGAACGGGTGCTTAGACTATTACTGCGACTTTTTCTCACTTAAAAACTGTGTAAATTGCTCTTTTGTTATGCTGGAATCCATGGCTTCTTTTACAAGTTTCAGCCATTCAGGATCTGTTAGCTCGTCTTTAGCTGGAATGGAGACGTTATTCATTTCTTGATGTGGTACTTTCAAAATCTTAAATGTTTTGTACATTATACACACTCCTTATCTAACTAAATAGTAATTCATTTGTAAACCGAAATATGAGTGGCAATTTGCAACATTTGTATTTAATTTAAAAATAAACGATGTATCATAAGATTCGCACGATTCAGAACAGTTTAAAACCGTCACAAAAAATTATTTTTAAAGGACTATTTTTCAGTGTTTATTTCACTTTGTGAATTTATCATTATGTGTATTGTTACAGGTTGAATTGTTACAGAAAGGGAATAGATTAAGTGTTTTACATAACGAAGGGAGAGAATTAGCGTGAAGGGGAAATACCGGTATTTTATCATCGGCATGATTGTATTTATGACCGTTGTGAACTACATCGACCGGGGTGCCATCTCCTATGCCCAAGAGGCGATCATCGGGGAATTCGGATTGAACCCAAAGACGTGGGGGCAAATTCTAGGGTATTTTGGCTACGGTTACATGTTTGGTGCCTTGTTCGGAGGCATGTTGGCGGACAAAAAAGGACCGAAGTTTGTTTGGATCGTAGTCGGGATTGCCTGGTCTCTTTTTGAAATGGGCACAGCTTTTGCCGGAGAAATCGGTCTTGCCTTGTTTGGCGGATCGGCCATTGCCGGTTTTGCCGTTTTCCGGATTCTTTTTGGCTTTGCGGAAGGACCAACCTTTTCAACCATTAACCGGACGATGGCGAACTGGGCAGCACCGAAAGAAAGAGGATTTGCTGCTTCACTCGGATTGTTGGGAACGCCACTTGGTGCTCTTCTGACAGCACCCATTGCTGTTGCGCTATTATCGTTTACCAGCTGGAAAGTGATGTTTATTATTCTTGGTGTCATCGGATTGATTTGGATCATTGCTTGGATGAAGGTGTTTACCGATCAGCCGGAGGACAACCCGAAGGTATCCAAGGAGGAACTGGCTGAAATCCGGAATGAAAAGGAGCTGTTAAGTTCAGAAAAACTGGTGGACGAAAAAGAGGAAGAGCAGGTACCATGGCATCACTTTTTCCGTAATCCGACGTTGATTATGAATGCGATCGGATACTTCGCGTTTCAGTATGTTAATTTCCTGATCTTAACCTGGACACCGAAATACTTGCAGGATACGTTTGACTTTAAACTTGCCTCCCTCTGGTATTTGGGAATGATTCCATGGGCAGGTGCGTGTGTGACCGTGCTGCTGGGCGGAAGAATTTCCGATTTTCTCCGAAAAAAAACAGGAAGTCTTCGCATTGCGCGCTCAGGTCTGGCGGTTGTGTCCCTGCTGTTAACGGCAATCTGTTTTATTCTTATTCCAACTGTAAATAGTGTGACCGCGGTTCTTACGCTTATGACAATTGGAAATGCGTTTAACTTTTTGCCTAACTCTGTGTATTGGACCGTCATCATTGATACGGAGCCGTCCAAGGCGGGTACGTTTGGCGGAGTCACTCATTTCTTCACCAATATTGCCACCATTGTGGCACCGACTTTAACCGGGGCTTTGGTGGCCATGAGCGGCTACGGAGCCATGTTTGTCGCGGCTGCCATCGCTTCTGCAGTGGGTATGGTCGCGATGATCTTTGTTAAACCGGGAACCTCCAAACGCAAGATTAATCCATCATCAACAGCCAGCCGGCCGTCTGTTTGAAGGAGAGGGAATCGATGAATAACAATAAGGTTTTACATTTAAGTCTTTCGGCACTCTCTGAAGAAATCAAATCGAAAGAGATTTCGCCTGTAGAGGTCGTCCTTGAGTTATTGGCGAGAATTCAAGAGATCAACCCTGTGGTTAACGCCTTTATCACGGTCCTTGAAGAGCAGGCGGTGAAAGAAGCGAAGCAGGCAGAAGAGGAAATCATGGCGGGACACTGCCGGGGACCGCTTCATGGTATCCCGGTCGGACTGAAGGATCTGATTTATACAAAGGGAATCCGGACAACAATGGGCTCTAAAATTTATCAAAACTATATCCCGGACCGGGATGCAACCGTTGTACAGAAGCTAAAAAAAGCCGGAGCGGTCCTAATCGGCAAATGCAACACACAGGAGTTCGCATATGGGCCGACAGGCGATGCTTCGTACTTTGGCCCGGCACGAAATCCGTACAATCCTTCAAAAATGACTGGAGGCTCGAGCAGCGGATCGGGAGCGGCAGTGGCTTCTGGCCTGTGTTTTGGAGCACTGGGAACAGATACGGGGGGATCCATCCGGATTCCCGCTGCAGCTACAGGGATTGTGGGGATGAAACCAACCTTCGGACGGGTAAGCAAGGCTGGGGTTCACCCGCTTGGCAGGACACTCGACCATGTGGGGCCAATGACGCGCAGCATCCGTGATAATGCTATGCTGCTTTCCGTGCTGGCCGGTTTTGATCATGAGGATCCATTCTCCCATAATCTTGGGAACGAAGATTTTACGCGCTGTATCGGTGAGTCCATATCCGGAAAAGTCATTGGTATTCCAACCAGCTTTTATTTTGACCGGGTGGATGAAGAGGTGAAGGGCAAGGTAAAGAAAGCGATTAAGGTGTTGGAAGACTTAGGTGCTGTCATACAGGATGTGGAGATTCCTGTATTATCAAAGGTTTCCTATGCTCAACTCAAAACCCTGCAAAGTGAAGCCTATGCACTTCATGAAGAACTTGTCCTCTCTCGTCCGCAGGATTACCAGGCACCGGTTCTGGAACGACTGAAACAAAGTGCAGAAGCTCTCGGGTTTGAATATGTAAAAGCTCAGGATATCCGCCAGGAAGCAAGAGAAGCCTTCAACACGGTGTTTGACCGGGTTGATGTGATTGCTGCGCCGACCGTTGGCATTTTGCCGCCGGATATCGGACAAACGGAAATCTTCGTTGGCGGGAAAACAGAGCAGGTCCGTTCGGCGCTTTTGCGATTGACGGAACCAGCTTGTGTAACAGGTCTGCCCAGCTTGTCTGTCCCTTGCGGATTCTCTGAAAGGGCACTTCCAATCGGCTTGCAGTTAATCGGCAAACCGTTTAGTGAGGCCCGGCTGTATCAAGTTGGAGCGGCCTTTGAGCAGGAAGCCTCTCTATCAACACTGAAGTGGGACGTGCCGCCGCTCGTACAACAATCTTAGTTATTTAGTGAAGCATCTGAGGATTCAGGTGCTTTTTTTGTGCCAAAAAAAACATCCCTCAATAACTGAAGGATGTTAAAGTATCGTCAGCCGATGATATGGAGGCAAAAATCCAAGTCCGCTTGCAGGTGGCTTTTCATCAGATCTGCGGCTTTTTCCCCGTTTCGTGCTTTAATGGCTTCGTAAATTTGTTCGTGTTCATCGATGAGATGAGGGCGCTGATTAAGAACAACGGTTTTGCGAAACAGATAAATCAGCGACTGCATACGGTCAATCGTATCAATCATGACAGCATTATTGCTGGCCCGTACGATAATTTCATGAAACCGCTCATTGGCGTCCATGATTTCTTCATTCGTTCCTTTTCTTCCGATCTCCACACATTCATACAGTGCCTGTAAATCCTGTTCAGGGAGAAAGGAGGCTGCACATTGAGCAGCATACCCTTCGAGCAGGATCCGCATTTGAAAGTTATTCCGCAGATCCTTTTCCGTCGGTTTGACGACCCGTTTATTGATAATGAGCCCTTCGTATTCCAGCTTCCGAATGGATTCTCTGATAGGTGTCCGGCTGAAGCCCAGTTCGGAGGCTATTTTTTCTTCCACGATCTTAGTGCCCCCTGGGAGTTGGCCATTTAAAATCCTGTCCCGAAGGACAGCGTAGGATTGATGGGTGGCCGAGCGTGAACGATCATTTTCCAACACAATTTTCACCTCAAGTTCCTTCAACAGTCTATCTACATCTTACCAAAACCATGGAGAAAAAAATATAACCGTTCCTTGTTCAGACGAATATTCGTATACAAATTTATTAAAAATGTATACAAAAATTAAAAAACCGTGTACAATGTCAACTGTAAGCATCACTGAAAGCGATTGCAGATCGATTTCACCAAACTCAAGGAGGAATATCGATGGAACACAAGGTTGGTTTTATTGGACTGGGAATCATGGGTAAGCCCATGTCATTAAATTTGATAAACGCAGGATTTTCAATAACGGTTTTTGATTTGAATCAGGAAAGTGTAAACGCTGTCGCAGATGCAGGAGCAACATCTGCCGGCTCTCCAAAGGAAGTAGCGGAACAAAGCGATGTCATCATTACGATGCTTCCGGCATCCAAGCACGTACAGCAAGTCGTATTGGGAGAGAACGGAATTTTGGAGGGGGCCAAAGAAGGCTCCGTCATTATCGATATGAGTTCCATAACACCTGACGTATCCCGCGAGCTGGCAGAGCAGGCAGCAAAGCAAGGCGTTGAGATGCTTGATGCGCCTGTAAGCGGTGGGGAGCCAAAAGCAATCGACGGAACGCTTGCCATTATGGTTGGCGGGAAAGAGGACGTTTTTGAAAGCGTTCTTTCTGTTTTATACGGAATGGGTAAAGACGTCACGCTGGTGGGCGGAAATGGCTGCGGGGTTACTGCAAAACTGGCCAATCAAATTATTGTAAACCTTAACATTGCGGCTATGTCGGAAGCGCTGGTGCTGGCTGCTAAAGCAGGAATTGATGTGGAGAAAATGTACAAGGCGATCCGGGGAGGACTTGCGGGAAGTGCGGTGCTTGATGCGAAAGTGCCGATGATTCTTGATCGAAACTTCGTTGCCGGAGGCAGCATTGCCATCAACATGAAGGATATTGGCAATGTGATGGATACGGCTCACGATATCGGGGTTCCACTCCCGCTGTCCAGCCAGCTTCTTGAAATCTTCCATACCTTAAAAGTGGATGGAAAAATCAATGACGACCATGGAAGCATTGTGAGGTATTATGAAAAACTTGCACAGATCGAAGTAAAGAGGGGGATTAACCATGACGAAAAATCAGAGAGTCTCCGCTGATCTTCTCGAAAATCTTCCAACGCTTCTTAATGATAAAGCAGATGCGCTTATACAGGAAGCTCTTGGGACATTCAATAAAAAAGTTATCGTGCTGGATGATGATCCAACAGGCGTTCAAACGGTGCATGACATTTCGGTATTCACCGACTGGTCTGTTGAGAGCATTACAAAAGGCTTTTTGGAAGAGCAGTCCATGTTCTTTATCCTGACGAACTCCAGAGGATTCACCGAAGAAGAAACAGCGAGGGAGCATATCAAAATCGCTGAAAATATTCTTGCGGTATCCAAGAAACTGAACCGTGATTACCTGATCATCAGCCGTGGCGATTCCACGCTCAGAGGGCATTATCCGCTGGAAACGACTGTGCTTAAGGAAACGATCGAATCCGCTTCCGAAAAAAAGATTGATGGAGAAGTGATTCTGCCGTTCTTTAAAGAAGGTGGACGTTTCACTGTAAATAATATCCACTACGTTCAGGATGGCAGTGAGCTTGTGCCGGCAGGCGAAACCGAGTTCGCGAAGGATCGTACCTTTGGCTATACCAAGTCGGACCTGGGTGAATGGATCGAGGAAAAATCCCGCGGAGAATATAAAGCAGCCGACACTCTCTATCTTCCGATTGAAACGTTGCGTTCCATGGACGTTGACGGGATTGCCAGCCAGTTGATGGAGGTTAAAGGTTTCAACAAAGTCGTCGTGAATGCTGTGGATGAGGGGGATGTAAAAATCTTTACAGCCGCGCTCATTCAAGCGATCAATGCAGGAAAGAACTTTTTGTTCCGGAGTGCAGCAGCGCTGCCAAAAGTCATAGGCGGTGTACAGGATAAGGCATTGCTTACAAGAAACGAAATGATCCAGGAAGAAACTGGACATGGCGGACTCATCATCATCGGCTCCCACGTAAAGAAAACCACAGAACAACTGGAGCGGTTAAAAGAAATAAAGGAAATCGAATTTATTGAATTCAACAGCCATCTCGTTTTGGAGCCGGAACGCTTTTTGCAGGAAACCGACCGTGTCATTGAAACCACAGAATCACTCGTACGTTCGGGTAAAACGGTGGCGGTCTATACGAGCAGGGAGCGTCTCGATCTCGGCGAGAACAAAAAAGAAGAGGAACTGAAACTATCCGTCGCCATTTCCGATGCCGTTACAAGCATTGTAACAAGGCTTCAGGTCAAGCCGAATTTCCTTATCGCCAAAGGCGGAATCACTTCAAGTGATGTCGGGACAAAAGGCTTGAGCGTTAAACGGGCAACGGTGGCCGGGCAGGTCCGGCCGGGAATCCCGGTTTGGCGAACAGGAGACGAAAGCAAGTATCCTGGAATGTCCTATGTGATTTTTCCGGGCAATGTTGGCACGAAAAGCGACTTAAAAGAAGTAACTGAAATGCTTATTCATCCTTAAGAATTGAGGGGATGCACGGCAGAAGAGTGGTGCATTCCGGACTACAGAAGAAAAGAGGTAGAAATCATGCCAATCGTATATATTTGCATAGGGATTGCCCTGTTGTTGCTGCTCATGGTGGTCTTTAAGTTAAACGCTTTCATCTCATTGATTATTGTTGGAGTGCTTGTCGGGATTATGGAAGGCATGACCCCGGCGGAAGCTATGACGTCAGTAACGAACGGTTTGGGCGGAACGCTTGGAAGCCTGGCTCTGGTCATCGGGTTTGGAGGCATGCTCGGTAAATTGATGGCAGACTCGGGCGGTGCACAGCGAATCGCTACCACATTGATCCGGGTATTTGGCAGAAACCGGGTTCAGTTTGCTGCTGTTCTTACTGCTATCATTGTTGGAATCGCTTTATTTTTTGAAACAGGCGTGGTTGTCCTTATTCCGCTCGTCTTTGTTATTGCAGCGGAAGCGAGTGTGCCTATTCTCTATATCGGGATGCCGGTCATTGCGGCGCTCATTACGATGCACGGATTTGTTCCGCCGCATCCGGGGCCAACGGCGGTTGCCGGAATCTTTCATGCCAATCTGGGTCTGACCTTGCTGTACGGAGTGATTATCGCAGTTCCCGCCGTTATTCTGAGCGGGCCGATGTACACCAGGCTCTTTAAGAAAGAAGATCTGGAAGTTGAAATTCCAAAAGGATTGTTTACACCAAAGCATTTTGAAGAACATGAGATGCCTGGCTTTGGCATCAGTGTCTTTACGGCTCTTATTCCTGTTATTTTGATCGCCTTCCAGGCAGTTGTGGAAATTGCCACGCCGGATTCTTCACTGGTTCCGACGGCTCAGTTCCTTGGAAATCCGGGAGTTGCCCTATTAATCGCGGTCATCGTCGCCATTTTCACATTTGGCTTGAACCGCGGAAAGAAAATGCCTGAACTGATGAACTCGGTCTCAGAATCCATCGCAAGCATTGCCATGATCCTGTTGATCATTGGTGGTGGGGGTGCCTTCAAGCAAGTACTGATCGACAGCCATGTGGACAAATATGTGGCAAACCTAATGGAAGGTTCATCAATGTCACCCTTGCTGCTTGCCTGGCTGATCGCAGCCATCCTTAGGGTCGTTCTCGGATCAGCAACAGTAGCCGGGATGACAGCCGCGGGGATTGCCGCCCCATTAGTGGCGGCGACACATGTCAGTCCGGAGCTCATGGTTCTGGCTACCGGAGCAGGAAGCATGACCTTCTCCCATGTAAATGATGCAGGGTTCTGGATTTACAAGGAATTCTTTAATCTTTCCATTGGGAAAACGATCAAAACCTGGTCCGTGATGGTTACCATTGCATCGCTTGTTGGTTTGGCAGGTGTATTGATTATTAACGCGCTGATCAGTTAAAAAAACACCGGTTTCAGGAATACCCTGAACCGGTGTTTTGCTGTTTAGAGGACAGTGACGCCATCGCGGATAAAGTTTTCAACAACAAAAGCGGAAACGCCAAGTGCTGCTGAATGAACCGAAAGCCGAGAGAACTGCAGCTGCACTTCTTTTTGATGAAACGGAAGGGTATGGGTTTGGATGGTTTCCAGTATCGGTTTTTCGAGCCATTGTTTGGCGACCACCAGCCGATTCCCAATAATGACCTGCTCGGGGTTAAAGGCGTTAATGATGTTGTTCACGCCGATTCCGATGGAGGCTCCAATTTTTTCAAACAACGCAATGGCTTCCGAGTCGTTCTCTTCTGCCAGCGCAACCAGTGATTCGAGTGTGGCATCTTGTTGGGGTGCCATTTCGAGCAGTGCGTTTTCAGAAGCATAAACCTCCCAGCAGCCCTGGCTCCCGCAGCTGCATTTTTTGCCGTTGGCCTGAATGATGACATGTCCGAGTTCTCCGGAGTATCCGTTTTTGCCTTGGTATAATTCTCCGTTCAGAATAATTCCGGCACCAATTCCGATTCCGGCACTGACATAAATGATGTCCTGAAAGCTTTGGCCGGCTCCCAGCTGCTTTTCGCCATATGCGCCTGCATTGGCTTCATTTTCAATAAGGACCGGCAGCTTGAACTCTTCTTCAATATGCTGTTTTAACGAAATGTTGCTCCAGTTCAGGTTTGGGGCAAAAAGAACAGTTCCTTGCTTGTCCACAATGCCTGGTACGCCGATTCCAATTCCGACTGCACCGTAGGAGCTTTCAGGCATTTCAAGGATCAAAGAGCGGATCATTTCACTGACCACGTCTGTCACTGCTTCAAACGCCACATTCTTTATCGGCTGATTTTTTTCAATAAGGATGTTTCCTTTTAAATCCGTCAGAATGCTCAAGACGTAATTGACCCCGATATCAATACCGATTGCATATCCGGCGGTCTTGTTGAAGTGAAGGAGTACTGGCCGCCGCCCCCCGCTGGATTCCCCCGGGCCGGATTCAAAGATCAAATTCTCTTCCAGAATATCGTTCACAAGAGAGGAGACGGTCGCTTTGTTCAGCCCGGTAATTTGGGCGATGTCGGCGCGTGAAACGGGTTCTTTTTCGATGATCGTCTGCAATACGAGCGATTTATTGTTTCTTTTTACAACTTGCTGGTTCCAGGTAATGGTCTGCATAAAATTCTCCTAACATTTGAGCGTTTATATTAGTATAAACTTAGTTTGGTCAATATACAAACTTAGTTATTCATGCTAAGATAAGAAATAGAAAGAACAGTGAATCCATTTACTTACAATTATAAAACAATACAGAACAGCTAACCATGCTGTAAAACCAGACGATCACACTTTTAAAATGGAGGACAAAACATGAAAAAAGTCCGCTGGGGTGTATTAAGTACTGCAACCATTGGTTTGACTCAGGGCATACCGGCCATACAGCGATCGGAAAATGCAGAACTCGTTGGCTTGGCTAGCAGGGGAGACAGAGGGAAGGCAAAGGCTGAAGAACTGTCGATTCCAAGGTACTATGATAGCTATGAAAAGCTGCTGGATGACCCGGAAATTGAATCCGTTTACATTCCGCTGCCCAATCACCTGCATCTGGAATGGGCGGTAAAAGCAGCCCGCAATGGCAAGCATGTTCTGTGTGAAAAGCCGGCATTTCTTCATGCAGAAGATACGAAGGGAATGGCGGAGGTGTGCCGCGAACAGGGTGTTTATTTTATGGAAGCCTTTATGTATCAGTTTCATCCTCAGCACGAACGTGTGAAAGAAATTATCGCCTCCGGGGAGATCGGCGAGGTGAAGCTCATGCGCTCAAGTTTTTCTTTTTATATCAGTAACCGTGAAGAAAATATCCGGTTGAGCAAGGAAAAGGGCGGTGGAAGCATTTATGATGTTGGCTGTTATTCCATCCATGCCGCCCGGTCGATCTTACAATCCGAACCGGTCGAGATACAGGCGTTCTCGGATCTTGATCCTTCTACCGGTGTGGATCTCTCTTCTGTTGTTCATATGAAACTGGAAAACGGCAGCCCTGTCGTGTTTGATTGCAGTTTTGATATGGCCAACCGGGAAGAGTACGAGGTGGTCGGGACAAAAGGAACGATTACAGTGAATCGGGCTTTCCGCCCCGATGTGTATGGCGGAGAGGGTCTGATCCTGATTCGGACAAAGGAGGGGCAACGGGAAGAAAGAGTGGCAGGTGACCAGTATCGCAGCCAGATCGAACACTTTTCCGCCTGTATTCTTGATGGGAAAGAGCCGTCATATACGCTTGAAGAAACCTATAAAAATATGCTGGCCATTGATGCCTGCTACCAATCGATCCAAAAACGCCAGCTCGTAAATCTTTAACTACATAGTAAAAAAGAAAGCAGGGAAACAAAAATGGGTAAAAATATCTTTTTTAATGCACACCATTCACCAATGGGAGCTTTTTCAAGCTTTACCCTTGGATATCATGGCAATGGAGGAGGCATTTTCAATAAGGTAGTGAAGCAAGGGATAAACAAAATTGACTAGAGGAAACGAGAAGAACGGCTTTGAATCAAGCGGAAACTGCAACAGTATAAAAAGTAAACTGCCTAATCCTAATTGGATTAAAATGGCGTGTGAACTGATATCAGTTTACACGCCATTTTTTCTGATTTATTCAGGGTTTGATCAACAATAAAATACCGAGCAACACGATAAGAGTAAATACGTAACGCTCAAATTTATGAGGAGGGATTCGCTTATGTAAATAGGTGCCAAGTAAAGTAGCAATAACTATAATAGGAAGGGAAAGCATAAAAAGGAAAAACAGATCCTTTGTCCATAATCCGCCAATTGCCTGGCCAAAAACAACCAGTACACCAGAAATAAGGAAATGAGCTTGCAAGGTTGCTTGAAACTGATCTCTTTGCCAACCCTTCATCGTTCCGTAAACCACAACGGGTACACCATTAAAGTTATAAGCACTGCCAAGTAAACCGGAAGCGAATCCGAAAGGCAGGGCCCAAACAGACCGTTGTAATACCGTTTTTCTTGCCTGATTAACTAACGTCGCTTTGACTAGTGAATAAACGCCATAAACAATAAGAAAAATTCCAAGCGAAACAGTTATGATAACTGCCGGGGCAAAAGAGACCAAAATCAAGCCAACTGGAATTCCAAGAAAAGCCGATGTGGCGAGCAGAACAAGAGACGAGCGGTCAATGTGCCGCCATCCAGCAGCCACACTAAGACAAGCCACTGTAAGTCCTGCCAGGCCAATTAATGAAATTGAAGTATGCAAGTCAACGGGTAATAGTGCTAGTAAAGGCATACTCACTATGGCTTCTCCAAAGCCAAAAGTTGCCCTCATCAACGCCCCAATAAAAACTACTGTGATAATCAATATAATAAGAGTAGTACTCATAGTTATATAACAACTCCAGAAATTAGAATTATTGCTTAAATTAAACACCCAGCCCGAGTAATATCTAACCACTAAAATAGTGTCATATCTGCTGTTTCTCTGGTTCATTCTCCCGAATTGTCAATAAATCCAAATATTCGTAATTACTCTATACCTTCTTCGCACGTCGGCTCATTAAGATGGTAATCACAGTGGCTGCGATGACTCCGGTGATCAGGCATTTATACATATCTTTAAACAACAGACCCATGACCACTCCTGTTATTACACCGGCGGTAATGATGGTAACCCGTTCCCTTTGATTCATGTTTATCCCTCCATTTTGGTTAATAAAACATTTACTTTATGAAGCGCGAACTGCAAATCCCGTTGTTCTTCCTCGTTTAATTTCGTGAGGTTTTGGCTGAAACGGTTGTAGATTTCCGCCCATTTCTTTTCTTGAACCTCTTTACCTTTTGGAGTGAGTGCAATCAACACAGCCCGTTTGTCCTTGGGATCAGGTTTTTTTACCACATAGCCTTGAACTTCAAGAGCGCTGACGACATTGGTCAGCTGCTGCTTGGCGATATCCAGGCCGGTACTGATTTCTTTAAGGTTAAACGCCCGCTTGTTCATGAACAGATACTCAATGACATGGTTCTGCATATGGCTTAGTTCTGTAGCATTTTTATTTAATTCACTAAAGCTGCCAAACAGGTTGGGGATTAGTGCGATATATTCTTGTGCGAGTTCTTTCTTCATCAGGCTTCTCCTTTTTAAGTGCTTATTGTAAATATATTATTACTAAATTCGCTTTGATTCAATTATTTTAATGGTATTTAGTAAAATTATAATTACTAAATATAAGAGCTGAGTTAGGTTTTGGATACTATGGTGCGAGAGAAACTCGCCTCGTGTTCTCATAGGCCTGGTCGTAGTGTATGGCGTGATTATTTTTCATTAATTTCAAGAAAACATCGGCTTCTATCCGTAAGGCTGAGGAAAAGGAATTTAGCCTACGTCGTTAATCTAGTCGATTATAAACATAGTTTCATTTATTTAGTTTGTTTGATAGACAAACTAAGTTGTAAGGTGCTATAATCGGTTTAACAAATCAGCTGCTGGCCGATACAGCCGATAATGTAAGCGGCTACATTTTTGGTTCTGAACAGCAATCAAGGGGGAAGTACATACCATGGCATATTTTGAAGGCGTGAAACAAGTTCAATTTGAAGGAGCGGATTCCAACAATCCTCTCGCGTTTCGTTATTACAATCCCGCTGAAGTGATCAATGGAAAAACAGCGGAAGAATGGCTCCGTTTTTCAGTCGCTTACTGGCATACTTTTACAGCAGATGGAACTGACCCGTTCGGAGTAGGAACTGCCATTCGTCCATGGGATCAATTTAAAGGGATGGACCTTGCCAAAGCACGTGTGGACGCTGCCTTTGAACTGTTTGAAAAGCTCGATGTTCCGTTTTTCTGCTTCCACGATGTGGACATTGCACCAGAAGGAAGCAATTTAAAAGAAACCAATGAAAATCAGGACGTTATCGTAAATATGATTCAGGAGTACATGAAAACAAGCAAAGTAAAATTGCTTTGGAACACAGCGAACATGTTTACCCATCCACGTTATGTGCATGGAGCTGCCACCACTAATAATGCCGATGTGTTCGCCTATTCTGCGGCGAAAGTGAAAAAAGCGCTGGAAGTGGCCAAGCGGCTTGGCGCTGAAAACTATGTGTTCTGGGGAGGACGCGAAGGATATGAAACCCTCTTAAACACAGATATGAAGCTGGAGCAGGATAACCTCGCTCGTTTCTTCCATATGGCTAAGGATTACGCAAAAGAAATCGGATTTAGCGGGCAATTCCTTATTGAGCCGAAGCCGAAGGAGCCAACGAAGCATCAATATGACTTTGACGTGGCAACGGGTCTTGCGTTCCTGCAAAAGTACGACCTAGAGGATACGTTCAAATTCAACGTGGAAGCCAACCATGCGACGCTTGCGGGCCATACATTTGAACATGAACTGAGAGTGGCTCGAATTAACGGCATGCTTGGATCTGTCGATGCGAACCAGGGAGATACGCTTCTTGGCTGGGATACTGACGAATTCCCGACAGATCTGTATTCTGCTACACTGGCCATGTATGAAATTCTTAAAAATGATGGCCTGGGCAGCGGCGGCTTGAACTTTGATGCGAAGGTTCGAAGAGGATCATTCGAACCGGAGGATCTGTTCCATGCCCACATTGCTGGTATGGATTGCTTTGCCATCGGTTTGAAGGTAGCGAGCAAACTGATTGAAGATCGTGTTTTGGATGCCTTCATTGAAGACCGCTACAGCAGCTATACAAGAGGAATCGGCCTTGACATTGTTGAAGGGAAAACAGACTTCCATGCTCTGGAAGCTTATGCGTATCAATTGGGTGATATCAAGAACCAATCTGGCCGCCAGGAGCGCCTGAAAGCAGCGGTAAACCGCTATATCATTGAAACATTGTCCAGTGTGACTGTGTAAGAAAAGAATACCAATCATTAACCATCCAAAAGTGCTGGACATCAAAAATTGCCCAGCACTTTTTTATCACTAGAAAAAGGAATGATCAAACATGAAGTATGTCATCGGTGTAGATTTAGGTACAAGCGCGGTAAAAATTTTGCTCGTGAACCAGAAGGGGGAGGTATGCCAGGAGGTTTCCAAATCCTATCCTCTGATTCAGGAGAAGTTTGGATACAGTGAACAGGAACCAGAGCAGTGGGTAAAGCAAACGACCGAAGGCCTGAAGGAACTGGTTGCCGAATTTAAAGGAAATCCTGAAGATATTGAAGGAATCAGTTTCTCGGGTCAGATGCACGGGCTCGTTTTACTCGGTGAAACCAATCAGGTGCTTCGGAACGCGATTCTTTGGAACGACACACGCACCACTCCGCAATGCCGGGAAATCGTTGAAACGATTGGCGAACAGCAGTTGCTTATGATAACGAAAAACCCGGCGCTGGAGGGCTTTACCTTGCCAAAAATTCTGTGGGTGAAGGAGAACGAGCCAGAAATTTTTGAAAAAGCAGCTGTTTTTCTTCTGCCAAAGGATTATTTGAGATACCGGATGACCGGCAGTTTGAACAGTGAGTATTCCGATGCGGCGGGCACTCTGCTCCTCGATGTCAGCGGGAAAAAGTGGAGCGAGGAAATGTGCAGAACATTTGGCATTGATGCGAGTCTTTGCCCTCCGCTTGTGGCATCACATGATTGCGTTGGAAAAATCACCCAAGAATTCGCTCATGAGACAGGCCTTGCTCCTTCGACAGGCGTTCACGCCGGCGGTGCTGACAATGCATGCGGTGCAATAGGCGCTGGAATCCTGTCTGAAGGCAAAACGCTGTGCAGCATCGGCACATCCGGTGTGGTGCTGTCGTATGAAGAAAGAAATGATCAGGACTTTGACGGCAAGGTCCACTATTTTAATCATGGCGAGGAAAATGCCTTCTATACGATGGGAGTAACATTGGCAGCAGGTTACAGCCTGAGCTGGTTTAGAGAATGCTTTGCTGCGGATGAACCGTTTGAATCGTTTCTACAGGACATAGAAACGGTGCCAGCAGGATCCAACGGTCTGCTGTTCACACCTTATTTGGTTGGTGAGCGTACCCCGCACGCCGATTCTAGCATCCGTTCAAGCTTTATTGGCGTGGACGCCTCTCATGAGCGAAAGCATTTTATCCGGGCAGTGCTTGAAGGAATTACCTTCTCGTTAAATGAATCGATCGAGATTTTCAGGGACCATGGAAAAACGATTGATACGATCATTTCCATTGGCGGTGGAGCCAAGAATAAGACCTGGCTGCAGATGCAGGCGGATATTTTCAATGCCACGATCGTCAAGCTTTCCAGTGAACAAGGACCGGGGATGGGTGCGGCCATGCTCGCAGCGTATGGCACGGGCTGGTTCTCCTCTTTAAAGGAATGTGCAGAATCCTTTATCGAGTCAGCCAAAACCTATCAGCCAAACAGCGAAAATGTGGAACGCTATAAAAAAATATTCGGAATCTATCAGCAAGTGTATTCGCAAACGAAAGAAATGAACCAACAGCTGATGGAATTAAGAAACTAGTCTAACTTGCGAGATTGCCAGGTAAAACGGGTGGTAGATGGATCACTGTATCAGACGACCCATTCTGGAATCACGGCGCATTCAAATATCGGAAATGATTACAATTGGAAATCAAGGATGAACAAAACAGAAAAATCTATTAAGAACGGAGGACCTAGTATGTCTGAAATCATCAATCCCATTTTGCGGGGCTTTAATCCTGATCCGTCCATAATAAGGGTAGAAGACGATTATTATATCGCAACGTCCACCTTCGAATGGTTTCCGGGAGTACAGATTCATCATTCAAAGGATCTGAGGAACTGGGAGCTGCTGCCGCATCCATTAACTCGCCATAGCCAGCTTGATATGCTCGGTAACCCAAGCTCTGGCGGTGTTTGGGCGCCTTGTCTCAGTTATCACGAGGGTACCTTCTATCTCATTTATACGGATGTAAAAAGCCATATAGGCCCGTTCAAGGATACGCACAACTACCTGGTAACGGCGACAGATATCCGGGGGCCCTGGTCTGAACCGATCTATTTGAACAGCAGCGGCTTTGATCCTTCCCTGTTCCACGATGATAATGGAAATAAATGGCTGGTGAATATAGTTTGGGATCACCGCAAAAATAAAAATTCGTTTGGCGGTATATTGCTTCAGGAGTACTCCGCCCAGGAAGAAAAGCTTGTCGGGTCCATCCGTAATATTTTTAAGGGAACAAGCTTAGGGCTTACTGAGGCGCCTCATCTTTATAAAAAGAACGGCTATTATTATCTTGTCACTGCCGAGGGAGGAACGCGGTATAACCATGCAGTAACCGTAGCCAGGTCACAGAGTCTTTTTGGTCCGTATGAAGTGGATCCCAAAGGACCGGTGCTGACTTCAAAAGGAAAACCAGAGTTGGCGCTGCAAAAGGCCGGACATGCGAGCATTGTTGAAACTCAGGACAATGAGGTGTATATGGTGCACCTGACCGGTCGTCCGCTGCCTGGCTCGGAAAATTGCAACCTTGGGCGCGAAACCTCCATCCAGAAAGCGGTATGGACCGATGATCAATGGCTGAGACTTGAAGACGGAGGTAACCGTCCCCATGAAAGAGTGGAAGCACCATCCCTCCCTGAGTTTACAATTAAACCCGTGCCTGAAACTGAGGATTTTGATGGAGAAGGGCTTAGCATCCATTTTAATTCCCTGCGCGAACCGATGAGCGAGGAATGGGTATCGGTAAAGGAACGACCCGGTTATCTCAGGCTAAGGGGAAGGGAATCCATGAATTCCAACCACAGGCAAAGTTTGATCGCCAGAAGACAGCAGGCGTTTTCGATCGTGGCAGAAACAGAGGTGGAGTGCCGTCCACAGACCTTTCAGCACATGGCGGGACTGATCTATTATTACAACAACCGAAACTATTATTATCTCTGCATCAGCAAGGATGAGGAAGCAGGAAAGTGCCTGTATATCATGAGCAATGACCGGGGTGATTATGATGAACCATTGGCTGCCCCTATCTCTATTGAAGGATGGGAAAAGGTGTATTTAAAGGCGGAAATTGAGTATCATGCTCTCCAATTCTATTATTCTCCCGACGGGGAAAATTGGACAGCTGTGGGCCCTGTTCTGGATGCCGGGAAAATCTCAGATGACCATGCCGAATTGAAAAAAGGCGGCACCTTGCTGGATCAAGGATTCACAGGCGCTTTTATTGGCCTATGCAGTCAGGATTTAAGCGGACGGGACTTTTATGCGGATTTTGATTACTTTTCATACGTGGAGAGGGATAATGAAACGCAGATCAGCCATAAAACAGAAAAAGCGCGGTATGTAGCCCAATAATTATATGGAGAAGGGAATTGAGGGATCCAGGTGGTACAAGACATTTATTTGACCTCATGATGGGCCGAATGACGAAATGGACAACATTCTGGATATCCTAAAAACCAAAAAAGTAAAGAGCACGTTCTTTTTGGTAGAACCTAATATGAGAGAATATCCGCAGGCTGTTCTTCGTTTAATAGAAGAAGGACATTACCCCGCACTCCATAGTGTTACTCATGATAAAAGGATGCTTTATGAAGGGAATCCGCTGAATGTTGCAGAAGAAATGAGACATACCCAAAAAACGTTGTATGAGTTAACAGGTGTGACTTCTCACTTGACGAGAGCCCCCTTTTGGCAGCCATCCTTATATGAAAGAGAACTTGCGCCATGGGCTGGTTCAGTACATGATGAAGATGTGGGACTGGAACGTGGATACAGTAGACTGGAAACATCACGAAACCGCTCCGGAACGGATTATTGAAAACGCCATCAAAGGCATTGATGCGGTTCCAGAAGGACCGATTGTCATTCTTTTTCACGTGAAAAAAGGAACAGCGTCCGTTTTGTCGAGACTGATTGATAGGATCAATAAGGATGGTGTACAATTTCGTGCCTATGATCCAGAACAGCACTTTACCATGAATTTTTGGGATGACAATAGGCTTTAGCAGACAGAAAGGTGATGGACGATGAAAGTCATTCAAGAGAACTTTGGCACCGCACAAGATCAGGATATTTTGGCCTATACGATGATCAACAGCAAAGGAATGGAAGTTTCCGCGATTAATTACGGCGCAATTATTACCTGCATCATGGCACCCGACAAAGAGGGAAACCTGGAGAATGTCGTGCTTGGCCACGATACTCTGGAGGATTATTTGAAGGACACCAATTACCTTGGAGCCATCGCCGGACGGGTCGCCGGCAGGATTCAGGGCGGCTCCTTTGAACTGGACGGACAGGAATATACCCTTGCCAAAAATGATGGAAACAACCACCTGCATGGAGGAAACAAAGGGTTTAACGCGGTGGTATGGAATGCAGAAGTGATTGAAGAGGAAGAGCAATGCGGGGTGAAATTTTCCTATGTCAGCCCTGATGGAGAAGAAGGATACCCCGGCAGGGTGGAGGTTGATGTTACCTATCTTATAAATGATGAAAACACGTTAAGCATTTCATATTCCGCCCAAAGCGACAAAAAGACACTGCTGAATCTTACCAATCATTCGTACTTTAACTTAAGCGGAAACCTGAAGCATGATATTCAGGATCACATTCTTCAGCTAAAGAGCGACCAATTCTTGGAGCTTAACCAAGAACTGATCCCCACCGGCAGGGCGCTGCATGTTCAGGGTACACCGTTTGATTTACGAGAAGGGCAAAAGGTGAAAACAGGAACAACGGCAGATTACGAGCAGAACATGCTGGCCGGAGGAGGATATGACCATCCGTTCTTGCTGAACACGAATCAAAACAATGAGATCGTGCTGAAAGAGGAAACAAGCGGAAGAACCTTAACGGTTGAGACCGATCAAAAATGCGTGGTCGTTTATTCAGGGAACATGCTGGATTCTGATGGAGAGTTCCGTGATGTGCCATCGAAAAAGCATCTCGGCATCTGCCTGGAAACACAAGGTGTGCCCGATGCCATCCACCATTCACAGTTTCCATCGGTGGTTCTGGATGCAGGTGAGGAATATCAAGCCCATACGACGTATACATTTGGAGTGGAATAATCATGAAGCAGGAGCCGTGTTGTAGCTCCTGCTTTTTTACCGGCTAAGTTTCGGCGCTGTATTCACCTGTGAAAAAATAAAATGGGTTACAGTGTGCGCATAGGGACTTGCTTCCTCAATGAATGTTTCCGCTTCAGAAAAGGTGGCAAACTGCAGCTTCAGCATAAAGCAGGCGTTGCCCGCAATCCGGTAGCAAAACTCTACGTTGGCCAGTCGCTCGATGTAACGCTTGAAAGCTTGGTAATCTCCATTCTTTACCGTAGCCTCCACAATACACTGGATCGGCTGTCCCAACTTTTCATAATCCACTTCCAATGTATATTTTCGGATCACGCCAAACGATTCCATTCTTCGCACACGTTCGGTGACAGAGGGAGACGAAAGATTGATTTTTCTCCCCAGTTCGCTCATGGACAGCCGGCTGTTTTCCCGAAGCTCATCAATAATTTTTCTGTCGATATTGTCGATTTTCATATTTAATGTTATTCTCCTTAACTTATTAAATTTAAAAAGAAAATTGAAAGAATTGGTTTAATCATAAATGGCAGAAGTTATTCTTCCCTAGTACCATTAAAGGGTACAAGGAGGAATGCTTAATGGCAAGAATAAAAGAATCAGAACGTGGAGCCACACCGTTTCAGCATCTGCTTGGACATAATCAGGAGGTCATGAACAGATGGAATGACCTTGGCACTACACTGGGGGACGAAGGAAGACTTTCATCCCGTCTTAAAGAGCAGGTGCGGAGAACGCTGGCCCAGGGGAACGGCTGTGAATACTGCAAGGCGAAAGGAAAGCCTGAACCCCATCTGTTTGATGAAAAAACCTCAATCGCCGTTGGCTTTGCGGACGTCTTTTTAAAATTGAAGGGAGATATTCCTGATTCTATTTTCAAGGTGTTGAAAGAAACCTTTTCTGACGAGGAAATCAGTGAACTGTGTGCATTTATCGCATTTACCACAGCCTCCCAATATTTCGGGGCGATGATGGGATTGAAAGCATAAAAAAATGGCCAAGGGAAAATTTCCCCTTGGTCATTTTAGATAACGTTCTTTAATGAGATTACGGTGGTGAAGCTCATGGCCGGCAATGATAAAAGCGAGGGCCCTTGCTGTCACTTCCTCATTATTTGCCGCACCCCTTCGTTTTAACGCTTCGTCACTCAGACCGTTCAATAGAGAGAGAGTAGCCTGGCGGACGCTTGTGAAATGCCGGGTCAGGTCCGTTAATGAGTGATCGTTGAATGCTGCGGCTTTTACATACTCCTCATCATTGTACCCCGGCAAGGGTGCCGTTTCCCCTCTGGCAATACTGAGCATCCTGTAATTCATAATCCATTCGGTATCTGCCATGTGCCCGACGACTTCTTTAATACTCCACTTATTCGGCGCATAGCGATATTCACCATCTTCTTCAGATAACGAATTTAGCAGAGAAGCAGTTTCCTTGATTTGCTGCTGTAGCATTTCAGAAATGTCTCCTTCTGGCACCAGCTGGATATAAGATTCAAAGTCCTCGGCATATTCATCGGGTCTTGGGCGTTCAGTCATCGTTATCCTCCTTTTAACAATAGATACAACCTCATAGCTATATTCCTTAAATTAGCTTGTGTTTCCTGCTGAAACAGGAAATTGGGAGTGGTTCAACGAAATTATTAGAAAAACCATGAAAAAGGAAGGGAGATGTTAGCATGTCCATTACGCTTAACCATCCACCTGTTGTGAAAACAGAAATGCTTATTCGAAAACCGGTGAATGAAGTATTTCAGGCATTCGTCGATCCAGAAATCACTACAAAGTTTTGGTTTACAAAAAGCAGTGATACTGTGGTGGAAGGCAGAACGATTCGTTGGGATTGGGAGATGTATGGTGTATCAGATGAAATTCAGGTGAAAAGGGTAGTTGAAAATGAGTATATTCTTGTTGAATCGTCTGATGGTACTGAAATTGAGTGGACCTTTCAAGCCAGGAAGGAAAGTGAAACCATGGTCTCTATCCAACATTCCGGGTTTACAGGGAACGGTGATGAAATGGTGAATACAGCGTTGGATTCCATGGGGGGATATACTATGGTGCTTTGCGGACTAAAGGCATTTCTTGAGTATAGTGTCACCTTGCATCTGGTTGAGGATAAGGCTCCTGATGCGCATGTGAAATAACAGGTCTTTATAGGAGTTGAAAGAGACGAGCCATGCAGTTAACAGTGAAACCATCCAATGAGGGACATGCACGAGAAATTTCACACTGGAGTTATGAAGCACCTTATGACTTTTACAATATGGACGGACGCAGGGAGTCCATGAATGAGCTGCTCGAAAATCACTATTCGGTTGTGCTGGATGAAAAAGATAAGCTGGTTGGCTTTTTTTGTACCGGCAAGTCGGCTCAGGTACCGGCTGGAAAGAGGGTTGGTGCTTATGAAAAAGAAGATGAGCTTGATATCGGACTGGGGATGAACCCAGAATTAACCGGTCAGGGCAACGGTTCTATATTTTTGCCTTTTATTCTGGGATACCTTGAGGGCCAATTGAGCAACAGGGCATATCGTTTAACCATGGCTTCCTTCAATCAGCGGGCCATTCGTTTGTATCAGAAGTTCGGTTTTCGTGAGATCATGGCGTTTCATAGGGAAAAAGTGAAATTTATCGTGATGGTCAGAGCAGGCAAGTTAAACGGCCGTTCAAGCGGCAGGAGACTCTGGTAAAAAAGGCAGAGCCCAAAAGCGCTCATGCCTTCTAATTTGTTCCTATAACACGTTCCCCCCGGAAATCTTGACGGATTCCCCGACAATGTTTTCGGCTGCTCCTGTGAGCAGAAAGACAATCGTATTCGCCACCTCTTCAGGGGTGCTGATCCGTCCGGAAGGAATACCGGCTTGGGCTTTCTTTAGTTGCTCCTCATAGCTTCGGCCGAATTTCTTACCTTTTCGGGCGATGCTGTCACGGCCCATTTTCGTATCGACGTATCCCGGGCATACGGCATTGACCTGAATGCCTCGCTCGGCCGCTTCGACCGCCAATGACTGGGTAAATCCGATGAGAGCAAACTTGGATCCGGCATATGCACTGCTGCCGGGTGTTCCTCTTAGGCCTGACAGGGAAGAAACATTTACGATGGCTCCTTTTTCTGGCTTCGTCACCAGCATGTGCCGATAGACCTGTTGTGTGAAAAGGACCGTTGAAATAAAGTTCAGCTCTATAACTTTTCTTAAATCGTCTTCCTTTAGGTCTTCCAGGACTCCTCCACCGGTGATCCCTGCCGCATTTACGAGCCCTGTTACCGGCCCGATTTCGTCAATGGCTCCTGACAGTAAGCTTTCCCGTTCTTCTTCTGCATCAAGGTCGGCACTGTACAAATGAACGGAAATATTAGAACTCAGTTCCTCACACTTCCCTTTGAGTGTAACGAGTTTATCTTCGTTACGTCCGGTAATGGTTATATTGGCGCCCGCTGCTGCACATGCTATGGCCGTTTCCCAGCCGATGCCGCCTGTCGCGCCTGTTATGATGATGTGCTGATCCTTTAGCGCGTCTTTTGAAAAAATCGTCATCTGTTTGGCCTCCTTGTCGTACTGTTACTATTTAACATTTTCCCTAATTCGGTGGACTAAAAACTTCATATGGAGAGGAGAGCAACCTTTGCTATGCGAAAATGCAGCGTGAATGAAATGACCATCAGAAGACCGGCAAAAACAGACCAAGAGGAATTGAATGAGCTTTTTATAGCGGTCATTAAACATACGTTTAAAAAGGAAGGATTGTCTCA
Source organism: Fictibacillus solisalsi (assembly GCF_900103485.1). Classification (GTDB taxonomy): domain Bacteria; phylum Bacillota; class Bacilli; order Bacillales; family Fictibacillaceae; genus Fictibacillus_C; species Fictibacillus_C solisalsi. Next base: position 138,986 of record NZ_FNHW01000002.1, read on the forward strand.
TATGACAGAAGAGATGGAGGAGGAAATAGAACAGAAGAAACAGTTCCTGGAGACTGATTTGGTCAGTAACGGGATAGCGCATTATTTCTTGATTGCCGTTGATGCTGACAAGAATAAAATTATTGGAACGATCGCTTGCGGGCCAGCCAATGAACTGATCCTCAGCGGCACAAATGGAGTTTTAAAAGATTGTCTGGAGATTGGAACGGTGTTCGTTCATCCGGCTTATCAAAAACAGGGAGTGGGGTCGGCTTTGCTGAGCCATCTTATTCGTGACATGAGGGAAAAAGGAATTATCCGATACTGCCTGGATAGCGGCTACAAACAGGCTCAAAACGTATGGAGAAACAAACTTGGAGAGCCAAGCTACTTTATGGAGGATTATTGGGGAGAAGGGAACCACCATATGATTTGGACTAAAACCATTTAACTTCCTCATTTTTTATGGGATGAGGAAGTTAAATGATTATTATAATTCGATATGAAATTGATCCAATAAATCTTTAAAAGCCGGCCGGTTGTTGTCGTCTCTGCCCATGACATGGGTAGCCGTTACCAGTGAATTCAGCACCGCTTCTTCCACTGCCTCCACAACTGCACGGAAGGCGGTATCCATATCCTCCTCATGAATCACGGGAATGGATAAACAATCATCTGGCTTAGTGTGTGGAATTCTTGTAGCGGTTGAAAACCCAATGACAATTTCCCCGCTGCCATGCGTAATAATGGACCCAGTTCTAGAAAGCGCTGCAACCGATCGCTTAATGATCCGGTTAAGCTGACGCTCTGAAACAGGCAAATCCGTGGCAATAATGATCATGATGGAACCCTTGTCTTTTTCTTCCCATGATTGCAGTAAGGCTTCTTTTAATTCCCGGCCAATCATGCGTCCGTTGATCATAAGATCACTTAATATCCCAAAGTTGGATAACACGAGTGCACCAATGGTGTACGTACCATGATCCAGCTGAAATGTGCGCGAGGAGGTGCCGATGCCTCCTTTCAAGGAATAACACAGCATACCGGTTCCTGCGCCGACACTGCCTTCCTCAAACTCTGTTGAGGCGTTATGTATCGCTTGAAACACGTGCTCCTTCGTAACATATTGAGCGCGTATGTCATTCAACAGCATATCGTTGCATTCCCCAATGACCGGGTTAACCGTGCCCGTTGAGCGCCCAATTTCGGGGTTACGCTCCATTGTATATTGAATCACTGCATCAGCAGCCGTTCCAATACTAAGGGTATTGGTTAAAACAATCGGAGTTTCAATCACTCCCAATTCCTGCATTTGAATCGTGCCCATCGTTTTTCCAAAGCCGTTGATCACATGGCAGGATGCAATGAGCTTCTCTCTAAAAAGATTGCCGGGATGCGGAAGAATGGCTGTCACCCCGGTCTGCATGCTTCCTTTGCTGAGCGTTACATGACCCACTGTTACTCCTTTCACATCAGAAATCGCATTGTGCTGTCCTGTTTTCAACCGTCCGATTTGAACTCCATAGTCGCGTATCCGTTTTTGATGCTGCATGTTTGTTAGCCGCCTTTCATGACGTGATTCTTTCTTTACTTATTATAAAGCTCTTTCTGTTTAAACGGTTTATATAGGCTTTAATTCTGGGAGGAATTTTTCCAGTAAAATTAGCGCGTTAAATGGATGAAGGAATTGGTTCAAAGGCAACGAAGTTATAAAGTGATCCAGGGTTCACAATACAATGGGATGGCAGCTGGGACGTTTTGATCGTTTCGCCTTTTGCAAGGGAAGAAGAAAGAGACTCTCTTTGAAAATCTTTAGGGAGGATGTCCGGAAGTTCTTTGACGTAAGCGAGGGATACGATGAATGTTGTAATTAACATGCCTTTATATCACCATGAAGTTCCTGATCTGAGGGAGCTCATCGGGTGGCCAAGACGGGATAAAGACTATCCCGTGTTGCTAAAACGCTGTAACTTTTGGGCAGGTGCCAGAAATGAGGCAAACCGGCTTATTGCCTTTGGCTATGTTTGCGGAATGGGCTTGGAGCATGGATATATGGAAGACATTATGATTCATCCAAACTATCAAGGGCAAGGTCTTGGGGCAGCTGTCGTAAAAGAATTGCTGCATGAATCAGAGCGCTTTGGCCTGGAAATCGTCACCGTCACTTACGCCAATGAACACCGGGCATTTTATGAAGCTTGCGGATTTACTCATGGTGCCGGAGGGGTTTGGCGAGCAAAGGTTGAGTAGCAAGTCAAAATAACATGAAGAAAAGAGCAGCTCTAATTAAATCAGCTGCTCTTTTCTGTCGTTACAGGGACAACCAAAAAGGAATTCTCGTCCTGGTTGATGTAAAGCTGGTGCAAGCGGCATTCCAGTTCATCATCGATGGCTTTGGGAATGGTGATGACGCCTTTTTTATTGATCTTGATGAATTTTGGCTCAAAGCCAGTAGTGGGTTTTTTCTTTGTAATGATGATCCTGTTGTTTTCTTTATGTACTGACAGAAGGTCATTTTCTGAGATGTTAAATTCTTCTCGCCATTGTATAGGCAACAGCAATACACGGTTTTTGCGGGGCATATAATATTTATCACATTCAACGATCAATTGGCATGCTCCTTTGTCAGGAAATGTTATTTAAACTTTACCATATTTTGCGAATATTCAAAAGGAATAAAAACGTTTCACTTATCCGCCTCGATTTTATGCACAAAGTATTTTCAAGCGGCCAAGCCTTAAAAACACGAACATGGAAAAAAGGTGAAAAGAAAAACAGTTTATATATGACAGAGGATGTCATCCTCAAGTGATAGAGTGAAGGAAAACGCAAGGAGGCAGATACTATGAAACCTTTAGAGGGAAAAGTGGCCCTGGTGGCAGGAGGTACGAGGGGAGCAGGACGGGGAATAGCGGTGGAACTGGGGGCAGCTGGCGCGACCGTCTATGTGACGGGGCGTACCACACGAACCGAAACTTCTGAGTACGGACGTCCTGAAACCATCGAAGATACGGCAGAACTGGTAAATGAAGCAGGAGGAAGGGGTATTGCTGTGCAAACCGACCATCTTGTTCCTGATCAGGTGGAATCCTTAATTCATCGGATCGAAAAAGAACAGGGAAGATTGGATATTTTGGTTAATGATATATGGGGAAGCGAGCATCTGGCAGAGTGGAATACACCGGTATGGAAACATTCTTTGGAAAAAGGGTTCCGGATGCTTCGGCTGGCGATTGATACCCATATTATCACCAACCATTATGCGTTGCCGCTGCTCATTAAAAACAAGGGGGGCCTGGTGGTCGAAGTGACGGATGGAACAGAAGACTATAACAAAAACAATTACCGTCTTTCTTTGTTTTATGATTTTGCAAAAAACGGAGTCATCACATTGGCAAAAGCACTGGCACATGAACTTTCTCCGTATGGTGGTACGGCTGTAGCACTTACCCCTGGCTGGCTCCGCTCGGAATTGATGTTGGAGGTGTTTGGGGTTACAGAAGAGAATTGGAGGGATGCCGTTAAGACAGAACCTCATTTTGTCATCTCAGAGTCACCTCGTTACATCGGAAGGGCTGTTTCTGCACTTGCTGGAGATGCCAAGCGCGATTGCTGGAATGGTCAGTCTCTATCAAGTGGCCAACTGGCGAAAGTCTATCATTTTACGGATGTCGATGGTTCTCGGCCGGACTGCTGGAGATATTTGGTGGAGGTAGAGGCGGCTGGGAAGCCTGCGAATGCCGAGGGATACAGGTAATGTTCAGAAGCTTTTTTGCGTATGAAAAAAGGAGTTGTAATCGTAGAAAAGGAAATAGATAGAGTGGAAAGAAGGTTTAGATTTGAAAAAATGAAGGTGAAATGATGAACGCAAAAGCTTTAAGCATGGCACTTATAACCATTATTATTTGGGGATCCACCTTTGCTGCAATCCGATACAGCCTGCACGGCGGCTATTCTGCAGGGCATCTGGTGCTTGTCCGGTATTTAATTGCCTCATTTGCATTTATTCTGTATGCAATTATGCCGGGTGTCAGATTTCGTGTGCCGAAGAAACAAGACATTTTGCGGCTGCTTCTGCTTGGATGGATAGGGATCAGCATGTACCATATTGGCGTCACATTTGGTGAACAAACCATTTCAGCGGGAACCGCTGGCATGCTGATCGGAGCTGCCCCCATATTTACAGCCCTTTTTGCTGTTATTGTATTGAAAGAACACCTTGGAATACCAGGCTGGACGGGTTTAGCTATTGGTCTAACTGGAATCGTGCTGATCACATTGGGAAGCTCCGGCTCGTCATTGACGGTTTCACGCGGTGCCCTCCTCGTGTTAATGGCTGCAGTAGCGACATCCGTCTTTTTTGTTTTTCAGAAGCCTTTTTTAAGACGCTACTCTCCTGTTGAGCTTACCGCCTATGTGACATGGGCGGGAACACTGCCGTTTTTCTGGTTTGCTCCAGGGCTTTTAGATTCCATCGGACATGCAACACGGGAAGCCCATATTTCCACCCTGTATGTGGGCATTTTTCCGGCTGCGATTGCTTATGTTACTTGGGCAATTGCTTTATCGGCAGGAAAAGCGAGCGCAGTGGCCAGCATGATCTATTTGGAACCAGGGGTGGCTATCCTGACCGCCTGGATTTGGTTAGGCGAGTGGCCAAGCACCTTATCTCTAATAGGGGGATTGGTTGCGATTGCGGGAGTGCTTGTCGTCAATGGTTTTGGAAGAAAACAAGCTGCAATTGAAAAGAAATCAGCCTGAAAATGAGGGCAGCTGAACCGATCAGCTGCCTTTTTTACCCTTTAGTTGCATCTCCCGACCTTTTCATCCAACCATAAACCAAAAAGAGGCCGGACACGCCGGGTCTCTTCAAACCAATCTATGTACGATTCTCTGTCAGGTAGTTTTTAACACGTGGAGGGATATAAGCACTGAATTGATCGAGAAGATCTTTCGGTTCAGCGGATGAAAGCACCATTTTACGGTGCTTATCCTCCATAAAGTTTTCGCTGGTCATATGATTGAACAGTGAAAGGAGCGGATCATAATAGCCGCTGGTGTTAAGTAAACCGACCGGCTTTTGGTGAAGTCCCAGTTGGGCCCAGGTGAAAATCTCAAAAAATTCCTCAAGCGTTCCTGCCCCGCCAGGAAGAACCATAAAGCCATCTGCCAATTCGGCCATTTTGGCCTTGCGTTCATGCATGGAATCCACCACAACCAATTCGGTCAGGTTTTTATGAGCAATTTCACGTTTTTCAAGAAATTCCGGCATAATGCCTGTAACCTGGCCATCGTGTGCCATAACGGCATCAGCGACCGCCCCCATTACACCTGTACTTGATCCGCCATAAACGAGGCCAATGCCGCGTTCAGCGAGTTCTTTTCCCAGTCTTGCGGCTTCCTTTATGTATACTTCTGATTTGCCGCTTCTGGATCCGCAAAATACAGCGATATGGTTCATGTGGAAATTCCCCCTTATATTTTAACAGTTACAGATCATGAGAACATTGCCGTATTCATCTGCAAAATTGAAAAAAGCAACATCCCCGATACGTTCGATTTCTCTGACAATGGTAATGCCGTTCTCTTTCATGAACCGGTAAGCTTCATCTACATCGGTTACCAAAAAGTTAAACAGCGGGTTCTTTGAAGGGCTGAAAGTAAAGTCCGGATCAAACGCGTGGTCGTCGAGGGTTAAGCCTGTGTCGCCTCTGACCGGGAGGTTGTATACCGGAGATTCAACGTGCTCCGGCGCTGGCAGCCCAAGCAGTCTGCTGTACCATTCTGCAGCCCTTTTTAAATCTTTAACGTGAATGAATACGTTATTTACTTTACATGAAACAGGGGAAAGAATTCGATTCAATTTCAATCGCTCCTTTTCGATGATTCTCCATTTATCTATTTGACAAGCGCTCTGAAAATCCTCTTTATGGAAGGAGAGGTCCTATTCAACCATGCATGTATTTACCAAAAAGAGGCATAAGCCTTCTTTAGGGAAGACGTATGCCCAAGCCTTCTATTTTTTCCTTTCGTCAGGCTTTCCTGGAATTGGTGACGGATTGTAATAACGAGGAAATCGCAGAGAAGTGCATAGCCTCATGGATGGTTACAAAATTGAACAGCTCACCTGATGTTTCAAACGTTAAAGGTCCCAATTCCATTGCAGGTGTTAGTCTATTTTCAAAGATATCCGATGAAATGTGATCCAGGTGAATTAATTGATCGGATAATTTTGAGAGCAGCTCTTCATTGGAGGGAGGATTTACGGACCATTGATCCGGATTGGTTCCTGTGTTAAATAATTGCTCATAGTGAGTGGGAAGTGCTGGGCTTTTTGAAAAAGCAAAAGAAAGTAAATAATCATGGACAAAAATGATGTGACCAACGTTCCAGCGGATAGTATTATGAAAGGGTGCGGGTTTAATGTCGAACAATTCTTCGGGGACCGCTTTGACTTGTTGAAGGACCATGCTTCTAACTGATTTTGCCGATTTCAGCAACGTGTGAGACATAGTATCATTCCTCCGTTTTCTTTTTATTAAGAAAAACTTAACTTCTACAGTTTCAGTATAGGGAGGCATTAAAGTCCTATCAATATCGCGTTTCTTATGATCATGATTGGTTTCAGTTATGATGTAAACAGGGAGGGGCATCACATGGAATTAAGGCAGCTGGAGTATTTTATGGTGATTTGTGAGGAACTTCATTTTTCACGGGCAGCAGAAAAAATCCTGGTATCGCAACCGAATCTTAGTCAGCAAATCAAATTGCTTGAGAATGAACTGGGAACGCCTTTGTTTCATCGAACAGGCAAAAAGATTTCACTCACTGAGGCAGGCGGAATTCTCCATGAGCAGTGCCTGCATATTTTTTCTCATATTAAACAAGCTCAGGACAGCATTGCAGAGTTGAAAGTAGGGAAAGGCGGTTCTCTGACAATCGGTGTTTTGCCTGGGGATGCTGATCTTGTATTTGATGCGCTTCTTCTCGATTTTCACAGAACTCATCCGGATACATCGGTTTCACTAATTGAAACGATGGATGTTACCGAGCAAGTCCTTAGTGGGGGAATTGATATTGGCATAACGATTCGTCCTGATCCTGATCAGCGGCTTGTTGAAATCCCACTGTTTGAAGAGACGTTTTCCCTGGCGGTTCATGCGGATTCACTTTATGCCCATAAGAAGTCTCTTTATTTTAAAGATGTACAAAAAATGAAGATGGTCATGTTTCCAAGTTATCATCAATGCCGCAAGCTGATTGACCGATACTGTCTGGAGGCGGGATTTAAAATAAAACCGTCAATGGAGACAACGACGCTCTCGTCTTTGATTGCCATGGTGGAAAAAGAAGTTGGGGCCGCTATTCTCCCTACCCTTCTATTGGAGAACCTTAAGCATTCCAGGATTAAAACAGTGGCATTGACAGCCCCGGTTCCCAGTCAGAAGATTTGCCTAATCTATAGAAAGGATAAGTTCTTGGGCTTTACGGCCAAGGCGTTTATAGAAAAGGTTCAAACGTACATTAATGCTGCAAAAGAGACATTGGAAACAAAAAACAGTTGAACAGTTAATGTTCGTGTTTTATAATAGCAACTAGCGTCAACTAACTGGATATTTCAAAAAATCCTCATCAATCCGATGAGGTAGAGGTCGCGGCTTTTATTAGTAGGACGTACGAGATGCAGAAAGACATCATAGACTCCGTGTGAAAGGAAAAGCTGCCGAAATTCATGTTTATCTCTGGAAATATGAATTGGGGCTGTTTTCGAAAAGGAACAGCACTGTCACGCTCACATTACCGGTGAGTGGGATGCGCTATCTTACGGAAGGCATGATGCGGGTAGAATAGAACTGCCGTCAAACTGCGTTTTGGCGGCTTTTTTTATTTCCCACTCCTTCCAAAATGAAAAGGAGTTTTTTTTATGCAAAACACAGCAAAGAATTCAGCACCAGCGGCTTCAGGGGAGTTACACCGTAAACTGAAGTCCCGTCATTTAACGATGATCTCGCTCGGTGGAACCATCGGAACCGGACTGTTTTTGGCCAGCGGTGGCTCAATTCATACGGCCGGACCCGGGGGCACGCTATTATCCTTCGTGGTCATCGGCATTATGGTTTTCTTCTTGATGACAAGCCTGGCGGAGATGGCTTCTTACATGCCAGTGGCAGGATCGTTCAGTACCTACGCCACAAAATTTGTGGATCCTTCCTTGGGATTTGCTCTGGGCTGGAATTATTGGTACAACTGGGCGATCACCATTGCGGCAGAGCTTGCAGCGGTTACGCTTATCATGAAATTCTGGTTTCCTGATACGCCTTCCTACATTTGGAGCGCGTTGTTTTTAGCGATTATGTTCTTATTGAACTACTTATCCGTTAAAGGGTTTGGAGAGTCAGAATATTGGTTTTCTCTTATTAAAGTGGTTACGGTTATTATCTTTTTAATTCTCGGTACGCTTATGATTTTTGGAATTCTCGGCGGGGAAGCGATTGGTTTTAAAAACTTTACCATTGGTGATGCCCCGTTCAATGGCGGATTCTTTACGACGCTTGGCGTCTTTATGGCAGCAGGCTTTTCCTTTCAGGGAACGGAGTTGCTTGGTGTGGCAGCAGGGGAGACTGAAGACCCGAAGAAGAACATTCCAAAAGCGGTCAAGAGTGTGTTCTGGCGCATTCTTTTGTTCTATATCCTTGCGATTCTAGTGATCAGCTTACTCATTCCTTATACGGATAGCAGGCTGGCAAGAAGTGATATCACCGTGAGTCCGTTTACCCTGGTATTTGATAAAGCGGGAATTGCCTTTGCCGCATCTGTCATGAATGCGATCATTTTAACGGCTGTCCTTTCTGCCGGTAACTCCGGTATGTATGCATCCACCCGTATGCTGTGGGACCTGGCACGTGATGGAAAAGCGCCTAAGTTTCTGGCGAAGCTGGATTCACGTGGTGTTCCCGTTCCGGCGCTGATTGTAACGGCCGCCGTAGGAGCTGTAGCATTTCTTGCTTCCTTATTTGGTGACGGAGCCATTTATACTTGGCTGCTGAACGCATCAGGCATGTCAGGCTTTATCGCCTGGCTTGGAATTGCGATCAGCCATTACCGTTTCCGAAAAGCCTATGTGGCACAAGGACGGGATCTTCGTGATCTTCCGTACCGGGCAAAATGGTTTCCGATTGGACCGATCTTCGCCTTTCTGCTTTGTTTCGTCGTTATTCTCGGGCAAAATTATTCGGCATTTACCGGCGATTCGATCGATTGGCAAGGCGCGCTCGTTTCCTATATTGGTATACCCATTTTCCTGGCTGTGTGGCTCGGTTATAAGTTTAAGCACAAAACAAAAGTCGTTCCTCTTAAAGAGTGCGATTTTGAATAAGATAAAACAGGAGCCAAATCGGTTCCTGTTTTTTTATAAAATAAAGGATATTTTTTCCATTTGTGAAGAATTACGTATTAACATTTACGTCAAGTGGAAAAGGGGATACATAATTGAACAAAAAACTTACGCAGTTCAGTCAACCAGAACCTGTGAAAGGTCAAGGCATTCATGTCTTTTATTATTCTGAAAAAGTGGAGGATTATGTTCAAAATGCGGTATCGTACATTATGGCGGGTATGGAGCAGGAGGAGTACATATTATTTCTGGAAAATGAACGCATTTTCCCCTTGATTCAAAAAGAGCTGGAAAAAACCTTTACCCAAGAACAGATGGAGAGCGTGCATTTCATCAATAACTTTGATTTTTATTTTTGGAATGGCAACTTTTATCCGGAAACCATTTTATCTAATTTCTCTGATATCGTAACCCCATTGGTCGAAAAAAATAAGTCAGTCCGGACATGGGGCCATGTGGAATGGGGTTCACAAGAGGAGTTTGAAGAGACGCTTGAAAAATTTGAAATCGAAGTGGAACAAATGCTCAAAAATGTAAAGGTCATTACGGTATGTGCTTACAATGCTGATCGTGTTTCCGACGACCTCAAAGACATTTATGACCGATAATGATGTTCGACCTGTAAAGCAGAAACTGAATATTGAATAAAAAAAGAGACACGAATTTCTTTTAACGTGTCTCTTTTTTTATTGGTCGTGATAAAACAGCATGCCGAGTACCTGGGGAAAATGGTATACCGGATTATGCATAAACCCGCGCCGTTTAACATTGCCCTTCCGCTCGGATTTAAACAGGTTTCGTTTTCCGGTGTAAAAACAGATGTACCAAATTTTTACCATTTGATAAAACTCATAGTAGGCTCTGTCAGACAGCGACAGGTCCCTTGGAAAGCCGATTTCATACAGGCACTCCATAAAAAAGGCTTCAGCAATTTGATCGGTTTCTTCAGAGATTTTTCCCCGTTGGACGTGGTACCCTCGCTTCTTTAGAAAGTGGCTGAATCCGTCCAGCGTATTTCCGCGGCACAGGAGAAGTTCTTCATCTTTTTGCATGTTTAATTTTTCTAATAGAGACATGATCTGCTCTTCTTTGGACGTTCTGTCTGTCGTTTCCTGTGGAAGCGGAATATAAACGGCTGCATGCTCACCTGTTTCCATCCGTCTTGCCGCAAATACTTCTCCCAGAATCGGACACCCGTTTCCGGCGTCATCAACTTCAATCATTAAAAAACTCTCCCGTTGTCAGAATATCATTGTTAGTTGAACTCATCTCCATTATACATAATCCAAGGATTAAAAAAATGAGTGGTCTAGAAACACTTGAAAAAAGGCTCAAACCCGAGGTTTAAAACCATGAAAAAAACCTCTTCTAGATAGTATAGTTAAATGGATCACATTTTAGAATGGAGGACATACCATGGAACCATTAAAGGATAAGGTAGCCATTGTTACGGGAAGCAGCCGGGGGATAGGTGCAGCAACTGCCGTCATGCTTGCGGAAGCAGGCGCCGATGTAGTGATTAACTACTACAGCTCGGAAAAAGAGGCGCAGGAGGTCCTGGCTAAGGTAGAGGCGCTGGGGCGAAAAGGAAAGATCATCCAGGCGGATGTCAGAAATCCGGAAGAGGTGAGACGGTTGGTAGAAGAAACCGTTGAAACATTTGGAAAGGTCGATGTATTGGTCAACAATGCCAATATTTCGTTTGCCATGAAGCGGTTTACGGAAATATCATGGGAGGAGTTCTCCTACAAGTTAAACAATGAATTGAGCTCTGCTTTTCATATTTGTCAGCAGGTGGTGCCGCATATGGAGAAACAGGGCGGAGGGAAAATCATACTGGTCTCAAGCGGTCTGTCTCGCACCCCGTCAGAAGGCTTCATTGCACATGGCTCGGCAAAAGCCGCCATCTCCACTTTTGCAAAATATTTGGCTCAGGAATTAGGTCCGAAAAACATCACCACCAATGTAGTTTCGCCAGGCTTAATCCTGACAGATGCAACAAAAGATCAGCCGGAGGCCATGCATGAGATGCTCCGCAGTATCACTCCGCTTCAGCGGCTTGGCCGCCCTGAGGATGTAGCGGGAGCCATCCTGAGCATAGCGGCAAACTGGAACACCCATGTCAACGGTGCCTATATCCCGGTGAACGGCGGAGTGGATATGTCGTAAAAAAATTAAAGGCCAGGTTATCCATAACTGATAACCTGGCTTTATCCTTGTAGAAAAGAAATTTTAAAATTTTGGATTAAAATGAAACTTTTTGTTATCCTTACCGTATATGATAGAGGACAAGTTTTTAAACTATAAAATGGAAGAGGGAATATAGAACATGTTAAAAAAGATTATCGCGGCTACCTTGGTCATGACGTTTGTATTTATGCCTGTAAAAGACATTGTTTTTCATGATCATGCCCAGACTGTAAGTGCGAAAGGTTATCGTTCGGGGGTAAAATCGTTCAATTCGAATAAAGGAAGCGGAAATTCAATTTTCCAAAACAAAAGTACCCAAAACAAACAGCAAAACAGCATTTTCAGCAAAAATAAAAGCACAGCTGCAAAATCCCAAAAAGGCGGATTCTTAAAAGGCATGATGTTCGGTGGTATTGCCGGTATGCTGTTTGGAGGATTACTTGGCAATATGGGTGGACTTGGTTCGTTGCTTGGCCTCTTTATTAACGTGATTGCCATTCTGGTCATTATTTCTCTGATCACCCGCATCTTCTCAAACATAAAAAACAGCCGTCGAAAGCGTGAGGAGTCTAATGGATGGAAACGATAATGCTCTCTGAGCAGGACATCATCAACGCCCTTTGTCTGCACATGGCCAATAAAAAGGAAGTAGCGCCAGAGGACGTTGAGGTAGAACTGCTTTTTGATGATGATTATGGGTTTTCAGCGGAAGCGTATGTCGGAGGCAGAAAACAAGTGCTGATTGAAGCCAACATGATTGAAGCACTTCGCTTTTATCTGGATACACAGATGAATATTGATCCGATTTCAGCCGGACTGGAATTGGTGCTGGATGACGAGAAAGGCATTGTTGCCAACGTCCGAACCCGATAAATAAAACCACCACCCTTATGAAGGGTTGGTGGTTTTCGTTTGTTTCAGGAAGGAGTCGGGCATTACGACTGCCATCACTTCTCCTTTTACACAAAGAGTATCGCCGGCAAATACCTCAGTATGGACCTTCCACTTTTTTGGATGAACTTCTTCAAGTGTCCCCACAGCTTTCAAAGGAATGCCATGAGGAGTTGGTTTCATAAAGTCTACCTTCAGCGAGGCTGTCACAAACCGTGGCGGTTCATGGCCATCACCAGGTTCATGGCCATTTTTCCGGTGCAGGGCGAGCGAAGCAGATCCTGTTCCATGGCAATCAATTAATGAAGCAATCAGTCCCCCATACACAAACCCGGGAACAGCGGTATGTTCCGGCTGTGGTTTATAGATCGTCTCGGTCTTATTCCCATGCCATCTTGTTTTCAATTGATGGCCCTTATCATTTAGTTTTCCGCACCCATAACACCACGAATAATCATCGGGATACACATCCTGTACTGCCGTTTTTTCTGTCATCTGTGGTCACTCACTTTCTGTCACTTTGTCAGTATCCCTTTCCACAAAAACGATGGAAAACCTTTATTATATGATTTAAAAAATAACAGAAGTCGATGTGAAATAATATGCAGCCGATTTCCGAGGCTGTTTTTTTATAGAAAAAGCAATTGACATGATTTGGTATTTCATAGTACATTACAGGAGTAATGCACTAAGGTTGCATGGTGGAGGTAATGATTTTTGATAGTAAACCCAAACAGTATGACACCCATCTATATTCAGATTGCTGAGTGGCTGGAAACCCAAATCCTGAACGAAGCCATTCATAGCGATGAAAAGATCTATTCTCAGTACCAGCTGGCGGAGATGTACAATATTAATCCGGCAACCGCAGCTAAGGGCTTGAACCTTTTGGCTGATCAAAATGTTCTTTACAAAAAACGGGGGTTGGGGATGTTTGTTTCAAAAGACGCACGGCATATAATCCTGAATAAACGAAAAAACGAAAAGCTTCAATCCATGGTGAAGGATGTAACAAAAGAAGCGGTACAGCTTGGGGTAGGGGTCGAGGAGCTCATCGTTATGATCCGGAAGATGCACAGCGAGGCAAAGGGGGGAAACCAATGAATGTTGTGGAGTTTACGAATGTTTCAAAGAAATATGGCAAAAGCAATGCCGTTTCAAAACTCTCTTTTACTCTGGCTGAAAACAAGATTACCGGCTTAATCGGCAGAAACGGGGCGGGAAAAACCACTCTTTTGAAAATGATGGCAGGGTATGTGAAGCCAAGTTCAGGGAACATCACGGTTTTTTCAAAAGATCCTTTTGATAATTTACAAGTATCGGCGAACCGGATATTTATCGACCATCAAATGAGCTTTTCACCTCTGCTTACCTTAAAGGAACTGCTTATAACCGCCGGCCGTTTTTACGCAAATTGGGACTCAGAGCTGGCATGGCGTTTGTTTGACTACTTTTCATTAAATCCGGATCAAAATCATGCTCAGTTGTCCAAAGGAATGAAAAGCACGTTCAACATGATTATCGGTCTTGCCGCACACTGTCCATTGACGATCTTTGATGAACCGACCTCAGGAATGGACGCTGCTGTTCGGAAAGACTTTTACCGTGCACTATTGAAAGACTACCTTAATCATCCGCGAACCATTATTCTTTCCAGTCACCTTGTCTCCGAGATTGAAGATTTGCTGGAAGATATTCTGCTGATCAACGACGGGGAAAAGTACCTCCATCTTTCTGTTGAGGAATTGAGAGAATATGCAGTGGGAGTGAGCGGAAACGCATCAGCGATTAAGGAACTGGCTCAGCAGCATTCCCTCATTCATCAAAAAGACATGGGAAGCGGCCGGATGTACGCCGTCATGAAAACAGAAGGTGCTGCAAAACAGGCACTGGACCAGACCAGGAAACTCGGGCTGGAGCTTACTCCAGTAGCTGTTGATGACCTTTGCATGCATGTAACGAGTAAGTCACAAGGGGGAATAGACAGTGTATTTAACTGAGGTATCCACGTGGGACATGGTGAAAAAACTGTACCGCTATAAGCTGAATTCCTATTTTGGCGTTTTCACCTCTTTAGTCATTATTCAAATACTTTCAATCCTATTTTCACTGAATGGCACAGGTTCAAGCGGAGGCAGCTCGGATACCTTTGAATATAATATGAATATCTATTCAGGTACTTTAATTTTGGCGTTTATGATGGGATGGGCTTTTTTGGTTGCCACACTGATAACAACGAAAGCCTATCGCTACGATGATTCTTCGTTTGTGTCCAACCGGACGGCCAGCCACTTTTCCAACATTCTTTTCTTGTTTTCTGCGAGTATTATAGCAGGAATAACAGTCTACTTTTCGTACCATCTTTTCCTGAGCGTCGTCAGCCTGTTTATGAAGGTAAGGGTTGTGCAGGCAGATACGCTGACACCCATTCAGCTTGCTCAAGGGATTACAGCATCGGTTCTCTATATTTTTCTTTTTACCAGTTTGGGTTACTTAACGGGAATGTTGGTACAGGTGCAGAAATTCTTTGTGTTTGTCCTTCCTGCCCTGTTCATAGGTGCGCTTATCATTGACGGTAATCTTTCGGATGAACCGAGACTGCTGATTTCATTGGGAAGTTTTTATGGATTGGAAACGTCGTTTATAGTATTTGTATTTAAAACATTGCTTACAACTGGTGCTTTGTATGGTGTGTCCATACTTGTTTCACGCCGGGTTGAGGTGAGGCCATGATTTTGCTGTCTCTCCTTCCGCTGCTCATTCTCGCAGGCATATTTGCATTCATCATTTGGGGATATCGGGCATTATCTTTTAAAAATCCCGGCAGGAAACTGGCTAAATGGCTGATTGTTGGCTATGCGGTTATTTTGGTGGCCGGTACTGTTTATTCATATAGCGAGGCATCCACAAAGCAGGTTATCGGAAAAACAGTGAGCAGGCATGAAGTGAAAAAACAGGATAAAGCCCAAATAAGGCTCTTTGACCGGGCGCGGGAAAAAGGGGTACTCCAAATTAATAATGACATTCTTTTCAAAAAAAGTGAAAAGTCGTTTCCGTTTAAAGGAAAACAGCTGACGGTCTCTATCCCGGATTCATACAATCTTTTTGTTGACAGGGATCCTGGATTCCAAGGTGAAGTGGTCGTGACTCATTACATGAGCAGAACCTTTATCGGCAATATGGATGTGACAGAGAAAAGAAAGGAGGCTTCGATAGCATTAAAAAATTCGGTACTAGATGTTACCTTTAATAAAACCAAATTGCATCTGGCAGCGTACTCCGAAGGTTTTGTGTTTCATCAGTTTAATGGAGGAAAAAGAGAGTCGGTATGGGAAGGCGATGATCCAGTGTTTGGTGATGATTTTATCCTTTTGAAGGTTCCCCAAGGCATAAAGGTAACGAGTGAGGATCAGCTAGTTACCAATGTCACGGTGGAATAGGAATGAAAAACGCTTGGAAGCAGATTCCAAGCATTTTTTCATATTTTATGAATCATTTTCCAGCATTTCGACCAAAGACTTTGCGCTTGTATAAATAATGTCCTTTAGACGTTTTGGTGATACGATTCTGATTTGACGGCCAAAACCCAAAATATACTGAGCGGCTTCTTCTTCGGTATCAAAGCAAAAGGAAGCGGGAATCCATCCGTTTGGAAGCGGGTCCTCTATTTGTATTTGTTGAACGAAGCGACCGGTAAACCTGATCCGTGAAAGAATGGAGGAGGAAAGCTCTGCCTCTACTTGGTAAGCAGGCAGGGATTGAATGAATTGCTGTGATGATTGTTCCCAAACCGCGGCGAGGTTAAAGTCTGCCGGCCGTTCAAATGTTTGTTCCGTGAGTTGGGCAGAAAGGATCCTGGACGCACGGTAGGTTCGAATATCCTGGTCGACGCCTGCGATGAAATACCACGTACTGCTTTTGGCAACCAAACCGAGAGGAGATACCGTCCGTTCCCGCCGTTCACCATCCGCCCGTTCATAGTGGATGTGAAGCTTTTTATTCTGCCAAAGCGATTCTTTCAAAATGGTAAAGGCGGTAACCTTCTCAGGTGATTGCCGCCATGAACTTGTGTCGATATGGATCCGGTCCCAGACATCCTGGGCTTTTCCGTGAGAAGAGGCGGGAAGCGAAGCGAGCAGTTTCTCACGGGCTGCAAACCAGTCTTCACTGATTCCCAAATCTTTCAACAGTTGGACGGAAGGAAGAAGAAATAACGATTTGATTTCTTCTCCCTTTAACCCTGTCAGATTGGTTTTATAAGATTCGAGCAGCCGCCAGCCGCCCGATGTTCCTCGATCAGCGATCACCGGAAAACCGGCAGAACTTAGTGCATCCATGTCACGATGAATCGTCCGCGGGTTGACTTCAAGTTCATATGCGAGTTCCTTTGTGGTCAGTTTTCCCCTGTTTTGCAGCAATAATAGTATGGAAATCAGACGGTCAGCGCGCATTGGTTATCCTCTTTTCACTTATAATAAATATGACAAGAGATGTCATTATTATTTAATAGTATACTCGTTTTGAACAGGAAATGGTGAAACGTGAAAGAGCCGACATGTCGATCATGGGAAAGCACCTTCATAAAGTTTGTCATGGTTGAAGTGATGGTTTATATTGTTCTTGGAGCCGCCATGGAAGTTTTCATCGGAGACCCCTTTCTAATCAGCCTGATCCTTGCCATTGCAGCTAATATATACTGGGAGACCTTATCCTGTTTAAGACGTTTGGCAATTCAGTGGCACAGTAAGTGACTTTGTTCCGCTTTTTTTGAGAAGTCAATTCTCCCTCTTCAACAGGAGCCGGAGGTTTTTCTATGTACAGAAACAGATAGGAGCATCAGATGAACGAACACGATTATGATCAATTGCTGAATATTATGACCACCGGTGAGCAAAAAGTGTATAGCGTCACTTCTCACTATCACCGATACGAGCCTACCCCTTATGAAGCGCTGGAAGGTTTATTTTTAGAATACCACTTGAAGCAGGGGGACCAGGTGGTGGACTTTGGCTGCGGAAAGGGAAGAATCAGTTTTTACATCAACCATTTCTATCAGAATGCGGTGACTGGTGTAGAGATAAATGAAGAATTCTATAAGGATGCGCTGAGGAATCTGGATGCTTATTTGAAAAAACACCAAAAGAGCAGAGATCGTGTCCAATTCCATTGCGGTCTGGCACAAGAATATCCCATCCACCCGAAGGATAACCGCTTCTACTTCTTTAACCCGTTTACGATGCCGATCTTCATGAAGGTTATCAACAATATTTTGCTGTCAGTGGAATGCTTTCCGCGTGAGGTGGAACTAATCTTATATTATGCGACAGAAGAGTATACTTATTTTTTGGACGACCAGACGGCCTTTGAATTGAAGGAGGAAGTAAGGTTGCCAGAGCTTTATGACAGCAATCCGTACGAGAAGTTCTTGATCTACAGATTAAAATGAAAACAGGACCTGTCCAGGTGGACACGTCCTGTTTTTTCTTTTACTTTGCAAGGCGCTCCATGGGGTCGGGAGCCTGAATTTGGGTAATGGCTTCGTATTCTCCGGGGCTCAGTACGCTTTGATCGTTCTTCATTAAATAGGCGTAAGCGAACATGGAAATAAAAAGGCCAAATGTCCAGGCGTTATCCCATAGGAATCGAAGACCCGGAACGAGAAGTCCGAGAACAGGCACGGCTACCCCAATAATGAGCGCATATACGCCATTTTTATTAAATCCAGAGGAATAATTGTACCTTCCGGCTGGTTCATACAGTTCTTTCAGGGCCATTTTTCTCCGTCGGACGAGCCAATAGTCGGCAATGGCGATTCCATCAATGGGGCCGAGCAGGGCGGCATATGTACCCAGCCAGCCAAAAATGTAATTTCCGAAATTGGACATGATGAACCACGGCTGCATGAGAATGGCGAACACTCCGGTTATCAGAGCACCGATGCCAAAGGTAATGCGTTTCGGATACAAGTTCTCAATGGCACGGGCGGGCGCAACTATGTTTGCACCAACATTGATGGTAAGAGAAGCCATGGCGATTATGATAGTTCCTAAAAAGATGATGAACGGCGGGAACTTGGCAAGCAATTGAACAGGATCCCAAATGGCTGTACCAAAAATAACAACAGTTGCTGAAGTAACGGCGATGCCGATAAAGGAGAAAATGCTCATGGTGAGGGGAAGAGAGAAGCTTTGGGCGATCATTTGTGACCTCTGGCTTTTCGCATAGCGGCAAAAGTCAGGAATATTTAAGGCCAATGTAGCCCAGAAGGCGATGACTCCGGTCAATGTAGGGAAAAATACTTTAAGGAACTCACCGGTTGTTGTGAACTTGGACGGTGTGGACAAAATAGGTCCCCAGCCGGCGTTGGTAAATGCCCAGATCATAAGAATTAAAGCCGATATCCCGACCACGGGTGCCGCTATTAAACTCAGAACCTTAATCGCCTGAGGTCCTTTATAGGCGACACCCACGTTTAAAGCCCAAAATAAAGCAAAGATAATAGCCGTGTGCCCGGCCAGGCTTTTCCAGGCAGGGAAGGAAGCAGATAACAGAACATCAATAGCAGTCGTACCGATCCATGTGTTGATTCCAAACCAGCCAGCGGCAACAACAGCTCGGGCCATGGAAGGAATATGAGCCCCCTTTGATCCAAACCACAACCGGGCGAATACTGGATACGGAATGCCGAATTTGGTGCCGGCATGAGAGTTTAATAGAATCGGAATAAGTACGATCACGTTACCAAGAAAAATGGTTCCAATCGCCTGCCACCAGTTCATACCGAGCGAAATCATTCCGCTGGCCATGGTGTAGGCGGGAATACAAAGGCACATCCCAATCCACAGCGTTGCAAAGTTTAACCCAGTCCAGGTATGTTCCTTTTCCGTTGTGGGGCGCAGGTCATCATTCCATAATTCACTGTCACTTACACTCTTGGTTGCATCATCAGACAGGGTTACAATACCATTTTGCTCAATTTGAGTTTTCATAGCGTACCTCCCTTTTTATGGCGAACCAAATCAACTGCATAAACCTTCGTTTAAAAAAACGCAGCGTGCAGTCCTGAATCTCCCCTTTCCGCAAATAGTTTCAAACTTCGTTAAAATTTCGCCATATGTACAATGAAAACCTTCTTAAGTAAAATGAAAGAAGGGAAGAAAATCTAACCGGTCAAGGGGAGGATTCATTCAGTGGAAGATCTTTTTATAAAAGCTTTTAAGCAGGCAGACTATCATGTGAACGGCCATGGGCCAAGACACCTTCAAGTGCTGAAGGATGCCATTGAGGATTTGGTTGGTGAAACGGAAAGCGATATGTATGGCAAGGGAAGAGTAATTGAAGATTTTCAGGAAAAGATGGCGGGCGTGCTGGGGAAGGAAGCGGCGGTGTTTTTTCCGAGCGGGACGATGGCTCAGCAGATTGCTCTGAGGATTTGGTGTGATGAAAAAGGGCTGAAGACAGTAGCTTATCATCCGTTATGTCACCTGGAGATTCATGAAGAAGACGGGCTGAAGGAATTGCATCATATCAAGCCTATTTTGCTGGCAGATGAGAACAGGGTAATCACCCTGGATGATGTGGTAAATATAAAAGAAGAGGTTGCCTGTATACTGATTGAGTTGCCGCAGCGTGAAATCGGTGGTCAGCTGCCGGACTACCGTATGCTGGAGGAAATCTCGGAGTATTGCAGGGAAAAGGGAATCCTGCTGCATCTTGATGGAGCTCGGCTGTTTGAAGTGCTTCCCTATTATAAAAAATCAGCACAGGAAGTTTGCGCTTTATTTGATTCCGTATATATCTCGGTATATAAAGGGATTGGTGGAATTGCCGGGGCGGTTTTGGCGGGAAGTGTGGAGTTTACTGAGAAATCAAAGGTATGGAAACGCCGGCACGGCGGGGATTTGATCAGTCTTTACCCCTACATTTTGAGTGCGGATTACTACTTCGATCAGCATGTACATAAAATGGATCAATATTATGAAGAAGCAAAAGAACTTGCTGAGCTGTACAACAGGTGTGCTGGAATTACCACCCTTCCGAAGGTGCCAGTTTCCAATATGTTTCATGTCCACATGGAGGCCCGTAAGGAAGATATGGAAGCCATATTTGCACAGCTTTATAAGGAAACGGGGATCGGCCTCACCGGGCATGTCAGAGAAAATGGTGACAACGGCAGCCGGTTTGAAGTAAGTCTCGGTGATCTGTACAGCAGAGTGCCCAAGAACAGGCTGAAAGAAGTTTTTGCTAAACTGGACGAAAAAATGAAATCAAGATAAACATAAAAAAACGGCACTCAAGGGGAGTGCCGTTTTTTTATGTTCAACTATTCACGGTGTTCAAAGGTTTTACAAGCTGTTTCCGCCACGTTGTCGGCTTCTTCCCCGTGCATTCCAATGACATAAATAGAGTCTGCAACACACTGGTCACCTTCTGCCCAATACTTACAGTTTTCCACATTGCATAGAACTTCAAGTTTCATGAGTGCTTCCTCCTTTAATGGTTTTGTTACTCAATACCCTTAAATTTGGTGAGCTAATCATAGATAAAAAGGGAATTACCTACAAGAAGGGAATATAAAAGGGTAAGAGGATAACAGGACGGAAGGATCATGTTGAATGGAAGTGATGACAGCGTTCCTTTGTACCTGCGTACTCTTCTTGTTTTTTTGTTCCATGCTCGGTTTCGGCAGGAAGGGAAACTAGGAGATGAACTAATTTATCAAGTTACCCATTTCTGGTGACTCTTGTCTGTAATCCACTCTCTGATCAAACCAGGATTTGGATTTTTTAATAAAGACAATGGAAAGTAGGGCAATCACCAATAGCATACCTTCTGGAATCCAAACACTCCATTCCAAGCTTTTAGACAGGACTGCCACAAAGTCTATAGCAGCATGAATAAGTATGGCATATAAGAGGTAAAGGGGTTTTTTTGATTTTACCGCGTAAAGGACAATTATCGATAGGGCAATTTGTAACACGAATGCGGCGATGCGTTCAAACCCACCCAGTAGAAACATATAGGACGAGGTATTAACCAACTGGTCTTTTATTCCCATAAGAATATTGGGATCTTGCCCGGGGGCACCTGCCAGTCTTTCAAAACCACCTGAATTGATTAAATTCGCCATAAGAATGTTTTGGAAGGCGGCAAAGGCTCCGATTAAGATCGCTTCAATACCGCCATGGCCAATGCCGTATGCAATGCCATCTTTCCATTCGCGGTACTTTTTCAGTAAGAAGCAGAATCCGACGTAGCGGCCGAATTCCTCGAAAATTCCAGCGGCTAAACCGCCATAAAAGGCGTACAGGTATGAGTTTTTCATCAGTTCAGCCGCTTGGGTATTTGTATTTAATACATAGACATGTAAAAATTTTTCTAGCACCTGGCTGAATAGAATAAAAATCAATATTCCGATCAAGACAGGCTTCCATGGAGCCTGCTTCCTTCTAAAATAGATAAGGGTGATGACTGGAACGGCAATAGAAACAATGATCGCAAGTATCATAAATATAATGGATGTTTGGCTGACCATCAAAAACCCTCCTGCACTATTTTATTTGGCAAGAACTGTCACACTTATTAATGGGTACTATTGAACGATTATCAGCAATATACTGATAAATTTTTTGACCAAGGCCGAGCGAAGAGGAAAGTTTTAAAAATGGCCAAAGCGGAAAAAGCACAGGTATTCTTATTGCAATGGCTGTAAGGGCATCAATTCCCGACACTTGTTTACCTGTTGACTTTATAACCGCATACATTTTTTTCTCTAACTCTTCAAGAGGAACAGTGATCTTGTTCTCAATTCCATTTTCACGGATTCCTTCCATTTGAATAAGATTGCACCAATCCAGACGATTGATCCTTCGTTTAATATTCGTGCACATGGGGCACCAATTATCATAAAAAACAATAAGTTTTAAGTTTATAGCCATGCTATTCCACCATTTTTTCATTGACATATATAATCATGAGCACACCATATGCAATACTTACGCCAGGCAATATTTTTGCTTGATGAGGATAGTCAATAAATGCACTGAGCAAAATAAGAAGCCCTAATGGCAAAAACAAATAAAAACCTGTGATTTTAGCAAGTTTTTCCTTATTTCTCACTCTTTTTTCATTAAAACCTGAAAGAATCCAGGTTTGTTTTTTGACTCCTACAAGGAAAGCCACGACGAAAAAAATCAAGCTGATAATCAATAAATTTATGTTCATTTTTTTCCTCCCGAATAATAATGAATTAGCTAACGAACTAATTTTTTTTGTACATAAAAGAAGAAGCCAATCGATAAAAGAGCGATGAAAGATGCAAAGATAATGTTTTTATTGGGAACACTCACAAATTCCCCAATCAAAAATGACAATCCTAAAACGAAAAGATATACACTTCCTGATTGACTTACCTTTTCTCTGTTTTTAATGCCCCTGGGGTTTTTCCTGACCACGGCAAATCCCCAGATGGCTTTTTTAACAAGAACTAGGTAAGCATAGATAAATAACATAAGTGCAACCAGTAGTTCCTGGTGATTGGGAAAAATATAAATCCCCAGTGCTCCTACCAGAAGAGGGGGGAGCATCATGGAATTATTTTTTAGACGGTTAGCAGGAGCAGAGGATGGCGTACTATTAATAAAACCCTCTGCCAGCTCACCCATTGATACAAATTCTTCGCGGATTTTGTGTTCAATTTCCTTCTCTGATAAACCTTGCTTACTTAAATCATTGGCATAGGAATAGAGATGGTCTTTTATTTCAGCTACATAGTTTTCACGGTGAACATTTTGAATCTCAGTTAAATGAACATTTAATTCATCAATAAATGTTTCAATGGTTTCTTCAACCTTATTCATCAGTCACACCCTCTCCCAAAAGTGTAAGTGCATCGTATATCTCTTTATACTTTGCCATGCGCTCCGTTAAAAGCAATCTCCCTTCCTCCGTGATCTGATAATACTTTCTTCTTGGTCCTTCCATTGAGTCCACCCAGTAAAATTCAATCCAATTTTTTTCTGTCATTCGTTTTAAGATGGGATAAATGGCTCCCTCAGATATGAAAAATATAGGTGATTTTTTTAAAGCTGATGAAATCTCATAGCCATACATGGATCTACTGGAAACAAGTGAAAGAATAGCTAATTCAAACGTTCCTTTTCTTAACTGGATGATCCACTTATCCATATTTTTACTTGTCATCATACGTTTACTATATATGATTCATAGGTATGTATCAATGATACTTAGGTAGGAAAAAAGAAATTATTGTAGGTAAAACCGATTATTTCCAAAAACAAGAAAGGTGCAAAGAGTGGATGAAGCTCTCTGCACCTGTTCTCAATCCTATGATTAGTTGACTTCTTCCAGCAATGAGCGGATTGCCATCTCTCTGTTTGTATCGTCTTTCTTGGCAATTGGAGTGATATCAATGGCGAAGAGAACCAATATGATACCCGCTGCTGCAGCGGCTGCATAGTAATAGTAGTAGTACCATTCAACGGAAACCGTGGCAGCCGCGCCTACGACACCATCACTTTTTGCCATCTTTTTTTGCTGTTCAGTTATGTCGGCCTCGATGATCTTACCGCCATCTTTTAGCAGTTTATCCACTTTTGCAGGGTTTTTGGAGTAAACGGCTTTTTGCAGTTTGTTAAAGTAGGATGGATCCTCTTTTTTAATTTCTTTCATGATTTTATTGGCGAATTTCTTGGACTCCTTAGAATTTAGCTTCTCAACGGTTGATTTATTAAATACTTCATCCATCTTTTGACCTAAATCCCCTTGTGCAAATACAAAACCTTTGAAAAGTTCTTCACCCGAATACTTTAGATTTTGTGCCTGAACAGTCTTGCCTGACCCCTGAGAGAATGCGACCCCAAAAACCAAGGCCAATGTGAGCAGAGATAAAACGATTTTCTTCAAACTACTTCCTCCTCCATCTTTTTAAATTTGGTCTTGCTATTTCCAGCAAATAATTTGCCAAAAACCGAGTCAATAGGTACCAAATACAGGATTAATATACCGGTCATGACCATGGAGAAACTGATAAGACCTAGCATAAGGGCGAATATTTCATGCATTGATACAGCAATGATAAAAATGGTCTTCCACTGTTTTCTTGGTGCAAAGAGAGAACAGAAAATAACAATTTGTACCAGGAGGGTGCCCCATGTGGGAATAACGACCAAAGGACTTCCAATGATTCCATGGGTGATCTGGTCAAAAAAAGTATTAAATCCCACTGTCTTTTCTCGAGAGTAATAATAAACAGCAGTTCCATCGATCCATTCGGAATTTTTAAGCTTTGCAACCGTTGAATGAAAATAAATAACTGCAACTTGCAACCGGATAAAAAAGTAGGATACATAAGCAATAATTTTTGAATAAATTCCTGGATTGAATCGATTTTCGTTGATGCTCCAATGCCATTTTCTTGGGTCGGTAAGGGTAATGGGAAGCAGCAAAAATGAAATGACAGCTGCAGCTTGTTCACCGCCATCGATTACGACCATGGAGGCTTGCATACTGTAGGCCACATACCAATGAAGAATCCCGGTAATACGCGGTCTCCAGCCAATGGCGACAATAAAAAGAAGAATGATGAATATCCATCGAATAATATTGAGAGAACCATAATCATTTTGCGCAAAGCAGAATGCACTATATCCTGTTTCACATATTGGAAAGTCATTGGAAGCAGAAGAGGGTTTAAAGAGAATTTCAGGTTTATTGACGATTAACGTAAGCATACTGGAAAGTGCTATAATGCTCCGAGCCAGCCCATAGACATTTGTCCATGGCGTGGAAGTTTTCCAAGAGGCAATAAGATGTTCTATTTTTTGATACATTTGACATCCGCCCTTACGATTTCTTTTATTTCTGTTCCGGAATTACTGTATTTAAAATAGCTCCATGGAACAATCTCTTCTTTTGTAAAGAAGTATTCGCCACACAACAGGGGGCTTGGGGCCTTATTGGTTAAGGTGACCTTCTTTGCAAGATTTTCGCAATCCCCCAGGCTGTTATTCTTGCACTTCTTCCAGTCTTTTTTTGAGATTTGCATTGAAAGTGCCCCCATCTCAACACCTTGTGACCTTCCTTTTCGATACAGGCCCAATGCGTTTTCAATCCGCATGGTGGGAAAGAGGACATCAAGGCTTTCGGCATTGGCAGTATGCATTCCCAACAATGAATCTCTTGGACTCTTACTGAAGAATCCCCATCCTTGCGGGAGAATAGAGGCAAACAGGATTTTTGTATCCTTACTAATGGGAAGGGGAGTTGTTCCTAAACCAGATAAAATAGAGGAAGTGAAGAGGCCTCCCCATAGCACAGAAAATAGAATGAAAACAATGGCCGTTTTTTTAATCACTCGATCCCTCCGTAACGAAATATTTATTACATAAAAAATACCATTATATTGAATATTTTGGTATTGAAAAAATTAGGCCCCTTTATGCTGACTCAGTTGTGCTTTCGACAAATTTTTTTATCAACCCATCAAGGCAAAAAAAAAGACCTAATGGTCTTTTTAGCATCATCCTGGAGATTAAATATCAGGAAATTCTTCATCAAAAAGTGGTGGTTCCAACGTAGTAAGATCAAGGTTGACCGCAAAAGTTATAAGCATAAACGAAAAATACAATAAACTAATAAATTTGTTCATTTTTTATTCGCTCCTTTAGTTGTATTCTATTTTTAATTCATAGGCTTTACTATAATAATCGCTAGCCTTTTTATACCTTTTATTACGATAGTAGCTTTGAGCTAAGAGTTCATAGCATCTTCCAATATTAAATACATCATTTTTATATTGAAAGAAAGGGACCGCCTTTTTCTCGAGAAATTCTAAATAGCCAGGCTCATTATGCTTTTCTTCAAGTTGAAATTCAAGTGTCTTTAACAGGTAATAGGTATCATCGTTTTCGCATGGAGATAATCCCAGCCCTTTTTTTAGCCATTTGCGGCTTTCATCTATTCTGCTGCATGTGTAAAGTTCTCTTGCTAATAAATATAGCGTATGCCTTCTCTCTGTTAACTCGGTGCACTCTTGCAGGGACTTTAAGAAGTAAAGAATGGCTTCTTCTGAATTCTTTTGTCTTTGATAGACACACCCAAGATTATGATAGATTTTGCTTAAAAGGTGGCGGGAATTTTGTAAGCTATTTACACCATTTAAGGCTTTTTCAAAATATGATTTTGCTGTTTCATGTTCTTTGATACGGTTATAGTTGATGCCCAATAAGATATAACAGTCAACCATTTTGTAGATCAACATGTGTTGATTGAAAGATTCCAATGCTTTTTCTGTGTTAACAATAGATAAGGTCATTCTGCCAAGTTTTCCGTAGATCAAGCCAAGCTGATAGTAAAATTCAGGTTCCTTAACCGTCTGTTTTGCTCTGAAAAAATCGTTTAAAGCCTGCTGTATATTTCCGTTCAAGTATTCGTAAAGGCCGTTAAAGTAGTAATAATAGGCTGATAATTCATTGGAGAGACAGCTAATGTAATGTTTGACTCTGCTTAAATGATATTTTGCATCATTATACAGATGTGATAACAGGAAATGCCGGCTGCTGACAAGATGGAAAGAGGCTAAAATATCAATATCATCGATACCTGTAACCTCGTCTTTGATATTTTGGTAGTACCTTTCGGATAATGAATGATCTCGAAGTTTTATGGCTTCGTACCACATTTTCAGCTCTTGTTTGAAGGTCAAATCGGAAGAGGACTGTACAAACATTGAGTATTCAATACCCAAGCGTGCACACAATAATTGTAGAATCTGTTCAGAAGGGTCAATGATGTTGTTTTCTACTTTACTTAAATAGGTTATAGAACATATACCATCTGTGAGCTCTCTTTGAGTAAGCTGTTTGATTTCTCTAAAATATTTAATTTTTTCTCCTCTGATTTCTCACACCCCCTTTTTATAACAGTAATAGGTTAATTATGTATATTAAACCACTTATTACCTACATTACCACAAAAATGTTTCTAATTTTACAAAAAATGATAAAAAAAACAAACTTTTAAGAAGAAGGGATTTGAAAGGAACTTAAATTTGGGGCGATAACTCCCTCCTTATGGGGTATATTCACTAGTAACTGAACTTGCTGCTGGGAGGATGCGTATGAAATGGAAAGATAGAAGACAAAGTACAAATGTTGAAGACAGACGAGGAATGGGAGGAAAAACACTGGTTGGCGGCGGAATTGGCGGGATTGTTCTTGTGCTTGTTGTCCTGCTGCTTGGTGGAAACCCAAGTGATGTGCTGAACAGCGTAAGCACGACCAGTACAGAAAACACTTCTGCCCCCTATGAAGAATCTGATCAGGAAAAGGAATTGGCTTCATTTGTGTCGGTGGTTCTTGCCGACACAGAAGATGTCTGGGAAAAAGAGTTTGAGGAAGAAGGGAAAGAGTATAAAAATCCAAAGCTGGTTTTGTATAACGGCACCGTTCAATCGGCATGCGGAACCGCGGGTTCATCCGTCGGCCCGTTTTACTGTCCGGGTGATCAGAAGCTTTACATTGATTTGAGCTTTTATCAGGAGCTTAAAAACGAGTTCCATGCACCGGGAGACTTTGCCATGGCATATGTGATTGCCCATGAAGTAGGGCACCATGTGCAAAATCTGCTGGGAACAATGGACCAGGGCTCACGGCAAAACTTGAGCAAAACCCAGGCGAATGCCCAATCGGTGCGTGTCGAGCTCCAGGCCGATTATTTTGCAGGAGTATGGGCCCATGAGGCACAAGGCATGGACCTCCTTGAAAAAGGAGATGTAGAAGAAGCCATCAAGGCGGCCAGTGCGGTAGGGGATGATACCCTGCAAAAAAAGGCCCAGGGTTATGCAGTGCCGGAAAGTTTTACGCACGGAACCTCGGAGCAGCGGATGCGCTGGTTTAGCAAAGGATTGAAAAACGGCACCATTGAAGGCGGCGATACCTTTCATGCCAAGAACTTATGATTTTATAAATGTTCATTTTTTAAAAAAAATGGTCTGGGGAGCCATTGTGTAAAGGATCATCATCAACTGCTATAAGCAACAAAGGGTTACGAAAAAAGACCACCCGGGTCACCGGGGGGTCTTTTCTGTTAAGCTCCTTTTTTGGCAAGGGAGGTTTCTTTTGCTTTTTTGTTAAACAAGAACTCTTTTACCGGGTTAGTGTTGCTCTTTGCTTTTTTTACAAAAAGTGGATTAAGTACAACGATCGCGAGGAAATTCGCAGCAAGTCCCCAGAACCCTTCATAGATGCCATAGGAATTGCCAGTGCCGTATACGGTAAATGTTGTGGCCAGTCCAACAAGCAAACCAATGATTGTCGCTTCCCTTGTTTGGTTTTTCCAGAAAAGGCTGATGACAATCGCCGGGAAGATCTGCACCATGCCGGAAACACCGAGCAGCTGTAGGGAAACAAGAGCACTTGGAAAGACCAGGCCGAACAAAAGGGCCAGTCCGATGACGACAAATACCATACCCCTTGTAATCATGGTAAGACGTGAAGGTTTAACCTTGGGGTTAATCCAATCACGGTAAATGTTATTGGCAAACAGGTTGGATGCCCCGATGGCCATGATGGAACATGGAATCAGGGAAGCCAGGGCAATGGTCGAATACGCCAGTCCCTGTGCGACACCGCCATAGGAAGACTGGATCAGTGTCAATAGCGCAAAACGTGGGTCCGTTCCCTTCGGAAGCACAAGAAAAGCGATGAATCCAAGGAAAATCACAAGAATAAGAACGATATTATAAAGCGGCAGGAACATCGCATTTTTGCGGAGTGAATCTGCACTTTTTGCTGTGAAAACGCCGGTTGCTGCGTGTGCCCACATAAACAGGGCTAGCGCAGAAACGAGTGAAGCAGTGATGAACCAAGGGATCCCCTTTGGGCCGTCGGTTGGTATGGTTAAAAGCTGAGGTGCCTCCTTAACGATACGGTCCATCATTGGGGTCCAGCCTCCAAAGTGAATCATCGGAAGAGACACGACCATAAACAGCATGATGGCCCAAACCAAGACGTCTTTTATTATCGCAGTGTATGTTGGTCCTTTAATACCGCTGAAAAAGGTGTACAACGCAACCAGCAGGAAGGAAGTGATGACCACAACCTTTACATTGATAAAGCCGGTACCTGCAATTTGCAGTGTATCCTGGATACCGCTGAGCTGCAGACAGATATAAGGAATCAGCATGAGTACGCCAACGATTGCAATAAGAATAGATAGAAGCTTACTGTCAAAACGCTCTCTTGCGTAATCAGCCAATGTTGTTAATTTATGATGATTAGCCACCTTCCAAAGCTTTGGAAGAAAAAAGTAAGAGATAAAAAAGGCGAGTACAGAATACGGAATCGCAAAAAAAGCGAGGCTTCCTCCTGTATAGGCTGTACTGGTAAGACCCAGGAAGGTGTAGGCGGTATACAGATCCGCACCTACAAGAAACCAGACGAGCAGGCCGCCGAAGCGTCTTCCGCCAACCGACCACTCTTCTACAGAGCTGCGGACTTTTTTATCACGGCCGGAAAGGAAGCCGATGAGCACTACGGTTAAAATGATAAAAATGGTGATAGACAGTGCTGTTAAATTGCCTTGCATGTTACTCCAAGCCTCCCTTTGATTTCTGAAGTTGATAGATGCCATAGGTGCATAAAGGGGTTAAAACGATCCACAAAAATAACCAGAAGTGGAAAAACGGCAACCCAAAAATGATGGGGCCAATCTTGTTGACAAAAGGCAATAAAGCCAGCTGCGCAACGAAAGGAAGCAGAACCAGTATAGTTAATATCCCTTTTTTCATGATGACGAGACTCCTTCTACGGTGAATTCAATGTTCATTATCATACCAGCAAAAAACTGGCAGTACAAGGGTAATTGAGTAAATTGTTAAAATATTTCGTATTGAGCGAAAATGGTAAGGCTTACATTGGTGGAGGAGGAAAATAATGCTCGGGGAGTACATCATTTATATCTGGGGTCTCTGGGTGGGAACCGGCTCATTTGCTTATACTTGAATTAACGTTGAATGGATAATGAGGTGGATGGTTTTGTTGGAGTGGATTACTAGGTTGTTTGAAGAATGGGGAGTTTGGGGCATTTTGTTTTCCCAGCTGCTTGAAGGAAGTTCTTTTCCATTTGTCGGTTCTGCGTTTATGGTGACCGCTGGTATTCTGATGGATTTGAACCGGTTGGATATTGTATGGATTTCACTGGGCGGGAGCCTTTTTTACACAGTCGGAAGCTATATTCCGTATTTCATTGGGCTAAAACTCGGCAAGTCCGCTGAAAGAAAAATGAGTTCTGATAAGCGGGCCAAACTGGACAAAACAAAGAAGGCCATACGAAAGTACGGAAATTGGTGCGTAGCTGTACTAAGTCCTCTCCCGATTGGAAATGTGGTTCCTTATTTTGCAGGAATGTCCAAGATGAACATTTGGAAGTATTCACTGTTGACCGTCATAGGCACTTTTCCTGCTACTCTTCTTTTTTTAGGCATCGGGTATTTTTATTCAGGAGAAAAGGGTAGGGCGATGGACGTGATCCTGCTGTTACAGGTCATCTTTTTTATCGCTTTTACGGTTATCACCCTCCTTATCACGGTGATGAAGTTTATTGGGAAACGCAAACCAAATAAACAAAAAAACTTCTGAGTTTCGACAAGCGAAAACCAGAAGTTTCTCATGCTTCAATTCTCAAATACATAGACTTTCCCATGTTCAATGTGCCGGCCAAGCTGGGGACCTTTATAGCCACGCTTCAGCAGTTCTTTACGCATGAACATCATCACACCGCCATGGCAGACAATTAAAACATCGTCCTCCTGATGCGCGGTGATGCGGTCCACCGTATTGCTGATCTGCTGGAGAACTTCTTGTTTGCCAGGGTTCTGTGAGGGGTGTTTCATCAGCCAGGCCATCCGGATAAACAAGAGATGGACGGGCAGAGGAAGCCTGATGTTTGAACGAAAGAAAGGAGAGAGCTTGATTTCTCTCAATTCATCCAAAAATGTAATCTCTCCCTTAAACACCCGCCGAGCCGTGATTTCGGCTCTCGATAGATTGCTTGAATAGCACGTCTTCCAATCTACACCTCCGAGCTCAACTTCAGATTCTTCCACCTCGGAAGCATCATATTCATCCACCCACTTCAGCAGGTCTTGCGATGAAAATAAACCGCTGGGATAGCCTCTTGTTACTTTGAAATGTCGCATCAATCCGATTCGCATCCACAATACCTCAGGTCTCTTTATTATTGGGGACGTGTGAACATCCTCATCAATAGTTCCACCCGCGGAAGCTGAAACCCTTTTATTTTGGGAATATTTAAGGTCATCAAACCGGATATGACGGTAAAATAACAGGAAATTAATTCGCTGATATCTCCTTCTGCCAAATCTCCGTTTTTTTGGCCTTCTTCAAACACAGGCTTCAGCATGTCGACATACATATCCATGGATGCATATTCAAGAAGCGCTTTTGCTTTTTCAGGCACCTCATCTGAGGTTCGCACCTGATGCATAAGCAAAAAATACAGCTGTCCGTCTTCATCAAGAATTTCTTCGGTCAGCCTTGTTAACTTTTCAAGAGGAGATCCCGGCATTTGGTGAATCTGTCTGGTTCCTTCAATCGATCCCTGAATGGCGCGTTCCACCAAGGTGATGAACAGTTCGTCTTTGGAAGTAAAATAGCGATACATCAGGCCTTGGCTGATGCCCGCTTCCTCGCTGATCATGCTCATCTTTGTACCGATCAGTCCTCTGCGGGCAAAGACCTTGAGAGCGGCGGACAAGATTTGTTCGCGCCGTTCGTCACGTTTTTGCTGAAGCTGTTCTTCGTTTAATGGCAAATGTATTCACTCCTGTAGTTGTTGCTTCTTAGGAAAAGTATATCAATTCTCGCGTCGAACCTCTAATTTGTTCATTTTCTCCGGAGCAAAGATTTCTTCCGAAAAATCGGGAAGGATATCCCTAAGTGCGTTTTCCAGCGAATTTCCATTTTTCAATTGATCCAGCTCGTTTTGGCCGGATGGGGAAGAAGACAGGACGATTTGAACCATTTCCGGATTGAAGATTGCTTTCGGGGAAACCGACAGGGTATTGACTGCCCAGTATAGTCCATACAGCTTCCAGTCCTGTTTTTCTGTGGCATATTTTAAGTAAAAATCCATATAGGTTTGACCAAATTCGATTCCTTTCAGAGGCTGGGCACCCTCGTAACCGACACCCTCCCAGCGTAAATCAGCTGCACAGTTCAGCCACCAGGCGGCTTCAATCACATGCTGGAATTTTTTCAGCATGGTCCGCTCAAAACCGGTTTTAGGGGGATCAGAATCATTACGACCCAACTCTTTATACAGCAGTTCAGCTTCTATTGCAGCTACTGTCATTCCCTGGCCAAAGATTGGGTCAAAGTTGCTGTACGCATCTCCCAAAACAAGCAAACCAGGTGGCCAGTTTACCATTTGGTCAAAATGATGGCGGAATAAACAGGGTACCCGAAAGCCTTTCGGCGGGGTAATGGGCTCAAGCCCGGAAATCAATTCGGAAATAAGGGGGCTTGGAAGCCTGCCGATTTCCCTTTCAAACTGATCAGGATCGCTCGGTGGAAACACACCGTCCGGACGATACAGGATCGTTTCGGCCACCTGGTTTTCAATAAATGAAAAGGCACCCAGGAATGTCTTGCCAGGAGTTCCGCCAACATTAACGGCATCCCATTTGTCGGCCAGATGTTCCTTGCCGGGAGGAAGTTTATACCTTCGTGTGCTGTATCCGATGTTTGCTGTCATTTTATCAGGAAGAGGAACGGTAAAGCCTAGATCAACGAGCCATTGCGATAGCTTGGAAGTTCTTCCGCTTGTATCTATGACCAAATCGGCTTCGATCGGAAAAGGCGACAGGTCTGTTTCACGGTCACGGGCCAGCACTCCTGTAATTCTGTCGGTTTCAGAGGACGCGGTGAGAGAAAGGACATCATGCTTTTGTAAAAAGTGGATGTTATCGATTTTTCTGACCCGTTCCCGTATCACATATTCAAGTACGGCCCGGCTGAATTTAATATCGTTTCTTGGATAAGGACTGACCATGGTACCGAACTGGTTGTGTTGATGAATGATTTTATTAAGAGAAGAAGGGGCGCCATGTGAAACCAGATCTTGTTCATAATCAGGAAAAAAACGATCAATAATAGCTTTGCCTCGCGGAGTTATACGGTGGGGATGGAACGCCTGAGGTGTGCCGTTGCGATGCTCCGGGCCGTCCGGAAATGTATCTTTTTCAACAATCAGCACTTTGGAACAAAAATCGGATAAAACGCGTGCTGCCAGCAGGCCGCCTATGCTTCCGCCAATAACCAATCCCGTTTTCAGGTTTTTCATCATTCAATCTCCTCTCGTTTTATGAATGAACGGTTCATTCATTTATAAGATATGGGCTTTTAGTGGTTTAGTCAACCAATTTCTAGAAATAATGAATAATGGATCATTTTACATATGTTCACTAGTGGTGAAATTTTGTTAATATATATAAAAGAAAGATGAAATGGCGGTGGGATAGCGTGGAACAAGATAAATTGAAGAAGGTAATTGAAGCAGCGAAGCTTTATTATTTGCTGGACTACAATCAGAATCAAATTGCAGCGGAAATGGGAATATCACGGCCCACTGTTTCAAGACTGCTTCAGCTTGCCAAAAGCGAAGGGATCGTTCAGATTAAAATCATGGATCCCGAAAACGACATTGAGCAACTGTCAAGCGAACTTGAACAGAAGTTTCATCTAAAGAAGGCCATTGTGGCTTCTATTCCTCAATATGACAGCGGTCTTATAAAAGAAGAACTCGGTGAAAAAGCTGCAGCCTATCTTTATGAGACAACACAAGATGGGGATGTAATTGGGGTCACATGGGGAACGACACTTTATAATGTGGCCTGCCATCTGAAACAGAAATTCGTAAAGGACGTGAAGGTTGTTCAGTTAAAAGGCGGTATCAGCCATTCGGAAACACACACCTATCACTCCGAAGTGCTGAGCTTATTTGGCAAAGCGTATAACACCGTGCCCATTTATTTGCCGCTTCCGGCCATTGTGGACCACGTCGTTGTGAAACAGGCAATGGAGGCAGACCGGCACATTAAACGGATCCTGGACTTAGGGAAAGAAGCCAACATCGCCGTGTTTACGATTGGCGCAGTCAAATCCGAGTCTCTCCTGTTCCAGCTGGGCTACTTTTCCGAGGAAGACCAAAAACAAATCCGTTCGAAAGCAGCAGGTGACCTCTGTTCCCGGTTTATCGATGAAAATGGCGAGATCCTTAACGCTGACATCAATGAACGGACACTTGGGATTGATTTAAAAGAGCTGAAAAAAAAGGATCATTCCATTTTGGTTGCCGGTGGACAGCAAAAAGTAGAGGGCATATGTGCAGCGCTTAAAGGCGGCTATGCCAATGTTCTCGTAACCGACCAGTTTACAGCACGGTCATTGCTGGATAAATGCTAGCTGTCCCTCCTGCGATTTTTTATTGGAAAAAAATACTTTTACATTTGTTCAGTTTGTTATTTACAATTGTTCATAAGCTTGGTATAGTGTTCATGCAAACCAAAAATCGCGACTGAAAGCGTTTTATCATTTTCAAAAAAGAAGGGAACAATCAGTATGTCCAACACTAATTTAGTTCAAATGATCGATCATACATTGTTAAAAGCGGATGCAACACTTGAACAAATCGAAGTTCTTGCTCAGGAAGCAAAAGAATACAAATTTGCTTCTGTTTGTGTAAATCCGACTTGGGTGAAAACAGCAGCTGAAGTTCTAAAAGATACACCGGAAGTCAAAGTATGTACGGTTATCGGATTCCCTCTTGGAGCATCAACTCCTGAAGTTAAAGCATTTGAAACAAAAAATGCGATCGAAAACGGTGCAAACGAAGTTGACATGGTGATCAACATCGGAGCGTTGAAAAGCAAACAGTATGACGCAGTTGAAAATGACATTAAAGCCGTTGTTGAAGCTGCCAAGGGCAAAGCGTTGACAAAGGTGATCATTGAAACTTCACTGCTTACTGATGAAGAAAAAGTAATGGCTTGTGAATTGTCTGTTAAAGCAGGAGCTGACTTTGTTAAAACATCTACAGGATTTTCTACAGGAGGAGCAACTCCAGAAGATGTAGCCCTCATGAGGAAAACCGTTGGACCAGATGTAGGCGTTAAAGCATCAGGTGGCGTTCGCAGCCTTGAAGATGCACAAAACGTAGTAAATGCAGGTGCAACTCGTATCGGTGCGAGCTCGGGTGTTGCTATCGCAAAAGGTCAGACGTCTAATAGCTCTTATTAATTCATAAACAAAAAAACCATCTGGAATGGAGAATGCCATATGGAAACAAAAGCATTAGTTGAAAAAGCAATTGAAGCCCGTCAGAAGGCTTATGTTCCGTATTCAAAATTTCAGGTTGGCGCAGCATTGCTGACCGGGGACGATTCATTGTTCCTCGGTTGCAATATTGAAAACGCTTCTTTTGGCATGACAAACTGTGCTGAAAGAACAGCGATATTTAAAGCGGTTTCAGAAGGCCAACAGAAAATAAAAGCCATTGCGGTTGTCGGTGATACTGAAGGACCAATCTCTCCTTGTGGAGCATGCCGCCAGGTTATTGCAGAATTTTG
The DNA here is from genome assembly GCF_900103485.1 of Fictibacillus solisalsi. GTDB lineage: Bacteria > Bacillota > Bacilli > Bacillales > Fictibacillaceae > Fictibacillus_C > Fictibacillus_C solisalsi. The sequence goes on from NZ_FNHW01000002.1 coordinate 175,108, forward strand.
CGATGAAAATACAAAAATTATTCTTTCCAATCTTAAAGGTGATACCAAGGAAACATCGATTCATGAGCTTTTGCCAGGATTCTTTTCTTCAAAAGATTTAGCATAGTTTCTCACCTCACCTTGCCAAATAACAACTTAGGAGAAATGACTTATGACATATATTATTGCGATTCTAGGGCTTGTTGTTGTACTGGGCTTAGCACTGCTTGCATCCAACAACCGCAAACAGGTCAATTATAAGCCGATTGCCATTATGATCGTTCTGCAGCTCATTCTGGCCTACATTCTATTAAATACAAAGTTTGGTCTGGTTGTCATTAAAGCGTTTGCCGGTGTGTTTGAAAAGCTGCTTAAATATGCAGCGGCCGGTGTTGACTTTGTCTTCGGCGGCATCGCCAACGATGGTCAGGCGCCGTTCTTTTTGACGGTATTGCTTCCAATCGTATTTATTTCTGTATTGATCGGGATTTTCCAATACATTAAAGTCCTTCCGCTCATTATGAGGGCCATTGGATTTGTCCTCAGTAAAGTAAACGGGATGGGTAAACTCGAATCCTACAATGCCATCGCTTCTGCTATGGTTGGACAATCCGAAGTCTTCATTACTGTGAAAAAGCAATTGGGACGTATCCCGGAGCACCGCTTGTACACACTCTGTGCATCAGCGATGTCTACGGTTTCCATGTCAATCGTTGGTGCCTACATGACCATGATTGAACCGAAATATGTGGTAACTGCACTTGTGCTAAACCTTTTTGGCGGATTCATTATTGCTTCGATTATCAATCCGTATAAAGTGGACGAAAACGAAGATATTCTTGAAGTACAGGAAGAAGAAAAGCAATCTTTCTTCGAAATGCTTGGAGAATACATCATGGACGGCTTTAAGGTTGCGATTATCGTAGGTGCCATGCTGATTGGTTTTGTTGCCTTAATGGCAGCGATCGATAGTGTGTTTGATTTGATTTTCGGTGTTACCTTCCAGCACGTGCTTGGGTATATCTTTGCTCCGGTTGCCTTCATCATGGGTGTGCCCTGGGCAGAAGCGGTTTCTGCCGGCGGAATTATGGCGACCAAATTGGTTACAAACGAGTTCGTAGCGATGATTCAGCTTGGAAAAGTACAAGAGGCCATGAGCCCTCGTACATTGGGGATCATCTCTGTATTCCTTGTATCCTTCGCTAACTTCTCATCCATCGGAATTATCGCCGGTGCGGTTAAAGGACTAAGTGAAAAGCAAGGAAACGTGGTTGCACGTTTTGGACTGAAGCTTCTTTATGGAGCAACGCTTGTGAGCGTCCTTTCAGCCATCATTGTAAGTTTCATTCTTTAAGTTAAATTTTAAAAGATCAAGCAGGCATATCCCTTTCTGCTCCGTGCGGAGGGATCTGCTTTTTCTTTTTTTAAGTGAGGTGTAAGCGGCCGGCTGAACGTTAGTCGGCAAATGATATGGGAGACGTAGGTTTATTTCTTTCAGGAGCGGCCCTATTCTTAAATAGCTTTATGCTTTTCGGTAAAGCCGATGGCAAGAGTGTTGGATATTTTAACTTGTTTGTTGGAGTGCTTCAGGTGGTTATCCCTTTTTACCTGATCGTGATCTCGGATCAACAGCATTGGACTGTCTTTAATTTGGCTTCGATCTTTTTATTCGGGCTGACGTATTTATTTGTTGGTGTTACAAATGTGAAAGGCCTTCACGGCAGCGGCCTTGGCTATTATTCGTTATGGGTTTCAGTTATCGCAATCCTTTATGCTGTTGTGTCGTTCCTGAAATTCCATGATACAGTCGGCAGTTTGACTTGGGTGGCATGGGCCTATTTATGGTTCCTGTTCTTCCTTTCAGGTGCTTTAAACAAAAAGATTGATACGTATATTGGCAAGGTTGCCTTCGTGCAGTCGTGGGTGACGTTGACTTTCCCTGCTCTTCTTTCCCTGGCAGGAGTATGGAAAAAACAGGCTGTTTCACAGGCTTGGACATATGTGCTTATTGCATCGTTCGTATACTTTATCGTTTGCACGATTCAGCTGGTATTGAGTTCACAGAAAAAAGAAAAACGTTTGGAAGTACAGGCGGCTTCTTAATTCCAAAGAAATTCTCTCGAAGGATCGGGAGGATTTCTTTTTTCTTTGACGTAGTACTTCATCAACGATTAGAGAACGGAGGCGGAAAAGGATGGCTAAAGAAGAGCTTGAGGCCGTATGGTTTGAAAGTCAGCAATCATTAGAAAAATGGCTTGAAGAGCATCATGATTCATCCCCGGGCATTCGGATTCATATTGCGAAAAAGAATTCAGGCAAGGCAACGCCGAGCTATGCTGAAGCTGTGGAAAGCGCCTTATGCTACGGATGGATTGACAGCCGGAAGGAAAAATATGATGATCAAACATGGCTGCAGCGGTTTACGCCGAGAGGGCCAAAAAGCATCTGGTCAAAAGTGAATAAGGAGAAGGCTGAAGAACTCCTGACGGCGGGGAGGATGAGACCTCCCGGACTCCGGGCCATTGAAATGGCGAAGGAAAACGGGCTTTGGGAAAACGCTTATTCTCCACAAAGCGAGAAGACGCTGCCAGTGGATTTTCAAAAAGCGCTTGATCAGCGGCCAAACGCAAAAACTTATTTTGAAACGTTAAACAGCCAGAACCGATATGCCATTCTTTTCAGGCTTCAGACAGCAAAGAAACCGGAAACCCGGATGAAACGGATGAATCAATTCTTGGAGATGCTTGAAAAAGGCGAGAAGATTTATCCTTAAAATAATAAGGAAGCAGGAAAATGATGAGGATTAACCAATACATCAGTCAGGCAATGGCCATCTCCAGAAAGCAAACAGACAGGTATATTAAAGCAGGAAGGATTACTCTTAATGGGGCAGTATGCGAGATGGGACAGATTGTTGGGCCTGGTGACATCGTGCGAATTGATGGGAAAATCATTAAAAATAGGGTAAACTTTGTGTACATTATGCTAAATAAACCGGCCGGTATAACGTGTACGGCCGCCTCACATATTGAAGGAAACATTATTGATTTTGTTGGTTACCAAGAGCGGATTTTTCCTGTCGGCCGTTTGGACAAAGCTTCAGAAGGATTGATTTTGATGACCAATGACGGTGAGCTGTCTCATGCTATATCACATGGAGATTACAATCATGAAAAGGAATACCTGGTAACACTTGATAAGCCCTTTAGCAATGAATTCATTTCAGGAATGGCACAAGGGGTACAGATCCCTGGTGCGGTTACAAAGCCGTGTGTGGTTGAGCGGATGAGCGATGATGAATTTCGCATCATTTTGACTCAGGGATTAAACCGGCAAATCCGGAGAATGTGCCGGGCGTTTGGCTATACCGTTATTAAACTGGAACGCATCCGGATTATGGGCATTCCTTTGGGTGATTTGCCAAGGGGCCAGTGGCGGCAATTGACAGAGGAAGAGGTCAACGGCATTAAAAATGAGCTGATTCTCTAAAGGAAGGAGGCATACAGGATGAAAGCAGAGCTGAAGGATATTGTATCGAAAAGTATATTAACTCCCGGTGTAGGGCAACTCGATGATTTTACGCACTCCCTGAATCCGTATGCCGGCTGTACCTTTGCGTGTTCCTACTGCTATGTAAGGCAGCTTCCCATCTCCCTCTATCGTGAGGAGGAGTGGGGAACATGGGTGGACATCAAAACAAATGCAGCTGATTTGCTGCGGCAGGAGCTCTCAAAGGCTAGAAGGAAAGGGCCAGTCACCATTTTTATGGCGTCATCTACAGATCCATATCAGCCATTGGAGCATGAAACAAAGCTGACCCGTTCACTGCTCGAAGTTATGCTCGAGCTGCCGCCCGATTTTCTTCACGTTCAGACACGTTCACCTTTGGTTAAACGCGATATTGACCTTTTTAAGCAATTTGGTGATCACGTGCGGGTGTCCATGACCATCGAAACAGATAAAGAAGACATCCGAAAAGCATTTGCTCCCACAGCTCCGCCAATCCCGGCCAGAATGCAGGCGCTCCGGGAAATTAAAGAAGCGGGCATCACCACGCAGGCGAGCCTGTCTCCGTTGCTGCCCTGCTCAAAGGAGTTTCCACAAAAACTGAAGCCCCTCGCGGACCGGGTGACGATTGATGATTTTTGGATGGGAGACGGCAGCGGCGGCAAACGGACCGAGCGCCTCGGCATTTCTGACATCTACAGACGCACGGGAATGAAAAAGTGGTATAACCCTTCCGCTTATAAAGTGGTTTTGAAGATGATGCAGGAACAAATCGGTGATCAAGTAGAGGTCATGCTTTCAAAAGACGGTTTTACACCCATTCCAGAAAAACGGGAGGCAGGAATTGGTGAAAATTTGACCTTTTTCTAATGGTAAAAAGCACAGCAGCCGCTGTGCTTTTTTTGTGTGGAATACGGGACTTTTTTCTCCAGACTAAATAACCATTTTCTTGAATTTTCAGAAAACATATGTACTTGCTCTTCCACTCTATGAATAATGGACGTATCACATAGAATGGAGGATGCATATGCACAGCAAAAGAATTGGGAAGTGGGTGGCCATACTCGCTTTCATCGCCGGTCTTGGTTTTGGGGGAATGAAATTTACTTCGGCAACAAAGGAAGGAGAATTGGAGTGGAACGGGAGACAGCTTAGTACCCTGGAGGTCAATGGCAAGCCGTATGTGCCGGCTAATGAATTGGCCAGTGCATCAGGAAGTGTACTGCATAAAAAGAGAAACCATTATACCGTGGCTTCGAGATTGGACCGTATTATGAAAAAAGGGGTTATTCGTATAGGAACGACAGGGGACTATAAGCCGTTTACCTTTTACAACCCAGATACCAAAACGTTTGAAGGGTTTGATATTGAAGCAGCTGAACGGATGGCCAAGGATCTCGGCGTTAAGGTCAAGTTTGTAAAAACCTCATGGCCCACACTCATGGATGATCTGCTGGATGACAAGTTTGATATTGCAGTCGGCGGGGTGAGCCGGAATACAGAACGCCAAAAGACGGCACAATTAACACGGCCGTATTTGAATGAAGGCAAATCGCCATTAATCCGAATGGAGGATAAGGAAAGGTTCACGAGCCTGGAGGCGATTGATCAGCCTGATGTAACGATTGGCGTCAATCCTGGTGGAACCAATCAAAAGTTTGTTGATGCCCACATTAAAAAGGCAAAGATCATGGTGGTGCAAAATAACCTTGATATCCCACATATGGTCGCCGAAGGAAAAGTGGATGTGATGATCACAGACAGCACCGAAGCAATGTATTATGCCAGCAGGGATTCCCGTCTGTATGCGGCGCTTACCGACAAAACATTCACGAAAAGCCAGAAAGCGTATCTGATCCCAAGAGGCGATTCCGTTTATGAAAACTGGGTGAACCTCTGGATGGATGAAATGGAACTGCAGGGTGAATTTGACCGGCTTAAGGACAAGTATATCTTTAATAATTAATCTAATCGAAGGCGACTTAGAAATTTGGAGTCGCCTTATTTTTTTAGGCTGAAAGACACAGAACCATAAGGATACCAGTTGAACGAAAATATCGAACCAGCTCAAATGCTGCCTTTTGATGTCGAAAGAATAATTATTTTGCACGCATGATTTTAAGGCCAAATGCCCTATTTGTATGTAAAAAACTGGATTACCATTAAGAGGTAAGACAAAAGAAGGAGGAATGTGAGTGAAAGTCAAATCAAAGTTTCTGAAGCTTTTTGTAACCGGAACGGCCCTGTTCTCCATGAGTTTACCTTCCTATGTGCATGCCCAGACAAATACGTCCTCTGTTAAAACGCAATCAGACCCGACTCTGTCACAGCCAAAATATGCCTACAGTGATGCCATTCGTGAAACCGTATTTGTGGAATCACAGCTCGACACCGACAACAATGGAAAAAAAGACCGGATTGCCATGGACATTATCCGTCCTAAGGAAACGGAAGGCTCGCTCCGGGTACCTGTCATTATGGATGCCTCACCTTATTATGAACGATTGGGACGAGGCAACGAGTCCGAAGTCAAGGACAAAGACAAAGACGGCATCAATGAAATGTTTCCGCTCTGGTATGACAATTATTTTGTGCCGCGCGGCTATGCGGTGGCCCAACCGGAAATGGTCGGCACCAACCAGTCGGACGGATGCCCGACAACAGGAGGGCCTGAAGAGATCGAAAGCATTAAAGCGACCATCGACTGGCTGAATGGCCGGACCAAAGCATGGAATAAAGACGGAAGAGAAGTAGAAGCTTACTGGACAGATGGAAAAGTAGGCATGATCGGAAAATCGTATGACGGCACGCTTGCCAATGGTGTGGCAGCGACCGGGGTTGAGGGACTAAAGACCATTGTCCCAATCGGTGCGATCAGTTCCTGGTACGACTATTACCGTTATGGAGGGATTCCTTATTACAAAGGAGGGCCTTCCGGGCTTGCCCGAACCGTCGTTAATTCCAAGCGGCAGGCGCAATGCGAACCGGTCCGCCAGCAGCTTCTTCAGGAATCAGATGATGCAACTGGAGATTACAATTCATTCTGGGATGAGAGAAACTACATAAATGATGTGAAGAACGTGAAGGCGAGTGTCTTTCTGATCCATGGCTTGAACGATTACAATGTTAAAACCTATCAGTTCTCCCGCTGGTGGGCAGAGCTTGCCAAACAAAATGTTCCGCGAAAAATCTGGCTGGCACAGACCGGACATGTGGATCCATTTGATTTCCGTCGTTCAGAATGGGTAGATACGCTTCATCAATGGTTTGATTATTGGCTGAAGGACATGAAAAACGACATCATGGATGAACCAATGGCAGATATTGAAAGGTCCGCGGATACCTGGAAAACGTATTCCACATGGCCGGACAAGAAGGCGAAGTACGTGAAAATCAATCTGGCTGCGAATAAAAAGGGAGAAACCGGAGAGCTCACCAAACACTCTATTTTGAAGAGCCCTTCCATCTCCTTTACGGATAATCCTTTGTTAACAGAAGAGCAGCTCATCCAGCCAGATGCCTCTCTTAATAAAAACAGACTGCTGTTTTTATCGGAGCCACTTTTACAGAGTGTCCGTTTCAGCGGAACGCCGAAAATGGAGCTTAGTGTAGCGACCAATGCGGAGGATACGAATTTTACAGCGTACCTGGTTGATTATGGAACAGATACGAGAGTAGACCATGAAAGCAGAGGAGAAGGCATCACGACTCTGACTGAGGAAGACTGCTGGGGTGAGAGTTACGGCGCAGATGACGCCTGCTATAAAAAGGCCGTAAAGAGCACCCATACCTCCGATTACGAGATCGTGACCCGAAGCTGGATGGATGCTCAAAACTATCAATCTCTTTCTGTGACCACACTGCTGAATCCAGGCAAACCGTATCAGGTGCGATGGGATGTCCTGCCGGAAGACTATATTTTTAAGGCGGGTCACCGTATCGGCCTTGTGATCGCAGGCAGTGATGACAACTGGACCGTACCGGATTCAACCAAAGCGGAAAATACGATTCTGCTTCCAAGAAGCTCCTTGCGGCTTCCGGTTGTAGGCGGAGCAAAATCGATAGACTTTTAGTGGTTAAAGCTGACCCAGTAAATGCACTATGGTGCATTTTATCCGGGTCAGCTTTTCTATTATTTTTTCTTCTTTTTTAGCAGTTTTGCTTCCGTATCATAAAGATAGCCGATTTTCCGGTGATTCCATCACACGGGACAATAAAAAGTCCCGGGATACAGCCGTCAGGCTACCCGGGATCAGGTATTGCTTTAGTTTTCATACACCGTTACTTTTACGTCTTTACGGCCCCAGTTGATGGCATCTCCATGGTCAGCGATGAACACATCAAGCATTTTTCCGTTAATGCCGCCGCCAATATCAGCAGCAATGGCTGTACCATAGCCTTCAACGACAACTTTTGATCCAAGTGGGATCACATTCGGATCGACAGCGACCACTTTCCCGTTGCTGTATTTCTTCAGATCAATACCCATTTTTGTCTTACCGGAACAGCCATCACAGTCCGCTGTGTAAGCCGAACTGTTCACCGTGAAGCTTCTGGTGGAGTAAGAAGGGCTTTTTTGGCGTAGTTTTTTGTATGTACTCGGGCCTGCGATGCCATCGGGTGAAAGTCCATGGTTTTTTTGGAATGAAGCTACTGCTGAAACCGTGCCGTCTCCATAAATGCCGTCAACTGTGGAGCTATATGAGTTCCAAGCCTTTAGCAGTCGCTGAAGTTCGATGACAGGTTTGCCGATATCCCCTTTGCGCAGTACTTTAATTTTATTAATCGTTTCCGATCCTGCAATTCCATCCACTTTTATACGGGATTGGGTTTGAAATTGCTCCACAGCGTTTTTCGTAATCGGTCCATAGTATCCTGTAGCGGTATGATACGGAAAGACGCCCTTTGTCATTAAATACTCCTGAAGATCAACCACATCACTGTTGCTTGATCCTTGTGACAGCATGCGGCTGCCTAAAGCGGCACTGCTATGTCCAGGAAACAATAAGCCTGTACAGAGGACTGCCGCCATGAAAAGTCCCAACCATTTTTTCATCGTATTTCTCCCCTTTGTCATTCGTAATAAATCCTCTAAGTTGTTCGTCAAGAAATGACAATATAGGGGGAATTCTGGCATAAACGCTTCTATTTTCCTATAAACTTTACAATATCAGCCAAGGTCTGTTTGCTGGTTTTTCCAGGAGGGTAATTCTAGTAATGAAAGTGCAGCGATGAATCTTTCTTCTTCTGTTACTGCCTTTTCTTCCACTTCGGTCTTTATCTACGTCTTAAGTCTTAGGCGTTTTACGTTTACAGGGCAATGGAGAAAATGAGGATCATGCGGTATGGTAAAGGTAGAGGAAAGTAAAATATTTCTAAAAATGAAACTCAAGTCTGTTCTGTTCGTAGTAATAGAAAAGACATGAAGTCGGGAGCGATTGACATGAACGGATTTTTAGGTTTTGTCGTAAAAATCATCAGCGGCTTTAATACCATGGCCATTGTATGGCTGCTGTCCTTCTTTGCCTTCGACCAATCCTTTTGGCTTTCAAGCGGTTTGGCCATCGGCGGCGGGGTGGCTGGTTATTTGCTGGCATCGATGCTTTGGAATTGGCGATTGCTGAAAAAACATCAACTCACCCGGGGTGAATATAAGTACATTCAAAAAAATTTACGAGAAGCCAAACCAAAAATTCACCGGCTGCAAAAGACCCTGTTTTCCATTCGTGATATTCCCACGTTAAAGCAGAGATTTGAGCTGACGAAGGTTACGAGAAAAATATACAGTATGACAAAAAGGGAGCCAAGACGCTTTTTTCAAGGCGAGAGATTCTTCTTCTCCCATTTGGATTCTGCGGTTGAACTGACAGAGAAGTATGCGTTTTTGTCCAGCCAGCCAAAGAAAAGCTGGGAAATTCAGGAGTCTCTTTCCCAAACAAGAAGGACGTTAAAAGAGCTTACCGAATACATTGAAGAGGACTTGTATCATATGCTTTCGGATGACATGGAAGAACTGAATTTTGAGCTGGATGTAGCACGGCATTCCATGAAAATGCTGAAAGAAACCAAATTAGAAACGAAAGCAGGAGATTATCATGAGCGATAATACATCACCTCTCTATAATCAGGACGATAAATTGGATATTATGGACGACCTGCTCGCGGACCCGTTCGGTGAAACGCCAAAGGTTCCTGAGGTTCAGCAGGAACCTTCGGCCACACAGCGGAAATTAATCGATGTGCTTCCGGAGGAGAACAAAGCAAAAGCATATCAGCTGGCTCAGCAGATCGACCCGAAAAATCATCAGGCAATGATCACCTATGGCTCGCCTGCCCAGTCGAAGCTTTTGTCGTTCTCGAACACGATGCTCGACCAGGTGAAAAAGCAGGATGTCGGACAAGTTGGCGAGATCATTAATGATCTGATGAAGAAATTGAGCAATGTCAATCCGGAAGAACTGCAATCCAACAAGCCTTCATTGTTTGGCAGGGTGTTCGGCAAGATTTCTGGATCGGTCCAGGAGGTGCTGTCCAAGTATCAAAAGACAGGAGCCCAGATCGATCGCATCGGTGTAAAACTCGACAGCAGTAAAAATGTACTGCTGGCCGATATCGCCATGCTGGAGAAGCTGTATGACCATAACAAAGAGTATTTTCAAGCGTTAAATGTCTACATTGCAGCTGGGGAGCTGAAGCTTGAGGAAATCAATACTAAGGTGATCCCTGCACTCCGTAAAGAAGCGAAAGACACGAATGACCAGATGAAATATCAGGAAGTCAATGATATGGTGCAATTTGCAGACAGACTGGACAAACGGCTTCACGACCTGAAGCTGAGCCGCGAAATCACCATTCAGAGTGCTCCGCAAATCCGCCTCATTCAAAACACAAACCAGGCACTTGTGGAAAAGATCCAGTCTTCGATCATGACGGCGATTCCGCTCTGGAAAAACCAGGTAGCAATTGCGCTTACTCTACTTCGCCAGCGGAGTGCCGTGGAAGCTCAGAAAAAGGTTGCCAAAACGACCAACGATCTGCTGCTGAAAAATGCGGAAATGCTTAAAGCCAACACGCTCGAGACCGCCCGCGAAAATGAACGGGGCCTTGTTGATATCGAGACGCTGAAGAAGACGCAGGAAAACCTCATGTCCACCCTGGAGGAAACACTCAAAATTCAGGAGGAAGGCCGTCACAAGCGCCGATTGGCTGAAAATGAGCTGGCCCAGATGGAGACCGGCCTGAGACACAAGCTCTTGGAAATCAAAGGACAATAAGATTGCGATGAAAGACCATCACGTTCATACGTGATGGTCTTTTTTTGTTGCATTCCTTTTTTAGTCCACAGAATGCCCGGAAAACTGTAAAACCCACCCGAATCACGATCCACTGAATCTCTCCATAAACATTTTTTTCCTGAAACTAAAACTTTTCTTCGAGTTCTTAGTCTAATATATACAACAGAGAAAGAAAAAGGGGGATCACGGCATTTGAAACCGGAGGAACAGTGGGTTTTGGACGCAATCAAAGGGGACGGAGAGGCGTTTATGAAACTCATGAAACTATTCAAGCTGGATTTGTATAAAACCGCCCTGTCATATCTCCATAATGAGGAAGAAGCGCTGGAAGCCATACAGGAGGTTACGTACCGTGCCTATAAACATCTTCGCAGCATGAAGCAGCCTGCCTATTTTAAAACATGGTTGATCCGTATTATGATCAATTATTGCAATGACCAGTTGAAAAACAACATACGCATAACGGTAAATGCTGAACTATTACAATCTTATGGCATATCGGAAAATCATACGGTGATGGAGCTGAAGGATGCCATGCAGGGGCTCGACGAGCGTTCAAGGGAGATACTAACATTAAAATATTTTCACGATCTGAAGATAAAAGAAATCGCACAAGCTTTGCAATGTCCGGAAGGAACGGTGAAGACCTGGCTTAATAAGGCGCTGAAAATGCTGCGGGACAGGTTGGATGAGAAGGGAGGGAGCTTGAATGTATAGCAAGGAAGAAGAGCGGTTATTGAAACTGAAAAAGCAGTATGATGATGTGGAAATCTCCATGGATGCACTCGACGAAGCCATTTTTGCCGGATTCCAAAAGGCAAAATCCGAAGAGAAAATCGGGATTAAAAAGAAGCGCTGGATGTATAGCATGGCCGTGGCTGCTGTCCTTCTTATCGGGTTATTCTGGTCCATTCGGTTCTCTCCTGTATTTGCGGACTATATGATTAACATCCCCGGTATGGAAAATATCGTTGAATTACTTAGAGAGGATAAAGGGCGCATGGCAGCCGTTGAAAATAAATATTACCAGGAAATTGATGTTTCGCAAGAAAAAAACGGACTGAAGGTAACGATCGATGGAGCCATTGCTGATGAAGAAGGCATGGTGTTGTTTTATACCCTTCATTCTGATAGGAAACTTAAAGAAGCTACAATAAAGGAAGTTAATCTTAAAAGCAGAGAAGGGGAGCAGCTGAAAGAGTCATTCAGAATGTTTGGGGAACCTCATTATTCACAGGAAGGGAAGAAACAATATAGCGGGGAGATCGAGTATTTCTTTGACAAACCAATTACATCCAAAAAGTATGAAATCAAATTGAAGGTAACAGGAAGCCATAAATTGAATGAAGACTTTAAACTCGCATTTCATTTACCAAAGGAGTTAAAAAAGAAGAAAGTGATTCATCTCAATAAGATGGTAGAGATCGCAGGACAGAAAATTAAATTTGAACGGGCGGATGTATATCCTTTACGTGTGGCTGTGAAAGTAAAAATGCCAGAAACAAATACAAAACGTATATTGGCGTTTGAAGACTTACGGCTGGTTGATGAAAATGGAGAGTCATGAGGGCGAATTGCGGATGGTATTACCGCCAGTTTAATCTCAAATGATGAGAAAATTATTTATCTGCAAAGCAACTACTTCCGGACGCCAAAAAAATTATATTTAAAGTTAAATAAGGTACAAACGATTGATAAAAATTCAAAGTTAATTGTTGATACAGAAAAAGAAAAGATTATCAATCAGCCAAAGGGGAGTGTTTTTTCCCATTTAAAAGTTAAAAAGAATAGTCTTTCCTTTCAGATGTATACGGAAAAACCTTTTCATGCTTTTCCGTTTGGTGAGGTTTGTGATGGCAACGGGAAACAAATAAAAAAGAGAACATTTTATTGGGAAGGCCAGAATCCTGAAACCAAACTCAGCCTTCAAGGAATTTCAATTAAAGATGTTAAACAGTATAAAAATCCTATATCTATTGATTTTTCTTTTTTTCCGGAATGGATCCACGGTGACGCAAAAATCCGTATCCGATAGATGGGCAATGAATCTTTTTTCTGATATATTCGTAATATTGGAAAAAGGAGGAAGGTTTGTTGTTGCCAGTCGGTGCAGTAATTTTAGCATTGTTATTTGGTGTGTTTGATTATTGGATATTCCATGATGAGTCCAAGCGGTATTCGTTTTACAAAAAATTAACGAAAAAGCAGAAGGTGCTAATTGCTGTGGTTGCTGTTGTGGTGTTAGCTTCAGTGGATTATTTCTGGTTGTTCTAATTTTATTTACTACGAAGCAGCCCAGGGTTTCCAAAACCTCGGGCTTTCTTTTGGTCACAAACATTTCCTTAGACCAACACTTTTTTAGGTGTGTTGCTTTTATACCAGAACCCAAAAACGTTGCTATAGACCCACCCGGATTGCACCTGCTACGATATTTATGAAAAAGAATTCGGGGGATGGCTATTATGGATGAGCAGCGCTATCAAAACTTGAAATTGGGAGAAAGAGGGGCAGTTATCAGTATTGCGGCTTACATTTGTTTGTCCGTTCTGAAGCTGGCCATCAGTTACTTCAGCCATTCGGAAGCTTTAAGAGCTGACGGATTAAACAATGTGACGGATATCATCGCTTCACTCGCCGTATTGATTGGGCTAAAATTATCCCGCAAGCCGCCGGACAAAGATCATCCATACGGCCACTGGAAAAGTGAAACGATCGCTTCGTTAACGGCTTCGTTTATTATGGCAGCGGTTGGGCTCCAGGTATTATTTGAAGCTGTTTCCTCCATGTTTTCAGGTGTAAAGGAATCCCCGGATTTAATAGCCGGCTGGACGGGACTTTTCTGTGCGGCTGTTATGTATTTTGTGTATCGGTATAACCATGCCCTGGCAAAAAAAATTAACAGTTCTGCCGTTAATGCAGCAGCAAAAGATAATCTTTCCGATGCATGGGTGAGTATCGGAAGTGCAATGGGGATCTTTGGCTCCCAATTGAACCTGCCATGGCTGGACCCGCTTACTGCTTTAATTGTTAGCATATTGATTTGTAAAACCGCATGGGATATTTTCAAAGACGCATCCCATCAACTTTCTGACGGGTTCGATGAAAATCTGATTAGCTCCTATCGTGAGACGATTCAAAACGTGGAGGGGGTAAAAGGAGTCAAGGAAATCAAGGCCAGGAACTACGGCAATAATGCGGTCGTCGATATTGTGATATTTGTAAAATCGACACTCGATATCAAGGCTGCTCACGACATATCAACCATTGTGGAAAAAACGCTTGTGAAAAAGCATGACGTCTATAACGTGCATGTTCATGTTGAGCCAAATTCATAAAAAAAGGGACATCTCCGATAAAGAGAGTCCCTTTTGTTTTTACTGTTTTTGTGCATAAACCGGTACTTCCATGATGATTTTATAGGAGGACAAGAGACTGTAAAGATTGTGCATTTGCGTGGTCTGTTTAACCGCCCATCCGATATCTGTTGCATATTGATGGGCAGCTTTTCCGCTGGTTGACGCAGCAAGCGGATTCCATCTCATTTTGTAGAGCGTGTCTTGCTCCGCCTGAATGTAATCCTGAGAGATGAATTTTGCGCCGCCAATGATCGCGGCTTCCGGTGTAAACCATCCTTCTGCATAAGCTTTTGCAGCTCCCTTGTTGATTGGATCGCTGTCCACCGCACCGATACCATACATGTTATAGACCGTTCTTCCGTTGTATTGAACGCCTGTTGCGAGCTTTGAGATTCCGTTTCCGGTTTCGAGCAGCGCATGAGAAATCAGGTAGATTTCATTGATACGGTAGGTTTCCCCTGCTGTGATAAAAGCTGCGGCTTGTCCCTGGAGAATACCTTTACCGGTGAGAATGCGTTGATTGACCTCATCGGCATTCAAACTGGCTGATTGTGAAAGCTTAATAAACTGATACGATTTTACAGGATCATTTTTAAAATTATTGGAATCCATATAGTACTTCACGTCATCCGGGCTGGCATTGGCCCACGTTTTATAGGCGACCTGATACCAAGTTTTCCCATCTGTTCCTTTGACACTGCCAAGAACCTTTAGCTTGGTTCCGTTGTTCACTGTGCCAAGGGACCAAAATCCTGTTCCGGCACCGTTTCTCACATTCCAGTTATCCCCTATCACTGTGGCGGTTGTTCCTGAGACGGTCACTGCATTCTGATGAATATAGTTTTTATATAGATCGGTTTGCGGGCTGACTTTCATCTGCATGTCCACCATTTCATCAAGGGTTCTGCCATAGAGTGCTTCATAATCTGAAGAAGGTACAGTATCTCCTTTTACGGTAAGGTAGGAAGAGCTGACATAGCCGGTTTTTCCATTGGCATCAACCTTGGCCCATCCGTTTTCTTCAGAGAGCACTTTTACTGCTGTATCATGCGCCAGCTGAAGCACAACGGAATATGAGGTTGCTGGGCCAGATCTCATATTCAGGGTGTCCGCAGTGACAAACATAACTACTGAAACAGGTTCAGGAGCAGGAGTCGGTTTGGGAGCCGGAACTGGAGCAGGCTCAGGTTTTGGAGCAGGTGAAGTCGGAGCGGGCACTGGCTTTGGAGCCGGAGCTGCCGGTTTTTTATCAGTGAGGTATTTTACACTGACGTAGCCGTCCTTACCGCTTGCTTTTACCTTTGCCCAGCCGTTTGCTTCAGAGTAGACATCAACCGGTGATCCGTCCTTTAGTACCGAAACGACTGCCGAATCCATAGATGCACTTTTTCTCAGGTTCAAATTTCCGCCGGATAATGTTACATATTTGGTTGTTGGTTTAGTTGCCGCCGGAGCAGGTGCGGGTTTTGGAGCCGGTTTTTTATCGGTAAGATATTTCACACTGACGTAACCATCCTTGCCGCCTGCTTTTACTTTCGCCCAACCGTTGGTTACGGCGTAGACATCAACGGTTGATCCGTTCTTTAGCACCATCACCACTGCCGATCCGGTAGATGCGCTTTTGCGCAGGTTCAGGTTTCCGCCCATCACGTAATGGGTTGTGAATTTGGGTGCTGCTGATTGTGGTTTGCTGACGACTGGCTTTTTGCCAGAAAGATTTTTACTGCTGACATAGCCGTCTTTACCATTGGCTTTAATTTTCGACCACCCTTTCGACTCGGAATAGACCGTAACGGCCAAACCGTTTTTAAGTGTGGTGACAATTGCTGAGGTCGAAGATGCGCTTTTGTATACTTTCAGGGTTCCGCCTGAGCTGACCACTGAATATTTCGTGACTGGCTTCGGAGCTGAAGGTTTGGGAACTGCAACGACCGGTTTTTTTGCTGTTAAGTACTTAAGGCTGACGTAGCCGTCTTTGCCATTGGCCTTAATTTTTGCCCACCCGTTGGTTTCGGAATAGACGGTAACCGATAGTCCATTTTTCAGGGTTGTGACAACGGATGAAGCGGTGGTGGCACTTTTTCTCAAGTTAAGATTCCCGCCTGAACCCACTGTAACATATTTGGTTGTTGTTTTTGGAGCCGCAGCTGCCTTGGCGGCTGAAGGCTTTGAAGCTGTTAGATACTTTGAACTGACATATCCCAGCTTGTTGTTATATTTTAGTCTGGCCCAACCTTTGCTTTCGGAATAGACGATGACTTTGTTGCCTTTAACCAGCTTTCCGATAATGGCCGCTTTTGCAGAGGCGCTTTTGCGCAAATTCAGACTGGACGTTGCACTGACATTCACATATTTCGTTTTTGCTTCCTGAGCGGATACTGCATCCGCATGAAGACTTTGATATAAGGCAGCTGTAGTAAGTACAGCGAAACATATCCCCGGAATAAATGATTTTTTCATTTCCCTCTCCTCTATCCATGAAATGTATTTAGAATTTTGAATCTATGAAGTTTATCGGCTGGGAGAGGAAAAGTTTTATTACAATCAGTTAATAATTTATAAAAATAATTTTTGATGATGAAATTCAAGGGTTTTCGGTATTTCTGGGGAAGTAGTACATATCAGAAAAAAGACTATCACCATTTGCGATCATATATGCAGGGCTTGTTTCTACACTGAAACGTGGGAGGAAGAACGATATGTATCCAACAATTGGAAAGCTGTTTGATCAGACCGTTAAAAAGTATCCGAAGAAAGAAGCACTTGTGGATGTGTCACAGGGGAAAAGATGGTCGTACGAAGAATGGAATCAATATGTAAACCGGGTGGCCCAGGCCATTATGTCATCCGGTGTGAGAAAGGGAGATATTGTTTCGGTTTTCATGTACAATACGAGTGAGTTTGCGACGGTTTACTTTGCGTGCGCCAAAATTGGTGCCGTATTGAACCCGATTAACTTTCGATTAAAGTCAGGCGAAGTATCGTACATTCTTAACGATTCGAATCCTGTTCTTTTTATTTATGAAAAAGCGCTGGAAGATGAGGTTAAGCTCCTGTTTGATGAGTTTCCGCTTGTGTCGTTCTGGTCGACCAGCGAAGATGTGCCAGATCAGGCAATAAGCTTCCATGATCGGGTTAAGTCCGCAGGGGCTGTAGAACCTGGAGTGGAGCTTGATGAGAATGATCTTTATGCGATTATGTATACGAGCGGAACCACGGGTAAGCCAAAGGGAGTCATGCACAGGCATCGTGACATGATCGAGCAGAGCCTGACCTGCATGCAGGCGTTGCAGCTCAGGCCGTCGGACAGGGGCTTAACTGCAGCCCCGATGTTTCACTGTGCAGAGCTGCATTGCGCATTTTTGCCGCGCGTACATAATGGGTGCACTACGGTAATTCTTCACCATTTTGACGCGAAAAAAGTGCTTGAAACGATCGAGCGTGAAAGAATTACCGTAATGTTTGGGGCACCCACGATGTGGAACATGATGCTGCAGGAGAACCTGAGTGATTATAACCTTTCAACCATGCGATTTGGTCTCTACGGTGGTGCTTCGATGGCGCCGGTTCTTGTACGGGCCTTGGGGGAGAAAATAGGGATACATCTGGTTCAGGCGTATGGCATGACAGAAATGGGTCCGGCCATCTCCTTTTTATTTGAGGATGAACAGGAGACCAAAGCTGGTTCTGCGGGAAAAGCTTGTTTCAATCATGAGATGCGGGTGGTACGGCCGGGAAGCACCGGTCCGTCTGATCCTGATGACATTCTCCCGCCAGGAGAGCCGGGCGAAATTATTGTCAGGGGACCTGGTGTGATGAAGGGCTATTACAGGAGAGTTGACGCGACAGAGCGTGCCCTTTATAAGGGGTGGTACCATAGCGGGGACATCGGGTATATGGATGAGGACGGCTATTTATTTGTCTCGGACCGTATGGACGATATGATTGTCAGCGGTGGGGAGAACATTTATCCCCGGGAAGTGGAAGATGTGCTGTATGAACATGAAGGCGTTCTGGATGTTGCGGTGCTTGGGGCACCTGATGACAAGTGGGGAGAACAGGTGACTGCTATTGTGGTCAAAAAGGACGAAAACCTGACGGAGCTGGAACTCGATGAGTTTTGCCGGAACAGCAGGAAACTGGCCGATTACAAACGTCCGCGCAAATTTATATTTGTACCGGAGATGCCAAGAAATGCAAGCGGAAAAATCCAGAAGTATTTGCTCCGTAACACCTATACCGAACTGCCTGCACAATAAAAAAACAGTCCCCTGCAAGGGACTGCTGACGTGTGTTTTTATAACTGTCTAAGTATGGTCTGTTCAATCTTTCGAATTACATCTCCCCGGCTGATTACACCGACCACACGTTTCTCCTCGTTTACCACCGGCAGTTTTTTAAAGTGATGCTTTGCCAGCAGCTGAAGGACTTTTTCCATTTCATCCTCTGGAGAAACGGTGATCAGACCGTTCCGCTTGGCAATTTTAATGACGCTGACTTCTCCGAGTTCTTTTAGGAATTGCTCCAATTCTTGTTTTTGCTCATAAATGACAAAGGTGAAAAAATCATAGATCTGACGTTCGCGCGGTTTGATGGCGCGCAGGATATCGCCGTCCGAAACCATGCCCAGCAGTTTTCCTTGATCATCGACAATAGGCATACCGCCAATTTTCTTGTGAACAATTAGGCTCATGACATCCTGAAGGGTATCGTCTGGTTTTGCAGTAATGACATTTGAAATCATGAATTCTTTTACTTTCATAAGGCACCTCGTATCATATTGATTAAAAAAAGATGGATGAAAAGCCATAGAAGATTCTATGGCTTTTCATTATCCCGTTTTTGCTGCATGGATTTCAGTGCGTTACGGTAATCATTGTCCTTCATGGACAGTTTCTCCTTTGGCTCAGCAGGAGCAGCAGGAGAAGGTTTGGTTTTTAATTTTTGCAGCGCTTTGCGGTATTCATCGTCACCCATGGAATTGGGATCTTTTTCAGGCGATTGTGCGCTGCCCTTTGGTGATGATGGAGAAGCCGGCTCTTGCTCTTGATGCTGATCAACAGCTGCTGACGTTTCTTCCCTGAGAAAATCCCCAACAGGCTTATCTGTGTTTGGAGACTGTTTCGGCTCTTCGACAGGAGAATCCTCTTTATTGCGGGATGAAAACGCCCTCGTGTTAATCACAATCAAAACAACAATCAAGATCACGGCAACTGCAATCAGTAAAATCGGGAGCATTTTTCATCACCTACCGTTCTGTAAATTGTCGTGCTACTGTAGCTACACGTTCTCCCAATGCCCGGCCAAGTGCCTGGTCATCCTCTGTAATAAGTTCATTCCCTTCAATCGGGCATGTTATTCCTACTCCATAATACGAACCATACAGCGCGTTTTCAGGAATATTGCCAGGAAGTCCTGCAATGATCATCCCCTGATGAAGCATCGGTGTGATCAAATTAAGCAGTGTGGCTTCCAGACCACCGTGTGTGGTCGCTGTGGTACAAAACACAGCACCGACTTTATTGATTAATTTTCCTTCGGCCCATAAATAGCCAAGTTTATCAATCCAGGTTTTTAATCCTGAGCTTATGGTGCCAAAATGTCCGGGGCAACCCCAGATGATGGCATCCATTTCGGGAAGGGTATAGACATCTGCTTCATCTACATGCTGTAGATAAACAGTGGCTCCTTCTACCTGCTCTGCTCCGCGCGCAATCGCTTCTGCAAGAGATTTAGTATGTCCGCCTTCACTATCATAGACTACACATATTTTCATCAAACATTCCTCCATTTAGTAAAGTAATGCGTCAGGATACGTTTTTAGGTGCCGGCAGCAGAAGAACTTCTTCCTTCTTCTGTTCAGGGGCTGATACATTGGCTTTATCCTTACGTACGTCACGAAGGAACAGGCTCAACACAAGACCGATTGCCGATATAACGGTAGCCCAGATAAACGCATCATTAATGCCGGCAATACTTGACTGTTGGCTTGCTTTTCCGGCCAGAATCTGCACAGCTTGTGACTGTGCCTGTGAGACAGGCAAATGCAAGGTCGTTGCTACTTTTTGTACAAATTCATGGAAGGATGCCATAAAGAACGGATCGGCTGTGTTCATTGCACCTTCCATTTCATTCACGTGAAACGTTGTACGGTTTGTAAAAATGGTTGTGATCAAGCTGATTCCGATGGATCCGCTGACCTGACGGAGCGTATTCGACATGGACGTACCGTGGCTGCTCAAATGTTTCGGCAGCTGATTCAAACCAGCCGTCATAATCGGCATCATCAGGAATGACATGCCGAACATTCGGAACATGTAAAGAACCACAATAAATGTATATGTTGTGTCCATTGTTAACTTCGTAAAATAATACGTTGTTGCAGTTGTAATCGCCATACCGAAGATGGCCAGAGGGCGGGGCCCTACTTTATCAAAAAGAGTACCTGAAACAGGGGACATGACCAGCATAATCAATGCACCCGGCAGCAAAAGCAGACCGGAATCCAATGGAGAATATCCACGGATGGTTTGCAGATAGATTGGAAGCAGGAACATCCCTGAAAACAAGCTGATTGTTAAAACGACGTTAATAACACTGGATAGTGAAAAGATGCTGTATTTGAAAATGCGCATATCCAGCAATGGTTTTTCGATGCGAAGCTGTCGAATAACAAAAATCGCCAGCAAGACCGCACCTGCAATCATGGTTGAAAGTACTACAGCATCATCCCAGCCGTCATTTCCAGCTTCACTGAAACCGTAAAGCAACAGCGCCATTCCGGCCAGTGATGTAACGACGGATGGTGCATCCACCTTTACTTTCTTGGCAGGCTGAATGTCTTTCAGGCTGAAAAAGGCAAATATCAGAACAATAGCTCCCAGAGGAACCATTCCTGTGAAAAGAAGATGCCAGTCATAATTTTGTACAACCCAACCGGAAAGGGTTGGACCAACGGCCGGAGCGAACATCATGGCAAGACCAAAGATACCCATACCTCGGCCACGGATTTCAGGCGGGAAGATAAACAGAATGATGGTCATGACGAGCGGAGCGAGAACACCACCGCCCACCGCCTGTATTAAACGACCGATTAACATGACCGGAAAACCTGTAGCTATACCGCAAATCAATGAACCCAGGGTGAAACAAAACATCGCAAATAAAAACAGCCGCCGAACCGCAAATCGTTCAATCAAGAACGGTGATAATGGAATAAGCGCTCCGTTGACGAGCATGTAGCCGGTCAATAACCATTGCGCCGTGTTGGCTGAAACACCGAATTCCGTAATCAAGTGGGGAATGGCCACGTTCAGCAATGTCTGATTCAGGATGGCAAGGAACAATCCGACCATGAGGATGACCAGCAAAGGAATATATCTTTTGATTCCATGTGCGTCTTGGGGTTGTTGTAATTCATCTGTCATTCATTCTTCCTCCTTTCTTCGGAAGTAGTAAGTTAATTAATGATTAGTTCTTGGAAATTTTAACTTCAGCGTTCATTCCAGGTAAAACTTTGTTGGAAGAATTCGTAATAGAAATTTTAACCGGTACAGTTTGTGTTACTTTAGTATAATTGCCGTCATCATTGGATTTTGGCATTAAAGAAAATAGAGAGTTGGTTGCATAACCAATTTTTTCAACGCTTCCGTCAATGGTGGTATCGTTATCGCCATCTACAGTAACGTCGACTTGGTCGCCTTCCTCGATATCTTTTAGTTCATCTTCCTTAATATTAGCAATCACATAAAGTGAATCCATGTCTACTTCGCTTGCTAGTGTTTGGCCAGCTTGAACCATTTGGTCGTTGTTGGCTTGTTTTTTGATAATGGTTCCATCAGCTGGAGTTTTGACGGACATTGATTTTTCAGCTCCGGAAACTTTTCCCAGCTCATCATCCTTGGAAACCTTTTTTCCTTCTTCAAGATTAAATCCAGAAAGTTTTCCGTCGGCAGGAGCTGTGATCGTATGAAGATCACCTGATACTTTAGCGTTATCGGTTTTCACATAGTTGTTGTTTTGAACATAGTAGTACGCTCCTCCTGCAATTAAAGCAAGTACCACAATAAATGCAACGATGTTGGTCATGAGCAATCGGCCTCTTGACATTTAGTTTTCCTCCTTAATGGTTAATGTTGTTAACTGTGTCGCACAATTAACTATTTATGAGATATACCTTTTCCTCAAAGTTTTACTTTTTTGCAAAGATACTTTATGATAAAGGTATTGTCTAAGTAAACACTTTACCACAAAGAAATGATGGGCACAATAAATATATACTTTAAATTTTTGGTGTAATTTTATCATCACATTGAACAAAGGAAGGCAAAGGGGAAAGGGTATGGACGAACAAATGCAAAAGAAGATTAATGAGCTGGACAAGATCAAAGATACCTTCTTTCAATTGCGGCGTGCATTTATTGAAGACCAAATGAAGGAGTTCTCATATAGCTTAACCGCAACTAAATACTCTGTACTGAAAATGCTCTTTGAGAACCATAAGTGCATGGTTGTTGATATATCGAACAAGATGGGGCTGACTTCCGGGGCCACGACCACACTTCTTAACCAGCTGGAGAAGGATAAGCTGATTGAACGGATGCGTGATGCAAACGACAGGCGTGTGGTGTGGATTGTTCTGTCAGAGGATGGCAAAGAACTGATAGAAACCATCTTGGGAAAAAGGGACTATTTTTGGATGGAGATGCTTTCCACGCTGGAAAAGGAAGAGCAGGAAGAATATATTCGATTGTTAAAAAAAATAGAAGCAGGCATCCGCGCGAAGGTCAAGTAAGCTTCGGCTTCAGCCATTATCTGCTTCAAAAGCAAGGAGATCTTTTATATGAAAACCAGAGGACGGCTCGTACAGGATTTAGTGATAAGTTACCGGAATCAGACCAAGAAGATCAGGTCTTGTTTTCATCCGCTGCTCAAAGACTATATCCCTTATAATGAATATGCAGTGCTTAAAGTATTGAACTGCTTTGGTGATCAGATGGTATCTGAAATTGCGGATCATCTGCATGTGACCAACAGCCACATCTCTGTTACGAGTGATAAACTGATCAACCGCAGACTAGTGAAACGGACCCACAGCAGTGAAGACCGCAGAATCGTCTATCTGTCCATCACCTTTGAAGGAAAACAGATGGCGGAGAAAATGGAAGAAGTACTGCAGGGTTTTTATGAAAAAACATTTGAAGGATTGACAGAAGAAGAAATGGAAACGTTTATTTCCTTATTAAACAAAATAAAAATGTAATGGAAGTAGGAAATTAGCCGTATAGTATAGGAAAAGGAATTGTAAATTCCATGAAATGCATTAGTATAGAAGGGTATAGTTTACATACAAAGGACGTGCTACATGAAGAAGCATATACCCAATTTGCTTACGCTCGGAAACCTTTATTGCGGCTTTTTTTCGATCGGCTATATTATTGACGGCGACAGTAAAAACGCAACCATCCTGATTTTTATTGCGATTATGCTTGATGCGGTGGATGGCAGGGTAGCCAGAATTCTCGGAGTAACCAATGAGATGGGGAAGGAATTGGATTCCCTTGCAGACGTGGTTTCTTTCGGGGTCGCTCCGGCGTTTTTAGCGGCCCATACGTATTTGGCGGACTTCCATTATATTTATGGTGTAGCGATGGCGGGCATATTTCCTGTCTTTGGGGCGTACCGGCTCGCACGTTTCAATGTAACCTCATCAGAGGAATCAATGAAACGATTTACCGGCATTCCGATTACCCTCGCAGGTGCAATTGTTACATTCCTGGTACTGTTCGTAAAAACCATTCCGTTATGGGTATTTCTTCTTGCCTTTTACGGATTGGCTGTTCTGATGGTCAGTACCCTTAAGATACCGAGCTTTAAAAACATCAAGCTGCCCAAAAACGGTGTTATTGTTACTCTGTTCTTATTCTATATGTTCTATCTTTTGGCAAAAGCGAGATTTGAAAAAGTTCCTGTATTTTTCTATGTGGCCCTCGCCATTTACATGCTGTTCATCATCATCCGCTTCATCCGGGTAAAAGAACCAAAACTCCCGAGATGGAAGCGTGGAAGATAACATGAAAACACCCATTCTTTAAAAAAGGATGGGTGTTTTTTTGCTTTTAGAAAGTTGTTTGATTGAAGTACAGCACTTAACAGGATCTCCATTGAACGTTGATTGGAGTGGAAGGTGCGGGATCCTCGAAAATGAACACCGCATTTTCTTCGTGCGATGTCTTGCTGCCGCAGCGTTCCTTGTCCTGCTGAAGCCTGACATGTGAGTCTAGGTGGCGCTTGCGCCAATGGGCTCACCGTACGCCCCACGGAAAGCGAGCGTCCTGGAGCGGAAATAACTGCTCCCAGCTGCGGGGAATGGGGAAAATCATGTCGAAAAGATATTGTTGACCAGAGTGGTCAATCGGCATATACTGACGTTGACCGAAGTGGTCAATGAAAAAATGAAAGAAGTGCTGCTCTTGAATTCTAAATTTTTCAGTCTCGATGACGAGAAGCAAATCAAAATTTTAAATGCCGCCATAAAAGTATATGTACAAAAGGGTTATGACCATGCATCGACCAATGAAATTGTGAAGGAGGCGGGCATATCGAAAGGACTGCTGTTTCATTATTTCAAGAACAAGAAAACGCTCTACCTGTTTTTATTTGACCACTGTGTAAAGGTCGTCATGGAGGATTTTTATAAAAAAACGGTTATGGGGGAGCCCGACTTCTTTAAAAGGCTTAATGACATGACGCTGATCAAAATAGAACTGCTTCAAACATATCCCGATATTTTTCGCTTTTTTGAAAGGGTGATGCTGGAGGAGTCGGAGCAGATTCGAAGCGACTTTCAAAGCAGGATTAAGGAATTCTCAGCAAGCAGCTCAACGTGGCTGTTTGACGGGATCGACCATTCCCGGTTCCGGGAAGACCTGGACCTCGAGAAAGCAATAAAAAGTATGATGTGGACGTTCCAGGGGCTAAGTGAAGAATACTTGATGAAAGCGAAAATGAAACAGCAGGAACTGGATTATGATGAGGTGTTTGCTGAATCGAAAGCTTATATAGAAATGTTTAAACAAGCATTTTATAAATGACGGGAGGCTGCTTCCATGAACGTGATCGAACTGAATCAGTTAACCAAACGATATGGCCAGTCAAGAGGAATTGAGGACATTACGTTTTCTGTGAAGGAAGGGGAGATCTTTGGTTTCATTGGCCCCAATGGTGCAGGCAAGTCCACTACGCTACGAACCCTGTTGTCCATCATTTACCCGACGAGCGGAAGTGCATCCATTTTCGGAAAGGATGTTGTAGCGTACGGCCCTGAAATTAAAAAACAAATTGGATATTTACCGTCGGAGGTCTTTTATTACGACAAGATGAAGGTAAAGGACCTTCTCCATTACTCGGCCAGCTTTTACAAAAAGGACTGTAAAAAGCGAATCCATGAATTGGCAGAGAGAATGGATCTCGATCTGAACAAACGAATTGATGACCTGTCTTATGGAAATCGAAAGAAGGTAGGGATCGTTCAAGGATTGCTGCACGGACCGAAGCTGATTATTTTGGATGAACCAACAGGCGGACTGGATCCATTAATGCAGCAAACGTTCTTTGAACTATTAAAAGAAGAAAACCAGAAAGGAGCCACCATTCTCTTTTCTTCCCACATCCTCAGTGAAGTGCAAAAGATGTGTGACCGTGTCGCCATTATTAAGGAAGGAAAACTCATCACGGTTGAAAAAATCAGCACTCTGAAGGAAAGAAACCACAAGAAAATCAGAATTGAAACCAGAGTGCCTGTTGATGCCGGGCTGTTTGCAATGGATGGGGTGACGAAAATTGAAAGTGAAGAGGGAAACCGGATCAGCTTTTTATACAGCGGGGATATCAATCTGATCATGAGGAGACTTGCGGAAGTACAGCTTGTCAATTTGTGGGTGGATGAACCCGATCTGGAAGAGATTTTTCTTCACTATTATGAAAAGGAGGATGTTCAAGATGAACATGTTCCGGCACGAGCTTAGGGAGAACCGGCGCTCCATGATGATCTGGACCTTTTCGCTTGCGGCGGTAACGGTTTTATTTTTCTCGATGTATCCGTCCATTGAAAAGGATGGAGATCAATTTATCAAGGTGCTTCAAAATTATCCGGAGGGTGTTTTGAAGGCATTGGGTGTACAGATCAACAGCATCACCTCTCTTCTTGGATTTTACTCCTATTTCTTCTTATATATCATGCTGTGCGGTGCCATTCAGGCCATGAACCTGGGAATTGGAATCTTGTCAAAGGAAGGGAGCGGGAAAACGGCGGAGTTTATTTTAACCAAACCAGTGACTCGGGGGGGGATTATTATCTCCAAACTATTTGCTGTGCTGGCGATCCTGGTAATCACTAACCTGGTCTTTCTTGTGGTTTCCTATGCGATGGCTAGGGCAGTAGCCGTAAATGACTTTGATATTCGTGCCTTTTTTCTGATATCAGCCGCTAATTTTTTTGTGCAGCTTATGTTTGCGGCGCTTGGTTTTTTTGTCTCTGTCTTATTTCTAAGAATTCGTTCGGTTCTTCCGGTATCACTCGGTGTGGTTTTTGCCTTTTTTATCATCGGTATGTTCGGCTCGGTCATCGGCGATAAAGCCTCCCGTTATTTCACACCGTTCAAGTATTTTAATCTGCCTTATATTATGAAGCATTCAGCATATGAACCCTTGTATCTGGGCATTGGAGCAGCAATCATTGCCGTGAGTGTTGGAGCGGGCTGCCTTCTGTTTATAAAAAAAGACTTCCACGGGGCGTAGGTGGATTTAAAAGAGGTGAAAACGGTGAATATCTTTTGGAGAGAGTTGGGGAATAGTAGGAAATCCATGATCTTGTGGGGTGTTGGCCTTCTTTTTATAGTTGTGTCCGGCATGAGCAAATATGACACGATGAAAAGCACCGGCCGGTCCGTGAACGAGATCTTTGGAGCGATGCCGAAATCGCTGCAGGCCATTTTTGGATTGACTTCGCTGGATTTAACCACCATCACAGGGTATTTTGGAATGCTGTTTTCCTATCTGGTTCTTATGGCTGCCATTCATGCTGTGCTGCTTGGCTCCACGATGATTGCAAAAGAAGAGCGGGATAATACGTCTGAATTTTTGATGGCCAAACCGGTATCCCGAACGCGGATTATTGCCTCTAAGCTTGCCGCTTCTCTCGTTCTGCTTTTCCTTTTTAACCTTGTGACATACGGTTTATCGGCCGGGATGGTGAATTACTATGAACCTTCAGCAGGCTTAAGTGGGATTGGAAGATTGATGATAGGGATGTTGATCTTGCAGATGATTTTTCTGTCAGTGGGAATGGCAGTGGCTGCTGTCAGCCGCCGTCCCAGAATGACAGTATCCATATCGACAGGCCTTCTTGTCTTCACATATATTTTATCGATAGCGATTGAACTGAACGACAAGCTGGATGCCCTGCGGTATATCACGCCTTTTAAATATTTTGAAGCTGAAAAGCTCGTGGGCGATACAGGGTTCAAAGGAGTGTATATCGGATTGTCCGCCGTTATCATTCTGGGTGCTGTCACCCTGGCATTTGTGGCTTACCAGAAGAGAGATTTGAAGATATAAAAAAGGATGTTTTTTGCCGGAAAACAGCTGAATGCAGTTTTTTTCTTATATGTCACAAAAGAAGCAGTGGTTAGGAAAGTCTGTAAGCGTAAAATAATGAGTTCAAAACCATGTGGTAAGGGAAATACAGGCAGAAATGGAGAACTTACTGTCTGCCGCCCTTTATATTAAAAATCTTTTAATCTCGTAAACGTTTGTACAATCCTCGATGACAAGGAACCAAGCAAAAAAGAAATGCAAGAATAATGGACACATGGTGTTCATTATTCTTTTTTTAAAATAAAAGCGTTTACATTTTTCGCGAATTCCGTTAAAATGAATTTTGCATACGTATTCAAAAACGAGATTATTCAGAAAGTTGGTGATTACGTGGAAAATTTAACGGTTCTTGGCTGTGGTACGATGGGACATTCCATTGCGTTAAATGCCGCATGGGCAGGAATGGATGTGACCCTTCAGGGGATCGATGAACAAAACTGTGAGACAGGCTGGAAAAGCCTTGTGAGGAAGCTGAATGTTCTTGTGGACCATGGTTTGTTCAGTGGCTTGGAGGCTCAGCAAATCAGAGACCGCATCACCATGGCCATGTCCATCGAAGAGGCAGTCAAAGGTGCAACCTTTGTCATTGAAGCCGTCCCTGAAAACCTTGAATTAAAAAAATCATTGTTTACCAGACTTGATGCTTTGTGTGGTGAACATGTTATCCTTGCCAGCAATACTTCCGGCTTAAGTCCGACTTCAATTGCTTCAGAAATACGTCTGCCAGAGAGGGTTGTCGTTACTCATTTTTGGAATCCGGCTCATTTGATTCCCCTTGTTGAGGTGGTGCGTGGAGAAAATACGAACGATGACACGGTAAAACGCAGCTTTGATCTTTTAAACGAGATGAAGAAGAAACCGATTGAAGTCAAAAAGGAATTGCCGGGCTTTATTGGCAACCGGCTTCAATATGCGTTGTTCCGTGAGGCGCAGTATCTCCTGGAAACAGGCGCTGCCTCCAAAGAAGACATAGATGCGGCGGTCACCTACAGCATTGGCCGCAGGCTCCCGGTCACCGGTCCCCTGCAGTCAGCAGACCTTGGTGGTTTGGATGTATTTTCTTCGATCTCCGACTATTTATTCAGCGATTTATCCTCTGCCGAAGAATCGCTTCCTGTTTTAAAAGAACTGGTGAAAAAGGAAAAACTCGGCGAGAAAACGGGGGAAGGGTTTTACAAGTGGGATGAGCCGTTTTCAGAGGAGATTCAGCTGAAACGTGAAAAAGAACTTATCCGTTACTTGAAAGAAGATCTGGCAGCTGATCATGTGATGGGAGGCCAATCATGAAATATTTTCCGGACCTTGAAGGCAAAGCGGTCCTTGTGACTGGGGGCGGAAAAGGAATTGGAAGGGATATTGCGCTGGCGTTTGCAGAGCATGGAGCAAACGTTGTGATCGTCGGGCGTAATGAAAAGGATTTGGCTGAAACCACACAAGCATTGAAACAGCACCAAACCCAATGTTCCTACATTACCGGTGATTTAAGTGCGGTGGATGAAGTCCATCGGGTGGTTGATTATGCAGCTGCAGAATTGGGAACCCTCGATATCCTGATCAACAATGCTGGTATTAATATCGCCAAACCGGCTCTTGAAGTGACCGAGGAGGACTGGGATCGTATTCAGGATATTAACCTGAAGGGCGCATTCTTTTGCAGTCAGGCAGCAGCAAAAATCATGTTGCCAAAAAAAGAGGGAAAGATTGTGAACATCGCCTCCCAAATGGCCTTTGTCGGGTATTTCAACCGTGCGGCCTATTGTGCGAGCAAGGGCGGTATGGTGCAGATGACGAAGGCGCTGGCTGTGGAATGGGCACAGCATAAGATTAATGTGAATGCGGTCGCTCCAACGTTTATCGAGACAGAGATGACCGGAAAAATGTTCAGGGATGAAGCTTTCAAGGAAGACGTGCTTCGCCGGATTCCGCTCGGTGGACTGGCGGAACCTTCGGATATATCAAACGCTGCATTATACCTTTCATCAAACGTCTCAAAGTTTGTGACGGGAGAAACGATCAAAGTAGATGGCGGCTGGACAGCCATATGATTTTTTGCATACGTATTCAAAAATAGAAAAGGAGAGAAAAATAACATGGCATACTTTTTAAAAGAAGGAAAATCCAATCAGGAAGTACAAGAAGCGGATTCCAAAGTAAGGGACGCCGTAAGCTCAGTTATTAAAAACGTGGAAGAAAACGGAGACAAGGCAGTTCGCGAGCTATCCGAAAAGTTTGACAAGTGGTCACCGGAGTCTTTCCGCTTAAGTGAACAGGAAATTCAGGAGATCGTAAACAGTGTGCCTTCTCAGGTGATTGAGGATATTAAATTCGCACAAGCACAGATCCGCAATTTTGCCCAAAAGCAAAAGGAATCCCTTCAGGATCTTGAAGTGGAAACACTGCCTGGCGTTGTGCTGGGCCACAAGAACATTCCGGTGAACAGCGTGGGCTGCTACATTCCAGGCGGACGTTACCCAATGGTTGCTTCCTCCCACATGAGTGTTCTTACAGCAAAAGTGGCGGGCGTCAAACGGGTAATTGCCTGCACACCTCCTATTAAAGGAGAAATCCCTGCAGCAACTGTGGCAGCGATGCATTTGGCAGGAGCAAATGAAATCTATCTTCTTGGTGGCATCCAGGCGATGGCGGCAATGGCGATCGGTACGGAAACCATTGAACCGGTGGATATGATTGTAGGACCGGGTAATGCATTTGTTGCGGAAGCGAAACGCCAGTTGTTCGGAAGAGTGGGGATTGACTTGTTCGCCGGACCAACAGAAACACTTGTTATTGCTGACGAAACGGCGGATGCAGAAATGATCGCGACGGATATGCTTGGACAGGCTGAACATGGACCAACATCTCCAAGCGCTTTGATTACGACGTCTGAAACATTGGCCAGAGAAACACTGGAGGAAGTAGAACGCCAGCTGCAGATTCTCCCGACAGCTGATATTGCCAGTGTATCCTGGAACGATTATGGCTCCGTTATCGTTGTTGACTCTCTTGAAGAAGCCGTTGTTGAAGCGGATAAATTGGCGTATGAGCATGTCGAAGTGCTGACAGAAGACCCGAACTACTTTTTAGAGAACATGACCAACTTCGGAGCGCTTTTCCTTGGTAAGGAAACCAATGTGGCTTACGGGGACAAAGTGATCGGCACCAACCACACATTGCCGACCAAAAAGGCCGCGCGCTATACCGGCGGCTTGTGGGTAGGGAAGTTCCTCAAGACATGCACCTATCAGCGGGTGACACCTGAAGCGAGTGCAGAGATCGGGGAATATGCATCACGGCTTTGTGAGCTGGAAGGATTCATGGGTCACAAAGCGCAGGCAGATTTACGTGTGAAACGCTATGGCAAAGATAAAGCAAAAATCTGATATAATCTTTTCTGTCTAGATCGGCAGGAGGAATACTATTTTGAATAAAAAAGTGACAGCGATGGATGTCGCCCGGTTGGCAGGAGTCTCCCAATCGAGCGTCTCCAGAGCGTTTAGTAAAAATGCGAGCATTTCAAATAAAAAAAGAAAATTGATCCTGGATGCAGCTGAGAAGCTGGGGTATCAGCCCAATGCGATCGCCAGAGGGCTGATAACCAATCAATCAAGAATTATTGGCATTGTAATGCGTGATGTGCAAAACCCATTCTATCCAGAGGTGCTTGAGAAATTTTACAGCAGGCTGTCGGAAGAAGGGTATCAGATCATGTTCATCAATTCCCAGAATGATGAAATCCAGGAACATGAAGTGAGCCAGCTGATTGAGTATAGTGTGGAAGGCGTGATCATCACTGACGCCCTTTTAACCTCAGCCGCGGTTCAAAAACTCAATCGAAATGGCATTTCTGTTGTGCTGTTTAACCGCTATATTAGCGATTCTATGAGTAATGCCGTCATCTGCAACAACTTTTCGGCAGGTCAGAAGATCGGTCAATACCTTTTGGACACCGGTCACCGGCATTTGGGATTCATCTCCGGGCCGGCTAATACGTCCACATCCCTGGACAGGAGCAGGGGATTCATGGATACACTGCAAAAGCATGGCATCGAATTCATCCCGATGGAGGATGGCAGCTTCACGTATCAGGGCGGGTTTGCTGCAGCAAAAAATTTGATGAAGCATCATGATGAAATTGATGCGTTGTTTTGCGCGAACGATATTATGGCATTCGGTGCCATTGATTATTTGACTACCGCCGGATACCGGATTCCTGAAGATATCTCGGTTATTGGATTTGATAATGTGAAAATGGCGGACTGGTCATCCTATACGCTGACCACCTGGCAGCAGCCGGTGGATGAAATGATTCATCAGGCGGTAAAACTTATGCTGGAAGATATTAATGGACAGCAGGAAGAACCGGAAATGAATTTTGTGGACGGATGCCTCATAGAACGTGCTTCGGTTAAAGACAGACGCTGACAGGCCAAGTCTTTACGGGAGGTAAGTTATGCTTAGTATGATTGGTTTGATTGGCGGGCTTGCGCTGTTGATTCTGCTTACCATGATTGGAATGAATTTATTGGTTGCAGGGCCGCTATCTGCATTTATTGTAGCGATTACGAGCGGGTTGCCGCTTTTCCCGCAGCTTGCAGGTAAAAATGAACCAGATTTTGTGACAAACTATATGGGTGGATTTACTGGGTTTATCGCGTCCTGGTACTTTATGTTTTTAATCGGCGCCATTTTCGGCAAACTGATGGAAGACAGCGGAGCCGCGGACAGCATCTCCAAATGGGTGACCGACCGGATTGGTGTAAAGAAGGCGGCGCTTGCTGTTGTTATTGCCTGCGCGGTGCTCACATACGGGGGAGTTAGTCTTTTTGTTGTTGCGTTTTCCGTTTATCCCATGGCATTAAGCCTTTTTAAAGAAGCAGATCTGCCGAGGCGGTTTATCCCTGCTGCTCTCGGATTTGGCTCCACGACGTTTACCATGACCAGTGCGGGTTCACCAGAAATCCAAAACTGGATTCCCATTGAATTTTTGGGAACGACACCTTATGCAGGGTGGCAGGTAAGCTTGGTTGTAGCTGTGTTTATGATGATTTTTGGTTACTGGTGGCTTAAAAAAATGATTAAAAAAGCCATCTCTCGCGGGGAACGTTTCGAATCCCGGGAGACTGATTCTACTCAAGTGCGTGAGAAGCTGCCTAATCCTTATCTAAGCTGCATTCCTTTGCTTATTGTACTGGGTATTTCGTTTTCGCTTCATAAGTCTCTTGCGCAGTCCTCATTAATTATTGCTCTGCTGGGAGGATGTATTTCGGTTTACCTTATTAATCGAAAGTACTTTATCAATTTTTCGAAAGCGGTTACAGAAGGTACAATCGGCGCGATTATCGCCATATCCAATACCGCAGCAGTTGTCGGTTTTGGAGGAGTCGCCAAAGCCACCCCTGCATTTTCACACGTGGTGGATGCAATGACGAATATCCCGGGAAGCCCGCTCATTGGCGGAGCGATCGCGGTTTGTATTATAGCCGGTCTTACAGGATCTTCATCCGGAGGACAGAGCATCGCCCTGCCTCTTTTGGCCCCTCATTATCTCGATATGGGCGTCAATCCTGACGCACTTCACCGGGTGGCCGCTATTTCTTCCGGATCTTTGGACTCCCTTCCTCAAGGGGGCTATGTGGTTACGACCATCCGGGCGATTGCCGGTGAAAAACATAAGGACGCCTACCCGGCTTTTGGAGCCTTGACGGTTGTTGTTCCCCTGCTTGGAGTAATATTGGCAGTTATGTTATTTGTAATTTTTTAACAGTTAAAGGTCTCTCATGAGGCCTTTTTTCTTTTTAATAAAAACTGTAAATGGTGGAAAGGTATTGTAAGATAAGGGAAAGCATACATACCACAACATAACGGAGGTTTTTTCATGTACAACCATCCTTACCGGCCGCAGTTTCATTTTTCGCCAAAGGAAAAGTGGATGAATGATCCGAACGGTCTTGTGTATTACAACGGGGAATATCATTTGTTTTATCAATATCATCCGGAAAGCACGGTGTGGGGTCCGATGCACTGGGGTCATGCGGTGAGCCCTGACCTTATCCACTGGGAGGAGCTCCCCGTGGCGTTATATCCGGATGAACTCGGCATGATTTTTTCCGGATGTGCCGTTGTTGACCGTGACAATACGAGCGGATTAAAAGAAGGGGAAGAAGATGTCCTGGTTGCCTTTTACACCCAGCACGAGGAAAACAACGAGAAACAAAGCCTGGCCTACAGCCATGACAGGGGGCGGACTTGGATTAAATATGACCAGAATCCGGTTATTGCCAATCCCGGACTGAAGGACTTTCGTGATCCAAAAGTATTTTGGAGCCAGGAAAACGCCAAATGGATCATGTGCCTGGCCGCGGGTGACGAGATTCAATTTTACGAGTCATCCAATTTGATCAACTGGGAGTACATGTCGTCATTTGGACAAGGTTTTGGTGCCCACGGCGGAGTTTGGGAATGCCCTGACCTGTTTCAACTGAAGGTGGACGGCACCGGCACGAAAAAGTGGGTGCTGATCGTGAGCATCAATCCCGGGGGGCCAAATGGCGGATCGGCAACCCAGTATTTTGTCGGCGAGTTTGACGGCAAAGCTTTCCACCCAGATGAGGGACCGGCCGATATTCGCTGGGCAGATGGCGGAAAGGATTTTTATGCGGCGGTTTCCTGGAGCAATACGGAAGTAGAGCGCAAAATCTGGATCGGCTGGATGAGCAACTGGCAGTATGCCAATGAAGTGCCTACAGATCCGTGGAGAAGCGCGATGTCCTTGCCGAGGGAGCTTGGCTTGAAAATGACCGAGAGCGGTTGGTGCTTGACCCAAAAAGTCGTTAAAGAGTTTGACATTATAAAGGAAGAAAAGTTAAACACGTATGAAAATGTGGTTGTAAAAGATGAGCAGCCGTTTGTGTTTCCAAGCAAGGACGAGCTGTTTGAATTAAAGCTCAAACCAAAAAGTATAGACCCTGATACGAAGGAATGGGGCATTGTTCTTCGAAAAGGTGAAAAAACCGAAACATGTGTAACCTACAGCCGGGTAAACCGGCAGTGGAGTGTGGACCGCCGCAGAAGTGGAACGATTGATTTTTCCGAGCATTTTCCGAGCCTCGATGCGGCGGTGGCTACCCGCCAGCACACCGATCACCATGTTCAGCTGATTTTGGATGCCTGTTCGCTGGAACTCTTTGCTGCTGATGGGGAGTTAATGATGACAGAGCTTCTTTTTCCGTTTGATGAAGACTTTACCATGCAGCTTTATTCTGTTGGCGGAGAAGTTGCCTTTGAAGAAGTGAAGCTCACCCGCTTGAAATCCATTTGGAATCCAAAAGCCTAAATGAAAAGCCCATCCTTGAAAAGAAGAGGATGGGCTTTTTCTGATCAAAGGGTTTTATGAAAAAATGACGTCATACGCAGCTAAACGTTATCGAACCGCAACTAAATCACACAACCGTTCCTGAATGCCCATTTTTAATCCTGTTTCACCGGATACTTCAACGCATTTTTCTTGATCTTGTCCCGAATGATCTGTTCTACATCCAGATCCAGCTTGTCTGCGAGCTGCAGGGAATAAATCATAACATCAGCAAGCTCTTCCTTAATGTTTTCCAGGTTTTCATCGACGGCTTCCTGGCTCTCCTTCCATTGGAAATTCTCGAGAAGTTCAGAAGCCTCCAGCGTTATGGAGAGAGCAAGGTCTTTGGCATGATGGTACGGCCCCCAGTTTCGCTCGTCCCGGAATTTCCGGATTTCTTCAATTAAATGATTCATGGCAAAATAAGCTCTCCTTTACGAATTAATGATTTCTTTTAAGATAAGTATTATAATGACAGAATGTGATGAGGAAATATAGGATCACCATAAAATTTGTGGATGAATTGGGTGAATGGATTGAGTATAAACGCTCGTTTGAAAATAAAGTCTTCTGATAAGGGGATCAAAGGCGGATCACCGCTGATTAATAGCAATGCCGTGTCTTATGTCGATGCCGGTCTTGCTGAAGGCACGATTATTGAAGTGGTGGATGAAAAGGGCAAGTTTATCGGAAAAGGATACTACGGGAAGCAGAACAAAGGGCTGGGATGGATTTTAACCCGTAGTGCCAATGAAAAAATCAATCAGTCTTTTTTTGAAAAGAAAATAAAAGCTGCATTTGAGAGCCGGCAAAGGTTCTTTGACGATCCGAACACTACAGCTTTTCGGGTGTTTAACGGAGAAGGAGACGGAATCGGCGGTCTGACCATCGATTATTTTGACGGTTATTATGTTATCAACTGGTACAGCGAGGGCATCTATCAATTTAAAGGAGAGGTTCTTCAATCGTTACAGATGGTGGCAGATTATAAAGGAGTTTATGAAAAGAAGCGGTTTGCTGAAAAGGGATCATACATTGAAGACGATGATTTTGTTGCAGGTGAGCGGGCACAGTTTCCGCTCATTGTGAAGGAAAATGGGATTCATTTTGCGACCTATTTAAATGAGAGCGCCATGGTTGGTGTGTTCCTTGATCAGCGGGACGTCAGGAAGGCGATCCGGGATAAGTACGCCAATGGCAAAAAAGTACTGAACACATTCTCTTATACGGGTGCTTTTTCTGTAGCGGCGGCTTTGGGCGGAGCAGAGAAAACAACGAGCGTGGATCTGGCCAACCGCAGCCGAAGCAAAACACAGGAACAGTTCACCATTAACGGACTGGATTATGAAGCGCACGACATTATTGTGGAGGATGTCTTCCACTATTTTAAATACGCCGTAAGGAAAAAGCTACTGTTTGATCTGGTCATTCTGGATCCGCCAAGCTTTGCGCGTTCGAAAAAGCATACCTTCAGCGCCGGGAAGGACTATCCGGCGTTGCTTGAACAGGCCATTGCGATTACCGAAAAAAATGGTGTGATCGTTGCTTCTTCCAACTGCAGTACATTTGATATGAAGAAGTTTAAAGGTTTCATTGAAAAAGCATTCCGTCAAACCGGAGGTAAGTATAAGATTTTGGAAGAACATACCCTGCCGGAAGACTTCAAGACCATCAAAGAGTTCAAAGAAGGAGATTACCTGAAGGTCGTCATCCTGAAAAAATTATCATAAAGGGGAGCATCTGCCGCCAACGGCAGGTGCTTTTTTATTGCAAAAGTGAAAGAGAGCTACTTGACTGGCTTTCTCATTTCCTTTACTCTTAAGAAGAGAAATTTGAATATTTTGTTAACTGGATTCAAATCATCTTCTGGCAAGGAACAGCGAACCTGTCACCTGCTTAAAAGGTCTTTTGTAAGCGTTTTAAAAACCGGTTAGGGATACCATAGCGAACCTGTGATTCTGCTGCCGCTGCATTCTTCGTCCTTATAGTGGATAAAAACTATAAGGAGAGTTTGTGGCGGCTTTTTAATTTTACATAAAAGGGAGAGGGTTAGGAATGAGCAAGGTCAAAAGTCGATGGCTGATCGCGCTTTCGGGAGTAGGCATTCACATCTCGATCGGATCAGTGTATGCATGGAGCAATTTTACCAATCCATTAATGGAAAAGTTCAACTGGAGTGCGAGTGAAGTTCAATTGACCTTCAGTCTGGCTATTCTGTTTCTTGGGTTATCCGCTGCCTTTTTGGGGCATTTTGTTGAAAAATACGGGCCAAGGAAATCGGGATTGCTTGCTGCGGTGTTCTTCGGAGCAGGTGTGGCGGGTTCCGGTTTTGCCGTGCAAATGGAGTCACTGCCCTTATTGTATGTTTTTTACGGCATGCTTGGCGGAATCGGGCTTGGGGTCGGCTATATCGCGCCGGTTTCTACACTTGTTAAATGGTTCCCTGACCGGCGGGGGCTGGCGACGGGTCTTGCCATCATGGGCTTTGGCTTTGCTGCCGCCATCAGCTCTCCGATCATGGACAGCCTGATCAAATCGGTCGGCATCGCCAATACCTTTTACATTTTGGGGGTCTCTTATTTTGTTGTTATGCTGGCGTCGTCTCTCTATCTGGAAAAGCCGTCAGAAGGCTGGATGCCCAAAGGATTTCAGGAAAAGGTGGACAGCGGGAAAACGACGATACGCAAGGATTTGTCCCAGCTGACCGCCAATCAGGCTGTGAAGACTAAACGATTCTATTATCTATGGCTCATGCTGTTCATCAATGTAACATGCGGGATCGCAATTCTGTCAGCGGCCAAACCTCTCGCTGAGGAAAGCATTGGCCTGTCGACGGCAGAGGCGGCAGCTCTTGTCGGTGTGCTCGGACTTTTTAATGGATTTGGCCGGATTGGGTGGGCTTCGGTTTCGGATTACATCGGAAGAACAAACACATATACCACGTTTTTTGTGCTTCAAACGGTTCTGTTCTTTCTGCTTCCAAACATTACAACAGCCATTGTTTTTCAGATCATGCTCGCCATCATCTATACGTGCTATGGTGGAGGTTTTGCTTCCATTCCTGCCTACATCGGCGATCTTTTTGGAACCAAACAGCTTGGCGCCATTCATGGGTACATCTTAACCGCCTGGGCGGCGGCTGGTCTCGCCGGACCGCTTTTTGCAGCATGGGTGAAGGATACAACCGGAAGTTATGCTGAAAGTTTGACCTTCTTTGCGGCCCTGTTTATCGTGGCTTTGATTGTCACATTCCTCGCCCGGATGGATATCCGCCGTCTTGAGAAGGAAAATACCACCGGTGAACAGTTGCAAGCCCAGAATTTCTGATTTATACTTTTTATAGCAGAATGTATAAATAAAGGTTGTCGTTTATGAATAATTATGAAGCAGAGTTTAGTAATCTGGTAAGAGCTTTTCGTAAGCGCCATATGGGCAAGGGCCCCCGGCAGATCAAAACGACCTTTTGCAAAAACTGGGCGATTTGCGAGATGGAAGGCAATCTTTCTCCAGTCGAAAAGTTTATTTCAGGATACAGTGAGGGCAAGCAGATGCTCCGCTCCGCTCGGACCGAAATGGTGAAGGACATGTACAAAAAGAATCATCCCGTCGAGATGGAAGAATTGCTCGGAGCAAAGTTTGTGGATCTTTTTGTAGATATCGATATAGAAAAAGACTTTGGAATGTCGATTTTCGTTTTTGATGAAAACCTGGAAGAAAAACTAGCTAAAAAATAACAGCCCTTAGTGTTGGCACTTGGCAGCGATCCTGTTAAAGACTACCACCGCGGTTTCCGATTTTTTTAACACACAATCGGGCTCCCGGTGGTTTTTGTTTTGTTTAAATAAAAAAAGAAAAGGGGCAGAAATCATGGGAAAAACGAAGCATCAAGGACCAATCAAGCTACCAAAAACACCAGATCCGAAAAACTGGGTCAGCCCTGTACCGTTCGGCCTGGGCAAAATAAAGCCCGGTCATATCCGCGATACGATGAAGGTCGCCTGGGAAAACCGGGATAATCTGTCGTATGCCGGCAAAATTCTGACACAAGGGGTTTGCGACGGATGTGCTCTCGGAGTTTCCGGTCTGTATGATCAAACGCTCGCCGGTCCGCATGTATGCACAACGCGATTGAACGTGTTGCGCTTGAACACAATGCCGGCCATGAAAAAAGAAATTCTTCATGCG
The DNA here is from genome assembly GCF_900103485.1 of Fictibacillus solisalsi. Taxonomy (GTDB): domain Bacteria; phylum Bacillota; class Bacilli; order Bacillales; family Fictibacillaceae; genus Fictibacillus_C; species Fictibacillus_C solisalsi. The sequence continues at coordinate 214,437 of NZ_FNHW01000002.1, forward strand.
GACATAGATGAGCTTCGAAAGTATTCCAGCGCGGAACTGAGAAAGCTTGGCCGCATTCCGTATCCGCTGATCCGCAGGAAAGGTGAGCGTAAGTTTTCCCGTCTGACATGGGACGAAGCGCTGAACCTGATTGCAGACAAAATGAAGAAGCTTGATCCCAAGCAGGTCTCGTTCTTTCTGACGTCAAGGGGGATTACGAACGAATCGTACTATGTGGCTGCCAAAGTGGCCCGGTACCTTGGTGTGAACAATATTGATAATGCTTCACGCATTTGCCATTCTCCGTCCAAAACAGCTCTAAAGCGATCCATTGGTGCAGGGGCTTCCACCTGTAACTACCAGGATTGGATCGGATCCGATGTTATTGTATTCTGGGGATCGGTCGCGGCGAATAACCAGCCGGTTTCCACCAAATACATGTATGCCGCCAAACGTAAAGGAACAAAGATCATCTGCATCAATCCATACCGGGAACCTTCCATGGAAAAATACTGGATTCCGTCCATTGCTGAGTCTGCGCTTTTTGGCACAAAGCTGGCGGATGACTTCTACCAGGTTAATATCGGGGGAGATATTGCTTTCATGCATGGCATCATGAAGCATTGGTTTGAAATGGAGGAAAAACAGCACGGATCCGCGATTGATCATTCGTTTGTGAAAAACCATGTCAACAACTATGAGGAGTTAAAGACGAAGGTCCAGCAGCAGAGCTGGGCAGAAATTGAAGCCTCATCCGGAGTAAGCAAAGAGCGCATCCTGGAACTTGCTTTGCTTTTGGCAAAAAGTAAATCCGGCGTGTTTGTCTGGTCCCTTGGTTTAACCATGCATACCTTTGCGTCCGACAACATCTCCCAGGTGGCAAACCTTGCGTTGCTGCGCGGATTTCTGGGCCGCAAGCATTGCGGACTGATGCCAATTCGTGGCCATTCCAGTGTTCAGGGAAGCGGTGAGATGGGGGCCGATCCATTCGTGCTGCCCGGCGGTGATTTTGAACCGAACAACATCGAACGCATTGAAAAACTGTGGGGCTTCACGATTCCGAAATGGCAGGGAGACGTTCTTGGAGTGTCTCTTGAAAACAGTTTATTGCCTGAGGACCATGAACGGAAAATTAAAATGTACTATCTGTCGGGAGGCAACTTCCTTGAAACGATGCCAGATCCCGATTTTGTTGAGCGGGCGTTATCATCGCTGGAACTGCGGGTTCATCAGGATATCATCTATAATACGTCCACGCTTGTGGATGCGAAGCAAGCTGTCATTGTGCTTCCGGCCAAAACTCGTTATGAACAGGAAGACGGGGGAACCTCAACTTCAACTGAACGCATGGTGTACTTTTCACCTGAAATTAAAGGAAACCAGCAACAGGTGGCGGAAGCACGTGCCGAGTGGAAAATCTATGTTGATCTGGCCAAGCGGGTGAAACCACAGCGATCTCATCTGATTGATTTTAAAAGCGGACAGCAAATTCGCGAAGAAATTGCCCTGGCCAATCCCAATTACGACGGAATCCAGTATTTAAAAGAACGGGGTGATGTGTTCCAGTGGGGCGGTGCATGGCTTTGCGAGGACGGGATCTGTCCTACACCGGATGGTAAAGGGAATTTGATTCCGGTTGATATACCGGATTTGAAAAAGGGTAAAGATACGTATTATGTGACAACGAGAAGAGGTAAGCAGTTCAATTCAATGGTCTATCATGAAAGTGATCCGTTCAACGGGGCCGGGAGATATGATGTCCTCATGAATCGGAACGATGCGAAGGAATTGTCCATTCATGAAGGAGAAACCATTGTGGTGTATAATCAGCATGGTGTCTTCCAGGGCCGTGCCAAATTTATTGATATTGCGAGAGGGAATCTGGAGGTTCATTTTCCAGAAGGAAACTTCCTTCTTCCGAAAGGTGTATATGAGAAATATGCCAAGATTCCAAGCTATAATGTAGCCGTCAAGGTGGAAAAAGCGGAGCGTTTTAACGCCCGCAAAGATATAAAGTACCTGGAAAAACCGGTCCCGGACCTGGAAACGGAGATCAGCTAAAAGGAGAAGTATATGAAAGACAACGTCATGAAGAACATAAGCATTATTAAATACAATGATGGCTCATTCCATGCGACAGAAGATACTGTGGCAACAGAATATGCACTGACCATCCATGTAAATGGAGAAGAATTTGCAACCATGGTCTGTACACCAACTTATCTTCGGGACCTTGTCACCGGTTTTCTTGCATCGGAGGGGGTGATTCGTTTTCCGAGAGAAATTGAATCGCTATCCATTGATGAAGACCGCGGGTTTGCCTATGTGCAGCTGGAGAACAAGGCGCCAGTGACCAATCAGCTGCATTCAAAACGGTTTATCGGATCATGCTGCGGAAAAAGCCGGCAGTTCTATTTTCAGAGCGATGTAAAAAATGCTAAAACGATCGTAACCAAATCAACGATTGAAGTGGAGCAATGCATCAAGCTGATGGAAGCAATGCAGGAATCCTCCGATGATTTTCACTCAACAGGCGGGCTGCATAACGCTGCGCTTTGTACAAATGAGGAGCTGCTGATTTCCCGGTCGGATATCGGCCGTCACAATGCGCTTGATAAAATTTACGGATATTGCCTTGAAAACAAGATTACCCTTTCCGATAAGGTGATTGCCTTCAGCGGCCGGATCTCTTCCGAAGTTTTACTGAAGGTTTCGAAAATCGGCGCCGGCATTATATTGTCCAAATCTGCACCGACTACGCTGGCACTGGAGCTTGCAAATGATCTCGGGATTACCGCAGTCGGTTTTATCCGCGGAACCCGGCTCAATGTGTACACCCATCCTGAACGAATAAAATAAAAAGGAGCGAATCGAAGAGATTCGCTCTTTTTTATGCCGTGATATATTTAATCATTTGTTTGATAGCACCCAAATGGTAGGCTGAGTGCGCAATACATCCCAGAGCTTCATCTGCATTGGTTTCATCCCAGTGGAGGGCGGAATCAAGGGTCTGCACTAACCGTGTGTATTCATCTCTTAATTCTTTTTGGATTTCCTTCCACCGGTCCTCGTCAACGGAAGCGATCATCCAGCTCTGTTTCCAGTCCATCTCAGGCATCTTGCCTGTTTTCAAAAATTCAATCGTTCCCCACATTTGATATCGGACATGATCGGCATGGGCAGCCAGGTTTGTACCATGAATGGACAGGGAAACTTGTTCTGCCGACAGCCGGGAGAGTGCAGCTAATATTCCCGAATCCGGCTCAGTGTTCGTAAACCAGCTTACGTTTGACGGAAAAGGCGGCCCTTCAAAGGCTTCCGATATCATCTTTTTTGTTGAACGTAAAAAAAGATCACTCATGCTTTTTCCTCCTAGTTTTGATGACATTGGTTAAAAAAAAGCGAAATACAATAAAGGCTGAAACGGCAACAAGATTGGACATTACAGCGCTCCTGTTTGGAAATATATAGTTGTTTTGTTCCATTTATGACGGTCAGGTAAACGCCTAAAACAGTTATTGTTGATCCTGGAAGACTTTATTATCAAAACGAACCTGTTTATTTTCAATTTGTCGAATATTGGGGAAGAGTTAGTTGAGCCAATTTTTTTCATTTGAACAGGCCTTTTGCTACGATTATAAGGAGTACAAACTTATCTTAGAAGGAGTTGAGCAACACATGGCACAGAAAACGAAACTTGGAAAAACAGACTTATTGGTAAACCCGATCGGACTGGGAACAAATGCCGTTGGAGGACATAATCTGTATCCTGACTTGAATGAACAGGCAGGAAAGGATCTGGTAAAACGGGCATTGGAGATCGGCATCAACTTTTTAGATACCGCCTTTATTTACGGACCTGAGCGTTCGGAGGAATTGGTCGGGGAAGTCATAAAAGAAACAGGAAGCCGCGATCAAGCCGTGATCGCAACCAAAGGGGCGCACAAGTTTGTTGGTAAAGACGTCGTGTTCGACAACTCGCCAGCCTTCTTAAAAGATGCGGTGGAAGGAAGCTTGAAACGGCTTCAAACGGATTATATTGATTTGTTCTATATTCATTTTCCTGATGAAGAAACACCAAAGGATGAAGCAGTCGGAGCATTAAAAGAACTGAAAGACCAAGGAAAAATCCGTGCAATCGGGGTTTCAAACTTTTCGATGGAACAGCTGAAACAGGCAAATAAGGACGGTTACGTCGACGTGTTTCAAGGGGAGTACAACCTGTTGCAGCGCGATGCGGAGAAGGAATTGCTTCCGTATTTAGAGGAAAAGGGAATTTCCTTTGTTCCATACTTTCCACTGGCCTCCGGACTCCTTGCCGGTAAATACAGTAAAGACATGAAGTTTGATGATCTGCGCAAGGACATGCCTCATTTTCAGGGCGAAAACTTCGTTAAAAATCTGGAAAAAGTGGACCAGCTTCGCGGTATTGCCGAAGCCAAGGGAGTTGAAGTGGCTCACGTTGTTCTTGCATGGTATCTTAAACAGCCGGCAATCGACTCCATTATTCCAGGAGCCAAACGAGCCGATCAGGTCAGCAACAACCTGAAAACATTGGAAGTTCGTCTCACCGATCAGGAAGTTCAGGAAATCAGCAGGATTTTTTCTTAATTTCTTAAACTCTTGAAGAAAACTCCAAATGGGTGGATAATGTGATGGATATGGTGCTGTGAACGATAATAAGCATTTAAGAAAAGGTGAAATCATGTATCTGACTCTAAAGGAAACGGCGGAATTTCTGGATCTGCCTGAAACGTATATTGAGAGCTTGATTCAACAGAAAAAAATTCGTGCCTTTCATGACGGCAATGAATATCTCATCAATAAGGAGCAATTCAATACCCATCTTGAACAGATGGAAAAGTACAAAACGCTTGTTGAGGAGTATATGAATGAACCGATTCCGGAAGATTGGGACGCGAAGGACGAAGATTAAACATGAAAGAAGCAGACGATCGCCTGGATCGTCTGCTTCTTTCTTTTAGTTGATGATGGCTGAAGTTCCCATTAGAGATTCGGGAGACCGTCCAATCGCCAGCAAACTGATTTTTGCATAACCAGCATTGTTAAACTTGCTGATCATTTCGCGAAGGGTATCAATGTTTTCGTCTGCAGTAAGCTTTTCGAGCTCACTTTTATAAAGACGAACAACAGATTCCTGACAAAATTCAGGAGCGTATCGGCGGCAATCTTCGTTCATGATCAATGCACCCATGTATTGATATTTAAACTGAAGAGCACGAGTCAAATTGATGATATGCACCCATTTTTCATACAAATCAGGGCACGACCGTTCAATGTTTTCAAGTTCTTCTTTCGCTGCTTTTAACTCATTATGGCTGACAAGGGTAATCATACTAATGCACCTTCTTGTTGCCAAGGCTTACGCAATGAAATAACCTCGGCTAATTCTTTGCTGCGCGCTCTGCGGACTTTACGCATTTCGGCCCGGTCTGCGGCTGTTTCAAACAAGAATTTTTCTTCTTCTGTTTCAGGGATGACGGCAGGTACTTCAACCGGACGTTTGTCTTCTCCCAAAGCCACGAAGGTTAAGAATGCTGTAGCGGCAATTCTTCGTTCTCCTGTAAGAATATCTTCAGCAATAACTTTACAGAAGATTTCCATTGAGCTTTTTCCTGTGTAGGATACGAAAGATTCAATACATACTGAATCCGTTTGATGAATCGGATGCAGGAAGTCGATGGAGTCGGTGGAAGCTGTAACACAGGTTTTCACACGGGCATGGCGGCGTGCAGAAAGTGATGCAGCAGCATCAAGCTTTTTCATAAGTACTCCGCCGAACAATGTATTGTAGTTATTTAAATCACCAGCTAATACCTGGTCTGTATTAATAATGCGGCTTTCGCTTGTTTTTTTAGCGTTCAAAACAATCATTTCCTTTCATGATTAACGTACTGGTTTAAGGGACGCTTGTTGTGTTTCTTGCGTTTCCCTCTTACAGTTTCCTAGTGTACGCCTCCAAGAAAAGGAAGTAAAATTGTTATTTTTTATCGTTTGCATAGATGGGCTCTATGTAAATGCTTTCAGGTATAAAGAATGGGCATAGAAAAATCTTGGCAAAATGCGGCATTCCCCTACAGGGAAAACCGCCTTTTATTGATTACTCAAGCTCCGCGAGCTGTTCTTTCGCATAATTGAGCCACTCTTTGGCAGCGAACGATAAGTATTGGTCCTTGTTCCATATGAGAGCCAAATGCCAGCTGATCGTCGGATTGACAACTTTAATGACCCGCACTTCATCGTTCAGATGGCGGCAAATGCTTTCGGGCAACAGAGAAACGCCAAGCTTGCAGATAACCATTTCTTCAATAAAGGACCATTGTGAGCTTTCGGATGTGATATGCGGATTAAATCCCGCCTGGTTGCAGGATGATATGATCCGGTCATGAAGCACGAAGTCCTTGTTGAACAAAATAAAGGGCTCCTCGCTGAGTTCGCTCAAATCAATTTCATCACGGTCTGCCAGCTCGTGTTCCGGATGGATGATCAGTCTAAGGTCTTCCTCTTTAAACGCAAAGTACTGAAAGAGTTCATTGTTGGTAGGAAGCACAATTACGCCAATATCAAGCTGATGGTTGGCAACATCCTCTTCGATCCGTTTTGATCCATCCTCCATAAGTTCGAACGTGATATTCGGATATTGATCATGAAAGCTGCCGATCAATTTGGGAAAGAGTCTTGGATCCAGAATCGGAGGCAGACCGATGCGAATGTGCCCCTTTTTTAATCCAAGGAGGTTATCCAGTTCCATTTCCAGATTGTTAAACGCTTTATCGACGAGTACAGCCTGTTCAAAAATCGTCCGTCCGGCGTCCGTGAGGGTCAGTCCTTTTCGCGATCGGTCAAAAAGTACGACACCGAGCTCATCTTCCAGGTTTTTAATCATTTTGCTGATCGTCGGCTGGGTGATAAAAAGAGCGTCAGCTGCCCGTGTAAAGCTATTGTATTTTGCTACTTCTATAAAGTACTGTAGTTGTTTAATATCCACGAATGCACCTGCTTGATTTTTTTTGTAGTGTATCACGATTGAGGAATAAAAACCAAAACCGGGCCTTTCTCATACAATGTGTTAGGAAATCAGGCGAAGGCAGGGGATGGAAATGTACAGACAGCGACAGGTCGTCGATATGAAAAAGGGGAATGTCATCGGCGGCAACTCCATCGATACCGTTTATATTACTGCTGAAAAAACACAGGACAGCCCATTTTGGGTCAATATCATGGTGGTTGTGCAGGATGGAAGGACCAATCAATATTCACAAATACCGCTCAAGCAAAACCAGGGATATCAACCTACGCTTTTTCTTAGGGACTTTACCGGAGACAGGGTAGATGACATCATGGTGGTCATGGATACAGGAGGAAGCGGCGGCATGATCAATGCCTATATGGTTGCCTACAGGGACAGACAGTTCAGGCCGTTGTTTGACTCAGATGTCTTTAATGACCGCTTCAAATACCGGGTCTTTTACCTCGACTATTACCAAGCCCAGGTAAACAGCTACAACACGAACCAGAAATTTATTATCGATCTAACCACCAGGGGCAAGGAGTACTTGTCTGAGGTTTATTATCCCAATGGCAAGTTGAAAAAAACCATCCAAGGATTTGTTTCTGGACTTTCAGGTCTTTATCCTGTTGATTTTGACCGAAATGGCGCATACGAATTACTGGCTTACCAGAACATTGCAGGCCAGTATAACGCCGACCGGCTCGGTTATGTGCAGACCACAATGAAATGGGGTGGCCGGGTGTTTACGCCAGAAGTGCAGAATGTTGCGATCTTTGGCGGGGAAATTTCTTAATTCATCCGTAGCAGCGTTGAATAAAAGCGTGTTTTATACGTTAGGATATAGACTTCAATTCGTAATTTAGATACACCAGGATGAGTGAAAATCCATTAAATTTTCAAAACATATTGACTTTCCTCTCTCCGCCGATTAAAGTAATAACTATATTTTTAACTAACTCAATATTCAATCTCTTATCAAGAGTGGCAGAGGGACTGGCCCTATGACGCCCGGCAACCGTTCCATTTATGGAATTGGTGCTAAATCCTGCAAAACAGCTATGCTGTTTTGAAAGATGAGAGAGGACGAATCCTGTATGCATATGCGATGAAACCTCTCTTTTCCGGAGAGGTTTTTTTATGTGCCTGGACTTAAGTCCCGCCGCTTTTGAGAAAAGATAGACATACAGAAAAGGGGATAGGGGAAATGAAGAAGTTTTTTAAAAGCGCAGCGGTCTCTGCGGTCGCAATCTCATTATTGTTAACAGGCTGCTCATCAGGCAGTAACACAGCATCATCTGAAAAAAAACACGAAAATGTGTCGTTTGATAATGTGCCAAAACGGTTCGCTAAGGGGCAGGGTGCCAAAATCAAAGTCATCCGAAAGATCGGCGGGGATGATCATACGGCACAGTTTTTGGCAGGAGCGAAGGCCGAAGGGGAAGCGCTCGGTTTTACTGTGGATATCTATACGGCCAACGGAGATACAGCGAAGTTCCACGATGCGATTGCCCAAGCGGCCAATGAGGACTATGACGGCTTCATTATTTCTCATGGAGATGATGCGGCGACAATCAATGATATCCAAAAACTCAGAGAAAAAGGAAAGAGTGTCGTGACTTTTGACTCTAATCCGGACCTCGCGAAGGTGGATGGCGTGACACTGACATCCCAGGACGATGAAGCATTGGCCAAGCTGGCACTGGACAAGCTTGTGAAAGAACAAAAAGGCAAAGCGAACATTGTGTACCTTTGGGTAGACGGATTCCCGCCAATGGTTCGCCGTAACGCCGTTTATAAAGAAACACTGAAAAAGAACCCTGGCATTAAAGAAGTGGAGCGCTTTGGCGTTGCATCAGCGGATACCTCCGTTCAAACGCAAAATGCGGTTACGGCCATGCTGAACAAGCATAAAAAAGGAGAGATTGATGCGATCTTTGCGACATGGGATGCATTTGCGATAGGAGCGGCTCGTGCCATTAAGGAAGCTGGCAGAGATGAAATCAAAATTTACGGCATTGATGTCTCGAACGCTGATCTCCAGGAAATTCAAAAGAAGGACAGCTCATGGAAGTATACTGCAGCCGTTGATCCCAAGCTGATCGGTGCAGTGGATATGAGAATCCTTGCCAAAAAAATTGCCGGTGAAAAAACACCGCAAAAATATGACCTGGACGCTTCACTCATTTCTCAAAAGGATCTTCAAAAATCCTCCGAAGGGGTAAATATGGTGAACCTCTCGAATGAAATTAAAGGGTGGGGACAATCAGATGCGTTTGAAGAAGACTGGATGGAGACATTGAAGGACCATTACAAAAAATAAGCATGCAAACACTCTCTTCGGCTAGCAGCAGAGAGTGTTTGCTTTGACGAAAGGAGACAGGCCGATGGCACTGCTCAAGATGAAGAACATAAGTATTGAGTTTCCCGGGGTAAAGGCGCTGAATGAGGTTGATTTTACAAGTGAAACCGGCCGTGTTCATGCACTGATCGGGGCAAATGGCGCAGGGAAATCAACACTGATGAAGGTGCTAACGGGTGCTTATACTCATTATACCGGCTCTGTTCAGATTGACGGGAAGAGCGTAGATATATCCTCACCAAAAGACGCGCTGAATGAAGGCATCCAGATTGTCCATCAAGAGGTTGATACCGTCCTGGTTCCCTATTTGACGGTAGGGGAGAATATCCTTCTGCATGGCCTGGTCAATGAAATGGGAAAAAAGCAGCTCGTTCGCTGGAAAACTCTCCACCAAAAAGCCTCACAGCTTTTGAAGGATATGAACATACAGGTGTCCTCCAAAAAGCTCGTCAGCGAACTGACGCTTGCCCAAAAGCAAATGGTGTTGATTGCGCGGGCTGTTTCGGCTCAATGCCGGTTTCTCATCCTTGATGAACCGACAGCTCCTCTGAGCCATGCAGAAACGCGTGAACTTTTCCGGATTGTCAGGGAGTTAAAAGCAAAAGATGTTGGCATTATTTTTATCTCTCACCGCTTGCCTGAGATCTTTGACATTTGCGACGACATTACCGTCATGAGAAACGGAGAAAAAGTTGCGGAGGAAGAAATTGCACAAAGCTCCATCAACCGCGTCATTGAGCAGATGTTGGGAAAAGCACTCGACGAGCAGTTCCCTGCCGTAAATGGTGAGACAGGTGAAACCCTGCTTGAAGTGAAGGGGCTTTCTGATAGGGAGAAAATAAAGAATTTGAGTCTGACCGTCCGTGCGGGGGAAATTGTAGGAATTGCCGGACTGGTTGGGGCAGGAAAAACCGAGCTGTGCAAAACATTGTTCGGAAGCACGGCCATCACCGCGGGGGATGTGCTGTTGAAAGGCAAAAAACTCAAGCTGAAGAGCCCGTATCATGCAGTTCGGCAGGGGTTGGCCCTTGTACCTGAGGAGCGGCGTAAAGAGGGGATTCTTGTAGAGGAAACGGTAGCTGCCAATTTGTCTGCTGCAAGCCTGGCTCAGTTTACCAAAGCATTTAGCTTTCTGAATCGCCGGGCGGAAAAGAGAAAATCACTTGAGATCATACAAACGTTGGGCATCAATACCCCGTCCGAGAAAAGCAAAGTACAGCATCTGTCGGGCGGGAACCAGCAAAAGATCGCGATTGGCAAGTGGCTGCTTGCCGATGCAGAAGTATATATTTTTGATGAGCCGACCAAGGGCGTTGATGTCGGGGCGAAACGGGATATTTTTGAACTGATTTCGGCCCTCGCCAAACGTGGAAAAGCAGTCCTTTACGCATCGTCAGAATTTCCGGAAATTCTGGGGATTACGAACCGGGTGTACGTCATGTATGACGGACGTACGGTAAAAGAGCTGGAAACCGTAAAAACCACCGAGGAAGAGCTATTATTTTACAGTACAGGAGGAAGGTAGATGGAGTTATCAAAACCGATACCCGCCAAGGCGGCTCCCAAAAAGAGGTTTGAGCTGTTTGAGTTTTTTTATAAATACGGAACGATCCTGACGATTCTTGTGTTGATCGGAGTGTTTACAGCCGCACATCCTTCATTTTTGCAGGGCCAAAACCTAATGAACATTTTGCGGTCCATCTCAATCGTGACCATCATTGCGATAGGCATTACCATCTCCCTGTCGGTGAATGGCTTTGATTTGTCAGTGGGATCGGTTGCTTCTTTATCCAATGCGATCGTCATTTCGATGTTCGTCTGGTTTTCACAAAACACGGTGGTTGCGATCTTCTCAGCCTTGGCCGCTGCCCTGATAGTAGGGATCATCAACTCGGTACTCATTGTAAAGGTGAAGATTCCGGATATGCTCCTGACGCTTGCCACGATGTTTATTATTCAGGGGATTGCGCTTACTTATACGAAGGGTGCGACCATCTCACAAAATATGGTTATGCCTGACGGAAGATTTGCGACCGGAAAAATTTCTGAGGCATTCCAAAAAATCGGCCAGGTTCCGTGGATTATTTTGATTATGGCGCTTGCCGTGGTGCTCGTCCATGTGCTTCTCAATTATACGAAGCACGGCCGCTATATGTATGTGATCGGAGGCAATGAAGAAGCGGCCAGGCTTTCGGGGATTCCGGTCAACAAGTATAAAGTGGCTGCCTACCTCTTGTCCGCACTTTTTGCTTCTATTGGGGGGATTGTTCTGGCATCAAGAGTAATGACTGCGGAAATCAATGCCGGTACGCCTTATCTCATGGACGGGGTTGCAGCGGCTTTCATCGGTTTTTCTGTTTTTGGAGCGGGGAAGCCCAATGCGTTCGGAACGCTCGTTGGCGCGATATTGATTGGTATCCTGCAGAACGGCCTCGTCATGATGTCTGTCCCGTACTATTCCATGGACATTGTAAAAGGAGCCGTACTCGCGTTTGCGCTTGCTTTAACCTACTATAAATTGAAAAAATAACAGATCAAGCCTGGAAGTTCTTTTTGACCTTCCGGGTTTTTTTGATGCTCTCGCAAAAAAATAAGGGTTTTTTTGATGCTCTCGCAAAAAAATAAGGGTTTTTTTGATGCTCTCACAAAAAAATAAGGATTTTTTTGATGCTCTCACAAAAAAATAAGGGTTTTTTTGATGCCCTCGCAAAAAAATACGACTGTCTGTCCATTCCCGGCATACCTTATGATAGGGAGTTCTAATCTCCACTAAGCAGGGATAGAGGATAGGCCAATGAAAAAACTCAATTTAAAGGGGCTTACGGGGGAAGTGGTCACCCGCTTCTCCCCTCAATATGATGAGGCAAGGCAGGAATGGAACCGTGCCGTGCAAAAGTTCCCTCTTGTAATCGTATATTGCAAAGTGGTCGATGATGTCCGGAATGCCATTCTTTGGGCACGGAAACATGAGGTGAAGATCAGAATCCGTTCAGGCGGCCATCATAACGAGGGCTATTCGGTGGGCAACGGTGTGATCGTCATCGATATCAGCCGGATGGACGGGATTGTTCTTAACAACAATGAGCAGCTCAAGATTCAGGGCGGTGTAAAAAATGAACAGCTTTACGAGTTTGTGGGTTCTCTTGGCTGCCCCTTTCCGGGTGGAGCGTGTACGACTGTCGGTGTCAGCGGGTATACTCTGGGAGGCGGATGGGGGTTTTCCAGCCGGTATTTGGGACTTGGATGCGACAGCCTGATTGAGCTGGAGCTGGTGGATTATACAGGCAGGGTATTGAAAGCAAACCAGAAGGTGAACCAGGACTTGTTCTGGGCATGCCGCGGAGCGGGCGGTGGCAATTTTGGGGTGGTCGTCTCTATGACGTTTGCCCTTCCGGAACCGGTCGGTAACATTTCTTTCGTCGAAATCTATGCGCCAAAAGCGGATGCAAAGCTGCAGGAGAATTTCCTCAACGCCTGGCAATATTGGCTGGAGGATTTGGACGAGAGAATGACGGCCAACGCCAGTCTATATAACTCACTGGAAGAGGGAACAGCCATCTACGGCCGGGGCTTTTTTTACGGGCCGCCTGAGGATGCGGCTAAGGTGATGGAGCCGCTGCTGATCAACGGTAAAGTACAGCTTTTTGTTAGATACCTTCCCTTCCTGGAAGCCGTTAGTGCTGTTGAGGCCACGTATCCGGAGTATGAGCGGTTTAAATCCACCGGAAGGTTTGTCTATCGGAAATTTAGCGAGCGGGAAATCCGGAATCTCGTGGGTCTGATTCAGAAGAGGGCGGAAGGTTCCATATCCGCCGGATTGACGGTGTATGCACTGGGCGGCAAGGTCAGTGACATCAACCCGTTTGAAACAGCGTTTTTTTACCGCCAGGCGGATTATATTCTGGGCATACAAACGATCTGGGAGGATCCGGGTTTCGAACCCGAAAACATTCAATGGATGAAAAAGCGGTTTCCCTATGTTAAATCCATAACAAAAGGATCGTTTGTTAACTTACCATACAGTCCGCTTCGGCATTATGAAAAAGCCTATTTTGGGTGGAATACGCCACGTTTAAAGAAAGTCAATAAAAAATACGACCCGTACAATGTGTTTTCCTTTCCACAGGGAATCAACCGGGCACCCAGATAGATCCAGCCTGACGTGCTGGATTTTTTGCTTTGAGTAAAAAAGGGGAACAGCCTGAAGTATCGAACTTATCTAGTAGATTATTTTGATGGGAGCGATAGATGATGGAACAATACTATACGCATTGGCTGAAACACCGCACGGTTCTGCACGAGCTTTTGGAAGAGGTTGGGCCGCAGCATGTGTTTTTTAAACCATGGAGCGATGGATTTGCCCTGGGCGATCTGGCGGTGCATATTGTAAGCTCTACGGATATGTTTCTCGAAACGATAAAAAAGGGGCGGTTTGTCTCACCGCGCACACCCCGTGAGTTTCAGACCATGGATGAAGTGCGTGAGATTCTTGGCGAATTCACTGAAAAATCAAAGCGGGATTTTCAGGAGCTGCATACGTCCAATCTGGAAAGAGAGATTGACATCTTTAAATATACCGCTCCTGGCAGCTACTGGCTTGAAAGCATGATTGACCATGAAGTCCATCATAAGGGACAGTTGTTTACTTACGCGCGCATGACCGGTGCGCAGAAGATGCCATTTTTCAAGCGGCTTCCTTCCCAGGCTGTAAACGATGGAGCCGCAAACAGGGAGGGATGATGGATGAATGGCTGCTTGATTACCTGGAATGTATGTTATCATTTTCGCTGTTCCGCCGCTTTTTTAAAGTAGAAAAAAAGGCAATGGAGTATTTCAGGTGTGCCAGTAAGGTGCTGGCGAAAGCAGGGCGTTCAATGTCCGGATTTTAAAGATTACGTATCCGATATAGTTGCCTATTACAAGGAAAACAGAAAGGATCCGGATAAATTGGTTTACATAAAGTAGGAGGTTCCAATGAAAGAATCCTGGAAAACCCGATGTGTCCGCTACGGCTTTAATTTGTTTCCTGCGTACCGGGGAACAGGAGCAAGGGTGATCTATATTGCTGAAGATTATTCGGAGATTACAATACAGCTTCCTTTAAACTGGCGGACCCGCAACTATGTGGGAACGATCTTTGGAGGGAGCATTTACGGGGCTGTGGATCCCATGTATATGTATATGTTCCTGAAACTGCTAGGGGACGACTATATCGTCTGGGACAAAGCGGCCTCGATTTCCTTCAAAAAGCCGGGGAAGAGTACCCTGTACGCTACATTCAAGGTTACCCCAGAGGAAGTTGAAGATGTGAAGCGGCAGCTTAAAAGCAGACACAGTCTTGATCGGATATACGAGGTCGAACTGGTGGATGAAACCGGACTTGTCCATGCGGTGGTGGAGAAAACCATTTACATCCGGAGGAAGGCCAGGGCTGACTCTGAAAACATAGTTTCGCTGCAAAAGTCATAAGGAGGCAGAATGATGTCAAAAGCAATAGAAGATTTAACAGTACAGGAAACGGTTAAAAAGATTGAAGATGTCATTAATGATAACCCCAGTCCGATTGAGGGAGTTCAGGCGGTATACCAGTATGACATCCCGGATGAGGACTATTCATTCCAGCTGCATATCAAGGATGGAAAAGCAGAGGTAAAGGAAGAGTTCACTGAACGCGGAGATTGCACGATCATCATTTCGTATCCGAACTTTAAAAAGATGCTACTCGGAAAATTGAACGGTACAGCGGCATTTATGATGGGGAAATTGAAAGTCAAAGGTGACATAAGCAAAGCGTTGAAAGTGGAGGCGTTGCTCGGCCAATATAACATGGAAGCGGAATTTGGGAAGATTTAAGCTTTACTCGTTATTTATTTAAAGCGCTTTCCTGGAAATGTGATTATATGCTGGAAAAAGCAGACGTGGTATGCGTCTGCTTTTTCATGTCTAAGGCTGAATTTTTGCGTTCTGCTGCTTCATGATTTCATTTTCGGCATCATAGATGAGCGTCGGGTTTTCGGGAGGATGCTGAAGTTCCCATGCAATGGTGCGTTTTAATCCTTCTTCAAACGACACAGTTTCTTTATATCCCAATTCATGACGTATTTTATCAGAGGAGAAAATCACATGCTGTTCCGCATTTATTCCCCAGCCAAAGCCTTCAGGAAGCTGATCGTCCGGCAGAACAATAACGTCTCCGCTCCAATTCATAAGAGTCGCAAATCTTTCAACCCACTCTCTGGTGGTCCATGCATCTTTTTCACCAACATTATAAACTTTGCCCGCCGCTTCCGGGTTTAGTATGGACTGAACAATGGCTTCTGCCATATTTTCCACATAGCCGCGTGTCCATCGCCAGTCGGCCAGACTCTTGGCCAGCAGGATATAAGGCCTTTGATCACTCATTGGTTTGATGAACGAATACCAGCGATGCTGGTGGTCATTTGGTCCGTAAACCGCAGGCAATCTCAAGATCGTGCCACCGATTCGGGGATGGCCCATCACGGTCTGCTCCACTAGTATTTTGTCATACATTCGTCTTTCTTGGGTTTCCGCAAATGCTCTGTGTGGATAAAGGTTATGGCGCAATTCTCCGTTTTCATCGATCGGAACGGGTTCAGCTTCTCCTGTTTCGGTTCTGTTCATCCGACCGAATGCCCGGTATACATCCTGCGAGCTCGCCACAATCACGCGCTTTACGATACCATCGAGCGTGTCAACCAGCTCTTTTGCCTGCAATTCGGTCAGACACATCATATCGAGCACCGCATCAGGCTTGATCTTCTGAATTTTGTCTCGATAGGAAGGTAAATTATTTCTGTCTCCCAGCATTCGTGCTACCTCAGGTGGCAGTTCTGCTTTGGTTTCTCCTCTGTGAAATACCGTAACCTTATGGCCAAGATCAACTAACCGTTTAATAATTGCGGGGCCCATGAATCGGGTACCGCCAATGACAAAAACATGCATAATCATTTCTCCTCTCCGTTTGGGGTATTTGAGGAAACCAGATCTTAACATAAAAATATTGTTTTACGTAAAATAATATTATTATGTTATTTTTGTTTTGTCAATATTTAACTTGAAAATGGAGACAGCCGTGTTCTTTTGTCTTCCTTGTGAATAGAGTACTAGTAATCACTTTTAAGAAGGTAGGACGAGCATGGCAACAACCATTCAAACCCGGACACAGTTCAAATTTGCGGCGAATGACAGCACTGTCAGCCTGATCCTCAAAAAGATCGCGAGCCTGCAGATTAACATTACCGCATTTAGCCTCGTAAAGGACAAGTTAAATACAGTCATTCTGGTTGTTGGACCAAGTGATGCCAACAATCAGAATGACAACCGCATGGTGCAAAGGATTTTGTCAGCAGGCAATGTCCCGTTTTACGAAAAGAATGTGATTCAAATCAATTTTGAACCTGGTATCCCCGGAGTTTTTCGTAAAATCTATAATGCTATTTACCGAAAAGTCGGGATAGAGGCCATCTATAACGGTGAAGATAATTCTCTCTACCTGAGTGTCTCAAACATCACACGTGCTATGAGGATTCTGCGAAAAACCCTTTCCTAGGCTCCCTGTTTCAGGGAGTTTTTTTGTTTGCCAATCCTTAGAGAGACGGACGGGGATATGGTACGATAGAATAGAAGAGGAACTATTACTTGTGGAAGAGGTTTTTGTAGCGAATGAGCGCATCCAAGAGAGGACCAACGGTGAACAGCTGGATTCTTTTTCTGCTCATGGTGGGAGCGTGTCTCTTTATCTATATTCAAACGGATATTGTGGAGAAGAAAAGGAATGTTCCGCTTCCGACCAAGCTTCATCCGGTGGTAGAAAAGGATAAAGACGAATTGATCAAAAGAGCAAAGGCCAAAGGGATTTCTATTGTCATTACCGACGGATTCAGGACGTTTGATGAACAGGATAAATTGTATGCGAAAGGCCGCAGTGATAAAGGCGATATTGTAACAACCGTCAGAGGCGGCGAATCTTATCATAATTATGGGCTGGCGGTTGACTTTGCGTTAAAGACTGCGAATAGGGATGTGGTCTGGGACATGCAGCGCGACAGCAATCACAACGGAAAAGCCGACTGGATGGAGGTGGTTGCCATTGCCAAAGATTTGGGATTCAGCTGGGGAGGGGACTGGGAGTTTAAAGATTATCCCCACCTTCAAAAAAACTTTGGCCTCTCCATTGAGGATTTGAAAAATGGAGAACGCCCTCCAGAACAAGAGTAGAGAAAGGGAACCAGAATGAAATCGTTACGAACAGAATGTGTACTCCCATATCCGGTCGACGTGGTATGGAAGGTGATCTCGGATACAGAAAAACACGCGCTGTGGAATCCGCAGATCGTTTCCATCAAAGGGGAGTGCAACAAAGGCAGCTCCTTGTCGGTATGTGTACGGTCACCAGTAGGAGGAGGCGTGCCTTTTCGTTTTAAAGCAAGTGTAAAAGACTTTGATTCCGGAAAGAAACTGGCATGGACAGGTGGAATTCCCGGCATTATGACAGGGTATCATTATTGGGAGCTCACGGGTTTGGGGGATCAGACCAGAGTGGTCCAAGGAGAGGTGTTTACAGGACTATTTACTTCGGTTTTGTCACAGAAAAGGATCGATACCATGCGGCCGGCTTATGAATCCGCGAATACGGGGCTTGAAGACTATCTGAAAAGGCATTTTTAGTTACGGCGCTGTCAAAAAGGCTGACTCCCTCAAGGGTGTCAGCCTTCTTGCTTACAGGTTTTTCAGCGCATCACTGATGGACTGCTCTCCGGATGTCAGGTCAAATCCACGTTTAAACGTGTTTTCCTCGGTTAATGCCGTGAATACGGTTTGGGCCACGTCCTCACGCGGAATGGAGCTTCTCTCCAAGTTTTCACCTGCCTGGACTTTTCCTGTTGCCGGTTTGTTCAGCAGGCCTCCAGGGCGTACAATCGTATAGTTCAGCTCGCTTGCTTCCAATGCCTTATCCGCATAGTGCTTTGCCACGTAATAAGGTTTGATTTTTTCGTTCCAGTTTTCACGGTTATGCGCCTGAAGGGCACTCACCATAACAAAACGGTTTACCCCCGATTGTTCGGCTGCTTCCATCACTTTCACCGCGCCATCTAGATCGACGAGCAAGGTTTTGTCTGACCCTGTGCTTCCGCCTGATCCGGCAGAGAAAATAACAGCATCATGGCCTTTAACGGCTGCTGCGAGGTCGTCCACACTGCCCTCAAGGTTGGCGACAGCGGTCTGGGCGCCGATCTTCTCAAGATCACCCGCTTGGTCAGGATTTCGAATCATGGCTGTAACCTCATGCTCTGGGCTGTCAGCGAGAAGCTTCACCAATTTTTGTCCGATCTGTCCGTTTGCTCCTACTAAAAAGACTTTCATGTACACACTCTCCTTTTCTATAGGATTGACAACTCACTTCAAAGTATTTCAAACGAGCCTGCTTTCTTCAAACTTCCTGCTCACTGGGGCAAAAAGAGCAGGGGCAATTATCTGTGGGCCAAAAGAAAAGCCGACGTTTGTTCAACGAAGTTCTTCTTCTCTTATATTGCATAATAATTCATGTGTAGTCATTACTTTTGCAAACTCTTCGTTCAAGGTGGCTAAGGAAACTTGATGTACCGTTTCAGCATCAAGGATTTTTCCATTGATATTCCTTAATTCGAAGGCGGCAGTGGCATCGGAAAGCAGAGTGGTTTTAAAACCGAGGTTGCCACTCATCCTTGTAGTGGTTGATATACAATGAGGGGTAGTTAATCCAGTGATGACCACTGAAATAATATCACTTTTTCTAAGATAACTTTCCAAATCCGTCCCGATAAAAGCACTGTTTACCTTTTTTGTAAATACGGGTTCGCTGCCGGCAGGCTTTACAATATCTTTTATCTCGAAGGTTTTATTGGATGGGTGGAAAAGTGAAGTAGGATTATCAGAATAGTGCTGAATATGAACAACAGGCCAATCCTTTGTTCTCCAAAGGTCCAGGAGCTCTTTTATATTTTCTTCTGCCATCAAATTATTTCGCTTACCCCATTTTTGATCTTCAAAAGCTTTCTGTATGTCTACCAGTATTAGGGCAGGGTGATTATTTCTTTTCATAGAATCCTCCTTGTTAAATTAAGTGTTCATCTATTATAGGAAAAGAATTGAAATTGTTACATGTGTTTATTAAAGTAGAATAACAATTTAACTTTAAAAAATGCGAATAAAATTAACTTTTACTTTTATTTTTGAGGAGGTATATGGGATGGATGAAATAGACAAGGAAATACTGGTTTGTCTTCAGGAAAACGGGAGACTTTCAATGACAGAGTTAGGGAAGAAAGTAAAGCTTTCTAACCCGGCAATAAATGAAAGGGTTAAAAAGTTGGAGGAAAGGGATATTATTTTAGGTTACAGAGCGGTCATTAATCCGGCAGCCGTTAATAAGGTGATAACGGCTTATATCCTGTACAACACAACAAGGTGTAAACCCTTTGTTTCTTTTTGTAAGGAGCATCCCGATGTCATTGAATGCAACCGATTGGCTGGCCAATACGATTATTTAATTAAGGTCGTAACAAAGTCTGTAAAAACATTGGAGGACTTTATTGATCGTTCGATGGAATACGGAAAACCCTCATCCTTAATAAATCTTTCATCTCCCGTCTCGAACAAAGTAATTCGAAATTTTTGAAATACATTCAACATAGACTTCTCTTCTTCTTTACCCCGTTATTTTGTTATGGACCCGGCTCCTGCCGCATAAACTGTGGAGTAGTCTGCAAATAGGAGGGATTTCGGTGTATTATGACCGGCCGGATACATCCATTCGAAACACCATCAGAGTGTATGGGGAAGGGACTGCTTATGCCGTGCCGGACCAGGCGCAACTTACCCTTGGTGTCATCACCGAGAATAAGGATGTCAGTGCCGCACAAAAGCAGAACAATGAAGTGATGAACCAGGTGATTCATGGTCTGATGACGATGGGCATTCCATCCAAAGACATCCAGACGTCGCTCTATCGGATTGATCCGCAATATAGTTATGAAAACGGACAGCAGCATTTAAAAGGCTATCAGGTGAATCATCAGCTTCAGGTTACCGTTCGGGATATAAGCCAAACCGGTGCCGTTATCAATATGGCTGTTAGCCAGGGAGCCAATTCTGTTTCGTCTATCCAATTTGTTGTGTCGTCACAGGATGCCTTTTATAATCAAGCGCTAACGCTGGCCGTTCAAAATGCTCAGCAAAAGGCGATGAATATCGCAAGGGATCTGGGTGTCACCATTAACCGCTACCCGGCAAAAGTGACTGAGTTACCCAAAAGTTCACGACCAGGCCCTGTCCCTTTTCAAGGAGCCATGCTGGCGCATGCGGAACCGGTGCCTATTCAAACCGGTGAAAATGAAATCACAGCAGCCATTGAGGCGGAATTTTTTTATATGCCATAAAAAGGAATGAGTTAGGCTCTTATTGAAGGGTTACCTAGCTCTTTTTTATGATGTAGTTAAGAAATGGGGGATAACCTTGAGTTCTCATGAGACGATTATTAAAGCCGAGCATCTGGTAAAACGATATGGAGACTTTTACGCGGTGAATGGTGTTGACTTTGAGGTACATAGAGGAGAAGTTTTCGGCCTTCTTGGTCCAAATGGAGCGGGGAAGACGACCACCCTTGAAATGCTGGTTGGGCTCCGAAAACCAGATGAGGGAACTGCGTGGATCGGGGAATTCGACATTCGGAAAGACCTGGAGCGGATTAAAGAGGTAATCGGTGTGCAGCTGCAGTCCACTACCTTGTTTGAACTCTTGACCGTTGAAGAGATTTTAAAAATGTATGCGAGCTTTTATCCGAAGCACATTTCAATTCCTGAACTAATTGAAGACATGATCCTGACGGACAAACGCAAAAGCCGGATCAAGAGCTTATCCGGAGGACAAAAGCAGAGGCTGGCGATTGCCCTTGCTCTAGTACATGATCCGTGGATCATTTTTCTGGATGAACCAACGACAGGTCTCGATCCGCAGGCAAGGCGGACATTGTGGGACATTGTCTTGAACCTGAAGCAAAAAGGGAAGACGATCATGCTGACGACTCACTATATGGATGAAGCGCATGTGCTGTGTGACCGGATTGCCATCATGGACCAAGGGAAGATGATCGCACTGGATACACCGGAAAATCTGGTGAAAAACCTTCAGTCAGACAGTGCGGTCGAGTTCCGTGTGGATGAGAATGCCCCTTTTCATTTGGAAGACATTAAAGGGGTGACACAAATCGGTGGACATAAAGATGTTCAGGTTCTATACACCGACAACCTTCAGGAAACGTTAACGAGCCTGATTGAGACCGCTTCGGAAAAAGGGTTAAAACTGACCGATCTGCAGACCCGTACCGCCACATTGGAGGATGTGTTTATTCACATGACAGGAAGGAGTCTGAGAGAAGGATGAAGGCTTATTGGCAGTTAACGCTTGCTCAGCTGCGAATTTTCCTGCGCAACCGGCAGGTGCTGTTCTGGACGCTTGCATTTCCGATCTTCCTCATGGTCATGCTTGGCTCCTTTTTAGGAAATGGGAACGGCATGTCGGTGACGATCGGCTATGTCGATCTGGATCACTCTTCCCAGTCCAAGCAGCTTGCGGGTGTTTTAAAGAAAAATGAGGCGATCTCCCTTGAGAAAGCATTCAGTAAAAAAGACGCGCTCGCCCAGCTGAAGCAAGGGGATGTCCAGCTCGTAGTAGAAGTTCCCAAGGGCTATGAAAAGAGAATGAAGGACTCCTCACAGAATGAAAAACCGTTTTCACTGCCTGTTTTTTATAATGAAACCGACATGGCCGTTTCCCAGATCGGCCAGCAGCTCGTTTACAATGCAGTAGATGCGGTTAGCAAACAAAAAGCAGATTATAAGCCAGCCGTCGTGATTAATCCAAAAGGCGTGGAGGCGCTCAATCTTCGTTATATCGATTTTCTCGTTCCAGGGATCGTGGCGATGATGATCCTGAGCAACAACATGAACGGAGTTGCAGGCCAGATTGCTTCGTGGCGTGAACGGGGCATTTTACGGAGGATGCAGGGAACCACTCTGAAGGCCCACACTTTCATTGCGGCTCAGATCACTGCACGTCTTATGCTGAACGGACTGCAGGCTTTGATCGTCTTGATGGTCGCACGTCTCGTATTTGACGTCGAGGTAAGAGGCTCGTGGCTGACGCTTATTAGTTTTGTCATCCTTGGAACGCTGGCATTTATGGCGATTGGCTTTATTATTGCCGGTATCGCGAAAACACCGGAAAGCGCCGGTCCGATTGCTGGATTTCTGTCGTTTCCGATGTTGTTTTTGGGCGGAGTCTTTTTCCCGATTAAAAACATGCCGGAATTTCTCCAGCCGATCGTTCATATCCTTCCAATAGCACATCTGACGACAGCGATGAGGGAGACGATGAACGTGGGGGCGTCATTTATGAGTCTGGGAACGGAGGCGCTCGTTCTTGGCGGCTGGATCATCGGTGCTTTTATTGTGGCAAGTCTGACCTTTAAATGGGAATAAGCAAATATCTTGCAGGAGGGAAATATGGAGAATCAAAATTTAAAAAACCACGCAAGGATACATCCTTTATATCATTTCGTGCTGCTGATTTTTGTGTTGGGCTCGCTTGGCACAGCTGTTACTTACTTCATCGATGCTTTGATTGAGTGGAGAAACATCAATCTGGCGGTCGTACTGCTTCTAATGGCCGGATCGCTTGTGGCCCTTTTCATGCTTGTACGGCTTTACCCGCTAAAAGCCCAGGACCGGGCCATTCGGGCAGAAGAAAACCTGAGACATTATGTGCTGACCGGCAAACTGCTCGACAAGCGGCTGTCCGCCAGGCAAATTGTCGCATTGCGCTTTGCGAGTGATGAAGAATTTCCTGCACTGAGTGAGAAAGCAGCCGAAAACAATTGGAATACGAAAGAAATTAAGGAGAAAATTCAGGATTGGCGGGGAGATTATTATCGAATTTAGTAAAAAATAGCTCATTGAGTGTTTTTATGCTGGTTTTTGGGCCCATCAGGCAGGCCAGGGGCTCAGTTGAAAGATGGTGGAACCTCATACGAGCCGAAATCGGGAACTAACTGTCCGGAATTTACTTTTTACTGGCGAGAATAAGAGATTTACTGGCCAAAAATGAAATTTTACTGTCCAAACCCGGATTATAGTAAACTGCTAATCAATCAAAAAAGGAAAGCCCGTGGGCTTTCCCTTTTTTTTTGCATCCTATTAAAATGGTATGATCGACAGCCCGACGGCGACCAGAATCATCACAAGGGTGGAGCCGCAAGCCCATTTCAGGAAGCCGCGCTGCAAATCTCCAAAGTCTTCGCCGACCATTCCCACTAGTAAATAGGTGGATGGAACGAGCGGGCTCAACAGGTGGACAGGCAAGCCCATCAGGGAAGCTCGTCCGATCATGGCCGGGTCGATGCCATATCCGGCAGCAGCCTTGGCAAGGAGCGGGAGCACTCCGTAGTAAAACGCGTCATTGGACATAAAGAAGGTAAATGGTGCACTGATGATGGCGGTAATGATCGCAAAGTGTGATCCAAGGCCATCAGGAATATGAGTAATCATGGAACTGGCCATCGCATCGACCATTTTCGTTCCTGTCAAAATTCCTGTGAAAATTCCAGCTGCGAACACCATCGTAACAACAGACAATGCATTATCCGCATAGTGTGCTACACGTTCTTTCTGGTCTTTTAGCTTAGGATAGTTCAGAGTGATGGCGATTGCAAAACCAACCATAAACAGCACAGTCGTTGGCAATAGTTCTTTAATCAAGGCAACCAGCAACAGAATGGTTAGCGCATAGTTGATTACAATAAGTTTCGGGCGTTTAAGCGCAAGGACCTCTGGGTCAATCGTTGCCGCCTGCATGGCCATCGTGCTGTAGTCAATCTCTGCCACACCAATTCGTTTCCGTTCTTTCTTACCAAGGACATAGGACATGAACAGCACAAAGATGACGCCGCCGATCATGGAAGGAATGACCGGAGTAAAAATGTCGGACATTTCCAGCTTCAGAGCGGTCATGGCTCTGGCGGTCGGTCCGCCCCAGGGAAGCAGATTCATAACGCCGGAAGCAGATACGGCAATACCCGCCAAAACGAGAGGTCGCATGCCAATTCGCTTATACAGCGGAAGCATGGCGGAAATCGTAATCATATAGGTGGTAGTTCCGTCACCGTCAAGGGAAATCAGGAGAGCAAGAACCGCGGTACCGATCGCAATCTTTACCGGATCGCCTTTGGCAATTTTTAAAATGCGTGAGATGATTGGATCAAATACGCCGGCATCGATCATAATGCCGAAGAAGAGAATGGCAAACAAAATCATGATTCCTGTAGGAGCTACATCTTTTATTCCTTGAAGAGCCATCGGTCCAATGTCTTTACCGAAACCGCCAATCAATGCAAAAATAACTGGGATCACCATCAGGGCGATCATGGCAGATAAACGTTTTGTCATAATTAAAAACATGAAAGTCAGGATTAATAAGAAACCTAATAATGCGAGCACGGTCTTCACCTCTTTCGTAAACTAACCACAGTGTAAACGAAATTTTCTGACATGAAAACGTTTACAAAATAAAGTTATTAACGTACTTTAGTGTCATTTTGTACATTAAGTTCATGAAGGAGGATAAGAAAGAGGTGGCTGCTGTTCTGCCACCCTTTATACGGGGTAATATTTCTTTTCAGGGCGGCCAACGATGCCGTAGACGACTTCTGTCCTAAGCTCATTGACCGACGACATGTATTCCAGGTAACGCCGTGCGGTAATTCTTGAGGCGCCTATGGCATTTCCGACTTCCTCGGCAGACATGCCCTGTTGTTGGGACTCCAGAACGGCTTTCACTTTTTTAAGAGTAATTTCATCGATTCCTTTCGGGTAGGCGGTTCCTTTTTTGCTCTGTTCCTGTTTGGATTTTTTGAAAATCTGGTCCACAATATCCTGGTTTACTGGACCGTTTACTGACAGAAGTGCATGCTTTTTGATAAAGCTCTGAATCACTTCTTCAAAGCGTTCCTGAGTGACAGGCTTGATTAAATAATTGTCCACTCCATAACCGAGCGCTTTCTCAAGGATTTCTTTGTCGGTGGCAGCGGTAATCATAATAATGGTGATTCCCTGAAAACGTTCGCGGATAAGAGGAAGTAGCTCCGATCCCAGCATATCCGGCAAATAGACATCAAGTAAAAGTAAATCAGGATTTGTGTCCTTCAGCAATTGAAGGGTGTTTTCTCCGGTCAGCGCCTTTCCCACAACACGAATTTCGCTGAACTTTTGTAAAAACTTTTCATGAATACCGGCAATTCGAAAATCATCTTCTGCGATGGCTGCCTTGATCAATTTCATCAGCTCCCCTGGTTGTTCTTTGGAAGGTACACTGTAAATATTGTGCCACTTTCCGGTTGGCTGTGTACCTCGATAATCCCGTTCAATTCTTTTACTGCTTTATCGGCGTTCGCGAGTCCAAATCCCCGCGGGTTGCTTCCTGTTTTCGAGGTATAGCCCCGGTTAAAAAGCTGAGGGATATCCTTTTCTTTGATGCCTGTGCCATTATCTTCAACCTCAAAAATGATATCGCTGCCAATATCGGTGACAAACAGCTTTACGCTTGGAGATTCCAACCCAGACACAGCGTCAAAGGCATTATCAATAATGTTTCCGAGGATGATAATCAGTTTGGACAGTTTGATATGCTGCGGCAGCACTTCCAATGTACTGTCTGTAGCGATTTCGAACTGGATCTTCTTTTCGGACGCTTTTCCGAGTTTACCCAAAAGAATGGCTTGTACTTTTGTATCTTGTATTTGCCTGAATACGACGGAATGCTGCAGCTGAAGAAGCTGGGTTTCATTTTTGATCATATCAATCGCCTCTTCATATTCGCCGAGCTGAAGAAGGCCATACAAAACATAAAGCTTATTCGTATATTCATGGGTTTGTGAACGCAGGTCATCAGAATACTGTTTTACTTCAGAAAGCGTATTGAGCATTTGTTCGATCTCGGTTTTGTCACGGAAAGAAGCTACAACCCCAGTAATTTCACCGCTTCTATTTCGGAGCGGCGTACAGTTCACGATCACTGTCTGGCCTTTCCAGTACATTTCCTTGTCAGGCTCCGGGTTGCCGCGCTTCATGACTTCATAAAGATATTCCGACGGAAAAAGCCCATCCACTTTCATGTTTCGTACAGAACCTTCAATGTTAAGAAGCCTCTTTGCCGGCTGGTTCATGTTGGTGATTCGCCCATCCTTTTTAATGGCGAGAATCCCTTCTTTTACCGAATGGTAGACCGCATTTTTTTCCTTGTAGAGAGCGGCAATCTCATAAGGCTCCAGCCCCATTGTATCTTTTCGGATGTCTCGGGATAACACGTAGCTCCCAATAATCGAAACGATGAGTGCAAGAAAGGACACGACCAGTCCTTTTTGCAGATTATTCGTAATCTGTTCGTTGATATCCTCCAATAAAAATCCTACCGATACAAGGCCAATAATCTCGCCTTGTTTGTTATATATCGGAGCTTTTCCCCTTAATGAAGGTCCAAGAGAACCTTTTGCTTTTGAAACGTAATATTTTCCCTTTAGCGCTCTGTTATTGTCGCCGCCCCTCATTTTCTTGCCGATCTCGGAGGGCACGGGATGGGAATACCGGATACCTTGCCGGTTTCCTACAACAATAAATTCCGCACCGGTCGATTTCCGGATTTTTTCTGCAAGGGGCTGTATCATTTTGGCCGGGTCATCTGAATCGAATGCCTCAATGACCGAGGGCATGAAGGAAATGGATTTTGCGAGTTCAAGGGCAAGCCTTCCCTTATTTTCTTCAATCTGATTGCTTTCTTTATAACTAAAATAGCCGGTCAGCAGGACGATCAAAAAGAATCCAAATAAGAGCACCAGCCCGAGAATTTTAATTTGCAGCGATAACTTTACGGCTTTCAGGCGGCATTCCTCCTTTGCATCTTTTACTATTACTATACGCCAACAGTCTTGCTGTCATCAAATGGAGTATTGAAGGGAAGTATGACTGCATGAAGCGGGTACGGGTACTGCATTACCCGGGGATGGTGGATTTACCGGAAGATTGCATATTGTGTAAAACAGGTGAGCCATCATAATCAGTACACATTAGAAAACCCGGCTCTCCTTAAAGAGCCGGGTTTTAAGATTACAGCTTAAATGAACTTTTCAGGGAAACGATACGGTTAAACACAAGCTTCTCGCTGTTCGTATGCTTAGGATCCACATTGAAATAGCCGTGGCGGAAGAACTGGAATTTGTCCTGTGGTTTGGCGTCTTTCATGTTTGGTTCGATAAAGCCTTGTTGGATGGTTAACGAATCTTCATTGACAAAATCGATGAACGTTTTGTCTTCACTTTCGTCAGCTGCCTTAAGGTCCTCATCACGAATCAATGGCTCATATAGACGGAACTCGGCAGGAAGAGCTTGTGTGGCTTCTACCCAATGCAGCGTTCCTTTAACTTTACGGCCAGTAAATCCAGTGCCGCTCTTCGTTTCCGGATCGTACGTGCAGCGCAGCTCCACCACTTCACCGTTTTCGTCCTTGATCACTTCTTCGCATTTAATGAAGTAAGCATGCTTCAAACGTACTTCATTGCCTGGGAAAAGGCGGAAATATTTCTTTGGCGGGTTCTCCATAAAGTCCTCGCGCTCCACGTAAATCTCACGGGAGAACGGAATTTGGCGAGTTCCCATCTCAGGGTTTTCCGGATTGATCTCCGCATCAAGCATTTCAACCTGTCCTTCCGGATAGTTGGTGATGACGACTTTTAGCGGATCCAGTACGCCCATGGTACGTGGTGCTTTCAACTTTAAATCTTCGCGTACAAAGTGTTCAAGCATGGCCTCATCTACTGCACCGGAGCCTTTCGAAACGCCTGTTGCTTGCACGAACTCACGAATCGCTTCAGGAGTATAACCCTTGCGGCGCAGTCCGGAAATGGTCGGCATGCGGGGATCATCCCAACCGTCCACATAACCTTCCTCAACCAGCTGTTTCAGTTTTCGTTTACTCATTACTGTATTTTCAATGTTCAAACGGCCGAACTCGATTTGCTGAGGCTTGCTTGACATTTCACACTCTTCTACAACCCAGTTATACAGCGGGCGCTGTTCTTCAAACTCGGTCGTACAAAGAGAATGCGTCACCCCTTCAATTGCATCTTCAATCGGATGGGCGAATGCATACATCGGGTAAATGCACCACTTGTCCCCTGTATTATGATGAGTGGCATGGGATACACGGTAGATAACAGGGTCCCTCATATTGATGTTGCCCGACGACATATCTATCTTGGCGCGGAGCACCTTTTCACCGTTTTGGAATTCACCCTTGCGCATGCGATCGAACAGGTCAAGGTTTTCTTCGACTGCACGGTTGCGGTACGGACTGTCTTTTCCAGGTTCAGTCAATGTGCCGCGGTATTCTCGGATTTCCTCGATGGAAAGGTCATCCACATATGCTTTTCCTTTTTTAATTAATCGGACGGCGCGGTTGTACATTTCCTCGAAATAATCGGAGGCATAGCGGAGGTTCTCCCATTCGTAGCCGAGCCATGTGACGTCGTTTTTAATGGAGTCCACATACTCCTGGTCTTCTTTTAAAGGGTTTGTATCGTCAAAACGAAGGTTGGTTTGTCCGTTGAACTCATCTGCGATTCCAAAATTGATTACAATGGATTTGGCGTGCCCGATATGCAGGTAGCCGTTCGGTTCCGGAGGGAATCGGGTAACAACGGTATCGCGTTTTCCGGACTCCAGATCCTCTTTAATGATGCTTCTTATAAAATTAGAGTTTTCTTCCATCCCGTATCAGCCTTTCTATTAACATTTCTATCCGTACATTATATCACTCACAGCAAGGAAACAAAATTCCCCTTGGTTACCTTAGCTATTATAAACAAAAAAACAGTTTAACTCCTCATCCATTCTATGTTTTTTTATAATTTTTGAAAAAACTTTAAGTGAAAGCAGGAAAAATGAAATGGAAGAAATACGCTAGACGGTACATATAGAATGAGGTAAAATATTTTCAGAATATTGATTTTATTTACAATATTTAAATATTGTAGAGGGTGTTCTTTTTTATAAAAAAAGAGGGGGATGGAAACATGAAGAAGAGGAAATTGGCAGGTATCTTACTTTCTCTATCATTATCCGCAGGAGTGATGGCGGGCTGCGGTGCGGCATCGACAGGAGGTTCTGGGGGCAAGGAGACTATCAAAGTAGGAGCCAACCTTGAACTATCAGGTGGCGTAGCGTCCTATGGACAGTCGATTGCCGAAGGGCTTCAGCTTGGATTGGACGAGCTGAACAAAAAGGGAATTGACGGAAAGAAAATTAAACTGGTCAAAGTAGATAATAAATCAGAAGCTGCAGAAGCAACAAGCGGATCGCTTAAACTCGTCAGCCAGGATAAGGTGGCGGCTGTGATCGGGGCTGCGACCAGCACCAATACACTTGCACAGGTGCAAATTGCCCAGGGCAACAAAGTACCTTTAATCACACCGACAGGAACGAACCCGGAAATTACAAATAAAGGCGGCAAGGTTAATGATTATGTCTTCCGGACTTGCTTTATTGATCCGTTCCAGGGAACAGTGGCTGCAAACTTTGCGACAGACAAGCTGAAAACGAAAAAAGCGGCTGTCTTTATTGACAGTGCGAGCGACTATTCCAAGGGGCTTGCGTCCGCGTTCAAATCTGCTTATAAGAAAAATGGCGGATCCATTGTGGCCGAGGAAGCCTATGTGGCAAAAGATACTGATTTCCGTGCTACGCTTACACGTCTGAAAGCAGCCAAGCCAGATTTCATCTTCCTGCCTGGCTATTATGAAGAAGTCGGCTTGATCATCAAGCAAGCGCGTGAAATCGGCATTGAGGCTCCGTTCATGGGCGGAGATGGCTGGGATTCTCCGAAACTTGTAGAAATTGCCGGTCCAAAAGCGCTGAACAATACGTATATCACCAACCACTATTCTTCAGGAGATCCGGATAAGAAGATCCAGGATTTCGTCAGTGCTTATAAGAAAAAATACAAAGGGAAATCACCGGATGCCTTTAGTGCATTAGGTTATGATACGGCATATTACCTAGCGGACGCCATTAAGCGTTCTGGTGATGCAAGCCCTGAAAAAATCGCAAAAGCACTGGCCAAAACAAAAGACCTGTCTCTTGTTTCCGGAAAACTGACGCTGGATAAAAACCACGATCCGATCAAATCGGCATCCATTCTTGAGTACAAAGACGGCAAGCAGGAGTTTAATACAAAAATCAATCCATAAGAGCAAGTTGGAATAGGGGGCTCCGTCCCCCTATTCTCCGTTTTAAGCTTTTATTCAATAAAGTGCTGCAAGTGTGCAGTGCGAAAAAATATGATTTCTCAAGGAGAGACTGAGATGGAATTGATTCAACAGCTGGTGAACGGAATCTCACTTGGCAGTATTTACGCCCTGATTGCCTTGGGTTATACAATGGTTTATGGAATTGTCAAGCTTATCAATTTTGCGCACGGCGACGTGTTTATGGTTGGTTCATTTGTTGGCTTTTATTCGATTACAGTGCTGCATCTGCCATTCCTGGTTTCATTGATTCTTTCCATGGCCGCTTGCGCCGTATTTGGCGTGCTGATTGAGCGCATCGCCTACAAACCGCTGCGCAATGCGACAAGGATAGCTGCACTCATCACAGCAATCGGGGTTTCGCTCTTAATTGAATACGGATTTATCTATGTGCGCGGCGCGCAGCCGGAAGCGTATCCGGGAGATGTGCTTCCAGAGCATGCGATTCAAATTTTTGGAGCTAAGATTAACAGC
The DNA here is from genome assembly GCF_900103485.1 of Fictibacillus solisalsi. Lineage (GTDB taxonomy): Bacteria > Bacillota > Bacilli > Bacillales > Fictibacillaceae > Fictibacillus_C > Fictibacillus_C solisalsi. The sequence continues at coordinate 245,688 of NZ_FNHW01000002.1, forward strand.
CAGTCGCTTTTAATTCTTGGTGTATCTGTTGCCCTGATGATTATTCTTCAATTTATTGTACATAAAACAAAAATCGGGAAAGCGATGCGTGCGGTATCTTTCGATGCAGAGGCTGCACGGCTGATGGGCATCAATGTGGACCGCACCATTTCCGCCACCTTTGCTATCGGATCGGCACTTGCCGGTGCTGCAGGCGTTGTTTTCGGAGTTTACTATATTAAGATCGAGCCTCTAATGGGTGTTATTCCTGGTCTTAAAGCCTTCGTTGCAGCGGTGCTTGGAGGCATTGGCATCATTCCTGGGGCGATGGTAGGAGGATTGCTCCTTGGTGTCATTGAATCACTGGTCAGTGCTTTTGGATATTCCTTATGGCGTGACGGTGCAGCCTTTATTGTTCTTATTTTAATTCTTATATTTCTTCCTTCGGGACTATTTGGTAAGTACAAAAGAGAAAAGGTATAGGAGGGGACAGGAATGGCGGTTTTTAAACAGGCAAAATTCTTTTGGTCATCGATCGTTATCTCTCTCGTACTCTTTGCCGTTGTACAGATTTTGATAACTGGTGGGATGCTGAACCTTTTTTATGTAAATACACTTGTCTTTATTGCCATTAATATCATGCTTGCCGTTTCGCTGCATTTGATTATTGGCATTACCGGGCAGTTTTCGATCGGACATGCGGGCTTTCTTGCGGTAGGAGCGTATGCCTCCGGAATCATTACGATGAAGCTGGAAATGCCGTTCATTTCAGCTCTGATCATCGGCGGCATTGTGGCTGCAATCGCGGGTTTCATTATCGGTTTTCCGTCCTTGAGGCTAAAGGGAGATTATCTGGCCATTGCGACCCTTGGATTCGGAGAAATTGTCCGCATCTTGTTTTTAAACTTGGATTATGTCGGCGGGGCAAGTGGAATGCAAGTTAATCATCTGACCACATGGCCTTGGGTATTCGGCTGCATGCTTGTTGCGATCCTGGTCATTGTCAACTTCACCAACTCTACCCATGGGAGGGCGTGCATCTCCATCAGGGAGGATGAAACCGCAGCGGACGCGATGGGGATCAATACCACTTATTATAAAGTAACTGCTTTTGTGATTGGTGCTTTTTTCGCCGGTGTGGCCGGAGGATTGTATGCGCACAATTTCTATATCATTCAGCCGTCCAACTTCGGCTTCTTGAAGTCATTTGATATTTTGATATTTGTTGTGCTTGGCGGGCTGGGTTCTCTGTCAGGATCGGTCATTGCCGCCATTCTGTTAACTGTCATCTCTACATTTCTTCAGGATTATCCTGAAACGAGGATGATCATTTACAGCCTTGTTCTGATTGTTGTAATGCTGTACCGTCCTCAAGGCTTGATGGGAACGAAAGAGATCACCTCTGTTTTCAGCAGAGGCCAGAAATTAAAAGGAGGGAAGAAGGATGGAAAAGGACAAACCGTTGCTTAAAGTGGAAAACGTCGGAATACGCTTCGGGGGCCTGCGGGCAGTCTCGAATGTAAACATTGAACTGTATTCCGGCGAGATGGCGGGCTTAATCGGGCCGAACGGTGCGGGTAAAACCACCTTCTTTAATATGCTGACAGGGGTGTATGTGCCGACGGAAGGACAGATCGTTCTGAATGGGAAACAGCTGAATAATCTGTCTCCGTATAAGATTACGCGAAATGGCATTAGCCGTACGTTCCAAAACATCCGTTTATTCGGTGAGCTTTCCGTGATCGATAATGTCAAAGTAGCTTATCATTCTCAGGCAAAGCATACGCTGTTCAGTTCCATCCTTCGTCTGCCGTCCCATTTTGCGGGTGAGCGTGAAATGGAAGAGAGGGCAACGGAATTTTTAAAGATTTTCAGCCTCGACAGGTTCAAGAACGAGAAAGCCAAAAACCTGCCGTATGGACAACAAAGGCGGCTTGAAATCGCGCGGGCGCTTGCGGCGAATCCAAAGCTTCTGCTGCTTGATGAACCGGCCGCCGGAATGAATCCGCACGAAACGAGAGAGCTCATGAACCTGATTGCTCTTATCCGGGAGCGGTTTGATCTTACGGTTCTTTTGATTGAGCATGACATGCCACTTGTCATGGGGGTGTGTGAACGCATCTTCGTTCTTGATCACGGACAGCTGATCGCAGAAGGCACGCCTGCTGAAATCAAGAACAATCCGAAAGTCATTGAGGCGTATCTGGGCGAGGAGGTTTCGTAATGCTGAAAGTGGAAAACATTAATGTATACTACGGTAATATTCAGGCGCTCAGCGGCATTTCCCTTGATATTCAAGAGGGGGAGATCGTGACCTTAATTGGGGCGAACGGAGCTGGAAAGAGCACGTTGCTGAAAACCGTTTCCGGTCTGTTAAAGCCAAAACAGGGTAAGATCATATATGAAGGCAAACCCATTAACGGAAAAGCCGTACAAACCATCGTAAAGCAGGGGATTTCCCATGTGCCCGAGGGAAGAAGAGTATTTGCCAACATGACTGTGGAAGAGAACCTGCAGCTCGGAGCTTTCCTTCGCAAGGATAAAGAAGGGATCAAGCAGGATCTTGAACGGGTATACGAGCTGTTTCCGCGTCTTCTGGAGCGGCTGAAACAACAGGCAGGAACGCTGTCAGGGGGGGAGCAGCAGATGCTCGCCATGGGCCGTGCCTTAATGGCAAAGCCGCGATTGCTGCTGCTTGATGAGCCATCGATGGGGCTTGCACCTCTCCTGGTCAAAACCATCTTCCGAATCATTGAAGAAATCAACAAAGCGGGAACCACGATTCTCCTGGTGGAGCAAAATGCGAATTTGGCACTTTCCATCGCTAACCGGGCATACGTCGTGGAGACTGGCAGGATTGTCCTTTCTGGTGATGCGGCAGAGCTGACGTCAAGCGAGCAAGTGAAAATGGCATATCTGGGTGGTCATTAGGCCATTTATTGGACAAACCGGTTCCTTGTGAACCGGTTTTATCGTACTTCCCGGCAACAGGAGGGGGGAAACCTTACCCCCTTTTCTTGTGCGGCATGCAATTGTAACGTTATAATTCACAAAAAAGCTCTTTTGGCGGAGAGGAGGACAAAATGAAGTATTGGTTATACCGGCTGGCGGCATCGGACCCGGGCAGGAAACGGCTCCGTACGGCGAGTAAAGTGACACTGAGTGTAATCAGCTCAGTAGGGGTTATGCTGTCGTTCGTTTTAAACGCTGGCGGCCAGGTTACCGCTGCGATTTTTGCAGGAGTAATCGGAATGATGGGGATTCTGGTGGTGAACGATGATACCGAAAAAGAGAAGAAGGCAACGACACTGCTAATTGGAATCTCCAGTGCGTTCTCTGTTACTTTTGGCTCCTTACTGGCAAAATGGGGCTTTGCAGCTGACTTTTTTCTTCTGTTAGTCGTTTTCCTTGCACTGTATCTTCAGCGGTTTGGCAGCCGGTACTTTTCCATTTGCATGATCGCTTTTATGTCCTTTTACTTTGTCACCCTATTAAAGGTCGGCTTTCCCCAGGTTCCATCGCTTCTGTTATCGATCCTGACGGGAATCACCTTTGCCTATTTATATAATTTCATTCTGATTAGGGACAAGCCGGATGAAGTGCTGAAACGGTCGATGGACTCCTTTCATATTCAGGCCAATTTAACACTTTACCTTGTCAGTGATATTGTCAGGGATATCAATCTTGAAAAGAAGAGACTCGCCAATTTGGACCGCAATGTACAAAAGCTTGGAGATTACGCACGGGTAGTATCCAATGAGCTGGGTTCTACCGATCCTGGATGCATTTGGCCGGGACTGAGTACAAATCAAATGCGTTTGTATATATTTGATACCGCCATGCTGATGGAAACGCTGTCTCCGACCATCCGCCGGTTAAAAGAACACAATGCGCTCCAAAACAAAGCTATTCGTGCCGCGCTATTGCAGGTCATTCAATCCATCCGTGAGGCAGAAGTTCTCAATACCAATCAGATGCATCACCTGGAAAATGCAGCAGCGAGTGTGCAGTCACTGCGCAGTCTGCTCAGAACACTTAAGCCGGATGAAACGAACCGGGAATGGCTATATCTGATACGCAGGCTGGAGTCGATTGCCAACCATATTATTGATGGTGCATTCGAGCTTCAGCAGTCTCTGCAGAAAGAGAATAAACAAAACAATCCGGATGCGGTCAAAGAGGATGATAATGAAGAGGAAAAGAAAAATGAAGAAGAGACAGGAATTCGGCCGACAACAAAAAAAGCGATCCAGGCCGTCATCGCTGGAGGGTTAGCCATTTTGGCCGGGCATCTGTATTCACCTGCACATCAATATTGGATACTGCTTTCGTGCTTTGTTGTCCTTCTTGGGACTGAAACGGTGGGACGTACACTTGTTAAGGCCCTGCAGCGGAGCGTGGGTACCTTTTTGGGAGCGATTGCCGGCTTTTTGATTGCCCTTTTCTTAACAGGCATACAAGATGTTATCGTCCTTTTCTTTTGTGTTTTCATGGCCTTTTATTTGCTTCCTGTTTCGTACACGTTGATGATGTTCTGGATTACGATGCTGTTGGCATTGATGTACGATATCCTTCTTGGAGGCATTACCGAACAGGTGATGGCTGCCCGTGTGAGCGATACCATCGCAGGAGTGGGACTGGGTTTTATTGTATCAGCCCTTATTTTTCCACAGAAAACGAGAGATAAAGTCACTACCTCAACCACCGATTACCTAGATGCATTAAAAGAGTATGTGAACCGCTATATCGATCGTTTTAACAAAGAACATACTGACTATAACCTGGCAGATCACGCCCTGGAGCTTGATCAGCTGCTTCAGACCCTGATTACAGATGCAAGTCCGTTGTACAGGGGATGGTTCGGCCGTACCGGTCTTCAACAGCAATTAACCGTTTTAACGGCAACGAACTTCTATGCCAAGCAGCTTGTGGCTTCTTCAACAAGAAAGAGCCAGCTCAATACGAACAGCAAGTTTGGAGAGCTGCTGGATCATGTTCAACGCTCGCTGTCTGGCAATATCGAAGCGCTCAGCTCAGCCGTCAAAGGGGAAAGCCAGGTTCGTATTGTCGATTTGGAAAAAGAGCGCGAGCAGCTCGAACGAATTCCCGAAGAGTCCAAATCCAGCGAACAGGATATGATTAATCATCTTCGTCTTCTTCATAACATCCACTATGTTTGGAGAATTAATGAGTCGATCGTTTATTTAGCCAAACAGCTTGGGGCAGAATCTGAAAAAAGTGATCAAAACGCAGCGGGGGAGCGCGGGGCTGCACAATTGTAACAGGTCTTCGGGCCGGAACCCTGTTCAGGGGGATACTTACCGTTGCAGTATTGGCATGTCCGATACTGCTTTTTTCGCGCACGGATGGTTGCCACCAGCGTGTTTAGAATTCTTTCCTGGCGTTCTTTTGCAGTTTAAGATTCCAGGACATGCCACTCAATCAGATAGCGTTCAACAGGAACAGGTGGTGAATCGGCAGGATTTTCAGAAACGCAATAATAACCGATTCTAAGGCCTTCCTCTTTTCGGCAAATAAAAAAAGTCGGGTTTTGTTCACAAAACCCTTCAATGGTAAACAAAAAAACATTCCCTTCCGCCGGCTGCTCCAACGTGTCTATTTGCTCCCGCTGCATGAGGCGGGACAGCCAGCGGACAGCCTGCGCCTTGGAAGATTTCATACGCACGATCCTCTCTTTTATATTTTTTACTAGAATGAAAGAACTAGATAGTTATCAAGAAATTTCGACATATTGTGCTAAAGTTCCTTTGTTTTTGAAAAGTTGACCTCACTTTATTTTTAAGGGATTTTTAAAACTGAAGGAAGGGAGTCAAAAGATTTTAAAGAAAAATAAAGTAATACATAGTAAAAGGAGTCTTGTTATGAATATTATCGATTTTCATTGTGATGCATTGTTAAAATTATATGAATCAAATGGCACGTTAAGCTTCGCCTCTGCACCTGAACTGGAAACAAACAAAGAGAGGCTGAAGCAGGGAAAGGTGAAAATCCAATGCTTTGCCATTTTCATTGAGCCTGAAATTCCTTCTGATCAAAAATACCAGGCGGCACTGGGGCAGGTCGATTTGTTTTACAGTGAGGTATTAAGGAAAAATCCGGAGATGAAACATATTCGCAGCTGGGAAGAATTTGATCATCTTAAGGATGGAGAAATCGGGGCGATGCTTACGCTTGAAGGCGTTGATGCCATTGGCAATGACCTGTCCAAACTGCATATCCTCCATCAGTTGGGCGTAATGTCAGTGGGGTTAACCTGGAATACAGCGAACCTGGCGGCTGACGGGGCTGGTGAGCCGCGGGGAGGCGGCTTAACACTGTTTGGGAGGGATGTCGTCCGGTTCCTCAATCAGCATCAAATGTTAACCGATGTTTCCCACTTAAGTGAGATGGCTTTTTGGGATGTTATGGAGACTGCAGACTATCCTTTTGCGAGCCACTCCAATTCCAAAGAACTTTGTAATCATCCTCGTAATCTGACGGATGACCAGGCAACATCCATGTTTGAAAGGGGCGGCACGATCCACATGGTGTATAATCCGCCGTTTATTAACACAGATCAGTATACAGCCACCATATCTGATTTGATCAGGCATATTGACCGTTTCTGTTCACTTGGCGGCGTTAATCAGATTGGGCTTGGTTCGGATTTCGATGGAATATCCACGTTTATTACCGATTTGGAGAACGCCGCGAAAAGTCAAAATCTGATAAACGAACTGTTAAAGCATTACAGTGAGGAGCAGGTGCGAGGGTTTGCGTTCGACAACTTTATGAATCACCGTCCGCCTTTAAGACAAGCACGAAAATAGGTCCATGCAGGAAATAGATACTGCGTAAACGAAATGGTAGGAGAACGAATCCTTAAAATGGAAGGTGATTCTATGGAAGAACGTGCAGTGCAGTATCCGGTCCTGAAAGAAGGGAAGCCGTTTTATTTTGAGGGGAGCCAGGTGGGAATCCTGGTGATTCATGGGTTCACCGGGTCCACTCAGAGCATGCGTCCATTAGGCGAGGCATATGCAGAAAAAGGGTATACGGTCTGCGGTCCAAGACTGAAGGGACATGGGACACACTATGAAGATATGGAACAGACGACATACCAGGACTGGATTGCTTCAGTTGAAGAAGGGTATGCCTGGTTACAGGAGCGATGTGACACCGTTTTTGTGACCGGACTGTCGATGGGGGGGACGCTGACCCTTTATCTTGCTGAAAAATATCCCGACATAAAGGGGATTATTCCCATCAATGCGGCAGTGGATATCCCCAGTATGGAAGAGATGAATACCGCGAAGGAACCACGGTTTCTCGATGCCATCGGCTCGGATATTAAAAAACCGGATGTAAAGGAACTTTCATATGAACGAACACCGCTACAGTCGGTTAAGGAAATATTGAAGCTGATGGATGAGGTCAGAAACAGGCTGGATCGTGTAACATGTCCGGCATTCATTTTTGTTTCGGAAACCGATCACGTGGTTCCGCCGCTGAATTCCCAGCTGATTCTGGAACAAATTTCTTCGAAAGAAAAGACGTTGCAGTATATGTCCGAAAGCTATCACGTCGCAACCCTTGATTATGATCAAGGAATGATTATTGAAAAAACGCTGAAATTTCTGGAAAAACAGTTATCCTAAAAGACAGGAAGGATCGTGCAGGCATGCACGGTCTTTTTTTTAGAGCTTAAGCATCTGGAGAGAGAAGCTGGGCGGTTAGGCCTATTAAATCCGCATTGATAATCTTGCTCTATCATTCTATTTTTCTAAGTATTGGAAATGGGGGAAGTAGCAAACTATCACCGAAAGAAATTTATGAGTATCTGTTCGTAAACAGCAGGCTGCTCAGTGATGCAGAAGAGGGTTTCGTTTATCCGGGAAGACCAAGGCACCCCATCGGGAATCCCGATGCTATCGGAAGCGTGGTTTATATGAACTGTTACCTAGCTTATATATTCACACGCAGGGCTGGACAGATATGTCAGGATTCTCTTAGACAGATGCCTGTTTCCAAAGGACATTCAAGAGCAAAGAAGAGAAGCGTGAGATAGGATATTTAATCATAAAAAACAAAGGAAAAGGCTAAAAAAAAGGCCAAAAGGGGGAACAGTAAGTATTAGAATCAAAAAGGGATGGCTAAAAGAAGAAGCACGCAAGATGATATCGTTGCGAAGAGCCATGAATGACAAGCTGATTGAACACATATCTTTAGACAGCGGCAGCAACTGTTAAACATTGGAGGGGACGTTAAAGTGCTTACTTTAATCAAAAATGGTGAAGTTTACAGCCCGAACCACATCGGGCATAAGGATATTCTTCTCACGGGCAGCAAGATTGGATATATACGGAAACAGATTGATGTGCCGGAGGGTTTTGTTCCCATTCAGGAAATCGATGCAACGGATAAACTGATCGTTCCTGGCTTTATTGACTCACATGTTCATCTTACTGGAGGAGGAGGAGAAGGCGGATTCAGGACCCGTACACCTGAGCTGATGCTTACTGATGCAACCATGTCAGGAATTACGACAATGGTCGGACTTCTTGGCACAGACGGAACGACAAGAACATTGGAGAACCTTTTGGCTAAAGCTCACGCGTTGGAGGAAGAAGGGATCACAACATTTATTCATTCAGGTTCGTATCAGCTTCCCGTCCGGACCATTACCGGGAAAATAGAAGAGGATATCATTTTTATTGAAAAAATTATCGGTGTTGGGGAAATTGCCATTTCAGACCATCGTTCATCCGTGCCAACCTATGAGGAATTGGTCAAAATCGCAACCGCTGCCCGTAATGGTGGCTTGTTAACAGGAAAGGCGGGTATTTTGGAGGTTCATATCGGAAGTGGAGAATCAAGGCTGCAACCGATTGAGGAAGTGATTGAACGTACGAATATTCCCATTATGCATTTTCATCTTACTCATATTAACCGTACAGAAGATTTATTTCATGACGGTGTAAGATATGCTAAACGCGGAGGATTTGTCGATTTCACAACAAGTACCATTCCGAAATTTCTTGAAGAAGGGGAAGTGAAATGCAGTAAAGGGTTGAAGGTCATGCTGGATCAAGGAGTTCCGATTGGCAATATTACGTTTTCATCCGATGGCCAGGCAAGTCTGCCTATATTTAATGATGACGGAGAATTCAAAGGTTTGCAGGTTGGGAAAGTATCCTCGCTGTTTGAGGAAGTTAAAGATGCTGTGTTAAAGGAAGGAGTTACTCTCGAAGACGCTTTAAAAGTTATCACCTGTAACCCTTCCCAAGTGCTGAAGCTGAACAACAAAGGATATGTTCACGAAAAGAAAGATGCAGATCTTGTCCTGTTAAAGAAAGATACCTTGGAAATTGATACGGTTATTGCAAAAGGAAGAATTATGGTTAAAGAGGGAGTCCCTGTTATAAAGGGAACGTTTCAATAAAGTATTAGCAGAAAGAAGAAAGGGTTCTGTCGGGAAAACCTGACAGAACCCTTAATATTTCCCTGAAACCTCGATTATTCCCTCGGAAATAATCGAAATCCAGCAAAATATTTCCTGGTATGACTAAATAATACTTAATCTAGTTTACCTGGTATGGACATTTGTTCTCTCTGAATGGAAAAACTTCTTGCATCTTGTTTCAAAACGCGCAATAATAAGAACTAAATTTTAGCGGATAAATTCCAACAGTAGGGGATGTTAACAATGAAAGTAGTAAAGTTCGGCGGTTCATCTTTGTCATGTGCGGAACAGGTAGCAAAGGTTTTTCAAATCGTGGTTTCCGATCCGGAACGAAAAGCTGTGGTGGTATCAGCACCAGGAAAGAGGGATGCAGATGACACCAAGGTGACGGATCTTTTAATAGAATGTGCCGCTTCCTATTTACAGGGAAAAGAAGACAATGAGGCGTTTGAAGCCATAGTTGGCCGATATAAAAGCATCGCTGAAGATCTTCAGCTGCCTGGAGAGGTCGTGGAAGGCATTCATGCCAGCCTTCTGAAGCTGTTAAACAGTGACCGCAGCAACCCAGAGAAGTATATGGATGCTGTGAAGGCTAGCGGAGAAGATAATAATGCCAAGCTCATCGCTGCCTATTTTCAGTTCAAAGGAGTAGAGGCCTCGTATGTGAATCCGAAAGATGCAGGTTTGCTCGTCACAGACGAGCCGGGAAATGCACAGCCGCTGCCCGAAACCTATGAGTCTCTTTACCGGCTGAGAGAACATGCGGGCATCGTGATCTTTCCAGGATTTTTCGGATATAATGAGGAAGGGGAAATCGTGACTTTCTCCCGCAGCGGTTCGGACATTACAGGATCGATCCTTGCCAGCGGGATGAGAGCTGATGTTTATGAGAACTTTACGGATGTGGATGCCGTCTATTCTGTCAATCCAAACATTATTCGCCAGCCAAAGGAAATCACCGAGATTACGTACAGGGAAATGAGGGAGCTCTCGTATGCGGGGTTCTCGGTCTTCCATGATGAAGCGCTTATGCCAGCTTTCAAGGCAGGAATTCCCGTTAATGTAAAAAATACAAATCAGCCTGATAAGTCTGGTACGATGATTGTGAAGGAGAGAAAGCTTTCAAACGGGTCGGTGATTGGGATCGCGAGTGATGATGGATTTTCAAGCATCTATGTCAGCAAGTATTTATTAAACAGGGAAATTGGATTTGGCCGCCGGCTTCTCAATATATTGGAAGACTTTCATTTGTCTTTTGAACATATGCCATCAGGAATTGATGACATCTCCATTATTTTAAGGCAGCATCAGTTAAGCGAATCCGTCGAAAAACAAATTGTTCAGCGTATTAAAGAAGAACTCCATGCTGATGATGTAAAAGTGCAAAGAGACCTGGCATTGATCATGATGGTTGGAGAAGGAATGAGGGAATCTGTCGGTACAGCGGCAAGGGCTTCAACCGCACTGGCAAGAGCCGGTGTTAACATTGAGATGATTAACCAGGGTTCATCGGAGGTCAGCATGATGTTCGGTGTAAAAGCAGGAGATGAAAGAAAAGCGGTTCAGGCGATGTACGAGGAATTTTTTGCTGGGGTGACGGTTTAATAGATTCATAAAAAGAACAAAACAGAAGCTGTTTTGTTCTTTTTATGTCCAAAGCTGTGGCTTGGCTACCATGAACCAAAGCATGGAGAGCATCAGCGCCAGGTAAATCCAAATCGTTCTTTTCAGCTTGGATGTAAGTTCGGCCCGTTGTTCTTCCGGGTCTTGAAATCTTCGGATCGTAGGGGAAAAGGCCCTTGCCAAAAAATACAGAGAACAAATTAGTATGACAATGGTGGTTAGCAGCCAGGACGTGGTCCATGAACGTTTTGTGATCCATACGAGGAGAACACCGGTAACCACGACTACGTGGCCCGCATGCTTTGCCAGCCGAACGGCAGCCCTAAACGTATCCAGATATGCCTCCTCATGGCCTGGACCTGCCCCCTCTAATTTTTTCAGTAAAGGCAGAAGAATGAAAAAAGGGCCGACCGACAGTATGACACTAAATATATGAAGATATAACAAAAAGGGATATACCAGATTCATTTATTGCTGTTATTCCTCTTCCACAGCCTTGAATTCATGAACCCATACCTTCATATGAGGAAGCCATGGCATTCCGGGATGAATGGATAGGATGGAACTTTTATAGCCTTCTACATCATCAAATCCTTCTTGTCGGGCATGTTCATCTGTTAATTCACCCAATGACTGGGAATAAACCTTTTCAACAATAAATTTTGCGCCGTTTAGTTCCATGATTTCTCCCACATCGGCATAGCGTCCGTTTCGGCGGGTCGCTGTTTTTTTGCCGGCAAGCACTTTCTCCACGTCCTGTGGAAGGGTGACCAGCCGCTCGATGCTGCAAGTTTTTGGCGGCAGGCTGTTATTTTCAGTCGTTTGATGAGTCATTTTTGTTCCTCCTGATTTTGCACGATTTCTTTTACTCTTCCAACTTGTCCATCCTCCAGCCGTACTTTTATTCCGTGCGGATGATAGGCGGAATTAGTCAGAATATCTTTTACCTTACCTCTTGTGAGCTTCCCGCTTCTTTGGTCCTTTTTCAACACGATATTCACAACCAGACCGGGAGTGATGTTTTGGCGATTTTGGCCGTTCATTGTGGGGCGCTCCTTTCCTCCAGCCTTATTTCTACAAACTTTTGCTGTCTTAAACAGTATATCATTCTCCCAAAAGAGAAAAAGGTTGAAAAAATTCTATTCTATATTAAAATAAAGCATGGATAAGAGAAAGAACGCTGTTATCTGGAGATTTGCACAAAATGAAGTTTTTTGAGTCACTAAATTAAATAGTTGGCGGTAATGAACTAGACATAGATGAGCTGGACTTGAGCCAAATAGAAACAGATACCCTCTGTTTCTATTTGGCTTTTTTAATTTTGTGAATGAAGGGCGGTTAGAATGGAAAAAACACAAATCAACAATCTTCAAATCAAGCTTGGGAGTATGATAGGAAAAATGCTCCGGGATCGTTTTGGAAAAGGCCCTGAATCAATTTATGTTACAATCACCTCTTCATTTGTTGCTGTTGTAATCAAAAACTTCCTTTCTCCATTGGAACAGATGCTGTTGAACAAGGGAAAGGAATCGTTTGTATATCATGCGCGTGACATCATCATGGATGAGCTCCTGCCTGAAATCAGAGAACAGTTTTATTTGATGACTGGGCAGCAGCTTGTAGGAGACTTTTACTGTGACTGGAACCTGCAGAAGAAAACCGGGCTGCTTCTTGCTGAGATCCCAGGAAACGAGCTGCTTTGGAACTCTGACGAAGTATTACAGTCGATAAATAATGTAGTAGATGAAATCAGTGAAACCGCTCAAAAAAGGCCGCTTCATATATCTTCCATATTTTTATCGAACCGGTTGCTCTTGGTTAGACGTGAAGGGGTCCTCACACGAATAGAAAATGAACTGATACAAGATGGGTTTGTTAAAGAACTGTTAATGACAAAAAAGAAGCTGGAAAAGAATCTTTTAGAAGCTGAGATTAGCAGATTGGAAGAGATTCTTACGAAAAGAATCTCCGATATTTTTGTTGAGTGGAACTTTTTACAGGATAAAAGTTATATTTTGATTGCTCTATCGGCAAAATAGGAGTAGTTACTGGACGACGTTTATGTATTTCTTACTGGGGAATTAGAAATAATAGTTCACATAATTAGGAAGCAAGGATAAAAGAAAGGATGCTTTTATCTTAAAAGGAATGTAGGTGTTAGACCATATGTCTATAGAAGTGCAAATTTCGAGTTACATTGGTAAACTGTTACGGGATAATTTTGGGAAGGGACCCGAGTCCGCCTACGTTACAATGCAGCACCCTTTCATATTGATTCACATCCGGAATTTTATTTCGCCAATGGAAAACGCCCTTCTGAAACAGGGAAAAGAATCAACGGTCGAAGAAACACGAGAGACCATGCTGTCTAGCCTGGTTCCGGAAATACAAGCCTATATCCTGGCTTTAACGGAAACGGAATATGAAAAATTTTATTACGACTGGAATACAGCCAATCAGTCTATGATGATAGCCGGAGTGGCGAAAGACAACAATCTTTTACAAGACAATCAAAATTATGAAAAAAAGAATGAGGTGGAAAATAAAATCAACGAGATCAGCCACCTTGTTCAAAAATGGCCGGAACAAACGCAGACATGGATGATTAGTGAAAGAGTTCTGGTTAGTATCAGAAAAGGCATCCTGGTCAGCATAGAAAAAGAATTGATTCAAAAAGGATATGCAAAGCCTTTAAAGGTAACCAAACGAATTTTGGAGAAAAGGTCTTTTATCAACGATGGAATAGATCCGATTCTGGGAAAAAAACTGAGAGATGTCTTTTGCGATTGGGACTTTGAGTCAGATACCGGTCTCCTCGTTTTTTACTTTTCACCAAAATAACGGGTAAAAAGTGGTATGAGCGGAAAGAAGACAGTTGTTAACTGTTTTCTTTCCGCTCTTTTTTTGGAAAAAGGTTCAAATAATTTAAAAAATTCAAGCCGCGAGGTATGATTAAGCTAGTGAAACTTACATATTGTGCTTTTTTATAGAAGATCTGGAGGGGGATGCACTCTTGAAAGTGATCCGAATTTTAAAGCCTTACCGAATCCAAATCGCGGTAGCTTTGTTATTAATGCTGGTTGAACTGGCTGTTGAGCTTCTGCAGCCGCTTTTGATAGCGAAGGTGATTGATAATGGAATAATGAAAAGGGATCTTGATGTTGTCATGCTATGGGGGAGTGTAATGGTCGGCATTTCGCTTTGTGCCTTTATGGCTGGCATCATCAACTCCTTTTACGCTTCCCATGTAAGCCAGAATTATGGATATGATATCCGCAGAATCCTGTTTACAAAGATTCAAGCCTTCTCTTTCGCCAACTTCAGCTCTTTTCCGACTTCCTCTCTTATTACGAGAATGACCAATGACGTCACACAGCTGCAGAATACCGTCTTTATGAGCCTCAGGGTGATGCTCCGTGCGCCCCTCTTGGTAGTGGGAGGATTGGTGATGTCCTTTGTTGTTAATCCTGAGCTTGCGCTATTTCTGGCAGTGGCCGTTCCCGTTCTGTTTGTTTTCTTGCTGTGGGTTTTAAATAAGGGAGGGAACCTGTTCAAGTTTGTTCAGGGCCATCTGGATAAAGTGAATGGCGTGATGCGGGAAAATCTCGCGGGCATCCGGATAATCAAAGCTTTTTTAAGAAGCAGGCATGAGGTAAAACGTTTTACAGCCGCCAACACCAAACTAAAGAATCACACGGTTTATGCATTGCGGCTGATGGAAGCCACCAATCCGATTTTGCTCCTCGTCATGAACATTGCCATTATGTGCGTTCTGTGGTTTGGAAGCGTACAGATCAGCACTGGGAGTGCCCGGGTAGGGGATTTAGTGGCCATCATTAATTACAGTACAAGAATTACCTCCACTTTTTCCATCTTTTCATGGATTATCATGGCGTTCTCCCGGGCGAAGGCTTCGGCCAACCGAATCACGGATGTACTGGATACAGAGATTGATCTTGTGAATCGCTCAGAATCAGAAATCATTGCTCCCGATATAAAAGGGGAAATTGAATTTCAGGACGTGGCTTTCCGTTATCCTGGCACTCAAAAGAAGGTCCTTGAGCATATTTCCTTTACAGTAGAAGCCGGGCAGACGGTGGCAATAATGGGAGCAACGGGATCAGGGAAATCTTCGCTGTTTCAGCTCATTCCGCGGCTGTACGATGTGGAAGAAGGAAAGATTTTGCTTGATGGTGCAAATATCAGTAGTATGAAGCTGGAATCCTTGAGAAATGAGATTGGCCTTGTCCCACAGGAATCGCTGTTATTCACCGGAACAGTAGCTGAAAATATCGCTTGGGGAAAAGATAGTGCAACAAACGACGAAATCAAGACGGCAGCAGAGGATGCGCAGATCGCCGATACCATTGCCAGACTGCCAGAGCAGTACCGCACCAGGCTGGGCCAAAAGGGAGTAAATCTTTCTGGCGGACAAAAGCAGCGTTTATCCATCGCCAGAGCATTGGTAAGAAATCCAAAAATCCTTTTGCTGGATGACAGCACAAGTGCATTGGACTTAAAGACAGAGAGGAAGTTGCTGGAGGCGCTCCATAACTATCCTTCAACCCTTTTAATTATTACCCAAAAGATTGCTACAGCCATGGAGGCTGATAAAATTCTGTTAATAGACAACGGAAGGCTTTTAATGGAAGGCAAACATGAAGACCTGCTGCTGTGTTCAAGACTCTATCAGCAAATCTTTGAATCGCAGTTTGGAGAGGAGACGTTGAAGCATGCTCAAGGATTTGATTGAGCCATTCCGCCATAAAAGGGAAACTGTCCAGGAAGTATTGGAAAAGGAACCCCTGGCCAAAAAGAAAGTAGAAAAAGCAAAGGACTGGCAAGGAACACTTCGGCAGATTTGGAGTTACCTTGCCAGAGAGAAGGGGCGGTTATGGCTCGTTTTGCTCATGGTTATTCTCAGTTCAGTATTCGGGCTGCTCGGGCCTTTCATGATTGGTAAGGCGATTGACAACTACATCCTTACCCGGGATAACAGCGGTCTTTTGCGTCTGCTGGCCGGTTTGCTGGGTGTTTATGTTCTGAACTCTGCCGCACTCTGGTTTCAGAACTACTGGATGATTGGAATTGCACAAAACACAGTGTTCTCCATGAGAACACAGTTGTTTCGCCACCTGCACAGTCTTCCGATTCCTTTTTTTGATAAACGCCAATATGGGGAAATCATGAGCCGGGTCATCAATGATATAGAAAATGTAAGCTCCACTTTGAATTCATCGGTTATTCAAATTATTTCAAGTGTGCTGACGCTGTTTGGAACGATCGGGTTTATGCTATGGCTGAGCCCGCTTCTGACTGCCGTAACTCTCGTCATTGTTCCGGTCATGTTTCTCGGTATGCGCTGGATTACGAAACGAACGGGAAAGCTGTTCAAACTGCAGCAAAGAAATTTGGGAGAACTGAATGGCTTTATTGAAGAAACCATTTCAGGGCAGCGGATCGTTAAAGTTTTTTCTCAGGAAGACCGGGTGATTGCAGAACTGCTGAAAAAGAATGATAAGCTGAAAGAATCGGGTTTCTGGGCCCAAACCTATTCAGGTTTTATTCCCAAACTGATGAACGTGCTAAATAATATCAGTTTTGCCTTAATCGCTGGAGCAGGCGGGTTTTTGGCGCTTAAAGGGCTGGTAACCATCGGAACCATTGTGATTTTTGCCGAGTATTCCCGCCAGTTTACACGGCCGTTGAACGATTTATCCAACCAATTTAACACCCTTTTATCCGCAGTCGCTGGAGCAGAGCGGGTATTTGAAATTCTGGAGGAAGAGGAAGAAGAGAAGGATGAGGAAGGCCAAAAAGAACTTGGAGAAGTAAAGGGAGAAATTGAATTTGTAGATGTTTCCTTTTCCTATGAAGAAGGAGGAAATACGGTCAGCCAAATCTCGTTTCATGCAGCACCAGGCGAAACGGTCGCCCTGGTCGGTCCAACGGGAGCCGGGAAAACAACGATCATCAACCTGCTGTCCCGCTTTTATGATACGGACAGTGGAAGCATCCTGCTGGATGGCCGGGATATTAAAAGCATTAAACGGGAAGGACTCCGGGCCCAAATGGGGTTTGTTTTACAGGATCCGTTTTTATTTGAAGGAACAATTATGGAAAACATTCGCTATGGACGGCTGAACGCACGTGATGAAGAGGTTGTGAAGGCGGCAAAAGAAGCAAATGCCCACATGTTTATCACAAAACTTCCCAATGGTTACGATACCGTCATCGAACAGGACGGCAGCGGAATCAGCCAGGGGCAAAAACAGCTGCTCAGTATCGCAAGGGCCATTCTTGCCAATCCAGTAATCCTTGTGCTGGATGAAGCCACCAGCAGTATTGACACCATCACAGAGATGAAAATCCAGGAGGCATTACAGCGCCTGATGAAGGGCAAGACCAGTTTTATCATTGCGCACAGGCTTAACACCATACAAAAAGCTGATCAAATCCTTGTTCTAAAAGATGGAGGGATTTTGGAAAGAGGCTCTCATCAGCAGCTACTGAAGGAAAACGGCTTCTACTCGGAGCTTTATCACAGCCAGCTTCAGAAAGAAATAGGATAACTATTCACCCGGTGGCTTCTGTAGTTACAAAGGAAGTACCGGGTTTTTTTATGAGTGCAAAAATGCGCTGTGTTGACTTTTCAGCAGGAAGTTCCTATAGTTTCGTTGTACTTATGTTTACATTTTTAAACTTAATTATTCAAATTCGTTATGAGGTGAGCCTGATGAAAGAGGTGTCAGCAGCGGGAATCCAGCAAATTCTTCAAAACCAAAGAACCTATTTTGCGACACAGGAGACAAAATCATTGACTTTCCGGATGGAGCAGCTCAAACAACTGAAAGCCGGCATAAAGAAGCGTGAGCATGAAGTCATTGATGCTCTTGCGCTTGACTTGGGAAAGTCAGAGCTTGAATCCTATTCCACAGAAATTGGCATTCTGTATGAAGAAATTAATTTCACAATCAAGCATCTAAAAAGCTGGGCAAAACCGAAAAAAGTAAAAACTCCGGTAACTCATGTGGGCTCAAAGGGATTTATCATCCCTGAACCGTATGGGACTGTCCTTATTATGGCACCATGGAATTATCCATTCCAGCTTGCATTATCACCGCTAATCGGCGCGATTGCAGCGGGAAATACGGCTATCATCAAACCCTCCGAACTGACACCGAATGTATCGTCCTTACTTTCAACGCTGCTTCAGAAGCTTTATCTTCCCTCTTATGTCTCTGCTGTAGAAGGGGGCGTACATACAAGCCAGGCACTTCTTGAGGAGCGTTTTGATTATATTTTTTTTACGGGCAGCCCAGCGGTGGGCAAAGTGGTGATGGAGGCAGCTTCCAGGCATCTGACACCTGTTACACTGGAACTGGGCGGCAAAAGCCCGGTCATCGTCCATGAGGATGCGAACATCCCGCTTGCAGCAAAAAGAATTGTATTCGGAAAGTTCATGAATGCAGGTCAAACCTGCATCGCCCCCGATTATTTGCTTGTACACTCGAAAATTAAAGCTTCACTAATCGAAGCGATAAAGGAAGTTATTCAAGCGTTTTATGGTCCCAATCCAATCGAAAGTCCTGCTTACTCAAAAATTGTGAATGAACGGCACTATAACCGGCTGTCAGGCTACCTCAAGGAAGGAATGGTTATTTATGGCGGGGAGAGAAATGACAGCAAACAAAAAATCGCACCGACCCTGATTGAAAGGGTAAAACTGGATTCTCCTGTGATGACGGAAGAAATTTTCGGACCGATTTTTCCTGTTTTGGAATATACCTCACTTGAAGAAGCGATTGAACTGATCCATTCACGTCCAAAGCCTCTCGCACTCTACGTATTCACGGAGAATAAAAATACAGCAGACGAGGTGACCGGCAGAATTTCCTTTGGGGGAGGCTGCATCAATGATACCCTCATGCACATTGCAACACCCCATCTTCCGTTTGGCGGTGTCGGGGAGAGCGGAATGGGAAACTACCATGGCAAAGCTAGCTTCGATACCTTTTCTCACCGGAAAAGTGTATTGAAACAAACGAACCGTTTTGATTTCTCCTTTCGTTATCCTTCTGCAAAAAATGGATTGCAACGGGTCAAGAAATTGCTGAAATAAACAAAAAGCCGGCATCCGCGGCCGGCTTTTATGGTTTTAGAAGAATGTCTTAATTTCCGTTTCGGTATGATCACAGTTCGTACATGTATATTCCAGTTCAAGTGCATCTTCCCGCACCACATGTGTGGTTTCCTGATTACAGTTGCTGCAGTGCCTTTTTACTTTGCCTTCTTTCATATATGATCACTTCCTTCCATGGACATCTAAAATTAGTATTCCTCCAACCTTCTGTTATAAAACAAACTTTTGGGTTGACATCTGCGCCTAAAGACCTAGACTAGTAAAAGAACAGGCAAATAAGTGGCCCCAGCAGGAACAGGTGATGAAAATGAACGAAAGACAAAACCAGCTGCTCGTATTTTTAGTCAGCAGGGGAAAAAGTGTGTCTGTGGATGAGATCGCTTCCGAACTGAACTGTTCTGAAAAAACAGTTCGCAATGACTGTAAAGTGGTTGCCGATCATGTAAAATCCTTTAATTTACGCTTGATCAGACGGAGGGGTGTTGGTGTTTATCTGGAAGGTCCAGATTCTGCAATCCAGGCCTTAAAAGATGAAGTAACCCATTATTCCCCTGCTGCAACCGAAACAGCAGATAACATACGCAGATTAAGCATTATTCGCCAGCTGCTTTTAAGAAATAAAGAAACAACACTACAGGAGCTTGCAGAAAATTTTTATATCAGTAAAACGCTGGTTCGCAATGATATCAATAGTATGGAAGAATGGCTTCATGCGTTCAACCTGAAACTGGTACGCAAGCCGAAGGTCGGTGTGAAAGCAGAAGGCAGTGAAAAAGATAAGCGGAGTGCCTTATCGCGTTTGACCGGAATGCTTATTCATGCCGCCGAAGAAGAAAAAAACAGTGTAAACCGCATATTTGCCCAGTACGAGATTGCTTTTGTGAAACATGGATTGAAACAGCTGGAGCAAAAGCTACATTATGCGTTTACTGATCAGGCGCTTGACAACCTGATTATGCATGTATTGATTTCCGTTAAGCGCGTGAAAGCCGGCAGTAAAATCACCGTTTCACATGACGAAGAAACAAGAATAAAGCGAACAAAAGAGTTTCCCGCCGTGGAAGTCTTTCTCCAGGATATTGAAAAGGCATTGTCCGTTAAGCTTCCGGAAGCGGAGAAAATATATATCACGATCAGGGTGCTTGGTACGAAAATTTTTTATCATACTAATCATCAAGAGGAAGAGGGGAAGGGACTGGCACGATTTGATGTGGAGGTCCTCGGATTTTCCTCTCTATTAATCCAGGAGGTCTCTGAAATCACAGAAATGGATTTCTCCTCTGACCGCCATTTGCTACCAGGATTGGCCGGCCACCTCCAAACCACGTTCCACCGGATGAGCTATTCATTGCCATTATCGAATCCCATGGCAGAAGACATCAAAAAAATGTACCGTACGATGTTCGAGATGATTTATTATGCGCTCCCTGTGGTGGAACAAAAAATGAAAACATCTCTGCCAGAAGAAGAGATTGCTTATTTGACACTGCATTTTCAGGCGTCACTGGAACGGTTGAAGAAAAAAAGCGCAAGGAACCTTAGGGTATTGGTTGTTTGCTCCATGGGCATTGGTATGTCCCAACTGATTGTAACCAAATTGGAACGCAAATTTCATTCCATAGAAATTGCAGGAACCGCACCGGCGAGTGATGCCCTGCGGGAGATTAAGGAAAAGAAGCCGGATTTGGTGATCAGTACTGTACCTTTTTCGTGCAAAGAAGCTTCAGTAATTGTTGTGTCTCCTCTAATGACAGAGGAAGAGGAAAATGAAATCGAGCATTTTTTGCAAAATGAAAGGGGACTGCAGAAAAAGAGTTCTTATCCTATTTTAAAAAAGCTGCTGCAAGAGGAACTGATCTCCATCCATCCAGATTTATCGAAAGAAGCGGATATCATCAAGAATATGGTGAAGCTGGCAGAGGCAAAAGGATTTGTAAAACCTGGCTATAAAGACAGTGCACTCATTCGTGAAAACCAATCGTCAACGGCCATTGGCGGAGGAATAGCCATTCCTCATGGCAGCCCGGACCATGTTTTTGAATCGGTTATCGGGATGACTTTGTTTCAACAGCCCATTTTATGGGGGAAAGAACAAGTTCAGATCGTTCTGCTCCTGGCTGTAGATCGTGAAAACAGGAATCTCCTGAAAGAGCTTTTTAAAGAAATTTCCGATATGACGGAAAATCCTTCCTTTATCCAGAAGCTTGCAATGCAGACTTCAGGAAAGCACGTCTATTCGTTGCTATAAAACAGAAAGGATCCGTCCTCCGTTACCGAAGGCGCGGATCCTTTCTGTTTTTTTCAATAAAATATTCAATGACCGGAATATCAGTCGGATTTAAGTTTTCAGGAAGCTCATCGAATCCAAAAAATGAGAGTTCCTCGACCTCCGTTTTATCAAGACAGGGAAAACCACCATATTTTGTACAAATGTAAGCAGCGATCACATTATAGACCTCATCACCATGCGGATACTTGTAATAGAAGCGTTCACCGGAGAAGATATGCATGATCTCCAGCTCAACAGCCTTGTAGCCTGTTTCTTCATGCAGCTCTCTTGCTGCTGCTTCTTCATGCAGCTCTCTTGCTGCTGCTTCTTCAAGCTGTTCCCCTGGCTCCAGCGAGCCTCCGGGAAGGCCCCAGCATCCATTGTCCTTTCGTTTTTGCAGCAGCAGATCCCCTTTTTCATCAACTAAAAGAACACAAGCACCTGTCATAATGAGTGGCCGGCTTCCAACGAGTTTGCGTAACTCCATAATATAACCCATTTTCTCAGTCCTTTTTTCCGTAGTCATACCTGTGATTCGGCCGAAAGCCGTAAAATCCTTTTTCTTTATGCAAACGCTTTTATATCGTTCGGTTTTACCGGATACTTGCGGTAAATTAATAAACTATTACCTCTGTTTTTTTAGCTACAATAAAAAATGAAAGCGGAAACAATGAAGAAAGTGGAGGTTAGAAGGATGAAACTGCTAGCAATTACTTCATGTCCCAACGGAATTGCCCATACTTACATGGCTGCAGAAAGCCTGAGGAAGGCGGCTGAAGCGTTGGGTGTTGAAATAAAAGTAGAAACACAAGGATCCATCGGGGTGGAAAATGAGTTTACTCCCGAGGAAATCGAACAGGCTGACGGCATTATTATTGCTGCGGATAAAGCGGTGGACAAGAGCCGTTTCACTGGAAAAAAACTGATCGTAACCGGTGTGCAGGATGGCATTCATAAAGCGCCGGAGCTGATCAAACGCTTTGAAAGCGGGGACGTAGATGCATATCAAGGTGATGGGAAATCCATCAACGAGGTCAAACAGGAGCGAAAACAAAAACAGAATCCATTTTACCGTCACTTGATGAATGGCGTTTCATACATGATTCCGTTCGTTGCCGTAGGCGGGCTGCTCATTGCCCTTTCCCTGGCGATTGGCGGACATCCTACAGACAGCGGGCTGCAAATTCCGAAAGACTCGGTATGGAAGCAGATCATGGATGTTGGTTCAGCGGGCTTTACCTTTATGGTGCCGATTCTTGCCGGTTTCATCGCCATGAGTATTGCCGACAGGCCGGGGCTTGCACCGGGTATGATTGGCGGGTATATTGCAGCCAACGGCAGCTTTTATGGAAGTGAGGCAGGTGCCGGTTTCCTTGGAGGTATTTTGGCCGGTTTTGTTGCGGGTTACATTGCCAAGTGGATTAAAACATGGAAGGTTCCAAGCGTTATACAGCCTATCATGCCGATTTTGGTCATTCCATTGCTTGCATCCATTCTTGTAGCCAGTCTCTTTATTTTCATCGTTGGAGCTCCGATTGCGAGCCTTATGGATTGGCTGACGGCATTCCTCAACGGCATGCAGGGAGCATCAAGCATTATTCTCGCCCTGATTTTGGGTGCGATGATTTCCTTTGATATGGGTGGTCCCGTCAACAAAGTGGCCTTTCTTTTTGGAGCCAGCATGATCGGGCAGGGCAATGTCCATATCATGGGTGCGATTGCGGCAGCGATTGCTGTTCCACCGCTGGGCATGGGGCTTGCCACACTGCTCAATAAACGAAAATATGAAAAAGCCGAACAGGAAGCAGGCAAAGCGGCTCTTGCCATGGGGCTTGTCGGCATTACCGAGGGAGCGATTCCGTTTGCTGCGAAAGATCCGCTCAGAGTGATTCCGAGCATTATGGCTGGCTCCATGGTGGCCTCAACCATTGCCATGCTTGGGAATGTCGGCAATAATGTACCACACGGCGGACCGATTGTTGCGGTACTGGGTGCAATCAGCCATCCGCTGATGTACTTTATCGGCATTATAGCGGGAGTAATCGTTACGGCTCTTGTTGTAAACCTATTTAAGAAAAATGTAGCCTAACAGGGAGTGATACAAATGAAGTTGACTGAGTTAATGGATAAATCACTGGTGGATATTGATTTAAACGGTTCGTCCAAAAATGAAGTTCTGGATGAGATGATCGAGAAACTCGACCAATCGGGTGCGCTAAAATCAAAACGGAAGTTTAGAAAAACGATCGAAAAACGGGAGAAGGAAGGAAGTACCGGAATCGGCTTTAAAGTGGCAATCCCTCACGGAAAATCCAAGGCGGTTACTTCACCTAAAGTGGCATTCGGCTTGAGCAGAACCGGAGTCGATTGGAACAGTGTGGACGGGGAGCCGGCGAGATTGGTGTTCATGATCGCGGTGCCTGAAGAAAGTGCGGGTAACGAGCATTTAAAAATTTTACAGATGCTCTCTATCAAGCTGATGGACGAGCAGTTCAGAACAGAGCTTTTGCAAGTGCAAACTGTGGATGAAGCTTACGAGCTTCTGGATCAAATTGGATAAAATCAGTAGGGCAGTACACCGTTTTTGAGGTGTACTGTTTTTTTGTTTTCCATTCCTCTTTCCTAGTATGAAAGTCTTATTTATAACATAGAATTTTGTTTCTGACATTGTCATAGTACAGTCCTTAACTTATAATTCTAAATAAGTAAAAAATTCAGACGATAAAAAGGGGGATGACGTTTGGAGAAATTTATCGATTTTTTGAACAACAACATTTTGTGGAGCCAGCCGATGATTTACATCTGTTTAGGTGTCGGCCTGCTGTTTTCCATCATTACACGTTTTTTGCAGGTCCGGCATTTCAAAGACATGATCAAGCTGATGTTTCAGGGGAAAAGTTCTGATGCTGGTGTTTCTTCCTTTCAGGCCCTTTCCATTGCGCTTTCCGGCCGTGTAGGAACGGGAAATATTGCAGGTACAGCAACAGCCATCGGCTTTGGTGGTCCCGGTGCCGTGTTCTGGATGTGGGCGATTGCCTTTATTGGCGCCTCTACGGCCTTTATCGAATCAACCCTTGCGCAGATCTACAAAGAAAAGCATGAGGGACAATACCGTGGTGGTCCGGCCTTTTATATTGAAAAAGGAACAGGCTGGAGATGGTATGGCGTCTTATTTGCCCTGGCGGCGGTACTTGCCATGGCGATTCTCATGCCCGGTGTGCAGTCCAATTCTATCGCATTGGGAATTGAAAATGCCTTTGGAATGAATAAATCGATTACTGGACTTATTATTATTGCTCTTTTGGGTATTATTATTTTTGGCGGAGTGAAACGGATTGCGAATGTTGCTCAATATGTGGTGCCATTCATGGCGATTGGCTATGTCGCCGTTTCACTGATTATCGTTGCGATTAATATTACGGAGCTGCCTGCTGTGTTTGCCCTGATTTTCAAGAGCGCGTTTGCGGCTGACTCCGTATTCGGCGGAATTGTCGGTATGGCTGTACAATGGGGAGTGAAACGCGGAATTTATTCCAATGAAGCTGGTCAGGGAACAGGTGCCCATCCGGCTGCGGCCGCTGAAGTTTCCCACCCTGCCAAACAAGGTCTGGTCCAGGCTTTCTCCGTTTATATCGATACCTTGCTTGTATGTTCCGCGACGGCATTTATGATTTTGTTTACAGGAATGTACAATACGCAGGCTCCGGACAAAACCTTCCTTTATGATAATTTAAAAGGGGTGGAACCAGGACCAGGGTTCACGCAGGCTGCCGTCGAGCAGGTGATTCCAGGGTTTGGAGCAGGCTTTGTTGCTGTGTCGTTGTTCTTCTTTGCCTTTACAACGATCATGGCGTATTACTATATTGCTGAAACAAACATTGCTTATCTGATTCGTGGCCGGGAAAACAAGTGGGCCATTCCGCTGCTAAAAGTGGTTATTCTCGCGGCAACCTTCTATGGCGCCATTAAGGAAGCAGCTCTTGCCTGGAAGCTTGGAGATACCGGTCTTGGGCTTATGGTATGGCTGAACCTTATTGCCATATTAATTCTTGCCAAGCCGGCTCTAAAAGCGTTAAAAGATTACGAACAACAGAAAAAACAAGGTCTTGATCCTGTCTTTAATTCCATTAAAGTCGGCATAAAAAATGCAGACTACTGGGAGAAGGAATACAAGGAACCGGACAAGGAGCAAGTATCTTAATGAAAAACAGGCAGAAGCCTGTTTTTTATTTTGTTATTTTGCCAATAGTAAAAAAGATTCATTGCATATTTCTGTCAAGATGCTAAACTTTTACTAAAGGTTTATGAAAACGTTTGCACAACGAGATAAAAGGAGGAATTTGGTTGAAAAAGAGTTTTGGCATTCTAATGTCATTGGTGCTTCTTTTAGGGATTATACTGGTACAGCTCCCACAAACAGCAGCCGCGGCAAGCTACCAAAAAGTCGTGGTAAGAGGAAGCCTGGCGCCGCTTGATTGGGGAACTGACAATAACCCGCTGACCTTTCAACAGGATGGAACATGGAAGAGCAATCCCATTCCGTTAACTGGCGGGAACAAGCTGGAGTTTAAGTATATAAGAGACGATCAATGGATGGACGGCAGCAACCTGGAATTCATACCGCCTCAAACAGGGAGCTATGTGTTTGTCTTTCATCCGGATGATGAAAGAAAAGTAGATATTCGGCTCGTAGAAGGCAAGGGGAAGGTCACGCTTAATGTCACCGTTCCAGCTTCTACCCCGGACTGGGCGAACGTGACGATCGGGACAAGCCTCAACAAGTACAACTACTCGCTCACCAGTCTGAAAAAGACCGGAGACAAGAACTACACTATCCAGCTGACAGGGGAACCCGGACAATCATTCAGCTACTTGTACGCACTCGGTGATGCCAAATATAAAGAAGCGAAGAGCGAACCGAGAAAAGCAACCTTTACCGAAGCTGGCCAAACGGTCAGTGATACTGTGGAAAACTGGAGCGCTGTACCCGTTGCCAAAAGTGTAACGCACGACTTTAACTATCAACCTTTTATTCCAAACCACAGCGATAAGGTGATCGTTAAAGCCACTGTGGAACATTACGGCCCCATCAATAAAGGAGGAATTTATTATACAATCGACGGCTCAACACCCGTTGGCAAGCGCGGATTGGCAAAGAACGGCCGGTTTGCGCCAATGTATGTAACCTCCAAGGTAAGCCTTGGCAATGGATTGTACAAGTCGTTACTCACTGGTGTCATTCCAAAGCAAAAAAACGATACACGCGTAAAATACAAGGTTGACGTTTGGAATACAGAAGGCACAGGCTCCCAGTTTGCAGACACTAACAGCATTCTGTCCGCCGATGCCACAGAATTTGCCTATTATGTGGATGACTACAAATCTCCTCAATGGGCGAAAAATGCGTCCATCTACCACGTGTTTGTTGACCGTTTCAAGGACGGAAATCCATCTAACAACGAGCCGGTCGATCCAGACCTATCCTATGATGAACAGCTAAAAAACTGGATGGGCGGGGACCTTCAGGGAGTAAAAGACAAAATCAGCTATATCAAGAGCCTGGGTGTGAATGCCATTTGGATTTCACCAGTATTCAAGGGCCCGTATTTTCATGGCTATCATCCGGCAGACTTTCTGAAAATCGACCCCCGTTTTGGAGACAACAAGCTGATGAAGGAAATCATTAAAGAAGCGCATAAAAACGGGATGAAGGTGGTATACGACCTCGTTCCGAACCATACGTCCAATCAGCACCCGTTTTTCCAGGATGCCATAAAAAATGGAACCAAAAGCCCGTTTTATAACTGGTACACGTTTACCAACTGGCCGAATGAATACAAAACGTTTTACGGTGTAACCGAACTTCCTGAATTGAATAATGACAATCTGGCGACACGAAGCTATATGATGAACAAGGTGGTTCCGTTCTGGCTGAACGATCTTGGCTTCGATGGTTTCCGCCTGGACTACGCCAAAGGGCCGAGCTACAGCTTCTGGGTGGATTTCAGACATACTGTAAAAAAGCTGAATCCAAATGCGTTTATCTATGGAGAGGTTTGGGACAGCAGGGAAAAAATCAATACGTATGCCGGCAAGCTGGATGGTGCGCTTGACTTCCCGATGCAGACTGCATTGCTCGATGTTTTTGCCAAAGGACAGTCGATGCAAGAGCTCAGTGATGCCATCCGTTTGAACCAGTCAACCTATGACCCTCAGTATGTGATGGGAACATTCCTGGATAACCATGACATGCCGCGCTTTTTATTCGAGTCTAAGGGAGATGTAAACAAGCTGAAGCAAGCGGCTGCGGCCCAGTTTACTCTTCCGGGAGCACCTATTATTTATTACGGAACTGAAGTGGGGCTTTCTCAAAGCAAAGATCAGACAACGGTGGACGAATATCAGGACCGCTATTACCGTGAACCGATGCTTTGGAATAAAGCGAAGCAAAATCTGGAATTGAAGAAGTACTACAAAAAATTGATCAAGCTTCGAAACGATGAGCCTGCACTGCGAACCGGCAAGATCAAAGAATGGTATTCGGATGACCATGTGCTCGTTTATGAAAGAAGCAACAAACATGACCGTTTCCTGGTTGTTCTGAATAACGGAGGTAACGAAAACATCACGCTGCAAAAGTCTTTGGGCAAGGGAAATGAACTTGTATTGAAGAATGTATGGGACAAAAAGGATGTAATCCACCCTGGAAAGAGAGACGATTTGAGGATTTCTTCAAAAGCAGGCGGTATTCAGATCTATGAAATGGTAAAAGGGAAAAAGTACAGTAAGAAAAAGGCATCCTAAATGAAAAAAAAGGCAGATTCTCTGTTTTAGGGGGCCTGCTTTTTTTGTTTTTGGGGTTATTTGCCACAATAGGTCGATTTTCTCAACAGCTGGCAGGGGAACGTCATTTCTTGTCGTAATAAATAAGATAACTAAAATCGTCAGGAGACAGGCTGATGCTGACAGAAAAACTCCTTTTACATGTATTGATGGTACTTGCCCCGGTTTTGAGTTACGGCTTCTTTTTCGAAAGAAAATATTTCTCTTCTTTCCCTTATCTTTGGGGAGCACTACAAAGCATTTGTGCCGCTTTTTGTATTATTTTCGCTTATCATGATGGCGGCCTGTTTTGGGATTTGCGTTATGCGCCGCTGATTTTGGCCTTTTTGTATGGCGGTAAAATTTCAGGGGGAATGGTTTTGGGGACCATTCTGGTTTGCCGTGCAGCTTATGGTGGAGAAGCCCTGGTGTTTGCTTTGCTCGGAATTGTATTGGCTGCTCTGATTCCCTTTTTGCTTAGTGGTATTTTTATGGACTACCATCCGTACAAACGGGTGAAGATGGCCATGATAACAGGTATATGGCCGATAGTGGTGCAAATCTTCATCCTTTTATCTTTTACAGCCTATTCAAGTGAAATCAACAGTTCTCTAATGGATACTATCTTCCGTCTACTGACATTTGGAATCATACAGGTGCTGGGAATAGGAACTGCGGCCCGGCTGAATGAGCTGATCATTGAACGTTCTCTAATGAAAAAGGAGATACAGAAGGCCGAAAAACTGAACACCATGGGTGAGCTCGCAGCCTCTATCGCCCATGAAGTCAGAAATCCGCTTACCGTTGTGAAAGGGTTTCTTCAGCTGATGCAAAAGGATGACAAGGATCAGAGACATCCTTATATCCCTCTTGTCTTAAGCGAGCTTGGAAGGGCGGAAGTGATTATTAATGATTATTTGAATTTCGCCAAACCTGAATTTAAACAGCTGGAGCATTTCTCTTTAGCTCAAATTCTTTCCGATGTGTGCGTGCTTCTTAATGCCCTGGCGGTTAAGCAGGGAGTGGAGCTGAAAAGGGAAGGAGCGGCAGAAGCCCTCCTTTTAACAGACCGCAACCAGCTGAGACAGGCACTCGTCAACGTGATCAAAAATGCGATCGAAGCTACTCCCTCTGGAGGAACCGTTACCGTCTCACTGTCGTTATCTGGCGATCAGGCGGTTGTTTCGATTGCCGATACGGGCAAAGGCATGACGCCCGAACAGCTGTCACGCATTGGAACTCTTTTTTACACGACAAAAGATAAAGGGACCGGACTCGGAACCACAGTTTCGGTTAAGATTATAGAATCCATGCAAGGGAAAATCTCGTTCAAAAGTGAACCCGGAAAAGGAACCGAAGTTACGCTCAAGCTGCCGCTCCACAAAAAGATGAATATCAGTTATTAATAGTCATTCTCTGTTAAACTGTTCATATGAGAACTTATGGAATGGTGATAACATGCCGGACATTATAAAAGTCTCCGTACGGGGACTGGTCGAATATGCGTACAGAAGCGGCAGCATCGACTCCCGTTTCCGCTCGGTGAACACAATGACCGAGGGCACGAAAGCGCATCAAAAAATACAAAAAACCTATGGGGATAAAGATCAAAAAGAAGTGTTTGTCCAGACTGAGGTAGTGCGGCACCAGCTTGCTTTCCTCATCGAAGGCCGGTGTGACGGACTTCTCTTTTCAGAGGGCAAAGTCACTGTCGATGAAATCAAGTCCACGTCCCACGATTTGCAATGGATTGAAGAAGACACCTATCCTGTCCATTGGGCACAGGCGAAGGTGTATGCCTGTATTTATGCATCTGACCACGACTTGAACTCGATCGATGTACAGCTTACTTATATGCAGGTGGAGACAGAGGAACAGAAACGTTTTAAAAAGACGTTCGCTCGAAACGAGCTGTCTGCTTTTTTAACCGAAACAGTGGACAAGTATGTCCCATATGCGCAGTTAATGGTCGATCATAAAAAGGAGCGTGACCGGAGCATCAAGGAGCTCCCGTTTCCGTTTGACACCTACCGGGAGGGGCAGCGGAAACTGGCCGGAGCCGTCTACACCACGATTATGGAGCAGAAAAATTTGTTTGCCCAGGCGCCGACAGGAATTGGAAAAACGATGTCTGCCATGTTTCCTGCGGTAAAAGCAATCGGTGAAAATCTATTGCAACGCTTTTTTTATCTTACGGCCAAAACGATTACGAGAGAGGCGGCGGAAGAAGCGCTAATGCTCATGCAAAAAAAGGGGCTGCATCTGCATACGGTGACTCTCACCGCCAAAGAAAAAATGTGCCTGAAGGACAAAACCATCTGCCAGAAAGATTACTGTGAATTTGCCGAGGGCTATTATGACCGTGTGAACGGTGCTGTTTTGGATATTCTGGCCAATGAAACGGTCATTCACCGCAGTGTGATCCAAGAATATGCGCTTAAGCACAGGCTCTGCCCTTTTGAGTTTTCGCTGGATCTTGCCTATGGGGCGGATGCGGTGGTCTGCGACTACAATTATGTGTTTGATCCGAGGGTTTCACTCAAACGGTTTTTTGAGGAACAGAAAAAACAGAGTGCCCTGCTCGTGGATGAGGCGCACAATCTTGTTGACCGTGGACGCGCCATGTTCTCTACAGAGCTGTACAAATCTGCGTTTCTTCAGGTATCCAGAGAATATAAGGGAAGTAACGGTGATCTGCAAAAAGCGGCCAAAGCCGTTAATGATCTTGCATTGGTGATGAAAAAACAATGTGGTGAGGAAAGAAGCCTGGTGCAGGAGGAGCTTCCCAAAGAGCTTATTGAACTCCTTGAACTCTTTGTCGCCGCAGCTGAAAGTGAACTGCTTCGCCAGGAGGAGGGAGAAAGCCAGCAGCTTCTCCTTGATACGTATTTTACGGCGCAAAGCTTTATCCGCATTTCAAAATTGTATGATGAACGGTATGTCACTTATGTGGAGTATGTGAGAAGCGAGGTAAAGATCAAGATGTTCTGTCTAGATCCGTCAGTTCTGCTTCAGCAGATGAGCAAGGGCTACCGCTCAAGCATCTATTTTTCCGCCACGTTTACACCGATTGACTATTACAAGGATATGATCGGTTTTCAGGAAGACGATTATGCGCTGGCGATCCCATCTCCCTTTGACCCTGATCAATTGGAGGTTTATATTCAGCCGTTATCGACCAGGTACAGGGACAGGGAAAGTACAAAAGAGCCGATTGCAGAGATGATCTCGAGCGTAACGGGAAAAAATAGAGGGAATTTTCTTGTGTTTTTCCCATCCTATCAATACATGAATGACGTCTATGAACAGTTTCAAAGTCTTGATGCCCCTGTGCAGTCCATCGTGCAGTCACCCGGCATGACAGAGGAAGAGCGGGAAGGCTTTTTACATTCCTTTCAAGCGGACACAAATGGTACACTGGTTGGCTTTGCAGTGATGGGTGGCATCTTTTCAGAGGGTGTCGATCTTGTTGGTGACCGTTTGAACGGTGTAATTGTTATAGGAGTAGGCCTTCCCCAACTTGGCCTTGAGCGGAATATTATTAAGGACTACTTTTCGTCACGGGGAAAAAATGGTTATAATTATTCCTATGTCTTTCCCGGCATCAATAAAGTGCTGCAAGCCGGAGGCAGGCTGATCCGTTCCGAAAGCGACCAGGGCACAATTGTGCTCGTGGACGACCGTTTCTTGACCAGGCAGTATCAGACGCTCCTGCCGAACGAGTGGAAACACTATACCGTCATATAGAACAAAGCAAAAGCAACAGCGCAGTGGGAACGTCCCGCTGTGCTGTTGCTTTGCTTATTTCACATTTAGTTTTTGGGCGCTCATGTAACGGTAGATCGGAATTTCATCTCCTTTTTCAACCGGCAGAAAGTTAAAGGTAACATAGCTGTCCACCGATTCTGGTTCAAGAGCCAGCGAGATGAAGTTTGCATTCGGCTGTGCCATGCTGAAGACATAGCTTCCGGCGGGGAACGGATGAACATGCTCTTTTACGTCGGTTGTTACTTTATTGGTGTAGTGGCCATTTTCAAGTTCAGTAGAAACGACTTTATCGGTCACTTTGTAGCTTTCCACTGAAAGGGAGGCCGGTTTTTTCAGTTTTTCAACCTTAACGCCGAGAACGGAGAGCTTTTTGGCAATATCATGGTACCCTGGAGGCATGATATACGCTGTCGGACGTTCTCTTTCAAGCGTTGGATACGCATCAGTGGAGTCCTCCCAGATGATGGGGATGTCCGCTTTTTTCGCAGTGGCAAGATCCACGACCTTCAGCTTCTGATCCGGTACCCGCTTGTTTTCACTGGTGACCACCACGTTATCCTGATCATTTGCTTTCTTACCTTTAGAGATAACGTCCTGGCGGGCCTTTTTGACCAGCTTTTTCACCTTGGCTGCATTGCCTGCCGTCACTTTAATAAAGTATTGCTGTGCCATGGTCTGGGCATAGACACGGCGGTCAAAATCAGCACGGCCGATATTGATGCCTCTTGTTTCAATCAAAAAGGTCATCGTATTTTTAAGGCCGAGCGCATTCCTTCCGATTCGTGTTTCCGTGCTTCCTTCCGTAGCAACGAGATCACTGCCTTCGGTTGCAAGCGTATAATACGCATGATGGGAAAGATTTTTTGCATCGAGTCCTTTATTGACATTCTTCAGGAGAAGGTTGTCAGACGCTTTTCGCAAGCTTTGCGGAACATTCAAGTTCTTTGCGGATGAAATCAACAGGTCGAATGAAGGAAGAGACCCGTTTTCTCCAAACTTTTTAAGAGGCCCTGAATTAACGGTATATTCGTGAGTATCAAGCACAACGTCCGGCTGATATTCATCGATTGCCTTATGTATGGCCTGAACTTCCGGATATTCCACTTTCATGTAGTCACGGTTGGCATCCAGGTTTGTCGCAATATACCGTTTGAAGTAGTAGGAACCATCTGGATTGACGCGCGGCATGATCGCAATATTAACTTTATCGAGTACATTGCCCATTTTGCCCTGTGCGAGCTTTTGGGCGGTAACAAGCACGGACTCACCAGCGGCTGGCTCGTTGCCGTGGATTTGCCCCTGAATCCAGATCAGCGGCTTCTTTTTATTGGTTTTGACTTTGTTAGGATTGTCGTTGCTGAAGAGCAGCAGCGGAAGCTTTCGTCCTTCAAGGGAACTGCCGATTGTTGTCAGGGAAACATTTTTGGATTTGCGGTCCAATTTTTTGATGAACGCCATCATTTCTTCCTGAGAAGTGAAGGGAAGCCTTCCTTTTTCAAAGGCAGGAGTTGAAAAGCTCTCGCTGGGTTTAGGGAACAGATAAGAAATGTTGTCCGGCTGAACATAGCTTGGACCATTTCCGTAGTAAGGTGTGAAGGGATCTGAAGCTTCTGCAGCAACAGCCTTTTCGGTGTGTGATGCCGGGGCAGAGATGCCGGCTGCAAGTGCAAGTGCAAGAACGAAAGAAGTGGGACGCAGGACTTTTTTCATACAATACCTCCTATTGAATTATTTGATTATTCAATCTATATCACAATTTTCCAGGTTGATAAATGATTTGGGCCCAATTATAAGTAAAATGGGATGTATTTACCAAAAAGGAAATGTACAACGGATAAAGCTGAGTGATAAGGCCTATGCCGGCTTTCAGGTTCTATAGGCCCTGATTAATGCGAATGCCGGCCACCTATGGTTATTCTTTCCCTAACATGGTATAATCCTCAGAAAAGTTTCCGTAATGAAACATCAAAAGAGGAGTTATGGCAATGAAAGTAGCATATTTAGGGCCTCATGGCACATTTTCAGAAGAAGCAGCTCATCGTTATTTTAAAGACGAGCACATAGACTGGCATATATGTGATTCGGTGCCTGAGGTGCTTGAGGCTGTAGGAGACGGACTGGCGGATTGGGGCATTGCACCCATCGAAAATGCGATTGAAGGCACCATTAACATGACCGTGGACAGCTTGCTTGTAAATGATTTATACATCGCTGGCGAGGTCATTCTTCCGGTATCTCTTCACTTGCTTGGCACTGAAGGTACAAAGGAGGAGGATATTCAAGAGGTTTGGTCGATTCCTCCAGCTCTTGCGCAATGCAGGGAATACATACGAAGTCTGAAGGTAAAAACGCGGCACTTTGACAGCACGGCTTCTGCAGCGGAAGCGATCCGTGAAGCCGGGAGGAATGATGTGGCTGCAGTGGCCTCTGCTTATGCAGGGGATCTGTTCGGTTTGGTGAAGGTACGACGAAATATTGAAGAAAGCTATGAAAATCAAACCCGTTTTGTGGTCGTGACCAAAGACAAAAAAGCGCCGGCTGATGCAAAGAAAACGATGCTTCAGGTAATTCCGAGTGATGAATATACCGGGGTGCTTTCTTCAATTCTGAATGTTTTTTCAGCACTGAACGTCAACTTGACCTGGATTGAATCGAGGCCCACCAAAAAGAAGCTGGGTGCTTATCAATTTTTCCTGGAGGCGGGTTATGGAGTACAGAATCCATTGATCGATAAAGCGGTTGCTGTTTTGCAGACTTATGGACACGAAGTCAATATTTTGGGTAGCTTCTCTGCCACAAAGCTGGATTAGGGGGATTGCATGAACGTTCATATTGTCAATGGTGACATGGTTGGAAATAAGTTGACTGATCTTAAAGGTGACATGATCATCTGGAGGGAAATGTATGACTTGGGTCCTGTTGACCCTGATATGAATGATAAATTGCTAAAGAAACGGGCTGTATTTTTTGAAAATATGCTTGGCCTGCCCAATGAGCTGTTCCTGAATACATGCCGGCAGCAGGAAGAAGAGCTTCGTTCCATTCCAGTCGATGCGGACATCACGCTTTGGTTTGAACATGACCGTTATGACCAGACCATGCTGCTCTACTTGCTGAAATCTTTGAAAGAACGTGGATTAACCAATCTCTATATGGTTACGGCAGATGCGTATCCGGGCATCGATCCATTTTTCGGATTGGGGCAGCTGACTGCATCCCAGCTTATGGAACTGCATTCAGAACGCATCCGGGTCTCCGAAAAACAACTGCAAGAAGCTGAACTGGGCTGGAATGCATATGCGTCGGACGACCCGCGGGATCTGGTGCAATGGCTGCTGCAGGGGGAATGCAGTCTTCCTTATATGAAGCGGGCGCTGCGGAGGCATCTCTTCTACTTTCCATCAGTGAAAAATGGTTTGAATGAAGTGGAGGAGCATATTTTTCAGTTAATTCATGAGGGAGTCAACTCCTTTACCGAACTCTATCAAAAAATAACGGCACAACGATCGGACGACGGGCTCAGCGATTTGCATTTTGCCGCCATCCTCGATCATCTGAAGCCTCTGCTCAAACTCACGGAGGGCACGCTGCCGCGCTATGACGCTGAACCGGAGGAGGCCGTTTTGGAACTGACTTATGAAGGCATTGAAGTTTTGATGGAACGGGAAGACCGCTTTGACTATGCCGCGGGCGAATGGTGGCTCGGCGGTGCAGCCGTGCAGCATGGCGAGTGGCGCCGGGATGGAGAAAAAATTATTGATAAACGTACGTGAAAGAAGCCAGGATGGGAATCCTGGTTTTTTTGTGTTTAAGAGCACTTGCCCGTAAATCGGCAGAATTTGACGAAACCCCTTTTCAGGCATTTATTTCTCTCCTTGCAGTGCCAAAAGGTATGGTTTTCATGATAAATAATTCCTTCTTTGGTACCTGTGTGAAGGTTTTACAACTTTGTAAAATGGAAGTAACAGAAGTATTTTATGATAAAACTATGTTCATCGTACACGATGCTGCTGTTCAATGGATAGAATTAAAATACGGGAGGGTATCCATATGAGGGGTAAACCGGTTAAAAGTGTAAAACTGGTCTTTCTTTTTTCACTTATTTTAACCATAGTCATTGGAAGTTCGGCCTTTGTTCCAACATTGAAAGCAGCAGGGGATGGCTCGGTGACATCGCCGTATACGGTGTCTCAGGCGATGGCCAATCAAAGCAACACGCTAAAAACCGTACAGGGGTACGTAACAGGACAGCCAACAGCTTCATCAATAGTTGTAACCAGCAATTATCCAAATGATTATGCCATTGCCCTGGCAGATGCAGCCGGGGAAACAGCCACATCCAAAATGATTTATGTTCAAGTGCCATCCTCGTATCGCAGCCAGTTTGGCCTGCAGAGCAACCCCGGCTTGAAGGGCACTAAGGTAAAGGTGACCGGTTATTTAACATCATACTTTACCCATCCTGGTGTGAAAAACGTTACCTCGATGGAGACGGGAGGCGGAGGAACACCGTCTGATCCGCCGCCAGTGGATACAGGCTCGTATTACGACAGTGCACAAGGAAAAACAGGGGCGACGTTAAAGAGCGCACTTCATAATATTATCGATGATCACACAGAGATTTCCTATGATGCGGTTTGGGATGCACTCCGCCATACGGATGAAGATCCGAACAACAAAAACAATGTGATCCTTTTATATACCGGACGATCGCAAAGCAAAACGACGAATGGAGGCGGGGTGGACGACTGGAACCGGGAACATGTCTGGGCGAAATCACATGGTGATTTTGGAACCGCAATGGGACCGGGCACCGATCTCCATCACCTTCGCCCGACCGATGTATCGGTGAACAGCTCCAGAGGCAATCTGGATTTTGACAATGGCGGAACAGAAAATTCTGAAGCGAAAGGGAATTATTCGGACAGCGACTCGTGGGAACCGAGAGATGCGGTTAAAGGCGATGTGGCGCGAATGATCTTTTATATGGCGGTCCGCTATGAAGGCGACTCCGGTGAGCCTGACCTTGAAATGAATAACAATGTGAACAATGGATCAGCCCCTTATATGGGCAAAGTGTCTGTTCTTCTGCAATGGAACGACCAAGATCCGGTGGACAGTATGGAACGCCACCGCAACGATGTGATATACAATGTTTATCAGCATAACCGAAATCCTTTCATCGATCATCCGGAATATGCGGCTGCCATCTGGCAATAAGGAGCGGGCTCACAGTTGTGAGCCTTTTTGATTTGGGCCAAAGGTTGCATTTCGAAAAAATAGAATAGTAACAAATTCCTGTTTTATCCATTTTTGATTAACAACTGCTAATTACCTTCTTTTTTCAGTTATGATAAAGAAACAGCAGAGTCAGTCATTTTTTTAAAAAAGGAGGAGATTTATTGGTGAGAAAGCCGCTTACGGTTACATTGTGTTCAGCTTTACTTCTGCCTTTCATGATGGGGGCCAATGTGCAAAAAACAGTACATAGTACAGATGCGGACGTTCAGCATCCGGTGGTGAAAAACGGAATGACACAGCCGGTTTATTCACTGGATGACGCAATCACAGAGAAGGTTTTCATAGAAACAAAGATTGATAGCGACAAGGACGGAAAGCTGGACCGAGTCCATGCGGATATCATCCGGCCAAGGGAAACGGAAGAAGGGCTTAAAGTACCGGTGATCTATGAAATGAGCCCCTATCGTGCCGGCTTGAAGGACGTACCGGTCTATGATGTGAACACAGAATTGTACGCTGTACCGAAAAAGGGCGGAAGCGGCCACCGGGAGGGTAAACCTGCCCCTGAAGCGAGCGCTGCCAACCTGCCGGGCTATTACGATGATTATTTTGTTCCCAGAGGTTATGGAGTGGTGCTGGCAGAGAGCATCGGAACAGGATTATCAGAAGGCTGCCCGACAACTGGCGATGAGCGGGAAATTGAAGGAACGAAGGCTGTGATTGACTGGTTGAACGGAAGAAATAAGGCCTATACGGAAGATGGAAAAGAAGTGAAGGCAAACTGGACAACAGGCAACGTTGGGATGACCGGTGTTTCATACAACGGTACGCTTCCCAACGCAGTAGCGGGAACTGGGGTAGAGGGACTGAAAACAATTGTTCCGATCGCGGCCATCAGCTCCTGGTATGACTATTACAGAGGAAACGGTGCGGTTATTGCTCCTGGCGGCTATCCGGGGGAAGATACAGATAACATGGCAGAAGCGATTTTAACCCGGGACAATCCGGAAGTTTGCCGGGATGTTATTAAAGAACTTACAGAGGGACAGGACCGTAAAACAGGAGACTATAATGATTACTGGTCTCACCGTGACTATGTGAAAAATGCGGACAAGGTAAAAGCGAGCGTTTTTGTTGTGCATGGGTTGAATGATTGGAATGTAAAAACCAAACAGTTCGCCCAGTGGTGGGAAGCACTTGGGGAAAATAATGTCCCACGCAAGCTTTGGCTGCATCAGGGAGCACATGCCAATCCATACAGCTTCAGACGGGATGTATGGCTGCCCACGCTAAATAAATGGTTCGATTACTGGCTGTACGATGTGAAAAATGACATTATGGACGAACCAGCTGTCGATATTCAACGTGAAGACAAGCAGTGGCAAACTGAAAACAGCTGGCCGGCAGAAAAAACAAAACCGGTTTCACTGCATCTCCGCCCTGGAGTCTTGTCCAAGCTGCCGATTAACCAGGATAAAAAGCTGAGCCAGAAGATCGTGGATGATGCCACACAAAAGGCAGAGGATCTTGTCCTGAACCCGAAAATAAATTCGTTAAACCGGTTGGCGTATCTTACCGCTGAGCTTCGAAACGATGTCCGAATCAGCGGTACTACAAAAGTGAAAGTGACAGCGAGCATTGACCGTCCGGTGGTCAATCTGACGGCCTTGCTGGTTGACTACGGACCAGAGAAAACAGAAATTGTGACACGTGGATGGATGGATCCGCAAAATCTTAAATCTGATTCCCGTTCCAAAGCGTTAAAGCCTGGTAAACAATATATGTTTGCATGGGAAATGCAGCCGGATGATTATGTGATCCAAAAAGGGCATCGCTTAGGATTGGTATTAGTGTCCAGCGATTACAACTACACCTTAAGGCCTTCGGCGGGCGCAGTCATTACAGTGGATCCGCTGAAAAGTAAAATGATCCTTCCCGTAACAGGGGGAAGCAGGGCTATTAAATAAAAAGTGAAAAAAGTATGGCGACATTGCGCCATGCTTTTTTCTCTATGCTTAAAATACTTTGGTTGTCCAGTCTTCGCAGTTCCAGACTTCGGTTACGACGTCCCGGTAAAATTCCGGTTCGTGGGAAATGAGAAGAATGCTTCCTTTATACGCCTTTAAAGCACGTTTAAGTTCATCCTTCGCATCCACATCCAGGTGGTTGGTCGGCTCATCGAGAACCAGAAGGTTGGTCTCGTTATTGATTAGTTTGCAGAGGCGCACCTTTGCTTTTTCGCCGCCGCTTAGCACCTGCACCTTGCTTTCAATGTGTTTAGTGGTTAAGCCGCACTTTGCCAGTGCTGAACGCACTTCATGCATATTGAACGAAGGAAACTCGTTCCAAACCTCATCAATACATGTATTATTGTTGGTGCTTTTAATTTCCTGTTCGAAATACCCGATATGCAGGTACTCACCTTGTTCAACCGTTCCGGAGATCGGCTTGATTTCGCCGAGGATGCTTCTGAGCAAGGTTGTTTTACCGATTCCGTTTGCCCCAACGAGAGCGATTTTCTGGCCGCGCTCCATGCGGAGATCCAGCGGACGGGAAAGCGGTTCGTCATAGCCGATGACAAGATTTTTGGTTTCAAAGATCAGCTTTCCTGAAGTTCGTGCTTCTTTAAAGTTGAACTCCGGTTTGGGTTTTTCCTTGGCCAATTCGATGACTTCCATCTTATCCAGTTTCTTTTGGCGGGACATGGCCATGTTTCGGGTGGAAACACGGGCTTTGTTTCGGGCAACAAAATCCTTCAGTTCGGATATTTCCTGCTGCTGGCGCTTGTAAGCCGCTTCAAGCTGCTGCTTCTTCGCTGCATGGATGTTCTGGAAGTTATCATAATCTCCGACATAGCGGTTAAGCTCCTGATTTTCCATATGGTAGATTAAATTAATGACACTGTTTAAAAATGGAATGTCATGCGAGATCAGGATAAACGCGTTGTCATATTCCTGAAGATATCGCTTCAGCCACTCAATATGCTGTTCATCAAGGTAGTTGGTCGGCTCATCCAGCAGGAGTATTTCAGGTTTTTCAAGCAACAGCTTGGCAAGAAGGACTTTCGTACGCTGCCCGCCGGAAAGATCATGCACATCACGATCGAGTCCAATGTCATCCAAACCAAGCCCTCGTGCGATTTCTTCCACCTTTGCATCAATAACGTAAAAGTCGTTGTTGGTCAGTGTGTCTTGCAGGACACCGACATCCTCAAGAAGTTTTTCGAGCTCTTCGGGAGTTGCTTCTCCCATTTTTTCGTACATGCCGTTCATTTCCGCTTCAACATCAAACAGATACTGGAACGCGCTCTTAAGAACATCGCGAATGCTCATTCCCTGCTCGAGGACAGTATGCTGGTCAAGGTATCCTACCCGAACCTTTCTGGCCCATTCCACCTTGCCTTCATCTGGCTGAAGTTTGCCGGTAATAATGTTCATGAAGGTAGATTTACCTTCACCGTTCGCTCCGATCAAGCCAACATGTTCTCCTTTTAAAAGACGAAAGGAAACGTCATTAAAAATGGCACGGTCACCAAAGCCGTGGCTCAAATTTTTTACTGCTAATACACTCATCTATATGCACCTTTTCTTGTTTGTTAAGATTCACCATTTGATTATAGTACGTATAGCAGGGGAAACTCAATGTTTCGGAAGGATTTTTCAAATAATGTTTGATTGCCAGTAAGGATGGGAAACTTTTACTGTACCAAGCCAAAGGAGGAGTGCCAATATGAATGACTACAGTGTAGTACCTGACAAAGGGGTCAATGGCTGGATTGTAAAAATTCAGGATGTGGCGCCTACAGAATCATACCCAAGCAGGGCAGAAGCGATTGCTGAAGCGGAACGGATGGCGAAGGAAGATTCACCGAGCAGGGTGCTTGTGTATGATACAAAGCTGGAAATTGAGGAAGAAAAATCATTTTAAGAGAAAAACCCCTTTCAACAGGAAAGGGGTTTTTGGCATAAAAAAAGGAGCCTTGGGACCAAGACTCCTTCAATCTCATGCTTCTTCAACTTACGTGGTTTCTTGCTATTCTTTCGTCCTACAAACTTACTTTCATTCACACTTCCACCATTAGGTCCATCTCTCGGTTCTTCGCAGGGCTCGGAACCCATCCGTTCCGCTCCATGACAAATCACTCCAATTTGGGTCTGAATAGTGTTTATTCCTTTTTCATTAAAAGTTGCACAGGTGTTTCATCCGTACACTGCTTTTACTGCCTTTTACTTCATTCCCTAAATCGCTCTTGCATACTTACATGTACTTCCAGGTCCATCTCTTGGATCATTGTATGTCTCGGAAC
Organism: Fictibacillus solisalsi; assembly: GCF_900103485.1. Lineage (GTDB taxonomy): Bacteria > Bacillota > Bacilli > Bacillales > Fictibacillaceae > Fictibacillus_C > Fictibacillus_C solisalsi. Next base: position 287,302 of record NZ_FNHW01000002.1, read on the forward strand.
TATAAACGTTCTTACCCATTGCAAACCCTCCAGTATATGACTCAGTAATACATCCTTCATAGAGCTGACTTTTTAAAACATAACGCGGTGTGGCTAATTTTCGTCTTGCTATTTGTTACTTAATTTCTGTAATGCATTCACTATTTCGGTCCATCTCTTGGCTCATTGGATGTTTCGGAACGGTAGTTCTTACTCATCACAATTCCCTCCATATGGTTGATATAGTGTTGCATAATTTGTTTTCCCGCTCATCCAAATTTAAAACTTGATTTACAATAAAATTTAAAAATTTTTAGAGCGGGTTGACGGCAGTTACAATCACCGCATTCACTGGCTTTAAGTCCAAAATGGTTTCAGTGATCTGTTCAAATTCTGCTTCTTTTAAATACAATGAAATGATTTTGCTTATTTCTTCTGTTGTTTCATCATCTGCGCCCTTTTCATGAGGCTGAAGGGTAATAGCAATGCGTGCTCCGGGCTTCATTAACTGCTTGATGGTTGTAAGGTCAGCAATGGGATCTTTCCAAATAAGGATCGAGTTGACGGAATAAACACCGTCAAACTGCATGGATTTCTCAGCCGAGGTAATGGGACCGTGAAACAGTTCCACACGTTCTTCATTGATATATTCTTCATTTCGTGCGGCGGCCAGTTTTTTCATTTCTTCTGAGACGTCAAAACCAACAACATGGCAGGAAGGGTAGGTGCTGCACACATATTCAATGCCCACGCCGGGGCCGAAGCCCACTTCAAGAAGACCGTCATTGTTTTTGGGCTTTAGCATGGAAATGGTTTTTTCGTTTAATTCTTTGTTTTCATTGGACATGATTTTTCCCGCTAGCTTGCCAAGCAATCCCTCCGGTTTTTCAAATTGCTCTGATATCTTTTTTCGAATGCTCATACAGCACGCCCCCATTTTTAAGAATTCACTATTCAATGTACCCAAAAGGGAGAGATTCAAAAAGTTGGGGAAGATATGGCACATGAAATAAGACCGGATGGATTCACCCGGCCAAGGTATACTTACTGAGCCGTATAGCCGCCATCCACAAGCAAATTGGTTTTCCAGTGATAAAACTGGCATCATCAGAAGCTAAGAAAGCAACGGCTTTGGCTACTTCTTCCGTTTTTTTTCAGTCTGTCCACGGGATGCAGGGAAATCAGGATGCCAACTGTTGACCGCGTTCATCATGGATGTCGCGATCAGCACGTGTGCACCACTATTAACCATTTCCCGTACAGTGGCTTCACCAATCCCGCTGGATCCCCCGGTTACAATGGCTGCTTTTCCTTTTAAACCCATCATTTTGACCTCCCTGCTCTATTCTCTCTATCACTATACTCGTATTTAGGAGGATTGAATGTGAGCAATGTTACAGGCTATTTGTGTAGTTCTGGTTTTTTTTGAAAAAGTAGTAGGATGAAGCAATAGACAAAAGGGTCGAAATCACGATTACAGGAAAGATCAAATAGCTTCTCCATTCGGATGGAGCAAGCAGCGAAAGGATAATAATGATTCCCGCTGCGAAAAAGAGCTTGGCACTGAACCTGTGGGTCTTCTTCCAAACTTCTTCATCCGAAAGGGTCCAGGGGGTTTTGATGCCAAAGAACCAGTTCTGCTTGACCTGTTGCATATAGTTTCCAAGAATAATAAACAGAAGGCCGAGTATGATGGGCATAATAAGTTTCATGGAAGGGGAGTACCCAAGTCCTGAACCAATAATCATGAGATTAATGACAAAAAACAGGGCCATCAGGCAATAATTAATGGCAAAATAGCTGCGGGAAAATTTTTTGTAGTTTTCTCGCTTTGGATCAATTCTCGGTAAAAAGTAAAGCGTCAGATAAACAAAAATCAAGAGTCCGAGGCTCATAGCCATGGCTGAAAACTTGGCGGCGTATCCATCGATGTCGCCGTTCGGACCCCAATGGATGGGCAATTGGGAAGGAAGCTGCGAATAGAATCCGAGCCAAATAGCTGCTGAAGCAAGAATGATTAAAATGGGAAAGACATGTTTTTTCATTTTTCATTCTCTCCTTTATGGATAGGATTGCTTTGCATAACACCAAAGAACCAATTCATCACGTCTTGGAACACGGTGGTATTAATTGAATAGATAATATACTGTCCTCGCTTTTCATCCTGTATAAGCTCTGTTTTCTTGAGGGTATTCAGATGATGGGAGATCGTTGGTTTTGTCATGTGGAAGTGATCAGCGATTTCCCCTGCCGTCATATCCCTGTTTTTTAGTAGATCCAGGATTTGGCGTCGGGTAGGATCGGCTAATGCCTTAAACACCTCGTTCACATCGGTTCTCCTTTCTGGAAGAAAAAGTATTTAGATGTTTATCTAAATACTATACAAAAAAAAATGGATTGTAAATAGGCCGAAATACAAGTGCAAAAGAAAAGACAGCGATAAGCTGCCTTTTTTACTGTTAATGTTCTTGATGCTGCGTCCTTTTTGCGGCGTGTAAAATCTCATCCAGCGGGAATACACGGCCGAGCTTATCTTTATGAACGATATGCTTTCGTTCAAACTTGGTCGGCGAGTCAATCCCTGCTGCTGCTGCAAGGTTAAATAAACCCTCCCTCAGCGAAACCAGATAGTTGCAGACCCTGTATTGTTTTTCATCAATGATGAGCCCGTCCTGCAGCTTTTTGTTGGTGGTTGCCACCCCGACAGGGCAGTTATTCGTATGGCAAACCTGGGCCATGATGCAGCCGACGCTGATCATGAATCCGCGGGCAATGTTGACCAGGTCCGCTCCCATGGCAAGCGCAATGGCGATTTTGTCAGGGGTAATCAACCTGCCGGAAGCAATCAGCTTGACCTTGTCCCGTATGCCGTATTCTTTGAGCATTTCATCGACAATGGGAAGGGCAGACTGGATTGGCAGTCCGACCGTATCGGCCAGTTCCTGAAAGGTGGCCCCGGTTCCGCCTTCACCGCCATCGACGGTAATAAAATCAGGGCCTTTTCCGCTTTCTTTCATATAGGCCACTAATTCTTCCAATGCGTCCAGGTCGCCCACAACAATTTTAATGCCAATGGGTTTCCCGGATACATTTCTTAATTCTTCTACAAAGTGAATAAGAGATGCCGGAGAGTCGAACTCTTTAAAGCGGTTGGGGCTGTTAATCGTTTTACCTGGTTCCACCAGCCGTATTTTTGCGATTTCTTCGGTGACTTTTTCACCCTCTACATGGCCGCCGCGCGTTTTTGCCCCCTGTGCAAGCTTGAGCTCAAACGCTTTAATCTGTTCCATTTCACTTTTTTTCTTAAATGCTTCCCATGAAAATTCTCCATTTAGGTTTCTTACTCCAAATAGACCCGGACCGATTTGAAAGATAATGTCCGTTTTGCCTGCAAGATGATAGTTGGACAGCCCGCCTTCACCTGTATTCATCCATGTTCCCCCGGCCATGGCCAGTCCTTTGGATAAAGCGGTAATCGCATGTTCACCGAGAGCGCCATAGCTCATGCCGGATTGGCCGATCAGTCCTTTCAGTTTAAACGGCTGCCGGCATGTATGTTCCCCAAGAATCACGGCATTGTCATCCGTAAGAAAAACCGGGTTTATCAGACGTTCTTCACTGTGCTCCTTTCGGGAGAATAAGTTATCACCTTCCTCGACATAAATTCTGGTTTTGATTTTGGGCTCATTGTCCACTTTTAGTTCGGTTCTCAATTTAGGAAATAGGGTATTACGGATGTAAAACCCCTCATCACCAAAATCCCTTAGAGAGCCAAAGCCGACCAGCCTGTCTTTATATTTTCCCGACTTCACTACATCCTGAAATTGCTTGCGTGAAAAAGGCTTTCCTTCATTGTCGTTGTTATACAGATACTGCCTGAGCTCCGGCCCTATCTTTTCTGTGAAGTATCTGACTTTCCCGAGAACCGGGAAGTTCCTAAGGATGGAATGCTGCTTTTGGCGGTCGTCTTTTATGTATAAATAGATGAAGAAGACAAGGGGAACCAAAAGCATGATACCAATAATGATAAGTAAAGCAATAACCAGATCAAATAGAACGTTCATCACAATCCTCCTTGAAAATTTTGTGAACTGAATCCAGAATCCCTATCCTTCCTTTTCCACGAATGGTAAAAATAAAACCAGAGAAAGAACGGGTATACTGGTAAAGAATTGATGTTATAAAAGGAGAGGCAAATGAAGTTATTTGATCATTACCAAACGGCACTGCGATCCTTGCCGGTAAAAGAACGGTACCGCAGGGAAGACTTGCTGACTTCCGCGTTTCTGATGGAAAAAAACGGTCACCTTGAAATGTATTACTCTCCGCATAATGAAGCGGTGAATGAAAACGGAAAAATCATGATTATTGGAATTACTCCCGGGTGGGTGCAGATGGAACTCGCCTTCCGGACAGCAAGGAGGCTTCTTGAAGAACAGAAGGACACGACAGAAATTTTAACAGCGGCAAAAAAGGCTGCCCAGTTTTCAGGAAGCATGAGAACCCATCTGGTTCAGATGCTGGATGAACTGGGGCTGCCCTCGTTACTTGACCTTCCGGGTGCTGATGCTCTTTTTGGAGAAGAACGGCAGTTGCTTCACACCGTTTCGATCATTAAATATCCTCTGTTTGTAAACGGCAAGAACTATACTGGGCACCAGCCGCCCATCCGGAAAAGCTCGTTTTTAATGAACTATGCAAGAGATACCTTAGAAACAGATATCCTTGCGCTTGAACGCCCATTGATTATTCCACTCGGAAAAGCCGTGGAAGACGTTCTTCGGGTTTTCATCGGCGAAGGAAAGATTGAAGAGTCACAGTGCTTGCTTGGTTTTCCCCATCCTTCAGGTGCCAATGGCCACCGGCACCGGCAGTTGAGAGAAAGAAAGCGAGCGATGCAGGAAAAACTGCGAACCTTTTTTGCAACATAAAAAACCGCCGGCAGTTGTCCGGCGGTTGATCGTTATTCTTCTTCTTTTCGATTTTTGAAGGCTTCGTTTGTTACGATATACGGATCCACTTCCGCTTTTTCCTTCCCTTGGTCAGGGGTAATGCTTCCTTCAGGAAAATTACCTGGGTGCCCTTTTTTCTTATGTTCAAATTCTTTTCCGCGAGACATAATGGAGTATCCTTTCTTTGGTTGAAATATCGTTTCATAAAGATTATGTGCCAATGGACGATATTTTAAACCATTCCCACCAGCTCTACGGAAACATCGTTGAACATCCCATTTCCGATATAGTTGCCGTCGAGGTCGAATTGCCAGTCATGGGGGCCGGCTTCAATATGTATAATGCCAGGCATAATATCCATCACGATGGCGGTGATCAAGGAAACCGAAATTTGCTCTTTCGTAAAATCATCTGCCAATTTATAGGCAACTTTCATCAAATGTTCATCTATGATATTCAAGTCTTTCTCTTCAAAAGCCATCACAACATTCATCACAGTGTATTCATATACGTTCATTCCGCTCATCCCCTTAAGCTTATTTACAACCAGTATTGCCCTAATCTATGAATCTATTCATCTCTTTTAAAAAAGTTAAAGACAAACTTCAGATACACAGTATGGAAGTTTGAAAGAAAGGGGAGATGTGTGAATTGGCGATTGCAGCAGATTACGCTGATTGCGATGAAGGATGAAGTGGTAATACGGAAGTGGAACAGATTTGGGAAACGGAACACACACTGGCTTATTATCTTATCCGACCGTTTTATGGTGCATATCGTTGTTATTCCCAAAAGCATATCCCGACCTTTCTGAAGATTGATGCGGAAACGAAACCTGTGATGGAAGATGTGTTTACTGCGATTCAGACGGCACCAGTATCATCCAATCCAGGAAGAACCAAACCAATAAGTAAATGTATTGGCATGTCCGTTTTGGGGCCCGTACCTTGGAAATAAGAGCCCGTAACCCGGGCTCTTATTTGACGATGGGCGTTTCTTTTACGACAATGACTGGTGTAATTTTGCGCTGTACACACTCATCTAATTCTCCATAGGGGATCAGGCCGAGAGTCAGAGCGGCTTCAATTTTTTGCTTATCAGGCTGTTTCGTTGTTACGATACAATCCTGAAGGTTCAGTTCTTCCAGTTTTTGAACGGTTTTTTCGTTATGAAAGCTTTCGGACTTACGAATTTGCCGTTGCAGCTTATAATTTCCGTACCGAATTTCGCCCTTTTCGCTTTGTCCAAGAACAGAATCAAAATGAGTATTGAATTTTGTTTTTAACTCGGACAGCTCTGCGTCAATGGCTTTCGAGAGCTGATTCAGCTCATGAAAGCGTGATACCATCTCTTCGGTAACTTGTCCCACTTTTATATCCATCTATTAACCCCCTCGGTTTTTACTTCATCTTTATGCGGCTGAGCAAAAAATAGTACGATGTAGTATAATAAAGTGTGATAAATACTCTTTGGAAAGGGGAGTTGGCGTGTGGATTTTGCCTTTATGATGGCTGAGCAGCGCATTAAGGATGCAATTCAAAAGGGAGACTTGGACCATTTGCCGGGAAAAGGAAAACCGCTTAAACTCGAAGAACTCTCCACCGTTCCCCAAGAATTAAGAATGGGCTACAAAATCCTGAAAAATGCAGGGTATGTTCCTGAAGAAGTTCAGTTGAAAAAAGAAATGATGTCGATTCAGGATCTGATTGACCTTTGCCAGAACCCTGAGGAAAAAGAAACGCTCAAAAAGAAATGGACCGAGAAGTCACTGCGGTTTAATTCGTTGATGGAAAAGCGAAGGATGTCCAGTTCCTCTGCATTCGGAATGTACCGTGATAAAATTTATAAAAAATTTTAACAGCTCCCGCGTATACGGGGGCTTTTGTTTTTATTTTCAGCCCGATTGGCCGTATAAAAAAGCTGGCCTCCACAGAAGCCAGCTTATTGCGAGTTAAAATTTATATGTCCAGAATTGCTCTTTGTTGATCCGCTTCAGCACTTCCGGTACTTTTTCCGGATTTTCTTCAGCCATCGCCGCGATGATCCATTCGGTCTGCGAACGGTGTGCTTTAATCGCTTCAAGCTTTTGGTGTGATACTGAGCTCACATCATTGACCACATCAGGCTCACCAAGCATCTCGTAGCAATCATTGGAGAATGCCACGCAATGAACGGCAGGACGCTCGTCTTCCGGAAGCTGTTCCACTGCCCGGATAACGGCCCGCCCTGTTGCTTCATGATCCGGATGCACGCTGTAGCCGGGATAGAAGGTAATGATCAACGTAGGCTTCAGCTCATCGATCACATTGCCGATCCGCGCTGTTAATGTTTTGGGATCCTCAAATTCTACGGTTTTATCGCGTAAGCCCCACATTCTAAGGTCATTGATGTTCAGTGTGTCGGCAGCTGCCTGCAGTTCCTTTTTTCTGATTTTCGGCAGGGATTCACGAGTGGCAAAGGGGGGATTTCCCATGTTACGGCCCATTTCGCCTAATGTGAGGCACACATAAGTGACAGGTACTCCTTTTTCAGTATTCATGGCGATGGTGCCGGAAACTCCGAATGCTTCATCATCAGGGTGTGGAAATACGACTAAAACATGTTCTTGTGACATATAGTAACCTCCTATTCAAACGGATGGGGGCTAAGCTGAAGTGCAACAGCCAATTTTCCTTCTGCATCATGTCCGGCAAGCAATAGCTGTCCGTCCTCGTTTACTTCCCAATGCGTCAGGCCTTCAGCGTAAACCCATCCCAGTTCAATTTTTAGTCCAGCACGGTAAGGAGCTTTGTCTCCCGTGATGATTCCCCGCTCAAAATTCACTTTTGCATTTCGTATATAAGCGCCCACTGAAAAGAACGACTGATTAAAGTGAGAAGCGTATGCTCCGTTTGTTGTTTCCAAATGTAAGTAGACATCCTGGTTCAAAAACTTGTTGATCTCGTTTTGAACCGTATCTAGTGTGATCGGCTGCAAGGTTTTCCCTCCTCAATAAGCTTCATTGCAATCATTATACTTGAACGATTGCCAAAGCGTTAAATAAACTGCCTGACGGCTACAGGGCTTTTTGACCATAAAAAAGAGGAATTCGCTAAGCTTAATTCCTCTTTTCACCTTTTTATTTATTCTGTTCATCCCTACGAATTACCTCTGTCGGCTCGAAGCCCGGAGGCGATGTTAGCTCATATTGAGAAGTCAGTTCCTCTGCCAGCTCGGCTTCCTGGTTGTCATGAACGATTTCATATTTTGGTGTTTGAGGAAGCTTTGCTTTATTTTTGTCACGTGCCGGCTGTTTATGGCTGTTGCCTCTGCCCATGGTTACCCCACCTTTTCATAAAAGTATAGTGGTTAGCGTCCCAATGCACGGCATTTTTTATTCGTGGAAAAGCTCTTGTAGATATTATACATTTTTGGAGTTACGGTAAGCGCTATGGTCTGTTGGGCCAACATACTCGTTCAGAGGGAATGAATGCCGGATTGCTTCCGTAATAAAGTCCTTGGCCACAGAGATGGCTTCTTTCACCGATTTTCCTTTGGCCAGCTCTGCCGCTACAGCGGAAGAGTACGTACAGCCAGCGCCATGTGTGTAAGTGGTGTCAATTCGGTCGGATTCAAGAACTTCAAAGGTTTCTCCGTCAAATACCACATCCACCGCTTTTTCATGTACAAGTTTGCCGCCGCCTTTGACGATCACATACTTGGCACCTGCAGACTGAATCTTTTGCGCCGCTTCCTTCATTTCGTCAACCGTTGTGATCGGGGCCATGCCTGCCAGGTGGGCTGCCTCAAACAAGTTTGGTGTCACGACCGTAGCACGCGGCACAAGAACGTTTTGAAGCGTATCGGCGAGCTCGGGTTGAAGCGGTTCAGCTCCTTTGCAGACCATAACAGGGTCAACCACTACATTTTTCAATTCGTACTTGTCAATCACTTCGGCTGTTGCTTTAATGACGTCAACAGAAGCGAGCATTCCCGTTTTCACTGCGTCCACACCAATCCCTCCAAGAACAGTTTCAAGCTGGGCCTTGAACAAATCAAGAGGAAGCAAAAAGACTTCGTGGAACCAGTCACGCTTCGGATCCTGGGCCACCACTACGTTAATGGCTGTCATTCCATATACACCCAGCTCCTGAAAGGTTTTTAAATCTGCCTGAATGCCTGCTCCGCCGCTAGTATCGGAACCGGCAATGGTTAATGCTTTATACATACTCATTGTCCAATCTCCTTTTATGCCTTTTTTTATGATTATCGATAAATGTTATTATAGCAATGATCTGATCCGAGACAAAGCCGGTGGCTTTCTTTGATCCTTTTTGACCGATCATTGTTTAGTTTGCCGGGAAAACGTGTAAAGTAGTAGCAGACATTATTTCTTTGCTTCCAGCCTCACAGGTATGGTTTACTTAATAAATAAAAATAAAAATAAAACGAGGAAGTGTTCTTATGCTGCGAAAGTTATTTGGAAAAAAAGATCAAGACACACCCACTGAAGAAATTGTGGTTTCACCCTTAAATGGCAGAATTATTCCTCTTGAAGAAGTGCCTGACCCCGTTTTTTCAGAAAAAATGATGGGTGACGGCATTGCGGTAGTCCCGGAAGATGGTGAGTTGATGTCGCCGGTCGATGGCGAGGTGCTCCAGGTATTCCCGACCAAGCATGCGGTCGGAATCAAAACCAAATCGGGTCTTGAAATCCTCATTCATATTGGTCTTGAAACGGTAATGATGAAAGGGGAGGGCTTTACTTCTCTTGTGAAAGAAGGAGACCGTGTACGCACAGGCCAACCGTTGATTTCATTTAACGTGGACCTCGTCAAAGAAAAAGCAAAAAGCACCGTTACACCCATTATCATTACAAACGGTGAGAAAGCGGGTAGTGTTGAAAAGCTCAGTCCGGATCAGGCTCAGGCGGGGACAACCCAGATCATGCGCATCACGGACATTAAATAACCAGGAAAGAAGAGAAATCTTCTTCCTGGTTTTTTTTATACCAATACGTTGAAGTACCGGGCCTGTGGGTGGGAAAACACAAGTGCGGTAACCGATGCTTCCGGTTCCATCATAAAGCCCTCGGTCAGCTGGATGCCGATTTCCTCAGGCTCAAGGAGTTTAAAGAGCTTTGCCTGGTCCTCAAGGTCGGGGCAGGCAGGATAGCCGAATGAAAACCGTTGTCCCTGATATCTGGCGGAGAAACGGTCTTGCATGGACATGCTGACAGGATCCGGGAATCCCCATTTATCTCGCATTTGCCTGTGCACCAGCTCGGCCAGACCTTCCGCTGTTTCAAGGGCCAGGGACTGAAGGGCGAAGCTTTCGAGGAAACGGCCCTCTGCTTTGAGCTGCTGCGCACGTTCACGAATGCCGCTTCCCGCTGTAACAGCGAAGAATCCGACATAATCCATCTCGCCGCTCTCTGCCGGTTTTGCATAATCTGCCAAACAGAGATGCGGGCTTCGGCTTTGGCGCGGGAATTCAAAGGTCTCGATGATCCGTGATGTATCATTCGGATCGTAAATATATAATTTCTCGTCCTCGGACTGTGCAGGGAAAAACCGATACAGTGCGGCCGGCGCAATCAAGTGGTTTTCCTGGCTTTCCTTCAAAAGCTGATCCACCATTTCTTTTACTTCAAGAGCACGCTCATCTTTTTCGGCGAGCAGCCGCGATACCTTTCCTTTTACCCCTAAGTGATGACCAAGCAGCATCTGTAAATTAATGTACGGAATCACAGAGGAAAGTGGGTAGGATTTGAATACATGCCTCTCCGTATCTTTGGGTACAAAAACCTTAAGCGACTGATCCACAGAGGGTCGGACTTTTACCGCAGTGGCAGTCGAAGCCGCTGATCCTGCGGCAGGGAAATCCTCAGGTTCCTCAGCAGGTGCCTTGACCTCAGGTTTTTCAAAGGTTTCCCCTTTTTGAAGCTTGTTCGCAAGACTTAATCCATCCATCGCATCCTTCGCATAAAGAACAGTACCCTCATACTCGTTGGCGATCCGGTTTTCCGTGAATTTGCGCGTTAAAGCGGCACCGCCTACAAGAATAGGAACAGATATGCCGGAATTCTTTAAGTCCGAAGCCGTAAGCACCATTTGTTGAGCAGATTTAACAAGCAGGCCCGAAAGGCCAATGATGTCCGGTTTTTCTTTTTGAATGCTCTGGATCAGTTCTTGTGGTGTCACCTTAATACCAAGGTCTACTACCTCATAACCATTGTTTCCGAGAATAATGTCCACCAGGTTTTTTCCGATGTCATGCACGTCGCCTTTCACCGTGGCAAGCACCACTTTTCCTTTGGTGCTCACCGCTCCGCCCGATTCCATGTGGGGTTCAAGATGGGCGACAGCAGCTTTCATGACTTCGGCACTCTGCAGGACCTCTGCCACAATCAACTGATTATCGTTAAACAACCGGCCAACTTCTTCCATTCCCGCCATTAAAGGACCGTTAATAATATCCAGCGGTGCGTCGTACTCTTTTAGCGCAAGGTCAAGGTCCGGAATAAGCCCTTCTTTGGTTCCTTCTACCACATAAAATGCGAGACGTTCCGCAAGGGGAAGCTCCACAACAGGAGTTTTTGCCTCTTTTTTCTTGCCACGGTAGAATTCCGTAAATTTTGCAAGATTGTCGTCATTGGTCTCGAAAAGCAGTGCTTTTGCAAGCTCCACTTCCTCTTGCGGTATGGAGGCGAAGCGTTCGAGTTTTTCGGTATTCACAATCGCGTAATCCAATCCAGCCTGTGTGCAGTAATACAGATAAACCGCATTTAAAATTTCACGGCCGACAGGAGGCAGACCGAAGGATACGTTTGATATGCCGAGAATGGTCTGGCATTCCGGAAGCTGCTCTTTCAGCTTCCGGAGCCCTTCCACTGTCGCATTTGCAGAGCCGATATACTGCTCATCACCGGTTCCGACAGGAAAGACAAGAGGGTCAAAAATGATGTCGGTTGGAGCAATGCCGTACTTATGGACCAGAAGATCGTAGGAACGCCTGGCGATTTCCAGCTTGCGCTCTGTCGTTACCCCCATTCCTTTTTCATCAATCGTTCCGACAACCACGGCCGCACCGTAACGGGAAATAATCGGTGCCACTTTTTCAAACCGTTCTTCGCCGTCTTCGAGGTTGATAGAGTTGATGATCGCTTTTCCCTGGGAGTATTTTAGAGCCTTTTCAATGACCTGGTCGTCGGTTGAATCGATCACAAGCGGAACCTTTACTTTCTTGACCGCTTCCTTAATGAAATTCTCCATGTCCTCCAGTTCATCCCGGTCGGGGTCAGCCAGGCAGATATCGATGACGTGGGCGCCTTTTTTAACTTGGGCACGTGCAATTTCAGAAGCTTCTTCAAACTTTCCTTCCGCGATTAAACGCTTGAATTTTCTGGACCCGATGACGTTCGTCCGTTCACCTACCATGAGCGGCCGCATGGATGGATCATCGTAAATCAGCGGTTCGATACCGGAAACCACGTGTGAGTGGCTTTCGGGAAGCTGGCGGGGAGGCAGGGATTCCATCGCCTCTGCAATTGCGCGGATATGATCCGGAGTGGTTCCGCAGCAGCCGCCGGCAATGTTCAGCCATCCCTCTTCGGCAAACGCGCTCATTTTCTTTGCCAGCGTTTCAGGTGTTTCATGGTAATTTCCGTCTTCGTCTGGCAGTCCGGCGTTTGGATAACAGCTGACAGCAGAGAGCGCGAGTGAAGAAAGGGAACGAACATGGTCGGTCATAAATTCAGGTCCGGTGGCGCAGTTTAAACCGACCGCTATCGGCTTCATATGCTCAAGCGAAATGTAAAATGCTTCAATGGACTGGCCGGCAAGCGTGGTACCCATGGGCTCAATGGTTCCGGACACCATGAATGGCAGCTCTTTTCCCGTCGATCTAAATGCTTGTTTAATGCCGATGAAAGCGGCTTTTACGTTGAGCATATCCTGACTCGTTTCCAAAAGAAGCAAGTCTGCCCCTCCGTCGATCAGACCGCGTGCCTGCTCCTCATATGAGGCTGTGAGCCCCTCAAAGGTGGCTCCGCCAGTTACACTTAACGTTTTTGTTGTCGGACCCATGGAACCCGCCACAAAGCGCGGCCATTCGGGGGTCGAGATTTGTTCAACGGCCTGGCGTGCAATGTTTGCTGCTACTTTATTTGTTTCGTAGGCTTTATATCCGAGACCATATTCATCGAGGACAATGTCTGTGGCTCCGAACGTATTGGTTTCAATGATGTCGGCTCCCGCTTTCAAATATTGAAGGTGCACATCAAGAATCACATCCGGACGGGTGAAATTCAGATTTTCATTACAGCCTTCAAGCTCTTCGCCGCCAAAGTCGTCTGCTGTCAGGTTGGCTTGCTGGAGAATGGTACCCATCGCCCCGTCCATAATCAGTATTTTCTTCTTTAGCTGTTGTTCAAGGGTGATGTTAGACATTTTGTATCCTCCTTACGTTTTTGGGGGCAATATTATATGCATATTTCGTCAATTCAACGGTTAATTCATAGCGCATAAACGGCGTGATCAGGTAGATGCCATTGAAGAGTTCTGTGGCTGCATCAATCAATGACTTTGAAATGGCCAGTCCTTCACGCGCTGCGGCCAAAGGATCATCCTTGAATTCCGCCATCCGGCTTCTTACTTCATCGCTCAGCTTAATGCCAGGCACTTCATAGTGAAGGAAGTCGGCATTGCGGCTTGAAGTCAGGGGCATAATGCCCACATAGACCGGAACAGGAAGGTCTTTTACGGCTTCATGGAACTGCACCAGTTTTTCCTCGGAATAAACGGGCTGGCTAATAAAGTAATCCGCGCCGGCTTCTATTTTCTTCTCTGCGCGCTGTACAGCGCGATCGAGAGCTTTCACATTCGGATTAAAGGCCGCTCCTACCGTAAAATGGGTTTTCTCTCCGAGGTCTTTACCGGAGAGGGAGATCCCTTCGTTAAACTGCTTGATCATTTTGATCAACTCGATTGAAGTTACATCATAGACGCTGGAAGCGCCCGGAAAATCACCCACTTTTGCAGGATCACCAGTTATGGCCAGAATGTCGTGAAGACCTAGCGTGTGAAGGCCCATCAAATGGGACTGCAAACCGATGATGTTACGGTCACGGCATGCCAGGTGGACGATGGCCTGGGTACCGGTCTGCGCTTTTGCAAGAGATGACAGCGAGGTGTTGCAAATTCTTGGCGAGGCCAAAGAGTTGTCTGCCAGCGTAATCGCATCTGCGCCCGCTTCCTTGAGAGCTTTGGCCCCTTCGAAAAATCGCGTCGTGTCCAGTTTTCGGGGAGGATCGAGCTCCACAATGACCGAGCGCCGCTCCTGCAGAATTTTCGGCAGAGAGATTTGAGGCTTTTGCCCGGATGGTGCAACAGCAATGGGCTCAGGCCGCCGGCGTACATCCTTTTTTGTAACAGGTGAGAGACCGTCCAGTTCTGTTGCGAAGGCCTCGATGTGAGCAGGAGTGGTTCCACAGCAGCCGCCAAGCAGACGGACACCCTGATTTCTGAATAGGGAAGCACTATTTTTAAAATACTCCGCATCGCCTTCATATTGGAACTTGCCATCCACATAGGAAGGAAGGCTCGCATTGGGATAGGCGGAAAGAAAAGCATGCTTTGGAATCTCTACTTCCTCCAGGGTTTTGATCATGTGGAAAGGGCCGAGCCGGCAATTGAGCCCGACGATATCCGATCCCAGCTCCTCCAGCCGCTTAATCGCTGTATTGACCGGAGTTCTGTCATTTAAGATGCCCACCTCCTGCAAAGAAATCTGTGAAATGATCGGCAGATCGGTCTGGCTTCGGGCGATTTTTAATACGGCCTCCAGCTCCTCCAAATCATAAAAGGTTTCCAGAAGAAGCCCGTCTACACCCTCGAGGAGAAGGCAGTACAGCTGCTCCCTGAAGCTTCTTTTAATTTCTTCAAGAGACAAAGAACTGGGGCCGGTTCCCCGTATACCTCCAATGGTTCCGAGCACGTACGCATGGCCGCCGGCTGCTTTTTTTGCTAGAGAAACGGCTGCGCTGTTTAATTCTTTTACCTGCTCCTCCAGTCCATACCGCTGCAGCTTAATATAGTTGGCGCTGTACGTATTGGTCTGTATGACGTTTGCCCCGGCCTGGATATAAGCCTGGTGAATCGACTGGATCTGTTCAGGGTGGGACAGATTCAGCTGCTCGAAACAGCAGTCCGTTCCATAGGAATATAGCAGCGTTCCCATGGCTCCGTCAGCGATCAGTATCTTGCTTTCTAGGTCTTTCAATAATCCCATTATGAGTCCTCCTGTTGGTTCGGTATCTTCCAGTGGCCCAAAAAATAAAAAAAGCCTTCTTAAAGAAGAAGACTTTGAACATTCGATGTCATTCTTCTTATCTTTCAAGTTCTGCAATCGAACTTGTTGGACTTAGCACCTTTTCAGCACGCAATAGCTGAAGGTTGCTGAGGTGTCAACGGGCCATTCCCTTAACCTCTCTGGATAAGAAACCAAATTGCTATAAAATTAGTTCTTTATACCTTACAATAATTATTAGAACATTTCAATAGCTTTTTACAATCTTGCCAGGATCGTATCAAACAGGAGGAATCCGTACGATGAAGAAGTTCGCCAACCTTGACGGCATTGAAAATACACATACATTTAAAGATTTACTCCGCTGGCAGCGGGAAAGACGAAGCAATAAAAAGGATTTGACCCGACAGATTCAGCAGAGCACGGAAAAAGAGCCTGAGAGATTAAAAGAAAACCGCAGCAAACACTCGATTACCTGGATCGGCCATTCAACATTTCTCTTGCAGATGGGCGGACTGAATATCCTGACAGATCCGGTATGGGCAACAAAAATGGGATTGCAAAAACGGCTCACATCTCCTGGGTTGTCTGCCGGGCAGCTGCCGGAAATCGATCTTGTTCTTATCTCCCACGGGCATTATGATCATCTTGATTTCAACAGTATCAAACAGCTAAAAGGAAAAATATCCTTTTATGTGCCTGCCGGACTTAAAGGTCTGTTTCGCAAAAAAGGGTATCAAACAGTAACAGAGGCCAACTGGTGGGAGGAGTTCGTGGACAGGGGCGTGAAGATAACGTTTGTTCCTGCTCAGCACTGGACGCGGAGGAGCGCTTTTGACATGAACACATCCCATTGGGGAGGCTGGGTAATCCAAGACCTGAAAACGGGCGAAAGCCTTTATTTTGCTGGAGACACCGGTTATTTTCGCGGGTTTTTGGAAATTGGAGAACGTTTAAAACCGGATACGGTGCTTATGCCGATTGGCGCTTATGAACCGGAATGGTTTATGAAGGTCTCGCATATCAATCCGGAAGATGCGGTTAAAGCATTTCTGGAAACAGGCGCTTCTCTTTTTATCCCCATGCATTACGGCGCCTACCGTTTGGCGGACGATACCGGCCCGGAAGCTCTGGAGCGCCTAGAAAAAGAGTGGGAGAAACTGAGCCTTGATGAGGCCAGGCTGAAGGTTTTGCCGCTTGGAGAGACGCTTTGGAAGGAACCGGTTTCGTAATCCGTGAGATTCTGGGGTTTTCACCTTTAAAGGACATTTATCATACACTACACTAACACTTTTAAAGGTGGAGATAGCAATGGGGTGCATGGTAAATATCTATTATTTAAAAATAAACAGCCTGGCGAGCAACAGTTCATTGAATTTGGGATCTACATTCCATAACAGCCATACAGCCAATACAAAATCGACAGGGGACAATAGTTCTGTAGGTGACCATTCCCCGGCTGAAGCGATGATGAAGAATATGGTATTCGATCCGGATGTTCATGATCAGAACGAATTTGGAAACACAGATGCAGCATTTACAAGCCAGAATCATTCGTAACTGATAAGCCATCATTACTTTTGAAGGGAGGCCACTTTATGCCCTACCTCTTTAACATTTTTAACATTAAAACGAACGGTGTGACCATGAACGGTAACATTGACATTGGTCCCACGGTGCATAACAGCCATACAGCCAACACAAAATCCGTCGGTTCCACGGTTTCTTTGGGTGACTTTTCACCTTCGACTGGTTTCATGGTAAACAGTAATATCGATCCGGACATCAGCGACCAGGATCAAATCGCGAACCCATCCGCTCCAATCGTAGCCCAGCCGTAATCTTTGTCCGCCTGTTTTTCTAGAATGGGGCAGTCTGTCCAAGCAGCTTTTTGTTCAAGCCATACACTGAAGGTAAAGACAAAAAGGGATGGAACAGATTTGCGTTATTCTTTTAAAATAGGCAGAATCAGTGTGAACGGTGTGACGATGAACGGAAACCTTGATATTGGGACCACCATTCAAAACAGCCATACAGCCAATACCAAATCAGTGGGAGCCGTTATCACGTTTGGCGATTGTTCGGATGCCTGTGCCTACATGCTGAATTTTAACGAAGACAACGATGTAAACGATATGATTCAGAGTGAAGGACAGGGCGGACAGCAAAAATGAATAGCAAAACGGGAAAGCGCCCTGAGTGTGGGGCGTTTTTTTGTGTGCGGGTTGGGTAAATCTTTATCAAAAACCATCCCCAAAAAGGAGTCTGCTGTCCAAATAAAGAACTTTATTTAGGGAAGCAGACACGAGAAAGGAGCAGGAAATGACGTTAAACGAGCTTAAAAACAGGTTAAACGGCATTATTGACCCTCTCACTGGGGAATTTGCGTATTATATTGAAACTGAGGAAGGATACATAGGTGAAAATGAAGAGAAGGTGTTCCCGGCGGCAAGCCTGATCAAGCTGCCGATCTTGATCGAAGCCTTCCGGCAGAAGGAAGCGGGTCTTCTTGACCTGTCTTTGCCGGTACCTATCAAGCCAAAAGACAAAGTAGGCGGGGCGGGAATAATTAACCATTTATCGCCGGATGCGTCACTTACCGTTTTGGACGTCTTAACCTTAATGATTACAGTATCGGATAATACTGGAGCAAACGTGATGATTGAACAAGCGGGAAGGGAGCGGATTAACGCATTGCTTACGGCACTTCGATGCCATCGAACCGTGCTTAAAAGAAAGCTTATGGACTTTAAAGCAATCCAAGAGGGGAAGAACAATTACACGTCTGCGAAAGATGTTGTTCTTCTTTTAAAAGAAATTCACCACGGGAAGCTGATGAAAAACGAAAGCAGGGTCATGATGCTGGATATTTTACGGAATCAGCAGTTTCGCCATAAACTTCCAGGGAGTATGGACGAAGAAGTAGTTATGATTGCCAATAAGACAGGTGAGCTTCAGGGCACAGAGCATGATGCCGGTATATTTGAGTACAAAGACACAACCGTTATCGCAGCGGTGTTGACGAAAAATCTCAGCAATGAAGCCGAGGCTCGGCATAAGCTTGCAGCGATCGGCACGGCGATTCAGGAGTATTTAATGAGTGTTCAAAAAAATTAAAAAAATGTTTTTGGTTTTTCGACAGAAAATGATAAAATAATGAAAGCGCATACACAAAACAACAAGAGGTGAACAGATGAACAGTAATCAGAACAATCACGAGCTGAAGCGCAGCATGAAGGCCCGGCATTTATTCATGATTTCATTGGGTGGAGTAATCGGAACAGGATTCTTTCTGGGTTCCGGGATGACCATTCACGATGCGGGTCCTGCAGGTGCTGTGCTTTCATATTTGGTGGGCGGTTTTATCATGTACTTAACGATGCTTTGTCTTGGGGAGCTGTCGGTCGCCCTGCCGGTATCCGGCTCTTTTCAGACGTACACGTCCAAATTTATCGGGCCGGGCACAGGGTTTGCGGTGGGCTGGCTGTACTGGCTGGGATGGGCAGTTACCGTGGCGCTGGAGTTTTTATCTGCATCTGCTCTTATGCAGCGCTGGTTTCCTCATTCGGAGCTCTGGATGTGGAGCCTGATTTTTGCGGTGGTGCTTTTTGCGTTAAATGCCCTGTCGGCAAAAGCATTTGGAGAGGCTGAATTTTGGTTTGCAAGCATCAAAGTGATTGCTATTATCCTGTTTATCGTTCTTGGCGGAGCGGCTATGTTCGGATGGATTGATATGAAAGGGGCCAGTTCTGCACCCGCATTCACCAACTTTTTATCTGCAGGCTGGTTTCCGAACGGGTTTACCGCCTTGTTTGTTACCATGATCGCTGTGAACTTTTCCTTTCAGGGGACCGAATTAATCGGGATTGCTTCTGGTGAAAGTGAAGATCCTGAAAAAACCATTCCGCGCTCCATTAAGCAAACGGTATGGCGGACACTCTTTTTCTTTGTGCTGGCCATTGGAGTGCTGGCAGCTCTGATGCCGATGGAGAAGGCCGGCAAAGTGGAAAGCCCGTTTGTTGTTGTATTTGACAGCATTGGAATTCCATATGCAGCTGATTTAATGAATTTTGTTATTCTGACGGCTTTGCTTTCTGTCGCCAATTCCGGGCTTTATGCCGCGACAAGAATGCTCTATTCGTTGTCAAAGGAAGGCATGGCAAGTCCAAAGCTCGCCAAAGTCAACAAGCGCGGCATTCCGATGAACGCTTTGTACATTACAATCGGCATTGCGCTTTTGTCCCTGTTAACAGGCTTTAAAGCGGAAAAAACCGTTTTTGAATGGTTGCTCTCGCTCGCAGGACTTGGAGCGCAAGTGGGCTGGATTGCTATTACCGCCTCACAGCTGGCGTTCAGAAGAAGGTATATCCGCGATGGCGGTAAGGTAGAGGACTTGAAATTTAAGGTACCACTTTATCCCATCTTGCCGATTCTGGCTACCACCCTCAACACAGGAGTTCTTGTGAGTATGGCGTTTGATCCAGATCAGCGTCTTGCTCTTTACCTTGGAGTTCCATTTTTTATCGGTTGTTACCTCTATTACTATCTGGTTATTAAGAAAAAAGAAAAAGTCGGAACGCTTCGGCGGGAAGTGATTTAATGAAAGGCAGCAGGGCTGATCCATCAGTCTGCTGCTTTTTTTGTATCATTTTCCAGTTGGAAGGTTCAGATTGACAAGTATGAGCGAATTCGGTATTATAACATATTGTGACAATACTTCAACGCATAAAAGCGTTTAAGCGTTTAAGTAAAGATAAAAGTTTAATGTGCATCAGGGAGAGGTCATTCATGAACAGTAAAATGAAATTGCCAGGTGTTATCCTGTTATTTATATTCATCGTAGGCACCATGTTTACAAGCTTGGTTATCGTAAAAGTAGAGCCGCACATTCCATTGTTTTTCTGTGTAGTACTAACAGGAATCTTTGCTCTTTTGGGTGGGAGCGACTGGAAACGGATTGAACGTGGTCTGATATCAGGAGTGGTCAGCGGCATACAGCCACTTTTGTTGTTGATCATGATCGGTTTTGTTATTGCCAGCTGGATGGTAAGCGGAGCGGTGCCCACGCTCCTTTTTTACGGAATGGATTTTATTCAACCAGAATGGTTTGCGCTCAGCGCTTTGTTTATTACCATTCTTGTTTCGACCTTTACAGGAAGCAGTTTCACCACAGCAAGCACGGTTGGGGTTGCCTTGATGGGGATTGCCCACGTACTGGACGTTAACCCGGGACTCGCAGCAGGTGCGATCATATGCGGTGCCTGTTTCGGCGACAAGATGTCGCCATTATCGGATTCCACCAACCTGGCCTCCGGCACAGTAGGTGTGAACCTGTTTGAGCATATTCGTCATATGATGTGGACAACGGTTCCTGCGGTTGTGATTACAGCGGTTATTTTCTTTTTTGCCGGACACCAGGGCTCAGGTGCCTCTTTGAACCAATTAGCCGATATGAAAAAAACACTCGGAGAGCACTTCGAAATTACTCCTGTCACGCTCATATCTCCTCTTATCGTCATGCTGATGGCCTTTAGAAGACTGCCGATCCTGCCTACGCTTCTTACTGGTGTCATTACGGCGGTCGTTACAGCTTTCATGCTGAATCCGGACATGACCATCGCACAGGTGATGAATACACTGGAGAACGGAATGGACCTGAAAACGGGCAATCAAGCGGTCGATGCGATCGTCAATAAAGGCGGTCTTATCCCAATGATGTGGTCGGTATCGCTTATTATCATCGCCCTTTCCCTTGGCGGACTGCTTCAGGAACTTGGGGTTATTGATGTGCTGCTGGGTTCAGTGAAAAAAATGCTTCAGAATACGGGGCATTTAATCGCCTTCACGGCGGCAGCCGGTTTGGGCGTCAATTTGCTAACAGGGGAAATGTATCTTTCCATCCTGCTTCCCGGACAGGCGTTTAAGAAGCATTTTGAAAAGAACGGGGTACCGTTGAAGAACCTTTCAAGAACGATGGAAGATGCCGGAACACTGATTAACCCGCTCGTTCCATGGAGTGTTAGTGGCGCCTTTTTTGCAGCTACGCTTGGAGTTTCAGCACTCGATTATATTCCGTATGCCTTCCTGCTCTACCTTTCTCCGCTGTTTACCTTGATTTACGCATACAGCGGAATTGGACTCAGCATGAAAAAAACAAAATTATCAGCGGTAACAAAGGCATCCTAGAAAGCATCCGGAATTTCTCCGGATGCTTTTTTAGTTATGGAGTCCACGTTTATTTCATAAGATAAAATGATAGATTTTAGGCAACAGCAGATTATGCGCGAGAAAGAAGGCGGAACGTATGAAACAGGTCCGGGGCCAAAAGGTTTTTTTATCAGATGCTGTCCTGTCCTCTTTAATCAATACAAATTATGGACTAAACGTGCACTCCATTGATCGTATCCTTTCGATCCCGAAAGTGTCCACAAACCGGGGGATATTCGGGTTTAAAAATGCAAATGAGCTCATTGACTTGCCATTTGTTTATCAATGCATCAAATGGATCAGGCTAAACGGCTTTCCGTTTATACCAAGTGTTCTGCCTTGCAAAAACGGACAAGTATATTTTGAACATGATAACGAGCTTTATTATATGGAAGAATGGGTAAAAGGAGAGGACATTCTTTTTGCGGACCTGCCATTAATCGAACAAATCGGATCAACCCTGGCCCGTTTTCATCAGGCATCAGAAGGGATAGTGCCGCCGAAAAACAGCCCTCGGATGGAATATGGTCAGCGCCTTGAAAAATTGCACAGGATACATCAGGATGTTCAAAGGTGGAAATCCCGTTATGAACCCGTGCCGGAGTGGATCATGGAACCCTGGATGCTGGATGTTCTGGAAATGAGATGCCGGCTGTCGTCTTCGTATATACGCGATGTCCAAAATGATGTTGGAGGGGTGAAAGGAGTTCTCTCGCATGGCAGTCTGCATCAGAGGAATATACTGCTGAATGCGGAGGGGGAAATCCACTTGATTGACGTGGAGTCTCTGTTATTTGCAGAACGCACATATGATCTTGCCTCATTTATTCATTATTTTGCACCATCGCATAACTGGAATCCTTCTGTTATCCACCGGTTTATTAAGGGCTATCATGAGGCTTCAAGGGAGCCTTTGTCTTATTCTGAGTGGAGGTGTTTGTTTTCTTTCCTCGCTTTTCCCAGAAGGATGGAGAGCTGGTGCTACCGCCACTTCGACCATCCAACCGAGTTTTCTTATTTTAAACTGCTTGGAATTCTCGTTCATGATCAGCAAAAAGAAGATCTGTTCAAACAATATTACCCTTCTCTACTGGAACCCTCCTTGCAGTTGTTTGAGGAAATGACAAAAGGGGGAGGCAGGTGAAAAAAGGGTATACATCTTTCCTTTGGTTCCTTTGCATTGGACTGTTGGCTGGTACGGCTTTTCTTGTTTTTTCCCTCTTTATTTACTGGAGCCTGCTAAAAGAGGCGGACCATCATCTGCTGCTGGCAGTTTACAGCTTGCGAACACCTCAATGGACCGCTATTTTTATGTTCATCCAGCAACTGGGATCCAAATATACCTTACTCCCCATGATGGCTGCAGCAGCGATCTATCTTCTTCTTTTTAGAAGGGTATATGAGAGTATCTTCCTGATGTCAACGGTGTGGGGAGCCTATATCATAAACGGCTTGCTGAAGAATCTTTTTCATCAGCTGAGACCATCATTCGGGATGCTTCTTATGGAAAACAGCTTTGGCTATCCGAGCCGGCATACGATGCTCGTTATCGCCTTCTTTGGCGGTATCAGCGTGCTGATTTGGACGAACATAAAGATGTCCCGGTCATTGTTGAAAGGGCTGACGGTATTAACCTCAGCTATTATCCTGTTAGTGGGTTTCAGCATGGTCTATCTGGGAGCACACTTTCCGAGTGATATTGTGGGAGGATTACTGGCAGGGACATCCTGGCTTTTTCTTTGTGGGGCATGGTATCAGAAATGCAGGGAAATCAGGGCTTATAGGCAATAACATAAGCAAAACGACTAGGTCTGGACATACAATGTACTGGAAACCACAGCTGCAGGGAAAGGAGCCTTTGGCCGCAGATGACAAACCCTCAGAATGAAATGGATTATTATTATCAGCAATATCAGTACCATGCAGAGATGTGCAAATATTATTATCAATTAATGTTTGGTGAACAGGAGGCAACCTCAGAGCATATCCTTCCTCCCGATATCCAGGTCAAGGAAAAATGGAAGACAAAAACCTCCTATGAAAAGACGTATTCTCCCATTCAAAGCCACCCAGAACAGATGAATGAATGATTACTTATGATGATTATGTCTCCTCGTTACTGGTCTGGTGCTTGCAAGTAAGAAAGAATGTCCTGCATGTGTCTGCTCAGTGCCGGGATTTACCTCAAAGGAATAGGCTGTCTGTTTTTATGGACCGGATTCAAACTTTATTGCTTATCTTTATGGGCTGCAGGGACTTAAAACTCCTCAACTCATAGAAGGCATAGAATCTTATGCTGTCTTTTTATACAACGAGTGGAGGGGCATGGAACGGAACAACCTGTAAAAGGGTTGTTTTTTTGGTGTTGAAAATGCTTACATATGGTGGTATATTAATTTTACAAAGTTACGAAAACGTTTACGTAAAAGAAAGAAGGGCTTGGTATGTCCTACACGATTAAAGATGTGGCCCAAAAGGCCAATGTCTCAGTGGCTACTGTTTCAAGAATTCTGAACAATCTGCCGGGCTATTCAGAGAAAACAAAAGAGAAGGTTCTGCAGGTTATTGCGGAAATGGGGTATCAGCCAAATGCGATAGCCCGGGGCTTGATCAACAAAAAGACAAAAACACTCGGTGTGCTGCTCCCAGCCGTTTCAGATACCTTTGCATCGGTTGTTCTCAGCGGGATTGAAGATATGGCACATGAGCTCGATTACAGTGTAATGGTCTGCAATACGGATAAAGATGGAAAGCGAACAATGAAATACTTGCAGGCTCTCCGCGAAAAACAAGTGGATGGCATCGTTTTTGTCAGTGAATTTTTTAAGGAAGAATACTATAACGCCATCATTGCCATGAATCTTCCAGTCGTCCTTGTGTCAACCAAATCACAGTATGACATTCCTTTTATAAAAGTGGATGACAGGGAAGCAGTGTTCGATGGGGTCAATTATCTTCTTGAGAGAGGGCACCGTTCCATTGGGATGATTGCCGGGACAAAAGGGGACCCGATTGCCACATTACCCAGAATTGAAGGGTATAAACGGGCTCTTAAGGAAAAAGAGATCCCGGTGGACAAGAGAAAGATTGCTTTTGGTGATTTCGGATTTGAAAGCGGGATAACCGCCGCAAAGGAACTGCTGGACCAAAATGAGGACCTTACCGCCATTTTTTGTTCAAGTGATGAAATGGCTGCAGGTGCTCTGTCCTATCTGTACAGAATGTCAATCCGGGTGCCTGACCAAATCTCTATTATCGGATACGACAATACAAAGGTGGCGGAAATGGCGATTCCACCGCTCACGACAGTGGGTCAGCCGCTCTACGAAATGGGAAAAAGTGCGGTAAAAATGCTTTTGGATCGAGAAACAGCGGAACAGAAGAGCGTTTTTATGCCTCACCATATTGTGGAAAGAGAAACGGTCAAAGTGATTGAAAACAAAGAAACAGAGTAAACCAAGGTTTGCTCTTTATTTTAACAAGCTTACGTAAACGTTTACTTAAACAATGAATCAAAAAGTGCTTTCTCAATACGATGTTATGACCGTGGGTGAAATGCTGGGGTAACGACAGAGGAAGCCGCTCTTTATACCAACGAGTAACGCAGGGAGCTTAACATGGTGTTCCAGTTCGAGCATGTGGACCTTGATTCGGGCCCAGGAGGAAAATGGGACCTGAAGCCTCTTGAGTTAAAGGATCTGAAGAATACTTTTACGAAATGGCAAAAAGGTCTGGAAGGCAATGGATGGAACAGCCTGTACCTGAATAACCATGATCAGCCGGGCATGGTTTCCCGATTCGGCAACGACAAAGAGTATCATGTGGAGTCTTCGAAAATGCTGGCTACTTTTCTCCATATGATGCAGGGGACGCCTTACGTGTATCAAGGCGAAGAATCGGAATGACCAATGTCCGTTTTGAAACGATTGAAGAGTATAAGGACATTGAAACGCTCAATATGTATCGTGAAAAGGCGACGGATGGCGGAGAAGATGCGGCACAGGTAATGAACTCGATTTATGTTAAAGGCCGTGATAATGCACTGGCTCCTATTCAATGGGATGACAGTGAACATGCAGGATTTACAGATGGTACACCATGGCACAAGGTGAACCCAAACTATAAAGAAATAAACGCAAAACAGGCAATGGAGGACCCGTCATCGGTTTTTCATTACTACAGGAAGCTGATCCAGCTGCGCAAAGAAAACGAGATTATTGTATATGGCACCTATCATCTGCTCTTGGAAGAGCATCCTCATATTTATGCGTACAGCCGTACACTCGTTGAGGAAAAGCTGCTCGTCATCCTAAACTTTTCTGGCGGCCGGCCGTTATTTGAGATGCCAGAGGAAATGGTGTATTCAAATCATGAACTGATGATCAGCAATTATGTAATAAATGCTGAAGAAAGCATACAGTCGATTGAACTCATGCCATATGAAGCACGTGTACACCGATTGAAGTAATAGGTAGAGCTGTCCCTCGCTTTTGAGTGAGAAGACAGCTCTTTTTTGTAAAGCTAACGTTAGAATCTCCCGATGTTCTCGGTATCCATGTTAAGGCCAGGCATGCCGGGAAGCCAGTTGGCGGGAACTCCGGATTGTGATTGTTCGCCAAATTGGAGGGCTTGAACGAGCCGCAGAATTTCATATGCATTTCGGCCCACTTCAGAAGGGTAGATGAGTTTGCTCGCGATAAAGCCATCAGGCCCTACAATAATGGTAGCCCGCACAGATGCACCGCTGTATCCGTCAAGAACCCGGTAAGCCCTGCTGATCATATGATTCCGGTCACTTACGAGCGGATACTGCACCTTTCCGGCCAGAGGAGATACGTCTTTAAACACTTTGTGGGAAAAGACACTGTCTGTACTGATGCCAAGCACCTCGGTATTCAGTTTCTTGAATTCTTCATATAAAGCGGCGACCGCCGCTAATTCTGTGGGTCAGACAAACGTGAAATCACTGCCATAAAAAAAGAGAACCACCCAGCGGCCCCGGTAATCTTCGAGCCGTACGTCTTTTATTTTGCCATCTTGAAAGGAAGCTGCAGTGAATACGGGAGCGATGTCTCCGAGCCCGGCGCAGTAGGGCTGAGGTGCGCAGGTAGTAAATTGTTCTACCGATGGCTTGGGATAATGCTGGTTTCCGTCAAAAGGCAAGCTCATTCAAATCCCTCCTTTCCGTTTGAGATATATGCCAGTTATACTTATCGTATGAAGGGGGAGTTTAAGCGTGATAAATACAGAACAGCCCGTTACCCGGTCATCGCTGGCTCAGGATTTTAAGAAACTGGGTGTCCAAAAGGGAATGACCGTCATTGTACATACATCGTTGAGTAAAATGGGGTGGGTCTGCGGAGGTGCTGTTGCCGTGGTTCAGGCATTAATGGATGTGGTGACCGAAGAGGGGAATTTGATCATGCCTACTCATTCTGCAGAGCTGTCGGACCCTGCGGGATGGGGAAACCCTCCTGTTCCAAAAGAATGGTGGGGTACCATACGTGCCGAGATGCCTGCATTTGATCCGGCAATTTCGCCTACTTATTTCATGGGGGCTGTGGCTGAAGTGTTCCGGACGTGTCCGGAAGTCATAAGAAGCAGTCACCCTACGGTATCCTTTGCAGCATGGGGAAAGGATAAAGAATGGATTACCGGGAATCACTCCCTGGATAACGGCCTGGGGGAATCTTCGCCACTTGCCAGGGTTTACGATCTCAATGGATCTATCCTTCTTATTGGAGTGGGACATGAAAGCAACACGTCCATGCACTTGGCCGAGTACCGTGTACCTGGGCAGAAACAAGTGGAAGAAGGAAGCCCTGTCATGGAATCCGGACAGCGTGTATGGAAAATGTATAAACAAATTGAATACCAGGAAGAGCTGTTTGAAGAGATTGGCCGCCAATTTGAAGAAAACTATGGACAAGAGATAAAAATTGCCCGGGCAGGCTCTGCAACCTGCCGGCTGATGAAACAAAAGCAGCTGGTTGATTTCACGGAAAACTGGTTGAAGCAAAATATCCAAACATCCTCACCTATGTAAAAAAAACCATCCGGGAAAGGGTTCCAGGATGGTTTTTCATTTATCGGCCCCCGCAGCCGCAGCCTCCGCCGCTTTGTGGCGGCTTGATGTACGGCTTTTGCTGTGGATAACCGGGATTTTGGGGATATCCTCCAATTACTCCCTGGCCAAAGCCCGGAACTGACCCGGTATAGCCTGCTCCGGGATAACCACCTTGTCCGTAAGCCTGGCCGGGATATCCGGGGAATCCTTGCTGGCCGTAACCAACGCCAGGCTGTCCATACCCCATTCCGGGGGGATAGCCGTATGGAGGATACTGGCCGTATCCATAAGGATTTAGCTGTCGCATATGATCGTTCCTATCTCATAAGATTTTTGTTCCTTTTAGCATATGTAGAAACAGTATTTGTGTACAAGATATATAACTATGAAGCTCTTATTTAAAATAAAAAGCCTGCGTTTATATGCAGGCTTTACTCTTCCGTTTCAGGCTGAATCTCAATAAGGTTGGCAGAAGGCTTTCGTTTGTGCACCCTGATTTTTAATACACCGTTTCCGAATGTGGCACGGACGTCCTCTTGTTTAACGGAAAAGGGAAGCGGAACGAGGCGTTCAACACGCTTGTTCGCTTGCTTGTACTGGCTGATATTGGTGCTGTCATTTGTGAAGCGGTTCGTTTCCGAGGCGTAGGCAATAATTTTCAGGGCACGGTCAAGCACTTCAATCTGAATTTGGTTCTGGTCATAGGCTTCGAGGTTTGCATACGCCAGGTACTCATCTTTTGTTTCTTTAACTTCAAGCGGGAAAGAGAGATTATCAACCATTGTATGATAATGCTCAAAGCTTTTATCAATAAATTGTTCGAGGGATTTTACCCATGTACCTAACGATTTTTCATTTAAAAAGGGCAGAATGGGGCCGCCGTTTTCTGACATGTTCAAACTCCTCCTTTAGTCATTTTAAGCGTTGCCGGCTACATTCGAATCTACGGCATCGGTATCAAGTGTATTGGTGGCGCTGACGAACGTGACGGTTTGCATGAAATTCCCTGTATTTCCTCCGCCAGAGCCGCTGTATCCTTTGCTTGTGCTTTTCGGATTGATGACCAGGGTATCACCGAAATTGACAACTCCATCGGATTGAACGGCGGAAATGGTGACAGGTCCTACGATGAGTGATGGCAAGTAATACGACCTCCCTTATGACGTGCTGTCTGGATTCCTGCTGCTCTTATTAATCTATGATGCTGGCAGGAATTTGGTGAGCATAAAGAGGGTGAACACCTAAGTGAAAGCTACATATGCTATGAAGAGACGGTTACGGCAGGGGGGGGTTGGATGCCTGGTATCGTAGGAAGTATCAACATTGCCTCAGTTTCGAGCAGTTCGATTGTCCATATTGGAGATGTTCAGGCCATCCAACCAATCAGCAACGCGAAAACGTTTGCGGGGGCCGGATCCTTTAATACGGGCGACAACATCAGAACCAATACTGGTTATAATCTGACAAACACGTACGATATGGATCAGTTCGACAATACCAACATCGGAAATTACTAGAAGTGAAGATTTAAAAAGCAAATTTGGAATAGGTCCGGCATAAAACATAGTAAGGAGATGATGTTATGTCGGACACCTACAATCAGTACTACTATATACAGCAAATGCAGGGGCAGCTTCAATGCCTCCAGGATAAAGTGTGTGAATTGGAGAAGCAGATTGAAGACTTGACGAAGGATATGAAAAAGGTAAAAGACCAGCCGACCACACAAATTCAATATTCATTCGATCAGTTAAAAATTGAAAGGCTCGACGGAACGCTGAATATCGGGCTCAGTTCTGATGCGGATGGTAAAAATATCGTGGATGACTTTACCGTGGGAGGAGAATCCATCGCTGTCCCCAATAATGGCGTAAGCCCACCGGGATCGTTGAGCTCGAGCCGGGAATATACTGACATTATGGGGAACCTCGAAGAGTACCTGAACATTGAAGCAGCGGAAGACATTGCCAAGATTGAAGAAGAGTATGATCATAAGTTGGAAGAGACCTATCATGAGTTAATCATCAATGATATCCGGACACAGCTGCCGGGAAGGCTTGAACATTATATGCAAAAGTACCCCCCTCAAAATCAGGAAGGGCTGCTTCTTGTTGAAAACAAGGTAAAAGGTGATGTCTACAAAGGAATGGAACATTTTATCCTGAGTTTAAAAAATAATAACATCGGAGGCGAAAACGATGAAATTCCAGGTGATCAATCATGATCTCTCAATCGGGGATCTGAAGATTGTGGGGGTAAGCATCTCTTCACTTGTATTGGTGGGGGATGCGGGCCACATCGCGCTTGCGGCTGCCTTTGATACACCTCCTGAAACTCTGACGGTTGGAACCGCCCTTGTTCCTTTATCGGTCGTTTAAAAAATGATTCCGCGTACATCGGAAGTGAACCACATCCATATTCGCTCGGTTTTGTTTTCTTCGATTGTCAATGTGGGGGATACTGATGAACATACGGCGTTTTCACGGGCTCTGGCCATCCAGAAGTACGAACCTGAATTTAATCCTACTCTCGCCAATCTGCTCGATTTTCCAAAGTATCAGATATTTACCATGGCACGGCCACCCACAATTCCCCCAAACGAAGTGGACATGGAATCCTATCACGATCCAGCGTTCATTAAAGTGAACTCGATTGATATTTTGGGTATTTCCACAGCCGCAATGCTTCATATCGGCGGTATCCAGAATATCGATTTAGAATCAAGAGTAAAGCATGTCCGTGATTACCGGACTAATCCTGATCCCAAAAATTTGTCCATCGTTCCTTTGGCACCTGTATCACGAAATCACCGGGAACCAAAAGGAAGGGAGGAATAGCTGTGAATCTATTTGTCAACCAAACGATCACGATTTACCAATTGAAGGTGCAGGGGATACAGAATTCCTCTGTCATGCAGATTGGAAGTGCCGGTATGATCCGGCCGGTTTCCAACCTGTACAACACCGGCGGGTATACAGGAGCCGCACCCCCGCTCGCCGCCCTTCCGACAGTGGAACTTCCGGCTCCATCCTGATTTAAGTCTTTAATCTTACAAGAAAGGAGGGAATCACTCCGTGGACTCATGGAAACAGATGATGGAATGGAAGAAGTTTGCTGATCAGTATCTTGGGCAAAACTTCTTTACGCCTTATGGACAGCAGGATGAGGAACAAAGGAACCAGCATGCCGAGCCTGCAGAGGAAAAAGGATTTCCGGCTGTTAATATTTACGAATCCGATAATGAGCTTTTGTGCATTGCAGCCATTCCGGGATTGGAAAAAGCCGAAGATGTAGATGTGTATGTCGACGACAGAAGTGTTCATATAAAAGGAAAAACCAACCTTGTCGGCGGCAAGTACAGAATTGCCAAGCAGGAGTTTGGCTCCGGAAGTTTCAGCAGGGAAATTGAGCTGCCTTACAGAGTCCGTAGTGATGCCATTCAGGCCACGTATAAAAAAGGATTCTTATACCTCAGGCTCTACCGGCTGCCGGCCGATCGGCAAAAACCGAAAAAAGTAGACATCCGCAGGTTTGACGATTGAGATTGACAAGATACCGGAGCGGCTCTAAACTAAAAGAGAAGCAAAAACTGGAAAGGAAAAGGTATATCGTCCAATGCGCAACTAACTCCTATTTAACATGAACTTTATCTTCTTTTTTGAAAATAAACTTCAGATAGGATTAGTTTGCCCATTTTTATACCCTGTTTCTTTTTGGATGATCTGCAACGATCGGGTGTTTTTTGTGCAGCTAATTCCTCTCTGATTCTCAGGGAGGTTTTTTTATGCTTTTATTGGAAACAACAGATCTTGAAAAATCGTTTAAGGATAAGCTGATTGTTCAGCTGAAGGAACCGCTGTTGATTCATAGCGGCGACCGGATCGGCGTGGTCGGACAAAACGGCGCAGGGAAAACCACACTGATGCATATGCTTGCCGGAGAAGAACCGGTGGATAAAGGAGAGGTCCACGTTTACGGAAAAATTTCATCCGTATTTCAAACCGCCCGCGAAGCGGAGACATCAGAAAAGCTGAAGAAGAAGTGGGGATTAAACCACAAGATGTATTCATCCATGAGCGGAGGAGAAAAGACCCGTCTGTGCCTGGCTGCTGCGCTTGAGAAGGAACCCGATTTGCTGTTTATGGATGAACCTACGAGTCACCTTGATCTTGATGGAATACTTCAGCTTGAACAAGAACTGTCTTCTTTTAAAGGAGCGGTGGTAGTCATCTCTCATGACCGTGCGTTTCTTGATCAGGTATGTACAAAAATAATTGAAATTGCGGATACGGTTCCTTCGTTTTACACGGGTAATTATTCGTCTTATCAAAAGCAGAAGGAGCATAAACTGACACGGCAGCAATTCGAGTATGAAACCTATACAAAAGAAAGGCGGCGGTTAAAGGAAGCGGCAAAAGCAAAAACGCAAAAAGTAAAAAGCATGAAAAAAAAGCCGTCTCGTATGAGCTATAGTGAAGCCAAACTCGGAAAAGGCAAGGTGAAAAGCAAGCAGGCCGCCATGATGAAAAATGTAAAGGCCATGAAAAAGCGGATGGAGCAGCTGGAGAAAAAAGAGAAACCGAAGGAAATGGAATACGTTCAGTTTGATATCGCTAAATTAAGCCCGGTCCATGCGAGGTTTGCGGTACAAGTAAATGATATGGAGAAAACGGTTGGGCAGAGGCAGCTGTTCCATGAGGTTTCTTTTGCTGTGAAACCTGGAATGAAAGTGGCGTTGACGGGGCCGAACGGGTGCGGAAAGACTACCCTGATGAACATGATTCTCAGGGGGCACTCTTCCGTAACCGCCTCCCAGGCACTGAAAATCGGATATTTCCATCAAAACTTAGAGAACGTGGACGGAGAACGCACCATACTGGAAAATGTTTCGGAACAGTGTCCATACAGCAAGATGTTCGTTCGGACGGTACTTGCCCGGATGCTGTTTAAACAAGAAGATGTTCACAAAAAAGTGAAGGTGCTGAGCGGAGGCGAACGAGTAAAAACAGCCCTTGCCAAGATATTTCTCGGAGACTTTAACCTGCTTTTGCTGGATGAGCCAACAAACTATCTGGATATTTTTACGAGAGAGGCACTGGAGCATGTCCTGTCCGCTTATCCGGGAACCATTTTGTTTGCGACTCACGACCGGCAGCTGATGAACCAGGTTGCCGATCATTTGCTGGTATTCAAGGAGGGTAAATGTCTGTTTTTCCAAGGCAACTATGCTGCCTTTGAACAGCAGCATGCAAAGGAAATCCAGCAGGAACCATTTGTGGCACAGGAAGAACTGTTAACGCTGGAACTTGAACGTGCGGATCTGATCGGAAGGTTGTCCATGCCGGGAAAAGGTGCTGAGAAAGAAATGCTTGAGCAGCGGTATCAAGAGCTGCTGCAATCCATACAGCAAATCAAACAAAATATGAACTGATCATAAAAAAGCAGGGAGCCACGAGCTCCCTGCCTTTGCTATTTCTTGTCTTCTTCCTGCCGGATTGGAGGTTCTTCCTCGTCGCCTATTTCGGTGGAATAGCTGATTTGATTCAAATCATACTCATGGGCCACTGTTCCCCCGGCCATCCCTTCATTGATCATCCGGTCAATGTCAAGGTATAGCTTTTTCTTTCCCTCATAGTCGGTTTCTTTTTCTGACATCTCATAACCCTCCTTTTTACGTAGTCTGTCCCAAATCTATGCGTAAATATAAGCTTAAGAATAAAGTAAAGCGGGTATTAGACAATATTAACTGTAATTTTGAGGAGGAGCATCACATGGCAGACTACAGCCAGGTTGTGGAAAAGTACTTTTTTATCATCAGGAAGAAACACTTGCAGGGCGGTTTAAATATAAGGGAGTACAACAAAAAGGTAGAACTCATCAATTTGTGGTTTATTCGGCACACCTTGCGTTCTGGGCTGACAAAAAAAGAAGTACAATAAACATTTAAATAGATTTCAATGTGATGAACTTCCGAAAAAATTTCGGAAGTTTTTTTATAAAAAGGAATATCCGTGGAAAAAGCCGTATTCTTATTAATGAAACCTTTGGCAGTATAGATGCGTAGAAGGAGTAGTGAATTTTTACATACTTTAGGAGGAAGAAAAAATGAATAACCATGAAATTGATTATAAAATTTATGGGGATGACATGCAGTTTGTTGAGGTGGAACTGGATCCGAGTGAAACAGTCGTAGCAGAAGCAGGGGCCTTGATGATGATGGAGGATGGCATCAGCATGGAAACGATCTTCGGGGATGGTTCTTCCCAAGGATCCGGTTTGATGGGCAAGTTATTCAATGCCGGAAAGCGCATGCTCACAGGGGAAAGCTTGTTTATGACGACCTTTACAAACGATGGATCAGGAAAGAAACACGTGTCCTTTGCTTCTCCTTATCCCGGAAAGATCATTCCAATGGATTTGAGTGAGTATGACGGAAAAGTCGTCTGTCAGAAGGATGCCTTTTTGGCAGCTGCAAAAGGGGTATCTGTCGGTATAGAGTTGCAGCGAAAGCTTGGAACCGGTTTTTTCGGCGGTGAAGGATTCATCATGCAAAAGCTTGAAGGAGATGGAATGGCCTTTGTGCACGCAGGTGGTACAATTCATGAAAAAACACTGCAGCCGGGAGAAGTGCTTCGTGTGGATACCGGGTGTCTCGTTGCCATGACAAGAGATGTCGACTATAGCATCGAAATGGTGAAGGGAGTAAAAACGGCATTGTTTGGCGGTGAAGGATTGTTCTTTGCGACACTTCGCGGCCCAGGAAAAGTCTGGATCCAATCCTTGCCGTTCAGCAGGCTGGCAAGCAGGGTCTTTGCAGCCATTCCTCAATCCAAGGATGAAGGAAGCATGGCAAAAGGGCTTTTTAACCTTTTTGATGGAGATTGATTGAAAGATAAGTAAACAAAAAAAGGATGGCGCCACAGGCGCGATCCTTTTTTCTGGTTATGTACGTTCTTCCTCAGTACGGTAAAGGTTGACTTCATGATTGGATCGAAGCTGGATCAGCCGTTCCAACTGCTCGTTTCTCAAGCGGTCGGCTTCCAATTTCCGTTTCATAAAGCCCATGGCCTTAAATAAAAAGATGATAGTTAAAACGACGATAAAAATTGTTACGATAAAGGACAGTAAACCAAAGATGCCCATTAACGCACCAATGGCATCCAACGGACCGCTGGGCTGCATAGGATCCATATCAACATTCCCCCTTTTTAGCTTCCATAGTTACATAGCCTTCTCCGCCTCTGTCTAAACCATTTATTGAAGAGGGACCATTTAACCTTTATTATCATAACAGACCCCACTTTTTAAATCACGATCGTACGGGTTGTACAGCAATCTTTGTTACAATAAAAGAAGATAACTATAGATCTGAGGTAGGAGCAAATGAGTTTATTATCGGTTGAACAACTTTCAAAAAGTTACGGAGATAAAACACTGTTTCAGGATATCTCCTTTACAATTAGTGAAAAGCAGCGGATTGGCATCATCGGTGTCAATGGAACCGGCAAGTCAACTCTGCTTAAAATTATTGCGGGATTGGAATCCGCGGACGCGGGAGAAATCATCCACGCTAATGATTTTCACATCGAATATCTTTCCCAGACTCCTTATTTCGAAAATGGTGTAACGGTTCTTGAAGCTGTATTTTACGGGAATTCTCCCCTTATGCAGCTATTGCGCGAATATGAAAGAGCGATCAGCAGTCTTGAAGCAGATCCACAGAATGAAAAGCTTCAGAACAAGCTGTTTTCCCTTCAGCAGAAGATGGATGCCATGGATGCATGGGACACGAATACAACGGCAAAAACAGTGCTTAACCGGCTCGGCATCACAATGCTCGAACAGCAAGTGAGCATGCTTTCAGGCGGACAGCAAAAACGGGTGGCCATTGCCCGTGCGCTCATCCAGCCGGCTGACCTTCTCATATTGGATGAACCGACCAACCATATTGATAATGAAACAGTGGAATGGCTTGAGGATTTTCTTGCCAAATACAGAGGCGCCCTCCTGATGGTGACGCACGACCGTTACTTTTTAAACCGTGTTACGAACCGGATGATTGAACTCGAGGGCGGAAATTTGTATACGTATGAAGGAAACTATGAAATGTTTCTGGATAAGAAGGCAGAGCGCGAAGAACGTGAAGCATCGTCCGAACAAAAACGCCAAAATCTCCTTCGCCGTGAGCTGGCCTGGCTTAGAAGGGGAGCCAAAGCACGGACAACCAAACAGAAGGCAAGAGTTCAGCGTGCAGAGGCATTAAAGGAACAGTCCGGTCCTGCCGAAAAAGGCCAGATGGAGGTAGCGATTGGTTCCGCGAGACTCGGAAAGAAAGTGATCGAGATTGAGGGGATATCCAAGTCGTTTAACGGAAAGGCATTGTTCAACGATTTCAGCTACTTGGTTATGCCGGATGACAGACTGGGTATCATCGGTAAAAACGGAAGCGGTAAAACTACACTTTTAAATATTCTTGCCGGCAAAATGACTCCCGATACCGGACAGGTGGAAACAGGCCCGACCGTTAAACTGGGCTTCTACACCCAAAACCATGAAGAAATGGATGAGAGCCTGCGGGTCATCGAGTATATACGCGAAGCGGCTGAGGTCATTTATACAAAAGACGGCGACCCTATTACAGCATCGCAAATGCTCGAGCGGTTCCTGTTTTCTCCAAGTGCGCAATGGACATATATTTCAAGGCTTTCAGGAGGGGAAAGAAGGCGTCTGTATCTTCTGAGGGTATTAATGGATGAACCAAATGTGCTCTTTCTGGATGAGCCGACAAACGATCTGGATATTGAAACACTTTCCGTTCTGGAAGATTATCTGGAGCATTTTCCTGGTGCGGTCATTACAGTTTCCCATGACCGGTATTTCCTTGACCGCACGATGGAACATCTTTTTGCTCTCGAAGGAAATGGCCGGGTGGAACGCTTTGATGGAGATTACTCGGACTACCTGGAGCAAAAAAGAAAAGAAGAAGAACTGTTGGCTGTGTCGAAACCAGCAGCTTCTTCTGACGATCCAAAACCGAAAAAAGAAAAAGCCCGCCGCCTGTCCTATAAGGAACAAAAGGAATGGGAGACGATTGAGGACACCATTGCAGAATTAGAAGAAAAGCATGAAGAAATAGAGTCCCAGATTGCGGCCGCGGGAAGTGATTTCGGCAAGATCGACGGCTTGTTCCGTGAACAGCAGGAAGTTGCAGCCCGCCTTGAAGCGGCGATGAACCGCTGGGAAGAGCTTTCTGTGCTCGTGGAAGAGATTGAAAAAAATAAATAAAACAGAAGAATGAAAACCGCACTTTTGTAATGGAACCTCTAAAGTCTGAAGGTGGCTGTTACATGTGCGGTTTTTCTTTTTTTTCTTTTTTGAATGCTTTCCCTGTAAGAATGTTCCTGGCATACCAGACAGGACCGACAAGAAGGTAGACCGGATTTTTAAGAAACGAAGGCTTTTTTCCTTCAAAAAGGTGTCCGATAAATTGAAGGATCCACCCAACGATAAACAACGCCAGCGCAAGTTTCCAACGCCAGAAAAAGAGAGGCAGCGAAACAACAATCATCGGTATGCCGATCGAGTGGGTCAATTTGTTAATGGGATGCTGATGATCCTCTTTATACTTTTCAATGAAAGATTGATTGGCCATCTTTTATTCCTCCTTATCAAAGAATATTCTTTCTCAATAAATTCATCCCTTCTGGATATTCGACAAAATATCAACGAAATATTTTGGATTTTTATGTAAATATGATAATTGATTCTTGCGGACCTTTGATATGATTCGGTAGTCCTTCCTGAATGAACAAATGTATTTTTTGATTAGTAAAAATATTCTAATTATAGTACGAAGGTCGCATTCTAAATTGCTGAGTATATGATACTTTTAGATAGCAAGAAATTACAAAATATTCATTATCTTCTACGGGAGGGGTACATTTGGGAAAGTGGAGTAAGAGATTGGGGTCATCACTGGCGGTTACAGGATTGTCATTGGGGTTAGTATCAACATCCCTGTTTACTGGGTCTCTGGATGCGAAAGCAAAGACGGCGATGCAGGAAACCGTGTCAAATCATCATAGCAATAGCCACTCGGCGCTTGACCTTGCGATTGTAAATGATGATAAATTAATAGATTTGCTGATTAAAAAAGGAGTCATTTCCAAAAATGCTTCCCAAAAGGAAAAGCAAAAGGCACTGCAATCCTATCTTGAGCTAAAAGGAAAACCGGATGCTGTAAAAGAAAAGGATCCGCTTGCTCCAAAAGCAAAAGCGGCTGCTGCCGAAAAACAACGGGAGTTCAAAGGATTTAACAACGGCCTGTTGAACGGAAACGGAAAAAAGAAGGGTCACTACAAAAAACAACCCGATCCCGTTAACGATCATGGACCTGGTGAAGTAGTGAAAAAGGGAAAACTTTTAACCCTAATGGTGGAGTTTTCTGATACTGCTCACAACAAGATAAAGCCGAACGAGACAGACAACTACTACGAGGACTATAATCGAGAGCACTTCGAAGATATGATTTTCGGCGAGAATGGTGTAAAAGGCCCGAATGGAGAAGACTTTGTATCCCAAAAGGAATTTTATGAGCAGCAATCTGGTGGATCATATACCGTTGAAGGAAAAGCCTATGGATGGCTGAAGGTTCCGGGAACGGCTGCCTACTATGGTGCCGATAAAGCGACTGGCGGCCACGATAATGTGACACCAGGAGGTTCGAAGCAGTTAGTGGTGGATACGTATAATGCGGCCAAAGCTGCAGGAATTCCGCTTGAAGATTATGATTTGGAGGATCCGCATGATTTGGACGGCGACGGCAACTATTGGGAGCCGGATGGCCTGGTTGATCACCTGCAAATCATTCATGCCGGGATGGGGCAGGAAGCAGGGGGCGGATCTCTTGCAGACAACGCGATCTGGTCACACCGTTCTGCTAAATTGGTTGATCCGGATGGACTTGGACAGGGGAAACCTGGATTCTATGATTACACAATGATGCCTGAAGACGGGGCAACAGGCGTATTTGCTCACGAATATGGACATGATCTTGGCCTCCCTGATGAATACGACACGATTTATTCTGGTACAGGTGAAGCGGTTGGATACTGGTCCATCATGGCAAGTGGATCATGGGCAGGAAAGGTTCCAGGAGCAGAACCTACAGGATTCTCTCCTTGGGCAAAGTCCTACTTCCAATCTACTTTGGGAGGAAACTGGACAACCCCTACCGTTGTCGACTGGAAGGATGTATCCTCCAAAGGAACACAGTTCCTGCTTGATCAGGCCAATACGCCAAACGGCGACAATCACCAGGCTGTTCAAGTGAATCTTCCTAAGAAGAAAACAAACATTAATACACCAAAAGCAGGCACTTATGAGTACTGGGGCGGCCAGGCTGATGAGATGGACAACTCCATGGTGACGAATGTAGACCTAACAGGCAAGCAAACAGCGACGCTGACTTTTGACGCGTGGTACGATATTGAGGAGCAGTGGGACTTTGCCTTTGTTCAAGTTTCCACTGATGACGGTAAGACATGGAAGTCTCTCGGAAACGAGAATACCCGTTCTGACGTCGTTCCAGAAGGATATCCTACAATTTTAAACTCTATGCCAGGATTTACAGGCAACTCCAATGGCTGGCAGGCGCAGTCCTTTGATCTTTCCGCTTACAAAGGACAGAAAATCCAGCTTCGTCTCCGTTCTGCTACGGATTGGGGAACCAGCCAGCCAGGCTTCTATGCAGACAACATCAAAGTGGTCGCTGATGGTACGACTTTAATAGACGATGGAGCTGAGAAAGACCCATCTGCATTCACTCTAAAAGGCTTTGAAAAGTCAGATGGCAACAAATACAGTGACCATTACTATTTGCTTGAATGGAGAAATCACCAAGGAGTAGATGAAGGGCTTGCCCATATTAAACGTGGCAGCTCCCTTATGAGTTATGACGGGGGACTGGTTGTATGGTATGTGGATCCGACGTTTACCGATAACTGGACAGGCGTTCACCCTGGCGATGGTTTCCTTGGGGTAGTAGATTCACACATTAATGACCTGAAGTGGAACACTGGAGTAGAAGCCAGCACTCGGTTCCATATTGCAGATGCTGCATTTGGATTGGATAAAACGTCTGGTCTAAATATCGATTATCCGGGAGTACAAACGCTGACAGCACCATATCAACCAGCGGTATCTCTCTTTGACGACAGCAAGTCCTTCAAAAATCCATTTATGCCGGATGCCGGACGCAACACAGACAACTATGGTCTAAAAGTACGGGTAAATGGTGAGGCATCTGATGATTCAGTAGGGGCAATTGTCATTTATAAATAAGTAATTTAGCTCTTCTGCTTTAAAGCGGAAGAGCTAAATGGTTCTTAATACCTATATTCCCCTGTGAAAAAATTGCTATTTTAGTAAATTAGTACAATCCTCTTTAGCTTAGTAATATGATACCTTTAAAAAGTAAGTATACAGAAAATTCATGCTGTTCAAAAACAGGAGGGGTTACATTGGGAAATTGGTCTAAAAAATTAGGCTCATCGCTCTTGATTGGCGGACTCTCTTTAGGTCTGTTGTCACCATCAGCGTTTGCCAGCGATGTACAGCCGTCTAAGGGGAAAACGTCTGAGTTTGCACCCATCGACATGAATGTTGTCGATCAGGACCGGCTGGCAAAGGCGTTAAAAGATCGTGGGCTGATCTCCAAGAATGCATCAAAGGTGGATACGGCCAAGGCAGTACAGAAGTACATAGAACGTAAAAATGAAAAAACGGGCGGAACCGAAAACATCGCAGCTTCTTCTTCATCCAGCAAGAAGAGTTTCGACCAAAAAACAAAAGCTTTCCTCAACAAGCAAAAAGAGCAGTTGTCCAAGAAGTTGAACAACAGCCATGCGCAGTTGAAAAAAGGCGGATCGTCTGACGGTTTTGTCAATGTGAAACCGGCAAAAGGAAAGAAATATAACGGCCCTGTAAGAAAAGACAAAGTACTGGTGCTCTTGGCAGAGTACTCTGATTTCAAACACAATAGCATTGAGCAGGAACCTGGCTATATGTGGTCTGATGACTTCAACCAGCAGCATTACGAGAAAATGCTTTTCGGGGACAAGCCTTTTAAACTATTTGATGGTTCAAAGGTAGAAACATTCAAGCAGTTCTATGAAGAGCAGTCCGGTGGGAGCTACACGGTAGAAGGAACGGTTTCTCCGTGGCTTACGGTTCCTGGTAAAGCCAAAGACTACGGCGATGATTCGCCAGACGGCGGAAATGACAACCAGGCCCCGCTAGGACCTCGTGATTTCATTAAAGATTCCTTAAATGCTGCCGTTAAAGCAGGTATTAATCTAAAAGACTATGATAATCTTGATATCTATGATCTTGATGGTGACGGCAACATCAACGAGCCGGATGGATTGGTCGACCACTTGATGGTCATCCATGCTGGTGTTGGACAGGAAGCCGGTGGCGGAGCACTTGGAGACGATGCCATCTGGTCTCACCGCTGGACAATTGGCCAACAGCCATATAAGATTCCGGGAACTTCAACGGATGTTCCTTATTGGGGCGGACAAATGGCTGCTTTCGACTACACAGTTGAGCCGGAAGACGGTGCGGTTGGTGTATTTGCCCATGAATTCGGCCATGACTTAGGTCTTCCGGATGAGTATGATACTCAGTATACCGACGATGGTGAGCCGGTTGCTTCATGGTCCATCATGAGCGGCGGAAGCTGGAATGGGGAAATTGCAGGAACAACACCTACAAGCTTCTCACCGCAAAACAAAGACTTCTTCCAAAAAACGATTGGTGGAAACTGGGCAAACATTCAGGAAGTAGATTACAAGGACATTGACAAGCTTGGCCTTTTGACAACCATCGACCAGTCTGTAACCAAGTCCAAAAATCCTGGTGTTGTTAAAGTCAATCTTCCTGACAAAAAGGTACAGGGACTTAAGCCGGAATTTGGTCAGAAATATTATTACAGTGAAAAAGGCGATGATCTCAATACAACGATGACAACGCCTGAGTTTGACCTTACAAATGCAAAATCTGCAAAATTCACGTATAAGGCAAACTTTGAAATTGAATATGATTACGACTTCATGACTGTAAAAGCTGTAACGAGCAATGGAACCGAAGAAGTTGTTGACGTAATTGGCGACGAAAACACATCTAATGGTGCAGACTCTTCCAATGGTGAATGGGTGGACAAGGAAATCGACCTTGCTAAATTTGCCGGCCAAAAAGTAAAACTCGTCTTTAACTATGTTACAGACGGCGGATTGGCATTGAACGGATTTGCCATGGACAACCTTTCATTAACGGTTGATGGCAATGTAGTCTTTACTGATGATGCTGAAGGCACTCCTAAATTGACGTTTGCTGGCGGAGCAAAAACAACTGATGGTATCGACTTTAAGAAAAACAACTACTACCTGGAGTGGAGAAATTACGCTGGTGCGGATAAAGCGCTTGAATTTGCCCGCGGTGTAAAATACAACACAGGTATGATGGTATGGTATGCAGATGACAGCTACTCCGATAACTGGACTGGTCCACATCCAGGCTATGGATTCCTTGGAGTGGTAGATTCCCACCCTAAGGCAATCGTTGGTACGCTAAATGGCAAGCCAAGCATTGAAGATTCTACTCGCTACCAAGTAGCAGATGCTGCCTTCTCATTTGACAAGGCTCCATCCTGGTACATTAACTCTCCATCCCGAGGGATCTTTGACTACAAAGGACTTCCGGGTGTGAGATCGTTTGATGACTCCAGAGAGTACATCGACTGGACAGACTACAACGGGGACGCAGAAGATGGTGTCATTGCTGATGCAGGACGCATCCTTCCGAACCTTGGATTACAGTTCCATGTACTTGGTGAAGCAAGCGACAACTCTGCCGGTACAATCTGGATTCGCAAAAGATAGTGATTGAAGAAAACCTGAGTGGCTTTTGCCATTCAGGTTTTTTTTGAATTTTTGGAATAACATGTTTACAAATCCTGCATACTTATACTATAGTTAAGATATTAAAGAGTCTTTAAGGAGGTATGTTTTATGAATATCGCTATTGTATCTGCCATTTCTGTTGTTAATTTCATATCACAGCCCTCCGGTAACCTGGACCTTTACTTTTTTTGATGCACGTTTGTGCAACCTTCAATGGTTAAGTGCAGATACCCGTGGGCTGTATATTATGCTCACGGGTTTTTATTTTGTACGGAAGGCTGCTTGTTTAAGCGGCTTGTTACAGACCGGTGAAACGGTCTTTTTTTTATGCAAAAAACAACTTATCTCATTGGAGGAAATCACATTGAATTTAAAACAATTAGGCTGGGAATCTTTTTTTGAAAATCATTTTACCGATTATGATCAAGAACAGTTTACCGTGGGGAGAGTGGCTCTTGAGTATAAGAGAATGTACCGCTTGTTTACCGAGCATGGTGAACTACTTGCTGAAATCACAGGTAAGCTCCGACATTCGGCAACGGAACGTCAGGATTATCCCGCGGTTGGGGACTGGGTTGTTATCTCTGCAAGGCCAGAGGAACAGAAAGCATCCATTCATGCCATTTTGCCAAGAAAAAGTAAGTTTTCAAGAA
Source organism: Fictibacillus solisalsi (assembly GCF_900103485.1). Taxonomy (GTDB): domain Bacteria; phylum Bacillota; class Bacilli; order Bacillales; family Fictibacillaceae; genus Fictibacillus_C; species Fictibacillus_C solisalsi. Next base: position 330,410 of record NZ_FNHW01000002.1, read on the forward strand.
AGGCTGCGGGGGTCACAACTGAAGAGCAGATTGTGGCAGCTAACATTGACACTGTTTTTCTTGTCAATGCCCTGAACACCGATTTTAACCTCCGCAGGATGGAGCGTTATTTGCTCATGGCCTGGGAGAGCGGGGCAAACCCGGTGATTGTTCTGAGCAAATCTGATCTTTGTGAGAATGTTTCACAAAAGTTAATGGAAGTGGAAAGCATTGCGATGGGGGTACCGGTCCACGCGATCAGTGCTGAAAATGGCGAAGGGCTGGATCAACTGTCTGCGTATCTCGAATGGGGTCAAACGGTGGCATTGCTTGGTTCCTCAGGAGCGGGAAAATCCACTCTAACGAATGCACTTTTCGGTGAAAAGAAACAGGAAGTGAAGACTATCCGGGAAGATGATGACAAAGGTCGCCATACTACGACACATCGGGAACTGGTATTGCTTCAAGGTGGCGGAGTAGTTGTTGATACTCCTGGGATGAGGGAGCTTCAGCTGTGGGAAGCGGATGAAGGGGTAAGCCAGAGTTTTTCGGATGTAGCAGCATTAGCAGCAAACTGCCGGTTCAGAGATTGCCAGCACACAACAGAGCCAGGATGTGCTGTGCAGGAGGCCATTTCAGACGGTACATTGGATCAAGAACGCTATAACAGCTACGTTAAGCTGCAAAAAGAGCTGGCGTTTCTCGCCAGGAAAGAGGATCAGCGTTTAGCGCTGGCGGAAAAAAATAAATGGAAAAAAATCAGCGGGGACCGCACACGTGTGAACCGCAAATAAAGAAGTGCAGCCGGAATTATCCGGCTGCGTTTTTCTACGCCTGAATGCTTTGTATTTCCTCTAACACGCCATCCCAAAGCTTGATGCGCATTTTCAAAGATTCCATAGCGGCTTGTTTTGCCTGCTGCAGTTTTTCCGGGTCCTCACCGCAAAGCGAAAGCAGCAGTTTTTCCGCAAGTGGACCGTGCTCATCCCCGTCCAATTCAATGTGGCGGTTCAAGTAGTACTTTAATGTTTTTGCGCTCACACCATGTGAGGAAACTTCATCAACAAGCACCTGAAACATGTCGGGAATTAAGTCTTCTCTTCCGAAAAAGAAAGCAGCGGCCACCTCATGCACTTCTCCATGCTGGGCAAGCTTCAGGCTGTGATGTGTAAATCCAGCAGCGCTCCTTGGAATTTCATCCGATTCAAGCGCCAGAAGTGGGTCTTCTCCTTCTTTTATCCTTGTAAGATACGTCACAATGGGATTTGTATCTGCTTTTACCTCTTTCATTCCTTTCAAATAAAGCTCAAAGTGGCTGATAAATCCGCCTTCCCCATCTTCATCCGTTTCTTCTCCCAGTACAATTTCATTAATGAATCGGGCATATTCAGGATGAGGTGCCGGTATCCATGGCAATGAAACACGGGTGAGTTCAATTTGCAGCTTTTTTAAAAGACTCATAAAATCCCATACAGCAAAGACATGATGCTTCATCAAGATTTTTACTCGTTCTGCATTGGTCAGCTGTTTGTAGAGAGGATGTTGGAGCAGTTCCTCACGCACTTCTGTCAAGTCATTAAATACAGGGTGTTCCATAATAGCATTCCTTTCTTTTTGTTCCGGCGTTTGATGATTTGCCAGAATGGTAATGGTTATAAGATAACGGAAAAATATAGCGAGGTGATCAGTTATGCTGCAAAGATTCACAATACAGACACATAATCGGGACGAGATGCTGGATATAACGGAGACGGTCCGGGCCTATATCCAGGAACAAGGTGTGCAAGAAGGAGTTCTTTATGTATATTGTGCCCACACAACTGCAGGGATAACAATCAATGAAAATGCCGATCCGGATGTTAAATCAGACATGTTGATGAGGCTTGACGAAGTATATCCGTGGGAGCATCCGAAGTATCGCCACGGGGAGGGGAATACCGCGTCCCATCTAAAAGCAAGTACGGTAGGTTCCTCCCAGCCGGTTATTATCAATGATGGGGATCTGGTACTCGGAACATGGCAGGGCATTTATTTCTGTGAATTTGATGGACCCCGTACCCGGAACTATTTTGTAAAAGTGATTCCGGATTAAGCAAAAAATCCTCTTTCATTTGTGAAAGAGGATTTTTTGCTATCTTTTAAGGCAAAGCTGCTCTATTTCCAACAAGGTGTCTTTTGCGCTGCTGTAAATGGAGAGATCAAAAAGGTGATCCATCGGTGTTGGCTCACGATTGATTAATACAGTCTTTCCTTTTGCCATGGAAGGAAGCTGGTTCACGGGATAAACCTGAAGGCTCGTACCAATTATCAGGACCAAATCAGCCTGGCGAATGGCCGATATAGCTTGATGCCAAACCTCCTCAGGCAGCAGTTCCCCGAAAAGAACGATGGATGGACGAAGCTTTCCTCCGCAGGAACAGGTCGATCCATTTTTAAAATCTTCTGCTGAATGCACTTTGCTGCAGGTGTGGCAGTATATTTTTTGGAGTGATCCATGAAGTTCATAGATATTCTTTCCTCCAGCTCTCTGGTGAAAGCCGTCAACATTCTGGGTTGCGACTGCCTGAATCAATCCATTTTGCTGTAATCGTGCTAATGCTTCATACCCCTCATGAGGACTGCAAGTCTCAACATCTTGCAGACGTAGGGTGTAAAATTCATTAAAAAGATCGTAATGATTGTCCAGAGCCTCGACAGATGAAACATAGGCTGGATCAAAGTTTTTCCATAATCCATTATGCGACCTGAAATCGGGGATTCCGCTTTCGGTGGACATTCCGGCCCCGCTCAAAACGACGGTGCAGGAAGAGTGGTTTAACCAGGAAGCCAGCTGTTCAATGGCCTGTTGATCCGTCATAAGGCATCACTCCTTTTAGTACTCATTATAGTACACTTAAGCTCTTCTTCTTATTTTTTTGCCCAAATAACGGTATACTTTAAGATAGCATTGAAATAGATGGGAGAGTCATGGATGATTAAAGTGCTGTTTGTATGTCTAGGCAATATCTGCCGTTCACCAATGGCTGAAGCAATCTTCAGGGATATGGTGGCCAAGCGGAAGTTGGAAGATAAAATATCAGTAGATTCTGCCGGAACCGGAAACTGGCATGTAGGTGAACCTCCTCACTCCGGAACACAAAAACTGTTAACCGATAAAAAAATTTCATTTGAAGGGCTAAAAGCCAGGCAGATCACAGAGACCGATCTTTCGGCATATGGCTATGTCATTGGAATGGACGCTGAAAACATCGGAAATCTTCAGCAGCTCGCGGGCAATACACCTGTAGAGCATGTAGCAAGACTCATGGATTATGTTCCTGGAAGTGAGGTCCAGGATGTTCCGGATCCTTATTTTACGGGCAACTTTGATGAAGTTTATGCCATGGTAAAAGAAGGATGCACTCATTTGCTTGATGAGATTGTGGAACGGGAAAACTTGTAAGGAGGAAAGGGAATGGGCATAGTTCGGGAGCTTTCAACACGGGTTGAAGTAAAAGATGCGTTTCCAGTAATGAAGCAACTGCGTCCCCATTTAACTGAAGCGTTGTATCTTTCTTTATATGAAGAAATGAGAACGAGCGGCTATACGCTGCTTGCCTGCTACGATGATGAGTCCATTGTTGCTGTGGCAGGATTTGCCGTGTTGACCAACCTTTATTACGGGAAACATGTGTGGATCTATGATTTGGTAACCGATGAACAGGTCCGCTCAAAAGGATACGGGGAAGAGCTGCTTTCGTTCATTGAATCGTTTGCGGCACAAAACAACTGTAATTGTGTAGCTTTGTCATCTGGCACAGCACGAACAGATGCCCACCGGTTTTATGAAGCAAGGATGGGATATGCCAGGGTCAGCTATGTATTTAAAAAAGACATTGCAACATAAAAAAAACCGTCGCGCCTTTTGGCGTGACGGTTTTTTTTAGTATGGAGTGTTATGCGTTTCTTCGCATACCACGCAGGATAGCACTGACAATCAATACAACGACAATCGCACCGATGATCGCTGGTATGATAGCGAAACCTGCTACGGTAGGACCCCAGTCACCAAGGACTAGTCCGCCGAGCCAAGCCCCGACAAAACCTGCGATAATGTTACCAATGATTCCGCCAGGAACGTCACGTCCTGTGATTACTCCTGCTAACCATCCAATAATACCACCTATAATAAGTGCCCAAAGAAAACTCATGTGTGTGTTCCTCCTTAAAATGTTTTTTGTTTTATTGTGTTGTACCGTTAAGATACCCATTGGCAAATAAAAATAAACAAAATAAAAAAATGTTTTTTCACTCCAAGCATCGGGAATGTAATTCGTACACTCACGCAAATACTTATTATAAGGAGAGATGCAAAATGGCTTACCAAAGTTACGAAACGTATCAGAAAAATGACAGTAAATTATTAAAAGGCATTTTAATCGGAGCTGCGGTCGGAGCTGCGGTTGCTATGCTGGATCGTTCGACCCGGCAATCCATGAAGCAGCGTTCCATCGGGGTAAAAGATACGACCATGAACCTTGCAAGGACTGTTAAAGATGATCCTCAATCTCTGACCAGCGGCATGAAGGAAACGTTTCAATCAGCATCAACAGCAGTAAATGATGTTGTTGAAGATGTAAAACATCTTATGAGTACAGTGGACAGTGTAAAAAACACAGGGATGCAGGCGGTAGAACAAGTAAAGGGAGCAGGAAATGAAGTCGCTAAAATCGGCAGCAAATTAAAGGATGCCGGACAGGATGTAAAAGAGCACAGCAAAGATACAGTAGCCGAAATTTCTGATAAAAATTCTACTTCACCTACTTCATCCACTTCCACTTCAGGTCCGTCCTATGCGGATTTAGACAATGAACCACATGTCGTCGGAAGGAATCAGGGCAACTAATCGTTGCCCTTTTTTTCAATGGGCCAAACAGCGAGGTGAACCTATATGAATTTATTTAGCCAGCTTAAAGGCATATCTCCCAAATCATTTGCAGTGGAGTTTATGCACAGCTTTAAGAAAAATGATGTGCCGGACTTGGCAGCACAGCTTGCCTACTATTTTCTTTTGTCTCTCTTTCCATTTATGATCTTTCTGATTACGCTCGGCGGTATTTTTATATCTCCGGAAGATGCGGTTAAAGTGTTAAATAATGTGGTTCCGGGTGAATCGATGAAGATCATCAGGGAAAACCTGCAGACGGTCATCGAATCCAAAAAGGGAGGGCTTCTTTCTTTCGGGATCATTGCCACTCTCTGGTCCGCTTCAAATGGCGTAAATGCGGTGATTAAGGCATTGAATGAAGCATATGGCGTTGAAGAGTGCCGGTCATTTATTATGGCAAGAACCCTTGCCGTGTTTCTTACCATTGGGCTCATCCTGGCCATCGTTGTTTCTCTTGTCCTACCCGTGTTTGGAAAAATGATTGGTGAATTTATTTTCTCCTATCTCGGCCTGGATCAGGTTTTCCTCAGCATATGGGGATTGATGCGCTGGCTGATTAGTTTTCTGGTCATAGCTGTCGTTTTTTCTGTCCTTTATTACATGGGGCCCTGCAAAAGACTGAAGTATCGTGAAGTATGGTATGGTGCAGTCTTTTCTACAGTTGCCTGGCTGATTGTTTCTTTGTGCTTCGCATTTTATGTAGACAGCTTTGGAAATTATTCTGCTACATACGGAAGCCTTGGAGCTGTGATTGTCCTCATGCTGTGGTTTTATTTGACAGGACTGGTTGTTGTCCTTGGCGGCGTAATCAATGCAACATTGCATAAATTTAAAATTGATCAGGCTTATGAAAGAGGCCTGCTGACTAAAACAAGATAATGTTTTGTAAAAAAAGACCGCATTGGGCGGTTTTTTTTTGGACAAATTTACCCCCCAAATGCATGATTTCCTATCGACCTCATATGGTATAATGAACGGGGCTTTTTTTTGAGCATAAGTTGGATGTTCTGCGATTGGCCGGGATCAAGCGATTGAATGGAGAAGGAAAATGACCAAGAATAAAAACGTTACTAAGAAAAAGGCCCGGTTAAAGTGGAGAAATATCGGCTGGCTTATGTTTTTGATTTATTTTACGGTTCTGATATACGTCACTCTCTTTACATACAACCATTATGTGTACGGAAAATCACTGAACCTTGTGCTGTTTGACAGTATAAGGCTGATGTGGAAAAGCGGCGATTACTGGCTGATCTTTAAAAACATTATTGGAAACGTCGTACTATTCTTTCCTCTGGGATTCTTGCCGCCCCTGATCCACCGCTTTTTCTCAAAATGGGGACTTATGTTTTTCATTGGATTCGGGACAAGCTCTATCATCGAAGTGCTGCAATATTGTTATGCTCACCGCATTTTCGATATCGATGACATCTTATTAAATGGATTTGGCACCATGGTTGGGCTTGGTGTGTTTAAATTTTGCGCTCTCATCTATAGAATTATTGAAAATAACATATTAAAAAGAAAAAGGTAGCTTCCATAGCTGCCTTTTTGCAGTTTTGGGGCTGTTTGAGGAGGGATAAGAGGCGGTATGTGGATTGGTTGCGGTTCGAATCACCTCATTTTCAACAAAAAAGCCGCCTGATGGAAAGGGCGGCTTTTTTTATGATCCAGCTTCAACTGTCGCTTTTAAACGGGCTCTTCAGCTTTTCTTTATTACTTAGTTTCTTTTCCTAGGACGCGGTTGACGCGTTTGGTTAGCATTTTCATGCCTTCACCGCCGGCTTGGAAGTGGCGAAGTTTTCCTTCTGCATCAAAAACGTAATAGGCTGGTACATATTGGTTTTCGAAAGCATCGGTAAGGTTATGTTGATTATCAACAAAGATGGGCTGGGAAATGTCGTGTTCTTTTGCTACTTCTTTGATTTGGTCAAGGTCCAGATCTTTTTCAGAACGCGGCATATGCACGGCAACGACATTTAATTCATCTTGATAATCGTCACGGAATTTGTTGATGTTTGGCATAGCTTCTTTACATAGTCCGCAGCTTACAGACCAAAAGTGAATAAGGGTTGGTTTGTTGCCGATCAGCTCTTCTTTTTTAACTTCTCCGTTAATCCATTCTGTTGCGCCATTTAATTCCGGCATTTCATCACGTAGTCTCATGAATAGGTGGCTCCTTTGCTAATTTTTTTATTTATAATTATTATTATTTAATTTCAATTATAAGTATAAGGAATTTCAACACAGAATGCAAAAATATTGCCTTCTCTAGTATGCATTTTGACAGCTTATATTATTGGTTCTCAGACGACGTTTTTTTGCGACTGATTTCTTTCCCCGGTTCCTTTATGAAAATAGGTGACAAGGAGGAGAATCAACAGCATGCCGCTGATCGCGTAAACAAAGGCGCCTGATTGGAAGGCTTCAATAAACCAGCCGCCAACAAGAGGGCCCGTCATGCTTCCGGAGCTGAAGGCGATTCCGGCCAGGATATTGCCCACAGGCAGAAGGTGCAACGGAAGGAGATCGCTCATATACGTAATTCCAAGTGAAAAAAGGGAACCGACAAACATACCGGCAATGAAAAACAGAAGTAAATAAATCCACATGTGGCTGCCAGCCAATAACGTACCTGTAAAGGACAGAAATCCAACGAAAAGGCATACGAGCAGCACTTTTCTCCGGCCAAAGCGGTCACTCCATAATCCAAGTGGCAATTGAAAGACAAGGCTTCCAACGACAAAAGATGGCAGCAAAACGGAAACCCAATCCACCGGTATTCCATGCCGCAATGCGTAAACAGGGAAAGAACCATTTAGCGAAGCCTCCAGGAATCCGTAGCCAAATGTAGGCAGAAGGGCGACCCAGGAAGACCGAATAACTTCACGGTAGCGTCCAAGTGTATTCATTCCTGCTTCTTTTATACCTTCAGACGATGGAAACTCATTTTGAATGAACGTCATAATAAACAGTGATATCAGGCAGAAGGCTCCTGATATAAGAAATGGCAGTGCCTCGCTCACGGAAGCAAGTCTGGTCATAAGCGGTCCGATTCCAAAGCCAGCTCCAAACGCAATTCCATACAGAGCGATGTTTCGGCCACGCTTTGCAGCAGGGCTGTTGGATGTCACCCAAACCTGTGTGGAGAAATGGAGCATGTGATCTCCAACCCCGATCACCAGACGAAGCGCGAACCAAAACCAGAAGGCTTTCCACCAGGGGAATAAAAAAAGCGAAACAGTAACAAGGATAAGCCCTGACAGGATTATTTTTTTATAGCCCAATCTTCTCATCGGTTTTTCAATAAAAGGTGAAGCAAGAACAATACCGATATACAGAGCGATGGCATTTAATCCGTTTAATGTAGAAGAAGTGCCCGCCTCTTCCAGCAGAATGGCGATCAATGGCAGAAGCATGCCTTGAGAAAATCCTGAAATAAAAACAATACTTACTAAAATGGAGAATTTTGATCGAGTTAATACAGCCATTATATTACCTGTCCTTTGCGTCAGATCTATCCTCATTTTACAATGAATAGCCTTGTCATGGACAGGAAATCGCAATTTTTGTAAAAACCAACGAAAGTTGTATAAACTGTATGGTATACGAGGTGATGTTATGGAATTTACAATGAGAGAAAATGGGTTTCAAACGCAATTTGAATATGGGTCCCTTGATATTTCAGGAGATGCAAGCTATGGATTCAGGCCGTATCAGCTGATGGTGTCATCTGTCGCGGTCTGCAGCGGGGGGGTGCTCCGAAAAGTACTGGCAAAAATGCGGCTGGAAGTGGATGATATCAAAATTAAAGCGGATGTCGTCAGAAACAAGGAGGAGGCAGACCGGATTGAAAGCATTCATATGCATTTTATTTTGAAAGGCAATGGTCTGTCACCAGAGAAAATTGAAAAAGCACTGCGCGTTACAGAGAAAAACTGTTCAATGGTTCAGTCGGTGAAAGACAGCATCCGCATCAGTGATTCATTTGAACTGATGAACTGATTGCATAAAGAAAAGCATTCCTTTCGGGAATGCTTTTCTTGGTTTTTTTACATATCTAATGTAACGGGCTCTTTTTCTTTTGAATTCATCAGACGGAATGCCGTAGGCTGAATCTCGAGGATGATTAGATCAGGATCATCAGGACCCGTAAACCAGTGCTTCATCATATCTTGCCAGAATTCTTCTTTAATCACTTCTTTATCACGAATCTTGATCGTCCCCTGCATTTCAATATAGGGGCTGTCCCAGTCGGTGTAGCCTAAAAGTACATGAACATTTGGGTTTTCTTCAATCTCATCCACTTTATGTGTTTGTTTACTTGTTGCTGTTAACAGGGTAATATCATCACGTTGGAAGTACATATATCGTGCGTTTGGTTTGTTCTGTGAAACGGTGGAAAGGGTGCCGATAGGATTAGAGTCCACAATATCTTTAATTTTTTGCTTAAATTCTTCCTGATTCATAAATAATTCTCCTTTCATTTTTCACCTGTTAAAATAGTTCCACAAATTTGAATCGAGTAAACACAGAACCATTTTTAGAACATGGAGAGGAGCAAGGGCAATGGCGCTTAGCCACGATTTTACAAAAGGCAATCTGTTCAAAAGTATGATTTTCTATTCCTGGCCCATCTTCCTGAGCAATCTCCTCCAGGTTTCCTTTCAAATTATTGACAGCTATTGGGTGGGAAACCTTCTTGGAAGCAGGGAAGTCGGAGCAATTTCGATATCGTCGACGGTCATTTTTGCCGTCTTGTCGTTTATTATTGGGATCAATGGGGCCGCACTGACTGTCCTTTCACAGCAAAAAGGAGCGGATGATGCCGAAGGGCTCAGAAAATCAGTGAATGCCTTTGTCACCCTTTTGGGATGTTTGGCCATTTTGCTTGGCATGATTGGATTTTTTTCATCTCAGTGGCTGCTTAAGCTTCTCGGAACCCCGCAATCCGTGATGCCCATGGCGGAAAACTATCTTCAGATTAATTTTGCGGGCATTTTGTTTTTGTTTGGCTACAATTTTATTTCGACCATCCTTCGGGCAATGGGGGACAGTAAAACACCTGTACAGTTTGTGCTGATTGCCGTTATTTTAAATGCCATCCTTGATCCTTTGTTTATTAGTGGATTTCACCTTGGATTGAATGGTGCAGCTTATGCCACGATCTTTTCGCAAGGTGTCGCTTTCTTATATGGGGTGTACCATTCCGTTAAAACAGGCAAGGTTCCTTTTGAAGTTCCTCATTGGCCGGAAAGCTATTATTTAAAGACAGTTACGGCACTTGGACTGCCGGCGGGGTTTCAGATGCTGTTAATATCCGGTGGAGTGGCTGCAATCATGAGTGTGGTTGCTTCCTTTGGGGAAGATGTGGTCGCCGGGTTTGGAGTCGCCCAGCGCATGGACAGTCTGATCATGCTGCCTGCCATGACACTTGGTTCAGCTGTAAACAGTATGGCTGGCCAAAATATTGGTGCAAATAAATGGCACAGGGTTTCATTGGTGGCGAGGAATGGGATTTATCTTATTTTAAGTGTCACCCTTTTAATCAGCGGAATTGTATTTGCCGGGGCCACCTGGTTTATTTCCTTATTTGTTAAGGATACAGAAACGATTGAATTTGGTGCTCAATATTTAAGAAGCATTGCTTTCTTTTATCCGTTTCTGGGTATTAATTTTGTTTTGAACGGGGTTGTCCGGGCTTCAGGCGCTATGGTGCAAGTTCTGATCCTGAACCTCATTTCATTTTGGATTCTTCGATACCCATTGACCTATTTATTTGCAGAGTGGTTGGGGGAACGAGGGATTGCCTTTGGAATGTCCGTAAGCTTTATCATTAGCAGTGTTTTCGCCATTTTGTATTACAAGCTTGGGAAATGGAAGGATATCCGCATATTAAAGCATGAAAAGGAAAAAGACGCCTGAATTTAAAGGCGTCTTTTTTTGTGTAAAAATTTGTTATTCACTCAGCATGGATAAATTTCTACAACAAGAAAAAAATAGGGATATAAAAGGAGGAAAAACACATGAAACGGAACACTTTGGCGTTGGGTTTAAATCGGAACTCATCCGCCTTATTCCTTGTTATATTTATGATTTTTTCCCTGGTTGTCCAGCCGCATTCCGCTGCTGCGGCAGGTGTAAGGGTTCCGGGATCGGTTGTTAGTATCTCTAAGGAAAACACCTATCCTAACTCCGCACAAGACCTTCCTTACCTTGAACCGAGCAAATTGGCTAAGTCAATGCTGAAAACGTCCAATGTGGCCATAACCAACCCGGATTTAATTCGTATGTTGAACGAGTCTGTCATTCATCCGTCAAAATTGGCTATTGGTTACAGAGCCAAAATCTTTCTTGGAGTGTGGCCTCTTTCGTATCAATCTACAGAATCAGCCGTTAATTGGGAATATCAGCAAATCAATTTGAACAGACTTGACAACCGGGGAGGCAAGTCGCTTGCTCAGCTGCGCTATCATCAGCAGATGCACAAACGTGTGACTGGAGGGCTTACTGCTGAAATCCCTAACAGCGAAGCGGTAAAGAAAATGATGATGATTGCTGCAGGGGAAAAAACCAAACTTCCTCTTTCATTTCAGACGAATATTGGAGCGGGTACCAAGAAAAACAATGTGTATAACATTGCACCTAAGCAGGTGGGATACTTGTCAAGCTATGTTCCAGCTGTGAATGAAAAAGGCAGGGTCACCTACGGTGAAGTCTATATTGTCCTAAAAGGCAGTAAACGAAAAATCGAAGTTCAAAATGTAACCCAACAGGGAATCGGAGCATGGATTCCTGTCCAGGAACACGTTTCATTCAGGTTTCATTCGTCGAATATGTAAATAAAAAAGAACCAGCTAAAGCTGGTTCTTTTTTATTTTTGAAGTTCGCATTCTTCAACCCACTGCTCACTCCAAGATTGAATAGATTCAATAATGGATCTTAGGGATTCTCCCTTTTCTGTCAATGCATACTCGATGCGGACCGGGGTTTCAGGATAAACATGGCGCGAAACAATACCGACGGATTCCAATTCTTTCATGCGCTCCGTAAGCATGCGGTCGCTCATCTCGGGGATTTGCTTTTTAATATCTTTAAAACGCCTTGAACCTCCCAATAAAACACGGATGATGAGACCCGTCCATTTTTTTCCTATAATATCTATCGCTACTTCATATCTGGGACACATTGTGTTGTAATCCATACAATTCACCTCATTGTATTGATCTTTCGACTATCCAAGTTACTCATTATAGTCTTTCCTATGATGATACTCCCAAAACTTACTATTGTAAAGTTTATAACTTTTTAATTAGTCAAATATTGGAAGAAAGCGTCGTAAAATCAATATTTTTGTAATACGTATCTTTTACCAGCAGATTTGGACCAAGGCATTTTACAGCCGAGCAATGGCAATTCACTGATTTCGCTGCAGGTGTACTCAGCCATGCTTCATAGGCTTCAGGAAATGAGGTGGTTTGTATATTGCCAAGGGAAGGAGTGTCACCAAAATCAGTGACAATAATTTCTCCATCAAACAAATTGACGTTCAAACGTGAACGGCCATCAGGGTCATTTCGAACCGTCACATTTTTTTCAGCATACAGCCGGTTTAATAATTCCAAGTCATTATTCTCGGCAGAACATGGATAAAAAGGCAGGGTTCCAAAAAGCATCCAGACTTCAGGATTACGGACATCAAGCAGTCTGTGGATAGCTGAACGTGTATCCTCAAGTGACAGAACCTGAAGCGAACTGGCAAAGTCACTCGGATACATTGGGTGAATTTCATGGCGTTGGCAGCCCATTTCCTGAATGTGATTGTGGATTTTTTCCAGATAGGGCAGAGTCGTCTTGTTCAGCATCGTTTCAGCAGAGACAAGGACACCTCTTTTTGTAAGCTCTTGGGCATTATGTACCATTCGGTCAAACAATGCGGTACGCTGCTCAAACGAAGGTTTCCTCTCCATTTGGGCAAAACCGATCTCGGCAAAATCCTCGAGGGTTCCCCAATTGTGGGAAATATGAAGAACATCCAGATAAGGAAGAATGGGCTCATAACGTTCAAGATCCAGGGTAAGGTTGGAATTAATCTGGGTTCTTGCTCCACGTGAAGTGGCATAGCGGAGCAAAGGAACAACATAGTTCTCGACGGATTTTTTTGACATCATCGGCTCTCCGCCGGTGATGGAAAATGACCGAAGTTCCGGAATTTCATCCAATCGACCTATAAGAAGCTCAAGCGGCAGAGGTTCTGGATCCTTAACATTCAGTGTGTAACCGACAGCGCAGTGTGCACAGCGCATGTTGCAAAGGGTGGTTGTCGTAACTTCAATATTGGAAAGCTGCATAGTGCCGTGCATTTCTACATCCAAATAAGCTTCCCAAGGATCATTCTGGATGGAAATTGGGTTTTTTACCATCATAAAAAAAACTCCTTTATTAATAAAACGGGTAAAAACATATCGTTTCCGCAATCTATAAATACACCATATGATAACGCAATCGCCGCAAAAGAAAAAGGGTTGCGGGGATTTTATTGGCAGAGATTCAATCCTTTGATACAGTATGAAAGAAAGGAGAGGGATATGTGGGTAAATCAGTAGAAGATAAGTCATCTCAAAAAGAATACATTATGAATCGGATCGACATGCTGCTGCAGGTGCTGGACTCAATTGATGCAGAAACAGCAGGTGTGGAAGAAATTGACCGTATCATTGGGATGCTTGATGATCTTGAATTTAAATGCAAACAATTCCGAAATAATTGGGAAAAAGAATAAATTGGAACGAAAAGTAAGCGCTCTTTTATCCTTTTTGTTATAATGGTATTGGTTTAAAGCGATACAAATTATTTTTATATAATAAAAGGGGTTAGAGCATGGAAAAGTTTCAGGAGAGCATGTATAAGCTAATCGTGGAAACATCTACAAATTTGCCAAAGGATGTCCGCAGAGCCATTGCGGCTGCGAAAATTCGCGAAAATGCAGGCACCCGTGCAGCAATGTCGTTAGATACGATTACAAAAAACATTAAAATGGCCGACGATAACGTTTCACCGATCTGTCAGGATACGGGACTGCCGACCTTTAAAATTAAAGTACCTGTTAACGTGAACCAAATTGAAATGAAAAAGGCGATCAAAAAAGCGGTGGCTGACGCGACAAGAGATACCAAGCTTCGTCCCAACTCCGTGGATTCCATCACTGGCGATAACAGCGGTGATAATCTTGGTGAGGGAACGCCTGTCATTAAGTTTGAACAATGGGAAAACGATTATATTGATGTCCGTCTGATTCTAAAAGGCGGCGGATGCGAGAATAAAAATATTCAATACAGCCTGCCAGCTGAACTAGAAGGGCTTGGCCGTGCAGGGCGTGACCTTGATGGCATCCGAAAATGCATCATGCATTCCGTTTACCAGGCGCAAGGTCAAGGATGCAGTGCCGGTTTCATTGGTGTAGGAATTGGCGGAGACCGTACAAGCGGTTACGAGCTTGCCAAGGAAATGCTGTTCCGATCGGCAGATGATGTTAATCCGAACGAAAATCTTCGCAAACTTGAAGAATATGTAATGGAAAATGCCAACAAGCTTGGCATCGGAACCATGGGCTTTGGAGGAGAAACAACCCTTCTTGGCTGTAAAGTGGGCGTTATCAACCGAATTCCTGCCAGCTTCTTCGTTTCTGTAGCCTACAACTGCTGGGCATACCGCCGTTTAGGCGTTAAGATTGACCCGGTTTCTGGTGAAATCCAGGAGTGGCTGTATCAGGAAGGCGAAGATGTCGACTTCGACAAAATGAAGGAAGAAGCGGCTGCAGCACTAGAGGAAAAAACGGAAGTTCGTCAGGTGACTCTAGAAGCCCCGATTACAGAAGAACAAATTCGCGAACTGCGTGTAGGGGATGTTGTGACCATCAACGGTATGATGCATACCGGACGCGACGCCATTCATAAATATTTAACCGATCATGATGCACCCGTTGATCTGAACGGACAAATCATCTACCATTGCGGTCCGGTTATGGCCAAGGATGAGGAAGACAACTGGGTCGTTAAAGCTGCTGGTCCAACCACCTCAATCCGTGAAGAGCCTTACCAGGGGGATATCATGAAAAAATTCGGTATCCGTGCAGTCATCGGCAAGGGCGGAATGGGCAAAAAGACCCTACAGGCGCTTGGCGAGCATGGCGGTGTTTATTTGAATGCCATTGGCGGAGCCGCACAGTACTATGCGGAATGCATGCAAAAAGTAGAAGGCGTTGATTTGATGCAATTTGGTATTCCGGAAGCCATGTGGCACATTAACGTTAAAGGATTTACAGCCGTTGTTACCATGGACTCCCACGGCAACAGCCTTCATCAGGATGTGGAGAGCTCCTCACTTGAAAAACTTGCGCAATTTAAAGAACCTGTTTTTAAATAAAACTCCTGAAAAAAGGCCGGCGAACTGCCGGTCCTTTTTTCATGGCAAAGACTTCCTCGTATGCTTTTAATTCAACCATAAACACTAAAGGTAAGGATGAATTCAGCAAGGAAGGAGAGATACACCATGAAAAAATGGGGAATATCTGCACTGTTTATTGGTGCTATAATGCTGGTAACTACCCATACCGCTTTTGCTTTGCAGCCTTCTAATACCCGACATGAGTGGTATTTTCAAAAGCAAGGGAATGAAGTGCCGCCGACGACCGACCATCGCTATCTTCAGCTGATGGAAAAGTACGACGGTCTGTTTTTAGGAGATCCAAAGAGAAAAGACATTTATCTTACCTTTGATAATGGGTATGAAAATGGCTATACCGATGATGTTCTGAATACGTTAAAGGAGAAAAAGGTGCCTGCCGCGTTCTTTGTTACCGGGCATTTTATCAACACCCATCCAGACCTGATCCTGCGTATGGCAAAGGAAGGCCATATTGTCGGTAATCATACGAACCATCATCCGGATATGACCCAGATCAGTGCGGAACGTATGAAAGAGGAACTGGAATCGGTTAAGCAAAAATACAGCAAAATCACCGGAAAGAACGACATGCAGTTTCTTCGTCCTCCAAGAGGGGTGTTCAGCGAGCAATCGATTGCTGTTTCCAAGCAACTGGGATACCGGCACGTATTTTGGTCGCTGGCATTTGTTGACTGGGAAGTGAACCGGCAGCGCGGCTGGCAATATTCATATAACAACATCATGAAACAGATTCATCCGGGCTGCATTCTGCTTTTACACACAGTTTCAAGGGATAATGCAGAGGCACTGGGCAAAGCCATAGATGATTTGAGAAAGAGGGGCTATACGTTCAAAAGCCTTGATAACCTTAAAGTGGATAACCAGACAAAGAAATCACCAGTCCAATAAAAAAAGCCTTTTTATAAGGCTTTTTTCTCTGTTTCGGTGTTGTAATTGGGAACAAGCGGGAAACAATGCTATAATGGGACGTAAAAAATTTTTTGAGAGAAGTGAATGGCTATGCCAAAAGAAACAGCCAACCACAAACAAAAAACAATTTTAACCAAAGGACAGACCATCCCGCTCAACATTAAGCGTCTTGGCATTAATGGAGAAGGAGTTGGTTTTTTTAAACGCACAGTGGTCTTTGTACCGGGAGCCCTTCCCGGTGAAGAAATCATTGCGCAAATAGAGAAGGTTTATCCTAACCGTGCTGAAGCTGTGATCAAGCGCATCAAGAAAAAATCGCGTGACCGGGTGGTGCCCCCATGTCCATTATATGATGAATGCGGCGGCTGCCAGCTGCAGCACCTAAGCTACGAAGGTCAATTGAAGGAAAAGCAGGATGTCGTTCGTCAGGCCTTTGAGCGGTATACAAAAATTAAACCGGAGAAACTGCCTCTCCGTCCGACCGTCGGAATGCAAAACCCTTGGGAGTATCGGAATAAAAGCCAGCTTCAGGTGGCCAAAGAGAAGGAGAAGGTTATTGCTGGCCTTTATGGCATTAATTCGCACCGCATCATTGATCTCGACCAATGCATCGTCCAGCATCCCGAAACTGTGCGTGTAACGAACGCCGTTAAACGAATTCTGGAGGATCTGAATATACCGGTTTATCATGAAAAAACAAGAAAAGGGATCATCCGCACCATCGTGGTAAGAACCGGCTTTGAAACAGGTGAAACCCAGCTAGTTCTTGTGACCACCCAAGAAAAAATTCCGCGCAAAGAACTTTTGATTGCTGAAATCCAAAAACGGATCCCCGAAATCAAATCCATTGTGCAGAATGTGAATGACAAAAAAACTTCGATTATTTTCGGAGAAAGGACCATCCCGCTTGAGGGTCCTGAAACGATCGGGGAGAAGCTGGGCAGCTTGTCGTTTGAGCTTTCAGCAAGAGCGTTCTTTCAGTTGAACCCGCAACAGACCGTAAAGCTGTATGATGAAGCTAAAAAAGCAGCGAAGCTGACCGGAAAAGAAAAAGTGGTGGACGCCTACTGCGGAACCGGAACGATTGGTCTCTGGCTGGCCCCGGACGCTGCAGAAATAAGAGGAATGGACATCATTGATGAATCCATCCTCAATGCAAAAGAGAATGCAAAACGGCACGGATTTGCGAACACACAGTACGAAACTGGAAAAGCGGAAGTCATCCTTCCAAAGTGGCTGAAGGAAGGCTGGAAACCGGATGTTATTGTGGTTGACCCACCTCGAACCGGATGCGATCAGGCTTTCCTGAAAACTGTCGGAAAAATAAAGCCGAAACGGTTGGTGTATGTGTCCTGTAATCCTTCTACCCTGGCAAAAGATGTCCACATGTTGATAAGTCACGGGTTCGAATTGGAAAATTTGACACCTGTGGATATGTTTCCGCAAACGGCTCATGTTGAAGTTGTGTGCACTCTCGTACAAAAGAATATAGGATGAAAAAAAGAGAGAGGGGCGATTCCTACCTCTCTTTTTTGAATGATGTACCGTTTTCTGAGGGTTCTCATTCGTATTTGCTTTTTCTTAAAGCTTTTTTATTCACCGATCGCATCGTTTAATGTCCGCGTGTTTTTTTGACTAGGTTATATTAAATTTAATGAAAAGTGTGGTACTTATCATTATTTTCAGACATATACACACAATCCACAGGGTTATCCACTGGTTGTGAATATTTATAATAATGAAAAATTTATATAAACATTATGATATGTTTATTTATTTTACAAATCTTTAATAAGCACGTAAGTTATCCACATTATTAACATCTTGTGGATAAAGTTACCCACAGGAAAAAGAAAAAGCCTTTCCGATTAGGAAGGGCTTTTTTTATTCTTATTTATCAAGCTGGCGATGGTCTGCTTTTTCTGCGCGCGCCATTGCTTCACGGTCATCTGCATCGGCAACTTCAGAAGAATATTCTACATCTACACCTTCAGGCTGCTTTAGATCCGCTTCGGTCAAACCGTCCTTTTCATTTTCCAACTGGTTCTTTTCATTGTCCATGGGTATTCCTCCTTCAGCAGTATAGGTCATCATGGAGAGGTTAACGTTGTTTTTTTCTGTATATGGAACTACTTGATTTGTGAAGAGGTTTGGGATGTATATTCATTTTTTTCCCTGCCATTAGCGGACTTAAACTCTTCTTTGTAAAGCACTTCCTGCGTTTTGGTCAAAGCAGCATTGCGCTCCTCAGCCTGCCGTTTTTTACTTTTCATGCCTTTCTCCCCCTTTAAAAGAAATAAAAAAAAGAAGATCACCCGGCAAGCAACAGAACTTACTGAGTCATCCCCTTTATAGTTTTTCCTTTAATGGCGCGAAATATTTAAGCCTCTTTCAGCTGGTTTTCGTCAAACATCTCGTGTTGATGCTGAGTTCTCAACTGATGAAGCACATAGTTATCTTTTTCGATTTGATACAGGTTATACACATCTCCATCACGGTTCAGTTGCTGATAAATGTCTGGACGGGCTTCATTGGCCAGCGTCACATAAGGAATCTTTTGAGCCGCCTTTTGGGAGCGTGGGTTCGATTTTCGAATCCGCATAAATACGGTATTAATGTTATGCTCATAAAACAATTCAGAAAAGAAATGTTCTTTCGCAAGCTTGTTATAGCCCTTTCCAAAGTACGGCTGTCCAATCCAGGTGCCTAAAAAACCACACCCGTCCTGTATGTCGTACAGGCTGATCGCTCCAATCGGATTATACCACTCATCCAGAATGGTCCTGGAGATCGTTTCTCCGCGTTCTTCTTCTTCAATCGTCTGTTTGGTGAGGAACATAAATTCCTCGAGACATTCGGTTTTTTGCCGAACAAAAGGAAAAACTTCCGGGTGCGCCATTAAATTGAAAAGAACATGACAGTCGTTTAAATCACGCTTTTTTAACAATTTAATCCCTCCTGGAGGGCAGAAAAATCCCACCCTCGAATTAAGAATAAAAATTAATTCGGGGTGGGAATCGAACCCACTAGGACCAGAAAATCTGGTGGCGCACCAATTGCCTTCCCTATGGTTTTTACTTATTCATTTATACTTGAATCATATGATATTTTACTGAAAAAGAAAATAGTTTTTTTGTTTATTTTTTATAAAAAAAGCGCTTATTTTTGTAAAGAATTTTCCCCTGAATCATGGTCATTACAGAGTGGGAGGAAAAATGGAACGGATGCTCCGACCACAGGCTGATATCTCCGTCTTTTCCGGGTTCCAAACTTCCAATCCGCTGGTCCACTCCAAGATTTTTTGCCGGGTTAATGGTGATGCCTCTAAGGGCATTTTCTTCGCTCAATCCTTCCCGTACAGAAAGAGCAGCACATACATTCAAATACTGGATGGGTGTATAAGGATGATCAGTGGTGATTGAAACCTCAATTCCGTGGTCAGCCAAAACTTTATAAGTTTCCCATGTTTTGTTTTTTAGTTCGATCTTTGACCTTCTCGTCAGCGTGGGTCCAACTGAAACTTGAAGGCCCCGTCCGGATAATTCGTTGGCTACCAAATGGCCTTCCGTGCAATGCTCGATTCTTAAATCGAGGTTGAATTCGTCCGCCAGTCTCACAGCAGACAGGATGTCATCTGCACGGTGAGCATGAATACGGACCGGGATTTCCCGTTCCAAAGCTGCCAGAAGAGGGGCGATTCTTAAATCTTCCGTAAATGTTGAAGCTTTTGCATGATAAAACGCTTCACGCAGCATTCCCATAATGCCCATCCGGGTAATGGAATTATTTTCCTTACCGCTGTGAATCCTTTTTGGATTTTCTCCAAGGGCCACTTTCAGCCCGGCAAGTTCTTTCATGAGCATATTACGGATATCAGTGCCGGCTGTCTTAATGACCGATGTGGTTCCACCAATGACATTGGAGCTGCCCGGCATAATATGGACGGCGGTGATTCCATGTTGAATGGCATCGATAAATCCGCTGTCCAGAGGATGGCATCCATCGATTGCACGGATATGGGGAGTGAGAACCTCATTGGTTTCATTGGCATCATTGCCTGCCCAGCCTGTACCTTCGTCATAAAGACCCAAATGGGTATGAACATCAATCAGGCCTGGCAAGAGGTGGAAGCCCACCGCTTCGATAACTTCCATGTCTGAAGAGGGCTCAATGGCCGGAGCAAGATGGAGAATCTTGCCGTTCTGGATGAGAATATCCCCTCTTTTCATGACTGGGGATGTTATGGGGTAAACCTTGGCGCCTTTAATGAGTGTTTTCAACTGCATCACCTATTTTTCTTTTTTTGTTATATATATTGCAGATTACTTAAGCAAATTCTCCAGCGCCTCTTGAGCCCGCGGGTAATGGTAGGTAAATCCCTTTTTTACGGCCTTTTCCGGATAGGCATGCTGTCCCTCCAGGATCAGTACACTCATCTCGCCAAGCAGGCTCTTGATGGCGAAGGAGGGAGCAGGAAGCCAGTGGGGACGTCCCAGTGCTTCTCCGAGCTCTTTGCCGAAATCACTATTCTGTACGGGATAAGGTGCTGTTACATTAATCGGTCCTTCAATGCCAGGCTGCAGGCAAAATTCAATAAGCCTGGCCGCATCTTCAAGATGAATCCATGATACCCACTGTCTGCCTGTACCGATTCTTCCGCCGGCAAAAAATTTATAGGGCAAGGCCATTTGGGACAGTGCACCGCCTTTTTCACTAAGGATGACGCCAAACCGCGCAAAAACGGTGCGCATCCCAAATACACTGGCATGGCTAGCTTTTTGCTCCCAAAGCCGGGATACTTCCGAGAGAAAATTTTCGTTTTTCGGTGTGGAGCGTTCAGTGAAATGCTCTTGTTCCGATGTTCCGTAATAACCGACAGCCGAGGCATTGACCAGCACGGACGGTTTTTCGGGGAGCTTAGACAGGATACGCAGCACTTCATCCGTCGCCTTCATCCGGCTGTCCATTATTTTTTTCTTTTTCTCACCTGTCCACCTTCCGTTGATGCTTTCACCGGCCAGATTAATAAAGGCATCGATGCCTTGAAGCTCCCGTTCCGGTGAACTCTCTTGAGCGAGCCAAGGCACATAGTGCAGCTTCGGATCGTCGGATTTTTTGTCAGAACGCGTCAGTATGTATATTTCATGGCTTTTCGACAGCAAGAGTTTAGTGATGGCTGAACCGATGAGTCCAGTGCCGCCGGTTATCGCAATTTTCATAAAAACCTCCTGAATGGTAATTTTCCTGAATATTTATTTAAAAATTAAGAATATTTGTTATAATTGCACTGTAATTATATCAATCTTTTAAGGGGGAGCCTAATGGAAACACAGCCGAGCACGATTAGAAAGAAAAGTAATCCGGTCGCAAAGGCCTTGATCTGGATTGCTGTTGCCCTTGCTGGAGGCATTAGCTTATCTGTTATTGCCCTGCAGAGGGACGAACACATTAATGCCATCTGGTTCGTGGTGGCATCGCTCGCTACCTACGCAGTTGCTTATCGCTTTTATTCCCGTTTTATCTCCAATAAAATCTTCGGATTGGACAAGAGCCGTGCAACGCCGGCAGAAAGGTACGCGGACGGTAAGGATTATGTGCCAACCAATAAATGGGTCCTTTATGGACATCATTTTGCTGCGATTGCCGGTGCGGGTCCACTGGTGGGGCCAACTCTTGCGGCCCAGATGGGATATCTTCCGGGAACGATTTGGATTGTCGCAGGAGCCGTCCTTGCGGGCTGCGTCCAGGATTTCGTCGTCCTGATTATTTCCATGAGGCGGAAAGGTAAATCTATCGGGGAGATCGCAAGAGAAGAGATCGGTCCTGTCGGAGGATACCTTGCACTCGTTGGTGTGTTTGCCATCATGATCATTTTGATTGCTGTTTTGGGGCTTGTAGTTGTAAACGCTTTAAAAGCAAGCCCTTGGGGGATGTATACCATTGCGATGACCATTCCGATTGCTTTATTCATGGGAATCTACATGAAATTTTTGCGGCCGGGACGGGTGGGGGAAGCTTCCATCATCGGGTTTGCTCTGTTGATTTTTGCACTTGTAAGCGGTCAATGGGTGGCAGACTCTGCTACACTGGCTCCGATGTTTACATTCGAAGGAAAAACGATCGCCATTATGATGATTGTTTACGGATTTCTCGCTTCCGTGCTTCCAGTCTGGCTTTTGCTCGCTCCGCGTGATTACTTGAGCACATTTTTGAAGGTTGGGGTCATCGGTTTGCTTGCCATAGGCATATTCATTGTTATGCCTGAAATCAAAATGCCTGCGCTGACCAGGTTTGTGGACGGAACAGGTCCGGTTTTCTCGGGGAATCTGTTTCCCTTTTTGTTCATCACCATTGCCTGTGGAGCAGTCTCGGGATTCCACTCCTTGATTTCTTCTGGTACAACCCCAAAGCTGATCGCCAATGAGAAACATGCCAACATGATTGGATATGGCGGAATGCTGACCGAATCCTTTGTAGCGGTAATGGCTCTTGTTGCAGCTACCCTTTTATCGCCAGGCGTTTATTTTGCGATCAACTCGCCGGGAGCGGCAATCGGCCCAGATGTAAGCGCTGCCGCATCGACGATTTCCTCATGGGGATTCTCGGTCAGTGCGGATGAAATCAATTCGCTTGCCCAGCAAGTGGATGAAGAGAGCATTCTTTCGCGGACAGGAGGTGCTCCGTCATTAGCTGTCGGAATGGCACATATTTTTTCCAAAATTGTCGGCGGGCCTCAGCTTATGGCGTTTTGGTACCATTTCGCCATCCTCTTTGAGGCGGTCTTCATATTAACGACGATTGATGCAGGAACGAGGGTCGGCCGCTTTATGCTGCAAGATTTACTCGGCAACATTTGGAAGCCGATCGGAAAAACAGACTGGATGCCTGCAGTTTATATTACAAGTGCCATTGTTGTTGCGGGATGGGGTTATTTCCTTGTAGTAGGCGTCACTGACCCGCTCGGCGGCATCAACACGCTCTGGCCGCTCTTTGGCATAACAAATCAAATGCTGGCAGCTATTGCTCTCACTGTAGCGACAACAGTCATCATCAAGATGGGCAAAACCAAATATTGCTGGGTAACGCTGGCACCACTTGCCTGGCTCATCATTGTAACATTTACAGCCGGCTGGCAAAAAATCTTTTCTCAGCTTCCGAACATTGGCTTCCTAAAGCAGGCAGAAGTGACACAGCAGGCGTTAACTGCAGGAAAGCTTCCACCGACCATACCGACTGCCGAAGCAGCCAAACAGATTATCTTTAACAACCAGTTAAATGCGGTGCTTACCGGTATCTTTATGCTTCTTATTCTCGGTGTTCTGATTGATGCCATGAGGATTTGGGGAAAAGTATGGTTTAAGAAAGAAGAACTGCCGACAAGTGAGGAGCCGTTTAAACAGACGAAAATCAGCGAGGTGTCCTGATGAAAACTCTGATTCAAAAAATCAGGCAGGGGGCTGGAGTTATCTCCAAGATCGGGAAGGGGGTTTCCAATCTTCCGGATTATGAGTCCTACGTGGCTCATATAAAACAACATCATCCAGAGGTTGCCCCGCCCACAGAGGCCGAATTTTTCACTGATTTCCTGGACAAAAAATACGGGGCATCCGCCAAAAGATGCTGTTAGAAACGAGAGTCCGCATAAGGTTTTGCGGGCTCTTTTGCTTGGTCTTATATGTTAAAATAAACGTAGTAGCGGGGTGATAAATATGACAGTCATTACAAAGATCACAACTCAAAAAAAGAATGCGGACCGGTTCAATATCTATATCGATCAGGGCAAGGGAGAAGAGTATGGATTCAGCGTTGATACTGATATTTTGATTCAATTCAAATTGAAAAAAGGATTGGAAATCAATACTGAGGAGCTAAAAAACCTCCTGTATGAAGATGAAATCAAAAAAGGATTTAACACCTCTCTTCAATATTTGTCATTTCGAATGAGGTCAGTGAAGGAAGTCCGGGATTACCTGAAAAAGAAGGAATACGAGGATAACGCGATCGAAGAGGTCATCAAGCGGCTGCTGGAGTACCGGTATCTTGATGATGCCGAGTTTGCCCTGATGTTTGTACGGACGAGAAAGAATACGACATCAAAAGGGGTGGGAGTCATAACAAGAGAGCTTTCGCAAAAAGGCATCCCCCAACCTGTTATTGAAAAAGCGATGAAGGAATTTCCACTTGAAGAGCAAATTGAGGCGGCTGTTTCTTTCGCTCAGAAAAAGGCAAACCAAAATAAAGGCTTGTCCAGTAATGAACGGCGAAATAGAATATCCCAGCAGCTCCTGCAAAAAGGACACTCCTGGGATGTGATTGAAGAAGCTCTGGGAAATATTGACCTGAAAAGCTCAAGGGAGGAGGAAATGGAAGCCTTGTTAAAACAGGCCAACAAGGCCCATAGGCGCTATAAAAAGTTTTCCGGGCTGCAATATCGCAACAAAATGAAACAGCATTTATATGGTAAAGGATTTCCTATCGATTTAATCGATGAAGTGCTGAATTCTGATTTTACCGATCAATAAAGATCTCGCCCGCATTTCCGGTGTCTTCAGCTGCAATTTGCGCAGCCACCTGCTCAGGTGTTTTAAAGCGGGATTTGTCCTTCACATGGTCGCTGTCGTTCCAAAACGGCGTATCCATGCCTCCCATGTAAACCGCTGTTACGCTGATTCCGGTTCCGTCCAGTTCTTTTACCAGACTTTCCGTAAATCCCCTCACGGCAAATTTGCTCGCACAATAGACGGATTCATTTACTTTCCCCCGAAGTCCGGCGGTGGAAATGATATTCATGATTTGGCCTTGTGCTTTATCCTTTAAATAAGGCAAAGCCGTCATCGTAGTATATATTGTGCCTTTTACATTGGTATCCAGCAAAAGGTTTACGTCCTCCTCTGTAAACTTTTCCAGCGGCCCAAAGATACCCGATCCGGCATTATTGATCAGCATATGTATATCCTCTTGCTGAAAAAGCTGTCCAAATACACGTTTCACTTCCTCCATGGATGTTACATCACAGGCATAACAATCCGCCTGCTGCCCTCTTTGCATCACCAGCTCTTTCACCAGCGTCAATTTATTTAAGGTGCGCCCGATAAGGATTACTTTATACTTTTTTGCATATTCTTCCGCCAGCGCCGCTCCAAGTCCTGAGCCGCCTCCGGTAATAATCACTGATTTCATGGGATCATCCTTTCAATTCGTTTGGATTCTTATACAATGTTTATTATACTAAAAGCAGTAGAATGGAGGCTCATCATGGAAAAAAGATATAGTGAAATGAATAAGACAGAACTTCAGAACGAAATTGCTGACCTTCATGCAAAAGCGCAAAAGGCGGAACAGATGGGAATGGTAAGCGAATTTGCCGTGTATGAGCGTAAAATTATGATGGCGAAATCATATATGCTGGACCCGACCCTGTTTGATCCCGGAAAAACATACGGGGTAGAGGGGGCTCCCGGATCTTCCTTTAAAATATTGTACATGAATGGAATTTTTGCATGGGGATACCGAGACGAATCGCAGGAAATGGAAGCTTTCCCGATCGCCATGCTGCAGCAGCCCGGCCAATAATTGAAAAAAGAAGCGGAAAGGACCGCTTCTTTTTCCGGCACTACTAACGCTTGCGTGTGTGGATGAAGCCGCTTGGCATCGCTGAATGTTTCAGCAACATCCATAACCGCAAGAGCTATTGATCATCCCGGTGTCGATTGGATTGAAACATTCGCTCCTGTGGATGGTCACGAATGGATCCGTCTGGCCGCTTGGAAGAGAATTCTTCTTTGGCTCTCGGCTCACCTGAGAAGGAGATCCGATTAGGAAAGTTTTTCGATTTGTTTCGCATGTTTAGCCCTCCTTAAAATCGGTTCCCATCTAGTATGGTTTGAATAAAACCCTTTAATGTGAACAGAAAACGGCAAAATAATGGATAAGGAGGAAGAAAAAATGGAGGAAAGATTTGACCGCCTTGCCCGTGTGCTCATGTCCAAAAATGAACATCTCACTTATGACGACGCCAGAAGCTGGACCGAAGGATTATGGGAAGATTTCGAGTCCTCCCGTGCGAGGGCGGGATACGAATATGGCGGTAAAAATAAAACTGAAGAAATGGTTGTGCAATGGATGAACAGTTTTGGTCCCAAGCTCCATGAATACGAAACATCCAATCCAAAATTTAAACATTTGAAAAAAAAGAAGTGATGAAGGGAGTTTCCTTCATCACTCGTTTTTTAATACACCCGGTGTAAAATCCAGTTTTTTTCGCAATCTGTCTTCGCTGTATACCCAGCCGGTATAAGACGTTATGATATTTAACTCTTCATCCAGCTGGACAATGGCTACAAAGGGATAATGCCCCTTGCTCCTGTAGCGGAGGTCGATAAAACGGACTTCATGTCCATGGCTGTTCTTTTCTACCTCCCACCGGTAAACCGGTGAAAAGGAAAGGAACGCCGAAAGGTTTTTGTCTTTCTTGGCGGCCTGAATAACGTCTGTATCCGG
The DNA here is from genome assembly GCF_900103485.1 of Fictibacillus solisalsi. GTDB lineage: Bacteria > Bacillota > Bacilli > Bacillales > Fictibacillaceae > Fictibacillus_C > Fictibacillus_C solisalsi. The sequence continues at coordinate 357,189 of NZ_FNHW01000002.1, forward strand.
CACTTCTACACGGTCAAAGGTATCGAGCACCCTAAAACGGCCTTGTTTCATGTTGCCTACAAAGAATTGATGCTTTGTTTTAATGGCCAGGTGGTATTGTCCCCATTTAATGGTTGGGGATGCGATGACTTCGATCGTCTCCGGTATATGATGCCGGACAACCTGCGTGATCCGGTGCCGGTTCCAGATCCTGAGCAAATAATAACCGGCCAGGATAATATAAATCACTGCAAATGTCCTTCCCGGATCAAAGCCTCCATACCATAGCGCCAATCCGAGCAAATGAAGGATGAAAATGAACGGGTCAAAAATGCTGATCACTCCCAGAGCGACCCACTTTTTTGAAAAAGGATAGAGAGCCTGTGTACCATAAGCATTAAATATATCGACAAAAACATGGAGCAACACCGCCAGAGACGTCCAAAGCCATAAATGCAGACCATTGGCTTCAGGGCTTAGCCCATAGATAATTAACGAGAGTACAGCCGGCCATATAAACAGGGCAGGTACCGAGTGGGTGATCCCCCGATGGTTGCGGATGTAAACGGCATTGTTCCTTAATTTTAATATGGTGTCAAAATCGGGTGCTTGTGAACCAACCAGCGTACCGAGTATAACAGCATGGGCAGTAATGGAATCGGAAGAGACGGCCGGATCGAGCATTGCCAGCCCGCCAAGCCCGAGCCCCATTACGACATGGGTTCCAGTATCCAATTTACACACCTCCTTACGTGTTTAGTGGTAGAAGGGAGGATCTTACCTTGAATGATAAAATAACGGTTTTTATTGAATATAAAGTAAACTCCGATCGAGTCGGCCAATATGAAAAGTATATGAAAAAAGTGCTTGCTGCATTAAAAAAAGATGGTGTGTCAACGCCTGTCTGGATGAAAGCCATCGACCAGGATTTTCTGTATGTTGAATGTTTTGATGTCAGTGATCCGCAAGCTTACATCTCCATTAAAGAAAAGCGACTGTCCACAGATCATTCCGTTTATGGAGCGCTGGAGCAAATGATTTCCGGCGGTCTGTCAAAGCTCCATTGCTGGGCATTTCAAAAGAAAGGTGAAGAAGCATTTTGAATTCTTATACTGACGATTTTTCGATTTTGGATTTTCAGCGAGACCTGGTGGACTGGTACAAAATGAACCAGCGTGATCTGCCATGGAGAGCGGATCAGGATCCCTATAAAGTATGGGTCTCAGAAATCATGCTCCAACAAACCCGTGTGGACACGGTTATTCCCTACTTCAATCGGTTCCTCGGCCTTTTTCCAACGCTCGAAGCGCTTGCCGAAGCAGATGAAGAGAAGGTGTTGAAGGCATGGGAGGGTTTAGGTTATTATTCCCGTGTTCGCAATTTGCAAACCGCGGTAAAAGCGGTTGCCGAGCAATATGGAGGAAGAGTCCCCGATACACCGGATGAGATATCCAAGCTGAAAGGTGTCGGGCCTTATACTGCAGGAGCGATACTTAGTATTGCCTACGGCGTTCCCGAACCCGCGGTGGATGGCAATGTGATGCGTGTGCTGTCACGGATTCTGCTCATTGAAGAAGATATTGGAAAGCCCAAAACCCGGACTTTATTTGAAAAGGCGGTTCGCGAACTTATTTCAAAGGAAGATCCTTCTTCATTCAACCAGGCATTGATGGAGCTTGGAGCCTTGATCTGCACACCAAAGTCTCCGGCTTGCCTGATTTGCCCTGTGCATGATCACTGTCGTGCCTTCGAACAGGGGAGGCAGCGGGAGCTTCCTGTAAAAGAGAAAAAAACAAAGGCTCGGCAGGTGGATATGGCTGCCCTGATTTTGCGAAGACAAGATGGAAGATACCTCATTCACAAGCGCCCCAAGGATGGCCTTCTCGCCAATCTGTGGGAATTTCCGAATGTTCCAGTCAAAAAAAGAGGGCAGAGCGAAACCGAAGATATTACGGTTTTTCTTGAAGCCGAATGGGGAATTACCGCAGAAATCGGTGATCATATCAGTAACCTTGAACACATATTTTCCCACCTGAAGTGGGATATTCAAATATTCGAAGGGAGATGTATCAATGAAAATGGGGAAAAGGATAATCTCAAGTGGGTGACCTTTAAAGAAATGGAGACTTATCCTTTCCCGGTCTCACATCAAAAAATCATAAAATTGGCGAAAGAGGTGGCAGTCTTATGAATTTAAATCTGGATCAGAAAAAAGTATTAATCACTGGAGGTTCCAAGGGCATTGGAAAGGGAATTGCCCATCTGTTCCTGAAAGAAGGAGCAATTGTCGGCATATGCGGCCGACAGGAGCAGGCGCTGACAGAAGCAAGGGAAGAATTGGGCCAATCTCTTTTTACCATTCAGGGGGATGTGACGTTATCTGAAGATCGGGAACGCATTCTTCAGGATTTCATCTCGCATTTTGGCGGCATTGATATCCTTGTTAATAATGCGGGAGGAAGCAATGGATCGGCTGTAATGGAAACCACAATGGACCAGTTTGAGGAATCCGTGCATTTGAATTATTTGTCTGCGGTTGGAATGAGCAAGCTGGCAGCGGCAGAAATGGTCAAACAGGAAAAAGGCACAATACTTAACATTTCATCCATCTTCGGCCGGGAGTCGGGTGGAAAGCCAACCTACAATGGCAGTAAAGCGGCCCTCATCTCGTTTACAAAGTCCTTTGCAGATGAAATGATATCCCAGGGCGTGAGGGTTGCGGGAATTGCGCCTGGTTCTGTATTGCATCCGACGGGGAACTGGCAGCGCAGGCTTAAAGAAACTCCGGAGAAAATCAACCAGTATATTCAGCAAAACATTCCAGCCCAGCGATTTGGAACGGTAGAGGAAATTGCCAACACGGTTGTGTTTTTGGCATCTGACCGTGCATCCTGGGTGGTTGGCGCCACGTTGAACGTTGACGGCGGGCAATCGTACAGTAATTTTTAAATGAAAAGGTGATCCTGGACGTTCAGGATCACCTTTGTGTGTTTAGTCCACCTTGGGGGCAGTGCCTCTCTCATAACTTGCTTCGCCGCTTTTCAGACCGCCCCTGGCTTCGATTTCCTTGATGATTTCTCGATGTATGGTCACACCTTCTTCGTTTAAATAAGGTGTAATCTGCTGGAAAGACTGGTGGAAGTATGCCAGTTCACTGTCCTTCCAATCCTTTTTATTCATCATATCCAGCTCGCTCATGTCTCTTCCTACATACATGATTTTACCTCCCAGTGCCAGTTTTGGTGCATTCACACCACGTTAAAATTCTTTTTTAGTTTTTCATCACATTTGCAATCCTATACCCGGTCTGGGGATGCCGCAACCACGAAAAATATTCATCAAAAAATTTTCTTTTGCTCACATAAAAACATTTGAGGAGGGTTAAATTAATTTTCGTGGAGGTGATACACATGGACAAACAGTCAAAAACAAACGCACAGCAAGTTAGACGTCAAAACCAACAGTCTCAAGCTGGCCAAGGTCAATACGGTGCTGAGTTCGGAAGCGAAACTGACGCTCAACAGGTTCGTCAGCAAAACGCTCAATCTCAACAACGCAAAGGCCAAGGTAACCAACAGTAACCTCTATCCATTAATGCTCCCTGCTATACGCAGGGGGCATTTTTGGTTTTCTTGGGTTTTTTGACTACATACAGGGGGAAAAGAACTAGGCAATGAAAAAATGGGCGAGCTTTTTTTCAATAAACAGGGTAACTATCATTTCCAAACTATTCGTAAAACGATATACTATAGAAGAGAAAATAACGTAAAGTGACTGATTCTTGGGGATGATGAACGCCGGGCAGGGCTAGAATAGTGATGAGACGACACAATGAACGTATTTTGCAACGAAGCTGGTGAATTACCTATATGTATTATTTTAATCGGAAAGGAGTAACCACATAACTGGTAAACCATTGGCTTCCGGAATCGCGAAGGAAAGGAGAGGCATATGAGTTTTCCCACACCCGGAAGTATTATTGATATTCAAAGCTACAAACATAATGGATCGCTCCATCGAACCTGGGAAGATACGGTTATCCTGAAAGGAAGTTCGTCCGTTGTTATCGCAGGCAATGACCGTATTCTCGTAACAGAATCAGATGGCAGGCAGTGGCGGACACGGGAACCGGCAATCTGCTACTTTAACGCCAAACAATGGTTTAATGTAATCGGCATGATCCGGCAGGATGGCTTTTACTACTATTGCAACCTGGGGACACCGTACATTTGGGATAATGAGGCGCTAAAATATATTGATTATGATTTGGATATAAAAGTTTTTCCTGATATGTCCTATATACTGCTTGATGAAGATGAATACAGCCTGCACCGACAGATCATGAAATACCCGCCAGAGCTTGATTACATTATCCAAAAGAACCTAAATGATTTAATTTCCATGATCAATCAGAGAAAAGGCCCGTTTGAACCTGGCTTTATTGAGCAATGGTACGAGCGGTATTTGGAATTCAGATAAGAAAAAACCTGTTGAATCAAGCATTCAACAGGTTTTTCTGCCCATAAGGATGTATACTATAGATGTTTGCGATGGACGCCTTGGTGGATCCGAACGGGATCTATCCTCAGGCGTTATTTTGGTATGAAAGCGTGTAGCTTTAGTGAGACAGCAGGAGAGTGACGGCCAACCTGTGTTGATTAAATAAAGTGTTGTGACTTTATGCCAAAACCCTCCAGTGTTTTTCGTCTCTGAACGCCTGCTTCAGCATTTCTCGATCTAGCTTCAGCAGGCAGAGCTTTGGTCATTTCGCTCTCCCGGTCTACACGAAAAGCGTGCAGCTGCGTGAGAGCTCCAATGCCCTGCAGCTCTGAACGCCTGCTTCAGCATTTCTAATTAGGGTGTGATGTTTTGGATAGTATTAAACGGTATTTGGGTTTTGTTAAACCTTATAAAAAACAGATCGCATGGACGATTGTGATCGGGATTTTAAAATTTGGAATTCCGCTCCTTATTCCGCTCATTTTAAAATATGTGGTAGACACGATCATTGGCGGGGAAGGATTAACGACCAGTGAAAAAATGGTCAAACTGCTTTGGCTGATGGGAGGAGCGTTCTTTATTTTTGGTGTGCTTCGGCCGCCAATTGAATATTACAGACAGTATTATGCCCAATGGGTGGGAAGCAAAGTTTTATACGATATAAGAGACAAACTGTATCAACATATTCAGCGGCTGTCTTTGCGTTTTTACTCCAATAATAAGTCGGGAGAAATCATCTCCAGGGTCATCAATGATGTGGAGCAAACGAAGGATTTTGTCATTACCGGATTAATGAATGTCTGGCTGGACATGTTCACAATTGTGATTGCCATCGTGATTATGGCAACCATGGACGGCTGGCTGACGCTGGTGGCTTTGGCTATGTTGCCGTTCTACGGTCTTTCGGTCAAATACTTTTATACAAGGCTCCGCGGACTCACCAAACAGAGGTCACAGGCACTCGCAGAAGTTCAAGGTCATTTGCACGAGAGGGTGCAGGGAATGTCCGTGATCCGGAGTTTTGCGCTTGAAGACTATGAACAGGTTCAATTTAACAAAAGAAATTCCCATTTTCTCAACAAAGCGATGGATCAGACGACATGGAATGCCAAAACGTTTGCCGTGGTGAACACCATAACGGATATTGCCCCTTTGCTTGTTATTGGCTTTGCGGCATACCGGGCCATCGGCGGTCATATTTCCGTCGGGGAAGTAGTGGCTTTTGCAGGGTATATGGACAGGCTGTACAACCCTCTGCGAAGACTTGTGAATTCCTCTACCACGCTGACACAGTCCCTCGCTTCCATGGACCGGGTTTTTGAATTTATGGATGAAGAATATGATATCTATGACCAACCAGAAGCCAGAAAACTTAACGGGGTAAAAGGTCAGCTTTCATTTGAAAATGTTTATTTCCGTTACAACGAGAGTGAACCTTATGTATTAAAAGGAATCAATCTGGAGGTTGAACCGGGTCAGACGATTGCGCTAGTGGGGATGAGTGGCGGAGGAAAATCCTCTCTCGTCAGTCTGATTCCAAGGTTTTATGATGTTTCCGAAGGCAGCATTCGGATGGACGGGGAAGACATTCGCAACTTTAAGGTACGTTCGTTGCGGGATAAAATCGGTATGGTTCTGCAGGATAACATTTTATTCAGTGAATCTGTAAAAGCCAATATTCTCATGGGAAATCCTGAAGCGTCTGATGAGGCAGTAATATCAGCGGCAAAAGCAGCGAACGCCCATGACTTTATCATGAGCCTCCCGGAAGGATATGACACAAAAATCGGAGAAAGGGGTGTCAAACTTTCCGGCGGTCAAAAGCAACGGCTCGCCATTGCCAGGGTTTTTCTTAAGAATCCGCCGATATTGATTTTGGATGAAGCTACTTCTGCTCTCGATTTGGAAAGTGAACACCTGATCCAGGAATCGCTCGACAAGCTTGCAAAAGAACGGACCACATTTATAGTAGCCCATCGATTGGCGACCATTACTCATGCCGACCGCATTGTTGTGGTGAATAATGGCGAAATTGCAGAAAGCGGAACCCATCAGGAACTTATGGCTCGGCAAGGAGTTTATTATAATCTGTTTACGGTTCAGCAGCTTGGAGATTAAATTCGCAAATGTAGGAATAAAGTTGTGATGGTAAATCAGAAAACTAAGGAAAAGGGCGGTGTACTCAGTGTGCATCGCCTCTTTTTATTATTAAAAAAGACCTGCATTTAACAAAAAAATGTTATTTCTTTTAAATTTTTAAAAATTTTCATATTGTCAAATTATCAGACTAGTGTCATAATTCGAAGTAGAGTGTCCTACTAAATGTTCACGCAGAAAGAAAAAAGCATCATAGAAAGGGGTTGGGTTAGTGAGCAGTCCTGTCTTGGAAGTTAAAGGATTAAGGACCTCCTTTATGACAGATGATGGTGAAATTTCTGTTGTTAATTCCATTGATTTTCAGGTGAATTCCGGCGAAGTGCTTGGAATCGTCGGAGAATCTGGATGCGGCAAGAGTGTTACCTCTTTATCTGTTATGGGACTTGTGCCTTCACCCGCGGGAAAAGTAGAGGGAGATATTCTGTTTAATGGGGAGAATCTTGTTTCTGCCTCGGAAAAAAGAATGAGACAAATCCGCGGAAATGAAATCGCCATGATTTTTCAGGAGCCGATGACAAGTTTAAATCCGGTTTTCACCATCGGCAGCCAGCTGATCGAAGCTTTGCAAATACATAAAAAATGGCCAAAGAAAAAAGCTCAGGCACATGCCGTTGATATGCTGAAAATGGTTGGTCTCCCACGTGCGGAAGAATTAATGAAAGAATTTCCGCATCAATTATCTGGAGGAATGCGCCAGAGGGTAATGATTGCCATGGCCATGATTTGTGCTCCGAAACTGCTGATTGCAGACGAGCCGACGACGGCTCTTGATGTCACGATTCAGGCACAGATTCTTGAGCTGATGAAAAAACTCAATGAAGAGACAGATACAGCCATCATGATGATCACGCATGATCTTGGTGTGGTGGCAGAAATGTGCCAGCGAGTGGTAGTTATGTATGCAGGAAAAGTAGTGGAAGAGGCAGATGTCAAAACCATCTTTACAAGTCCTAAGCATCCCTATACGGTGGGACTGATTCAGTCTGTACCGGACATGAGGGATAAGAAAGAAAGATTGTACTCTATTCCTGGAAATGTACCAAAGCCCGGCTCAGTAAAAGCGGGATGCCAATTTGCGCCCCGATGCGCCCACGCGTTTGACCGCTGTATCAGCGAAACGCCTGCGCTGGAAAGCCTTGGAGGCAGCCAAAGGGTCCGATGCTGGCTGTACGAGGATGAGAAAGGGGTAAACATCGTTGACCGAACCATTAGTTAAAGTTGAAAATCTGAAGAAGCATTTTCCGATAAAAGGCGGTCTTCTTGGAAAGACAGTTGGTGAGGTAAAGGCTGTAGACGGAATATCTTTTACCATCCAAAAAGGGGAAACACTTGGCCTTGTGGGAGAAAGCGGCTGCGGCAAGTCGACGACAGGGCGCATGCTCCTGAGACTTCTGGAACCAAGTGAAGGAAATGTCTTTTTTGAAGGAAAAGATGTTCTCGGCCTATCTTCAAATGAAATGCGCAAAATGAGAAGAGAAATGCAGATGGTGTTCCAGGATCCTTTTGCTTCACTTAATCCGAGGCACACCGTTGAAAAAATTTTGGAGGAGCCGCTGATCGTCCACGGTGTAAAAGATGCAAAGGAACGAAAGAAACGGGTGAAGGAGCTTTTGGAGGTTGTTGGACTGAACAGTTACCATGCCAAACGTTATCCCCATCAGTTCAGTGGTGGACAGCGTCAGCGGATCGGGATTGCGCGTGCACTGGCGGTTAACCCCAAGCTGATTATTGCTGATGAGCCTGTATCAGCACTTGATGTTTCCATCCAGTCACAGGTACTCAATCTTCTGCAAGATCTTCAAAAGGACTTTGGTTTAACTTATTTGTTTATTGCCCATGACCTCGGTGTGGTCAGACACATCAGTGACAGGGTAGGGGTCATGTACCTCGGCAGGATTGTTGAACTCGCCGACAGTGAACCGCTTTATGATAATCCGCTTCATCCTTATACCCAGGCTTTGCTTTCGGCGGTGCCTGTTCCGGACGTAGAGATCAAGAAGGAACGCATCATTCTTAAAGGGGATGTACCAAGTCCGTCCAATCCGCCCAAAGGTTGTGCATTTCATACCCGCTGCCCGCAGGCAATGGATGTGTGCTCTGCCAGACGGCCCGAATTTAAGGAAGTGGAAAAAGGCCATTACGTAGCTTGTCATCTTTATGAATGACAGCTCGTACACATAAATAGAGGCAAAAAAACTATATGAAAACGGGGGAAAGAACATGAAGAAAAGCTCATTAACAGTTCTGGTGTTACTCTTGGTTCTCTCACTGGGGCTCGCCGGCTGTAAGTCTTCTAGTGAAGGCGCCAGCAGCGATGGAAAAGAAAAAGGCGGCGGCGTCATGATTTATGGACGCGGCGGCGATGCGGTTGGACTGGATCCGGCTCATGAAACAGACGGTGAATCTTTTATCATTACAGAGCAAGTATTTGAAACATTGACAGGCTATAAAAAAGAAAATACAGATGTTGTGCCTGAGTTGGCAAAGAGCTGGGATATTTCCAAAGACGGCCTTAAATACACGTTCAAACTTGAAAAAGGAGTTAAATTCCAGGATGGCACGGATTTTAACGCAGATGCCGTTGTTAAAAACTTCGAGCGCTGGGTGAATGGTGACGCTGCCAAATTCCCTTACTATGCTTCCATGTTTGGCGGATTCAAGAATGATCCTGGCCAGGTGATTAAAGAAGTAAAAGCACTTGATGATTCTACAGTTGAATTTACGCTGAAACGCCCGCAAGCGCCATTCCTTAAAAACCTTGCGATGAGCCCGTTTGCCATTTCCAGCCCGGCTGCAATTGATAAATATGGTGATAAGTACGGTGAGCATCCTGTAGGAACAGGACCTTTCAAGTTTAAAGAGTGGAAGCGCGGAGACACGATTTCTGTGGTTAAAAACGATAAGTATTGGAAAAAAGGACTTCCTAAGCTTGATGGCGTTACATTTAAAGTTATCAAAGACAACTCTGCCCGCTTGAATGCGTTAACCAAAGGTGAAGTTGATTTGATCGACGGCGTTAACCCAAGTGACCTTGATAAGATCAAAGCAGATAAAAACCTGCAAATCTTTGAGCGTCCTTCTATGAACGTTGCTTACTTCGGGTTCAATACGGAAAAAGCACCATTCAACAAAAAAGAAGTACGCCAGGCGATCAGCCATCTTGTGAACAAGGATGATTTAATTAAAAACTTCTACAATGGAACAGCTGAACCGGCAGCAACGCCGCTTCCATCTTCCATTGCGGGACAAAACAAAGATGTAAAAGACTATGCTTATGACGAAGCAAAAGCAAAAGAGCTTCTCAAAAAGGCAGGATATCCAAACGGCTTCAAAATGGATCTTTGGGCTATGCCGGTATCACGTCCTTACATGCCAAACGGACAAAAAATTGCTGAAGCGATCCAGGCTAACCTTGAAAAAGTTGGAATTAAAGCAAACATTGTAACCTTTGAGTGGGGGACGTATCTGGAGAAACTGCGTAAAGGCGAATCACCTGCTTTCTTGATCGGTTGGACAGGGGATAACGGAGATGCGGATAACTTCTTGTATACGCTTCTTGATAAAGATACGATCGATTCCAATAACTATTCGCGTTATAAGAGCGAACCGGTTCACAAACTGTTGATTGAAGCACAATCCACAGCTGATGAGGCAAAACGTGAAGAGTTATACAAAAAAGCACAGGAAATTATTCACGAAGATGCACCATGGGTTCCTCTTGTGCATGCGAAGCCACAGCTTGCTGGTGTGAGCACGATTAAAGATTTCTACCCGCATCCTAAAGGCTCTCAATCATTTGTTGATGTTTCCATGTCGAAGTAATGAAAAAACGGGGGAGTATCTTGCATGCTCCCCTTTTGTTTTGGAGAAAAACATCAGGATGTAACACAACTACGCGTAAATGAGGTGTGGACATGTTTTCTTATACGATCAGAAGGGTTGGTTTGCTGATACCCGTACTTCTTGGCATGACGTTCATTGTATTCATGATGATTCGCGCAATACCTGGTAATCCTGCACAATTGATTCTGGGCCAGCAAGCATCAAAAGACGCGATTGAAACACTGACAAAACAATTGGGCCTTGATCAACCCTGGTATACGCAATTCGTTCATTACTTAGGCGGACTGTTCCAGGGAGATCTGGGGATGTCTTTAAAAACAAGATCCCCGATCAGCGATGAAATATGGCCGTACTTGGCAGCAACCATCGAACTGTCGCTTGTAGCGATTTTAATTGCTGTCATTATCGGTGTGAATGCCGGCATTATCTCCGCATGGTTTCAAAACTCATGGTTTGACTATGCCGTCATGCTGATTGCGCTTATTGGGGTTTCCATGCCAATTTTCTGGCTCGGTTTGATGGAGCAATATTTTGTATCTATTAAATGGGACCTGCTTCCGACAACAGGACGGGACAATATACGGATGCCTGTAGAAGCCATCACGCATTTGTATCTGATCGATACGTTGATGGAGGGAAGGTTTGACCAGTTCATAGAAGTGGTCAAACACTTAATCCTGCCTGGTATTGCCCTTGGTACGATTCCAATGGCGATCATTGCAAGGATGACCCGCTCCAGCATGCTTGAAGTCATGAGATCTGATTACATCCGTACAGCACGGGCGAAAGGATTGAAAATGTTCTGGGTGGTGTACAAGCACTCCTTGAAAAACGCGATGATTCCGGTTATTACTGTCATCGGTCTGCAGACAGGGCTTCTTCTTGGAGGTGCCATTCTTACTGAAACCATCTTTGGATGGCCGGGGATCGGAACTTATATATACGATGCCATCCAGTCACGTGACTATCCTGTGATCCAGTCCGGGATACTTGTAGTGGCGACATTGTTTGTTCTTATCAATCTGTTCGTGGATATCCTGTATGCGGCCATTGATCCGCGCATTAAGTACTGATAGGGGGAGTTTAGTATGGCAGAATTGGCACAGAGCACACCACCGTTAAACAACCCGCCGGTGATGGAGCAAAGCGATGACAAAGTGATCTCGCCCTGGAAAGATGCGTGGCGCTCGTTTAAAAAGAATAAACTTGCAATGGTTGGATTGGGAATCGTTGTTTTTTTCATCTTGATCGCAATCTTCGCTCCGTTGTTGGCACCATACAGTTTTTCGGACCAAAAACTGGCGGACAAGCACCTTGCGCCATCAGGCGAGCATTGGTTCGGTACCGACGAGTTTGGCAGGGATATTTTCAGCAGGGTACTCTACGGAGCAAGAATCTCCCTGTGGGTAGGATTTGTTTCCGTAGCCGGATCCGTTATTGTCGGATCGGCCCTGGGAATTATCGCCGGTTATTACGGGAAAATCGTAGATGGTATTATCTCCCGTATTTTTGATATTCTGCTTGCATTTCCGAGCATTCTTTTGGCCATCGCTGTTGTATCCGTTCTTGGGCCATCCCTGAGAAACGCATTGATTGCCATCGCCATCATTAACGTTCCGATATTCGGAAGACTTGTTCGTTCACGCGTGCTGAGCGTGAAGGAGGAAGAATACATTACAGCGGCAAAGGCGATCGGCATGAAGGATTCCAGAATCCTGATTCACCATGTGCTTCCCAACAGTATGGCACCGATCATCGTTCAAGGGACACTGGCTATTGCGACAGCCATTATTGAAGCTGCAGCTCTCGGCTTTTTGGGTCTTGGAGCTCAGCCTCCAACTCCGGAATGGGGGAAAATGCTTGCGGATTCAAGGGATTTCATCATCCAGGCCCCTTGGACTGTTATCTTTCCGGGCCTCGCCATCATGCTTACCGTTTTAGGCTTTAACCTGATGGGGGACGGCCTCCGGGATGCACTCGATCCGAGAATGAAGAGCTAAACGGCAAAAAACTCCTGACAGGCGTCAGGAGTTTTTTAATGCTTTTAATTGATGTTCTCTTCTTTTATCGTCAGTTCATTATCATCAGTATGATGATTCTTAAAGCTTTCAACCAAGCGGTTCAAATGCTCCAGCTGGTCACTGTAATCGATAATCAGCGCAAATACGGGAAACCATTGCATCCATTGATCATTTTCAACTTCATTATAATAATTCATGAAGGATTTCATCAAGGAGCTCTTGTTTTCACAAAGCTCATCAAGCAATCCTGCTGAATGCTGAGACCTGATTTTGCCTGTATATTTCAGCAGAACCTGTTCGTGGCAGCTGGTCAGGCATTCCACTTGTTCTGTGATCAGCTCCCGCAACTCTTCGGGCATGCATAGCAATTCGTTTTCATGCCGGTGCAGGTTTCGCAGCAATTCAAGCAGTTTCTTCGTTGTATGGATCATTTGCCGGTAGATGACAAGCTTCCGGCCTTTGGTAAACTGATTGTGTTTAAGATAAGTGCGGTCCTCTTTGTATAAAAGATAGAGCTGATCCATCTTGATGCTGTTTTCCTTCATCGTCCCAATGTCATCTTTAATGGCCGAGTAGTCCGAGGCATGGCGGTTAATCATGCGCATCCATTTAATAATGTCATCGGTTAAATTCGAAATGCTGTAATACAGCTTTGTTTCATGCTTTGGCGGCATAAAAATTAAGTTTACGAGAAAAGCCGATACGACGCCCAGCATAATGAGCAAGAACCGGCCAAGCGCAAACGAGATAAAGTTTGGCGTTTGGCTTTCCATAATGACAATCACCGTCACGATGGCAAGGGGGATTGTCTTCTCCACATTGATTTTCAAGTTTACGGCGATTACAATAACCACGACAAATCCGATGACAAACGGGCTGTTTCCGAGCAGGAGCACTCCGACAATGGCGAAGAATGCACCAATGACATTGCCCTGGATCTGTTCAATAATGGTTTGATAGGACCGGTATATTGATGGCTGAATCGCAAACGTAGCTGCAATTGCAGCAAAAACTGGTGTGTTCAAATTAAAAAGCATGGCTAGATAAATGGCCATGGTGATGGCCAACCCCGTTTTTATCATTCGGGCTCCAAGTTTCATCTGAAAAGGTGTTCCCTTCTGTAATTAAAATTAGATCACTAATAATCTTGACAACTATACAATGATTCCCCGTAATAATCAAGTATTCATTTGCAACAATTTCTAGAATCACAATAAACAGCAAAAAACCATCCACCATAGGGATAATTCCCCATAATGGATGGTTTTAATAGTCTATTTACTCAGTTGAAACATCTGGATCGGCTTGTTCCTTAACAGGGATGACCTGAACAAAGTGCTCAAGAGGATGTTCAATTAGGTACTTGATTTCAGCTGCCTCTTCGAACTGTTCGGATTTCACTAGAGCTGCCATGTATTTTGTCAGCAGTTCGGAGATGTCATCTGCACCTTTAAATCCGACAGGCTCGAGAGACACTTTCGCGCCTTTTGCAATCCTGGACTGCAGAACTTCTTTCGTAAGGCCCATCTCCGGCTGTAGGCGGAGGTAAACCACACCGCCTGTCATGCCGGCACAGATCCATGGGCCCGGATCGCCAAGAACGAGTCCTCTGCCATTCGTCATATATTCGAAGGCGAATCCTTTGATATTCGCGTTTGTACCAATATTGCCGCGATCCTTAACAATCGGATTGGCAAGCTTGCCGCCAATGATGAGATCTGCCCCGGACAAGCGGATCCCCGCTCTGGCGTCTGCATTTCCCTGAATCATGAAAAGGCCTTTTTGTGCGCCATAGGCAAAGCCTTTTCCGACGGAACCGTTATAGTAGGCTCCGTCTTTTCCTTTGGCCTTCAAGATGGTAATCGATCCGCCAAACGCGGTCTTGGCCAGACCGTCCTGTGCTCCGCCTTCTACCTTGATTTTAATTCCTTTTGACGTATAGGCACCAAGACCGTTTCCGGGAATAGAGCCGTTTTTAAAGTTAAGCGTAATGTTTTTGCCGGACTGCTTTGAACGAACGTTGTACCCGGAGACACGGCTGCCAAGCACGCGCTGTTCTGCGGTAACAAATTGAAATTCTCTGGACTGGGCAAGCTGTGCAACGTCATTATCCAGATACTCCGCTCCTGCAGCCATCGTCACAGCTGCGAGCAATTTTTCCTCCGCTTGAGGCACAGGAATTATTTCTTCTACGACCGAGGTCTGAAGCAGGGTGGATAAGTCGATCTGTTCTTGGCCTCGAGCCTGAACAAGCAAATTGGACTTTCCAACGAGTTCCTGAGCCGATGAAAAACCAAGAGAAGCGGTGAGCAGGCGCAATTCGTCTCCAAATGCACTAAACAGTCGCACCAGTCCCTGAACAGCAGGGTCAAACTGTCTTGGCACAAAGCGTCGAAGGCCGTGATCAGTGGCTTTTTGTTCGGAATCAATTTGAGTGGCTATTCCCACATGGCATGTATCCAAGTGACAGCCCCGGCAGGTCGTACAACCGATTGCTACCATGGACAGGGTGCCAAAACCAATGCGGTTCGCCCCGAGCAGCATCATTTTTACCGCGTCAAGGGCACTGCGAATTCCTCCATCAGCCCAAAGCTCAACCTTGTGGCGAAGCCCAGATTCGAGCAAGGCCGTATGTGCAGCCTTTACACCGATTTCAGCAGGTAAGCCAACATGCTGTAGGGCATGAACCCTGGCTGCGCCCGTTCCTCCGTCAAATCCACTCAACGTAATGATATCAGCTCCAGCTTTGGCAATACCAACAGCGATGGTGCCAATATTGGGAACTACTGGAACTTTTACAGATACCTTTGCCTGATCATTCGCGGTTTTTAATTCCGTAATCATTTGAGCCAAATCTTCGATAGAGTAAATATCATGGTTGTTGGAAGGGGAGATCAGATCCGATCCAATGGTCGCGTTCCTTGCCTCGGCGATTTTATGTGTCACCTTGGAGCCTGGCAAATGGCCGCCTTCACCTGGTTTTGCTCCCTGGCCAATTTTAATTTCCAGCAGGTTGGAGGAATTGAGCAGTTCGATATTGACTCCAAAACGTCCCGAAGCAATTTGCTGTCCCCGTGTTTTTGGATATTTTCCTATCATATCCTTGATCTCTCCGCCCTCGCCGTTCAAACTGATCATATTCAGTACATCTGCGGCTTCCGCATACGCTCTGAACGCGGTTTCGTTTTGCGAGCCAAATGACATCGAGCTGATGACAAAAGGAAGGCTGTGGTCTTTGACACCGATATCCACTTGAGCCGGATCGACAGGAGTCTGTGACGGAACTAAATCGGTCAGATGGCGAAGGGCGATCGGATTCTTCAATTCTTGTTCCGATAATTTTTCGGCATAGCTTCTGTAATCAGCTTTTCCGCTTGCGATATCACCGATGGATTTCCAAATGCGCGGAAAGAGGCGGAAGCTTTTACTTGGCCTTGCATTTTCCTGTTTGAAAACTTCCATGCGGGCAAGACTGTCTTCTTTCAGTGCCGAGAAATTATAGCTTAGGCTCTCTGATCCGAAAAAGTTAACAATGTTCAGTGTTTCGGCAATTTCCTGGCTCAGCCCGATACTGGAGAAGAGACGGTCATAGCCTCTTAATTCATGGATTCCTATAGTGGAAATCACCTTCTCCAGCCCTTTGTTCAACGCTTCAAACAATTTGATTGCCGGAGTGGAATCCTCAGGCTCCGTAACGGTTTCAAAGAGCAAGTAAGGACTGACAGCATCCGCTCCAAGCCCGATCGCCAGGATGATGTCGTGAAGCGACCGGATGGCGGCGGATCTTAGAATAAGAGATGCACTGCGGCGCAGCATCTGTTTTCTGAGGCTTTGATCCAAAGCGGATAATACGAGGTGGGGATCGAGCCATAAATGCATACGGTGTGCCTGATTGTCGTCCAATATAAGGATGCTCGCCCCGTCCTTTATGGCAGCTGCCGCTTCACTGCAAAGCCGCTTTAAGGCTTCTTCCACCGTTTCTTCGTTTTTCATGACGGTATGAAGAATATATTTTTCATTTCTATCTTCAAAGTAAGCATTGAGCTGCTCATATGAAGGGTGGGGCTTTTGTTTGGAAAGCTCGTTTCCGTCCTTTCCTTCCACAAGCAGGGGAGTCAGCAGCTCGACCGTTCCAAGTGACTCTTCTTTTTCAAAAAGGGATGGCCGTTTCCCTATAATGGTACGGGTAGAAAAATGCTCTGTTTCGCGGTCTCTGTCAATGGCTGGATTGGTAACAACAGCAACACTTTCTTTGATAAAATCGGCAATATTTTGACGTTCCGGATGCAGGGCTGCCAACGGTGAATCGTGGCCGAGCGATTGGATCGGCTCAACCCCTTTTTCCGCCATCTGTTCGAGCTGATGGATTTGTTCACGGTCCCATCCGTACGCAGAATACCAGCCATTGTGCTTCTTGAGCGGGGCGCGGACATAACCAGTAGCAATAGCCGGAGTATCCAGTTGCTTGCGGGCGCCGTCAACCTTAATTCGTTCTTGCATGGAAGAGAAGACAGCTTCCTGGTAACCGTTATGATCATAGTAAACCAGGCGTCCGTCATCTTCGCGCTTTAACCCTACTTTTTCCCCAGGCGCAAAACACTTGGGCTCTGCCGTAAATTCATTGTTTGATAGAATGCCCTGCTCAGATGAGAAGAAAAGGGAGGTTTCCGTTTCAAGCTGCCAAATCGGACGAAGGCCAAGAGCATCTACGCTGAATACTGCTTCCCGTCCGAATCTTGAAATGATACCAGCCGGCCCCTGTGCAAAATGCCCCCACGCTTCCCGCAGGTAGGTATAAAGATCCTGAAGATGATCAGGATAGGATTTAATTTCATGTATGATGGGGGGAAACAGCACATCCATCGCCTCAAACAGTGTAAACCCGTCACGAAGGATCAATGTTTCGATGACCCGGTTTAAATCCTGTGAGTCACTTCCGCCGACAGTGACCGGAATACCGACAATTTCAGCTTCCTCCCGGAGCTTCGCAATCGTATTTAATTCGCCATTGTGGCCAAGCACACTGAACGGCTGCACCCTGAAAAACGTAGATAGTGTATTGGTCGAATAGCGATTATGTCCGAGTGTAACAGTCGATGCAATCAGTGGATTGTTCAGGTCATGGTAATAAGCAGGAAGGGTCTCTCCTGATCCCATGACTTTATAAACCGCATGATGGTTGCTTAAGGACGCAACATGAACAGAAGGTGAAACTTCTATATCAGTCAGCAGGTTAAACAGCGTACAATCGAGGTCCGCCATTTCTTTCTCCGGATGAATGGCCACCTGCCAGAATACAGGCTCTTCTCCTCTGGCGATCGGACCGAGTGCTTCAGACTTTGTCACAGATGTGGTTTCAAAAAGCAGTTCAAAACCATGTGTTCCAAACAACTTCTTGATTTGAGCCCTTTCTGACAGACTGTCCGCATTTTTATCAATAAAAATATGTCCGACGGTAAATTGATCCGACTCCACGGCAGCATAGGGGAGACCTTCCCGGGTCAGCTTTTCTTTCCATAGAGCCTTTGGAATATCAATATTAATCCCAATGCCGTCTCCTTCGTTTTCGATAAAACCTGCTCTGTGGTTCATGGTAATCAATGCAGAAATGGCATCATCCACATTCTTTTTTGTAGGAATGTTCTCCTTTTCTATGACCGAAACAATTCCACAGCTGTCAAACTCTTGCTTCTTGTAATCCTTAAATTGAGCAGGACTCCATGACTTAACCATTCGATCGCCCCCTTATCTCCAAGGTTTTAATATAAGACATAAAAAAACCAAATCGCTAGAAATGGTTTTATCTCTTTGCCAATGTGTTATTTTCGAGAGTTATTTTTTCTCCGTTCTTATCATAGTACCATTGTTTAAATAGTCAGTCAATTATCTTTATTCAAAATTGTGAATATTACGAAGCGGAGAAACCAAAGATGGACGTGACAATTAAAGTAAGCGCTTACAAAATTGAATGAAAAAAGCAGAGTGATTATTCACTCTGCTTAATAAAAATTACATTTCGGAAAGTTTTTTAAATGAAGACTCCACCGCTTTTAATGTTTCTTCAATATCCTGTTCAGTATGAGCGGTGGTCAGGAACATCGCTTCATATTTGGAAGGTGCGAGATTGATTCCTTCTTCGAGCATGGCCTTGAAGTATTTGCCAAACAGCTCGCCGTCCGTATTTTCGGCCTGTTCATAATTGGAGATCTTCTCATGAGTAAAGTAAACAGTCAATGCTCCTTTAAGGCGGTTAATTGTGATCGGCATGTTGTATGTTTTTGCATGGGCGAGGATACCTTCTTCAAGTCTTTGCCCCAGTTTATCCATTTTTTCGTATACGCCTTCTTCCTGAAGCACTTCAAGGCAGGCAATTCCTGCTGATATGGATGCCGGGTTTCCTGCCATGGTTCCGGCCTGATAGGCAGGTCCAAGAGGCGCCACCTTTTCCATAATTTCTTTTTTTCCACCGTAAGCCCCGATTGGCAGACCGCCGCCAATAATTTTCCCAAGAGCCGTCATATCGGGTTTCACGTTCAAAAGGTCTTGTGCTCCGCCGTACATAAAGCGGAACGCAGTGATCACCTCATCATAGATAACGAGCGCGCCAGCTTCATGGGTCAATTCATTTACCGCTTCAAGGAACCCTTCCCTCGGTTCAACAATACCGAAATTGCCGACGATGGGTTCCACTAGAACAGCGGCGATCTCGTCGCCCCATTTTTGTAAAGCCTCCCGATAGGAATCAATGTCATTGAATGGAACGGTGATTACTTCCTGGGCGATGCTTTTTGGCACACCGGCAGAATCGGGAGTGCCAAGGGTGGAAGGCCCTGAGCCAGCGGCTACAAGAACAAGGTCGGAATGGCCGTGATAGCAGCCGGCAAACTTAATGATCTTGTCTCGCCCTGTGTAAGCCCGTGCCACACGGATGGTCGTCATGACAGCTTCTGTTCCTGAATTTACAAAACGGACTTTTTCCATGGCAGGCATGGCTTCCTTCAGTTTTTTTGCAAACTTCACTTCGAGGCTTGTAGGTGTACCATAAAGAACGCCGTTTTCGGCCGCATTTGTGATTGCCTTTGTAATATGGGGATGGGCATGTCCAGTGATGATTGGCCCGTAAGCCGCGAGGTAATCTATGTACTTGTTACCGTCTACGTCCCAAAAGTACGCTCCTTTTGCTTTTTCCATAAACACCGGTGCACCGCCACCGACCGCTTTATATGAACGCGATGGGCTATTTACGCCTCCAACAATATGCTCCTGTGCTTCTTTATATAGTAATTCTGACTGTTGATGATTCATGATTCGTCCTCCTAGCAGTTTAAAACCTGGTTAGAAACCATTCTTTATTGTAGCATGTTTCGGGCTGTTCAGCTGAAGAAAGGACCGAAGTCAGGATGAAACAATTGAGGTCCTTGGTGAGTTAGGATAAACTAATTCAGGTGCTAATCGAGAGAATGAGGATTTTTGGAGGAAAAATAATGGACTATATTATAGATGTAAAAGAGTTGCGCAAGGAATTCACGTCTCATTCCAGCCGCTCCGGGCTTAAGGGAGCATTCCGGGATTTATTTACAAGAAACTATACCATCAAGACAGCAGTGGATGATATTTCCCTTCAGATTAAAAAGGGTGAGATGGTCGGTTATATCGGGGAAAACGGAGCCGGAAAATCAACAACAATCAAAATGCTTACCGGAATTTTGACCCCCACATCCGGACATGTCCGGGTAAACGGAATGAATCCGCACAAGGACCGTGAACAATTTGTCCGGAGCATTGGCGTGGTGTTCGGCCAGCGGTCCCAGCTTTGGTGGGATATCGCGGTTCAGGAATCGTTTCGGCTGTTAAAAAAAGTATATAACGTTCCTGACGAGTTTTATAACACGCATATGGCAGATGTTATCGAAACTCTTGCCATTGAGCCGTTGCTTGATAAACCGGTACGAAAGCTGTCTCTGGGGCAACGTATGAGGTGTGAGCTGGCAGCGGCACTCATTCATAATCCGCCACTTTTGTTTTTGGATGAACCCACCATCGGACTTGATGTGCTTGTTAAGCTCAAAATTCGCGAGTTCTTAAAAGAGATCAATGCGAAGTACGGAACGACCATTCTTCTTACCACTCATGACCTGTCTGATATCGAAGCGCTTTGTGAGCGGGTCATCATGCTGGATGAAGGGAAGATCATTTATGATGGGGCACTTCGGCAGCTGCGTGAAAATTGGGGGGAAGGGAAGCAGATTCAATTCTCATTTGCTGAAGAAGCAACACATGCCGAGCTTCAAAGCTTGACTCACGATCATTTGGTGGTATGGGATCAAGGCAGCAATGCAAGTAATTGGACAGCCAGCGTTGAAAACAATGAGGATATTATATCCGCTGTGATTGGCCAAGTGGTTGGCGCGAAAAAAATAGCTGATTTGAAAATCGTAGAAATTACAACAGAGGAAATTATACGCAATATTTATGAAGAAGGAGCCGTCCGGAATGGCTAAATATATGGAAATGATCCGCATTCGTTTTTTAATGATGCTTGCCTACCGGACCAACTATTACAGCGGTATTTTAATCTATAGCATCAACATTGGGGCGTACTATTTTTTGTGGAGCGCCATCTATGGTGACAAATCCTCCATCCAGGATCTTTCCATTGTACAGATGACGACGTACATTGCAGTTTCCTGGATGGCACGAGCGTTTTACTTTAATAACATCGACCGTGAAATTGCTCTTGAAATAAAGGAAGGCAAAGTCGCGATTGAGATGATCCGCCCGTATAACTACCTGGGGATGAAAATGATGCAGGGCCTCGGTGAAGGGATTTTCAGGATTTTGTTTTTCTCGGTTCCAGGCATGGTGATTGTATATTTTATTTTTCCAATACAATTTACTACTCATCCGGCCACCTGGGGGTACTTTTTGATTTCCATTCTTTTAAGCTTTATTATCAATACACAAATTAACCTGCTGACAGGTATTGCCACGTTCTTTTTGTTCAACAATGATGGGCTGATCCGGGCCAAACGGGTGGTCATCGACTTGTTTTCCGGCCTTATTCTCCCGATCAGTTTTTTCCCGGTCTGGGCTCAGAGTGTCATGGATTATTTGCCGTTTAAAGGAATCAGCTATATACCGAGCATGATTTTTACAGAAGGATTCAAAGGAAACGAAATTTTACATGGACTAATGAATCAGACGCTATGGGCACTGGTTCTCTTTATTCCGATTCAGTTGCTTTGGACGACGGCAAAACGGCAGCTGATTGTTCAGGGAGGGTGATGGCTGTATGTCTTATTTATCTATCTTTTTTCAATATGCAGGACAGTACTTAAAAACAAGGCTCACGTATCGGGCTGATATGCTGGTTGAGATCTTTTCCGATTTGCTTTTCCAGGCAGTAAATCTTATTTTTATTTTGGTTGTTTTCGGACATACCAGTCTGCTCAGCGGCTGGAGCAAGGACGAAATGGTTTTTATCTATGGTTTCTTTCTTGTACCCTTTGCTATTTTCGGTGCCTTTTTTAACATTTGGGACTTTACGGACCGGTATATTGTCAAAGGGGAGATGGACCGGATTCTCACCCGGCCGATTCACAGTCTGTTCCAAATCATCCTTGAGAGGATGGAGCTGGAATCTTTGTTCGGTGTGATTACCGGACTGGGTATCATGTTTTATTCCGGCAACAAACTCGGTTTAAGCCTTCACTGGTACGATCCTTTCGTTTTTGTAGTGCTTGTTGCCGGCGGGGCGCTCGTTTATGCAGGGATCTTTGTTGCCCTGGCAAGTATCGGGTTTTGGTCCGACAGCAAAACGGACATTATGCCGATGATGTACAACATTGGAAATTACGGACGTTATCCAGTCAATATCTATAACCGCATTATTCGTTATGTGCTGACATGGATTCTTCCCTTTGCCTTTGTCGGAGTATATCCGTCAGCTTATTTTCTCGGCAGGGACGAATGGTACGGATATGCGTTTTTGACTCCGGTGATTGGCCTTATCTTCTTCGGGCTTTCGGTTGTGTTATGGAATTACGGCGTTACCAAATACCGAGGAGCAGGAAATTAACGGATAAAAGACACCTCGAATGGAGGTGTCTTTTTTATGTCTTTTATTCAGATGGCATCTATGGTAGTAGGAAAAAAGAATGATATTTTCACAATAATGATCTAGTTAATTAACCTTACGAATGTTCGAAACACGAAATTATTGGTATATAATATTCATCTTTTTACAAATATGTAAAATTTTCTTTATTTTCTGCTAAATTGCTACTATGCTAAAAGTATCTCAAACAAAGGAGTGATCGATTTGATCAAGAAGTTTATGGCAGTAGCTGCTGTATTACCAATTGTTGTATCTTTAGCATCCCCTGCACAAGCTGCAACCCAAGTTTCACAAAAAACAGCTGTGAAAGCAGAAGTAGCCCCTAACGAAATTATTGTAAAATTTAAAAAAGGTGTTTCTTCAGCCAAAACAAAAGCGATCCACACAAAATCTGACGCTCAGCTTGTTGAAAAGGAAAATGGATTTCAAGTGGTTACTGTGAAGGATGGCGATGTAAAAGGAGCCATTAAGGCGTACATGAACAATGCAAACGTAGAATATGCAGAACCAAACTATACATACAAAGCGACCTACACACCAAATGATACGTACTTTTCTTCCTATCAATATGCGCCTCAAAAAGTTGGAGCACAGTCCGCATGGGATGTTACCCGGGGATCGTCATCTGTAAAAGTGGCGATCGTTGATACTGGCGTGGACTACAACCATCCGGATCTCGCAGGTAAAGTGATCAAAGGATACGATTATGTCGATAATGACAGCGATCCAATGGATCTTAATGAGCACGGCACACATTGCGCAGGTATCGCAGCAGCGGTAACAAACAACAGCCGTGGTATTGCGGGCATGGCGCCAAACGTCTCTGTTTTGGCGGTTCGTGTGCTTGATGCAAACGGAAGTGGTTCTCTTGATGATGTGGCAAGCGGTATCCGTTATGCGGCTGATCAAGGAGCTAAGGTTATTTCCCTCAGCCTTGGCGGGCCAAGCTCTGCGTCCACTCTTCAAAGTGCAGTTAGCTACGCGGCAAGCAAAGGATCTGTAGTGGTCGCGGCTGCAGGTAATGAAAGTACTTCTGCTCCAAGTTACCCAGCTTATTACTCTTCTGCTATCGCGGTTGCGGCAACAGATCAAAATGACCGTCTTGCTTCCTTCTCCAACTACGGTTCTTGGGTAGATGTAGCAGCTCCAGGTGTTAACATCCTTTCCACAATACCTGGTGGAAACTATGCTTACCTTTCCGGAACAAGCATGGCCACTCCTCTGGTGGCTGGTGTAGCCGGTCTGCTGGCTTCGCAGGGAAGAAGCGCTTCACAGATTCGTTCCGCGATTGAAAATACTGCAGACAAAATTTCAGGTACGGGAACCTACTTCTCCAAAGGACGTGTGAACGCAGCGAACGCGGTACGTTATTAATCAAATTGCAAAAGGCAGCGGGGCAAAAGCTCTGCTGCCTTTTTTTATAAAGAAGTTTATTGATTCTGGTGCAAAATGTTACATGATTAAACTCCCATAAGGGTTTTTAAATCCAAACCCACCAGGACCTGTTTCATCCTTAACAGTTAAAGCCCCGACTTCGACCTTATTTTCATTTCAAAACCCTTTTAGATGAACCTGTCCTATTCGTTCTCAGTTCAGCATAAACTGCTACCAAGGGATGGTGGACGGAGTATGTATGTTGCGGTTCTTTGTTTGTCTGGATTTATTGTATTCAAAAGCCTGCAGTCCCTTTTTTCACATCCGGTAATGAAGTACCAGCTTATGTCACTGAACCACCTTTTGGTATTAATCACTGTATATCTGACCATTATTTTGGGTTTCGGCTTAATGTACACCTCACTGCTCTTGATGGATATCCATGTCCTTGAGAAAAACGGGTTGGTAATCGGTCATCAGCATTTTTTTCTCGTAGTCGATGATGCGATGTATTTCAGCTCAATGACGATGCTTTCCGTAGGATATGGAGATCTCACACCGATGGGTTTCGGCAGATGGCTATCCATTCTGGAGGCGCTCATCGGGTATTTGCTGCCGGCCGCATTTGTCCTGAATTCTGTCATTGACCGCAACCCTCCATCAAAAAGGTTGTAGGAAGAAACAGAATTGGTTACCCTCTTTATATGGAAACAACTTATGCAGGAGGGATACAAATGGCTGTTGCCGCAGGAGAAAAAGCGCCGGATTTCACATTGCCGGCAAGCAACGGAAAAGAAGTAACGTTATCAGATTTCAAAGGGAAAAATATCGTTCTTTATTTTTATCCAAAAGATATGACGCCGGGTTGTACCACCCAGGCTTGTGATTTCAGAGACAAGCATGAGGAATTTCAAGATCTGGATGCGGTGATTCTAGGCGTTAGCACAGACCCGCTCGCTAGACATGAAAAATTTATCGATAAGTACGGTCTGCCATTTTTGCTGCTTGCAGACGAAGACCATAAAGCGGCCGAGCTGTTTGGTGTTTGGAAACTCAAAAAGAACTTTGGGAAAGAGTATATGGGGATTGAACGATCCACATTTATCCTTGATAAGGAAGGGACGCTTGTAAAAGAATACAGAAAAGTGAAGGTCAAAGAGCACATAGAGGAAGTACTCACCTATATCCGGGAAAACTTGCAATAAAAAAGGATGCTGCAATTGCTGCAGCATCCTTTTTAATGTTCCTCAAGATCTGATACAGGGACTTCCATATCATGAGACGGGTTATCATTCGGGTGCACCCAGGCGGTTCCGCTTGAGGAGTTTACGGATTCAATCCACACTGGCTTTCCATAATAGTGAACTTCAATCTCGGAGGGGGAAGTAATAATTTGTTTTGCTCGGTCTGTATTCATGATTTTTTTACTCCTTTTTTTATATTTAGTATTGGATGTATAGCGGTTGTATATACTTTAGGCTGAAATCTAAGCAGGGCAAAAGAATTCATGATAATATTAAATTGTTGGAATTTTTGTAAGATACATAGAACAGGGGGACTTTACATGATTGACCAGAGAGTGGTTACTCTTGCGAAAACATTGCTTCACCATTCCGTTCAATTAAAGAAGGGAGAACGGGTGCTGATCACTTCACCGCTGACGGCCCGCCCTTTAATAAAAGCACTAATCGAAGAAGCCTATGCAATGGGTGCTTATCCGTATGTTAACCTCTATGATGATGAAATAAACCGGTATTTGTATACAGGATATGAAGCGGAACAACTGGAAACCTCCATGCAATGGGATTTAAAAAGAGTGAAGGAAGTGGATGCATATATCTCCGTTTCAAGTTCTGAAAACGATGCTGAACTTTCTGATGTTCCCGGAGAAAAGTTCCGTCTGCGCGGTGAATACTTTAAGCCGGTACAAAAAGTCATCATTAACGACCGCAAATGGGTATTGTTGAATTATCCTACGCAAGGTCTTGCTCAAAAGGCGAAGATGAGCTATGAAGCGTTTACGAATTTCCTTCTTGATGTCTGTAATGTGGATTACGAAAAAATGGACCAGGCTCAGCAGCCTTTAAAGGAATTAATGGAACGCACGGATAAAGTAAGAATCGTGTCTCCGGGTACTGATCTTACCTTCTCTATTAAAGGCATACCTGCCGTGAAGTGTGCAGGGGAAAATAACATTCCTGATGGAGAGGTATTTACAGCTCCTGTCAAAGATAGTGTCAACGGTACAATAACCTACAATACTCCATGTCCTTACCGCGGAACGGTATTTAACAATGTAAGCCTCACATTCAAGGATGGAAAAATTGTCGAAGCCACAGCCGATAATTCAGATAAAATCAATGAGATTTTTGATACGGATGAAGGGGCACGTTTTGTCGGTGAGTTTGCGATTGGTGTAAACCCGATGATTTTGCACCCGATGGGAGATATCCTGTTTGACGAAAAAATAGCAGGAAGCATTCACTTCACTCCGGGTGAGGCCTATGAAGATGCGGACAATGGTAACCGTTCTTCCGTTCATTGGGATATGGTGCTTATCCAGCGGCCGGAGTACGGCGGAGGAGAATTGTATTTTGATGACGTTCTAGTCCGAAAGGATGGATTGTTTGTCCTTCCTGAGCTTGAAGGGCTAAACCCTCAGCATTTACAATAAAAAAATGAGCAGAACTGATGGTACCGCAAATTCGAAATTGCATAGAATTTAGTAATAACTCTTCCAATCAGTGCGGGATTCATTCCCGCACTTTTTTCTTGGGTCACCTTTTTAATTCTTGGGAGGAAACAGCATGAACATTGTAACATCAGCAAAAATCAGACAAGATCTTCAGGAAGCACTTATAGCGCGTTTTCCAGAAGAGAAGTTTTACTTTCATGAAAACATAAACGAAGCACAAACAAATTTAAAGAACGCAGAGATTTTAATAACGCTTGGGGAAGACTTAAATAGGGAGAGTATTGAAGAAGCTGTTCATCTTAAATGGATTATGGTTATATCCGCCGGAATGGACAGGATGCCGTTTCAGGCCATCAAGGAAAAGGGGATATTGGTGACAAATGCAAGGGGCATCCATAAAACCCCGATGGCCGAGTATACGATGGGCATGATATTGCAGACGGCAAGACAAGCTAAAACCCTGATGAAGCACCAGGAGCAGGGCATTTGGGACAGAGGTGTTCCGATGAGTGAAATATCCGGCCGTACCATTGGTATTTTAGGAGCAGGTGCCATTGGCAGTGAAATAGCCAGGCTCGCCAAGGCATTTGGCATGACGACGCTTGGGTTTAACAGAAGCGGGGAACATGTTGAATATGTGGACAGAATGTATTTAAAAGGGGAGTTGGCTTCCATCCTCGAGGAGAGTGACTACCTTGTCTCTGTGCTTCCAACTACAGAGGAAACTAAGGGCTTTCTTTCGCTCGAACATTTTCGGCGTATGAAGAAGTCGGCAGTCTTCCTTAACATCGGGAGAGGATTGACGGTTGTTCAAAATGACATGATTTTGGCTCTTGAGCAGGGGGAGATTGCCCATGCGGTTCTCGATGTTTTTGAGGAAGAGCCTCTTCCCGCAAATCATCCGCTCTGGAAAATGAAGAACGTTACCATTACTCCACATCTTTCCGGGATCTCTCCTTTATATCAGGACAGGGCCATTCAGCTGTTTGCAGAAAACCTGGAGAAATATAAGAAGAAAGACCCGCTTTTAGCCAATATCATCACAGTAGAGCGGGGCTATTGATTGACAAATGCAGACATTTCGAGATACACTATTTATAAATATTACAATGTAAGAATATCTTTTGAGAGCGAGGTGCATGACGATGTCTGAAGTACGCATTAATGAAGCAATTGATACATTAAAGCAGTCTGGAGTCCGCATTACTCCTCAGCGTCATGCGATTCTGGAACATTTGATACAATCAATGACCCATCCGACCGCAGATGAAATATATAAGTCCTTGGAAGGCAAATTTCCCAATATGAGTGTAGCAACGGTTTATAACAATCTTCGTGTATTTAAAGAAGTTGGTCTCGTTAAGGAATTGACGTATGGAGATGCTTCCAGCCGTTTTGATTGCGTCACAACCGAACATTATCACATCATTTGTGAAGGGTGCGGCAAAATTGTAGATTTCCATTATCCTGGACTGGATGAGGTGGAAGCGCTGGCCGAGTCCGTTACAGGTTTTGATGTTGGTCATCACCGCATGGAAATCTATGGTACATGTCCGGATTGCAGAACCAACAAAACAAAAATAAGCTGAACCAGCTTGGCTGGATTCAGCTTATTTTTTTGAAGCTTGTTTCATTGCGCGTCTGGAATTGTATTTTTCATCAAATTCAAGGCCTTCGAGGTTTTTATCAAGTGTCAATGGCTGATTGCAGGACATGCAGGCATCTGCTCGCCCCAGAACCTTTGTTATCTTATTGCAGTTCGGACAAACCACCTGGACCGCATTGGTTGAGATCATCCCGATCCAAAAATAAACTCCGGCACTGGCGAGGGTTGCAAGAAATCCAATTAACATAAATAATGACATTAGTATAAAATGGCTTCTGAAGTACAGGCCGGCGTACATAATAATAATTCCGATAAACACAAGACTTAGGGCAAACGTACGTATTTTATTAATCTTGCTCGTATATTTTATCATGATTGTCCCTCCTAACTTACAGTATACAAGGACTTGGAAAAAAAGAAAGGATTTTCAGACCTTGCGTTGAATTGGTTGGAGACCGAAATTAGAACGGGAGTTGAAAGCATGGAAGACTTGTTACGCCCGCTTTATCAGGAAAGGGCAAGTAACGAAAACACATTGGGAGTACTGTTAATTGAAAGCAACAAACCGTTTAGCCCATTAACGGACAACTTTGACAGCATCCTCTTTATTATTGTGACAAAAGGGGAAAAACCATGGAGCGTTAAACATTACGAATATGGTGATAAAATTGCAGCCTTACATATTGTAACGGAAGATCAGCTGAACCAATGGCTTCTACTTGGTTCGAACCGCCGTGTGGTTGATTGGGTTGTAAACGGAAAAGTTCTGTTTAACCGAAACGAATATATTACGGAGCTTCGTGACCGATTGGACAAGTTTCCCGTCCCGGAACGATCCAAGAAAATAACCATTGAGTTCGGCAAGCTGCTCCGCCGTTTTTCCGATGGAAAAGAATTGTTCCACAGCGGTCAGTACCTTGATTCATTCAACCATATTCTGCATGCCTTGCATCACCTGGCACGCCTTGCTGTGATCGAACGCGGATTTCACCCTGAAATTACGGTCTGGAACCAGGTGAAGGTAATCGAGCCCCAAATATACAAACTATATGAAGAACTTATTACCGGAAATGAACCCATTGAAAAAAGGATTGAACTTCTCTTAATTGCCAGCGAGTTCTCCATCAGTTCCAAAACAAAGCTTGGCGCCGGACATTTGCTTAGCGTTTTTCAGGAACAAAACGAATGGTCTGTTGCTGAATTGATGGAACATCGTGAGGTTGCTGATTATTCTATTGATCTTACCGTCCTTCTTGAGCACCTGATCGAAAAGGGAATCATCCATGTGATCAGGCAGGAAACCAAGGGAAAACACTTGTATCACCGCCACTACACCACAATTTTATAAAAAAGAACAACTTTTTTCGATAAAGGTGTTGACCACTTTCTAACTAACATGGTATAGTACTACTTGTCGCTGAAACGACGCGGCAAACAAACGAAATAAACAAAGCAAAAAAGTGGTTGACACCTTTCGTCAAAGGTGCTATCATAAGAAAGTCGCCAAAACGAGCGGCATCGACAAAATGTTCTTTGAAAACCAAACAAAAGCCAGGTAAGTCAGGGATTTTACAATCCCATCAATTTCTTATTTGAAACAAATTTATGAGCTATATCAAACACTTTATTGGAGAGTTTGATCCTGGCTCAGGACGAACGCTGGCGGCGTGCCTAATACATGCAAGTCGAGCGGACATCAGAGGAGCTTGCTCCTCTGATGTTAGCGGCGGACGGGTGAGTAACACGTGGGCAACCTACCTGTAAGACGGGGATAACTCCGGGAAACCGGAGCTAATACCGGATAATAAAGAGAAATGCCTGTTTCTTTTTTGAAAGTCGGTTTCGG
This sequence comes from Fictibacillus solisalsi, assembly GCF_900103485.1. Classification (GTDB taxonomy): domain Bacteria; phylum Bacillota; class Bacilli; order Bacillales; family Fictibacillaceae; genus Fictibacillus_C; species Fictibacillus_C solisalsi. Next base: position 387,327 of record NZ_FNHW01000002.1, read on the forward strand.
CTGACACTTA
>NZ_FNHW01000008.1 GCF_900103485.1 Fictibacillus solisalsi
GAAACCGACTTTCAAAAAAGAAACAGGCGTTTCTCTTTATTATCCGGTATTAGCTCCGGTTTCCCGGAGTTATCCCCGTCTTACAGGTAGGTTGCCCACGTGTTACTCACCCGTCCGCCGCTAACATCAGAGGAGCAAGCTCCTCATCTGTCCGCTCGACTTGCATGTATTAGGCACGCCGCCAGCGTTCGTCCTGAGCCAGGATCAAACTCTCCAATAAAGTGTTTGATATAGCTCATAAAAATTTGTTTCAAATAAGAAATTGATGGAATTGTAAAATCCCTGACTTACCTGGCTTTTGTTTGGTTTTCAAAGAACATTTTGTCGAACAACTTCGTTGTTAAAGTCATTCGCCGTCGCTCATTGGCGACTTTATTATCATATCATGTCGTTCAAGGCTTGTCAACAATCTTTTTAAAAAGTTTTTTTAAATCATTTTGTTGATGCTTTTCAGCAAAGCGCCTCAGCGACGAATACTAATATACCACCTATTTAAATCACTTGCAATACCTTTTTAGAAAAAAGTTTGGTTTTCTTTTTAAGCAAAGAAAAAACAGCCCGCAAGTCCTTGCAGGCTGTTTTGATCACGTAGCATTTTTACTTTTCACTATGGCGCATTTGCGGGAATAAAAGTACATCACGGATGGATGGTGAATCGGTCAAAAGCATGATCAGACGGTCAATCCCGATTCCAAGACCCCCGGTAGGAGGCATCCCGTACTCAAGTGCTTCTACAAAATCTTCATCCATCATGTGAGCTTCGTCATTTCCTGCAGCACGCTCTTTGAGCTGTGCCTCAAAGCGTTCTCTTTGATCGATTGGATCATTCAGCTCAGAGAAGGCATTAGCATGCTCACGGCCAACGATAAACAGTTCAAATCGGTCAGTAAACCGCTCATCCTCAGGGTTTTTCTTGGCAAGCGGTGAGATTTCTACTGGATGCCCGTAAACAAAAGTAGGCTGAATCAGCGTTTCCTCGACAAAGTGTTCAAAGAACTCGTTGACAATGTGCCCGTAGGACATACTGTCTGTCACAGGAACCTTGTGCTCTTTTGCAAGAGCAAGAGCTTCTTCCCTGCTCATCTGAGGCCAGAAATCGACACCTGTCACTTCTTTAACTGCATCAACCATATGGATTCTTTTCCAGCGTGGTTCAAGGTTTACTTCATACTCGCCGTATTTTACGGTTGTGCTTCCGTGAACATCCTTGGCAATGTGTGCGATCAGATTTTCAGTAAGCTCCATGATGTCATGATAATCAGCATATGCTTCATAAAGCTCAATCATTGTGAATTCAGGGTTATGGCGTGTAGACACACCCTCATTACGGAATACACGGCCAATTTCATAAACCTTTTCCAGGCCGCCCACAATGAGCCGCTTCAAGTGAAGCTCAATAGCAATACGCATATAAAGTTCCATATCAAGCGCGTTATGGTGTGTAATGAACGGACGTGCCGAAGCTCCGCCCGGGATGGAGTGCATGGTTGGAGTTTCCACTTCCAAATAGCCGTGATCATCCAGGTAGCGTCTCATGGAACGAATAATTTTACTGCGGGCAATAAAGGTATCCTTTACTTCAGGGTTCATGATCAAGTCAACGTAACGCTGGCGGTAGCGCTGCTCGACGTCCTTCAAGCCATGGAATTTGTCAGGAAGCGGACGGAGTGACTTTGTAAGAAGCTGAAAATCTTTCGCTTTTACAGAAAGCTCGCCTACTTTGGTTTTAAAAACAGTACCTGTAATTCCGACAATGTCCCCGATATCAATAGTATTGAACAGTTCATACTGTTCTTCCCCAACCGCATCGGTTCTTACGTAGATTTGGATTTGTCCTGTAAGGTCCTGAACGTGAGCAAAACCTGCTTTTCCTTTTCCGCGCTTGGTCATGATGCGTCCGGCGATTGTCACTTCAATACTTTTCTCATCCAATTCTTCTTTTGAAAGATCCTGATACTGCCCAAGTATGTCCTTGGCACTATGCGTACGTACATACTTTGTACCAAATGGATCTTTACCGCTTTCGCGGAGGTTGTTCATTTTTTCTCTGCGGACCCGCAGCAAATCATTTAATTCTAAATCCTGGCTCATGGAATTCTCCTATCTTTTGCAGTTTTGTATACTAATGATTTCATATGATATTTTTCCCCCGGGAAGGGAGATATAGATTTTTGAGTTCAACGGTTTGCCAAGAACAGCCTTGGCTACCGGAGAATCAGAGGCAATCTTGAATTCCCTCGGATCGGCCTCAAAAGGATGTACGATTGTATAGGTCATTTCGTCCTGGAATTCGAGTTCAAGCAATGTAATGGTGGAACCGATTTCCGCTGTATGGCCGGGCTCTTTCTGGTTTGAAAGAATTCGGGCATGAAGAAGCACATGTTCGAGCTGTTTAATTCTCTTATCCAAAAATATTCCTTTTTCCTCAATCGTGCATGCTTCCTTTTCATCGATCAAGCTTTTCAGCTCATGTTTAAGCCTCCTGGTGCCTTCATTCGTAAGCAAAACCATTTCTTGGGTCATTTGCTTCTCCTCCATATCATTAATAAATAATATCTTGTGAAAACACCAGGAAGCCGGATATTTAGATAATATAAGTGCAACAAAAGCCAGAAATAGTTCTGGCTGGTCCTATCAGGGTAGAGATCAGCTAACTTTGTCAGCCGGGGTTGCTTCTACTTCTTCAATATAATCATAAAGAAGCTTGCTCATTTCTTCCCTTGTTGTTTTTGTATTCACTTCGTTACGGACAGAGCCGGTTTTTGGAAGTCCTTTAAGATACCATGCGGCATGTTTTCGCATTTCGCGAACCGCTACATACTCCCCTTTAAGGTCAATCAGGCGATCCATGTGCAGCATGCAGATGTCGATTTTTTCTCTTGGGGTCGGCTCTTCAGGAATCTCTCCTGTTTCCAAGAACTTGACAGTACGGTACAACATCCATGGATTACCGAGTGCTCCGCGGCCAATCATCACGCCGTCCACGCCGTACGTTTCAAGCGCATGCTTTGCATCATACGGTGTTTCAATATCTCCGTTTCCGATGACCGGAATAGAAACACTGTCTTTTACTTGTTTAATGATATCCCAGTTTGCCCTTCCTTCATACATCTGAACACGGGTACGTCCGTGAACCGCTACTGCGGCACCGCCGGCACGCTCAACCGCCTGTGCATTCTGGACAGCAAAAATGTGGTCCTCGTCCCAACCGACACGCATTTTAACGGTGACCGGTTTTTGTACCGCATCAACAGTGGCCGCCACCATCTCGTAGATTTTATCCGGATCCAGCAGCCATCTTGCTCCGGCATCACACTTTGTAATCTTAGGAACAGGGCATCCCATATTGATATCTATAATATCGGCATTTGTGTTCTTGTCTACATACTTTGCAGCGGCAACAAGCGATTCCCGCTCTCCCCCAAAAATTTGAAGGCTTAACGGTTTTTCCCGTTCATCGACATAGAGCATCTTCAAAGATTTTTCGTTTTCATGCAGAATTCCTTTGTCGCTGACCATTTCGGCACAAACAAGTCCCGCGCCAAAATCCTTTGCGATCAGACGGAAAGCCGGATTGCAGACACCTGCCATTGGAGCAAGCACCACCGGGTTTTTCAGCTTAATTCCGCCGATTTCTAACACGTATATCACCTCACTTCATCTCGAACATAGTCTTGCGTTAATTCATCTATAGAAACTTGAAAGATTGCAGCAATCTTTGTGATCAATTCTTCCTTTGGCTTCCGGTTTCCGCGCTCAATTTCTCCAAGTATGGAAACGGAAATACCCAATTCCCGCGCAAGGCCCTCCTGTGTAAAGCCCTTTAACTTTCGAAAGGCCCGGATTCTTCTGCCCCACTTTTCTTCTTCCATCTGTGTACACCTTCTTTATTCTGCAGCTGTTTGAAGAGAACCCCAAGCGGTACTTCCTCTGTACCGGGGTATGTGAGATCTGGAGCAATCTCAAGCAACGGAATCAGTACAAAAGCACGTTCCAGCATACGTGGATGCGGAATGTGCAATGTGTCTGAATGTATACGTTCACTATTATACAACAAAATGTCAAGGTCAATGGTTCTTGGTCCCCATCTGATTTTCCTGATTCTTTCCAGTTTGTTTTCAATTTTCTGGGTAATGCTCAACAGTTCTTCTGCTGAGAGGCCTGTTTGCAGCCGAGCCGCTATATTCAGGAAAGGAGGCTGATCGGTATAGCCTACAGGGTCTGTCTCATACAGAGCCGAAACAACATTGACTTCGATGTCCGGATGGTTCTCCAGTTCTTGTACCGCCTGACGGATGTATTCCTCGCGGTTGCCAAGATTGGAACCGAGTGAAAGATAGACGATGTTCTTCATGCTCTGCCCCTCGTTATCTCAATGGCGACCGAATCATAATGGCCCGGAATGGGCGGATCGGGTTTGACCACTTTTACGGTACATTGCTGAACAAGCGGATAACTGGAAAGAAGGGTAGCCGCGATACTTTCAGTCACCGTTTCCACAAGCTTTTTCGGTTCGCCTTCCACGATCTCCTTCACAGTTGCATAAACATCGCCATAGTTGACGGTGTGTTCCAGATCATCGGTTGTTCCGGCAGATTGAAGATCCAGCTCCAGGATCAGATCCACCTTAAACCGCTGCCCCAGCTTGTTTTCTTCCGGAAAAACACCGTGATACCCATAAAAAGAAAGACCGTTCATATATATTTTATCCAAGTGGACTCATCCCTTTTCCAAGCATGGCATCCATCATCTTGGCCATGCGGCTCATTTCTTTAACATCATGAACCCGGACGATGGAACAGCCCCGCTCAATCCCCAGACAAACCGTGGCGCCTGTTCCTTCCATCCGCTCATTGACAGGAAGGTCGAGCGCGTTGCCAATCATAGACTTTCTGGACGTGGCGAGAAGGACCGGATACCCCATTTCCACAATCTGATTCAGATTACGCATGGTCTCGAGGTTTTGTTCATAGGTTTTGGCAAAACCAATTCCCGGGTCCAAAATAATATTCTCCGGCCTGACGCCTTCTTTGACACAGATGGCAATACTCTTATTTAAGTCAGCAATGATGTCGGGCATCAGCTCATCGTAATCACGGTCGGGCCGGTTATGCATCAGGATGATCGGAACATTAAGGCGAGCCGCGGTGGCCGCCATCTTGTCATCCGCCTTTGCTGCCCACACATCATTAATAATATGGGCTCCCGCCAGAATCGCCTTCTCCGCCACCTCCGCTTTATAGGTATCAATGGATAAAGGAACCTGAACCGCCCGAGAGACCGCTTCAATCACAGGAATGACGCGGCGCAATTCTTCTTCCGCCTCTATCTTTTCACCGCCAGGGCGGGTTGATTCTCCACCGATATCAATAATGTCCGCCCCGTCAGCTACCATTTGCCGGGCGTGTTGTATGGCTGTTTCGATTGAGTTGAATTTTCCCCCGTCAGAAAATGAATCAGGAGTCACATTCAAAATCCCCATCACATGCGTCTTTTTTGAAAGATCAAGTGTATACGGGCCGCAGGAAATGAGATGGTTAGAACTCTTTGTTGTGATAGCTTGTCCCATTATAGGCTCCCCCTTTATGCTAATTCATCAATACTCCATAATTCCTTACTGCATGAATGGTATAAAAACAATAACGAATGCAACACCTTCCCACCGGCACCCGGAAAGTCTTTTCCTTCAAATCTTTTAACCGGCACCATTTCCTGAATGGAGTTGGTGAGAAAAATTTCGTCAGCCCGAAGCAAATCCTGCGGCGTGTAGAACCCTTCCACTGCTTCCATATCAAGCTTGGCAGCCGCCGCCATAATAAATTGCCGTGTAATGCCGTTCAAGATGCCGGTGCCGATCGAAGGAGTGAAGAGCTTTCCATCCTTAACCCAGAATACATTGGAGACCGTCCCCTCACTGGCAAACCCATCCTCTGTTAAAAAAAGCCCTTCCTGTTCAGCCGGCCTTTTCAGCTCCCTTTTTCCAAGAATGCTGTTCAGATAGTGATGGGATTTCAAGCGGATCCTGCCTTCCGGTGTATTTCTTCGCGTCTGCAGAACCATCAGCTCTTTTTCGATAAATGGCCCTTGTTCAGGAAGCGGTTTCCCATAAATGATAATGGTCGGTTTTTGGTAAGGCTCCGTTTGAAGCCCGATTTCACCGATTCCCGCCGAGATATTGAATCGTATATAGGCATTCTTCCATTTATTACGCCTCATCAACCGCTTTGTTTCCATCCAGGCCGCCGAGCTGTCCACCTCATATTTGATGTTAAGCTCGACAAGTGCCTGCTGGAGACGGTTCATATGGTTTTCCCACAGAAACGGATGTCCATTATAAACCCGGACGGTTTCAAAAGCTCCAAGCCCATACATATATCCGTGGTCAAATGGAGAGATTGATGCTTCATTTTTACTTACAAGTTTTCCATCTATTAAGAGGTACATACCTTGTTCCCTTTATTTTTGTATTGATCGATAAAATTACGGAGCAGCTGCTTGCCCGCTCCTGTCATAATGGATTCGGGATGAAACTGTACGCCTTCCACCGGCAGGGTTTTATGCCTGATGGCCATGATTTCATCTTCAGCCGTCCATGCCGAAATATCAAAACAGTCAGGAAGCGTTTCTTTTTTTACGGTAAGGGAGTGATACCTTGTTGCAGTAAACCCGTTCTCCACACCACTGAAAATTGTATGGTCATCATGATGGATCGCAGACGTTTTACCATGCATCAAACGCTCCGATCGGATCACGTCTCCTCCGAACACCTGTGCAATGGACTGATGGCCAAGACAAACACCGAATATAGGAATTTCCCCTGAAAACCGCTTGATGACATCCATGCTGACACCTGCTTCATTCGGAGAGCAAGGGCCAGGCGAAATCATCAGGTAATCCGGCTTAAGAGCTTCAATCTCTTCAAGCGTAATTTCATCGTTTCTCTTGACTACCAATTCTTCTCCAAGCTCACCCAAATACTGCACCAGGTTGTACGTGAATGAATCATAATTATCGATCATTAAAATCATTTCTCATCTTCCTCCTCTAAGCTCTGCTAAACTAATTCATAACTTTTTTCTTCGCTTAATTCCTTTGCCCGCCATAGTGCAGCTGCTTTTTTCAACGACTCTTTATATTCCGCTTTGGGATCGGAGTCAATGACAATGCCGGCTCCAGCCTGGACATGGGCCATACCGTCCTTGCAGACCATCGTCCGGATCGCGATGTTCAATTCTGCATCTCCATCAAATCCAATCCATCCGATAGAGCCAGTATATACCCCTCGCCGCACAGGCTCAAGTTCTTCAATGATTTCCATCGTTCTGATTTTTGGGGCACCAGTGATGGTCCCCCCCGGAAAGGTTGCTGCAATGAGATCAAATGCATCACATTCCTTGCGCAGCTTGCCTTTTACATTGGAAACAATATGCATGACATGCGAGTACTTTTCAATGGTCATGAACTCATCCACTTCAACACTGCCATATTCGCTTACTTTCCCAAGGTCGTTTCGTTCCAGATCGACGAGCATCACATGTTCCGCGCGTTCCTTTTCATTTTCGATCAATGTCATCGCCAGTCGGCGGTCCTCTTCTTCCGTTTTACCTCTTGAGCGGGTTCCTGCTATCGGGCGGGTGCTGATCTGATCTCCCCTTTTTTTGACCAGCAGTTCCGGTGAACCGCTCACCAGCTGAAAGTCCGGTGTATGAAGATATCCCATGTAAGGAGAGGGATTGAAACGGCGAAGCTCTTCATATATTTCAAAAGGCTGCGACATTAATGGCTTGGACTGCCGCACGGAAAGGTTGACCTGAAACACATCTCCAGCAGCAATATATTCCTTTACCGTTTTAACAGCCTCCACAAAACGTTCCTCCGACATCGAGACCGATTCCTGCAGAAACGGAAAATGAACTTTTTCCAACGCAGTTCTTTGCTCTGGCTGTTGCCGCGCACTCCATAGCTGCACATATTGCTTCAATCTAAGTTCCGCGCTGGTTCGGTCCTTTTCCTCGAAATGAACCATAATAAAAAGCTGTTCCTTTTCGTGGTCATAAACAAACACATCGTCAAATACGAGAAGCAAAACATCAGGCAGATTCAAATCATCCTCTGCCAGTTCCGGAAGCTTTTCGATTTCACGCGCAACATCATAACTGAAATATCCGATGGCGCCTCCTTTAAAATCAGGAAGGCCGGGAACGGCTGCAGTATGAAAAGAGGATAGCCATTCTTTTATGATAGGCAGCATATTGCCTTTCTTTGTGACTGTTTTCCCCTTATGCATGATGTTCACCTTGTTGTTTTTCCCTGAAATAAAAGCCACAGGCGACACCCCCGCGATGCTGTATCTTCCGCTTCGCCCGCTTTCGAGAAACACGTGATGTGGTTCTTTTGCCGAAAGAGCTTTATACCGTTTAAACCACTCATTTTTCGGCATGGCCAGCGTCTCAAAAATAACGTGACGATCTGACTTGTTTAAGTTTGGCACACCCTTCACTCTCCTGATCTTTCTTATGGATACTATTGTAACTGATGATGTCACGAAAGTGGTGATAAAAATCCTGCAATTTTTTGGGAACCCAGCGGAAAATTACTCACAAAAAAAGCCGACAACATGTCGGCTTTCACGTGATTTACTCTGCTTCGTCAAATTGGTACAAAGGTGTGCTGAGATAACGTTCGCCGTTACTCGGAATAATAGCGAGCACTTTTTTGCCCTTGCCAAGCTTTTTCGCCGCTTTAAGAGCGGCTGCAATTGCTGCACCAGAAGAAATTCCTCCGAGGATCCCTTCTTCCCTGGCGGCACGGCGCGCATATTCAAACGCTTCATCATTGGTAATTTGGAGAACTTCATCATACACGGAAGTATTTAGCGTATCCGGTACAAATCCGGCACCGATTCCCTGAATTTTATGCGGCCCAGGCTTTCCGCCTGATAGGACAGGTGAATCCGTTGGTTCCACAGCATAAAGCTTGATCTCAGGGAATGACTCCTTTAAGACCTCGCCGGCACCCGTAATCGTTCCGCCGGTTCCAATTCCTGAAACAAAACCGTCAAGACCATCCGGGAATTGAGCAACAATCTCTTTCCCTGTTGTCTTGCGGTGGATTTCCGGATTCGCCTGGTTTTTAAACTGCTGAGCCAAAAAGTACCCGTTTTCCTGGGATAACGCCTCTGCCTTACGGATGGCTCCTCCCATTCCTTCAGCTCCCGGAGTCAGAACCAGCTCAGCTCCAAAAGCGCGAAGAAGGTTTCTGCGTTCCATACTCATTGTATCCGGCATAACAATTACCGCTTTATATCCTTTTGCAGCCGCCACCATGGCAAGACCAATTCCCGTATTGCCGCTTGTTGGTTCAATCAATGTATCGCCAGGCTTTAAGGCGCCTTCTTCTTCTGCTTTTTCAATCATAGCGAGAGCAATTCGGTCTTTTACACTGCTTCCCGGATTCATGAATTCCAGCTTCAGATAAACGTCTGCAGCCTCTTCATCTGCCAAACGGTTCAGTTTGACAACCGGTGTTTCCCCGATTAGTTCTGTAATTGAATTTGCTATTCTTGCCAACTTAATCACGCTCCTAAATAATCCCGAGTAATTTCATTGGATTAAGTTTACCAATAATACGAATCGTCTGTCAATTCTTCTGCCCATCTTTAGACCTACAAATTTCGAACTATTTGCTTTCTGTATATAGCTCCTCAAGATCTTCAGCAGAGAACAAGTACGTCTCATTGCAAAATTGGCAGTGAGCTTCTGCCTGGCCGTCTTCTTCAATCATTGCCCTGATTTCCTCTTTACCTAATGATATGAGCGCATTGGCAATGCGGTCACGCGAACAAGTACATTGAAATGACACTGGCATCTTATCAAGCAGTTTCACATTTTCTTCTCCAAGCAGTTCAAAAAGAATTTCTTCCGGGGTAAGCCCTTTTTCCACCAGCTTTGAGATCGGAGGAATGGCTGTAATCCGCTCTTCCAAAAGATCAATGATCGCATCTGAAGCATTCGGCATCACCTGTATCACAAATCCGCCGGCTGCAAGGATGCTGTTGTCCGGATTAACAAGCACACCCACTCCTACAGAGGAGGGCACCTGTTCGGAGGCAACAAAATAGTACGTGAAGTCATCCCCGATTTCACCGGAGACCAGAGGCACCTGACCTGTAAAGTTATCACGCAGACCCAAATCTTTAACAACGGAAAGAAAGCCCTCTTTCCCTACCGCACGGGCAACATCGAGTTTGCCGTGCTGGTTTAATTCAAAGTGGACTTGAGGGTTTGTAACATATCCCCTTGATTGCCCGTTTGGATGAGCATCCACAATGATGGCTCCGATGGGTCCTCCTCCCTCAATCTTTACCGTAATTTTGTGCTTATCGCTCTTTAGCATGGAGGCCATCATGGTGCTTGCCATCATCGTACGGCCAAGTGCCGCAGACGCTGTCGGCCATGTTTGATGTCTGCGCTGAGCTTCACCGACCATTTCTGTTCCTCTCATTGCATAGGCACGAATTTGCCCGTCAAAAGCCAAAGCCTTGATTAAATAATCCTGCATTTTTATCACCTGTCCTTATTTTTCCGCTCAGAAATGTTACCATTGCGTTCTGCGGTTTTTTGTATATATGAGTTGAAGCCCTTTTAATGTCAAATAGGGATCTACAATATCGATTTGCTGGCATTCCTCAGAAATCAGACCGGCCATCCCTCCGGTAGCCACGACCTTTGGATTACTTTTTTCCTGAGCCTTTATTCTTTTAACAATACCCTCAACCTGTCCAACATATCCAAATAAAAGTCCTGACTGCATGGCACTGACTGTATTTTTGCCAATAATATTATCCGGCTTGGCGAATTCAATTCTTGGAAGCTTGGCCGCGTTTTTATAAAGACCTTCTGTGGCAACATTGATGCCCGGGGCAATTGCACCGCCCATGTATTCCTTGCGCTCATTGATGTAGCAATACGTGGTGGCGGTACCGAAATCCACGACAACAAGCGGTGACCCGTAATAATGGATTGCTGCCACTGCATTGACAATCCGGTCCGCTCCCACTTCCCTGGGGTTTTCGTATTTGATATTCAGCCCAGTCTTGATGCCAGGGCCGATAACAAGCGGTTTTTTATAAAAAAACTTGATGCACATCCGCTCCAGCGTTGCCATAATATGCGGCACTACCGAAGAGATGATAATGCCTTCCACTGCTTCCCGTTTAATTTCAGCGTGGCGAAAAAGGCTAAGAATAAGCATTCCGTATTCATCCTCGGTTTTTTCCCTGGAGGTGCTGATCCTCCAGTGATGCTTCAATTCGTTACCTTCATATATGCCCAGCACGATATTCGTATTTCCTACATCAAAACACAAGATCATGGAAAATCCCCGCTAACTTTCAAAAAGGATGCCTCTGCGATGAGAGACATCCTTTTTGTGATTTTAATCCTCTTTACGTTCTTCTTCATCCTTTTTGTGGATGGTTACTTTCACATCATTTTCCGGAGAAGAGATCACTTTTCGCTCAGGAAGCTTACCGGTTTTCACAAGCTCCTTGATTTGCTCCTCATCGAGGGTTTCTACATTGAGTAGCGTTTGAGCGATGATTTCAAGCTTATCGTTATGCTCTGTAAGAATTTGCTTACAACGCTCATAAGAATCCTTGATGATGTTCTGGATTTCCATGTCAATCTCATGGGCGATTGCATCACTGTAGTTTTGCTCGTTGTTAAAGTCGCGGCCAAGGAATACCTGTCCGCCTGAGCTGGAACCAAACTGCATTGGCCCCAATCGGTCACTCATACCGAATTCGGTTACCATGCGACGGGCAATGCCTGTCGCACGCTGGAAGTCGTTATGTGCACCAGTGCTGACTTCGTTAAATGTGATTTCCTCTGCTACACGTCCGCCAAGGAGACCAACAATCTTATCAAGAAGCTCTGGTTTTGTCATAAAGTAGCGATCCTCTTTCGGAAGCATAACGGTGTATCCGCCAGCCTGGCCGCGAGGTACTACAGTTACTTTGTGAACGGTGTCTGCACCTTCAAGCACCAGGCCGATAACGGTATGACCGGCTTCGTGATAGGCGACAATATTCTTTTCCTTTTCAGAAATAACACGGCTTTTCTTTGCAGGACCTGCGATAACGCGATCGATCGCCTCATCCACATCGTCCATATTAATTTTCTTCTTATTCTGCCTTGCCGCGACAAGTGCCGCTTCATTCAGCAGGTTCTCGAGATCCGCACCGGAAAAACCAGGTGTGCGCATCGCAATGGTTTTCAAGTTCACTTCTTCACTTAAAGGCTTGTTGCGGGCATGCACACCAAGTACCTCTTCGCGTCCTTTTACATCTGGGCGGTTAACCGTAATCTGACGGTCAAATCGTCCCGGACGAAGAAGGGCAGGGTCCAAAATATCCGGACGGTTGGTTGCGGCGATGATGATGATTCCTTCATTGGCACCGAACCCATCCATTTCAACAAGCAACTGGTTGAGCGTTTGTTCGCGCTCATCATGTCCGCCGCCAAGCCCAGCACCACGCTGGCGTCCTACTGCATCGATCTCATCAATGAAGATGATGCAAGGGGCATTCTTTTTGGCGTTTTCAAACAAGTCACGTACACGGGATGCACCGACCCCGACAAACATTTCAACAAAATCAGAACCTGAAATGGAGAAGAAAGGAACGCCTGCTTCCCCTGCAACTGCACGGGCAAGCAATGTTTTACCTGTTCCAGGAGGTCCCACAAGGAGCACCCCTTTAGGAATTCGCGCGCCAAGAGCGGCGAATTTGCGTGGATCTTTCAGGAACTCAACCACCTCAACCAGTTCCTGTTTCTCCTCATCCGCTCCGGCAACGTCTTTGAACGTTACCTTTTTCTTTTCTTCATTGTACAGTTTCGCTTTGCTTTTACCAAAGTTCATTACACGGCTGCCGCCGCCCTGAGCCTGGTTGAGCAGGAAGAAAAACAGGATGAAGATGATGACAAACGGAATGATGGACGTGAAAAATGTTACCCAACCGCTTGTTTGTTCTTCTGGCTTGAAATCAATTTTCGCTTTGTTCGTAAGCGCAGTAAGCTGTTTCATGGACTCATCAGAATCCGGAGTATAGGTTTCAAAAACCTCTCCCTGTTTGTAGTTGTCAAGCTTACCTCTGACGACATAAACGCCGCCTTCAGGCTGGTATTCAATGCTGTCCACACGCCCATCCTGAATGTACTGCGTTAACTGATCATAACGAATTTTCTTTACTTCATTGTTGGTTCCGTTAAAAAAGCTGACGACACCAACTACAACTAAAAAGATCAACAAATAGAATATGGTGTTCCGGAAGATCCGATTCATTCCTTACCTCCTCAACGACAATGAGACGATCCATTACATTTATTAATGCATGTTAAATAATACACAGAATTACTTTTCATATACTTCAGGTTTTAAAACCCCGATATACGGCAGGTTGCGGTAGCGTTCGATATAATCAAGCCCGTAACCTACTACAAAGGCATCAGGTACGATAAAACCAGTCAGATCCGGCTTAATGTCCACTTTTCTGCCCGTCGGCTTATCCAGCAAGGTCACAATCTTCACCGAATTGGCATTGCGGTGTTTAAAGAGCTGGACAAGATAGCTCAGCGTAAGACCGCTGTCTATAATATCTTCGACAATGATGACATCGCGTCCTTCAAGGGATGTATCAAGGTCCTTAATAATTTTGACCTCGCCTGAAGAAACGGTTGATGCCCCATAGCTGGACACCGCCATGAGATCAATCTCAAGATGAATATCCATCCGTTTGATCAGATCGGCCATAAAAGGCAGGGCACCCTTTAACACTCCAACTACAAGCGGAAACCGATCCTGATAATCCTCTGATAACTGCTTTCCGAGATCCTTAATCTTTTCCTGAAGCGCTTCCTCGGAAATTAATACTTCTTTAATTTCATCATGCATGCTGCTTTGGCCTCCTAGACGTCCTGGCAGAAATTTTGAAACTGTAAGACTAACCATTGCTTGGGACCGCCTGATGGTTGTACTTCGCCATGCTTTATACCTGGAATCCAGATAATGTTCCCCTCCCCGTCTTGCAGGATGGGCCACACATCGCGTTTCTCCCTTTCAAGCTTCTGGTCAATAAAGATATCTTTTACCTTCCGGGTCCCACCCTCTCCCGGCAGCGCCATTCGGTCACCGGATTTGCGCGTTCTCACAATGATTGGCAGACTTACACTTTTTACATCACATACAAAAACATCTTTTCCCCTTTTCTCATTCGGATACTCTTCTTTATACACAGCGGTAATCACTCCGACTGGAAGCTCCAGCTTTCCCGGGATATTCAATTCCAACTGATAGCCGGCTTGTCTTTCGGACGGGCCAAAAACGAGCCTGCAACGGTCATAGGAACGGATGACGTGTAAATCCTGCGGAAAATGAAGTCGGCCGGAAGGATGGTCACTCCTGAGTAAAGTTAAAAAGCTTTCCTTATGTATGGAGGAAAGAGATGAAGGTGTTTGCTTATATAGATAGTTTAATATTAGTGTAATCGCCCTTTTTTGTAAAGGAATTGGCATGCCCAGAAATTTGCTTACAGAGACCTCGACCAAGGAAGCATTTTTCTCTGAAATAGCCGCTTCCAGGCCTTTTTCAGCCTGCTCGGTTAAATACGTTTCATCCTCATAAAAAGTTTCACTTATTTGCTGAAAGCGAAGATGAACATTTGGATTTTCTTTTTTTAAAAAGGGAAGAACATGGTGCCTGAATCGATTTCTGACATAATCGTCCGTTTCATTGCTCGGATCCCTTCTTGGGAAAATCTTATGTACTCTACAATAATGCTCTATTTCGGCCTTTGTTATTCCTAGAAACGGCCGAATAATGCGCGAGGCTCCAAATGGCCGGCTGGCCCGCATTCCGCCTAGAGCGGTTCCTGAACTTCCTCTTGTCATCCGCATCAGAACGGTTTCGGTCTGGTCATCGCCATGGTGGGCAAGCGCGACCGAATCGGCATCAAAACGCGAAACAACTTCCGCATAGAAAGCATATCTGCATTCTCTTGCTGCTGACTGTGTACTGGACAGGCCATGCTCCTTTTTGTAGGCTGCTACATCCACCCGGGTGCTTTCAAACGGAATGCCGTTCTTTTCGCAATACGTCTGGACGTACAAAAGGTCTTCGTAGGATTCATTGCCTCTCAGCATATGATCCACATGCACGGCAATGATCTTCAGACTCTCCCCCTTTCCCCTGTTCCATAAATAATGAAGCAGTGCCATGGAATCCGGTCCGCCGGAAACGCCAACGGCTATCGTCTGCCCCTTCTTGATGAGCTGATGTTTTTTCATAAAGTGATCGACCGCCTGAAGCATTTCCTTTCTCTCCTTATCCGGCGCATCCTGATGCTTCGCCCATTTTTTTACTTTAAACCTTCCGTAAGTATAACAAAAGGAGACCGGTGCTGAAAGGATTTGCCATTTGCATCACATGGTTTGGCTGATCAGATAAAACAGATAAACAATAAACAGGAACGAGCCCAAAAGAACGGTTTCAAACATCATCGCTCTTTTTTTCTTCTTTTTTACTTTTTTATGAGCCGACCGGCCGCTTGCGCCAGATGTCGTCTGGGAAGGAGCTGACACTTTGCTTCTTCCCTTATTATTCAGGGAAGAAACCAGATCATTTCGCATCTCTTCAGCACTTTGATATTTACCGTACAGCCCTTTGAGTAAGATGGATTGGTAGTTTGTAAGAAGAGGGCTGCTGCGGATCACTTCCTTCAGCTGCTGCCGCCCGTCTTTCTTTTTTTCAAAGCGGCTTGGAAAAGCCAGGTTGACCATGATCATACAGGCTGAAAATAAATCATAGGACGGTTCTGCTTTACGTGTACCCAGGCTCCAATAGCCTCTGTCGAAAAATTCCGTATACTCCTTGATTGACCGTCCGATCTGCGTGGTCCCCCCCACGTCGATCCAACGGATGCGTGACGGTGGGCCAACCACAAGAAGATTATCCGGTTTAAGGTCACCAAACACCCACCCTGCACGGTGAAGCATACTCAAATCGGTCAGCAGCTGCACGAGGAGAATACCTGCCCATTCTTCACTGTGGTTTTTCATAAATTGAAAGAGAGAGTCTCCCTTAAGGTATTCCATAACATAAAAAGGAACCTGCTGGCCGCCCGTAACATAATCATCCACATCGATTAAAGAAGGTCCAAGGATTTTGCCCTGGACCCTCGAAAAATGCTTTAACACGTTCACTTCTGAGATGATTGCCATGCTGTCATGCCCGGTCTTGACCGCTACTTTTCCGCCTTTGCCTGAAGCAAGGTATACTGTGCCTGTGGCTCCCGAACCAAGTTCTCTGATGATGGAATACTCGTTACGGTGCCATTTTCCGGAAATAATATCTCCGGAATGAAGTTTAGAAACCTGACCCTTCGGAGTATTCTTCTTCATCACCTGTGATCAATCTCCTTTTTGAACGCCTGTTTGTAAATTCATGGATCGCAGCCTTAATGGCCGGACCAGTCGGTGTAATGCCTCCTGACGAAATTTTGGTGAAAGCCTGGGTCAATGAATTCAGCTTGGGCGTCCAATCTATCAAAAGCTCGGTTTCGTCTCTTTTACCTGGGAACGCAAACAGCGCAAATTGATTGAAGCCGATCCTCGAGTTCAGCGAGATAGAAAGATCAATAAGTGATTCCTGAACGGTAGCAAGCTTCTTTTCCATGCTGCCTGATGCATCCACGAGAATAATCAGCTCGAGATCCATTGTTTCACCAAGGTCATCCACCACTTCCATTACCTCTCCCCGCTTTTCAGGGGGCAGGTCTTCGATGGTCGATTCTTTGCCGAGTATCTGCTGAAGCTCACTGTTGATGACACCGTGAATGGTCTGAGTCATTCCCTTCTTGGTTACCATCTGTACGGTCTGAGACAGCTGGGTCGTATACACAATCTGGCTGATGCCGCCTCCGGACAGGGCAATCTCCTCTACTTCCCGAAGTCCTTTCTGATGATATTCAGGACTGTTCTCCTCCAAGATTCCAATTACATTTATCGTAATGCCATGCTCACGCGCGAGCGCCGCCATGGCGATGGGGTCCTCTCCGTGATTGGAGCAGCCATCGGTAATGAGCAACACTTGACGCAGGGTACCTTTTTTCATTTCCATTTAAAAAAACTCCTCTCATCGAATGCTGTTATCATCCTTGTCACCGATGAGAGGAAATATACTTTTGATCTATGAAAATTATTGAGCTTTTGGCCGTTTGATGTTGATTTTCGGGAAATGGGGGATGGAGGCCCATTTGGGAACGTTCCGGTTGATTTTGGTGACGACAACGGTCATGTCATCTTCGATGGTGTTGGATCCGGTGCGTATGACTTCCTCCATCAGCAGGTCTGCAACCACCTGGGGATCATCCGTGCCAATCTCTTTGATTTTACGCTTCATCCAGGCATCGATGTTTTCTACATGCTTGGGCCCTTCGTAAATGCCGTCACTCATCATGATAAGCAGATCCCCAGCTTTTAACTGATCGCTCACAACATCCACATCAAACTCCTCAATAATGCCAATCGGAAGGTTGCTCGCCTCAATGATCCGCACCTGATCTCCCCGTTTCACAAAACTTGGCGAAGAGCCGATTTTTAAAAATTTCAGCGAGGCATCCTGCAGATCGATCATGGCGAGATCCAGTGTTGAAAAAATCTCATCGGTTGTACGGAGTGAAAGCACCGAATTTACCGACTTAATCGCCACTTCTTCATCAATACCCGATTTTAAAATTTTTTGCAGGAGCTCCAGTGTCTCATTACTTTCCCGGAAAGCCCGTTCGCCATTGCCCATTCCATCAGAGATCGCCACCGCATATTTTCCGCCGCCAAGCTCCATGGTTGAATGGCTGTCTCCTGAAAGCCATGCTCCTCCCTTTGCCGCAGATGCAATGCCCGTTTCAATGACAAATTCGCGCGCTGAACCAAACGCCACATGGCAGTAGCCATTCGGATAAAAATTACAATCCTCTTTTTTCACCACAATGGTCTCCTGCAAAATATCAGACAGAAGAGGAGCAATAATTTTTTCACACTCCCCGCTGCCATTGCAACCGGGGAGACTCATCTCAATATCTACATTTGAAGCTTCCAGACTGTAGACATCAATATGTCCCAGCTCAATTCCCGCATTCTGGATCGCCTCCTTAATCTGCTCTTCCTGCACTTGGTGATTGATGTGCTCCCGCTGGATTTCTTTGGCGAAGTCTCCCATTACCTGTGACACGCCGAGCAGTTGATTGGCCACCAGTTTCCGGCTTTCCTGAACCTGCTGCTTCAGCCTCTGGCTTGCCTGGTATTGTGACAGCTCTTTGGAGATGGATTCTGTAATTTTTTGCGGTTTTACACAGTGCTTCTCCCACTCCAGTTTCAGCCTTCGGTCTTTAATTTCCTGATATTGTTCCTGCTCAGTCATAATCTGGGTCATCATTTCATAGGTTTTAGTAAAATTAACAGCCCAGCACTGTTCTTTTTTAAAACAAGTCTGGCAGGTTTTTTCCGTTACATTGCTTAAAAACAAATCCACCTCATGATCTTGATATTCATCGTAGGCACTTTCATTGTACGAAGCAAAGGAGTGGGAAAGAGCCTGAAACATGCTCGAGAACTGCTCCACCCTGTTAGCTGTGACATCCCTGATTTTTTTTACATATTGCTGCTGTTCATTGGAATGCTCTCTTGTACCCGGAACATAGCGGGCGATGCTGTGAATCACCGCCTGCGGCGTCAGCAAAAAGAGCCCAATCGCAATGGCAGATTCAATCAGCGTTTTGGTTATGGCAACATTCCCCTCCCCATAGAGGCCGATCAACAAGGTTCCGATTAGCAGCCCGATGCCCACCCCGAGCCGCTTTCCTTCCTTCAGCAAACCGCCCAGCAATCCTGAAAAGGCAAGGAGGCTCATCTGATAGAGGCTGCCCACATTTGCCAGACTCAGAATCAAACCTGTTACCACACCAACAGTTGAACCAATAGCAGCTCCGCCTACAAACGCGAACATCAGTACCAAATATCTAGAAACAATGTGTTCCACGGAATAATGATGGATTTCCCACCCGATGGTCCCGGTCATGACAGAAGCCAGCAAAATCATAAAACAGATAATTTCTTCATTCTTTAAGGATTGGGGGATCCGTTTTAAATTCAATAAAGGAATGCTTTGTAAAAAGATGAGGGTCAGCACAAGGGAAAGGCCCGCCTCCACTGCTCCCATCATATATTCACTAATCTGGGGAGGCCCTGAAGTAAAGAAGACGGTTCCGATCCTGGCCGTAAAACTGCTAAGAAATACAACAGCCGGCACCCATCTCATGCGGTTCTTTGTAAACATGTCGGCCATTTTCTGATAGACTGCATACACCACAACGCCCGCAAGTATGTAAAGCGCATTCATTGGAACATGAGACAACGCACCAGCTACGAGCGCCACTATAGCAAATCCCGTTCTTTCTTTGCGCAAAATAAACACAGAAGCGATCAACGGCAGGGCAAAAGGAGTAATTTCCGATAAAATCATGGCTCGTCCAAGCAAGAAGCCGATCGCAAACAACAATAGTCTCCAATTCAACAGTACACCTTCCAGCTTGCTCATGAAGCGCTTGCTAATACCGTTTGACACACTTTGTGTTTTCTCCAGCCAAACCATCGCCCGCATGGGTTCCATCACATTCCTGTCCGCCTTTTGATACATCCTCCACACCACCCATTTAGTTTTTGTGTGTCCCATTATAACCACAGGCTATTCACATTTTTTGTCAAACGGTTAGAGCATCTCTCAAAAACTTCTCGACGTACAAATACAAAAATCATGTATTTGCATTGTACAAATACAAAAATCATGTATTTGCATGTACAAATACAAAAAAACCCTGCATTTGCAGAGAAGGGCTTCTCCTCAAAATGCAGGGTGTATCATTCTATGTATGAGTTTTTTTCTTCGAAAAAAAATGGTGACCCGTACGGGATTCGAACCCGTGTTACCGCCGTGAAAGGGCGGTGTCTTAACCGCTTGACCAACGGGCCAACTTGTGCTTTTTTGTAGAAAAAATGGTAGCGGCGGAGGGGATCGAACCCCCGACCTCACGGGTATGAACCGTACGCTCTAGCCAGCTGAGCTACACCGCCATGTTAAAGACACAAATAGTATATTACAAGAACCCATGCCCCCTGTCAACGTTTTTTAAAAAGAAATTAAGAAAAAGTTGAATCCGCACAATTTTTGGCAAAGGATCTGCTTAAGAGCTTTCCACCGGGGAATCCTATGTAAAAAATCTTTATGGATCCTCGAAAAATGAACATCACATTTGCTTTATGCCATGTAACGATGCCGCAAGAAGCCGCTGCCCCGGTAAAAGCGAGCATCTGAACGGAAGTTAAGCCTCTAAAGGCTGTCTGGTAAAAAAAAGAAAAGGCCTCTCTTTTTCAAGAGAAGCCTTGGATATATAGTATAAGGTCGTAAAGCTTGAGCATTCAAATCAGCAGCTTGTTAGCCTCGGCGCGCTCCGCGTCCGCCGCGTTTTGACTCA
Organism: Fictibacillus solisalsi; assembly: GCF_900103485.1. GTDB lineage: Bacteria > Bacillota > Bacilli > Bacillales > Fictibacillaceae > Fictibacillus_C > Fictibacillus_C solisalsi. Next base: position 20,585 of record NZ_FNHW01000008.1, read on the forward strand.
GTTTGGCGTTTTAATGTTGCCAGACGGTCTTCACTGTCTTTTAAGAATTTACTCATTTTATCTTCAAATGTTACAGCCGTGTTAAAACCACCATTGCCGCGAGGTGAACCTTTGCGCTGTTTGTTAAATCCGCCTTTTGACGGTCCAAATCCACCGCTTTTCGGTGCGCCATAGTTTCCTTTGTTCGCTCCGTAGCTGCTTCTCGTCGGTGCCGGATTATCCTTTGCTTTCTTGATGGATAAGCCGATTTTGCCATCTTTTTCGATATTCATGACTTTAACTTCGACTTCATCTCCGACTTTTAAGTGGTCATTGATGTCTTTAACATAATTGTCTGCAACTTCACTAATGTGCACAAGTCCGGTAGTTCCTCCTGGCAGCTCGACAAACGCTCCAAAATGAGTAATCCCTGTAACCTTACCTTGCAACTTGCTGCCTACTTCAATTGACATGAAGAAAATGCTCCTCCTTAGGTATTCATAAGTTTACTTTATTATACATGGGTGAAATTCGGGATGTCAATCAGACGAAGATTCGCGTGTTTTAAACACGATCTCCCCCTTCTTGGACATGAATAGATCACGCCGCGCGATTTCCCCGATATAATCAACGTCTTTTAGTTTATGCGCTTCCTCTTTCAGTTGTGCCTTCTTTTCCTTCGTTTGCGCTAACTTGGACTTCATCTGCTTTTCCTGCTTCCCTTTCTCTGCAAGGGTAGACATTTGTGATGTGATGGTTGAAAGCATGGCAAACGCAAGAACTGAAAAAATGACCAGGAAAGCCGCCAGCCTGCGGTATAAACCACGTTTCCTCTTTGCGTCAATCTTTTGCTGGAGATGATGTTCCTTCACGTAGCCCGTATTTAATTCAGTGATGTTCTCTTTATTAAACTGGACCATGTATAACCTCCTATTTCTCCTTCTTGCGGAACCAATTTTTGACTGTATTCTTCAGAGAAATAAGAATCCCTGCTTTTTTTAGCCAATTACCTTTTAAATTATACCATGTTTGCTTGGGAATGAAACGTAAAATCAGGCTAAATAACCAATTTACCGGCAAAAAAATGATTTTAAGAACGATCCGGACAAGGGCCCAGACCCAGCGTCCAGCCAATAGACCCAGCGCAAAAATAATCGAGATGACCCATTTTACCGGATAAATGATAAGAGCAAAGAGGAGCCGGACAAAAAAACGATACAAATTGCTTATTAACGTGATCAGCACTTCCAGCACCTTTTTATAGCTTGTCTGAAAAAGGGCCTTGTACATACTGAAGCCGCACAGAAGGGCAATAAAAACATACAAACGGAGATTGGCATGGTTTACATGAAGGAGCACATAAAATACAATCAGGGCCTGCAGCAGCCAAAAGATGGTGTCATTGATAAAATGCAGCCAGTACCATTTCCGGCGTTCATGGACGAAGCGGCCATAGGTATCAATGGCCATTCCGATCCAGATTCCCGCGGCTGCCATAGCCAGCATGGTTTGAAACTGTACAGAAAGGGTCATTTGAAGAGCTTGCCAAAGAATCCTTTAGTTTTTTCTCCGCTCTGCTGGTCCAGGTAGACCAGATCGAACACTTTTCCTTCAATGGACACCATGCCTGACTCCACATCCAGGTTTTTCATTTTCAAGTTTGTACCCCGAATGGCCAGAAACCCCATCGTTGTCTCAAGAAGGAATTCTTCGTTATCAAAGCTCTCCACCTGTTTCACACCAGTGATCTCCAGCTTCTTCCGTCCTACCATCTTCACATCATGATCCGGGTTCGTGTTTTTATTTAATGAGCCATAATCATAGTATTGGTCCATTTTAATCCCCCTCTTTCGCTATATGTTTATGAAAAGGGGGACAACTTTAGAACAGGCCACATTTTAAGAATCAAAAACCTGCCCAATTAAAAAGAAGAGCCTAAAATTTAGGCCCTTCTTCCGTTGATTGAAGTGATTCTTCATTGATGATGGTATACATCCCGGCAGCATCCTCTTTCTTCGTGAACTCTTTCAGCTCATCCACACGGACAGTGACAAGCTTCTGGCCAAAGCGGATCTTGAGTTCATCTCCGGCTTTCAAAACCGAAGAGGATTTTGCCTGTTTGCCATTAATGGCAATTCGCCCTTGATCGGAAATTTCTTTCGCCACCGTCCTGCGTTTAATCAATCGGGAGACTTTAAGAAATTTATCCAGACGCATTTACTTTACAGCTTCCTTAAGTTTGTTTCCCGGACGGAAAGCAGGAACCGTTGACGCAGGGATGCTGATCTCTTCCCCGGTCTGAGGATTGCGTCCTGTACGGCTAGAACGCTCTCTCGTTTCGAACGTTCCAAATCCAACAAATTGTACTTTATCTCCGCTCTTAAGCGCCTCTGTAATTTCATCAACAAGTCCACTTACAACCACTTCAACGTCTTTCTTTGTTAAACCTGATTTTTCTGCAATATTGGTAACTAGTTCATTTCTGTTCATTTTAATAGCCTCCTTAGCATTCTTTCAAAAGATTCGGATAAGGTCCAGAAAACTTAAGGGTTCTGCTTGCTCTGAAACAATATTCTCTAAGGAAAAAGAGATTCCTTCCGGCTTTTATAAATTTTCTTTCGCCTGATCCCAGAGTTTATCCATCTTCTCAAGCGTTGTGTCCTGAGGAGTTAGCCCTTCCTTCGCAAGCTCCGTTTCAATGTACCGGAACCGCTGGCAGAACTTTTGATTCGTTAAGGACAGGGCCTCTTCCGGATGAATGCCATAAAAGCGGCCAAGATTGACCATGGTAAACAGCATGTCCCCAAACTCCCTTTTGCGTTCCTCATCGGTCTGTGCAGTTTTCCATTCGTCAAATTCTTCTCTTAGCTTGTCTACGACCGGCGTTATCTCATCCCAGTCGAAACCGGCTTTTGCTGCCTTTTTTTGATAATCATAAGCTTTATGAAGGGCAGGCAATCCTTTGGCCACGCCGTCCAAAAGAGAGGTCCGGTGGGCATTGCCCTTTTCGGCTGACTTGATTTCCTCCCAGTTTTTCAGTACTTGATCCGCTGTCTCTGCTTCAACATCACCAAAAACATGGGGATGGCGCCGGATCATTTTCTCAGCAAGGACGGAAATTACATCGTCAATGGAAAAATAGCCGTCATCCTCTCCGATCTGGGCGTGCAGCAGCACCTGAAGCAGCACATCTCCCAACTCTTCCACCAGATGCTCATCGTCTTCTTCATCGATGGCTTCAATAACCTCATATGCTTCTTCTATTAAATAGCGTTTAAGGGATTCATGTGTCTGCTTTTTATCCCATGGGCAGCCGTCGGGCCCGCGCAATTTGGCAATAACACCACGCAAATGTTCAAAGTCCTTGAACAGCATGCTGTCATCACTAACAGGCGGAACATAAACCGCTGTCAGGTTGTTAAGTTCCACCGACCGGTCCAATTCGTGCAGCGGAACATAGTGAACGGACTCGCTGGCACTTCCCGCAGCTGTCACGACCGCAACTTCGAAATCGTCAGGGTACTTGTCCATGAGCGTCAGTTTTACATCAGACGCAATAAACCCGTCATACACCTGAACAATAATAAGATGGTTGCGAACCTGGATCTGCTCCTTCTTCAAACTAGTCCCGTCCAGTATTTGGCACCCTTCAATTGGATCAATCTTCAAAGCCGTATACATTTCATCCAGAAAGCTTTTTCCTCCGGCGACTTTCACCTGGATTCCCTTGCCCTCTGCTTCTTTTAGCAGGATTTGGACCGTCTGCTCGGCTACAAGCGGATGCCCCGGAACTGCATAGACGATGTCTTTTTCAGTAGCTTTTTCAAAAAGGACAGAGGTAATCTCCCGGTAAACCGCTTCAAAACCATCATGTTTTTCATAGATGTCGTCAAAAAAAGTCATGCGGATTTCTTTTTGAAGCTCCTCTACTGCCGGATGATCCTTTGTGCGGACATATAAATGATCCGTCTTCTGCAGCAGACGGTATGCTCCCAGGGTGAGCTGTTCAAGATCTCCTGCTCCTAAACCAACGATGGTAATTGTATGAGACACGGTTAACTCCTTCTTTCTTTCCAGCGGCTCATTACATGCCGGATTTTTTGTAATTTGGGAATACGCATAAGGTCATCTGCTCTAAACACCTTGGCCAGCAGCAATGCGGCTAACAACACGATTCCCCCTCCTGCACTGGAGCCCAGGGAAATGACGGCGCTGGCTGTGCGGGTCTCGGGCAGCACTGCAGCTAATCCTGATTTGGCGAGCCAGGCTGACACTGCCATAAGGGCGACTGCACTTCCAATGCGCACCCCATAAAACCTCTCCACTGTGGCAAACCCGGTCCTTTTTTCAAGAAAAAAGAGGTTAATGCCTGTTGCCAAACAGGATGCAAAAACGGTAGCAGCACTTGCTCCTAGCGCATGAAAAGACGGCATCAGAACGGCATTTCCAGCAATTTTAAGTAAAAATGCCAGTAAAACACTGATGACAGGATAAACGGTCAATCCAAGCCCTTGAAGCAAGCCAGTTGAGGTCAGGAACAAAGAGACCGGCAAAATCGATATTCCGAGCACAGCGATCTCAAGGGATCCCTCTTTATTTTCAAACAGCATGGTATTGACCGGCTCAATAATGACCGCAAGGCCAGCAGCTGCAGCCAGTCCAATAATAAAAACAACCTTGATCGACAGGCCGCAGATTTTGCGTACACCTGCAGCATCTCCACGCCTTTTTGCCGCTGCCACCGCTGGGACAGCGGCGAGGGAAAGCGACGTTGCGATCACTGTTCCAAGTTGAAGAAGAGGCTGTGCTCTATCAAAAATGCCTTTTATTTCCCTGGCATTCTCTAAAACGATACCACTTTTACCGAGAAAATTGACAAAGGTAAACGCATCAGCGAGCTGAAACAGCAGCAGGATCATGGAGCAAAGGGACAGCAGCAATCCTGCAGACAGCAGCTGAACACTGCTTTTTCCAGGCAAAGTTAAGCGAGGGCGCATCCCTCTTTGTTCCTTTTGCTCCCTACGGAAAAAGAGGAACAAGACGAGAAGCCCCGCCAGCGCCCCTACAACAGAGCCTGTGGTCGCAGCTGCACCTGCTGTATAGACACTGTACCCCTGCGACATAAAGTAATAGGAAAAACCAATGATGCACAAAACACGGACGGACTGTTCAACCACCTGGGAGCAGGCCGTCGGCTTCATCTGTTCTGCGCCTTGAAAAACCCCTCTGAACACGGCCACAAACGGCACAAGCAAGTAAATAAAGGATGTAGCTTGAATCGGCAGCTGCAAACGGGCATCACCCATCCAGCTGGCAATGTGGGCAGAGCCGAAGAAAAGCAAAACAAACAAAAGGATGCCCGCAGCCAAAAACGCGGGAAACGCCTCCTGAACCAACTTTTCCCGATGGGCTGCCATCTCTCCCGATTCAGACAATATGCGGGACAGCGCAACCGGGAATCCCGCCAAAGCAAAGGTTGAAGCTATCCCGTAAAAAGGGTACACCTGCTGAAACACATAAAAGCCGGTATCCCCCGTTATATTCTGATAAGGAATGCGATAAACCACACTCAATATTTTTACAATAACCATGGCAAGCGCCAGCACAACCGCACCCTGCCATATCTGTTTCGATTGATCGTCCATACCTTCTCCTAACAAAAAATAACATAACGTACAACGTATTATAGCATGGAAAAGCTGAAGTGACCGTTTAGAGATGAAAAGCGCTGGAGCACTCCCGTCACAACACGCTTTTTGTGTTGAAACGGGAGAGCGAAGCGATCGAATCTCTGGTCACTGAAGCTGGATCAGGAAAAGCTGAAGCCGCTGTTAAGAGACGACAAGCATTGGAGGACTTCTGCATAAAACGATTTTTGTTTTCTGCAGGAGGCCGAAATGATCGAGTCTCTAGCGGCTGAAGCTGGATCAGGAAAAGCTGAAGTGACCGTTTAGAGATGAAAAGCGCACGAAAGACGACAAAAAAGAAGGAGCCGAGGCACCCTTCTTTTAATGTTCCATTTGCCGGGCAAGAAAGCCGGCTGCTGTTTCTGCAAGCTTTTGCTCAAGCTCTGTCATTTTTTTGCCTTCTTTCGATAGAAGGGTGACAACACCAATTGGGTCGCCGCTGGCTACGATGGGGGCAATAACATAAGATGAAGACTCTGAATTTCCGTCAACCATTTCCACGTCCGTGCTGCTGGCCTCAAGCACCGACTTACGGTCGTTCATGGAAGTCTCTACGACCTTCCCGATTCCTTTATTCAAATAATCCTTCTTGGATCCTCCCGCCACCGCAATATACGAGTCGCGATCAGCGATGAGAACCATATGCCCAGAGCTGTCAGCCAGGGATTCTGCATATTCTTTCGCAAAATCGCCAAGCTCATTAATCGGCGAATACTTCTTCAGGATGACTTCCCCGTCCCGGTCTACAAAAATCTCTAAAGGATCGCCTTCTCTGATACGAAGCGTGCGGCGAATCTCTTTTGGAATAACAACCCGGCCAAGGTCATCAATACGGCGTACAATGCCTGTTGCTTTCATTGAATAGTGCCCTCGCTTTCACAAGATGTAATCACTGGATGTATTGCATAAATGAAACCTTCTTTTGGAGATTGTTCCATTCTCTGCTGTTATTATTTGTTACCTTGCGAGTTCTATGCATAAAAAGCACTTTGTTTTTTAGCCGGGGTTATCCTCTTTTACGATCCTGCCTTCGCCTTATCCTTCTTTACGCTTTTTAACCTTTTCAATACTTTCTCCATTGCTTGAAGCAGCTCTTTGTCGGAAATACGTTTTTTGTTAAATACAATCTTGAGCTTTTCTTTTTCCACACCAAGGTTGATGAAGCGGCCGATTTTATTGACGATCTCAAACAGTTTGGCTCCATCCACTTTTTCTGTTGCTTCTGCTGACAGGAGAATTGTTACCGTATCGCCCTTTTGTTCGATGCTTTCCGCTTTCTCCCGCTTGGCCAGCTCTTTGATGCGTGCAATTAACAGCAGGCATTCCACTTCTACCGGATAATCGCCAAAACGGTCGATCAGGCTGTCATGGAGCTCATCCACATCCTGCAGAGAGCTGGCCGCTTTAAATTGCTTATACATATCAATCTTTTGCTTACTGTCTTCAATATAGGAAGCAGGAATATAAGCATCCACTTCCACGTTAATATCGATAACAGGCGCCGCTGCCTTCGGTGTTCCGCCTTTTCGTTCTTCAATGGCTTCCTGCAGCATTTGGGAATAGAGATCGAATCCGACAGAATCAATAAACCCGTGTTGCTGCGCTCCCAGCAGGTTACCTGCTCCGCGGATGGTTAAATCCCTCATGGCAATTTTAAATCCAGAACCGAGTTCGGTAAATTCCTTGATCGCCTGAAGTCTTTTTTCTGCTACTTCCGTCAGCACTTTATCCCGCTGGTAGGTGAAGTAGGAGTAAGCGACACGATTGGAACGGCCGACACGTCCTCTCAACTGGTACAGCTGGGAAAGCCCCATTTTATCAGCATCATAAACAATCAATGTGTTCACGTTTGGAATATCCACACCGGTTTCAATGATGGTCGTGGACACCAGAACATCTGTGTTGCCTTCAAGGAAATCTAGCATAACGGATTCCAGCTCGTTTTCCGACATTTGGCCATGAGCAACACCGACTTTAACATCCGGTATGAGAGACGAAATCTGCTCGGCCATCCGGTCGATGGAATCGACACGGTTATATAAAAAGTAAACCTGTCCTCCACGTCCGAGCTCGCGTTCAATCGCCTCTCTGACAAGCGAGGCATTATATTCCACCACATACGTCTGGACAGGGAAACGGTTTTCCGGCGGGGTTTCAATAACCGACAGATCTCTGACACCCAGCATTGACATGTGGAGGGTTCTCGGAATTGGTGTCGCCGTTAACGTTAATACGTCAACATTGGCTTTTAGCCGTTTAATCTTTTCCTTGTGGGTCACACCAAACCGCTGCTCTTCATCAATGATAAGAAGGCCGAGGTCATGGTATTGGACATCCTTGGAAAGAAGGCGGTGTGTACCGATGACAATATCCACCGTCCCGTTCTTCACTCCTTTTGTCACTTCCGTTTGTTCTTTTTTTGAACGGAACCGGCTGAGTGATCCGATCGTTATCGGGAATTCGGCAAACCGTTCGCGGAAGGTTTCATAGTGCTGCTGTGCCAGGATGGTCGTCGGTACCAAAAAGGCAACCTGTTTGCCGTCCATAACTGCTTTAAATGCAGCACGAATCGCGACCTCTGTTTTTCCATATCCCACGTCTCCGCACAGTAGGCGGTCCATCGGCCGGGTACGTTCCATATCGGTTTTGATTTCGTTGATGGCCCGGATCTGGTCGTCTGTTTCCTGGTACGGGAACGAGGACTCGAATTCCTGCTGTTCGGCACCATCTTTACCAAAGGCATAGCCGACGCTTGCTTCCCGCTCCGCATACAGCTTGATCAAGTCATCGGCAATATCCTGCACCGAGGACTTAACCTTGTTCTTAACCTTCTTCCAATCGCTGCCGCCCAGTGCGTAAATTTTCGGTTCCTTTGCTTCAGAACCGACAAACTTCTGCACCTGGTCGATTTGTTCAACCGGCACGTAAAGCTTATCGTTGCCCGCATATCGGATATGCAGGTAATCTTTGTGAACGCCTTTGATCTCCAAGGTTTCAATTCCCAGATATTTTCCGATCCCGTGGTTCACGTGGACAACATAATCTCCAACCTTAAGCTCTGAATAGCTCTTGATCCGCTCGGCATTGGACATCTTTTGAGAGCGGACGGGACGCCTTGCTTTCTTTGTGAAAACTTCCTCTTCCGTAATCACCGCAAGCTTTTGCTTGGGCGATTCGAAGCCGCTGGAAAGGTCTCCAATCACAATCTGGTTCACTTTCGGCTTCAACGCTTTGTCGCTTGAAATCACGCTTGCATCCATATCGTAATCCGCAAGCACCCGTTCCAGACGCTTTGCCCGTTCCTCATTTGCCGCAAGAAAGACAATTGTATAGTTCGTTTTTTTCCATCGTTCCAGCTCACCCTTCAGTACATTAAGCTGTCCATGAAAATTTTGCATGCTTTTACTTTCCACATTCAAAATGTTTTGTGGATTCGTATGTGGAACATGGCGCAAGAAAAGAGAAAGGTAGATTTTTTGATAAGAGGTATGCAGAAGAATGTCGCGGTCCTGCGACAGACGGATATCTGTAAGAATCTCACCTTGCATCAGCATGGAGGTGTGCCATTCGGCTTCTTCTTTTTCAAGCTGATTGGACATTTCCTCCACACGGCTCACTTCATCCATAACAATGATGCTGTCATCCGGTACATAATCCAAAAGACAGGCCGGCTCATCATAAAACAGGGAAATATATTTATACATCCCCTGAAACCGCTGCCTTTCCTTGAATTGTCCCATTTCATAGTTCATGTGCTCGACAAGGGATTCTTTCACCTGCTTGTCTTTTACCTTTTTCAGCGTGGATGCGAGCCCCGCTTCCATCTTGTTAACGACACCATCAAATTGTTCATCATAAAGCAGGATTTCCTGTGCAGGACCGATGGTGATTTTTTCTGCCTTTTCATCGGATCGCTGTGTATCCGCCTCGAAATAACGGATGGAATCAATCTCCGTATCAAAGAGCTCAATCCTGACAGGCATCTGTTCGGTTAATGAATAAATATCGAGAATGCCACCCCGCATGCTGAATTCTCCTGGGGCTGATACCATGCTCACCCGCTCATAACCGATCGCTATCAATGTATTTAAAACGTGTTCAACGTCTATATCCATTCCGGTTTTAAAATGCAGCTGGGACGTTTTCCAAACCTCTTTTGGCGGCAAAAAACGCCGTACTCCGGCGATCGGGGCAATCACAACACCCTTGTCACGAGAAGTTAAAAAGTTCAATACTTCCAGGCGCTGTGCCTTTAATTCCGGACTCGCAATGGCTATTTCCGAAGAAATAAGGTCATTGACGGGATACAGTAGAACATCTTCTTCCGGAAGAAGACTGCAAAGGTCCTCATACAGCTTTTGAGCCTGGTACAAATTGTGGGTAATCACAAATTGGGTTTTGCCGGTCTCTTCATATAAAGAGGCAATCAGCAGTGTTCTTGCTGATCCGGACAGTCCCGCCACAAGCTGTTCCTTCAAATTCTCCTTCAGGCCGGTCAATACCGCCTGAAAATCATCGCCTTGGCGATAATGCTGCTTCAATCCTAACATGTAAACCTCCCCCCTGACGAAATACAATTCTCCGTATTCCTCAGTACTATGTTGTATATGCTTCTTCTTCGTATTTCTTGCTTTTTTCCCCTTTTACACGCCAAGTATTCCCTTACGCCCTGTAAATAGAAAAAGGCCTTGGCTTGCTGCCAAAGCGTCTTTCTTATTGAATAAAAGAATGGAGCGCATAATAATCCGGGTTTCTGTCGAGCGCTTCATGACAATCCTCGCAAATAGTTTTGACGTGAATTTCACCTTGCTTGTCATACTCAATCATCGTCTGCCTGTCTTCCGCGGACAGCTCATGAAAGCCAAGCTGCTCGGCTGTCAGACCGTTATGATCCAAACGCCCGATGTGCTTTCCGCAATGGCGGCACTGATAATGAATAGCCACGTTTTTCAGCCCCCTTATCCGGTTCACTAGCATATGATATGTTACTACCATTATGAACGGAATAGGGGGTTTCTATTCAGCCGTTGTACTTATTCATGACACGTGTAAATGGCATGGAAAGAAAGGCTTCACAGGCGTCCGCGGAGCGTTCCACTGTCTTCTCGACAACAGGAACATCTTCCTTTGAAAAAGGGTTCAATACATAGTCGGGAACAGGCTGGGCGTTTTTCGGACGGCCGATGCCGAACCTGACCCTGTTGTACTCCTGTGTACCGATATGGGCGATGATGGACTTCATTCCATTATGCCCTCCGGCGCTTCCCTTTTCCCTTAACCTAAGCTTTCCTGCCGGAGTATCCAGATCGTCATAAATCACAACCATGTCCTCGACTGGCAGCTTAAAATAATCCATAAAAGGACGAACGCATTCACCCGATAAATTCATATATGTGATAGGCTTCAACAGGTAAACTTTTTCTCCGTTTATAACACCCGTTCCATATATACCTCTAAACTTTGTTTGGTTTAACGGAATATTGAAACGCTGTGACAATTCATCAATTACCCAAAACCCGACATTGTGGCGGGTTTTTTCATATTCCCGGCCTGGGTTGCCGAGACCTACAAACCATTTCACCATGAAATCCTCACTTTCTCAAAGAAAAGCCCTTTTCTGTTACTTTTATTATACACGAAACACTCTCACTCATTAATCAAGAAACCTTATATCATAAACAAACGGTGCAGCTTGTATGCTGCACCGTTCGAGTATGGTTAAGGCGATCTTATTCCTTTGTTCCATCACCGTTATCTTTGTCTTCTTCATCCACGGCTTTACCTTCTGCATCTCCGCCTGCATCCGCTTCAGCTTCTTCCGCATCTTCTGCGTCTTCATCTTCGGTTTCAGCAACAGTCGGAGGTGTTACCGTAAGAACCACTTCTTCCTCATCATCCATAATTTCGTAGGCGGATGAGGTTGCAAGATCTTTCACGAGGAAGGAATCCCCGATGTTAAGATTTTCAGCATTGACTTCGATGTGATCCGGGAAGTCATTCGGCTTGGCTTTAACCGTTACCGTATGAAGGATACGCTGTAGAACGCCTCCTTCTTTCACTCCCGGTGATTCCCCTGTAACCGTAAGAGGCACATCGGATTCGATTTCCTTCTTAAGGTCTACAACGAGGAAGTCAACGTGTGTCACTTCATTTTTCAGTTGGTCCCGTTGAATTTCCTGAACCATAACGGACTGTTTTTTACCATCGGTATTAAGGGAAATTACCCCGTTAAGTCCCTGGTCTTTTAATACTTTTATAAATTCGGTCTCAGTAACCGCTACTGACTGAGGTTCTGTGCCGCTTCCATACACTACTGCAGGCACATCTCCATTTTGCCTTAGTTGAGTGATATAAGAACGCTTTGTGGTATTTCGTTGATTGGCTTTGAGTTCTGTTGCCATATTATTTCACCCTTCCTAAATATAAGTCTCTATAAGAATTACCCTATTTATCGAAGTTTAAAACAAGCAAGCAAAAAACCTGGGCGAAAAAAGCCTGGCCTTAATCAAACAATTTAGAAACTGATAGCTGCTCATGCACACGAATAATTGCTTCACCAAGCAACGGTGCCACAGAAAGCTGTGTTACTTTATCCGTGCGTTTTTCTTCTGGCAATACGATCGTGTTGGTAACAACAAGCTCTTTGATGCGCGAGTTTTGAATACGCTCAATGGCCGGACCTGAAAGCACCGGGTGGGTACAGCAAGCATAAACTTCCTTCGCCCCATTTTCCACAAGTGCATTTGCCGCAAGCGTGATCGTTCCGGCGGTATCAATAATGTCGTCAATCAAAATGGCTGTTTTGCCTTCAATATTACCAACAATATTCATGACCTCTACCACATTCGGGCGCGGACGGCGCTTATCAATGATAGCGATCGGAGTTTTCAGGCGGTCTGCCAATTTACGGGCACGTGTCACACCACCGTGGTCCGGTGAAACGACAACGATATCTTCAAGTTTTTTGTCTTCAAAATAATTGGCAAGAATCGGAACACCAAGAAGCTGGTCCACCGGGATATCGAAAAAGCCTTGAATTTGGGTAGCATGAAGATCAATTGTAATCAATCTTGTTGCACCAGCGGTTTCAAGAAGGTTTGCTACTAGTTTTGCTGTAATGGGCTCACGGGCACGCGCTTTACGGTCCTGGCGTGCATATCCGTAGTATGGGATAACCACATTGATCGTTTTAGCCGAAGCACGCTTGAGTGCATCAATCATGATAAGAAGTTCCATAAGATGCTCATTCACCGGAGCGCTTGTCGATTGAATAATATAAACCTCGCTGCCGCGGATACTTTCTTCAATATTAATTTGAACTTCCCCATCACTGAAGGTAGTGACAGAGCTTTTTCCAAGATCAATACCGATATGCTTTGCAATTTCCTGGGCGAGTTCGATATTGGAATTTAACGTAAAAACCTTTAACGTAGAATCAACATAACTAGTAGCCATTAACACCTATTCCTTCCGTTTTTTAACTGCTTGCTCAATTATTTTGAAAGCATTACGCTTTATTGTTGTCTTTGAATTTGGAAACATAATTTTCTTTGTTCGTTTGACGGCTTCTGGCAATCGAAAGTGCTTCTGAAGGAACATCTTCCGTAATGGTTGAACCAGCAGCTACGTACGCATTTTTCCCAACTGTCACAGGAGCAATCAAATTTGAATTACAGCCAATGAATGCACCGTCTTCCACTTTGGTGAGGTGTTTGTTTACCCCATCATAGTTTACCATAATTGTGCCGCAGCCGAGGTTAACATCTCTGCCAATTTCTGCATCTCCCACATAGGTAAGGTGGGATGCTTTGCTGCCTTGGGCCATTACTGATTTCTTTACTTCTACAAAGTTACCGATTTTAACCTGGTCTTCAATGGAAGAAGCCGGCCGTATATGAGCAAATGGGCCGATATTGACTTCATTGCCCACTTCACTGTCGTGAACCACTGATTGCTTAATGGAATTGCTATTTCCAATCGTGCTGTCCTTGATCTCACTGTTTGGGCCAATGATGTTATTATCGCCAATTCGGGATGTCCCGGTAATCATGGTGCCTGGATAAATAACGGTATCCCTGCCAATGACTGCATCTGCAGAAATATAAGTCTGATCCGGGTCCACGAGTGTGACACCATTTCTCATGTGGTTTTCATTAATTCGTTTTTTCATCGTTTTCTCTGCTTGCGAAAGTGCCACACGGTCATTAACACCTAGCGTTTCATCAAATGACGGCGTTTGGTAAGCTGCTACGGTTTCCCCCTGCTTTTGAATGATTTCAATAACATCCGGAAGGTAATATTCGCCTTGGGAATTATCATTGTTTACAGAAGAAAGAGCCTCAAATAAGGCCTTGTTATCGAAGCAGTAGGTTCCTGTATTGATTTCCTGCACCAGTTTCTCTTCATCTGTTGCGTCTTTGTGCTCAACGATCCGCTCAACCGTTCCGCTTCCATTGCGAAGGACCCGGCCGTAGCCTGCAGGATCTTCGGCTTTTGCAGTCAAAATGCTGACTTTTGCATCGGCGGCCTGGTGTTCATCAATCAGTTTTTGCATGGTCTCTGCAGTAATCAGAGGCGTGTCTCCGCATACCACGAGCGTAATGCCTTCCTCGTTGGACAACGTTTCTTCCGCTTGCATTACAGCATGTGCCGTTCCAAGCTGCTCTTCCTGAAGAACATACTCTGAAGCGTCTCCTAGCTGGTCTTTTACTTTTTCAGCTCCGTGGCCTACCACTGTTACGATCTTCTTCATGTTAAGCTGAGAGATTTGATCGACCACATGTTGTACCATCGGTTTGCCGCAGACAGGATGTAGTACTTTATATAGACTGGATTTCATTCTTGTTCCTTGACCTGCAGCTAACACTACTGCATAGCGATTACTCATAAATGACCTCCACTAGTATTTACTATTATTCTGGTAATATTCCATTACGAATATATCTTATAATCACAGCCATTTCAAGAAATGTGAAGAAGTTGTCAAGGGATTGTTAAAAAGCGGAAGCGCCTTGCTCAAAAGTGACAGACGTTGGAGTTTTCGAACACAATACGTTCTTCTGTATTTTGTGAGAAAGCGAAACGGCAGAGCTTTTAGGCGCTGGAGCTGGATTCGTTAAAAAGCGGAAGCGCCTTGCTCAAAAGCGACAGACGTTGGAGTTTTCGACCACAATACGTTCCTTGTATTTTTGCAGGAAAATGGAAAGGGGCTGGTGCAATCTGGAAGGAAGACGGTGAAACGGACGTAAAGAACGCTAAAAAAAAGAACCCCATTTTGGTAAGGAGTTCTTTTAATCATTAATTATCAGGATGCTCCTGCTTCTTCAAAAGCAGATTCCATTTCACCCATTCTGTGATACTCCGTCAATACCGCGTTTTGGATCTTCTCGCGTGTACTCGACGTGATTGGGTGTGCAATATCTCTAAATTCTCCATCCGGCGTTCTTTTGCTAGGCATAGCAACAAACATTCCGTTGTTTCCATCAATCACACGTATATCATGAATAACAAACTCATGATCGATTGTAATTGAAGCAATCGCTTTCATTCGGCCCTCAGTGTTCACCCTTCTTAGTCGTACATCAGTCACTTCCATTCCAAACACCACCTTTTTCCATAAATAAGAACGTATAACAACATTTCTTCATTTCCTTGCAAAATCCTTCTATTAATATGAAAATTTTTAAAAAATTTTGTGAAATAAAAAATAGCACCTCTTCAAATGAAAAGGTGCTATTTTCCTATCTTCTAGATGGTCCTTCTTAGGACCTCACGAGTGCAATCACTTCGATTTCAATTTGAACGTCTTTTGGCAAACGTGCCACTTCCACGCAAGAGCGGGCCGGTTTATGGTCCGAGAAATATTCTCCGTAGATTTCGTTGATTTTGCCGAAGTCATCCATATTTTTAATAAAGACGGTGGTTTTCACAACCTGGTCAAAGGAAGAGCCTGCTGCATCCAGCACGGCAGCCAGATTTTTGAATACCTGGTGAGTTTGGACGTCAATACCTCCCCGAACGAGTTCCCCCTCTGCAGTCAATGGAATTTGTCCCGAACTGTAAAAAAGATTGTTTACAACCATTCCTTGTACATATGGCCCAATGGCTGCTGGTGCTTTCTCAGTCTGTACCTTATTCATTGTTCGCTCGTCTCCTTTTGGTTGAAATAATTCCCTTCTTCGACCTCTATTCGCTGTTCTTTTTCATTAACGCTTGCCAGCCTGGTCAGTGACACGTAATCGTCAACCAGTCGTTCTGCCCCATCCTGCGCTTCCACAAGCACGCCAATTCCTGCGACTTCAGCTTGAAACTCCTTGATCAGACTAATCATGCCACGAATCGTTCCGCCAGCTTTCATAAAATCATCAATGATCAGGACATTGGCGCCTTTTTGGATGCTTCTTCTCGCCAGTGCCATCGTCTGGATGCGCTTTGTGGAACCGGAAACATAATTGATGCTTACCGTTGAGCCTTCTGTAACCCTGCTGTTGCTTCTTACGATCACTACAGGAACATTAAGCTGCGATGCCACTGCATAAGCGAGTGGTATTCCCTTGGTTGCCACAGTCATGACAGCATCAATCTTTTGGTGGGAAAAGACAGAGGAAAACAGGCGTCCCACTTGATTGACCAGGTTTGGATTGCCGATGATATCTGTTAAATATAAATATCCCCCGGGCAACAGCCGTTCAGGATCCTCGAGCATATCGATGATTTCATGGATGATGGCAGATGCTTCTTCCTTTGAAATCGACGGAATGTATTTTACACCGCCTGCCGCACCGGCAACGGTCATGATTGAGCCGATTCCCTGGTATTCAAAGTTTTCCTTGATGATGGCCAAATCCTCACTGATGGATGATTTGGCAGATTGATACCGTTCCACAAAATAAGACAGTGGAATTAACTGATGCGGATGCTGCAATAAATAGGTGGTGAGATCAACCATTCTCCCGCTTCTTTTTAATTTCATCCTTTTCCTCCAAAAACCGAATATTTGAAGTTAATATACCATTTTCATACGGTTTTTATCAACAAAGAAATGGAAATCATTAAAATTAAGCGGGAATTTAAATGATTGTTCTAATTCACTATTTTTCCCGAGCGGAGTCCTTAAAGTCCTCCTGCCCTTCACCCAATAGACGTACAGCATAAACTTCCGTACAGAATCCTCTCAATCCATTATAGACACGGTTCACCCGGGATTCATGCTGAAACAGCCCAAATACGGTAGGGCCGCTGCCGCTCATCAGCACACCGTCTGCTCCAAGCCGGTGCATTTGATCCTTAATTTGTTTCACTTCCGGATACTGTGGTAGAGTGACCGTTTCAAGAACATTCCCGAGCTCCCTGCAGACCGCCTCGTAATCATAGCTCTCGATTGCCTGAACCATCGCATCAATATCGGGATGCTCGATATTTTGAACATTGAGCTTTCGGTACACCTCAGCTGTGGAAACCCCGATTGGCGGCTTGGCCAGGAGCACCCAGCAAGGCGGCGGCGGTTTAATGTGCTCAATATGTTCTCCTCTTCCGGTTGCAATGGCTGTACCGCCATACACACAAAAAGAAACATCAGAACCGATTTTTGCGCCGAGGACAGCTACTTCATCAAGCGTCAGTCCGAGATCCCAGAGTTCATTCAGGCCCTTCAGCGTTGCGGCGGCATCACTGCTTCCCCCTGCCAGCCCGGCGGCGACCGGAATATTTTTGGAAATATGTATTCCGACACCTTTCTTTACTCCAAACGTCTCTTTCAGCAGCATTGCCGCCTGATAAGCTAGATTCCGCTGGTCAAGGGGCACAAATCCGCCTGTGGATTCAATCGTAATTTTATTTTCCTCAAGGAGGGTCAGTTCTACACGGTCCGCCAGATCCACTGTAGTCATAATCATCTTAACTTCATGGTACCCATCTTCCCGCTTACCGAGAACATCAAGCGACAAATTGATTTTTGCCGGAGCTTTGATGGATATCTTTTTATCATTCATAAAGATTCCCCTATATCATTAATATATAATTTGATACTATCACAAATCGGGAGCAGCCTCTATATAGAAAAGAGACTGCGGCTAAGGGTCTACAAAAAAACCGGAGCATGGCTCCGGCACTCGCATATTTATTGTTGTCGGGATAGGTTCTGCTGTGCGATTTCAATTGCACGCTTCACCATATTGCCTGCATCCTTGGACTTGATGCCGCCCCAGCCTTCCTGCTGAACCGTATCATAAAACCCAAGGTCTTTGGCAAGCTCCATCTTGAATTGCTCAGACATCATTCCACGCCTTCTGCTCATGATGCAAACCCCTCTCATTAAAAAAATAAGCGATATGGATTAGTATTTTACGATTGGGGTATCGTTATGTATAAATAGGCTGCTTGAAAAAAGGCATAAAAAAAAGCAGTAAGAATTCTTACTGCCCGCTAACCACCTGGGATTCTTCTAAGAAAGTAAGTTCAACGGTTTCCGTTAATACGTCAGCGTAGCTGTAAGAAACACGTTCAAAAGCGTTGGTGTCCTGATCCAGTTTAATAATAAATACGGCAGGGTATGTTTCCTCCAAGGTACCAAGTCGCTCAATCGTTTTACGACGGCCTCCGTTAGCTCTCAGAGAAAGTCTTTTACCCACGTTAGACTCCAAAATTCGTCTAATGTCCACTATTGTTTTACCCATATCGGCTCCACCTCACTTAGACAAATTGTAACATAAATCGCTACTTTTTGTCAAATTAAAACTAAAATTATAGCAATTTTGAAGTTCGGATGTCAATGAAAAATTATCCTTTTTTTCACTTTTATTATGTGGGTAAATGTAAAAATTATGTATGAACACCAAAAAACTTTACAAAAAACACAAAAAAGCCCCAGCGAGGAGCAGCATAAGTCAGGCTGCTCTTTGCAGGCTGGAAGCCTTTTTATTGCATATAGGTCTGTGATTTGATTGGCATGCCAGTCCTCAAGAAGCCTTTCGTTTCAACCCCGCCCAGGCCTTCCCTTCCCGTAAGGGTGTTTCTGAGGACGTCCATCACATTCACATGATCCATAAATGACGTAAGACTGATCTTTGAAACAATATAGACCGGGTCCAGCGCATGAATATTAATTCGCGCTGGTGAACTTGCAAAATTGCTTCCTGCTTTGATTAATGATTCAAAATGGGATTGACAGGCACCGGCAAATATCATGAGATGGTCGAGCTGCGGGTACTTTCTGCGGATTTCCCTGACCGTGCGAACAAAAAACTTGGTATGGCGGTAGGCTTGCATATCCTCAATGGACCCTTTGCTTTTCATATACGCATCATGTCCGGTAATGACGAGAATATCGGGACGGACCTCATCTACAAGGGCCGGAACCTTCTCGGGCATCTCCGTCTCTTTGATATGAATTCCGTACACCGGAACACCCAGCCGTTTGTATAGTTCCAGGCATTTGCTGAGGTAAAGAGGATCACCGTCCACATGCAGCACCCGTCCGGGCAGTTCAAAATAAGATTGATCATATTCGTAACCGTTCGTTGAGAGGTACTCCCTTTTTTGCCGGAGCAGATAATAATCCTGCCGGAACAGCTTATAAGATGACTCTTCCTTTGCCTGGCCTTCCTGGCGTCTTTCATGCTGCTGCTGCTGCGACATGGCCACGAGATCAGCGACAGGAGCATCAGCCAAGAGACGCATTTCTTCCCCTGCCAGGTCAGCCACTGTTTTATCTTCATTAAAACCTACGATGCGGAACAACAAATCACAATTATAGGATGTTCTGCCAACCACTGCACCAATCTCAAGTTTCATCAAACTCCCCCTGTTTGGGAAAAAGTCAAATCCCAGTTACCATATTCTTATTAAAGATATGTAACCGGGATTCGAAACATGAGTCTCATTTTAAAAGAGGAGCCAATGCATCTGCAAGCTTGCCAAACTCCTGAATGGTCAGGGTCTCACCCCTTCGTTTCGGGTCAATCTCAATAGCCTGGAATACCTTTTCGAGCTCTTCACGCTTCTCTTTTAATGGAAGGTTATTGAGCAGATTGTTCCAAAGGGTTTTTCGTCGCTGTGCAAAGGAAGAACGAATCACTTCAAAGAAGAATTCTTCATCCTGCACCTGAACCGGAGGCTCTTTACGCAGTGTCAGACGAATTACAGCCGAATCCACATTCGGAGCCGGCACAAAAACCGTTTTCGGCACCTTCAGGACGGTCTCTGCTTCTGCATAATACTGGACAGCAATAGACAGGGAGTTGTACTCTTTTGTCCCCGGTTTCGCAGCAAGCCTGTCCGCAACTTCTTTTTGAATCATGCAAACAATACCCCTGATGGGCAGCTTTTCGGTAAGCAGCTTCATGATAATAGGTGTGGTCACATAATAAGGAAGGTTCGCCACCACCATAATATCCTCAATGCCTGAAAGCTCCTCCTGAATCACTTTATTCACGTCGGCTTCCAAAATATCCGAATGAATAACTTGAACGTGAGGATAAGGTGCGAGCGTTTCACTTAAAATGGGCAACAACCGCTGGTCAATTTCAAATGCTACTACCTTTTGTGAATGACGGGCAATATGCTCAGTGAGCGAACCAATACCAGGTCCAATTTCAATTGCTCCAGAATGTTCCGTCAGGTTGGCCTGAGCAACGATATTATTCAATATATTGCGATCGATCAAGAAATTTTGACCGAGACTCTTCTTAAATGTAAAGCCATGTTTCTTCAATATGGCTTTCATGCTTTGCGGATTCGAGATATCCTTCATCATTCCCGCTCCTCCTGTTGTATTTCAAGTATGGCATCAGCAAACTGCTCTTCTGTGATCTGAAACATCATCAATCGCTTGTGAAGCTGCTTACCATTCATATATCCAATTCTTAATCGCCTTCCCAGTTTTTCTCTTCTGGCCTTTGCCTTTGGCCCACCGATTAAGCCGGCCGAAACAAGATCATTCCATGTAATCCGTTCCACTTCTTCAATATACTCTTCCTTTACGTTATCGAGCGCTTCTCTGATGGATTCCTTGGAAGCATGCTCTACACCGAGCCCTCTTTTATTCTTTGCGATGGCTTCTTGTTTCGGAAGAAAAGCATGCTTGCAGCCTGGTACGTTGCTTGATATGATTTTTCGAATACGTTCACCGGGGTAATCGGGATCGGTAAAAATGATCACTCCCCGCTTTTCCTGGGCAAGCCGGATCTGCTCAATCGTCTCCTCGCTGATTTCAGAGCCGTTTGTTTCGAGGGTATCCGCGTTGACTGCATTCTTTATCACAGTGGTATCACTTTTTCCTTCTACCACAATCACTTCTTTAATTTTCATAATTTCCTCCCAGATAATGCAAAAAACTACTTTCTAGTATACCCTTACTTTCCTTTCAGGAAAATAAAAAGCAGAGGATCACCACCCAAACCCGCCGATCCGGGTTGGACGCCTCTCCCCTGCTTCCTTCTATTATGTTCTATTTAATAACTTTTACTTTTACTGATTTTCTTCCCCATTTTTCGGCTGCAGACTGTGAGGAAAAGAATACGTCGATTCGGTTCCCGTTAATCGCTCCGCCTGTGTCGGCGGCAACCGCATAACCGTAGCCCTCAACATAAACTTTACTGCCAAGCGGAATTACGCTCGGATCGACGGCGATTACTTTCGCATTCGGATTCGCATGCAAGTTTACGCCTGTTGCGGTCTTACCGGTGCACCCTGCACAGTTTGCCGTATACGCCGTGCTTGTTACATACAGTTCCTTGTCTCCAGAGGAAGACGGGCTGCTCTTTCCGCGGGATACGA
Source organism: Fictibacillus solisalsi (assembly GCF_900103485.1). Lineage (GTDB taxonomy): Bacteria > Bacillota > Bacilli > Bacillales > Fictibacillaceae > Fictibacillus_C > Fictibacillus_C solisalsi. Next base: position 42,025 of record NZ_FNHW01000008.1, read on the forward strand.
CAACCGGTTTTGCTTTCGGCTTCGGTTGTGGTTTTGGTGCGACTTTGGTTCCCACAGCGATCACTTTGTCTTTGCTGTCTTTCAGGGTTTTTTTGCTTTTTAGCTTGCGGGATACTTCCTTCCCGTTTTCAAGTACGACCTCATACTTTTTGGAAAGCCGGCCCTTTGAGCCCTCTTTCACTACTTTTTCCTTGCCCTTTGCCAACTTTCCGTCTTGGTGTTTAACCGTGGCAAACGGTGTATCTTCCTCCACTACATCGGTGACCTTTTTCACCCGGGTTACGTTAATCTTCAATCCGTCTTTTAGTTCGGTCTTTTTCGCTGGTTTCACGCGATCAAGATCTCCCAATTTTACTTTGTCTTGCTTTAAAAGGTCAGCGACCGTAGTCGAGGTGGTCCAAACTTGCTTTTTCTTGCCTCCAACAACAAGGTCTACAGAGACGGCTTGCTGCAGGTGGATTTCCTGCTTGTCTTCAATTGGTGTATTTAATGCAGGTTGTAATTTATCGTGCTGGTTCACGTTCATTTCGCGTTCACCTAAAAATTCTTTTACCGTATCGGCTGTTGACCACACTGACTGCTTTTCCCCGTCAACTGTAAAGTTCACACGGTGTGCAGGCGTGTATTCAATCTGCATTCCATCTTTAAGCGGCTCATTTAATCCTGGCGTGACCGCATCATGGCGGTTCAGTTTAAGTCCATAATCAGAAAGTGCATCCCTAACATTTTCAGCGTGCGAACTAAACGATTTCTTCTTTCCGTCAACCATGATGGAAACATCTGTTTTCGAAGTTTCATAGCTTACGAAACCTGTTGTCACAGCCAGAACGATGACAGCTGCAGCAGCCAATACGAGATTTTTCGTCAAAAATTCATAAAAAAGCTTTCCTTTGCTCCTGTTCATGTCCTATTCCCCCTTCACAAAGATTGAAGTATAATCGCAGATTTTTTCGTTGTCAAATCCCCCCTCATATTCAATTGATTGGCAAACACCCACTAATCGATTGAATGAGGGCGGGAAGAGCGGGGAAGCCTCCCTATCTTTTCCTTCACTCTTCCCTTGCTAATTGCTGGATTTTCAACGTTGATTTGACCGGGCACTCAGTCGCTGATCTGATAAAGGCGCTTCGCGTTTTCGGTCGTTTTTTTAACTAAATCTTCCAAAGGCATTTCTCTTAATTCTGCTATGGCCTCCGCCACATACTTTACATAGGATGGTTCGTTTCGTTTTCCCCTGAGCGGGTGAGGACTTAAGTAAGGACAGTCCGTTTCGATCAAAAGGCGGTCAATCGGAATCTCTTTGGCTACTTCCTTTGGCTTTTTCGCATTTTTAAAGGTCACAGGACCGCCAAACGAAATATAAAAGTTCATCTCTATGCATTCCTTCGCCACTTCAAGACTGCCGCTGTAGCAATGCATAATTCCGCCAACTTCTTCGGCTCCTTCTTCTCTCAGAATATCAACCACATCTTGTGTTGCCTCACGATTATGAATGATAATCGGCAGCTTCACTTTTTTAGCGAGTTGAATCTGCTGCCGGAACACGCGCTGCTGCACGTCCTTCGGTGATTTGTCCCAATGATAGTCCAGCCCCATTTCGCCAATGGCTACGACCTTCGGGTGGTCTGCAAGTTTTTCGATCCATTGCAGATCCTCCGGTGTCATATCCACCGCATCAACAGGGTGCCATCCTACAGCTGCATAGATAAAATCATATGTATCAGCCAATTTTAGAGCGCCTTTGATTGTCGGCTGATCGAACCCGACAACCACGATATGTGAAATTCCTTCATCCAAAGCTCTTTGAATCACATCTTCAAGATCTTCTTCAAACTGAATTGCATTTAAATGTGCGTGTGTATCAAACATGAAGATAACCCTCCCATAACACTTTCACAGTTTATCATACCTTTGTCCTATAACACCAAGTCGTACGTATAACAATTGCATTACAGAATTATTACATACTGGAAATTCAGCGGTAAATATAGGGATTTATCTGTCCTTTTCATTCTTTTTCTTCGTTTTTATACAAAAAAAAGAAGCCTTTTTAGGCTTCCCATTCGACGCTGTTCTATTTTACTTTTGCACCGTTCGGCAACTTTTGATCAACGGTTGCCAATGTGAGCTTGTCACCGGCCGAACCGGCAAGGATCATGCCCTCTGACAATTCCCCGCGCAATTTAACCGGTTTAAGATTGGTCACACAGATGACTTTTTGTCCGACAAGGTCTTCAGGACGGTAGAATTTTGCGATACCTGAAACAACCTGTCTTTTTTCATAGCCCAAGTCAAGCTGAAGCTTTAATAGCTTGTCCGCTTTCTTTACCGGTTCTGCTTCAATGACCTGTGCCACCCGAAGATCGACCTTCATGAAATCATCAATCGAAATCTCAGCGGATTCTTCCTTTTCAACCACAGGAGGCTCTGCTTTTTCTTCCTCTTTCGCTGCAGGAGCACCCCCCATTGATTGTTTAATATAACTGACCTCTTCTTCTGTTTCAAGTCGGGGGAAGATCGGGTTTCCTTTTTGGACAGTTGTTCCTCCAGGAAGCTTACCAAACTCAAACACTGTATTCCATTCTGTCAGCTCTCCTTTTTGGATGCCAAGCTGATTCCAGATCTTTGCAGGTGCATTGGTCAGGAATGGCTGAATAAGGATGGAGACGATTCGGATGGATTCTGCCAGGTGGTACATCACAGACCCCAAGGCTTCCTTGTCTTCTTCGTTCTTGGCCAAAATCCACGGCTGTGTTTCATCAATATATTTATTCGTACGGCTGACTAGCTGCCAAATGCTGCTTAATGCTACTGAGAATTCCATGTTTTCAAGAGATTCTTCTGTTTTCTTGACGGCCTCCTGAGCAAAATCAACAAGGCTCTGATCGTAATCTGTTACATTGCCCTGGTAGGCAGGAAGTGTACCGTCAAAATACTTGTTGATCATGGCAACCGTTCGATTGAGCAAGTTGCCAAGGTCATTGGCCAGGTCATGGTTAACCCGGTCGACGAAGCTTTCCGGTGTAAATACTCCATCAGAACCAAACGGAACTTCACGAAGCAGATAGTAGCGGAGGGCATCCAGTCCATAGCGGTTGATCAACGTAACCGGATCCACCACGTTTCCTTTGGACTTGGACATTTTTCCGTCCTTCATTAATAGCCATCCATGCGCAAACACTTTTTTCGGAAGCGGCAGATCAAGAGCCATCAGCATGATCGGCCAGTAGATGGTATGGAAACGCACAATCTCTTTACCCACCAGATGGACATTCGCCGGCCAGAAGTGTTTATACTTCTCGTCATTCTCAGAGCCATAACCGAGAGCTGTAATATAGTTGGACAATGCATCAATCCACACATAGATCACATGCTTCGGATTGCCCGGAACCTTCACGCCCCAGTCAAATGACGTACGGGAAACGGCCAAATCCTCCAGACCCGGCTTGATAAAGTTATTGATCATTTCATTTTTGCGGGATTCCGGCTGGATAAACTCAGGGTTCTCTTCATAAAACTGAAGGAGCCGATCCGCATATTTGCTCATTTTAAAGAAATAGCTTTCTTCTTTTACACGCTTAACTTCACGTCCACAATCCGGGCATTTCCCGTCAACGAGCTGAGTCTCCGTAAAAAAGGACTCACATGGCGTACAGTACCAGCCTTCATACTCGCCAAGGTAAATATCTCCCTGGTCAAGCAGCTGTTTGAAGATTTTTTCAACACTTTCCTTATGTCGGTCTTCCGTGGTGCGAATGAAATCATCGTAGGAAATATCAAGCTTTTCCCACAGCTCCTTGATTCCTGTAACAATTTCATCCACATACTGCTGCGGACTTACATTGTTTTCTTCTGCCTTTTGCTGAATCTTCTGGCCGTGTTCATCGGTTCCTGTCAAATACATGACATCGTAGCCCTTTAAGCGCTTGTACCGTGCAAGAGCATCACCCGCAACAGTTGTATACGCATGGCCGATATGGAGTTTTCCGCTGGGGTAATATATAGGCGTTGTAATATAAAATGTTTTTTCTCCCATAATAAATTCCTCCGGTATAAAAATTTAATAAACTATGAAAAAAGCCCCTGCATAAGGAGGGACATGTTATTTACAGGAAAAGTGGGATAAAGCGCACCTATTCGATTGGGTAAATCAGAAAAAGTGTAAAAAAATGTTTCTTCTGGGACATAAAATACAAAGCAGGTGCGAAATCACTTTATGTAAATACTTTCATTATGCTCTTTTCTTCACTCAAAATATACCTAATACCACAAAGTGATGTCAAGGTATACAGGATGTACAGGGAAGAACAGGCTAAGAGGGTATTTTTTAAAAGTCAGTTTTGTCGAAAATTGACGAATTTATCAAACGTAATTTCCAGTAATAAATTTGAAAATAAAACATAAAATTCTAAGCCTTTTTTTACCTTTTCCCTTCAACATTCTGATATGATTGAATCTAAGGAAAACAGGGTAAATAGATAGAGAAATTTTTATTTACAAAATAGTTGACCTAATCTGGAAATATTGTTATGATGAATCCGTAAGATTTTGTCGAATTCTGACGATTATATAAATATAGATAAAGTTAGGTTTAGATATTCTACTATTCGGGAGGAGATTACTAAAAATGAAATCTACAGGTATTGTTCGTAAAGTTGATGAGCTAGGACGTGTGGTAATTCCAATCGAATTACGCCGTACTCTTGGAATTGCAGAGAAAGATGCTTTGGAAATTTATGTTGATGATGACCGCATCATCCTCAAAAAATACAAGCCTAACATGACATGTGCTGTAACTGGTGAAGTTTCTGATGACAACTACTCACTTGCTGGCGGAAAAATCATTCTTAGCCCAGAAGGTGCAAAAGAAATCATGAACGAACTTCAAAAACAACTTCAAACTTCAAAATAAAAAAATGGCCTCCTGTCGATCAGGAGGCTTTTTTATATCCCTTTATTTTATTCTTGTTCGATGTGATAGGCCTGATAGACTTCCCGCTTGGATACGTTTCTGTCCGCTGCAGCCCGTTTTATCGCATCTTTGCTTTTTAGCTGTTCCTGTTCGATGTAATGCTCGACATGTTCAACCATGGTGAGCGGTTCCCACCATTTAGTCTCCGTATTTTCTTCATTCTTTTCATTTTCGGAGCCTTCAACAATGAGGCAAAATTCCCCTCTGACCTCTGTGTTTTTCGCCCATTCCAGAACTTCCGTTAAAGAACCCCTGATAAACTCTTCATACTTCTTGGTTAATTCTCTGGCCATCGAAAGCTGGCGGTCTCCGAGCACTTCAAGCATAGCTGAGAGCGTTTCTTTTAATCGATGGGGAGACTCATAAAAGATCATCGTAAACGGATAGAACTTTAACCGTTCCAACTGTTCCCGTTTCTCTTTTTTACCACGGGGAAGAAATCCATAAAAGTAAAAGTCCTTTGTATCCAGTCCCGAAGCAATCAAAGAGGTCAGGGCCGCATTGGCTCCCGGCAAAGGAACCACAGGAATGTTCTCCATTAAAGCGCTGACCACCAGCTCATAGCCTGGATCAGAGATGGCGGGCGTTCCGGCATCGGATACGATCGCGATGGTCTTCCCTTCCTTTAACCGGTCGATTATCTTCATGCCGCTTGCTTCTTTATTGTGTTCATGATAGCTGAGAAGCGGTGTCTGTATCTCGAAATAATTGCAAAGCTTTTTAGTCTGCCGTGTGTCTTCCGCTCCTATGTAATCAGCTTCCCTCAAGATCCGAATGGCACGGTACGTCATATCCTCCAGATTGCCGATCGGTGTCGGAACCAGGTAGAGTACACCTGTTTCATGTTGCTCATGGTAGCTCTTTTGCTGCCACATAACTCATTCCTCCTTCCTTCTTATTTTCCGTAAAAGACGGTCTTCAATTCTTCCGTGTACTGCCCGTCTTCTCCATAAACCGTAAGCGGCGGAAGGATGTGAAGGTCCGGCCTGCCATCCTTCATGCCTTCAATCAGCAGCATGTTGGCTTCACTGCCTTTTTTCGGATGGATAAATTGAAGCCTCTTTGGCTCCAGCCGATACGCCCTCATGGTGCTTAAAATATCCATTAAACGCTGAGGCCGGTGAACAAAGGTGACCTTCCCGCCCTGTTTCACGAGTTTACTGCTTACCGAGACGACGTCTTCCAGCGTACAGTAAATTTCGTGCCTGGCGACAGCGAGGTGTTCATTTTCATTATGATCTTTTCGATTAGCTGACGGAAAGTAGGGAGGGTTGCATACAACCGCATCAAAACGGCCATGTCCCAACGTTTCAGGGAGATTGACAATATTGTCCGTCACCATGCTGATCTGATCCTCAAGGCCGTTCAGTACAATACTCCTTTTTGCCATATCGCTCAGCCGCTCCTGAATTTCTACGCCAGTAATTTGGGCCTTGGATCGCTGAGTCAACAGCAGTGCCACCGCTCCATTCCCGCTGCAAAGGTCAATAATCCTTCCTTTTTGGATGGGAATATAGGCAAACCTGCTCAGCAATACTGCATCCAGGGAAAAAGAAAAAACGCTGGGGCTTTGAATAATTTTCAGGGACTCGTCCACCAGATAATCCAGACGCTCATCTCCTTGTAACCGGCTCTTCATTTCATCACTCTTTTCGTATTTTTACCCTTACAACAGAAAAGAGTCTTCCCCATTGGAAAGACTCTTATTTTTTATTAAGGAATGAAAGACAGAACAGGCAGTCGCCCTCTGTTCGTACACTTCCGTAATGCAGATTGCAAATATGAAATCCTTCTTGATACAGCCTGGCCAAGTTGTCATAGCCTTCCCCGATATCTGCCGATTCTTGTGACAGTGACCGCTTTTTAACAGAGGATTTGGATCCCTTTTTTTCCTGTGGTTTCAGAGCACTTCGCAAATTGTAATTTTCCATTTGCAGGTTGTGATTCTGTTCCAATAAGGCGACAAGGTCTGCTTTTAAGTCTCCAATTTGCTCCGTTAAAGCTGCCAATTGCTGCTCCATATGGGTCACCCGGGAAAAAATTTGATCTTTCTCCACGTGCTTTCCACCTCATTATTCTGTAGCTTGCGTAAATAATTCCTTTTCTTTCATGAGCTCATCAATTGTGTATTCTGTTACTTTTTCAAGTTCAGGCAGATCGACCTGTACAAGTTTCTCGAGCATATTCAATCCTACCACGCGACCTCTTCCGTCAGGAGTAGCAATATACTCTCCAACATCCGGAAGTTCTTTTTTGACTTCTTCATAGTAGTCGTTTTCATACTTCAAACAGCACATTAAACGGCCGCAAAGTCCGGAAATTTTCGCTGGATTCAGCGAGAGATTCTGATCTTTGGCCATCTTGATTGAGACGGGTTCAAAGTCACCAAGAAAAGTTGAACAACAAAGCATTCTTCCGCATGGACCGATTCCGCCAAGCATTTTGGCTTCATCGCGAACACCGATTTGACGAAGTTCAATCCGTGTTCTGAAAATGGAAGCAAGATCTTTAACAAGTTCACGGAAATCGATGCGTCCATCCGCTGTGAAATAAAAAATAACTTTATTTCGGTCAAATGTATACTCAACATCCACCAATTTCATATCCAGCTTATGCTCGGTGATTTTCTCAGTGCAAAGATGAAAGGCTTGTTGGGCAGCTTTTTTGTTCTCTTCCACCGCAAGTGTATCTTTTTCGTTTGCGTTTCTTACGACTTTTTTCAAAGGAAGTACAACATCATTCTCCCCAACTTGCTTCTTGTCTATAACGACTTTTCCGTACTCAATACCGCGTGCTGTTTCGACAATTACGAATGATTCATTTAAGATTTCAAGGTCGCCAGGATCGAAATAGTATATTTTTCCCGCTTTTTTAAAGCGGACACCAACTACTTCATACACAGGCTTTTATCCCTCCCGTAATCGTAAAACCAGCTGCTCCATGAGGAGCTGTGGGTTTACGTTTGCACCTAGACGCTGCTTGGCTGTTAATACCGCCAGCATGTTCTCACTGATTCGTTTCTGTGAGGTATGTAGAGCTTGTTGCTCCAACGCCTGCCGCTGATCGACAAATACCAGGTGCTCCGGCTCCGAAAGCTGTATAAATAAAAGATCTTTGTACCAGATCAATAAAAGGCTTAATGCGTTGTCGAGTTGATCTCTTTCCTTAAAAAACGACAACCAGTTTTCCTGTAATGAAACAAGAGCCTGGTTGGGACGACTCCTCAACTCTTCAGTTAATTGTATCACTTTGTCTCGTGCTTGTGCAAACCACTCTTCCCTACAAATTTCGAGCGCTTCTGACGTATCATTCGTCAGGGCCGCTGCCATGGAAGCCATCGGCAGGGAAATTCCCTCGTTCTGAAGAACTCCGATCAGCTGATCGGAGGGAAGCGGTGAAAAAGAAAGCACCTGTGAGCGAGACATAATCGTTTCAAGCAACCGGTGCACCTGTTCAGTCAGTAAAATGGCGATGGTAGAAGAAGTAGGCTCTTCCAGAAATTTCAGCAGACTGTTGGCTGCCTGGACAGTCATTCGGTCGGCATGTTCGACAATATAAACTTTCTTTTCCGACTCCATGCCGTGATAGGCAAATTCCTTTTGCAGGCCGCGTATTTGATCGATCTTAATGGATTGTCCGTCGGGCTGAACAACATGAACGTCGGGATGATTGCCTGAATCAATCCGCTTGCAATCCTTGCATTCTCCGCAAGGTTCAACATCCGTTTGCTCCCTGCATAAAAATGTTTTTGCGAGCTGCAGGGCCACGTCCATCTTGCCGGTGCCATGGCCCCCCTCAAAAACATAAGCATGAGCGAGACGGTCTTTCCTGACAGTGTTTGTTAACGTTTTAACAATCCTTGGCTGACGTTTACTTAATTGTTCCCAGCTCATTTTTTCCACCTACATATACAGATTAATCAATAGCCCTTTCATTTCACCGATCTGATCAAGGAGGCTGATTGATTTTTCTTCTTTCTTTATCATCGTATCGGTCATTTCGAGCAGTTTCGTGTCAATCTCCTGAACCAGCCGTGATGTCTGCAATCTTCCCTGGCTGTTCCACCCTTTGTGCTGTTTAAGGTTCATGCCGAAACTTACGGCTTCTTTGACAAATCGCTGAACAAGCAGCTTGTATTGTGTGAAATCTTTTAATGTCTGGCTCCGGATGAGACGCTCGCCTTGTTTTTCAACATCTTTAAAAAGCGTTCCCAATTGTTCGCTTTGCAGCTTTTTCTGTTGAGTGGCTACGGCTTCCCCAAACGAAAGACCGCTTTTCCCGTTTCCTTTGGTTTCCGCCATCCTGGTCTCAACCACCGTACGGGAATCCTGGCCGATTTTCATTTCCATTCCTCCATTATTTAAAACTGCTGAAAACTTTCGATCGGTAGAACAAACACTGTTGCTCCTCCAACTTCAACTTCAACAGGATAAGGGACATATGCATCTGCGTTGCCGCCCATAGGAGATACAGGGGCAACCAACTGATTGCGGCTCTTGCAGTTTTCTTTGATGATTTCCATGACACGATCCACCTGCTGATCTTCCACACCAATCATAAATGTCGTGTTTCCTGCCTTCAGGAACCCTCCTGTTGTCGCAAGCTTGGTCGCACGAAATTCATGTTTGACAAGGGCATCTGCCAACCGGTTGCTGTCTTTATCCTGTACAACTGCAATGATCATCTTCATCTTTGTATCCCTCCTGTTTTTTATTAATTATATCGGTTCGCTAGAAGCAATTTAATATCCTTTATGATCACATCAAAAACTTCATCTTCCGTCTGATTTCCATCGACAAGCAGGAAACGCTCCTTGTTTTCTTCATAAATTTTTTGAAAACCGGATCTGACTCTTTCATGGTAATCAAGCTCTTTCTGCTCAATACGGTCCAGCGCTTCCCCTGAGTACCGGCTTACCATGCGCTGTCTCCCGATCTCGGGTGCAACATCAATAAGATAGCTTCGGTCCGGCTTTAGTCCGCCGGTTGCAAATCGGTTAATGCGGGTTACATCCTCTACGGGAATACCGAGACCATACGCCTGATAAGCGACGGAAGCATCCACAAATCGGTCGCACAGGACCAATTTCCCTTCCTTTTGAGCAGGGATGATTTTTTCCTTTACGTGCTGTGCACGAGATGCGGCATACAGCAGTACCTCAGTTTCATCCGCCATTTCCGGATGGGCCGGATCCAGGATTAACGACCGGATTTTGTCACTCACCGCAGTTCCCCCCGGTTCCCGGGTTAAAATAAAGGGAATGGAACTTTCCTTTAAAAACTCCGCCAACTTTTTGATTTGGGTGGATTTTCCTGACCCATCAGGGCCTTCAATGGTTATAAATAATCCGTTCACAAGCACTCTTCCTTCTGTTCTGCAAATACGTATATTTTATGTTCCTGTCCTCCATGAAACCTTGCACCCTGGCTGGACAAGTACTGATATTCTTTAATCATGACTTCTGTGATCCGTTCCCCTTTGGCAATCAAAGGAATGCCAGGCGGGTACGGAATAATTGCTTCTGCCGCAATAGAACCTGCTGCCTCTTCAAGAAATACAAGCCGTGTCTCCATTTGCGCCAATTCCTTGTAACTCTTTTCAAGAGCACTGATCTCAGCCGATTGGGCGATCATCGGAGATTGACGAAATTGTTCCTTGTGAAACATTCCTTCCGAAACCGCATCCCGTATCGTTTGAATGACTGCATTCGAATTCTGAATCTCTCCCAAGGGAAGAACAAACAATACATTGAAGGGATCAGCAAGTTCAGTATAAATTCCCTTTTTCTCAAATATATGCTGTAGTTCATATCCCGACAATCCCACCGTACTCTGTACCGTAACCTTCAATGGATCCATTCTGCACCCTGGTGAAGCTTCCAGCACACGAAAACCGTCAAGCTCGGTTAAGGAGCGGCGGAAATGAGCTGTATCCTGCCTGATTTTTTTAAAATCATCAGTAGAAAGATTCGCTGTATACGCTCTGGCCAGATCAAGAGAGGCCATAATGGGATAGGAGGGTGAACTTGACTGAAGTGCTTGTAAGTAATGTTTTACCCTTTTATCGTCGATTCGAAAACTGTTGCAGTGCAGGTAGGCCCCCATTGTCATCGCAGGCAGGGTCTTATGAGCAGAATGCACAACCATATCCGCTCCGGCGCTTATCGCACCATCCGGAAAGTACTCACTGTGCCCTAAATGAGCACCATGCGCCTCATCCACCAGCACAACCAGATTTTTATGATGCATATATTCAACGATTTCGGTCAAATCTGGAACCATACCATAGTAGTTGGGAGAAGTAAGCAAAATTCCTTTGGCATCAGGATACTTGTCCAGTGCCTTTTTCACATTTGAAAAGGAAATTCCTGTCGCAAAATGCCCTGCAGGGTCCACTTCCGGTGACAAAAAAACAGGCCTTAATCCAGCCAGTTCCAGTCCGTTCAGCACGGACTTATGGCAATTCCGCTGAATGAGAACTACATCCCCTTCCTTAAAAGCCGAAAACAGCATGACTAGATTTCCTGCCGAACTTCCGCCAACAAGGAAGTAACTATCCTTCACATTGTAAAAATCAGCGGCTAGCTGCTGTGCCTCATGAATCGCTTCTGTCGGTTCATGAAGATCATCAAGCCCCGACAGTTCTGTCACATCAAAGGGAAGAACAGAAGAAAACGCCTCAGCGAGCTGAAATCCTACAGTCCCGTTCTTGTGGCCTGGTACATGAAAAGACCATTTTGTATGCTGACGATGCTGCACAAGGGCATCGTACAATGGTGTTTGTTGTTGTCGCATCCTGTTTAATCCTTTGGTCATTAAATGTTTTGCTTAGCTTTATTTTAGCATAACTTCTTACCCTCTGCTTCACGTCCAAAGAGAAAACAGGCCGTTGGCGGCCTGTTTAGACAGAGGAATTTACCAGTTTCAGTTTTCGTAATTGCTTAAGATAGTGTTTATAATACTCGTCATTGGTCTCAGCAGAAACTATTTTTTTTTCACAATCCATACAAATGTACTGATGTAAAATATGAATGCCTGTTTGCTTCCTTTCTTCGCAAACTAAGCACATTTCCCCTGCTTGCTGTTTTGATGAATCCATTTTTCATCCACCTCCGTTACTCCCATTCTTTCCAGGGTGAAGCTCCTCTATACTCTCGTATCTTACTAAACTCGTTTTTTCTTCTTGGGCTCTAGTTCAATGTATGTAAAATGGAATTTGTTCGTGTCTGTCTCCGAAAATTAAAGCCCTTTTCAGGGTTTTTGCTGAAAAATTGGTTCTTTTTCCTGATCGTGGATTTAAGGTTTTTGATAAGGAAAGAGCTTTTGAGGTGGTTTTTAATTTTTTTGAAAAGGGGCTTTTGATGCGGCCGAAGCTGAATCCAGGGGTATGGGGGTTTTTGTTTTATTCCCGCGCCGCTGCTTAGTTGCGGTTTGACTCAATGAATTGCGGTTCGACACGATTTACTTGCAGATCACGTCATTTTCATTCCACGACAAAACAAAAAAGCACCGCTGATTTCTCAGCAGTGCTTCGTCTTTGCCCGGCAACGTCCTACTCTAACAGGGGGAAGCCCCCAACTACCATCGGCGCTGAAGAGCTTAACTTCCGTGTTCGGTATGGGAACGGGTGTGACCTCTTCGCTATTGCCACCAGACATATATCGGTTTGTGATCAACGGCGATCTTCTTCGTCGCTGACAAACCTTTTATTTTTGAGGCATATTCCCTCAAAACTAGAT
>NZ_FNHW01000003.1 GCF_900103485.1 Fictibacillus solisalsi
ACACCCGTTCCCATACCGAACACGGAAGTTAAGCTCTTCAGCGCCGATGGTAGTTGGGGGCTTCCCCCTGTTAGAGTAGGACGTTGCCGGGCATATATATTATTCCACAGTAGCTCAGTGGTAGAGCTATCGGCTGTTAACCGATCGGTCGTAGGTTCGAGTCCTACCTGTGGAGCCATTTATATGGAGAGCTGTCCGAGTGGCCGAAGGAGCACGATTGGAAATCGTGTATACGTTAACCGCGTATCAAGGGTTCAAATCCCTTGCTCTCCGCCATAATTACTTAAATACGGCCCGTTGGTCAAGCGGTTAAGACACCGCCCTTTCACGGCGGTAACACGGGTTCGAATCCCGTACGGGTCACCAAGTTTTTTCATGAAAATGAAAACAACCATGTTTTTTCGAAAAAAAACTTATACATATAAACCTTTTGGAGGATTAGCTCAGCTGGGAGAGCACCTGCCTTACAAGCAGGGGGTCGGCGGTTCGAACCCGTCATCCTCCACCATTTTACCTTAATATTTATCTGGATATCATCGCGGAGTGGAGCAACGAGCGTTACAGCACGATTATGCTGCGAGTAAACTCGACGCACACTTCAAAGAAAAGTACTTGCAGAGGAAGAGTTCCTCACACTCGGACACAATCGTCCGTAATCTTAATATCATCGCGGGGTGGAGCAGTCTGGTAGCTCGTTGGGCTCATAACCCAAAGGTCGCAGGTTCAAATCCTGTCCCCGCAACCAAATGGACTCGTGGTGTAGCGGTTAACATGCCTGCCTGTCACGCAGGAGATCGCCGGTTCGATCCCGGTCGGGTCCGCCATTTTGGCTCGATAGCTCAGTCGGTAGAGCAGAGGACTGAAAATCCTCGTGTCGGCGGTTCGATTCCGTCTCGAGCCACCATTTTTGGCGCCGGTTTAGCTCAATTGGTAGAGCAACTGACTTGTAATCAGTAGGTTGGGGGTTCAAGTCCTCTAGCCGGCACCACTATTCTTATTGTTCAAAATGTAAGAAATTACTTCTTGAAGAATACATGAATATGTATTAAAATAGGTTTTGTCTCTCATGGAGGGGTAGCGAAGTGGCTAAACGCGGCGGACTGTAAATCCGCTCCTTTGGGTTCGGCGGTTCGAATCCGTCCCCCTCCACCATCTAATTTTTAGCACATTTATTGATTCAGGGGCATAGTTTAACGGTAGAACGAAGGTCTCCAAAACCTTTGGTGTGGGTTCGATTCCTACTGCCCCTGCCATATGGCGATCGTGGCGAAGTGGTTAACGCACCGGATTGTGGTTCCGGCATTCGTGGGTTCGATTCCCATCGGTCGCCCCATATGATTGGGCTATAGCCAAGTGGTAAGGCAACGGACTTTGACTCCGTCATTCGTAGGTTCGAATCCTGCTAGCCCAGCCATATATGCGGAAGTAGTTCAGTGGTAGAATACAACCTTGCCAAGGTTGGGGTCGCGGGTTCGAATCCCGTCTTCCGCTCCAATTATATGATCTTAAATGGCGGCATAGCCAAGTGGTAAGGCCAGGGTCTGCAAAACCCTTATCCACCGGTTCGAATCCGGTTGCCGCCTCCACTACATACCACCCAGCCGGGGTGGTGGAATTGGCAGACACACAGGACTTAAAATCCTGCGGTAGGTGACTACCGTGCCGGTTCGAGTCCGGCCCTCGGCACCAATTAAATAAACTGCCAGCTTTACTTTTCACATGCCGGTGTGGCGGAATTGGCAGACGCGCACGACTCAAAATCGTGTTCCTTCGGGAGTGTCGGTTCGACCCCGACCACCGGTACCATTACATAACGATCAAGACTTCTTACAGTTGTAAGGAGTCTTTTTGTTTAACTGGACAAACTTACTTCACACACGCTGAGAACAAACGGAGAAGAGTGTTCAATATCTGCGGACCAGTCTCTCCTGATTTAAAAAAGTGATGGAAGGTTGTCATATTTTTATTACACGCTGACTATATTGGTATCAAGGCAGTTGTAGGTTTTAGCGCAGGACTTCGTTTTAAATGAAGTCCTGCGCTTTTTTTATTGGATGAGAAAGGATTCAGAGGAGCCGCCGTGGATTTGTATAAACATTTTTTCGATCGCCTTCAGCAGCCTTTCGGCTTCGTCTTCCGGCATGGAAGGCCTGAGATAAACGAGCTGCAGGGTATTTTTTACTTGTTCTTCTGTCATGGTGCGTTTGGAATCAACGATAGGGCTTCCAAATGCGCTGTTTTCGTCCTTGGACAGAAGTTTGCCTTCCATGTTCATTAAACGCCCGTTTAACCCTTCATATTGATCTCCAGGAGCGCCTATTTTAATTTCTACGTCTCCATGGATGGCATCTGCATTATAAATACCTAAAGGTATACCATATTGAAGGGAAAAGAAGTTATTTACGTCAACGGCGGAATTGACCAGTGCTACGTCCTTGCCTCCATATACACGGCGCAGGAGAGCTTCAGAGGAAGGTCTGTAGCGGGAGGGATCCATAGAAAGCTTTTTGAAGACCTGGCGCCATTCCTGTATACCCGGGTGGTCGGCCACGGATTTATCAAGTGCATCCAGTTTCAAGGATTCAAGAAATAATTGGAATC
Source organism: Fictibacillus solisalsi (assembly GCF_900103485.1). Lineage (GTDB taxonomy): Bacteria > Bacillota > Bacilli > Bacillales > Fictibacillaceae > Fictibacillus_C > Fictibacillus_C solisalsi. The sequence continues at coordinate 2,602 of NZ_FNHW01000003.1, forward strand.
TGCCTCTTAGCATTTGCGGTGATTCTTCAATCACGATATCATGATATAGTATTACGCCCATTTTAAAGGAAGGGACAAGCCTTTTTATGTCCTCTGCCAGTATAATCATTAACGATCATCCTTATCTATAGCTGTATTTTATAGTTAGTTTACCATAGATGAAATCATCCATTTAAGGAGAAAGGAGGTACATTCATGACAGGTGCCCAGTTAAAAGAAGAACTCATTGCATATAGTAAATCAATTGGTATCGACAAGATTGGGTTTGCTGCAGCTGATGTCTTTGTGGAACTGAAGGAACGACTGAAGGAACAGCAGAACCACGGATACCAATCTGGATTTGAAGAAAAGGACATCGAGAAACGGACGAATCCCGAGCTGCTGCTTGAGGGAGCGAACACCATTATTTCGATTGCTCTTGCTTATCCTTCCAGGATGAATGATGCTCCACGCAGTACAAGGGAAGCGAGAAGAGGGATATTTTGCAGAGCTTCCTGGGGAGTGGATTACCATCATATTTTGCGTGAGAAATTAAGGCTGCTGGAAGCGTTTATCGCTGAAAAAGCTCCGCATGCCCGTTCAGTATCGATGGTAGATACCGGCGAGCTGTCTGACCGCGCGGTGGCAGAACGCGCCGGCATCGGCTGGAGCGGCAAAAATTGCGCAACCATTACGCCGGAGTTTGGTTCATATGTTTATTTGGGAGAGATGCTGACAACGGTTTATCTTCCGCCTGATACTCCCATCACAGACCAATGCGGAGATTGCAACATCTGCGTGGAGGCTTGTCCTACGGGCGCTCTCGTACAAGGGGGACAGCTCGATTCGAACAAATGCATCGCCTTTTTAACACAAACAAAGGATTTTATTCCTGATCAATATCGTGAAAAGATTGGCAACCGATTGTATGGTTGTGATACCTGCCAAACGGTCTGCCCTAAAAATAAAGGAAAAAATTTTCACCTTCATCCCGAAATGGAGCCGGATCCTGAAATCGCCAAACCATTATTAAAACCACTTCTCCGCATGAGCAATCGGGAATTCAAGGAGAAGTTCGGTCAGGTGTCCGGTTCCTGGAGGGGGAAAAAGCCGATTCAGCGAAATGCTATCATAGCGCTTGCCCATTTTAAGGATACCAGTGCTGTTGGCGATTTGGTACAGCTTATGAAGGAGGACCAAAGGCCCCTTATTCGTGGAACTGCTGCATGGGCACTCGGTAAAATAGGCTCAGAGGCAGCGAAAAACGAGCTTATTTCGGCGAAAGAACAAGAAAAAGACGGGAATGTGGCAGCTGAGATCAATAAAGGCCTTCAAATGATTCAAAATCAAGGCATACACTAATCGCATCGCAACTGCATGTCCGTTAGTATAGAAACCAAGAAAATAAAAGAAGGGATTTTTATGTGTAATATCAAAACCTTATTCTCTTACGAGGAAATGGATAGCCCCATGGGCCCCCTGACTGTTATAGCCACACAAAACGGCGTTTGCCGGATTGATTTTGGGAGCCTTGAAGAAAATTTACCATCCCTTCAATCCTGGATGTCGAAGCACTATCTTAAGGGGGAACTGATCCATTCACCGGAAAAACTCAAACCGGTTGTTGATCAGCTTGCGAGTTATTTCAGCGGGAATCTCCAACAGTTTACTATTCCTTTGGATTTATATGGTACTCCTTTTCAGATTAAAGTGTGGGAGGAGCTTAAGGGAATTCCCTATGGTGCCACATGTTCCTATAAGGACATTGCTCAAGGAATCGGTGCACCAAAAGCAGTAAGAGCTGTAGGCAGTGCAAACAATAAAAATCCAGTTCCGATCATTATTCCTTGTCATCGTGTGGTAGGGAGCAATGGTGCCCTGGTCGGTTACGGCGGGGGTCTGGATAAAAAAGAGCTTCTTTTAAACATCGAACTTCAAAACTTTATACCTAAGTCTTCCTGAACCGTTTATTATGACGGTTCTTTTTTTTTAGCTCTGATTCATATGGTAATAGTACGTTACTTTTGCAGCAGTGGAGGTGCCATATGAACTGGCTGGAACATCTCAAATTTTATGTTCAAAAGCTTACCGACTGGATGGTGAATGAGAACTGGAGTGAAAGTGTTCAGCTTCCGATGGAAGAAAGGGAAAGCTTTGCAAGGAAAAAACAGGCGCTGCATGAACGGAATGCGGTACTTGTCAATAATAATGTGGAGGCACAGGTTCTCAGGCATTCGGTTTTTAATGATACGAGACAGGTGGATTATGTACTTCACTTCAGTAATTTAATCCGGCATGGATTCGATTTTTATGTTGAAGAGTGGATTCAGCAGAGGAGGGCGTTGTTTAAAGAAGACGTGCTGATCAGTGACCAGCTCCTGAATCCTGAAGGAAAGCATAAAGAAAAAGTAAAGATCGAAAGGGAAACGGATCCGCCTGAACCGCGGAAGCATTCGTATGACCGGCTTGCAGCGGTACGGTATGCGGAGCGATGGTGGAACACCTACAATCCGGCCTACAAGTCATTTGATGTTGATTGTACAAACTATATCTCCCAGTGCCTTCATGCAGGGGGAGGCATTCCCATGGTTCACCATGGAACACGCTCCAAAGGGTGGTGGTTTAAGTATCATGACTGGAGCTACAGCTGGACAGTGGCCAATGCCATGCGGTGGTATTTAAGCGGATCCAAGTCATCTCTGCAGGCGAGGGAGAAATCCTCTGCCAGCCAGCTGATTCCGGGTGATGTTATTTGTTATGACTTTGACGGCGACGGCCACTGGCAGCATACCACCATTGTCGTGGGGAAGGATTCTTCGGGCGAACCGCTGGTAAATGCCCATTCCACAGACAGCCGGATGAGGTATTGGAGGTATGAAGACTCGACAGCCTATACTCCGAACATTAAATATAAGTTCTTTCATATTACGTAATGTTCCGCTTCGGGGCTAATTCTTCATAAAAGTGCTATAATAATGAAGATATAAGCATACGAGGTGAGAGTTTTGGGTTTACATGTAGTTCTTTATCAGCCGCTGATTCCGGCAAATACAGGGAATATTGCCCGTACATGTGCGGGAACAGGCACTTCACTGCATCTGATCCGTCCGCTTGGCTTTTCAACGGACGACAAACAGCTAAAACGTGCAGGTCTGGATTACTGGGAACATGTGGATGTTCATTACTATGATTCGCTGGATGAACTGTTTGGACGGTTTCCGGAAGGATTGTTTTATTATATTACAAAGTTTGGAAAACAGCGGTATACCGATATGGATTACAGCGCGCCGGCCAGAGACCACTTTTTTGTATTTGGCCGGGAGACAACCGGATTGCCGGATGAATTATTGAAGGCAAACGAGAAGTATTGTTTCAGGCTGCCGATGAATGATAACATCCGGTCGCTGAACCTTTCCAATACAGCCGCCATTTTGATTTATGAAGCACTGCGTCAGCAAGGTTTTCCGGCGCTCATATAAGTGCGGCCTGAAGTAAATAAAAAAACGTCCCGGGTTGGGGCGTTTTTTTATATGTACAGATTATTTGGCTCCAGGATTATCATTGTATCCCGCAGTGAAAATGGCGGTCAAGAACGCAAGCATAACTCCTAGGATCAGGATAAAACTCATGCGGTCTCCTCCTTTGGGTGTAATGGTTCCGTAGCTTCTTTTATTATATCGAAACCGCTGTCATCGTACAACGGCAAACATAGCCAGAAAAAGAAAAGACTATTTCTTCAACTTGTATCATACCCATACTAAAACCACTATCATTCATTAAATTCTGTGGCAATACGGCAATCATGCGAAATTCATAAAACAAGTTGAATGATTGGGGACATCCTCGCATAAAGTAGATTAACAAACGAAGGATGCAAACACTACGCAAGGGGGTACACATGGATATTTTAGGTAAAATCCAATTGCACCGTGAAGAAGAGAGGCGTCTTGCCTGGGAAGGTACCTTCGGAGAATATCTTGAGATTTTAAAGGAACGTCCCTATGTCGCTCAGTCCGCTCATTCCCGAGTCTATAATATGATAAAAGATGCTGGAATAGAGGAAGTGAACGGAACCAAGAAGTATAACTTTTTTAACAACCAGATTTTTGGGCTTGAAGATTCAATCGAGCGGCTGGTGGAGGAGTATTTCCATCCGGCAGCCAAACGGCTGGACGTGAGAAAAAGGATACTTTTGCTGATGGGGCCAGTTTCCGGGGGGAAATCCACCATTGTTACCATGCTTAAGAGGGGTCTGGAAGATTATTCGAAAACAGAGTCGGGGGCAGTCTATGCGATTAAAGGTTGTCCGATGCACGAGGATCCGCTGCATCTCATACCGCATCATTTGAGGGACGATTTTTACCGGGAATTTGGCATTCGAATTGAGGGCAGCCTGTCCCCGCTGAACACCATGAGGCTTGAAAAGGAATACGGAAATTGCATTGAGGATGTAATGGTTGAACGAATCTTTTTTTCCGAGGATAAACGAACAGGGATTGGAACGTTCAGTCCTTCCGATCCAAAGTCGCAGGACATTGCCGACTTAACGGGAAGCATTGATTTTTCAACCATTGCGGAATTTGGATCAGAATCCGACCCCCGTGCCTATCGTTTTGATGGAGAACTGAATAAGGCCAACCGGGGTATGATGGAATTTCAGGAAATGCTTAAGTGTGACGAAAAGTTCCTCTGGCATCTCTTATCATTAACGCAAGAAGGCAATTTTAAAGCAGGACGTTTTGCCCTTATCTCGGCTGATGAGCTCATTGTGGCCCACACCAATGAATCGGAATATCGCTCGTTTATTGCCAACAAGAAAAATGAAGCCCTTCATTCCAGGATTATCGTAATGGGTGTCCCTTACAACCTGAGGGTTTCGGAAGAAGAACGCATTTATGAAAAAATGATCAAGGAAAGCGATATGTCCCATGTTCACATTGCGCCCCATGCACTTAGGGTAGCGGCCATTTTCTCGGTGCTTACCCGTTTGATGGACTCCAAAAAGCAGGGGATGGACCTCATCAAGAAAATGAGGCTGTATGACGGCGAAATTGTCGAAGGCTATAACCATATTGATCTTGAAGAGCTTCAAAAAGAATTTGCTGATGAAGGTATGAGCGGTATTGACCCGCGGTATGTCATCAACCGGATTTCATCTGCCATCATCCGCAAGGAGGTTCCTTCCATCAATGCGCTGGATGTGCTCAGATCGATGAAGGATGGACTGGATCATCATGCATCCATTACGAAAGAGGATAAAGAACGCTTCATGAACTTTATCTCTCTTGCCCGAAAAGAGTATGATGAGATAGCCAAGAAAGAGGTTCAAAAAGCATTTGTATACTCCTATGAGGAATCTGCCAAGACATTGATGGACAATTACCTCGATAATGTTGAAGCCTATTGCAATAAGAATAAACTGAGAGATCCGTTGACTGGCGAAGAAATGAGCCCGGATGAAAAACTCATGCGCTCCATTGAGGAGCAAATTGGAATTTCTGAAAACGCCAAAAAAGCCTTCAGGGAAGAGATATTGATCCGAATTTCAGCGTATGCAAGAAAAGGAAAGAAATTCGATTATAATTCTCATGAACGGTTGAGAGAAGCGATTCAGAAAAAGCTGTTTGCTGACCTAAAAGACGTGGTAAAGATTACAACATCCTCAAAAACTCCGGATGAAGCACAACTGAAGAAGGTGAATGAAGTAATTGCCCGTCTCGTGGATGAGCATGGGTATAATACGACATCAGCGAATGAACTCCTTAGATATGTAGGAAGCCTGTTAAACCGGTAACCGTAAAAAACGCATCCCTATTTAAAAATGGGATGCGTTTTTTTATCTTTAAAAGGTTCTCAGCAGAACACATAGCACCCAAGAATAAAAATCAAACAGGAGGAGAATACCTTGTAATATGATAAACTATAGTGGTAAATTAATACTATACGCTAACAAAAAGGAAGTGAAAGGATGAGTTCCAGGGAGAAGAGCAGCCAATTATGGGATTGGATCAAAGCCATTGGAATTGCACTTATTCTAGCGTTGCTAATAAAAAACTTTTTATTTGAGCAGTACGTTGTTTATGGAGAATCAATGATGCCTACGATCGAAAACGGGAACAGGCTGATTGTAAATAAATTAGGCTACAATATAGGTGAACCTAAGCGATTTGATTTAATCGTTTTTCATGCAAATTCGCAGGAGGATTACATCAAGCGGGTAATCGGTATGCCGGGAGAGCACATCGAGTATGTAAACGATCATCTTTTTATCAACGGTAAACAAGTGGATGAACCTTACTTGGATAACTATAAAAAACAGGTGACCAATGGGAACCTGACGGGAGATTTTACGCTGGAGGAAGTTACCGGGAAAAAGGTGATCCCAAAAGGAAAAGTTTTTGTGATGGGAGATAACCGGCTTCACAGCATTGACAGCCGGCACATCGGGCTGGTTGATGAAAGCGAAATCGTCGGGGAAGTGAATCTGCGTTATTGGCCGATGGAAGAATTGAAAGTCATAAAGTAGTTTATTGACGTGGAGTATTGGGAATAGTGGAGGCAAGAGGTGATGGTTATGTCCAGAGAACAGGATTATATCGATAAACCGAAAAACAGTTCCATGACACCAAATTTAAAAGAAATGAAAGAGCATGGAAAAGTGATGGAACACATGTCCACCAACGAAAATGTGAAAAAAAGCGGAAAAATGCCTGATCCGGATCAATATGAGGATGAAGGCGCAAAAAAAGATAAATAATCGTGGCGAAAAATCTGCTCTGGGATGTCCTGGACAGGTTTTTTTTTTGCGGGATTTGTTTGGGAATTCAAAATATCTATTTACTAATGAGAATCAATCTCATATAATGGATGAATATACTGATAATAATTATCATTCTCTCAGAGGTGCTATATATGGTATTAACGGACATTAAAGCTGGCGGAAAAGCAAAAATCACCAATACGGAACATGTGAATGTACTGGTACGAAGAAGATTGCTTGACTTGGGGATCATGGAAGGAACGGAGGTCAGCATTAAACGAATCCTCCCTTTTGGAGGTCCGTTTGCGGTGGAAGCCGGCGGACAGTGGGTGGGCATTCGCAGAAGTGAAGCCAAATTGATCCAGGTGTCCCATCCATGATTGAAATCGCACTTGCCGGAAATCCGAATACCGGAAAAACCTCTTTATTTAATATACTTACCAACTCATATGAGTATGTTGGGAACTGGTCAGGTGTAACGGTAGAGAAGAAAGTCGGCATGCTGAATAATAAAAAAGGGCATCTTATCGATCTGCCCGGTATTTACTCACTTAATCCTTTGTCCAGGGATGAAGGGGTGGCAACCCGCTTTTTGATTGAAGAGAATTTTTCCATGGTTCTCAATATCGTTGATGCCTCCCAGCTTGAACGAAACTTATACTTAACGATTCAGCTTCTCGAATATGGAAAACCTGTGGTGATTGGGCTGAACATGGTTGACGTAGCCAAGGGCCGCGGAATCATGGTTAATGAAAAGAAACTGTCCGAGAAATTACAAAGCCCCGTTTTGCCAATTGTAGCCCGTACAGGATCCGGCTGCAAAGAGCTTGCAGGGCTTTTAACCAATGAAGAACAAAAGAACAAGCCCTTGTATATTTCGTATGGTCAGCCGCTGGAACAGGCGATGGAAACGCTCGCGGCAAAAATGCACGGTGTCGAAAATTTGCCGCCAAAACGCTGGCTTGCTCTTCAATTTTTTGAAGGGAATGAAGTGGTTCATGGGTTGCTGAAAACCATGATACCTGAAGCTGAGCTTCAACGCATTTTTACAGAAACCGAGGCACTGGTTCAATCCAAGGAGGGGGCCAAGTCACTTTCCTATCATATCCGCGCTATACGGGCCCAGTATATAAAAGGAGTGCTTGATGTTTCCCTTCAAAAAGGCGAAGAGGTCACTTATACATTGACCGATCGGATCGATAATATCGTGACCAACAAGTTTTTGGGGATACCGATTTTTATCCTTTTTATGTACCTGATTTTTAAACTGACGTTTGACTGGCTTGGCAGCCCGATCTCAGACATGCTTGACGCATTTTTAACGGGACCGCTCACTGACGGCCTGACATCGATGCTTCAAGCCGCAGGAGCTTCTGCCTTTATTAAGGCCGTTATTCTCGATGGGATTGTAGCCGGTGTAGGTGGGGTTCTTGTATTTGTTCCACAAATCATGATCCTGTTTTTCCTGATCTCCTTTATTGAGGATTCAGGGTATATGGCCAGAATTGCCATGGTTATGGATAAGACACTGGAAAGCATTGGTCTGAACGGAAAAGCCTTTATTCCGATGATTATCGGGTTTGGCTGCAACGTCCCCGGTATTATGGCCGCACGTACAATTGAACAGCCAAAGGAAAGGCTTTTGACCATTATACTCACACCACTAATGTCCTGTTCTGCGAGACTCTCCGTGTACAGCTTGTTCGTTGGAGCCTTTTTCACGCAAAACCAGGCACTTGTTGTCCTTTCGCTCTACCTGCTTGGTATCGTGATTGCACTTACGCTGGCGAAGATTTTTTCTTCTACTATTTTGAAAGAAGAAAGTTCGATGTTCGTGATTGAGCTTCCTCCATACCGTATTCCTCAATGGCGTACATTGATGCGAAATACATGGGAGAAGGGCAAAGGCTTCATCAAAAAAGCAGGAACGTTTATTTTCGGAGGATCTGTTATCATCTGGTTCCTCAGTTATGCAGGTCCCGGAGGACTGGGTGTGGACATGAATAAAAGCTTTCTTGCATTGATCGGCGGAGTGCTCGCTCCTCTGTTTGAACCGATAGGGTTCGGCAGCTGGCAGGCAGGTGCTGCTCTGATCACCGGATTCCTGGCCAAAGAAGTCGTTGTTTCTACCATGAATATTATTTATGTTGCTCCGGATCTTCATACATTGCAAGGAATCATGGCAAATCATTTCACCTCATTATCGGCTTACAGCTTTATGGCGTTCTTGCTGCTCTATGTTCCTTGTCTGGCGACAGTGGCTGTTATAAAAAAAGAAACAGGGTCCGCCAAGTGGACGTGGTTTTCCATCATATATGCACTGCTTATCGCCTATATTGTTTCATTAATCATTTATCAGGGCGGCAAGCTGCTCGGATTTTAAGATTAACCTGAAAGTAGGGAATATAAATGTTGCTTAGTATTTTGCTCGGGATACTGATTTTTGGATACGCAGGTTTTACCATCTTTCGTTTTGTGAAAAAAAGCAAACAAGGAAAATGCGCGACCTGTTCTATGAAGAAAGGCTGTCAATCTGCATGCAGTGATGTGACAGAAAGCAAAGCCGCATTTAACAACTACACGAAATAACAAAAAGCATTCCATGGCTTGCCATGGGATGCTTTTTTTTCACAGTTCTTTATAAAATGTGCCAATTACATAGCAACTCTCGTCTTATCCTGCATAGGATAGTGTAACCAACCCTTTTTACATTCAAAAAAGCGGGTGGTTCTTTTATCAATTTGATCCATTAACATTCAAATAAAATAATGAGTACGTAAAAAAAGGAGGGGAAATAATGGGCGAGGAAGCGAAAAACAATTTTGTAGTTTCTCAGGAAAACTGGTCCCTCCACCGCAAAGGCCACCATGACCAGCAGCGTCACATGGAAAAGGTTCAGGAAGCCATTAAAAACAATTTGCCTGACTTGATCAGTGAAGAGAACATCATTCTTTCCAATGGGCGGGATGTCATAAAAATACCCATTCGTTCATTGGATGAATACAAAATACGTTACAATTATGAAAAGAACAAGCATGTTGGGCAAGGAGAGGGAGACAGCCAGGTTGGCGATGTAGTGGCCAGAGATGGAAATCCAAGCCAGGCCGGAGCCGGAAAGGGCAAAGGCGCGCCGGGAGATAAGCCGGGATCCGACTATTCGGAGGCGGAGGTTTCTTTGGCGGAGCTTCAGGAATTCTTATTTAAGGAATTGGAACTGCCGGATCTTAAACAAAAAGAACAGGATAATATCGTTCTTGAAAAAGTTGAATTTAATGACATTCGAAAAACTGGTCTGATGGGCAATGTGGATAAAAAGCGCACGATTCTTACAGCGTTTAAGCGAAATGCCCTGAAAGGCAAACCTGCCATTGCTCCGATCTATAACGATGATCTCCGTTTTAAGACTTGGAATGAAGTCGTAAAGCCTGAATCAAAGGCTGTGGTGCTTGCCATGATGGATACATCAGGAAGTATGGGGATTTGGGAGAAGTACATGGCAAGAAGCTTTTTCTTTTGGATGACCCGTTTTCTTCGATCCAAATACGAAACCGTTGAAATTGAATTTATTGCTCATCATACTGAAGCAAAGGTGGTCTCTGAGGAAGACTTCTTTAATAAGGGGGAAAGCGGCGGAACCATTTGTTCTTCCGCCTACAGGAAGGCATTGGAGCTTATCGAAACCAAGTATTCTCCATCCCGTTTTAATATTTATCCGTTTCATTTCTCAGACGGTGATAACCTGACAAGCGACAATGCACGCTGTGTGAAGCTCGTGCAGGAGATCATGCAGCACAGCAATATGTTTGGCTATGGCGAGGTTAATGCCTATAACCGCCATTCCACCTTAATGAGCGTCTATAAGAACATAACCGATCCGAAGTTCAACTATTACATTTTAAAGGAAAAAGCAGACGTATATCATTCCATGAAAAGCTTCTTTAAAAAGAGAGAAGCTGCACGGTAAAGAGGAATCCCATTATCCATCTATTGGATAATGGGATTTCTTTTATTATTCCCGATAATTACATATAACTAATTCATAACTAATGTTGGGAGGGACCGGAGCCTGTGAATATCCGAATAGTAAAGCAGATGGTCACGGTTTTTTTTCTGTCTGCGCTTGTATTGTGGTTCTCTCCTCAAAATGCGAGTGCCGCCTGGTTTGAGCCGCTCAAAGTGCATTTTCTCGATGTCGGCCAGGCTGACAGTATATTAATCCAAACACCAAATGGGAAAAATGTTCTGGTGGATGCGGGAGATGAAAATGACGGCCCGGAAATTATCCGCTATCTTCAAAGCCAGGGTGTGGCTGATATTGATGTGCTAGTGGCGACCCACCCCCACCATGACCATATCGGTTCGATGGACGATGTGATCCGGAATTTTAACGTCAAAAAGATCTATATGCCGAATTTGCCCTACGACACCGCCTACTACCATGATTTGTTTAAAATAATAAACGAAAAGAAAATACCGGTAGAGCGGGCAAAAGCGGGGGTCAGTTTTCGATTTGGATTTTCTGTAAAGATGGAAATGCTTGCTCCAAGGTCTTCTTATTATAAATACATTAATGATTATTCAGCCGTAATGAAAGTGACCCACGGCAAAAATTCATTTTTATTAATGGCGGATGCCGGTATGGAATCGGAAAAGGAGATGCTTTCGTCCAAGAAAGATGTAAGGGCAGATGTAATTAAAATCGGCCATCATGGAGCAAATACAGGGACGACCATGGCATTTTTGAAGGCTGTCCATGCAAATACGGCCATTATCTCCGTTGGCAAGAACAATCCGTATCACTATCCCTCAAAGGAAGTGTTGTACCGGCTGGCGCGGAGAAACATGACGATTTACCGAACCGATCAGCTTGGTGTGATTACTGCGATCAGCAACGGAAAAAAGATCACATACCGGACGAACGGTTTCAAATAAGGCAGCCTGCAATGAGGCTGTCTTGTTTTTTTTATGAAAAAAACGGGTATAAATGTTGGCTGGCATTTATAGCTTCCCCCTTGCACTTTTTTGTGCTGGATAAGAAAATAAGAAGGAAGAGAGGGGAGATGAGAGCAATATGATTAAAGCTGTTGTTTTTGATTTTGACGGGCTGATTCTTGACTCGGAAACATCCGTTTATAATGCCATCCAGGAAATTTTTTCAGAGCATTCAAGCCATATGCCCCTTGAAGTCTGGCAGCAATGCATTGGAACAAAGGATTTCTTGGATCCCTTCGAATATCTTGAAGAACAGATCAGTAAAAAAGTGGACAGTGATGGCCTCCGTGCTATGCACCATGAAAGGGTGGTGGCCATGCTTGAAGGAACAAGCGCTCTTCCCGGTGTGGAGGATTATATGGAGGCGGCAAAGGAGCTCGGCTTGAAAATAGGTTTGGCGACAAGCTCATCCCGAGCCTGGGTGACGGGTTATCTGGAAAAACTGAATCTGCTTCCCTATTTCGATTGCATCAAGACGGCCGATGACGTAGAACACGTTAAGCCAGACCCTGCTTTATACCGTGAAGCAGTAAAGTGTCTCGGTGTTAAGCCTGAAGAGGCTATAGCATTTGAGGATTCCGCGAATGGAGCCAGAGCAGCCAAAAAGGCAGGTTTGTATTGTGTGGTTATCCCAAATGAAGTAACAAAGGGGCTTGTGTTTGGAGATGTTGACCATCAAATGGAAACGATGGCTGAACTGCAGTTTAAGGAATTGCTGAGGAAATTCAAATGATCCCCATACAAGGCATCAATCATCTCACACTGACTGTCTCAAGCCTGACGAGATCCCTTTCTTTTTATATCGATGTTTTAGGTGCGGTACTGATACACCGGGGCCGGACCGACGCTTATATCGAGTGCGGGCCTGTTTGGATTTGTTTACTTGAACGGGGAGAAGCTAATAGGGCAGAAGCTGGCAAAGCCGGTATGGATCACGTGGCATTTACGATCTCTGATTCTGATTTTGATCAGGCCGTTGAAACTTTAAAAGCCAGTTCAGTCAGCATTATCAGAGGTCCAGTTACACGCGGGGACGGCAGGTGTGTGAATTTCTTGGATCCTGACGGGATTCAGCTTGAATTGAATACAGGTTCTTTAGCCGGAAGAATGAAGATCTGGAACTGAAGAACATAAAATAAAATAGCAGTTAAGGAGTGAATCCATTGAGCGAAGTTGATGTTTCAAAATTCGAGAAAAAAATTGAACTGAGAAATATTCAGTACAATGATATAGATGAAATACTTGAATTGCAGCGGATCTGCTTCCCGGGGCATATGGAACCCTGGAAGCGGGAACAGCTTGAAAGCCATCTGGATATTTTTCCGGAAGGCCAGTTTGTTGTTACCTTTGAGGGGAAAATTATCGGAAGCTGTTCGAGCCTGATCATTAATTTTGATGAGTACGATGATCAGCATACCTGGGATGAAATTACGGATGAAGGCTATATCACGAACCATAATCCAAACGGATATAATCTATATGGAATTGAGGTTATGGTTCATCCGGATTACCGGCGGATGAAAATTGGAAAACGCCTGTATGAAGCAAGAAAAGAGCTTGCCGAAGAATGGAACTTAAAAAGCATTATTCTTGGAGGACGGATTCCGAATTATTATAAATACTCCAAAGAAATGACACCCCGCGATTACGTGAAGGAAGTCATCCACCACAACATTTATGATCCGGTGCTTACCTTCCAGCTCATGAACGGTTTTACCGTGATGAGAATTAACCGCCATTATCTTCCAGATGATAAGCAATCAAAGGAATATGCCACATTAATGGAATGGAACAATGTGGACTACCATCCGCATAATACGCGAAGGCACTTTAAGACAAGTGAGCCGATCCGCATTACAGCGATTCAGTACATGATGAAAACCATTAAATCATTTGATGATTTCGCAACACAGGTAGAGTATTATACAGACGTTGCGGCGGATCAGGGATCGGACTTTGCCGTATTTCCCGAATTGCTGACCACTCAGCTTCTCTCATTTGTGGAGGAGAAAAGCCCTAGTCAGGCCATCCGAAGGTTAACCGAATTTACCGAGGATTATATCGAACTGTTTACCGGGTTAGCTGTAAGGTATAATGTAAATATTATAGGCGGTTCCCATTTTGTAGAGGAAGATGGAAATATTTATAATGTTGCCTATCTGTTCCGCAGAGATGGTACGATTGAGAAACAATATAAGATCCATATCACTCCGAATGAAAGAAAATGGTGGGGAATCACACCGGGAGACAAGGTACAGGTGTTTGATACGGACTGCGGAAAGATCGCCATCCTTATTTGTTATGATATTGAATTCCCTGAGCTTTCAAGAATTGTTACAGATATGGGTGCGAATATTATTTTCAGCCCGTTTTGTACAGAAGACAGGCAAGGCTATGTCCGGGTAAGATATTGTTCACAGGCAAGAGCGGTTGAAAATGAAATTTATACCGTGATTGCCGGGACTGTTGGAAACCTTTCGCAGGTAGAAAACATGGATATTCAGTATGCACAGTCCGGAATCTTTACCCCTTCAGACTTCGCATTTCCGCGTGACGGCATCGTGGGAGAATGCCACCCGAATATTGAGACCGTGGTTGTCGGGGATGTGGACCTGGAAATACTGCGCAGACAGCGCAAGACCGGGAATGTCACCCAGCTGAGGAACAGGCGGCTGGATCTCTATGAAGTCATCCAAAAAAGCAAAAGTAAAATGTAAGGTGCATGGCGGCAGGGAAACTTCCTGCCGTTTTTGCTTGAAATTTAATATTTCTCGGGAAATATGTCACTTCTTCCAGAAATGGAAAGATATTTATGCGAAGCGTGTCGAAAGCGGTTTTCCTGTCTGCGGCTCTGCGCTATAATAAAGAGAAGTTAATGATTATTGAACAGAGATTCAGCATATAAAAGGAGGAGAGTCGGGAAATGACCTGGAAGACATCATATGAAAAATGGCGAAACGAACCAACTCTTGATAAGGAGCTTCGATTCCAGCTGGAAGAATTAGAAAAAACAGAAACGGGCCTGGAGGATTCCTTTTATAAAAATCTGGAATTCGGCACAGGTGGAATGAGGGGCGAAATCGGCCCAGGAACAAACCGAATGAATACATACACGATTCGAAAAGCATCCTCCGGTTTGGCAAGCTTTATTGAAGAGCAAGGTGAAAAAGCAAAGGTACGCGGTGTGGTGATCGCGTACGACTCAAGACATAAATCTCCTGAATTTGCAATGGAAGCTGCCAGTACACTGGCTTCAAGAGGAATACAGACCTATGTGTTTGAAAGCCTCCGTCCGACTCCTGTACTTTCATTTGCTGTCCGCTATTTAAAGGCGTTCAGCGGAATTGTGATTACAGCAAGCCATAATCCTCCGGAATATAATGGATTTAAAGTGTACGGGCCGGACGGCGGCCAGCTTCCTCCACGTGAAGCGGACCTATTAACCGAAAAAGTGGAAGAGGTTGAAAATGAACTTGCCATCTCTGTAAAAGATAAATCACAATTGCAGGAAGATGGTCTTATTCAGATCGTGGGTGAAGAAATTGATACTGCTTACCTTGAGCAGCTGAAAGGCATTACTGTAAATCCAGACCTGATCAAGGAGATGGCAGACTTAAGCATTGTCTTTACCCCCCTTCATGGAACGGCGAACCTTCCTGTACGAAATGGCCTTGAAGCAATCGGTTTTAAAAATGTCACGGTAGTCAAAGAACAGGAACTGCCTGATCCCGATTTTTCCACGGTAAAATCGCCAAATCCTGAAGAACATGCCGCATTCGAGCTTGCCATTCAGTATGGAAAAGAAAAAGATGCAGATGTCCTAATTGCGACGGATCCTGATGCAGACCGCGTGGGAGTCGCTGTCAAGAATCTGGATAATGAGTATGTGGTGCTAACCGGAAACCAGACAGGAGCACTCCTGCTTCATTACCTTTTATCACAGAAAGAGGCACAGGGAGAACTTTGTCCAAAGGGCGTTGTGCTAAAAACGATTGTTACTTCTGAACTTGGAAGAGAGATTGCAAGCTCCTTTGGACTTAAAACAGTGGATACGCTCACTGGTTTTAAATTTATCGGAGAAAAGATTAAAGAGTATGAAAAAACCGGGGAGCATACCTTCCTGTTTGGATATGAAGAGAGCTACGGCTATCTTATCGGTGACTTTGTGAGAGACAAAGATGCTGTACAGGCCTCCCTGCTGGCAGCTGAAGTAGCGGCTTATTACAAAAAACAAGGTAAGACCATGTATGAAGGCCTTATGGATGTGTTTTCCACTTACGGCTATCACCTTGAAGGCCTTGAATCCCTTACGCTTAAAGGGAAAGCTGGCGCTGTACAAATTGCGAACATCCTCGAGAGTTTCAGAGCCGACCCTCCAGCAGAAGTGGGAGGAAAGGCAGTGCTGTATGTGGATGATTACAGCATTGGGAAACAGCGCAATCTTGCAACGGGAGAGGGGACCCAGATCGACCTTCCAGCCTCCAATGTTTTAAAATATATTTTAGAAGACGGCTCATGGTTCTGTCTCCGTCCTTCAGGAACGGAACCAAAAATCAAATTTTACTTTGCTGTTCAATCCAACACATATAGTGACAGTGAAAATCTGCTGCAAAGTCTGAAGAATGACGTTATGGACCTTGTCAGCCAGCTTGTCGCTGCTGCTCAGTAATCCATCATCTAAGGCAGCCCGGGTCTTTCGGGTCTGCTTTTTTGGTGATTCGACGAATGCGAGCCGGGAGGTGTAGATGATCGGAAAGCAGCGTAAACAGACGAATTTTTAAACAAGCGAAAACCAAACCCAGACCTTTAAGTCCCTGGGAACCATGGTTATCATGTTTATGTCGCTGATTTTTGTCATTTTGCTTTTACTTGTAGCTTTACTTTGTATAAATCTGGGCTGCTGATGGAACTGAAACGTTTGACTGTATAGTTGGAATTCTGTAAAATTGTTTATTATCTATGCATTGGGGTGATTGATTTGGGAAGTACCGTATCAGTGAACTAGCAACATTAGCAGGCGTTTCAAAAAGAACTATTGATTATTATACGAAGCTTGGCCTGTTAAAGGCTGAACGTTCCCAATCAAATTATCGATTTTACAGTGGAGAAGCTCTAGAGCAGCTTAAGTGGATTAATTATTATAAAAATCAGCATCTTCCTTTAGAGAAGATTAAAGAAAAAATGGCATCACTCAATGAACATTCAGGAGAGTATGCCGAAACACTACAAAAAGTTGATATGCAGCTCAATACGCTTGAAAAAGATGTTCAGGAGCTAAAACCTCTGCTTCAGCAACTGAACAAAGATCAGCTAAAACTGGCAGTTAAACACATGCCTGCCGAGCGTGTTGCCCTACTTCACAGCCTATTATTGATTATTGGAGAAACGCCGTTTGTTTAAGGGAACGATTGGTTATCCAGTAAAAACTTTAGGAGGTGACATCTTTATTCCTCTTTTTAAACGGGAGAATAAAGAGTCTATTTGGACATATTTAAGCTATTCTTAGTAGCATTATTGATTGTATTAACCGCCTTTTTTGTGGCAGCTGAATTTGCGATTGTAAAAATCCGCCGGACGAGAATTGACCAGCTCGTTGAAGAAGGAAACAAAAAGGCCATTGCCGTCCGAAAGGTACTGATGAACCTTGATGGATATCTTTCGGCCTGCCAGCTTGGTATTACGATTACGGCTCTCGGGCTGGGCTGGCTTGGTGAATCCACCCTTGAACACCTGCTGCATCCATTGTTCAGCCAGCTGGATTTATCACCGGCACTCACAAAAACAATAACAATTGTACTTGCTTTTGCCATCATTACCTTTCTTCACGTCGTTCTTGGAGAACTATCGCCTAAAACCTTTGCGATTCAAAAAGCCGAAGAGATCAGTTTAATGCTCTCGGGTCCCCTGATCATGTTCTACAGGGTATTGTACCCGATCATCTGGCTGTTGAACGGAAGTGCCCGGCTGTTTACCAGAATGTTTGGTTTGCAAGCTGTTTCGGAACACGAAATGGCCCACTCTGAAGAAGAATTGCGTTTGATTTTATCAGAAAGCTATAAAAGCGGAGAAATTAATCAGTCAGAATACAGCTACGTGAATAAAGTATTCGAATTTGATGACCGTATCGCGAAGGAAATCATGGTGCCGCGTACGGAAATTGTGTGTTTGTATCTAAATAAATCCATTGAGGAAAACCTTGCGATCATTACGAGTGAGAAATATACTCGTTATCCTGTTGTAGACGAAGATAAAGACCATGTGGTTGGAATGGTTAACGTTAAAGAAATTTTCTATGACCTCATGTCGGGCCAGGAAAAAACGCTGGAAAGCTATCTGCGTCCTATCCTGACGGTTCTTGAAACCATGCCGATTCAGGAAACATTGGTGAAACTTCAAAAACAACAGGTTCATATGGCAGTACTGATGGACGAGTACGGAGGAACTGCGGGACTTCTAACGGTTGAGGATATCCTGGAAGAAATCGTAGGTGAAATCCGTGATGAATTTGATACAGATGAGACACCGATGATCTTAAAAATCACACCGAAGGTCACCGCACTCGACGGAAAGGTTTTAATTTCAGAAGTGAATGATTTATATGGTTTGGAAATTGACGATTCAGACCTGGACACGATCGGCGGATGGGTGCTTTCCCAAAATTCCGATATTGTGGAAGGTGAGGTTATTAATTACGAAGGATTAACCTTTAAAGTCGTTGAAATTGATGGACACCAAATTAAACGGATTGAGGTTAACAAGGTGGAGAGCCCGAAAAAGGAAGAGGAATCTCTTAGACAGCCAGCCTTGATCACGGATTCGGAATAACTATAAAACAACAGGAGCCTGCCATCATCGAGATGGCAGGCTCCTGTTGTTTATCTTGGGCTAAGAAAGATGGATACCGAACGGATCAATGTCAGGGAGCTGGTCGCAAACGCCACGGAAAGGATGGTAACCATGGAATAAAAGAACATTCCTTCTCCGATAAAATACAATCCCGCTAAAATAACGGAAGCATCGATAAAGAAGATGATGATACCAACGTTAAGAGGGGATCTCTTGGCGATAAACAAAGCTAAAAGATCGGTGCCTCCGGTACTTGTTTCGTATCGGAGCATAATCCCAATTCCTGTACCGATCAACAAGCCACCCGCCACTGCGCTTTCCATCTCAGGAAGATGGAAAAACCCATTGAGCGGCACAAGCAAATCAATGACAAATGATGAGATCAACATTCCGTGCAGGCTGTTTAGAAAATACGTGCGGTCAAACTTCCAGGCCAAAAAATAAATAGGGATGCTGAGCAGGATAATCGTCATTCCCACCTTAAATCCCCAGATATATTTAAATAGGAGGCCAATTCCAATCATCCCGCCGTCCAGGAGATGAAAAGGCAGGATAAACATATTGATTCCAATCCCCATCAGAAAACTGCCAATAAAGACAGCTGTCACTTTTGCCAGCATCGTCTCACTCCTGTCCACCCTTTATTTTACTTTATGATGGGAGGCAGGCAGCGATTCATGAAAGACGATGCGGTTTATGTCTTTTTTAGAAGCTCCCTTAGTTCGCTTGAGCTTACCGTTTCTATATCGAATTGATTTTTTAACGTGTCCAGTTGCTTCATTCTTTCTTCAAATTCTTCTTCTTCATCTTCCATATACCGCTTGGAGAAGTAAAGGGAGTCATTATCTGCTTTCATAAGAAGTTTGATCTCAAGCTCCAGCGGCTGTTTTCCTGAATCTTCATCACTGAACAAGATGCCGCCTGGTGAGGTTTCTTTTTGGCTCAGATACATCTTACCATGAGTTGATTGGTGAGCATTGGAGAATTCAAGGATCTCTTCGAACGATTCTGCATTTCGCATGTGAACCCCATCCCTTCTTTTGCATTATCCTATACAGGTTTCCCTGTACGCCTGAATTTAAACAACCGTTTAATTTAAAATATCAGCTGAAGACCATGATGATTGTCCACACCAAAACCATTGGATTTGCATTAACTATTAGTAACATCGGTTCTGTTTTTAATCGATGATGAAAGGAGAGTAATTCATGGGTTTTGGTTTTGATGGCGGAGGCTTTGGCGGCCGCCGGGGAGATACGTTTAGAAGAGAAGCGTGTGCGCTGATTAACGAACGTGTACAAGTAGATACCGTAAACCAGACATTCCGTGGCCGATTGGTAGAAGTTGGCCGAGATGTCATCGTACTGCGTGTTCGAAAAAACAACTGTACGTTCCGTGTCGTCATTCGCATATGCGAGATTGTAGCGATTTTCCCGATTTAACAAGATTTTTACCGGTACTAAACATCCCGTTAAGGGGTGTTTTTTTTAATTTCTATACCAAAAAAAATAAGTTAGCAATTATTTACTTTGACAAGTAATTTAGCTTGATTATAAAATAGAAGTATTGTGTGAACGATTACAACTATAAGAGGTGAGATACAACATGAAAAGAATTGGACTAGCTTGGCAGATTCTTATCGGTTTGGTTCTGGGTATTGCGGTGGGTGCAATTTTTTACGGCAACGATGACGTTGCTAAATATTTGCAGCCGATTGGCGATATCTTCATCAGACTGATCAAAATGATTGTTATTCCTATCGTGGTTTCCAGCTTGATTGTCGGTGTAGCCGGGGTTGGTGATATAAAAAAGCTGGGTAAACTTGGCGGGAAAACAATTCTCTATTTTGAAATCATTACAACCATTGCTATTGCGATTGGTTTGCTTGCTGCTAATATCTTTCAGCCAGGTGCTGGTGTAGACCGTTCCGGGTTGGAAAAAACAGATATCGGAAGTTATGTGGATACGGCAAAAACTGCCGGAGAGCATGGTTTTGCGGAAACCTTTGTAAACATTGTCCCGTCAAACCTCTTCCAATCCCTGATGAATGGCGACATGCTTGCGATTATCTTTTTCTCAGTAATCTTCGGGCTTGGAGTAGCAGCTATTGGGGAGAAAGGTGAACCCGTTCTTAAATTCTTCCAGGGAACAGCGGAAGCGATGTTTTATGTGACTAACCAAATTATGAAGTTTGCTCCATTCGGCGTGTTTGCGCTTATTGGTGTGACGGTTTCCAAGTTTGGTTTAACCTCCTTGATTCCATTAAGTAAACTGGTGGTACTCGTATACGCCACTATGATATTCTTTGTGATTGTAGTACTTGGTCTTGTAGCAAAAATCGCAGGCGTTAATATCTTTAATATTTTCCGTATTTTAAAGGATGAACTTATTCTTGCCTATTCCACTTCAAGTTCGGAAACGGTTCTTCCAAAACTGATGGAAAAAATGGAGAAGTTCGGCTGTCCAAAGGCGATTGCATCCTTTGTTATTCCGACAGGCTATTCGTTTAACCTTGATGGCTCGACCTTGTATCAGGCACTTGCGGCACTGTTTATCGCTCAGATGTACGGAATCGATATGCCGATTTCTTCCCAAATCACCCTCCTTCTCGTGTTGATGGTGACATCTAAAGGGATTGCAGGTGTTCCTGGAGTATCGTTTGTCGTACTTCTTGCCACATTGGGTTCAGTTGGAATTCCGGTTGAAGGATTGGCGTTCATCGCAGGAATCGACCGTATTCTTGATATGGCACGTACAGCTGTTAACGTGGTTGGTAACTCTCTGGCAGCAATTATCATGTCCAAGTGGGAAGGCCAATTTGATGAAACCAAAGCACAAACTTATATTAATGAAGTGAAACAAGCGTCATAAAGCAGAAGCTCCTGTACAATACAGGAGCTTTTTTTTTATTAGGCACACAGGCATATTGATTAAGTTATTATAAAAAAAATGATATAATCGAGATATACCATAAGAGAAACTTATAACAAGAGGGGGAGTGCTTTTGGAAGCTTTACAGCAGCAAGAAGCTCATAAACGAATTACCAAGACAAATCTTTTAAAGAGAGTGGTTTTTATCGCGCTGGGGGCTGCATTGGTCGCCACAGGACTTGAAATTTTCCTCGTTCCCAACCAGATCATTGACGGCGGAATCGTCGGCATATCTATTATTCTTTCCCATTTAACTCACTGGAAACTTGGCCTTTTTCTTATCGTTCTTAATATTCCTTTCTTCTTCTTTGGATATAAACAGATAGGTAAAACCTTTGCCCTTTCCACATTGTTTGGCGTCCTGGTCATGTCCATTGGGACAGCCGTGCTGCATCCCGTCCCAGTACTCACTGATGACCCTTTACTCGCTGCGGTATTTGGTGGAATTATCCTTGGTGTTGGAGTCGGAATGGTGATTCGTTATGGAGGATCCCTTGACGGAACGGAAGTGATGGCTATCCTCTTTAATGCGAAAACCCCGTTTTCTGTCGGTGAAGTGGTAATGTTTTTTAACATTTTCATTCTGGGCAGTGCCGGTTTTGTATTTGGCTGGGACCGTGCCATGTATTCATTAATCGCATACTACATTGCTTTTAAGGTGATTGATATCACGCTCGATGGATTTGATCAATCCAAATCGGTATGGATTATCAGTGATGAACATACGAGGATCGGTGAAGCACTGTTAGCGCGCCTTGGACGAGGGGTTACCTATTTGAATGGGGAAGGTGCCTATTCAAGGGATGAGAAAAAAGTCATTTTTACAGTCATTACCCGGCTGGAAGAAGCCAAATTGAAAAATATTGTAGATGACATTGATCCTACTGCCTTTTTAGCAGTCGGTAACATTCATGATGTAAAAGGCGGCAGATTTAAAAAGAAAAACATTCACTGATTGATCAGTGGCAACAGCCCTTGAATTATTGCTCAATATAGGGTAAGATTTATCCTTGTTTTGGGTATAGTTTAAGAAAGTATAGTTGATATAGACAGGGTTGTGAGAAGATTGCTTGGAGTAAAAAGAAAAAAGGATAAAAAAGGGTTATTTTTAACCTCGGTTCAAATTATTGTTCTTTTTTACCTCATATCTGTAGTTGTTGCAACCGGAGTTTTAAGTCTGCCGGCATTTCACAATCCGGGTGTTTCATTAAGCTTTATTGATGCGCTGTTTACAGCGGTCAGTGCCGTCAGTGTGACAGGCCTTTCCGTTGTAACCATTCATGAGACATTTAATACAAGCGGTGTTATTGCTTTGGCCATCATCGTTCAAATTGGCGGGGTAGGAGTAATGACTCTAGGGACTGCATTATGGATTTTACTGGGAAAGAAAATTGGCATGCGTGAGCGCCAATTGATCATGACCGATCAGAACCAGTCCACACTGGCCGGTATTGTTAACCTGATGAGGCAGATTCTCGGCCTTATTATCATCATTGAGTTCATCGGTATGGTCCTTTTCACGTTTCTTTTCCTTAAATATTACCCGACCTGGCAGGAGGCTGCCTATCATGGATTTTTCGCTTCTGTTACGGCTACAACCAATGCGGGTTTTGACCTTACGGGACAATCTCTTATCCCATTCAGGCATGATTACCTGATTCAGCTTTTGACTATGATTTTAATCACCACCGGTGCCATTGGATTTCCGGTGCTTATTGAAGTAAAGAACTTTATTGCGGAACGAAAATACAAAGAGCGGTACACATTTACACTGTTCACCAAGGTAACTACCCTTACGTTTTTTATTTTGGTTGTACTTGGAACTCTAGGGATTTATGCCTTTGAATCCCACCGTTTCCTGGCGGATAAAACATGGCATGAAACCTTTTTTTATTCGCTTTTTCAATCGGTAACCACTCGGAGCGGCGGGCTGGCCACCATGGACATGAACCACTTCTCCGTGCCGACCAATCTTTTTTTAAGCGCGATGATGTTTATTGGTGCGTCGCCGAGCAGTGTGGGCGGCGGGGTCCGGACAACCACGATTGCAGTTGCCTTTCTCGCCATTTTGTTTTATGCAAAAGGACGCAATTCGATTAAAATATTCAAGCGTGAAGTTCTTACCGAAGATATTCAAAAGGCTTTTATTGTTCTTATCGTTGCATTTATGCTGTGCAGCATTGCTTCATTGATTGTGGCGGTTACCGATCCGATGCCGATCGAGAAGATTGTATTCGAAGTGTGTTCCGCGTTTGGAACAACCGGTTTAAGTCTGGGGATTACCCCGCATTTAAGCACAGGCGGTAAAGTGGTGCTGATGGTGCTTATGTTTATCGGAAGGATTGGAATTCTTTCCTTCTTATTCATCATTCGCGGACGGGTCGTTATTGAACATTTTCATTATCCAAAAGAAAAAATTATTATTGGGCAATAGCCTGAGCAACCTGAAGAAGACCTATATGTACGGGGTCTTCTTTTTTTTATATGGCCTTTTTAGCATTCCTTTTCTACGGATTTGATTAATCTTCAAAGCCGCCATAAGATAAAGCTAAGAAGATGTTGAGGAGGAATAAAATGAAATCGTTAACTTATACCCTTTTAGATGTTTTCACCAATAAACCATTCAGCGGAAATCAATTGGCTGTTTTTCACGACAACGTTCAACTATCAACTGAATGGATGCAAAAAATTGCCAGGGAATTGAATCTTTCGGAAACGGTTTTTGTTCAATCACCGGACAATCGCAAAAATAATAAAAAGCTGCGCATTTTTACTCCAGAGATGGAATTGCCAATGGCAGGGCACCCTACTTTAGGGGCTGCATTTCTGCTCGCACAAAAAGGGTGGATTGCTACTTCAGAGGGAAGGAATGAATGGATCTTTGAAGAGGGAGTCGGCGATATTTCAGTCACAGTGCATAAAGGGAGCGGTGATGATCTCAGGATTGAGATGAATCAGCCCATGCCGCAATTCGGCCCATCCTTTCAAGAGCGCGAGTTGGCGGCGACCTTACTGTCTCTTTCCCCGGAAGACCTGGATGTGGACCTTCCCATTCAAACGGTATCCACAGGGGTCCCTTTCTTGTTTATTCCCGTTCAATCCCTTGAGGCAATGAAAAGCATTAATTTCAGAATGGATATTTGGGAGAAGGATTTTAGCCATAACCCGTCAACCAGGCATATTTTTGCCTTCACAGCTGAAACAGAAGAGGAAGAATCAACGGTTCACAGCAGAATGTTCGCACCGGCAATGGGAATACCGGAAGACCCAGCTACCGGGGCAGCAAGCGGCCCATTAGGTGCCTATATCGTTGAACATATGAACATTGTGCAGGGGCATGAAGGGATATATCAACTGCGAAGTGAACAGGGCTTTGAGATGGGAAGACGCAGCCTGATTGATATCACCATTCGAAAAGACGCGGAATATAAAGAAGTAAAAATTGGCGGGAGAAGTGTCATTGTCGGTTCAGGAGAACTTTTTCTTGACCTTTAATAGGTGGTTTAAGGCACCGGTTCTAAACCGGGCCTTTTTTTGTCCGGGGAAAAATAACAAAAACCACCCATAAACGAAACAACTGTTACGTAATAGGTTGAAACAATTGTTATTTATGTTATTATGTCTACATGATATGGATGATAAGGTGGGAGTTTTAATGGAAGAAGGCCGGATGTGGTATTTGTTTTCTTATAAAGTCCCTGTGGAACCTTCTACACTCAGAGTGAGGATATGGAGAAATTTGAAAGCACTTGGAGTCCTTTATATACAGCAGTCTGTTTGCCTTGTCCCAAAAGTGGGGGACATAGGGAACAAGCTGGCCAAACTGCATACCCTGATTAAGGACCATGGCGGCGAATCCTTTATGATGGAGATCCTGAAGTTCTCTGATTACTCCGAGGAGGAACTTATTAAATTGTTTAATAAGCAGAGAACAAAAGAATACAATGATTGGCTGGAGAGCTGCAGATATTTTGGACAGGAAATGCATAGGAAAGCAAACAACATTGTTTATTTAAATATTGATGAAAGTGAAATGGAGCTTATGCGGTTAAAAAGGCAGCTCAGAAAAATTCTAAAAAAAGATTACTTTGATCATGAATTATCCTTTCAGGCTAAAGCATACTTGAAACAGTGTGAGGAAGACCTTTATTCGCTGGCGGAAGCTGTATATAAGTTAGAAGGGACACAAAAAGGGAAATGATAATTGTATATTGCATTTGTACAGTTGTATTTCTTTTTCTGTTGTATGGCTTGATCCCTACCGTCTGCATCAGGCTGTTTTCAGTTGGCATTATTAAAAAAGGAACAACAGAAAGAAAAGGATTTTTTCTCACATTTGATGATGGTCCTCATGCGGTGTATACACCGCAACTGCTGGACCTGTTAAAGTCGTATAATGTACCGGCAGCATTTTTCATAGTTGGTGAACGAGCCGAAAGGGAACCCGAACTTCTTAAAAGGATGAGTAAAGAAGGGCACACTGTAGGAATTCATCATCAAACCCATTCAAACAGTTGGTTTTTAACACCGGGTAAACTAAAAAGAGAAATCAGCAAATGTGCAGCTGTTATTCAACATGCGACAGGAAAAAAGGCGAATTTTTACCGGCCGCCCTGGGGAAGATTCAACTTGTTTTCACTTTTGCTCTCAAGAGAGTATCAAGTGATTATGTGGTCCTCCATTACTGGAGACTGGAAGGCCGGTCAGGGAAAGGCCAAGCTGGCCGCAAAGTTAAAGAAGGGCCTGCACAGCGGATGTATTTATTTGCTTCACGATAACGGTGAAAACCCTGGGGCGGATGATGTGGCACCTTCTGTTATGCTTCAAGCTCTGCGGGATTTTCTGGAATATGCCAGAAGCCAAGGATATATCGGATTGCCACTGGAAGAATTAAAGAATACAAACAAACGAGGTTAATATGAGTTTAGATACCGTTATTTCCTATTTGCAAAACTACGGTCATTGGATCATTTTACTGGTTTTATTTTGTGGAATTACCGGCATCCCTGCTCCTGAAGAATCATTTTTGTTTTTGGTCGGGGTGTTGGTTGCAAAAGGACATTTAGAGTTTGGTACGAGCTTTCTTTATGCATTTATGGGTACTGTTGCCGGTATGTTTGCCTCTTATTGGCTCGGCCGAAAACTGGGACTGCCGTTTATTGAGCGATACGGAAAATTCATTAAAATAACACCGGACCGATGGAAAGCTGTGGAGAAAAGGTTCCATGAACACGCCCTTACGACCCTTTTGTTCGGTTTTTACCTTCCCGGCCTTCGTCAGCTGGCACCCTACATTGCAGGAATCAGCACGTATTCTTTTTTGCGCTATGTACTGCTTTCGTTTCTTGGGAGCGGGATGTGGACAGCTGCTTTTATCAGCATCGGCTATTTCTTTGGAGACCGAGTCAAGTTATCCTACTTGCCGTGGATTGCCGCAGCAGCTTTGCTGTTATTCGTGCTGACTGTATTCAGAAAGAAATTTACAAACAAGGCTTAAAAGGTTTGTAAGGAGGATTTACCATGAAGAAAATCTTGTTTTTACCTTTATTTCAAATGCCTTCTGGTCATCATCAGGTTGCTGATGCATTAATGTCTTCCATTGAGCAAAGCAGTGATGAACAGGTGGTTTGCAAAAAAATTGACTTTCTCAGCTACTGGAATAAGCCGCTGGAAAAAGTCATATCAACTACGTATTTAAAATGGATTCATATGATGCCAAGGACATATGACTGGATCTATCATCATGTGATGTATTCTCCGGCCAAAAAAAGATTGATGCCCCCTCATCAGCTTCTTCTTTTTGAGCACAAAATGCTGCGGATGCTGAAGGAGGAAAAGCCGAATGTCATTGTATGTACGCATTGTTTCCCTTCAGCCGTTATCAGCCGGCTTAAAAAACGGGGATTGATCGACATTCCTGTTGTAAATGTGTACACGGATTTCTTTATCAATGATATTTGGGGAAAAAGAGGAATTGATTATCATTTGGTCAGCGATGTATCCATGAAAAAAGAGCTGATTAACAGACACCAAATTAACAGCACGCAGATTATTATTACGGGAATTCCGGTGAATGAAGACATCAGAGCCTATTTTTCCGCTAAACCCGCCTTGAAGAAACATATTTTAATTTCAGGAGGAAGCATTGGGCTTGGACAGATCAAAGGGTTCTTAAAACAGATTAAACCAGGTTCCAATTACCGCTATACGGTCCTGTGCGGTAAAAATCAGAAGCTGTATAAAGAACTAACCTCCTGGAATCATCCGAATATTAAACCAAGAGGCTATATTTCCACGAGGTCTGAAATGAACCATCTGTACGAACAGGTGGACGCGATTGTAACAAAACCAGGAGGAATCACAATCAGCGAAGCACTAAAGAAACGATTGCCCATTTTTGTCCACTCCGCATTGCCTGGTCAAGAACAGATCAATTTGAAAAAGCTTATCAGAGAAAAGCTGATTATCCAGTTGCACGAGGATATCCCTTTGGAGGATCAAATTGCCTCTGTGCTTGAAAATGAACCGGAAGTGAAAGGGCTTTTGAACAAAATGAGTTATTTTGAAAATCATCGGGAAAAAAGCGCGTATGAAGTGGTGCTCAATTTGCTGAATGAGACGCCTATGCTTAAAGTTCAGCCAGTCTAATTCACCTTTAATAAACCGGGGGAAGCATTGATGCTTAGAATAATGGCAGTCACAAAAGATCATGAACTTATCCTTCAGCCGTCGGTCGAAGAGCTGTCGGAAGACAGGATGGAGTGGTATTGGGTCGATTTTATCGATCCGGAGGATGAGGAAATTAAGCTGCTTAGCTCTTATTTCCATTTTCATCCGCTGGCAATTGAAGACTGCCTGCAGTTTCTTCAGCGGCCTAAACTTGAGTATTACCAGGGTTACAGTTTTTTCGTTATGCACGCTCTTCATACCCAGTCCCTTGCTGCCCAGGAAGTTGATCTTTTTATCGGAGAAAAGTTCATCGTTTCCTTTCATTATGACCAACTGGCAGAAATGGATTCTACGTGGAACTACTTTGCAGGGCTTGGAAACTTTTCCTCAATCGGACCGATAGAAGTCGGGCATAAAATCATGGACAAAATCGTGGATACGTATTTTCCAATTGTCCAGAACATAGAAGACCACCTGCTAGACATTGAAAACAATTATGAAAAAGGAAATAAGCACACTCTAATTCAACAAACATTTGATGTTCGGAGCGACCTGTTAAAAGTACGGCGTACCATTTTTCCCATGCGGGATTTAATGTACCGGACCTTGGAATCCAAACGATTAATTATCAATGAAAATAAAAAAGCGTATTTTCATGATATTTATGACCATCTCATAAAATTAAGTGAGATGATCGATTCCAACCGGGAAATGACCTCGGATATCCGTGATAATTATATATCACTTAATTCCTATAAAATGAATAACATTATGAAGACCCTCACGGTTATTACAACGATCTTTATGCCGTTAACGTTTATTGCAGGAATTTACGGTATGAATTTTCAGTATATGCCGGAATTGAAGTGGCGTGAGGGTTACTTTTTTGTGCTGGGAAGTATGCTGGTTCTCGGACTGAGCATGTATTTCTGGTTTAGGAAAAAAGGATGGTTTGATCAGGACTGACCACAAAAAGTGAAGATGAAAAATTTACGAATAAATACAGGCAAACGGGTGAACCAAACAGGGAAAAAGGGTACAGAAGGTAAAAAGGAAAAGGCCGGGGCTTTATGAGAATGGCAAACAGCCTGCAGGAAGGAAGGCGGAGAAGATGGATTACGGCTTCTTTTTTCAGTTTTTTCATGATCATGGTTACCTTGGTGTGTTCGTGCTTTCATGGATTGGAGTCCTGGGGCTCCCCGTACCCAATGAAATCATTGTAATGGTCAGCGGAATGCTTTCAAATAAAGTTCTTCTGAATCCTGCTTATTCATTCATTGCCACTTATTTGGGAGTGATTTCTGTTTTAACATTGATTTATATGCTCGGAAGGTATGGCGGCACAGCCATCGTCCAACGGCTTTATAGAATCGGCCGGATCAGAAAGGGAGTTCAAAAAGCATCTGGCCTGCTTGACCGCTGGGGAGAGAAAATTCTTTTATTTAGCTTTTTTATTCCGGGATTAAGGCTCTTAATGCCTTTTATTGTTGGCAGCAACGGTCTGCCATATTTACGCTTTGCTATACTCACCTATCCTGCGGGTTTTCTTTGGGCTGTTTTTTACTTCGCCATCGGGAATCAATATGGGGAACATCTTACCCAGATTCATTCGTATTTCCAATCATACAGCTGGATCCTTCCTTCAGTGGCCATTACCTTCGCTTTAATGTGGTCATGGCGCTATGCCAAACAAAGTAAAAATCATCTGCCCCGTCTTCATAAGCATTCCAAGTAAGGCGATTTTGTGAAGCCATACAGCAGCAGCTATCCTGTTAGTGGTTCTAAATTTCTATACCCTTCTCTATCAAGTGATTCTTACTTGCCCAAGGCATCAGGGTACAATTCTCAAAACATACAAAGTATTGTACGCTGCAGGGAACCGGAATACTTTCTAAAGAAAAACAGCTACGTCAGGAATTTTCAAAAGAAAAGCCAGCATTTGAAATAAAATTGAAAACACCGGAAACGGCTAGGCTCCTGTACGGCATCACGAAAAGAGTCGATACGCTGCATATATCGGTAGATCAGAAACAGAGTCAAAGAAAAGTTGGAGATGCAAACGTAAATCATACGAAAGCCCACCCTGACATGCCGGGTGGGCTGGTTTCATTAAAGGATTGGTTTTTTTGACGGTAAACGGTGCTTTGCCGGTTCTTTTTTTACGTTGGCATGCCTTATTTCGTTCAGGAGAGCAATTCCAAATATACTAAGTACGCTGCATAAAAAGGTCATTTGTCATTCCTCCTTTT
Source organism: Fictibacillus solisalsi (assembly GCF_900103485.1). GTDB lineage: Bacteria > Bacillota > Bacilli > Bacillales > Fictibacillaceae > Fictibacillus_C > Fictibacillus_C solisalsi. The sequence continues at coordinate 33,028 of NZ_FNHW01000003.1, forward strand.
CTCTCAAAACTAATATTGCCTGCCTGGTTGGTTTCTAAACCTTTCGTTTCTATTAAATGCCATTACTATATTCGTGATCATTCCTGGCTTTTTGTCTGTTAATTATCCTCACCGGGCTTATAGGAATATGGCCCTTTGTCTTCATTATGCGGGTTGTTGGTGTCAATGTGGAGCGTTCCTGATTCTGTAATCGTGGCTAGCATCACATTCTGTACATCGGCCCCCTTTTGTTTTAGCCGCTTCAATAGCCAGTCTCTATCCAGTTTCAAGTATTTGAGGTTATGGTCAATGATCTGGCCGTCCATAATGACTGGAATAGGAATAAATTCTCGTTTTACCTTTACTTTTAAATCACCAGGCTGAACCGGCCGGAAATTGGATTTGGGAATGACGCTGATCTGGCCATTGTCTTCCATGGCACAAAGCGCGATGTTCCGGGTATCGGTAAAGCCTTTTACACGCAGCTGGGCAAGGAGCTCATCAATGGGAAGCCGTACCTTTTTTAGCCCCTTGCGGTCGATATCCCCGTTTCGGATGAGAACGGTGGGGCTCTCAAATAATGTCCATCGCAGTTTGTTGTTGAGGGACAGCCGCATGAATAGTTTATAAAAAAGAACGATGATGAACGTAAACAAAAGGGCTACCCATACGCTGTCTTTTTGCAGCGGCTGGCTGATGACATTCCCGATGATCAAAATATAAAGCATGTCAAAGCTGTGCATTTGCGACACGGCTTTTTTGCCTGTAATCCGTAAAAAGATATAGCCAAATAAAAAAATCAAAAAAGGCTTATAGATAAATTCCATACATGTCCCCCCTTGTAAACCTACATATATTATGGACAGAATGTCATGAGACTCATACTTGGCCGCAGAAGTTTGCCCCCATTCTTCATGAAATGGCGGGGGCCGTCATAAATTGAAAGTAAGAGATGATAGAGGAGGGAACAAGCATGTCTTGGGATGAGCAAAATAAAGAGCTCGGAAATGCAATCGCCGAGATTACAGAAATCGCGGATGGATTTGGCCTCGACTTTTACCCGATGCGTTATGAAATCTGCCCAGCGGATATTATTTATACATTTGGCGCGTACGGAATGCCGACTCGTTTTTCTCACTGGAGCTTCGGAAAGCAATTTCACAAAATGAAGCTGCAATATGATCTGGGTTTAAGCAAAATCTATGAACTGGTGATCAACTCTGATCCCTGCTATGCCTTTTTATTGGATACTAACTCATTAATCCAGAATAAGCTGATTATCGCCCACGTGCTGGCTCACTGCGACTTTTTCAAAAACAATGTCCGTTTTTCCAATACACGGCGGGATATGGTGGACAGTATGACGGCCACTGCGGAAAGGATTTCTCAGTATGAAATCATTCACGGAAAAAAAGAAGTTGAAGTCTTTCTCGACGCGGTGCTCGCCATTCAGGAACATATCGATCCGTCGATTGTGCGCAACCGGCTAAGCTATAATTTGGAAGATGAAGAACAGGATGAGCCGGTGAGAAAAGAGACTCCCTATGATGATTTATGGAGCATTGACGAATCAAGAAGCAGACGAAATCAGCCATCTCCAGTGAAAAAGAAGCATTTTCCTCCTCAGCCGGAGAAAGACATTCTGTTGTTTATTGAAGAATACAGCCGTGAGCTGGAAGACTGGCAGCGGGACATTCTTTCCATGATGCGGGAAGAAATGCTCTACTTCTGGCCCCAACTAGAAACGAAAATCATGAACGAAGGCTGGGCGTCCTATTGGCACGCCAAAATTCTGCAGGAAATGGATCTGACCTCCCATGAAACTATTGAGTTTGCCAAACTGAATGCCGGAGTGGTCCAGCCGTCAAGAACCTCCATCAATCCGTATTACATGGGACTTCAGATTTTCAAAGATATTGAAGAACGGTATAACAACCCCGATGAAGAATTGCTTAGACAGGGGGTAAAGCCTGGATCGGGCCGTGAGAAAATGTTTGAAGTGCGGGAACTGGAATCCGACATGTCGTTTATCCGGAACTATTTAACAAAGGAACTGTGCCAGCGTGAGGATATGTATTTGTTCCAAAAACAGGGCCGGGACTATAAGATTGTGGACAAAGAATGGGAAGCCATACGCGATCAGCTTGTTGGCATGAGAGTGAACGGAGGATTTCCGTATCTGACGGTAAATGATGGCGACTATTTGAAGAATGGGGAACTTTACATCAAGCATTCGTACGAGGACATTGAACTGGATGTGAAATACCTTGAAAAGGTCCTTCCTTACATCAATCAGTTATGGGGCCGGCCAGTGCACATGGAAACCAAAATTGAAGAAAAGCCTGTTCTATTTACCTATGACGGAAAGAGCATGCATAGAAAGTACCTCTAATCCCATTATAAAAGCATCACGTCGTCAAACGTGATGCTTTTTCTATGAAAAGAATGATGAGCAAAACATGCTCCTTGACAATATACCGGGCGGGGTATAATATTTACATAAAGTCACATTAAAAAGATGATGTTGTGTTATATTCAGCATTTTTAGGTGCACTTGCGTTTGCTATTGTACCGGTGCATATTTATTCTAAATGTCCTTGTAAAAAAGAAAAGAAAGAGGTGTAAAGCATGGAATACGATAAAGGAGTAAAAAACCGTCTGAAACGGATTGAAGGCCAGATTAAAGGAGTGCTCTCCATGATGGAACAAGGCAAAGACTGCCGGGAGATCGTGACCCAGCTATCTGCGGCGAGAAATGCAATGGACCGTACAATGGGGGTTATTGTCAGTCAAAACCTTGAGCAGTGTGTGAGGGAAAATGTTGAAAAAGGAGCTTCCACAGAGCATCTGGTAAAAGAAGCGGTAGAGTTATTAATCAAGAGCAGATAAAAAGTTCCGGTTGACGAACTTTTTATTTGAGTTATAATATACCCGTACGGGTATAAGTGTATTTTATTTAAAAATATACCCATAGGGGTAAAAGGAGATGGGATTATTGTCTGGAGCAAAAAAGAAAACAACGATTGTTTTATTTAGTGGCGATTATGATAAAGCCATGGCAGCTTACATTATCGCGAATGGGGCGGCAGCCTATGATCATGAGGTAACAATCTTTCATACATTTTGGGGATTAAATGCTTTACGAAAGGATGAGCCGCTTTCCGTCAAAAAGGGATTTCTTGAAAAAATGTTCGCCAAAATGATGCCACGCCATGCTGATAAAATGGGCTTGTCAAAAATGAATTTTGCGGGAATGGGTCCCAAAATGATTAAACATGTGATTAAGAAGCACAATGCCATGACATTACCTCAATTGATTGAAATGGCGAAAGAGCAGGAAGTGAATCTTATAGCCTGCACAATGACCATGGATTTACTGGGACTACAGCAAGAAGAGTTGATGGATGGCATCGATTATGCTGGTGTGGCAGCGTACTTGGGGGAAGCATCTGATGGCAGCGTGAACCTATTTATTTAAAGGGGGGACTTGTACATGAAAGAAATAACAACAAAAGAAGTCGAAAGCCTGTTGAAGAAGGATAATATTCATGTCATTGATGTAAGGGAAACAGAAGACGTGAAGGCTGGAAAAATTCCAGGCGCCTTAAATATTCCGTTAGGCTTGCTTGAATTCCGAATGCTCGAGCTGGATAAAGCGAAGGAGTATATTATGGTTTGCCGTTCAGGGGGAAGAAGCTTTAAAGCTTCCCAAATGCTCGAAAGTCATGGATTCAAGGTGATCAATATGGCAAGCGGCATGCATGCATGGAAAGGCCCGACAGAATAATTTTTTTAGAAATAAATATACCCCATAGGGTAATTTGGGAGGAATGACAATGATTAAATCGAATGCAATGCTGGACGCCAAGGGGCTCACCTGTCCGATGCCAATCGTTAAAACAAAAAAGGCGATCAATGAACTGGGGGCTGGTGAGATCATTGAAGTACAGGCCACGGATAAGGGATCGATGGCTGACATGAAGGCATGGGCAACGAGCAGTGGTCACCACTATTTAGGAACTATTGAGGAAAACGGGGTTTTGAAACACTATATCCGCAAAGCAACAGCAGAAGAGGAAAAAGCCGAAAAGCATCACCCACATGTAATTTCTAATGAAGAGCTTTTAGATTCCGTAGCTCGACAAGAACATTTCGTACTTCTGGATGTCAGAGAATCTGCAGAATATGCTTTCGGTCATATACCTGGTGCCGTATCATTGCCACTCGGGGAATTAAACGATCGTTTAAATGAACTAAAGCGAGATTCAAGTGTGTATGTTCTGTGCCGGACAGGAACCAGAAGCGATCTTGCTGCACAAAAACTGACAGAAGCCGGATTCAAGAACGTGATTAATGTTGTACCAGGCATGAGTAAATGGCAGGGACCTATAACCAAATTGGAGGGATAAGGAATGGCGATTCAAAAATTAACGGCAGCACAGGTGGCAAGCCTTATCATCAGAAAAAGCAACCTATTTATTTTTGATGTGAGAAATGAAGATGCTTTTCAAAATTGGAAAATTGAAGGGGAAGCGATCCACTACTTGAACATTCCCTATTTTGAACTGTTGGAGGGAGTAGACGGTATTTTGGATCAGCTGCCAAAGGATACAGAGATTTTGGTCGTTTGTGCCAAAGAAGGATCATCGGTCATGGTGGCAGAAATGCTGTCAGAAAAAGGGCTGGATGTGTTCTATCTTGAAGGAGGCATGAAAGCATGGAGCGAATATCTAAGGCCGGTGAAGATTGGCGGACTGAAAAGCGGAGGTTCGATCTACCAGTTTGTTCGAATTGGAAAAGGCTGCTTGTCTTACATGATTGAATCAAATGGGGAGGCGATGATCGTGGATCCTGCAAGAATGACCGAGCCCTATGAATCGTTTGCGAAGGAGAAAGGGATAACCATAAAATACGCCGTGGATACCCACCTGCATGCCGACCATATTTCTGGAGGACGATTGCTTGCAGAAAAAACAGGAAGCACGTACTATCTCCCGCCGAAGGATGCCGACGAAGTAACTTTTCCCTACACTCCCCTGGATGAGGGCGAAACCATTACGGTTGGCCGCACGTCCGTTTCTGTGGAGCCCATCCATTCTCCGGGACATACCGCTGGGAGCACCACGCTTCTGATTGACAAGACGTATTTATTAACCGGGGATATCTTGTTTGTAGAATCCATTGGCCGTCCAGACTTGGCAGGAAAAGCAGAAGATTGGGTTGGAGACTTAAGGAACACACTGTATCATAGCTATAGGGAGCTTTCAGATGATCTTACTGTCCTGCCCGCTCACTATTCTAACATCTCAGAGCTTGGAAACCAGGGAGAGGTTAAGGCAGTACTTGGAGATCTGTTTGAAAAGAACGAAGGTCTTCATCTCGATGAAACGGAATTCAGAACGGCGGTTACTGAGAATCTGCCTCCGCAACCAAATGCCTATCAGGAAATCCGCAAGACTAACATGGGAAAATTAATCCCGGACAAAGAGACACAGCAGGAGATGGAAATCGGTCCGAACCGATGCGCCATTAATGACTAAAAGGGAGGAAATTAATATGACATCTGATCAATTACTTGATGCAAAGGGACTTGCTTGTCCGATGCCCATCGTACGTACAAAAAAAGCAATGGATGCACTGGAATCCGGACAGGTGCTGGAGGTTCACGCGACGGATAAAGGGGCAAAGAGTGACCTTTCTGCCTGGGCGAAAGCAGGTGGACATGCGCTCCTGGAAATGAACGAAGACAACGGAGTATTTGTATTCTTTATTCAAAAGAAATAATTGAGGGGAACATGGGGTGAATTTATGGCAATGGACGTAGGTTATCTCTTTACCATATTTGTGATTGGTTTTATTGGCTCTTTTATATCAGGTTTGCTTGGCATAGGAGGAGCGATTGTTAATTACCCCATTCTTCTGTATGTTCCTCCATTACTCGGGTATGCAGGCTTTGGTGCTCATTATGTTTCAGGAATTGTGGCGGTACAAGTATTCTTTTCCACGCTTGCCGGACTTATGGCATACAGAAAAGGGGGCTTTATTCATATGAAGCTTCTCATGATCATGGGATTAAGCTCCTTAACAGGCAGTTTCATTGGGGGATTTGGCTCTCATCTTTTAACGGAAAAAGCCATTAATATTATTTATGGTCTGCTGGCGGTTATTGCTGCCGTTCTTATGCTTTTTCCAAAAAAAGAAGCAATGGATGATATCAGGTCCGAACTGGTATTTAACAAAAAATTAGCAGGAATTCTCGCGCTGACCGTTGGAGTATTTGCTGGAATTGTAGGAGCAGGGGGAGCGTTTATTCTGGTGCCGATTATGCTGGTCGTGCTGAAGCTTCCAACACGGGTGACCATCGCGACCTCACTGGGAATCACATTTCTTTCGTCCATCGGTTCCTTGATTGGCAAAGCAGCAACAGGACAGATTTTGTATCATCCCGCCGTTCTTATGCTGATCGTCAGTCTGATCGCAGCACCTCTCGGTGTAAAAGTTGGAAAGAAGATCAACACAAAAGTGCTTCAGGCCGTTTTGGCCATCTTGATAGCCGGAACGGCGGTCAAAATATGGTTGGATATTTTTATTCATTAGAAGGAAAGCCGCTTAACAAGCTGCTTTCCTTTTGCAATATACTTACTTTTTGTTTGCAAGTGGTGTATAATCAAGGATAATCCGGAAATAAGCACGCAGACTAGTGTTAAACGCGTAACAATAAACAAAAGGGGATTCATCAAGATGGAACAATCAATTCTTAAATCCGATGTTATTTTATTGTTAAAAAATAAAATTCAATTGATTAAAACATCCGAAAACGGAGGCATTTACCTTGTTGGTCCAATTCGCCTTCCGGTTAATCTATATGGAGAGACCGTAGTTTTTCAGTGGTATTGCTGGCTCGAACGGGAGCAGGTCACAGAGAATATCGATGAAATTATTCGAAAACTATCTTCCGCAAACCTTGCTGAATATCAACAGTCAAGCGTGCTCGTCTATGGCGACTTCAAAAACAACGAAGATGCGCTCATTCGCATGCATTCCATTTGCCATACGGGGGACATCTTCGGAAGCAAGCGCTGCGACTGCGGTTTTCAGCTGAAAAAATCGATGCAGATGATCAAAAACCATGGAACAGGCGCACTTTTTTACCTGGCCAATCATGAAGGACGCGGAATCGGCCTATTTTCAAAAGCCATGGCATATGTGCTTCAGGAAAGTGGTTATGATACAGTAGAAGCAAATCTGAACCTTGGGTTTGTGGATGATTCACGGAATTATGAGGATGCCATCTCGGTATTAAAAACACTTCGGACTAAACCAGTGACCTTGATTACGAACAATCCAAAAAAGCTGGATGCATTAAAAAAATCCGGCATGCTGCTTTCTGGACGGACACCGTTGTGGGGAGATGAGTCAGAGTATAATGCCAACTACTTGAAGACGAAAGTTTCCCGTTCAGGCCACTTAAAAGAGGAGGAAAGCTGCCCAAATGACTGATCATACCTTCTATATGAAATTGGCGCTTGAAAACGCCCGAGCCATGAAAGGCCAGACCGATCCAAACCCCATGGTCGGTTCTGTTATTGTCAACGAGAACCGAATTGTGGGAATCGGCTCCCATTTAAAGCCTGGGGAGCCTCATGCTGAAATCCATGCGATTAGAATGGCGGGAGAAAAAGCAAAAGGGGGAACGATTTATGTGACCCTAGAACCTTGTTCCCATTATGGAAGAACGGGACCCTGTGCCCAAGCCATTGTGAAAGCTGGATTAAGCAAGGCTGTGATTGCAAGTCTGGATCCCAATCCCCTCGTATCTGGAAGGGGAGTCGCGATTCTAAAGGAAGCTGGTATCGAAGTCATCACCGGAATCATGGAGAAGGAATCGCAACAAATGAATGAAGTATTCAATAAATTTATTGTGCGAAAGCTCCCTTTTGTCACGATGAAATCCGCCGCAACGCTTGATGGGAAAATCGCCACGGCAACGCATGACAGCAAATGGATTACCGGAGAGGCAGCCAGAAAGGATGTTCACCAGATCCGAAATGAAAACATGGCCATCCTTGTAGGTGTTAACACCGTGATTAAGGATGATCCAGAGCTGACCGCGCGTATACCAAACGGCCGCAACCCTGTCAGGGTTATACTTGATTCCACCCTGCGAATCCCTGTCTCATCCAAAGTTGTGCAGGACAAAAAAGCAGAAACCTGGATCTTTACGACAGAACGGGCTGGAGGGGAGAAGCGCCAAGAGCTGGAAAGTCATGGCGTCTCCATATTTTCGACTAAAAGCCGGGATGGTCGGGTGAATCCCGCAGAGGTCTTACATTTTCTTGGAGAACAGCAAATCTCGTCTGTGATGATTGAAGGAGGCGGAGCCGTAAATGCTTCTTTCCTTGAACAGAAGCTTATCGACAAATTCGTGGTCTATATGGCTCCCAAACTTCTGGGCGGAAGCCTGTCACCAACGTTTCTTGAAGGTGAGGGTGCTGACCGGATGAGTGGAGCAGTGGATCTTCGTGAGATGACAGTGGAACAAGTCGGGGAGGATTTTAAGTTTACAGGATACCCTGTATATAAGTAACAGAAGGAGAACAATGATGAAATTCGGTTTTGATATTGATGATACGTTGATTAATTTGAGAGGCTATGCCTTTACGATCTATAATAAAAAGCTAAACAAAAATCTCGCGATGGATATTTTCGAAGCATTGAAAACGGTAGAAATCCATGAACCGTTCGGCCTGACGAATGCAGAGGGAAAACAGATGTGGAACACTTTGCGTGAAGAAATCTATTTTTCTGATTGTCCAGCATACCCTGAAGCGGTTGAAACCTTACAGGAGCTGAAAGAACAAGGTCATGAAATATATTACATAACCGCTCGTCCGGGAGAACATGCTGAACGGACGATGAATTGGATGAAGGAGCGGGGATTTCCTGTTGATGACGATAAATTTTATTGCGGCATGAAGGATCATGAAAAAGTAAAAATCATTGAAGAGCTTGGCCTTGATTTTTATTTTGATGATAAACCAGGGGTGCTCGCTACCCTCTCATCAGACTACTTAAGAGTTGTGGTCAGGGACCAGTCGTACAACCGGCATTTACAAGGGGAACGTCTCTCACATTGGAAAGAGATGAAGACGTTTCTATCTTCAGAATAACAAAAATTACTGCAAAGCCTCTGTATTTCAGGGGCTTTTTTTATTTTTCAAGAAACATTGACAAAACCATTGGATATACATATCATATAAGAAAATGTTGCACGAAGGAAACAAATAAGAGTGGGGGAAAAAGAAGTGGATAAGACTAACTGTATCACCCTTTTTGAAGGGAAGAATGGCGACTTCATACAGATCACCTCCATGGATATCGAAGGTGTGATGAGAAGACGGCTGCTGGATCTTGGATTTGTACCAGGAGCAGTAGTGGAGGTTGTACGAAAGAGTCCGCTGGGCGATCCCATTGCTTTTCGTGTCAGCCAAACAACCATTGCCCTGAGAAGGGAAGAAAGTTCGAAGATTCAAGGGGAGCTGATGAATCATGACTGAAACGTACCGGGTCGCACTGGCGGGAAACCCCAACACGGGAAAAAGTACATTATTCAATGCATTGACCGGATTAAAGCAGCATACGGGGAATTGGGCCGGAAAAACGGTTACGCTTGCTGAAGGAACATTAACCCATAAGGGGATAAACTACCAGCTGATTGACTTACCGGGAACGTATTCCATCTTCTCGAACTCCCGGGATGAGGAAGTGGCAAGAAATTATATTGTATTTGAAAAACCAGATGTGACACTTGTCGTGGTGGATGCCACCTCGCTTGAACGGAATCTGAACCTTGCTCTGCAAATATTGGAAATGACTCGAAATGTGATCATTTGCATTAATTTGATAGATGAAGCAGAAAAGAGAGGCATCTCCATCAATGAGCGCTTACTTACCCGCCGGCTTGGCGTTCCTGTCATAAAAATTTCTGCCCGGAACAAAACAGGATTTCCCCTTTTGCTCGACACCATCGAACGCCTTGCAGAGGGCAAACTTGTATGCGAACCCGCGCGGATAACATACGACAAAGACATTGAAATAAAAATCGCTTCATTGGAGCCATTTGTGGCTGAAATGGTGGAAGATCGCATCTCTTCCCGCTGGGTGGCTTTGCGCTTGTTGGATGGGGATGAGTCTCTGCTGGATGAATTGAAATCAAGGCTGAAGGTAAAGGAGGGGTCGGCATGAATACAGAACTGGCAAATTCAGGTTCTAGAGGAGATTTGAATGCTCTCTATGAAAAGGCACAGCAGCTTTCGTCATCAGATCTTCGCGATAAAATCGTGGGCAGCCTTTATCAGGAAAGCAAGCGGCTCTGCGAGGCGGGTGTTCATCATTCAAACACCAAACGTGATCGGCGAACGGAGAAATTGGATGCTGTATTCACCTCTCCCATTTGGGGCTTTCCAATCATGATGGTTATGCTTGGCATTGTTTTTTACCTTACGATCGCCGGAGCCAATGTTCCATCTGATATGATTGCCCGATTTTTCGGATGGCTGGAAAACTATATTACAGCCTTTTTCCAGTGGATAAGTGCTCCGGATTGGCTGTATGGTGTTCTTGTTTTGGGTCTTTATCGCGGCACCACCTGGGTCGTAAGTGTGATGCTGCCGCCGATGGCAATTTTTTTTCCAACGTTCGCCTTGCTTGAAAACTATGGATATTTACCGAGAGTAGCGTTCAATATGGACCGCATTTTCAAAAAAGTGGGCGCACACGGGAAGCAGTCCCTGACGATGGCGATGGGATTCGGCTGTAATGCTGCAGCAATGATGTCTTCGCGAATTATTGAATCACCGAGAGAGCGGATGCTCGCCATCCTTACCAACAATTTTGTTCCGTGCAACGGGCGTTGGGGAACGCTGATTGTGCTGGCGTCCCTCTTTATGGCGGCAGGATACACAGGAGGAGCGAAGTCCCTTGTTACAACATCGGTAGTTGTTGGCATTGTCTTGTTCGGAATTCTTGTAACCTTTTTGGTCTCATGGGTATTATCCAAGACGGTGCTCAAAGGAGTACCTACGCACTATACACTTGAACTTCCTGCATACAGGAGGCCCAAGTTTTGGGAAACGGTCATCCGTTCATCGCTTGAACGTTCATGGGCGGTGCTTCTCAGAGCTGTTAAAGTCGCTGCACCAGCCGGCATACTGACATGGGTCCTGGCTAATGTTTCGGTCGGCGATACAAGCGTTCTTATGCATATCGTCAATTTCCTGGACCCGTTTGGACAGATGCTGGGGCTCGACGGCTATATTCTGATGGCATTCCTGATCGGACTGCCTGCAAATGAAATTGTCCTGCCCATTTTGATTATGGGTTATCTTTCTACAGGGGCCCTGACAGAGGTTGACAACCTAGGAGATTTGAAACAAATTTTCGTGGACCAGGGGTGGACGTGGCTAACAGCACTGAATATGATGCTGTTTTCATTGCTTCATTTTCCATGCGGAACGACTTTGGTCAACATTTATAAAGAAACAAAAAGCATAAAATGGGCCTTTCTTGCTTTCCTCATTCCAACCATGATCGCCATCTTCGTAACATTTGTGATTGCACAAAGTGTGAAATTGCTGGGATGATTTAAAAACCAGGACCGTATGACCGGTTCTGGTTTTTTTTATACCAAATTCTTTAAAGAATTGTTATGATAAACAAACAATTACATAAAAATTTATAAGTGCTCAAGACCAAAAAAGGTGGAGAGATAATAGGGAATCCAGTGAAAATCTGGAGCAGCCCCCGCTACTGTGAACCCGGTTAAACCGGTAAGCCAGGAGACCTGCTTATAAATTTTGATTTCTGTGTCTTCGGTGGGAAGAAAGGGATAGTGTACATTAGATCAAAACCTTGGCGCCTGCAGACAAGGTTTTTTTTGTTGAAATGGAAGGGAGAAAAAAGGATGAAAAACCATTGGAAAAATGCCAGTATTCCGGCAATTGATAAAAAGGTGGGAAGGGACGCGCAGACTTACATTCATTCATTAACAAAGCCGGTTGGCAGTCTCGGAAGACTGGAAGATTTGGCGGTGAGTCTTGCCTCCATGACGAAGGAACGCTTTCCGACAGTATTTCCGCCGGGGGTTTTGATTTTTGCTGCTGACCATGGCATCGTTTCAGAAGGAGTATCAGCCTATCCACAGGAAGTAACGGGCCAGATGGTACGTAACTTTTTGAATGGCGGAGCTGCAATCAACGTGTTCAGCAAACAAATCGGTGCCAAGTTGAACATCGTGGACATTGGGATAGCCGCTGAAATTAACAGCCAAACCTTGATTTCCCGAAAAGTCCGTTATGGAACGGCTAATTTCCTTCTGGGAGATGCCATGATCCGGGAGGAAGCCGAGCAGGCCATTGATGCGGGGTATCAGACGGCAAACGAAATGATTAATAATGGAATCAAGTGTCTTATTCCTGGTGAAATGGGGATTGGTAATACGACGGCGAGCAGTGCGGTAGTCGCGGCTGTGAGCGGTGAAGAAGTTGATACACTGGTTGGGACTGGCACTGGCATTGAAAAAGAAAAGCTGCAGATCAAAAAAGATGTCATTGAAAAGGCGCTGGCGCTGAGAAAACCGAACGGAGACGATCCGGTTGATGTTTTATCCAAAGTGGGAGGGCTGGAGATTGCAGGAATGGCTGGAGCCATGCTGGCAGCATCCTCAAGAAGCATTCCGATTTTGGTGGATGGCTTTATCGCAAGTACAGCTGCCTTAATCGCAAAGATGATCTGCAGCGCTTCTGCTGATTACATGATCTTGGGCCATCGTTCGGCTGAGCCCGGCCATATGAAAGTGATAAAGCTGCTTGGTAAGGAACCCATTCTCGATTTGGGCATGCGGTTGGGAGAAGGGAGCGGTGCGGCGATTGCCTTCCCCGTTCTTCAGTCGGCATCGCTCATGATTAACGAAATGGCTACATTTGAGGCCGCCCAAATATCCGCTAAGAAACAGGAAGGAGAAACACGCCTTGTTTACAAATGATGAAAAAGAAGCTGTCTACAAAGTCATTGCTGCCCGAAGGGATGTCCGGAGTTTTTTGCCGGATCCTGTTCAGGATGAAGCCGTTTATTCCATATTAAAGGCAGCCCATCAAGCTCCGTCTGTTGGTTTCATGCAGCCATGGAATTTTATTCTGGTCACCTCGGAAGAAGTAAAGGATCGTTTGGCGTGGGCGGCGGACAAGGAAAGAAGAGCTTTAGCCATCCATTATGAAGACGATTCGCGGTCATCCGCGTTTATGAATTTGAAAATAGAGGGAATAAAAGAAGCACCTTTAACAATTTGTGTAACCTGTGATCCGACGCGTGGCGGATCACATGTTCTGGGAAGAAATTCAATTCCTGAAACTGATAGAATGTCCACGGCCTGTGCCATCCAGAATATGTGGCTGGCATCCTGTGCCGAAGGATTGGCCATGGGATGGGTCAGCTTTTACAAGAAAGCCGATATCCGTGATATTTTACATATCCCGCCTCACATCGAGCCGGTGGCGCTCCTCTCCCTGGGGTATACGAACGATTATCCGAAGAAACCCATTCTCGAAGCGGAGAACTGGGAAAGCAGAAAAGAACTGGATTCCTTGATTTATACCGACCGCTGGGAAGGATAAACCGGAAATACGGCTGTTATAAAAGGCAACTACCAAGCATAACCATAGACCATGTGCAGAAAACATATGAAGGAAGGACTGCCGTATGAGTGAATACTGGGCGGAAAAAGCTTTGGTTAAATTCCAGTCTCAGTTTGATCAAAATACGACCTATAACATTAAGAACAGCCAAAGATGGTCAGGCAGCTCAAAGATATGGAAGTATATGGACTTTGCTAAGTTTGTCGGCATGCTTTACCAAAAATCGTTGTTTTTTCCGAAACCGTCCCTTTTTGTGGACAATCATGAAGGCAGTTATTCTGCCCTGGACGTAAATAATATCCTCAATGATCCGCTGTCATACCTTACGGTGCCGGTGGATGAAAAGCTCTCCAAAGCCGAGAAAAGAAGACAGCTCCATGAATATATTAAGCAGATGCATGATTATGTCGGGGTCAATTGCTGGCATCTGAACGAAGAGGAATCAGCGGGGATGTGGAACCTGTATTTGAAATCGGATGAAGGAATTGCCATCTGTTCCACGCTGGATAAGCTGTTTACCAGCATCAATGACAAACGTTTTCGGACATATGTCGGGCAGGTCCAATACATTAATTTTAATTCGGAAATGGCCAGTCTCAATCCTTATGAAACCTTATTCTATAAACGGAGGTCTTTCAGCCATGAAAATGAAATCCGGCTGCTTGCCTTCGATGATCCTAATCATCGGAGATTCAATCATAAGGACGGGGCCTATGTGGATTGCAATTTACACACGTTAATTGACGAAGTGTATGTATCTCCCACCAGTCCGGAATGGCTGAAGGAAGTGGTCCAGTCGGTGCTTGAAAAATACAGGCTGCCGTTTAAGCCGGTGATCAAGTCTTCCTTGTATGAAAGTCCCTTCTATTAAAAAGACAGCATTGGTAAAGCCGATGCTGTCTTTTTGTTGCCTGTGGGCTTTTTCGTTATAATGGAGGTTGATTATATTCTTTGAAATCTAGTACATAAGTTGTTTGATGCTTAAATCTAAGGAGAAACTATGCTAGCAAATATCTGGCCGCCGATCTATTTGTCCATTACCGTTGCGGCTTCCGCATGGATCATTGTTATACTGTCTGGCGTACTGCTGGGGAAGTCAATGGCAGGCAAGTCGTTTAAAGGGAAACACATCATTGAAACCCTATTAATGCTTCCTCTCGTTCTTCCTCCAACCGTCATCGGGTTTCTTCTCATTATCATTTTTGGGAAGCGAAGTCCGGTTGGCCAATTCATAGAATTATTGTTTCAGCAGCCTGTTATTTTTACCTGGTGGGCCGCAGTGCTGGCTTCAAGTGTTGTTGCCTTTCCGCTCATGTATCAATCAGCAAAGACCGGATTTGAAGCTGTTGATCATGATATTGAGAATGCCGCGCGGGTTGATGGAGCAGGGAAATGGAACGTTTTTTTCTACATTACGATTCCTCTTTCCTGCACGTCCATTGTTTCAGGAGCCATATTAAGCTTTGCGAGAGCACTTGGAGAATTTGGGGCAACCTTAATGTTTGCCGGAAATATTCCCGGGCGCACGCAGACCATTCCGACTGCAATTTATCTTGCCATCGATTCAGGTGACATGAGGGAAGCCTGGATTTTGGTTCTTGCCAGTATTGTCATTTCATTTGCGATGCTTACAGCAGCATACCGAATTAAACGTTAATGGAAAGAGGGGCTCCGGCCGTTCTTTTTTTTGTGCAAAAGTTGAAACCTTCCATTTCTTTTTTCGTATATAACGGTAAATGCGCATCAGAAAGGCAGATTATGATCAAAAGGATCGTTTCAAAACTAAAAATGACACTGGTCCAACTTTAGACATGTTCGTTTTTTTGTTGTTCGGCCCAAGGAAGCACTATTGCTTTGGAGCTAATCCTGGATATCATGAGGTCAGCTTCACACCCGAAAACGTATTCCATTACAACACATATCCCTTCGTTTACCGCCCATTTGCCTGATGATATACCGATTTCCTGTTTCTATGTTTCATATAAGGTACAGGCCGTCATTCAGGCAGGAAAAGGCAGAGCCCGGTTTCATTTCCTGACGGTGTGCATCAATTATTGCTGGTTTTTTATGCTTTAGGTGCGCTGGTTTTTCGTGAAATGCAGACTCGGGAATTTAACGGCAAACAACAGTTCTTTGGTTTTGGTGACGAAGGAATAAGTTTTTTATCAATATGGGGGAGGAATAAAAATGTTTTTTCATCCAATGGATTTTCTGATCATTATCGCGTTTGCCATTTCATTATGGGCTCAATTTAAGGTAAAAGGAAATTTCAAAAAGTGGTCGGAGGTCAGTGCCTATTCCGGAAGAACCGGGGCAGAGGTGGCACGGTCCATACTTGATCAAAATGGGCTGTCACATATACCGGTAGAGCCTGTGCCAGGGACGCTGAGCGATCATTATGATCCTGTTTCAAAAGTGGTACGTTTATCCGAACCGGTTTATTACGGTGCCTCGATTGCCTCCGTTTCAGTGGCTGCCCATGAAGTGGGGCATGCGGTTCAGCATAAGCAATCTTATGGAGCCCTTGTTTTCCGCCATCGTATGTTTCCGCTTGTTAACCTCACTTCAGGTGTTGCACCGTTTTTATTGATGGGTGGACTCTTGCTTCAGCAATTCCAACTAATTGGAGTGGGTATTGTATTGTTTTCGTTTGCGGTTCTTTTTCAGCTCGTGACCCTTCCGGTGGAGTTTAATGCGAGCTCGCGTGCAAAACGCTATCTGCTGACTGAAGGATTTATCCGCAATGATGAGGAACGCGGTGTAAATAAGGTGTTGAATGCTGCTGCCCTGACCTACGTGGCTGCCGCCCTCATTTCGTTATTGGAACTGCTGAAATTCGTGATGATCTTTTTTCAGGGCCAGCGCGAAGAATAAGAATGGCTTTGAAGTTGCTCCCTATTCAGGGGGCTTTTTTATATTAATTAAAGATAAGTAGTTTAAAGGATTTCCGAGTGTGGGATACATAACTGAACCACGTGCGTATCAAAAGGTAAAGCAGTAACCAACTATTTCTATAGGAGGTTTTATTATTGGCTAAAAACCAGGTATACACCAAATCCTATCACCCTTATCACAGTCTTAATGACCCTTGTCCGGATCCCGGCGAAAAGCACTATTCAACTCCTCCCCATCTTTACATGGGATTCCAGCCGGAAAAACTCCCGCAGTTCACACCAAAAGAAGCTTTACAAAAAGGCACCTTATGGCCCGCGTTGTATGATCCGTATGAAAAAAATCAAAAACTGAAGGGGTGAAGAGTGATGCCAAAGACATTACCTAAGGAATATTATTCGATGCTTGAAGAGATACAGGCCGTTGATTTTGCAATCACCGAGCTCAATTTATATTTGGACACCCACCCTGAGGACCAGGAGGCGTTTAAACAGCTGACAGAGCTTTCAGAAGAGAAGCAGAGGCTGTTGAAGCCTTTTGAGCAAAAATTCGGGTCCATCCGGCCGGATGGAATTGATGACCATTGGACATGGAGCAAAGGGCCTTGGCCATGGCAGGTTTAAAAATGAAGGGGGAGATCCGTAATGTGGGTTTATGAAAAGAAACTGCAGTATCCGGTAAAAGTCAGCACCTGCAATCCTCAGCTTGCCAAATTTTTGGTGGAACAATACGGAGGAGCAGACGGGGAGCTGGCAGCAGCGCTTCGTTATTTGAACCAGAGGTACACCATCCCCGATAAAGTGGTTGGCCTGCTGAATGATATCGGCACCGAAGAATTTGCCCACCTCGAAATGATTGCGGCAATGGTTTATAAACTGACAAAAGATGCAACGCCTGAACAGCTGAAGCAGGCAGGATTAGCTGATCATTATGTGAATCACGGAGAAGCCCTGTTCTACTCCAATGCTGCTGAAGTGCCGTTCACCGCAACGTATATCCAGGCAAAAGGAGATCCCATTGCGGACCTTTATGAAGATATTGCTGCTGAAGAAAAAGCAAGAGCCACCTATCAGTGGATCATTGATATGTCTGATGATGTGGATTTAAACGACTCCCTTCGCTTCTTGAGGGAAAGGGAAATTGTGCATTCCCTGCGATTCCGCGAAGCGGTGGAGATCTTAAAAGAAGAGCGGGACCGAAAGAAGGTATTTTAACCAAACGAAAAAGATGTTTCTCTTACGAGAGAAACATCTTTTTTAAACCTGCAGTTTTCCTGCACAGGACAAGGTTCCCCGTGCTTTTGCTCATTAACGGTAAAACTTGGATTAATAGATCCCGCCGTAACCGATACCGCCTGCGCCAAATCCAGCCCCATAACCACCGAATCCGAAGCCGCCCCAACAAGCGCAACCGACGATAACCAAAAGAATAAACAACACGACGAGCAAGGCGAAAATTCCGCCGCCACCAAAAAATCCCATAGTTTACACCTCCTCAAACTTAGAATATGATGGCTTGGCTTTATTGGTTTAGGCAAGACATGAAATGTGCCGATGCCATGGTGGTGATGGTTCTGAGTGTTGGAGGAATGGGTTTTTATCGTAAAGACCACAAGGAGGCCAGAGCATGAAAGAACCTTTTATTCCGGTAACATCAATCGCAAGCGGTATTGGCCAGGAGGTCATGCCTGATCTGTACTATTTTCCCGTACAGATTGTTAACGTAATATTTGCAGGAACCCATGATGAATGGGTGTTGATTGATGCCGTTATGCCAAACTCAGCGGATAAAATTATAGATGAAGCCGAGAAACGGTTTGGAGAGGGAACACGGCCCAGAGCCATCATTCTTACGCATGGTCATTTTGATCATACCGGGTCGTTAAAGGAACTACTGGAAAGATGGAAGGTGCCAGTCTGTGCCCACATCCTTGAATTGCCTTATTTAACGGGGGAAACAGATTATCCAGAGCCTGACTCGTCTGTAGGAGGAGGCCTTGTTTCAGGCATGTCTCCCATGTTTCCGACTGAAGCACTGCATTTGGAAAATCAGGTATCCCCTTTGCCTGAAGAGGGAACGGTTCCCTTTATGAACGGATGGCGATGGATCCATACGCCTGGCCATACACCCGGGCATGTATCCTTCTTTAGGGAAAATGATGCCTCGCTGATTGCCGGGGATGCGTTTGTTACCGTTCAGCAGGAATCTCTGTACAAGGTGATGACTCAAAAGCAGGAGATTAGCGGGCCACCCAAATATTTAACAACAGACTGGGAAGCGGCATATGAATCGGTCAAGAAACTGAATGATTTGAATCCCCAGCTTGCAGTAACCGGCCATGGACTTCCGATGTCGGGCCAGCTTCTCGGTACGAGCCTTGTGAAGCTGATTGACCGGTTCCATGATATAGCTGTTCCCGAGCATGGAAAATACGTTGACCGGGATGATTGAGAGCAGAAACCTTACGGATGGGTCAATCAACCATTTTGGTAACCACCCTTGTCTTTCATGAATAATCTGGCTATATACCACACAAGGAGGATCTACTTTGTACGAATACAACAGCAATATTCAGCCAGGCTATAACATGCCGATAGACAACAAAGCTATGCATCATCACCATCATCATCATCATGGCCACAAAGAAAATTGGATGAAGATGTGCAAGCAGTACGCAGGGGCCAACTGTGAAATTGAAATGTCAGATGGAAAGATATATCAAGGAAGAATCCACAGCCATGATAATGATAACATCTATCTTGTCATGCCGATGCAAAACAGGGATGAAGCGGCTGAACGTTTCTTTCCGGGATTTGGTTTTGGATTTGGCTTTCCGTTTTTCGCAGGCCCGTTTTTGCCAGGTTTCGGTCTGTTCGGTTTTCCATTCTGGGGATTCAGAGGGTTTAGACGTTTTTGGTGGTAATCAGTAGATAGATTGTCGGATAAAAGAGAGCCACAGACCATGTTGTCTGTGGCTCTCCTTTTTTTTATCGATCAGACATGAATGCCTCAATCTCGTCTGTGGTGCGGATGATATCCGCGGACAGGTTCTCATATCCATCTTCTGTGACTAGAATGTCATCTTCTATACGTATACCAATCGCTTCTTCTGCGATATAAAGTCCAGGTTCAATGGTGAGCACCATCCCCGGCTCAAGCACCCGGTCTTTGTAGGACCCAACATCATGGGTATCAAGCCCAAGAAAATGGCTTACGCCGTGATAATAGTAATTGGAGATTTCAGATGCTTCTTGTATTAATCCGATCTTCATGCATTCTTCGGCAAGAATGGCTTTTGTACGTTCGTTTAATTCTGCGAATTTCAAGCCGGGTTTAATAAGAGAGGTGGTTTCCCTTAAAGCTTTCAGCACAATGTTGTAAATTTGCTTTTGCCGCTCAGTGAATTTTCCATCAGCCGGGAAAGTGAAGCTGATATCGGCGTTATAGTAGTCTTTTTGTGCACCAAGGTCAAGCAAGATCAAGCTGTTCTTTTCAATGTGTGAATCATTGTTTTCGTAGTGCAGTACGGTCGCATTTTTTCCGCTTGCCAAAATTGTATGGAAAGCAAAGTCCTTTACTCCCGACGTTTTGAGGACAAAATTAAAGTGTGCCTCCAGCTCATTTTCCAGCATGCCTGACCCCGCGTGCTTCATTACATTGTAGATGCCGTCTTTTGTAATTTGAATTGCTTCTTTGATTTTTTCAATTTCCTCCGCTGTTTTGAATACCCGCAATTCTGTAATAATAGGATACGCATTGCGAATCGCAACATGCGGGTAATTCTCCTGAAGATGCTTGGCAAAGAGGGAGGCTTTAGACGGCCAGCCTTTAAACTCCCGTTGCTCCAAATCGAGAAATATAGTTTGTACCTGCTCGGTGAACAAGGTACGTCCTATCGAAGATTCGAAGGATTCAAGGTATTGCACATGTCCTATTCCTGAAACGGCTTTCGCTTCTTCTTGTGAAATGGTAACGCCAACCCATTTTTCCATTACCGGATCCGGCTTTTCAATAAAAAGTGTCTCTTCGATTGTTCCGGATGTCTTCTTGATCACAAGAATGACGTTCTGCTCGTTAATGCCGGTGTTGTAATAGAAATTCCGGTTCGGGGTAAATGGATAGCGCTCGTCTGCTGATTTATAGGGAGCTTCACCGGCAAACAAAATAGCAGCGGTTTCATCTGGAAGCTGTTCGGCAAGCTTTTTTCGGTTCTCCGCATAAAATGATGGTTTCATAGAATCCTCCTTCTTTTTGTAAAACTGACTGATTAGTTTATTTAATTGTATTTTTTTTGCAATTTTTCGTCAATGCGTTTACCAAAAATTTTTCCGGGCAGGGTGATCCGTTCGTTTACTAAACGTTTGACAGCCGTTCATATCCTGGTGTATCTCGCTTCTGGTACGGCCGCGATATTTGGGAGCTGATTGAGAGCAGTGGCAGTCATGTATTTAAAAGTATTTGGATTCGTATAATTGCTGGTGAGGATTCTTGGATTGTTTACCTCCCAGTTTGCCGGCATTCACGTTATGGCAGCGGACTTCACCGTTTCCCAATGAAAAAGACAGGATCCAAACAAGATCCTGTCTTTTCTATAGGACATTTTTCGCGTAGGCTTCAAGCTTCAGGTAGCTTTCTTCTTCCTGTGGAAATTCTTCTTCCAAGTAGAATTCCGCCTTTTCCGGCTGGCTGAAGTCAAAATCAAGCGTTCCTGTGAAAACATACGTTGCATTTCCTCTGAGAAGAACCGAGTAGCCCCCTTGCTCGAGCGGGTTGACTTTGCAGCGAACCATTCCGCCATTGTTCAATACGGTGACTTCCTTTTCCGGATGATTAATGCCAAGCAGGCAGGTAATGAGGCTTGAAGCGGACATAGCTGTTCCGCAAGAATTGGTGATCCCTACTCCGCGTTCATAGGTTTGGACGAAAATCTTTGAGTCGCCAAGATCTTTTACAAAGCTTACGTTTACGCCTTTTGGAAACACATCTTTAATCTCGTTGGCTTTTTTTCCAATTTTCGCCACCTGGTTTTCACGTATTTCATTTACCAGCGTAATAATATGGGGATTGGGCATACTGACAGCTGTAAACGATAAGTCGGGTGAAAGTTTTGGTATAACGGTGTTCTGGAGCGTGTTTTCGCTATGGATAACCGGCAGAGTGGAAACATCAAAGGAAACAGGTCCGATCAGTACTTCATAGGTTTGGATGTCTTCATAAATGCTGTCAGTCTTTTGTACATTCAGGTTGGCTTTTTGCGTTTCAACCACAGCGTTATCTGTTCCAAGAAGCTCGGTAATGTATCTTCCTGCAATGCGCAGGCCGTTTCCGCACATTTCCGGTTCCGTGCCATCTGAGTTGAAAATCCGCATTCGCGCGTCCGCTTTATCGCTTTTTTGGATAAAAAGAATGCCGTCTGCGCCGATGGAGTGGCAGCGGTCACATAGCGTTCTGGTCAGGGAAGTCCGCTGTTCGTCATTTAATCCATAGTCGTTGCTGT
The DNA here is from genome assembly GCF_900103485.1 of Fictibacillus solisalsi. Lineage (GTDB taxonomy): Bacteria > Bacillota > Bacilli > Bacillales > Fictibacillaceae > Fictibacillus_C > Fictibacillus_C solisalsi. The sequence goes on from NZ_FNHW01000003.1 coordinate 55,087, forward strand.
ATTCATCAATTAAAATAAAATCGTTATATGATCCATGTGTTTTCAGAATATCGATCTTCAATGGTTGTCGTCCTTTCGTTTCACTGTGTTTATTAGTATCATACCAGTAATCATGGGAAAATGTTAATATCAAACCATTTCGAAAGTGCATTTATTTCGTGTCGTGAACATGGCATGTTATATAATAGGAGTAAGAGTAAAAAAGGGAGGTTATTTTAATGAAAGAAGTGCAAACGTTAGAAGAATTCAATGAGATTATTTCTGCAGATAAAGAAACAATCATGATCTTTACAGCAGGATGGTGCCCTGACTGCAGGCGCTTGGAAGTATTTCTTCCTGAAATTCTTGAAGAACATACGGATAAAGCATGGTATGAGATTGACCGGGACAAATTTCCTGAGCTGGCAGAGAAGTATGAAGTGATGGGAATTCCAAGCCTGTTATTGTTCAAAGGCGGAGAAAAGCTGGCTCATTTGCACAGTGCAAACGCAAAAACACCAGAGGATGTTCGGGCGTATTTGGATAGTCTGCCCGTATAATTTCCTCCATCAAGCTGCGGTGCAGCTGGAGGTTTGGCTGCTTAACGCAGCCTTTTTTTTTGCCTATAACATGGATAAAATGAATAAAGAAATCACCATAATAACGAATTGCCATGAAGGGACATGTTATGGATATCAGACAGTTAAAGTATTTTGTAGAGGTCGGAAAACAGAAAAGTTTTACTAAAGCCGCACAAACCCTGTTCCTTTCCCAGCCTTCTTTAAGCAAAATGGTAAAATCACTTGAAGACGAACTGGAGGTCCAGTTGGTCGACCGCTCCGGGAGAACGATTGAATTAACGGATGCCGGACAGGCGGTATACCTTCACGCCCAGCAGATTCTTCATTCAATGAATGATTTGTCCTCCTCGTTGTATGATGTAATGAATTTGAAAAAGGGCCAGGTGTCTATCGGCCTGCCTCCGGTCATAGGTACGTTGTTTTTTCCGAAGATCCTTGGCGACTTTCATAAAAATTATCCGGAAATCGCCATCAGGCTCGATGAACACGGTGCAAAAAAAGTGGAAGAGGAAGTGATAGCCGGCCAGCTGGAGCTGGGGGTATCCGTTTTGCCTGTGGATGTAGAACAATTTGATGTGGTACCTTTTATGAAAGATGTAATGGCTCTTGTGGTAAGCAGCCAGCATCCCCTTGCCGGCAGAAAGCAAATTGAATTAAAGGAACTGCGTGATGAAAGCTTCATTTTCTTTACTGAAGAGTTTGCTCTATATGGCAGAATGCTGGGCGTATGCCGGCAAGCGGGATTTGAACCGACGATTGCCTATAAAAGCTCACAGTGGGATTTCATTACTGGCCTGGTTGGTGAAAATCTGGGTGTTTCTTTTTTGCCGGTTTCCATGTTTAACAAAGCAAACGATCCAAAAATTCAAATGGTTACGATTCAGGATGTGGATATTCCATGGCACCTTGGAATCATTATGAAAAAGCAAAAATACAGAACATACGCCGTGAAAAAATTTATCCAGCATCTACTGCACTATTAAACCTATAACCTGAAGGCATGAGTGATATTAACTTTATGTATTTTACGAATGAAACGGACGAGAGTACAGTAAAGGTATTCCATTCGCAAAAACAAATTGGAGGTATTTACTCATGGAACAAGACAACAGATATCAAAAAGGAATCAATAAGTTGATGGAGTATACCACAACAAAGAACGACGATGTGTCTACGCATTTGAAAATCATGGATGAATTGAAAGATCTTGCACCGGAAGTCGGACAATATATCATCGAATTTGCTTATGGGGAAATATATACGCGTGAGGGATTGGATAATAAGCAAAGAGCGCTTGTCACCATTTCCTCTCTCGTTACCCAAGGAACAGAGCCGCAGCTGGAGCTTCATATCAATACAGGACTTACAGCGGGGCTGCCCCCCCAAGAAATTGTAGAATCCTTTATCCAGCTCATTCCTTATACTGGTTTTCCCCGCATTTTAAATGCACTTGCCGTGGCCAAAAAAGTGTTTAGACAGCGTAAAATAGGTGTGGAAAAAAACAATATTCATTAACTAGAAAAGCACCCCAGGGAAACTGCCTGGGGTTTATTTGATGTATCCTTAAGCCGCTCTGCTTTTCGTTTGGATTAATCTTATGCTAGATTAGGTAACATAAATGATGTATGCAAAAGGAAAGGGGTTGAGCTGAATGAATGAAACGATAAAAAGTATTCTTTCTCACCGGTCGATCCGGCGGTTTAAAGACGAACCAATTGGGCAGGACACAGTGGAAACACTGATTCGATGCGCTCAGGCTGCATCCACTTCAAGCTACCAGCAGGTCTATTCCATCATCGGCATTGAAGAACAGAGCATCAAGGACAAGCTGGCAGAGCTGGCGGGCAGCCAAACCTATGTGGCCCAAAATGGTTATTTCTTTGTTTTTTGCCTGGATTATCACCGCCATCAATTGATGGCACAAATTGCGGGGCAAAATGTTGACGATACGATTAAATCCAAAGAGGGTTTTATGGTTGGAATGATCGACGTGGCGCTTGCGGCACAGAATGTAGCGGTAGCAGCTGAATCTCTTGGATTGGGCATCGTTTATATCGGCGGCATCCGCAATAAGTTACCGGAGGTTTCAGAGCTCCTCCGCTGCCCTGACCATGTGGTACCTTTATTCGGAATGGCTGTCGGCCATCCCGATGCTTCTCCAGGATTGAAGCCGCGGTTGCCTCAGGCGGCAGTTTTCCACAAAAACCAGTATGTTGAAGATGAAAAAGCGCTTCCGATCCTAAAAGAATTCGAACTTCAAACCGCCGAGTATTACAGGGAACGCACGGGCGGGGCTCGAGATGAAGGCTGGGCCACACAAATGGCCAGAGTGATGAGCCAGCCAAAACGAACGTACATGAAGGAATTTATTGAATCCAAGGGTTTGGATAAGCAATAAACGCAGTTGAATTGACGAGTTTGGGATTTGATATTTGTAACGGGCGAAAAAGAACGGTATACTTACATTATGCAAGTAATTAAATATTATTTTCCTTCGGGGTCGGGTGAAATTCCCAACCGGCGGTGATGAGGTATAATCCTCTTAGTCCGTGACCCGGACGCTTTTTTTGCGGACGGTGGATCTGGTGAAATTCCAGAGCCGACAGTATAGTCTGGATGGGAGAAGGAATGACGAAATGCCTTTTGGGATGCTTTTTACAAGTACACCAAGGCTTATTTCGACATACTGTTTATTGATATGATGAGTATTTTCAGAATGCAATAGATAGAAACCCCTGGGAGTTTAATGACTTTCAGGGGTTTTTTTTCATTCCTTGAATAAAAGAAGTGCAGCAGGAGGTGAATCGATGTTTACTGGAATCGTTGAAGAATTAGGTACAATCGAAGGAATTAAAAAAGGCAACGAGACCATTGTGTTAACCATTTCCGCTTCAAAAATTCTTGAAGATGTCCACCTTGGAGACAGCATTTCCGTTAACGGTGTTTGTTTAACGGTGACCACCTTTTCAGAGAAAAGCTTTACCGTTGATATTATGCCTGAAACCTATCGGAGCACAGGACTGAAACTCTTATCGTTTGGATCAAAAGTAAATCTTGAACGGGCTATGTCATCCGGAGGGCGGTTTGGAGGACATTTTGTCAGCGGCCATATCGATGGTACCGGCGAAATTGTTCAAAAACGTCCCGAAAAGAATGCTATTTATTATGATATAAAGGTTCCAAAAAGACTGTCCAACTATCTGTTGCTGAAAGGATCAGTGGCGGTGGATGGAACAAGCCTGACCATTTTTGGTTTGACGGATGATACGTTTACGGTCTCATTGATCCCTCATACCGTTTCCTATACTGTATTAGGTGATAAAACCAAGGGAGATTCGGTGAATGTGGAGTGCGACATGCTTGGAAAGTATGTTGAAAAATTTATCACAGGCAAAAAAGAAGAAAAACAAAAATCAGCCATAACACTGGAATACTTAGCAGAGCATGGGTTTTAAAGCAGAGGAGGGATGATCGATGTTTCACAGTATAGAAGAAGCGATTGAGGATTTGATTAACGGTAAACCCGTCATTGTGGTGGATGATGAAGACAGAGAAAATGAAGGAGACTTTGTCGCCATCGCTGAAAAAGTAACACCATCAACGGTTAACTTTATGGCAACTCACGGAAGAGGACTGATTTGCGCACCGATTGACGAAAATCTTGCAGCTAAGCTGGAGCTGACACCGATGGTCACAAATAACACGGATCCCCATGGGACGGCCTTTACAATCAGCATTGACCATGAAAGCACAACAACGGGAATTTCGGCTGCTGAACGGGCCATCACCATTCAAAAAATGGTTGAAGAAGGTGCGAAGGGAACTGACTTCAAGCGTCCCGGCCATGTCTTTCCCTTGATCGCCAAAAAAGGAGGCGTTCTGAGGAGAGCAGGACATACGGAAGCTGCCGTTGATCTTGCTCTGTTGGCAGGCGCAAAACCAGCAGGAATGATTTGTGAAATCATGAATGCAGATGGAACCATGGCAAGGGTGCCAGAGCTGCAAAAATTGGCACTAGAGCATGATCTGAAATTCATTACCATTAAAGATCTTATTCAATATAGAAACCGGAAAGAAAAAATGGTTAAAAAAGAAGTCGAAATTAAATTGCCGACGGATTTCGGAGATTTTACCGCCATTGGCTTTTCCAATCTTATTGATGATAAAGAGCATGTAGCGCTGATCAAAGGAACGATCGATCCCGAACAGCCGGTACTTGTAAGAGTGCATTCAGAATGCCTGACCGGTGATGTTTTCGGTTCTCATCGCTGTGATTGCGGCCCGCAGCTTCATGCGGCACTTCAGCAGATTGAAGAGGCTGGTTCAGGTGTACTGCTCTATATGAGGCAGGAGGGGCGTGGAATTGGCCTGCTGAATAAGATGCGCGCCTACAAGCTTCAGGAAGAAGGCTTGGACACGGTGGAAGCCAATGAAAAGCTCGGCTTCGCGCCTGACCTTCGTAACTATGGCATCGGCGCACAAATCTTGAAAGAACTCGGCATTAAGAAAATGCGACTTTTAACTAACAATCCCCGCAAAATTACCGGGCTTAAAGGTTACGATCTTGAAGTGGTTGAACGGGTGCCCATTCAGATGCCGGCAAATAAAGACAATGAAAACTATTTAAAAACAAAGAAGATGAAACTGGGGCACTTGCTGCAGTTCTAAACAGAGGAGGATACACAAAAATGGGAAACATTTTTGAAGGAAACTTAATCGGAACAGGACTAAAAGTAGGGGTCGTAGTAGGCCGTTTCAATGAATTTATTACAAACAAGCTGCTTGGAGGCGCACAGGACGCACTGAAACGCCATGGAGTGGAAGAAGAGAATGTGGACGTGGCGTGGGTGCCAGGTGCTTTTGAAATTCCTTTGATCGCCAAAAAAATGGCCGATTCCGGAAAGTACGACGCAGTAATTACACTTGGAACGGTTATTCGCGGGTCAACTCCTCACTTTGATTATGTGTGCAACGAAGCGGCAAAAGGTGTTTCAGCGGCTTCACTTCAGTCAGGGATCCCGGTTATATTTGGTGTTTTGACCACTGATTCGATCGAGCAGGCAATCGAGCGCGCAGGAACGAAGGCTGGTAATAAGGGTTGGGAAGCGGCTGCTTCTGCCATCGAGATGGCCAACTTAAATCGCCAATTTAATTTTTAATAAAAGGAAGTCCGTCTCTGGCGGGCTTTTTATTTTTTATAAATTGTTAGAAAATATACAATATTCCATATTGACACTTTAATTATAATAGTGGTACTATTACTGAGGTCAAAAGAATTCCAATTTATTGAAAGGGTGGTTGTGTCATGAAAAAGACTATGATTCATTTACTTTGTTTAACAAAAAGCTCTTTTTTAATTTCATATGGTGACCGGCCATTCCGTAATGACGCATAATCTTTAGACACGGCCGCGCTTTTTCCTTTGTGACGTGACGTGTCTCTATTTTTAGCATATCGCCTCCCTGAGGCGGTATGCTTTTTTGATTTTGGGGTTCTATTTACCATTCATATAAAGGAGCGATGCAGGATGAGATTACTAACAATGGTGAGATTAAAATGGCAGCTTCATTTGGGAACGGGGTAGCTTTCGGATGATGGTTTTTAGGAGGAGAGGAGTGAAACGATGTTTTCTGTTTTAAGCAAATTGGCATGGTTCTTTAAAGAGCACTGGAAACGCTATACGATCGCGGTCGTTTTATTAATTGTGGTTGGCATTCTGGAGGTTATTCCTCCAAAAATCGTCGGAAATGCAATTGATGCCATTAACCTGGGCAAATTGACAAAAGAAACACTGATCCAGACGATTTTAGTATATACCTGTTTATTAACTATTACTTATATATTAACGTATTTCATGATGTATCAGTTGTTTGGCGGGGCTTTTGTTGTGGAACGGATCCTCCGTTCCAAATTCATGAGGCATCTTTTAAAAATGACTCCTTCGTTTTATGAAAAAAATAAGACCGGAGACCTTATGGCCCGGGCAACCAACGATTTAAAGGCCATTTCAGTTACCGCAGGGTTCGGAATCCTCACCCTGGTAGACTCGAGTGCATTTATGCTGGTTATTTTGTTTACCATGGGGTTGTTTATCAGCTGGAAACTGACACTCGCCGCTGTCATTCCCCTCCCGCTCATGGCCATTGCCATGAATCGGTACGGAAAGAAGGTCCATGAACGGTTTTTGAAGGCACAGGATGCCTTTGGAGACATGAATGATCAAGTGCTTGAGAGCATTTCGGGAGTGAGGGTAATCCGTGCTTACGTAAAAGAGCAGGAAGATATGGCCCGCTTTCAAACTCTCACGGATGATGTCTTTGGAAAAAATATTGCTGTTGCCAAGGTGGATGCGTTGTTTGAACCAACCATCAAAGTGCTGGTTGGAATCAGCTATTTGATTGGATTGGGATATGGTGCATATCTTGTTTTTCACAACACACTCACTCTGGGACAGCTTGTTTCTTTCAACGTCTATCTTGGAATGCTGATATGGCCGATGTTTGCCGTTGGCGAATTAATCAATGTCATGCAGCGGGGAAATGCCTCTTTAGACCGGGTAAACGAAACACTTGCCTATGAACCGGATGTAAATAGCCATCCCCACCCGATAAAGCTGGACCGGCCGGGAACCATTGAATTCCGTAATGTATCGTTTCGGTATCCGTCATCTGAAAGGGATAACTTAAGAGGAATTCATGTAAGCGTTAAAACCGGTCAGACGCTTGGTATTGTTGGAAGAACAGGAAGCGGGAAAACAACGCTGCTCAAACAGCTTCTTCGTGAGTATCCGTTAGGAGAGGGGACCATCAGCATCTCGGAAATCAATCTGGCACAGCTTGCCATAGAGGAAATTCAGGGGTGGGTCGGCTATGTTCCGCAAGAAGCTACCCTTTTTTCAAAAACAATACGAGAGAATGTCCTGTTTGGGAATAGCCAGGGAACGGATAAGGAGCTTCAGCATGCTCTTAAAATGGCAGCTTTTGATCAGGATGTGAAGTATTTGCCGCAGGGACTCAATACGCTGGTAGGGGAAAAAGGCGTCGCTTTGTCCGGTGGGCAAAAACAGCGGGTTTCCATTGCCAGGGCCTTGCTCATCGATCCCGAGATCCTGCTGCTGGATGATGCCCTTTCAGCGGTTGATGCAAAGACAGAAGCTGCCATCATCTCTAACATAAGAAGAGAGAGAGCAGGCAAAACAACTTTGATTACAACCCATCGGTTATCAGCAGTGGAACACGCCGATTGGATCATCGTAATGGACGATGGGGAGATCGCCGAAGAGGGAACACATAACGAGCTTCTGGAGCACGGCGGCTGGTACAGTGATCAGTATGAACGGCAAAAGGTCGAAGAACGTCACGATGAAAGGGCGGTGTAAATAAGTGAAGCCTGGAAAACGATTATTCCAATACGCTCTGATTTATAAAAAAAGCTTTATAATTGGGCTTCTTCTGCTGGCTCTCGCGGTATCTGCAGAGCTTACCGGTCCTTTTATAGCAAAACGAATGATAGATGTACACATTTTGGGGATAGAAAAGCCATGGTTTGAAACCGGGACCGGTTCAAAAAACACGGTAGCTTTTCAAGGAAAGTTCTATAAAAGGGAAGACCGGCTGCTGCCGGGTGAACGCAAGGGAACGCAAGTCAGGATCACCCAGATCGGAAGAAGTTATTATTTCATTCCGCGACCTGCCAATATTGAAGGCGAGAAGAAGTACAATAACCATAAAATTACCGTTTCAAATAAAAGTGTTATAAAAGAATACCCGGCAGTACCGATGAAAAACAAGGATCTTTTTAAATTCTACAAGCCTGAGATTGGGGGACTCGTCAAACTGACCGGTTTTTATTTTGTTCTGCTATTGTTCGCGAGTATTTTTCAGTATGGCCAGCATTATATGCTGCAAAGCTCATCCAACCTTGTGATCAAAAAACTGCGTCAGGATGTTTTCTCCCAAATCCAGCGGGTCCCGATTACGTATTTTGACAATCAGCCTGCAGGAAAAATAGTATCCCGGGTAACGAATGATACGGAAGCGATCAAAGAATTATTTGTAAATGTGCTGTCGAATTTTTTTACAGGAATCATCTATATGGCGGGGATTTTCACAGCTCTCTTTATCCTTGATGCCCGCCTGGCCATGATCACCATGGTTTTGGTTCCTATTCTCCTTGTATGGATCAAGATGTACAGAAAAGTTGCCTCCAAGTATAACCATATTATTCGTTCGACGTTGAGTGATATAAACGGTATGGTTAATGAGTCCATTCAAGGCATGCCGATCATTCAGGCGTTCAAAAGGCAAAAAGAGACGGTTAAGGAATTTGAAGAGATGAACAAAACGTATTATTCCTACCAGAACAAGCTGCTAAGCTTAAATGGCCTAACGTCCCATAATCTTGTAAGTGTTCTTAGGAACCTGGCGTTCGTTGCTCTGATCTGGTATTTCGGGGGAGCTTCTTTAAAAGCGGATGCCCTGATTTCCGTTGGTGTCCTGTATGCTTTTGTCGACTATTTAAATCGGTTGTTCCAGCCCATTACCGGGATGGTGAATCAGTTGGCACAGCTTGAACAGGCACTCGTGTCGGCAGAGCGTGTGTTTGTCCTGCTCGACGAGCCTGGAATGAATGTGGTAGTGAGAAAGGCGCCCCGCTATAAAGGGGATGTTTCATTCAAGGATGTTTCATTTGCTTACAATGAGGAAGAAAATGTGCTGAACGATATTTCCTTTGAAGCAAAGCATGGAGAAACCGTAGCGCTTGTCGGTCATACCGGATCTGGAAAAAGTTCAATCATGAACCTGCTCTTCCGTTTTTATGATATCAAGCAAGGAAAGATATTAATTGATAACAAAGATATCATGACGATGCCAAAACAGGTTGTGCGTGAGCATATGGGTATTGTACTGCAGGACCCGTTTTTATTCAGCGGCACGATTGCTTCCAACATTAGTCTTGATGATCCTTCCATCACAAGGGAAAAGGTAGAAAAAGCGCTAACGGATGTAGGGGCCATGCCATTTGTACAAAACCTTCCCGGCGGTCTTGATGAACCGGTCATTGAAAAGGGGAGCACCCTTTCTGCCGGCCAGCGCCAGCTTCTGTCTTTTGCCAGAGCACTCGCCTATAATCCTGCCATATTAATTTTGGATGAAGCAACAGCCAGTATTGATACTGAAACAGAAGCCATTATTCAAAATGCGCTTGAAGTGCTCAAGCAAGGGAGAACGACCTTTATTATTGCCCACCGTTTGTCCACGATCAAAAACGCAGATCAGATTCTGGTTCTCGACCGCGGCAGAATTATGGAGCGGGGAACGCATCAGTCTCTGATGGAAACGCGCGGACGTTATTATCAGATGTATCAAATACAGCAGGGGCAGCAGACAAGTAAAGCAGTATAATACAAAGGGGAGCCAACGAGGGCTCCCCTTTTATTATATCTATTGTGCTGTTTTTTGTTCAGATGCTGCTTTTTCTGATCCCATGATCTTTACTTCATGTTCCTGGACGGACATTTCATCATGTGCAGTCGAAGCCGATGAACCTCCCAAGGCTGTGGACATACCGCCGATCACGATTTTCTTTTTCCAATCAGGATGCATGCATACCCTCCTATTTAATGTGAAGAAAATCAGTTTTGAAAGCAATACCCGTTGTTAGAATATTTTAAACTATTTTACAACTTATATGACTAAAAAGCAAAAAAAGAACCCTTTGCGGGTCCTTTTACGATTTCATGATGGCATACTGCCCTCTGCTTGTTTTAAAGGTTATGATGCTTTGGTCTACATTGATTTCCTCAATGCCATCCAGCGGCACCTCGTACAAAACAGAAGGAAGCTCTGTTTTTTCGCCGTCTTCGGAGCTGTAGGCCGTGCCATGAAGGAACATGACATTGTCTGCAATGTAGTCATCAACGGAATCCCGCTGTTCAAAGGTGGCCTTTTCCAGCTGAATGTTGATTTGATCCAAATCTTCATTTTCTTCTTTTCGAATGGTAATCTGATTTCCTGCCCAGTCGTTTATTGTATTTTTAATATCAATGATTTTCAATTCACTCATTTGGGTCACCTCTCTAACAATGTACCCCTATTGCACAAGAATAAACCATTTGGACAGCACGATGACGGAAAATACGCAGACTATAGCAGTCTTACTTTTCAGGCTGGATTTTCTGGATAACACCTTTGCCCCATGGCGCGACTTTTACTGCTACGGAGTATTCCTGTCCCGGTTCTTCAAACTTCTTTCCTGTATTTTCTTCGACATAAAAACGTTCAAGACCATATTCCAAATGAAGCATTCCAACCATAGAGGGGGTAGCCTTTGCTTTTAAATAGACCTGGCTGCCTGAAACGTCAGGAGAGCGATTTGTTAACTTTTCAATGTGGTACTTCCCGTTTTCCGGGGCAAGAACGACATATACGGGGGTTGGTTCTTTAATGGGCTCTCCTTTCCAAAGGGAATCGGGAGCATCACTGATTTCGTAATTTAAGGACACATAATCCCCGGAGAATACATCCGTCGGGTCCACGGGCTTTGTTTTCAGCTGGATCTCCTTGCCAAAATAATCAACCCCATAATAACTTCCTGCTATTCCAAACAGAACGAGGACCTGAAGAATGATCAAACTAATCCACCATTTATTTTTTTTCATGCTGGGTCCTCCTTTCCGCTAACACATCTTTTTTCTTTTTCTGCAAAAAGAAGTACAGAGCAAACAAAAGGATTCCACCAATCAGGAAGAACAGGGATTTTGGCATAAACGCCCACGCCAAATTCATGTAAGCAATAAAGGTGACGAGCAAAAACAAAATGATGCCCCAATTGATCTGATAGCGCTGTTCTGTCCGGTATCCTTCGGACAGCAGCAATCCGGAAAACACGAAGGCAACAATTAAATACAGGATTCCAACTGCCAGATTTCCGATGAAGATGGACAGATAAAACCAGGGGGAAAATAAAATGCCGCTTTTTATGAGTGCTGGCAAGGTGCCTTTTTTCATTCTCGAAAAAATGAGGAAAGCGGCTAAGAGAATAAAAATAAGTAAAAATGAAAGCGGCTCGGGATAATCAAAGGGATCTGAGGAAGAATTCGTTAATGTAAAGTACAGCACCAGATTTATCACAAAAGCTGCAGCTGAAGCAAAAAACTTAAGGGAAGATCCAAGACCTTGCTCAAGCCATTCTGACAGGCTGTATACACCTAGAAGAATAACGATCAGCCATAGCCAGTTTTCATCAAGAGTTCCTGCCAGGAAACCGAGATTCAAAATAAACCCGGCGGAGAAGAAGCGGATGTACAAACGGTTCTTTTCGTTCAGGACGAACCAGCCCAATCCAAGTCCGAACAAAATCAGGAGTACATAGCTGTAACTGGAGAACTCGGTCAGGGTATAAATTTGCCCTCCGGTTAAGATGGCAAAGGTAAGAAAAAATAACAGCCTTCCCCTAAGGAAGTTCAGATAAATCAAGGCAGGCACGGACCAGATAATAAAGGTGCGTGCGTCGTAAGAAACAAAGTGGTACGTTTGGCCAAGCAGGATTAAAGAAGCACCAAAGGTGGCTAAACCCAGGCCAATAAACGATTGTCCCAGAGCTTCCTTATCTTTTTGCAGAAATGCATGACCCAAGCCATAACAGATACCTAAAACCGCGATCAGCAATATCAGCCTGAAAGGAGGAGTAATGCCGCTCCAATTGGCTGCAATAAAGGACAAGATTCCGAGACCGATTAAAACACTTGCGAAGATGGGTATAAGGCCGATGCCCCTTTGTGAATGATTATCCTTATATTTTGCCACTATCAGACGATATTGCTCTTCGCTAATAATGTTTTCAGCTACCCACTTTTTTCCCTCTTTCTCTAACCATTGATCATTCAATGTTTCACCCCGTTTCTTTTTAATGGAAAAAAATACATGTTAAAATATGACGCAGTTGTCGTTTGAAGTTATACTGATTTTTCCTTTCCACTTTAACAGAGTAGGACGGAAATTTCAGTACTTCACAAGATGATATGCCAATTGATTTTAGAGAATGCAGCTAGGAAAGGAAAAGCAAAAAAAACTCCACATAATTTGGAAAATGGGGCAGTGTATATCCTTATTTTATTGAAGCACAATAGATTTAAGGAGGTGATATCAATGGCAAACAACAATAGCTCAAACCAACTAGTAGTTGCTGGTGCTCAACAAGCTCTTGATCAAATGAAGTACGAAATCGCTTCTGAATTTGGTGTTCAACTAGGTGCTGATACAACGGCTCGCGCTAACGGATCTGTAGGTGGAGAAATCACTAAACGTCTTGTAGCAATGGCTCAACAACAAATCAGCGGTTCAGCTCGATAACTCTATAATCATGGCTGTAAGGGGTGGAGCGATCCGCCCCTTTTTAATTAACTGCATTTGGAAAGAGGAATGTTTATGAGCATGTGTCCGGTCTGCAATCAATTACATACGGTCGTTTTCCATTGCCCGGACTGCGGCAATGCGGGCGAGGACCAGGGAAAGCTGAGCGATTATTTTGATGACTATAGTCCATATGTGGATTCCGATGGTCTGAAGCTCGAAAATGGATATCCGGCAGATTTTAAGGAGTCCGAGTGCCCACATGTTTATTATTGCAAAATTTGCCGGCAGGAAATGGTCATTTTTATATCTGAGTGGACATAAAAAAATCACCAGCCCGTTTTGAGCTGGTGATTTATTTAATAATACGAAGTCGCCGTTCGAGACGTTCACGGCTCCATTCAAGCAGGGTGGATAAACCCCAATATATAAGTGCGGCTTCCAAAAGAATCGGCAGAACAATCAAGCTGGATGCACTGCGCTGATCGGCAATAGAAGTAAGTTCAGGTACAGTAATGACAGATGCTAGTGACGAAGACTTGGCAACGTCTATCAGTGAGTTCCAGATGGACGGGATGGCAATGCGCCATGCCTGAGGCAGGATAACCTCCCTAAACGTCTGATAGTAGTTCATGCCAAGTGAATAGGATGCCTCCCATTGGCCGTTAGGTATGGATTGAATCGCTCCGCGGTAGGACTCCGCAATATAAGCGCTGAAATGAAGGATTAATCCGACAAGTGCTGCCTGCCATCCTTCAGGAGTGATCGCAAACGTAAATCCGTTATACCATATCAATAATTGAATAAGAAGGGGAGTTCCCCTGAAAAAGGAAATATAGATTCTTGCAATACGGGAAAGGACGCTGTTGCTCGACATTCTGCATAACGCGATGACCAGCCCAAAAATTAATGAGCCGATAATGGACCCCAGGCTAAGGAGAACGGTGATTTTGGCTCCCTCCAGTAAAAACGGGAGGGAGTCCACCATGTACTGGAGAGAACTACTCACTTACGTCTGCTCCGAAGTACTTTTTGGAAAGTTTGGAAAGCGTACCGTCCTTCTTCATGTCAGCAAGAGCCTTATCCACTTTTTTCGCTAAGTCTTTATTATCTTTCTTGAAGGCAAAGGCCATTTTATTTTCATTGAACGGTTTGCCCACTGCTTTTACATTGTATTTTGTGTTTTTCAGTTCTGTTAAAACGAACAGTTCATCATTCAGAGCCGCATCCACACGGTTAACGTCAAGATCGGACAGTACTTGTGCAATGCCTTTGTAATACTTAATCTTTGCTCCGGCCTTTTCAGCTTCAACGGAATAGTTGCTTCCTTGAGTGGTTCCGACCACCTTGCCTTTAAGGTCTTTGATTCCTTTAATGTCCTTGTTACTTTTATTTACAATAACTTTCCCGCCAGAAATGGTGTAGGGAGTAGAGAAGGCATATTGTTTCTTGCGCTCAGGCGTTATCGTCACCTGGTTGGCTACCATATCAAAACGGCTGCCAAGTGAAGTGAACATGTTCTTCCATTCTGTCGGTACGATTTTCGGCTTCATATCAAGGCGTTTCGCAACTTCTTTTGCTACCTCTACATCATAGCCGGTTACTTCGTTTGTTTTCTTGTCACGATAGGAGAAGGGAGGGTATGTAGCTTCCGTTCCGATCGTCAGTTCTTTTTTCTTTGCTCCGTTGCCGCCGTTATTATTGCCGCAAGCGGACAAAATTCCTGCAAGCATGACGGAAACCATGAGGATGGCCCATAGTTTTTTCATGTGTGTGTACCTCCATAATATATCCATAAATGGATGATTTTTTTCGTTAAATCCGATAAAACTCATCAGAATTCCTTAGTCATTTAACCAGTAAATGAAGGAATTGTCAATGATAAAACATTATTCCCTAATCCACCTTGTTTTTCACATGATTTGCCCAAAAAAATAAAAAATTCTCCATCAAGGAGAAGGCAAGCCTTCTTCCTGATGGAGATTCGGATATCCTTGCTGTTTTTTAGCTTAGTGAATACGTAGCTCTGAGTCGTTGTCAAAGAAATGCGATTTGTTCATATCAAGAGCAAGGTCAATATTTTGGCCGTTTCGTACATCGGTACGAGAGTCTACACGAGCGATGAAGTCTTGGCCCGCAATTGTAGAGTAGAGGAAGGTTTCAGCTCCCATAAGTTCTGCTACGTCAATACGGGCGTTGATTTTCGTATTGGCAGAAGACTCAAGGAAGACAGGCTCATCATGAATATCTTCCGGACGAATGCCGAGTGTTACTTCTTTATTAAGGTAGCCCTGATCACGAAGTGTCTTCATTTTGCCTCCAGGGATAGCAACACGCACATCACTGTTAACCACAAAGAAACCGTCCTCTACTTTTCCTCTGATGAAGTTCATCGCCGGGCTTCCAATAAATCCGCCGACAAACATGTTTTCAGGTGTATCGTATACTTCCTTAGGTGAACCAACCTGCTGGATGTGTCCGTCTTTCATAACAACGATTCGTGTAGCCATCGTCATGGCTTCTGTCTGGTCATGCGTTACATAGATGGTTGTTGTTTGCAGGCGCTGGTGAAGCTTGGTGATCTCTGCACGCATCTGTACACGAAGTTTTGCATCAAGGTTGGATAATGGTTCGTCCATCAAGAAAACCTGTGCGTCACGAACGATTGCACGTCCGAGTGCCACCCTTTGACGCTGGCCACCAGAAAGTGCTTTAGGTTTACGGTCAAGGTATTGTTCAAGGCCGAGAATACGAGCCGCTTCTTTTACACGTTTTTCAATTTCTTCTTTGCTGAATTTACGGAGCTTTAAGCCGAACGCCATATTGTCATATACATTCATATGCGGGTAAAGGGCATAGTTCTGGAAAACCATTGCAATGTCACGGTCTTTTGGTGCCACATCGTTTACTACGCGGTCTCCAATGACAAGATCTCCCTCTGAAATATCTTCAAGGCCGGCAATCATGCGAAGGGTTGTGGATTTACCACAGCCGGACGGGCCGACAAATACAATAAATTCTTTGTCCTTAATATCAAGGTTAAAGTCATGTACTGCGGTTACTTTGTTGTCGTAGCGTTTTACGATTTTTTGAAGTTTAATTCCTGCCATTGTATTGCCTCCTTGGTTTTTGCAAAAGAACGACCTTTGCTGAATGCCTTAATTGTAGCGAATGTAAGGGCTTTCGTATATTGGAGGCATGTCCGAAATTTTCAGTCAGTTTTTTGTGCACAGTGCACAAAACGGTCTAGCTTACCGTTGTTTCACGGCTGATCAGCGCATGGTAAACAGCGACCGCCTGTTTAAACTGTTTCACATCTATTCCTGTTTTTTCAATGAACTTGTCTACACGGTACTGCAGGCTGTTTCGGTGAATGTACAATTTTTTGGCTGCCATGGACAGGTTCATATTGCATTCGAGGAAAATTTTAATGCTGTGAATCAAATCACGGTCTTTGAATAATTCATCGGGAATGAGATTGGAAATGAATCGGCTGGAAAACTTGTCCAGATGAATATGAAGCAGATAGGGAATCAAATCCTCCCGGCAATAGACTTCCTGTGGAGGAAGATAGGGGCGGATGGAGGAAAACATTTCACGTTCGATTCTGAACTGTTCAGCTCCCTCTGCATAGCTATCCATCCACATGCCGATAAACAAATCGAGATCGGTATAAAAGTCAGCTGTGAGAACCGACTTTACCTGATCATACGGCAACTCTTCCGTTTCATTGGTTGTGGGCTCGATTAGCACACCGTGATGACCGGACATAAAAAGCAAGGTCACTTCATCGGGAAAAATGCCGGAAACCGCTTCGAGAAAGGCATCCTGGTCAATGAGATCGTCTTTTAAGAAAAAATGTATAAACCGGTAGCGGACTTGCGGGTGCTCACCCAAAAGGCCGCCTGAAATAACGTTTTTCCAAAAAATTTGCTGCTCTGAAAGACGAGTATCCGTTCCTGCCTCTGTAAACAACGAATGCAGCAATTCCAATTCGCTCGAAGTAACTGCTGTTTTGGCGATGCCGAACGTTACGCCTGCCTGATCTGCAAACCAGTAATACTGTTCCGGACGGTCGGCGGTGTGTAAGGAAAAATGGTTGCCATAATGCTGTTGAAGTTTTGATAGCATGCCAGAAACTCCTTTTCATGTTCTCACCCTAGTATACCAGTGCAAACAGTGTTCTAACAAAAAGAAGGGAAAAGGACAAGCTTTATTGGACATGCATCGTCTGTTTGGAAAGAAACGCTTGTTCAGCAAGGAGAATTCCATACTCCAGAGGAAGTCTTCGTGTTAAATAATCTTCTTTTCGGAACAAGGAATGAGAAAGAAGCATTCTGCCCGGCCTTGAATTTGCTTCGATTAGCCAGATACGCCCCTGCTTGTCGATCCCCAGGTCAAAGCCGATTTCTCCTATCAGTCCGTCTGTTTTCGCATCAATTTTTTTGCTGATTATAAGAGCTGCCTGCTTCAGTTTCTTGAGCAATAGAGATGGCATGCCGGCCAGTTTCAGCGCATCTTCTGCCCGTCTTGCTTCGCCTCCATAGGACAGGTGGGTGGTTAGCGCCTGGGATCCGGCAATCTTTGCGGCCATTGCACTGATCATCCACTGCCCAAGACGGTTTTTATTGGAATGGACTCTGAAATCGACAGGTGACTGTCCGATGGTGATCAAGTCAATTCCCTGCTGTACAAGTACATTGTTATTTTGAGAAACAAGTTTTCGCGAATGAAGGAGATCAGATAAGCAGTCAAAATTCATGGATTGAAGTTGTGGGCCATCCTGGAATTTGCATAGGTAATTCTTGTTTCCCACCTTGCTGACTATGGTAATGCCACGGCCAAAACTGCCGTCTGCGGGCTTGAAGAAAACGGCAGGATAAGTGGTCAACATCCGCTCGATTCCATAGACATCTGCATTGATGAGGGTCTCGGGCAGAAAATGCTCTGTTTCACCTACACCGGACAACATCTGAAAAATTTCCTGTTTGTTGAAAAAGGAGGGATTGAACACGGGAATTTTCCACTCGTTTTGAAAAAGGTGAAGCGCTTTTTGACAGGAGGAACTGTTTTCCGTTTTCCGCGTTGGAATCTGGTTGTAGATCACAGACGGAAGCGGCACGCTGTGCACAGTCCACCGGCTTCCATCGTGAAAGTATCCATAGACGGTACGGTTTTGTAAATCGATCTGCTTTGGGCCAAACAGAAAATAGTAGGAACCGACAGACATGGCAGCAGAAAGCAGCTTAGCAAAAAAGGGGGAACGCTCGCCGGCAGGACGTGAAGGTAAGAAACCGACATGAGAGGAAAAAATACCCGCCAAAGGGCCGATTTCGAGTGAAGAGCCGTGAATATGTATATGAACCCTTGAAGCAAATGGAATCTGCAGGGCAGTCCAAAGGGGGGAAGAAAGACGGAGCTCATCTCTGGTATGTGCGATTGCGGTGCATGTCACCGTGCTTGAACCGAAGGACAGAAATACCGGCTTTCCCGTATCTAAAGGCAGCCATTCAGGGATGAAGAGTACATTCTTTTCAGTCTGTTCGGAATAAAGAGGAAGAATCGTCATTTCTTTCGCTCCTTGTTTACCATTTTAAAATGGTATTCTCGTTTGATTAGGCCGATGCCCATATCGTATACTATGAAAGCAGCACGAAAATAGTGTTTAAACTAGGAGATTAATAATGGATACATGGATAAAAATAGTGTTTTTGATTGTGGTGGGAGCGATAATTGGGGGATTAACCAATCTGATTGCCATCCGGATGCTGTTCCGCCCTTATAAACCTTGGAAAATTGGAAAGTATCAAGTACCCTTTACCCCCGGGCTGATTCCCAAGCGGAGACATGAGTTGGCCATAAAGATGGGGGAAACGGTCAAGAACCATCTCTTAACAGCTGAAGGCATTCAAAGCAAGGTAACGGATCCTGTTTTTATTGAGGAAATTACTTCGCTTGTAAAAGCAGAAGCAAGAGGTTTTCTTGAAAGTGACCTTACGCTTCAGCGGTTTTTGGCGGAACAGTTGAATGTTTCGAATGCGGAGGCTGTCATTTCTGAAAAAGCAACATCCTTTGTTCAGGACAAGCTGAATGCCATTCTGGATGAGGTAAAGGAGCAGACATTCAGCGAACTCCTTCCTTCAAACATGAGGGAAACGGTCGACGGAAATATCGGGGGAGCTGCTCAATTTATTGTTGATAAAGGTATCGCATTTCTCCGAAGTAAAGATGGCAAAGAGACCTTATCCAAGGGCATAGATGCTTTCTTGGCAGAAAGAGGCATGCTGTTAAACATGCTTTCGATGTTTTTTGGAAATGTAAAATTGGTAGATAAAATTCAGCCGGAAATGATCAAGCTGTTAAAACAGCCGCAAACGAAGGAAACCATTGAAAAGCTGATCCGGCAGGAGTGGCATGCAGCTCAGCAACTAAAGGCAGGGAAGCTTCAGGACATACTGAATGCCGAAGCCTGGATCGAACCAGGAGCTGCCCAAATTGTTTCGCAGCTTCCGATTGCCAATTTTTTGAATCAACCGCTCGATGGCATTTCGGATCAGTACAAGGAAGCCATTCTTGAACGTTTCATCCCAAGAATTGTGGATATATTTATGAAATCGGTAAACGAGCGTTTAGCCATGATTTTGGACAAATTGCAGATTGCAAAAATTGTAGAGGAACAAGTAGAAACGTTTTCGCTTGAACGGCTGGAGCAAATCATTATTGATGTGGCCAAAAAAGAACTTACCATGATCACCTGGCTGGGCGCATTGCTCGGAGGAATCATCGCCTTGTTCCAGGCTTTGATTTTGATGTTGCTCTAAGGTCTGTTATAGTGGTAGGGACATTTAGAGTATGAGGAGGAAATTCAATTATGTCTAATCTTTATGATTTAGCGTACGATCTTGAAAACGCCTTGCGCAACAGTGAGGATTTTCAAACCTTGAAGAAAAGCTATGCAGAGGTAAACGCGGATCCGGAAGCCAAAAAAATGTTTGACGAGTTCCGCACGATTCAAATGGGCCTTCAGCAAAAGCAAATGTCCGGCGAGCAGATTACACAGGAGGAAGTGGAAAAAGCACAGGCTTTATTCCAATCGGTGCAGCAAAACGAGGTCATCAGCACATTGATGAACACAGAACAGCGCATGAGCGTAACCATCTCTGATCTGAACAAAATCATTACAAAGCCGCTTGAAGAGCTTTACGGACCGATGGTCGACGAAAATCAGCAATAATTATCGTATGAGAAAAAAAAAGCCTTTCTGCATCCTGCAGAAAGGCTTTTTTACTGGTGTGAACAGAGAATTGCACGAACGCCATAAAGCGCAAAAGGAGGGCGTCCTGTTCTATCCCAGCTTCATCCGGAATATAGTTTGACAGAGAGAGTCTATCTTTCAGTCAGAGGGGGGATTACCTTGATTTACCGAATGCTGGTTCTGGACATCGATGGGACCCTGTTGAGAAGCAACTTTCGCATGGATAAGGAAACAAGGGAAGCGATCGATTATGTGAGAAAAAAAGGGGTTTATGTGACGCTTGCTTCCGGCCGCAACTTTCCTTCAACCAGAAAAGTCGCCAAGGCTCTCAAGCTGGATGGAAATTTGATCAGCCAAAATGGAGGTTATATTGCAGCCAATCAGGATGAACCTTTTTTTGAATCACATATTTCCAGAGAAGATACACATAAGATGGTTTCCATACTTGAAAATTACAATTGCCATATCCGGCTGGTTCATGAGCGTTTCTCTGTGGGGAACCAGGTCCAGCAGAAAAATCAGCTTGTTGCCAAATTGACCCTGGGGGCAGGGGATCCATTGTTTTATCCTGTCACCTTTACTGAAAACTTAAGCCATCATGTTCTTGAAAAGGAAATTATGCCTTCCAAGATTGATGTACAATTTTTTGAAGAAAGAGAACGGCGGTCTGCAGAAAAACATTTGAAAAACCACTTTGCCAATTTTGAATACACATCTTCCACTAAATGCAATTTCGAGATTACATCTCCGAATGTGACCAAAGCCAATGCCTTGAGGATGCTTGGATTAAAACTTGATATAGCTCCTGAAGAAATGGTGGCGGTGGGTGATTCGCATAATGACCGTGAAATGATTGAAATGGCGGGACTTGGGGTAGCCATGGGAAATGCGCCGGATGATGTGAAACACGCCGCGAATTGGATTACACGCACCAATGACCAGCTCGGAGTTCCTTATATGATAAAAGAGGTGTTCAGAAAGCAGTTGAGAGTAGGGTTATATTAAACTGGAAAGCTCCATTCAGGAGCTTTTTTTCATGCAAATAAATTCTATAATATTTCATTTGTGTTACAAAACAAGAAAACGACATTTTTTGAAAGGGTTTTCAAAGACCTTGTCGAACAGATATAAGGTAAGGAACAAGGATATGAGGAGGATTAAAATGGAAAAAACTGTTAACCTGAATCTGAAGCCGAAGGTGGCCGAATTCTTAAACGGAACAAAGAAGTTTTTCATCAATGGAGAATGGGTAGAAGCAAAATCAGGAAAAACGTTTGAAACTCTGAATCCTTCAACAGGAGAGGTTTTGGCGCTTGTTGCAGAAGGTGGAAAAGAAGATATCGAACTTGCGGTGCAAGCGGCACGCAAAGCCTTTGATTCTGGATATTGGTCAAAAATGAGCGCTGCAAAGCGCAGCTATTTAATTTATAAACTTGCGGATTTAATGGAAGAGAATAAAGAAGAGCTTGCCCAGCTCGATACGCTGGACAACGGAAAACCAATCCGTGAAACCATGAATGGTGATGTGCCTTTGGCGATTGAGCATTTCCGTTATTATGCAGGTTGGGCGACTAAAATTGTTGGACAAACCATCCCAGTAGCCGGAAGCTTCTTCAACTATACACGCCACGAGCCGGTAGGCGTTGTCGGCCAGATTATCCCTTGGAACTTTCCGCTCTTGATGGCAGCTTGGAAACTGGGCGCAGCTCTTGCCACTGGTTGTACGGTTGTATTAAAACCTGCAGAGCAGACGCCGCTATCCGCTCTTTATCTTGCAAAGCTGGCACAGGAAGCCGGATTCCCTGAAGGTGTGCTTAACGTGGTAACAGGTGCCGGAGAAACAGGCGCAGCGCTTGTTGATCATCCGGAAGTTAACAAGATCGCGTTTACCGGCTCTACTGAAGTCGGTAAAATGATCATGAGAAATGCCGCGGACTCTCTTAAACGTGTAACGCTGGAGCTCGGAGGAAAATCACCCAACATTATCCTTCCGGATGCTGATATGACGCGTGCCATTCCTGGTGCTTTGAGTGGTATCATGTTTAACCAGGGACAAGTTTGCTGCGCAGGATCCCGTTTGTTCGTTCAGAAAAAAGCGTTCGACAATGTTATGGCAGACATGGTGTCCCATGCAAAGAGCATCAAACAGGGGCCTGGCTTGGATCCGGATACTACAATGGGGCCGCTCGTTTCAGAGGAGCAGCATAACCGCGTAATGAACTATATCTCCAAAGGTAAGGATGAGGGAGCTGAGCTTCTGACTGGAGGATCCAGACCGTTTGAGCAAGGTTATTTTGTGGAGCCGACTATTTTTGCGGACGTTGATGACAAGATGACCATCGCCAAAGAAGAGATCTTTGGTCCGGTTGTAGCAGCAATGCCGTTTGAGGATCTTGATGAAGTAATCGAGCGTGCGAACCGTTCTGAATATGGACTTGCTGCAGGTCTTTGGACAGAAAACCTCAAAACGGCTCACTATGTGTCCAACAACCTGAAGGCAGGTACAGTTTGGATTAACTGCTACAATGCATTTGATGCGGCTTCTCCATTCGGAGGATACAAGCAATCCGGTATGGGCCGCGAAATGGGATCTTATGCGTTGAATAACTATACTGAAGTGAAAAGCGTGTGGGTGAACCTGAAGTAAGACCAAGACAAACATGATCCGAGAAACAACGGGGAAAACAAAAAGAAGGCATGAAAAAGGGGTCAACAACTGAACGGAAACAAAAACCCGGCTGTCCATCCAGGCAGCCGGGTTTTTCGTGTTGCTGAGCAGGAGTTCCAACGCTTGTCGGATTTAAACGGAGTGCTGGATCGTCTGGGGAGGACGTCCAGCTCCAGCACCCAAATCCTCGAGGTCGTTTCACTCCTTCTCCACAACACAAAGATCGTGTTGCAGAGCAGGAGTTCCAACGCTTGTCGGATTTAAACGGAGTGCTGGAGCTTTTGTTTATAACATTACCTTGATGAAGCGGAGTCCGGTATCATCATAATCCAGGTTTCTGTAAAATTCGTGGGTTTCCTTGCGCTGTTTTCCACTGTGCAGAACAATAGCAGTGCAGCCCTGTTCCTCTGCCCAGTTTTCCGCATGCCCGACAAGGGCCTTTCCAAAGCCATTCCCCTGATATTCTTCCGTTACCACAAGGGCAATGATCCGCAGGCATGTCCCGTTTTTTTCGAAGTAGAATTCTTTGACAACCCCAATCATTCCAATCACCAGATCGTCACAGCAAGCGACAAAGCAGGTATAGGCCGGGTCTTGAAGAATATACGTTAACCTGTCTCTCATTTCCTCTTCAGTTGTGGGATAGCCGAGATCACCCATTAGATAAGAGAGAGACAGACTATCCTCAATGGTTCCCCGTCTGATGAAGAATTCACTCATCCTCACACCTCTTTCCCAAATAATGAAAATCTGATACTCGTTAACGATGAAACAGCAGAAGAGCTCCTGATGGCGATGTGAGGCGGTGTGTCCGGTCAATGAATTGTGCTTCTGTTAAGCGTTTTTCTCCCAGTTCCTTTGCCTCCCTGTCATCGGCAGCCTGGATGGTTTCATCGAGCAATTTTTCCCCGCTTTTGTCATAGACAGTAAGAAAGTATTTTTTCATAAGAAGTGAGGCTCCTTTCAGCATTTCTTTTCTTGTATTTCTTTTTTTTCGTCAAATTTCCTGCTTTTTTTTGTACGTTTAATGTTCATTCCGCATTTCTGCTGAAAATGTGTGTATTTTCCCAAATACGAGAACGTGTTTTCGTATATATGGTAAAATAAAGGTTAGAATGATTAGTGAAAAGGAGGCGATGGTGTTGAAGTTTTTGCATTGTGCCGATTTGCATTTGGACAGCCCTTTTAAAGGGTTATCCCATCTACCGAGGGAAATTTTTGAACGCATCCAGCACAGCACTTTCCGAGCCTTCAGTGCTATTGTCAGCGTGGCCATAAAAGAACAGGTGGATTTTATTGTGATTGCGGGTGATATTTATGATGGCGATTCCCGCAGCCTTAGAGCGCAAAGCTATTTCCGCAAGGAGCTTGGCCGATTGTATGCCAGTGGAATCGCTGTTTATATGATTCATGGAAACCACGACCATCTGGAAGGAACATGGATTGATTTGGAGTGGCCTAAGAACGTCCATCTATTTGACGGGGGGCACCCGCAAAGTGTGCCTTTTTATAAGAATGGAAGATTGAAAGCGATGCTGCACGGATTCAGCTATGAAAAACGGTCGGTTGCTGAAAATCGTGTCCCTTTCTATCCCGCAAAGTCCGGAGATGATGTGTATCATATCGGTATCCTGCATGGGAATGCAGAAGGACAGAACGGTCACGAAGTATACGCACCGTTCCATGTTGCAGAGCTTCTTGAAAAGGGATATGACTATTGGGCACTTGGCCATATTCATAAAAGAATGGAACTGCACCACGATCCGCCAGTTATTTATCCTGGCAATATCCAGGGAAGAAATCAAAAAGAAACAGGTCCGAAAGGCTGTCTTGTTATTGATTTGCAAAATAAGAGGCGGACGTTTCATGCAACCAATGATATTTATTGGCTGGAAAAGAGTTTAGATCTCACTGATCTATCCTCTGTATCAGAAATGATTGATCACTGCCTGGACATAAAGGAGAATACGAGAATACAAGGAAAAGGAGTTCTTCTGAAATTGGTTCTGAACGGGCATTCCGATTTATTCAACGAAATGGAACAAGAGGGATTGCTTGAGGAACTGATGGAGACACTACAGGACGGGGAAGAGGATCAAGCATCCTTTGTTTATACCTTTGCCATCATTAATCAGGCCAGAAGAAACTGGAACCGTGAAGAGCTGCAAAACGACGGCGGGTTTATCGGGGCCCTTTTAATCAACAGTACCGAATATATACAGGCTCAAAAGACCACAAAGGAGCTCTACCTGCACAGGAAGGCAAGAAAATACATAGATCCTCTTACTCCAAATGAAGAAAAAGAGATGATCGATGAGGCGGAAGCACTGCTCATGCAATTTTTACTGAAAGATTAGGAGGAACGGGATATGTGGATAAAAAAGCTGCACATCTATCATTTTGGCAAATTTCACAACCTCAAAATAGATCAATTATCCCGGGGGCCTCTTTTCATTTCAGGAGAAAATGAAGCCGGAAAAACGACATTGATGAATTTTATTACCTGTATGCTTTTTGGCTTTCCTTCCAAGGTAACGAATGAAAGGCGGTATGAGCCGAAAGATGGAAACCGGATTGGCGGTTCCATTAGCATTCATACCGATGCATACGGGGATTTAACCATTGAACGGGTTGCCGGCAAAGCGGCTGGGAATGTGACTGTTTACGGGGAAGAAGGACTGCAGGGAGGAGAAGAGCTCCTTCGTACGGTGCTTAAAGGAATGGATCGTTCTCTGTTTCAAGGCATTTACTGTTTCGGTCTGGAAGGACTTCAGGAAATTGAAAAATTAAGCTCTGAGCAACTGGGTAATTATCTCTTGGGTGCAGGAATGACCGGCAGCAGGGAACTGCATCGGCTTGAAAGCCAGCTGGAGAAAAAGCAGTCCGCGCTGTTTAAACCGGGAGGAAGAAAGCCGGTAATTAATGAATTGCTTCAGCAGCTGGAGAGCACGGAAGAGGAACTCAGGACATGGAAAAGAAAAAATGAGGAGTTTCAGCCTTCCCTTCAAGAACTTAAAATAACAGAAGCAGCGATCAGGGAGGCAGAAGAAGAGAAGAGGCAGCTTCAGGATCATTGGTACAACACAAAAAAGTGGAAAAATGTACTTCCTGCTCTTCGAAAGTGGAAAGAGCATCAGCTTGCACTTCAGGCACTGCCGGAGAACAGCTTTCCTGAAAACGGTCTTCACCTATTGGAACAGCTGCAGGAAAAACGGCTGGATGTGGAAGGAGATTTGACTGTTTTTCAAAACAAAGTGCATGAGATAGAAAAACAGCTTCATGCCCTTCACATCAATGAAGATGTGCTGCTATCCGAAAGCCTCGTCGTTTCTGCGGGTCAAAAGAGCAACGATCTTGAACGATTGCAGGAGGAAAAACGCAGCTGGGTCCAAAAAGCAGAATTTGTGCAAATGGAAGCCCGGCGCTTAAAAGAGGAAACCGGCTTTTTGGGAGTAACAGAGGAGTTGGAGCGGCTCAATACGGGGCTGGCGTCCAAAAATGAACTTCTGGTATTAATCAAGAAGGCTGATTTGCTGAATCAAAAGAAAGGCTGGCTGGATCAGGAGCTTGAGAACGCACGTGGGCGTCTTGAATCAGCTGAAGAAGCGCTGCGCCAGCATGAAGGAAGAGTGCTTGAAGAACAGGAGTTTCATAAATTAAAAGAACGAGCGGAGAGGGATTCAACCAACAGGCGGCTGTTGATTGAAAAGGCGCAGCTTCAGGCGATGATGGCGCAACCCAATGGGAAACGTCAGCACACTCCTTCTTCTTCCATAAGTTGGCCTCCTCTTCTGGTGTTCGGCATTCTGGCAGCAGTTTGTTTGATGTACCTTGCCGTCAAAGGAGAGCTGCTTGGGACGGTACTTTTTGCCGTGGCATTGGGTGCAGGTGCCTATTTATTTGCGAAGAGTTCAACCCGGAAAAATGATTCTTACTCAGCTGCTTCAGATGATGCGGAGCCTTTGTCCAAAATCCGGACACTTGAAGATGAACTATCAGGGGTTTCCAGCTTATCAGAACTGGACATGATCAATGAAAGATATGCGGATGAAAGAGCGAAGCGGGCCGAGCTTGAAAGGATGAGAGATGAAATCAAACGGCTGGAGCACACTTACCAGCAGCAGGTTGCCAACTATGACAAGCTGGAGCTTGAACAATATGATAACGAAGCCGCGGTTCAGCAATGGTGCAAAAAAAACCATTACACCGGGCCTTGGAACCATCTTCTTATCCCGGGATATTTCGAAAAGATCGAAAAGCTGAAAGAGATTGTTTTGGAAAGAAAACAGCTGCTTTTAAACATTGCACAAGCAGACAAACGGATTTCCGGCATTCTTGAAGAGGCTGACATACTGACGCACCGGCTCCGCCTGCCGGAGGAATCCTCCTATCAGGAAAAGGTTACGGAGGCACGGCTGCTGCTGCAGCAGGAAAAAGAGAAAGTCCAGGCTCAAGAAACATTGCGGGACAAATTAACGACCGCCACTGAACATCTAAACGAAGTGATCACGAAAAAACAGAGCTACGGTTTGGAAATCAACAAACTCCTTTCGCAGGCAAAAGCCCAGAACGAGGAAGCCTTCCGATTCAAAGGAAAGCAGGCTGAGATACGAAAACGGACAATCGAACTGCTGGATCAGGCTTCTCTTCAGTTGCAGTCGTTTGGCTATACAGGGGAAGAAGTACAAGATCTTTCGGACATTTTGCTGGACAAGGACTTTAATGTGGATAAGGAAAATGCTTCCGCAGAAGCGGAGCTAAAAGAAAAAGAACAGCAGATGGAGCAGTTGCAGCGGAAAAGTGCAGAACTTTCCCTTGTTCTGCAGACACTGCAAAATGAGGAAAGGTATTCGGAATGTCTGCAGCGGTATGAAAATCTCCGCAATGCACTGGGAGAACAGGCTAAAATGTGGAGTGTGTACAAAATTGCAGCTGATCTGCTGAAGAAAACAAAAGAACAATTTCATGCTGAGCGGCTGCCCGCCATCCTCCAACAGGCCTCCCATTATTTTTCAAAAATGACAAATGGAAAATATGTCAGGTTGTATTTGTCAGGAGACGGCCAGGACGTTCTGGAGCTCGAGCGGCATGACGGCGTACGATTTCATCCGGGAGAACTGAGCAGAGGCACTGCGGAACAATTGTATTTGTGTGTACGGCTTTCTCTTGCGTCACTTTATCAAAAGGAGAGCATGCCGTTGATCATGGATGACATTACGGTCAATTTTGATGCGGTCCGGACAAAGCATACGCTGGATCTTCTTACTTCGATGGGTCCGGGCCAGCAAATGATATTTTTTACGTGCCATGAGCATCTGTTTCAAGACCGGCCATCCGTTCCGGTCCTCTCGTTAAAGAAGCTGGAGAGAGCCTATCGTCAGGAAGGTGCTTTTCCATAAACAGATGCGTTATGATATAAAGAAATGAAAAAACCGCAAAACAGGAGGGGAAAATGCAATGTCTGACTACCAAATTTACCTTGTGGAAGATGAAGAAAATCTTGCCCAAGTGTTAAAAGCCTATATGGAACAAGAAGGATGGAACGTGACTGTCTTCAATAATGGGGAAGAGGCAGCACGGAATGTGACGGATGCCCCTCACCTTTGGATTCTGGATATTATGCTGCCAGGTATTGACGGGTATGAAGTGCTAAGGAAGATCAAACAGCATTCTGACACCCCGGTCATATTTATTTCTGCAAGAGACCAGGACCTTGACCGCATCGTCGGACTTGAGCTGGGAAGCGATGATTATTTGGCGAAGCCTTTCATGCCGCGTGAACTTGTTATTCGCGCCAAAAAACTGTTGACCCGTATCTACGAAACCGGAGCTATGGCGCCGAAGAAAATTGAAATTACAGGTTATGTCATCGATCCTGTCGCCAGAAAAATCACATTTGATGACGAACTGATCAACCTGACATCAAAGGAAATGGATGTTCTTTTATACTTGATCGAAAATCTTGGAACATCCAAAGCAAGGGAAGAGATTCTGTCCCATGTGTGGGGGACCGATTATTTTGGTTCAGAGCGTGCAGTGGATGACGTGATCCGGCGGGTCAGAAAGAAAATGCCCCGCTTAAACCTTGAAACGGTCTATGGCAACGGGTACAGGATAGTAACTTCATGATCCGGCTGAATCTGACGCAAAGAATCTGGATATCGTTTGCCCTGCTCATTTTGCTGATCGGGCTTGTACTCGCCATTATTTTTCCTCTTTCCATAAAAAAAACGATGACAGATGAAACCTACAAAATTATCTCACTGGAGCAGGAGAAACTGATGGACCAGGACAAGGAAGTTCCTGATCCCGACTCTTCTATTGATTTTATAGAACGAAGAAAACTGGGCCGTTCTGTGGGTCATGTGGTGATCAAGAACGATTACCTGGGAACAAAAGGAGACTATATTCCGGAGCGGGTGCTAGGTGAAATGAGCTCCCATGCCTACAAACAAAAAAGGACCCAGCAAAAATATGAACTCACATATGGGGATGCCACCCTTTTTTACATAGTGAAAAGGCTTGAGACTCACTCGCAGGGCAATTTTTACCTGATTTCCTACATGTGGGATACGTATCGTGACCAGATGGTCGACCGGCTGTGGACTCGCCTTTTATGGATTCTGTTTTTCACCGGAATGATTGCCGTGATTCCGGCTCTCTGGATGGCACGGTATTTGAGGGCTCCGCTTACCATTCTTGGCAAACGGTTTGAACAAATTGCCAAACGAAACTGGAAGGAGCCTTTTATCTGGCATGAGGATGATGAATTCCAGAGGCTTTCCCAGCAGTTTGAAACAATGCGACAGAATTTGATCCGCTATGATACCGCCCAAAAAACCTTTATTCAGCATGCTTCCCACGAGCTGAAGACACCGGTGATGACCATAAAAAGTTACGCTCAGTCGGTGAAAGACGGGATCATGCCGAAAAACAATGTAGAGGATATGATGGATGTTATTTTGAATGAAGCGAACCGGATGGAAAACCGGGTGAAAAACATGCTGTATTTCACAAAGCTTGATACACTTAAACAGCAGACCCTTCAATGGGAACTCATCTATTTTGGAGTGCTCGCCGAAGAGATTATCAGCCGCTTCCGGTTTCAGAGGGATGACATTGAATTTACTATTGCAGGTGATGAAGTGCTGTTCTGGGGAGATCGTGAGCAAATCACCATTGTTTTTGAAAACTTCATTCAGAATGCCATGAGATATGCCAATTCCCGAATTGTTTTATCCGCAAAAGAAGAAGGAAGCAACATTGCTCTTGGCGTATGGAATGATGGGGAGCAACTATCCGATCGTGACCGCGAAACGCTGTTCCTGCCGTTCCGCAAAGGCAATAAAGGACAATTTGGCCTTGGCCTTGCGATTGTGAACCGGATTGCGGAGCTGCACGGAGGAAAACCCAAGGTAACCAATGTCGATGACGGTATTTTATTCGAAGTCATTTTGCCAAAAGACAGGCTGTCATAGACTACTATACTTATAAAAAGACGAGGTGCGCACATGAAAAAAGGTTTGGCCCATTATAAAGTGGGAGAGATGGTAGATTCCTATCTGATGATTAAATCTTCCTCGAAATCAACTGCCAGTAACGGAAAACCGTTTTTAAACTTAACACTTCAGGACCAGACGGGGGATATTGAAGCAAAATTATGGGACTGCTCTCCCGAAGACGAGCAGCAGTATGTTCCCCAGGCACTGATCAAGATCATAGGGGAGATGAGCAGCTACAGAGGAAAGCTTCAGCTGAAACTGAAGCATATTCGTCCTGTTAATGATATGGACGGCGTAAAAATCGGGGACTTTGTGGAAACGGCTCCGCTTTCAGAAGATGTGATGATGGAAAAAATCACGCAATACATCTTTGATATGCAAAACCCCAATATTCAAAGAATTACGAGGCACCTTCTAAAAAAATATCAGGAGGACTTTCTGAAGTATCCTGCAGCCGTTAAAAATCATCATGAGTTTGTTTCCGGTCTTGCTTATCATGTTGTCTCTATGCTTGATCTGGCAAGAGGGATCGCTAGCCTCTATTCATCTTTGAACACCGATTTGCTTTACTCTGGCATCATTCTTCATGACCTTGGAAAAGTCATCGAGCTTTCCGGGCCTGTGGCGGCAAATTATACACTCGAAGGCAAGCTTCTTGGACATATTTCCATCATGGTCAACGAAATTGGGATTGTCGCCAAAGAGCTTGATATTGAAGGAGAAGAAGTGACGGTCCTTCAGCATCTGGTGCTGAGCCATCACAGCAAGCCAGAATGGGGCAGCCCCAAGGCTCCGATGATCAGGGAAGCTGAAATCCTTCATATGATCGATAACTTTGATGCAAAAATAAACATGATGGACCGCGCATTGGGCAAAGTGGAACCAGGGGAATTCACGGAAAAGATTTTTCCTCTGGAGAACAGAAGCCTATACAAACCGCTTTTTGAACAGGAATTGGTAAAAAAGTAATTGTCTTATAGCGGGGGAGTATGGTAAATTGTAAGAGAGATTAATGAGATGGAGGCTATGACAGATGAAACCCATTGTTCAAGTAAAGGTGTCGGCTAAATAACGAAGTAAATCAACCCATGTACCATGATGAAGAACATCAGTTTCTTTGCGTTTTTCATGTACAGTATTGATTTATTCAGTTATGACCCTTTCTCTTGAGCGTTGGTTCATCTGTCAGCTTGCAGCCTTCCAAAACGTATGGTGAAGCCTGTAGTTGACGTGAAATTGCGCAGCTGCAGGCTTTTTTATGCTTTCCTGCCCTTCCCTCAAGAGACCGGGAGATTTGTATTGGATTTTAAACGATGAAAAGAGTGTGATGGGTATGAAATGGAAAGATTGGGACAGAAACATTAAGGTCCGTCTGCTTGGAGAGTTTGTTATCAATTTATTATTTTGGATGTTTTTCCCGTACATGGCGATTTATTTTTCGGATCAACTTGGAAAGGAACAGGCAGGAATGCTCCTTGTGGCTTCCCAGCTTGTCGGCGTCGTTACCAATCTTGTTGGCGGTTACTGTGCGGATACGTTTGGCAGAAAAAGAATGATGGTGATCGCCGGTGCGGGTCAGGCGGTGTCCTTTGCCGTTTTTGCGCTTGCCAATTCACCCTGGCTGGATTCACCGGTTTTAACCTTCCTGGCGTTTACCGCTTTAGGATTATTCGGTTCACTGTACTGGCCTGCCAGCCATGCGATGATTGCAGATGTTGTGCCTGAAAAGAACCGCAGTGAGGTATTTGCTGTTTTTTATACAAGTATCAACATATCAGTCGTTTTTGGTCCTGCGCTGGGCAGTATTTTCTTCTTTGATTACCGGTTTGAGCTGCTGCTGGCCTGTACGATTGTCGGCATTATGCTCACCTTTGTACTTCAAAAGTATATCAGGGAAACGGTGCCGGAGAAAAAGCAGATTGCCGGGGATCAGTCAGGGACCCCGAAAAAGTGGAACCGGGTTATCCTTGATCAGCTTAAGGACTACCGTGTCATTGCAAAGGATAAGCTGTTTTTGCTATTTATTCTTGCAGGTATCCTAGTGGCCCAGACGTTTATGCAGCTCGATTTATTGATTGCTGTTTATACGACAGAAAAAGTGCCTGCCCAAACGCTTCTGCATCTTGGGAATTGGTCATTTTCTCTTACCGGTGAAAAGGCATTTGGCTATATTGTTTCGACAAACGGGCTGTTGGTCGCCTTGTTCACCGTATTTATGTCAAAGTGGATGAACCAATATAAAGAGGGCAATGTGTTTGTGATTTCTTCTCTTTTATATGGAGTGGCGATGCTTTTATACGGTAATACAACGATTCTTTGGTTTCTGTTATTGGCTATTGCCATCTTTACTGCTGCAGAGCTCATGGTGGTCGGGATTCAGGAAAGCTTTATCTCAAAGCTTGCTCCGGCGCATATGCGCGGTCAATATTTTGCTGCAGCAGGCCTGCGTTATTCGATCGGCCGCAGCCTTGCGCCATTGGCGATTCCGCTTACACTGTGGATCGGTTTTCGATGGACGTTCTTTCTTCTTTTTGTGCTAACTGTAATCAGTGCCTTTATGTACCACGTGATGTTCCGGCTCCATGATAAAAAATTGGCCGCGGAAAACAAAAAGGAGGCAGTGGCTCCCCAATCCGCCGGTTAATAAAAAGACCATCAGAGGGTGACATATATTCCTTTCCGCTTTCATAAGATGGAAATACGAAGCTTGTCTATGGGAGGAAGGGAAATGAAAGGATATGTAGCCCTGGGTCTTGGCGTTTTGATGGTTGTTCTGTTTGTTTTAAAGCAATTTTTTGCTCCTATTCAGTATTTCTTTGATCTTACGCCATTTTGGGTTTATTTTGTGGTTGCAGGCATTATTTTTAGTGCCTATCGCAGTTACAACTTGGGGTCAGAACAGAAGAAACTGGACTTGAAGGTGATCGAACAAGAAGGGGAAGTTTTTATGAAGCGGATTGCCGAAGAACGGGAACGGAGAAACAAATCAGTTAATGAATAAAAAAACCGGCCACTTGGCCGGTTTTTTTTCTATAGTGAGCAGGAGTGGCTGAAATAAAAAGAGGAGACTCTTGATGAGCATCCTCAAATGGCTATATCCCATATTTACTGTGTTTGCTGCGGTAATTGGGTATCTTGCTTCTTAAGGGCATCCTTAAGATCTTTGTCGTTGATCTTGATGTCTGCATCCTTCTGAAGCTTGGAAATGACTTCGTCAGTTGATTTTGCTTTTTGCTGCTGCAATTCTTCCTTGATTTGTTTCTTTTTATCTTCGAACTTATTGGTCTTTTTGTCTTCCACTTTAATAATATGGTAGCCGAACTGAGTCTTTATCGGATCGCTGACTTGTCCAGGCTTCAGTTTGAATGCAACCTTGTCAAACTCAGGAACCATTTGCCCCTTGCCAAAGTAGCCGAGTTCCCCACCTTTGGTTTTTGAACCTGGGTCTTTGGAATACTGCTCAGCAAGTTTTTTGAAATCTCCGCCTTTATCAAGCTTCGCCTTTACTTCATCTGCTGTCTTTTTATCATCGACAAGAATGTGGCTCGCTTTTACTTCTTCTTTGTACTTGTCATTGAAGAGCTTCTGCATTTCTTTATCACTGACTTTTACGCCGTCCGTTGCCGCTTTTTTATTTAACAGCTGGGTTTTCACAAGCTTTTTCAAGTCTTTTTCACTCTTGATGCCGTTTTGCTCCAACGCTTGTTTAAACTGGTCATCGCCGCCCAGCTCTTTTTTGATTTTATCGATTTCGGTGTTAATTTCTTTATCCGTAACCTTGTACTTTTTTTCGAGTAGCTTGTTATCTACCATTTGCTTAAGAACCTGGTCGCCATACTGGGCCTTAAGCTCATTGTAGAATTGATCCTTGGTGATGTCTCCAGCTTTGGATTCCACAACTTTCTCTGATCCTGCACCTGAGTTGCACGCAGACAGCGACAGAACTCCGGCAGCAAGTCCAAGGGACACTAACCATTTTTTCATCTGACACACTCCCACTGTTCGAGTAATATTTTCACTGTTTCTACTATAGCATAAACATTCAAAAAAGTACTATGCATCCTGACAATTATGAGAAAAATTACACATATTTACTTTGCAAGCCAGGAAGAAATTTTCGAAAACCGTGACATTCGTCTAATCAAACCGTGACATATCACTATATGATGTGGAGAAGACCAAAGGAGGAGATTAGAATGGGGTGCGGTACAGGATTGGGCCATAGCTTTTTACTCCTGATTATTCTATTTATTTTGCTGATTATCATTGGTTGTACCTGCTTTACATGCTAAGGAACCAAAAGGACGAGTAGGCATTCGTTTAAAAAATCTTCACGAATTCAGGCATTCGCCTAGGCCCTGAGAGAATAGGCTGCATAGGATACCGTAAGAAATAAAGGAGGTGGCATCATGGGTTTCGCACATGGAAGAGGCTTCGCGTTAATCGTTGTGTTGTTTATTCTGTTGATCATCGTCGGATGTGTATGTTGGGGAGGCTGGTGCTAAGCACCTGCCGTGCACTTTAGCAGTAAACCGGTGATTTTTGCCGGAGGAGGTAAAACAATGAGCGGTATAGCTGGCGGCTTTGAGCTGATTGTTGTATTGATTATTCTACTCATTATTATTGGCTGTATTTGTTTCTGCTAATGAAGCACGAAGGGGAGGTGTATGCCATCCCCTTTGTTAGTATGTAAAAATGTTTTCTACATAGGCACTGATTAAAAGCAATGTAATTAAAACATTGATTGTACGGAATACATTGGGCTGACTTTCAGCCGGAATGGACTTTTTTGCACAAAGTTCATTCGTCAGGGCATTAAAGATGAACAAAAATATAGGAGCAAGAATTACAAATATTAATCCTGGCATGTTACAATACCTCCATAAAAAGCTACCATTCTTACTTTAACAAAAGTTGGAGAATAAGAATAGAAAAATGCACGGATGGAGGATATAAATGATAAATAAATGGAAGTGG
The DNA here is from genome assembly GCF_900103485.1 of Fictibacillus solisalsi. Lineage (GTDB taxonomy): Bacteria > Bacillota > Bacilli > Bacillales > Fictibacillaceae > Fictibacillus_C > Fictibacillus_C solisalsi. Next base: position 90,402 of record NZ_FNHW01000003.1, read on the forward strand.
GGCTTTTTGACCTTGGCTGGTCTCGTGGTCATCGGGCTCATCATCATCGTTTCTTTGTTGTTTTCCGGAGGGGAAAAGAATTTTGATAAAGCGGCCAATGAGACACTGCCGGCCGGGAAAAAGTTGTTCACCATACATACAGGCAAGGAGCAGGCTGCTTTTTTAATGAATAAAGAGCTCGAAGATCAAAAAGGTGTGAAAATGAAAGCTGAGCTAACCGATCAGGTAAAACTGCTTGGTAAGGCAGACTTGTTTGGACGGGAAATCATGTACCAGATGGACCTCGATCCTGAAGTAATGAAAAACGGTGACTTGGTCCTACATGAAAAGAATGTCAGGGTAGGAAGGCTGAATCTGCCGGGAGAACAGGTTCTCACTCTGGTATCCAATACGGTGGATCTGCCGAAGTGGGTCAAGGTTTATCCGCAGGAGGAACTGATCCAGGTCCAGCTGACAAAGATGAAGGTAAAAAAACATATTGAAGTAAAGGCAAAAAAAGTGGATTTAACAAACGATGAAATTATCATCGATGTACTGAGCAAGTAATTCCTGACAAGCAGGCAGTATATGGAGAAATTTTGAAGAAAACAAGAAAGCCGCCTTACAAAAAAGGCGGCTTTGCTATACAATAGAAAGTATAGATCCACGATAAAGAAAGCAGGATGAAGATGGAAACGATTGAAGAACGTGTTGAACGGCTGGAGTATTATAACCGGCTGACTGTACAATCGATTAATTTAAGGACATATCCCTTTTACACACTGGTGATGGAAAAACACCTCACCGAGGCAGAAGTGGAAGATGTCCTTTCATTGTGTAATGAACTTCACCGGCGTTTCACCGCTCAGACGGAGAACGGTTATGTCCAGTACCTTCCTCTTCTTCTCCATTTTGCCGGAATGCTCAATTCAAAGCTGAAGCCGAGAGAAACCATCGAGGCTCTGCGTCTCCAGGGAATTCATCCAGAACTAATGGATAAACTCTATGAACTGGCACGGCGTTATGAATGAACGCTAGCCAGCTCTGGAGTCAGCGGAATGACATTGCTCGGTGCTTTCTCTTCAAGGCTTTCCTCTATTTTTTCTTCCAGTTTGTTAAAAATAGTCATAAAATCCTCACCATAAATATTTCGGAGCATGCTCATAATCTCAGGAAATTCGGGAAACTTCCCAAAAAGATCCTTGATTGGCAGTGCGGATGTATAAACACCAAATTTGGCTGGATCATACGTTTTCATTGTTTTTAAGAGCAATTCTTCACCCTTATCTGTCAATTGAATGTATGTATTTCGCTTGTCGTTTTCTCTTTTAGAAAAAGACAGATATCCTTGTTCTTCCAGCTTTTTCGAAAAATTGAATGCAGTGGAAACATGCATGACACCAAACTTTGCGATATCGGAAATGCTTGCTCCTTCCAGATGGTGAGCAATCCATAAAATATGGTGTTCATTTATGTTTAACCCAAAATCCTTGATCCAATTTTGCCAGTCTTTTTCCACACTTTTCCATAGCGCTTTACTGATTTGAGCGAATGTCTGACTGAAAATCATCGCTTCTTTTAAACTCGTTAAATTATCCTTTTCCATACCAAATGCCCTCCATCACAACATATAAGAACATCAATCTATTCCTCATTATGCCAGTGTTTCCTATAATAAGAAAGTAAAATTTTTGAAAAACGCAAGAAAAATTGGTAATAAAGGCGCGAAACTTAAGTATGATAAGATAGCAACGATGATTTCGTCCGTAACAAAAGAAATCTCCTTTTTAGGAGATCCCTGATGGATTTTATTTTGCAACGGTGCTTTTTGTCTCTTCAATGGTACCCTGGATTTCCTTTACACCCTCCTGAATATGTTCCATGTTGGGCTGTACATCTTCCTTCCAGTGGCTGATGTCTTTTTTCAGATCAGCTGATGCCTGCTTGAAGGCTTCTTTGCCTTCCTTTGATACAAACATCACCTTTTCCTTCAATGTGATGCTGTTTTGCTTCATTTTGGAAACCGAGCCTTTCAGCTTGGCCGCCCCGTTTTTAATATCCTGTCTGACATCTTTCCCTGATTTGGGAGCGGAGAGAAGTGCAGTGGCACCTGTAATAATTGTTCCGATCGCGAAACCGTAAAGTAGAGATTTTGTTTTAGCCATGATTAATTCCTCCTCTTTTATATTTATTAATTACTTTCTTGCTGTTAAAGAAAAATTCCTATTAAAAAATTTCCCGAAATGAGAAATATTTAACGATGTTTTTCGGCATGTTTGGACATGCGCCTGCATATCTTAATAGGGAGTGAGGGACAAATGAGCTGGACATCTTGGCTTTTTCTGGCTGCAGGACTGTTTCTGGTTATACGTATGCTGTACTCATTAAATACTACCCGCCAGTACTCTTTTCGTAACACACAGATTATTAGACAAAGAAAAAAAGCTTTATTTGTCGGTCTTATGGGCATTAGCGGACTTTTGATTTTTTTGGTTGTATTTGTCATAAAATAATGAAAAAGGGGGAAAGCTGATTCTTTGTGAATCGGCTTTTTTATGTTAGAAATAAAGTAGATAAAGGTATAATAACAACAAGTCAAGAGGAGGGGTTTAGTATTATGGAGCGTCACACCATTGGCAACTATTTTAACAAAATGAAAAGTAAAGCTTCTGTCATTCTCGATGATGATAAGCAAACGGGCGAGCTGATCACGGATGCGGAGAAGAAAACTGAAACCGCGCAGAACAGCAGCGGCCTTCGCGAGCTGATCACCCAGGTGAGCGGCTTGATCCGGCTGGTGAAGCATTACCGTGATGGCACGTACCGAGAAGTATCAAAAAAATCAATGATGCTTGTCATTGCTGCACTGCTTTACTTTGTCAGCCCGATTGATGCGGTTCCCGACTTCCTAGTGGGAATTGGATTATTGGATGATGCGGCTGTACTCGCTTTTTTATACAAAACAATCAAGGAAGAAATCGATCACTACATGGAATGGGAAGAAAAAGAGCAAACAATAAAGCCGGCACCTTAATTCCAGGTACCGGCCCTTTTTTGTTATGCTTTTCTTGCTGTATTTTGAGCTGCAATCCCTTTGTTGTTCTGTGGCGCTGTACGTTTACGCACACTGTTTGCTACAGGGTAAATCACGAACATGACCACGCAGTTAATAGCAGCTGTCGGCAGAACGACGGTGAGGAACAGGGCTGAAAATGTTCCGGGAAGTCCGGCTACGAAAAGAGCCGTTCCAAGGAAAATGGTCCCGCTCACAATGGTTCCGACAAGCGTAAGAATTGCAGCGGTCAGGGCATTTAGCTTAATACGTGAAATCATGAGAAATAGTGCCAGAAATACGAGTGCACTGATTGGTTTGTCCACCAGGTTGGCAATCTGCCCGCCGGGAAAAGTGGTTGTAATAGCTGTAATGGCCCCTGTTGCCAGTGCAGCGACAATCACATTGGACACCGCCGGAAACATAATAATGGTCAAAAATAGCATGGTCAGCATCATGTCAGGCCTCATGCCCAAAAATAAAGGGGGCATAACGGCATGCAGGACATACCCCAATGCTAAAAGTACAGCAGTTATTGCTAAAGATCTTGTTTTCATCTCTCATCTCTCCTCAACTCAACTAATTACTTCCTTCATAGGTGCTCTCGTGCCCTCTGCAAAGAAGTTCATCTTATTTTAACAAATTTCATTAGCATTGAACAGGCAACAAGCCCTAATTACCTTGTTTTTCCTGAAACTCAATCATGAATTTCTTTAACGCTTGGCATGCTTCCAAAGGAACCGCATTATACGCAGAAGCTCTGCATCCCCCAACAGAACGGTGGCCGGCAAGTCCAGAAAATCCTTGTTCCTGTGCCTCTTTTAAAAATTGCTTCGTAAGCTCTTCGTTTTGCAAGGTGAAGGTAATGTTCATCAAAGAACGGCTGTCTTTTTCGGCATGGCCGGTATAAAAGCCGCCGCTTTCATCAATAGCGTCATAAATGAGCTTTGCTTTTTCCTTGTTCCGTCTTTCCAGTTCTTCAAGACCGCCCAGTTCTTTTGCCCACTCCAGTACAAGTTTGAGCAGATAGATTGAAAATGTAGGTGGTGTATTATAAAGCGAACGGTTTTTCATATGTGTTTCATAAGAGAGTATAGTCGGAAGTTCTTTGTTTGCTTTGTCCGCTACCTCTTTTCGCATAATAACAACGGTAACACCAGCTGGCCCCAGATTCTTCTGTGCGCCTGCATAGATCATTCCGAACTTTTCAACCGGAAATCGTTTGCTGAGAATGTCACTGGACATATCAGCGATCAAGAATGGGTGCTCAAGGTGGTCGAACGAGGCCCATTGCGTACCGAAAATGGTGTTGTTGCTTGTCACGTGTACATACGTATAGTCATCGGAAAAAAGAGAAGGGATTTCCGGGATGGAGGAATAGTTGGAAGATTTGCCTGATACAATTTCCTCAGCTTCCCCAATTTTTTTCGCTTCCTTCAGGGCTTTCTCTGACCATGACCCTGTAAGAATGTAGCCTGGCTTTTGGTTTTGTTTCATGAAATTCATGGGGATCATGGCAAACTGCAGGCTTGCACCACCCTGTAGAAATAGGATCTCATACTCATCGGGGATGGATAAGAGCTCCTTTAACAGGTTTTTTGCCTGTTCATGCACAGCTTCATAATGCTTTCCGCGGTGACTGTGCTCCATGATGCTCATTCCTGTATCTTCAAAGTCCAAAAGTTCTTCTTTCGCTTTTTGCAGTACTTCCCGCGGCAAAGCCGCGGGACCGGCGTTGAAATTATATACGTGTTTCATGAATGCAATTCCTCCTCTGGTGAAATAAAAAACTGCCTTTAAACAGGCAGTGATCGTATTGATCAGGAAAGACGGGCTGCTATACTGCTCGATATTTCCTCAAATTGTTCTCTGGTGTAATCATGTGTTTCCCAAACCGCTCCAAAGCCATCACCTTTCCCGTAGCGCGGGATAATATGTACATGATAGTGGAATACAGATTGTCCGGCTGCTTCGCCATTATTGTTAAGCACATTTAAACCGATCGGATCAAACGCTTCTTTAATGGCAGTGGCGATATGCGGTACCGCAGAGAACAACTTTCCGGCTGTCTCAGACGGCAGGGCAAACACATCTTTGTGATGAGATTTTGGGATCACCAGGGTGTGTCCTTTTGTGACCTGGCTGATATCCAAAAACGCCACTACATTCTCATCCTCATAGACCTTGTAGGAAGGGATGTCACCTTTTATAATTTTACAAAAAATGCATTGATCATCATGATTCATTCCATCACCTCAAATGTTTTTTCTCATTTTAGCACAAGTCGGGACTATATGTTATTGGAACATTTAGAAATTTACATAAGAAAAAGAGCCCTGCGTATGCAGAGCTCTCTTCCTATAGAGGTTAGAGAAGAAAGGAGAACCTGGAAACATACATTCCGATTTTTTAGCGAACACCTCATTCCATTGGATTATATGCCTGGGTAAGCTATAATCTTTTCCAAGAGAATCATCTCCCTGAATTTGGTTGTTCAAATCGTGATATAGTACCTGAAATCTCCCTTGAAGAAGGGGGGATGCCTTCTTCCTTTTTAGGGTTGCCAGATCTGTTGAAGTTTATCCATTAAAATTGCCGCTGTTGGAAAACAAAAAAGAAAAATAGTATGATGAAAAGGAATTCAGACAGGAGTGCAGGCTGTTCTTTGCCAAAGGACAGCTTTTGTTGAAATAATATCGAAACGGTTTTACCAAACTAGAAACAAAGGTCCAAAAGAAGGGATATTGAATATGAAAAAAATTCTCGAAATCACTGGTTTAACAGGGGGGTATTCTCCCGACAGACCCGTCCTGCACGATGTCTCCTTTAATGTGCATGCCAATGAAATCGTCGGGTTGATCGGATTAAACGGCGCAGGAAAAAGTACAACGATCAAGCATGTATTGGGGTTAATGGAGCCAAGCAAGGGAACAACAAAGATTAATGGAAAAACGTTTCAGGAGGAACCGGAAGAATACAGAGGACAGTTGTCATACATACCGGAAACACCCATTCTTTATGAAGAGCTAACTCTGTGGGAGCATCTTGAAATGACGGCGATGGCATACGGGCTTGAAGAACAGACATTTTTAACGAGGGTTCGGCCGCTTTTGGCGGAATTCAATATGGAAAACAAAATTAAATGGTTTCCGGGCCACTTTTCAAAAGGAATGCGCCAGAAGGTAATGATTTTGTGTGCCTTTCTCGTTGAGCCTGAACTTTATATCGTTGATGAGCCATTTGTTGGTCTTGATCCGCTTGGCATCCATTCTTTTTTGGAGCTTATGCAAACCTTTAAAAACAATGGGGCGGGAATCCTGATGTCCACGCATATTCTTGCGACCGCTGAACGGTATTGTGACCGGTTTATTATCCTGCATGAAGGAAAAATCGCTATGCAGGGAACCCTTCAGGAGCTTAAAGACCAGTTGGGGAATCCTGATGCCACCCTGGATGACATCTATATTTATGCGAGCAGAGGGAAGCGGCCATGATAGATTTCACAAAAATTTGGCGTGTGAGGAAGGATCAATACTTCAGCCTGGCGCTTCGTTATTTCAGGCTGATCGGTAACAGCGGATTCATGCTGTCCTTGTATATCCTTTTTGTGACTGGAAGTTTCTATTACGCCCGTATTCTGAAACAGCTTCCTGATAATTTTCCAGCACTGTGGCTGTTCGTTGCTGTTTTTGCCTATTTACTTACGAAAAGCCCGGTCCGTACCTTCTTAAGGAACGGAGATCTTGTGTTTCTTTTGCCGGTTGAATCGCGAATGAAGGAGTATTTCAGACATTCCATCCGGTATTCCATGGTTGTTCAATCGTTTATTGTGGTTCTTGTTTTTGTGGCTTTGGGACCGTTGTTTTCGAAATATATTTCCGGCAGGGGGCTGGAAATGATCATCACGATTGTTCTTTTGCTCGCCGCCAAGCTGTGGAACATCAAAACATCGTGGGAGGAGCAGCGGCTGCCCTTTAATAGGAACAGAAGGAATCATACATACCTCCGTCTTGCTGTTAATGCGGTATTTGTATATCTTTTGTTCCAAAAGGCCTATGTGTTTTTAATCGCTATTCTTGCTATTATGTACGTTTTATCAAACTTCGTGTTTGGTTATATCAAAAAGGCCCACGGTTACAAGTGGGAGCACCTCCTGGAAGTGGAAAACGGAATGATGATGAAGCTTTACCGTGTAGCCAACCTGTTTACCGATGTGCCGCAGCTGGCTCAAAGGGTACGGCCTCGGGCATGGCTATCTTCGCTATCGAAAGTTTCTTACAGTCACAGCCACACGTTTGACGGCTTGTACAGAAAAACCTTTTTCCGTTCCAACGATTATTTCGGCATTTATATTCGTCTGATTCTTATTGGAGGACTGTTTCTTTTTTGGATTCCACAAGGCTGGTGGCATCCTGCCCTCGTTCTTCTTTTTCTGCATGCTACAGGGATACAGCTTTTGCCTCTGTATAAGCATCATAAGGGGAATGTCTGGTTTGAACTCTATCCAGTGAAGCACCAGTGGCGCCTCCGGGCGTTTCAAAAATGGCTGCGACTGCTGATGCTCATTCAGGCTGTTCTTTACGTAGCCTTCCTTCTCGCCATGGGGGGAACATGGACCAATGGAGTAGTCTGTGCCGTTCTTGCTGTTATTTTTGTCTGGTTGTTTACCGAATACTATACTAAAAAGCAGCTGTTGCGAGTAAGGTAGAATAAAACAACCCTGAAGTTCATGAAAGAGGCGAGTCCATGAGCAGGTATGAAACCGAAATATTAGCGGATCTTCACAGGTGGGAGCAAGAGATGAGGAAAGAGCCTTCTCTTTGGGACCGCTCTTCAAAAAAACTGCAGAACCGATTCAACAGCATGCTTCCGGAAAAGGTGCATCTGATGCTCACGAAAAGTATAAAAAGCATGGTGCATGGGACATTGATCGGGTCGGAGTACATTTCGAAAAAACAGCCATTGGTTCCCCGCAGTCTCAGGGAAAGTGATGAAGCAGCGGATGATCTCATCGTTTCTTACCGGCGGACAGCAGCGGTGGAAGGAGCAGGTACAGGAGCCGGCGGATTTTTGCTGGGGCTTGCCGATTTCCCTATCCTTTTAGGTATAAAAATGAAATTTCTATTCGATGCTGCGGGGATATACGGGTTCGATGTGAAGGATTACCGGGAGCGGCTTTACATTCTTTATATTTTTCAGCTGGCTTACAGCAGTCCGTTTAAACGGGTGGAGCTTCTTGAAAGGATTCTGAACTGGGAGGATACGATCGGTGATTTCCCGGCGGAGCAGCAATACTTGCAGGGGATTGACTGGCAGACACTGCAACAGGATTACAGAGATCACATTGACTTGGTGAAGATGCTCCAAATGGTTCCGGGCTTTGGTGCAGTGGTAGGAGCCTTTGCCAATTACCGCTTTCTTGATGAGCTGGGAAAGACAGCTAAAAACTGTTTTCGACTTCGTACAGTCAAGGAACTAAAACAAAAGGGCTGGCTTTAAAAAAAGCTGCTGCTTCACCCCTGGGGAAAGCAGCAGCTTTATATCGCATTTCCTTTTTTTAGAATCGGTTATCTTTTAGCAAGCGATCCATTTCTTCTTTATGTTTAGTTTCATCCGCAATCATATCCTCCAGCTGCACGACCAATTCAGTCATGTTAAGCTTGGATGCCTGTTCTTTTCGCTCTTCATAACGGCGGATTGTATCAATTTCCGCATTACGGGCTTCTTCAAGCATTTGGCGGACATCATTCACCTGTTTTACTTCTTTTGGCGTGGTCGTTGGGGTACCGCCCAGCGTGCTGATTTTCTCGGCAAGATACAAGGCATGTCCCTGTTCGTCACCAATTTCGGATTCGAAAAACGGCTTCAGAACCTGGCGGAAAATTCCGGATACAGTGGCTGCATTATGGTTGTACATAATGATCGCTGAATATTCGTTGGCTAGGTCTTCGTTCAGTCCTTCAATCAATACTTCTAAATCTTTTTCCATTTTACATTACCTCCCAATATTCATTCAGCTATATACTTCCCTATTTAAACATGTAATAAACTACTGAAAAAACGGGTTTACTTCTTTTGTCAAAAGGAAATGTTAATGGGTGTAGATTACTGAAGAGGAGAGGATTGCAGATGGCTAAAATTGCAACTGTATTAACTAATTTGTTTGAAGACGTCGAGTTCACCGATCCAGCCAAAGCTTACAAGGAAGCTGGGCACCAAGTAACAGTAATCGGGTTTGAAAAAGGACAAACCCTAAAAGGGAAACAGCAGGAAGCAACCGTCACCTCAGATGCAGGAATCGGTGAGGTCAGTTCTGCGGATTTTGATGCGCTGTTTATCCCTGGCGGGTTCTCTCCGGACCAGTTAAGAGATGATGAGCGTTTTGTCAGCTTTGCCAAAGAATTTGCTGACAGCGGAAAGCCCATTTTTGCAATCTGCCATGGGCCTCAGCTGCTCATTACGGCAGGCGTGCTAAAGGACCGCAAAGTAACGGGCTATAATTCCATCAAGGTGGACCTAAAAAATGCGGGTGCCAACTTTGTCGATGAAGAGGTTGCCGTTTGCGGCGGAAATCTAGTTACGAGCAGACAGCCGGACGATATTCCAGCGTTTAACCGAGAATCACTCTCTATCCTTTCAAAATTAAATCAATAAAGGAGAAAAAGGCCATGGACAATGAAGAAAAACATATTTTGCACAAAGACGATACAATAAACCTCAACAACGTCGATGACACCGTTGATCGCATCAGTGACGAGCGAAAAGATGAAATACTGCACAACTTTGCAGAATTTAAATCTTACCTCCACACAAGAGTAGCGCTTGGCGAAAAATTGGGACTTGATGAAGAAACTTTGGCCAAAGCAGCACAAAAGGTCGCTGAACATCTTGCACAAACAGAAGAACCGCGCAACGCAGAAGAAAATCTTCTTAAGGAGCTTTGGAAGGTTGGAGATGATCAGCAAAAGCACCAATTGGCCCATATGCTCATTAAACTTGTACAATAGAGAGAAAAAGCTGCCATTTTGAAACCCCTGGCAGCTTTTTTTCGTTTAATAAGTTATTCTTTTGCAAGAGGTGCACAAATGATTAAACGCTTGATCAAAAAAGTATCTTTTCCTCTTATCCCGACGCTTTTGCTTCTGGCCGGTTTTGGACTGGCCACAGCTTGTCTTTTGATTTTTGCTGAATTATCGGAAGACGTATTGGAAAAGAAAACGTTTGGATTTGATCCCGTCATTATTGATGCTGTTCGTTCGTATTCATCACCGGCAATGGACCGGATCATGCTTGTTTTTACTGAAATTGGATCAAAACTAGCGCTGGGAATCCTGGTAGCAGCAGGAATGTTGTGGTTATGGCTTAAACGCAAAAATATTTGGGGAATGCTCTTTTTTCTTATTGCCGTTGGCGGGGGAGGCTTGCTGAACCTGATCCTGAAAGGTGCATTCCAAAGAAAACGGCCCCACACAGATCCGATTGTTGAAGCTCTGGGCTTCAGTTTTCCTAGCGGACATGCGATGGGAAGTTTAGTTTATTATGGATTTCTCGGATACTTGGTTGTCAGGAGTAAAAGGACGGCTGGCATTAAATTTCTCTGGGCCTTTCTTTTCGGTGCTGTCATCATTTTAATTGGAATTAGCCGGATATATCTGGGTGTCCACTATCCATCAGATGTGATTGCCGGTTATGCTGCTGGCCTCGTATGGCTTCTATTATGTGTAGCTGCACTTGAAGCCGTTTATTTTTATAAAAGGCGTAACCCTTAAAGACAACGTAATCAAACCGGGAATTGGCCGACGACAACAGACAAGTAGTTCTTCAAGTTTTCGAGTTTTGCCGGCGTTCTTGCATTTCGTTCTCCGTCACAGTCAATCAATTGGCCGGGTGTGGCGGTCACTGACAATAAACTGGTTTTATAGTATAGCAGATCTTCATTGGCAGGTGTGGTGTTCATTATTTTGGATTGAACCGCATCCCAGATTAATTTTAGTGAGGGTTCTTTTACAATCAGGATGTCAAACTTTCCGTCCTGAATGTCCGTGTCAGGAAAGAACGCTCTAATGCCTCCGGTAAACGGGCCGTTTCCGACAATCAGCATGGAGGCATCTCCGGTATAGGTGAAATCAGGGCTTTCAATTTCGAGATGAAACGATTTATAATTTTTCACCGTCTGTGCAGTAGAAAGGTAGTAAGACAAGCGGCCAAACCGGTCTTTAACCTGGCTGTCAATATTCGCAGAGACTTGAGTGATTAAGCCGATTCCCCAAAAGTTAAGGAAGTAGTTTGTGCTGCAATGGCCGACATCCAGTTTTTCAATTCTGTTCTCGAGAATCTGATCCAAGGCCTTAAAAGGGTCCTGATCCATACCAATGGCACGTGAAAAATCGTTGCATGTGCCCCCGGGCAATATGGCGAAGATTGGACGATTTTCAAGAGGGCATAGAGCGTTCACAAGTTCATGAATCGTCCCGTCTCCACCAGCTCCGATAATCAAATCCACATCTGCTGCAATCTCTGTCAGAAATCTGCCGCCGTCTCCTTCTTCTTTTGTTTTGTAGAGAATAACCTCGCTGTAGCCTTCTTCTAATTTTTTGACCACATCATCTATATTATCAACGAGCTGTTTGTTTCCCGCAAACGGATTCAGGATAATTGCTGCTTTTTTCATATGAATCCCTCCTCATTTACTAAAAGTATTCGCACGCTCCTATCGATTTATCATATCTTCCTGAATTTATTTCCCACAAGGAAAAACCTGCACGGCTTACGGATGCCTGCAGGCTAAGCTGAGAGAATGTATATGAAGGTGATTAGGAAAGTACTCTGTATTGCTTTGCATACGATGGTCCGGAAAACAATGTTTGTGGAAGACCGCCGCCTGTGCCCCTGTCCTTGTGGGCCTCTGCATAGGCGGAAGATTGCTGCCAATTGATAAAGTCTGATTGTGACTCCCATAACGTCAGGATGATATAAGGGTCATTTTTGTCTGGCCGCAATACGCGAATTGCTGCAAATCCGGGTTCTTTTTCCACAAGACCGGCTCTCTGCTGGAATCGTTCCTCAAAAAGGGCACGTCCTTCATCGGTGACCTGAATGTGGTTCAACACGGCAAATGAACCATTTTTAAGGTTTCCGCGTGAATTCAGAATTTCATATGAATGTCCTTCTTCAAAAGGATTTGCTTCCTCATTTTCGGCCAATAATGCCGCATCTCCCCCGCTTTCGAGCAGGATGGCATGTTCATGAGAGGCTTCCGGCAGTTTTTCTAGATAATGCTGTGTTCCGTAAGTGATAAATAGCTTCATATATAACCGCTCCTTTTTGGTCAGATAGTAGTGGGAAGAAAGCTTCTAATTCATGAATTACCCGCTGAATGCAAATAATAAACGAGTGTTAAGTTTATGAATAGCGTCTACAGTATTATGTGATTTATCCTTCTTTTCGCGTAATCTGTAATAATATAGTAAAATAAGCAATCAGTAAGGCACGTTGATAGGGAAACTTTGTCATAAAGAGAGGTACATGGCGTGTTTAAAAATGGAATGCTGGGCATTGGTTTACTAATTGGGATCTTTATAGCGGGATTTATGGGCTATTTATTTATACTCATGGCTGGGGATTATGTGGTGGATGAGAAGGACCTTGTCATGAACTCTGCTTCAAAACTGGTCGACTTAAGGGGGAATACCATTACACGAATCTATTCTGAAAACCGGGAGCTGGTATCTGGGAAAGAGATTCCGAATGAGGTGAAAGATGCGTTTGTGGCGGTGGAAGATACGAGATTTTATGAACACCACGGCCTTGATTTTCGCTCTATCGCCCGTGCAGTTTACCGGGATATTGCCGCGGGGCATAAAGTTGAGGGAGGAAGCACGATTACTCAGCAGCTGGCAAAGAACGTTTTTCTTTCTCATGAAAAATCACTGCTCCGAAAAACGAAAGAAGCTGTCATTGCCATTAATCTTGAAAGAAGATACAGCAAAGATAAAATTTTGGAAATGTACCTTAACCAAATTTATTTTGGACATGGTGCATATGGGATTCAGGCCGCTTCCAAATTTTATTTTAATAAAGATGTAAGTGATCTGACGCTTGAAGAAGGAGCTATGCTTGCAGGAATGCCAAAAGCACCAAGCTACTATTCACCGATTGAGCATCGAGAGGCCAGTAAAAAAAGAAGGGACCTTGTGTTGGATCTGATGGCCAAGCATCATTTCATTACCGCTGAACAGGCGGTAAGAGCGAAGGGCAAAACGATTTCTCTGAATCTTCATAAGGAAGAACGAAATCCAGCCCTAACCACATACATTGATATGGTGCTTGATGAAGCAAAGGACAGATATCATCTAACGCGCGAGGAAATGCGCAAAGGCGGTTATAAAGTGGTCGTGCCGCTCCAGAAAGACACACAGGAGACCCTTTATCAAACCTTTTTAAAACCCGACTATTTTGTCGGAACGGGGCAGGAGCGTCCTGAAGGCGCAATGGTAATGATGGACGCAGACACGGGCGGAATCATTGCTGCACAAGGAGGAAGAGGATATTTAAGAGAAGGCCTTAACCGGGTGAATGTCAATCGCCAGCCTGGTTCTGCCTTCAAACCATTGGCGGTTTATGCACCAGCTCTGGAAACCAAGGCGTACAAACCGTATTCGATGCTAAAAGACGAGCAGCTTAGCTACAAAGGCTATGCGCCCAAAAACTATGACGGAAAATACCGGGGCAAAGTATCCATGGCCGAAGCCATAAGGGATTCAATTAATGCTCCCGCGGTATGGCTTCTCAATGAGCTGGGCATCGACCAGTCTAAAGCAGCACTGAAGAAGCTTGGTATGGACATCCCGGACAAAGGGCTCGGCATTGCGCTTGGCGGTCTGGATAATGGCGTATCCCCCTATCAGATGATGGCCGCCTACCGGTCGTTTGCCAGGGAAGGAAAGACGATCAAACCGTATGCGATTGCCAAAATCTATGACCGAAACGGAGAGCTTGTCGGAAAGGCCAGCCATAAAGAAAAGAAAGTATTTAAAAAACAAACCGCATGGTATATGACCCGCATGCTTCAGCAGGTAGTTGAAAAAGGGACAGGGAAATCCGGAAACGCCGGTACAGAACTGGCGGGCAAAACTGGTACTACGAATTATGAAGGAGTTCCTCATGCAAACAAAGATGCCTGGTTTGTCGGGTACACGCCAAAAGTGGTAGGAGCCGCATGGATTGGATATGACAGGACCACAAACGAAAGCTACTTGAACACATCGAGTGAAAAGGCGACGCTTCTTTTTAAAGATGTGATCTCCCAAATGCCGTCTCAGCGGGGGCTGACGTTCAAGAGACCAAAAGGTGTGAAAGAACTCGATCCACCAGTGGATTTGATCAAAATCAGTGATTTAAAAGCAAACTTTGCCCTTGGGGGTTTCGGTGTGCCCGGGATTAAACTTTCCTGGACGCCATCTGACGATGAACGTCTCCAGTACAAGATTTATGCTATAAAAGATGGAGAATCCACACATGTCGATACAGTAACCGGAAAGGGCTCTTATACAGTTTCAGGAAGATATTTGTTCACCATGCCTAAATTCTACGTGGTGCCCCTGAATCCGCAAACTGATCAGGAGGGGGAGCCATCCAATTCTGTTGCGCTTGATCTGTTCCGCTAACACTTTTAACAGCTGTAAATGATATTCGTCTGTAGCCGCTTGTCGAATTCATGACATTTAAATCCGTACGCTATACATTTATTGTGAATTCTTTTACAATGTTCTATGGATAATGGAGCGAACGGGTTTCTGATCATCAAGGAATTCATAATAGGTCGGGACACAAAGCAGGGAAAAATGTGGATCGGGCTTTTGCTTCAAAGCAGAAAGGTGTGTTGATGTTGATGATGAATGAGGAGTTTTTAAAAGCCTGTCGAAAAGAGGAAAACAGTTTTGTGCCGGTATGGTATATGCGCCAGGCAGGGCGATCTCAACCGGAATACCGAAAACTGAAAGAAAAATATTCGCTTTTCGACATTACTCACCGCCCGGAGCTTTGTGCCCAGGTTACTAAATTGCCCGTTGATCAGCACGGAGTTGATGCGGCAATCCTTTATAAGGACATTATGTCTCCCGTTCCCGCTCTTGGAGTAAATGTTGAGATCAAGTCCGGCGTTGGCCCGGTGATTGATGCACCTGTCCGGACGATGGAAGATGTTGAGAAACTGGGTATGATTAAACCGCAAAAGGATGTTCCTTATGTTTTGGAAACGATTCAGCTTCTCCGCCAGCAGCTTGATGTGCCGTTAATTACTTTTGCAGGGGCTCCGTTCACGATCGCAAGCTATATGATTGAAGGAGGACCTTCAAGAGACTATCATCATACAAAAGCATTCATGTATTCAGATCCTGAAGCCTGGTTTTTGCTTATGGATAAACTGGGTGACATGACGATTGCTTATGCAAAAGCACAGATTGCTTCAGGTGCACAGGCGTTCCAGATCTTCGATTCTTGGGTTGGCGCCCTGAACGCCGAAGACTTCAGACATTACATCAAACCGGTGATGAATCGTATCTTTTCTGAACTGCGCACCGAGGGAGTTCCCCTTATTCTTTATGGAACCGGGGCACGCCACCTTTTGCAGGACTGGAATGACCTGCCCATCGATGTGATTGGGCTGGATTGGAGAACGTCTCCTAGGGAAGCGAGAGAAATGGGAGTGACCAAAGCGCTTCAGGGCAATCTGGATCCTTCCATTTTACTGGCTCCCTGGAAGGTCATTGAGGAAAAAGCCATGCAAATCCTCAATGAAGGAATGGAAGAGCCGGGGTTCATCTTTAATGTGGGGAAAGGGATTTTCCCTCAGGTACAGGTGGAAACATTGCAACGTCTGACCGCTTTTATACACGAATACTCTTCTAAAAAATTGGGGTGAAATAAATGGGAAAACGAAAAATGGGATTGCTTGTCATGGCTTACGGCACACCGCGAAGTCTCGATGAAGTAGAATCATACTATACTCACATTCGCCGCGGACGTAAGCCATCCGAAGAACAGCTTCAGGATCTCACACACCGTTATGAGATGATCGGAGGAATATCCCCGCTGGCTAAAATCACCGAGGAACAGGCTTTTCGGCTCGAAGAGGAGCTGAACCGCCGCTTTAGCGATGTGGAATTTAAAAGCTATTTGGGCTTGAAGCACATTGACCCTTTCATTGAGGATGCGGTTAAGCAGATGAAAGAAGACGGAATAACGGAAGCGGTGTCCATCGTTCTTGCGCCGCACTATTCCACCTTCAGTGTAAAATCCTATAATGGACGTGCAGCTGAAGAGGCAGAAAACGTTGGTATTCAACTGACCTCAATCGACCAGTGGTATGATCATCCGAAATTTATTGACTATTGGGTAACGGAGATTAATAAGGTTATGAGCGGGATTTCATCGGACGAAAAGGAAAAGACAGTCGTTATCTTTTCTGCCCACAGCCTGCCCGAACGCATTTTGAAAATGGGAGATCCCTATCCTGATCAGTTGAAAGAAACGGCAGACCTTATCGCGGGCAAAGCCGGAATCGCTCATTATACAATCGGCTGGCAAAGTGCAGGAAATACGCCTGAACCCTGGATCGGTCCTGATGTACAAGATTTGACGAGAGATTTATATAAAGAACATGGATATACATCCTACGTGTATTGTCCGGTCGGCTTTGTTGCTGATCACCTCGAGGTTTTGTTTGATAATGATTATGAGTGCAAGGTTGTAACCGAAGAACTGGGCGTAAATTATTACCGCCCGGCAATGCCGAATGCCAAGGATGAATTTATTGGCGCACTCGCTGATGTTTTATCAGAAGCTTTAACCCAAGAAGGAAAGTGATAATCATGCCCAAACGGCAGCATGTGGTAATAATTGGCGGAGGAATAACCGGCCTGACGGCAGCTTTCTACCTTCAGCAAGCGAAGGAAAAAGGCCTTCCGATAACCTATACATTGATTGAAGCTTCAAGCCGGCTTGGCGGTAAGATCAAAACCATTCATCGTGATGGATTTGTGATCGAACGGGGGCCGGACTCCTACCTTGGGCGGAAAAAAAGCATGACACGTCTGATTGAGCAGGCAGGGCTTGCTGACAAACTGGTCAACAATGAAACGGGACAAGCTTATGTGATGTCCGGGGGAACCCTTCATCGCATACCCGAAGGCGCGGTTATGGGTGTTCCTACGAAAGTAGGCCCCTTTATTAAAACCAAATTGTTTTCTCCGGCTGGGAAAGCCAGAGCCGCGCTTGATCTCGTTCTTCCACGGCGTGAAGAAGCAGATACCGATATTTCAGTGGGCCACTTTTTCAGAAGAAGGCTGGGGGACCAAGTGGTGGAGAACTTGATCGAGCCTTTGCTCTCGGGCATTTATGCCGGCGACATCGACCGGTTGAGTCTGCAATCGACATTTCCGCAGTTTCAGGATGTTGAAAAAAAATCAAGAAGCCTTATTCTTGGTATGAAACAAAACATTCCAAAGCCATCCGACCGTCCGGGAATGTATGGAAAGAAAAAAGGGCAGTTTCTCACGCTGTCTTCCGGGCTAGAATCGCTTGTAGAAAGAATTGAGGAACGACTGGAATCGGAAAGCATATGGAAAAACAAAAAGGTTTCAGGAGTAGTAAGGGAAGAAACAGGCAGATACCGGATCGATTTAGAGGATGGAACCAACACGCATGCAGATGCTGTGATTTTGGCTTCTCCCTATTCGGTGACAAAACAGCTGCTTCCGGAACATTTAAGAGTAGACGGATTCCACGCCACCCCATCTACCTCAGTAGCAACAGTAGCGATGGCTTTTCCTGCTTCAGCATTGAAGAAGGATATTAACGGAACAGGGTTTGTCATTTCCAGAAAAGAGCCGACAACCATTACCGCATGCACATGGACCCATCGGAAATGGCCGCATACTACGCCTGAGGGAATGGTGCTGCTGCGTTGTTATGTGGGTCGGGCCAACAATCAGGATATTGTTTTTGAGTCGGATGAGACGATATTGAAAACCGTATTGAAGGATTTAAATACCATTATGGATATTGCCGATGAACCACAGTTTTATTATGTGTCCCGCTGGGTTCAATCCATGCCTCAATATGAAGTTAACCATAAGCAGCAATGGGAGAGACTGCAGGCTAACCTTTCTGAGCATTTTCCCGGTGTTTATGCAGCAGGTGCTTCCTATGAAGGGGTAGGGCTTCCCGATTGTGTGGCTTCAGCTGAAAAAGCGGTAATGCATATTGTTCAAAATTTGCGGTAGGCCCATTGGCGCCTGCCGCTTTTCTCTAGGGGTTAAGGGATTTTTGAAGGAGCTTTAATAAAATGAGGGACTTTTTACAGCCATTATTTGTGAATATTGCGATTGTGTTTTCATTAACCTATATTGCCAACACACTGATTCCATTTATGATCAGGCGGGAGTTTACCCTTCGCATGAAAGGCATTTATGGCTTGATCGCGAGTGCATGTGCTCTGCTTTGCATGGTCTATCCAATCCAGACGCTTCAGGATTCTGTTTTTGATTTACGAAACGTTCCAATTATGGTGGCCACCTTATACGGAGGACTGCTCCCTGGAGCTATTTGTACCTTGTTTGTCTGTGCGGCACGCTTATTTATTGGCGGGAATTTTGCAATGGTTGGTGTAGGTCTGGCATTGATCGCATTCCTTATTGCAGCAGCCTACAAGGGATTTTTTACAGAGAACAAAAAGAAATGGAAAGCAGGCATCGTGATTGCATCCATTTATACAGTCATTTATATGATGATCATCCATAACCGGTTAAGCTTTTTGCCTGTTGATTTTTACTGGGTGTATTTTACCTCTTTTCATATTTCCTTTTTCTCTACTATTTTACTGATTGAAAGGCTGACTGCGGTGAACATGAGATTGGAAGAAACCGCCTACCTTGATAAACTGTCAGTCGTGGGGCAAATGGCTGCCGCTATTGCCCATGAAGTCAGAAATCCGATGACCACGGTGAGGGGACTCATCCAGTTTTTAGCGAAAGACACGGAGGACAAGAAACTCAAGGAATTTTCGCCGCTTATTTTGGACGAACTTGACCGTACAAATAAAATCATTACGGATTTTCTGATGCTGGTCAGGCCTTCCGCTCCTGAGCTGACTGTTCTTTCCTTGAATGAAGTGATTAATGATACGCTGGCGCTCATCACTCCATATGGTGCTTTGCATAGCGCTTCTATTCAGTATAAAGAAACAAAGCGGCCTTACCAGATTGTCGGAGATTCCCAGCATATCAAGCAGTGTTTGATTAATATTATAAAAAATGCCATTGAGGCAACCGAAGGGAAAGAAGGAATGATTGATATCTATAAGCACTCTTCTTCAAAAAACTCCGTGACGCTTGTTATTGAGGATAATGGCAAAGGGATGACGGAAGAGGAGCTTCAAAATATCGGGTTGCCCTTTTACACGACAAAAACAAAAGGCACTGGTCTTGGCACCATGATTATTAACCGGCTGATCAGGGAAATCGGAGGCAGTGTCCAATATGAAAGCAAGCCACTGGAGGGAACGAGAGTCTTGCTCACATTGCCGGTTTCTTCTCCTTAAATGAATCTTGTATAAAGAATCGTTACATGGTAAAATGAGGAATTGACCAGTTCTGAAAAACGGTCAATGAAAGGAAATGTGCCCATGGTTGATCGTAGACATAATATCTTAGAAGCAGCTGCCAAGTCATTTACTTTGTTCGGTTACAAGGCAACCACAATGGACCAGGTAGCGAAAATTGCCAATGTTGGAAAGGGAACGATTTATACTTTTTTTGAAAATAAAGAGGAGCTTTTTAAAGAAATAGTATTGGACCTTGTTCAGCAAATTAAACATGTAGCGGTGGAGGCGATTCGGCAAGAACGCCCATTTCATGAAAATCTTCATGCTGCCCTTTATGGCGTTTTGGACTTTCGCAAGTCTCACCAGCTTGCCATCAAAATTGCGCAGGAAGGCAGAGAGATGAATACTCCTGCAGTAAAAGAAGCAAGCAATATGCTGGAAACAGCGGTAATGTCATTCATCAGGCAAGAGCTTGATAAGGCAATCGAAAAAGGTGAAATTAAGAAATGCAATACAGAAATTGCTTCCTATGTCATGTTGAAGATGTATATCTCGCTTGTATTTGACTGGGAAATGGAGCACAAGCCGTTAAGCAAGGAAGAAATCGCCGACATCTTTGAAAATATCCTTATTACCGGTTTAAGAAAGTAACAGTTGCAAACAGGGGAAACTCGTGATATTTTAGTAATGACCAATTTTTGATTTTAGTCATTTTTGCAGCGATCTTTTAAAAAGATCTCTTTTTTTAAACAAAATTGACCATATGACTAAAATGGTCATTATGTATTAACTGAAAGAAATGGGTGAAAACAAGTGATTTTGAAACAATTTCAATCCGTCCTGCGCAATCCAAAATTACTGATACCAGTGGCGGCTATTTTATTTATTCCTATTCTTTACGCTGGCATCTATCTATGGGCTTTTTGGGATCCTTATTCCCATACGGATCAGCTGCCTGTCGCTGTTGTTAACGAGGACAAAGGTGCTGTAATGGATGGAGAAAAACTCCGGATCGGGGATGATCTCGTCAAGGAATTAAAGGATAATCCCGATTTTAAATGGGAGTTTGTAGGAAAAAAACAAGCCGAAAACGGACTTAAAGAAAACCAGTATTATGCAGTGATTGAGGTTCCGGACAATTTTTCAAAAAAAGCCAAGACAGCAATGGATCCCCATCCGGACAAGCTGCAATTAACGTATAAAACCAATTCGGGATATAACTATCTGGCATCTCAAATTGGTCAAAAAGGGGTACAACAGCTTGAAAACAAGCTGTCCAACCAAATTTCAAAAACCTATACCGGAGTCATCTTTGATAAGATTGGTGAAATGGGAGACGGGTTTAAGAAGGCTTCGGATGGAGCTGGAAAACTGGCAAAAGGCTCTTCAAAAGCCTCCACGGGTTCGCACGATTTGGCGAAAGGCACGGAAACCCTGTCCAATAAAACAAAAGACCTTGAAAGCGGACTTGGAGAATTGGAGGGAGGTTCTTCCCAGCTGTCATCAGGGTTGAAGGCTTCCAAGAACGGCACAGACATGCTGTATGCAGGAATGAAGCAGAAAACCTCCGATATCAACAAGTTGAATAGCGGAGCTGAGAAGCTTACTCAGGGCACTAACAGCCTTGCTGCTGGCTTGGGTGAGTTAAACGAAAAAGGAAGTCAAATCACATCAGGCCAGAAGCAATCCTTCCAAGGGGCAAATGAGCTGAAATCTGGTGCAGATGCGGCTTACGCTGGTTCCGCGACGCTTGATGAAAAAGGAGAAGATTTGCTAGCTGGTGCAGAACGTTTAAAAAAAGGTGCCGGTGAACTTTCAGCAGGTGCGTCTTCACTTAAAGACGGTGCCGATCAAACAGCCGCAGGAGCAGCAAAAGTCAGCGATGGCCTTTCTGCGTTAAAGGCCGATTTGGAAAAGAACCCGGATATGCCAAAAGCAGAAATCCTGGCAAGGGTTGCGGCTCTTGAAGCAGGCAGCCAGCAGGTGAGCCAGGGAACCCAAAAAGTTGCCGAAGGGGCTCTTCCACTTAAAGAAGGAGCAAATGAGCTGTCTACAGGCGCAAGTCAGCTTCAACAAGGACAGTCATTGTTTCAGCAAGGTGTAAGAACCCTTCATACCGGTCAGAAAAAATTGGTGGAGGGCATTGATCAGCTCGCAGCAGGCCAGCAAAAACTGTTGGATGGCACAAAAACCTTCATGTCCAAAATTGGTGAAGCAAAGAATGGAGCCGATCAATTAGCGGCCGGTTCTGCACAAGTAAGTGAAGGAACAGGCAGCCTGGCCAAAAGTTGGCCATCACTTGTTGAGAATGTAGGCAAACTGAATGAAGGCCAATCCAAATTGGCCCAAGGAAGCATCGATTTAACCCAAGGTATTCAAAGTGCCAAGGACGGTTCAGGGAAACTAAGTGCAGGAGCCCAGGAGTTGAATAAAGGCGCCGGAGACTTGGCTTCCGGAGTGGATTCCATCCATTCGGGCAATAAGGAGCTTGCCGGAGAACTTCACAAGGCAGCGGACAAAGCCGGAAAAGCGAAAGCCACTGACGATGAGATTAAAATGATATCCAATCCGGTCAAAGCCCTTAATGCAAGTACTGTAAAGGATATGACCTATGGTACAGGGCTTGCCCCTTACTTCCTTTCCCTTGGTCTTTTTGTGGGTGCACTCATGCTTACCATTGTCTTTCCGCTGGTCGAACCTGCGGTTAAGCCTAAAAACGCCTTCAGTTGGTTCTTCAGCAAATATGCTTTTATGGCGGTAACAGGAATTATTCAAGCATTAATTGCAGATTTCATCCTGCTCAAGGGACTGGATTTGGAAGTACAGAGCACAGGAAGGTTTATCGTTTTCAGTATCATCATCAGTTTAACGTTCATGGCGATCATACAGTTTCTGGTATCATCCATGGGAAATCCGGGAAGATTTATCGTTATCCTGATGCTGATTTTCCAATTGACGTCGAGCGGAGGTACATTCCCGACTGAAATGATTCCTTCTTCTTTACAGACGGTTCATTCCTTTATGCCGATGTCCTATTCCATCGCAGGGTTAAGAGCAGTCATCACCACCGGAGATTACAGCCTGATGTGGCAAAATGCCATTATACTGGGCTACTTTATGGTGCCGATGCTTGCAGCTTCTCTTCTATTCTTTGCCTTTAAAATGAAAAAGTTCAAAAATGACGAGAACACAGCGAATACTAATTAATAGTAAAGCGGTCCTTTCGGAAGCGAAAGGGCTGCTTTTTTTATTGCTGATGGTTTGCTTGCTAACTTGGTTTCTAGCTTGATCAATTAGGGAAACATACATAGGACAAAAGATATATAAAGAAAGAAGGGGTGGAATATGATTACGTTTAAAAATGTGGAAAAAACATATCCGGATGGATTTCAAGCTCTAAAAAACATAGAGTTCCATATTGAAAAGGGTGAACTCGTTGCTCTGATCGGGCCCAGTGGGTGCGGGAAAACCACGACGATGAAAATGATCAACCGTCTGATTGAACCAACCGGCGGATCCATCATGATCAACGGAGAAGATATATCTGAAAAGGACCCGGTACAGCTTCGAAGGAACATAGGCTATGTTATCCAGCAAATCGGTTTGCTGCCGCATATGACCATCGGTGAAAATATATCGCTCGTACCCAGGTTGAAGGGATGGAAAAAAGAAGAGTACGAGGGGAAGGTGGATGAGCTTTTGAACCTGGTGGGGCTCGACCCCGAGACGTTCCGAGACAGATTTCCCGCAGAGTTAAGCGGCGGACAGCAACAAAGGATCGGGGTCATCAGGGCGCTTGCGGCCGAACCACCGGTCATTTTAATGGACGAACCATTCAGTGCACTTGATCCCATCAGTAGAGAGCAGCTTCAGGATGAATTGATAAAGCTGCAGGATACCATTCAAAAGACCATTGTGTTTGTAACCCATGATATGGATGAGGCACTGAAGATTGCTGACCGGATTGCAATCATGAGAGAAGGAAGAATCATTCAGTTTGACACCCCTGAAAAAATCCTGCGTCATCCTGCCGATGATTTTGTGAAAGGATTTATTGGCGAGCAAAGACTTGAGGAAGCGTCCAACGAGCAACCCACAGCCACGGACCTGATGATCGAAAAAGTAGTAACAGCCAAACCCACGAGGGGACTGGCCGAAGCATTAAAAATGATGAAACGATACAGAGTCGACAGCCTGCTGGTCACCAATTCAGCCAACCATTTACTCGGAATTGCGACGGTTGATGCGGTTGAGCGCCATTACAACGAAGAAGACAAAACGCTGGCAGACATTATGGAAGCAGACTTTGATTCGGTTTCTGTAGAAACACCGTATATGGATGTGGCAGAGATCTTTGCCACAAAAAAATCCCCATTTATACCTGTGCTGGACGGAAAAATACTGGCTGGCCTGATCACTCGTTCTACGATGATGCGCGGCCTTGCGGGCTTGAAGATCACCGGTAGACAGGAAGGAGCAACGGCCGATGAACAATAAAAATTTCCTTTCAACACTTGCTGATACGTTCCAGACACGCTGGCCGGATATATGGGAAGGCCTTCAGCAGCATTTGTTTTTATCACTGGTTTCCATTATCATCGCTGCTGTTATCGCCATTCCCCTTGGCATCTTTATTTCAAGAAGAGCAAGAGTAGCCGAACCGGTGATCGGAGTCACAGCGATTTTTCAGACCATTCCGAGTCTCGCGCTGTTCGGTTTCTTATTGCCTTTGTTTGGCATCGGAAGCACAACCGCGATTATCGCCCTGACGGTTTATGCCTTGCTGCCCATCTTAAGAAATACATATGCTGGTATTACAGGAGTCGATCAATCCGCCGTGGAAGCCGGACGGGGGATGGGAATGACCAAAAACCAGATCTTGAGAATGATCGAACTTCCACTGGCAATGCCGATTATTATGGCCGGCCTTCGTACAGCGACGGTATTGACTATAGGTGTGGCTACACTTGCCGCCTTTATCGGAGCAGGAGGGCTCGGTGACCTCATATACAGGGGTCTTTCCACCACAAGAAACGAATTGGTGCTTGCTGGAGCGATTCCCGCAGCGCTTCTTGCTCTTGTCATCGATTATTTGCTGAAACGAATTGAGATTGCTTCCAACCCGGTAGGACGCAAAAAGTTTTCATGGAAGAAGGCCGGGATCATCCTTATTCCGGTGGCCGCGTTGCTTTTGTTCTTTGCCCTCAGAGGTGGAACGTCTGACGATGCGATCAAAATTTCAGGAAAAAAATGGACAGAACAATATATCCTTCCATATATCATCGCAGAATACGTTGAAGATAAAACCGACTATAAAGTGGATGTTGGAGAAGGACTGGGAGAGACCCCGATTTTGACGCAGGCAATTAAAAAGGGAGATATCGACATGTACGTTGAATACACAGGTACAGCCCTTTTGACCATTTTAAAAGAGAAATATTCTCCAAGTACGTCTGCGAACGAAACCTATGAGCGTGTAAAAGAAGGCTACAATAAGAAATACAAGCTGGACTGGCTGGAGCCGCTTGGTTTCCAGAATACCTATGCTCTTGCTGTAAGACCAAAAAAGTATAAGGAACTTGGGATAAAGACAATATCAGAGCTTGCAGAAGGATCTTCTGAGGTTACATTTGGAGCCCCGACGGAATTTTATGAGCGGGAGGATGGATACCCAGGTTTTCAAAAAGTCTATAAATTCAACTTTAAAGATAAAAAAAGCCTGGATCCAAACTTAATGTACGCGGCGGTAAAGAATGGAAAAGTGGATACGATCGCTGCATTTACAACCGACGGACGTATTCCACGCTATAATCTGAAGCTGTTAAAGGATGACAAAAAGTTCTTTCCTCCTTATTATGCAGCGCCTATTGTCCGTGAAGAGGCACTGAAGAAGTATCCGAAACTCAAAAGCACTGTCAATGAGCTGGCAGGAAAAATTAGTGAAGAAGACATGGCAGAGATGAATGCCAAGGTGGATATCGATAAAAAAGAGCCCAGAGATGTGGCAAGAGACTTTTTGAAAAAGAAAAAGTTAATCAAGTAATCGAACAAAAAAACAGCCCGGCATGGTATGTGCCGGGCTGTTTTGGGTTGTCTTAAAGAACCTTGCTCAAGAACGATTTTGTACGTTCGTGCTGCGGATTGCCAAATAGCTCCGAAGGAATATTTTCTTCCACAATGTAGCCGCCATCCATAAAAATGACACGGTCACCAACTTCACGGGCAAAGCCCATTTCGTGTGTGACAACGACCATGGTCATTCCTTCTTTTGCAAGCTGTTTCATGACTTCAAGCACTTCACCAACCATCTCGGGGTCCAGAGCGGATGTGGGCTCATCAAAAAGCATGATTTTCGGATCCATTGCAAGTGCGCGCGCAATTGCGACACGCTGCTTTTGTCCGCCTGAAAGCTGGCCGGGATAGCTGGATGCTTTATCTTTCAATCCAACCTTGGCCAGAAGCTCAAGTGCTTTTTCCTTCGCTTGGGCAGGAGCCATTCCCCGCACTTTAATCGGTCCAAGAGTTACATTTTCGAGTACCGATTTATGCGGAAAAAGATTAAACTGCTGGAACACCATGCCGACATCCTGTCTGACAAGATTGATATTTACTTTTGGATCAACCAGGTTGTAGCCATTGACGATGACTTCCCCGCCGGTGATATCTTCAAGCTTATTCAAACAACGGAGGAACGTGCTTTTTCCCGATCCTGATGGACCGATCACACAGACCACTTCCTGTTCCTTGATTTCGGAATTAATATCTTTTAGCACTTCGAGATCGCCAAACGATTTTTTTAAATTGCGTACGTTTATCATAAAGAGTGCGTTCCCCCTTTTTTCTCTTTTCTTATCCTCTCTATAACCTTTGTCAGATGATAGTTTGATTATACCTGTTAGAAGGCAAGAATGCGATGAATTAACAACAGCAGCAAAAACATTATAATAATTTTCTGAAAAGTCGTTGACCTAATAGGTGATATCACCTATACTCTATCTATGAAAACGGTTTCATGATTTCGATTTCATAGTTAAATTGAAGGAGAAACGCAATGGCAACTATCCAAGATGTAGCAAAGCTGGCCGGACTGTCGAGAACGACCGTCTCCAGAGTAATCAATCGCCATCCGTATGTGACGGATGAAAAAAAGAGATTGGTTATGAACGCGATGGAAGAGTTAAATTATGTTCCAAATTCTTCTGCCCGGAGGCTCAGAAAGCAGCAGACAGAAACCATTGCTGTATATGTTCCCAGAATTACAAATCCGTTCTTCAGCCAAATGGTCGAAGTGATGGGAAACTATGCTTCAGACAGAGGCTATCAGCTTATACTCTGCCAAACGAGCTACAGCCGCAATCAGGAGATCAATTATCTGGAATTGTTAAAAACAAAGCAGGTAGACGGTTTGATTCTCACATCGATTGAAAACGAATGGAGCAGTATTGAGCCTTATATGAACTACGGGCCCATCATGTTATGCAACGAGTACAACGACCAGGCACAGGTACCGACTGTTTATCTTGATCAAATTGAGGGGGCATACATCGGGACCCGCCATCTTATTGAGCAGGGCCATACCCGGATCGCTTATTGTTCAGGAGACAACCATGCGTCACGGGTTGCTTCCGACCGGTACACGGGATATAAAAAGGCTTTGGAAGAGGCGGGCATTGTTCCGAGGGAGGATTGGTTTCTCACAAATGCTTACAGTATTGACGATGGGAAGCGGGTCTTTAACGACATCGCGAAAATGAATGACCGGCCGACAGCGGTTTTTACCGGAAGTGATGAAGTAGCGGCAGGGATCTGGAAGGAAGCTCTTAATCACAAATGGGATGTACCAAACCATCTGGCCATCATCGGCTTTGATGATCAGCCGGTTGCAGATTTGATTGGTTTAACCACGATCAGGCAGCCGATTGAGAACATGGGACAGCAGGCAATGGAGCTAATGATTGATAGCATTCAACATAAACTGCCAAGCAAAAAAAAGGAAATTAAGCTGGATTTTGAGCTCGTTAAACGGCGGTCTACCTGATCTGTAAAAGTCAGCAGCCCGCATACCATATTAAAGGAGGAGTATCTACATGAACATCAAAAAAATCTCAAAGGTCATTACCACTTCGCTTGCTCTTTCACTCGTTTTGTCTGCGTGCAGTGACAATAAGGCAAGCACGGACGAGAAGAAGGATTCCGCAGACAAAGGAAAAAAGGTTGAGCTGATTTATGCACGTGGTAAGGATGATACAAATGCCACTCAAAAAATGGTAGCTGCATTTGAGAAGAAATATCCAAATATCGATGTGAAATTCCGTGAAATGCCAGCTGATACAGGGAAACAGCATAATGCATATGTGACTGCTTTTAACGCGAAGTCTGACGAGATTGATGTTTTTGATATGGATGTGGTTTGGCCGGCAGAGTTCGCTCAAGCAGGCTATGTTATGCCGTTGGACCGCTTCATCCAAAAGGATGGAATTGACCTCGATGAATACAACCAAGGGGCATTGAGCGCTTCAAAGTTCAAAGGAAAACAGTGGGCCCTTCCAAAGTTTATTGATGCCGGGATGCTGTTCTACCGTACAGATCTCGTGAAAAATCCGCCTAAAACCTGGGATGATCTTTTGAAACAAGCAAAAGAGGACAAAGGAAAAGGCGGAACCAAATTTGGGTACCTGATGCAGGCGAAGCAATATGAAGGCCTTGTCTGTAACACCGTTGAGTTCATCGCTTCCTATGGAGGGGAAATCATCAATGATAAAGGCGAAGTTGTGGTAGATTCTCCAGAAGCCATAAAAGGTCTGAAGAAACTCGTCGAAGTGGCCACTTCTGATGTAGTGCCGAAGAACGTGACCACATTTGCTGAGCCTGAGGGCCATACGGCATTCATTAACGGGCAATCCGCCTTTATCCGAAACTGGCCGTATCAATTTGCACTGGCAAATGACAAATCACAATCCAAAATTGTTGGTAAGGTCGGCGTTGCTCCGCTTCCTGCCGGTGACAAGGGACCTGCTGCTGCACTTGGCGGCTGGCAGGCAGGAATCAACAAAAACACGGACGTACCAAAAGAAGCATGGTTGTTCCTTAAGTTTATGGCCGGAGAAGAAGGACAGAAAATGGATGCAATCAACGGAGGGCATGCACCAACGATCAACAAGCTCTTTGATGATCCGGATGTTCAAAAAGCCAACCCATATTTTAAAGAGGAAGGCTTTGTAAATGCACTTAAATCCGCGGTTTCCCGTCCTGTAGCTCCAAACTATACGGAAATTTCGGACATTATCCAAATCCAGGTGTCCAAAGCAATCGCGAAAGAAATCACGCCGGAACAAGCGGCCAAAAACATGCAAAAAGAGATTTCTTCCAAAATGGAAAAGTAATGGTTTCTTGTTAAACGCATAAGCCTTCATATTTTATGGAGGCTTGTGCATAACAAATATTGGTATCGATTCCAGAATGGAATGGATGGACTGCTGCTTGGCCAGCCCATCGATTGCATCCGTAACACAAGGGAGTGGCAAATGTGGAAGTGAAATTAAATCCAAATCCAAGTCCTAAAAAGGATCCTGGACAGGCAAAAACATCTTCAAATAAAAAAAGAAAAGCGTCTGAAAAAAGGCTGGCCTACCTGCTTGTGGCCCCTTCTCTGCTCTTGATCCTCTTGATTGCCATCTGGCCAGTTCTCCAATCCTTTTATTACAGTTTGTTTGACTTGCGATTGAATAATCCAACAAAGTCGGAAGTTACCTTAAGCTATCATCTTGACCTGGAAAAGTATCTGAACAGCTATCCATTTCTTATCAATGTCCTGGAAGACGAAGCGGGTAAAGCAAAAGGCTCACCTGCAGAAACGTTAAATGGATTGATCTCGGAATTAAAAGAAGTGGATGCTGGAATTAAGGAAGATTCTGCAGTTAAAAAGCAGTATGAGCAAGTCGATGACAAGCTGACGAACATGGAACCGGTAAGTGAAGAATTAAGCTCAGTAAAAGTCGACAAAAGCGATGCACTGAAACTCGATAGAACCCTTCATAAGGTAACGTCTGAAGTCAAAGGATTAAAAGGCCTCAAAAATGAAGAGGATGCCCTTGGGCTTTCTTCCTCCCTTAATGAAGCCGTGATCAAGCCCAACTTTATTGGATTTGATCATTACAAAAACAATCTGACGGACAAGCGGATGTGGATGGCCATCTGGAATACAAGCGCCTTTACGATTGTTTCCGTTTTCCTTGAGCTTGTCATTGGGCTAGCGATTGCCGTACTGATCAATAAAGCCTTTTTTGGACGGGGCCTGGTGAGGGCTACCATTTTGATTCCCTGGGCGATTCCAACAGCGGTTTCCGCAAAAATGTGGCAGTTCCTGTACGACGGACAGAATGGAGTGGTTGCCCACATTTTTGAGAAAGTCGGACTTGTCGGCAGCGCCACCGATCTTTTGACCACCAACCTTGGTGCCATGTTTTCCATTATATTTACCGACGTCTGGAAAACCACACCATATATGGCGCTCCTTTTGCTAGCAGGGCTGCAGACGATTTCCTCTTCACTTTACGAGGCGGCCTCCATTGATGGAGCCTCTAAATGGAGGCAGTTTACAACAATCACTCTTCCATTATTGAAATCAAGTATTCTAGTCGCTTTATTGTTCAGAACCCTTGATGCCTTCCGCGTGTTTGACCTTGTGTTCGTACTTACAGGCGGGGGTCCTGCCAACTCCACGGAGACGATCTCCATCCTGGCTTACAAACGAATGTTTGAACAGACCAATTTTGGGGACGGGTCAGCTCTGTCGGTCATTGTATTTGTATGTGTGGCCGTCATTTCCATGATCTTTATTAGGTTTCTTGGCCGTGACCTGCTGACCGACAGATAAGAATCGTGTATAAAAGGAGTGAGAATTTGTGAATAAAAAAGCAGGGCCGTTGTTTTATCTCTTACTTGCTGTCTTTGTATTCCTTGTTATGTTTCCGTTTTTATGGATGCTTGTGAGTTCCATCAAACCAATCAATGAACTGTTCGGCGACAAAGCATTCACACCGTTTACCAGTCGTCCGACGTTTGATAATTATATTTCGGTCTTCACCAATTATCCATTTCTGAAATATTTATGGAACAGTTTTGTAGTGTCGGGCATCACGACGCTCTATACGGTTCTGATCGCATCCTTTACGTCCTATGCGATTGCACGGCTTAAATTCAAAGGGAAGACTGTCATTCTGGGATTGGTATTATCGGTCTCTATGTTTCCGCAGATTGCGACGATTTCACCCATCTACATCTTATTGAAAAATATCGGCCTGACCAACAGCTATCTCGGACTGATCATCCCTTATACCACCATTACACTGCCACTTTCGATCTGGATTCTGGTTACGTTTTTCAGAAAGATCCCGTTTGATCTTGAAGAGGCAGCCAAGATGGATGGAGCCACTTTGATGCAGACCTACTGGAAGGTAATCCTTCCGCTGGCCGTACCCGGTATCTTCACTACTGCCATACTGGTTTTCATTGCAGCCTGGAATGAATTTCTGTTTGCATTGACGATTAATACGGATGATAAATTCAAAACTGTGCCAGTGGGGATCGCCATGTTTGAAGGACAATTCACTGTACCATGGGGTGATATCACCGCGGCCACCGTTATCGTCACGGTTCCACTTGTCATCATGGTACTGCTTTTCCAGCGCAGAATCGTGTCAGGGCTTACCTCGGGTGCTGTAAAAGAATAAGAGTAAAGACCGGCAGTTCCACTGGCCGGTCTTTTTTTCGGTTAACAGAAGTTTTATTCAAACCCAATTTAAGGGTACACTGTTAGTAACTAAGGACGAAACAGGGAGTGAGAAGATGAAACTAACCGTTATCGGCTATTGGGGCGGCTATCCGGGAAAAGGGGAAGCCACCTCGGGCTATCTGCTGCAGCACCACGGGTTTAATCTATTAATCGATTGCGGAAGCGGAGTTCTCTCCGGGCTGCAATCCTATATTCGGCCAGAAGAATTGGATGCAGTTATCCTTTCTCATTATCATCATGATCATGTGGCTGATGTTGGTGTTCTCCAATACGCCAGGCTTGTCCAATCCTTTCTGCAGTCACGCGTTGAGACACTGCCGATCTACAGCCACCATGAGGACCAGCAAGGCTTTGCGAACCTGACTTATCGTGATGCAACCGAAGGAGTTGCCTATGTTCCAGAAGAAAGCCTGACTGTCGGACCGTTTTCCATCACCTTTCAAAAAACGAAGCATCCGGCTGTTTGTTATGGCATGAGAATAACAGCGGGAGACCAAACCATCGTTTATACAGCGGATTCTGCGTATCTTCCAGAGTTTATTCCGTTCAGTACCGGAGCAGACCTGCTCATATCAGAATGCAACTTTTACAGCGATCAGGATGGCAGCGGCCCGGGACATATGAATTCACATGATGCAGGAAATCTGGCGGAAGCGTCAGGTGTGCCGTTTCTTCTTCTGACTCACCTGCCTCATTTCGGTGACCGGAAGCAGCTGATTTCTCAAGCGAGAGAAAAATATGCAGGACGAATTGAAGCTGCATACGCAGGCTGGACATGGGGAAATTGAAAAGCATCCATAAATTGTTA
Organism: Fictibacillus solisalsi; assembly: GCF_900103485.1. GTDB lineage: Bacteria > Bacillota > Bacilli > Bacillales > Fictibacillaceae > Fictibacillus_C > Fictibacillus_C solisalsi. The sequence goes on from NZ_FNHW01000003.1 coordinate 122,638, forward strand.
CCTTTACGAAAGTCAGACAGCTTGCTATTCTTTTAAAAGAGTTGTATAACGAAAAAGGAGAATTTTTTTCTAACTGAGCAGTGAAGGAGAATAGGTCTATGCTGTTTATCGATAATCGTAATATTACAGATCCAAGGGTGAATTTGGCTATTGAAGAATTCGCATTAAAGCATCTCGATATTAATCAAACCTACCTTTTATTCTATATTAATGAACCTTCCATTATCATTGGGAAAAACCAGAATACAGTAGAAGAAATCAATGCTAATTATGTGAGAGAGCATAACATTCATGTGGTCCGCCGGCTGTCAGGAGGGGGCGCCGTCTATCATGATACCGGCAATTTGAATTTCAGCTTTATTACCAAGGATGACGGAAATTCCTTTCATGATTTTAAAAAGTTTACTGATCCTGTCGTAAAAGCACTGAACAAATTGGGTGTGCATGCGGAACTGACTGGAAGAAACGATATTCAAGTAGACGGAAAGAAAATTTCCGGAAATGCCATGTTTACGACGAAAGGGCGAATGTTCAGCCATGGAACGCTGATGTTTGACTCGGAAATCGAAAACGTAGTTTCTGCCCTTAATGTAAAAATGGATAAAATCCAGTCCAAAGGCATTAAGTCCATCCGTAGCCGTGTAACCAATATCCGTGATCATCTGGATCAGGATATGACAATGGAAGAGTTCAAGCAAACGCTTCTCGCCTACTTATTTGAAGAGTTTGAAGAAGTGCCTCGTTATGAACTGACGGAAGTAGACTGGGAGAAAATCTATAAAATCTCAGAGCAGCGTTACGATAACTGGGATTGGAACTATGGAAAGTCTCCCAAATCAAACGTGGAACTCTCCAATCGGTTTGCTGGGGGCTCAGTAGAAGTGAAGCTGCAGATCGAAAGAGGCATCATGAGGGAATGCAAAATTTATGGAGACTTTTTCGGAGTCGGCGATGTGCACGATATTGAGGAGCGACTGATCGACAAACGCTATGACCGGGAAGAAATTGAGAAAGCGATAAAAGACATAAACATGCGCCATTACTTTGGCAACGTTACAAAAGAAGAATTTTTAGATTTACTTTATTAATATACAATCATGGAACACAGCGGACGGTGCAGGAATTAGAGCACACCCCCGCTGTGTTTTTTTGATTGTTTTTTAGAGTCAAAATCAACACTTGCAAGAACCTTACATGCTTAACGGAGATTTGACAGAATAATTGTAAAACGGTAAGCTTTAGAAAAACGTATTACATATAAAATGCAACCGAAAATAAAACGTCATATTATTCCGCTCGCTAATGTAAGGGCTTACAAATCTGTTCAAGAGGTGAATAGCTGTGATCTTTAATGTAGAAATGGAATGCATGGACCAGGAGGAAAAGCATAACCTTCAACTCTCAAGGCTGAAAGAAACCGTGGAGAAGGTGTATGAAAGGGTACCGTTTTACAGAAAAGCGTTTGCGGAAAAGGGAATCGCCCCTGAAGATCTTCGCTCTTTGGAAGATATAAAAAAGCTGCCGTTTACGGTAAAAAAAGATCTTAGGGATAATTATCCGTTTGGCCTGTTTGCGGAGGAAACGAAGAGTCTTGTCCGCGTACATGCTTCATCCGGTACAAGCGGCAAACCGACTGTTGTTGGATATACGGCTAAAGATATTGAAAACTGGAGTGAAATGGTGGCCAGGAGCATTGCCATCGGCGGGGGAGAACCCGGGAAGTTTTTGCATAATGCATACGGGTACGGCCTGTTTACCGGGGGACTCGGCCTTCATTATGGATCTGAGCGGCTCGGAATGGTTACGGTTCCTGTCTCAGGAGGGAACACGGAGCGTCAGATTCTGCTCATTGAAGATTTCAAGCCTGAGGTTATCTGCGGAACGCCTTCTTATGTACTGACCATTGCAGAAAAGATGGAGAAAATGGGCAAAGACCCGCGTTCAACGTCTTTAAAATACGGGATTTTCGGAGCGGAGCCATGGTCTGAGGAAATGAGGGCAGCACTTGAAGAGAAGCTTGATATTAAGGCAAATGACATTTATGGGCTGAGTGAAGTAATGGGTCCTGGCGTAGCGATGGAATGCCATGAGGCTCAAAATGGTCTGCATATCATGGATGATCATTTTTTTGTCGAAGTAATTGATCCAAAGACACTTAGGCCTCTTCCTGAAGGAGAGCCGGGAGAACTGGTGTTTACCAGTTTAACGAAGGAAGCCTTTCCGGTGATCCGTTACCGTACTGGGGATATTGCATCGCTTCATAAGGGTAAATGCGCGTGCGGCAGAACATCGGTCCGTATGTCCAGGGTAAAAGGACGCATTGATGATATGCTGATTATCCGCGGGGTAAATGTGTTTCCTTCAGAAATTGAGAACTGTCTTCTTAAGATGGACGAGCTTGTTCCTCATTATCAGCTTCATGTTCATGCCGATGGATTCAAGGAAAAAGTGGAGCTGCATGTTGAAATGACAGAATCGTACTTCACGTTAATCGGGCAAAATGCAGATCATGCCCAAATGGACAGCTTGAAACATCAAATCAAACAAGCGGTCAAAAGCAGTTGTCTTGTGAACCTGGACATTCATGTACTTACGCCTGGATCCATTCCGCGTTCGGAAGGAAAAGCTGTCCGGGTTGTGAGGCATAAAACCGCTCAACTGGGCGTTTAGGTGGTTGTTATTTATATGACGTTATTTTATAATAACGGTAAATAAACGTAATATAATTAGGAGGGACTATTGTGCAGGCAGGTCTCAGGTTTGAGCAGTTGACCAATGAAGAGAAGCACCAGCATTTTATGGAAAGAATCAACCGCGGTGAAAAGATAGAAGCAGATGACTGGATGCCGGATGATTACCGAACCAGCCTGATCCGTCTGATTTCCATGCACGGCATTTCAGAAATTATGGGAGCGCTTCCAGAAAAGGAATGGGTTCCAAAAGCGCCGTCTCTTCACCGTAAACTGGCCATCATGGCGAAGGTGCAGGATGAAATGGGCCACGGACAGCTCCTGTTGCGGGTGGCAGAGGATCTCATGGCGCCGCTTGGTAACACAAGAGAAGACATCATGCAGGATCTTTTTTCCGGAAAATTAAAGTTTCATAACGTGTTTCACATGGAAGCGCCAACCTGGGGAGATGCCGGAATGATTGCCTGGCTGGTGGATGGTGCGGCCATTATTTCACAAAGCATGATGCTTGATTCCTCCTATGGCCCTTACGCAAGGGCGTTAAAACGAATTTGTGCCGAAGAGGTCTTTCATGCGCAGCACGGAGAGAGCATCATTCTCGCTTTGGCGGAAGGAACACCGGAACAACGCGAGCTTCTGCAGGATGCCCTTAACCGCTGGTGGACATCGCTAATCATGTTCTTTGGTCCTAAATCGGCCAAAGAAACCGGCAATTCCAATGCAGACAGAAATATCATGTACAAAATCCGGACCAAGACCAATGAAGAACTGAGACAGGAATTCTTCACAAAATATATCCCAAGAATTTGGGCACTCGGTCTTACAATTCCTGATGAGACCATTCACTTTGATGAAGAAACACAGCTGTGGATTTACCAGGATGTAGATTGGAGCGAGTTTAAGCAAATTGTTTCCGGAAACGGCCCCCGTTCACAGGATCGCCTGGATCTAAGAAGAAGATCCTATGATAACAATGGCTGGGTTCGTGAGGCGCTTGCCGCCCAAAAGGCAATCTGAGGAGAGTGTAAACGGATGAGCGAGCAAGAAAATCAATTTTATAACGTGTATGAAGTGTTTAGCAAAAAGACGGATAAAGCTTCGTTTCAGCATCAGTTCAGCCTGCTGGCTCCGAATGCTGATATGGCCCTTGTAATGGCGAAAGAGAATTTCTTCCGAAGGGAAACGGTCGCAGACATTTGGGTAGTCAAACGGGAAAATATTCGCGGCCTGACACAGGGTGAGCGGGAAATGCTGAAGCGGATGGATAAAAACTACCGGGAAACAAAAGGATACGGCTATTTAAAGAAAAAGTGGCGCGACTACAACCAAGAACAGTTTACAGAGAAGCACATCATGGGCGGAAGGGAAGAGAGCCGGTGAACAAGGCAATGAACGAACAGGAGCAATCAGCGCTAATAGAACTGATCTACCAGCTGGGGGATGATGACTTCATTCTGGCCTACAGAGGTTCTGAGTGGCTCGGGTTGGCACCTCACATCGAAGAAGATGTGGCCTTCTCATCCATCAGCCAGGATATGATGGGCCATGCCACAATGTATTATCACCTTTTGGAGGAATTGGGGGAAGGCGATGCCGATGGCTTGGCGCACCTCAGAAAACCGGGAGCCTTCCGCAATGCCATTTTGCTTGAAAAAGTAAATGGCAGCGGTACCTATCTCGAGAAGCCGGATTATGACTGGGCGTTTACGGTTGTAAGAAACTACTTTTATGCGGTACACAAACAGATTCGTCTGGAATCTCTCAGACTGTCAACCTATGAGCCGCTTGGGGATGCGGCAAGAAAGATTATGACCGAGCAGTACTATCATTTAATGCACTGGGAGCTGTGGTTTAAGCAGCTTGTGACAAGTACCGATGTGGCCAAAAAGCGTATGCTTTCGGCAGTAGGGAAGGTGTGGAAGGATTTCGGCGGGGTGCTTACGCTCGGCCCTTCCTACAGTGAAATGGTAAAAGCCGGATTCATAGAGGATGAGAATCTGTTGAAAAAACGCTGGCTGAACCGAATCGATAGGATATTTGAGGAAACAGGGGTTCCGCCGCAAGGTGAGCCGCTGATCGAAAGCGGAAACGGAAGAAAGGGTGAGCATACGCAGGATCTCGCAGACGCACTTGCCACTCTATCAGAAGTCTATGCAACTAACCCGGCGTCCGGCTGGTAAAAAAGGAGAGAGAACATGGAGGCGGTGTTGCAGTCTATGAATCTCAAAGAAAAAGTCCTCTTGGCGTTAAAGGAAGTCAAGGATCCGGAAATTCCATCCGTTAGCATTCTTGACCTGGGTATGGTGGAGGATGTGCTGGAAACGGATGGCTCAGTTGTAATCAAGGCGCTTCCAACGTTTATCGGATGCCCGGCGCTTCATATCATTGAACGGGACATAAAAAAAGCAGCGAGTGAAGTAGCTGGTGCTAATGAGGTAAAGGTAGACTTCGTGTTCTCACCCTCCTGGACAACAGATCGTATTACGGAGGAAGGGAAAATCAGGCTTAAGGAATTTGGCATTGCCCCGCCTCCGGCAAATCACGTGATGGGTGAACCATGGAGCATTGACTGTCCATATTGCGGATCTTCCTATGTCACGATGGAAAACATCTTCGGACCCGCCGCCTGCCGCAGCATTCTTTATTGCAAGTCTTGCAAAAATCCGTTTGAAGCCATGAAGCCCGTAGCAGATATGAATTAAAAGAAAGACAGAACACCTAAAATCCATAACATGAGAGGAAGATACAAATGGTCAAATTAATCGCCCTTTACAAAACTCCGGAAAACAAGGAAAGCTTTGATGAGCACTATTATGGTACGCATACGGAAGTAACGAAAAAAATTCCGGGTCTTCGCAAGATGGAGGTCACCCGAATTACAGGCTCGCCAATGGGAGACAGCAAGTACTATTTGCTCTGCGAAATGTATTATGATGACCATGAATCCCTGCAGGCAGGCATGAAGTCTGCGGAAGGAAAAGCTTCCGGGAAAGATTTAATGTCATTTGCAGGGGACCTGGTCACATTGATGATCGGTGAGGAAGTAAATGGCTGATTTTCAAAGCATAAAAACAAAAGTGGAGGACGGAATAGCGCTCATTGAATTAAACCGTCCCAATGTGCTGAATGCGATCAGCAGAGGCATGGTCACTGAGATCCGCTCCGCCTTTGAAACGTTTGACAAAGAGGATGCGGTTAAGGTGATCGTTCTCACTGGAAACGAAAAAGCATTTGCCGCAGGTGCGGATATCGATGAGATGGCGGAGGATGATGCGGTCACGCTTGAACTGCTTAATCAGTTTAAGGACTGGGATCAACTGCATACTATCAAAAAGCCAGTGATCGGAGCGGTCAGCGGCTATTGCTTTGGAGGCGGATTTGAGCTCGCCTTATGCTGTGACATCCTGTTTGCCTCTGAAAAGGCTCAGTTTGGCTTTCCAGAAATTAAGCTCGGTGTTATGCCCGGTGCGGGAGGCACAGTCAAACTGACAAAACTGATGGGACCAAAAATTGCTCTCGAATGGCTGTGGCTCGGTGAACCGATGACAGCGAAGGAAGCGCAAAAACACGGGATCATTAACAGAACTGTCGCTCCAGAACTTGTGGTGGAAGAGGCCATGAAGTTTGCCCGTATCCTTGCCTGTAGAGCCCCGCTGTCTCTTCGGCTGATTAAAGAATCTGTTCAGTATGCGGCCGGTCATTCGGTGCATGACAGCATGCAGTTTGAAAGAAAGAACTTCTATCTGCTGTTTTCTTCTGAAGATCAAAAAGAAGGAATGAAAGCTTTTACTGAAAAACGGCACCCCCAATTCAAGGGAAAATAAGGAGGAGCGGTCCATGTTTGAAACGATTAACTATGAATCCAGAGCCGGGGTGGCCTGGATCACCCTGAACCGGCCGGAGAAGCTTAATGCCTTTACGGCAGTGATGCATAAGGAAATGCTGGCTGCTTTAAAGAATACAGGAAAAGACAAGGACATTCGCGCCATTGTCATTACAGGAGCCGGCAGGGCTTTTTGTTCCGGCCAGGATCTTGGCGGCAGCGATAATCCGGATTATGGCGAAGTGCTCCGTAAAGGGTATAACCCAATGATTCAGGAGTTGGTTTCGATCGAGAAGCCTGTCATTGCTGCTGTCAATGGTGTGGCTGCAGGAGCGGGGGTGAGTCTGGCCCTTGCTTGCGATTTCAGAATCGCTTCGGAAAAAGCAAGCTTTATTGAAGCTTTCATCCACGTGGGTCTCGTACCTGATTCGGGCAACCTATATTTTCTTCCACGGCTTGTCGGCCATGCGAAAGCGATGGAGCTTGCAGTGCTGGGTGAAAAGATTTCTGCAGACCAGGCGAAGGAATTGGGGCTCGTGACCAAAGTGGCAGAAGAGGAAGTCTTTATTCAGGAAGTGGAGACCTTTGCTGTCAAGCTTGCCAGCATGCCGACTAAAGCCATCGGGCTGATCAAACGATATATGAATAAAAGCTGGGAAAGTGATCTGAGCGAGGTTCTGGAATATGAAGCTCTTGCCCAGAAAACGGCAGGCAGCACCGAGGATCATAAAGAAGGGGTTTCGGCATTTATGGAAAAACGAAAGCCTGAGTTTACGGGAAGATAATAGACAAAAAAGCGGGCTGAACGGCTCGCTTTTACGATATTCTTAGGAAGTGGAGGAGATGGCGTTGATGGAATCCATCGTTGTTGTGGGGTCAGGTGTAATGGGAAGAGGCATTGCGTATGCCGCGGCGGCAGGAGGTTTTCATGTGCAGCTGGTGGATGTGCAGGAAGAAGCGCTGCAAAAGGCCCAAGGAGAAATAGAAACGATTTTTTCAAAAGGTGTTCAAAGAGGAAAGCTGACCGAGGAGCAGGCAGAAGATGCCAGACAAAGACTTTTTTACTCGAGCTCTCTTTCAGATGCTGTCAGCAGTGCTGATTTGGTCATTGAAGCAGTACCTGAGAATCTTGAGATAAAAAAAGCTGTGTTTACTGAGCTTGATCACGCTGCGCCGCCGCATTGTTATCTGGCCACCAATACATCGACGATGAGCCCGACAGAAATCGGGTCGTTTACCTCACGTCCGGATAAAGTGATTGCCATGCATTTCTTTAATCCGGTACATAAAATGCCTCTGGTTGAAATTGTCCGCGGCCACGAAACAAGTGACGAGACGGCACAGGCTGCCAAAGAAGCAGCTGAGCAGATGGGAAAAGAAACAGTGGTGGTCAATGAATTTCCGGGCTTTGTAACGAGCCGGATTTCGGCGATGGTCGGAAACGAAGCCTTCTATATGCTTCAGGAAGGTGTCGGTACACCGGAAGAAATCGATAAAGCGATCAAGCTCGGTCTGAATTATCCGATGGGACCGTTCGAGCTGGGTGATCTGGTGGGACTGGACACGCGCCTGAATAATTTAAATTATCTTCATCAAACGCTGGGAGAAAAATACCGTCCATGTCCGCTGCTTGTTAAGTATGTGAAAGCAGGACGGCTTGGCCGGAAGACAGGACGCGGGGTTTATGATTATACAGCGGTGAAGGGCGGCGTGACGAAATGAGAGAGGTCGTAATTGTAGATGCCGTCAGAACGCCAATCGGCAGGTATAAAGGCATTCTTAAATCTGTCAGGCCGGATGATCTGGCCTGCATCGCCATCAAGGCGTTGCTCGAACGAAATCCGGCTGTGCCAGTCTCACAGATTGAGGAAGTGATCCTTGGAAACGCCAATGGTGCCGGTGAGGATAACCGGAATGTGGCCCGCATGGCTGCTCTTCTAGCCGGTCTTCCCGTCGAGGTTGGCGGAACAACGATCAACCGTCTGTGCGGTTCGGGGCTGGATGCGGTCATTTATGGAGCCAGGGCGATAATGGCCAATGAGGGAGATATTTTTATTGTTGGCGGAACGGAGAGCATGACAAGAGCTCCTCTTGTGATGGCAAAACCGGATACAGAGTTTCCGCGCGGCGACATGAAAATGTTTGACACGACGATCGGGTGGCGGTTCATCAATCCACTGCTCAATGAACGGTATGGTACCGACTCCATGCCGCAGACGGCGGAGAATGTGGCGCAGCGTTACGGCATTACCCGTGAGGCGCAGGACCAGTTTGCTGCAGATAGCCAGCGCAAAGCCCAAAAAGCGATAGAAGAAGACCGGTTTAAGGACGAAATTATCCCGGTCAGGATTAAAGATAAAAAAGGTAATGTAAGCATTATTTTTGACCAAGACGAGCACCCCCGCCCGGGCACGACCATTGAAAAACTGTCCCAGTTGAAGCCTTTGTTCCCTGGCGGAACCATTACAGCAGGAAACGCCTCAGGAGTAAATGACGGTGCAGCAGCACTGCTTTTGATGAGTGCGGAAAAAGCGAAGGAGCTTGGTCTTACGCCGCTGGTTCGTTATAAGGCGTCGGCAGTTGCGGGACTCGAACCGGCAGTCATGGGTCTCGGACCGATCGAAGCGAGCAGAAAAGCCGTGCAGCGGGCAGGCCTCAACATGCGAGATGTGGAGCTGGTGGAATTGAACGAAGCCTTTGCATCCCAGTCGCTCGAATGCATGAATCAGCTTGAGCTAGATCCCCAAAAGGTGAATGTAAACGGTGGTGCCATCGCATTCGGCCATCCGCTCGGTGCGAGCGGGGCCAGAATCATGACCACCCTTATCCACGAAATGAAAAAACGAAAAGCCAAACACGGGCTGGCAACGATGTGCATTGGTGTTGGCCAGGGCATTGCTGCAGTTGTTGAAAACATAGAATAAAGGAGAGGACCACATGCCAGAAACCATTCTTTATGAAGTGAAAAATCATATTGCCTATGTCACGCTAAACCGTCCGGAGGTTCTTAACTGTTTCAACTTTCCCACTCTCCAGCGCCTCGCCGAAGTAGTTGAAGAAATTCATCACAATCAGGACGTGCGTGTTGTTATTTTTACCGGTGCGGGTGAAAAGGCCTTTAGCGCAGGTGCCGACCTGAAAGAGCGGCGCACCCTTTCTGAAGCAGATGTAAAGCGGAACGTGCGGAAAATTCGCGATGTTTTTTCCAGCATTGAGGCGCTTCCGCAGCCTACCATTGCAGCCATCAACGGCCATGCGTTCGGAGGTGGTTTTGAGCTGGCACTGGCTTGCGATATCAGAGTATCGTCGAAAGCAGCTTCCATGGGACTTACCGAGCTGAGCTGGGCAATTATTCCGGGTGCAGGGGGCACACAGCGGCTTCCGCGCCTGATCGGCCAGGCAAAAGCGCTTGAGCTGATCCTGACGGCAAAAAAACTCAGCGCTGTTGAAGCAGAGCAATGCGGCATTCTAAACCGGACTGCATCCAGAGCAGAGTTGATGGCAGTATGCGAGGAGTATGCAGCGGCTATATTAAAGAATGGCCCGGTTGCTGTACAGCAGGCGAAGTATGCCGTCAAACACGGAATGGAAACCGATCTGCAGACCGGACTGGCCATTGAAGCCAAAGCGTATGAATTGACGATTCCCACAAAAGACAGGGTGGAAGCGCTTGAAGCATTTGGTGAAAAAAGAGCGCCTGTTTTTAAGGGAGAATAGATCAGGGGACGCAGATGTCTTGTTCTGGCCCCCGGGTTTTGGTAGGATAAGAGTCATTAAAAATGGACAGCAAAGCAAATGAGGGAACATGATGCAAAACAGTTTAAATACACGATCAATGATTTTTACACTTTATGGGGATTATATCCGGCACTATGGAAATGAAATCTGGATCGGAAGCCTCATCCGGCTCCTCGAAGAATTCGGCCATAATGAGCAGGCGGTAAGAGCCGCTATTTCACGGATGAACAAACAGGGCTGGATTGTTTCCCGCAAACAGGGGAACAAAAGCTACTATTATTTAACCCCGCGCGGTGTCAGGCGGATGGATGAGGCGGCCAAACGGATCTTCAAGCTTCAGCCGGAAAAATGGGACGGATCCTGGTATATGTTCACGTACACCATTCCCGAGGAAAAGCGGAGCATCAGGGATGAGCTGAGAAAAGAGCTCGTCTGGAGCGGCTTTGGTCTGTTGGCCAACAGCTTTTGGATCTCTCCGAATAACCAGAGGGAACAGATTAAACAGATGATGGAGAAGTATGAAATACAGGATTTTGTCCATTATTTCACGGCAAAATACGAGGGCCCGCACAAGAACGCGGAGCTCGTCAATGAATGCTGGGATCTGGCGGAAACGAATAAAAAGTATGATGAATTCATTAAAACGTATTCCCAGAAATATGTGATTGATAAAAATAAAATTGAAAAAGGCGAAATGAGCGATGGAGAATGCTTTGTGGAGCGCACGAAGCTTGTCCATGAATACCGGAAATTTCTGTTTGTAGATCCCGGCCTTCCGCAGGAACTGCTGCCCTCCGACTGGCTCGGAGATTATGCGGCCTCACTTTTCGGCGATTACTACAGGACACTCGCAGTTCCTTCAAGCTCCTTTTTTGAAAAGATCTATCAGGAGGGGAATGAGCTGAAGAAGGATAAATCCTATAATGCGCTGAACCATCCGCTCATTCAGGAGCTTTAAGCCTTTTATCTCAAACAAAAAGCACTTCCGGCGCAAGGGAAAGTGCTTTTTTAAAACGTTATTTTAATTCTTGTTTACATTGCTGTCCTTTTTGCCGGTATGTTTCGATGGTTAACGAGATGAGCTCTAAATCCTTGTCAGTGAGCTCTCTGACCACCTTGCCTGGGGAGCCCATCACCATCGTCCGGGGAGGTATTTTCTTGCCGGATGGAACGAGAGTGTTCGCGCCAATAAATGCCTGCTCACCAATCTCGGCTCCATCTAGAATCGTCGCCCCCATTCCGATCAAGGCACCTTTTCGGACAGTACATCCATGCAGGATCACATTGTGTCCGACGGAGACCTCATCTTCAAGGACAAGGGGAAATTGTTCATAAAGGTGCAGCGTGCAATTGTCCTGTATGTTGCAGCGGTCACCGATGGTAATGGGTCCTTCGTCTCCGCGAAGAACGCTGTTGAACCAAATACTGGATTCCTTGCCGATGGTCACATCGCCAATAATATGTACGCCTGGCGCTGTAAAAGCGCTTTCATCAATTTGCGGAGTTTTTCCATTAAATGGATAGTTCATGTGCAACATCCTTCCTTTGTTTTACCTAAGTATAACAGATTCATAGAAAGGTGAGAGAAGATGAACAGAGTTTGCAAGCAATTGGGAATCAGCTATCCGGTTATTCAGGGAGGGATGGGAAATGCCAGCAATGCCCCTTTGACAGCCGCGATTTCAAATGCAGGAGCTCTCGGCACCATTGGAGTTGGCACCCGCTCTCCTTCAGAGGTGGAAACGCTTATTGCGGAGACCGCTTCAAAAACAGAAAAACCATTTGCGGTGAACGTCCCTCTCACCGTGGCATCCAACCTAAAAGAAATTTTTGAACACATTATTAAATACCGGGTACCGGTGGTTTCCCTATCAGCGGGAAATCCGGCCCCCTACATTTCCCGGCTGCGGGCGCACGGCACAAAAGTCATATGTGTCGTGGGATCGGTCTATCATGCCAAAAAAGCAGAAGATGCAGGAGCGGACGTAATTGTGGCGGAGGGATATGAAGCAGCCGGATTAAACTCTCCGTTTGAGACGACAACCATGACCCTGATCCCGCAAGTGGCAGATGCGATAAACATACCGCTGGTGGCTGCCGGCGGAATAGGGGACGAAAGAGGTATGGCGGCCGCCATGGTACTGGGAGCGGAAGGTGTCCAGCTCGGAACGCGGTTTATATCGGTAAAGGAAGCGCCGTTTCACCTTCGGTACAAAGAAGCTCTCATTAAAGCAGGAGACAGGGATACCCTGGTCGTGGGCCGGTCGGTCGGCCGAATAAGAAGAGTGATGCGTACGCCTTATTCGGAGAAATTGCTGTCTCGGGAAGAAAAGGGAATTACGCTTGCGGAATTTAATGAGGAGACAGCTGAAGACCGCCATTTGGCCGGTGCCATGGATGGCGATTTCGAAAAAGGGTATATCAACAGCGGCCAGGTCGCCGGCCTGATTAAAAACGTGCCCTCTGCAAGTGAACTGATCCAATCGATCATGGAAGGAGCATCTCTAACCCTCCAAGACCAGTCAGAGAAAACCGCCCAGTGGCAAAACGTGAAATAGCCTTTTAAAGGACTGGGATTTATAATATAATAAATTTTGTAAATAGTTCGACAAATTACAGGGACATGGCCGTTCAACAAGGACTGCAGCACGATAGGGAGATGTCTGACGGAGTAAAAAGGGGGAAAAAGAGAATGAAAAGGTGGAAAAGCTTGCTTGGCGTTTCTCTGGCAGGAGTGTTGCTGCTTGGCGGCTGCGGCACAAAGGATGGAAAAGAAGTGAATGGTGAAGCCAAGAATAAAGAGATCAAAATTGGAGTCACCCAGATTGTGGAGCATCCATCACTTGACGCTGCTTACAAGGGGTTCAAAAAGGCGATTTCAGCCAATGGACTGAAAAATGTGAAGTATGATGTTCAGCTTGCCCAGGGCGATCCGAACAATTCACAGACCATCGCAAAAAATCTGGTTGGGGACAATGTGGATTTGATTTTTGCCAACTCCACCCCGAGTGCGCAGCATGCTCTTAATGCGACAAAAGATATTCCTATTGTGTTTACATCCGTTACCGACCCGGTGGGAGCAAAGCTCGTGAAAAGCTTTGACGAGCCGGGAGACAACATTACGGGAACGACGGACACGCATCCTGATGCCATCCCAAAAACCATTGAATTTATTGATAAAGAAACCGACGCCAAAACCGTTGGCCTTATCTATAACAAAGGGGAACAAAATTCTGTCGCTCAGGTGGATCTTGTAAAAGATGCGATGAAAAAATCAGATCTCAAGCCGGTTGAAGTCAGTGTATCCACTTCAGCGGATGTGAAACAGGCAGCGGAGTCCCTTGTGGGTCGTGCGGATGTTTTCTACATTATCACCGATAACACGGTCGTTTCTGCTCTGGAGTCCGTCATCAGTGTAGCAGAGGATAAAGATATTCCAATGTTTGCCGGTGAACTGGATTCAGTAAAGCGAGGAGCCTTTGCCGCTTATGGATTTGATTATTATGACATTGGTTATGAAGCAGGAGAGATGGCGGCTAAAATCCTGAAGGGTGATAAAAAACCAAGCGAACTAAAAGTGCAATATCCTCAAAAGCTTAAACTTGTGATTAATAAAAAAGCAGCAGAATCGATGGGTGTCAAACTGAAGCCGGAATGGAAATCCAGAGCTGAATATACCGAGTAATTATAAAATAATTACCGAGTAATGCATATGTGTTGGGTTTGGCACAGAATGTCTTTGGGTCAAATCCGGCACGTTTTTTATGAGATTTTTGTAATTTTAAAGCTTTTGAGAATATATTAAATGCATTTTACAGGAGGTATAACATAATGTTTGCACTCTTTAGCGCCTTGGAGTCCGGGGTCATCTACGCCATTATGGCTCTCGGGGTATACCTGTCCTTCCGGATTCTGGACTTTCCCGATCTGACGGTAGATGGCAGCTTTGTTACAGGAGCAGCCATTTCAGCCACGCTGATTGTGCACGGTCAGAATCCATTTTTGGCCACCATAGCAGGCATGCTGGCGGGCTTTATAGCGGGCTGTATCACAGGGATTCTGCATACAAAAGGAAAGATCAATCCGCTTTTGTCAGGTATTCTTATGATGATTGCTCTTTATTCCATCAACCTTCGGATCATGGACCAGCGGTCGAATGTTCCGCTTCTCGGTGAAGATACTTCGTTTACACTCATCACGGGTTTTTGGCAGAAACTCGGAATTGACGGCACGGTCAATAACCTGCTTACAGCCATCGGATTGGGAGAAAGCCTGCCAAAAACGTGGGGGATATTTTTTGTCATGGCTATTGTTACGTTATTGATCAAGTTTGTCACCGACTGGTTTTTGAGAACGGAGGTCGGCCTGGCAATACGTGCAACAGGCGACAATAAGCGTATGATTCGGAGCTTTTCCGCAAACACGGACAGCCTGACCGTTTTAGGATTGGGTCTTTCCAACGCATTGGTCGCGTTTGCTGGAGCACTGATTGCTCAATATGGAGGATTTGCTGATGTAGGAATGGGAATCGGGATGATCATTATAGGACTGGCTTCCGTTATTATTGGTGAAGCACTGTTTGGTACAAAATCGATTGGCCGGGCAACACTTGCTGTCATCCTGGGAGCGGTTGTCTACCGCATTATCATTGCTTTCGCCCTGCAGATTGAATTTTTTGAAACCGGTGATCTGAAGCTGATTACAGCCCTCATTGTAGTTTGTTCACTTGTTCTGCCTAAATTGCTTGATGCACGAAAAGAGCAGGCAAGAAAAGCGAAGAGAAGACAGCTTCACCGTCAGGCTCTGGAAGGAAAGGGTGAAGAAATTGCTGCAACTAAAATCGGTTCATAAAATCTTCAACGAGGGTACACCAGATGAAAAAATTGGCCTGTCCAACATCCGGCTGGAACTTGAACCCGGTGACTTTGTTACCGTCATCGGCAGCAACGGAGCAGGAAAATCCACTCTCATGAACGTGATTTCGGGCGTTCTTTATCCGGATATGGGCGAACTGCTAATCAAAGGCAAAAGCGTCCTCAACCTTCCTGAGCATAAACGGTCAAGGTTTATTGGCCGAGTCTTTCAGGACCCCATGGCAGGTACAGCTCCGACCATGACCATCGAGGAAAACCTCGCCATGGCTTATGCGAGAAACAAGCGAAGATCGCTGAAGCGGGGCATTACAAAGAAATCAAAGGAGTTTTTCCAGGAAGCTGTAAAATCATTGCATTTGGGACTGGAAAACCGTTTTACGGCCAAAGTAGGCCTGTTATCCGGTGGTGAGCGCCAGGCGCTTTCCTTGCTGATGGCAACATTCACCGAACCGGATATCCTGTTGCTGGATGAGCACACAGCAGCACTGGATCCTTCCCGTGCCGCCCTGATCACGGATTTAACAAAAGAGATCGTTTCAAAGCACGGCTTAACCACGTTGATGGTCACTCACAATATGCAGCAGGCCATCGATCTTGGAAACCGCTTGATCATGATGGATAAAGGTCAGATCATTTTGGATGTGGATGAGGAAAGCAAGAAGCAGCTTACTGTGGAACGGCTGCTGGAAGAGTTTCAAAGAATCCGCGGAGAAAAAATGGCTAGCGACAGGGCGTTGCTTTCATAAACGCTCCTGTAACTCTTTATCAGAGGGGAGAACGCTGAGACGCCTTGATTTTTCTATCCAAAACAGGTAGACTTTGAGCTTGTATATACGGTAGGAATCAAAATCAAGTGGGAGGAAATTTTTATTGAAGCAGCATGAGCAATGGACGTCAAAATTGGCCTTTATCCTGGCAGCAGCAGGTTCTGCGATCGGGCTGGGGGCGATATGGAAATTTCCTTACGTTGTAGGAACAAGCGGTGGAGGTGCATTCTTTTTACTCTTTTTGCTCTTTACCTTTATTATTGGTTTTCCTCTCCTGATGGCCGAGTTTGTCATTGGCAGGGGAGCACAAAAGGAAGCCATTACAGCGTACCGGATTCTTGCACCAGGCTCCAAGTGGCCCTGGCTTGGAAGAATGGGAGTGGCTACAGCCTTCATTCTTTTATCATTTTATAGTGTAATCGGCGGATGGGTGACGCTTTATTTATATAAAAGTGTGACAGGTCAGGTGTTTGGCCAGGATTACAGCGCTTTGTTCGGAAGCTCCATTTCAAATTCAGCCGCTGTAGTGCTTGCACAGTTTGTATTTATGGCCATCACGATTTTTGTTGTGTCCAGAGGTGTAAAAAGTGGGATTGAAGTGGCGAACAACATCATGATGCCGGCTCTTTTCGTCATGTTTGTCGTTCTGATCCTCCGCTCTCTGACCCTGGATGGGGCAATGAAAGGCGTTGAATTTTTTCTGAAACCGGATTTTTCATCCATCACCGGGGAATCGGTTCTGTTTGCTCTCGGCCAGTCCTTCTTTTCACTGAGTGTAGGGATTTCCGTGATGGCCACCTACAGCTCTTATCTGTCAAAAGAGGAGAGTCTGCCGAAATCCGCTACGACAATTGTCAGCCTTAACGTTGTGATTTCATTACTTGCGGGATTGGCGATTTTTCCTGGTGTCTTCTCGCTTGGCTTAAAACCAACCGAAGGGCCGGGACTGCTGTTTGTCGTTCTGCCGGCGGTGTTTGAAAAAATCGTTTTTGGCCAGGTTTTCTTTGTGATTTTTCTCGCTTTGTTTTTATTTGCGACACTCACTTCGGCATTTTCCATGCTGGAAATTATAGTAGCTTCCATCATTAAGGACGACGTTTCAGAGCGGGCAAAGTGGTCCTGGATTATGGGAATCCTTATTTTCCTTGCAGGAGTTCCTTCAGCACTTTCAATGGGCGTATTGGGTGACATTACACTGTTTGGCAAGAATATATTCGATTCACTTGATTATCTTGTCAGCAACATTCTTCTTCCGCTCGGGGCGCTCTTTATTGCATTGTTTGTTGGTTTCCGCTATCCCAAAAACAAGCTGTACGATGAGTTTACAAGCGGGGCAACAGTGGGAAGAAAAAGTTTTGCGCTTTGGTTGTTATTGATCCGTTATGTTACGCCAATCGTTATCTTAATTGTTTTCTTAAATCAGATCGGGCTGTTTTAATACACTTCGATAACTTTTCAAGGAAAAGCCGGGCTTGCACATGGTCCGGCTTTTTTGCGCATTTGAGCATGACATAACTTGAAATCAAAGGGTACTCATTGACTGATCATTTAACAAAATGATATTATAACGTTAAGAAAACGTCATATAATTATTGAGTTGAATAGTATGGAGCAGTAGAGGGCATGGACCGGGAATTGGAAAATGTCCTTATTCTTTGCGGTTTAACAATTTCATAATGAGGTGAAAAGATGAAACCAGGGATGAAGATTGGGAATACGGCAACGATAACAGCCACAGTTACACCCGAAATGTTTGCACAGTTTGAGGGAAAGCTGGTTCATCCGGCCTATTCTACCGTTTCTATGGTTTACCATATGGAATGGGCGGCAAGGCAAATTATTCTTCCCTTTCTAGAAGAGGAAGAGGAAGGAATAGGCGGTGGCATAAAAGCAACTCATCTGGCTCCCACACCTGAAGGTATGACCCTATCCATCACCGCAACGCTGACGAAATTGAAAGGAAAGGCTGTGATTTGCGAGGTAGAGGTACGTAATGAAAAAGCGGTGGTGGGCCAGGGAGAAGTCACGCAATATATTTTGCCCAGGGAACATATCTCGAAAAAGCTGGAAGAGATGAAAGTTTTATAGATTGAAATGTAAGCGCTTACTTTAAAGCGACAAAGAGTCAAAGGATCATCAGGGGGGAGAAAGCATGTTTGAAAAAATATCGCAGCATGAACAAGTTGTATTCTGCAATGATCCGGCTAGCGGGTTAAAAGCAATCATCGCCATACATAATACCACGCTTGGGCCGGCTCTGGGGGGGTGCAGAATGCGGCCGTATAAATCCACAGATGAAGCACTTGAGGATGTACTCCGGCTGTCCCGTGGCATGACCTATAAATGCGCAGGAGCCGACGTCGATTTCGGCGGAGGAAAGTCGGTCATCATCGGAGATCCTACAACCGATAAATCTCCCGCCCTGTTCCGGGCGTTTGGCCAGTTCGTAGATTCATTGAATGGAAGGTTTTATACCGGCACAGATATGGGGACAACGCCGTCGGATTTTGTGCATGCATTAAAGGAAACCGAATGTATTGTCGGAGTGCCGGATGAATACGGGGGAAGCGGTGATTCTTCTGTTCCGACAGCCCAGGGTGTTATTTACGGATTAAGAGCCACCTTGCAGAGCCTTCTTGGAACCGAGGATCTCTCCGAAATGTCCTACAGTATCCAGGGACTGGGAAAGGTTGGATATAAAGTGGCTGAGCAGCTGATAGCGGCAGGCGCCCGGGTCTATGTAACCGACATTAATCCGCAGGCAGAAAAAAGCATTGTGGAGCGGGCCGAACTTCTTCCCGGAAGCGTGGTAGTGGTTGAGGGGAACGAAATCTACGGAGTGGATGCGGATATTTTTGTTCCCTGTGCGCTCGGGGGTGTCGTGAATGACGAGACCATTGACAGGCTGAAGGTTAAAGCGGTAGTGGGGAGTGCGAACAACCAGCTGCTTGAAGATAAACACGGAATCTACCTCCAGCAAAAAGGGATTCTGTACGGACCGGATTATATCGTGAACGCAGGAGGGCTGATCCAGGTAGCCGATGAACTGTACGGGCCGAACAAAGCGCGCGTGCTGAATCAGACAAAGGCCATCTATGACTCTCTTCTTGAAATCTATAAACAAAGCAGGGAGCTGAATCTTTCAACCATGGAAGCAGCAAATCGTTTTTGCGAAGACCGGATCGAGCAGAGAAAGAAGCGAAACAGTTTCTTTTCCCATCATAAGCGGCCAAAGTGGAGTGTCAGGCATTAGAAGATCCTAAAACCGAGGAGGAGCTAACATGGAGAACCAATTTCCAAAAAAACAAATTCTGAATGAAGATGGCGTAGTGGTGGACGATGTCTATAAAAGCATGCTGGACGAGAGCCTTGTAAAAACACTGTATACGAAAATGCTGAGAGCACGGCTGTTCGATCGAAAGGGTGTCAATCTTCAGCGTCAGGGGCGCATCGGCACCTATGTTCCTTTTGAGGGCCAGGAAGCGGCGCAGATCGGCAGTTCGATGGCAATGGAGGAAGGAGACTGGATGTTTCCGACCTATCGTGATCATGGGGCTACCTTAACGTTTGGCCATTCGTTAAAGAATGTGCTTTTGTATTGGAAAGGACGCCAGGAAGGCTGTATCCCTCCAGAGGGAAAAAAGATTTTTCCTCCTGCTGTGCCCATCGCTTCCCAGTTGCTCCACGCTGCAGGAGCGGCATGGGCTGAAAAAATGAAAGGAACGGACCGTGCCTCCATCGTTTATTTTGGGGATGGCGCTACATCTGAGGGCGACTTTCATGAAGGTTTGAATTTTGCCAGTGTGTTTAACATTCCGGTGGTCTTTTTTAACCAGAATAACGGGTATGCCATATCAATTCCGGTTGAAAAACAAATGAAATCCAAAACAATCGCTCAAAAGGCAGTCGGGTATGATATCGAAGGCATCAGGCTGGATGGAAATGATGTGTTTGCGGTTTATTTCCATACGAAAGCAGCGGTGGAGAAGGCCCGTTCAGGCGGTGGTCCGACGCTGATTGAAGCGGTTACCTGGAGATATGGAGCTCATACAACAGCAGACGATCCGTCCAAATACAGAGACCAGGATGAAAGTATGATCCGTCGTGAAACCACGGATCCTCTTGCTCGTCTTGAGAAGTATATGCAGCAGGAAGGCATCTGGGATTCTTCATGGCAGAAACAGCTGGAACAAGACATTACTCTGGAAATTGAAGCCTCGGTACATGAAATGGAGAACGAACAGCCACCGCATGTGAATGATATGTTTGACCATGTGTTTGCCGAAAATCCATGGCCCATTGAGGACCAAAAAGAAGCATATGCACTTGTGAGGGGGGAATAGCATGGCGACAGCAGCAGTTGGCACAAAGAAACTGACACTTGTTCAAGCAGTTACCGATGGACTGAGAACCATGTTGAGAGAAAGTGAAAATGTGATTGTTCTCGGTGAGGATGTCGGACGAAATGGAGGAGTATTCCGGGCAACCGACGGTTTGATGGAAGAGTTTGGGGATCAGCGCATTATCGATACGCCGCTCGCCGAGTCTGGCATTATTGGAACCTCGATCGGCCTTGCCATGAACGGATTCCGGCCGGTTGCCGAAATGCAGTTTCTTGGATTCGTCTATCCGGCATTTAACCAGATTATGACGCATGCATCCAGAATACGCTCCAGAACGCTCGGAGCATTTACCGTTCCCCTGGTCATCCGTGCGCCATTTGGTGCCGGAGTACGTGCGCCGGAAATTCATTCAGATTCGGTTGAAGCCCTGTTTACGCACATGCCGGGCATCAAGGTTGTGGTGCCGTCCAATCCATATGACGCGAAAGGGCTGCTCATTGCGAGCATCGAAGACCCTGACCCGGTTCTTTTTCTGGAGCCGATGAGATGTTACAGAAGTTCAAAGATGGACGTACCCGAAAGCAAATATACCGTTGAAATCGGAAAAGGCCGCGTGATGAAGGAGGGGGAACACGTCACCCTTTTGACCTATGGCGCCATGGTTGACGCTTCTTTAAAAGCGGCGAACGAAGCTGAAAGCAAAGGGATCAGCGTGGAGGTTATCGATCTGCGGACACTGTATCCGCTGGACAAAGAATTGATTGCCCGGAGTGTTCAGAAGACGGGGAGAACGGTCATTGTCCATGAAGCCCCATCCACCGGCGGTCTGGGGGACACTCTCATTTCGCTCATCAATGACACGTCTTTCTTATACATGAAGGCGCCTGTCGAGAGGGTTACCGGGTTCGACACACCTGTGCCGATGTTTGCACTGGAAGATCATTACCTTCCCAATGCAGCAAGAATTACATCTGCAATTCATAAAGTGATCAACTTTTAGGAGGGCTTGTTTATGGTGGAAGTAAAGCTGCACGATATAGGTGAAGGTATGCATGAGGGTGAAATTCTGCACTTTTTTGTCAAAACGGGGGACGTGGTTTCCATTGACCAGCCTCTGGTTGAAGTCCAGACCGACAAGGTAACCGCAGAGCTTCCATCCCCTGTGGCAGGAAAAGTAACCGACATTTTTGTAAAGGAAGGAGAAACCGTTACTGTTGGAACGGTTCTGCTCTGTCTTGAAAGTGAAGGAGGATCCGCTGTTCCCCACACGCTGAAATCACAGGAACCTTTAATGGAAGCTGAAGCGGACAGCAGCCCTGCCAATCGGCAAGCATCTCTGACCATGCTTACCAAACGGGTGCTTGCCGCTCCCTATACCCGAAAAGTGGCAAGGGACCACGGCGTGGACATTGAGCAGATTACCGGAACAGGACCAGCAGGGCGGATCACGGAGGAAGATGTTCTCCGTTACGTCAAGGGAACCGGGACTTCCATAAGAAAAGAACAGCCGGTTGCCCAAGCTATAAAGAAAGAAGGCTCTGCGGGCCAGACGGAAGAGATCCCATTCAGGGGACGCAGGAAGCAAATTGCCAAAAAGATGACGCAGTCCCTGTTTACGATCCCCCATGTGACGCACTTTGAAGAAGTGGATATGACGAAGGTGCTGGATCTGAAAAAGCAGCTTAAAATGCTGGATCCTGCCAACAGCAAAGGTTTTACGGTTTCTGTTGCCTCTTTTTTCATAAAGGCAATTCAGCTGGCACTTGCCGACTTCCCAATCTTTAACAGTAAATTGGATGAAGAAAAGGAAGTCATCCGGCTTGAAAAGCAGGTGAACATCGGAATTGCGACCGATGCAGAAGATGGGCTGATTGTCCCGGTCATTAAAAATGTCGAACGCCGTTCCATAAAGGACATCAACCGTGACATGAAAGAGAAAATCACAAAAGCAAAAGAAGGAACGCTAACGAGGGAAGACCTCACAGGCGGGACGTTTACCATTTCCAACGTAGGACCGCTTGGCAGCATGGGGGCAACACCGATCATTAACGCTCCGGAGGTCGCTTTAATGGCTTTTCATAAAACAAAGAAAATGCCGGTCGTTATCCAAGATGAAATCCAAATCCGTTCAGTCATGAATGTGTCCATGTCCTTTGACCACCGTGTGGCCGACGGGGCAACAGCAGTACAATTTACAAACCGGTTCAAGGAACTGATAGAAAATCCTTCGGTTATGGTATTGGAGCTGATATAAGATGGTGGTAGGTGAATTTGTCCAAAAAAGGCAGCTGATTATCGTGGGCGGAGGGCCGGGTGGCTACAACGCGGCCATCCGTGCTGCACAGTTAGGGCTGGAAGTGACCCTTATTGAAAAAGATGACCTTGGCGGTGTCTGCCTCAATACAGGATGCATTCCTTCCAAGGCTCTGACTCACGCGGCTGCGCAATATGCCGCCATGCCCCATCTAAAGGAAATGGGGATACAGACAGAGGCAACACGGTTTGAATGGCCGCTGTTTATCAAGTATCAAAAGAAAACAGTTGCCGGTCTGCAAAAAGGTGTTGAAGCTCTTTTTAAGGCAAACAAAATCGAAGTGATCAAAGGAACCGCAACGTTTATGTCCGAGAATCGGATTGGAGTGGATTCCGGCCATCATTATGAAATGTATCAGTATGAAAATGCCCTTGTTGCAACAGGGGCCAAGCCGGTAATGCCTCCTGGAATCAGCCGGGCTGAAGGGAAAATCATATACGCGGAGGAACTTAGAAACCTAAACCGGGTTCCAGGGCATCTCGTAGTATGCGGTTCGGATTATATCGCCATAGAGACGGCTATGGCTTTCCGTAATTTAGGGGCACACGTATCCCTGATCTGCAGTGATGATACGTTTGGGCTTGATGAATCTATTGCCAGGGAGCTTCAAAGGATATACAAAAAAGCGAAAATTAAACTTTTTAAAAATGCTGAGGTGCTTGAGGCTGAGGCAGGCATGGATGCGGTCGCCATCACGCTTCAAAGCGATAAGGAAAAGGTAACCGTGGATGCCGATGTATTGGTTTTTACCGATCAATATCGGCCGAACACAAATGAACTGGGTCTTGAATTTATCAAGGTTCATATGGATGATGAGGGATATATCTTAGTCAATGAATATGGAGAAACCAGTGTCCCCGAAGTTTATGCTGCTGGAGACTGCACCATCGGTATGAGGCTTGCCAGTAAGGCGATTAAGCAGGGGAAGGTGGCTGCCGAACATATTGCCGGGTTGAGCTCTGCATACAGCCTGGCCCTTGTCCCGCATGTTATTCACAGCACACCTCCCATCGCAACTGTTGGATTGACGGAAAAGGAAGCGAGAGAGCAGGGATTTGAGATCAAGACGGGCCAGTTCGCCATGGGTGGCAACGGGTTTGCCAGTCTTAGCGGGCAAAAGGAGGGACTGGCTAAAATGGTTATAGATGCCAAAACAGACCTATTGCTTGGAGTGCACATGATGGGTGCGGGAGCGGCTGAAATGATCAGCACGGGTACACTGGCATTGGAAATGGCGGCCCGGGAAGAAGATCTTTCGTATCCCGTCTATGCTCATCCATCATTGAGCGAAACTTGGCTTGAAGCGGTTGAACAGGCAACGGGGAGAGCCATCCATTTGCCTCCATCACGCAAAAAAGAAACCGCAACGTCTTAAAATTTGCAACGGCACCCCGAAAGTTAGCATTGCTAACTTCCGGGGTGCCGTTCCTTTTTAGAATGCTTCCTGGCGAAAAGACCGCAGGGCTCTGTACCATTATGCCCTTGGATACGGATAATAGATCATCATGATCAATTTGGCAGGGGTGTCGCCATGGTTTTGATAACAGTGCGAGAAGTTGGCGGCGAATCGCAAATTTTCACCGGCTGATAATGTGAAGGTATTTTCGTGAACAGTCAGTGCAAAGCTGCCTTCTTCGACTAACAGGTATTCTTCCACACCATCTGGGTGAGCTTCAGAAGAATAACTGCAGCCGGGAAGTAGCTCCAATGAGTAAATTTCAAACGATTTCCCCCGCTCAACAGGGAAAAGTGGACGGACGAGAAAGGTGCCGCTGGCATCGGCAATCGGATCGATTTCGTTCGTAATGACCTTTTTTATGGAAGGCTGCTCTTCTTCAACAAAGGAGCTGAAAGATACTCCAAACCCATTCGCAATTTTCCATAACGTACTTACTGTCGGGTTGGATTCTCCACGTTCGATCTGGCTCAGCATAGGCTTAGATACGCCGGTTGCCTGGGCGGCCTGGTCCAGGCTCCAGCTTCGCTGCCCTCGCATAACTTTTAATCTTTTACCTATAATTTCAGTTAAATTCATATGAAAAATTGCTCCTTGTGTAATTGTTTTACATAACATACAATGTGTATAATATAACATATTATTCTGAATAAAGTGAACAAAAGGAGTGTTCTTCATCATGATCCCGATTCCTGCTATTTCAGCTGCAAATCATGATTTTAAGAGAGGAATCCAAGCGGGACTGTCCATTGCCATCGGTTATTTGCCTATTGCTTTTACATATGGTCTGCTGGCAAAGTCAAGTGGATTGTCACTGCTTGAAACGGTTGGGATGAGCATAATCGTTTTTGCAGGAGCATCCCAATATATTGCTCTTTCCATGATTGCAGCGGGTACAGGTGCTTTTGAAATCATTATCACTGCTTTTATCATGAACATCCGCCACTTGCTGATGAGTGCTTCGCTGAACGAGAAAATGGAAGAGGATGCGAAGTGGAGAAAAGCCATTTACGGCTTCCTCATTACAGATGAGACCTTTTCTGTCGCAGCAACACGGACTGAAAGGAAACTTGCTTCTTCCTTTATGCTGGGTCTCGGATTAACAGCCTATGGAAGCTGGGTAATCAATTCAGGCATCGGATACCTGATCGGAGCAGGACTGCCGGAAACCATTCAGGCCGGAATGGCGGTTGCATTATATGCCATGTTTATCGGCCTTCTTGTTCCATCTGCCAAAAAATCCAGCAAGGTCATACTGCTGGCAGGTACAGCTGCTCTGTTGAATTCGCTGTTTTCACTGTATGAGCCGCTGTCAGGAGGATGGGGAATTATTCTATCCACCATTATTTCGGCAGCCGGCATTGAGTTTTTGATGAAGGAGGAAGCCCATGGAAACTAATTTGCTCTGGATGATTGCCGGAATGGGGGTGGTCACCTATCTTCCGCGTGTGCTCCCGCTTATTTCCCTGGATACGGCCGTTATCCCCCGGAAATGGCAAAGCATCCTGAAGAATGTTCCATTTGCCATTCTTGGGGCCTTGATTTTTCCCGGAATCCTGCACATCAATGAAGGAAGCGTGTGGTATGGCATTGTAGGAGCCGGTGTAGCGTTGCTTTCTTCATGGCTGAACTGGAACATCATTCTCGTGGTCCTAAGCTCGGTGTTGGCCGTAAGCCTCTTCTCTTTTTTGGGATTATAACATAAATTTACAGATGGTTAAGGTTTTCTTTCCTCAATCATTATGATAATATTAATGCCCAAACGATAGAGGGGATTCAAATGTATCTTCATATGATTCGCTTTGCTTTAATCGGTTTGTTTTCAATGACAGCAGCTTCCCTCATGTTGTTTCAGTCTCTGGAAGTTTTTCACGCCTTCTTGGACATTTTTACAGGTTTTTTTCATAGAGATTAAAGGGTAAAGAGCTATACTTAGCTCTTTTTTTATGAAAAAGGGCACACTGAAAAGGAAAGACGGAGATAAAGGATGATTTTTAAATGAAACTTATAGCAATAGATATGGATGGAACACTTGTCAGCAAACAACTGAAGGTTACTAAAGCAAACAAGGAAGCTATTCAAAAGGCCCGTGAAAAAGGGCATATGGTGGTTATTGCAACGGGGAGATCCTTTGATGAAGCACGTTACACACTGGGTGAAGCAGAGTTGCATCTTCCGCTGATTTGTGTGAACGGAGCGGAAATTCGTAATGAGAAATGGGAGAAAGTCACCAGTATTCCTATTCCGTTCAGGCAATATTTTAATGTGGAAAAAGCGCTGCGCGCAAACAATATTTATTATGAGGTCTATACCAGTGAGGGAACCTATACCGACAACCGTGAGAAGGCCTTTAAAGTGATGAAGGATATCGTGCTCACCTCCAATCCGGATGCGACAGAAGACGATGTGCATAAAGCAGCATTGCGCCGTTTTAAGCTTGGGACGGTCAAGTATATCCGTGATTACGATCTCTTGATGGAAAAAGAAGGCCTTGAAATTTATAAAGTTCTCGCGTTTTCCAGCGAACCGGAAAAAGTGGCCAATTCGGTTGAAAGATTGAAACAGATTGATCATCTTGCCGTTAGTTCTTCCGCCAACAACAACCTTGAAATTACCAACGCAGATGCGCAAAAAGGAGTTGCACTCGAAAAATTCGCGAAGCTGAATAACATCAGCCTGGAAGACACAATGGCCATCGGCGATAATTATAATGATGTTTCCATGCTTGAAAAGGTGGGCATCAGCGTTGCCATGGGTAATGCCTATGATGAAATCAAGAATATCGCCAAATTCGTGACCAAGACAAATGACGAAAGCGGCGTCGCCTATGCCATTGAAAATTATCTCGAAGAACGGAAAACGAGCCTGGCTTAACATGCCGGGTTTTTTTGTGTTGTAATCCGAACGTTACACACTTTTACAGTTTATTTACTTCGTCTTCAATCAGGCTTAATACTCCCTTGATACGCTTTTCTCAGTTGGAAAAGCGGAAGGGGAGAGAAAATTGAACAAAAAAATGAAAACTTTGCTGAGTGCAGCTGTTCTTGGGGCAAGCTTATTTGCGGGGACAACGACGGAAGCGGCAAACAATCCGCATGATGACGTGCTCGATATCGCCCACCGGGGAGCGTCAGGCTATGCGCCGGAGCATACGCTCACTTCTTATAAAATGGGTGACCGCATGCATGGAGATTACATAGAAATCGATCTTCAAATGACAAAAGATGGCAAGCTGATTGCGATGCATGATGAAACGGTAGACCGTACGACAGATGGGACAGGAAAGGTCAAAGATTTTACGCTGAAGCAGATTAAACAGCTGGATGCGGGCTCTTGGTTTAACGAGAAATACCCGCAATATGCCAATCCACGCTATGAAGGGTTAAAGGTTCCAACGCTTGAAGAAATTTTCAAGACGTTCACAAAAAACAAAAAATATTACATTGAGACCAAATCACCTGATGTTTACCCTGGCATGGAAGAGGAGCTTTTGCGGCTGGTAAGAAAGTATCACATCAACAAAGACACACTTCTAGTGCAGTCATTCAGCAAAGAAAGCCTGATGAAAGTGCATGAGCTTGATCCATCCGTGAAACTGATCCAGTTATTGTCTTACAAGAAGCATGCTGTTCTAACAGATCAGGAAGCAGCAGACATGAAGAAATATGCTGTCGGAATCGGTCCGAACTTCAATTACCTGGACCAAGCCTATGTGCAAACCGCGCGTCAAGCCGGCTTGGATGTGCATCCTTATACAGTAAATGAGATAACGGATATGCAAAGGCTGATGGATTGGGGAGTAACCGGAATGTTTACGAACTTCCCGGATAAGCTTCACCGGCTTATAAAAGAAAACCAATATCCTCATCATAAAGCAGAAGCTAAATAAAACGCGAGGCCGTTCAGATAATGAGCGGCTTTGTATTGTCTTTGGGAGCAATATAAAGTGTTCCATCTTCTTGAAGCTGTGCGAGAAACACGGATTCGCTGGAGGCAATGCCGGCTTTATGAAGCTTGCTCTGTACCCATTTTTCATTTAGTCCGTATTCCTTCAAATTTCCTCTCATCAGTTTCCCGTCCACAATGAGTTCTGAAGGAAGAAAATAAGTGCCCACCGGAGCGGAATCAGCTGCTTTTTTCATTACGCTGAGCTGACCGTTAGGCTCAAAAATGGCGTAGTCCACCTCTGCTATGGTAAAAATCTCCTTATTTCGCAGCAACATGCACAAATCATCAATACCAAGATTCAGCTGATTTAACGTGTCCTGCATGATCAGTCCTTTTTTTATCACAATCGCAGGCTCGCTTTCCAATGCCAGTTTAGCTTTGGGTGAGCGCTTAACTAGAAATTCAATGCCCAGGATTAATAGTGCCCAAATGACTACAGCAACAATCCCGTTGGGAAGGGAAACATCCTGATAATGAATGATCATCTCTCCGACGATGTTTCCAAAGGCAATGCTTGTTGCATAATTGAAGTATGTAAGTTCACCCAGCTGTTTTTTGCCAAGAACTTTTGTAAACAATAATAAGAAAGCCAGTCCCAACAGGGTCCTGTATGCCGTTTCCACCATTCCGTCCATGTGCTCACCTCCTTTTCACTAGTCTTATTTTGGCCGGAAAACAGCGATCACAAACAAAGAAAAAGGATCAAGCATGTTTTACTTCACCTTTTATTGCGAATACAATAGATGGGGAAAGGAGTGGGGAAGAATTGAGAGATATAGTAGAAAACAGTGAGCTTTTAATCTTTGATCTGGACGGAACTTTATACGAGGACACGGACCATTTTGACTATTACTGCCGTCTGCTCCAGCAACGGGCAGACCACGGGATTCAGGAGGAATTTTACCGTTCGTACGAGAAAATGAAGAAGGGGCTGCATCCGGTGGCCGTTGGAAAAGTGTATGACCTGAAATTAGACATGGCAATCACGGTCGATCCTTTAACCCTGCAGGTAACCGCTGCTCATCACTGGGATGGCTCCTCCATGGAAGAGGATACGTTGAAAAAAGAATATCCCGGTGAGTTAGTCTATGATTTTGAACGGTTTATCGCCATTGGTGACGGATGGTGGCTGCCTTATGTCACTGCCATGCATTTCGGCCTTACCCAGCAGGATACATGGGATGCCTATAACGCGACAAAGCTTTATATGGTCAGTGATGAATTTTCACTGTCTAAAACACCTGGTTTAAAAGAAAGCATGAAACGCCTGAAGAAGGACAAGTACCTTGTCTTAATGACAAACAGTGAAGAAGATGATGTGCTCAGACTCCTCAAAGAACTGGATCTGGACGGACTTTTCCATGCTATTTATCCATCCTCCCAAAAGCCGGTCAAAACAAAAGAAGTCTTGTCTGAGATCCTGGCGAAATGGAAGATTGCTCCGGAGAAAGCTGTTTCCATAGGTGATAACTTTATCAATGAGATTGCTCCTGCCCTATTAATGGGCCTAAACACAGTGTACATACAGCCCCACGGCTACCACTTGCAGCATGATAATTTAAGAGTGGTTCCCACGCTGGCCGATGCTTTTTAAAGAATGGGCCACCTTAGCTCTTTTTTGTTCTATTTCGGACAAAGTTACCTAAACTAGGTAATAGGATGTCCGTAAGGAGGAGAGCGTGTGAAAAAGGCACTTTTGTTTGCCGTAGGCTTTATTTTATATGGTGTGCTGATGTGGTTTTACTTGTTGCATGGAGCTCATACTGAACTGCCGATTCAATACCGTGGTTCGGCCGCTGATCCGACCATGTTTATGAACGACCGCCAGTTGAAACTGAGCTATGATTTTTCCCGGCTGAAAGACTTGATTTACTTCCTATCCGTTCCATTGGAATGGTTGATTTACCTGCTTGTTTTGGGATTTGGCCTTTCGAAAAAGATGGGCGGCGCAGTGAAGGGCATCACCCGGTTTTCACTCGTTCATACCGGGCTTTATGTTCTGTTGCTTTCCTTTGTAAGCTGGCTCTTGACGTTCCCCCTGCGATATTACAGCTATACCGTCTCCAGGGATTATCACATTTCGGTTCAGCTGTTTCAAGGCTGGATGAAGGACAGCCTCATCGATTTTTGGGTGGGATGGTTATTTACCTTTCTCACCGTTGTTGTGATCTATTTTTTTATCAGGAAAGCCAAAAAGAAATGGTGGTTGTATGCCTGGCTGATTTCCATTCCATTTACCATTTTCATGTACTTTATCCAGCCAGTTGTGATTGATCCGCTGTACAACAAATTTTATCCATTGAAGGACCAGGCGTTAAAAGAGAAGATTTTGACGCTTGCCGACCGGGCAGAGATACCGGCTTCGAATGTTTATGAAGTGAATATGTCAGAAAAGACAAACTCCCTGAATGCTTATGTGAATGGAATCGGCTCCAATTTGCGGATTGTGCTGTGGGATACCACACTTGATCGTTTGAATGATAAACAGGTTTTATTCGTCATGGCGCATGAAATGGGACATTATGTGATGAACCACTTGTACCAGAATTTGATCGGAGCGATTATTCTCACGCTGTTCGGGTTATTTCTGGGAAGCAAAATCTATATGTGGGCCCTGGCAAAATGGGGGAAACGATGGGGAATTAAAGGACCAGGGGATATTGCTGGACTCCCTGTTCTGCTCTTGATTTTCAGTCTTCTCTCTTTTCTGGCCGGGCCGGTGGAAAACGCGGTTTCCCGTAAAGCTGAAAAAGATGCAGACCGGTACGCCATTGAAATGACCAAAGAACCGGAAGCAGCTGTAGGAGCTTTCCAGAAACTGACGATTTCCGGACTCAGTGAGGTGAATCCGCCAAAGCTGGTGAAATTCTTTTTATACGGGCATCCCACTATGCTCGAGAGAATCACCTTCCTGGATTCCTACAAGGACAAATATAAGCCAGAAGAACTTCAAAAAGCAAAGAAACAAAAGCAGCAGTAAAAAAGCGGGGCATATAGCCCCGCTTTTATTTGTCTTTTTCAAGACTGTAGTTTGGAAGGACAAGAACCTCCACCCGCCGGTTTTTCGCTCTATCTTCTGCTGTTTTGTTGCTCGCTCTAGGACGGTATTCGCCATATCCGCTGGCACTGAGCGTTTTAGGGGAGAGGTTCGGGTTGGTGCGCAAAATCTGCATAAAATTAATGGCGCGCATGGCGCTCAGTTCCCAATTGGACGTATACTGTGAATTCTGGATCGGTATGTTATCGGTATGCCCTGCAATAATAATGTTTCGCGGCGGATTCGTTACGAGCAGTTTGGATAAATCTTTACCTATGCCCACAGATTCCGGTTTGACTTTCGCGCTTCCCGAATCAAACAGTGCATTGTCCAAAATGGTAATTAACAGCCCGTTTTCCGTCAGATTGGTCTGCAGGCTTTTTGACAGATCTTTGTCTTCGATAAAATTGTCAATGTGTTTTTTTACCTCTTGAAGAGATTCCAGCTCCTTCTTCGCCTTTTCCATGCGTTCTTTTTCCTGAAGGGACAGTTGAACAAGCTTCTCTTTGTCCGGCAAAGGATCGGTTTCTGGAGAAGAAATGGGTGCCTGTTCCTCCAGCATTCCGGTTCCTCCTGTAAATTCGTCATTGAACGCACTGGCCATCTGCTTGAATTTGGAGGCATCGACCTCACTCATGGCGAAAAGAACGATGAACAACGCCAGAAGAAGGGTCAGCATGTCTGAATAGGGAACCAGCCAGGATTCATCCACATGATCATCGTGCTTCTTCTTCTTTCTTCTAGCCATTATTTACACCTTCCTTAACTTTCTCTCGTTCACTGGACGGTACATACGTTAATAATTTTTCTTCCAGGATCTTTGGAGAGGTTCCATCTTGTATGGAAAGGATGCCTTCAATCATGATTTCCTTGATGAAGATCTCGTGCTGTGATTTTCGCTTCAGTTTATTTGCAAAAGGATGCCATAAAACATATCCCGTAAAAATACCAAACAGGGTGGCAATGAATGCGGCGGATATCGCATGGCCAAGCGCTTCAATATCGTCCATGTGGCTCAGGGCGGCGACAAGACCCACCACAGCTCCCAGCACTCCCAGTGTCGGCGCGTACGTTCCTGCTTGGGTAAAAATCGCCGCGTTGCTTAAATGCCTGTCCTCCATGGTCTCGAGATCTTTCAATAAGACATCTTTTATAAATTCGGGGGATTGCCCATCCACGATCATTTTAACTCCCTGCTTTAAGAAAGAATCATCAATTTCTTCCGACATCGGCTCAAGAGCAAGCAGGCCTTCTTTTCTTGCAATCGTCGCCCACTCGATGAAAAGGCGGATCAGGTCTTCTATGGAAACGATCTTTTGGTCTGTAAACAATAGTTTAAAAAGGCCGGGAAGTTTTTTTACTTCATGCAGCGGAAAGGCAATCAGTATAGCTGCTGCCGTCCCTGCAAAAATAATCAGTAATGCCGCAGGGTTAAATAGTGAAGAAAGTGCAACCCCTTTTAGAACCATCCCGGCTCCTATGGCGATGATGCCCATGATGATGCCGATAACTGATGTTTTGTCCATTTTTGTTTCATCCTCGTTTTTTGCTATTTTCGTATGCTATATATATCGGCTTGTCCAAACGGATATTTATAGGTCCATAGTGGGAGACAGGTGAAAGAATTTATGAAAAAAGGTCATCCAATTCGAAATTTCGTACGTTAGCTTTATAACTACTTTCCGATAGGATAAGACAAAGCAAAACTCAATCGGTATAATAGCAGTAAAACCTGCAAACAATGAACAGCCAAAAGGATCCATTGTGCTTCTTTTTCAAGCTGTAAACAATTCAAAGACAAAAAGAGGCTTTCTCATGAAAACAAAACCATTATTGATAATTTTAGTACTGATTGCACTGATTGGGATTGGTGTCTGGACGTCCCAAAAGGAATCCAACAGTTCCCGAGAAAATCCAAAGCCGTCAGAAAGCTTTCAACCGGTTAAGGGAAACGGTCAAACAGGCCTGAAGCCCGGCAATACCCTTCCTGATGCGACTTTGACCTCGTTGGAAGGAAAAACGGTTTCGTTAAAAGAGTTTCGGGGGAAAAAAGTCATTTTGAACTTCTGGGCTACATGGTGTCCTCCATGCCGTAAAGAAATGCCGGATATGCAGAAGATGTACAGCCGTCATAAAGATGATCAGCTGGAAATTGTGGCAATCAATCTCTGGTATACGGAAAAAAGTACGGAGGCAGTCTCCGATTATGTAGAGAATCGAAAAGCCTCCTTCCCGATTCTGCTTGACCGGGAAGGGAAGATCAGTAAAAAATTTCAGGCTGTTTCCCTTCCTACCAGTTATTTGATTGATTCCAATGGAGTGGTCCAAAAAAAAATTATTGGTGCGTTATCTCCAAGTCTTATGTCAGAGTTTATTAAACGTTCCAAATAACCCCCTATTCAATGAGTGTTTTAGTCTTTTTATCCTAAAATTTTACAATGAAAAATTAGGCAATTCGATTACTAGGAGTTTTTGACTTTTTAGCGAAATAGTAAAGGGGGAATGGGAGGCTATATCGATCCAACTATGGAGGAAAAGGGGTTATAACCATGGTTGAACCATCTTTGGTAAAGATGATGAAACTGCAGAGGCCGCAAGAACAACCTCTTAGGGAGGATATGCAGATTACTACCTTGGAAATGGATTCCGTCCACTATTTTCGACTAAAACGAACAGCTGCCGGAAACTATACAATTACCTTCTCGGAAGGCGTGATAGCCGATGAATTGGGTTTTCACTTTATGGGTTCGGGGGAAATGGCCACCGGTCAGCCGGCAGAACAATTGAAGCCCTATTTTGAAAAAGCTTTTAATGGGATGCCGTGTTTTTACAAGACTGGTAATGGCAAAAGAATCCTGTATACCTCGCTTACCCCTGTCTTTTCCAATGGAAAAGTAATCGAAGTAGCAGGGGCTACTGCAGATTATTCCGGGCATATTCATCACGTTGCAGAGCGAAGGCAATCGTCGGAAAAATATAAAGAAATATTTAATCATAGTATCCATCCTACCCTGCTGTTGGATGATAACCGTGTCATTCTTGATGCCAATCCCGCCGCCCGCCGGTTGCTCGGTATCAGTCCTTATGATGTCGAACGGAGCAAAATAGATGCATTTATTGATGGGGAGGCTGGATTTGACGTATCCCTGAATTGGGATCTTTTCTTACTTGACCCGGCGTACAGGTGGGAGTTTAACCGTGGAAGTGCACATAATAAAAGGCTGATTGAGTTTATGGGGAAAAAGGACATTCTTCCCGGGGTCCATTTGGGCATTTTACAGGATGTTACTGAACGGAGACAAACCCAGGAGCGGCTCCGCAAAGCAGAAACATTAAATGTAGTTGGGGAAATGGCTGCTGGTGTTGCCCATGAAATCCGCAATCCCTTAACAAGCCTGAAGGGTTTTGTACAGCTCATGCAGAACGAGGGACAGGCTCATGAGGCGTATTATTCCATTATTCTGAACGAGGTGGACAGAATTGACCATATTATTAAAGAATTTCTGCTCCTGGCCAAAACGGACCGCCAAGAGGTACAGAAAATCAGCCTGGTCAATACGCTGAAGGAAACGGTTTCTCTCCTTGAAACACAGGCGATCTTAAAAAACATCACGCTTGACCTTGTATGTGAAGAAGATCTTCCGGATAGCCATTGTGATCCGTTTCAGATGAAACAAGTGTTTATCAACCTGATAAAAAATGCGATTGAAGCAAGTAATACTGGCGGCAAGATTACAATTACAGCCAAACGCAAAGACAGCAAGTATATTCACTTTACCTTCACGGATAACGGAACAGGGATGCCTAACAAAGTGTTAAATCGAATTGGAAAACCTTTTTATACCACAAAAGAAGACGGGACCGGTCTCGGACTGATGGTCAGTTATAAAATTATTGAAAACCATAAAGGTACCGTGGATGTGTCAAGTGAAGTGGGAAAAGGGACGACCTTTGAAATATCTTTGCCTCTATCCCCCTAAATGAGCTCGATGGAAAGCTGACTTTAACCATACTGCTTCAGCAGGTGTTTTCGTTGGCTTTTTTTGATTTGGTTGTCATCAAAAAAGAGGCAGCCTTTAAGGCCTGCCCCTTTCAAATCTATTATCATCCGGTAAATTCTTGTACAAACATTTTACCGTATTTTCCACCGTCCACAATTCCGATGCCGACTTTAGTGTAGTCAGATTTAAGGATGTTTTCACGATGTCCTTGAGAGTTCATAAGTGAAGTATGAGCTCCATCTACTGAAGAGTTTCCAGCAATGTTCTCACCTGCTGTTTGGTATTGGATGCCAAATTGCTTCATCATATCAAATGGAGAACCGTATTTAGGTGAATTGTGATCGAAATAGTTATTATCGATCATGTCCTGTGCCTTTACACGGGCCATTTTAGTTAGCTCCATGTCCACTTGAAGTGGTTTTACTCCTGCTTTTTCACGCTCTTGGTTTACTTTATCCACCATTTGTTTTTCATCAGCTGTAAGCTGTCCTGCTGCAGCATCAGATTTTGGAGCTTCACTTGTTTTTTGCTGCTCTTGTTTAGGAGCTGCCTGTGTTTTTTCTTTAGCTGGAGCTTGCTGTTGTTTTTGCTCAACGTTTTGAGCTTGCACATCGAATCCTTGTTTCTTAAGAGATTCGATTAATTTATTGATATCAGCATTGGATTGATCCTGCTGTACCTGTACGTTTTGTGATTGTGGGCAATCTGCCGCATGTGAAATCCCTGTGTTCACACCAAAAAGAGATGCACCTAGAATTGAAGCTACTACTACCTTTTTCATGGATGAATTCCTCCCGTTTTGTATAGTGATGTTAACTACAACACAGGTTTCGGGTGTAGGTGACCCTGGCTGGGGGTCTGGAAACAACTACCAGTTTAACGGCCAGATTTTTTGGATACGGCCCTCATCCAGAAAGATTTCATACACATCCGGGTTAGAAAGCTGCTTCCATTCGGAAAAACCGATGCGCTCATCAAACGTTCTTAACAACAGCGCCAATAAATTTCCATGGGTCACTACAACGGTACATTGATGCGGGGAGGTTTGGATGTCTTGAATTAACTCACTTACACGGTCGGTTGCACGCTGGCTGGACTCGCCACCTTCAAGTACTGCTTCAAAGTTGGTAAACGAATACTCAAGGTGATCGAGCCAGTCTGGCAGATCCTTTGAAGACAATATCCGTTCACCCAGGCGCTCATCCGTTTCGATGGGCAGGTTTTTGAAGTGTGCCAGCGGCTCGATAGTATCCACAGCACGGACAAAGGGGCTTGAAATGATCCGTTCAATTGGTTTCATCATTAAAAAGGTCTTCAATTTTTGTGATTGGGATATTCCTTCTTTTGTAAGTACAGCATTTCTTTCCTGACCAGATGCCTTACAATGCCGAACGGCGATAACTCGTTTCATGACTGATCCTCTTTCTACTATGTATTGTTCATAACTCTGTATGCTTCGAGGCCGCTAAATCAAAATCCTTTAACGAATACTGTAACAGGAGAATTTTTCCGTTATCGTCGATCCAGATGAAAGGAGCAAAGCGTGTGTATCCCGAACTTAAGCAATTCAATCAAATGAGCAAGGATTATGAGCAACGTATAAAAGAGGCGCATGAGCGTTGGAAAGTGATTAACAGACAAAAGGAGACAGCGTCAAGAGAATATGAACATCTACTTGGGCAATACGGCCGAAGAAATTCAAGAGTGGATATGGAAGCTCTCCATGAGAGCAAGGATGAGTATCTTCGTCTACTGGCAAAAGAAAGAGGAGCAATGGAACATCTCGATGATCTGAAAGAAAGCAAAAATGACAGGATGAAGGAATTTGTTGATACGCTGCTGCAGGCAAGAGACCGGGAAGTTGATGCGGCAACAAGGACCATGAAAAAGAAAATTGACGAAATGCAGCGATTAAAAGCTGAATATTTAATGATTGTGCAGCAAATTCATCAGATTCACCAATACGTGAATGGCGTTGAAGAATCCACACTTCAGGCGTTTCAAACCATGGGAACCCGTTATAATCAGAAATCGGATTTCTCCATTTACCCCGCTTTGTCGAGAATGGAGATAACACACCGGGAAATTCAGCAGGTGTTTGCAAAAGGAGATTTGCCGGCTGAACTGTCCAAATTTACAGACGCATACTCATCGTTTCATCTCCCCAAAAAATAAAAAAAGCCATAATCGTTTTGATTATGGCAAAATGGCACGCATGATGAAGAATTGGGGTGGGGAAGTGCTGTTTTGCCGGTGAGACATCTGGCCGGCAGAGAGAGTGATATTCTCTACATGATTACATTATGCTCGTTTGCCGGCTGATGTCTGGACAAGTGCCATGATGAAACGGCCCATTTTTCTGCTTCGCATTCCACTTTCCTTTAACTGCCTCCTTTTAGCAAACTTTTCAATCCTCTTCGCCATAAACTTTCCAGTAATCATCATCATTTTGCCTTTGTAATGGGTCATTCAGCCTAGAAAAACCAAATTTTCAAAAAAATAAATTTCCAATGTTTAGATTTTTTAGTATAATGTTATTAGATCATAAAGTTGGGGGACTCTATTCAATGAAAATAGAAGGACTAAAGGCATATGTAGAAAAGCTGGAAGTGGCTCATTATATCCTGTCAAAAAGTTTGCATCCGGAAACAACAGGTGAAGGAGATTTGACACGGACCCAATACATCCTTATGAAAATGCTTTCGGAAAGGGACCGCTGGACAGTTACAGAGTTGGCGGAGGTGCTTGAAGTAAAGCCAAGTGCTGTGACTGTTGCCGTAGACCGACTGTATAAAAAAAATTATGTACAGCGCTATCGCAGTGAAGCAGACCGCAGGATTGTATACCTTGAATTATCTGAAACCGGCAGTGTGATATTAAAGGAAGCGGAAGAGCGCCGGCTTGAAAGCATGGAGAATCTGCTGAGCAGAATTTCCAGGGACGACCTTGAAACACTGATTACGATTTATGATAAATTCGGAAATGACACTAAACAGCATGAAGCCTTGACCTTGGCCCCTTAAAGCGACGGGAATTTTTCCCGTTGTTTTTTTTGTGTAAAAACCTTCTTTGTGTATCATACTCCCCGTAAAGTTGAAAATACTAAAGTTATTCCATCTAAAGGAGGTAGTGCTGCTATGCTGAGAAGAGAAGGGATGATCCCAACTGTACTGGGAACCATTGTGAGTTTGGCCTCTTTTTCGTTTGGAGCATCCACCAGAAAATATTCCGGTCTTTCAAAGGTTCTGCTTGGCTTTGGATTGGCGCACATTTTACTTGGAGTCATTGATTTATTTGAACATGATCGAGACGAATGGTAAGAGGGAGAGTTCTTTCTCCCTCTTTCTGTTTAAAGAGAGGTTTTATAGGGAATTTTTCATATAAATTCATTAGCAGTAGGAGAATGTGCCATGAAACGGATTATTGAATTTATTTTTGTACTCATAATGATCGCTGCACTATATGTCATTATTTTTTCTGACTTGAGCCTTTATTGGAAATGGGGCTTCGCTGCCGTGTATGCTTCCATCGTCCTGATTACATTGTATTCCCTGGTATTGGAAAACAGGACAGCCCAGCATACTTTGGTTTGGATTTATGCCCTTATTTTCCTGCCGCTTTTAGGCTATATCTTTTATCTGTATTCAGGTCAGCTTTACTTAAAAGGACACCTGTTCCGGACTAAGCGCAAACATGACCGGGAAGAACTTCAACTGTTGGCGAAAAGGGAGCAAAAGCCCGACTTCTCTGATTTTAATGATCATCAGGCATGCTTTGCCCGTTTCTCCCACAACGTCACAATGACCTTTCAAAATACAGCAACCCAAACAAACATTTTGAAAAATGGAGACGAAACATTTCCTGAAATAAAAAAACGTCTTTCAGAAGCGAAGCGCTACATACATATTGAGTATTACATTTTTAGATCGGACCGCCTGGGAAAGGAAATCATTGATATTCTGATTGAAAAAGCAAAAGAAGGTGTTGAGGTCCGTTTTCTGTATGATGCTGTTGGAAGCTTGTCCCTGTCTGCAACCGAAGTGGACAGGATGGAGAAGGCAGGGATTCATGTGTATTCCTTTCTTCCTATTAAGTACGGATTTTTCAACCAAAAATTTAATTTTCGAAATCACCGCAAAATCATAGTCATTGATGGTGCGGTAGGCTTTGTTGGAGGCCTGAATGTAGGGATTGAGTATCTGGGTGAAGATGAACGGATGGGCTTCTGGAGGGATACCCACATGGTAATGGAAGGCGAAGCGGTGCAAACGCTGCACGCCATATTTTTGCTCGACTGGGATTATGTAAGTGACGAATACCTTTTGGAAACCGAAGAATATTTAACCCCGAAACCAGTGAAGGGGGATGGTGCCGTTCAGGTGGTGCCAAGCGGTCCGGATACCCAGGAAGGCATCATGAGCGATTTATACTATTCCATGATCTCTTGTGCCACCAAATCGATATGGATTGCCACACCCTATTTTGTACCGACAGAGTCTATTCGGACTGCGCTCAGGATCGCATCGAGAAAAGGGATTCAGGTAAGGATTATGGTACCGGAAATTAATGACGGGTTTCTTACCCAATATGCGACCAGGTCCTACTTTCCGGAATTGCTGCGCAGCGGGATCGAAATATATTCCTATAAAAAAGGATTTTTGCACCAGAAAGTAATCATTGTGGATGGAGATCTTGCCTCCATCGGCACGGCAAACATGGATATGAGGAGCTTTCATCTGAATTTTGAAGTTAACGTGTTCCTCACGGGGACCTCCTCCATCAAAGAGCTTGTGGAACATTATGAAGAAGATATAAAAGAAAGTGAAAAAATCAGGCCCGTAGGTTTTTATAAAAGGAGCGTATGGGAAAGGACGAAGGAATCCACCGCCAGGCTGTTTTCCGGAGTCCTGTAAAAAGATGTCCCTCAAGGTTCTCGGAAACTGTACTATCCTTGTCCTCATGCGAATAACCTTTATCATGCTGAGTGATAAGAGGTGATCGCATGGATTGGCTTGAAGCAGTGGTGTTGGGGATCATACAAGGATTAACTGAATTTTTGCCGATCAGCTCCACCGGCCACTTGCTGCTGGGAAGGCATTTCTTTCGGCTGGATGAAGCAGGCTTGTTTTTGGACAGCATGCTTCACATTGGAACACTGATTGCGGTAATGACTGTTTATTGGAAAGAAATAAAGGAACTGATTCGTCAGCCTTTTAGCCGGCTGTCACTTCTTCTTGTTGCGGGAACTATTCCCACCGTGATTATCGGGCTTTCGTTTAAGGATTACTTTGAGGAAATCTCAAGAACTGGAATTACAGTAGGCTGGGAGTTTCTTGCCACGGGCTGTATTCTTTGGCTTGCAGATACCATGAAATCCAGGGGATATAAGGAATTGGAAGACATCACAATAATGGATGCCGTTCTGATCGGCAGCTTTCAGGGAGCTGCCATATTGCCCGCGGTTTCGAGATCAGGCCTGACCATCGCCGCAGCGCTTTTCAGGAAAATTGACAGGGGGACAGCAGCCTATTTTTCGTTTCTGTTATCCATTCCTGCCATTGCAGGTGGGTGTCTTTTGCAGATAAAAGATGTACTCGGGGGCCAGGCAGAAAGGCTTTCCTTTTTTTCCTTGTTTCTCGGCACGGTGATGTCCGCGTTTTTTGGTTATTTGGCGGTTAAGTGGATGATTGCCCTCGTAAAAAAGGGCTCGTTAAAAGGATTTGCCATCTATGTCTGGCTGCTTGGATTCGCCATTCTCGGCATGCAGGCGGCAGGTCTTTTTTAACCTTTTATGAAGGAAGGAAAGAAAGGATTGACATTTGATTCCTGCAGGATTACATTATAACTATTCAAAATCGCATAGCCTTTTGATCGCTTAATTTTAAGATTTTGTACGACCTTAAAAGCGGGGGAACCAATCATTTGGGGTGAATCTTTTTAAGAAAGAGGGGATACTTCCGATTCCTAATCCGTCAGCTAACCTCGTAAGCGTTAAACAGGAAGAAAGGGACAGTTTGGATAGTGGCTGACCATTTTTTTTGATGGTCTTTTTTATTTGCCAAAAGGGATATCTGACATACAAGGAGAGAAAAGAATGGACAAGCAGTTTGCGGTCATTGGATTGGGGCGTTTTGGCGGCAGCATATGCAGAGAATTTGCAAAAATGGGCCATGAAGTCATGGCGGTGGATAAAGATATCGAACGGGTCAATGAGTTCGCCAATATTGCCACTCAGGCTGTTCAGGCAAACTCGACGGACGAAAAAGCATTGAAAGCGCTCGGTATCCGTAATTTTAACCATGTCATTGTATCAATCGGTGAAGACATCCAATCCAGTATTATGACGACCCTTCTCTTGAAAGAGGCCGGTGTTAAAAAGGTATGGGTCAAAGCAACGAATGATTATCACCATAAAGTCCTTGATAAGCTTGGGGCAGACCGGATTATTCATCCGGAAAGGGATATGGCCCTCCGCGTGGCCCAGTTGATCACCTCCGAAAAAATTATCGATTTTATTGAACTTTCTCATGAGCACAGCATTATCGAGGTAGGAGTAACAGACAAGCTGGCAGGGAAAACGTTAACCGAGCTTGATATCCGCGCCAAATATGGGTGCAATATTGTGGCCATAAAAAAAGGGGACGATATTCTCGTTTCCCCTATTGCCAATGTGGTGCTGAGACAAGGAGACGTTCTTGTAGTGATTGGGCAAAACAGAGATCTCAATACATTTGAAAATGAGGGGGTGTAACCCTCTGTGGCTCTGAAAGTACAAAAGCGGAGGCGCTTCCTGTATGAACCGATTCAGCTCAATCCGCCTCAAATCCTTGCGCTTCTTTTCTTGGTGCTTGTGCTGGCAGGTGCATTGCTGCTTAAGCTTCCTATAGCATCTGAAAAAGGGGTCAGCTGGATTGATGCATTCTTTACGGCGGTGTCTGCAGCTACAGTGACAGGCCTGGTGACGGTTGATCCCGGCTCTACCTTTACCTTGTTTGGGGAGATTGTCATTCTCTTTCTGATACAGGTGGGAGGGCTCGGAATCATGTCTTTTGCCGTTCTCGTTGTCATTATGCTGGGAAAACGAATTGGTATTAAACAGCGGCTGATCATGCAGGAAGCCTTAAATCAGCCATCCATCGGCGGAGTGATCCGCCTGGTCAGAAATCTTCTCATCTTTTCCCTGTCGATTGAGGCCATTGCAGTGATTCTCCTTTCCTTTCGCTGGGTGCCGGATCTAGGCTGGGGAAAAGGAATCTACTACAGTATTTTTCATACCATAGCCGCCTATAATAATGCAGGCTTTGGGCTGTGGCCCGACAATCTGGTAAGGTATGTGGGTGATCCGATGGTCAACCTAGTTATCACCTTGTTGATCATTACCGGAGGGATTGGTTTTACCGTACTGGTTGACCTATGGTACAGCAAAAAGTGGAAAGAATTATCGCTGCACTCTCGAATCATGATTTGGAGCACACTGATCGTCAACATTATTTCTATTCTCGTGTTTTACACGTTTGAATACAACAACCCGCATACGCTTGGTCCATTATCATCGGGAGAGAAGATATGGGCTGCCTATTTTCAGGGGATTTCACCTCGAACGGCAGGATTCAATACGATAGATATTGGTGGCATGAGACAGGATTCACTTCTCTTTATGATCATGCTGATGTTTATTGGGGCAGGAAGTGCTTCTACGGGTGGAGGAATCAAGCTGACGACGTTTATTGTGATTATTTTTGCAGTGCTTACGTTTTTGCGGGGTAAACAAGAAGTTACCGTTCTGAAGCGGAGCATAAGAACAGGGATCATTCTTCGTGCACTCGCCATTGCCACCATCAGCATGCTGCTTGTATTTACGGGGGTCATGCTGTTGGCCATGACGGAGAAAGCTCCATTTTTAACGATTCTGTTTG
Source organism: Fictibacillus solisalsi (assembly GCF_900103485.1). Lineage (GTDB taxonomy): Bacteria > Bacillota > Bacilli > Bacillales > Fictibacillaceae > Fictibacillus_C > Fictibacillus_C solisalsi. The sequence goes on from NZ_FNHW01000003.1 coordinate 165,545, forward strand.
AAGTGGTTTCTGCATTTGGTACAGTGGGGCTTACCATGGGACTTACCTTTAAATTGACCTTGTTTGGAAAGATTATTATTATTTGCGTGATGTTCCTGGGGAAAATCGGGCCGCTTACCCTGGCGTTTTCAATTGCCAGACCCGATAAATCAAATATCCGATATCCGGATGGGGATCTGTTTACAGGATAAAAAGCGTGTGCGGGATAGTTCCGCACACGCTTTTTTTTACTTATTCAGGTTGCTTGACCGGCGGGCATAAAGGAAATAGATGATGAACCCGATAGAAATCCAAATCACAAAAGAAATCCATGTAATGGCCGGAAGGCTGATCATCAAGTACACACAGAAGATGACGGTCAGGACCGGCAGAACTGGCACAAACGGGGCCTTAAACGAACGTTTAAGATCCGGGTGGGTTTTCCTTAATACCAAAACAGCAACAGCGATAAGTGCAAAAGCAGACAATGTGCCCATGTTCACGAGGTGGGCAAGGGTGGTCAAATCGATAAATCCGGCAATACCTGCTGCTACAAATCCAGTCAGCCATGTGTTTTTAAACGGTGTTTTAAACCTTTCATGAACTTTTGAAAGGACTGGGGGCAGCAATCCATCCCGGCTCATGGCATAGGAAATACGCACCTGTGCAAAAAGCATGACGAGAAGCACTGTGGTAATCCCTGTGATGGCACCCACCGATACAAGACCGGCAATAGAATCCTGTCCTACAAAATGAAGTGCAAAAGAAACCGGGTCTGCCACATTAAGCTTGGAAAAGGGCACCATCCCCGTTAAAACAAGTGATACGATAATATACAGTGCGGTACAAATTGCAAGTGACCAGATGATTCCCAGCGGCAAATCACGCTGTGGGCGCTTGACCTCTTCTGCAGCGGTCGCAACCGCATCAAAACCTATATAAGCAAAGAATACGGTAGCGGCACCGGCAACGATACCCTGGAATCCAAACGGCATAAATGGAGTCCAGTTGTCCGGTTTAACATAACCGATTCCTGCCACGATAAACAAGATAATAACGGCGAGCTTGATGAAAACCATGATGTTATTTACACGGGCACTTTCGCGAATACCCCTGCTCAGCAGGGTTGTGATGATCAAGATAATTATAACTGCAGGAAGGTTGATTATACCGCCTTTTCCTGTTCCGGGAGCGGAGGCCAGTGCTGCAGGCAGGTGAAGACCGAATCCTGCGATCAGTGACTGGAAATAGGCGGACCAGCCGGTGGCAACTGCAGAAGTCGCCAGCAAGTATTCAAGCATAAGGTCCCAGCCGATTAAAAAGGCAAATACTTCTCCAAGAGTTGCATAGGTGTAAGTGTAAACACTCCCTGCAATGGGGACCGTTGACGCGAATTCGGCATAACAGAAAGCAGCGAAAGCACAGGCCAGTCCAGAAATAATGAACGAAAGAATCAGGGCCGGTCCGGCATGTTCAGCAGCAACCACTCCTGTTAAAACAAAGATCCCGGTGCCGATTATAGCGCCAATACCCAGCAAGGTAAGGTCAAAAGCCCCAAGTGAGCGGCTTAGCCCTTTTTGGTGACTTTGTGCCAACATTTCGGAAATGGACTTTTTTCGAAGTATATTCATAGATGCCTCCATTCAAAATGATAGAAAATATTGAAAATTTATAATTTCAAACTATTTGTAGTATATTGTCGATTTACTTGCTTGTCAACAGATTCAAAAGTGAGAAAAGTTACCATCTTATGTTAACTGCCGAGAAGCTGGGAGAGGAGGTCACTATACTTCTTCTTTTCGTCTTCTGTATTCACGGCTCCATATTTCATTAAGGTTTCCCGAATCATTTCTCCTTGTTTTTTCTCACTCCAGCAGACGTAAGCCTGATATCCGGGCGCCTGAAGGTAAGCATTGAGCATATTATGGTCAGGACCGAAAAAGAAAGCCAGATGATCAATAAACATCCGGATCTTGTTCAGATCAACGGGTGCAATATGCGTATCCAGGTGATATTTGTAAGGATTAAACTCATCACGTTGAAAAGATATACCATAGCATTCATCCTCCAGCAATAACCCAGGTGCCGTTGGTAGAATAAGAAAAGGTGTATCCTGCTCATCATACCCGATAAAAAAATCAGTGCTGTTCTCATTTTTAACAGGCTGCCGTTTCATGGTGGCTCGTACGATCTCTTTTTGTGCAGTTATCAACACTACCACTCTCTTTCATGAATTATTACCTACAGCTTGTCCGCTAGATTGCTAGTTTATACATTGGATTGTGCTGATTCGCTAAAGTGATAAGTTGTTGAAAGGGAATTGACGAACAATTCAGAAACGAATAAACTGGGGATAGTACTCAGCTATTAGTGGAAAGATCGAAAGAAGTGGTAGGATGTCACTGGCAGAACAAAAGCGAATTGGCAAGATTGCCATGCTATATGTGCTGGATGAAGGCCGGCAGGAAAGCGTGGAGGAACTGGGTTGGATTCATTGCAGCGGCAAGGTAGGCTCTATGGAATCCAATAAAATTGTTGCGGCGATTGAAACAGCGGCCAAGAAGAATGAAGTGATCAACGGCAGTGTCTACCGGGAGACCCATGCGCTCTATCATGCGATTATGGAAGCGCTTCATGGTGTAACACGCGGCCAGGTTCAGCTGGGAACTGTTCTTCGCACCGTCGGTCTGCGATTTACAGTGGTCAGAGGCCAACCGTATGAGCAGCCGGAAGAAGGAGAATGGATTGCTGTAGCATTATATGGAACCATTGGCGCCCCCGTTAAGGGACTTGAGCATGAAGCCATTGGACTCGGTATTAACCACATATAACAAAAGCCCATAGTGATTAGTGATCAGGGGGCTGTATTTTAAGAAAACAGGTGTGCCTGTTTCTTTAAATGCAGCCTCTTTTTGTTTGCACTTCATTAAAGGGAAAAAGGAGCAGAATCGCCATGGTTATTTTGACAGGAAATACGCTGACACTTGAGGAAACAAAACGAATCATGAAAGACGGTGAACAGGTTGCTGCCTGTAAAAAAAGTATGGAAAGGGTAGGCAAGAGCCGGAGTGCGGTTGAGCGGATTGTGGATCAGGGAGAAGTGATTTATGGCATCACCACCGGTTTTGGCAAGCTAAGTGATGTATATATTGCGCCTGAAGATACAGAAAAGCTGCAAATGAATTTAATCAGAAGTCATGCCTGCGGGGTAGGGGAACCGTTTCCGGAAGAGGTCAGCCGCCTAATGCTGGTCTTGCGTGCTAATGCCTTGCTGAAGGGCTACTCTGGGATCAGACCAGCTGTGGTTGAAACGTTGCTGAAGCTCGTTAACCATCAGATTCACCCGGTTATCCCCCAGCAGGGATCTCTCGGGGCAAGCGGCGATTTAGCTCCGCTCTCCCACCTGGCTCTCGTATTGATCGGGGAAGGGGAGGTGTGGTATCACGGAAAGCGAATTCCTGCGATGGACGCTCTGCTTCAGGAGGAAATTCTGCCGCTTACCCTTACAGCAAAAGAGGGGCTGGCATTGATCAACGGTACGCAGGCCATGACTGCCCAAGGGGTGGCTGCCTATCTGGAGGCCGAACAGCTGGCCAGCCAGGCGGAATCCATTGCAGCAATGACGATGGAGGGGTTAACGGCCATTACGGATGCTTTTGATAAAGATATCCATCTCGCCCGTGGCTACAGGGAACAATGTGAGGTTGCAGAGCGGATCCTATCCTACCTGGAAGGGAGCGGGCTGACAACCAGACAGGGAGAAGCAAGGGTACAGGATGCCTATTCCATCCGTTGTATTCCTCAAGTACATGGAGCTTCCTGGCAGGCGCTGGGCTATGTAAAGGAAAAACTTGAAATCGAAATCAATGCAGCGACAGACAACCCCCTTATTTTTGATGAAGGACGGAAGGTCATTTCAGGCGGGAATTTTCATGGCCAGCCAGTAGCGCTGGCGATGGATTTTCTCAGTATCGCCATGGCTGAATTTGCCAACATTTCGGAACGGCGCATTGAGCGGATGGTGAATCCGCAGCTTAGTGATCTCCCCGCCTTTTTAAGCCCGAATCCCGGGCTCGAATCGGGTGCCATGATTATGCAATATTGTGCAGCCTCTCTTGTTTCTGAGAATAAAACGCTGGCCCATCCAGCCAGTGTCGATTCCATTCCCTCGTCGGCCAATCAGGAAGACCATGTCAGCATGGGAACGATCGGCGCCAGACATGCTTACCAGATCATCACAAATGTGAGAAGGGTGCTTGCTATCGAACTCATTTGTGCTCTTCAAGCGGTAAGGTTCAGAGGAATTGACCGGATGGCTCCGATAACGAGAAAAATTTATGAACAGGCCAGTTCGATTTGCCCGCCGATTACTTCGGACCGTATGTTTTCAAATGATATCGAAAGAATGAACGAATGGCTCAAACACAATCGATGGGACAGCCTCATTAATGTGTCCGGTGAAAATCCTAAAGAAATGCAACGATAAAAGGAGGAAATGTAACATGTCAGAAACTATTCAACGAATCTCTGCTCCACGAGGAAATAAACTTCATACAAAGGGATGGGTACAGGAAGCTGCACTTAGGATGCTCATGAACAACCTGGATGCAGAAGTGGCAGAAAAGCCGGAGGAACTGGTCGTTTACGGAGGAATCGGAAAAGCGGCCAGAAACTGGGAGAGCTATGAAAAAATTGTGGCCGCGTTAAAAGAGCTGGAAAGTGATGAAACCCTCCTGATTCAATCTGGTAAACCTGTTGCCGTTTTCAAGTCTCATAGTGATGCCCCAAGAGTGCTTCTTGCCAACTCGAACCTCGTTCCTGCCTGGGCCAACTGGGAAACGTTTCGTGAGCTTGATGGAAAAGGGCTTATGATGTACGGCCAGATGACCGCGGGAAGCTGGATCTATATTGGGACACAGGGGATACTTCAAGGTACGTATGAAACGTTTGGGGAAGCGGCACGCAAGCACTTTCACGGTTCGCTCGAAGGGACGCTTACCGTTACAGCGGGACTCGGAGGTATGGGAGGGGCACAGCCGCTGGCCGTTACAATGAACGGGGGTGTGGTTATTGCCATTGAATGTGATCTTTCTCGCATTAAGCGCAGAATTGATACAAAATATTGCGATGTGCTCGCTCTTGATCTTGATGAGGCATTGATGATGGCCAAAAAAGCGATGGCTGAAAAGCGTCCGCTTTCCATTGGTTTGTTAGGCAATGCCGCAGAACTTTTGCCACAGCTTGCGCAACGAAATGAAATTCCGCAGCTCGTGACCGACCAAACGTCAGCCCACGACCCATTAAATGGATATTTACCTGTCGGAATGACTATGGAAGAAGGGGCTCGCCTTCGCAAGGAAGATCCCCAAGCGTATATTAAGAAAGCTAAAGAAAGCATGGCAATTCACGTTCAGGCCATGCTCGACCTGCAGGAAAAAGGAGCCATAACGTTTGATTATGGCAACAACATCAGACAGGTGGCATTTGATGAAGGCGTAAAAGATGCCTTTGCTTTCCCTGGGTTTGTTCCTGCTTTCATCCGGCCATTGTTCTGTGAAGGGAAAGGCCCATTTAGATGGGTGGCATTGTCAGGTGATCCGGAGGATATCTATAAAACGGATGAAGTCATTCTCAAAGAATTTGCTGACAACACGCATTTGTGCAACTGGATAAGAATGGCCCGGGAAAAAGTTCAATTTCAAGGGTTGCCTTCACGAATTTGCTGGCTAGGATATGGAGAACGGGCAAAATTTGGCCGTATCATCAATGAAATGGTGGCAAAGGGAGAGCTGTCTGCTCCAATCGTCATCGGCCGGGACCATCTGGATTGTGGTTCGGTAGCTTCTCCAAACCGGGAAACCGAAAGCATGCGGGATGGGAGCGATGCCGTAGCGGACTGGCCGATCCTGAATGCACTGATTAACTCTGTCAATGGAGCAAGCTGGGTTTCGCTCCATCATGGTGGAGGAGTGGGAATGGGATATTCCTTGCACAGCGGTATGGTGATAGTGGCCGACGGTACTCATGAAGCAGCTGAAAGATTGGAAAGGGTGCTTACATCAGACCCCGGCATGGGCGTCGTCCGGCACGCGGATGCAGGATATGAGTTGGCCAAGAAGACCGCCAAAGAAAAAGGAATTCATATGCCAATGCTGCAGGAATAGGAGGAAAAACAATGCTGGATACACTACTCACACCTATCGGCCAGCTGCTGATAATTACGGGTTCAGAAGGCCCAAAACGGGGAAGTGACATGGCCGTTCTTCCTGTAATGGAGCAAGCTGCGCTGGGAATAAAAGATGGAAGAATCACTTTTGTCGGAAGTGCCGAAGAAGCAAAAGGAATAGAGGCAAAAGAAAGAATAGACTGTAGCGGTAAAGTCGTGTCCCCTGGCCTGGTCGACCCCCATACCCATCTTGTTTTTGGAGGATCACGGGAACACGAAATGGCATTAAAGCAGCAGGGGATGTCCTACCTTGAAATATTGAGCCGGGGAGGCGGCATTTTATCCACTGTAAAAGCCACAAAAGCAGAAAGTGAGGAAGCCCTTTTTCAAAAGGGGCTGTTCCATCTTGACCGGAGCCTGAACCTGGGCGTCACCACCATAGAAGCAAAAAGTGGCTATGGACTGGACAGGGAAACGGAGCTAAAACAGCTAAGGGTGGTAAAATTATTAAATGAGGCGCATGAAATGGACATCGTCTCTACATTTTTGGGTGCCCACGCCCTGCCCCCGGAATATAAAGGGGAGGCTGAGGCATTTCTGAAAAGCATGCTTGACCTTTTGCCGGAAATTAAAGCAAAAGGACTTGCGGAATTTGTAGATATTTTTTGCGAGACAGGAGTCTTTACGGTTGAACAATCCCGCCAATTTTTGGCCTCTGCCAAAGAGATGGGATATGGGGTCAAAATTCACGCAGATGAAATTGACCCTCTTGGCGGAACGGAAATGGCGTGTGAAATCGGAGCGATTACGGCTGATCATCTCGTTGGTGTTTCCGAAAAAGGAATATCCATGCTGGGAACAGCACCGACTATTGCCGTCCTGCTGCCGGGGACAACATTTTATCTGGGCAAAGACAGCTATGCACCTGCCAGACGCATTATTGAAGCAGGCGGTGCTGTCGCCTTGGCAACCGATTTCAACCCAGGAAGTTCACCGACTGAAAACCTTCAATTTATCATGAATTTGGCCGCATTGCGGCTTAAAATGAAGCCGGAGGAAATTTGGAATGCGGTAACGGTAAATGCTGCGTATGCCATTGGAAGAGGGAACGAAGCCGGTGCGATCGAGGTGGGAAGATGGGCAGACATTGTGTTATGGGATGCTCCAAACTATCAATACCTTCCTTACCATTATGGTGTAAACCACGTAAACACTGTATGGAAAAAAGGCAGGAAAGCAGGGGAGAGGAAGCATTCCTATGCCTGATATCCGTTATCTTCTTCCCGCCAGCGAACCTAAATTCAAGGATAGTGGAATAACGAAAGCAGGTGAATTGCTAAAAGCCTGGAACGGCATTCCGGCAACAGGGATTGGTTTGATTGGAGCTCCTTTATCCAAGACCTCCATATCCCACTCGGGGGCTGCCTTGGCGCCTGAAGTGATTCGAAAAATGCTGCATTCGTTTACGACCTACAGTGTGGAAATGGATAAGGACCTTGAGTCTGTGGTCATTACCGATTTTGGGGACATCACTCCCCATGTAACAGATCTGAAAGAAACACAGAACAGGTTTGTACAGGTGATCCAAGAAGTGCTCGAACGCAATCCGGATATCATTCCTGTTATCCTGGGCGGGGACCATTCCATCAGTGCGTCGAGCATTAAAGCCTTTAGGAAGAATAAAGGACCGGTCGGGATTATTCAGTTTGATGCCCATCATGATCTCCGAAATCTTGTAGATGGGGGGCCTTCCAATGGTACACCCTTCCGCCAATTAATAGAAGGAAATGATATTAAAGGAGAGCATCTGATTCAAATCGGAATCCGGGATTTTTCAAATGGCATAATGTATACGAACTATGCCAAAGAAAATGGCATTACGGTCTACTCCATGAATGAAGTTAATCGTTTGGGAGTGCGGAGGCTTTTGGAGGAGAGTGTTCGTACTCTTAAATCCAAGGTTTCATGCATTTATGTTTCAGTGGATATGGACGTCCTGGATCAGGCGTTTGCTCCGGGGTGTCCAGCGATCGGACCAGGAGGAATGACCAGTGATGAGCTTATTCAGGGTGTACAATACCTCTCCACCTGCCCGGATGTTAAGGGGATGGATATTGTCGAGGTGGATCCAACCCTTGATTTCAGGGATATGACCAGCCGGCTGGCAGCTTTCCTGATCCTTCAGTTTCTTCTGTATCGCTCTTGATAAAAAGGAATAAACCATCCAGAAGAATGGCTCTGGATGGTTTTTATTATGATTTTTCCTCCTTTTTCAGCATCCGGTTCAGCTTGGACCAGCGGAGCTCGATAAGCGGTTGAGCAAGTGCAATTACAGGCTTGCTGGCCAGGAACATAGTAATGATCACAGCGAGGACAAGGAGCATGACATAATAATTGTTGTCCTCGATTGTTGAGAACAGATCAGTTGTAAACAGATATTTCAAAACAAAACCGTGCAGCAGATAGATATATAACGTCCGCTCTCCGAATTCGGTAAAGAAAAATCTTCGTTTCGGTATAATGGCCAGAAAGCTGAACGTTGATAAAAACATTACCGCATACAAGCCGAGCCTGATTAAACCGCCATACCATTCATTATGCCCCAATATATCCGCATAGGAAGAAGAAGACAGGAGCCAGTCCTTGGCATGATCAGGAATAAAGAAATGATAAGCCAAAAACATGAGTACGAGAAAAACCCCCGAAACGATTCGTATGGATGGCTTAAGAATTTGTTTAAAATCCCGTTTGGTCAAATAGTGGCCCAAGAGAAAAACCGGAAAAAAGACAAACGTTCGCAGAAGGCTTAGGTAAGTCCCGATTTCTGTAATGTAACCAACCGCAATTCCGATGCCGACCGCGAGGAGCAGCGGGTATTTCATTTTTACAAAGACCTTTAAAAGGATGTTCCAAAATACAAGGCTTAACAGAAACCATAGCGCCCAATGTGGATCGAAAAAGTTAAGCTTCATTTCACTTTTATTATAAAGATCATAATAAAAAAATGAATAGATTAACTGGAAAACGATGTACGGGACAAGAATCTTCCTGAAGATTTTGGAAAGATATCCGTCCTTCAGTACTCCTTTGGTGAAAAATCCGGAGATTAAAATAAATGCCGGCATGTGGAAGGTATAGATGAAATTATAGATGGTGTAAAGCCAATCACTTTGGCTTTTGATCGGAGAAATAAAGTGTCCGAACACAACCAAAAAAATTAAAATAAAGCGTGCATTGTCAAAATAATAGTCTCGTTCTTTTACTTGGGTTGCCATAATTCCTCCAACGTTTACAAGACGTGCAAATATAGTTATTCGTTTCTTTTTTTTGAGCAGGGTCCGTTTTTTTGTATCTCTTTCTATAATTCCCATAAATGACTGGTAATCTAACCTATAAATAAAAAAAGTACAAACGGGAGTTTGTACTTTTACCATACCATTCTTTTCTTAAAAAGAGCTTAAAAATCAATTTTAATCTTAATAAATCCTGCACTGCGCAGAGCTTCATAGATAATGACAAGTGCCGGCCCGACAATTAGTCCGATGAAGCCGAGGAGCTGGAAGCCAAGGTAGAGGCTGATCAGTGCGGCAAGCGCTGAAATTCCAAGGCTGGAGCCAAGAATCTTGGGCTCGATAATACGGCGGATTACTGTAAGAACAACAAACATGATGATCAAGCCGATCGCAAGGAAGTCATCACCTACTATAAAATTGTAGATCGCCCAGGGAACGATAAACGATCCGGTACCCAGTATAGGGAGGATATCGACAAGAATGATGAATAAAGCAATCAGAACGGCGTATTTGACATCCAGAATCAAGAGGCCGATTAATGCAAGCACATAGGTGATAAAGCTTAAGATCAGCTGGGCACGGATAAATCCTACAGTTGCTCTGGACAGCTGGGTAAAGACGAGCTCCACCTTTTCCCTCGCAGAGGTTGTAAACAAATTGAGAAAGTTGGCAAAAAGCCGCGGGAGATCCAGTGAAATTAAAAATAAAGCAACCAGATAAATAATAAGGTAGAGCAGCAGCTGAGGAATGGCAGCCGCTACCGCAATGATGCCGTTGGTCAGTTTGGTCGCAAAGCTCCCGGCATAATTCTTAAACCCGTCCAAGGCATTCTGAACAGTCGAAAGGACTTCAGGAGGAAGGGAGGCATAGAGCTTTTCTACTTTATATAAATCTTTTTCAATCAGACTGAATACTTTTACTGCATACTTCGGAACCATCGTAAGAAAATCAATCGTTTGAACAACAAGTGTGGTCGTCAGCCAGTAGGTAAAAATGCCGAATCCGGCAAGAAATAAAATAAACACAATCGTTACGGACAGCAGCCTTTTAATCTTAAAGTTGTTTATAAAAAGTTTGATCGCGGGTTCAAGCACCAAAGCGGTCACAAGGGCTAAAATCAATGGAATGCTGTAAGGAATAAGAAAAATGGCTGCAGCCAGCAGCACAATAATAATAATTACATTCTTTAGACGCATTTCTGTACATCATCCTCTATGTAGAATAACTTTCTCTCTAATTAAATGATTATATGGAACGGATAAAAAGTCAATCTGTAATATTGGTAATCTCATGAATTTTGCGAGTTTTTCCTTTGGTGCATGGTAACCAGGATGGCATTGAGCTGTCCCCCAAGAATAAGAATCATGGCGGACAGGTAGAACCAGATCATCAGCGTCAGCAAAGCACCAAGATTTCCATATATCTGACGATAATCAAACAAAGTCACATAGTAGGAAAAACCAAGGGAAATCAGCTGCCATCCGATGGTTGAAAAGAAAGCGCCGGGAAGAACATGTTTTAATTTCAAGCGAACATTTGGGGCGATAAGGTATAGGGAAATAAACATAACCATGAGGATCACAAAGCCCAATGTCCATCGGGTCGTTGCCCAGAAATGAAAAGCTGGGTGATTGTATCCAAGGTGATTGGCTAAAAAGATGCCAATCGAGCTCCCAAAGACGGGAAGCAGCAATGATGAAACGATTGCAATAACCAGGCCGATGGTCAAAAGGATTCCCAGGAGCAGTTCCCTGATAAACGGCCGGTTCTCTTCTACATGATACGCTTGATTGAATACACGGATAATAGCGAGAATGCCGATTGAGGACAGCCAGAGGGTGACCAGCAGACTGATTGAAAAAATATCCCCGCGGCTTTGATCAAGAACCGAAATCAAGTTGTATTCCAGCAGGTTAAATGCCTGAACAGGAGCAAATGGCCGGATAAGCTCCAGTACGGAGGACGACGAAATCGGCAGAAAGCCCAGTATGGAGAACACCAAAAACGAAAACGGAAATAGAGAAACCAAAAAATAATAAGCAAGCTGTGCCGACAAATCGAACACTTTATCTTCAAAAAAACGCAATTTCAATTCTTTCAGAAATACAATCATAACAAGCTCCTTTTGCCTCGCTAGCTCCAGTATTCCCCTTGTTTCAGCTAAAGAGACGTGGAGGTCAAATTTTTTCGCCGCCTAAAAAATGATTGAAACCTTATGCCTGTTGAACCGTATACTTTAACGTGCCAAAATTCTTAAAAAGCAGAATTGAGAGGTGAAGGACAAAGTTGCGATAGGGAAATGGACGATGCATGTCTCCCCGCTTTTTAAGAGATGATAAAAAAAGAATTTGAAATTATTTTATGTGTTTTTGACTAATCATACGGTGTTTGAGCTGGAAATCAAGGAGGATATTCACTGATGGATTTTTTTTCAACCGAATTTCTGTCTGCGCTCTTATCCATTGTCATTATTGACTTGGTACTCGCAGGCGACAATGCGATTGTCATAGGGCTTGCAGCAAGAAATTTGAAAAAAGAACAGCAAAAGAAGGTTATCATCTGGGGAACGGTCGGAGCGGTCGTGATTCGTGCATTGGCAACACTGGCCGTTGTATGGCTGCTTAAAGTTCCTGGCCTGCTTTTGGCAGGTGGCCTGATCTTAATTTACATTGCCTATAAGCTCATGGTAGAGGAAAAAGACCACGACATTAAAGCACAGGACAGTATTTGGGCGGCTATCCGGACCATTATTATCGCGGATGCGGTTATGGGTCTTGATAATGTGCTGGCTGTGGCAGGAGCAGCGCATGGAGACTTTTTGCTCGTTGTTCTTGGTTTATTGATTTCTGTTCCGATCGTCGTTTGGGGCAGTACATTGTTCTTAAAATTGATCGACAAGTTTCCATTCATTATTACTATCGGGGCTGCTATTCTTGCCTGGACAGCCGCGAAGATGATCGTTGGTGAACCGTTCCTGAAAGAATATTTCAGCAATCCATTCATAAAGTACGGTTTTGAAATTGTAATCATTGCTGCTGTGGCTCTCGTTGGCTGGCTAAAGAAACGTTCGGGCAGCAGGAAAACTGCAGAACCGGCGAATCAGCGCGAAAGCGGTGTCTAAACGAAACGAAAAAAGCTGAAGCAGATGCTGTTCTGCTTCAGCTTTTTGTTGATTCATTTAGTACACATCTTTTTTGGTAAATACGGCAAAGGAAACAACGAGGCCTCCGATTGCCCATACCAAAAGGACAATCAGTGAAAAGCCGAGGGACATCCCTTCTATTGGTGTGGCCATTCCGCTGATGTAGTCTGTGAGGCTGAGATTAACCATAAACAAATATTTCGCACTTTCCCATGAAGAAACCATGTTGGAAAGAATCGCTCCGGCAATAAGTGCAGCCAGCATGATTCCCATGACAGCAGCTGTGCTTCTTAGCAGAACCGAAAGCATGAAGGTTAAAGTTCCGACTACAAGGCACACAAACCAAACTAAACCAAATTCCATAAGGATATACTGCCATTGGGGTATGAGGTGAACGGTGTTCGTAACTAATTCCTCTCCGCTTGTGCTAAAACCGGTGAGCAGCGGCATGCCCCATCCCCCATAACCGAACACCACGCCGGATATAGCATATGATAACACCGCGGATGCCGTCACAATAAAGGAGACGGACAAGATCAATGCTAAATATTTGCTCAATAATATACGCCATCGCTTGACTGGCCGGGTAAGCAGAAGCTTGATGGTTCCGCCACTTGCTTCCGATGAAACGAGGTCGGCAGCTACTACCATGACCAGAAGCGGCAGCAGCAAATCAATGGAGTTTTCAACAAACACCCTCATGAATGTGGGGGCACCGGGAGCTTGCGGATTAATATTGTGATCCAAATAATACTGCTGCTGTGCCAAACGGATCTTCAGATATTTTCTCCAATCATCCTGCATCCTGCTAGAGCTCAGCCGGTTTTGTGTATCCACAATTTCCTGCTGAAGCTGTGTTCTCCAATCCACGTTCCCCAGCTTTTCCCGTGTTGTTTTTACTTCCTGATACTGTGCGTACGTAAAGAGAGGGACAAGAGCAGCGATGATGAGGATGATAACGAACAAACGCTTCTTTCTGAAAAGCTTCAGCAACTCGTTATGGACAAGTTTATTCAATATGCTCGCCTCCTGTCAGTTCCAGGAAAAGATCTTCGAGGGCAGGCAGCTTTGTTCGCATCTCTTTCACTTCCACTCCTGCAGTAACGAGCATCCGATTCCAATTCCCGATTTGATTTTCATCATATAAGGTAATAAGATGTCCTTCCGATCGTGTGACATTCGTGACTTCCCTGAGCAGGGATTCTGCTTTTTCCAGGGGTTCAGCTTTCCATACCACCCGTTCTTGTTCTGCCAGCAAGGCATGTACCGAGTCCACACGGATGATGCTTCCTTTTGAAATAATCGCCACACGGTCGCACATCAGCTGAATTTCACTAAGCAGATGGGAAGAAACCATGACACATAATTTTTCTTTTTCAGCGAGGAAGCGGATGAACTCTCTCATCTCACGTATGCCAGCAGGGTCCAATCCGTTGGTTGGTTCATCAAGAATCAGCAATTTGGGGTCTCCAAGCAAGGCCTGGGCAATCCCCAGCCTTTGCCTCATGCCCAGCGAATAGGTTCCGACTCTGTCATGAATCCGGTTTCCCATATCCACAAGTTCAACGACTTCATGAAGCCTTTTCTGCGGAATGGAGGGATCCATACGGGCAAAATGTTCAAGGTTTTCCCAGCCGGTTAAATAGGAATAAAGTTCCGGATTTTCCACGATGCAGCCCAAATCCTTCATCGCGTCGCCAAAATGGGTCTGAACGTTTTTTCCTCCGATTAAGACAGTGCCGGAAGACGGCTTAATCAATCCCACGATCATACGGATGGTTGTCGTTTTCCCGGCCCCGTTCGGACCCAAAAATCCAAAAACCTCTCCAGGGTACAAGTCAAAGGAGATGCCTTTAATGATATCTTTTTTGCCGATCGTCTTTCGCAGGTTATTTACGGATAGAGCAGGTGATTGGCTCATTTCTGGTCCTCCTCGCGAAAATGGATGAGGGAAGCTGTGCGCTCTCCGATTAATTGATATCCTTGTTTGTTGGGGTGAAAATGATCACTGTACAAATAATCATTTACATTCAGTTCAAAAAGGTCAAAAGTCGGTACATAAATGATATTTGGCTGAGCAGCTGCGGCGTTGGCCGAATCATAATTCCACTTTCTGACGATGCTGGAGGTCGTTTTCGAATCCTGCATGTCACTGAAGGGATTATAAAGCCCAACATGATAGATAATACCGTTTTTATTCAGCATGCGGATTTTTTTATAAATGGCTTTTAAGTTTGAAAGATAAACGTCTTCTGTTTTATTGATAGTTTTCGATTCCAGTTCTTCGAGCGCTTGTCCTCCACGGAATAAATCATTGCCGCCAATGGTCAGCAGAATTACATCTGCATTTTTTATTTGCCGCTTAATCTGTGGCTGCTGGATTTGCTTAAGAAGCTGGACAGAGGTCTGTCCCTTTATGGCAGAATTGGTCAACTCGATTCGCTTTTTTGTTTTCTTTGCTAAATCTTCCTTGAGGTAACCAATGTATCCCTTGCCATCAGGATCTCCTGTTCCTCTTGTCAATGAATCGCCAATGGCCGCAATTTGAAGGGTTTTCCCTGATGAATCTTCCTTCTGTTGTTGTGCGGTATCCGGTTTTAGCGTTTCTGCCTGCCGGTTTATATTATCCGCAAAAAATTGATCCTGAAGGACCCAGGCAAGACCCGCCAGCCAGACCAATGCGGATAAAATGGAAAGAGCTGTGACGAGAGATAGACCTTTTTTTCTCACAAGACCATCCTTTCATACCCTGATTAGTAAAAGCATAGCAGACATTGGAAAAATCTCTTACTATTTTGCATAGGATTTCCTTCATTTATTTCAAATCTTTGCAAATCTGTCACATTAGGAATTTTGGGATTTTTTTATTGATATTCACTGGTAAAGAAAGAGACAATATAGAAAACGGTGGAGGGGCAACAAGGTGACCATAAATATGATGAAAAAAATGAGAAGCATGGTGGCCGTATTGGTTATAATTGGCGGTTGTGCAGCCTATATGTATAGCAGCCTGATGCCGCCGCTTGAGATACAAACTGAAAGAACATCCGCGGTACAAACATGGCTGTACGCAGAAAATACCGGCCGCTTTCCTATAAAAATAGAAGCTTTTTATATTAATAATAATGAAGTTCCTCCCGAGGCCTCTATGAAGATGAATACTTCTTGGGCTCCGGCCCGCGGGCAGAAGATTTCTGCAGGAGGAAAAAAGAAAGTACGTATTCTGCATGACTTTCCGGCTAAGCGCATCGTGATTGTTTATCGATATGGAGGCATTCCTTTCACTCGTCTGTTCCCTGTAAAGATGTCGGTTACTAATAAAAGATAGTGCTTTTTAAGATTTTGTTTAGTTTTTGTTGAGATTTGCAGAAAAAAGAAGCAATTTTGTAAAAAAACTCATGTATTGAAGATGAAGCAAGCAAAAACCGTTAATATTAGATAAAATAGATTATTCTGAATATTTTAATTATGTTCAGAATAAAGTATTATAAACGTAACAAAAGAAGGGAGTAGATTCCAATGAAGAATGAAAGCGAAGCATGCTGAAGAAGCTGTATCCAGCTTATGCATGTGGGTCTTCAGAGTAGTCTATTTAAGAACACATAATCTGTTAAAGGCGTGATTCCAATGAAAAATGTTAGCGAAGCATGTCAGGATCGTATCCACCATAAAACCAGCCCGTGAAAACTGGTTTTGCGATACGTGGACATGTGGGAAACCAGTGACGGGTACGCATTAACTCAGAGGACGTGGTTCCAATGACATCGGCAAGCGAAACATGCTAGAATCATGGCGCAAAGGAAAATAGTCCGTGAAAACTATTTTCGCATCATGTGGGCATGTGGGAATCCAAAGAAGGAAAATAAACTGAAAGATGCAAGTCTGCAAGTAATGCAAGGCATGTGTTTTAAGTAAAGAAAGGAAAATCAATAAGTGAATAGCAAGTACATTAAATGAGGCGCACGTTTATGTTCATTCACATAAACAGCGCCTTATTTTTATATTTGTATAAACGTTATAACACACGGGTTTTCAGGGAACGTTATGAACAATTTTATTTCACTTTTGTTTGAGGCTTGAAGCCGCAGGGAATCTTAGCATGGAAATGGAGGGGTATGGATGAGCAAAGGTGCTGAAAACAAAGCTTCAGAAACAACCAAGCACGAGAAACCGGAGCGGCAATATTATTTCCCTGCTCAAATTGTAGAAAGTTTTATAAAAAAAGGAAAAGAGTCCCTGCAAACGACCTATATGGCCCAATTCATTCTTTCGGTTCTGGCGGGGGCGTTCATCGCATTTGGAGCACTCGGTTCAGTACTGCTCACAATGGATGTGGACAGCCAGGGGGTCATGAATCTGCTTGCAGGTATCGGCTTTACCATCGGCTATGCCATGGTTTTCTTATCCGGCTCTATTCTTTTTACCGAAGTAAACATACTCCTTCCAAGCTATATCATGCAAAGCAAATACTGGATCAGTAAAAAACTGCTCTATTTCTGGCTGATCTGTTACATAGGAAACTTCCTTGGCGCGTTATTTGTCGGATTCCTGCTCAATTTTTCAGGATCGCTGCACGGGGAATTTTACGATCACCTGCTCACCTTCATGGAAAAGAAAATGGAATTTACGCATCGTGGAACATGGGGTTGGTTTCAGGTGCTTTTCTCAGGCATCCTCGCCAACTGGCTGATTGGAGCGGCAGCGGTTCTTGCTACGGCGGCAAGGGATGTTGTAGGGAAAATACTTGGTATCATGCTGCCTGTCATTATTTTTGAAGCCGGCAACTTTCAGCATGCCGTTGCAAATATGGGGTATTTCAGCATATCTGTTCTTGAAGGATTTGATATCAGCTGGTACAAGTTTATCCTTTTAAATTTATTCCCCGCGACCATTGGGAATTTAATCGGCGGCGGGATTCTCGTGTCTCTGCTGCTGTCCTACGCGTATAAGGAAGAAATTGATGAGGGAGTACTGAAGGAAGAAGAAGAGGCGATTGATGAAATCGAACACAAGGATCAACATGGGGAAATGAAACCCGGCAGTCATAAGGAATAAAGATTATGCCTGTTACAGGCTAAGTGCGTGTTAATTTCAGAAAAACAGGGTAAATAACAATCACTAACAAGTATGAGGAGGCCCATCATGAGCTTAACAAAACAGCAAATCAACGAACTCGAACAATCATTGCTGAGTATGAAGAAACAGCTTGAGCAGCAGCAGGAATTAAGGGAGAACGAGGAAAGCCTGCAGGAGTCTACAGGGGAAATTAGCTCAGTTGACAGCCACTTTGGTGATATGGGGAGTGAGTTATATGACCGCGAAATGGCAATGGCGCTTGATGAAAATCAGGAGGAAATTCTTGAAGACATTAACGAAGCGCTCCAACGTATCGAAGAGGGTACCTACGGGAAATGCGTTGACACGGGAGAGGAAATACCTTTCGAGAGATTAAAAGCTCTTCCTTATGCCAAACGTACAGTGGAGGCCCAGGAAGTAGCGGACAGGGAAGGGAAAACGAGTGGCGAGTATGAAATTCAAGAACCGTCATTTGTTCGCCAGGGAGAAAAAAATTTTGAAGACAGCCGAATGAGAACGGTAGACGAAATTATGGATACACATGGAAATGCATCAAACAAAGGAGAGGACGCGTGAGCCGCTCCTTATTTTTTCCAAATAAAAAAGCAGCAGTCCCTCTAACGGGGTTCTGCTGCTTTTTTGTTTTTGGCGTACTTCTTGCTGCTGGCATATTCCAGAATGGGTTTAAAGTAAAAGATTGAATTAAACAAAATGTTTCCGAGCAGGATGCCGGCAAATGCATCGAGAATAACGTGCTGTTTAACAAAAAGGGTGGACAAAATGATCAGATATCCGATCAATGCCACCGCAGCAACAAAAACGGGAGTCTTCGTTTTACAATGGCGGGAAGCAATTACCATGAGGTAGCTGCTCAGCACATGAATGCTTGGAAAACAATTGTACGGTTCATCTGCCGAATAAATATAACGGATCATGGATGTAAAGAGACTGTTTCCGTCCAAGGGAGGCCTTGGAACAGTGGTCTGAAAAAAGAAGTAAATAACATAACAGATGACCATTCCGGTGGTAAGGCTCAACAAAGTCTTATAGTAGAGAGACCGGTCATAAACAAAAAAGTAAAATAGCATGCCAAAAATGAAAATATACCAAAAGACATAGGGAATAATAAATGCTTCAATAAAAGGGATCTGCTGGTCAAACGATGTGATAAGGCTCCTGGCTCCACGGTCTCCATTATTCAGCAACTCATAAAAAGAGTGCAAAAGCGGAATAGAGAGCATTAAGCACAAAGGAAAGAAATGCATTTTTAATTTACTCAAAGTCACTACTCCTTTAGCCGTGATAAAAAGTACTTACTATGTATTACCCTATTTTACCCGAATGAACACTATAAGCCGTCCACAAGTGAATACCACATTATACCATATTTTGGGGCAGTACCGGTTTTCCAGTAGAGAAATGGCCATTCCAAAAAACGGAATACGAAGCATAAGATTATGCAGGTTCATGTTCATCATAGCGTAAAAATATGCCAATAGCACCCCCTTAAACCCCTTAAAAGGAAGTGTATTGTAGAAATGAATGCTAAATTCACTAAATGTTCCAATATATGATGTTGAAATCTTCAATTATTACATTTTTGGGTGGGTGAAAAGACCTGCAATTAAAGTTGGGTAGAGCAAATGGCGGAAATTCCTCTCCATATTTTAACTACTATTGACAAAATTTGTGGAAATCTTTAGGTTTAATGTCACGAAAAAGCGGGAATTATCTCTTTTTGTAATATTACTGTAATCTTCCTAAAACACGGATGTCATATTTTGTTGGTAAAATCTAAGTAAGTTAGCAAGAAGAAAATACCAACACTGGTAATACAGATTTTAGGGGGATACATACTTTGAAAAAATTGGTAGCAGCAGCGGCACTAGTAGGAATGATGGCTTTTAATCCGATCGTAGGTAAAGCAGCTCTTGGCGATCACACTTTAAAACAAGGTATGACCAGTAAAGATGTACAACAATTACAGACCGTCCTAAAGAAAAAGGGATACTTTACATATAAAAAGACAACGACTTACTATGGTACATATACGAAATCAGCAGTTAAAAAGTTTCAAAAAGCAAAACGTTTAAAGGCGGATGGCATTGCTGGCACAAGCACATTTAAAGCACTGGGCGTAAAGAAAGTCGTAAAGAAAAGTTCTTCAAGCAGCTCTGCAAGTGTAGTAACAGTAGCTAAGCGCTATAGAGGGGTTCCATACCGTTGGGGCGGAACGACACCAAAAGGTTTTGACTGCAGCGGCTACATCAACTATGTGTTTGAAAAAGCCAAGAGAGTAGACTTGCCACGCACGGTTTCAGGTATTTATTTGAAAGGTACCCGTGTAAGCAAGCCAAAAGCAGGCGATGTGGTATTTTTCCATACGTATAAGAGCGGTGCATCTCATGCAGGGATTTACATTGGCAACAATGAGTTCATTCACAGCTCATCTTCTAAGGGTGTAAGTATTGCTTCAATGAAAAATCCATACTGGGCTCCTAAATATCTTGGAGCAAAGAAAATATAACAGGAAAACAGGCATATTCAATATGTCTGTTTTTTTATTTATTCTTCGTTATATTGTTTTACTTTTCTGAATACTATAGTATAATTTAAGACATATTGTAGGACCTTAATGCAGTTTACCTTCCTGTGAAAGGAGTGTTAGGCATGTATTTGGGTGGAACTGTCAAAATCGATCGATTTGACGGAGAATATTTCGAGGTGAGCCAGAACTGGCTGATGGATATTGTCTGGAACAAATATCACATGCCGCTAAGGGACTTTTTGGCTTCCTATGACAGACGAGACAGCGACTATATACTATCACTTGCGAATCAGAACGCGCTAAAGTTTGAATTAAATGATGAAAACCACTTATTTCTGTAAGTGGTTTTTTGTTTTTGCCCAGTGTCATCCTCTTTACCCGTTTCATATCATATGAAAGATGTGAGGCAAGGAGGAAGAACAATGGCGAAAAAACCAGCGAAGAAAACGGCAAAAAAGACATCCAAATATGATCAGGCGGTCAACAAGTATGCACATACAGTAAAAATGGTTACAAGCTCGACCTGTATTTCATGCAAGACACAGTGTGCGAGAGGGCTGGCATATATCGATAAAATGAACCATCCGGGAGCAGTGGGCCATGGCGTCCCTTGCCATCTGACCAAAGGAAAAGGAACCAAATAAGATGGAATTGCACGGGTCCCGCTTCATGTCCATTTTAGAGCCAGTTGCATCATGGGTGAAGCGGTGCCTCTTTTTTGATAAATGGAGGATAATGGCAACAAAAGGTGTTTACACAGAGGCTTACAAGGGAAAGGTTCAGAATAGTGTGAAGTTCTTTGGCTCTGGCCCATAAAATAGAAAACATACACTTATACCCGAAAAGTCAGGTGATAAAAATGAGCAGAGAGTGCAGAGAAAAACTGAGTTTAAATGGAATTTGGAAATGTGTGCAGGATGAAGATGACCAATTGGAAGGAAACATTCGAAATAAGCCGGTTTACCATGCTGAGGAGTTAACATGGACAGATATTCTTGTTCCTGCCCATTGGCAGAAAGCGGGTTATGAAGATTTTCAGGGAGTGATGTGGTATAAGGTGACATTCCGTGCACCGCCCCAAAAATCGGATAAGATGTTTTATATTTGTTTTGACGCGGTAGATTATTACTCGGAAGTTTGGCTGAACGGTGTGTATTTGGGAACGCATGAAGGAGACTTTGATGCATTTGAATTCAATGTTTCCGATTTTCTGCATAATGGCGAAGAAAACATTCTGATCGTCAAAGTTACCTCTGAATTGGATACGAGACCGGAAAGGAAAAAGATCGCAAAAGGGGGGCTTTATCATTGGGACTGCCTTCCGGTAAACCAGGAAGGGCTTACCGATTGTCCAGAGGTCCCTTCTTCTGTGAATGCCCACTATCCGAATCCACTCATCAACCCGGGCGGTATTTGGAAGGATGTCTATCTGGAGGAACGAGGAAAGGTACATATTGAGCATATCCAGATTACCCCCTACTTAAAGGATGACTATAAGAAAGCCACCATCTACTTGGACGTTGAATTAAACAACAACAACAGCAAGGAAGCAAAGATTGATGTGGAGGTATCCTTTTTGCCGCATAATTTCAGGGGGAAAATATACAGATGGAAACGGCAGAGTTATTTCCAGAGGCCGGGAACAAGCAGTTATTCCATGACCGACCAATTGTCCCAGCCAAAATTGTGGTGGACATGGGAACTTGGCTTTCCCCATCTTTATAAAGCTGTGATTGAGGTTTGGGCAAATGGGGTATTGGTGGATAAAAAGATTCAAATATTTGGAATTAAAGAAATTAAGATGGATGAAAACTGGATCTTTTATCTCAACGGTACGAGAGTTTTTATCAGAGGCAACAATTATTTGTCCGATCAGTTCCTTTCCCTAATGACCAAGGAGTCCTACCAGCTCGACGTCCAGATGATGCTGGACGCCAACATGAACACCACCCGTTTGTTTGCCCATGCGGAACAGGAAGAGTTTTATCAACTGTGCAATGAAAAGGGGATTATGGTGTTTCAGGACCTTCCGTTTCAATGGGGCTATGAATCGACAGGCCTTTTTATAAAAAGAGCAGAGGATGTCGCCCGGCGTTTTATACGGATGCTGTATAACCACCCGTCCATCATTCTTTGGTCATGCCACAGTGAATCCCGCTATCATGATTACAATAAGCTGGATAATATGCTGCTGCGCGTGGTTAAAGAACTCGACAGCCTGCGCCCTGTGATAAAAAATTCAGTCCTTGTCTCTGAAGAAGAACTTCCACACTATTTTGAGACACTTGATGATTTTACAAATTACATCGGTACACATTTAAGTGTTCACTGGGTCGGATGGTACTGGGGGAAAATTGAGGACGCAGAATTCTATAATCCGATGTTTGTAACAGAATACGGCACACAGTCCATTCCGAATGAAGATTCCCTAAAGAAGTTTATGAATCAGGAATCTCTATGGCCGGTTAACTGGGAGATCTACCGCACATGGGGATTCCAGACGAACATTTACCAGACCATGATGGGATCTGTGATGACCCAGTCGCTTCAGGATCTTATCAACATTACCCAGGATTACCAGGTGCAGTTTTACAAGGAACATACGGAGGCATTAAGAAGGAAGAAATACAATCAGGTTGGCGGACTGCTTCAGTTTCACTTTGTCAATACCGGACCTTCCATTGACTGGTCCATTATTGACTATTACCGCCAGCCGAAGAAAGCGTACTTTGCCATGGCAAAGGCTTTTGAACCGCTCCATCTGTCGTTCAACGGAGATATTACTGAAGGTGAACTTGGGCGCACAGCCACGGTCATTCCATGGATCATTAATGATTATAATGTAGCTTTTGAAAATTATGAAGTGACCTACAAAGTGTTCCTGGAAGATGGAACGCTGGTGGATCAGCAAAAATTTTCCGTCCCATTGATTGAGAAAGATTCCGTCCAGTCGTTTGAATCGTTAACCCTTCCAGTTGCGAAAGGGGAGACGGTTACCGTAACAGGCCAATTAAAGGATATGAACGGTGCTTTAATTATGGAAAATGACAAAGTGATCCGGTCGCTTCCATCTGAAGAT
Source organism: Fictibacillus solisalsi (assembly GCF_900103485.1). GTDB lineage: Bacteria > Bacillota > Bacilli > Bacillales > Fictibacillaceae > Fictibacillus_C > Fictibacillus_C solisalsi. Next base: position 188,828 of record NZ_FNHW01000003.1, read on the forward strand.
GAGGTGCAGGATCCATTTAAATCACCCATACGATTATAAAATGAGGAGGCAATTCTATGAAAAAGGGAGTATTACTGTTGTTTTGCCTTATATTTGCATTTTCGATGGCTGGCTGTTCCAACGACAAGCAGGGAGCGTCCGGATCGGAGAAAGGCGGGGAGGTGAAGCTTAAGATGTGGGCGCACCAGGGCCAGCCCAAGGAAGTCGACTTTTATAAAAAAAGGATTGACGAGTTTAACAAAGAACATAAAGGTAAAATTAATGTAAAGCTTGATATCATCCCAAGCGGTACAGGTCATGCGTATGAAGATAAAATCAATGCAGCTGCCACCTCCAATGGACTGCCGGATGTTCTCGATATGGATGGTCCCTTTGTCGGAAACTATGCAGCTACCGGTATTCTTTCACCAATCGATGATTATGTAGAGAAGAGTGACAAACAGGATTTTGCCAAATCCATCATCCAGCAAGGTACATATGACGGCAAGCTTTATGCACTTGGAGCGATGGAATCCTCTATTGTAGTCTTTTATAACAAAAAACTATTAAAAGAAGCGGGTATTCAGGCTCCTGAAACACTCGACAAAGCATGGACGTGGGACCAGTTCATGGAAGCCTCCAAAAAGCTGACAAAAGGTGACGTGCGCGGACTTACCATGCACATGGATCTTGGGGTCGGTGAGTGGCTCACGTACATGGGTTCTGTATTCGTATGGTCAAATGACGGGCTCTTGCTAAACAACGACAGAACGAAAGCAGAGGGCTATTTAAACGGGCCGGAATCCGTAGAAGCGTTGAATTATGTGAAAGGTTTATTTAAATCAAAGGTTGTAAGTGTTTCCAACGGACCTGCAGATTTTGAAGAAGGAAAAGCTGCTATGATGATCGGCGGAGTATGGTTGATTCCTGGTTTTGAAGACTATAAAAATCTGGATTGGGAGATGACCTATTTCCCTTACAGCAAGAAGAAAGTGTCGCCTTCAGGCTCTTGGGCATTTGGTGTTTCCAGCCAATCTCAGCATCCAAAGGAAGCGGCAGAAGTTGTAAAATGGATGAGCAATAAGGATTCCGTCATTGAAATCTCAAAGATTACCGGAATGCCCCCGGCGAGAGAATCCGCATTTAAGGAAATTAAAGAGTATGACAAACTTCCGAAAAAGGTAATTAAAGATCAAGTATTGAATACAGCAAAAGCCCGTCCGGCCACTCCGGCCTATCCGGTATTGAGTGCCAAGTTTGCAGAAGCATTCCAAGCAGCTGCGCTCGGGCAGGATGTCAAACAGGAACTTGATAAAGCGGCAAAAGATACCGACCGGGAGTTGGAGCGCTTTAAAAAGTAACAAGAGAAAGGAGTGATCATATCACTCCTTTTCATATATTTTTACGCGGAAAGGAGAAAAGGATGGAACCTGTTACCCAAAAAACAAACGTAAATAATGCGTTGCCGACCGTGAGCCCGAAGCAAAGAAAAAGAAAAAATTTGTATACCAGCTATGGCTTTGTAGGTCCCGCTATAATCCTGCTCTTTGTATTTTTGATCCTTCCGGCTGTTTTGGCGTTATATTTCAGTTTTACAAACTATTATCTTCTAACCCCCGAAAATACCAAATTTGTGGGAATGGAAAATTACAAACGCCTTGCAGAAGATAGTCTTTTTCTGAAATCGCTGGGTAATACAGCTCTCTTTGTCGTTATTGTTGTTCCCGTCCAAACTCTCGTTGCATTGGCCTTGGCACTTTTAGTCAATCAAAAATTAATGGGCATAAAATTTTTCAGGATGGCCTTTTTTGCACCGGTTGTGACCTCAATGGTCATTGTGTCCATCCTCTGGACCTTTATTTACAATCCGGACAATGGATTGGCGAATTCCATTTTAAATATTGTGGGTCTGGGGCCGTTTCAATTTCTGACGGATAAAGACCAGGCGATGTACTCTATTATATTTATGAGCATCTGGCAGGGCGCGGGCTATCAAATGATGATTTTTCTTGCCGGACTCCAAGAGATTCCAGATCATCTTTATGAGGCGGCATCGATTGACGGAGCTAATGCCTGGCAAAAACTAATTCATATTACCATTCCGGGAATCCGCAACATTCTTGTATTTATTGCTATCGTTACGATGATCGCTGCAACGAAACTGTTTATCCAACCGTTTGTGATGACACAGGGAGGACCGCTCGATTCCACCAAAACCCTTGTTTACATGGTGTACGAGACCGGTTTTAAATTCCGGGATGTTGGTTATTCCTCCGCTATTGCCATTTTATTCTTTTTGATTGTATTGATTATTTCCATTTTGCAGCGAAGGTTCATTAAAGAAAATACTGAATAGGAGGAGAATGTATGAAAAAGAATCGAATCATCGCACAAATCGGATTGTATGTTATTCTCGTTTTGCTGGCCATTCTCTTTTTATTTCCTCTTGTTTGGATGGTAGTTTCATCATTTAAAACTGAACCGGAAATTTTTGCGGATTTAAAATCCTTTAAGGCCTTTGTTCCTTATACCTTCTCATTGGACAACTACACGGGGGTATTTGAACGGATTCCCTTTATCCGTTATTTGCTGACAAGCACGCTGTATGTATCCGTGATCGTTCTTCTCGGATTGTTTGTGAACTCACTGGCCGCCTATGCGTTTGCCCGTATGCAGTTTAAGGGAAGGGATCTCTTGTTTTCCGTAGTGGTGGCTTTAATCATTATTCCGTTTGAGAGTATCTTGCTGCCGCTTTATTTGATCATTGATGAATTTGACTGGCTCAATACGTATCAGGCGCTTATTATTCCGTTCATTGCGAATGCATTTAATATTTTTATGTTCCGGCAATTTTTCCTGAACCTGCCGAAGGAGCTGGAGGAATCGGCAAGGATGGACGGAGCGTCGACTCTGAGAATCTTTTTCCAGATTGTTATTCCATTATCGAAACCCGTATTTATCACGGTGGCTCTGCTGACATTCATTACCCACTGGGGAGACTTTATGTGGCCTTTGATTGCCACTACGGACGACAGTGTCAGACCACTGCAGGTGGGGATGCAATTCTTTTTCCACCAGCCGCCTGTAAAGTATGGACATGTTATGGCAGCCCTCACGATGGCTACCATACCGCTGTTGATCATTTTTGTATTCTTCCAAAAGTATTATGTGCAGGGAATTGCTTCTGCCGGTATGAAAAATTAATTCTGAATGGCTATGAAACATTCAACTCATAAAGAACGGGTATACCAGATGGCGGTATACCCGTTTTTTTTATCCTTTGGTTCCTGAGGTGATGTTGGAGCCTTCAATAAAGTACCGTTGAAAAAAGAAGAAGATGAGAATCACAGGTAGCAGGACAAGTACCGATGCTGACATCAAATAATGCCATTGGGTCTGCACCGTACCCTTGAAGGTCTGCAGTCCGATTTGAAGTGTATAGAGTTTCTCATCATTAATGTATAGCAATGGTCCCAGAAAATCATTCCATGCGCCATTAAAAGAAAGAATGGCCACGGTAATGACCGCGGGCTTCATGAGCGGCATCGCAAGCTTCCACCAGATCTGAAAATGGTTGGCGCCGTCAATTTTAGCTGCTTCAATCATCTCATCAGGAATGGTCTTGAAAAACTGGCGCAGCAGAAAAATGAAAAATGCATTTCCGAAAAATGCGGGAACAATCAATGGTAAATACGTATTGATCCAGTGCAGCTTTGAAAAAAGAATATATTGGGGAATCATCATAACAAACCCCGGAATCAGCATGGTGGATAGAACAAGTGTAAACAGAAGATTCTTTCCTCTGAACCGGATTTTAGCAAAACCGTAAGCTACAAAAGAGTTCACTACGACGTTTCCAATCACTACACATACGGTAATAAAAATGGTATTGAGGGCCCACCGGGTGAAGGGTGCCGTTTGCCAGGCTTTCACATAATTGCTCCACTGAAAGGAATCCGGCATAAATGAGGGCGGATATTGGGCAATCTCTCCCGGAGTTTTCAAAGACGTAGAGATCATCCACCAAACGGGTGACAGGATAACGATACTGCCAAGAAGCAGAAGCAAGAGAACAACAGATTTCTTCATTTTTCTTCTAAAGGACATGGTTTCATAGAACTTTGGTGTGTTCTGCCTCGTATTCATTTTTCATCCCCTCCGCCATAATGAACCCAATGTTTTCCGAATTTCAGGTTGATGACTGTTAAACCTAAGACGATTACGAACAGGAACCATGCCATCGCTGATGCATATCCCATGTCAAAGACTTCAAATGCTTTGTTCCACATATGCAAATTATAGAACAGGAGGGAATTTACAGGACCTCCATCCCCATTTTCAGTCATTACGTACGCTTCCTGAAAGATTTGGAATCCTCCAATCAGGCTTGTTACAATATCAAAAAAGATGACAGGTGTGATCATGGGAAGCGTAATATGGAAAAACTTTCGAAAAGCACTCGCTCCATCAATATCTGCTGCTTCGTACATGGCTTTTGAAACTCCTTGGAGGCTGGCAAGGTACAAGAGCATTCCGCCGCCAACGCTCCACATCTTCATGACAATTAATGCTGGTTTTGTCCATTCGGGGTCAAACAGCCAGGCCGGACCTCTGATGCCGAACCAGCTCAGTGCGGTGTTGACTAAACCTGTCGATGGGCTGAGAAGCTGCATCCATAGTAAATAAACAGCGACTCCCGATAGAACGGCAGGGAGATAATAAATGGTCCGGAACACTTTGATTCCGGGGATTTTTTGATTAAGAAGCACTGCCAAAAGGATAGCACCGGCCGTTGTCAATGGTACGGAAAAGGCTACGAAATATAAGGTGTTCCAGAGAGAGGTCCAGAACAATCCATCATTAAAAAACATATTATGATAATTTTGTGTTCCCACAAAATCCATTTTCGATGTGATATTGTAATTGGTAAAACTGACATACAAAGAAAAAAGAAGCGGACCCAAAGTTAATGCCACAAACCCGATCAGCCATGGCGAAATAAATAAAAATCCTGATAATTCCTCACGTTTTCTTAAGGATTTTATCCTGTACTTTTTTACAGGTTCTGCAATGTCCTTTTGGGCAGCCTGTTTTCTTTTTTTTGTAGATTCATACGCTGTTTCCATCACAGCATCCCGCCCTTCATTTAATTTTTTGCCAGCTGTTTGGCTGCGAATCCGCGTTTGGTGTGCATAAACGGCCTGTCTTTGTGGCGACAGGCCGCTATTGCTTATTTCTTTAGTGATTGTTCTACCTTTGACTGTGCTTTTTTCAGCGCATTTTCCGGTTTTTCTTTTCCTAAAAGAACGGCATCGATTAACGGATTGATTTTGTTCTGATAATCAGGAGCATCTGCCGGAACCGGATTCATTGTCGTTACTTGTAAATTATCAACGGCCTCCTTATAAACCATTTTGTCGTTGCCGCTTAATTTTGAAAGTGCATCTTCAGAAGCTTTCTTGTTTGCCACATTGTCAAAATTTTTGGATGCCCAGTAGGTTTGTGCTTGTTCTCCTGTCAAATATTTGATGAATTCAAAGGATTCTTTGGGATGTTTGGCTCCCTTCGGAATTTCAGCAACAAATCCGCCACCGTCGCTCCAATGCCTGGCATCTGAGGTTTTCGCAGGCATTGGTGCCACCCCGAAATCCATGTCTTTTCCAAAATCCCTGATCTGTGTATAGAAGGTGGCAACGTCCACCCACATACCGACTTTTCCGGCAATGAAAGGATTGGATTGTTCGCTCCCGAATTCGGCTTTGAAGGCATTTACATTTTCCGCACCAATCCGGTCATTCCAGCTTTTAAGCCACTTTAGTCCTTCCAATTTTTCAGGTGTGTTGATTTGTACCTCGTTGTCTTTAGACAGGAATCCTTTTCCGTTGTCGGCATTCATGAGCCAGCTTGGAGGCCCAAATGATCCCCATAACGGATAAAAGCCGATTCTCTCATACCGGTCACCGCTTTTTTTATCGAGCTTTTTGGCATACGCTTCAAGCTCGTCCCATGTCTTCGGAGGTTTATTTGGATCAAGTCCGGCTTCTTTAAATGCCTTTTTATTATAAAAAAGAAGTCGTGTATCGGTGTTGAATGGCACGGCGTACGGTTCATTTTTATACAGGACGGTATCCCACAGTCGTGGATAAAAATTGTCTTTAAAAGAGTCATCTTTTATATATTCAGATAAATTGGTAGATTGATTGTTTTTTGCGCGATGCTGTACGGAATTAATGTCGTTAATGATGACATCGGGAGGATTACCGGCAGAAATAGCCGCCAGGTTCTTTGTCCAGATATCACCAAATGGCAGGAATGTGTGTTTTACATATATATCATCCTGTGATTGATTAAAATCATTAATGATTTTTTCAATAACAGGACGTCTTGTTTCGGACCCCCAGAATGTCCAAAAATTCAACGTGATTTTCCCTTTTTGAGCAGAACTGTCGCCGGAGCTTTCTTCTTGCGGCCCCCCCGCACTCCCCGAGCAGCCGGCAAGCATGCCCAGCAAAATCAAAATAGAGATAAATAAGACTGAAACCCTTTTCATGTAGTACCTCCTAGTAAATAAGTAACAGCTTCTATTCACAAAAAGCCGACCTTCTTAATTACCCAGATACTTTTGGATCGAAACCAATTTTCAACATTTTTTTTGAAAAAGTCTGATTTATTGATAAAAAGTATGTTGTTTTACTTGTTTTTATAGGGGATAATGGAGAATTTGGGAAAATAGACGATTAAATACTGAGTTATTTTCACAACTTAATCATCAATTTTCCCAATACACACCCCTCTTTTGTACTGATACAATGAGATTAATACAAGGTTCGACAAAAAATGGTATGCCATTTGTACCAGAAATGGATGTGGACACATGAAAAAGAGAGTGCTGGTTTATCTCTATCCCCAATTCCGGGAAGTAGAAATTATGGTGGCGCTGTCCGCCCTCAGCCGACATTACGAAATTTTAAGTTTTTCATTACCCCACGGTGGAATTACAAGTGAATGTGGGCTGCTTGTGCATCCGACCATTAAAGTGAAAAACATTAATCCTTTGGAATACGACTTGCTGCTGCTCCCTGGTGGAAGACAGGCAGCAAGCCAGTCAGATCCTCGTCTTATTAGGCTGATAAAGGGCTTCGACAGAGATGGAGTCCGTATTGCTGCTATTGGCTCAGGCGTGTTAATTGCCGGAAAAGCAGGGATACTGGAAAATAAAAGCTATTCAGCCCCTCATTTGGAGGAGGAAAACAGAAAAGTGAAGGAGTGGCTGACAGGGCGTGCCGTGAACCGGCAGGTAGTTGAAGACAAAAATATAATAACGGCAAAGAACAATGCATATATTGATTTTGGGCTGCTGATCGGGGACCGGCTGGGGTGCTTTTCCAGTATTGACGATTATAATCTGTATAAAGGCACATTGTAGAACGAAATGTCCATGGGATTCCGGAACTGCCCATGCTAAAATAAGGATTATCAAATAAAGGAGCTGTACATTGTGTCAACTCTTCTTATTTCAATTTTGATTTCCGTTATTATTATTTTGTTTGTTCTTGTAGTATTTGTTTTGGCTATTTCAAAAGGATATGCGTATAAACACACAGTGGACAGCCTGGACGATAATCCCCATCTTAAAAAAAGAGAAAACTCGGGAGACGCCTGATCGGTCTGCCGCAAAAAGAGCACTGCTGAAGGATTCAGCAGTGCTTTTTTGTTGGAATATTTTTCACGATGAGTAGAAGGAATTGAAATTGGTACTGGAAAGTTTGCGGGCAAGAAGAGATAATAAATATGAGAGCGCATACACGGTGTGTTTTTTTTTACAAAAAAGAAGGATAAAGGAGAAATTATGTTAAAAGTAATTAAACCTGCTTCACCCTTTGATTTCTCTAAAATGCTCCGAAGGGTGAAGAGTCATGGGAAAAATAACATTGTCAATGCTGATTTGGAGAGCCAGTCGTACAAACGCATGGTTCATGTCGGGGACCGGCCGGTATTACTTAATGTTAAGGCCAGCGGCAGCGTGGATGAGGCAGAACTTTTGATTGATCAGCCGGATGATCTGAACCAGGAGGAAAAGGAAGAACTGAATGTTATTGTCACACGCATGTTTTCAACTGACATTGATCTTAAACAATTTTATTCCCAATTTTCGGGACACAGGCAGATTGCGCCTCTTATCACGTCATTTTACGGCTTACGCCTGGTGACCGATCCGGACTTGTTCGAATCAATGGTAAAAATCATCGTTGGACAACAGGTAAATCTCACGTTTGCCGGTGTGCTGATCGACCGTCTCATTGATCTTGCGGGTGAGCATCTGGAAGTGAATGGTGAACCTTTCTCCATTTTTCCGTCAGTGGAGAAGATGGCAGCTCTTGATTATCAGGAGCTGAGAGAACTACAGTTCAGCCAACGAAAAGCAGAATACATTATTGATTTTGCCAGGATGATTGCAGACGGAAAACTAGATGTTGATGCCCTCTGGGGGATGAGCGATGAAGAGGTAATGGAAATGCTACTGCCGATCAGGGGAGTTGGACGTTGGACCATTGAATGCCTTCTCATCTTTGCCATGGGGAGGGCGAATGTGCTCCCGGCTGCCGATATTGGTTTAAGAAACGGAGTTCGTAATGCATGGGGGCTGGATTACCAGCCAACAGAAGAAGATGTCAGAAGACTCGCGGAGGACTGGCACCCGTGGAGTACGTATATTACCTATTATCTGTGGGAAAGCCTTGCGGCTGAGCCTGTTGTAAAAGATTTGCAGATTTAGATAGCTAGGAGGAAGGTATCGTGAATATTGCTTTTTTTCTTTTGCCGAAAGAACAGGTTGCCTTTTTGAAAACAAATTCAACCGTCCGTCAGGCGCTGGAAAAACTCGAACACCATCGATACACGGCAGTCCCGGTGCTTGACGATAAAGGAAGATATTCTGAAACTGTCACTGAAGGGGATCTTTTGTGGACGATCAAAAATACACCCGGACTGAACTTTGAAACAAGCCATCGGTTTTCCATATCGGGTATAAAAAAAGAGCGGTTGATTAAATCGGTTTACATTAACGCTCAAATGGAAGATCTCCTGAGTTTGATAGCAACCCAAAATTTTGTTCCGGTGGTGGATGATAATGATGTATTCATCGGCATCGTCCGCCGAAGCGACATTATTGAATATTGCTCAAATCAGCTTTTTGCAATAAAAGGAAGTTAGCGAATATGGAAACAGTCTCAATCATTCCTTCATTTCCCGAACTTTTCACCCAGCGGTATCATCTGAGAAAAATTGAAGAAAGCGATGCCCTGGATCTGCATGAAGTATATTCCGATTCCGAGGTTGTAAAGTATTGGGGAGTAGCTCCATTTGAATCCATCGAACAGACGGCTTCACTCATCAGGGATTTTCAGAACGGGTTCAGTACTGGGGCAACCATTCGCTGGGGAATCGCGGAAATAACAAGTGGAAGAGTAATTGGAACCTGCGGTTTTCACAATTGGGCAAAAAAGAAATGGCGCGCGGAAGTTGGATATGAAATACGGAGAAGTGAATGGCGAAAGGGTGTCATGTCGGAGGTATTAAGTGTCATATTGCCTTATGGTTTTCAGAGAATGGAGCTTAACCGCATTGGCGCGCTCATTCATCCTGATAATTTCCGTTCTGCCAAACTGGCAGTAAAATTAGGCTTTCAGGCGGAAGGACAACTAAGGGATTATCAGTTTGTGGAGGGGGAATTTCAGGATTTGGTGATGTTCAGCTTACTGAAGAAGGATACAAAATGGTGAGCCTATTATTATTTGATATCAAAAAAAGATGGCGGGAAAATGCCATCTTTTTTTGATGATTCAGATTTTAAAGCCAGATCATTGCAGCCAAAACTGCAGCAAGGATAAAACGGTAATAGGCAAATGGTGTCAGCTTTACTTTAGCGATCAAACGAATAAAGAAAAGGATAGCAACAACTGCTACGATAAAGGCAGTAACAAATCCTGTAACAAAAAACGGCAGGTCGCTTGCGCTTAAATAATCCCAGCTTTTATAGAGGTCAAGTCCACTGGCTGCAATCATGATCGGCACCGCAAGAATAAACGTAAAATCAGCCGCTGTTCGATGGCTTAAGCCCATCAAAACACCACCGGAAATGGTAGCACCGGAACGTGAGAAGCCCGGCCACAATGCAAGACACTGAAACAAACCGATGATAAAGGCTTGCTTGTACGTAATTTGGTCAAGAGTGGCTGCCGTGATCTTCTTTTTTTTCTTTTCAGCATAAATCATCAGCAGTCCGCCGACAATCAAGCTGAATACAACCGTACTTGTTGAGAACAAATACTTTTTTACGGCATCGTGAACGAGAAGTCCGATCACAACCGCGGGCAGCATACCGCAAAAGATATGAATCAGATTCAAATGGCCCTTTTGCCCATCCTCAGATTCGATTTTGCCCACACCGAGAAGGCTCCACAGCCTTTTCCAGTATAGGACTACAACAGCCAGGATGGAACCAAGCTGTATCACAATTTCAAACGTTTTTGCTTTATCTCCTGTAAATCCTAAAAAGTGCCCTGCGATAATTAAATGTCCAGTAGAAGAAACCGGAAGAAACTCTGTCAGTCCCTCAACCAGACCCATAATAATGGCAATCCAAAGAAACAATACATTCACCAGCCTGTTCGTAATTTAATCAAACTCTTACCTATTATAAAAGAAAACCGCTAAAAAACATATAAAGATTATGTGACAACGTAAGCTTAAAAAGCGGCTAGCGGTTCCGGCTCCCGTTAAACTGTTCGATGGAGCATCAAAAAAAGAGACGGCACGCGGCCGCCTCTCTTAACCAAAGCTTTTTTCTGATTAATCAAGAACAGTAACTTTAACTGTTTTTCTTCCCCATTGGTTGGCAGTATCCTTGGAAGGATAGAATACGTCGATTCGGTTGCCATTGATCGCTCCGCCAGTGTCAGCTGCTGTTGCATAGCCATATCCTTCAACATACACTTTGGAATTTAAAGGAATAACATCAGGGTCAACGGCAATGACTTTTGCATTAGGGTTAGATTTTAGGTTTGTCCCATTCGCCGTTACACCGCTGCAGCCGTTGCAGCTTGCTGTGTAAGCTGTTGATTCCACAGAAATGGTTTTACCCTGCTTTTTCTGTGCGGGTGCTTTTGTTTCTTGTGCTTCAGCTTTTGGAGCAGAAGCAGTTGCAGTTTTCTGTGCCGGAGCAGCAGATTGAACCTCTGTTTTTACACGAACGCCATTATCGCTGTAAAGGGCCTTAATGGTTTGAGGTCCGGTGATTCCGTCAATACCGATTCCTTTAGCAGTCTGGAAAGCTTTAACCGCTCTTACGGTAACAGGCCCATAAATTCCATCAACCGTATAGTTGTAGAAACCTTGGTCCTTTAATTCGCTTTGCAATCCGGAAACAGCATAGCCTTTGCTGCCCTGTTGCAAAAGATTGGATTTATTTAAAGAAGATTGAAGCAGGGCTTCTGCTGTTTGTTTTCCTGTAATCCCATCTACTTTAAGTCCGTTTTTCTTTTGAAAATCCTTCACGGAAGCCGTTGTGATATCTCCATAGTAACCTGTTGTTTTGGTGTAATGGAAATACCCTTTATCTTTTAGTGATTGCTGCAATTGGTGTACGTCTTTATCCCACATGCCTTGTTTTAATGTATGGTCCCCTAACGCGGCTTCCCCTACTATTGGAGAACCCATTATTACTCCAGTGATCGCTCCTGTTGCAATTACTTTTTTTAACATATGTAGTACCTCCTAAAGTACGAAAAGTTTAGTTAAAAAGGATATGATTTCCTTGATAGCCACAATTGCCATTGTACAGGTAGAGTATGACAGGCAGGTTAGAGGAAGGTAACAAAACCGTTACATAATTATTTCAAAATAGTAGTAAAATCATCCATTAATTGAACAGTCCTCGGCTGTTTCTCCTACCAATAGGGGATTTATGGATTTTTCAAGCTGTAATTCTTTATAATATTTAGAAAACTGGTAAACTTGTACCGTACCTATTTTTCTAAATCGAAAGGTGGAAAATGATTATGGAATACCGTCGTCTTGGGAGTACTGGATTAAGAGTCAGCGAGATTTCTCTTGGAAGCTGGCTGACCACTGCCGGCTATGTGGCACGGGAGAACGCAGAAGCCAGCATACATAAAGCATTTGACCTTGGAATTAATTTCTTTGATACCGCTAATGTATACATGCGCGGAGAAGCGGAAAAAGTGGTGGGAAGCGTTTTGAAAGGCTACCAGCGGGATTCCTATGTCCTGGCCACAAAAGCCTTCTGGCCAATGGGGGACGGCCCGAACGAACGGGGGCTTTCGAGAAAGCATGTAATTGAGCAGTGCAATGCCAGCCTCGAGCGGCTTGGATTGGATTATGTGGATATTTTTTATTGCCACCGCTACGACAAGGAAACTCCTCTGGAGGAAACGCTGCGGGCTATCGATGACTTGATCCGCCATGGCAAAGTGCTTTATGCCGGAGTGAGTGAATGGACTGCAGAACAGATTTCTGAAGCGGTACACCTGGCGGATAAAAAATTGCTGGACCGTATTGTTGTCAGCCAGCCTCAATACAATATGTTTGAGCGTTATATTGAAAAAGAAGTCATTCCGGTGAGTGAAAAACACGGCATCGGCCAGGTGGTATGGTCGCCGCTGGCCCAGGGTGTTCTGACCGGAAAGTATAAAATCGGGGAAGAGGCACCTAAAGGAAGCCGGGCTGCGGATGAGAACAGCAAGAAAATGATATCCGGCCATCTGACCGAAGAAAAACTTCAAAAGGTAGAGAAATTAAAAGGAGTGGCAGAGGAAAATGGAATTACCGTCGCTCAGCTTGCACTCTCCTGGATTCTGCGTCAGGACAATGTATCAAGTGCCATTGTGGGTGCAAGTTCACCGGATCAGCTGGAGGAAACCGTAAAGGCCTCAGGAGTCAAACTCTCTGCAGAATCACTTGAGCGCATAGAGGAGATCCTTCAAAATTAATAGGGAATTAAAATCATTAAAAAAACGGCGGGGAGTGCTTTCCCGCCGTTTTTTTGCTTTTAAATTTCATTTTTGGGCTAGTCCATTATTGTTTCATCAACGAATTTGGTATTTCCTCTGTTCGGGATAGCAGATTAAGCAAATGATCAAGTTCCTGGCTGCATTTCACAGTAACCTCTGCCGTCAAGCCATAGGTCTTTCCAAGACATAGCAAAACTTCCCGCTTTTTTTCAATCATTTGTAATAACATCTTTCATTCACGACTTTCATGAGGGATTTTGTCACAAAAACAAGTATGAAGGAAAACGCCATTGAAGGAAAGAGGTTTGCTAAAAATAGTCAAAAAGTTACAAAATACCATCTCCCTCCCGATAAATGGATGATGCAGTTATTGCTCCTGTAACAGCAGAATGATGAAAAAAAGCTGTGAACATTCGATTGAGGAAACAAAAAAAAGTGGAATAGCTCTTGCACGATCATCCAGAGCTTGAGATAGAACTGGAAGAAAATGCGCCGGCAGAAGCATTGGCTGCCGAACATAAAGCAGTTGATCTATTGGCCAGAAGACTTCTCATTTCAGAGCAATTGGGTGAAATAGAAAAAGAAAAATTTTGAACAGACTGGCAAAAAAGATCTGGAATAAAACAGGCAAATGAATAAGCAAATCTAGTAAACTCCCATATACTATTACAGCTTTAGCAAAGGCGGTGATAGAGTGGATATTTTAACTTTTTTGCTTCAGTATTTGAATCAGCACTCTCTATTTTTAATTCCGGCATTGCTGGTCATTGGCTTTGGACTCGACCGGGCACCTTTTCTAAAAAAGGAATACGTATTTTGGGTGTTTCTGGGCATTTCGGTGATCCTTTCCTTCTGGAATTTTGGAGTAAACATACATTCGTTTGTAAATGGGATCATCAATGCAGGGGTTGTCCATTGGGCAATATTATTGATAAAAAAAATCAACCTTTAGAAAATGGGCAGAAGTGTCCATTGTTTTTTGTTTTTGGCAAGAAACAAGCACAACATTGAATGGAACCCCGTGAATTTTGATATAATGGAGGATACTATGTTACGGAGGCTCACATGTTAAGTAAGCAAATCCCTAAAGACGTTGTGTTGAACCTTGGAAAAACGGTGTTGTTTCATTTTAGCAGTGAAGCGATCCAGGATGGCTATGCGCTCTATCAGAAAGGCGCTGTTTATAATATAAATGTAAAAGAAGAAACGGTTGTGACCGGGCGTGTTTCGGAAGAAGGGGAGCATGAGGTAAGCATTAACCTTGACCGCTTTCTGGAGAGCAGCTGCAGCTGTGGGCAGCCGGAACCGTGTGCACACATTATAGCTGTTTTCTTTCAGTTGTATGCTTCCTTTGGTCCTCCTTATCAACTGATACTGGAATGGAAAAGCCAGCGAGGTAAACCGAAGGACCAGGAGCAGAGCAGTTTGGACCAACCGCCTGAGGGAACAGAAGCCCCTCAGATTTCTGAAAAACAAACAAAAAAGCGAATCCAAAACGTTCTTTCGGTGGAAGAATGGAAAAGAGTGTTTGATCAGCGATTTGAAGACTTTGAACGAACCAAAATGCAGAATATGACCTTTAAAGAACTGGAAAAGGGAGAAGGATATACATTTACCCATATTTACAGAGAATTCTATCCGGGTTTATTAAATTCTGCGACCTTTTTGGATGATGATACAGGAAAGTTGTATCGTTTCCATGCCCAGCTTGAAACGTTTCTCAGACTGACGGAATATGAAAAGCAATTTGGCATTCCTGATTATTTACAGTCTCACTTTCGCCTGAATCTCAAACAGCTGGTGGATGGCATGTTCAAGACGGCCATGGAAATGGATGCTGAGCGCATGAGGAGCGAGCATCCCGGTTTGATTGAAGAAAGTTTACGAGAATTCCAGAATATCTTTAAGCTTCCTTCCCGATACTTTGATACCATCTTTCGGGTATTTCAGGTCGGATGGGCAACCATTTACCATGTGGAGAAATGGGCGCTGTCCTATGAAAAACAGCTGCTTAATGAGAAAGAAAAAGGCTCGCGGGCCCAATTCCTTGATATGGCGCTCGTTCACTTTGCCTTTCTGAGGGATGACCTGAAGGAGGCATTCAAGAGGATGAAGAGTACGGAGCAATTTTCCTCCCGCCATGCGTTAATTTGGCTTGAGCTTCTTTTTCATTGGGAAAAATGGGAAGCCCTTTTGAAATGGCTCCTTGCTCTGAAGCCTGAATTCTACCGGAAAATCAAAGATTATTACAAAGATGCTTCCGTACGGGAAGAATTTCATCAGTATATCGAGTTCTTTTGGAAGTATGCCCAGTATACAGGGGAAGAAAAAGAATATGAGGAGATGCTCGTTGATTGCCTTCCCGTTACCTTTTATGAATATAACGAGTTTTTGCATGTTCAGCAGGACTTCAAGCGGTGGGCGGAGCTTCAGCTGTTAATGGGCTATTCTCCCTCTCTGATCAATTCCGCAGATTTAAAAGATGTGGAGCAGCTGGAGATGGATGTCCTGTTGCCGATTTATCACCAATCTGTTGACCGGCTCATCCGCGAGAAAAACCGTAAATCTTATAAATTGGCCATTCGCTTTCTGAAAAAGCTGCAGTCCATTTATAAAAAACTGGGCCGTTCATGGCAGTTTAACGAATATGTTGAAAAGCTGTCTGTCCAATATGGACGGCTTCGTGCTTTTCAGGAAGAGCTGAGGAAAGGAAAATTCATTCATGATTGATGTGACCGCCATTGTCATTCATACAAAATGGCTGGATGAAAAAAGAATGATGTTCTGGTGTGAAAAGAAGGGAAGCCGGATTCATATCGATGATTGGATGCCGTTGTTGTTCGCCTGGCATCATGAATCCTACTACGGCACCTTTGTTGACCGGGATGATGAACAGAATATCTATGTTTCTGCTGAAGATGCCTTTCGCCTGTTCACCAATCATCCCCGATTTTTCCTGAAGAAGAGCAATTGGACGCAAGATGCTCAATCGATGATGGATGAAGCCGAATGGGTCCTTTCTTCATTGGATAATAACGGGATAAAGCCGAGTTTTACGGCTTGGAAAAAGGGGCTTTGGCGTTGGGAAATCGAAGATAGTTCCAGAGAGCTGTCAGATTGGGCCAATGCCGCCGTTGATGGGCTGGCGTTAACGGAACCGGAAAGGCTGGATGCGGATCCTGCCTTTTTTGACCGTTTTCCGTTTGAGCATCTTTTGGAAAAGAACGCTTTATACCAAAATCTTTCGGAAGAGTCGTGGCTCGTCAAATTAGGATGGAAAAAGGATGAGAGACCGTTTGACTTGCTCTTTGAGCTGCAGGAACCTCCTGAAGATGACCGGTTTTGGAATTTACAGGTGATGCTGGAGGACAAAGAAAACGGTGAAACTTATGAATGGAAGGATGGCGGGGGACTTCCAAGAGAGGACTGGGCTGCCTACGAAGAACGGATTGGCGAGGATTTGGCGTTTGCGGGAACACTGGTGCCTTTTTTAACAAAGAAGGATGGCTCCTTTAAACACAAACTGACCGAAAATGAAGCCTGGGATTTTTTAAATGAAAAAGGAGAATGGCTGGAAGAGGGAGGATTTAAGATTCTCCTTCCGTCATGGTGGGAAGCATTAAAGGATCTCCAGCCTGACATTAAAGCCAAGGTGAAGAACTCATCGGGCTATGCACCGTCCTTTTTAGGGCTGGATGCTATTGTTCAATTCGACTGGAAGGTGTCGACCGGTGAAATTGAATTAAGCGAAGAGGAATTCATGAAGCTGGTTGACAGCAGACGGCGCCTGGTGAAAATCAAAGGCAAATGGTTTAAGCTGGATCCGGCTTTCATCCGTGAGGTCCGGCAAGTCATGAAAAGTTTCAACCGCAAGGGGCTGCAGCTGAAGGATGTCCTTGAGCAGCATCTTCTTCAGAATCAAAAAACCGGCAGTGAGGAAGAGCCTTCCATGCTCCGGTATGTCAATATTGAGCTGAATAGTGATCTCTCGAGAATGGTCGAGCAGCTGTCTGAGGTAAGGGAAATTCCAATTCAGCCATTGGCCCCCGGATTTAAAGGGAGTCTTCGTGAGTATCAAAAAGTCGGCAGTTCCTGGCTGCAATTTTTAAGGAAGTTTGGCTTGGGCGGCTGCCTGGCTGATGACATGGGGCTTGGGAAAACCATTCAGACCATTGACTACCTGCTTCATACCCGCAAAGGGAAAGGAAGCGGTCAGCTTCCGGTGCTTTTGATTTGTCCCACGTCTGTTATCGGGAACTGGCAAAAAGAGCTGCAGCATTTTTCACCGAGTCTGAATGTCTTTCTTCATTATGGTTCATCGCGGGTCAGAGGAGAACACTTCATGGAGGCGATCAGGGACGCGGATGTTCTTTTAACGTCCTATACGACCGCACAGCTTGACCAAGAAGATTTCCAGCCTGTGATGTGGGATGCCATTATTCTGGACGAAGCTCAAAATATCAAAAACAGTTTTACCAAACAGTCCAGGAGCATCCGGCGTTTGTCCGGCCGCCATAAAATAGCGCTTACCGGAACACCGGTGGAAAACCGCCTTCTGGAGCTTTGGGCGATCTTTGATTTCCTTAATCCCGGTTACCTTGGAAGTGAAACCGCATTTCGTAAGAGGTTCGTTATTCCTGTTGAACGGGAGCATGACAATGACCGGCTTAAGCAGCTCCAAAGTCTCGTTCAGCCCTTTCTGCTAAGAAGGACGAAGCAGGATCCTCATGTTCAGCTGAACCTGCCGGATAAACAGGAGATTAAGGAGTATGTGCATCTTACAACTGAACAGGCTTCCCTTTATGAACGAATCATACAGGATACATTTCAGCAGCTGGAACAAGAGAAAGGAATGAAGAGAAGGGGTTTGATTCTGGCGCTTCTTGGCAAACTGAAGCAGATTTGTGATCACCCGGTTCTCTATTTAAAAGAAGAGAAGAAAACAAGGCTTGAAGAACGGTCAAGCAAATTCGCGAAACTGATGGAGCTTCTGGAGGCCATCAAGGAGAAGGATGAGGGCTGCCTGATCTTTACGCAATTTTTATTTATGGGAAATCTGATCAAAGATTACATCGAAAAGCAGTGGAATGAAGAGGTGCCTTTCCTGCATGGAGGAATTCCAAAAGTAAAACGCGATGAAATGATTGAACAATTTCAGGCCAAAAAGCATAAAGTTTTCGTTCTTTCATTGAAAGCTGGAGGGACAGGGCTTAACCTTACAGAAGCCAACCACGTTATCCACTTTGACCGCTGGTGGAATCCTGCAGTGGAAAACCAGGCAACAGACCGTGCTCACCGGATCGGGCAGAAGAAGTTTGTGACGGTCCACAAAATGATTACGCTTGGTACGCTGGAGGAGCGTATTGACGAAATGCTTGAAAGCAAAAAAGATTTAAGCGAAAAAGTCATTACAAGTGAAAATTGGATCACTGAACTATCCACCCAGGAATTGCGGGAACTTTTTGTATTGCGAAAGGAATGGGTGGAAAAAGAATAAGGAAAAAGGAGCTTACGTGGTGTAAGCTCCCTTTTTTTAACCTTTGAAAAATGTTCTGCGGAATATCTTTCTGGCAAAGATCAGATAAAAAAGAAGCGGAAGAGGACATTGGATCAGCCCCCACAAGGACCAAAACCAATAGCGGTATCCCCGTTTTCTTCCATCAAGGAAAAGAAAGATACTTTGGCACAGCAAAACGAGAATCAACAGGACGAGTAACCAAAATGGCAGCCCATGAAACTCAGATGTCATTCCATTCACCTTCCTTTTTACGAGGATAGAAGAGGAACAACACAGCAGCCACTAACACCGGAACCTGCAGCAGCAAGAAGAAAACCGGAAGGCGTATGAGCATGATTGCGACACAACACAAAATGACTGCGGCCGCGAGGGCGAAATAGAACAGCTCCTTCATCAGCTGCTGGTGAATTCGCTTTTTTTCTTCAGCAACAAACTGTTCAAAAAAAGCCAGGTCAGGTACAGGGGCATTTTCCCATATTTCTATTTTTGAAAGCTCCTCTGTGAGCTGTTGTTTAAGCTTCTCCTCGTTTTCTTTCATGGTCATCCAACTCCTCCCTGATGAATTTCAAGCCGTTATGAACCCTCGATTTCGCAGTTCCTGCCGGAATTTTCAGCATTCTGCCAATTTCGTCATACGTGTACCCGTAATAGTGCTTCAGGATTAAGGGGATCCGGGTTTCTTCATTTAATACGCATAAGGCATCCAGCAATTCCGACCATTCTTCATTACTGGTCATTGCTTTCCATTTTAGGCCCCGGGCTTGCTTGAACTTCTCGTTGTATTTTTTCTCAGTCCTCTGTTTTCTGATCTGATCCATATACAGGTGAGACGCTATGGAGATCAGCCAGGAAGAGAACTTCGCTTTTTCCTCGTACATTCCGATTTTTTGTATGCACTTAAGCATGGTTTCCTGCACAAGATCCTCAGTCACCGACCGGTTCGTGGTAATCTTTAAAAGGTAGTGAAACAAAATCGAATAATTTTGCTGCAGCAAAAGGGAAAGAGCGTGGTGATCTCCTTTTTTTGCTTGTTTAATCAAGTCCTTTTCCTCCATTGCTGCTCTTTCCTCCTTGCCGCTTAGGATTATGTATTACTACTATGACGTTTATGGCAAACCATTCGTTCACCAGAGCCATAAAAAAATGCAGTTCCAACTGGATGTGCTAAAATAATAATGGTTTGATTATTGAAAAAACAATCATAGGTATTAATCAGAGAGGAAGATTCTAATGTATTTGCCATCCTTTTCATTGACAGGAAAAACAGCGATGATTACAGGTGCGGGGCGGGGAATCGGCCGGGCGCTGGCCATAGGATTTGCAGAAGCCGGAGCAGATGTTATTTTGGTCTCCCGTACCCAGAAGGATTTGGACGAAGTAGCAGGCGTCGTTCAGGAGTTGGGCAGAAAAGCGTATACGTATGCGGTCGATGTCGCGCAAAAACAAGAAATACAGTCTTTGTACCATTCGTTGGATACAGACCGCATTCCTCTACATATTTTAGTTAATAATGCCGGTATGAATATCAGGAGCAAGGCACTCGATGTGACAGAGGAAGAATGGGAAACCATTATCAATACAAACCTTCGATCTGCTTTTTATTTTTCGCAGGAAGCAGGCAAGCGAATGAAGGAAGCAGGATATGGCCGAATCCTGAATATTTCCTCGGTCGGAGGCCATGTGGCATTACGCACAGGGGTGGTCTATGCTTCTACCAAAGCCGCACTGATTCAAATGACCAAAAACCTGGCACTCGAATGGGGAAGGTACGGAATCAATGTCAATGCAATCGGACCCTGGTATTTCAAAACACCGCTGACCGAAAAGCTGCTTGCAGATGAAACCTACTTAAACGATATCCTGTCACGAACTCCGCTCAACAGAGTTGGTGAGCTGCAGGAACTGGTAGGGCCGGCTGTTTTTTTTGCTTCGGACGCAGGATCCTACTGTACGGGGCAAACGATGTTCGTCGATGGCGGAATGACCGTATACGGATTTTAGCAGGCAGACGATCTAAAACCTTGAGCATTATGGGCTCAAGGTTATTTTGTTTCTGAAAAAAACAATGGAAACGTGTATAAAACATGGGGAACGGTTAATAATGGTAGCAAATGCAACACATCAAATTGCTATTTTAGGAGGTCTTTTATCATGAGAAAGCAAGATTTAGTCGATGCAGTAAAAGCGGCTACAAGTATGAATAAAAAAGAATCAACCCTTGCGGTGGAAGCTGTACTTGATGCCATTACCAATTCTTTGAAACAGGGAGAAAGTGTGCAGCTGATCGGGTTTGGAACCTTTGAAACTCGCAACCGCAACGCCCGTAAAGGACGTAACCCTCTGACAGGCGAAGAGATTATGATTGCCGCAAGCAGTGTGCCGGCGTTTAAGCCAGGCAAGTCATTAAAAGAAGCTGTAAAAGCAGTATAAGAGAACCCCCCATTCACGGGGGGTTTTTCATTTGTCATAAAAGAGCGATTTGTTCCTCTTTTTGTCGGTCGATTCATGAAGGAAAACGCTCTCTTTTATCTAATATAAAGAGAGATTAAAGACAGAAAACGACAGACTGATAGTTGAGGGTGTGGACTTTTATGTTATTGACGGGTAATGAGCTTCTCCCAAAGCTTGGCGTATTTAAGAAGTTAATTGATGTGCTCCCGGAGTTCATCTGTTTGAAAAACGAGGATGGCGAATGGCTTGAAGCCAATGAATTTGCATTGCAAGTGTGTGGTGTGGAACGGAATTCATATAAAGGGGTGCGAGCTGAGGAGCTTTCCTGCTTTCTTACGCCTGATACCATACGGCGCTGCCATGAAACAGACCAAAAAGCATGGAAGACAGGCCGGCCGATTAAAATCCAGGAAGAAGTACTGCAAAAGGATGGTTCTACCCTTATCCTTGAATTAATAAAACAAGCTACATTTGATGATGAGGGCAATCCTCTGTACCTGTTTGTAACGGGGCGCGACATCACCCAGCACAAAGAAAAGGAAGAGGAACTCAGTGTGGCCCTTGAACTACTAGAATCGGTTCTTGAAGGAACGACAGATGCGATATTAATTGTGGATACAAAGGAAAATCCAATTAAAGTTAACCAATCATTTGAAAAATTATTTGGCTGGGAAGAAGAGGATCTGCTCTCCGGAAGAGTGGATTCTCATGTGATTATTCCTTCTGAATATAAACCAGAATCAAAAAGTATCATGAGCCTGCTGGCGGAAGGAAGCACTGTCCCTTCCTTTGAAACCCAGCGGGTGTGCAAAGAAGGGACAAAGATCGATGTTTCGATTTCCTTCTCGGCCATTCGAAATATGCAGGGGCAAGTGATCGGCTTTTGTTTGATTTACAGGGATATCACGCCACAAAAAAAAGCGGAGAGGGCTCTGCGGGAAAGTGAAGCCAAGTACCGGGTAATTGCTGAGCATTCCAAAGATCTGATCGCTGTAGCTGATCCTTCAGGCAAACTTTTGTACTGCTCGCCTTCACATGAAGGATTGCTCGGATTGAGGAATGGTCTCGATGAACTGAATGAGGTCATTTATTCAAGAATTCATCCGGACGATTGGGAATTTTTGCGTGCTACGTTTGCCAAAGCAAGAAGCCGGAAGAAACCTTTTACGTTCGAGTTCCGGTTAAAAATAAACAGCGGGGATTGGGTGGTTATGGAAACCAATGCGGTCCCGGTCTTGAACGAATGGGATGAGATAGAGAGCTACGTAACCATAGCACGGGACATAACAGCAACTAAAGAAACCGAAGAGCTCATAAGGAAATCCGAAAAGCTTTCTGTTCTCGGTGAGCTCGCGGCAGGAGTTGCCCATGAAATACGAAATCCCCTTACATCTCTTATCGGCTTTGCGCAGCTGCTGAAGGAATCAGATGAAGAAATGAAAGATAAGTATATCGGAATCATGCTGACGGAATTAAAACGAATCAATGATATTGTTGGTGAGCTGATGCTTGTGGCGAAGCCCCAGGCTGTTCATTTTGAAAACAGTTCACTCAAAGATATGCTCGAGAGCGTGGTGCGGCTCCTGGACACGCAGGCCATTATAAAAAATGTCCAAATCCAGCTGAACACATTCGGGGACATCCCTCCGGTTTATTGCGTGGAAAACCAATTGAAGCAGCTTTTTATCAACCTGCTGAAAAATTCTATTGAGTCCATGGACAAGGGAGGTCTGATCAGGCTGACTCTAATAAAAGCGAAAGGAAATGTCATGGTCGAAATTGAGGACCAGGGTTCAGGTATCCCTAAGGACAGGATTGAAAAACTGGGTGAACCCTTTTATACGACAAAGGAGAAAGGAACAGGCCTTGGTTTGATGGTCTGTTATAAAATCGTAAAAGAACATTTTGGCCAAATCCATTTTGAGAGTGAAGAAGGAAAAGGGACGAAGGTTCAGGTGAAATTGCCGATTTACCCCCTTTCCGTCGTTTAAACGAGAATAAAGGGGACATACTGGTTGTTAAAAAGGCAGGAACCTGTATGTGCCCTTACCGTATTTTTTTCGTATACCGCATTCATGATTTAAATTACCTTCATGTACATGGAATGGAAATGGCCTCGAAGAAGCTGTTCACTGTTCTTTTATATTCACCGAAAGATTCAATCGATCTGACCGTTCAGACCGGCCATTTGCCGGCAGATCTCCTGACCGTGCTGGAGGAAGAAAAGGCCAGAATTGACCAGGGATATTATGATTTGGCACAGTGGGAGTATCAATCGTACAATGAACAACTTCATTAGAAGTACCAGGCGGAAGTGGAAACAAAAAGTGTCTTGTTAAAAAGGCGCTTTTTGTTTTTTGTGCTCCATTTCTCTTGAAGGGATTTTTCATTTATAATGGCTTTATTGCCGATTTATGAGGGGGAACCACCATGGAAGAGGACTCACTTCAAATCATTGAACAGGAGATCGCGCTGCTGGTCAGGCTGACTACCGCACACAGTCCAAGACTTGGGGATTTGGACCGTTCTGAATATTTGATATTAAGTGCACTGGATAAAAACGGAATGCTGGCCATTACTATATTGGCAGAAGAGTTAAAACTCAATCTTTCCACAGCCAGCAGGCAGGTGGCGTCACTGGAGAAAAAAGACTACATACGGCGTTTTCCCGACCCGCAAAATGGCAGGATCAGCAGGCTGGAAGTTACTGAAACGGGTTTGAAAATTTTAAGAAAAGTTCAGCATGCAAGATATAATGCTTATGCTGAAGTGCTCCAGGAGTGGGGGCAGGCAGAATTAGATGAGCTAAAAAAGAATTTAAGGCGTTTAAACCGGGATTTTAAAAATTGGAAACGTTAAAGAAGGCAATGGCCAATCAGGCCATTGTTTTTTTATGTAGTAAACAGTTGCTTTTTTTTTAGGGATACTTATATAATGTAACTTGTGCTATACAACTTGTATTATACAACTTAAACCGGTTTTCCACTTTGAAAAAATCGGGAGGAGGAGAAAACGATGCAACATTCAACTGCTTTAGCGAAATCAGAAACAAAAAGAATCAGTGTACCGAAACACCTGATTATTTCTCTTTTGACCATCCTCGCGATCGGACCGCAATATTTTCTTAATTTGTCATATACCGTGAATCAAATGATTATTCAGCATGGACTGAACCTAAGCACCAATCAGATGGCGATTCCGTCGATTCTGTCTAATCTGGCGTTTGCGCTGGGTGTGCCCGTCGGACGTGTACTTTCCTTGAAATACAGTGTACGAAAAATTTATTTGCTGTTTATTTTCATCTTTTTGGCTGGATCCATGACAGATATTTTTTCTGCCGGACTAGATATGCTAACTGTGGGAAGGACCGTCCAAGGCTTAAGCGCAGGTATCCTTTTTCTAACGATCCTGCCGGTAAAGCTGCGGTCGTTTCCCAATCATGTCCGCCACTGGTTTTTGTTTTTCGTAATAAGCGGGCTTTTCGGTTCATCAGCAGTAGGTGCCTTGTTTGGAGCATTGTCTCTAGATGCTGATGCTTGGCGCTGGCTTTTTGTTATCAATATATTTTCTTCCATAGTATGCCTTATTGTTGGGGCTTTAAATTTGCCAAAACCTGAAAAGAAGCAGGAGGATGACTATCATATTGATAAAACTGGCATATTTATTTTGACGCTTTTAATGGCAGACCTGGCGGTTCCCTTGATTCACTTACAGGAAGAGGGCTTTTCTTCCTGTCTGGTGTGGCCATTTTTACTTGCTGCTTTTGTCTTGCTGATTCTATTTATCACCACCGACTGGCAGGCAGAAAACCCGCTTGTTCCATTTCGGGCGCTCTGGAATGCGAAACCGATTTCCGGAACCCTAATGGCAGTATCGGCACATATTTCATTAATTGTGGCGCTGGCTGGCATTAATGGTTTCCTCAGAAATAATATCGATCTTCCATTTTCCTATTTGTCCTTGTTTTATGGGTGGTTCTTCCTGGGTATTATGGCAACGGCCCTCTTCAGCACCTTCTTTTACGACAAATGGGGAGCCGGCGTTCTGGGGATTATTGGTTCACTGCTTGTCATTTATGTTGGTATGGAATGGCGAAGCCTCGATCCTGCTGTCTCCATTGATACTCTGTATTTCCAGGTGGCGTGCCTCGGCAGCGGAGTGAGTATGGTGCTTGTATCAGGAGCACTGGGTACAGCCCTTGCGGGTGATCTCCATCAAGCGTCCATGCGTTCCGTTTCATTGCACTTTATACGGAATTTCTCTGGTGCTCTTACTGCACCTTTTCTGGGATGGTACGCCTATATGAAAAATGCCGTCCATTATGAAGCAATCCGTGAACAGGTCGATGGACTTAATCCCGAAGTGAATTCTGAGTTGGCAGGGATGGTTCGTACGTTTATCCATCAGGGTCTGTCTGCTGCGGATGCAAAAAACATGGCTGCATATTCACTCATTGCCAATGCCAAACGCTCTGCCATCTTGGGAGCCTATCATGATTTGTTTACCATTTTTGTTGGCTTGGGTGTAATTATGCTTATTGCTTCCGTTGGTAAGACAGTAACGGGAAAAGGGCGGTCTCTTGTCAAAAAAGAAAAGCGGCTGCTTCTTCCCTCCCCCCGTGAGAACCGGCAGTCTCGTGATGCATCATAAAATAAAGGAGATGACAGTAGCATGAAAAAAGGGCGTTTAGTTTTTGCCAACACGGTAGGGGTTGTTGTTGTTCTTGCCTTAATTACAGTATGTTTCTATTATTACTATCAAAGCCAAAACTATGTGGAAACAGATGAAGCAACCGTTACGACTGATATGACGCAAATTATCTCACCCGTTTCCGGAAAATTGACCGGCTGGAATGAAGAAGAAGGAGACAAGGTGAAAAAGGACAAGCGATTGGCCATTGTTTCAGGAAAGGAAAAGGAACTTCCGATTGCTGCTGTAAAAGGTGGCACCATTATTAAAAATGCAGTGAAAGACCAACAAATGGTACAGGCCGGAGAAGTGCTGGCACAGACCGCAGATATGGACCACTTATATGTAACAGCCAATATTAAGGAAACCGAATTAAAGGATATCGAAGAAGGCGATAAAGTGGATATTACTATCGATGGCGATTCGGATGCCAAGTTTGAAGGGACCGTCGAGAAAATCGGGTACGCCGCCAATTCTGTATTCTCACAAGTGCCTTCACAAAGCTCAAGTGACAATTATACAAAAATAACGCAAAAAGTAGCTGTTAAGATCTCTGTTCAAAACCCTTCAGACAAAGTGTTGCCGGGAATGAACGCCGAGATAAAAATATCCATTTAATATTCCTTTTGGAAGACCGCTTGAGAAACGTTCAAGCGGTCTTTTCTATTATATTTCACCGAAAAAAGACCCCTTCCGGAGTGGATGGGGTCTTCGAGCTTATCTTTTTCTTTTTACAAACAGGTAAATGAGAATCACAACGAGTATTAGAATGATTAGTGTTTTCACGAATAATGTCCTTTCACGAGTAATTTATACTCTATCTTTACCCAACTGATCCTCTCTTTAACCTTTAAAATAAAACCTTGCCTGGATTCATGATGTTGTTGGGATCAAATTGCTGCTTGATCATTTTCATCAATGGCAATGTGTCACTGTGCTCCTGACGCAGATATTTCATTTTCCCGATGCCGATTCCATGTTCTCCGGAACAGCTCCCTTTTTTGGAAAGTGCATATTCCACAATTCTTTCGTTGATCCGGTTCGCTTTTTTGGTTTCTTCCTCACTGTTTTTATCAAACATGAGAATGGAATGGAAATTGCCATCTCCGACATGGCCGAGCACCCCGCCAGGCAAACCCTCGCTTTCAATCAGTTCACGTGCATAGACGACAGCGCCGGTTAATTCCGAAAGCGGCACCACCACGTCTGTCAGCATCATTTCCCTTCCGGAAAAACCGTGCTTGAACGCGTAAGCCAGGTGATGGCGGGCTTCCCAAAGTTTTGCTTTTTTGATGGAATCGGTTTCGAAAATCAGTTCTTCTGAACCATTGGCCGAGAGCAATTCTTCTGCAAAAGCTACATCCTGAGCTATTCCGCCTTCATTGCCATGAAACTCAAGAAACAGGGTGGGTTTCTCCGGATAGGAAGTGTCGCTGTGCATGTTCACCTGACGGATGGAGGGCTCATCCACAAGCTCTACTCGTGCCAGGGAATTCCCGGAAGACAAAAGGGAGACCGCTCCGTCAACCGCTTCTTTCACGCTTGGGAAAACGGCTCTGCCTGCCACGGTTGTTTCGGGAATGCCGTATACCTTTAGGGTGAGTTCCGTAAATACGCCAAGGGTTCCCTCCGATCCGACGAACAAACCTGTGAGATGATAGCCTGAAGAAGATTTTGCCGCCAACCCTCCTGTATGGATGATGGAACCATCGGCAAGAACCACTTCGAGATCCCTGACCTGGGGGCGCATAATGCCGTAACGGACGCTGGTTGTGCCGCTTGCATTCGTGGCAGCCATTCCGCCGAGGGTAGCATCCGCTCCCGGATCTACCGGAAAGAACAGTCCGTATTTTTTTAATGCCTGATTCAGCTGTGTTCGGGTTACTCCCGGCTGGACCTTAACCAGAAAATCTTCGGGCCTGACCTCTAGTACCTGGTTCATATTTTGAAAGTTAATGGAGATGCCGCCTTGCAGCGGGATGCAGTGGCCTTCAAGGCTTGATCCGACGCCAAACGGAACAACAGGAATTTTATGTTCATTCGCGAACTTTACTATAGAAGAAACTTCTTCGGTTGAGTTTGGGAATACCACGACTTCCGGAAGCACGGGAGAATGATGAGATTCGTCCTTGCTGTGCTGGCGAAGAATGGTTTCGTTGCTTGTGGCTCTTTTTTCATCCGTTAGCTTTTTCATTTCTATAAGTAATTCCTCATGTGTTGCCTGCATGTAAAAATCCTCCCTTAGGTGTATGTTGATTATTCTCTTCTTAGGGTAATTTAGAGATGAAACGCGAAAATCCTTTTTATTCTGTTAAAAAAACAAAAATCAGCCAACACTATTCGATGAGGTGATAACATGAAAAAATGGCTGTTGATACTCAGCTTTACAGTGCTATTGGGCGGATGCGGAACATCAGAAAAAAATGAAGCGGACAAGGGGGAGCCAGTCATGGGAGACGGAAATAAACAGGAGCAGCAACAGGACAAGCCCGGCAGGGACCATAGCGGGGGAATCGTTGCGGGAGCCATTGAACCAAAGCTTTCAGTTACAGAGCAAAATCCAGGCAGGACTCTCTTGCGTTATGAACTTAAAAATCAGACCGAGCAAGTAAAAACCTTTGAATTTACAAGTGGAAAAAAGTTTGATTACATCATTAAAGATGAAAGCGGAAAAAAGGTCTATCAGTATTCACAGGATCACATGTTTACCCAGTCCCTTTCAAAAATCACCTTGAAACAAGGAGAATCGTTCACACAGGATATTATGGTTAAAAACTTGCCGGCGGGTACCTATACGATCGAGATATGGCTTACGGCGAAAAATGAAGAAAACGATTATCGGCAGAAAAAGACGTTTGAAATACAGTAAAAATCCGCTCTTTAAGAGCGGATTTTTTTGCAGCAAAAGGAGGTGCAGATTGATTGATTTTTTATTTATTACGCAGTACACTCATAAAAATAAACAAAGTTAAACGTACTTTAAATAAGCAAATATAAATTTTTTGAGCAAAGGACTTGAAAGTCAAAGAAGGTCAAAGTATAATGTAGACATAAGGTCAAAGATAGTCAAAGTCAAACGATGGCCTAACAATCCGAAGGAGGACATGCTTTATGAAATGTGAACAATGTAAAGTGAATCCTGCGACAATTCAAATGAACGTTTCTTTTAATCAACATAAACAACAGTTAACACTATGTGCAGATTGCTATCATAAAATTACTCAATCTATGAATACAACAGGAGGTATGAACCCTATGAACCAATTTTCATCCTTCGATGATTTCTTTAAACAAATGATGAACAACGGCATGAACTCAGGTTTTTCCGGCCAGCAATCCCAGCAGTCCCAACAGCAAGGTGGTGGCAGAGGCAGGGGCGGAGGTTTCCTTGACCAATTTGGCCGCAACATCAGCCAGGCTGCAAAAACCGGTCTCATCGACCCTGTGATCGGCCGTGAGGAAGAAATAAACCGTGTGATTGAAATTTTGAACCGTAGAAACAAAAACAATCCGGTTCTTATAGGGGAACCTGGGGTTGGTAAAACAGCTATTGCTGAAGGATTGGCATTGAAAATTGCCGAAGGTACAGTACCGTCCAAGCTTCTTTCCAAGGAAGTCTATTTGCTTGATGTAGCTTCTCTTGTAGCAGATACAGGTATTCGCGGACAATTTGAAGAGAGAATGAAGCAGCTGATTGCTGAGCTTCAAAAGCGTAAAAATGTCATTTTGTTCATTGACGAGATTCATCAGATCGTCGGTGCAGGATCAGCCGAGGGATCAATGGACGCCGGCAATATTTTAAAACCGGCACTTGCCCGAGGCGAACTTCAACTGGTGGGTGCAACGACACTGAAAGAGTATCGCAAAATCGAAAAAGACGCGGCATTGGAGCGCCGTTTCCAACCGGTTATCGTTAACGAACCAACTCCTGAAAAGGCATTTGAAATTCTTAAGGGTCTAGCTCCGAAATATGAGCAGTACCATGAAGTGACATTTTCAGAAGATGTTTTAAGAGCGTGTGTAGCCTTGTCTCACCGCTATATCCAGGACCGCTTCCTTCCCGATAAAGCAATCGATCTTATGGACGAAGCCGGTTCCAAAATCAACTTGCTTCATTCAGGCAATGAAACCTCTTCCATTGAAGAGCGTTTAGAGGAAATTTCAAAAGAAAAAGAACAGGCAGCAATGAATGAAAACTATGAGCTTGCTGCAAAACTCCGCCAGGAAGAGCTTCAATTGCAGGCAAAATTGAACGAGAATGAAGGCAAAGAAAAAGCGGCCGTTACCCTTGAAGATATTCAATCCATCGTTGAGCAAAAAACCGGTATTCCGGTTAAAAAACTTCAGGAAGACGAACAGGCAAAAATGAAGGACTTGGCGAAGAACCTTTCCCAAAAAGTCATCGGACAGCAAGAAGCGGTTGAAAAAGTGTCCAAAGCCATCCGCAGAAGCCGTGCCGGTCTGAAAGCGAAGAACCGTCCAATCGGATCCTTCCTGTTTGTCGGTCCGACAGGGGTAGGTAAAACCGAGTTGACCAAGTCACTCGCAGAAGAATTATTTGGTGATAAGGAAGCCATGATCCGTCTTGACATGAGTGAATACATGGAGAAACATGCCGTATCCAAGCTTATCGGCTCACCTCCTGGATATGTCGGTCATGATGAAGCCGGACAATTGACTGAAATGGTTCGCCGCAAGCCGTACAGCATTATTTTGTTGGATGAAATTGAAAAAGCGCATCCCGATGTACAGCACATGTTCCTGCAAATCCTTGAGGATGGCCGCTTAACTGACAGCCAGGGCCGTACCGTATCCTTTAAAGATACAGTTATCATCATGACAAGCAATGCCGGCAGTGGTGTAAAGCAAACCAAAAAATTAGGATTTACCAACGAAGTCGCGGAAGTACAAAAAGAAACCAATATTCTTGATGCCATTGGTTCCTACTTCAAACCAGAATTTCTGAACCGTTTTGACAGCATTGTACAGTTCCAATCTCTAAAAGAAGGTGACCTTGTACAAATTGTTGACCTGATGCTTTCCGAACTGAAAGAGAACCTGGTGGAACAGGGAATCACAATCAATTTTACGGATGAAGCGAAGAAGAAAATAGCTGAATTGGGCTACCACCCAGCATTCGGTGCACGTCCGTTGCGCAGAGTGATTCAGGAAAAAGTAGAAGATGCCGTAGCAGATGTTTTACTGGATCAGGAAGAAAACAAAGCGTTAAAAGTAGATGTTCGTGAAAATGAATTAGTCGTAGAATAAAAAAAGAGCCATGCGTGCTGACGCATGGCTTTTTTGTATAATTATGTGGGCAGACTTAATCGTTGTCCTTGGAGCGAATAATGGTCAGCACTAGCATGGAAAAACCAATCATCAACGACATTGCTTCGAATACTGTCATACCATTCCCTCCCCCTAATTGTTGGGCTAGAACGTTTTATTCGAATGAGCCGCAGTCCCTGTCTTATGTATTCCTATTTTATCCCGATTGCCAATATATAACAAGAATCGTTATAACTATTTCAAAACATTCCCAATAGTTCAATGGTACTAATTTACCAACCGAAAAGTCAGTAAATTCAGACAAATTAAAGATTTGATATGGATTCGGGACCTTTTTACCACTACCGATTTATGGGGATCTTGCTGCCATACAGCTGGCAGGAATTCTGAATGGCCATTTGTTACAATAGAGCGGGGAGGAATCCAAATGCTTAAATATAAGCTGAACGTACTGGATGTTTTTGAGGTGAAAGAGCATTATATTGAAGGAACAAAGGAAGTACACATTGACACAGTGATTCTGAATCCGGATGGAAGCGAGTTTTACCGGGGAATCACAGCGGTTAGGTTTAACACGCATGGTATTTACCCGCAATTGGACACCTTAAAAGGAATTTTTGACGATAAAAACAGCTTTATGGATTTTGTCAGTTATTTGCGCCGCTATATTAAACAACAGGTGCGGTATTTGTAGGAAGGAGTAACAGCATGAATTATGTATGGTATGCAAGTTATGGGTCAAACATGAATAAAGACAGGTTTTCCTGTTACATAGAAGGAAGACAGGCAGAAGGAAGCTCCGAACCGGAAAGAGGATGCAGGAACTGCAATCCTCCACTGGAAGATCGACCGGTTGAAATTGAATATCCGCTTTATTTTTCAAAGCAGGAAAGCAAATGGGGAGCAGGAGGAGTGGCTTTTATCGGCCATCAGCCCGCTGCTTCATCTAAAACCATCGGCCGCATGTACTTAATCACAGAGGAGCAGTTTATGGATGTTGCTTCACAGGAGAACGGCATTGACGGGCTTGAGTTTGATTTTGAAAAGATTAAAGAAGCCCGTTTTCTTCCTTTGACAGAGGGATGGTATGGCACCATTGTTTATCTAGGAGATTGTGATGGCTATCCTATTTTCTCTTTTACCTCCAATCGTGATATGGGGGAGGAAGAATATGTGGCTCCAGCTTCTGGGTATCTTCGTACCATTGCCAAAGGATTGAAGGCATTGGGAATGACGGATGAAGGAATTTTGGATTATCTGGGGGAGAAAAACGGCCTTAAGAGCGCAAAAACGAGAGAGCAGATCAAGATAGATTCTGGACTAGCGTAAAGGTCTTAGTTATATTGGTCTGATATTGAATGTTAACGGTAAAATAGGCACCAAGACGCAAGTCTCTAGATGCTTACACAATGGTGGAAAAGGTGAGATAATGTAATCCCCTATACATATGAGATGCCTTGACCAGGGCATCTCTATTTTTTTTGCAAACACCAAAAAGCACTGTCCAGGACAAGGACAGTGCTTATTTCTGCTGATAAGGTGCTTCCAAGGTTTTAATCATTTGTTTAGCAATCATTTCATGGCCTTTATCATTGGGATGAATGGCATCGTAAATCCATTCTTTTCTGTTTTCAGGTTTCAGTACCTCACTGCTCGGGATGACAATCGATGGTTTATTGTTGGCAGTGGTTTCGTAGGCGATCAGATTCCAGTCATTCAATAACTTTTTCGTGGCAGGAAAAAAAGTCTCCTCTGAGTCTACCGCGTTGTACAATTCGTTGTATACAAGGATGGCGTCAGGATTTTCTTTTCGGATGATGGAAAAGATCTTTACCAGATTATCCTTATAGGATGATTTAACATTGGCGTAATCCTGCAGTGCTTTAACCGGCCCTTCCTGTAATGCGAGTTTAACGAGATCATTGCCCCCAATATTGATCGTAATCAAATCTGCCGAATGAATCCGCTCCTTCATATCAGGGGTGGATAAAATTCTGAGCAGGTCGCCGCTTGTTGCCCCGGATATGCCCTGGTTATCCAGAATCGCTTTCTTTCCTGTAAGCGAGGATAACTCATCATTGGCTATTTTGATAAACCCACCTTCAGTCGATCCCCGTCCCTGAATGACTGAATCTCCCAGGGCAAGATGATGAATGGCCTTCCCGGGAAGGTTTCTTAAGTGGCCGATATAGGAAACATTATGGGATTCAGGCTTATCGGCTGAGTCCTGTATAGCGGCATTTTGCGCTTTCAAACGGTCAATTTTAAATTGAGGATAATAATACCATCCCCCGACAGAGACAATTATCAAACCTAAAAGGATGAGCGCCAGCCATAGCCATTTCTTCATATGCTGCCCCCTTTCAAGGTCCCCATTTTAAACCATTTCTCCCTCTCCTATCAATATATTAGCATGAAAGAAACATATGAGAGCGATATATGACTGGAAATTTAAGGAGAAGGAAAACAGCCAGACCATACAGAATGGATTAAAAAAGGGGGAGTGATGGTGGAAACTGCCGTTCAAATTGAAAAACAGCGTCCTAAAAGGAGCCGCTGGAAGAAAACAGCCATGATCATGATAACAGGGGTTCTCATAATCCTTGTGATTTCAGGGACAGCCGCTTATTGGCTCATGAGAAAAAGTCTCCCGGTGACCACCGGGACAGAAACGATTTCTTCACTAACTTCTCCAGTGAACGCCTACAGAGATAAAAATGGTGTACCGCATATTG
Source organism: Fictibacillus solisalsi (assembly GCF_900103485.1). GTDB lineage: Bacteria > Bacillota > Bacilli > Bacillales > Fictibacillaceae > Fictibacillus_C > Fictibacillus_C solisalsi. The sequence goes on from NZ_FNHW01000003.1 coordinate 222,520, forward strand.
TAGCCAAAAATCTGAAGGACTTGTATATGGCGCAAGGCTATGTAACGGCTCAGGAACGGATGTTTCAAATGGACTTAAGCAGACGACAGGCCTCAGGGCAATTAAGTGAGGTGATTGGTGAAAAGACAGTGGAGAAAGACCGTTTTTTTAGAACGATGGGTTTGCGCAGGGCAGCAGAGGCCTCCTTCGAGGTATATTCTCCGGAGGCCAAAAAAGTATTGCAATGGTATGCGGACGGTGTGAATGCCTATTTGAAGGAAGCAAAAAAGAAAAAGGCACTGCCGATCGAATTTACGCTTGTGGGCTATGAGCCGAAGAAATGGACACCGGTCGATTCGCTGACCATTGGAAAATACATGGCTTTTGATCTTGGGGGGCATTGGGAAGGGCAGGCCTTCCGACAATATCTGATTCAGCACTTTCCAAAAGAAAAGGCATTGGATCTTTTCCCGTCTTATCCGGAAAACGGAGCGGAAATCATTGGTAAGGCTATGGAAACAAAAATAGACATCAAGACCCGCCTTGCGAGCGCGGTCGTACCAAACGAGTATAATGGTTCTAATAACTGGGTTGTAGCCGGGAAGAAAACAAAATCGGGCAAGCCCTATTTGGCTGATGACCCGCATCTTGGTCTCGCCACACCCTCCATCTGGTTTGAAACACAGTTGAAGGCACCAGGTATGAATGTAAGTGGGGTGGTATTTGCCGGCGTACCCGGGATTATCGTCGGTCATAACACCAAGGTGGCCTGGGGAGTGACGAATGTAAGCCCTGATGTGCAGGATTTATATATTGAAAAAAGAAATCCCATAAACCCTGAAGAATTTCTTTATGAAGGAAAATGGGAAAAAGCGAAGATTATTGAGGAAAATATAAAAGTAAAGGACCACAAAACCATTCCCTACAAGGTAACGGTTACCCGGCATGGTCCGATCATGTCGGAATTTGCTCTCGATAAAAAGGAAGATACCGTCTTATCCCTGAAGTGGACGGCGCTTGAACCCTCCACTGAGCTTCAGGCCGTACTGATGTTTAATAAAGCGGAGAACTGGAACCAGTTTAAGAAAGCGCTTACGTACTTTCATACCCCTGCCCAGAATTTTGTCTTTGCTTCCCAGGATGGTACGATTGCTTACCGCGCCAACGGACTAATTCCCATTCGCGGTGAAAAATACGCTTCAGTACCGGTGCCCGGTTGGGATAAGAAATATGAGTGGAAAGGCTACATTCCATGGGGAAAGCTGCCAACGGTTGTTAATCCGAAGGAAGGTTTCATTGCCACCGCGAACAATAAAGTTATCGGGGAGAATTACCATTACCATATTACAGATTCATGGGCACAGCCCTACCGGGAACAGAGGATTAAGGATGTGCTTTCTTCAAAGGAAAAGCTGTCAGTGAAAGACATGAAAATGCTCCAATTTGACAGGAAAAACCTGCAGGCAGAAGAAATGCTTCCTATTCTTCTGCCGCTGATTGAAAGGGATAAGCTGGATCCAAACGAGAAGAAAGCACTGCAGATTTTGAAGGACTGGAATCATAAGGATGATAAAGAACGTGCTGCACCTTTACTGTTTAATTTATGGATGCAGGAATTCAGCAACGTGCTGTTTGAAAAAAAGATTGATCAAAAGATGATGAATCTTTTTGATGGAAAAGCTCAAGTGGTGGATGAACTTATTCGTCGTGCGACTAAAGGACAGGAAGGACCCTGGGTGAAGGAAGCTGGCGGATTGCAAGCTGTCTCCAACCGGTCATTTTCACGAACGGTAAAGGAAGTAGAAAACATACAGGGTGAGGACACGGAGAAGTGGAATTGGGGAGCTTATCATACCCTTCCTTTTGATCATCCACTCGCAGCGATTAAACCGCTTAATCTGCTGTTTAATCCGAAAGAGACGGAGATGGGCGGCAGCCGGGTGACGGTCGGAGCGGCAGGCTGGGACCCTGCGACAGGAAAAGTAAATCACGGAGCCGCCTGGCGGACGGTCGTCGATCTCTCGGACCTGTCCAAATCCTATAATGTCGTCGGTCCAGGGCAATCCGGACATGTGCTGAGCAAGTGGTACGACAACCAGATCAAGGATTGGACGACGGGAAACTATCATGTAACCAATACAAAGGAAGCTTCCTTTAAAAGCGAAGAAAAACTTGTTCTTACCCCGGATCAATAAAACAACCCCCCGGCTCTTTTGAGCAGGGGGGTTGTTTTAAGGGTCGAGCCTTCTGAAGCGTGCTTCAAAGAGCAAATAAACGCCGTAGGCTACGAGACCGAGAGCTACTATGGTCAGGAGAACCTGCCCATAGGGCTGTTTAACAAGCTCCGCAAGTGCTCCGTCCAGTCCCTTCGTCTCATCAGGGTCAGCCTGGACGGCTGAACGGATGAGAAAGATGCCCATAATGGCAAAAACCACACCATGTGCACTAATGCCGAACTTGCCGATATATCGTGCGGTCCTCCATTCCTTTTGATTCATTTCTTCACGCTTTAGCACGTTTAGATATTTTTCTTTATAGGCTTTATAAAAGTTAAATAAACCCACACCAATAATGATGGCGCCAAGAAGACCGATAATAAACTGGCCAAAAGGCTGTGCAAGGACTTTAGCTGAAAGTGTCTGATATTTCTCACTTGATGAACCTGAACTCGCTCTGAATATGATCTTGACAGCACTAACACAAAGGCCAATATAGATGCCTGCAACTATAAGATAGCTGATCCGGGCTATCCAGCCCTTTGCGTCCTTGCCTTTATGCTCGGGATCAAAGATTGCCATAATGATTTGCCACAGCGCATAGCCGGCGAGTCCGATAGCAAGCACCGCGAGGATCACTGAACCGAACGGCTGCTTGGCGACGGTGTAAAGAGCTCCGGAAGAAGTAGTCAATTTGCCGCTTAAACCAAACGCAGTCATGACGGCGAGTACTCCGATGAGAATATAAACTGCACCTTTCGACAGGTGGCCAAACCGGGCCATGCGAACGATCCATGGCTCGGCTTCTTCTTTGTATTCTTCTGCTTTTCTTTCAGCGTGTTCTTTGTGCTGTGACAAATCTTTATCCATAGGGGTTCCCCTTTCAAAGGTTCTATGTACCTAGTACCCATTTTCACCAATTCATCAAACTAACAGACAGCTGTCCACACCCATATTCCATTATTTGCATACCCTATGAAGAAAACCTTATGTAATTTGAACAAAAAGGGAGGGGTATCCATGAAAGAACATTATTATGGCTTATGCTGTCAATATATGGGGCAGGATGTTGAAATTTTAACCCAAGATGGCGGCCGCTACGTAGGAACCATCCAAAATGTTGACGCGGAAAATGTTTATTTGCTTCCCCATCAGGATGATGGTACGGGAAGGTTTTTTCCCTTATTGGGTGCAGGGCTGATCGGTCTTGGACTCGGTACTATTGCGGGCTTTGCACTCGCTCCGCGTCCACCAGTTGCCTTTGGCTACGGTTATGGTTACGGAGGGGTGGCCCCGTTCCCAGGCGCTTATGGAGGCGTGCCGGGAGGATTTGGCGGTTTCCCTGGTGGGTATGGCGGCTTCCCTGGTGGGTATGGCGGCTTCCCTGGTGGGTATGGCGGCTTTCCCGGCGGCTTTGGAGGCTTCTAAATGCACATATGAAAAACTCATCGACCATGGCGATGGGTTTTCTTTTTTCCCGGGAAGAATAAAATTTCTGCATGTCGTACAGACTTGACATTATGGCGGAAAAACTGTACTATTTTTTCCATAATCGAAGATCATAACGCAATGACAGACCAATAGTATCTGAGCCTCTTTAGATGAAGCGAACCGGGGATGGTG
>NZ_FNHW01000005.1 GCF_900103485.1 Fictibacillus solisalsi
GTTTCGGATGATCAAAGTTAATAATGTTGTCTTTAGATGTAGATACATCAATAACTACCGTGTTCGTTAGTAGGGCTATAACTTGTCCCTTTATCGCATCTGTTGTTTCAATATGGTTACCGATTTCTACTTCAATGATCTCTCACCATCCTAATATAAGTTCATAATAAATATGCCCAGTTGCTGATTCCTGGGCATATAGTGGTTCGTCTAAACCAATATAACATAGTAAAAGATGACAGGTAAAGGAAAATGACAGAATATTCTGCCGACAAATTGAATAAAAATCAGAACCTCTTTGATATTGAGTTGGTACAGGCTTTAGGTGAAAGTTTCAAGAGTGATAGCATTAATAGCAGTGATCTCAGCAAGGTGGTGCTAATCGACTGGCATAGCTGAAGAAACTGAAGTTAAATGATACTCGATGAGTCTGCACACCTTTAAGACAACTCGGAAATTTTATTTAAACTTTTAAAAATGTTTACACAAGCAAAAACAATTGTGATTATACTTATGTAATCAACCACACAAAGTGATAGAACCAAACTCATTTTGTTTCGCTCTTAGTTTCATATACATTCAAGCTATATGCCATTTAGTTTAATAAAAAAAGTTTCACATATCGACTTTCTTATTAAAATCATAAAAAAAACCACATATAATGGAAAAAAGAGTTGATTCATGAAAATTTTAACATTATTATTGGAGTGAAACTTTTATAAAAACATTTAAAGGGGGAGCTTGAAAAAGGGTGAATATTAAAGAGTTAACAGAGGAAATTAAAATGCTGCGTGAAGCATTATACTCAATAGCAAAAAAGAGAAATCATTATTCTGGAAGTGAGATAGTTAGAAAAAGCCAAGAACTAGATAAATTAATAATTTTATACCAAACACTTAAATATGAAAAACCTTTATGAAAAGAATTTTCCTCAATTACCCATCACTAAATAATAAAAATACGTACCTTTTATGGTTATAAAATAATTGAATCACATAATGGAACTATTAAAATCGACTGTAAGATCAATCACGGAACGACAATAAGAATAAGAATACAATATCTATTCATATTAAATAAAGTAGTTTGTGAAAACAAGAACAAACTCATTTACGCTTACATAAACAAAAGTGAAAACGAATATAAAAATAATTCTGTAAGGTAAGAGCCAATATTAGCTCTTACCTTTTCTGTCCCGTGAATTCATTATAATCTGTTTTTCCAAAGACAATACCTTCATATAGTAAATATTTGGATGTTGGAGAAACGCTCTGTGTTGCAATTAGGAAAAGTTAAATGGATAGTAACCTTAATTATTGCAAAATACGCCTTCCCCTTTCAAAAGAGTTTTCAGTAAAGATAATTAGATATTATCTTTACTATCGATACATTTATTAACAAATGATATACTTAAAGAGACAAAGAACGGAAAAGAGGGAGTTCAATGGATTTAGTCGCCTCTATAACGAATGTTACTAATGAAAGATATTTAACTGATCTTAAGGAATCATTACACGAGAAAAACCTGCTCGATGAGAATCGGAACTTGAATCTTGGCCAAAGCAGAGAAGAGGATTTCTTGGAATGGTTTTTTGCTCTGAAGATTTATAAGGATGGACGGACCTTTTCACCTCATACAATAAAGGCGTACAAAGCGGATGCCAAAACTTTATTGAATTATATGCTGCAGCATAACTTGTCTTTCCGGGATATTGGCTTTCCTGAAGTAAAGTCTTACAACGAGTATATAAAAAATAACTATGCAAACAAAACAGCCATACGGAAACTTGACTTCTTTCGCCGCTTATTAGAGTTTGGCTATGAAACGCATTTTTATAAAGCATTGCTCTCTAGATGGATTGTCAAACCAGCTGCTCAAAAGGGGCACTATATAATAGAAGAAACTCGTCAAAATCAATCACAAACACGCTTTCAATTACGGGAATTGTCCCAGGAGGATGCAGAGTTTTTAATCTCCTATTTTCCGAAAATCGTGAAGACTGATACCTATCGAAAACAGTTGCAAACGCGAAATCTGCTCATTGGATATCTGCTATACACAACGGGTCTTCGGGCAAGTGAACTTCTAAACTTAAATTGGGGTAGTTTCCGGAAGAATCGCAGAGGTAATTTACTCGTGGATGTGATCGGAAAAGGGAATAAACCTCGAACCATTCCGATAAGGCAAGAAACCAAGGATCTGTTGTTTAACTACCGAGAACTCTTAGATGAATCAACCGAATTGAATATTCAGGATACAAGTCCTTTGTTTTATTCCCTATATAATAAGGAAAAAACTCGTTTCATGAAGAGGCGGTTGACCTATCCATCTTTATATAAAATTGTGAAATCAGCTGTCAAACTCGCGACGCAGAATACAGCAATTAGTCCCCACTGGTTTCGTCACACTTTTGTAACAGTTATGTTAGAGAATGATGTGCCACTTGCGGTGGTCAAAGACTGGGCGGGTCATTCTGATATCTCCACGACAAATTTATATTTAGAACGGATTAACCAAGACAACATGGATGTACATTTAGAGAAATTAAATATGTTTAATAATTAATCTTTAACAGAGAGAAACGCGACTCAAACTCATGTTCCTTCGGGAGTGTCGGTTCGACACAAAATGTAACGTCAAATTATTGGGATATTTGAAATTGGTAAAGAATCTACAATTATAATTATATTAATTAATACGATAATTATTATGTAAATAGTAAGATAATTGAAAAATTATACTGTTATAAAAGGTCATATTTTACAGAACTTTCATATAGCAAATTTAAAGACGAGGAATAAAAAATCAAGTATGTTAAAGCGTCCTAAATAGGTGCTTTTTTACATTGCTAAAGAAGGAAAATAGCCCCTTTTATCGAATTAAGTGGGAAAAAGGGGATGGATTGATGGAAACGGAGAATAAAGTAAGAGGTTACATTAGAGTTGGGCATTTAGTATATATAATCATAATTGCAGTGATTGTCCTTGCTTTCTTTTTAGTATATGCATTTGGAGGCAGTGAAAATGCGAATACAACGATTGGAACAGCATCTACTGTTTCATCACTGATCTTGTCAGTCATTGCAATTGTAATGACCTTAATAGATGTAGCAGGGCAAAGACAGTCTATTATGGATTTAAAAGAAACTGCTGAAAAACTAGAAGAGTCAAACGTTAGTGCGGGTAACTTAATTAAAGATTTAATCACACAAATTGCTGATTTACAAGATACGCGAGAACAGATGGTGAATTCAGTCGTAGGGATAGTAACTGAAACAATGAACGAAGTTAAAGAAGGAAATGATCGTCAAAAGAAACTGCTAGAAAATATAAAAAGTCTAGTCGAAAACGAAAAATATGATGATGTAAAAAGAATAATTGAAAATGCCAAAACTGATGAAATTGAACTTCCTAATATGGCAAATATAATACCAGAGATGAAAGTACATAAAATGCTTCCACAAGGACTTTATGATAAAGCTAAGAAGCACCTTAGGTCTAACTTTCGTGAAAACCATGCTTTTATGCATGATGAATTTATGAGATACCTTAGTTTGGTTTTTTTTAGAGAAAGTCGTTCGAATCTTAACCACCTCTATCTAAAATTATTAAAAGATAATCTTATAAAAGAGTCTTTGACACCGACTGGTGATATTGAAATAACACTAAACAAAAAGTTATTTATGTAACTGCATCCATTTGGGTGCTTTTTATTTTTAATATCCGCTTGTACGCTGTGTATACTTGAAAGTCAAAATACTTTTTTTAAGCGGAATTCATATTAACAATTTGAAAAATATGGACATTAATGGTAAAATTTATATATCTTTATGCTAGATTCGACAAAAAAATAGATGTAAATTTAAACGGGGGAAAGCAAGTGAAAATAAGTGAAATATTTAATTTGGAAAAAAACCAGCAAGAATTAGATTTTGTAGATATAGATATTCATTCAGATATACCGTTATTTATAGATCCAGCATTTTTATCAATTAGGAATGACAGATGGTCAACTGATGCTATAAGAACTATTCGAAGTTTTTTTCAATATGTTATACAGTTAATAAAAAATGATAGACTAGAAGAAGCGAAACAATTGTTTGACTATCTTACAGAACCAAATGAGACTAGACTAGGAGTATCTGAAGGTTCTGCTCAAGGTAAAGGAGTAGGGAAGGAAGATACAAAACTAATTTTTGAAAACTTAGTTGACAGTAAAGCTGTTGAGACAGGCTTGGTAGAAGATTTGGAGGATTGTTTAATTTTTGTTGATGGTTTTGGAAAAGACAAACTATCGGACATGAGTACTAATATTATTAAAAAACACTTGATAGATTATACAAAACAACAATGTGAGTTATGGGGAATATCACTAACATCGAACGTACCTAGCGGTTTTTTTTGGGATAAAAAAGAAAAGAAATGGATCACCGAATACACAGATATGCTGGTAATTGAAGGGGAGAAGATATTACTAACTCCAAAAGCCATAGTTTCTTATAGTAAGGAATATACTCCTCAGAAGTTTAATCAACACTTTGTACTTAACTTCCTACAATCCCAGCACTTAAGTATGAAAAGTTCTCTTGTTCAATATAAAACAAATAAAAAGACAGGAGAAGAAATTCCTTTTGTTACTAAGCAAAGTTTAATAGAAGAAGGTCACACAGCTAGTAAAGAAAAATTAAGGGAATTTACTGAAGAACATCCTGAGGTATTTAAAGACTTTAAACAGCAAGTAAAAAACATAAAGAATTTAAAACCTCTTTCACACACAGACTTCCAGCAGATTCAAAATGAAAGTGATGATGTCGAAAGTGTAATTGATTATTTAATAGATAAATTTAAAAGAATACCAACAGGAAGAAATAACGCAACTGATTATCATAGACTTACTGTAGGAGTAATAAGTTTATTATTTTATCCTACATTAACATCCCCCCAGGTTGAACAGGAAATTCATGAGGGTAGGAAACGTATTGATATAACTTTTGATAATTCATCAAATGAAGGATTTTTCTCGTTACTAGAAACAAGACATAAAACACCATGTGCATATATTTTCATGGAATGTAAGAATTATTCAAGTGACCCTATGAATCCTGAATTAGATCAATTATCAGGAAGGTTTTCGTGGAATAAGGGGAAATTTGGTATACTACTGTGTAGGAAAATTGAAAACATGGAACTATTTTTACAAAGATGCCGAGATACAGCTATGGATGACCGTGGTATAATTATTCCACTTGTTGATGATGATTTGATATATATGCTAAATCAAAAGAAAAATAATAACTATCAAGCTATTGAGGGTTTCTTACACGATAGATTAAGACAGATAAAACTAGGCTGAATAGAGTGACACAGATTTAGAGCAACAGCTCTATCCTGAAAAACAACACTCAAAATTGTCATAAAATTTATTACTAATCGTCAGAACAATACCTAAAAAGGGGCCTTCTTGGGTCCCCTTTTTATCGTGCTATGGATTGGGTATATTTTCTCTTAGGGTATTTATTACCTTTTGTTTAAAAAGTGTCTGGTAGCGTGGATGAGGGCACTAAGAAGAGAACTTAACCTTTTATGTACGACCTGTTGTACTCATCTTATTTATTCTCTTCATAGAGTAAGCATGACAATATATAGCTACTTGTCTCAACTTGCTATATACTGATTTTTGCTCTTCGCACTTGGTATGACATTGATGACTGATTTACTAACTCCAAAATAAGCGACTAGGAAGTTTAGTATGAAAGCCGCCAAAAATAAAAACACATACCCTCCTCCATGAACCCACTCTTTTCCGCACAGACTACCTTTTTAATTAAATTTATCTCAGCAAACCAAAAGAAGAGAGAGCTTTAGCCTTTGTGAATACAATAATGCAAAAAACATGCCGTATCCAATATAACCTAATTTAATTGATTGAGCTAACATGGCGAAGCCCACCCTGAGGTGCCTGGGATTCCGGGGACAAGCGGAAAACGCTCACTCTTACATAGTAGGATGGGCGTTTTTTATTTTGCGCTAAACCTACGCGACTTTCTTACCTTATGCGTTGAAAAAAGTGTAACGGAAACTGCGCGATCCTGAAAACCGGTCCGTATGTGGCTTATACAATACTCGACCATATTCCGAAAGTCTCTAAACACCTCAAAAAATTAAAAAGTTACTTGCGCGACACTGGGTGTATATCGAGCGATATACCAGCATCGTAATAATTATTCAAATCTCAAACACTTCGGTAAGGCGTGGCCGTCTCAACGAAGATTACATGTGGAATTAGCAATAAAAAAAGACACCGAACATTAGGTGTCTTAGAAGAAAGGCTTATCCAAAATCGAAGGGAAGGTCTACTCCTATACTTTTTAGAAAAGCAGCAATGGCGGATACTGCTGCCACTAATTCACCAAATACAATAAAATAACCCATTACCGAGCTTCCTTTACGTTTAATACTTATATAAGAAACCATATCCGCTAAGCCTGTGAAAAATCCAGCTAAACCTAACAATAATGCTGCTAATCCAATGATATTTAACCACCAAAAAGGTGCGAAGTGATACTGCACCGCCCAAATAGATATCAAAATAATTCCGACTATTATATTAGAAGTAAATTGACTATCCTTAGGTAATATTCTTGAAATCTCTACTGTAAAGCCCATAAGAGCGAAAAGTAAGCATACTACACTAATCACTATAGTTACGATTTGGTTTCCGAAATATGAGTTATTAAAATAAAGCATAATACCTACAACTAGGAAAGCTACGACAATAGAAAGTCCATTAATAGTACTTTTCTTTTCAGCAGGTTCCATCTATTCAACTCCTTATTAGTAATAATACCAGGTGCCTCCAATTCACCGCTATATAAATTTCGCGATCGTAACACAAAGATTAACCGCACGCCAAATGTACGTCGATATGCTGACGCGAACCTATGATAATGGAAGCGCAGAAAGAAGCGGTTATTAACGAGGCGTGCCTGCACCTAAGTCCTATAAGCTGACCGCTACCGTGGATAATACAAAGCCTAAGCAAAACGCGACCATTCATTTAATGGTTAAAGGGCTTCCTAGCGGCTCCTATAAGTCAGTGTTCCATTACAAGAGTAAAGACACCGTTTATACCGGCACAATCGGCAAATCAAAAGCAGTAAAGATTGGTCGTGCAGCCAAAGGGTATAAAGTGGTTATCGATGTATCTTCCACCTATAAAGGGAAAAAGTATACAGCGAAGACTTCATTTACTCCAAAGTAAGGATGTGATCCAGAAATGAAAGGGATTATTGATCGCTTTGAAGAAGATCTTGTAGTCGTTGAAATCGGGAATAATACGCAAGATTTCGATAAGAGGCTTTTTCCTGCTGATGCCTCACCTGGAGATGTGGTAACCATAGAGGGAGATAAAATTACCATCCTCAAAGACGAAACAGCAAAGCGAAGAAAAGAAGTAGAAGATTTAATGAATGAACTATTCGAATAATGCTTAAAAGACTTTCTTCTTGAAAGTCTTTTTTTTGGCTATTTTCGTAACATTTTATTATAGGGAGGTGCTCAAATCAGTAGGATGTAAAAGCACCAATCTCAAAGGTTTGTTGTCAATTTAAAGTGTGTGACCATGTGAATCAAATATCACATTTTAGAAGAAATTCTCAAAACTCACTGGAATTCTTGTCTTACTCTTAAAATTTATACCTTGCGGTTAAATTGGTGTCCGACAGTTCAAATATTGTGGTCGTATCGCCTCTTGGTGTTCATACCGGTTTAAATTAGATTATTGCTTTTTGGAGTAGCCATTTTTCAAATGCCTCATTGCCTGTGTCGGAATCGAGGTCTTTTCCGCTGTAAGAAAAATCTTGTGACCATAGTTGGATGAAGGAGCGCCTCCTCCCAAATCGCTCTACCAAGTTTTTCGAGACAACACTTCAATTACGAACCCAGTCCTTCGCAAATGGAGCTTCTAGGATCATACATTGATCAGAATGGGATGGGAAGAAGAGACCTTGTAAAACGAAAGAGACGGGAGAGCGCAGTAAAGAGATCGCCTATGCCAAGAGCTGGCTAAACCGTTTGGTTTCTCAAAAGATCTTGACGGAGGATGCTACTAAAAAGGCCAGTGAGGAACATCAAAGAAAACGGCAAAATCATAATGTCCGGCCATTCCGGCCAAATCAAAGGGTTACAGCTTTACCGGAGTATCTTAAAGAAAATGAACCTAAGAAGAAGCCGGCTGAGCTTACCAACGAGGAAAAAGACAACAGATCTGGCTTGAAAACCTGTTAAAAGATATTTAATTCAGGAGGGAAAGTCCATGATAAAAAATACTTGGATTTTATCCTGGATAGTGCCGTGTTTGATTACAGCTGGCTATTTTGTTGCCGTTGCTTTTACTGCAAAAAGAGCGGCCGAGCAGTTGAGCTTTAGCCGCCTCATCCTTCTAATAAAGCAAATCTGAGGGGAATCGAATGTTGCAAAGAAAACGAAAAAAGAGGGGGATGTTAATGAGCCATGCAAATGGAGGTATGGCCTTTGAAATGCTGCTCAACCTGGTCAACCAGCTTTTATGCTACGAAAAAAGTAGCGCTAATCAACAAACGACCTTACTCCAGTTAGGTACTGAAAAGCAAAGGCACAAAGGTGATACAAGGCTATTATGAAGCTCCCAGCACGGTGGATTATAACGGAGTTTATGAAGGGTATGCTATTGCTTTTGAAGCCAAGTCCGTGAGTATAGATCGTTTTGACTTAAAGAATATCCATTCGCATCAAATTGACTATCTTCAAAAGGTGGATGCGTTGGGAGGGATCAGCTTCGTATTAATTGAGTTTAGATCATCGAAACAGGTACGTTTCCTACAATTCGGCATTACGTGTATCACGCTTCTATGGGCGGTCGGAAGAGAATTCCAAAAGAAGATCTTGATGTTTATGCGTATGAGGTGAAACAGACGAGACGCGTGCCATTGGATTATCTAGTATGGGTAGATAAGCTGCTCGTGGATGAGGTGGCGGTATGAATCCCTGAATTGACCGATTTAAAAGGTTGCTAGATTGTAAAGAAGTTTAAAAATATGGATATTATTTTTTTATGTTAGGGTTCTTTTGGAATTGTGATATTTTGTGGTGATTGCCAAAATAAGTGGTTTTTTGTCAATAGGTTTTACAAGCTATTATAAAGGATTTGAGGACCAAGGGAAGAAAAATATATAGAGGATGCGGATAACATCCTCTATAAAAGTCTACTTAATAAAAAAATTTAAAAAGTCTATTGTATCATCATACTTTTCTTGATTTGGTTTTTTATTCTCTACATCCTCATGCTTACTTCTCTGCATAAGTCTAACATTTGCAGTATCTAAGGAAAAGTCTAAATTTACTATTACTAAACCAGATGGGAGTGACTTAACAATTTTCAAAAACTCAACGGCCTGACGACTTTGTAATACGGGTAAATTCAGCCAGTAGAGGTTATTGGTAGATATACAGTTGAAACCTTTGTCCGAAATTGTGATTTCTGCGTATTTCTGATCATTATCTTCTTTACTATTTCTAAACTTAATTCCCACAACATCTCCTAGTTCACTATTATTTAATGTAGTTGAGATAACAGATAAAACTCCATTTGAAATATATTCTTTTGGAGTAATGTCCAGATTTGTTGGAGGATTAAATTTATCTGTTACTAAATTAGTGAAATTTGAAATTTCCTTTTCGAAGTCTTTCAACTTCCTGTATGCTTGATCTCGTTTTTCTTGTAACAAATTCTCTTCTAAAAGGTACAAAGAAGATCTGAAGTTTTTAATATTTGAATAATGAATCTCCGGATATAAAGAATCTATAAAATTCAAAGTGTTGTTAATTCTACCAGACATAGTACTAAACTTTTCTTGATTATCAACAATGTTATCTACGTCTTTTAATCGTATATGGAGGAGAGATCTTCTTAAATCAAATTCAATAATAGTTGGGAATACAATTTGTTTATTTTCATCGTTTTTAAAATATACGTCAACAGCTTTTCTATCAATTAAAAGAATTCGCAAAGATTCAAGAGTATCATTGGTCTTTGACTCTCTAAATCCACAGATGATAAAATCGCTGGTACCTGTAGTGTTAACATTACTTAAAATTTTGTTTTCAGAGGGCACACCCCATGCTTTTAATAAATGTTGACTAAAGGACGAATCGTTTTGCACGTAAAGTGACTTATCAAGCTTGTATAAAAATGAATTTAATAAAGAATCTTCTAGTAAAAGAAAAAGCAGCTCATCTAAATCAGTGTCATTTATTATGTTTTCCTCTACTCCAAAGATTAGTGTTTTAGCAACTACTGTAGGAACATCCTCATCTTTATTTTCTTTTCTTATCTCGGTGTATATTTGATTGAAATTTGGGAATTTCTTAATATAATCATTTAGTTTAGAAATTACAACTGATTTTCCGAGATAAGGATAAAAAAACATAAGGTTTTTAAGTGAATTTTCTTTTACGGTGGACATAAAATCTCCTTTCAAAAGGTGGCGGATATATTGATTTTTGAAGTGTTTAATAATTCAACTTATATTGGTGACTTCCAAATCTCAGATTTCTTTGAAAATAAAGATCTTATTGCTAATGGTTCAATTCTAAATTTAAATAATAAAAATTATTGTGTAGGAAATATATGTGTTAGAAATGACGGTACTATCGTTCTAGAAGTACATTAATCACCTCCAATAAATTGGAACACCTTATATTTACATTTCTACAATATTACAGTAAAAACCTTCTGCACCTTCTAGGTGCTTTTTCTTTTGTCCAAACAAATAAAGCTGGAGGCGGGTGAGATGTAGTGCCAAGAGCAAGAGATCCAAACAGAGACAAAGCGTTTGAAATATGGAAAATGTATAACTGTAAAATTTCAAACCGAGCATTTGCTGAGCAGTTGGGAGTACCGGAAAAAACGAGGTTGGGAATCAAATGGAAACACTGGTCAAGCGATTCAGGTGGATGATTTCCCCAAAAGTATTAATGGGAAATCCGTAGAATATCCCACCCTTTACCTGTAGGACAGGGAGCGATGTATAGAGTAAAGCAAGAACAGGCAACGAAGGCTAACATGGTTGTAGAGGTATCTGGAGTCACATCACTCATTTGAAGGCATATCAAATCTGTCACTCGCTGGTTATCGATTTCAATGACTTCAGGATGATACAGGACACGAAATATGGCTTGATTGGTTTGGTCATCAAAATTGAGACCCATCAAATCATCTTTTGGTGAAAGATAAAATTGAATCATTCCTTTGAGGGGGAACGGGGAAAACAAAGGAATTTCACTAAATTGATCTGTGCGAGCAAATGCATCTTAGTTCTATTTGGATCTTTGGGGTGTTCCACATTTAGTTGGAAGATAAGGCACTCCGCCAAACTTACCTTGATAAATATAAGGCTTATTTTCATGTACAGTTATTGAGATATGAGGGACTATCGTTTTTACAATTGGTTTCCGGTAACTTTCAAGATAAGGTGGCAGATGTAAGATGACAAAGCACTCCTTAATGTTTTTGTCTTAATTACACGATAAAATCCGGAAGAAAAAAACATTGCGCAATTCCACCTATCAAAGCGCTCGATTAAGACAGGCAGCCAATTAATATTCATCACCATCAATTTATTTACATGGAAATATTATGTACTTTTTTGAGATAAATTGGTAAATTTTTAATATAGGGGGTGAACAGATGATAGGTCTTATAGTTGGTTTATTGCTACTTCTTATAGTAAATTTGTCATTCGGTAAAAATTCATTTGGGATAAAAAGATCTGCTTTAATGATTTGTTTGATAAGTGTATTCTTAGGAACGGGTTGCTCTGCAGACAAAACAGCGATTTTAAATAAACAACTGGATAAACAAATAAGTACTAATCAAAAACTCCTCGATAAACTTAATAAGGCAGAGACAGAAAATGATACCCTTTCCGAAAAGATAAATTCTCTCGATGATGAGGAAAAGGAATTCCAAAGCCAGAATGAAAAGTTAGCTGCGAAAGTTGAATCTCTAGAAAAAGAGAACAAAATCCTTTCAGGGAAGAATCAAACACTTACAAAAGAGAATGACTCATTAAAAATTGCTAAGGCGAAGATTGAAAATGAACTAAATTACATGGCTAAAGAATCGACAGACTATCAAGATGAAACAACAGACTCCGCTTTAGAAGACAACGAGTCTGTTTCAGACGATGAAGTTATAGGTACTGATTTTGATGATTCATGCGGAATTAAAGGGAGCGAAAACGGTATTTATCATGTTCCGGGAAGTACATATTATGATCGAACAACACATGTTGTACAGTGGTTTTGTTCTGTAGAGGAGGCCGAGGAAGCAGGGTATAGAGCTCCTAAAAGGTAAATTTTTTTAGTTAAAGGGCTTAAAAAAGGGATCAAAAATGGAAGTGGTGAAAAACAAAGCAGCCAAATAGTTTATTGTTGATAAGCATTAGATAATTAAGTGACCTATTAAGTTGAAAATAAAGGAATGGGAGATTTCAAAGTGAATTTCTTTCTTGTATTTCAAAATAAAAGCTTTAGAGAAGAGTTCAGTGGTGGGTATCTTTGGGCACCAAAGCAAAATAAATTTGGTCAGACGTTTCATCATTGGAATGACATGAGAAATGTTAGCCAAGGGGACGTTATTTTTAATAGTTATAACGGCCAAATGGTTTCAGTACTTATTGCTAAAGATGATTGTAAAGAGCATGAAAGACCAGTTGGATTAGATGAGCTAGACTTATGGGAAAAAGATGGATACATGGTAGAAGCTGAATACATCAACCTTGTTAGTCCAATTAATTATAAAGATCACATGGATAGCATTTTGCAATTACAAGGAGAGAAATATGCACCTTTTAACAGGGCTGGACGTGGGAATACTGGTTATCTTTTTAGGGTCACCGCAGAATTAGCAAATTTCTTATTCGAAATTATTGAAAGAAAGAACGGTCATACTAAGGAACAATTTTTTATTCACCCAATAACAGATAAGCAAGTTATAACAGAAGTCGAAGAAGGATTAGACAGCACAGCTGTTTTAGATAATACAGAAAAAGATTTAATAATTAAGGCTCGAGTTGGTCATTCAAGATTTAAAAATGCGTTACTTAATAAAGAAATGAAGTGCAAAATTTGTGGTGTATCGGATAGTCGTTTTCTTGTGGCTAGCCATATTAAACCTTGGAGTAAGTCTGATAATCAAGAACGTCTGGACGTAAATAATGGTTTATTGCTTTGTCCAAATCACGACTCCCTTTTTGATAGGGGATTAATTAGTTTTAATGAGAATGGTGAAATACTGATCTCTCCAAGTTTAGATGAAGCTACAAAGGTTTTTATGAATATTCATGATTTCATACAAATACAGCTAACATACCAACAACAATATTATATGGAGTGGCATAGAGAAAAGTTTTTTACATTTAGTCTAAAGACTCTATAAGAGATTTAGGGATCGGCTGAAAGCAGCGATTGAGGTAGGAGTCTTGACCGCTTTATAAAGAAGTAAAGCCGCGAACAAGAAGTATCTGAAAAAGGGTTTGAATTTATTTTTTTTTAATAATCATTGCCCTTCGAAAAGATTAAAATTGATTTTGAATGGAAAAATGCGTTGGAAGTATGACTGGTAATCATCATGCTTCCAACGCATTTTTATTGTGATCAGTGTGCAGGAGATAAGAAATACTGTGACACACCTTAGCGGCCTTATATAAGATTAAAGTAAAAAATGGTGAAAATTTAGTGTATTTTGAAATTAGGATTATAATATCACTAGTTGGCATGGTTCTTGCAAGAATAATTACTTAAGAAAATAGAAAGGAGGTTTATTGGCATGAATAGATTGCTGATAGCATCCCACGGAAACTTGGCAAAAGAAATCGTTAATGCTGTTCATATGATCATGGGCCTAGAAAGAGATATACCATTCATCAGTATGAACCCTGGCACAAGAGATCACGAAATACGAGAACAACTAAAAGAATTTTTGAAGAGTGGGAGTGTCGGTGATCATTTTTTTATTCTGACCGATGTCTTTGGCGGGAGCATAACTAACATTTGTACAGAGTTTATTTCTGATGGAAATGTACATTTGATTGCAGGCGTTAATCTGCCAATGGTGTTGGAGTTTGTAAACGCACCTGATTCTCTAAAGGGCACCGAGATGGTTCATTATTGCTTATCCAAGGCCAGAGAGAGCTTGATTCATGTAAATGAGATATACGTGAAAGGAAGGGTATGAATGATAACGTTACTTAGAATTGACGACAGGTTGGTACATGGACAAGTGGCCTATGCCTGGACGGGAGCTCTTGGTGCCAATGTTATTTTGGTCTCCAGTGATGTAGTTGTAAACGATGAATTTAAAAAGATGACACTAAGTTTAGCAACTCCTTCAGGTGTAAAGCTGCTGTGTAAAAGTATTGATGACTCTATTGATTTCCTAAATAGTGGGGACTCCGCCAAAGCAAAGATTTTCGTTTTAGTCGATAATTCCTTAGATGCATTGCGTCTAGCTAAGGGAATAAAGGGACTCAAAGCAATAAATGTCGGTGGCATGAGAATGCAGCAGGGAAAAAAGATGGTTACTCCTGCTGTTGCAGTTGATCAAGGAGACATCACAAATTTTAGAGAAATTGAATCTCTGGGTGTAGAGGTAGAAATTAGACAAGTTCCATCTGAGAAAAAGAAACGATTACAAAATCAATAGTGTATTGGGGGGGCTGAAATGCTGATAAGTGCCTTGCTTATAGGTCTAATCGCTGGGTTTGCTTGGTTGGATTCTCGGATATTTGGTGACAACATGCTTGGAAGGCCCATTGTTGTTGCTCCACTTGTTGGATGGGTTTTGGGAGACTTTACTACTGGGCTAGTGGTAGGGGGCACATTAGAGATTATTTTTATAGGGATCGTCGGAGTAGGAGCTACCATTCCCGCAGATGTCATAACGGGTGCAGTAGCAGGGACCGTTTTTGCCATTGTTTTAGGAAAAGGGCCGGAGGTTGCGGCTACCCTTGCCGTTCCAATTTCACTCTTTGCTGTACAACTCAAAAATCTAGCAAAAGTAATCAATTCAATATGGATCAATAAAGCAGATAAATTTGCCGAGGAAGGTAATCTGTCCGGAATAGAGTGGGTTCATAGGGGAGGATATGTCGTTTTATTTTTGGCAGCTTTCATACCAAACTTTCTTGTTGCTTATTTTGGAGCAAGTATTAGTAAATCAGTCATCAATGTCATTCCAACTTGGTTAACAGAGGGGTTAGCCGCAGGCGGAGGGCTTTTAACAGCGATCGGCTTCGCTATGATTTTACAAATGATACTCAAGAAAAGTCTTGTCCCTTATTTTATTGGCGGGTTCATTTTATCAACCTATTTTAATCTAACAATAACAGGAGTTACTATTTTAGGCGTCCTATTGGTTGTCATTATGAATCAAATAAAGAACGATAGGGGGATTCAGCATGAGCAATCCTTCTAATGAGAGTGTCATTACGAGAAAAGACTTGATGAAAGTGTTTTGGAGATCTCTCCGTCTGTTGGGATCATTTAATTTTGAGCGGATGCAGGGATTAGGTTATGCCTTTACGATGATTCCCATTATTAGAAAACTGTATAAAACAAAGGAAGAGAGATCTTTAGCCTTAAAAAGGCATTTGGAGTTCTTTAATACAGCGCCATGGCTTTCCACTTTTATCTTTGGAATAACAGTAGCTATGGAAGAAGAAAACTCGAAAAATAAGGACTTTGATGTGAAGTCAATCACCGCTGTCAAAGTAGGACTTATGGGTCCAGTGGCAGCTATTGGGGATTCCCTCTTTTGGGGAACGATTAGACTGATTGCGGCGGGAATAGGTGCCTCAATGACCATTAAAGGTAATCCATTAGGAATTTTTCTTTATGCTTTCCTTTTTAATATCCCTCATTATTTTTGCCGGTACTTCGGCCTCTTCCAAGGTTACAAACTAGGGACAAAACTGTTAAACAAAGCCATGGAAAGTGGAATTATGCAGAAGGTTACCCATGGCGCCTCTATCATTGGGCTAATGTCTATCGGGGCGATGACCGCAAGTATGGTCAAATTTAGTACTCCTCTTCAGTTTGGGTCTGGAAAGGGAGTCGTAAAAGTACAGGAAGTGTTAGATCAAATTTTCCCAGCCATGTTACCACTGCTTTTTACGTTCCTAATTTATTTTCTACTTAAAAGACAAGTGAAGGTCATTTATCTAATTGTAGGAACCCTGGCATTCGGAGTAGTGGCAAAGACGATTGGTCTGATGTAATCGGTAAGTTAATTACACTAATCGCTAAATTAGCGTTTGAAACTAGAATAAAGGAGAGATTAATTTGGTGGAAATACAAGATGCATTTTATTTAGAACGTGGAGAAAAGAATTACCAGTTACGCGGCGGTATTGAAGAAATAGCTGACAGTATTACAGAAAAAGGGATTGAAAACATCTTCTTCGTTGGTTCTGGCGGATCAATCGCCATGCTGTGTGCCTTTGCCGACTTCTTTAAAAAATTATCCAATATACCGGTTTTTACTGAGACATCTGCCGAGTTTGCAGTCGCTGATTATAAACAATTAACAGAGAAGTCCCTAGTAATTTTAGTATCTAAAACAGGGGATGCTGAAGAAGCGGTACAGGCTATAAAGTTCTGTAAGGACAGAGGCATTACTACTGTGGGATTTGTAGGCGTGAAAGGTTCATCAATATATAACCTGGCAGATCATACGGTTTATATTGATGAAGACATTTCTGCCTATCGGTATGTTCAAGTTTACTTCTTAGCGTTTAGATTGCTTCACAATTTAGGTTTCTTTAAAGATTATGATCGGTTTGCAAATGAGCTTAAATACCTGCCTAGTGCACTTTTAGAGGTAGCCAAGCAGTTTGACCCTATGGCAAAGGAGTATGCGGAAAAGCATTACACAGACGATTTCCAACTATGGATTGGAAGTGGATCAAGTATTGGTGAAATATCTAGATATTCGGCTTGTGTAGCAGAGGAGCTTTTTAGAATTAAAACACAAGCTATGCACTCGGCAGAGTTTTTCCATGGGTGCTTTGAAATTGTAGATGAAAAAACTCCAATCGTATTAATTAAAGGGGAAGATGAATCCAGAGCAATTGATGAGAGAGTTGAGAGATTTTTGAATAAGTATGCTCAGAATTATCTCGTCATTGATATTCAAGAATTTCCGCTTGATCGAATCAGTGATGATTTTAGAAAGTATTTTAGCCCCGCCGTGATTTCCATTCTCTTAGGAGATCGATTGAGAAACCATATGATGGAGAAAACAGGTCTCGGCTACACTACAAGAAAGTATTATCGTGTGGTGAGCTATTAAGCAAAAAGGGGCGAGTAAACGTTTTCTACCCAATGTGTTGTACGAGTTGGGTTTAAATTGATGAGACTAGCAAGCTGAATGGGGCTGATTAAGCTGATCACTAAAACCTTTATTGAAAAAATTCAACAGATATCTGAAGAGCGTACAACAGCCTCGCAGCTCGAAGATGGCATAGAGGCACGTTCTCTTGCTGAGGAACTAAATTTAAGTAGAAGTGTAGCCAGCAGATATCTAAACGAAATGAATCGATCAGGCATTTTAATCAAAGTAAATAGCCGGCCGGTCTACTTTTTCTCAAAGAAAATGGTTGAACAACAGTACCAAGTATCCATAGATCAATTAGTATATAACACGTTTGAAGAGATGCTCAATCACATACGTCCATTGGACACCACCTTAGATGATCCATTTGTTCATTTAATTGGACATGCTGGGAGTTTAAAAAAACCAATTGAGCAGTGTAAAGTTGCCATTAGCTATCCTCCTAAAGGATTGCCCTTTTTGATCGTCGGTGAAACGGGAGTTGGAAAAAGCTATATGGCAAAATTGATCTATGAGTACGCCAAGAATAAAGGTGTAATCCCAAAAAAAGCACCATTTATTACCTTGAATTGTGCGGAGTTCGCCAATAATCCTGAATTGCTTACTGCCAATTTATTCGGATCAACCAAGGGCGCCTTTACAGGCGCCCATAAAGATACAACCGGAATTATTCAGGAGGCAGATGGTGGTGTCCTTTTTTTAGATGAAGTTCACCGGCTGAATGCAGAAGGCCAGGAAAAGCTCTTTCTTTTTATGGACAAAGGGATATACCACCCGCTTGGTGGTAGTGACAATTGGAAAAAAGCAACGGTAAGAATGGTCTTTGCCACAACGGAGGATCCAGAGGAAACGTTTCTTCAAACCTTTCTTAGACGAATACCAATTACTTTAACGATCCCGTCCTTAAAGGAAAGAACAGAAAATGAAAAGTATAGCTTGATATGTAACTTCTATAAAACTGAAAGCAAGAATGTCAATGTTACGTTTGAATTGAAAAAGGGAGTTATTGAAGCACTTATGAACGCCAATATACGTGGGAATGTCGGCGAGCTAAAAAACATTATTACGTATTCCTGTGCCAAAGCTTACACAGAAGTTATTCATACTAAATCGGATGAGAAAATTGAGATAAGTTTAAAAGACCTGCCGGGAGAAATCGTTAAAGATTACATTATTAATCATAAGTCTTCAAGGAACATAAATCCTTTTTACCAAAGAACTCTCATTGTGGATCCGCTCAAGGAAATGGATTCAGATTTCAATCAACGGGGAACAAATAGCAACTTACTTGATTTATATAAGAGATTATTACACCTTTTTCACGAGTGCCAACGGGAACAAGAGAAATTTAATATCGGCATATTTATTAAAAAAGCCACCGTTCCTATCAATCAATATCTGGATAAGCTGATTTTTAATAAACAATCGTATAAGGACAATCTTGAGTTTATAACTGTAAAACATTTTATGGAAAGTATCATCGAATCTACTGACTTTATCCTAAAACCCAAACTTTCTGGAAACAGTGTAATTGCCTTAACTCATTTTATATTACACTCTGGAAACAATAACGGATTGACAGAGAATGATTTACAATCTTATAAAGAGTTTCAGCATGTTTTAAAACGTCATTTGCAAAAAGAAATTGATTTTGCTGAAATGATTATTGATGAGACTGAGAATACCTTTGGAATCTCGATGGATCCAATGGATTTGTTTACGCTAGCTATTTATGTGAAGGGTTTGAGCAGCAGTCTCGATTCTAAGCGCATTAAAGCGGTTATTATTGCCCATGGCTATTCAACAGCGAGCAGTATAGCAAACCTTTCCAATCGGTTGTTAAGGGAAGACGTTTTTGAGGCCTTTGATATGCCCTTTGAGGTTTCTACATCTGAAATTTTAATCAGGCTAACACAGTATCTAAAGTCAATTAATACCTCAAAAGGTGTAATCATTCTTGTAGATATGGGTTCCTTGGTTGAGATTAAAGACCGATTAAATGATATTAGTCCAGCTACCATTGGGATTCTAAACAATATCACCACTCAAATCGCGATTGATACTGGGGAAAAGATTATTAAAGGTTTGTCCGTAAAAGATATTCTACGAGAAGTTGCCGAAACCTACAAACCATCGTATCAACTGGTTGAACCTGTACAACAATACAAAAAGAACGCGATCATCACGACCTGCATTACCGGAATTGGTACCGCTGTTAAAATTAAAGGTTTGTTAGATAAAGGTATCAATTCGAATATTGATGATGAAATCGTACAAGTCCTTCCTTACGATTTTTTAAGCTTAAAAGTAAATGGGCTTAATGATGCCGTTTTTAAGGAGTACAATGTGCTTGGAATTATTGGGACAGCGGATCCAGGTGTTCTAGATACTACATTTGTTGGGATTGAAGACATCATATCAGGCAAAGATAATGAAGCATTTTGTAGTATATTAGGACAGGTACTTCCATCTGAAGGTATTGAAACGATTACAAATAATATTGTGAAGCTGTTTTCATTACAAAATGTAATTAATCACCTTACCATCCTTAATCCAGATATGATCATTGAACATGTAAGTGAAGTGGTCAGTGATCTACAAAATCAATTTACTATGAAATTTTCCAATCAAACAAGAATAAGTCTTTATATCCATTTAAGCTGTTTGATTGAACGGTTGGTAAAGAAAAGTCCCATTGATGATTATGGCGATATTGAAGACTTTATGGATAAACAAAAAGACTTCATTCAAACGGTTAAAGAAATATTTAGGGGTATAGAAGAAACTTATGGAATAGAGATACCCATTTCAGAAATTGGCTATATCTATGACATTATCAAAATACGGTATTCAGAAGAGAAAGTAGAGAATGGAGAGATCATACATGGTTGAACAATTATTTACTATTACAGATAAATTAGGAATTCATGCACGACCAGCAGGCTCATTAGTAAAGGTGGCTAACCAATTTCAATCAGATACTAAGTTAGCATTTAATGAGAAGACCGTTAATCTCCGATCAATCATCCAACTCATGTCACTAGGTGTAAAGCAAGGGGATCATGTGAAAATTATCGCCGAAGGAACGGATGAGAACGAATTAATGGAAGAGGTTAAAACTGTACTTCAATCTGAAGGATTGGCAAACTTATATGAGAAGTGAAATAAAAGCAGTCATCTTTGATTTTGACGGTACGATATTAGATACAGAAACAGCTTGGTATGATGCATATTGTGAGGTGTTAGCACCTTATGAGGTTACTTTATCATTAGCGGAGTTTGCAGGGTATATCGGTACCTATTCTCAGGAATTTAATCAATTCTTAGAAAAACAAACTAAGGGAGAGAAAAGCCAAGAAGAAATTAGAGATTTAGCTTTGACCATTCACCGAAAAAAAATGGAAGAGATCGTTATTCGAGAAGGTGTATTGGAATATCTTAAAGAGGCCAAAAAATTAGGGTTAAAAATTGGACTAGCGACTAGTTCAACCAAAGAATGGTTACTACCTTTCCTAGAGAAGCATAAGATAAGGGATTATTTTGAAGTAATTCAGACTCGGGACGATGTTGAAAAGGTTAAACCACACCCTGCGCTTTATTTAAATGTGGTTCAATTAATGGGTATTCTTCCGGAAGAAGCCGTGGCATTTGAGGATTCAGTCAATGGCTTAAAGGCGGCTATAGCGGCAGGGATTAAGTGCACAATTATTCCCAATCCTGCAACAGAGACGCTGATATTTGAGAATTACCATTTAAAATTGTCTTCTATGAAAGAAAAACCACTAAGAGAAGTTATTAGCTGTATTTCAAAATAAAGATTGGTCAGTGTGCAAAAACCAGAAATTAGTGTGCAACTAGTCCAGAATTAAAAAACATAATAAAAAGATTACTGCATCAAAAAACCTTGAAAATTAAGGGTTTTTTAAGAATTAAATTTAAGATTTTCAAAAAGCATGCCACTAGTTGGCATGCTTTTTGCATTAAAAGAAAGGTGAGTCACAAAAAAATAATAGGAGGCTGTAGAATGAAGAAATATTTGATTGCAACACACGGTGAGCTATCTAAGAGCTTTATCGAAACCGCGCAATTAATAGCCGGTGATGCGCCGAATGTCACGTACTTTGAAATGACAAAGTTAAAGTCGGGTGACATGGCAAAAGAAGAGTTGAGGCGGATTCTAACTCAGAAGCAAGAAAGTGAAAAGTTTATTGTGCTCACGGATCTGTTTGGTGGAAGTGTAAGCAATATCTGTGTTGAGTTGTTGTCTGAGTTGAAAAACTTCAATGTGGTCACAGGGGTGAACTTACCAATGATGTTGACAATGATTCTTTCAGATGAAGACCAAAGCATAGAAGATACCATTTCTGAAGGGGTTCAAAGTGCTAAAGCTGGAATTATCCATTTGAATGAGATGTTAGCATCACAGAAAAGGAGTGTAGACGTTGATTTCGTTATTACGGATTGATGACCGTCTAATACATGGACAAGTCGCATTTGGATGGGTGTCCGCACTTGGTGTGAATGTCATTCTCGTTGTGAATGATGAGGCTAAGAAAGATGAGATGAAGGCCATGGCGTTAAATCTTGCCAAACCCGGAAACGTAAAACTATACATACGAGACGTGAAGGAGTCCGGTGAGATTGTACAAAAATTTGCTGCAGCCCAAAAAAGTAATGTATTGATTTTAGTAAGAAATACGGAAGATGCACTATCATTAGTGAAAAATTCAAATGGTGCAATTAGTGAAGTGAATGTCGGTGGACTGCGTTATTCCGAAGGAAAACGCAAACTCACAGATCTAGTTGCGGTTGATGATCAAGATCTAGCAAATTTAACAGAAATGAATCAGCTTGGAGTAGACTTGGAATTTCGAATGCTTCCCAGAGATAAAAAGAGAGGGCTTAAAGAAATGATAAAAAATATATAGAAATTGGAGAGTTTAGCATGTTAGCTCAATCAATTATGTTAGGAATTGTTGCAGGGATTGGTATATTAGATAGCCGTATTTTTGGAATGCTGATGTTAGAACGTCCTTTAGTTACCGGTATGTTGGTTGGACTGGTTTTAGGAGATGTGACGACCGGGGTGATTATTGGAGCACAACTCGAGTTAATCTGGATGGGTATTGCAGGTATCGGGGCATCTACTCCTCCAGACGTTGTAACAGGCGGTATCCTCGGAACGGCTTTTGCCATTATTTCAGGACAAGGTGCCGAAGTGGCTTTAGTATTGGCTGTGCCCATTGCGGTCCTGGCACAGTCTTTAGGAGTATTGGTGAGAATTATCAATGGTTACTTTCTACACAAGGCTGATCGATATGCCTCAGAGGCAAATTTCCGTGGAGTAACCTTCATGATGTGGATTCCTCCAATATTGTTTTTCCTAAGCGTATTCATTCCAACATTCCTAGCGATTATGCTAGGTGCGGACCAAGTAAAAGGTTTAATAGACGCTGTTCCTAAAACCATTATTGATGGTCTTGGGGTAGCAGGGAATCTATTACCTGCCATTGGATTTGCTTTACTGCTCGATATGTTATTCACAAAAAAAATGGGTGTTTTTTTCTTCCTCGGTTTTTTGGCAGCCTCCTACCTGGAACTCAATATTACGGCCATAGCTTTATTAGGTTCTTGTATTGCGGTGGTTATTCATATTGTAATCAATAATAAAAATGAGGAACAGGTGAGTCAGCCATATAACAACCTTACGGAAGGAGAAATCAATTTTGACTGAAAAAAAAGTAACTAAAAAAGAACTGAACCAAATATTTTGGCGCTCATTTGCCCTTCAGGGTGCGTTCAATTATGAACGGATGCAGAACCTTGGATATGTATACACGATGATTCCCGTAATTAAGAAGTTATATAAAGAACATGATGATCAAGTAAAAGCGCTCAATAGACATATGGAAATATTTAATACTACACCAGCTGTTGCCCCAACAATAATGGGAATTTCAGCAGCGATGGAGGAACAAAACGCCAACAATCCAGATTTTGATGCAAGCTCAATTAGTGCCGTTAAAGCTTCCCTTATGGGTCCCCTAGCTGGAATTGGAGATTCTCTGTTTTGGGGGACTTTCCGAGTGATTGCAGCGGGAATTGGAATTTCCTTGGCGACTCAAGGAAATATATTCGGCCCTTTATTATTCCTAATCCTATACAACATTCCTAACATTTTTGTAAGGATTGCTGGATTGAAATTGGGTTACCGGGTTGGTGTAAATTCGCTTGAACGGATTCAAAGAGAAGGATTGATGGATAAGATTATGGCAATGACCACAACGGTGGGGTTGGTTGTTGTTGGTGGAATGGTAGCAACCATGTTAAAGATAGAAACTCCTTTAAAGTTTAATTTAAAGGGGGCAAAAGTTAATCTCCAGGAAATTCTGAATCAAATAATGCCTAATATGCTCCCTTTAATCGTAACTTTTATCGTTTACTTCCTTTTGAAAAAGAAAGTGAGTATTACTAAGCTAACCCTCGGAATTCTTGCGGCAGGTATTATTATTCACTGGATTGGTATCTTATAAAAATTAGACTAGGAGAGATATGATATGAAAATTGAAGATTACATGTTAGAGACTCCCTCAAAAATGAAAGAAATTATCGATGGAGCTGACCAGTTGTTTGCAGAGGTGAGACGCCAGGAAATCAAAAGAATCATTATTACAGGTTCAGGAACTAGTTTTCACTCTGGGTTGCAAACCTATAAGTTGATGCAGCATTTTACCCGAGTGCGTGTAGACTGTTACTACCCATTTGCGATTGACGAGAAAACATTTATTGGAGATAACTCAAAAACATTACTTGTGGGAATATCCCAAGGGGGCAGCAGTTTCTCCACATACAATGCAATGAAAATAGCAAGAAAAGCAGGATGCATGGTCGCGTCAATGGCCGGGGATGAAGAAGCATTAATTGATGAAGTCTCAGATTTTGTTTTGACTGTAAAATGCGGTGAAGAAAAGGCAGGCGCAAAGACAAAAGGGTTTTACTGCACCAAACTAAATCTCACACTTCTCGCCCTTCAATTGGCAAGAGAGACCGGGAAATTGTCTGATGATCAATATAAATCAGAAATAGAAGCAATTGAGGAAACAGCAGACCACTTCCATGAAACGTATGATGCTGCGATTCAGTGGATTGAAAAAAACAAAGAAAAGTTATCAGAAGTAAAGGATATTCGTATCATTGGAACAAGTGAGATTTACGGAGACACGCTAGAGGCAGCATTAAAATTACTTGAAACGATGCGCATACCAGTAACTGGTTATGAATTTGAAGAGTTCATTCATGGAATTTACAATGCCATTAATGAGGAATCGGCAATTATTATCATTGATACAGATCAAGAAAAAAGAATGGAAAAAATGATTGAAGTCCTTTCAAAATGGACAAACAATATATTCATAATTGGAAAAAACGCGAGTTCCGATTCTAAAAATATGGTAGTACCATTCATTAACCATTCGTTCTATAAAACATATGAGTATCTAATTCCAATCCAGCTTATTTGTGCAAAGATCCCACCTCTTAGAGGCGTTGATCCTGGAATACCTAAGGATCCACAATTTCATAAAAAATTAGGTAGTAAAAAAATAATGGCTTAGATTTTATACACCGAAAAGCGCTTTGCCAATGTGTCCTTCTATCGGCTGAAGAAATGACTAATTGATGATCAAGTTAATAAAAGATGCCAATGGCATATATTAAATACCTTGGAAGCAATTTATAAAATTGTTGCATGGGGTCATTGAGATAGTATGAAATTCAATTTTAGAGGAGATAGATTGCTTCTCTTGAGCAAGTTGAATCCTACAGTCTAATTAAAAAAAGACCATTACTTAAAATTGTGGTACAATTATATAACTAATTTACCAGAACACACACCTAAAAGAGGGGCCTTCCGCGGCCTCTTTTTTATATTCATTAGCTAATGTGTAAAAAGTTCGTTTAGCCGAATTCCTATTAAATATTAAGTGGTGCCTTACATATCATTTGTAGAATACATTTTTAGAGAATTAAAAATGTGAAGGAATATGGAGTTTATAACATGATAAGAGTCAAAGGTAAAAAAATAAACGGTTTTTTATAGGATTCTTTAGAAACAGCAAAGAATGACTTAGAGGATGATGAAGTCATTGTTATGAATGATTCCGATACCTTTGTTATTATACGGAAGGAAGATCTAGAAAAAGTGAGTACTGCTGATATTCTAGAGTAGACATATAAAAACAGCATTAATAAAGAAAAAACAAAAAACTACACACTTAATCTTTAATTACATTCCCATGGCTAAATAATCGAAAAAGGGTGTCAGTGTTCCCGGTGCCATACATTACCCTAATCGCGAAAAATTCACTTGTGTTTTTACATACGTACTTAAAAACACTTGTTGAAAGTCTAAACGTAAATTGAACCGTGAACAAATAATAAAAATGAAGATAAAATATAATAAAAACAGCAACCTGTAATGCTTTAAATCGATGGCGTTAGAACCTTAAAACTAAGGGAAGGAAGCAATAGGGCAGGCAGATTTCCAACCTAAAAAATGTTATAATCTATATATAATAAAAGAAAGAGATAGTGTATATGATCATTGAAGCCAAAAGTGGAAAAAAAGTTGAGTGCTATTTCCGTAGTGTGTCGAAAGAAGAAATCAAGCAAGAAAAGTATAGTCCTTCAGGAAAATGGGATTTTGATTGGATGCGGCCAGTTCTTAACGGATTTGAAATTTTTGCTTTATCGGTCGATAAGCATGGTCAAACACCACAAGGCTTGGTTGCTGTGAAAGCTCATTATGAAAAGGGTTATGAATTTGTTGAGCTTGACATTGTAGAGTCTTCTCCCGCTAACAAAAAGGTCATACAGGGAAAAGGGAACAAAGAACGAATACATATAGGTGTAGGCAGATGTTTAATTGCCTTTGCTTGTTGGTATAGTTTTAACAAAGGACTGGATGGCTTTATGAAATTAACGTCCAAGTCATCTAAACTAGACCTATATTCAGAACTTGGCGGTCACAGAAATGGCCAAGAATTTATTTTTTACCCAATGGACTCTATGCGCTTATGTAAACAGTACTTTCCAGGAGGTGTCAAGGTATGGCAAGATCAATAGACGTAATAGTATCAACGCCTAAAGGTTACACTGTTAAAAAGGTGAGTGATAAAATGCTTCGACAAGACATTGAGAAATTTGAAGAGAACTTTCCAGACGGTGTATATACCCTTCCGACAGACACTGAAAAACCGCGACTAAAAGTTCGTGCACTGGCAGAGTATTGTATGAAACATGGCAAGGAGCCAGAAGAATTATCTGAGGAAGAGAAAAAACAATTTTATGAGCACTGATAAAAATGAAGAAGAAAAATTAAGGGAAGCCCTGTAGCGTTTTGAAGAGGGCTTCCCTGATGCTGTTTTAAGCCGTTCCTCATGAACTTATGGGAACCAAGAAGTTTGGTCTATAAGGTCTGTCAGTATTGCAGAAAGCATAGTAAGAGACCGGACCAACTACCTGATAAGGAAAAGGAGCAATTCTATCATTATGACTGAGGATAACAGCAAGGGGAATACCTATCGTAAAAAACTGTCCTTTGCAAACCGGCATTTTTTGCCGATCCTTTTTGCTTACTTTATTATTATGATATTCACCTTTGTCAACCCGATAACTAGGGAATCATATGGTTGGAATGCAGGTATTGGGGCAATAAGCGTCTTTGTTAACATCGCATCTTCGTTTTTGATTCTTCATATGTGGTATTATTCGTATCTATATTACGGGAAACGAAAACGAGAAGAAAAGGAAAAATGCGATTTCATTCAAGAAGAACTGGCCAAGCAAGAGTCTCATGAAAATAAAGACTTAAAGCAGGTGATGCTCGAAGATATTCGTAATGTGAACACAAATATGATGCGATATCTTAAAACATCCTACAGAAGAAATTCAATCTTATACGCGGCCGTCCTTCTGTTGAATCTATTTATATTATTGGATCATTTCATATAAAGCTGCCGATACCGGCGGCTTTTTTATTCTACACAAAAGAAATAAAACAAATACACTTGTGTAAACGTTTGTGTTTTTGCAGAAGCTTTGAGGATCATCTGATAAAAGCCAAGTAATATTAAAAAGGCAAGTCTAGAAAGACATTAAGAGGGGAACCTGGCCAAACATATAAAAAGAGAAGCGAAATTAACCGGGGTAAGGCTACCCCTTACCCTGAACTCTTAATGAAACTCCACATCAATTTGTTTCAGCCCCTTTTCCTGATCATCTAACTTCAGCATACGAATCTCAAGAACTCCATTCTTGTACGTGGCTTTCGCTTCTTTTTCTGCAGCCACACGAGCTGGCAGACGGATGGAACGATCAAATCGGCCTGTAAAGCGCTCCTGAGTATACATGTGGTCGTCCTTAACTTCGTTCGCCATATTTATAGTGCCACTAATAGAAAGTACATTATCATTCCCAATCTTAATCGTCACGTCTTCTTTCTTTTCCAATCCAGGAATATCGACTTCCAATCTGCTTTCCGTAGTAGGAGTGGATTCCCATTCAGAGCGCATGCTGTACATCCAATTAGTTGGTTGCAAATAAGAAAGTCGCATTTTAAAATACCTTGCCTTCTCTACTGGAATTTAGGCATTTCGCTGACAGCTGCTTACGGTGTTCTTTCCAGAGGGTGATGAGTGGTACATGGTCATAAGATACAGTGTTAGTTGTGGAGGATAACCAGCGGAAATCTTGAAAGAACGAAGCCCTTGTAGAACCATTGCCTGAAATTGCAGATGAAAATCAAGTATCTGTAGCGCAAATTGCCATCACAATGTAGTTTGATTGCTTTATGTAAATTAGCATTTCTTTGTGACCTTTTTTAATCTTATTACGACTAAAAATTTGAAAGGGGTTAACTGTACGACAGGAGTGATGGATGGGGCTTGGCAATTGCACAATCATCTTGTATGATTTTACCATTTCCAAAAACCTCTAGAAGGAGTGTATTATTTTGAAACAAAAAAGTCGTTTCATTCGAAGTTTAATTGTTTTTTTAACACTTTCACTCTTCATGCTTAGTGGACCTGCTTTTACTTCTGCCGCCACAGCATCTCAGCAGTCTACACCGGATATCTTGATTCGCGAAATCATGGGCTTAGCTTATGAATCTCAACAGTCGATAAACAGTGTCCCTTTTTCTGTTGGTGATTCATTGAAGAAAGTCAAAAAATCCTGGGGTCCACCTGAAGATTTAAGTACCGCTGCGGCCAATTATTGGAGTCATAATGTTCGATTCCTCTATGACAATTCAACCGGGAGAAAAACGATTACCGCCATTGAGGATTTTGACCCCCAGTTGCAAACCATTCATTTATCAGAGTTAAAGACATTGATAGGAGAACCAGTAAGTGAACAGGAAAATGAAGGAATGCACTATGTCACTTACACTGATTATGAGAATTATAAGGTGGTCTTCGTGTTTGAAAGCTCCTGGATTAACACTGACCCATTATTGTATTTGTATACGGTTGAACTGGCAGATGAATAATAAGTAAAATACCAGGCATAAGGAATCGCTTATCTTAGATGGGCGGTTCTTTATATATCAAAAATCGATTTAATTCTCTTTTCATGTTATCAAGCATACGCAATGGTTCATATGGAATTAAAGACATAGATCATTGCCTCCTGATAAGAATCAAGATTAAATCATGCTCCTTTGTTTTTAAATTGATTCCAAGTGGTAAAGTAAGGATTTAATGGTGTATCCCTAATCTCAGGTGGTCTTTCTTGGCCACTCGACCCGATTAAAACAGGCTGCTGTTTTTTTACTCGATGTCCCACCTTTTTCAATTCCTTTTGAAGGAAACGTCCAACTTTTCTACGCCTACGGCCTGATTTACTAGACATTTTGTACGCCTCCTTTAACTATCATTGTAATCTTCATATTCTGGAAAAACGTCATCATAATCCTGGTACCACTCACCAATGCAGGCTCCTTTTTATAATAGCCTGTCCGCATATCTGGCAAGACGGACTATCTCTTTGCCAGGAAAATTCCTGGCCGCAATAAATACAAACTTCCATATCTATCGCCTCCTAAGAGAAAGGATGAATTTTACAATTAAAATATAAAAAATAGATTTTTTCGTTTCAATTTTTAAATAATTCGATACAGCTCCAAATATGTTCATTTGTTAGGAATTGGATATACTAAAGTAGACTAAGTGTCACCTGATATAATTATGTTAACCTTCCTGGGTATATAAGAGAAGGGACACCTCGATTTTTACGCGACCAAGTCATCCCCTTGGTCGCTTATTATGGAACCTCCTAGTTAAAAAGAGGTAAGGGAAGAACTCACGATATAAAAAATAATCATTGCCATTTTATAGTTTAACTTTGCGTAAAATACTGATTTTACGAATAATAAGACATAGGAATAAATGTTTGGTATAATAAAGCCATAAATATTAGGGAGTGTTTGTAAATGAAACCAGATATGTTTCAAATTATACAGGAATTCCTAATAACAAAAATTAATCCGACATTTATTATTATCTTTGGATCCTATGCGAAAGACTCCGTACATAAAGAGAGCGATATTGATATTGCCTTCCATTCACAAAAGAATTTTACTACATATGAAATATTTGAACTTGCACAAGAACTGGCATCTTTGATTAAGGTAGATGTCGATTTAATCAATATTAACGCAGCGTCAACTGTTTTTAAGGCTCAGATTTACTCAACTGGTCAGGTAATTTATTGTGCAGATGAAAACGTATTAAAGAACTTACAAATGACTGCATTAAGTATGTACGCAAAGTTGAATGAAGAACGTAAGAATATACTAAAGAAAATTGATGAAAGTGGGTCAATTTATGAAAAATGACGTTATTCTAAACAAAATAAGTGTGATTGAACGTTGTGTAAGTAGAATTCACCAGGTTTATGAGAATAATCCTAAAAACCTTAAGGACTTTACCAAGCAAGACTCCATCATTCTTAATATACAACGTGCGTGTGAAGCCTCAATTGATTTGGCAATGCATATAATTGCAGATAAACGCCTAGGACTTCCGCAATCCAGTAGAGATGCGTTTGATATGTTACAAGAACATGCGATTATTGAAGAACAAATTGCGAAACGATTAAAAGCAATGGTTGGGTTTAGAAACATAGCAGTCCATGATTATCAGTCCATAAACAATGAGATCTTAAAACAAATAGTAGAAAAACACCTTGGTGATTTTAAAGAGTTTACAAGACAAATTCTCCAATACTAATGTTTTAGGAGGTTTTAATATGAACTATAAGATTAGAGTGTTTCATTTAAATACCAATGATGAGGCTTTTACTATTGATACAATCTTTAAAGGTGAAGAAGCTGCTGAACAGGCAAGGCGAAAATCTAGAAACTCTCTACCCTACCCAATACGAATATGTCAAAGTGCCTGTTTCGACAATAAGTAAAACATAATATAATTATGTAAACAATTATTCGTAAAAATTGAATTATACGCATAGTTATTGCACATTTTATAAAAGAAGGGTTTGAAGACATTGGCTAATACTCGACAACATCAAGTACATGAACAAAAATTAGAACAGCTGGTCAAACGGATGCCCTTTTATGTTGCAGAATATGTGGATGATAAACTTAGCAACCGTTCTCCCTCTACCCTTTTAAACTATGTTCTCGATTACAAATTGTTTTTTGAGTGGCTTATTGCTGAAGGTATTTCTAAATGTACAGAAATTAAGGAAATACCCCTATCAGATTTGGAAAATCTCAAGTTGGAGAATGCTCGTTCCTTCATAAAATTTCTTGAACGTAGAAACATTTCAATAAATAAAAACGAAACCAAGAAAGCAGAAAAGGTTTCCATTAATCGAAAAATCTCTGCTCTCCGTTCCCTCTTTAAGTATTTGACTACTCAAACGGAAAATGAAGAAGGCGAACCTTATTTTTATCGAAATGTAATGTTAAAAATTGAAGTGAATAAAGTTAAGGAAACCCTGGGTTCGCGCGCTGCACGGATTTCAACACAAATATTCCATAATGACGACGATACTATTTTTTTAGAGTATGTTAAAAATTTGTATGAGAAAAACCTAAGTCCGCGTCAGTTGGCATATTTTCAGAGAGATAAAGAACGGGATCTTGCGATTCTATCCCTTTTTCTCGGTAGTGGTATCCGAGTAAATGAGTTATCTAATTTAAGAATACGTGACTTGGATTTTGATGATAGCAAAATCCACGTTCTCAGAAAAGGTGGAAAAAAAGACATTGTAGCCGTTGTACCTGCTTCCATGAAGGATTTACAAAATTATTTATCCGTTCGAGAGGCCCGTTATAATGGTAAAAATGATGGATATGATTATGTCTTTCTAACTAAAGTACATGGTACAGCTACTCCCATTTCAAATCGTGCCATTGAGGCTCTTGTTAAGAAATATACAAAAGCATTTACATCAAATAAAGCTATGTCCCCACATAAGTTGAGGCATACATATGGTACTCATCTAATGGCTCAAGAGGGAGATATCCATTTGCTCATGACTCAACTTGGACACAGCTCGACAACAACGGCTGCTCTTTACAGTAATCCAGAACACGAAAAGGCAAAAAAGGCAGCAGAGTTACTGGGTCAGAGAAGATTTCGAGATAAATAATGACGTTAATTATGCGTTATTTTGCTTTGTATTCGATCTTCATGATACGGCCATACGTGACAATGCAATGGCTCTGCCTTGGCGTGAAGGTAAACTTAAGGGAAAATTAGCCTTACCGATGTCAGGGTTCTGTTCATTTGAACGAATCCTTACTATAAAAGAGAAGGCCGCAGTTTACCATTACTTTTTAACCAGCGGTCGCGGCTTCATCGATCTCATCTAGCTGTAGCTACATTCTTAGATTTAATGGATACAACCTAATCGCTTCCTTGATTTATTATAAAAAGCCAGTCGTTATGACTAGCATCTAATAAATCCCTCCTTGTCCTTTATAGGACTCCATGTAGCCGGAACCCATTTAATCGTTTTGATATCGGTCTTTACACATGATGCTGTATAGATAGCCTTTGCTATTTTGCGATTCTGTCGACCCATTCGTCTTCCCAGAAAAAACAGGCGGTTCTACCTCTTCAGAAATCTGATTTCCTCCTCAATTTCTTGATCAGCTGCATCCTTTATAAACCTGATATACCAAATGCAATAGCAATAAATAAAAAGATTACAATTGCTATTGCAATAACGGTTAGTACAATCTTTTTCCATATATTTTTAGGACTTAAAAAGGCAAAAATTAATGTCAGAGCTAATCCGATCAATAACCATGTGTTGATGGTTGTTGATGAGTAATTATTATTAGTAGGAACCATGAAAAAAAAGACAAAAGTTAAAACTAAAAAAGTAAATGAAATTTTACCAAAATGTTTTCTCAATGTGTGATTCCTCGCTTGTTTCATATTTTATATGGATTTCAAATAACAGGGTTTGTCTTCCTGATTAACATTGATTACACGTTAAATTACATGCTCATGATTATGATCCATATTCATATGAGTTCCTTTACGTTTTCCTCTTTTTTCAATAATTACTCCCACAATGATTAACAATAATACCGGAGTAAAAACAATGAGCCAAATCAATGTATCCCTCCTTCCTTATCGATTTTCCGTTTAAAGCATAAAAAGACGACAATGGATGCTAGGTCCTTGTCGTCCAAAGGGGCACTGTCTCCAGAGAGGAGGAATTAAGAAGATTATATCATACTTCCTGACTTAAATGCCTAAATTTTCAAAATTTAACCAACAAAAAAGACCAAAATAAAAAGAGAGCCGATCCTCCAGCTCTCTTCCCAATATACTTTTGGGGACATTTACTTCCCCAGCCCATACGATGATTGTACAATATCCATCTGTCTATAACAAGCTTATATAACTCCCTCATTTTTGCCCTACCTTTGTTTTTCTGAAAATATAAAACATAAGTGAACCAACGGTAGAATTGACATATATGAACCAATCAAAAACAAAATCACCTTCAGAGGAAGGATCTATATATGCAAGCAAGTAAAATGTACTCCCGTAGGCAAAACCAATCACTATAAAAATTAAACAGCCTAATAAGAAATGCTTGTTATGTACGAACCTACAATAAAGTACTTCACCTATGAAACAACCAGGAAGAATAAAGAACGATCCGAAAGTAATAATGGCGGGTATTTCCATGGTAGAAAGACCTATCTTAAAGTTATCAAGTGATTCCATTCGATAAGGACTAAGCAGTACCCCATACACAAACTGATAAATTATGACCACGCAATATGCAGCAATGCACCCTTTTATAAAAGATTTCCACTCACTTAAAAATTCCTTTTTCTCCATTTAGGCTCCTTCCTATCGCTACATTAATTTTATCATGTTTCATCAACCAATTGTTAAACTTTACCATCATGAAATAATTACATATTCTTTGGTTCCAATAATTTATTATGGCAGTTTGGTAATGAAGATGTTTATTGAACCAATGCTACTGCATACTTCTCCTGATTCATTCTTTTTTGGTTCTTCTTATCGCTCAATAACAATCACAATTTAATCGCAAATTTCTTTTCTGCTTACTTTAGTTAAATGAATTTTGATGCAATAAGACAAAGGTATATTCTTTTATTAACACAAAAAAAGAAGGGCTAAGTCCTTCTTCGTTTTAAAACGTATCCGTTTTCTTTCAAACTGTAATATTCCACCGCAGTCCCCCTTTCCTCCTCATTTCAAATCTTCAAATCTTCTATAACTACTTCAAGATTAATATAATGTTTGACTATCCCGGTTTCGAGATCTATTATTTCATACTTCTTCTGTTTTTTAAGATTGGACGTATTCGGACTACAAAATGAGACGAAGCGATTGGTGGTCATCTATCTGACTCAAACGTGCTATGTACTGATTCATGGAGGGCATTTAGCTCCTATGCGAATACGAATTCAAAAGGCTGGCTCATTACCGATTCAAGTCCGACGGAAAACAACGTGTGAAAGGCGTGAAGGTATTTGTAGAATTACTTGGCGTGGTTTCGTTACTTAGACAGCAAGGAATATGAGAATACCGCGTCGAATAAGCAAAATATGTTGGTCAAATCTGCCTGTTTTCTGTGACCGACACGAACACCAAACTTCGGATTTCTGATTACTCTGGTTAAACTAACTGGCAGATTGATTAGCAATCTGAAAGAAACAATCCGAACTGAAATGTCTTAAAATATAGTTTATGAACAGAGATTGGAGTGCGTTATCGAAATGGCTAAACTGATCTACCCTGTTAATGTATCTATGGACGGTTACATTGAGGACGAGCGCGGCAATCTCGAGTGGTTGATCTCGGATGACGAGGTGTTTGCGTTCTGGACTGACTTCCAGCAGCCAATTGGCACCTACCTGTACGGGCGTCGAATGTACGAGTCGATGGTGTACTGGGAGACGGCGAACATCAAAATGAACCCGTCCAGCGGCGATCAACTGGAGGTAATGCGGAACTTCGCGCAGATTTGGCGAGCTGCTGAGAAGATCGTATATTCCCGGACACTTCAGTCGGTTTCAAGCGCCAGGACTAGGATCGAGCGCGAATTCGATCCTGATGCGATCCGAAGGCTGAAGGAGTCTTCAGGAGCCGACATTACGATTGGCGGCCCCGAGCTTGCTGGGCAGGCGATGAGCGCGGGACTGATCGACGAGTGTCATCTGCTTCTTAATCCGATCGTCTTGGGTGGAGGTAAGCGAGCATTGCCGGACAACCTCCGCATGCGGCTCGAGTTGCTCGGTGAGCGCCGCTTCCGATGCGGAGTTGTTCAGCTTCACTACCGCGTAATCGTCTGACCGTGACACTAGAGTGAAATTCAGAAGATACGTTTTCGGGATTACTTTAATCAAGTGAAATTACGCAAGCCGAGAAACTCTTTCACCAGTATTTTCGCCCAAAACGTGTTCACGGGGAATGGTTTCACCTTTCAAATGAGGACGTTCAGTGGATTATAAGCCAGCGATATCCCTCTTCCATAATGGCCTCATTGATACACTAAGAAGAATCCTAATAGTAAGAGTCGCCCATTGGACCGTCTTTTTTATTTTCCAGATTTCGCAAAGGTGGGATGCGATCTCCAATTTCATCACGAACACGCTGGAAGAACTTCCACTTTTCTTCTTCTGTTCCTTGAGCCTTCGCAGGATCATCAAATCCCCAGTGATCACGTTTTACGTGAGGTGGAGTCATCGGGCATTTATCTGCCGCATCCCCGCAAAGCATAACCACGAAGTCTGCGTAGTTCAAGATTTGAGGGTCGATGATATCAGACGTTTGGTTTGAGATGTCGATATCTACTTCCTTCATCGCTTTTACGGCGTTTGGGTCAAACCATGAGCTTCGATCCCATTTCCACACTGGGAATTAACCGAAAATAGATCCCCCTAAACCCGAGCCCGGTTAAGCCTGATTTTCTCGAAATTATGAGTATTGATTGAATTTCCCGGCCTTCTTTTTAGCATCGTTACTCTTTTCATCATTCCTATGCAACCTCAAATTTTATAAGAAAAATCAACTACTTTGTTTATATTTCCTTCAAAATTACCATGATACGCATTTTCAATAATGGATTTTATATCGTTTGCTTTGGTAACTCTAGGGTTAATAAGTACATTGCCACTTCTCATTGAATCCTCTACTAATTTGTGCAATAAATTCAGTGAGACTCCCAACTCTTTTATATTAAGGGGAATATTCATCGCTCGGTTCATTTCAATAACAGTGCCAATCGCTTTTTTAGCTGCCTCTAAAGTAGATAATCCAGTCACGTCTTGTCCTAAAGCGATGGCTATATCTTTAAATTTATCAGGACATGCTGGGAGATTAAATTCCATAACAAATGGTAAAAGTGCTGCGTTTGCTATTCCATGTGGAATATCAAAAACACCTCCAAACGTATGAGAAATAGCATGTACATTTCCTAAGCGGGACTGTGAAAATGCTGCCCCTGCGATCATAGAGGACACAAGCATTTTTTCCCTGCTTTCTATATCAGTTCCTACAAAGTAAGCTTTCATTAAATTTTCTCCAATTATTTTAACTGCATAAATGGCTAAAGCCTGGCTAACGAGATTTGAAGTTTTTGATGTGTACGATTCAATGGCGAGAGTTAATGCATCCATACCCGTCGAAGCTGTAATGTCTTGAGGTAAATGCAGAGTGAGGGTTGGATCTAGTATAGCTAAAGTCGGAAATAGGTAGGGGCTAATCACTGCAGCTTTAAATAATGAA
This sequence comes from Fictibacillus solisalsi, assembly GCF_900103485.1. Taxonomy (GTDB): domain Bacteria; phylum Bacillota; class Bacilli; order Bacillales; family Fictibacillaceae; genus Fictibacillus_C; species Fictibacillus_C solisalsi. Next base: position 36,747 of record NZ_FNHW01000005.1, read on the forward strand.
TGTTTATCAGTTACAATAGTCGAAGCCGTTACTTCACTCCCTGTCCCTGCTGTAGTTGGATTGGTAGTGAGGGAATGGTAAGATTGCCAACCCCTTCATAATCCAAAGTATCGCCTGGGTTGGTAGCCATCACTGCTATTCCCTTCGCAGAGTCAATACTACTTCCACCACCTATTGCTAATACAGCATCACTTTTATGGTGCTTAAGATACTCGGTTCCCTTATGAATCGTTTCAGCTGATGGATTAGGTTCTACCTCATCATAAATTTCATAATCTATGTTGACAGCAAGGAGGGATTTCTCAATTCCTTCAAGCAGATTAGCTGCTCTTACTCCTTTATCCGTGATGATCAATACTCTGGTAGCTCCTAATTCTTTAATCATTTCACCGGTTTTATTGGATAGTCCATTTCCGCATTCCACTCGTGTTGGCAAAAAGTATTTATATGGAAAGAAAGACATGACTTTTACCGTCCTTTCTATTCTCGAAATTTAATAAAGTCGATTTTTCCCATATCGTAGGAAGAACCGACTCTTTTATCCATCTTATATGTTTACAACAATTCTGTTATTTTCAACCTCTACATCGTAAACCTTTACTTTATATTTTTTGGGGTCAACAAGTGACTGACCTGTCTTAACATTGAATTCCCATCCGTGCCAAGGACACACCAAGATTTCTCCATCCATTCCATAAATATATTCATGTGGTTTTGACGCCAATGTTGTTCCTGTAAATGTACCTTTACACAACTCCGCTTGTTCATGGGGACATACATTACGAATAGCAAAATAATTCTCACCATCGTAGTAAATACCTATGCTTCGCCCTTCTATATTTAATATTTTGCAATCTCCAACTTCTATTTCTCCAACTTCAGCAGCATTGTATTTTCTCATCTAGAGACACCCTCTTTTTCAACATGACTATGGTTAAGTTCGTACAGTTCCGCTGCGTTTTCATAGGCTATACGTCGACGTAATTCGCCTGGTAGCTTATTGAGCACAAATGTCGGACTATCATTGTCCCAATGTGGGTAATCTGTAGCGAACAAGACGGTTTTTTCAGCTCTCATCATGCTGAGCATTTGTATAAGTTCATGATTATCAGGCTCTTCAATCGGCTGTGTAGTGAAACGACAATGTTCAATAATATATTCACTCGGTTTTTTCTTTAACCATGGGACTTCATTTCTCATACCCCGAAAATTCTTATCCATTCTCCACATCAAATGAGGGACCCATGCTAAACCTCCTTCTATAAAAATGACTTTTAATGTTGGAAATGTTTCAAATACGCCTTCACAAACGATACTGTTCAATTGTGACATGTGGTGGATCGCTAAAATATTGTGTCGTTCAAAATTGGTCGTTGGTTGGCCAACTGCTGAAATTGGAGGATTAATGCCGTCCCCTTCACCGCCACCATGAATAGCGACAACCAAATTATTACGTACAGCCGCTTCATAAATCGGGTAAAATCTTCGTTGTCCAAAAGGTTCTCGAGATCCGACAGGCAGAAGTACCTGAACCACTTTAGGATGGGAACCAAGACGATCAATCTCACGCGCTGCCAAGACAGGATCCTGCGTCGCTACTAGAATAGAAGCTAAAAATCGATCATCTGTTGGTATCCAATGATCAAGCGTATAGTCATTGAAAGCTGAGGCAATTGCCGCAGCATAATCCGGATTATTATGTGCTGAAACGGTGAGGAGACTACCTGTTAGAACAGCCTTTGAAATATTATAACGATTTAGTGCATCTTCTATAGCGTATTGTGGATCTGAGCCTGGTGGTAGACCCTTACCCGGTGATGCATCCCTTCGTGATAATGGAATAGGTTTAAAGATAGTGATGGGTAATGTTGCTTCCGGGGCACATAATCTAGGCCACCATACCCTGGGAAGATAAGGTTTTAAATCTTCAAAGCTTTTTAATGTTTGATGAAAGTCGCAATCGATAATACTTGATGATCTCGATTTTGTAGGGGCTAAATCCATACAAACCACCCTTTAATTTAAATTTGTGATGTATTTCAATCCTATAAAACTAATTTTAAATATTATCCGACAGTTTTTGAACTACCTGAATCTAATTTTGATCCCGTTAATTTTACTCCTCGGTGCCCTTTCCACAATGGGATAACTGCGATTGCCGTTAAAATGAGCCAGATGTCTAGTAAATAAAAACCAATGTTAAATGAGTTGGTTTTATCCACAATCATTCCAAATAATGCGGGTCCAAAGCTTCCAACGATGTAAGTTAAACCATTAAAGACTCCGAAAGAGATTCCCGCTACATTATGCGGCACCATTTCCTGAATAACTGCATACATAGGCCCTAACGTGAATGCCAATAATCCCACAGCCAATGAAATTAACAGGACAGACATGCCAACGTAGCTTGTAAGTATACCCATATATGAGAGAGCTGCCGCAAGCACATATCCGATTGACCAAAGGAGGGCTCTAATCCGAACTTTCCTGTCACCGATCAATCCACCAAGTATCGTTAAGATGGTCGCCGCTATCCACGGTAGGACTGCTATTAAGCTTGCTAATTCAAAACCTAGGTGTCGCTGTTCTTTAAGATAGGATGGCATAAAAGTACCAATGCCCCAGAATCCTACAGTGTACCCACAATATGCAAACACACAAAGCCAATACTTATAGTTTTTGAAGACTACACCGGCTTGCTTCCAAAACCCGTCCTCCTGGATAAATTGCTTTGCCACAATCTGTCCAGAGCGGATATACAGAAGCTCATTTTGAGTGATGTAGGGATCCTGTTCAGGAGTGTCTCTAGTCCAGAACCACATAAGGGGAAGAGCAATAAATAAACCAATCGCCCCCAAGACATAGAAACTCATTCTCCATCCGAACGCAGAGATGATCCATGCTATCACTGGATAAGAAAAGACCGGAGCCAGATATAACCCTGCCAACCATGCAGAGTTGGCTCGCGCTCGCTCTTTGTCCGGAAACCATTGGGCAACAATCATATTGCAGGCAGGTGTCATAATAGATTCACCAATACCAAGAAGGATTCGAAGAACAATTAAAAAGATATAATTACTCGTTGAACCCATCAATACCATTAAAACCGTCCAACTTACGATAGATATTGAAACTGCTTTGCGACCACCTATTTTATCGCCCAATGGCCCTGCCGCAAAATTAGCAAGCCCATACGGAAATAAAAACGCGGTCAATAATAATCCCTGCGCAGCTTTATTTCCGTCAATGCCAAAAGTTTGATTGAAATCTTGATTTGCAATAAGCACAGCCACGTTCGTACGGTCAAAATACGCGACAAAAAATGCAAAGGAGATTGCAATTGCCACTCTAAATCTGCTTTTTGTCGGAAATAGCATAGGTAGGTTCCTATTAATTCCCATCACTATCCTCCCTTAAGTCCCTACACCCTTTTTGAAGTGTAGGGTAGATCATAAGCGCTATACAGAATCCCTATAAGTGTTCTTTAGGCTAATCAGTATATCAACTCTTTCATTTCAATATTGTTTTCTTTACAATAATCCTGATACAGTTTAAGCTTCCTAAACACATCATCCTGATAGGTAATCTTATCTTCATCATCTAAGTATTGTACGGTCCCCTCGAGTATAAAGAGAGTAATCATTTCTTCTACGCCATCTACAACCAAAGTATGGATATCACCCGGTGGTTCATAAACAAATGTACCCGGCTTGGCTACCCATTCTCTTTCCAGATACCGCCATTCTCCCTGAATGGTATATGCCAGTACTTGTCCACCCGTATGACGGTGACGGTTGACTTGACCTCCTGGTTTAACTTTAAGTAGGTTAATCCATCGGCCTGTGGCAATATCAAAGCGAACTGGTTTAAACCACGCACGTTCTGTCTGGGGAATCCAGGGAATTTCGTTTAAATCGATCGCCCTATCATTTAATTGAATTAATTCGGTAAATTGATCAAGTGTTTGTTCCATCCGTCTTTCCTCCTACAGTTATTTTTTCTTTTTCATAAGAACTCGTTGGCGGAAACAAGACTGGATCTCCAGCCAACAAACCACCATCCACCGGAAGATCGACTCCTGTAATAAAACTTGCATCCTGTGAACAGAGGAAATCAATTACTGAAGCCACTTCATCAGGGGAGCCAAATCGTCGTTGAGGTGTTCGTGATAATATCCGTTCACGAAACACACTATCTATAGTTGCCCCGGAGGATAATGGTGTCTCTATATAGCCTGGGCTAACTGTATTGACTCTGATGTTGTATTCTGCCCAATCTACTGCAAGGCATTTAGTGACTTGCACCACACCTCCTTTGGAAGCAGCATAAGACAATAAGTTTTTACTTCCATAATGGGCTAGCATGGAACCGAAGTTCACAATAGCTCCGCCACCTGCTTTAATCATAAATGGCTGAACAGCTTGACACATGAAAACGGTTCCAATTAAATTGGTATCTAAAACCGAACCTATTTCATCATCACTTACATGGATGGATGGACTTCGACGGATAATTCCCGCCGCGTTAACCAAATAATCAATGCGTCCAAAATCTTTTGCAACATCTGATGCAACCTTCTTAGCTATCTCTTGATCAGTAACATCTGCCTCATAAAAACGAACTGTTTTTCCCTCTTCTAAAAAAGTGGCCTCCAAACACTTCCCATTTTGCGCTGAAATATCTACTACTGCCACAGGAAGCCCCTTATGGGCAAACCTCTCTGTCACGGCCTTTCCTAAACCAGAAGAGCCTCCTGTTACCATAATCACTGGTCTCTCATTCATTTCTTTCCCTCACAATCAAAATAAAAAATTTAATGTAAGCGGTTTCAACTAAGTTATCATTCAACTTATCGTTCATTGACCACATGAATACTTACTAGAAGACTGTAAAAACGATTACATTACTACTTCTTAGTCCCTAATAATCACATCCTTTACAATAATCTAATATCTAATATATCAGTTATTATATCATTTTAGATTATTCTGTCAATTATATTATTTTCAAAATAAAAATTTTTTTTTTGCTCATTTCTTGATATATTAGAGATTACCACTAATTTAATGATCTATAATGTTGAAAGGATAACTACTATGGAGTTTGATAACAGTAACTTATATGATCGTGTATATATATATCTTCGTGATAAAATTCTTTATTCTCAACTTAAGCCCGGTTCAAGGATTGATTATCATCAAATTACTGATGAACTAAAGGTCAGCAGAACACCTGTACGCGATGCATTAAACCGTCTTCAACAAGATGGATTGGTCGAAGTTAAACCTCGATCGGGATCCTATGTTAGTACACCTCAAGTTAAAGATATTGTTGATATCTACGACTTAAGAAAAGCACTAGAGCGCCAGGCGGTTGAGCTAGCTGCATTAAATATCTCTAAAGATACATTAACCTCATTGCTTGAAGAGGCAAATCAAGTAGAGTCTGCCATCAAACGTGGAGAAACTAATTCATTTTTTCAAGCGGATAGAAATCTTCACCGGACGATAATTCGGCATTCTAACAATCAAAGATTAATTTCAATCATGGATAATTTAGAGATGCAAATTAAATGGTTTGGAATTATTATGACCAGAAATTTGGACAGACCATTACAAGCAAACGATATGCATAAAAAGATACTACATGCGCTTCTTCATTCGAAAATAAATAAAGCGCAACTTTTAATGGAAGAGCACATAGAAGAGATTAAGCAATCTATTCTCAGTGATTATTCATAATGATCTTTAACAGCCATGGTGATGATTAAAGTCGTTAGTCATCTTATAGCCCATATCTAAATACATCATACGAACCTATATCGATAAAGAACCATTTTCCTTTACTTGCTCTTTTTCTTAACGCTACGATTAGAAGGAAAAATAAGTATAGAACTACTAGGGGTGCCTTAAAGTCCCGACTCAGAAAAAAGCGGATGTTTTTTAACCCTTCGGACCCGATCATGTTCGTCCTGAGTAGGAAAGTAGTGGGTTAGATTGAGTTTCCTAACTACAAAGCCAGGTCCATTTTGGATCTGGCTTTGTAAGTTAAGGGAGGAGTTTTATTATGAAAATTAACAAGCAGGTGGTGCTAATCCCAGGTAGAAGCTGTGGTTTAGGAAGTTCGTTGAGGATAAGCAACTTTCAACTATCATCTTGCTTACAGTCGTGTCAACATAGGACTGATTGAAGGAGATGTGGTTCAATGCCGGTCACACATAAAAAAGCAGAGTAAAATAATACTCCTGCTTACAATCCCACTTCCATTTCCTCTTGCTGAGAAACCTGGGAAGTACCATTGTACCTATAAGTAGCTCTTCCTGGACTGATAATTTCATCAGTATCTGTTTTCAATTTATATAATAGTTGAGATAAATTCGATGGCTTTAGTCCATACTTATCAATCAATTCAATTTTGATTTGTGAAATGGACATGTTAGCGCCATTTTCTTTTAAGATGTTTTTTACAGCTTGAGTATTGCTTATTTTAGATTTTGCAGCAGCTTCAGCAGCTCCCCCGCTTGCTGAGGGTAACGAATCCACCACCTCGCTTACTGCTTCTTTTTCTTGATCAATTACTTCAGGAACTTGTGGTACAACTGCAGCATCTGTAATATTCTCTTCAGAAGCTAACAATTCTACTTCTTGGGATAGCTTATGATCAAGTTCACGAAGTCGGTCATAAATATCCTGTCTCTCACGCTGCAATTCTTTTAAATATGACCTTTCTTTTTCTTCCATCATTTGCAATCGATATAATAAAGCTTCTTTTTCAAAGGACATAGATGCCTCCCTATACGTAATTCAATATATATTAGCACAAAGACCAATATCCAAAAGATTATATTTAATAAAACTCATTATTGCTGATCCCTCTTTATCATTAATAAGATCATGATAATAATCTCTATTCGTTAACCATAAATATCATGAACAGTTTTGTTTAATAATGAAATACATCGATCCAATTCAACTTTCATTTGTTTTTTGTACAAAACTATTGCTTCAGGTGCTTTTTCCGTGAGATGATATACAACAATTTCTTGGAATTCGGCATTACCGTCCATTAACCTTTTTTCCCTCCGAAGAATCCCCTCTTTCGTGAGCTCCTGCAATATCCTATAAATATCTGAATGATTGGGTGAGTAACCAAATTGTTTAAATTCTTTACGTAGCTCATCTAGAATCTGTAATCCGTATCCATTTTTCTTTTCAACTTTATGTAGAATATGAAGTTTTAAAAAAGCCTTTTGTTTAAGTAGAAATCCTCTGTTTTGGTACCCGTCCATCTCTCTCTCCCTTCATTTCTAGAAATATCTTTGTATTTTTTACTTGATATGTTTTGGTTCCTCGGATAAGCTGTATTGCTATTATTATAATATCTATTGTGAATTTTGCACATAGTATATAACGTTCAATATTAATATATGTTTTCACTTCCATTTTCGCAAGCATATCCAAAAATTATTCACTTGTGATTTTGCTTTTGTAAGTGTAAGTCTGTAAATTAGGAAAGCAGTATAACAATTCCAGGTGCTACAGGGCGTGGGTAATAAAATATAACAGGATCTTCATGGCCTAGAAATTATAGCAAAAGAAGGTGAAATCCTAATTTTAAAAGTGGTACCGATTTTTTGGTGCTGGTGACTGTAAAGCTTCACTAAGCTTCATTTCCTATTCTATCCCTTTTAGTTATTTAAAATATTTGAAACCGTACCCGCTCCCAACCATGGAATAGTGTTGAAATGACAAAGACAGTTTGTTATGTAGCTCAATTGATAAATTAATTCCTTGCAAATGTTATGCACTTTTCTAAACTTGGCAAAGAAGATTGGTATGTCCTCAAACTGTTTATAATCTAGTTACCAAGTAAACGTTAACAATAAATTTAAAACACAAACGAGTACACAAGTATAGCCACTTGTGTATTTAATTCCGCTTCCGCATTTAAAAGTAAGAATGTAACTAACTATGCAGAATGAATTATCTTTAATATTCTCGGATTTCCCTCTTCCAAGCTAACCAGCCCTTCTCTTCTTAATCTCTCTAAGTATTCTAAAACGGTATTGGTAGATGTAACTCCAACCATTTCAGCAATTTCTCTTACAGTCGGTGGGTAGTGATTCGTAGCCATAAATAATTTGATCGCTTCAAGCACAATTTGTTGCCTTGCTGATAATTTATGCAATGGTATCTCTCCTTTGAAGTAACACTTTATTATTCCTTCTATAGTTAACTGCCAGAATATGTTCCTTTTTAAATGTCCGTATAGCCTTTCTTGAATAGCAGTAAGCTTTAATGAAAGACTCTTCTATCTCATTAATTAAAATGGTCCGTTGTGTAATGGATCCGTTGTTTGCTAAATACACAATTTCAACTGGTTGAGCTGTTTTTTGGCACTTTACAAAGAAATTTTCCATAAAATACACCTTCCTTTTATCCATTATACCGAACATACGTTCCGTTATCCACATATAAGAGAACGTATATTCGTATATACTGTTAAAAAGAATGAGACTGTGGAGGGGAAATTATGTTGCGTGACCGAGGTGCATTAAAATGGACGGCTATAATGCTGCCAGAACACGTAAAAGCGCTTAGAGTGTTTGACCGGGACCAAGGGAAGAAAGTGAAACCGGAATTGGATGAATAGCAGTTGCAACTAATGGAGGAAACGATCTATGAGGCCATGGCCAATAACTTGGAGTTATGTTTAACATACTTTGAACGAGGTGACTTTCGTTTGTTAATTGGAAAGATACACTTTATTGATTCTTATAAAAGGGAGCTAAGAATTGTTGATTTCAATGGAGATGTATTTCGAATAAACTAATGGATTTAGTGGAAGTGAAAATTAGATAAATTGTTGTGGTACTTCAGAGGGATAAAAGGATAGAAATTCAAACTTTTTAACCAGTAATTTATTGGTTAATAAGGGTATTATTTGAATATAACCTGCTGAGGAGGCCACAACTTGATTATTGAGACAGATAAATATTACATTCCTCACAAGCAACGAAACATTGTACTGCCCATTGCATGGCGAGAAGAATTTGAGATTGAAGTATCTGACAAAGTTTTAGTTTGTTTGAAAGAAATGGAAATTATTATAAGTTCTAAATTGGTAATCGAAACGGATAACCTAACATTTACAAAAGTCAGCAAAAAAGGCATAGTAACAATACCTAAGATGCTGGATTTAAAATTGGATTCCAAATTACATCAATTATTAGTTGATACCGACAATCAGTGTTTTTTAATATCACCAGTTAAGTAACAGTATAAGAATTGATTTTGTATTACTCATCATGAATAGAAATTCAAAGGAAATAAAGACGAAACTCCAAGTATTAATATTAATTCAACAGTCTGGCAACCAACCTTTAACACGACTTATTTAAATACTTGGTTATACATATTAGGAACTATTATAAAAAAAACAAAAAAGAAAGAGGGTTTTACCTCGGCCCCCACCGATATAAAACCCTCTTTATATATCAACATTATCCCTTAACTAGAGGATTCTGCTTTTATGCTCCAGCATCCTCTTTGTGATTTGATTTCTTTTGTTTTTCATCTAAGAATCTACGAAACTGTTCTTTGCTTACCCCTGAATCCATCGCTTCTTTAACTATTCTCCGCCATTTTGGACCAGATAACATATCTCTCATTATATAATCTGAACTATTAACCAAGTTGCTCCCACACTTCCTTTAGTGATTTAATATTTGGTTATCAAAATTATTAGATTCTTATTTTAACATATTGGTTGTGAAGTTTATATCACCCTAATCATAAAGCTAAACAATTCACTAAATAATGGAGATTTTATAAGAGATTCAACCCGAACTCTCTAAACCGGTTTTTATAAATGATTTTCCCCTGTCCAATCTGTGTGAGTGGATGGACTTACTTTAACACTATCTTTTTGACAAAGTGAAAATATAAAAGCCCCTTCAAATGAAGAGGCATTTTTTCTATACCATTAATTGTTTTTGCGTTTGCAGATCCTCTGTTTTCATCAATACATGCTCGTCCTGCTGCTCTGGAATGATTATTCCTTCTTGATGTTCCCATTTCATGGTCACTGCATCCAGTAAAGGATTAAAATTAATAACCTCACCTTTTACTCTTCTTTTAAACATCTCATAATAGCTGTCATTTGTTTCAACTTTCGTTCCGGGTGCAAATCTCATTATGCCCTTGCTCCTTCCTTGAGTTGATTGACTGCTTTTTCATATGGAGTTTGTATCATTAAAACAGAAAAACCCTTTATTTTGAAGGGACTTTCTACGTGTTTTTATTGAATGGGACATGCTCCGCCTTCCTCACTATTCTCAAAACAAAATGATTGAGTGTTGCTAAATTTTACTTAATAGATAACGCTAGGTATTTATAAAAAATAAACCAATCCTTAAGCCAATTGGTCTGCTTTATGTATAACCATTTGGTTCATGCCGCAAGTGCCTATTACCCATCAGAACTTAATGAAGTTGCATGATGAGTAGAGCGTTTAGCAATTTTTCTATTAGAGAGATGCAAGTTATTATAAGTCCTTAAACAAATGGGATACTAAGAAACAAGCAAGTATAGTTTCAATTATAAAAACACTTAGGTATACACAAGCAAAAACATAAGTAAAAACAAAAGTAATAATTGTAGGCATTCTTTTTACATCAGCTGGGTTCTCAGTTATTTTATAACTGTTCGATCCAACTTGTCGCTAGACTTTCTTATCTAATAAATTCAAAATCTTGTAGGAAGAAAATTACGATTATTACCCTCTTCTGGTTCCTGAGAAGATCCCTTGTTACTAATTCAAAAATCAGTAGAACCGGATGTATAAATCATGGTTCACACGGACAGAATAAGGATAAAGGATAAACAAGCAAAAAAGAATATGACAGAGACCTTGTAAAACGAATAAGTTTTTACTATCATGTAAAATTTACTTCCACATACACTTGTGTTTACGTATATAAGAATAAAAGCGATTTTATAAGTGATTAAATCGTAAGATTAGTTCCATGTGCTCTCCCACAATATTTTTTATTGAAACACTTGTATTTACGTAAGTGTTTTTGTTTTTGTTTTTGTATATGGTTTTTATTTATTACATATAATTCGTTTCAATCCACCAAACAGATTCAAAATTCACATATTAAAATAAAACATGTTCGATTATAATTACGGAATTGTTTACACTTCCAGATACAAAAGTGTAATATTGCTTATTCTATTTTTACCATGGTACCCGTTGTCAATATCACTAGGCGAATAGACACTTATGTAAAGTGTGTGTGTTTATGAAAGTAAACAATATACAAAAAAGCTCCCCGTAGTTAGCACAGTCGTTAGCATATTCTTTTTCTAATTTGTGAAAGTAATTAATAAGCGCCTGATTAATTATATGAATTTTTTCGCCTCTTTCACAAGAAATCTTATTAAAAGCTTCTAAGACATCATCTCTAATCCAATATGTAGATTTAGTATGTGTGTCTTCAAACTTTACGCGTTTAGGTTTATTGGTTGTAGCTAATTTATCCGCAAATTCACTGATATTTCATTGCTTTGTTTGGAGCCGATACATTATCTTCTTTGCTACTCTGGGATTTGCTCGCGTTTTCGGACATGCTTTTATGTTTCTAAAAAGAGCAAGATGAGCATTCTTACTAACTTGACCCTTACCTAGTTTCTTGTTCCTCATCGCTAAGTAGTGTTCCTAAAAAGATCCTTTGTTACTAATTGAAAGATTAGTAGAAATAGAATGTATAAATCCTGGATCAGATGGACAGAATTACGACAAAGAATAAAAAAAGGAAAATGACAGAGAACCTTATAAAACGAATAAAGGATATGTAGATTTTCACTTCCATTTACACTTGCGTTTACGCATGTAAAAATAAAAGCGATTTTATTGATTAAATTGTAAGATTAGTTCAATGTGCTCTCCGACACTATTTTACTGTTTAAATTATTGGAACACTTGCGTTTACATAAGTGTTTTTGTTTTTGTATATGGTTTCTATTTATTACATATAATTCGTATAAATCCACCGAACAAGGTCAAAATCACGTAATATAACAAGAAGTATTCAATTTTAATTCCGGAATTGTTTACACTTCCAAATACAAATGTTTAGTATTAATGTTTCTATATTTCTAGTGTACCTGTTGTTAATAATACCGAGTGCATAAACACTTTTGTAGACGTAAGTGTTTATGTAAGTATATAAAATAACTCTATATAAAAAGCCACCCGGAGGTGGCACAGTTGTTAACTTAATTCTTTTTCTAATTTATGAAAGTAATCAATAAGCGCCTGATTAATGATACGAGTTTTTTCTCCTCTTTCACCAGCAATCTTATTAAATGCCTCTAAGATATCATCTCTAATCCAATATGTGGATTTGGTATGTGTATCTTCAAATTTTACGCGTTTAGGTTTATTGGCTGCGGCTAATTTATCCGCAAGTTCACTGATATTTATTGATTCACTTGAAGTCGATACATTTTTTTCTTTACTACTTTCGGATTCGCTTGCGTTTTCGGAAATGTTTTCGTTTCCAAAAAGGGCAAGGTGAGCATTCTTACTAACTTCACCTTTACTAGTTTCTTGATCCTTATCTTTAAGTAGTGCGTTGAATCGGTCTTTTTTGGACACGCTCTTTCAACTCCTTTACAAAATCCGTATATTGTTTCAGTGCTTCATTATCTTTTTTTGTATGTGTTTTAATTCCTTCAATCGTATACTCTTTAATTTTACTCCTTCTTCGAATTACAGAATCAAACACCAGGTCTTCATAATCATTCCTTGTTTTCTCCAGAATAGATAAATCAATTGTGGCTCTTGCATCTAACATGCAGGTTAAAATCCCTGCTAATTTTAAATCCTGGTTAGTATATTCTTTTACCCCTTGTAAAAACTCAAGATACCGTTCTAGCGCATCATAACAAAATGGTTCCGACTGCAGCAGAACCACTGCATAGTCGCTCGCAGTCACGCCATTAACTGTATGATCCCCAAGGTTAGGCGGCATATCAATAAAGATATAATCATATTCGTCTTTTACAACAGCCAGAGTATCTTTAAGAAGCTCATTAACATTTTTACCAGTAGGCCCATACTCCCTGTACAGGTACTGCGGAAGCGTTGAAAGGTAGTCTTCTGCAGGGAGTACATGTAAATTAGGGGAAACTTCATATATGTAAGGAATGGGATTTTTATCTTTCAAGGCTTGAAGTATTGTTTTTTCTGTAAAATCATAAATATTTCGCTGTGTTAGGAAGCTTGTTAAGTTACCTTGGGAGTCAAAATCCACTGCCAGTACTTTTGCTTCTTTACTAAGTAAATAACTAGTAATAGCTGCAGTTGTGGTTTTGCCAACGCCGCCTTTTTGAATGCCAAAACTAATAGTAATAGCCATGACCATTCCTCCTTTCTATATCTATTCGATTATACTTATACATTTCCTTCTACACAAGTGTAAACGATTGTGTATTTGCAATATAAATTATATCACACCCAAAAACAAAATTGTTTACGGAAGCGTTTTTTACTTGTGAAAGATTGTTACTACCGTTTATACTTTCTTCCTTTTGAATACCAAATAAATATTCACCAGGAAATACCAATAGGGAATCAATAACTTTTGAAAAATATCTTGTAACGCAACGATGCAGGGATTATTAGGTGTTATTTAGCATCGCTTCAAAAAATAAATAAATGCGCTTACGTAAGCAATTATACTTGTGTAAATGGTTATACTTATATAAAAACATTTCATTTAAGATATATTTACAAATTCACACACACCCGTTTACACAAACATAATCGTCTTTGTAATTAAATATAGATCGTCGTATACCTAAGACTATCCCAACGCCATTTTATTAGATAAAAATTCAGATATAAACAATCAAATGAATAGTACTCCTAAAAGCACATGTTTCTAGCAATACACTCACAATAACTAAACTATCATATTTTTACTATTGCTTTTGTAAACACTTATGTTTACAAAAGCACACTTGCTGATTTAATCCTTGTGATATGCAATTTTTCACTGACGATTTCCAGAGAAAAAAATGGTTGGTAATTGTGCAGGACAAAAGTAAAGACTTAAACATAAATACGAGGCTCTGGCATGACATGCATTTTAAGACACAACTCCTGGGGGCATCTTAATTCAAACATCTACATTTATAATTATAATTTTAAATACACTTACGTAAATGCTTTTGTTTTCATATTTTATAACATCAGCGGTTAAGTTTTATATTACAAATACACAAGTATAAACATTTGTGTATTTGTAATATAAATAAAGCCAATGCATATGCATTGGCTTTTTCTTCTATACTTCTAAATGAACAGGTAACAAGGAAATATAAATTGAACGAATTTCTTCGCTTTTAAAATTTTCTACTTCAAAAGGGGGAAGCTTCATTTGATCTCTTTTCTTCTTAATATCACTAAAACAGCGAATCACCTCATCATGAAATCGGGAGTCTAACTTTTCATCATCTTCATCCATGATTTCCATAATACTACGTAAAAGTTCTTTGGTTTCTAACAAGTGTTGTTCGATTTCTTTTTCTGTTTGTTGATAGAGCTCCAAACTCTTTTTTGGTGCATCTGTTGGTTTATCTGGCTCACGTAAATATTCTGGAAGTTCTCTTACCGAAGACTTTTTACTTGATGCATAGTCATCCTGAATTGATTTAATTAGGAATCCTACTGGATTGTCGAGCTTCCTTTTTTTAATGATTGGTTTGGAGTAAGCAATATTGCGCTCCACTTGCTCAAGATCATGCTCTTTAATCAAACTCTCAGCTACTAACTTTGTCACTCCCATATTTTCAAGTGCTTCTTGGATCATTTGCTGATAATCTTCATCTCCAGAAAGTGCAATGCTTTTAATCTTAGCTTTATTTTTATAAATATAAAATTTAATACCGGTAACCTTACGGCCCTTTTTTATTTCTTCAAATTCAAAACGGAGGTCCGTTTTTTCCTCAAGCTCTTTCTTTCCTACGTTTAACACCTTATCCTTAAAATGACCAAACAGTTTATACTTATTTGGTTCAATACCAAGTACTGACCGTAGCTCTTCAAGAGTAAAGGACCTGTGTTTAATAGGCTCATATTGTTTTAGCAACTCATAAATCCGAATGGAGTATGAAGAACGCAATTGTATAATGTTTTTTAACTGATATGTAGTAAACTTCTCTTTAAGCTGCAATAGGTATGGTTTTAATTTAGGGCTGAATTCTAACTCAACATATCCTTTACCATGGAAGTATTCTGCGCTCGAAAGCCAGGTAATATCTAACAGAGACTGACCAGTATGAATAGGTAAAGTCTTTTGCTGAAGTGCTTGTACAATCTTTCTAATTTCTGTGTACTTCCCAGTCGACTTTAAACCCAGCAGTTGGACAAAATCTGATACTTTGATCTGATATGGCCTAAATGCCTCATCAGACGGCTGTACAAGGCTTGCAAGCGTTAGAATCAATTTCTGTTCCATCACAGATAATTGATAGGTTTTTTCAATCAAGGCGTTCGACTTAGTTACCCAGTTATGACCGCTGAGATGATCGGCTTCTCGAATGACTGGTGCCTGCATTCCGTAATATGCCAAACTATCACTTAGGGGAGGGGCTTCATACTTTTGTTCCACCAATATAACCTCCAATCAATCCTATTATCACTACTATAAATCAAGTGATAAAACATTGAAAGACAAATCTTCCAAGAACGTATAAAAATCGACTTTTTATTTTTTAACCTAAACACTGAAATGGTGATATTAACAATAGCAGACGCTGAAAGAGTGATACTTGAAAAGTGATCATGCCAAAAACTAGGCTGTTATTCATTCTCATCAACGCTAATTTAGTGATACTAATTCGGTAAACACGATAATGACGCTGGTTTAGTGATACTAGTTTGAGTAAACACAATAATGACGCTAGTTTAGTGATAATACGTTTTAACAATCTTGGTTTATTAAAAAAGGATCCAGCGCTGAATGAATGATAGTTCCTGAATTTCATTCAATTATTAAAAGAGTGAAATAGAAAAAGCACATCGGTACTGAAAAGGCTTAAGCTTTTCTCGCTGAAGTGGTGATATTAAAAGAAAAGTCTAACGCTGAAATGGTGATATTAATAGAAAAAGCTAACGCTGAAGTGGTGATAGTTAGGAGAGAACGACTATTCTCAAAGCAAAATACATATTATTTTATAGAAGCATCACAAGTAATACTCTTTTGAGTGAAAGGTATGCTCGTCACTTTAATATGAAATGTATCTCCTTCTTTTCGCTGAAAAGGTGATAATTAAAACCCTTGAAATTCGCGCTGAAAAAGTGATAGATAATGAATCATCATATGTATCGCCGAATTCGTGATACTTAAAAAACTCTGTTCAGTGATATTTAACAGAAGATCGTACCTGACGCTAAATTCGTGATACTTTATCTCAAACAACGCTGATTTAGTGATAATAACTTGAAAAGTAGCGTTACAATAAGGATTTTTGTAAAACACTAAAGTTATACGCTGAACAAGTGATATAACGCTTAAAAGGTGATACTTGACGCTGAACAAGTGATACTTGCACGCTAAATACGTGATACTTCTCGCTAATATAGTGATACTATACTCTAATTTAGTGATAGTAACCCCTTAAAAAGCCTTCTACAACCGGCAAAGTTACTGTCCTAAAACATTAAAAACAGTTAAAACAAAGAAAAAACATTAAAAACAACAACAAACCTCTTGTTGTTGTTTTATTCTATTCTAAAATCAATTTAACAAAGAAAAACACTCAACCCAATCAACACCCATGACAACAAAGTATTTTTTACAGAGCCCTATATGAGGGCAATTACTTAAGAAAGATTTTTTTATGTTACTTGAAATAAATTAGCGACGCTGCCTTGTACAGTGCCGTCCTTTGTTTAGATACCGTATCTTGTGAAACTTCGTGAGTAAGCTCAATCATTAAAAAGGCCGGTAGCCCAATCAATTACTCTTCATATCCTTTAACTTATAAAAAAGTTATTACTATGATATTTAAAGAAGAAAACACAGGAATGAAATATAGTATTAAACAACTCCCTAATGTATTTGAGACGATAAGCCCAGATACGTTCTTATACATTTTGTATTCAAAAATAATTGAAATTAAAGGCGTACTCATAAACGCAAATAGAATTAAAAGTAGAAATGTATATGCATTTATAAACAAATGTTAAAACAAAAGTGGATATGAATTCGTAAGTGTAAATGGAAGTATAAACACAAACATAACTATTTTCTACAGTAGCTGTTGCTTCTAGTCATTGATGCGTTAAAAGAATGTGATTTCGACTTTCAACTCTAGCTCTGTATCAACTTAATACAAAACTACGTTGTTTTGGCTAAGGACCGAACTGGGAAAGTCATCGCACAGAAAGCGAGAACTTGACGAATACGTGCGGAAGAAATGGATGCGGTTATCACAAGCTCCATTGACCCGTCTTCTTTGTTCTGCACGGATACAGCTACTAACTGCAAAAGGTTTGTCTTAATAAATGTATTCAAGCACTAAACTATCAACCTGAGCAAAGAGGGATATGTTAAAAAAGGCATTATCACCTTCAAAACATCAATAACTTTCAAAAGTAAATATGTGTATGCACTTATAAACGTAAGTTAAATTAAAAGTAAAAATGTATTTGCAATCATAAACATAAGTGAAATCAAAAATAGAAATGTACTTGTACTTATAAACGCCAATTAAATCAAAAATAAGTTTGTATATGCAAGCGTAAACGTAAGTATAATTATAAACAAAACTATCTATTTACAGTATCTGTTGCTTCTAGTCACTGATGCGATAACAGAATATGAATTTTGCCATTCAGCTCTGTATCTCAAACTTACTACAAAACTACTTCCAGAGAATAAACACAGAAATCTTCTCGTCTAATCAAACAGCTGAGCTCTTTCTCAAAAGGTTCCTGGATAACGTTAAACGTTAAATTACAAATAATTAAAATTAATAATTATTCTGTATTTTCTAGATATCAAAAAACATACAAGTTAACAACGTTGAGTCCTTAATTCATTTCGGAATAATTGACTGCACAATGTTGTTACTTTATACTACTTATCCCTCTTGTCTTTTTAAAAAAATATGTGATAATAGAGGTAATAAATACACAACGTTGTACATTTGACTTAGGAGTGAATGGAAAATGAACGTAGAACGATTCCTTGCTGATTTTGGAAATAGTACGAGCAACTTTTTAGTGGACGGTTATTACTTTGAAATTCCTACATGTGTGGCAGAAATCTCAAAAGAGGAAGCTGAAGGTTATTTTACAAATGCAGTTGAAGACGTAGATGACTTATTAGACCGTTTAATCATTTCCACTGTTGTAAACAATGAAGAAAAGTATTATATGGTAGGAAAGCTTGCAAAGTTAAACCCCTATGCAAATAGTCATGTCGGAAAGATGCATGATAAAATCACTAGTCCCATTCCATACGCTGTTTTTCTTGCAGCGGTATCTTACTATTTTAAATTAAAGAATGATAATGATGAAAATAAAGCAGAAATTGTAATTGATTCCGAATTAATGATGTTGCCGATTTGGCTTCTTATGGAAGAAAGCAAATTCAGTGTCGCCCAAAATAAAATGGCTCAGCGTTTTGAAGGCGAACATAACGTTGTACTTTTAACAAAAGGCATGGAAACAGAGTTAACCATTATAGTAAAACAAACAAAATGTTACATAGAGAGCGAAGTTGCGCGCTGGGCTCTTAAGTACAAGTTAATAAATGATGAAGAAAATAATGCTACTCGTATCGATAAAAGGAAAGAAGCAAAAACATTTGAAGATGCTGAAACTGTTTTTGTGGATATTGGGGGCGGATCCACAGATGCTGTTCTTTTGGCTAAAGGCTTGAACACACCTACAAGTAAAGAAAGCTTTAAAGTGATAAATGTTGACCCATATTTAGGTAGACTGGATAAACTTTTAAAGGAAAAATTGATCAGATATTTTAAGGATCTTAGAAGGCTAGAAAACTTTATTGTTGAAAATTATAGTAACCAAAAATATATATTAAAAAATGAAAATACAGGAGAAAAACAAGATATTACACTGCCCATTACTGAAATGTTAAAAGAATACGCTAAATTGTTGGTGTATAAGGTTAGTGAAGCTTTTAATACAGACGGAGAAAGAAAAAAATATGTGTATTTTGGAGGAGAGGCACCTATCCTTGCTCCATATATTAAAGAAGCTATAAAACAAGCAACAAATGAGGATATCTTAGAAAGAAATCACTTCTTTTTAAATGAATTGTTGGGTGATGATACAGAAATTTTTAAACCTACTGCAAGAACAATCAATTTGGCAGCCTTAGAAATCTTAAGTTTGAATGCTCGTAAATCCATAACAAAGTAGGGATTATAAATGTCTGATAAAAAGCCGAGATTGAGCCTTACGGCCAACAAGATGCCAGAAGACGTCTATAGAATACTTGCTGAAAAAGGAGATACCAGAAGGCTTACACCCTATGTGGTAAGCCTGGTGGAAAAAGAGCGAATGATGGATACGCTCATTATGAATTTATCCAAGGTTGTTTATAAAATTGATGACTTAGAGGAAACCATCAATGAAATGAAGGAACAATTACAGGGTTCCTCAAATTCTTCTCCTAAAAGAGAATCTGATGAAAAGGTCGTTCAAGGTAGCATTGGTGTATCAGAAAACATTGATGGAGGTATTGAGGAGGAAATTGAAGAAGTAGATTTTTAAGAAGAAAGGAGAACTAAATGTGCTAGGACACAATCAATACTTACCAAAAGAATATCTAAATGATGTATTGGTGCGACTAGCTCATCATTCAACAGCTATTGAAGGAAATACAATTAGCTTAGCCGATACAGTCACTATCCTTTTGTATAATACGGTTCCTAGTGGTGTGCAATTAAGAGAACTCTATGAGATCGATAATCATAAAGAAGCCTTTCATTATGTTTTGAACAGTGTAGACAATAATGAAGCTCTAACCATTGATAAAATGCTTGATTTCCATGAGTTATTGATGAATAAGCTCCTGCATCATAAAGGGAAGTTTAAAACGGGTGAAAATGCGATTCAAGGTGCCGATTTTTTATCAGCTTTGGTCCGAGAAACCCCCAGGTTGATGAGACAATGGGTAAATGACTTGAATTGGCAGTTAGATAATACTAAAGACCGTAACAAAATCCTTGAAATTGTAGGATACTCACATATTCAATTTGAACGGATTCATCCTTTTACTGATGGAAATGGACGGACTGGTCGGTTGCTCATCAATTATTCTTTGTTACAAAGGGGACTTCTCCCATTAGTGATCATTGAAGCAAAAAACAAAAGTGAGTACATTAATATTTTGGCTAAACAGGACCCTAAAGCATTTAGAGACTTTGCGCTGCCGATCATAGACCAAGAAGAGGAACGTTTTAAACGATTTATGAACAAAGAATTAAGTCACATCAAAACAAATGATGTAATTCCTTTGAATTCAAAACAACGGCAAAGAAGAAATGCTAACTTAGAACGATAAAAGCTACATGAAAGCACAGCTTGTAGACATTAGGCTTTATATTGATGCTGAAGTAACCTCATTAATGAGGTTACTTTTCTTTTAGCCAATAAACCATATTTTTTAAAAATTATCATAAACTCGAAAGATTTTCGAAAAAAATGGGCAGGATGTTGAAAAGAATGCCCAGCTCAAATAATGGTAAATATTTATTAAACAAAAGTTTTTACAAAACGTAATTTTATTTGATTTCATATACTCTTTTTGAAGGATATCTGGAAGAAGTCGAAAAAATGAACGAAAAGAACAATAGAAACAAAATGAGTTAGAAAATGCAATTGCGTCCAATCAAGATGAAAAGATTTATTAAACCGCAGAAGAAAAGGCTGAAACAGAAAACATTATCAATGGATACATAATGAAAATAGAGGATTCAAAAGCAATAACTGGTTGCAGATCTTAATGCCAAAAAAGAAATTTATAAAAAAGATCAGAAACAAAAGATTGAATTAAAAAAATGATAATTAGATTTATCAATTTTATATGGCTTTTCAGCAGACCCATATAAGCCCACTTTAATGACCGGAAGTATCCCGAATAAGCCCACCTATTGAAATTTCTTGTACCCATGAAAACACTAGGCTTTGCCTAGTTCCACAACGCAGTTGGGGACAGTTTTCCCTTATGCTCTTTTCCTCTATTACAAGAGGAACAATCTATAGGAAAGTTTTTATGATTGAAGAGATCAATGCCGAAAATAATGTACTGGTACTCGCTAATTATATTTTTGAAAAACGAAGGTCGTTTCGGATGAACAGATCAAATACTATGCGGAACGATTCGATGATGGTTATGTAAAATCTATTTCTTTTTGTAGAGTTTGACGAAACGCGAGGTGTGATCATTGGCTAAAGAAAAA
The DNA here is from genome assembly GCF_900103485.1 of Fictibacillus solisalsi. Lineage (GTDB taxonomy): Bacteria > Bacillota > Bacilli > Bacillales > Fictibacillaceae > Fictibacillus_C > Fictibacillus_C solisalsi. The sequence continues at coordinate 58,256 of NZ_FNHW01000005.1, forward strand.
TTTACTCGTAAATCAAGTGAGGAAAGAAAAGAGGAGATTCAAAAGCTGTCCGATAAAGTTCTTTCTGAATTAATCGTCTGAAAGTTTACTAAAAAGATTTTATTTCTCGCTTTAATTCGTATTCGATTAATAACACAATGTTGATTCAACACCAGTTTCAAGGTGCCGTGGCTGTGGCCAGCTTCAAAGATTGGAAGAAGGTTTGTGTTCAACATACTTGAGAATTTTCTTTGCGGCATTTTTAACGTTACCTTTCCTATATTGCTCAACAAAATCAGTAAAGACAATGGACAATAAGGATTCCAGTGTAAAATGGTGATTAGTTTCCACTTCTTCTAAGTCAAAACAAAGATGTTCGCCACGCAAAGCTTCCTCCCTTCCCATGGTAATGGAAATGGTGGTCAATTCATCATCCCCACAATAAATGTTAGGGGTTTGATCGCTATAGTCCTCAATCGCAGGTGGAGTTATGTCACGAGTAACAAGCCACTGAAGGATTTGGGGGAGGTTATCGTAATTTCGTCGGACATAGAACAAAAAATCACCATATAAGACTTGTAAAAGATCGGCTTGGTTAAATGTACTTTCTAATTCACGAGAAAGGTCATAACAGAGGCCTTGGGACCGAACCAATACTTCAGGTTCCAATTTAATATTTAGCTTTACGTATTTTTTTACTAATAGTCTGTCTAACACTTTGCTGAAAAAGTCCTTTCCTTTCTGATTAGATTGTATTTTCTTGAGTTCTTGTCCTATAAGATCCAGTTGGCTATATGCTCTCATAAAGTTAATCCTCTTTCCCGTTTTAAAGCGTATTTAAATATCCTTTGAGCCGCTTTACGTTTACTGCAATCCCACTCAATACAATAATCCATCAATATAGTATTAAATGCTTGATCTAGTTTGATTTCTATTGGTTTTCCGGATGTTTGATGTTCTGACTCTGGATATGTTTCACTTCTGCTTAACGCTTTTTTAACCAGTTCAGAGCAATAAGGTGTTATAGGTAAGCGAGCTCGGTTAGCAAACAGTCGAGCTGCTTTTTTTTCATCTTCACTGACATAAATCTTAATATCGAATTTAGCGTCACTTCTCTTTTTACGCGGTGCCTTTTCTGGTTTCCGAACATTTTCCTTTATAGGTGTGTTTGTGGTTTGATTTAATTTAGATTTGAATGATGGATTAATGAAGCTCATTTACCCCTCTCCCCCACTTCAGATTAGCCCTTCCCCGGGCTTTAAGTTAGCGTCATTTAGTTAATTTGTTAGATAGTTATAGGTATGTCTGACAGGAGAGAGCTAGAACGTATTAAATGGGAAAATATCGTCCAAACTGGTAGACACGAACAGTTACCGGAAGGATGGGGAAAACGTATGTTTAAGAAAAAAACAAGTAACTTAGGAATTGAAAGTAAGGAATTAAAGCGATTGGTAAAGGCAGCTAAAAAAAGGGGTTCAGTTACAGTTAAAAGCTTTAAGGAGAAATAAATATAAGCATCAACTAAATATTATCTTTTTGGGGTAAAAAGGGATCGTGGATTGAAAATAAAAGGAAAGGAGAGCGGGGCTCTCCTTTCCTTTATGATTTATTATATGTCCTATTGCCAGTGGCTAGATATTGTTCTTCATCACCACGGGAAAACACGTTTTTACAGTTTCCATTTTCACGGTAATTCCTTGTTTAATGAGCTCGTTGTATAGATCTTCAATATCATTTTCTCCTGTTACCTTGATTTTATTGTGTGAAGTTTTTTTTACTAGTTGTACAAATGAGGCACCTGTTCTAAAGAAATACAGGCCGATTGAAGCATAAGGAGATGTGGTCTTTTTAAGTACTTTGACTACTGTACCATCAGATTTGGCTTTAATATAACTTGAATCTGATTTTATAGATGCAATGCTCCAAATAATACCTCCTGCAGAATTTTGAAGAGGTGACCATGAACGATAACCTGTATCAAAAAAGGTATCACCATAATAGATAAGTAAGGGCTGTTGATTATCGATGTACTGTTGGGCCATTAATACAGTTTGTGTCTGACTGCTCGGCCAAGAGTCTAGGGTAAAGACTGTACATGGGTAGGGACAATGTTGTTTTATTTGTTGTAGCAGTGAATGGTGTTGTAGATCTCGCTTTAAACAGATGAAAATCAGTTTATAGGGCTTCTGAAAAAAGGGCTTTAATCCTTGTAACGCCCAAGAAAACAATGGTTTTCCCTTGTATTCCACCAACATCTTAGGAAGGGAATTTTCCGCCTTCTTTCCTTGTTTTTCTCGACTAATCAGAGGGAAAATAATATTCATACCTGATGTTCCTTAATCCACGTTAAAGTATTTCTGCTATTCCTAAAAAAAGCTTGATCATTAGCAAATGGTTTTCCAGAAACGAATTGACGGTAAGGAGTCTCAGCGTGCTTAAGCAAATCTAACGTTTGTTTCCCTACGTACGCAATTCCCTTTTTTATGTTTCGATACTGTATTTTTATATGGCTAGTCGTCTGTATTATTAATTGATATTCCTGGCTCTTTAATTTTTTCCCACTTCTCATAGTGTCCTCCTAGTGCCCATCTTGTAAAAACTGATACAAAAGTTCAGTACCCAACCCATACATAACCCACTGCCGTTGTGGATAGTCCTGGTGGAGTGGAGTCATGGAAAGAAAAAGAAGTGCTTCTATAAGGCGAACTGTTTTATCATTTAATTGAAGAGTATCGGTCAATATACGGTGAATACCTACTTGTTCCTTTGTGGTATGGAGGTGGTATTCAATGGAAGTAGAGCTGGTCCTTACATCAAAACAATTATGAATGAGTAAGTCATATCCTGATAAACTGTGCCTAAGTTTTGCAAGATCATATCGTGGATCTCCATAAGGTGTAAGCTTACCAAAGGATCCTCTTGGATCAATCAATTTAATGCGTTGTGTACGATCATCATAAAAGATATTAGAAAAACAAAGATCTCCATGAATAATTGCACCATCGTTTGTATTTAGGAGATTTAAAAGATGGTTTTGATTCTCCATTAATAATAGCAGCGGATTAGGATATGGCTTTCCGTTAATCTTCAATTCTTTTTTAACATGATTACCCTGATGATCTAGTAGATTTTTTTGTAAATACTCAGTTAATCGGTTTATCGTTTTGTCCCAATACATTGCGTGAATTTGTTCTTTATTTATGGGCTCTTGGTATTGCTGGAAATCAGATAACATAGATTGCAAGGCCACTCCAACATTTTCCCAATTAACTTCACTTTTCCTGATATATAGTTGCGAGAGCGTTGGAACAGAAATACGTTCCAATTCCAAAAACATATCATGGGAATGTAAGGAATAGTCTTGTACATAGGGCATATAGATCTGAAGTGGCGCGGGGATTTGAAGATACCATAATATTTCACTATGGAGAATGTCCGTCTTTTCACTGGTTTTTTTTACGGTTACACCATTATTTGTGAGTTGTAAGGAATTGAAGAAACGAGAATTATAACTTTCATTCATGTTAATCACTCTTTGCCTTAAAATAAGCTGTAATTTCATCTTTTAAATGTTGAGGTGTTACAGGAAGATAAAAATCAGCGGTTGACGCGTCTTTCCATAAGAGAGAAGCCCCTGGATAAAACAAGTATTCTTTTAGATCCTGGAGTGCCTCCTCCGAAAAGGGCTCTTTAAAAGAGGTTGTCAAATAAATAAAAAGGGTGGAGGCTTGTAATTCCCCAAATAAATAGTTATGGTAGTAAACTGGTAAGGTTGAGAGGTGAGATTTACTTGCCCAATATGGAAAATCCCAATCATCCGGAGGGTTTATTTTTTGAATGTCATTTACCAATGTCCACCATAGCTTGTTCAAATTTTGTTCCGGGTTCTCGTATAACTGCATTTCAAACAATGTTAAAGTCATGGTCCAATACAACCTGACCAATAAATTCTGATAATATGTTTCTTTAGGTAAAGCTTTCGAAAAGTCGTTGGCACCGAAATGGGAAGAATATAAAGGGATTTTTTCAAACAACAAGGCAACCGCTTCGCTGATGAAGATTTGTGAAGGCTGTTTTAGTATAAAAGGAAGAGCTGAATTGATGAACATTTCATAAACGCCATGACCTAGTTCATGAAGCACTGTCTGAAGGGATTGAAAAGTGGAATTTTGATTCACAGAAATTCGAATGTCACCTTGACGGTCAATATGGAAACAAAAACCAGTAGGGCTTTTGTCTTCACTATTGGTAAAGTGCCCATTTTGAATGAGGGGTGTGATATCAAGATTAATTTTACTGAAAAAGTGCTGGATATCTAATAAGTCTATAGAGGAACTTGTTGAAGTGTTTTCATAATATTGAAAAAAAGGGTGCTTATAGTGCCAAGGCCGTAACTCTTCAGAAGATATATTAAACCTTTCCATAATTTCTTCATCAATTGTGTTTTTAAGGTCCTCATAAATGGGATCCAGAAAGGATTTAATATGGTTAATGGTTTCTTTTATAGTTTTTACATTTAAATCTTGGGTGGACAATTTCAGTTCGTAAAAGTTTGAGTATCCTTTTTCGCGGGCAACTTTATTTCTCTTCTCAATTAATTTGAGTAACCGATCCTCGATTTCTTGGCCACTTTTCATATAAGCTTTCCATAACTTTTTACGTTCGTCTGGGGTAGCTTGTTTTGCAAGTGCTGCAAGAAGTTCGCTCTCAGTATAGACTTGTCCTTCAATCGTAGGCCGAAATGTTGCAAAATGGAAATTCAGCTCACTCCAAAGCTCATTAATTTCTTCCCGTAAAGTTAAGTCCTTACTAAACTCTAATGTTTCTTTCCAAAGTGCTTTCAATTGTAAAGATTCAAGATCGTTGCTGGTTGATCTGTCCTTTTTATGTGAATGAATCAGTTGTTGGACCTCTTTAGATAATAATAATGCTTGGTAATCCTTTTCAGTCTGTTCGGCAACTTCAATATAATCTGGATTACCGGTTACAAGTAAATGCCATAAAGAATCCATCATCCGCTCATATTTTTGTTTCATTTCCTTGTTTAACCGTTGTAATTCCATAAACTAAGCCTCAAATCCTATGAATTTTTTTACTTCCTCAATGTTATTGTCGATAGTAGCTATGGAAGGTGATGCTTTTTCTTTTTCCTCAATAATCAATAAGCAATTTTTTGGTAAATGAGTATGGAGGGAAGAAAAAAGACCATGTAATGGTTCTCGAATATGAACGCCTTTTATAAAGGTTGAGAACTGTCGGAAGAAAGAATGGCAATCAATATTGGCTAGGTTTAAATGAAAGGTGTCAGGTAAGAGAAAAAGAGGTGAATGGACATTCTCTAAAAGTGACTTTATGTCTTCTTCATAAAAAATGCACTGTTTAAAATGAGGATGAATCGCTGTGGTTATATTATAAGATGCATAAATATTTGTTATTTCTCCAACAAACCTATACATCTCAGAGAGGGTCGTATGCTTGTACCTTAACCCAGGAGCCAATGCAACCATCGGAACTCGAAGAAGTTCCAGTTTATGGGCAAGTAAACGGTGATGCATTAAAATTTCCCGTTTTCGATGAATACTTTGAAAGTGACCAAACTCAAATACAGAGGAAAGGGTAAGGTTATGGGCTTCGAGGTCAGATTTGATGACGGAAGGATTTTGGAGAAGGGCACTTCCCATTTCTACTGATTGCACTCCGTGTTCACAAAGTCGTTTAAAGGCCGTAAGATAGTCATGTTTCCATTGACTAACATGATAGGACAGGTTCAGCATAGAGGGATCATTCCTCATCCGCAACCCTCAGAGTAGTGTTTTTTGATAGGAAATCCATTTCTATACTTTTCAATCATGAGGATGCCTTCCTATTTTTTAATTCCTTGAAAATTGGGGCGCTTTCGAATCCGTTTTCCCATTTTGTTTATGAGGTAATTGTAATTCAGTGTAACTTTTTTCGCACTAACGGGTGCAAAGTGTGAAATAATGGATTGTCTGAAATCACTTTCTGAATTATTTGGTGGTGAATCATGAAGTATAGCACCGTTGTATATAACAATATCACCAGGCGCGGTGTTTACAGTCACAATTTCATGACCTGTCGGTACCTGTAAAGTCTGTACATACCCACCGAAGGTATCAGCCTTTTCGTCAAATGTTTTTTCAGGTTCTAATATATCGAAATCAGCAGTGCCCCGTACAAAACGCATACTCCCATTTTCCGCATTAGCTTGACTTAAACTCACCCAAACAGCAATACACTTTCCAGGTGTTACACCAATCCCATAATTGTCTTGATGCATAGGAATACCTTGGGCCCCTGGGGGTTTAAAATAAAAATTGGTGGAGATTAAATCAACTTCTTCCTCCAACAAATATTCCACTATGTTAATGACCTCGTGTTTCATAACAAACTGAAACACGTTATCTCTCTTTTGATGATAATCCTTCATCCTGGGATAAAGGGATTCTAATGGTTTATCATGGTCTTGTTGAATAATCCCTTCTCTAACTTGATCCATCCATAAGTGTTGATACTCTTCTTTTAGTATTTTTACCTCATATGATGTATAGGCATTTGAAATCACAACAAAACCTTGTTGTTTAAACTCGTTCAGTATGCTGGTCTTGTTCATTGATAGACCTCCTCAGAAATTTAGTAGTAAATCAAGCATATTAGAATAAAAAACAGATTCCTCGGCTTTATTTGTAAAGTTGGCTGAATAGTTACCATTTATTAAGGTGTGATCAACAATAGCCGAGTGTTCTTGATACATATAGCCTATTCTAGGATTAATCATTAATACAGAATGATGATCACCTAGTAAGGAGGCATTTATGGACAAAAAAAATGTAGACTCTAAGGAAAAAGAAGCTCATAAGAATCAGGATATGAAATCTAGAGCATTACGAGAATATTACTTACTAGAAGATTCATTGCAATATGATAAACCCCATTGGGAACAACTTTACTTTACGAGGTTTCAGCGTATGTTTTGGGGGAAATTTTAATCAAATACAGATTTTAAATGAACGATGTAAAAAACCGCCTCCCGAGTGGGGGCGGTTTTCTACATAGTTTGAGGAGGGTTAGGGGGTGACCGGAAAAAGAGAAGAATAATAGCTTCTAATTTCCTGGTCTTTAAATTCGGAGGAGGTGAAGAGAGGAAGGTTTTGCTGCTTTCTCTGGTCAAGCATAGCTTGTAAATACTGAAGGGCTTCGTCTTTAAAGCGCTTGCCGACAGCTTCTTCATCTTGTTGTGAAAACTCCATGAGGTTATAAAGAAGCTGTTTAACTTCAAGAAGATGCTCTTCGATAAGAGACGCACTCTCAGGTTCTTTGGGCAAAACGGTATTTGAATCGTTTGACCTATCTATATCAATTGATCTTAGATAGCTGGGAAGTTTTTTTGCTGAACGTTGGGTAAGAGAATGAGCATAATCCTCTTTAATGGATTGAATTAGATAACCTACGGGATTGTCCGTTTTTTTCTTAGTAAACACAGTTTGAGAATATCGAATATTGCGTTCAATTTGTTCTAACGGAAAATCGCTAATCAAACGATTTGCTACTGAAGTTTTGACCCCTATATTTTCCAAGATTATTCTTAGTTGCACTTTTGGGTTGTCGTCATTTGTAACAGAGGAGGCAACACTTTGTTTGATTTTGTTCTTATAAATAAAAAACTTAATTTTTGTTACTCTTTTTCCGGTCTTTATTTCTGCGAACTCAAAACAAAGATCTGTTTTTTCCTTAAGTTCCTTTTGGCTGAGGTTCAATACCTTGTCCTTAAAATGGCCAAATAATTTATATTTAGTTGGTGAAATACCAATCACTTCACGGAGGTCATGAAGTGAGAAGGTCCGTTGGCCGATGTGTTCATATTGTTTCAATAATTCATAAATACGAATAGAGTAAGACGATCGTAACTGTACAATGTTTTTTAACTGGTATGTAGTGAATTTCTCTTTTAACTGCAATAAGTATGGCTTTAGCTTAGGACTGAACTCCAGCTCAACATACCCTTTGCCATGAAAGTATTCTGCACTTGAGAGCCAAGTGATATCCAAAATGGATTTATCCGTATGAAGTGGTATGGTTTTTTGTTGAAGAGCATTGACGACTTTTCGTATTTCTGTATATTTACCTGTGGATTTTAAGCCCAATAGTTGAACAAAATCCGTAACTTTAATGCGATAAGGACGAAAGGCTTCATCAGAAGGTTGAACCAGACTAGAAAGGCATAGAATTAACTTTTGTTCTAAGACAGAAAGTTGATATGTTTTTTCAATTAATGCGTTGGACTTAGTTACCCAATGATAAGCACTCAGATGATCGGTTTCTTCTTTGTAAAAAGATAAGTGATCACCTCGAGGAGGATCTAGTTTTTTTGTGTGTAACATGCTAACCTCCTATCTTTCTCTTTTTACATCAATGAATCTTGAGATTTCTAACGAAGAGAAATAACTTTGAAAAAGTTAAAGATAAAATGCTAACCCTTGTTAAGAGGAAAAAGGTTACGTTTTGTTAAGTTAACTATGAAGGATACCCAATATGAACACTCGGCTTTTAATGTGTTCTCTATATGTGAGTAAAAATTGACTTTTAAAATAACAAATCATCCATATTTTATGTATTTATAAAGATAAGGCAGGCACTTAGTTAACGTCTCATTCGCTTTTTTAATTTTATAAGGGAACGTATGTTCTATTTTAATGCATGAAAAGACAGAATACAACAATTTTCCGGAATTTGCTTAATTATTTTTAACAATTTTACCCGAAAATGTTAAGTCATGAAAGTTGGGGAGGTTCGAATTACCACAAATCCCAATCTGGTAAGTATGCTAAAGGATAGAACATTTTCATTATTGTTGATTTTCTCAATGACGAGTGAATATTCAAACTGAAGAGTAGGTCTTTAATTAAGGAAAACCGTATTTAAAAAATGGCAACCATACATTTGGAAGAATGATTTCCATTTTACTTACTGAAGTAATCTTCTTTTCTTTCTCATTATTAATTAATTACTCCATATTTGAAAAAATTTATATGAGTAAAACTAAACAATTTATGATATCATCTGAACGTATAAAATCAGTTGCTTTTGTCCTCGTTCTCTCTATCTCTTCTCGGTAGCTTACTATGATTTTCAATCCAATCCTCGGTCAGCGTTTAATCATCTCTGGTCGTAATCCCTAACCCAATTCATTTTTTAGGTATTTCAAATGATTTTATCTGCTATTGTCCTGTCCTGCCCAACACCTTAGGCTGCACTCTACCTCTCGATGTGGTGCCTTTTTGTCTATTGATTAAAGTTGAGAAGTTTTCTTAAAAAACTATTTATGTTAGTTTACGAGTGATTCGGTAAACGCTTTCATGGTAAAGAGTTAGTCAAACCAATTAGCGATACACACTTCACATTTAAAAAATTTAACGTTAGGGTGAAAAAATGAAAACTAAATTATCGATAATGATTCCACCAACTATTAATGGTTACCAATTTTACGCATATCCCTTAGCGATAATTCTCAATCATAAGGAAACACACCCTTGGTTTTATAGTAATTATATACAATTGGCTTTTGATAAGGATTTCTATTCACCAGTACCTTTTTGTTTTTACATGTATGATTATGCTATTAACCCTTGGTTGAATGTTCAAAGGTTACAAAGAAACATATTTGACATAACAGGTCAAGATATCGTTGATTTTGTTAAAAATGCATTAGACAATCAATATTATGTATATCTAAATGTCGATGAATATCATATTCCTGAAAGAAGTAACTTTCATAAAAAGCACATTAGTCATGATGTTCTTGTTTATGGATATGATTTAGAAAATAACACTTTTGATGTTTTAGGGTTTAATGATAAAACGATTTTTAAAAATTCAAAGGTTAGGTTTTCAGAGTTTCGCCATTCGTTTGCTAGCCTAGATATAATTGAAAACAATTGCCATCAAATTTATTTATATCAATATAACCCTCATGGAACGTATAGCTTCAATACAGAATTAGTAATTGAAACTTTGGAGGATTATCTATTTTCACGGAATACATCTAAAAAAGTAAGCATGTTAACAGAAGAATGGGATAGACACTATGGTATGGATTCTTACAAGCAATTAAACAATTATTATCAAGGCTTGCTGAATAATGATTTATATATTGACGTTAAGTTTACTCATATACTATGGGAACACAAAAAAGTGATGGGATTACGTGCCAAATATATGTGTGACCTAGGGTTAATAACCGAGGAACTCGTTGAGGCCGCTTTAAAAATTGAAGATCAAGCCTTGGTTTTACGTAATCTATTTATTAAATACAGCATGACTCATAAAAAAAATATCATTTTTAAAATGATTGAGATGACACATTCCTTACAAAAAGAAGAAGAACAGTTGATTAAAAACATAATAAACCAATTAAAATTGTCTTTTACTAAATCGGTAAGATAATGATTCCAAAAGGAGGAGAACAAAAAGAAAGAAGCAGAGTTGATATTCCTTTAGATTTTCCCCCATTTCCATTTGACGTGTCATGGGGGCTTTTTACTGCGCGTTTATTACTCATACAAACAGTAACTTAATACCCTAATTTTAACTAATCGTTATTTTCCTCTAAATAAATAACCCTGGTGGATATACCAGGGTGTGTAGCATTTATACGAATGGCAGCCGGAACAAATATTAAAGCGAAAAAATAAAAAATAAAAAAAGTAAAAAACAGTGTAAGGATTTTCACTTTTTCTTCGTTACATAGTATGAAGGGCTTTTATAAAGCATCCTTCTACGGGTCAGTACTTTTTACTCGCGTTAAAGTCTCCCCGTAAAACGTAGAAAAGGAGTGTGGGAAATCATCAATTGAATCAGAAAAGTATACGGGTCGTTTGAGAATCTTGTTTTAATTTCCCTTCAGGATGACCATGAGTCTATTGTGTGGGTAACAACCCTCAAACAGGGGTTTGGTGCTCATCCTCCAGAGAATTATCACCTGCACTTCTTTTGTACGTTGAATCATCTAAAAACTAATATATAAAGGAGCGTGCTTTAATATGGCGGTTATTAATCGATTAGGAAGCGTTTTTATTCATGTAAGTGATTTGAAAAAATCAACGGAATGGTATGCTAAGATTTTAGAAAAACCACAGCCGGAAGAAGAACCACAAGGTCCTGTACATTGGTTTGAGATGGGTGAAGGACGAGGGGTGCTTCTTGATGATAATCGGAACAATGCAGATCATGTTCGCCCTTCTTTTATGTTGAATACCGATGATGTGGATCGAGCTTACAAATTAGTTACTGAAAATGGTGGCAAAATTATTCGTGAGATAGAACGAGATGAAATGGTTTCATTCTTTAATTTCGAGGATCCAGACGGAAATATGGTCATGGTATGTCAGGAACACCATAATCAGTAAAATGTGCTTGAACTAAGAGTGCCGAAAGATTTAGGGTTTCGGCCCTCTTAGTTTTAGGCTTCATCGATGATGCTTTTTTCTTTTCTAACGAGTGCAACGTCCTCAAGAGGAGTTTGTTCCGGGTCGATCATGCCCGTATATTGGTCGTCATAGGTTAATTGAATGTTTAATTTATTTAGATGTTTATTTCTCAAATAGACGACTTCTATGAGATTTTCTTTATTAAAATAATGGGATAAAGTTCGGACAAACTCGTAGTAAGTGGCAACGGGTTTACCATTAATATGAGTAATGATATCGCTTTCGCGTAATCCTGCGGAGTACGCTGGACTATTTGGGTAGACCTTCATAATAAAATTTCCCTCATGACTTGAATTCGCTTGAAGCAATTGATCAGGTGTGGCTGTGTAGTTTATAACTCCGATCCTTGGGTAATTAAAAATATCATTTCGCAAATCCAGTCCGAGCTCTAAAACGCTTTTTATATTATAAAGTGTTTGTCTCCAACCCATATCTCCACATTCTCTAATCCACTGCATAACCTCGTCATCTTCATATCCATCCACCTTCACGGTGATTTTTATGAAATTTTCGGATATTTCTTGTAACGTAAAGTCAGTATGCAGCTCATATTCTCTGTAGGAGCCATCAGGAAGTAACGCCTTATACTTGTCCCAAAAGACAATACGGTGAGGAGCTTCCTTGATTATACATATGGATTTATTGGTCAATTCACCAATAATAAAATCAACCTCATCTCCAATTTCAATTCTCTTCTTTTTTCCTTCGATTAAGGCAACGTCCGTCAAGAATTGGTTCCAACCGTCGGTGGTCGAGATCAGGGCCCAAAGCTCCTCATGTTTACAATTAATGTAGCTTGTATTAAGCGTGTAAAATTTCGTTTTATCCATGATACGCCTCCTTTCTATGACTATCTTATTTGAATGTTAGGCTCTTTGACTCGGCGTTTTTAAATGAGATTGGCAATAAAAAACGAGTACTGTTTTGAATAATGATTTTATAATGTAGTACAAAAACAGGTGAAAAAATGCAAACAACCGGAGTCATTATCCCCGTTTTTAATCAAGCAATTCCTCTTTTATGTACCTTACATGGATTCCAAAAACAATCTGTTAATTCATTTAAAATATCGATTGTGGACGATGGTTCTGACGAGGATATAAGGAGCATTGTGCGTTTGTTTGAGGATGTACTGGATATCACCTATACGAGAATCAATAAAAGTGGGAGAGCAATCGCACGAAATGTGGGAGTCGAAACACTTAAAGGAACTTCTACCCTCATTTTTTGTGATGCCGATCGTATTCCGGCGAGGAATTTTATTCAAGAACATCTTAAAGCCCATAACTTCAAGAAAGCTGCTTTGGTAGTAGGTGATATCAAGGAGATGTATGTCCCTGACCTGTGGAATAGCCTTCCTACAGTCTTTGAAAACTATCTATTTACAAAGCGGTTGAGGAGGCCACAATATCCTCGTATTGTTTACACGTTATTTGACGAGGAAGGGAAATCCATATCCAATATTCCTTGGTTAGCGACGTTTAGTGGGAATTTTTCCATTAGTTATGACCTTTTTAATAAGATTGGGGGATTTGATGCCAATTTTCGTGATTGGGGTTTTGAACACTTTGAGTTCGGATACCGTGCCTATCGGCAATCTGTTGATTTCTTATACAACAAGAATGCGGTTAACATTCATATCGCTCATAGCCGTCAAATCAATTATCAAACTCATCTCAAAAAAAGTCATGACATATTCAAAAAGAAACACCCGTCCCCAGAAGTCGAGCTACTTTTGGATTTTATGTTAGGTGATGTCAGTTTATTGGATCTACACAATGTTAGTCTTCCCTTGCATGACAACGTCCCTAACTTCAAAAATATACCGGATCGGTTTGTGAAAATTACTAATTTTTAGGAGTGTGTGTATGAATAAGTATAACGTCCTTCATCCATTCAGCTTTATGCCCAATTTACAGGATAAGACCGAAGAGGATATTAAGGGACTGTACACTTTTTTAGAAAGTGGAAAAGGTTGTTGGGTAAATGATGATAAAGGAAACAAATACTTTTATGCTACAACAGCAGTTCCAACTGTTGGGCTAGGTAATACAAGAGTAGTGGAAGCCATCCATAAGCAAATGGAACGTTTGAGTTTTGCGTCTACCTGTGGTCAAACACATCCCTATGTACAAAAACTTGCTGAGAAGTTAATAAGTGTAGCCGGAGATCATTTCTCCCTTTGCTTTTATACTATGGATGGTAGTGGTGCAATTGAAACTGCGATGAAGCTTGCTAGACAACATTTCATTCAAAAAGGATTACATAAAAAATCCAAGTTCATTAGTTTTGATGGCAATTATCATGGCACTATGTTTGCCTCGGGTTCTGTAACAAATATGGGGATTCAAGAAAGCTTTGGAGAGGGGATTACAGGCTGTTACACTGCGCCTTTTCCAAATATGTTAAGACCTCCTCTTGAAGGGACAGAAGAAGAGATCATGGCCTATTGCCTTCAACAACTTGAAAAGTTAATTGCCGAAATTTCTCCGGACGAAATCGCTGCCATTATCTTTGAGCCTATCCAAGCTGTCAATGGAATCATTCCAATGTCTCAGTCTTTCCTGCAACAGGTCGCCTCTTTAGCAAAAAAGAATAATATCCTCTTAATTGCCGATGAGGTAACTACTGGATTAGGAAGAACAGGATATTGGACAGCCAGTGAATATTATGGAATCAAACCAGATTTGTTAGCGATTTCAAAGGGATTGACTGGAGGCTACTTTCCTATGGGGGCCACACTTATTTCTTCAGAAGTAGAATCAACTTTAATTAGGGAAGGCGGGGTATTTCTTCATGGTTCAACCCAATGTGGTCACCCGGTTGGATGTGTAGCTGCTCTTGAGCTAATCTCAATTATTGAAGAAGAGAACCTGCTAGACAACGCAAAACATTTGGGAGAAAACATTCTTTCCACCTTCAAAGATCGTTTAAAGGACTGTGAACATGTCGGAGAAGTACGAGGGCAAGGATTAATGATTTCTATTGAGTTTGTGACTGATCGTCAGTCTAATAACACTATAGACTTTTCGCTAGGCGAGCGCTTTTCTCAAGAACTAAGAAGGCATGGGGTGCTGGGTAATTATTTTAATGGGATTCTATTGTTATATCCACCACTAAACCTTTCGGAAGGTGAAGCAACTTTTCTTACCAATAAGGTTAGTCAAGCAATCAACCAAATTTTTGGAGGTATAAATAAATATGAGTGAAGACAAACACAAAATTGTTCGTAAGGAAGACATGGTCTGGGAATATGGGATGTATGATCAAACGGAAATGACTTACCTATGGGAAGATGAGGAGACAGGCAGAGTAGCCTTTCTCGTAAAATTAGAACCAGGCGCAAGAATCCCATTTCATGATCATCCAAGAAGGGAAATTGCGTTTCTTGTAGAAGGGGAGGTTTGGTTGAATGACGACTTGATGAAAAAAGGCGACTTCTTGACAGCAATTGATCAAGAAGCACATGACGTCTATTCCGAAAAAGGGTGTACTTTCTTTATTTATATCGATTATAATATCCAAAAGCACCGGTTCGAAAAAATCGAAAAATAGTTAACAAAAGTAAAAAAGAGCTTGGATATGTAATCGAGCTCTTTTTTACTTGATCAATATATAAGTTCTATAGATTCTGAACATATTACTTCATAACTTCGTTATACCAAAATTCTTTCTCTTTGTTTATAATTTTTTTAATTAGATTTTCGTCACGATCAATGTAATAATAATGTAAATGGATTCCACCCACTAACGTAGCTACCCACCACCCCTTGGCATTTGTAACAGCCATATAATGTTGGCACTGAAGATAAATAGATGACCTCTCATCCTTTTGGAGTGTAAAGTCTTTATTAGATGTCGCTTTACACAACAATCCTTCCTTTTTACCAACAACCATTCGATCAACATTTGCTATCATAAATGGATGTTTAACATTTTGTAGAATCGCGTTTTTTCTCAGGAGCTTGATTCCCGTCTTTTTAAACTCCTCAGCAATAAATTCTTTAACCCTCATTCGAAACTTCATTTTTTCATGAATAATTACCTGTGTGTGACCCGTTTTTTCCTCAATTAACTTCCGCTTACTTTTACTAGGATTTACCCCGAACAGCGTACTGACATCCGTACCACCAATTCCTTTAGATCTCCATTTTGCCAGTTCTGCCTCATCTAAGTCATGTTTCCAAACCAATATTCTGTAGTCCAAATCATGTCCTCCTTTCAAACTCTCTCCATAATAGAAAAAGTTAGAAAGAAATTCTCGGTCTTTAATCGGAAGATATCGGCTTTTTTAGCCTGGGAAATTTGTGGGATTAAGTAGGAAGATAGCACTATTTATAGAATATTTTAGGCTATTTTGTAAATTTTACACGAATCTACCGCAATGGATTATGAACTTTCAGAAAATTTTATTGATAATATGTGCTTAGCGAGTAAAAAGTAAACAATTGACATCATAGGGGGATTTTATGTGAAACCAGTAATCTTGTATTACCCAACATTGCAAAAAGATTTTAATTTTTACGAATGGGTCGGGAACTTGTCCAACAAAGTCAAGTTAATGAAAGTTACTAGTTTTCAAGACGTCAAGTCCGTCATGAAGATGGGAGATTACACAGTCTACATTTTATTGACAAATAGTCAATCGTTTCCCGCCAATTGGCAATTCACTCAATTACAAGCTGATACTACATTAATGATATTAGCCGGTTTCAATAAGATGAATATGGTATTACTCAACTCGTTTCTGGATTCCTTGGACACTTATGTAGAACCTAGCCCTGACAATTCCTCGTTTTATCGATCTCTTGATTATTTAGATGATAATCTTTGTGATAATGAATTGTCCTTGGAAAAGGTGGCCTCTCACGCGTACGTAAGTAAGTGTCATTATTCAAGAATCTTTCAGCAATATGTCGGTAAAGGATTTAAAGAGTATGTCATCAATAAACGAATTCAAAAAGCGAAAGTGCTGCTAAAGAAAGGTGAGACCGTTACTGATGTTTGTTTTTCCATCGGATATAACGATCTAACCCACTTTGGACGAATGTTCAAAAAGATTGTGGGCATTAATCCTTCTCAGTACAGAAATCAATATAGTGCATGCCAGGAGGCTAAAACATCTTGAAGAAAATACTTATTGTTCTATCTGTTATAGGGATTATCGCATTTGCTATAACATCCTTTCGAAGTTATAACTTTTACAAGGCTTACGAAATCCCGTCCTTAAAAGGTAATGTGAACATTCATGAGCTTAACATTGATTTTAAAGAAGAAATAAAAATTGCAAACAGAAATATAGCAGAGAACAGAGAACTAGGTGTTAAAGATATCAATGAGGTTAATGTAGAAGAGGGTTATCACTATTCTAAGAAGTTAATAAAGGAAGGAAAGTATAACCAAGCCTCACAATTACTAAAAAAAATCGTAAAGTTAAAACCGAATCAATGGGTTTATCTTAATGAACTCCGAATACTCGCACTTAAGGAAAACAAGACAGATGACTTCTTAAAAACAATGGAAGCTATTCCTCAGACATATGAAGTTAGAATGAACGAAGCATTGGCCTATGTGGACTATTTACAAACCCCTGGAATGGGGACGGCTAACTTAGGACAAAAGTCGGCACAGTCCATAAATTTATTAAATGAAATTATTAAAGAAAATAAACACGACTTGTTAGCCCATTATGCCAGAGGCCTTAACAACCTATATTGGCCTTTGGGATTGAAAAGAACCAATAAAGCTATTCAAGATCTGACGTATTGTGTGGCTGTTGAAAAAGAATTTGGAGGAGACAAATTTCCGTTCTGGGCCTTGTTTTATGTTGCCTTAGGGGATGCCCTTGTTAAGGATGGACAACAAAAAGAGGGACAAGCTGTTTGGAAACAAGGATATAAAAAATATCCTCACTCTTCTGAATTAGAAAAACGCCAAGGATTAGATGAGAAAAAAGCTTTTCAATTGGTTAAAGAAGAGAGAGGAATTGATGGTTTTCAACAGCCAGATAAGTCCATCTCCGATCTTAGTATTATTTGGTCAAATCATTAAATAGGGGGGATCGATTCATGCGATCCATTGCTGTTTCTGGAATATCCGTAATTTCTTCATTAGGCTCAAATATCGAGCAAACGTGGTCAAATATGCTAAATAAACAAAGTGGTGTCAGCCAGGTAACTTTGTTTCCGGTAGAGGATCAACATAATCGTAATGCATGTGAGGTAAAAGATCTTAAATCAATTTGTATCCCAGAGGTTTATGAAAAAGGCAGGGCAACAAGCTTGCTCATTACAGCGATAGACGATGCATTATTTGATGCAGGACTCGACGAGAGTTTCTTACAATCCGCTCGATGTGGATTAAGTGTCGGAACAACAATGGGAGAGTTGAATGGGTTAAGTCGAGAAGGCGCTCATATGAAATATGGTCCCCATCTTTTGGCGAAGAATGTTCGGGACTATTATGAGCTAGGAGGGCCTTCGTGGACCCTCACCAATGCTTGTGCGGCCGGGAATTTTTCCATAGCAAAGGCGATGGACGAATTACAATCCGGTAGAGTAGATGTGATGATTGCTGCAGGTGTGGACGCTTTATCTTGGGTAGCTTTTACGGGCTTTAGCAGTTTACGTGCGATGTCCCCTGATTTTTGTAGTCCATTTGATAAAGATAGAAAGGGATTAATTCTAGGTGAAGGAGCAGCAGTTTTAATCTTAGAGAGTATTGAGCATCTTCAAAAAAGGTCAAGAAATTCAAAAGCTGTCATAAAAGGTTATGGTCTCAATTGTGATGCTCATCATATAACTCAACCAGATCCAGACGCAGTGGGGGCAATCACGGCAATGCAAGAAGCTCTTCAACATGCTCAGTTGTCACCAAAGGATATTCAGTATGTTAGTTCACATGGCACTGGAACGAGGGCAAATGATTCGATGGAAAGTAAAGCCCTGTTCAAATGTTTTGGAAGTGGTATTACTACGAGCTCAGTCAAAGGGAATATAGGCCATACCTTAGGTGCGGCCAGTGTGATTGAAGCAGCGTTGAGCGTGAAAATTATAAATGAGAAAATTATTCCCCCCACGGCAAACTTGCATCAAGTGGATCCAGAAGTGGAGGTTCATGTAATCAAAGATCACCCCGCTAATTTTGACGGTGAAAATATCATTTCCAATGCCTATGCCTTTGGGGGAATTAATTCGTCAATTATTATAGGGAAATAGCGCATATGGAGGATATATGATCAATTTAAAAGAACAATCGCTTAAGATAATTACTTCCTGGAAGGACTATAAGGTTGACCCCAGGTATTTTGTATTGCTATTTCTTTTTTCATTTACCTTGGCCGGCATGGTTTATCTAGGTTTTTTTCAATCTTGGAAATCCATTTTAACGGGAATTGTGGTCTCCGTTACAACTGAAGTTGTGCTAACAAGGCTTGTCCATAAAGTATGGCGATTTCCACTTAGTGCGGTCATAACTGGGACGGGGGTTGGTTTGTTAATTAGTTCTCCTTATCCCTGGATCTATGCACTTACTAGCTTTCTCTCTATTGTTATTAAAATGTTTGTACGGTTCAAAAAAGGACATATTTTTAATCCCAATAATATAGCGGTAGTATTGGTCTTGTTCACATTAAATCAATATGCCGTCAGTACACCTAAGCAATGGACCAATGGGTTTGAAATCATGATGGTTATTCTGTTGTTGGGTATTTTTGCAACCTACATGGCGAATCGACTCGATGTTGTCCTTTCATTTCTAGGCAGTTTTACACTGTTCGGACTACTTCGCCACTATTGGTTGGGGGCTCCAATGTACGCAGCACTAGGTCCCCTAATGGGAGCATCTCTCCAGTTGTTTGCCTTTTTCATGATTACCGATCCCAAATCAACCCCAAGTACAAGGCGAGAGAGAATCCTATTTGCATTTTTAGTCGGCGCGTTAGATGCGATCTTCCGTATCTATCGCATTCCAAATCCCCAGTTTTATGCTCTTTCCCTCATTAGCTTGTTAACCATTATCCCTTTTAGAATATGGATTGCTAAACGCATTAATAAAACAGAAACTGGAATCTAGGTGAGTTAAATATGGTATATATTAGTGGGCTTTCTTGTATCTCTCCCTTTGGCATTGGGATTGAGAAGTTGATTGGAAGAATGCAAAAAGATTCTACTGCCTCAAGTAAAAACAGATTACCAAATGAACTGAAGTACACTCATATTAAAGGATTGAATCGACTTCCCAAGGTGAGCAGGTATGGTTGCATCGCTATTTCAGAAGCACTCCGGTTTGCTGGCTATAAAGGGTTGTTGGGAAAAAATAGCCAAATCGGGATAGTCGTTTCTAATAACTATGGTAGTTTAGAAGCTATTCAAGATATGTTTCAAGAGTGTGATCAGTATGGTCCGACAAAAGTGAATCCATCAATTTTTCCTGGGACGGTATTAAATGTAGTAGGTGGCCATATTTCTATCGTTTTCAAGTTTAATGGCCCCAATATTACCTTATCCGATGGGGTTGATTCTGGATTTAAGAGTCTTTTGTATGGTTATGACCTTATTCAACAGGGGAAAGCGGAAAAGATCCTAATTTGTGATCTAAATATTTTTCCACCTACCAAATATAAATCAGAAGTTGAAGAATTCCTCCCCGACTTTGAGAGCGTAGGAGCCATACTTCTTGAAAGACAACCAAAAAACGATTCACTGCAGTTATCCGTTAATCCTGTAAATAAAGAAGGCAACACTGTAGAAAATCCAAGAAATATTACAAGAGAGCTGATAAAAAAGAGTTTTACGTTGTTAAAAGATGAGAGTACCAATAACGATAAAATGTACACGTATGCAAGGGGTCATGGGACATATTGCCTCAGTCTTAATAGGATTTCAAAATGATGAAAGACATTTATTTATCAGGTATTGGACTAATATCTTCTCTTGGGCATGATATGTCTGCTTGGAGAAAACTGTTTAGAAATGAACAAAACCCGGCCAAACGACAGTATCTTCTAAATAATAATATTGAAATTGAGTATCCTGTATTCCCCATCGGAGAAGACGAGCTAGCGTATCTTAAAGAAAAATTATTCACAGAGTTTGGTATTCGTGAAGATGATATTGAACAGTTCTTGCTGGAGGATAAAGACTTTCTTTTGTTATTGATTGCGTCATTAGCGGGCCTTCGAAATGCCAATATTAACTGCATGGATAAGACAGTTGCTTTGGTCATTGCTCATGAAAACTTAGGGGTGAACCATTTAATTGATGGTCTGATACAAAAACCCAATTTACTAGATCCGTCGAGTCCGCTAGAATCTTTTCAACAATATAAACATGATTTTTTCCGACTCCAGAACTTTAATTTTCTCTATCACTTGGCAAAAATATTAAAAGTAAATGGACCCACATATACCATCAATAATGCCTGTGCTTCCGGCCTTTATGCTCTTGAATTAGGGAGTAATCTGATTAAAAGCGAGCAGGCCGATGTGGTTATTGTTGTTTCCAGTGATTATGCACATGTGACTGAATACTTGTGGTTAAACGAAAAGGGGTTTAATGCGTCTAATAATGTTATTGCTCCTTTCGATCAAAAAGCTACAGGGTCAGTACTTGGGGATGGAGCCGGAGTTATTATTTTGGAATCAGAAGACAGTTTAACTCAAAGAAAGCACTCGCCTTTAGGTCGTTATATTACAACGGCTTTTCAACAAGACCATTGGCGAATTAGCCTACCAGATGTAACAGCAAAGTCGTATTCAAAAGTAATTAAAAAGGCTTTATCCCGATATGGGCGTAATGTCGATTTTATTATCCCACATGGTACAGGAATTCCGATGTGGGATAAGTATGAAGCAAGAGAAATAACATCTTCCTTTAAAGATTTAAATCTAGAAATCCCCCATGTTGCTGCATTTAAGGGATTTATAGGTCACACCTTAGGGGCTAACAGTCTCATAGAGTTAGTTTTAGGAATATTTAGCTTGAATGAAGATGTAATTCCACCGTTTTTCCCTCCAGATTTCCACGCACATCCAAGCGTTGCACTACCTTTCACTCAAAAGAAAATTACTAAGAAAATGAACAGTGTATTAAAAACCGTAGCGGCATATGGCGGGTTTAATGCTGCGACCATTATTGAAAAAACTTGAGGGGGAACGCATGTTTAATCTTAGGGACTTTGCGAACAAAACCGCGTTGGTGACGGGCGGTTCAAGAGGAATTGGAAGAGAAATTGTCACCCAGTTAGTCAAAAATAAAGCCAATGTAATTTTTACCTATAATAATGGGATTGAACAGGCAGAATCCCTTCTAGCAGAGTTGAAAAATGAGGATGTAGTGCTCAAGGCCATTCAGTGCAATCTGGAAAAGAAACGCGAGTTGGATCGTCTAATTGACTACCTTTCAAGTCATCCCACAAAGATTGATTTTCTCATCAACAATGCAGGATTTACAATGGATCAACCCTTCTTAAAAATGAAGGACGAGGAATGGGAGAAAGTGCTACAGGTGAATTTAACCGCTACTTCCTACTTGACTCGTAAGCTACTTCGTACTTTGTTAGTGCAAAAGGGGGCTATTGTAAACATTACGTCCATATCTGGATTAATTGGTACAAAAGGACAAGTAAACTATTCAGCTTCTAAAGCGGGAATCATTGGATTGACAAAGGCCCTTGCCAGGGAAGTAGGTCGACTAGGTGTAAGGGTCAATTGTATCGCTCCTGGATATATCAAAACAGATATGATTAGTGGAGTCCCTAAAGATAAATGGAACAAAATTCAAAAGGATATTCCATTGAATCGAATAGGAGAACCTGAAGATGTAGCTCATATGGCTTTGTATTTACTATCTTCATACGCTTCCTATATAACTGGCCAAGTCATAACTATTGATGGTGGATTAATTTAGAAAGGGTGGTTAGATGTCATACGAAATTAAAAAACAAAGAATTTTAGAGTTAATTGCAGAAATGGTAGAAATTGATGTAAATGAGGTTAAAGAAGATAGTGATTTTGCAGATTTAGGGATTGATTCCCTAATGGCTCTTGAGTTAGCGGTGTATCTCGAACGTGATTACAATATATTCATTAAGGAACATGAACTAATGAATCTTCGAAAAGTAGAAGACCTTTTAAGTTTTTTAAAAACAAATTAATGGAATAAGGATGAGTGCTCATAATGGTTAAGTTTCTTACACACTACTTTTCCGGGAACCATTCATTTTTTAAAAAGAGATTTCTCAGCATACTTTTCCATTTTTTCAGTGGAGCTTTCCTGGCTTTTTTGATCCCCTCTGTTAGACTCCTCAGATTCCTTATCGAACATCTCTCTCCCACCTTTTACCGGGGATTTACTGATGAAGGTGCCGGAATTGGTTTTGGATTAAGAGCGCATTTCTTTAAAAAAAGAGGGCGCTCATTTGAAACCAGCATTCAATCCCTGACTAGCAGATCGATATACCAATACTACGTTGGCTTAGGATGGTGGCTTCATTACCGCTATCGCTATAACCCTAAAAAATACGACGACTGGATTAGGCAGCTTCACTTCAAATATGCTTTGATACTTTTTGATGGTGTGGGTTTTAAAGTTGGTTTATTTACCTTTTACCATAATAAAAAAAGCCTAGCAGTATTAGAACACTTTACTGTGCCACAGCAAAGAGTTTGTTATCAGGGGTTTGGACGAAGCCTCTGGTTTCAAAGTAAATTTCATTGGTCAACGGCTTTAACTGAACTTGACCGATTGGGGAAAGACCATCCATTTCGAAACGATATTTTAAGCGGCCTTGGTCTTGCCGTTGCATATAGTAAATTTGATGATTTGTCATTAGGAAGTACTATACTGACTTCTCTTTCATCTGAAGACACGAGCAGTTTTGCCCAAGGACTCGCATTTGGCTTAGAAGCACGAAAAAAACAAAATCCTAAACTATGGGAGAGCACAATAGAGGCTTTACCCCTTCCTATCAAGGAGCAAATGAATGGTTTCATTCAAATTTGTTACCAAGTTGAAGAAGAACTAGATGAGTACTGTACCGACCGTGATTACTATTTGTTATGGATTGATAAAATCAGAAACACATTAGAAGGAGATAATGGATATCGATGATGAAACCAGTTGTAAAAAAAGTAGCCATGTTAGTTCTAGTGGTTTTTGTAATCTTATTAAGTGCATGTCAACAAGAAGCTAAGGTTAACTATGGATTCAAATTCAAGGATATTACGCAATCCACCGAAATAAATTTCACCCATCAAAAACCTCAATTTGACAAGAAAGTGAGCAATGTTATGCCTTGGCTTGCATCAACTGGTGCAGGTGTATTCCTAAACGATTACAACAACGATGGGAAAATCGATGTCTATTTAATTAATTCTAAAAAAGGCTCGAGTAACAAGTTGTATAAAAACAAGGGTAACAATAAATTTGAGGATGTAACGGATCAGGCTGGGATCGGTGATGTTAATAAAGAAGGAATTTCTGAAACCGCCCTTTGGTTTGATTATGATAATGATGGGTTTCAAGATCTATTTGTTGGTGCATGGGGCAAAAGCCAACTATTTAAGAACAATGGGGATGGTACATTCACGAATGTGACAGAATCCTCAGGACTCAAAGCAATGGGTTATGCAGCAAAAGCCATTGCCATAGATTACAATCGAGATGGTAATTTGGATTTGTATATCGGCAACTACTTTAGAAAAGATGTTGACTTATGGAATCTGAAAAGCACAAAAATCTTTCATAATGATTTTGAAAAAGCAAGAAATGGAGGAGAGAATTACTTCTTCAAAAATAATGGAGACGGTACATTTACTGAGATTGGAAAAAAACTTAATTTAGATGATACCGGTTGGACCCTCGCCACTGGAATGGCCGATATTAATAACGATGGCTATCCTGATATTTATAATGCAAACGATTTTGGAGCTGATTCCCTACTGATTAATAAAGCTGGAAAGCGTTTTGAAAAAATCACTCAACACCGGGGGATTGGTGAAGATACGTATAAAAGTATGAATGTTGATTTTGCGGATGTTTTCCATGATGGGAATTTTGCAAACTATGTATCGAACATTAGTAAACAAAAGTACTTGCTAGAGGGAAACCAACTCTGGCATATGAACTCTAAAGGGAAGTACGTTGATCGAGCAAAAGAACTAGATATATTTCAATCCGGATGGTCTTGGGGCGCAAGATTTTTTGACGTAAACAACTCAGGGAATTTGAGTCTGGTGGTGACCAACGGATTCATTACAGGAAAGTCAAGAGAGACCTATTGGTTTGACATGGGGACCCTTGCCACAACTCCTGGTAACATCGTTGAGGATGCAAAGAACTGGCCAGCGATTGGTGACAAAGATATGTCTGGTCATGAACAAAAATCACTTTTTCTTAATCAAGGCAAAACCTTCCCCGATGTCGCTAAAGATGTGGGAATTACATTTAAAAAAGATGGCCGTGGGGTGGCGGTAGGAGACCTCGATAACAATGGAACCTTGGATTTATTTTTTGCAAATCAAGGGGCAAAACCAAAAGTTTACACGAATATACAAAAGAAACCAACAAATTGGATTAAAATCGACCTTAAAGGAACCCCTCCCAGTAATAGAGAGGCAATAGGGGCTAGGCTTACTTTCCACAATAATGGCATTAAAACGGTGGTTGAAAAAGATGGAGGAAACAGTTTCGGCTCCCAAAGCGATCCGCGTATCCATCTTGGCTTAGGAAAAAGTGAAACGCTTGATCAATTAGATATTAGATGGCCAAGTGGAAAAAAAGAAGTCTTTAAAAACATTAAATCAAATCAGATTTTATCGATTGTGGAAGGGAAAGGCTCATATAAAGTCATCTCCAAGAAGTAATCAAGGAGAAAGGGGGAGGAAATGATAAATAGGCTGCGTGTTGGAATTATTGGATGTGGAAAAATAACTCAAGTTCGTCATCTTCCAGAATATTTGGAGAGGAAAGATGTCGAGGTCATTGGCTTGTGCGATGAGAATCTAGAGAGAGCAACGGCCTTGGCTTCTAAATACAATATTCCCTTTGTTACCGATCGGGCCGATGACATCATTGATCATCAAGATATACAAGCTGTTTCGGTGTGCACTCCAAATATATTTCATGCAGATCAAAGTATAAAAGCTTTGAAACAAAACAAACATGTTTTAGTGGAAAAGCCAGTGGCTACATCTATCCAAGAATTAAATGAAATGTTCGACGTTGCTCGGGAGAATGATAAATTGTTAATGGTGGGGCATAATCAACGATTTGATCCTGTCCATTTGAAGGCCAAGAAGATGATTGCAGAAGGTTCTATCGGTAATATTTTGCAGTTCATTTCTAATTACCAGCATCCTGGCCCAAAGTATTGGAGTTTGGATGGAGAGAACAGTTGGTTCTTTAATCAACAACTATCTACATTTGGTGTAGTAGGAGATTTGGGAGTTCATAAGTTAGACTTAATGCAATGGATACTTGAAGATGTCTTCTCAGAATGGAAGGTACTTAAAAATAGTGTGTTAGACGATAGAGCTGTTATTTCTTTAAAGACATTAGGTGGAGTAGTAGGCTCCATCAATGTAAGCTGGAACAATCCTCTTCAAGACCATCGGACGACCATTTATGGTGATAAGGGGATTATGACTTTCGGAGAGGAACTTCAAATACTTAAAGTTGAAACGTTTGACGGAGAAATAAGTACGGTAAAAATAGAGCCCATCTTACGCCAGGATGGAAAACCGTCATCTTGTGTTATTGATCACTTTTTAGATTGCATCTTATATGGTATTACACAAGTCATTAATCCTCGCCATGTATTTAATTCACTTGAAATCATTACAAGTTAAGGAGAAGTAAAGTGAGATTACAATTACCATATGATGAACACATAGAGCTTATTAAAACGGTGCAATCACATATGAAAGAGACATACTGCATCGATCTTGGATTACTTGCAACCCAAGATCTCATTAACTTAATTTATTCCAATATTGAGTATGCTGTGATTGAGCCATTACGAAAGTCGGATCAAATCTTACAGGAGATAAAGAAACTACTATAGTAACCAAAGGCTGCTCTAATAAAGTTATAAAGGGTTCCACTTTGAGGTGCTTTTTTAAAAATAAGAACTAGAATAACAAGCCGAGTGACAAGTGAATTGGCATAAAAAGTGAAAGAAACTCGCCGGTATTTGGTGAGTTTCTTTTTGCAATAATATTCAAACGCAATTTACAGGCTAGGTTATCATAGACTTGGAGTTATTTAACTAACGGGGCAGGATAGTTGAAGAAGGAATTTCTCTAAACTCGGAAGAATTTATATTCAAAAATATGTTAAGGAGCTTGTGAATTATATGGAATCCATTAGCAAAGGCGAAGTGAATCTACGAGATATCACAGAGGAAGATCTTCCTATCTTTTTTGAACAACAACTAGATTCAACGGCGAACTATATGGCTGCCTTTACAGCTAAAGACCCCACTGATAAGGACGCATTTTTTGACCATTGGACAAAAATTATCGCTGACGAGACCATCACAATTAAGACTATATTATTCAATGACATTGTCACTGGGTCTCGAACTTTGAACAGTTCGGCGAACCCGAAGTAAGCTACTGGATTGGGAAGGAATATTGGGGTCAAGGTATTGCAACTAAAGCGTTGTCAGAGTTTCTGGAGCATATTGAAGTACGCCCGCTCTATGCACGTGCCGCTAAAGATAACCTCGCCTCCATCAGGGTATTGGAAAAATGCGGGTTTAAAATCATCTCTGAAGATAAGGGTTTTTCCAACGCAAGAGGCAAGGATGTGGAAGAATTTATTTTGAAGCTTGAACCTTGAACCTTATGATATGTTTAATACCCGTAATATGATTGGATCGGTTCTTGACTAAGAAACCTTCTGTTGTTTAACTAACGGGTGCTTTAGTTGAAGAGTAAGATAAGAAAGGACCTCAAATCCACTGGATATTGAGGTCCTTTCTTATCTTATTAGGGACAAGGCTTTTTATACAAGGCTTTTTATACATTACTTATTATATGGATTGACGACTAGCTTGTACTCTTAAGACTAGCCATTCTTTTTCAACGCCAATCTACCGGAGGCTTTTCCAATTGCAGCGGGATACCTAGTTCTTTTGCCGCTTCACTCATTAATTCTTTACAGAAGAAATAACTTTTATGAAAAACAATCTTGTCTTCAAAAACTTCTTGATAGTTAATATCGTGAAGCTCGTAGATATCATCTTTTTTTGCTAATACAATGTTTACTTCTTTTCCCCATAACATTATTCTCTTGCCTAAATGTCCAGGAAGCCCAAATCGAAGGGAACCGTTACGAACTTCCTGTTTTGAAAATTCCCTGAATCCAGGCGATACGTCATATTCTACTGTTTCTGTCATCAAATTGAGAAGTCCTTCAACATCAGAGGTGTTGAAATATACAAGATACTTATCGAGTATAGATTCTGAAGAGGATTCCGGTTCCCTTATTTTTACTTCTTTCTTAATAGGGGTTTTTAATTTCTTTCGAGATCTATGTAAAGAGGTGTAAATAGCGCTTTCAGACATATTTGTCATGCTAGCAACCTCTGTTCCGGTAAATGAGAAGACATCAAGTAATAAAAAAATTGTTGCTTGTTTCGGTGTAAGGTTTAATAACAAAGATTCAAGGGCTTCCCGAATTTCAAAATCAGATAACTTACTTTCGTCAGAAAGATCTTCTTCTATGGCGAAATATTCAAGTTCCTTTTTCTGCTTTCTTAAATGATCGATCCAATTATTGGTCGCTATTCGAAACAGATAGGCTTTTGGATCCATAGCATTCCATACTTGTGTTAAAGAAGTAAAGGCTTTCAATAAGGTTTCTTGAAAGAGGTCTTCTCCTTCCCATGGAGAACCTGTAATGTATTTACAATATCTCCATAAATCGATTTTATATGGTTGAATGGTCGAATCAAATTCCATATGAATTTTCCGTGTTTCAGTGATGACGTCATCGATTGTATTCATCCCCACTTCTATCCCTCCTTTTTCCTTCATGAACTAAGTATAAAAGAATCTATTTTACAATTAAAGCAATTCTGAAAAAAAACAGGATAATACAACCAGAGACGGAAAAAGTCTTCTATGAGTTTTCCTTCATTCCCTATATTGTCTAATCACATCACTCGGGAGACATACCTTTTGCGGATGACCTTTATTGGGTAAACTCACGAGTTTTTTAAACAAATAAAGCAGAGAAAAAAACACTGAAAGTTTCTTATACTGAACAAAAGATTGATTGGAGACATTGGTATGTATACTAATATAAGTTCCAAGCTTTCCTCAATTACTAAAGCTTTACATACTCAGTATAAACAATATATGTATGCACTTTGGATGACAACAACAAATGATCAAAGTTGGAAAAGTAAACTAAATGAAGAACGGAAGAAGTACAACCAAATATTACTTAGTGACACTATCGCTACACTGACTCAAAGTTCAGGAACTTCTGATATGGATTACTCAATCTTGCGCCAAATTTCAGCATTGAAGAATGAGGGACTTGAAGTGTCGTATGATGTATCGTGCCAAGAAGATTATATGGAGCTCGTGAATAACATAACCTCTAAAACATTTACATACAAAACCTTGTTTAAAGGGAGCGAATTGGATGAAAATGAAGCCTTAACCCTTTTACAAAACAGTACCGATAGTATACAACGAGAACAACTTTGGATGAATAAAATGAAGCTGGGTGATGCAATTGAGGGAGACCTGTTAGAGCTTGTTTCCATAAGAAATAAGCTAGCTCAATCGAAGGGGTTTTCTCATTTCTATGAGTTAAAACTAAAGAGTCAAGAACTTGAAATGGATGATCTCACAAACCTTATTCAAAAATTGAAAAGGAACTTAGATGAAACTTATGTTTTTATAAAAACTCAAATGGATAACGAGTTAAAAGATAAATTTGATTTGCAAAAAGATCCTATGCCTTGGCATTATAATCAACCGTTTTTCAATGGAACACAAGACAAAAGGTTAACCAAAGACAAGGTGGTAGAGTCTTTAAACGTTTGGTTTTCAGACAAAGGATTTAATATACAGGACATAATTAGACAAAGTAAATTTTCATCCAACCCAAATCCATCTAGAGAGAATTTTTGTCTCAATGTGGATCGAGAAGAAGATATACGCCTTTCAATTCATTTTAAACAAGATCAGGAATCTGTAGCTCTTTTGTTACATGAATTAGGTCATGCATTGTACGAGTTCAATTTTTCCCCTAGCGTCCCCTTCATTTTAAGAAAAGCCTCTCAACCCTTTATCAGTGAGGCTGTCGCTTTGTTTTTTGAGAGATTAGCTTATAAAAAAAGCTGGTTCACCTCAACCATTGGCCCAACCACCTCATTTGCGCCTTTTATTCAATCAAAACAATATTTTATTAATACCTTATTTCGGCTTTATGAAGCCATTTCCATTACAGCCTTCGAATATGAATTATATGCAAACCCCTCTCAAAACCTGAATAAGCTTTGGTGGGATATTGTGGAGGAAACGCAGCAGCTGAGAAGACCCGCTGATTGGAATCATGCCTATTGGGCAAACAATATCCAGTTAACAACATTGCCCGCTCATTCCTCTCATTCTCTTTTTGGTGAGGTACTAGCGTCACAGTTTCATGTATTGTTGCTTCGAATGTTTGGTGATTCTGCAAATGATGAAAGTCTTCAGTTTTTAAAAGAAAATATCTTTAGAAAAGGAAACTCTGTGTACTGGAAAAGATTATTGTTTGATGCATTTAAGAGCGATATTATGCCTGAGTACCTCATAAATGAAATAAATAATAACATTAAGGATGAATCGTAATATCATTTGAAAAAAGTTAATCTGCACAATAGAAATAAACATCAGTTGTCGTTACTTTAATGTAACGGTATTAAGGAGGAAATGAGATTAATGAGAATCGTTGTTGATTTAGATGGGACCATCTGTGAATTAAAGCAATCAGGTGAAAATTACCAAGATGTTAAGCCAAAAGTAAATGCTATTAAAACACTTCATGCGTTAAAAGATCAGGGGCATGAAATTGTGATATATACGGCTCGGAGAATGAGGACTCATTCCGGAAATGTTGGCAAAGTGACCGCGGACATTGGTGATCTCACCATTGCATGGCTTAAGAAGTACGATGTTCCTTATGATGAGTTAGTGTTTGGGAAACCTTATGGCCACGTTTATATAGATGACCTTGCCTTAAGATTTACAAATTGGGATGATATCCAACATCAAATTCATAAAGGAGTTTAATCATGAACATTGTAATTCCTTTGGCTGGAAAAGGAGAACGCTTTAAAAAAGAAGGATATTCCACTCCTAAAATTCTAGTAGACGTTATGGGGGTTCCAATGTTTTATTGGGCCTTACGAAGTATTGAACCTCTCCTAAAAAAGTTCCCTCCCACTTTTGTGTGTCTCCGAGAACATTTGAAAACAACCGATTTAAAAAGAAAAATTTATGAATATTGCCCCAATGCCATAATAATTGAGTGTAGTACGCCTACTAATGGACAAGCAGAGTCCGTTTTACAAGCACAGCTATTTTTAGATCAGACTAAACCCTTATTGGTATTCAATGGGGATACCTTTCAAATGGCGCCTTATTTTGAGAAAAGTTTAATGGATGCAGCTAAGGAAGGAGTGATTTTTACCTTTAAATCTGAAAACCCAGCCTATAGCTATGTTGACGTAGATCAAAGCCTTAGGGTTAACAGGATCAAAGAAAAAACAGTCATTTCTACAAATGCTTGTACAGGCCTGTATTATTTCCCACAAACTAATAGGTTTATGGATTATACCCATCAACGATTAGCGCAAAAAGAAACTAAAGGAGAGATTTATATCTCACATATAATTCAGGATTTAATTTCTCACGGTGACGTCTTTGTTGAATCGGAGGTAGAAATTTGTTTTCCTTTGGGGACACCTAGTGAACTAAAGAAATTTATCCATGAGGGGGGTTATAATGTTTGACTATAAAATTTTTATTGGATTAAGTGGAGGTTTAGGTCCAGTTACTCGAACATTCCCAATCGCTGAGGAATTTAAGAATGCCGGAGCCGAAGTCTGCTTTAGTGTTTATGATGATAACGCTAGTAAATACTTGCGGAAATCGGGGTATCGAGTTTTTATTGATGACGACCAAACCTCACCTGACTCCCAATTTACCATTGAGCCCAGTTCTGTTTTTTATAATTTGGATCATTACTTTGCTCAAATGGGCTTTCTGGATCCCAAATTCACGAAAAAGTGGATTATGAATCGTATAAAGATGATACAAACTTATAAGCCCCATCTCATCGTCACAGATTTGAGCCCACATACAATGATTGCTGCCAAATACTTAAAAATACCCACGTTATCCCTCGTACAGAGTTGCCTACATCCTGATGGATTACCATTTCAAGGTGAGGTACCCCGAAACCTTCCTAAAGTAACGCCTGTTTTTAATCAAATATTAGATCAATTAGGACTAACACCAATAAATTGTATGGAAGATTTATGTATAGGGGATAAAACCATTGTGCCTAGTTTCCCAGAGATCGATCCAATTAACAATTCAACAGTCGAATATGTGGGGCCCATCGACTCGAACTTTTTACAGTATAAATCCAATCATCACTTTAAGGGCAACTATATCCTCGTTTACCCTGGGCGGCTTAGAGATTCAGCGGGTGATACGGGTATTAAAATTGTGGAAAAGGTCATCAAGGCTAGCAGACAATTGACAGATCAAGAATTTATCCTCGTTACAAATGAATCATTAACAGCGCTCTCCTTAACCCCCCCTAAAAATGTCAAGGTGATTCCTAGTTACACCACACACATGTTGCAAAATGCTTCATTGTTTATTCATCATGGCGGCCATGGAAGTTGCCTTTCATCCATTAAATATAGAGTTCCTTCTCTCATTCTTCCCACACATAGTGAACGTTATTTCAATGCCAAAAGAATAAGTCAACTGGGTGTTGGCGATTATATGTTACCAAATATAGTGACAGATGAGCATTTTGTAAAAATGGTTAAGTATATGATTAGTGATACATCTTATTCAGTAAATTTACGAGATTACAATATTAAGGTAGCAAACAGAAAATATAAAGGGGAACGACGCGCTTTTGATATAGCAAATACCGTTCTGAAAAGAAAACAGAAGAGGGAATCTCAATGATATTTGGTGTAGGGATTGATTTACAAGAACTAAAACAGTTTCAGAAAGTGGTCGATAGAAGAGAGGAAGCTTTTTTACAGAAAGTATTTACAGAGCGGGAATTAAAGTACTCTAAACAAAAGAATTTTATTCAATCATTGGCAGGACGTTGGGCTGTAAAGGAAGCCTTTTTAAAGGCTATGGGAACGGGGATTCAAAACATGAGAGCTCTCAAAGAAATTGAAATTATAAACCTTCATGGTGGCAAGCCCTATATAAACCTAACAGGCGAACTTAAAACAAAATGTACCGTACTGAATATAAAAATTGATGCTAGTATTTCCCATTCAAAGGACTATGCGACGGGCATGGTGGTACTAAGCAGAGATAAAAGTTTTGGTTGAACTCCATCTCATTCAGATGGTGACTCACGGTCTTTAATTACGATTATAAATTAGTAAGGTGTGAACAAACTGAAGATACTTATTGTTTTAGATGCTAGTATGACTCCATTAGATCTTCAAAGGGAAAGTGAAATCTTAGAAATTAACCAAGTCAAGACCGCAGAACAATTTGATGAGTTAGTTCTGAAAGTTAAAAAAAATACTTTCTATACTATGGTGGTTTTTCTCTCAGCAAACCAATCTCTACCCGCAGATTGGATGTTAAATAAATTTACAAAGACCCCTTATGTGGTCTTTATCGGTATAAAAGAAAAAAAATTACTTTCCATCTATAACTACTTGGAAACAGTGGGGATAATGTCGACAGTGAAATCTTCCGATCAAAAGTATGATAATCTTCTTCCGTCAATTATTAATTATTTACATGAAAATATTCATGACAGTTCATTCAATTTATTAACTGTTTCAAATCAATTTAATATTAGTTCATCTTATCTATCAAAAATTTTCAAAAAATACTATGGAATAGGTTTCAAGCAATATTTAATTAGGCAACGAATAAACAAAGCTAAGTTAATGCTACAATATGGGTTTTCCGTAACCTATACTTGCGAAAAAGTAGGCTATGGAGACTTAACGCATTTTTCAAAAACGTTTAAAAAGATGGAGGGAATCAGTCCTTTAAACTATAAGAAGCAATTCTACTTAGATAAAAATGAGTACGAAAAATAGAAAAGTTACAGGATCATCATGAGATTCAGACTACGCTTATTTTGTCTTGCCTTTTAGAATTTTTAAGACGTGTGTATTAAAATGCTATTCAATGTTGTCCCCTTATTTCTCCTCACTTTACCATACCTGCAAACTAATGGATCTCTTATCCTGAATCTTAAATTTGTTACTTACAGGTCATTTTCTTACTTTCCGATTAGAGATTGTCCTTTTTTTAGCAGTCTTTGCGAGAAAAAGTGAACATAAAAAAACTAAACTCAACCCATTTAAAACAGAGCGGCCACTCTCCTCAATATGACATGATAGAAGTGTTCCGGGACACCAATAAACAAGGAGGGTATTTAATTGAAAAACTTAAAAAAGGCAGTAAAAAAGAAGTTATCACTTGAAACATCTACAAGTCGTACCATTTTAGAATTGGTAGATGGACGTCGTGAAGAATTGGTTTTTAATCAAGTACGTCCGACCGAATTTACAGTTAGCGATTCAAATTTCAGCATTAAGTCTGGAGTAAATGTTGAAATTGAAATTGAAAACGTTGATTTGGAAGCTGCTTCAAAAACTCTTTGGCCTGGTGCACAAATTCGAGTGCGCGGTGGTCTTAATGGACAAGGAGCACCAATTAAAGCACATGCAACGATTCCTGCTAACAAGGTAATTGTTGACGGGGTAGATGCAGAATCTTTCCTATACTGGGTTATTGAAACGCCAGAAGGAAATTTCCATAACAAACAACCTATCCATATGAAAGGCCATATTACGGGTCTTCCTCCAAAAGATGCAACATTCAATTCTCAGGACGTTGTTCCAATTTTTGATGCTAACGATCAACAAGTGGGTACACTCTACAGCTGCTTGCAATCCAACTAATGGAATAAAAGGATAAAGGGTCATATTTATGACCCTTTATTTTTCAAAAGGAGTTTATTACTCATGTATGACCTCATAATTGTTGGGGCCCGCTGTGCAGGATCTTCTTTAGCAATCTTTCTCGGAAGGCTAGGTTATAACATACTTTTAGTGGACCGTGCTGCACAAATAGGGCCGACGTTATCCACACATATTATCGGTGAGATTGATGTTTATAAACATTTACGAATAGAAAAGAAAATGATCAACAGTGGAGCTCCTTTTCTTACAAGATTTCGTGTCAATGTTGACAGCCATCTATTTGAATCAGATCTTATTGTTACGGAAAGAGCAATCAGCGTCAGACGAGAATTACT
Source organism: Fictibacillus solisalsi (assembly GCF_900103485.1). Lineage (GTDB taxonomy): Bacteria > Bacillota > Bacilli > Bacillales > Fictibacillaceae > Fictibacillus_C > Fictibacillus_C solisalsi. The sequence goes on from NZ_FNHW01000005.1 coordinate 93,294, forward strand.
CGATTCCTATTTAATGGATGAGGTGAAAAAACTTCCGAACGTACAGGTTGAGTTAGCTGTTAACATCAAGGATGTAATAAAGAGTAGCGGGCAAATCACTGGCGTTATCGCATTCGATGAAAGTGGGAACGAGAAAAGGTATTATGGGAAAGTTGTGGTTGGGGCTGATGGCCGCAACTCTACAATTGCCTCTCTCACAAATGCAGGAATAGAACAACAAAGCTCCATTGAGGAATTAGCCGTAATGTATGGCTATTTGTCAGGCATACAGCCTCTTTCAGTAGGAACCATCGAATGGTATTGGACGAAGGACTTGATTGCGATTTGCAATCCAATAGATAAAGGAAAACACTGTGTTGCACTTATGTTCCATCCTTCACACTTTAAAGAATGGTGTAATAGAGATGAATTTAGCCGTAGGATATCCAAGCTAAAAATGTTGTCATCTCGTATCACCAAACTATCCATGGACGGGAATTTAAAGGGTATCAAACGTATCAATAGTTACATCAAAAATACTCATGGTGATGGGTGGGTTCTCGCCGGTGATGCATGTGCTAATATCCATCCAATTAGTGGTGTAGGTATAGACAATGCGATATGCATCTCAGAAGTGTTAGCCATTCAGCTCGACCAATTTCTTCAGTACAAAAAGAGCTGGACCGAGGCCATGATGGAATATAAGAAATATAGAGATGATAGAGTATATCCTCAGTTTTTTGCCTCACAAAAGACACAAGCCCTCCATCAAACCGTCATTTCAGAATCCCAAAATAACGCTGCAAGTATGCTATGCACTTTTCCGAGTTTAGCCAAAAATTTAACCATTAAGTCTGAAGCTATTCTTCAAATTTTACAGGAGGACGAACATGAATAAACAAACTTATTTTCAAATCGAGACATATCTGGAGGCACCGATTGAACAAGTGTGGTGGTCTGTATCTACCCCTGAAGGTATGAATACATTTCTTACTTATAAATCCGGATCTTCAGGAGATGCCTCTTCTCCCAAGGTGGGGGATCGGTTTTTTCTAAATTACGGAGATATTGAAAATGAACAAATCGTTTTGGAGTATACAGAAAATCAAGCTTTTAAGGTGTTTGATTCATATAAATCGATTTCTCCAGATGGGTCAGTTCAAGAATTTAAAGTGGTAACCAGAACGACTCTTGAACAACTTGATGAAACGTTTGTAAAACTAACATTGTCTGTAAATGGATTTAGTCTAGATACTTTCGGCCAATGGTTTAAAGAATGTATGAAATTTGGTTGGCAACGTTCCATGATGAGCTTAAAATCCGTTCTTGAGTTAGGTATGGATTTAAGAACACCTTTGTTCAGCTATCCACGCTTGGGGATTCTAAATTGTACGATCAATGAAGAACAAAGAGTGCTTACAGGTTGCCAAGAGGCAGGAAATTATCTTCTTGAAGTATTTCCTAATAGTCCTGCCTCCCGCGCTGGCCTGAACAAAGGCGATGTTATTCTCTCGGTCGGAGGTAAGCCAACAGGGAATTACGAAGAATTTGTAAAAACCATTTCTTCCTATGGTGAAAAATTGGATAATGTGCAAATTACCTTTTTTAGTGACGGACAAGTACGTACCTCAGTAGTTAACTTTTCATTAGAAGACATATTCACAGGGCTCGTAGATACAGAGAACGAATCGTTCAAAGACATTAAGGAGAAAAGGGAGATGTTAGCGAAGCAACGTTCATCATCTGATTCTTTATGGACAGGTAAAGGAGATGATCAACATGAGCATTGCTAATGAATTATACGAATTGATGAGCCAACGGCATTGTGGTGTTCTTCCTGTGGAAGACATTCACGAAAATTTGACAATATTTGAGGCTGGTTTTGATTCTTTAAGGTTTATGGAGCTGGTGGTTCTCATTGAAGAGCGTTTCTCCATCGAGTTCCCGGATGATCTTTTAGATATAAACAGTGAAACGACGATTAAGGATATTGTTTTAAGAATTAACCAACTGGTGTAATCATGAGAGCAATTGACCGTATTCTAAGCACCGATCCTGAAAAGGTGTGTGTGAAAATTGAAAATGGTTTATCTATTACGTATCAACAAATTAAGGAAATTACCAAAGCAAATCAATCAATCTTAAAAGCAATCAAACGGAAAAAAAGTGGGCAACCGGCAATAGTCGTTGATATTTCGATAGGGTGGAAGCTCATCCCGGTTTTTTTGGCATGTTTTCTTGAAAAACTAACATTAGTTCCGGTAGACAGGTTGCGTAGTCCTAATTTAACTCACTTTATTCACCAGCAGTTTCCAGATGTTCATTTTGGACCAGATGATTTTAACAGCGAAGGGGAAATGAAGGATGAAAAAAACCTTCAATATCTAACCCATTATAAAGAACTTAAGGAAGTAGCTTTCGTCCTATATACTTCTGGAACAACTAGCAATCCAAAAGGTGTAATGTTAACTTACGACAACATTTTAATAAATGCTGAACAGATAAAAGACCGGCTGAAATTAAAAGAATCAGATTGTCTCTTAGTGGCAAGACCTTTATCCTATGCTTCTTCTATCACGGGAGAGATTTTTGCAGGGTTGCTTGCAGGGAGTTCCTTTTTATTCAAAGCCCCCTCGTCTTCACCGCTACGAATTATCAACCACGTAAAACAACATAATGTGTCAATCCTCTTTCTAACCCCGTCGCTTACTTTAAAACTTCTTGAACTACGTTCATTTCTCGAATTAACAAGATTAAAAGCAATTGTTTTAAGTGGGGAAATCCTTTATACTGGCCAGTTTCAAATTATTAGAGCAGGACTTCCGAAAACAGTCGCTATCTATAATGGATATGGTCTAACCGAGGCGTCTCCACGAGTAGCTATTCATAAGATTGATACGGAATCATTCGTCGAAGGGTGTGTAGGTGTACCCCTGAATGGAATCAAAATCAAAATTCTTGATGAAGTGGGTAGAAAGCTTCCTGATCAGTCAAAAGGAGTTTTGCACATCAAAGGACCTAACATAATGAAGGGGTATTTAAAACAAAAGAAATTAACCCGTGAAGTAAAAAAGAATGGATGGCTAAATACAAATGATCTTGCAGAGATAAGGAATAAGCAGCTCATTATACATGGGAGAGCAGACAATACCATTATTCGACATGGTATGAACATTCAATTAGAAGAGATTGAGTCTTTACTAAATGCTAGTCCTTTCGTCAATGAATCGGTAGTCATTAAACGTGAATCTGAGAATAAGAAAGTAACTCTTGAAGCATGGATTGTTCCAAGTTCCACTTACCAAATGTCCTTGCTACAAAAGGAAATTCATAGTTGGGATCAAAAGTTATGGCCGGATAAAATAGTGTTAAAACAAGAAATGCCGAAAACTCAGACGGGTAAGCTGAGAAGAACAGGAAATTAATTGACAAAATATAAAAAAAGGAAACAGGTGAGTAAATGGAAAAATGGAAGACATTCTTTTCTTCAGACTATTTAACATTTTCAGAAGAAATCCTAACATCGGAACGAACAGACTTTGAAATCGAATTTATTTTGAGACAATTAAACCTAAAACCGGGAGCTAAAATCCTTGATTTAGGCTGCGGACAGGGAAGGCTTTCTATCCCCCTTGCTCAAAGGGGATTTACAATTACTGGGTTAGATGGAGCGAAAGACCTTTTGAAGGAAGCAAAACGAAGAGCAGAAGAGTATAACGTAGACATTGAATTTATCCATTGTGATATGCGAGAAATGAGCTTTATTGAGGAATTTGATGCTGTAATCAATTTCGGAACGGCTTTTGGGTACATCGAGTCACAAAAAGATGACCAAATGATATTAGAAAAAGTTCATCAAGCGCTTAAACCGAATGGTCTATTTATTCAGGATCTTGAAAACAGAGAAGCTAAAGTTAAAAACTTGTCTAAACAAACATGGTACCACATGAATAATAAGCTGGTTTGGAGTAATCGAAATTTCGATTATGTCTCAGGTCGTTGGAACGAAGTGATCAAATGGTATGAAGACGGAGCTGAGAAACAATCCATTTTAAATTTAAGACTTTATACCTCATCAGAAATCATTCATATGAATGAAAATGCCGGTTTAGCTCTCAAGGATCTATTCGGTTTTTTTGATGGACAAGCTTACTCTGCAGAAAGTCCTCGTATGATCTTAAAACTGCAAAAAAACCAACGGTAATCTCAATGGATTATTTAAGCCTGCTACCTCATGAGTATCCTCTGCGTTTAGTTGATAAGGTAGAACTCTATAAGCCAGGGGAAGAATTAGTTTCGAAATATGATACCCGTCATCTTAAGTGGTTATCGATAAAAACCCCTATTCCCGAGACCATCCTTATGGAAGGAATGGCTCAAAGCGCAGTAATATTTACACAATTGGAAACCCGTCCATTACAAAATGATGAATTTCCAGTATTAGGTGCCATTAATGCAACTATGCTATCGCAGGTTGAACCCGGTCAATTGATAACGTATAACATTAAACCGCTTAGATTGCTTCAAGATCAAGCATTAATTGAAGGAAGTATTTGGGTAGATCAGCGAAGGATTTTAAAAGGAACTCTAACGGTAGGTATCTCATAGGAGCGTCAAAATGAAACTTGGAGAACATTTTCCCAAACCATGGTGTCTGATAGATAAATTTTATGGCATGAATGCCTCTAATCGAATCGAGAGCAGTAAATTTATTAGTTACAGTGACTTTTTTCTTCTTGGGCATTTTAAAAATTATAGTGTCTACCCTGGTATTTTAATGATCGAAGGGATGAAACAGACATTGATTATGGCGGATCGACAACAATTGATTCAGTTGAAGAATTATACGCTTCAGGATATCCAATCAAGATTTCTTAAACCACTTATTCCAGGTAGTATTATTCGCTATTCGCTTTATCAAGAAGAAAGGGCGGGGCAGCTTTGTTTTAAAGGGACTGGTGAGGTCGATGGAACTGTCATTGTAAGGGGAAAACTGATTTATCAAAAGGAGTAACATATGGCGATTGAAAAGTTTGTTGAACTTGAAGATCAAGGAAAGTTAGCTGGTATTTTACATATACCTGACGGTCTCCAATCTCCTTGTCCATTGGTTATTTATTGTCCAGGGAAGAACGGAGAGCGATATGAAGTACACCGTCTTGCCGTGAAGTTTGCAAGACACCTCGCAGACCAAGGTATAGCCACCCTTCGCTTTGATTATTATGGCATGGGACTTAGTGACGGGTTCTATCACGATATGACCACTACAACAAAGGTATCGAACATTGAAGCGGCGTATCGTTATGCAAAAAACCTTGAATTTGTGGATCAAAACAAAATGGCGTATCTGGGTTTTAGTGACGGGGCTAGAATGGCTCTCATGGCTGCTAACCGTACAAACGTTACTAACCTTTTAATTTGGAGTCCACTTTTTAATGAATATGGTGGCAACTATCCTAATGCTAAAAAGCCACGTTTTACCAGGCATAAAACACATTCAAATAAATTGGTAATGCCGTGGGCAGGTTTATGGAACAGTCTTGATTTTTATAAAGATCTTCAAGGGATAAATATTCTTCAAGAATTAAACCAGTATGTAGGAAACTCTTTACTTGTATTCGGTGGAAACGACCCGTTGGTGGCAGAAGAAAAAGAACATCTTGATACCTCGGCCATCGCTTTATATCAAAATGATGGTTTACATCGAACACATACGATTCCCGACGCAGGTCATTTATTCACTTCAGAATCATTAGAACAACAATTGATGGAAGTATCGGGTGCTTGGCTACAAGAACATCTAATGGATCTATAAGGGGCTGAAGACGTTTGTGGAAACAACATAAATTTGGTGAAAAGAAAGAGATCTACGGTTTGATAGAGCACGGAAGTAGAGAGTGTGATACATTAACCGTATTTTTTCCTGGGCTAGGTCAGGCTATGAGTGAAAAAAACTACTTATTTTCAAATCTTCGAAAAGTCTTAGCTGAAAGTGGACAGACTTGTGTTCAGTTTGATTACCGTGGTCATGGAGACAGTTTCGGGGAGCTAGGCGATTATTCCCTGCAAACAATGATTGAGGATGGACTTATGGTCATGCAAGATTGTTATATTCAATTCAGACCAAAAACGATATACCTCATTGGGAATGGAATAGGATCTTTTGTTGCCAGCAGACTAAGCAGGTTAAGCTGGAAGTATTTTTCTATTCAGGCAAAAGTAATTTGCATTTCACCCCCTTTATTTCAGTATCCAAAAGCCTCGGATTTATTTTCAAAGGAATCTTTGGCAGCACTAGAACAAAATGGAGCGGTAGATTCTCAAGTCTTGATACCGGGATATGATTATTATACTCTTAGTGATTTTGATAATTCTCAATATGAGTTTGTTACTTCATTAGGTGGCCATATGCTCTATTTACATGGACAAAAACTATCGTATGAACTGATTCGAGAACTGGATCAATTTGATTTGAAGGAGGAGCTAAGGACTGTTACCGATGTATCTGTATTATTGGGTGAACACGATACTGAAGGGTTGAGACTAATAAAGAGTCTCCCAAATGCTAAAGTCTATATACTCAATGATGTGAAATATTTTTATCAACACCCTGTGGCCATGGACGAAGTGGTTGAAAAGGTTATCAAACTAGTTAAACAACAAACTTCTTGTTTGATTACAAAGCCCATGCATACCGTTGATCAGGGTGATAAGTGATGGGATTATCCATAAAGGAACTTTCCATGTTTGATTTAAATTATCTGGATTGCAGCAAAAGTCAGTATGTGAGTTATTTAAAGCATAAGGGTTTCCCAGTCGAGGCATTATATTATAGCTGTTTAGATACCTCAGATGAAATCTATGAGCAAATCATCAATCAAAAGAAATCAAGGTGGATCTATGACGAGTTAGGATTTCAACATGAGGATTGGACATTAATCGGTGTGAGAAAGAGGAACGTCTATGCAGAATCATTAGACTCATTAAGGCATGGGATCAATCGTCTCACCGAGGAAGGTAAAGTGGTTTTCGTATCGGTCGAAGTATTTCATGTCCCCCATCGTCACCTCACCTACCAGAAAGAAAAATCTCCCCATTCTCTAATGATTAATGGTATAGCGCCGGATGGTGAAATTTATATTTTAGATGAAACGGCTCCTGTATTCTCACATTTCAAATACCCTTTGTCGTTGTTGGAACAATGTTACCAGGAAGGAACGGGATTTCGATATATTACATTTTTTGAGGAGATGGAGAAATGCCCGATAAAAGACATTCAACAAGAAGCCAACCGTTTGTTCAATCGACATTTGGATAGGTTTGATGACACCCATATACTTCATAAGTATCTCCTTCAATTCTTGGTTACCCAGGGGGACATTGATTTTATAAATACTTTAAAACAATTAAGTGCTGCCTATACACTACAATCTGGTTCGAGAGAGATGTTTTCAAAATTTTTAACGTTTATCAATATGGACAAAGCGGTCGTGGAAAAAGCCATAACCTCATCTGAGATGGCGAACCAAATTAGGAACAGTTTAAATAAAGCAATTCTTCGTGGAAAGCTAAAAAGTGAAATGCTAACGAAAAAGGTACTAGAACTTATTTGTATTGAACAGGATTTGGTTTCTCAACTAAAAGCAAGGAGGTGAGTTCCAGTGTTGTCAACTCAAGAACTATCGGACATTGCAAAAAGAGTCGTTCATCATTCCCTTGAAATTAAAAGGGGAGAAAAGGTTTTAATTGATATTGAGGGAGAAGCCGAGGAGTTTAGTAATCAATTAATGATCGAAATTTATCATGCAGGAGCTTATCCTTTTTTAAAGAGTACTCGAGTCTCAAACTTAAAAAAACTCATCGCAGGGGCGACGAAGGAGAGCCTTAACCTTTGGTTACGTCATGAACAATACAAAGCAGAGGGTATGGATGCATATATCGGTATAAAAGCAGAGGAAAATATTTTTGAATATAACGATATACCTAGAGATCAATACCAGCTTTACCAACAAAATTTTTCACAGCCATTACAGTTGGATTATCTGGGGAAAAACAAATGGATTTTGATGCGTTATCCCACAAAGGGTATGGCCCAACTTGCTAAGCTAGGGTCTGAAGAGCTAAGGACGATTTTCTACCAATCTTGTACGATGGATTACAAAAAGCTCTCCGAAAATGTAAAACCGTTAAAAGAGAGATTAAGTAAATCCAAAACTGTAACAGTCACCTCACCTGATACTGACTTCACATTTTCCATTCAGCATATGGACTCATTTATGTGTGATGGAAGGTACAATTTACCAGATGGTGAGATATTTACCGCGCCTATTCGCGACTCGGTTAATGGGGTCATTCACTTTAATTGTCCTACCTCTTTTCAAGGCTATGTCCTTGAGGATGTAAGGTTTGAATTTGTAGATGGAAAAATCGCTTCCTATCAAGGAAATGACCGTGACCTTCTAAAGAGAATTTTAGAAACGGACGACGGTGCATCTTATATTGGAGAATTCGGTATTGGTCTAAATCCCTTTATCACCAAACCCATGAATAATATTTTGTTTGATGAGAAAATGAGCGGAAGCCTCCATCTTGCGATTGGCCAAGCCTTTCCTATGGCGAATAATGGGAACAAGTCAGCCATACATCTAGACTTTGTTTTGAATCAACAATCTTCACATGGAGGAGGATCCTTGTATTTCGACAAGGAGCTTATCAGGAAGGATGGTATTTTCATCCCTAAAGATCTAAAAAATCTAAATGGGGTAAAGGGAATATGACGGTAGAATAAGAGTTTAATAGCAACGTTCTCTAAAGGGTTTTTATAGACATTCATAGGTGCTATCACTGTGAAAAAATCAAGTATGTAGGGGGAGAAACTAAATGGGAATTTTTTTAGAATTAAATGATCCTGTCATTACAGCCAAAAGTGATCACGCTTTTACTTTGTCCATGTTGCAAGATACGAATGCACAGAATTTGTTTTTATTGAGCAGTTTGCAGCTAGTGGGTAATGCAAAGAGTCAGTCGTTAGATTTTTTTCAGCCGCACAACACGAACAAATTAACGACCCCTTTCTTCAATATACAGGGAAATCAGTTTTCTTCGACTTCAAATATCGATAAGGTAATCATCGATGCACTAAAAGAAAACTGTTACGTACGATTGTATCTGGATCAATATTATCTCCAATACCAAAACCCTTATTTCCGATCTTATAAAACCAATGATACGCTCATCTATGGTTATGATGAAGATACCAAATTATTTCACTACTTGGCAGTCAATAAGAATGGTTTGTATGAGAAAAAGACAATTTCACCTTTCAATCTTAGATCTGCTTTAACCTTCGCGAATCCAGAAGACCCAGAAAGAAAAAAGATCTTCTTCTATCAACTCACCAAATTTCCCACCGAACATACGGATACTATTCAAAAGCAGATCATTGCCTATTTAATTGATTATATGACGGCTTATGATTCGTCTAAAAGGTTTGAAACGGTTCGAGATGATTCTCTTGTATTCGGAGTAGACATTTATCAACTGCTACTCTCTCACTTGAACTCTGTCCACCAGGTCGAGAAGGAACTAGAGATTACAAATTTCCAAGTCCTATCTGAACATAAACATGTCCTTTTAAAAATGGTTCGTTTATTAGCTACATTGACAAACGTACCAAGTGATGTACTGAAGATGTTAGAGCAGCTTCATCCAAAGGCTGCCTATTTCAAGAATTCAGTTTTAAGATACATGTGGACAAAGGAAGAGAGAGCTTTTTTGAAATTAAATAATAAATTACTCGAGATAAAAGAAATGGAGAAAACAGCCCTAGTTGGCCTGTTGGATTCCGTTAGGATGAGTTAATGGAACTTATAAAAATTTATAAACACCACTTAACCAAAAGAACCCCATTGTATATTATCGCCTTTGTTTTTCTTCTCTCCTCAGAAATTCTAAATGTCATTCCTCCCAAAATTATTGGAAACATTATTGATGATATTGAAAAACACCAACTTACCTATCCAGGTCTTTTTCAAGGTGTTCTTCCTCTCTTTGGCATTGCTTTATTGCATTATATTGTGATTTATATTTGGTCTTCCAGTTTATTTGGGGGAGAATTCTATATCCAGAAAGTTTTACGGAAAAGTCTTTTTTCTCGTACCATCAATTATCTACCATTAAAAAATAAGCATTCGGGCAATGTCATGACACTTATGAATACTGACATTTCAACGATCGGGGTTGCCTATGGTTTTGGAATTTTAAGCTTTATGAGTACGGTAATTGGTTTTGCAGTTGTTCTTTTTACAATGAGTACATTTGTTAGTTGGAAATTAACCCTTGCCTCTCTGGCTCCGATGCCATTCATCATTTATTTTGTGAAAAAACTAGGGGATGCGACACATAAGAAAACAGTGGATTTCCAGTCTAGGGAAAGTGCGTTGAACTCTGAGTTATCAGTTTTTGTTGAAGGGATTCGGTTGATTAGGATTTATGGTCTGGAACAAGTATATCTAAAGAAAATTCATAAGGCTAATCGAAGATGGAAGGAAGCAGGTATTCACTTTAACAAAACAGCCGAGCTGTATCATCCCATGGTCACTACGCTACTTCGGACTAGTTATGCTATTGCTATTGGGTATGGCGCGTATTTAATCTCCAGAGGTGAATTGACAATTGGTCAACTTATCGCCTTTACGATGTATATCAACCTTTTAAATTGGCCTGTGACAGCATTCGGTGACTTCATTAATCTTTTTCAACAGGGAAATGCTAGCGCTTCTCGCTTTAATCGAGAATTGTCCACTCCACCAACTAAGAAGCAAGACCAGGTCATCAAGTCAGTCGATTCCATTGAATTCGAAAATTTCAATTTGGTGATTGACGGAAAAAATCGATTGGAAAACATCAATGTGAAAATCAATAAGGGGGAAATTATAGCCATTGTAGGAAAAACGGGAAGTGGGAAATCTTCCTTATTGCAGTACCTCGCTGGGGAAGTCAAAGGTGGAGCAGGAAAAGCCTTATTATCGAACGTTCCCATTGAAAATCTTTCCCAAAAAGAATTATCAGCTGTCGTGTCCTTTTGTCCTCAGCACCCTGCTAATCTATCAAAGAATATTTTAGAAAATATAAAGTTAGCGAATCCTAAGGCGACTGAGGATGAAGTATCCAAGGTTTTAACTATTTCATCACTTAATGAAGAACTTAGGAACTCCAACCTTACCGTAAATTCTGTTATTGGTGGTAATGGAAAAAACCTCTCAGGTGGCCAACATCAAAAGCTCTCCCTCGCTCGCGCTATTTTAAAAAAGTGTGACCTGCTTTTACTTGATGACGTATTTTCTTCAATGGATGCTGAAAATGCATTAAGCATCTTTACTAATTTGCTGAAAGAAAGAAAAGGAACAACGACCATCTTTGCTACAAATAACTTGGAACAAGCCGCTGTTGCTGATCGAATTTTTGTGCTTATAAATGGGGAAATTGTTGAAAGTGGAAGCCACCAGAGCCTTATAGAAGAAGGAAATTGGTATGCAAAACACTATAACAAATCAAAGCAGTTAACTTTATTGGGTTACGAAGAGAGAAGGTAAAGAACATATGATTGAATACTTTAAATTTGTAGATGGAGTTCGTATAGTTACCAAAATTGAACAAGATCCAACAGCTCGTTTAAAAGAAAGGGCGGCAAGTTTAGAAAAGCAAGGTTTTACAGAAGAGCCTACAACAATCAATAAATGTCTTTTTGAATTAGAAGAAGTTGTCAATGAGCAGAAATAACATTAAGGGGGGAGGGTAACATGAAAGATCCAACGCTTAACCGGTTGCTACATTACATTCTTTTATATAAACGACCCTTTATTGTTAGCAATATCTTGTTAATCCTTGCAGTAGGAATTGATTTATTTATTCCTTATATGGTAAAAGTTCTTTTGGATAGGTTTAGCGATCAAGGGTTTAATTCGGGATTATTTATGGCAATCGTTATTTTTGTGCTTTGTATCACAGTCTCTGGGATTCTTAATTACGTTCATGATTATTTTTTCTCAAACTATATCTTTCGTGTAATTGAAAAAATCAGAGAGGATTTTATTAACTTCTTGGATAGGCTACCAAAACTATTCTATGATAAGACTCCTACAGGGGACCTTATCAACAAGGCAATAAATGAAATAAAGAACATCAAAAATTTGTATCATAACTTTCTTGGCGGGTTCGTCGTAAGTGTGCTTCAATTACTCGGTATATACAGTGTTCTTTTTTTTATAAATTCATTTTTTGCAGTAATGGCCCTCTCGGTTCCCATTGTCTTTTTGATAGTAAATTATCTCGTTAATTCACCTGTCAATCAGTATGTGAAACGAATCCAATCTGAACTGAACCAATTGAACATACTGATGGTAGATATGTTGAAAAATCTTTCGATTATCCGATTGAATTCCGCTGAAAACCATCTTGAGAAAGAATACTCAAGGACCAACAACGTTCTCTACAAAAATATGCTTAAAAGGATGCATATCTTACATCTGACGGATGTCAACTTTAACGGTTTATTTCAAGGAGTCTTAATTGCTGTAGTTTTACTGTTTTTTGGGGGGAAAATACTCGAAGGACAGTATACGGTTGGAGTAATCTATTTGTTAATTGATTATTCCAGACGTATTTTCAACATTTTTAGAGGCATTAATTCACAATGGGTTCAATCTCTAACTTCTTTAGAATCGGCGAACCGTGTTTTTTCAGTATACGAAAACAATGAACATGAAACTGAAGAACAATTATCTCAAAAAAGAATTTTCAAAGGGGACATTCAGTTTCGAAAAGCAAGCTTCAGTTATGAGGGGCGTCCGGTCCTTCAAAACTTGAACCTTTCCATTGAGAGTGGCAAGACTATAGCTTTAGTTGGAAAAACAGGTACGGGTAAAAGTACATTAATCAATTTATTATTAGGATTTTATTCTCTTGATAAGGGAGAGATTTTAATCGATCAATACAATATTGATGATGTTAACAAAAGAGATCTGAGAAGCCAAATAGCTTATGTGGATCAACATAGCTATGAATTCGACATCGAATATTTAAATGAATTAACTAGCCAGCAATTCGATCAGCTTCAACAAATTATTTCGAAACTTGGACTTGCAAGTCTTGCCGATACTATTAGAGAGCATCGAATACAAGAGGTCTATGGTTTATCTATTGGAGAAAAGCAACTTCTAACCGTCGCTTTAGCACTAATAAAAGATGTGAAAATTATCATTTTAGATGAAGCGACATCGAATCAGGATCTTGAAACTGAAAAGAAAGTATTTGAATTGTTTTCTGATAATTTCCATGACAAGACTGTTATTATGGTGGCTCACCGGTTGGCAACGTTAAAAGAAGCAGATAAAATCGTCGTACTTAAAAACGGACAAATAAGTGAAATGGGAACTTATACAGAATTGATGGACAAACAAGGTCATTTTTTCCACCTGTCCACCATACAAGCGAAAAAATTAGAAATTGATAAGGAGGCGTAGGATGAACATCTTAGGTTTAGGAGGCTCTATTCATGATTATTCAGCTTGTTTAACGTCCGGTAGTGAGATAGTGCATTATATCGAAGAGGAGCGATTGTTGAAAATCAAACATGCACTTAATATTGGACGTAAAACGGTCATGAATAAAGCTGCAGAGTATTGCTTGATGGAAAGTAACCTAAAGGAATCAGACTTGGATATGATTGTCACCACCGATATTGTTGAGCCAGCATACTATTCCCGATTTTCACATCATGACATGCAAATTATCAATCATCATCTGTCCCATGCCGCTTCATCATTTTATCCATCTCCCTTTCGTGATGCAGCTATCTTGGTTGTTGATGGAAGAGGAAGCTCTATTGAGGAAGACACAAAAGAGACAATCTCTTTTTATTATGGTGAGGGAAACCAAATTCAAGAACTAAAAAAAAGCAAAGGTAAAGAACATCAGGAGCTCATTACAAATTCATTAGGATGTTTTTATGAAGAAGTGACCAAGGCAATTGGATTTGAGTTTTTACAGGACGGGAAAACAATGGGTCTTGCCCCATATGGTACAGATAAATACGTCAATAAGTTTCATGATTTTTTCGGTAGGGATGAACAAGGGATGTTTTTGCAGACAGCCTCCCAACTTCAAAGCCTACGAGATTTTATCATTGAAGAAATTGGTACTTCTTTAGACCCGGATCAGTGTAAGGCGGACTTTGCTTTTGCAGTGCAACACCATACGGAGGAGTACTTAATACACGCATGCCAATTTCTTTATCAACTGACTAAATCTAAAAATCTTTGTTTATCGGGAGGTGTGGCATTGAACAGTGTTGCAAACAATAAAATTGCTCAACATACTCCTTTCGAGAACATTTACATCTTTCCCGCTGCCGGTGATGCAGGGACAGCTGTAGGATGTGCGTTGTATGGATATTATGCGTTACATGACAACCCTAGGATTGTTACTGAATCCGGCATGTGTACTCCCTACCTCGGCAAAGAGTATTCGAAGGAGTCAATAAAAAAAGCAATTGATCAACACGCTGAAGAGTTGATCATTCATCATCCCCCTAATCTTACTGAGTATGTATCGGATCTATTAGCGGACGGTAAGATTGTTGGTTGGTTTCAAGGAAGATCAGAAGCTGGACCAAGATCGCTTGGCAACCGGAGTATCCTCGCCGATCCAAGAAGAAAAGATATGAAAGACACGATTAATAAACGTATCAAGCACCGAGAGCCGTTTCGTCCTTTCGCTCCAGCCATTCTGGAAGAACATGCCCATTCTTATTTCTCCTTACAATCTCCCTCTCCATATATGCTTTTTGTTTCCAAAATTTCACCTTCAAAACGGAATCAAATTCCTGCTGTTACTCATGTGGATGGCACTGGTCGGGTTCAGACGGTGTCAAAAACAATGAATCCCCTCTTACATTCATTGCTAGAGTGTTTCTATAATAAAACCGGCGTTCCGGTTTTATTGAATACCTCCTTTAATGACAATGGGCAACCTATCATTGAATCCCCGATGGATGCAGTTGTCACATTTCTTAAGTTGGATCTAGATTATCTTGTTGTTGGAGAATATGTACTAGCAAAATCAGACGGGATTAAAGAGGTGTAAGTATGAGAAATGGATACTATTTATCAACCTACCTACATATTGATCCGATTGACCATCTTCTGAACAAAATCGTTAGGCATGACCAAAACCTAGCGTTATTTAAAAAAACCAATGAACACATCGAGTTAATAAGATTTTGGGAGTTAGAGAGGATTTCGGGAATTAAAGAACATCATCAATCATTTGCCAGTTTAGAACAAGCCTATGATACGATTAATCTTTTATTGTGTCCTCTTGGCCTATCTTTAGATGATATAGAGGAAATTTGGGGAACTCCTAGTTTGGATACAACGAATGATTATCATTCCTTAAACGATTATCCCAATTTGTCGTACCATAGCATATCGCATTTGTTTTCTTCCATAATGCTTAATTCTAATCATTATTATGAGGATAACATCATTGGATTTGCAGTAGATGGCGGACCGGATGGTGTTATCGATGCTAGTGAACGTATTAAAAAGCCGTACTATGCAGGGTGCTTTGTTCACAATGGGAATATAGAGCTGTTTCCAGTGGAATCCCCAGGGCTTTTGTGGGGTTGGGCTATGTTCTATTTCGGAATGAAGGAAGGAACGTTGATGGCGCTCGCTTCTGCCAGTAACAGTAGGGCATATATTAATTATGAGCATCATATACCCATCTATGATGGGAAAGGATATTTTGGAAAAGAAAACTATTTCGAATCAATCTATAAACAAATAAGCAGGTTTACAACAGCCGATGAGGGCGTTTTATTCAACTATTTTGATCCTCGTTTTACTGAAGAGGAAAATAAAATCAGTATGTTGATGAAAATCATCCAAGAAGCATCCTATACAATCATGGAATTGAACATTGACCGAGCGATTAAACGGTTTGGTTTTGATCCAAAGGATGTCCATTTAGCCATGTCTGGTGGATTTACATTGAATTGTCCCACCAACAGCTATCTGATGAAAAAGTATGGATTTAAAAACTTTATTGCTCCCCCATGTGTTGGAGATAGCGGATTATCACTTGGAATGGGATTGTATGCCTTTTATAAGAAGATGGGGAGATTTTCATTTTCAATGGACCATCCGTTCTTTGGGGAAAATGATCCAATAAATCTAAATACACTCTGGAAGAACTACGAGGAATATATCGAGCAGATTTCACCCCTAGACTTTGACACAGCAGTAGAAGATATCGCTATAGATCCTGTTGTGTGGTTTAATGGCCATTCGGAAATTGGACCCCGGGCACTCGGCAATCGTTCCATTATCAGTGATCCCCGATCCCAACGAATGAAAGATCGCTTGAACGAAATCAAGCAGCGTGAGTGGTGGAGACCTGTTGCACCAATGGTACTTGATAAACTAGCTGACCAATGGTTTAAGGATTTTTATCCTTCCCCTTTAATGCTCCATACATTTCTAATTCAACCAGAAAAGGTGAGCGAAATTCCTGCTGTAGCTCATTTAGACGACTCAGCTCGGGTGCAATCTATATCTAAAGAGCAAAATCCTCTTATGTATAAGTTAATTAAACACTTTTATACTAAAACGGGAGTACCCATTCTTTGCAATACTTCTTTAAATGACAAAGGAGAACCAATTATTAATAGGGCAGAGGAGGCCATTAATTTTTGCCTACGAAAAGGATTAAAATTGCTCTATATCAACGGTTACCGCATTTCACTTAAAAATCATCACCTTTTCCCTGAACCTGGACCTAAAAAGAGAAGGTTAGAAATTGATTGTCTTTCTGAAGTGCAGAGAAAAGAACTTTGGGCGAAAGTAAATCCTCACAATATTCCTCTTAAGTTACTCGATTACTATCGTGAACCTCTGGAACATGTTCGTTTTCTCTATGATTATGACTTAACAAAAGAGGACGATGCAAAACGATTGATCAATGATATACGTCCATTAATGAAGCATTCCATGTTTGCTTCCAAAGGAGACGACCGTTGAATATTTTAGGCCTTGGGGGCTCCATTCATGATTTTTCAGCCTGTATCTTATCCAAGGGTGAAACAGCTGTGGCCATCGAAGAAGAAAGACTGACGAAAAAGAAATATGCTGTACACAATCGGTCAACGTTTAGATGCAAAGCTGCTGAATATTGTCTCTCGGCTTTAGACCTCTCCATGGATCAAATCGATGCTGTCGTTGGAAATGATCTTATTGAATCCGATTATTACATGAAGTATGCAGACAAGATAAAATTATATAACCATCATCTGACCCATGCGTCTTCTACCTATTATCCTTCGCCTTATGATGAGGCCGCTGTGCTCGTTATAGATGGAAGAGGTAGTTACATTAATGAAGAGAAGCGGATACGTGAAACCATTAGCATGTATGTAGCAGACTTAAATGAGATTCATTGTATTCAAAAAAGTAGTGGACAAGAGACAGATGAATTTAGCATCGTTACGAATTCCATCGGAATGTTTTTACAGTATGTCACGGTTGGAATGGGCTATTCCGAAATGAATGAAATAAAGATGATTAAACTAAGTCATGGGGGAACAGATAGATTCTTAGAGGATTTTAATGATTTTTACACCTTACACAATGGTCAGTTTCTCCAAGGCTTT
Organism: Fictibacillus solisalsi; assembly: GCF_900103485.1. Lineage (GTDB taxonomy): Bacteria > Bacillota > Bacilli > Bacillales > Fictibacillaceae > Fictibacillus_C > Fictibacillus_C solisalsi. The sequence goes on from NZ_FNHW01000005.1 coordinate 110,983, forward strand.
GAAGAGTTAGAGGCGTTAAAACAATATCTAGAGGAAAAGCTGAAAGAGGCAAGCGAGCCTAATTCCATAGTACAGTGTAAAAAGGATCTGGCGTTTGCTGCTCAATATCATCTTGAACGGATTGTTGTCTACCTTTGTCAAAGGCTCTATCAAATCACTAAAAAGCAGAATCTTTGTCTTGCAGGTGGAATTTTTGAAAATGCTCAACTTTTAATGAAAATAAAAAATGAAGTCCCTTTTCAAAACATCTATACTCCATCCTTCATGGGGGATGCCGGAACCAGTATTGGAGCTGCCTTGCTCTACCATCATACTACAAATAAATTGGTGAAAAAGAGACCAGATTTACAGGTTGGGGGAAAGTGCTATTCAACCGAAGAGCTTGTTAACCACCTAAGTGAATCGAAATATCGTATATACACAAAAGAAGAGCTTATCAAAGTTACTGCCCAGTTATTAACACGGGGTTACCTGATCGGTATCTTTACCGGTAAAAGTAGCTTTGGAAGATATCCCAATGGCCAGCGAAATATAGTAGGAGATGCAAGGGTGATGGGGCTTAAGAAAAAACTGCTATGGACTAAAAAGAGAGAAAGCCTTGACCCATTTAGCATATTGAATTTGGAGCAATCTCAACAAATTACTACTTCATCGGTGTTCAATCTGTGTTATTTAAAAGAACCTGATCAATTTCCACTCGTGATCAATGAAGACCATTCCACCTACTTCCTACCCGTGAAAAAGAACACCTTTATATCACAAATATTGGAGGAATATTACACTTTAAGTGACATTCCTTTTCTCCTGAATACGCCATTGAAAAAATCAGATGAGACCCTAATCGAGACACCAATGGAAGCTTTTGATTTCTTCCGTTCTACCGATTTGGACGCGTTGGTATTGGAGGACCATCTCATTGTGAAAAATAGCAATTCATAAAATACGAAACAACCCACCAATTATTTGGTGGGTTGTTTTCTATCCATCTGTATCTCGATCATAAATTAGAGGATTTAACCATGTATCGGCAAAATCTCCAACACGCCTATTCGGAAAGTAGGTTCCCAGATGAGTTTGTCTGGCTTCATTGTCTCCAGGGTCAACGATCTTCGCTGGATCTGCATAATAGGTGATCGTCATGACTTCACGGTCTATAGGCAAAGGGTTTCTATTAGCACTATGAAGGATCCAACCCTCATGAAAAGTGGCATCCCCGGCATTCATCTTTCCGTAGTTTTCGATGTGCAAATTGTTTTTTAGAGCTTTCTTTAACGTAATTTCTTTCTGTTGATGGCTCGATGATACAAAGGACAACGATCCTAAGCTCTCAGGAATGTCCACAAGAGGCATCCACATGGTGACTTTTTTATCTGGGTCCAATTCAATCATGTAATGGTTGTCTTGATGCCAGGGGGTAGGTCCTCCGCCCGCCTCCTTAAAAAAAGACTGATCCAAATAGAGCCTTACCCGATTAACTCCTAAAAGGTCAGCAGCAATTTTACCAAACCGTTTCGCAGTAACGAACCTTTTAATCGATTCGTGTTTTCTCCATAAATTTATTGTTTGGAGAAAGGCTTGTCCAAATGTGTCTCGTTCTTTTAATGGCCTAACCTCTTGGTTATACTGTTTGACGGCTTGCTTAATGAGTGGCCGAAAAATAGCCAGCTCTGGTCCATTAACTAGGTTTTCAAGTTTCACATGTCCCTTTTTACGAAAGGTGGTTATTTGGTTGGAGGAAACGGGGTAAGGTCGGTCTAAATCGAAGGAAGAGGAAGTTGGTTTACTCATTATGATATCCATCCTTTGAGTAAAGAACCGGGGTCAATTCGCTTTCAGCCAGATCTCCAGGCTTACGTCCTGGGAAGAGCCTTCTTAAATGATAATTCCTTGCTTCTTTTGCTTTGTTTTCTTCCGGCTCGACGATCGTGAGGTTGTCTGCGATATAGATGATGGTTAGTACTTCTCTATAATTTTTGGTCGGATTTCCAGCCGCATAATGCAGGGTTAGACCGGAGTGGAAGGTTGCGTCTCCAGCTTCCATGGCCCCATAAGAAGCAAGAGGATATCCTTTTCTGGCTGCAAGGAGTACGTCCTCTGTGGCAAGTTCATGTGACCTGGAAACAAAGCCCATTGAACCGATCTCTTCAGGAATATGGTTTAATGCCATCCACATGGTTATCGTTTTATCTGGATGAATGGGCAGCATGTATGCACTATCGGTATGCCAAGGAATGGCACCTCCTCCTGGAGGTAAGAAAATAGAAGAATCATGATACAAACGAATACTATCTACGCCCATAAGATCTGCGGCAATCTTTGCAAAACGCTTTGCAAAAGTTAACCTTTTGATTTTTTGGTTAACTTCCCACATGTTCATCACCGTAGGGAATGCCTTTTCTACCCCATAGTATTTACGATCTTCATCCGGTACATTTTCTAGAGCATAATTAAAGACATGCTTCTTAACCTCTGGCTGAAATTCTTTAATTTCAGATTGCTTCATAACCTGTGGGAGGAAGATATGGCCATCCTTCTGATACTGCTTGATTTGTTCTTCGGTTAAAGGGTACTCAGTATTTAAGTTTATAGGTTCCATAATAATCACCTCTCATATGATTTTTTTAATTGCGTTGAAGAGTATAGTTTTCTTTCGCCAATTAACTTGATTTTAGTGCCAATCTCTTTTGCGGCTTGTTGTTCAGGAAACACTTTCCCTTGATAATCAATGCCTTTAACAAAAAAATGAGGTTGAATCGTCTTAACTGCTTGGACAAGAGTTAACTCAGAAATAACAAGTAGATGGTCCACGCACTCGAGACTAGAAAGAATTGCCACTCGTTCTTCTAATGAAAACAAGGGCGGTTGCCCTTTAATGGATTGAATGGAGTTATCGCTATTGATACCAACAATAAGAATGTCACCCAGCTTTTTAGCACCTTGCAGATATTCGAGATGTCCAGGATGAAATAAATCAAAACACCCTCCAGCAAGAATAATGGTTTTTTTATTTCTTTTATAGTTGTCTACATAGTCTAGAAGGACCTTCTCTTGCAACCGCTTTGAGTTCATCTTCGTACCTCCAAGTCGATGTCTAATTGAGATAGTAAATGGAAAATCAACTCGCGGAGAGGCATGCGATGGGGGTTATAGATAAATCTAAGTGGAGAAAATTGAAGGTTGGTAAAGCGGTGACGGAAAAACTTTACTTTCTCATGAACGATAATGGCAAGAATCTTAGCATGTGGAGCGTATACCTGTTCTGCACTTTGATAAGAATACGTATCCCTTAGAATAGAAGATGAGCAGATTAGCACAAGGGGGTGTGTTATTTCTAATGCCATTGGTTCTGAACTAACAGCTTTACAATGAACATCCTTGATTCCCAATGCTCTTAATTCATCGTTGATCTTTCTTTCATACCATTCACTCAGTGTGGGATCTTTTGTTTTATTCAATAGGAATATTGTATTCATCTCGAATCCCCTACCTGCTCTACCCCTACCTTTTTTTGAGTCTGTTGTATGGTAATGCGCTCTAGGCCTAATGGTATTTCCTTTTTAAGAATCTGCATCATCCTCTTGAAGATGAGGGTGGAAGGGATTTCTTTTGCATAGCCTGATTCTGTATAAACGCTATAATTGCCACTAACTGGTCGATAACTAACATAAGGGTTTACCCCACTCGAGAGAGGGGTTCCTCCTCCCCATATGGTGAGTGAGGGTGTACCTACTACGCCAGCGATATGTCCACAAACACTATCAATTCCCACAACGATATCTAATTGTTTTATTAGTGAAAATAACTGGGGAAGGGGTAATGAACTTAAATCCATAACACTTTGTGGAAGGTCTTTTTGAGGAGTTAAATTAACTAGAGTAAGGGAATTTTGTTCACATTTTACTACAAAATCTGATATATTCTCCGGGTTCCAACATCTTTGTGAATCCTTTGTATGGAACTGGATTCCAATCACCGACTTTGAATGCCGCTTAATGGCGTCAATTTTAAACTGAATTTCTTCAGGTAGTGGAGGAAGGTCGCTTTCTTCCATTAGATGACTAACGGGTTCGGGTAAGCCAAGCGAACGTGATACCACATCAATAAGATGTAAATGAGGAGGATGGTCGAGTCTTGTATTTAGAAAATAGACGTTTTCATAAACATTACATTTTGTAATAGCTTCGTATACATGAAAACTATCAAAGTGAACATAAACCCGGCAGTTAGGAAACAATTCCTTTAAAAGATGAAGTGGGCCACTTCTTGTAATTAAGTCCACCCTATGGTTCATATGATGGGTCTGAACGAAGTGTTGTATCTGCTTAAACACTGCTGCTACATCGCCATTTCCGAAAAACCAGTCGAACAGTAATGCGATTCGTTTTTTCTTAGGTTGGTACTTATATGTGAAACGAGGATTTTTATGGATAAAGAAAGGATAAATATAATTTTGGGAATGAAGGAGAGAATAGGGGAGGAAATTTTGGGAATTATGTACACGATTTAAGATAGAATCGTTAACAAGAAAGGGATCAACATTTGGCTGAAGAGCTACAAGCAGTGTTAATGGATTTTTATAAGGAATGGGATGATTAGTTTCATTAGCTCCCTGATTTTGAAAGGCACTTTTAATGCTCTGTGAGGATGGATTGCTGTTTAGATAGATAACCTCAGCGTATGGAAACATCTCAGAAAGGGCTGCTATTTGGTTACCTTTAAACGCAACAATGGAATGAGTATAGGCTTCAACAGTTGATAAAACTCCATTAACGTTATCTTGTTCAAATAGGAAAACGAATAGTTTTTCTCGTTGTTTAAGTAACTGTCTATTCTGTTTAACTTTCTCTTTGAATAGATCCATAATTGTCACCACCTGCCTTTAATTCATGTAAGAAATGATGAATCTCTGATTTTGTCACAGTCGATGTATATTTTTTTGAAACGGAGATGGATGCTGCTACATTCGCCATCACGAAGGATTTAAATAAATTAGAACTTTGGATCATTGAAGCGATGAATGCAGCTAAAAAAGAGTCCCCGGCACCAATACTACTAACCATTCTTTTTGTTAAGCCAGGAAGATGGTAACTACCATGTTCACTTACAAGAATAGATCCGGATGCATCCCCTTTTAGAAGGAGATAAGTAAATTTGTGCGTTTTAAGGGTTTCCTTGGCTTCAAGCAAAGCCTCTTGTAAAGAAGGTGCATTTGTATCCGTCAGGGCATTAAACTCTTCTAAATTAGGGCTTATTACAGTTGCGTTGGTGTAGACGCTCAAATTTCTTTTGGCTGATGGATCGATAAAAACCTGGATATTATGATCGATGGCATCTTTAATAATGGATTTCAACAGTGCATCACTGTATGTTCCTTTATTTAAGTCTGATATCACAAGATAACCAATTTTACTTCGAAGAGATACAAATAAATTCAGTAAATGTGCCTCTTCTTCTAACAGGAGTGGAGCATAAACTTCCTCATCGATCCGTATGACCGTCTTCTCTTTAGAAATAAAGCGTGATTTTAGCGGTGTAAGAACGGAAGGATTTTTAATAATATGCTTATGAATAGCAGGATCTAGCCCTTGCTGAAGTAAGTCCCCATACATATCCTCTCCCGTGACCCCAAAAAGATAAACATCCACCCCCAAGGCGCTTAGGTTATTAGCTACATTTGCTGCATTCCCTGGTAGATACTTCTTTTTTTGAATAATCAGCTTCTGAATTTCTTCATTGTTTGAGAATTGGTTATGACACTCTGCATAACAATCTAAGACAATATCCCCCAAAACAAACACACTTTTTTTCCGCTCTGTGTCCAAATGAATCACCTGCATTTTAATTTATTGTAATTATAGTATATGGGTAGAAAAAATGGTCTGCATAACTTGTGCAAGCTTCAAATATTAAGCCGAGCCACCTGGCACTATTCCAAGTGAAACTATGAAAAAGGAGGCTATATGACAAAAAAGACCTTTTTAGATGAATTAATGTTCCATTATCCTGAATTGAATGTATGTAGAACCACTATTTTGAGAGCATACGAATTACTAGTGAATGTGAATAAAACGGGCTGTAAAATACTCGTCTGCGGAAATGGTGGAAGTAGCTCAGACGCTGATCATTTTACAGCAGAACTAATGAAATCGTTCCGGGCAAAACGTCCGCTTTCAATGTTAGTTAAAGAACGTTTAGCAAAATTAGGTGAGCAAGGCATACATTTATCCAATCACCTTGAACAAGCGATTCCTGTTATCTCATTATCTGCTCATACCGCAACCATGACGGCTGTTTCTAATGACATAGGGTATGAATTTGCCTTTGCGCAACAAGTAGTCGGATATGGTAATGAGGGGGATGTGTTAATTGCTATCACTACTTCAGGTAAATCCATCAATATTACCAATGCCATATATACGGCAAAAGCTTTAGGAATGAAGGTAATCTGTTTTACAGGGAACACCGAAGGCTTTAAGGGAGATCATTTTTGTGATGTGATCATCCGAGTTCCTTCTGTAGAAACCTATAGAATCCAGGAGTATCATTTGCCTATTTACCATTCACTATGTGCAATGATAGAAGACAAGATTGTAAAAGAAAGTGAAATAGAGAAGCCGAGAAAGAAAACAAGGAATTAGATATGCTAAATCTAATCATAAACAGACAAGAGTGTAACTGACTCGAAAAAGCATAAACATGAAGGTGCAAAAATGCTACGACAACCAACAACACTTAGATTGAATCCCAAGAACCCTAGAAAAGGTGAAAAATGTCCGAGCTTTTCCAGACTGAAAAAATAGGAGAATACTATGACTGAACAGAACCAGCAGTTAAAACAAAGATTTGATGAGAAAGGCTATGTCGTTGTAAAAAATGTCTTTGATTTAAATGAGGTCGAAACAATCATACGCGCTTTTGAAGGGGAATGGCTCAAACTGGTGCAACAAGGTGAGATTTCAGTACGATCTACTCGCCCGTTAGAAAGTTTATACCCACGTTTGAGGGATTATCACCGTAAAAACCCTGTCATAATGGAGCAAACCCTTAAAGCTGAACTATTTGATCTAATGAAAACCATTATAGGAGAAGAAGCACTGGTGATTTCGACAAGTTATTATTTTAAGAGCCCTACCACTCGTTCACTTCCTCTTCATCAGGATAATTACGCATTTGGGGTATCACCAGGAACTACCTATGCTGCTTGGATTTCGTTAGATTATACGAATAAGGAGAATGGAGGACTACAGTTTGTCCCAGGCACACAAACCACGGATCTAAGCTTTCCCGATGCAGATCCTACTAATGTAAAGAAATACTTTTCGGATACTGGACAAGGATTGTCTGTTGAAGAGGATCAAATTGAATATGTAGAGACTGAACCAGGGGATGTTGTAATATTTAATGGGAATATTATTCATGGTTCGACCGAAAATACCACAGATTATCAATTTAGGCGTTGCTTGCTTACACATTACACAGGAGAGAGTGTAGAGCGACTTGCGTTAAATTTTAATAAACTAATCAACCGAGAAGGGGAAAAAATTCGACGTCGACTAAATAAAGATACGAAAATTACTCAGAAGCAAAAATCTGTTTTCTCTATTAAAGAGGCAGGATACTTTGATTCCTGGAAATAAAATCCTCCTATGATAAAAGATCATAATTTTAAAGAACGTGATGTTGAACTTTTCCAACTGAATGGACACCGGCTGATTAGAATGTTAGTTGAACAGGAAGCGATACAACAATTGAGGTTTGAGATTCATGACGTAATCAATGCTTTAGAAGAGGATTATTTATCCCAATATGAACGGGATGATTTTGGGAAGAATTTTTTGGAAGTAACAAACCTTTGGACCTACTCTTCGTATATCAGGAAGTTTGTTACATCTAAACCATTGGCCAATATTGCAGCACGGTTACTAGGTGTTCCCGCTGTAAGACTTCATTATGATTGTATTTTTTTTAAAGAGGCTAACGGAAATGCAACCCCATGGCATCAGGATCAAATAAGTTGGCCACTTGATACCAATAAAACGATAACCGCATGGATTCCTTTGCACGACATGCCATCGAGTGTAGGATCTTTAAACTTTATGAGCGGGTCCCACGTTAATCAGGAAACTAAAATAAGAAAAGCAATACGCCAGGGCTTCAAGGAGATTAATTATGGGGCTCTCCAGGTGGGGGACGTCACTTTTCATAATGGATGGACCTTCCATAGTGCTAATGCCAACGTGCTTTCACATCGAAGAGAAGCCTTTGCCATAACTTATTATGAGGATGGTGCAAAAATCATTCAATTACCTCCTGATAGGTACCACCCCTCTTTTTATAAGTTTTTTCCTGAAGTAGAGGTGGGTTCGCGAGCCATTAGTAAATTAAATCCCTTGTTATAAATTTTGGCATCATTTCCCTACTTATCAATTAAGAGGGAATTTTTTTGCCTAAAAAGATTTGTGCTATAAAACTAAACCATTTTCAGGTGCTTTCCTGAAAAACTGGAATAAGAAGAAATGAGCATGTGAATTGGCACACGTCATTTCCTTATTAATTAGGGTTTTAAGTCAACATAGAAATTGACAATAACTAATGCTGAACATTAAGTATCGTACAATCGTACAATTAAGAGAAACTGCCAATTTACTGTCAATATGAATGTCATATGGTTACAGGTCTTCTTCAACTAACGGGGACTTATGTTCAAGATAGAGGGATGCTGCGGCATCCCCTTTTCTTTTTCAACTAAGAGGCAGGTTACTCCAATAAGGAGTGACCTTTTTTATTATAAAAAAGGAATTTAAATTGATTTTTAATAATATAAATCGCTATAATTAGCACCAGGTACTAATACTAACTAATAATAAAAAATATGGGGTGGGTTCTATGATAGGTGCGAGAATTACTGCTATTGGTACATATGTGCCCGAAAAAAGGCTAACAAATTTCGATCTTGAACAGATGGTTGAAACAACTAATGATTGGATTATCCAAAGAACGGGAATTCGTGAACGCAGAATTAGTCGTCCTGATGAATTTACCAGTGATTTATGTGTAGCTGCCGTAAAGGATTTAATGCACAGATATAATAAAAAAGTCGAAGATGTAGATATGATTATCGTGGCAACAAGCACTCCAGATTTCCCATTTCCATCTGTCGCAAGTATCATACAAGAACGATTAAATATCGAACAAACAGGCGCCATTGATTTAAGTGCGGCGTGTGCTGGATTTGTATATGCTCTTCATACAGCAAACGCTTATATTACCTCCCGACTTCACAAAAAGATTCTGGTAATCGGTGCCGATACGATCTCAAAGATAACGGATTATACCGATCGAAGCACATGTGTTTTATTTGGTGATGGAGCTGGGGCTGTAATGGTTGAAAGGGATGAACAATCAAAAGGTTTCATTGGATTCCATTTAGGAAGTGAAGGAAGTGGTGCACAGTATGTATATCAAACCGGACTTTCAAACAGGGTTAATGAGATTGAGTTAATCGATACAAATTGCCTTGTACAAAATGGCAGGGAAGTTTTTCGGTGGGCTGTAAGGAATGTTCCTACTAGTGTTCGACAAATTTTGAATAAAACGCAATTGAGTTTAGACAAGGTCGATTGGTTTGTACCTCATAGTGCCAATTTACGGATCATAGAGCCAATCTGTGAAAAATTAGAATACCCAATGGAAAAAACCCTTTTCAGTTTGGTCGACTTTGGTAATACATCTGCTGCTACAATTCCTTTAGCGCTTGACCTTGGAATCCGAGAGGGTAAAGTGAAAAATGGAGACAAAGTTCTTATGTACGGTTTTGGAGCAGGCTTGGTTCAAGCTGGACAACTTTTAGAAATAAATTTTGATGATCAAATTAATGCTCCTACAGCGTTGTAGCGTAAAAGGATTGTGAAGGATTTTACTTAAACTATAGGGTGCAATAGTTGAGGATTAGGGCTGTCGTTGAGACAGCTTTTTCTTATTGGGTTAACGTAGCAGGTAGTTGAAAATAATTTTGAACAGTAGTTTAATTTTATTACAGATTATTTTGAAAGTTGGAGGGATTAAATTAAATATGTGGATTAATAACGGATTTTCAATTTCTACGAATAAAGACTATTTAGATTTATCATTAATACACAACTTCTTGAGTAAAGAAGCATACTGGTCAAAGGGGATACCCAAACAAACAGTAAAAAAGGCAATTGAAAATTCTCTGCTATGTTTTGGAGTTTATAAAGGTGAAGTAGGTAAAGATGTTTTTGAACAAGTTGGTTTTGCAAGGATAATTACCGATTCAGCGACGTTCGCTTATCTTTGTGATGTGTTTATATTACCAGAATACAGGAAATTAGGGCTATCCAAATGGTTAATGAATACTATTATTAGCCATTCCGACCTAAAGGGAATTCGTAGATTTATGTTAGCTACTAATGATGCACATTCATTATATAATCAATATGGTTTTGAACAGAATGTTAATCCCGAACTATTTATGCAAAAGGTACTTAAAAACCCATATAAAGAGTAAAATTTATTCAACTAAAGGGGGCTTATGTTGAAGGGGGGATCCCTTTTTCTTTTCAATTATAGGGCAGATTAGTTCAACAAGATTATTGGATAATCATGATACTATTTAGTTGATTAGAGTAATACTAGATAGAGAGGAACTATATAAGTGCTCAAACATAGAAAATTAATTGTAACAGGTGCGGCTTCTGGAATAGGAAAAGAAATTGTCAAACAATGCTTACATGAGGGAGCTTCAGTAATTGCATGCGATATTAATGATCATTCCTTATATGATTTAAAACAGTCAACTGATGATTGCTATGATCTACATACATATCAGTTAGATGTCAGTAACTATGAAGAGGTCGTTAAATTTTTTGTATATGTTGAAGCAGAACATGCTGATATAGATGGTTTAGTGAATAATGCAGGGATTTATTTGGCAAAAAATATACTGGATTATAAAGTAGACGAAATTGATAAAGTCCTAGATATAAACGTTAAAGGGTTTATTTACCTCTCACAAATGTTCGGTAAAAAATTGTGCGAAAGCCAACGTAAGGGAGTTATCGTTAATATGTCTTCAGTTTCTGGAATGGAGGGCAGTTCAGATGCAATTTATGGGTTATCAAAAGCTGCCATATTAGGATTAACTAAAAGCTGTGCAATGAATTTCTCACCATACATCAGAGTTAATGCTGTTGCTCCTACGATGGTTAATACTCCCATGATGGGTACGATACCTGATTGGAGAAAAGAGGAGTATGTAAGTCACCAACTCATCAATACGCCTGTCCTACCTGAAGATGTGGCTGATACTGTCGTCTTTTTATTATCAGATAAAGCCAAGCATTATACAGGTGCAACATTCGATATTAATAATGGAGGATATCTAAGATAGTTCTGCTTCTTGTTAAACTTAAGGGTGCGTTCGCTGAAAATCTGAGCGGTCTATAAGGCAGCTTTTTCTTATGGAACTAAAGGGGCAGATTAGTTAAAGAAGGAAAAAAGTTCGTAACTCTATAAAGGAGAATCTTTGAATGAGTAAATCAACATTAATAGAAGACATGGAAAAGGTATTATTAAATTCTTGGTCAATTAACTCAAGTTCAAAATGGACTAAAGTTAATCCAGTAAGAGGACAGTGTGGTGTGACCGCATTGGTAGTTAACGACGTATTGGGTGGCGAGATAAAAAAGACAATGTTATCTGAAGGATGGCATTTTTATAATGAAATCAGCGGTAAGCGTTATGATTTTACGGCTTCCCAGTTCAACGAAGATATTGAGTATATGGATATTCCGTCAAATAGAGAGGAAGCATTCTTAGATACAAATCAGAAACAGTATGATTACTTAAAACAAAGTGTAAAAAACCATTTATAGAAACGTAAAGTGAACAGTAAATTGAACTAAAGGGTGCCTTTAGTTAAAGAAGGGATAAAAATTCAGCATAAAGAAAACTCGCCAAAGGGCGAGTTTTGCTTTTTTATAAGGTGTTTTCTTTGTCGAAATGACTATCTTTTTCGAGTAACTGGTAGGAACTATGTCTGTCATACAATTCTTCGTGGAATCGCTGTTCCAAATGATAAGTATTTTGAATCAACTTTATGATGGGAAGTACTTTATTAAGGGATACCTGATTTCGTAAGACAAGGTGGTTGTACCGAATATACGCCAACTCCCATTGATGGATGATTTTAAGTAAGGTTTCAACCAGTATCTCATATGTATCCCCGTAAATGTAATCAACTTCTTGCAATAAATCCCTTAAAAAGTAACGGCTCCACCTCATATCAAAAAGACATTTTGAAACCACCTCTAATGTTGCAGGGGGCATACCCACCGATTGTTTCAAATCATTTATTAATTGTTGTGAGCAACTTTTTCCATAATAATAGGAACCTTCCTTTTTTTTAAGGATTTGTCCTTTTAAGAATTCATAGGAAACTGTTTTTAACGTATCAAAGTACAAGTTGGTTACTACAGTGGGGACCTGTTTAATGTTTACGTCAATTGTACCAAATGTTCCTTTGAAAAAGTCTTTGTTTTCCTTTATGGCGCCTTTCCAAAACTTTTCGAAATCTTGAATAGGAACTTTACCTTTGTATTTATGGGGTACAGGATCATAAACATATGCCTGAGAAGAGTCCATTTCGTAAACAGAGAGAAAATGACCACCGAATTTCTTTATGTAATCTTTTGAATGAGGCAAATAGTAGGTAGTTCCTATGCAAATAACAGGTTCCTTTCTCTCCTTGAGTTGATGCTGGAGATAATCGTTTGCGCTGGAATAGTCATCAAAGTATTGGCTAGACAAAGAGAAGAATTTCCCTTTGTATTTTAGTTGATTAACGTACCATATTTCCATATCCATTGTTTCTAATTCCTGATCTTTAAAATATACAGGTAATCCCACTAAATCTAAATTTAATAGGAGAGTATACGAGACGTATAAACCTCTCGACTTTAATGTCTCACTGATTAATGGAAAATCACAAGGGATGTAGTAAGGGACATTGATAGGAAACGAACGATCCTTTAATGCAGACATATAATCACCTTTGGGCAAACAGGAGTAAAGTATTTGCATCCATGTCTTTATAAAGGTAACCGGTGCCGATACTTGGGATGTTTATATCAATAATACTATCTTTCGACCCTTTCAAGTTTTCATACTTTTGGTGCAGATCCGGAATCACTAATACACTCATTTTATAATTAGAAGGATCTTTCTTATAAACGAGCTGTACAAACTGTTTTCCATTAATGGTTAGGATCGCTTTGTCATTGGGTTTATAAGTAATAAGATCGTAGCCCAGTTTTTTGTGGTACCAAATGATTGATTTTTCAAGGTGTGAAACGGGCACTGTTTGATGATCGTATTCCGATATCATTGGAAATCCTCCTCTTGTTACATGTCATTTTTATTATGAGAAATACCACATAAAAGCTCTCGGCTTTTTGCGCGGAATTTCAAAAGGTAAACTTTACTTTTTGCCTTTTTTGGCAGAGCAATTAAAAACCCCTCTTTATATAATGGATGCAAATCTTCAAGAAGAGGCGGGTTGAATGAATGTACATTAGATATTCCGAAGATAAAATAAAACAAAAAGATCTCTCAGAGGTAATAGACCAGATTTATTATTTAGATCCAGATGTTAAGAAAGTAGAAAGGAAAAGTGGATACCTCATCATTCATTATGAAGGAATCCATGAGAAAGTCTTCTTAAAACAATTAGAGGCCGTCTTGAACGATAGGGAACGAACGATAAAAAAAGTAAGATTAGCCGATAACCTCATACACCCTATCGTTAAGAAGGAAGTGTCTCAAAAAGTAAATAAAGAAGTTATTTTTCGGCTGCATGAATGCATCAAAAAAATGCTGGATGAGATAAGTCGGAAATTCAAAGGGTCTCCAGCACGTTTTTCGACACTTATGGATTCTGAATTGATGGAAAGAAGTAAGTATGCGTATCATTTTCCACAAAATATTTATCGTATAGCTGAGATTAGACACCAAAAGGAACGCTTAGATGAATACCGAATCAACATGGAAAAGGGTCATAAAGTAGAGGACTTATTTGAGGTGAATTCGCATTTTCTTCGACCTTGCCTTTGTTATTTTGCTTATGATGAAAGAAAAGATCAAAGCTTCGACCGTGATCTTGAAGTGATTTATAGTTATGGATCGTGTTATCGCCATGAACATGACAAGAAAATTAGCGCTCATCGGTCCCGTGATTTTACGATGTACGAGATCATTTATCTCGGGAGTAAGGAGAAGGTGGAAAACCTAAGAAAAGATATCATTCAAGAGGTTTGGGAACTGTTCAATCGAATTGGCTTACGGGGTTATATCGAAACGGCCAATGACCCATTCTTTATAAAGAATGACCGCAATCGGATCGCATTTCAGCGGGCTGCTGAAATGAAATATGAATTGATCTTTTCACCTAATGAAGACCTCAGCTTTTCTATAGGGTCTTTCAACCTTGTAGGCGAGGTTCTAACTCAATCTTTTGGAATTAAAGGTAAGCAGGGGGAAAATGTCTCTTCAGGATGTACTGCCTTCGGTGTGGATCGCTGGGTTGAAGCTATTTTATATACTTTTGGAGATAACTTGGAAAATTGGCCAACCTACCTTAGGGAGAGGATAGGGGATGAAAAGTAAATCACTACCTATTCATAAAAACCCAGGGTTGTCTACAGAATGTTATCACAACTGCAGGCTAAGTATCGTTAAGAGCCAAGAGCGATTATGGCCGTGGATACATAGTCACTTTACGAACTTAAAAATCCTTATTGAAAATCCGTTACAGTTTCCCATGGTTCGACTTGAAGAGCACCTTGAAATTTATTCAGAGCTTTTAATCGAACAACGGTTAATAAAATCATCTTCTTGGGTTGAATCCATAAAGAACAGTATTAACAGTGATCAATATATACTTGTTTTTTTGAATTGGAGACACATACGGGGCTCAACATATTTTAACGGAACAAAGGATATGATTCATGAGGCGCTCCTTTACGGTTTCAATGAAGATGAGAAAATGTTCCTTGGTCTTGGTTTTGATGTGAATGGGAAGACCTTTGGAGAATTTAAACTCCCGTTTAATGAGTGTCATAAACACATCGAGAACATTATACAAAACCATCTTCATCACAAGCGCTGGTTCGCCCACTATGGATTCCCCATCAGTTCCCTACAGTTAAATCCCCACTACAACCCTCGATTGGATACTACTACTCTTTTCTTTGCACTGGATCGTTCTAAGGCAATTTCAAAAGACGTGAGCGCCAAAGGAGCTTTTGCTAACGGTTTTTACGTTTACTATTTCCTATTTTTGTATTTTCAAAAACTCGGGCAGGCCTTTTTTCTGCCGGAATCGGAGTATGCTTTATGGAACATTAATATCTACAAAATGATCCAACATAAAAAATTATCGATCGATATGATGAAATTTATGTCAAGAGAGTATCCAAACCATACAGTTCTCAAACGGTTAATTGACTTCCAATGTAATACGAAAAAAGAGTTGTTGAAGTTGAGAAGTTTATCTCTTAAATATCAAACAATGCAGCAGGGTAAAATCATTCAGGAGATCAGTCAAGGGTTTTCGAGAATTTATGAAATTGAAAAACGAATCAATGCCATGTTCAAAGATTACTTAGTTCAACAAAAAATGGATAAGTTTAGCTGAGAATCGTCTCCATAACACACCTATAATGAAATGGAAATTAAACGTAGAGAGGAAATGAAAAGGATGTCAAATAATGAACAAGTAATTATGAATTGCTTAAAAAAGGTTCTTCACAATGTGGAGTTCGATCATGAAAGTAATCTATTGGATTTGGGAATTGATTCGATGACTTTTATTCGCCTTGTGGTGGAAATAGAAGATGAGTTTGATATTGAGATTGAAGATGAAGAAATTGTCCTCCAAAACTTCGAATCGGTTGAGAGTATTGTCAAATTGGTTGAACGAAACTTATAAAAGTGAAAGGAAGTTTGTTTGATGCACTCAAAATCGATACAAGACTTTCTAACGAATCCCAAAGTTGTGGATTGGAGGTTCCCGGATAAAGATGGATTTTGCGAAAGAACGCTCGACTGCAAACAATTAGCGGTTAAAGAGGTTCTTCGATGGCGTAAAGAAAAAGACCTTCTTCCAATCTTCTTAAGTCCCTTTGATTGTTCCCATAAGGATCTTCAACTGAGAAGATCTGAACCAAATTTAAATCTTGGCTGGTCATTGCAAACCAAGCACTCGATTCCAAAAGAGAAGATCATTTCAGAGATTCAGCATTCTATAAGCAAGAATGGCTATTGCTTACTTTTTTACAAATCGTTTGAGACAACGTACTCCAGCTATTATAAAACGTTTGATATTGTTCACTGGTCCCTGATTGTCAATGCGGATGAGGGTAAGCTCACTCTGATTGACGAAGCAGGACATCCTAGTTACTTTCAAGGCCATTTGGGGCACGTGAATTTTGATAACTTCCAATCTAACTGGTTATGTGACTCCAACTATGGGATAGGACAAGTTATAAAAGAAGAGTCATCCAACGCTGACTGGAGTTCAGTTTGTTTTGAATTGATGAGATCATCTGTCGAAAATATGACTACTCATGGTGGCCTGGAGAATTTGAAGGATTTTGTTGACTCTTTACAGGAAACAAGCCCATCTATTATTGTTGAATACATTGAAACACTTGAATTTGATATTCATTATTTCCGTAGACTAAGAGAACTTTGGCTTTTGGCCGTCAATCGAGGGATTATTCCAAAACCGTACGTTAACCCGCTGTGGGTTGAAGAACTGTTTTATTTATGTAAATGTTGGTCTCTTATTATGGGGGTTCTGATGAAATGGAAAAGGCAGCCTTCGAAAGATTATAAGAAAAAACTTGTTGATTATGTCACTCAGACCTATAAAAATGAAGAAAGATTCTTTTTGGCTATGAAACAATCGCTAGGAGTGTGAGAATTGCAAAATGTTGCTCATACCGCTGTTCATGAGTCTTTACAAATCAAGCGTGGAGACAAAATCTATATCTATAGTATCGGTGATTCAAACTTAGTAGACGAGATTATACAGAAGGTACAGGAAGTAGGAGCTACTGTTTACTTGAATCAACTTTCGATATCCAATTGGAAAACGATTGTGAAATTTAGCACAGCGAGAACCTATAGAGGATTGCTAAAAAAAGAATTACGGTTGCTTCAAGAGATGAATGGGTTCATTGGATTAACCACGGATGAAAACCTCTATGAATTAAAAGATGTTTCAGCAGAAAGTCTAAAAGTGTATTATAAATACTTTTATGAACCTCTCTTACTTACCGCTCAGTCCCTTTCCAAATGGCTATTGTTACATCCTCCTTCTACTGCTCTCGCCCAACTAAGCTCTCAATCATTAGAACAACTTAACCATATATTTAATGATGCGGTTGGGCTATTGGAACATAACCGCTATTATCCTCTCTTCAAAGAGATGATGAATTTGCTTGAAGAGACCGATCAAGTTCATATTAAAACGCCTTTAACGGACTTACGCTTTTCGATCAAAGGAGTTAATCCTTCAATGTGCATGGGAAAGCATAACCTACCAGGTGGGGAGGTATATACGGCTCCCATTCCTTCATCCGTAAATGGTTATATTACCTTTAACATCCCATTTCACTCGTTTGGCACGGCGTTTGAAACTATTCAACTTTTTTACTGCAATGGATCACTCGAATATTATGTAACCAGTGACGATACTCACTTCCAACAAATTATACAATCCGATTTTGGGGCAAGTATATTCGGTGAATTTGGAATTGGGCTTAATCCTTTTATCGTAAGGCCTGTTTACACTTCTGCGTATGATGAAAAAATGGCAGGAACCATTCACCTAGCTCTTGGACAATCGTATAAATCCTCCTATAACGGAAACGATTCTACTGTACATATGGATCTTGTCCTTTCTTTGTTAAAAGAAGATGGTGGGGGTTGTCTTTTTTTTGATGAGGTACTCTTTATGAAAGATGGTAAGATTGTTCATCCACGTCTGCAACGTTTGATACCACTCACATAAAGAAAAGCTAGTCTATTTTCGAGAGGCAGGTGGTTAGGATTGGCCAATATATTAATTAGCACTCAACGGTTGTTAGGTCATTTATTGCCCGGTATTAAGCTTGGAATGGAGTTAAAGAAGAAGGGGCACCATGTAGTAATGCTCGGTCATACCAGTAATCAGAAAATGATCTGTGAGTCCGAATTGGATTTTATTTCCATAGGGTGGGATAAAGTACCGAATCTTTACTTGTATGAATTTTACTCGGAAATTATAGACCAAATCGATAAAAAAAGGTTTGATCTATTCATTTGTGATTCAACACAAAGTCCACCTGTATATGTAGCGGAAAAATTAAACATTCCTTGGGTCAGCTTCCAGACAACCATTCCTTTACCTGAAGAATTTATGCCCGGAAGAGCAAAGGTGAACAGACGACTTAGAAATGAATATACAAATCATTTGAATACCTTACGAAATAGAATCGGATTGCCTCCCTTGGACAGTGAGCTATATCGAACGAGAGGTGATTTGGTGGGGCTTTCCAGCCAACTTCACCTAATCATGGTCTACCCCGAATTGATAGATGAAACAATCACCACTTATTTTCCTCCCAATACCTATGTTGTTGGTAACATTAACTATCAAAAAAACACATTATCTCCCCAGATCAAAAAAATTCTTGCTACTCATAAAACCAAAATTCTTGTTTGTACGTCCTCTATTCCAAGATTGGAATATCGAGAATCAATGAACCGTTATATTGAAACAACCATTGATTTGTTTGCTAACAATATGGATATTCAACTCCTTATCTCTGACACACAAGATTGGTGGGGGGAGGAGTTACCACTTAATGTGGAATGGATTCAAGAAACACCTATTCATGACCAGCTTATTCCTTATGCTGATATTGTTGTTACACATGGGGGTTGTGGGACCCTGCAAAATGTTATAAAAAGCGGTAAACCGATGGTAATCATTCCATTGGGAGGAGATCATGAAGTACTAGGGGATAAATGCCGAAGGTTAGAAATTGCGGAGCTTATCTTCCCAGAGGATTTAACTCCTGAAAGGTTAGCTCATGCTATTCAAGTAACAATGGAAAGAAAAGAATCAAGTCAATTGTTGGCATTAATGAAAAAAACTAAAGGTTATCAACCCGAAATTCGAAGTGCTGAACTAGTTGAAGACATTATATTGAGGTGAAAAAATGAATATTGACCGATTTTTAGATTTAGTATCAGAGATTGTAGAGAAGCAGGAATTAGAATTAGACCAGTCGTTTGAAGAACTTGGATTAGATTCCACTAATGTGATCGAACTGCTTATTGAATTTGAAATGGAATACGATGTAGATATTCTGGATGACAATTTAAATTTAGATGATATCCACACACTTAAGGATGCCTACGATTACTTGTCTAATTTAATTGACTAATTGGGGGGGAATTATATGCCATTCTTAACAGCTGAAGATCGTAAACTTTTTGAAGAGGAAGGATACTTCATCATTCGAAACGTCTACAATCCATCGGAAGTGCAAAGAATAATCGACTTATATCAGGATTTATGGATCGATAAAGTGAAAAAGGGCCATATCCAGCAAGATTCTAAATATCCTATGGAAAGCTTATTCCCTACTTTACATGAAGTGCAGCGTGAAAACGAAGTACTAAAGGATTTTATGCTTGAAGATAGAAACTTTGCGATTGCTGAAGAAATTCTTGGGAGTGAACCACTCCTCATTGGGACGACTTGTTTTTTTAAAGCTCCCCATACCAAAGCTCTTCCTTTTCATCAGGATAACATTGACAACGGCTGTATTCCTGACCGAAATGTAGCCCTTTGGGTGAGTTTAGACGGCAGCGATCCTTCAAACGGCAGTCTTTGTTTTATCCCTCGTTCTCATAAAAATGGGCTTTACTCTATTAATCTCCCAGCTACTCACCCTTATGGTGTACTTTCAACAAATGTAAATGGTGAGACGGGAGATGAAACTAAAATTGTGCATATTAAAACAAATCCAGGCGATGTCGTGATTTTTGATGGCAATACAATTCATGGATCGAATTCCAATAGCACATCCACTCGTTTTAGACGATCATTTGCCATGCATTTTACAACCAAAACTGTTGAAAAAGTATTTGCGAATTTCACCCACCTTTATAATAAAAGAGGGGATGTTGTACAAAGACCCGTTAACAAAAAACACGGGAAAATACGAAGTCTCCTACTTCCACCGAAAAAAATGGAAGAAGGAGATAAGATCTATTAACTAGGGGATTATCTATGAGAAATAGTGAAATGCAGGATAAGCTAAATTATCTTAAGACATTTGATGAAAATGACATTCAAGGTAAAATTAAATATCTGATAGATCAAAACTTCCATCTTCTTACCTTGGATCCCGATATCACACCACAAAAATTGTTTTATTTTATCAGTAATCTCTCTTCCATCTGTCACAATACAGCGCTTTGCCTGGCCATGCACTTATACACGGTTTGGGGGATTCGACTTTTCACTTCTCAAAATGAGTTTGTCACTGATTGTCTGGATCAAGTAAAAGAACAAAAAAAATTGTTTGCCTCCTTGAATGAACCCTCCCTCCATTTTATCCATTCCAAAAATTTCAAAGAAAAAGATTATAGTATAACTGCTACAGAAGAAGAAGATGGTTATCTAATAAACGGAATAAAACGGTTCGTTTCCATGGAACCCCTCGTTAATTATTTACCTGTTTACTGTCGACTTAAAAATTATAAAGGTAATGATTATGGAATCATCACCCTAATCATACCTAAAGAAACCAAAGGGATTAAGGTCAATCAAGATTGGGACTCCATCTCAATGGGACCTTCGGAAAGCAACAGTATTACTTTTGAGGATGTGTTTGTCCCAAAAGAAAATGTAATCCTAAATTCTAATGCCTTTGTTAGGGAAACTGATGTATTAGGTTTGTTGTTTCGACTTGCGATTTCAAGCGTTTATGTGGGAATAGGCGAGAGGGCGTTACAATATTTGTATCAGAAAATACGATCACAACGAGTCCCACATCATGACAAACCACTTGCTTTTTTCCCGGGAGCTCAGTTTAATGTTGCGGAAATGTTAATTTTAAATGAAACTGCCAATTCACAGATTTTAGAATTATGCCGTTCAATAAATGAATATCTTAACAGCTCTAGATCGTACACCACAATGAAAGAACTAAAAAAGAAAAGTTTAATCACAAAGGAATATACGACTATATCCACGATAAAACTAGTTGAATTTGCCTTAAAGACAGTCGGAGTTGGAGGTTTGTCTTCACGAAGTCCTTTAGCCAAATTATACCAAGATGTATTGGCAGGCCCATTTCATCCTCCACAAAAGGATGTCCTCTATGAAATAATCGCAAAGGATTTCTTAGGTATAGTGCCTTACAAAAGTAGATGGTAGGTGGGACGATGAAAATTTTAGGCCTGGGAGGATCTGGCCATAATTTTTCAGCATGTATCGTAGAAGATGGAAGGCTTGTCTATGCGATAGAAGAAGAGCGATTGAATCGAGTGAAGTATGCTCTATTTCCTCCTGATGCTTCCAAAGTAAAACTCGCGAGAAATTATGCGGCTAAGTATTGTTTGAAACAAGCCGGTTATACGATGTCGGATATTGATTATGTTGCCACCAATGACATCATTGATCCTAGATATATCTCGAAATACCAATATAAACTTCAAACTTACAATCATCACCTCACACATGCCTCAAGTGTTTTTTTCACCTCTCCATTTACCGAAGCTGCAATTATGGTTATAGACGGCAGCGGAAGCGAAATTGGTAATACCCAGTATGAGACTATAAGTTTCTTTTATGCAGAAGGAAATAAGCTGAACAAATTTTTTATTCATAAAGGCAATAAAAGCAAAGAAAATGTCTATGAGTTTTTACCTAACAATTCCCTGGGTGGATTTTATCGTGCAGTAACAGAAGCAATAGGGTTTCACTTTTTGGAGGATGGGAAGACAATGGGGCTTTCTTCTTATGGTTCGGATCGGTATATTGACGATTTTCATCGGTTTTATACGTATAGTCCACACCATGGGTTTCTGCAATCAGATCAGGACATTCAGGATTTGAAAATGTTTATTCTTGATGAACTCTCTCTTTCAAAGAATTCATTCAAAACCAAAGCGGACTTTGCTCGAGCTGTGCAATATCACATAGAAGAGCTCCTTATTCAATTAGCTTTCAGCATTTATGAAAAGACAAAAAGTAAACATTTATGTATTTCAGGAGGAGTTGCTTTAAATAGTGTTGCCAATTCTCGCATTCTGAAAGAAACACCGTTTGAGAAGGTGTATATCTTTCCTGCTTCGGCGGATTCAGGATGCGCAATAGGGAGCGCACTATATCTATATTATGTTCAGCTTCAAAATCCATGGAGTCCTAAAGAAGAGCCTTTCTCCCCTTATCTAGGAGCAGAGTATGATGCAGAGGTTATGGAAAAAACCTTAGAAGAATACAAGGAACACCTTTGTTACCGTATTTCCAAAAACATATTTGAAGATACTGCAGCTTTTTTAAATGAAGGGAAGATCATTGGATGGTATCAAGGAAGGTCTGAAATTGGTCCAAGGGCTCTGGGAAACAGAAGTGTCATTGCAGATCCTAGAAAAATAGAGACGAGACAGCGAATTAATCAGTCAATTAAACGAAGAGAATTTTTCAGGCCGTTAGCGCCAGCAATCATGGAAGAATACCTACAGGATTATTTTGTGGACGCTGTTTCCTCCTACCATATGCTTTATGTAAATGAGATACAACCAAGCAAAGCTCATGAAATAGAAGCGGTTAGTCATATTGATGGGACGGCCAGAGTTCAAACAGTAACCCGCAAAAGTAATCCAATCTTTTATGCATTGCTTGAGCATTATAAAAACCTCACCGGTATCCCCCTTTTATTAAACACCTCTTTTAATGGAAGTGGAGAGCCCATTGTAGAATCTCCAAAGGATGCAATAAATAGTTATATCCATTTAGGTTTAGATGTCTTAATCATGGATGAATTCATTATAGAAAGAAGGAATGGTTTTAATGATTAACCAACCATTTGAAAATCACGTTTGTTGTTTGTTTCTTCATTTTGATGATTTGGCTAGAGCTAGTGAATGGTATCAGACAATGCTCGGTTTCTCAATACGTAAAAAAGACTTATCTAAAGGATTTGTTGAATTGCAAATGAATGGCGTCAACTTAACTTTGCTTACTTGGAGATCCAAAGAAAAGATAAAACCCAAACATCCTGTTTTCACTTTTTATAGTTTAGATATAGAAGAATCATTTAGAAAATTAAAAGAGAAAGGAATCAAGGTATACGATTTCAGTAATGCCGGTTCTGTGTCGGGTTTTTTATTTGAGGATTTAGAAAAGAACATTCTTATGGTTTGCAGTTAACGTAGCAATAAAACCCTATCAATAACTTCAGCATTTTTTTACGATATATGTATGGAACGTGTTAGTACAAGAAAGGGGGGGGATATAATGGCTAAGAAAATGAATTCCTAATAACCACTAAGGTGTCGATATCTTTAAAACCCCTGATACAAGTACTTTGTACTTGTTTTACTCCCCCTACCTCCCTCATTGACTTGACCTGACTTGACTTGACTATACCACTTATAAACAGCGGCACTTCCATACTTTTTCTCAACCTCTTATATTAAGAGGTTGAGAATCTTTTATCTTCATATGACTTTTATTTGAACGGAAAGCAAGGTGACCATTGTTTGTATAAGCCATTAAATATTACAACGTACTTAAATAATCGTGGCTCCACATATAAACAAGAATATATACATGGGAAGTTTACGGTATCCGGATCTTCTTTCCCTGCGGAATATATTCCGTATGATAAGGTATTTGTTTATAAAAATGTACCTTTTCAGTTTTTATTGACATCTAATGGAGACAACATCGAACTTGAAGGACAATCCCTTCACTTTCCTGCAATAGACGTAAAGACCATCCATTTTATCGGAGCCTCGAATAACGGTGACTTCAGTGAGAAAATCAACTTCTGTTATGATAATCAACAGAAATACGCAAGTACACTATCCTTCACAGATTGGATTGCCCCCCTTCCACGTTTCAATGAAAATGAACCAGCTATCCGTTTCCCTGGCATTCATACGGAAGTGGGAATTAACAAGCATATGAATTCAAATTTATGGTACCAAAGAATTGATTTTAATAAAAAGACAAGAGTAAACAAGATTGAATTGGAAGATAATCCTTCCATGCATATTTTTAGTATTACTTTTGAGTATTGAAGAGGTGAAGAAATTGCAAAATCCACCTAGAATAATTAAGGATAATACTTTGTCATGCTTTCAATTAGCCATTACCTCTCTTGCTGAACAGCAAGGCGTACAAATAGATGATATATGGTATCAAGCGGGATTTTATTTTGAGGATCAAGGCGACGACGGATTTCTTATAGACTCAAGGTATAAACCAATAGAAGACCAAATATTAAACTGTTACTTTGAAGAACATGAATTTTTTGACGTAGGTACATGTATGGATCAGGTTGATTATTATTTAAAGCAAGGGAATTCTCTAGCCGTAACCGTTGATAATTATGAGTTAAAGCATTCCAATAGCTATCATAATCAGCATCACGAACATCTTATTGAAATCAATAAACGCATGGGGGAGAAGTATTTTGTAACAGATCATTTTTTTCATTTTCAAGGAGAAATGACGCACGAAGAGATTGTATCGGGTGTAAGCTCTTACTTAGAACAGTTTAAGTCCTTGAAAATTAATTTATGTTTCCTAAAAAATAACCAGGTAGAGTATACTACCCACGATTTAATCCAGATCATTCAAGAAACGTGTACGATAATGAGCGGTGAGAAACTATTTAATGTATCGTTACGAGGAGAATTAGGGGTTAATGCGTTTTCAATAATGACCAATAAGTTTTTACAATGTGTTAATGGCGATGGGCAAGACGAAGATGAGATAGATGATTGGTATAACGCTTTTAAAGAGGTTGGAAATTCAAGGTATAATTTTTTTCGTTTGTTGCACCGTTATTACCCTACAATCGACTTATCATTTATTACTAAGGCTTCTCAAAACTGGATTTCCTTAGGGAATATGTTACTTAAAGCTCAATATTTAAACACATGGAAGGCCATGAATGAAAGAATTATTAAAAGATTTGAAAGAACTCTTTCTCAAGAAATAGAAAATATACATCACTTGAGGAACGTGTTGAACTCTCTTTGTAATTCTAAACAGTAGAGGGGGATATCTCCTTGAAGATACGTAAAGCCATCATTCCTGTTGCTGGATTAGGAACTCGATTTTTGCCTGCAACAAAGGCCCAACCTAAAGCCATGTTACCAATTGTAGATAAGCCTGCAATCCAGTATGTAGTAGAAGAAGCTATTGCATCAGGAATAGAAGAAATTTTTATAATTATTAATCCTTCAGACAGCTCCATTCAAAACCACTTTAATCGATCATATATACTTGAAGAAATTCTTGAAAGACGAAAAAAATTTGAATTAAGAGATGAACTAAAGAAATTGTCAGAAATGGCAAAAATCCAATTCATTATACAAAAGCGCCCAAAAGGATTGGGTGATGCGATTCTCTGCGCAAGGCCTTTTATTGAAGATGATGAACCTTTTGCAGTCCTACTTGGGGATGATATTGTAAAGAATAAGATTCCTTGCTTATTACAATTGATTCGTATATACACAATCCACCAGTCCCCAGTAATTGGGGTGTCACACGTTCAGGATAGTGATGTCTCAAAATATGGGATTATACATCCTAGAAACATTACTAATAGCAGAATTATCCCTATTAAGACCCTTGTCGAGAAGCCTGCACTCCATTTGGCTCCCTCTCGGTATGCCGTTATAGGAAGGTACATTTTATCCCCTCTAATCTTTCCTCTGATTGAAAAAATTTTTCCGGATCAAAACCAAGAGATTCAGCTCACAGATGCATTAATTCAATTAAGTAAAATCAGGAACATGCTCGCATATGTATTTCGAGGAAAAAGATACGATGTGGGGGATAAATTAGGGTTTCTTGAAGCAAATATCGATTTTGCGCTCCGAAGAGAAGACCTGAATAAACCACTAACAAACATGTTAAGAAAGAAATAAAAGAGGCGGAACATATGTGCCAACATAAATGTCAATGTCAGCATCCCACGAGTTGTGGATCTAAATCAATTAAAAAGGATAGACAAAAAGAGGAAACTGTTCAGTTGTTACTTAATCATTTTAGTTCCTATCCACACAGATATCCTTTTACAGGTTTGCCCTGGTTATCTCCTCACTATACAAATAAATGCAAGTCCTCCAAATCCTCCTCAAAGTAGTAGTTATGATTGTGTTTGAACGAGAGTTCCTTATATTCTATCCCCATTTATCAGTCTTAAAGGTCACGTTAACTTCTAGATACCTTAAAAATATGGGTGTGTGATAATTTTTGTCCTACCTTTCTCTTTCTTATATAAATCAACAACAAAACACGAGAACGGATAGGGGAATTCCAATAAATTGACAATATAGAATACGTAAAGGACCGTGAAAAATGGACAAAGAGCCTTCAAAAATCAATAGCCTCACACCTAAGAGTGCAGTAACTTCTTGGAGTGATTATAAAGT
The DNA here is from genome assembly GCF_900103485.1 of Fictibacillus solisalsi. Classification (GTDB taxonomy): domain Bacteria; phylum Bacillota; class Bacilli; order Bacillales; family Fictibacillaceae; genus Fictibacillus_C; species Fictibacillus_C solisalsi. The sequence goes on from NZ_FNHW01000005.1 coordinate 137,740, forward strand.
TGATCCAAGATACTTCTTATTGTTATTTTTAGCTTTGTTTTTTACAGCTGGACAGATTTATTTAGGTTTTTTTCAAACATTAAATGCCATGATCGTATCGGTTACTTGTACTACAATAACTGAATTAATATTAGTGAGACTCCTATATAAAAAATGGAAATTCCCCTTAAGTGCAGTAATATCTGGTTTAGGTATAAGTTTATTACTAAGTTCTTACGCTCTTTGGCCATATGCTCTTGCTGCATTTCTTGCTATGTTCTTTAAATTTTTTATCCGGTTTCAAGGTGGACATGTTTTTAACCCAAATAATCTAGCATTAGTTATTATATTGTTCTTTTTACCGGAGTTTGCTGTGAGTACCCCCAAACAGTGGACAAATGGAATAGGTGTAATGGTAACCATTTTGATTTTGGGTCTTTTTGTATCCTATTTAGCTAATCGACTTGATACCGTACTTTCTTTCTTATTTGGATTTTTCATATTTGGCCTAATAAGACATTTCTTTTTCGAAGAACCCCTTTGGTCAGCAATTGGACCTATCATGGGTGCCTCCCTGCAACTATTTAGTTTCTATATGATTACGGACCCAAAAACTACACCGAAAAGCAGAAAAGCGCGAATTATCTTTGCCATAATGGTTGCTTTGATTGATGCTATTTTTAGAAACTCTAGTATTCCTAATTCGCAATTTTACGCAAGCTTTATAATCAGTTTACTTTTCACTATCCCATATCGATATTACACCAAACAAAAGATGATTGTGAGAACATAATACTGAGCGATTATCATATTGGTACTAACCTTTAAACTTTTTTTCAGCTCTATAGGAAGAGAAGGGGGGTGAAAAAATGTGCAAACAGGAATGTCAGTGTAAATGTAACCAAAATTGTAATAGGGTTATAGAAAAGAGCAAGCAAACGAGTGAACCACATCAAGATCTTTACAAATTAACTAATCTCTCAAATCTATTACCTTTTTCGAAATTGCCCCGGAATCTCCCACACCACTTTAAGTAAGTTTTAAAACTTACTCACTTTTCATTAAGCATGTTTTCCACTAAAAATAGTTTATAATTTCATTTCTTTATCTACTACAAAGAAAGGAGTTATTAATTATGCACATAAAAAAACCAGGCCCTCCGGGCATCTATCTCATTTAGCAATTTAAACTTGTCATCATTATTGGAGGAAAAGGATTGAACTTAAAAACAGAAAAAGGTTCAAATAGTATTTATTTAGCAACCCAATCATTTTACCCAGTACGTCGGCGGGTTATTTGGGCACTACTATCGATTGCAGTAGGTGTCATCATAGCTGGATTTTGGAATTACAACTTAGTAGACGGTTTTGGACATGATATTGTAGCAAAAAATATGGTAGGTGAGAGTAGCCAAGCAGCAGGCTCTTTTAAGGAAAGAGGGTTTAGTTTTGGTGTCTTGTTTGCCTTTGCAGCAGGACTTGCCGCAACATTTACTGCTTGTAACTGTGTAACTTTCTCTATGCTACCTTCCCTGGCTTGTGCCACAGATCGGACTTCTACTCGAAAAACAGCCCTCAAAGCACTTGGTATTTTTAGTTTAGGTGTCCTATTGGTTACTGCAATTTATGGTTTTTACACGGGTTCCATGGGATCAGAAGTTGTCCAAAAATACAATGAACGAGGAACCCGGCTTTCTCAGGCGACCGTAACCTTTACACTTTTAGGTCTTTTTATGTTAATGTGGGGTGGCATTTCACTTGGGTTTTTCAATAGGTTGATTTCGAGAATCCCTTTACATGTTAGGGGTTTCTTCGGAAATTCATTAACAAAAGCTGGACTAATGGGGTTACAAGTAGGGCTATTCACTGTGGGGCGTCCATTTGGTGTATTTCGCGATTTCCTGGCCTATGCTGCGTCTACACGTAATCCTCTCTATGGAGCCTTTGTGATGAGTGTTCAAGGCATTGGTCAAATTGCGATTATGGTGATTATATTTTTGCTTATCATTTTGTTATTTGGTAAGCGTTTAGGACAATGGGCAAGAGAAAAACCTCATCAAGCTGAGTTAATTAGTACAACCGCTCTTTTGTTAGGAGGAGCCTACTTTATTTTTTATTGGGGACTAGCTGTTCCTTTTGGGTTAGGACGATGGGGTGAATGGTTCGGATGGTACTAATTCAATAATGGAATTTCAAATGATTGAAAGAGCAAAAATACACTTTTGAAAACAAGTGTGTTTTTGCTTTTGTTTTTAGTTATATTTGTGATATTAATAAAAACCAAAGTAAAGACAATAACGATTAAACACACAAAAGAGTGGCGAATTGAAAATTAAATCGGTTCGAACCGAAAAACAAGATTGAAGAGCCTCTTGATTCAGGTGGATGGAGTTAGTAACAGAAGCCATGAAATCAGAGGTTACGAACCTCATCCATGATAAATTAAGTTTAATTAATTTCACGTACCGTATTTCGAATGGATTTTACTGACGTCAGTACTAATACACATAGACTTGAGTAGCAGGTCTGGTTTTTCATGTCTTGCTTTTTGGATGCATTTATACATATTTTCCGTTTACTAAAAAATACAAAGAAACATGGTACGTCGTTATCAAATTCCCAGCCTTTCGCTTTATATATTCCATATTCCCCCTTACATAGTTATCAGTATAGCAAAACATATACATGACAAATATCATACTTTGAGGATGACACGTATGTCTTAAAAGCAAAGACTCCCATCTGTATACTTGAGTAGAACAAATGGGAGGGAACCATAAGCAATGTTAAAACAAAAAAATGCTATTAATTTACGAAAACAAGTTGCTCCATATGAAAAACCTAATACGAAAAATAGTGTAGCGCAGCTTATCAATACGCTTGTGCCCTTTATTCTACTTTGGTACCTGGCTTACGAAAGCCTGTCCATTTCATATTTAATCACTTTGCCTTTAACGATCATTGGTGCCGGATTTTTGACGCGTATCTTTATTATTTTTCATGATTGCTGCCACCATTCTTTCTTTAAAAACCGAAAAGTCAATAAAATAGTGGGAACGATTACAGGGATCCTGACTTTGTTCCCATATCACCAATGGCAGCATGAACATAACATCCATCATGCTACAAGTGGTAACTTAAATAAACGTGGTACAGGTGATATTTGGATCATGACGGTAGATGAGTATTTAGCGGCATCTTTTTGGAGGCGCATCATTTATCGTTTATACCGCAATCCGATCATCATGTTTGGTCTAGGGCCAATATACGTATTCCTGATTACCAATCGCTTTAACCGCAAAGGAGCAAGATTCAAAGAACGCATAAATTTATATATAACAAACCTTTCTATCACTGCGTTGGCCGCTTTACTTTGCTGGACCGTTGGCTGGGAGGCATTCTTGCTTGTTCAAGGTCCCATTTTCTTCATATCGGGTGTTGCTGGTATTTGGCTGTTTTATGTGCAGCATCAATTTGAAGACTCTTATTTTGAAAACGAGGAAGAGTGGGATTATGTGAAAGCCGCTATAGATGGTAGTTCTTACTATAAGCTTCCGAAAGTACTGCAATGGCTGACAGGGAATATTGGATTTCATCATATTCATCATTTAAGCCCAAGGGTGCCGAATTATAACTTGGAAGATGTTCACAGTATCGATTCCACATTCCAAAATGTACAAACGATCACTCTTACTTCAAGCCTTCGTTCCCTCTGCTTCCGTCTTTGGGATGAAGAGAGCAGAACGTTTATTAGCTTTAGAGGCATTCAAAAGGTAAAATCAAAAAAGAATAAGGTAAACGCCTATTTGAAATCAGTTTAAGCAGCACATAACATACGTAGTCCTGAAAGCATGGGTCAAACCCTTGTTTTCAGGACTCTATTCTTTCTTGAAGAGTCATTGTGATAAAATCATGATAGGCATTTAACACTGTAAAAGAGGTTTCATTATGAAAAAGATATATAAGCTGTTTCAAAGAAATACAGGGATTTCTCCGTATGTTTGGAGTGTTTTTAGTATTTTGCCGTTTTATTTTATTTTTCAATCATCATCCACGAAAGCCATTGTGGTGGGTATTTTATTGACTATTTTATTTTTTATTTCATATCGTTTTGCTTTCATATCAAAAGGGTGGCCTGTTTACGGATGGGCTAGTATTCTAATTGCAATTTCAATTACCATGACAAGCCTTTATAACTATGTCTATTTTGCGTTTTTTCTTGCTTTTTTTATTGGTAATATAAAAGAGCGGATTCCTTTTATTGCTTTATATATTATTCATCTCGTCAGCATGACCATCTCTTTTAACTTCAACATCGTTTTTCAGGATGATCAGTTCCTAAAACAACTGCCTTTTATTATTATCATTTGGATTAGTATCATCTTTATGCCTTTCAGTTTATATAACCGAAAAAAACGCGAGCAGCTTGAGGAACAATTGCAAGATGCAAATGCTATACTCGTAAAACAGAAGGAACGACAGCGAATTGCCCGTGATCTGCACGATACTTTAGGACAAAAGCTTTCACTGATCGGGCTTAAAAGTGATTTGGCCAAAAAGTTAATTGAAAAAGACCCCGAACAGGCCCGTTCACAGTTGAATGACGTCCAGCAGACAGCTAGAACAGCACTAAATGAAGTCCGGAAAATGGTGTCTCAAATGAGAGGCATTCGATTAGAAGAAGAACTCGTCAATGTGAAACAACTACTTAAAGCAGCGCAAATTGAATATATAGGTGTACAAAAAGTAAACCTCACGAATGTTTCCTTGCTGATTGAAAATATTTTGAGCATGTGTTTGAAAGAAGCGGTAACCAATGTCGTTAAACACAGTGGGGCTACCACCTGTTATATCTCCATCGAACAATCATTAAACGAAGTTATCATTTCCATAAGGGATAACGGAGCAGGAATAAAAGTAAATGAAGAAACAAAAGGCCACGGGCTACTAGGAATCAAAGAACGGCTTGAGTTTGTCAACGGACGTATGGAGCTATCTATAGAGGAGGGGACAACGTTAATCATACGAGTGCCGAATGTTATAAAATCTACGGAAAAGGGGGGAGATCAATGATTCGGATCGTGATTGCGGAAGACCAGCAAATGATGCTGGGAGCACTGGGTCTGCTTCTTAATTTGGAAGAGGATATGGAAGTCGTCGGAAAGGCCGGCGACGGAGAAAAGGCGATTTCGCTTGTTCATCAGCATCAACCAGACATTTGTATTATGGATATTGAAATGCCAGTAAAAACTGGACTTGAAGCTGCGGAAGAACTGAAAGAATCATGTACCAAAGTGATCATTTTAACCACATTCGCTCGTACAGGATATTTTCAGCGTGCCGTGAAAGCTGGGGTCAGAGGATATTTACTGAAAGACAGTCCAAGTGAAGAATTGGCAAGCTCCATCCGTAGTGTGATGGCAGGCAGGCGAATATATGCCCCTGAACTTGTGGACGATGCCTACAGTGACGATAACCCGCTGACTGACCGTGAAAAAGAGGTGTTGACCCTTATTGCCGATGGGAAAAATACGAAGGAGATCGCCAATCAGCTTTCTATCAAAGCTGGAACGGTGCGAAACTACATTTCAACAATATTAGAAAAACTAGAAGTCACCAATCGGATTGAAGCCATTACCCGGTTTCAGGAAAAAGGCTGGTTTAAATAAGATTCCCGTACTTGCCTGTGCTGCAGAGAAGAACCGATCATTTTATGATCGGTTTTGTTTTGCTTGTGAAAACATCAGACGTTAAAAATTTAATGTCAAAATCCAGGGATTCAAATATTTAATTCAGTGTGGCACTCATCCCCATTTGGTACAACCCCTCGCATTTGCCAGAAATGTTAGAAAAGAGGTCATTGGAGAGCTCTTTACAAACTGGATATAGACAAAGCTAGAAAAGCTGCTTTCCTCTTACATAAAAATAGAAATTATAAGGATACGAACTTTGGCACCACAAAGAGCAGAGAAGGGTATGTAACCTAAGCACCTCAAGGGTGGACTAGGTTAACGTATTGTAGCCAAAGCTCTTTTTGAAAATCAAGCATCAAAGCTTGGTTTTGTAATAAGTAGTACTAAAACGAACAATATTCCTTACGATACAACCGTTATTTACTAGTAAAAAACAAAGCACTGAACAGATTTTTTAAATTACTAAAGAGGTGTATCCAATGAATAAGTACTCGGATGAAGAGTTACTCGTAACTTTAAGGAAAGCTGCTGCAGAGTGTGGAGGTTCTTTGAGTATTATAAAATATAGGGAGCTAGGTTGGCTTCCATCCGACAAAACCTACTCTAATCGATTTGGAAGTTGGTCAAACGCATTGAAACAAGCGGGGATTGGACAAACAAATGCAAAGTTTGCAAAAAGTTATTCCAGAGAGGAAATAATCAAACGACTGCAGCACTACTACCAAGAGAATGCATATAGTATCACATATAACCTTTATAAAGAGAAAAATTATTCTCCAACATTAAACACGATAAGAAAAAGGTTTGGTACTTGGAACAGGGCATTAAAGGCCGCGGGCATTCCTATTAATCGTGAAGTTGCAGAAAAGTATACAAAGCAACAGGTTATTCGGGCACTACAAAGAGGTGCAGGGGATCAGGCATATATAACCGTTCAAGAATACGTGAAGAAGGGGATACGTCCTTCTATAGATACTGTTCATGGGTTATTCGGTTCGTGGAGTAATGCTACTCGTGCAGCAGGACTTTATAAAAAGAACAAGGATGCTTGAAAGATGTTAAACATATTGTATGTGCTTCCCGATTATATATAGAGACCAAACTGGAGGTACAGGAATGATGCAAGCTCGTTACATTTTTAGACAAACATACCGGCGATATAATGACGGACAAGTAATAGAAGGCCGTTACATTATAAAGAGGATAGACGGAAGAACAGACAAACATAAAGATACCATACTAAAATCTCAGATTACACTACAATCAGCCTATGATTTTGCTGATAAAACTCTACAATCCTTAAGCGAAAAACCGTTATCTTTTGACTTTCCGATATTAGAAAGTACTTTAGATGCAACATTACAAGAAGGATCTTTATTTGAGAATCCTAGGTTTATTATGTTTAATCCTTCGCTTTAGTTATATACAAATAAGACAATGAGTGAACCATTAACAATGCATAAACGGACGATAGGTAAGCATTTGTAATTATGAAGTTGAAAATAAGAAATAATGGGCTTTTTTATTAAAAATCCCGCTTATAATAGCGGGATTTTTGTTTACTTATAGGAGAGATGCGCTCTCCAATTTATTTAGTTTCAACATTTTTTATCA
>NZ_FNHW01000006.1 GCF_900103485.1 Fictibacillus solisalsi
CAGATACTAATCGGTCGAGGGCTTATCCTTAATTATCAGTACGTTTGGATGAAGTTATCTAGTTTTGAGGGAATATGCCTCAAAAACAAAAGGTTTGTCAGCGACGAAGAAGATCGCCGTTGATCACAAACCGATATATGTCTGGTGGCAATAGCGAAGAGGTCACACCCGTTCCCATACCGAACACGGAAGTTAAGCTCTTCAGCGCCGATGGTAGTTGGGGGCTTCCCCCTGTTAGAGTAGGACGTTGCCGGGCAAAGACGAAGCACTGCTGAGAAATCAGCGGTGCTTTTTTATTTTGTCATGGAATGAAAATGACGTGATCTGCAAGTAAATCGTGTCGAACCGCAAGTAAATTCCCAATCCCCGCAACTAAATCATGTCGAACCGCAAGTAAGAGAGGCCAACCCGCAACTAAATGATGTCGAACCGCAACTAACGCAGGGAAAAGGGAACAAACCAGACTCCAAAGTCCGCTTCGCCATCATGATAAACCCCTAATTCGTCCGATTAAATTTAATAAAACTTACCAACAGGTCCACGAACCTGTCAGAAACTTTAATTAGCCTCTTTAAGATATAAGAAAGAAGACAAAGTTGTATAATCGGCTCCTATATTCAAATTTTCTTTTTCGTTGATAAGCTGTATACTTATAGAGGTGGATGCGAAAAGAACCCTTATTTATCAAGGGATAGGGCGATATCCTCATTAAATGAATGAGTTTGTCGAAATACATACTATATGATAAAATAAGCATGAAAGCGCTTTAATTTGAAAGCAGGGAGGACAACATGAAATGAAGCAACAAGAGGAACTTCATCGTGGATTGGAATCAAGACATATTACGCTGATGTCACTTGGCGCCGCAATTGGTGTAGGATTATTTTTGGGTTCAGCCAGTGCGATTAAGCTCGCAGGTCCGGCCATTCTTATAGCCTATACTATTGCAGGAGCTGTTATGTTTCTTATTATGCGTGCACTTGGGGAGATGGCGATTCACAATCCCGTTGCCGGCTCTTTCAGCCGATATGCGAAGGATCATCTGGGACCGCTTTCCGGCTATATCACCGGGTGGAATTACTGGTTCTTATGGGTCGTTACCTGTATGGCCGAGATTACAGCTGTGGGGATCTATATGGAGAAGTGGTTCCCAAACGTGCCGAATTGGATTTGGGCACTTGCAGCCCTCGTGATCATGGCTGCGGTAAACTTAATTACTGCCAAAGCATATGGCGAATTTGAATTCTGGTTTGCCATGATTAAGATAGTTGCCATTATCGCTTTGATTGTTTCTGGTTTGGGTATTATTTTCTTTGGATTCGGAAATCACGGAATTGCGACTGGAATCAGCAACCTCTGGTCACATGGAGGATTTGCTCCAAACGGATTTAAAGGCATTTTGATGTCCATGCAAATGGTCATGTTCGCGTTCCTGGGAATTGAGATGATCGGTGTAACCGCCGGGGAAGTCAAGAACCCCAAAAAGGTTTTGGCAAGGGCGATTAACACCGTGTTCTGGAGAATTTTATTATTCTACGTTGGTGCTTTATTTGTTATCATGTCCATTTATCCATGGAATGAAATCGGGACAACAGGAAGCCCGTTTGTGCTCACATTTGAGAAAATTGGTATCGTACAAGCAGCCGGTATCATTAACTTTGTAGTATTAACAGCGGCGCTTTCCAGCTGTAACAGCGGTATCTTCAGTACTGGACGTATGCTGTTTAACCTGGCACAGCAAGAACAGGCACCTAAAGGGCTGAAAAAGATCAGCTCCAACGGTGTTCCATCAAAGGCCATTTTACTTTCCGCAGGGGCATTGCTCATTGGGGTAGTGCTTAACTACTTGTTCCCGGGTTCTGCCGTATTTGTATGGATCACAAGTATCTCTACATTCGGTGCAATCTGGACATGGGGAACAATTCTTCTTTCCCAAATGAAGTTCAGAAGGTCATTGTCAGCGGACGAGCTTAAGGAATTGAAGTTCAAGACGCCATTCTGGCCGTACGGTTCATATATTGCTTTAGCGTTTTTACTGATGGTAATCGGGATCATGGGCTACTTCAAAGATACACGTGTTGCCCTCATCGTCGGTCCAATTTGGATCTTGGGGCTTGTAGCCTTTTATTATGGAAAAGGACTTCATAAAAAGAATAAAGATCAGGAAAAAGTGGCATAATGATAATCAGTTGTGCGTCAGCGATCACGCTGGCGTGCAACTTCCTTAAAAAAAAGGGTTGCATGAAAACGGATTCCATGATATATTTATTATTGTCGACTCGGACATACAAATGAATTACTTTTTTATCATCGCGGGGTGGAGCAACGAGCGTTACAGCACGAGTAAGCTTCGAGTAACCTTGACGGATATAAAAGTAAGGATCAGCTTGTAGAGGAAGAGGTTAAGCTTCGGAAGAATAACATCATCCGTTAGCATTCATATCATCGCGGGGTGGAGCAGTCTGGTAGCTCGTTGGGCTCATAACCCAAAGGTCGCAGGTTCAAATCCTGTCCCCGCAACCAATTTAATTTATCTGCTCACCATGAGTAAATGATAAATGGATCCGTGGTGTAGCGGTTAACATGCCTGCCTGTCACGCAGGAGATCGCCGGTTCGATCCCGGTCGGGTCCGCCATCTTTAAACGTAAACGAAACAATTTGTTTCGTGTTTTTTTATGTAAAAATAGGTTTTTTGGTTGAAATAAGATAAACTAATAAAAGAACACATAACCCTTAGGATCTCAGATGCCTAGGGTTTTTTCATAAGAAAAAACAAAGGGTTTTTTGAAAAGAGAAATTAAAAGGTTTTTTCATAAGTAAAAAAGTTCAAAGTTAAATTCGCAAAGGAAAGGTACATACGATGCGGGATGAGTTTGAGTGGATTAAAACGATCAGTCCGGCTGGCCACCGTCAGTCGTCTGTCATACAGGGAATCGGCGATGATGCGGCCCTTGTTCAAGGTTCATCCTGGGATCAGATTGTGTGCTTGGACACGATGGTGGAGGGTATCCATTTCACCAGTGAGACGATGACCCCTTATCATGTGGGTTATAAGGCGCTGGCTGCAAACATCAGCGATATTGCGGCCATGGGCGGTGTTCCTCTTTTCTATCTGGTTTCCATTGCGATTCCTTCCACTTGGGAGGAGGACAGGCTTTCCCAAGTTTATAAAGGAATGGCTGACCTGGCTGAGGGGTATGAGATGGATCTGATTGGCGGTGACACGGTTTCAACTAAGGGACCGCTCGTTTTGTCGGTTACCGTCATCGGACAAGTGGAGCCGGGCAGAAAATTGCTCAGAAGCAATGCCAAGCCGGGTGACGTAGTGTTTTTATCAGGATCTGTTGGCGACTCGGCAGGCGGCCTGAAACTGTTGCTGGAACGGTCGGTGACAGGTGCTTTTACCGCAGAAGAAAAACAACTCGTAAAAGCGCACCAGCTTCCCGAACCGCATGTGGGGCCGGGACGGATTTTGGCTTCCCTCGACAAACGGGTGGCACTAAATGACATCAGTGACGGTGTGGCGAGCGAGGCGAATGAGATTGCTGAAGCGAGCGGAGTGGCTCTTACCCTTTTTCATGACAAGCTTCCCAGAAGTCCGGTGCTTCGGATGTATCCAGAGGATCAACAAGATCAATGGATTCTTTTTGGCGGAGAGGATTATAAGCTGATCGGGACGATGTCTCCAAAGGACTTTTCACAGGTAGAAGCTGCTTGCAAGAAGGCGGGATATACGTTAACTGTCATCGGTGAGGTTTCCGGCGGGGAGCCCGGAGTGCGGCTTAAAAAAGGATCACACATGGAACCGCTGTTGAAGGCTGGATACAATCATTTTTCGTAATAGAGGTGCATCAAATGGAACAATTAATAATAAGTACAACCTCTCCTGAAGAAACGGCGGAACTGGCTGAAAAGCTTAGCACCCTGCTTCAGGCTGGTGATGTTCTGACACTCGAAGGAGATTTGGGTGCGGGCAAAACAACGTTTACTAAAGGTCTTGCCAAGGGGCTTGGAGTTAAACGGGTCGTCAATTCGCCAACCTTCACGATCATCAAAGAATATAAAGGGCGCGTGCCTTTTTATCATATGGATGTATACCGGCTGGAAGACAGTGATGAGGATCTGGGATTTGAGGAATATTTTGAAGGCGAAGGAGTGACGGTGGTCGAGTGGGCACAGTTCATTGCCGACCGTCTTCCCGAAGAACGATTAAATATTGATATCCGGCGTACGGGAGATGAGACAAGGGAATTAAAGTTCACTCCTTCCGGTGAACGGTTTATTAAGGTATGTAAGGAGTTAGAAAAATGAAAGCTCTGGCGATCGACACCTCCAACCTCGTAATGGGAATCGCGGTACTGGATGGCGAAAAAGTGATCGGTGAATATATTACTAATCTAAAAAAGAATCATTCTGTTCGGGTGATGCCGGCAATTCATGACGTTATGAAAGAAGCGAACGTCAAGCCGGCCGAGCTGGACCGAATTATTGCGGCGAAAGGACCGGGTTCCTATACCGGTGTAAGAATTGGGGTAACCATCGCCAAAACCATGGCCTGGACGCTGAAAAAAGAACTTGTAGGTGTCTCAAGCCTGGAAGTGGTGGCGCAAAACGGCAAGTATTTTGGCGGGTATGTCTGTCCACTGTTTGATGCCAGACGCACCCAGCTGTATACAGGGCTGTATGGCAAAAAAGACGGACAGTTTCAAGCCGTAAAAGAAGATCGCCTTGTATTGAGGGATAACTGGTTGAGCGAGCTGAAAAAGCTGGATCAGCCGGTTCTGTTTCTAGGGAATGACCTTGATATGCACAAGGAACGGATTTTCGAGGAGCTTGGCGATCAGGCGGTGTTTGGAGGTATTGCAGACCACAATCCGCGCCCTTCAGAATTGGGGAGGATCGGTGTGGAACGTGAGCCGGAACCGGTTCATCATTTTGTGCCCAGTTACCTTCAGCTTGCAGAAGCGGAAGCCAATTGGCTGGCAGCTCAGAAAAAGTAGGTGCGAAACATGGAGGAGACGTTCACATACAGGTTGGCAACGGTCCATGATCTTCAGGACATTTTAGAGATTGAGCATGCGTCCTTTACGCTGCCCTGGACACAGGAGGCGTTCTACAACGAGATTGTGCATAATCAATTTGCTTATTATCTTCTGATTGAAGCGGACGGGAGGACCGTTGGTTACTGCGGTGTCTGGGTGATCATAGATGATGCGCATATTACTAATGTAGCCATACGGCCCGAATACCGGGGCAGAAAGCTTGGAGAAGCGATTATGCGCCAGGCGATGCATCTGGCCGGAAGGTATGGTGCGGCAAGGCTCAGCCTTGAAGTAAGAGTGACCAATTATGTGGCACAAAATTTATACCGCAAGCTGGGTTTCCAGGATGGCGGTATCCGAAAAAAATATTACAGCGACAACGGGGAAGACGCGTTAGTCATGTGGGTGATGCTTTAATGAAACAAGATGAAATCATATTATCAATTGAAACGAGCTGTGACGAAACAGCTGTCGCGCTGATCAAAAATGGGACCGAGATTCTCGCAAACGTGGTGGCTTCACAGATTGAAAGCCATAAACGGTTCGGCGGGGTGGTTCCGGAAGTCGCTTCGCGCCATCACGTGGAACAGATGACGGTCGTGACAGAGGAAGCACTACAGCAGGCAGGGCTTACGATGGAGGATGTGACCGCTGTGGCGGTAACGGAAGGACCGGGGCTTGTCGGAGCGCTTTTGATCGGAGTGAACGCGGCCAAGGCGCTGGCGTTTGCTCATGGGTTGCCATTGGTGCCGGTGCATCATATTGCCGGTCATATCTATGCGAACCGACTGATCACTGAAATGAAGTTTCCGCTTCTGGCTCTTGTGGTTTCAGGAGGGCATACGGAGCTTGTTCTGATGGAAAAGCACGGATCATTTGAGGTGATTGGCGAGACACGGGACGACGCAGCGGGAGAAGCCTATGACAAAGTGGCCCGTACGCTTAACCTACCGTACCCGGGAGGACCTCATATCGATAAGCTCGCACAAAACGGCGAGCCGGTGCTGAAGCTTCCGCGGGCCTGGCTTGAACCGGATTCGTATGACTTTAGCTTCAGCGGGCTGAAATCGGCTGTGATCAATACGGTTCATAATGCCGCCCAGCGTGGAGAAACAATCCGACCGGAAGACCTGGCCGCAAGTTTCCAGGCTTCGGTCGTCGAAGTGCTTGTGGAAAAAGCCGCACGGGCCGCACGGGAAAACAACGTCAAGCAGGTGTTGTTAGCTGGTGGTGTAGCAGCGAACCAGGGACTGCGCAAGGCACTGGAAGAGCGGTTCTCGGATCTTCCACAGGAGCTTGTCATTCCGCCGCTCTATTTATGCACAGATAACGCAGCGATGATTGGTGCTGCGGGCAGTGTAGCGTATCAAAAGGGCAAAAGAGCCGACTGGGCGCTAAATGGCGTGCCGGGACTGGATCTGGAAGCTCAATAAATGCAAGGAAATCCCTTCTTATCAACAGATGAGAAGGGATTTTTTGATTTGTTTGTTCATTTTGTCCCTACTTGTGGATGTGGACAAACTTATCCACAGGTCAGACGAATTTGTGTGTAAATAAAATGAAAGCAGAAAAAACGCTAATTCCACCTGTGTATAAAATACTGTGGATAACTATCGGTTGATCTGTGGATAATGTGCATAAGTGTGTGAATTGAGGAATTTTATCCTGTTTTTATGTGTATAAGTATGTGGATACTGTGAATTGTTTAAAAATAAAAACAATGGCTTGTTGCCATTGTTTTAATTCTCTTCCTGAAGTTGTTCCCATTCTTCCATCAACAGTTCCATTTCAGCGCTCAATGCCTCGATCTGCTCATTGTGCTTCTGGGTTTTTTCATAATCCTGAAAGATTTCAGGGTCACACAAAGCTTCTTCATGCTCGGCCTGGCGGGCTTCAAGGGTCTCTAAAAGACCTTCAATCTCTTCAATCCTTCTCAGGCGCTTCCGGTCTTCCCGCTTAGCTGCTTTATCCTGACGGTAGCTGCCAACGGGCGGTTCATCTTTTTTGGCAGAGGGAGCAGAGGCTTCTTGGCTTTTTTTCAGGAATTCTTCCCGTTCTCTCGTTTCTGTTTTCTTATCCACATAGTAATCATAGTCACCGAGATAGTTGGTAATCTGGGTGCGGGACAGTTCGGCTACCTTTGTGGCGATCCTGTTGATAAAGTAACGGTCGTGGGAAACAAAGACGATCGTTCCCGGATAATTAATCAGCGCCTGCTCGAGGACTTCCTTGCTGTCGAGGTCCAGATGGTTCGTCGGCTCGTCCAGAAGAAGCAGGTTGGCTTTTTGCATCATCAGCTTAGCGAGAGCGAGCCGTGCTTTTTGTCCGCCGCTCAGCTCATTGACGAGCTTTAGTACATCGTCACCGCTGAACAGAAAGTTTCCGAGAATGGTGCGAATCTCTTTTTCCGTTTTGTCCGGATATTCATCCCACAGCTCGTTCAGCAGGGTTTTCCTGGAGTTCAGGTTGGCCTGCTCCTGCTCGTAGTGGCCGATCTTCACATTGGCTCCATACCGGATGGTGCCATCAAGAAGCGGAAGCTGTTTTAAAATCGCCTTTAGCAGGGTGGATTTTCCGATACCGTTCGGCCCGACAAGCGCTACTGCATCCTGACGGGATACATCGTAATTGATGTTGGTAATGAGCGGGATTCCGTCCTCATAGCCGGTCGCCACATTTTCAAGCTTCAGCACATCATTTCCGCTCTGCCGCTCAATATCAAACATGAAGGAAGCGGACTTCTCATCACCGAGCGGCTTGTCCATCACTTCCATGCGCTCAAGTTGCTTTCTGCGGCTCTGCGCGCGTTTGGTGGTAGAGGCGCGGACCAGGTTTTTCTGGACAAAATCCTGAAGCTTGGCGATTTCGTCCTGTTGCTTTTCGTACGCTTTCATGTCGAGGGCGAGACGTTCGGCCTTCTGCTCCAGAAACTGCGTGTAGTTTCCTTTATATTTGTAGGAGCGGTGCCGCGTAATTTCATAGACCGTGGTTACGATTTTGTCCAGGAAGTAACGGTCATGGGATACGAGCAGAATGGCGCCTGGATAGGACTGAAGGTATTGCTCCAGCCAGGAAAGTGTTTCGATGTCCAGGTGGTTGGTCGGCTCATCGAGAATCAAGAGGTCTGGCTTGGTTAAGAGCAGTTTCGCCAGTGCGAGTCTCGTTTTCTGTCCGCCGCTTAAGGTTGCTACTGATGTTGCGGGATCAAAGTCGGCGAACTGAAACCCGTGGAGCACGGTGCGGATTTCTGCTTCGTACTGATAACCGCCTGCTTCCTTAAACGTGATCTGCAGCTCATCGTATTCTTTTAACAGCTTGTTGTAGCTGTTTTCGTCTTCAATCAGCGCAGGGTCACCCATGCGGCTTTCCATGCTGCGCAGCTGTTTTTCCATTTTTCGAAGCGGTTCAAACACACTCAGCATCTCATCCCAGATGGAGAGGCTTGATTCGAGGCCCGTGTCCTGTGCGAGATAGCCCACCTTGACGCCTTTTGGCATAATGAGCTGTCCTGAATCATAGGACAGGTCGCCGGTAATGATTTTCAACAGCGTGGATTTACCCGCTCCGTTTCTTCCAACGAGCGCGATCCGGTCGCGTGTTTGGACTTCGAGCTTAATATTCGATAAAATAGGGTCAGCCCCAAACGATTTTGTTAAGTCATTCACTTGCAAAATAATCACTGTACGTCACCTCAAATTCCTGTCAACAAAACATCAAGAAACAGACGGGGTGCAAAACGACAAAAAATGCACGGGGTTACGCCTGTTTTGCTGTAATCTGTCTACTCTTAGTGTAGCCTACAAAAGCAAAGCCGGGCAACTAATCAATGTTCAACATATTGTTATATATTCAGAGAAGAAGCAACTGCCATTCTATAGTAAGATAGTGTATATTTTAGGAAGAAGGAGTAGGAAATGGGATCTTTTACGCATTTTAACGAACAGGGACGAGCAAAAATGGTGGATATTTCTGACAAGGATGTGACAGTCCGCACCGCTGTGGCCCACAGTTCCATTTTTGTGAATCCAGAAATTCACACAAAGATCACTGAAGGTTCCTTCAAAAAAGGAGATGTGCTCGCTGTGGCACAGGTGGCGGGAATTATGGCGGCCAAAAAAACCTCCGACTGGATCCCAATGTGCCATCCGCTCGCTCTTACGGGTGTGGATATTTCCTTTCAGTGGGATCATGAGGATGAGGGATACCGGCTGCATATTGAAGCAGCGGTGAAGACCAAAGGCAATACAGGGGTTGAAATGGAAGCTTTGACGGCGGCAAGTGCTGTCGCGCTGACCGTTTATGACATGTGCAAGGCGGTTGATAAGGCCATGGTTATTGGACCGACTTATCTTCAGAGTAAAACCGGGGGAAAAAACGGGGATTTTCAACGTTCCAAGTAAAAAATATGATAAACTATAGATAAGCTTTCTGAATTGTGGAGGCTACAAAATGACTCAAGAACAGATAAAGATACCGCAAGCAACCGCGAAGAGACTGCCGCTGTATTACCGCTTTTTAAAGAACCTTTCCATTTCTGGAAAGCAGCGTGTATCCTCGGCAGAGCTCAGCGAAGCAGTAAAAGTAGATTCAGCAACCATCCGAAGGGATTTTTCCTATTTTGGCGCACTCGGAAAAAAAGGATATGGCTATAACGTAAATTATCTGTTGTCCTTTTTCCGGAAAACGCTTAATCAGGACGAAGTGACGAAGGTGGCCTTGATTGGTGTCGGGAATTTAGGCACCGCTTTCCTTCACTATAACTTTATTAAGAACAACAATACGGTCATCCAGGTCGCGTTTGACGTGGATCCGGACAAGGTTGGTAAGGAAGTAGCGGGAGTTCCGGTTCATTCGATCGACAATATGGTCGATGAGCTTCGGGAAAGTGATGTGGAGGTTGCCATTCTGACCGTACCGGTCGGCGTTGCCCAGCATACGGCGGACAAGCTTGCTGATGCAGGGATTAAAGGCCTGTTGAACTTCACGCCGGCGCGCCTGACTTTGCCTCCTGAAATCAGGGTGCACCATATTGACCTGGCTGTGGAATTGCAGTCATTGATTTATTTTATGAAGCATTATCCGTCAGATGAAATATAGAAGTTCAAATTACTTGAAGGAGGAACTGGGATGATTGGAACAGGCAGTGCGATTGTGATTGCAGCGGCAGCATTAGTCATGTTTGGACCGAAGAAGCTTCCGGAACTCGGACGTGCAGCCGGAAGAACGCTAAGGGAGTTCAAGAATGCCACACAAGGGCTTATGGACGAGGACGATAAGAAAGAGAAAGAGGCTTCTAAAACACACGAACAGAAGTAGCAGTTAGGATGAACATCATGACAGAAAAAAACATGTCGGTCTATGATCATCTGGGAGAATTAAGAAACCGCATCATCATCACGGCGGCTTTCTTTTTTGTCTTTATGGTTGTAGGTCTCTTTTTTGCCAAACCCGTCATTGTATACTTGCAAAGTGATCCTGTGGCACAAGACATTCAAATGAATGCCTTCAATCTTACGGACCCGCTGAAAGTGTATTTTGATTTTTCCTTTATCATTGCACTTCTGCTCACACTTCCGGTAGGACTCTACCAAATCTGGGCCTTCATCAGCCCGGGTCTATTTGAGAATGAAAGAAAGGTCACGCTGTCGTACATTCCCATTTCGTTTCTGTTGTTCGCAGCGGGACTTGCTTTTGCCTATTTCATTCTTTTCCCGATGGTGGTTCACTTCATGTCCAACATTGCTGATTCCCTGAACGTCGAAGGGGAGTACGGGATCAACGAATACTTTTCCTTTTTATTTGGGCTTGTCCTGCCGTTCGGGCTGCTGTTTCAGTTCCCGGTCCTCATCATGTTCCTGACGAGGCTTGGCCTGATCACTCCACAATTCCTGCGGAAGATCAGGAAGTTTTCGTATTTCGGCATACTTGTGATTGCCGGAATCATCAGCCCGCCAGAATTGATTTCACATTTAACCGTAACCGTTCCGCTGATCATCCTGTACGAAATCAGCATCATGATTTCGGCCAACGCTTACAAAAAGAGGCTGAGAGCGGAGGAAGAAGCCAGACTTGATCTGGAGCTGAAGGAAACACACCTCGATTAAGAGGTGTGTTTTTTTGTTGTGTCGATCATGGTCGAAAAGGGAATACTTAGGAAATGGTTCTTATGAATGGACACCTGGAGTGTGTTTACTGATAATGAAAGATAAATCAGAAGAAGAGAAGGCGATACGATGACACAAGAAAAAGGAAATGCTGCGGGCTGGAAGTTGGAAAACAGCTATGCGGATTTGCCAAAGGCATTTTTCTCCCTCATCAAGGTTAAACCTGTGGACTCACCAGAACTGGTTGTTCTGAACCACTCACTGGCGGAGTCTCTCGGTTTGAAAGCCAAGGCGCTTGAGAGCGAGGAAGGGATTCAGGTATTGGCCGGAAATGAGGTTCCTGAAGGATCAGTACCGCTCGCTCAAGCTTACGCCGGGCATCAATTTGGAAACTTTACGATGCTTGGTGACGGACGCGCTCTCCTGATCGGAGAACAGATGACGCCAGGCGGAGAGCGATACGATATCCAGTTGAAGGGTTCCGGACGGACGCCCTACTCCCGCGGAGGTGATGGACGGGCGGCGCTCGGGCCCATGCTCCGTGAATATATCATTTCTGAAGCGATGCACGGGCTTGGGATTCCGACGACCCGCAGCCTGGCGGTTGTTAAGACAGGTGAGCCCATTTACCGTGAATCCCAATTGAACGGAGCGATTATGACGAGAGTGGCGGCGAGCCATCTTCGGGTTGGAACCTTCGAATATGGCGCTAATTTTGCCGAAAAGGAAGATTTGAAAGCATTGGCCGATTACGCGATTGAACGTCACTATCCGGACATCAAAAAAGATAAAAATCCGTATGTGTCCCTGCTTAGGGAAGTGCAGAAACGCCAGGCGGCTCTCATCGCCAAATGGCAGATGATTGGATTTATTCACGGGGTAATGAATACCGATAACATGACGATCAGCGGGGAGACCATTGATTACGGTCCCTGTGCGTTTATGGATACGTACAATCCGGCAACCGTCTTTAGTTCGATCGATGTTCAAGGCCGCTACGCCTACGGCAACCAGCCGCCGATCGCCGGGTGGAACCTTACCCGCTTTGCGGAAGCCCTTCTGCCGTTGTTCCACGACGACCAGGAGAAGGCGATTGAACTCGCTCAGGACGCGCTTTCGGAATATCCGCTCGTGTTCAACACCGCCTGGGTGAAGGGAATGAGATGCAAGCTCGGTTTGTTTAATGAAGAGGAAGCGGATGAAGCTCTGATTCTCGATCTGCTGAAAATCATGAATAAAGAGAAAGCCGACTATACGAACACATTCCGCGCTCTTACTCTTGATGACAGAAAGTTTTCTCTGTTTGTGTACCAGGACTTTCAGGAGTGGGAGAAGCGCTGGCAGGAGCGGCGCAAAAGACAGCCGGAATCCGACAAAGAATCGAAAGACCTGATGTGCAGGCATAATCCTGCTATTATTCCAAGAAATCACCGGGTAGAAGAGGCCCTTGAAGCAGCCGAAGAAGGAGATTTGGGTTTGATGGAGAAATTAGTATCTGTACTGAAAGATCCGTATGCCTATTCGACAGAGCAGGAGGAGTACAGTGCACCGCCTCCTCCGTCTTTGGCCATGAGTTACCAAACGTTTTGCGGAACATGATGATAAAAAAATCCGGCTGAGACATGAACGTCCAGCCGGATTTCTTTTACTTCTTGTATTTTTTTATGTGGCGGTGCAGCCGGTAATATTTGATCGCGTTGGCGAAATCAAAGGTGGCCACGAGCATGGTAATCAGTGTCCAGATTCCGGTAACGCCGTATTCCGACGAATAATGGATGGCGAGCCAGGTGAATAGGACACCCATAACCGTGTATAACCCGCTCATAAAAAATGGTGATGTTCTCATTAGAAAAGTCCCCCAATAATCATCTGCATTTTCTCGGCTTTATCCTGTAAATCATTGATCTTGTCAGCAAATATCACCTGGACAAGCATCACGAGTGTATTCATGGAGACATGGGCGACAATGGGAACAAGCAACCGTTTTGTTTTTACATACAAAAAAGCAAAGACAAAGCCCATGGCTGTATAAACGAGCAGGTGGGTAAAGTCGAAGTGAACCGCTGCGAAAATTAGGGAGCTAATGATAGCAGCAATCACAAAGTTAAATCGTCTATACAGACTGCCAAAAATAATCTTACGGAAAATAATTTCTTCCAAAATCGGTCCTGCAATGGACGTTACGATCATAAAGTAGGGAGTGGCCTTGGCAATCTTGACAAGCATCTCGGTGTTCTCTGATCCCTGCTTGATGCCAAATACATTGATTTCAATGATGCCCGCAACAATTTGTGCGCCGTAGGCGAGGAAAATTCCCCCGATGGCCCACTTGACTGCCGAAGCCCCTGAAACGCGGCCGCCCCGAAGCGCCGGGTCTTTCATATCAGGAATGAGCAGCAAGAGCACAATCACGAGGGCAACAAGAAAGCTGATGGTTCCCCAAAGACCGGCCCAGTGTTCTCGCGGAACGTTCAGCGAGTTCAAGATCGGGTAGCCGACGTAGCCCGAAAGCTGCATCAGGATATAAGTCAGTACGATCCATAAATAGCGCTTCGTCAATGTGAAATTTCTCCTTTAATCAAGTTCAGTTGGGTCATGTTTTCAGCATGCCCATGTATCTCTTTATTCTAACATAGATTGCTTGAAAACATGGCATGATACCCCTTTCAGAAAATTTTCAGGAATTTTTAAGGTGATGCTTGCAAAGTGGAAAAAAATTATTTAATATAGGAAATGGAGTTAGCACTCAGTAAATCAGAGTGCTAATAATAATAAAACTTTCTAATATTTTGAGGAGGGTGTTTCACTTGTTAAAGCCACTAGGTGATCGCATTGTGATTGAGCTTGTAGAAGGTGAAGAAAAGACTGCAAGCGGGATCGTACTACCAGACTCTGCAAAGGAAAAGCCACAAGAAGGCAAAGTCGTTGCAGTTGGATCAGGCCGCGTAACTGAGCAAGGAGAACGCGTAGCGCTAGAAGTCTCTCAAGGAGATTCTATCATCTTTTCAAAATACGCAGGAACTGAAGTGAAGTATCAAGGTAAAGAGTACCTTATCCTTCGTGAAACTGATGTATTGGCTGTTATCGGCTAATCTCAACAACCTACAAACTAAATAGCTACATATGTGTAGCTTTAACCAAAAAACGTTAACCTAAATAGGAGGGTTTTACACATGGCTAAAGACATTAAGTTCAGTGAAGACGCTCGTCGCGCAATGCTTCGCGGTGTAGATGCACTAGCAAATGCAGTAAAAGTAACACTTGGACCAAAAGGACGCAACGTGGTTCTTGAGAAGAAATTCGGTTCACCTCTTATTACGAATGATGGTGTAACTATTGCAAAAGAAATCGAGCTTGAAGATGCTTTCGAAAACATGGGTGCAAAGCTTGTTGCTGAAGTAGCAAGCAAAACAAACGATGTTGCCGGTGACGGAACTACAACAGCGACTGTTCTTGCTCAAGCAATGATCCGTGAAGGATTGAAAAACGTAACTTCCGGTGCAAACCCAATGGTTCTTCGCAAAGGAATCGAAAAAGCAACGGCAGTAGCCGTTCAAGAGCTTCAAAAGATCTCCAAGCCGATCGAAGGCAAAGAGTCTATCGCTCAAGTAGCTGCGATCTCTGCTGCTGACGAAGAAGTTGGCCAATTGATTGCTGAAGCGATGGAGCGCGTAGGTAACGACGGTGTTATCACCATCGAAGAATCCAAAGGGTTCACTACTGAGCTTGAAGTGGTTGAAGGTATGCAGTTCGACCGTGGATATGCATCTCCATACATGGTAACCAACTCTGACAAGATGGAAGCGGTTCTTGAAAATCCATACATCTTGATCACTGACAAGAAAATCACAAACATCCAGGAAATCCTTCCTGTTCTAGAGCAAGTCGTACAACAAGGCAAGCCATTGCTATTGATTGCTGAAGATGTTGAAGGTGAAGCGCTTGCTACATTAGTAGTAAACAAACTTCGCGGAACATTCAACGCTGTAGCGGTTAAAGCTCCAGGATTTGGTGACCGTCGTAAAGCGATGCTTGAAGACATCGCAATCCTTACTGGCGGTGAAGTGATCACTGAAGAACTAGGTCTTGACCTTAAGACGGCAAACATCGGACAGCTTGGAACAGCTTCTAAAGTGGTTGTTACAAAAGAAAACACAACCATCGTTGAAGGTGCTGGCGAGTCTGACAAAATCGCAGGCCGCGTAACTCAAATCCGTGCTCAATTGGAAGAAACAACTTCCGAGTTCGATAAAGAAAAACTTCAAGAGCGTTTGGCCAAGCTTGCTGGTGGCGTAGCGGTAATCAAAGTTGGTGCAGCTACTGAAACTGAGCTTAAAGAGCGTAAGCTTCGCATTGAGGATGCCCTAAACTCTACTCGTGCAGCAGTAGAAGAAGGTATCGTTTCCGGTGGTGGTACTGCCCTCGTAAACGTGGTTCGTGCCCTTTCTTCTCTTGAAGCAGCTGGAGACGAAAAAACTGGTGTGAAACTTGTTCTTCGCGCATTGGAAGAGCCAATTCGTCAAATCGCACACAACGCTGGTCTTGAAGGATCTGTTGTGGTTGAGCGCTTGAAAAACGAAGAAATCGGCATTGGTTTCAACGCAGCAACTGGCGAATGGGTAAACATGTTCGAAGCCGGTATCGTTGACCCAACTAAAGTAACTCGTTCTGCACTTCAAAATGCAGCATCCGTATCAGCTATGTTCCTAACAACAGAAGCTGTTATCGCTGACAAGCCAGAAGAAAACGCTGGCGGCGCAGGCATGCCTGACATGGGCGGCATGGGCATGGGCGGAATGGGCGGCATGATGTAATTTAGCTCTTAAAACCTTTAATATGCCAAGGTTTTAAAGGCGAATACGTCATTTTAGGTGCCGAAAAGGTGCCTGAACCTTTCCAAACAATAAAAATTAGAGGCTTCTCATTAGTTGAGCAAACTTTTGGGAGGCTTCTTTTTTTCTGTCTTTGGTAATGTGTAAATAAACTTGGGTTGTAGTTTTATCTTCTGTATGGCCAAGTCGATCCATAATTTCAAGCAATTCAACATCTGCTTCTGCTAACAATGATGTGTGAGTGTGTCGTAAGGAATGTGGTGTTAGTCTTTTATTTAAAAAAGGTGTTTTCTTCAACAAGCTTTGCATTCGGTTTTCTATGGTCTTAATAAAATGTGGATAACCAAAATAAGGAGCATTTAATCTTCCAAAAACAAAGTCTTTATTATAATAATCTCTACCAATTTGTAATTTAATTTCATTCTGTTTTAATTTATGTTTTTGTAATGCGCTGATAACTTCATCTTCAACATCGATCTTACGAATAGACCCCTTGGTTTTAGGAGGAAGTAATTTATAGTCTTTTGTATTATTTTTAGGATTATAGTAAGTTTTGGTTATATTTAAGGTATTCTCTTCAAAGTCAATATCCTTCCACTTTAGGGCTAATAATTCACCAGCTCTAAGACCAGTCCAGGCTAGAGTTAAAAAGATAACATAGTCATCAATTTCCCCCTGTGTTTTAGCAGTGTTTAAGAATCTCTTTAATTCATGCTTTTCTAGATACTTATCTTCTACTTTCTCATTTTCAATATCTTCAACTGTCTTTTTATCTTTAGGAATAAAGGCATACTCGGTTGGGTCAAATAATATCAGATCTTGTTCCATTGCTCTTTTAAATATCATCCTTGCTGTTCCGTGTATTCCAGAAATGGTATTATGGGCTAATAGTTCCTTTTTCTTCAAATTATTTAATAAGTTTTGATACATTCTTTTAGTGATATCTTTGATCTTATACTTAGCAAAATACCTATTTAAATGCCCTATTTCGTGGTTTCTAACTCGGATAGTACTAATTTTTACGTCTGTCTCACTATAGACATCAAGCCACTCTTCTGCCATTTCTTCGAAAGTTATATTTGTATCTTCAAATTTTTTACCAGTTGTTTTACGTTCGAATTCTTTAAGAGCGTCCTTAGCATCCTTGTGTTTTACAAAGCCTTTTTTAACAATCCTTTTACGTGCGCCAGTTTGTGGATCGATGCCATTCTCTACAACATACATCCACCGATCCCCTTTTTTAGTTTCGTATTTTTTTACATAAGCCATTTCAATTCCTCCCTTACTTTTCTTATTCAGGGGTAAAAGTGCGAAGTCCCTCAATGTTCATTTTTGTTTTTAGATATTTCTTTTTTTCTCCTCTAATATTTTCTTTTAACATCTGTTCCATTTCTAATGTTAATTTACATCCATTTAATTGAAACTTACGGTTGAACTTTCCTGAGCAACTTAAAGAGCAAAATTTACTTTTAAATTTATACTTTTTTAATTGATAAAACATACGTTTTTCAAATTCTCCTATATGACCACATTCAGGACATTTAAATATCAACATGTTTTTTCCGTATTTAGGAACATCTAAAAGCATATCGAACTTTTCTTTTTTTCGCTTTAAGTTCACTGGTGGATTCCAAGAGTATAGCCATTCTGCGATTCTAACTACAGGTTTAACTCCACCATATGAGAGTCGATATATACTTTTATTCTTGGATAGCTTATTAGGTACTAATCCTATCTCTTTTTGAAAGACATCCCTTATGCCTATTAATACATCTTTTGTTCCGCATATTGCAAAATTAGCCATTTTACTAACAGGGTTAAAGGAGATTCCACCATTTCCATCAAAAATACCAAGGATAAATGGGCGATGATCAGTCACAATCTGGTGAGGATATTTCAGTAGAAATGTTTTTCTAGGCATTAATCCATACTTAAGCAAATCATTGTAGATCCTAGAGCTTCCTATTTGTAATTTTGCATACTCATTACCTATACAATATCCACTCGTTTGTTTTTCAAGTTTAATAGGGTGTTCAGCTTGTAAAAGTTCTTTAAAGTACTCCAAAATGTAACTGTCTTTTTTTTGTATCTTAATAGAGAAACCCTTATATTTTTTGTCTGGATAATCAAAGACATTACCATCACTATATATCCAACCTAAAAAATAAAGTTTCTGTGGATCATCTAATTCATTAAAATAATCTTCATTTAAACTGTATCTTCGCTTAACATAAGAATAGCCGTGT
The DNA here is from genome assembly GCF_900103485.1 of Fictibacillus solisalsi. GTDB lineage: Bacteria > Bacillota > Bacilli > Bacillales > Fictibacillaceae > Fictibacillus_C > Fictibacillus_C solisalsi. The sequence continues at coordinate 18,226 of NZ_FNHW01000006.1, forward strand.
TTTATAAGGTGCCTTTTAATTACCCTATGACATGTATCAAATTGTTTAGCAATTTGTCGCAAAGATATATTATCCTCTTGGTGAAGTTTATTAAACAGAATAGCATCCACAGTGGAAAAATTTGATTTTCCCATAAACAGTCCTCCTAAACTTTCGTTTTTTTATAAATGCTGTTCGACTTAATTTCACATCAACGGCACTAAGTATAGAGTTTCAAAATCATCTCGATCAAAATAATTAAATGGGGCAATAATTTCAAAAAAGTAAGTTTCTTGATCCCAAGGGATTTCATTGTATCTAAAAGATAGCCCGTACCAGTAAGGACTAAATTCTCATCGATATATTCATAAAATACATGTTGTTTAGGCTTGTTAATCAAACTCCCTGCTTTTCCTTTTTCTTTTCAATTTGTAAATAAAGCTTGTCCAAAAGAGCTTTAGTTTCATTAGACCAATTATCAGGATTAGACTTTGGATAAATAGAATCCATATAAACTTTGAATTCTTGATCTGACTTTGATAACTGCAACTGATTTCTAAAGTGTATAAGACGTTTCTTTGCGAACGCCTCAGTAACATTGAACTTTTCTACAACAAAAGGAATGCCATCTTGTATATTGAAATAATTAGCGACATTGTTCTTAATCAGCATAAATGTAGGTGTACAAAATTGAAGTGCAAAGTTTTCTGCCTTTGCTTCTTGAATATCTAGTAATTGATTTCTCATTAGTAATAACTGATTTCCTTCTTGTCTTAACAAATGACACAGTTCATGACCAAAATCCTCCCATTGTTCTTCAGGTGAAAGTCTTGAATCAATTATAATTTCTTCATTATAAACACGACTAGAAAATTTCTCGAAATGAATAGAAATACCTAAGCGGGCCGCAATGTCTAACAAATTAAGTTGGTGAGGATAGTAAACGTCAATGTTTAAATAAAATTCTTTAATCCAGTCTTCTAATAATGTTGTTTGATACTTCATTGGTCAGCCTCCTTTTAAAACATATGTTCGCATAAATTTTGTAAAGAAAAGCTCTAAAAATAGAGCTTTTTATCATTTAATCTCTTTCTTTAATAAATTCCCAAAAACGAATTAATTCTTCAATTTTTTCTTCAGGTGCATCCTTTAAATCTTTAAAAAATATTTGTGTTTTAGGATCAAGAAATTCCTTCCACATTGCATCAGGGGAATGGGTATTCTCATTTCCTGTTATTAAGTAGTCAATGGAAACATCAAACAAAGAAGATAATTTTTTTAAGGAATCAAAGTCGGGTTGGGCTTCTTCTTTTTCATACTTACCATAAGCTTGGCGAGTAATTCCCAAATAAGCTGCCAACTCTTGCTGAGACATTTTTTTATTGGCTCTCAGTTTTTTTAATCTACTAGAAAACATATAATTTTCCTCATTTCAGAATCATCTATATTAAATATTATATAGCAACCAAAAGTTGCTTTCTATAAATGCAACTAAAAGTTTCTAAAAAGGGTTGACAGTAACTTTAAGTTGCGTATAATAATAAACATAAGGCAACCAAAAGTTGCGAAGGAGGTGAAAAAATGACTCGGCAAGAACTACAAAAGTTGTTAACAAAGAAGAGAACTAATTTAGGGTATACGCATCAAGAAATAGCAGATTTACTTGGTACAGGTATTACGAGGCAATATTATGGCATGATTGAAAAAGGAGAACGCAGACCCTCTGTAAATATAGCAAAAAAGCTAGGTGAACTTCTTGGGATTAATTGGACCGTTTTTTTTGAATAAAAATGCAACCTAAGGTTGCTTTTTGTGGAAGGAGGAGTTAATATGCCACAGACAACTATGACCTTTGATCAAATAGAAACAGAGTTTTTAAAAATGCGTTTAGAAAAATTAATTCAATCAGCTTATGAAAAAGGTGTAAAAGACGGAATGGGGTGTTTTTCTTATCCTCCAGTACTAAGAAACAGTCATTTAGCTGATATTTTACAAATTGCTCCTACAACTGTTATTAAAGTGACGAGTAATCCCTCATTTCCGAGGTTGAAAAATATAAAAGGTCGTTATCCGCGTGATCTTGTTTTTGAATGGATACAAGAGAATTCTACGTACTTAAAGGAAGTGGTTTAATGAATTAATAAGAATGTTTTGTCGATTAAGATTGGTTATCTGGAATGGAGTTTGAAAAAGAATCTTATCTGAAGGTGTTCTTTGAAAACTACATATAGACAAGAAAGCGACCTTGACTAGAATCAAGAACGCTATTTAGAAGATTAGACACCTTTATTATATGGCAATCTTGATGAAAAGTCATCCGTTAGTATTGAGTGAATACAGTTATCACTTTCTAAAATACTGTAGCAGGCTAGAAAAAGTGTGCGAAATAGCTGTATACAGCTTGATGGCTATAAATTAGCCTACTAAGGTTGCCATGAAAGGTGAAGAACCAAGAGCGACTTATAAGCGCCATGATGGAATCAGACCCGGAGCGAATAAAGAATTAAAACTTAAAGTAAAATAAAATGAAATGGGGAATAAAAATGGAATTGAAATATATCGTACCTGACAAAGAAAAGACTTTTGGAGCAATGAATTTCTTAGGATATAACCGGGACCGTTTTCAATATGATCGTGTTAATAATCGCCGTACAGATATTTTAGAAGCCCGTGTTTATAATCTAGGGTCAAGTGGTCAAGGTGGCCAAATTGAAGTAACTATTCCTGGTGATGTTGAATTGAAGGAATTAGATTTTAATGAACCTGTTGAATTGGTGAACCCTATGATTACTTCCTCTGCTCAAGCTAATGGGAATTTTGCGACTGTTCGATGGACGGTAACTGCGGATGATATTGTTCCATTAAAATCACGTTCAGCAAATACTGGTTCAAATTCTGCTTCCAAAACTCTTAATCCATCTGGTGATGATAAAAAATAAGAGAGTATATAGATAGCTGTGAAAGGAGGAATCATGATCTTTGAATTTTTTAAAAATAAATTGTGGAAATATAGAGGATCTAGGATTAGGCCTCGAATGAGGAACTCTATAAAAAGAGTGGGCGCTTTTATATTTGCGTCTACTTTTTTTATATCCATGTTTATCTTTTGGAAAGATCATTTGTTGTATTCCAAAATACTTGAGATTATAGAAGTATTTAACTGGAATGTTCCTTTGGTTTTAAAAAGCGTTATGTTCTCTATTTTGATAGGTATAGGGACTGTTGTTGTAGCTTATTTTCTTTTTTATGAATGCCTTAAGAAATTGCTTCATAAACAAAAAATTGCACGAATGATTTTTTCTAACAAGTTTTACGAAAAAGAAAATATCAGAGTGAAGAAGCTTTTTTCGGATGAAACATATTTGAAAGAAAAAATAACGTATTTCCCTAGAATGTATTATAGGGTGAAGAATAATTACATTTATATTCGTATTGGCATGGACATGAGCCGTTTTCAAAATCGTTTTCTGGACTTAGGAAAGGATTTAGAGAACGGCTTGTTTTGTGACCTTGTTGATCAGGAAATGGAGGAAGGTTTTGTCTGCTTTAAATTGCTGTACGACGTTCGTAAAAACCGTATTTCGATTGATGAGGCAGTAGCTGAGAATGGGAGTTTCCGTTTGATGAAGCATATTTCATGGCATTTTGATAAGTTGCCCCATATGTTAATTGCCGGAGGAACTGGCGGAGGAAAAACTTATTTTATACTGACAGTAATTAAAGCCTGCATTGGTGTTGGTGCAGAGGTGAAAATATTAGATCCCAAGCATGCAGATTTAGCTGACTTGGAAGAAGTGCTTCCAGGAAAGGTTTTTTCAAAAAAGAACGGCATTCTAATGTGTTTGAGGAAGTCGGTTGATAGCATGATGCAAAGAATGGATGAAATGAAGAAGATGCCGAATTACAAGACAGGTGTAAACTATGCCTATTTAGGCTTGGAGCCTGTTTTCATTTTCTTTGATGAGTATGTCGCATTTATGGACTTACTGGACATGAAAGAGAGAAATGAAGCCTTATCCTACATGAAACAATTAGTCATGCTGGGAAGGCAGGCCGGTTACTTTCTAGTTTTAGGGGCGCAGCGTCCAGATGCAAAATATTTGGTTGACGGTATTCGTGATCAATTTAGTTTTCGGGTTTCACTCGGATTAATGTCTGAAACAGGTTACGGGATGATGTTTGGTGATTGTGATAAAGCATTCGTCAATAAAAAAGTAACAGGGCGAGGTTATGCAGACATGGGAACAGGAACTGTATTTGAATTTTACAGCCCTTTTGTGCCTAAGGGATATGATTTTATGCGAGCGATTGAAAACGAGCTGGTGGGAGTGCAGGAGCGCAGGCGACGGCAGTCGCCAGCGGCAGCGAAAGCGACCAAGCGGAACCAGCAGAAGGGGTGAGCGTTAGCGAATGACTGAACTACAAATACCCCCCCATGCTAACAGGGGGGTAGTAATCGTAAAAGAAGATAAAGAAAACATTGAAAAGCCTTTAATATCAATGGTTGACTATATTCGAGTTACTTTTAAAACACACGATATTGATTATATTCTTGAAAACGTGGTTCATCTAAGAAAAGATTACATGACTGAAAAGTCATCCGGTTTTTACGGTTACATTGGAACATTTGAGTTAGATCAAATTAAAGTCTTTTATTCAGCGCTTGACGATAACAGAGGTATTCTTGTAGAAATGTCAGGTAAAGGTTGTCGCCAATTTGAATCTTTTTTGAAATGTCGTAAAAAAACATGGTTTGATTTTTTTCAAGACTGTATAGAAAACAAGGGTACTTTTACACGCTTCGATTTAGCGATTGATGATAAAAGAACGTATTTCTCTATTCCTGAATTGTTGAAAAAAGCCCAAAAGGGCGAATGTATTTCTAGGTTCAGAAAATCCGACTTTAATGGCTCTTTTGATTTAGTCGATGGCGGGTTAGGGGGAACAACCATTTATTTTGGGTCTAAAAAATCAGAAGCGTACCTTTGTTTCTATGAAAAGAACCATGAGCAGTCAGAAAAATATAATATTCCACTGGAAGAGATCGGCGAATGGAACCGTTATGAGTTACGTTTGAAAAATGATAGAGCGCAAGTTGCTGTGAAGGCTTTAATCACTCAAAAGAATTTAACGTATATCGCTTTAAAGATCATAAATAATTACGTAAGGTTCGTTGATGCTGACGAAAACATCACAAGAGAGTATTGGAAAACGAGCCCTCTTTGGTCTGAATTTATAGGCGACGTTGAAAAATTGAGTTTGTATACAAAACCTGATGCAGACTTTTACAGGAAGTCAAGAAACTGGCTTCAAAATTCATGTGCGCCAACCATGAAAATGGTGTTAGAAGTGGATAAACATTTAGGTTCTACTGATCTATCAGACATGATCTTAAATGCTGAAATGTCAGATAAACAAGAAAAAATGTTAGAGGTTTTCTTGGCTGAAATCACTGATATGGTGGTTTGAAAGTTTTGAAAAGTAGGAGAGTTAACTTAATCTGTTTTAATCTTTCCTTGTTTTAGGGTGAGGATGGTTGGGGTGTGGGGGTTATCCCCCTCATAGCGTGAATGAATATGGATAAAGGACCATTCTATGAACGGTAGCTCTGGCGGTTCGGTGGGTATAATAAATTGAGTAAGTCGACTACTTCAACTCCTCGTTTTAGGTATGTCGGCTTGGCGACAATTTAGCACCTACCGAATTTCGGAAAGCAAGGGGAAAAGAGTGGAGATTTTTTTGAGCGATAGCGTTCCAAAGGACAAAAAAATACTACTCGGCCCTTGCTTGGAGAAAAGCTTAAGGTCATGAAAGGGGAGATTGTATGTTCTATGTAAATATAATTAATCGTGCATACCTTGAAAGCGAATTAGAGCGTCATGGGCTTATGGATTTAGCAGAAGAATTAATTGAGAGAGTAATAGAAAATGTATCCCAATATGATGTATATGAAAGAATTCCTATTTATGTTGTTTCTGTTGTGAATGATGTTCTTAAGAAGGTGCATGCCCAATTTAATATTCTTGAAAATGAGGGTGAGGAAGAACAGATGAAACTTGTTGAATTTGAGACATTAACCCTTTCAGAATAAAGTGAATGGTGGTGTTTAAACTCTATGACTGCTATTGACAGGGAGTTTAAACGACTAGGTTTCAATGTTGGCATTTCGTTGAAAGTATTTGTCAGAAGTATAAGTAAAGACTGTATCTTGGTGGTGGAAGGCTCTAGATTAAAAGGATTTTCGGAATATCGTTATACGTTTTATAAAACAAAGCATTTGCCAGATGGTCGAATGACGTGTCTAAAAGTTTATATGGAGAATGAAAGTATAAGAAGGGTGTTACCATACGTAGCATCCTTTTTATCATTCTTAGAAAGAATCAAACAGATTAAAAAGAAGGAGTGTGAAGAAGTTGCTTCAAAAGGAAAATGAGTCTGAAAAAAAAGAAGAATCTTTCTTTCGCGCTGTTCATCAAAAATTAAACCGAGTAAAAAAACCAGGAAAAGCAAAGAAAGTAGTACCTAAAGATCGCTCGAAAATGGTTGCAGTGACATTATGGGCCTTACTTTCTTCCCTTCTAATATTTTCTCTTTTGGCTGTTCTACTTTCTGTGAATACACGCTCAGTTATAAATGAAGTAAGAAGAGATTTTAATAAGCCGACAGAAGATGAACAAATACAAATGTCAGTTACAGCAGCTGAAAATTTTTTATCAGGGTTTATTCATGAATATGTCAATGTGAAAAACGATATGGATTCCATTGAACAAAGGAAAGAGAAGTTGGAAAGTTATATGGTTACTAAGGTTGATGGAATTTTTGAAGATGAAAGGAGGTATGATCTAACTGGACTAAAAGGGAATCGTATATTGAATGAATACAACTTGTATAACGTCAAGAAAGAAAAAGGTTATAACCTTTTTCAATATAAAGTGAACTATACTAATCAGTTTCCAGTGGAAAAAGAAGTGGAGAAAACGGTGAAAGATGGAAAGAAGGAAAAGAAAGTGAAAGAAAAGGTTATGGAGATTCAAGAAGCAGAAAAACAACTATTATTGAATATTCCTGTAGCGAATAAAGGAGATGCTTTTGCGGTCAATGCTGTTCCATATTTCACACGGATTTATGATTTAAAAGGAAAAATAATCTCTTTTAAAAAGGAGCATACGAGGGAGGAATATACCGGCTCGAAAAAAGAGTCTATCGAAAAGTTCTTGCAATCCTTCTTTGAGAAATATGCCTCCCAAAAGAAGGAAGATATGGTTTATATGATGAAAAAGCCAGAATCATTACAAGACAGTTTGTCTTTCGGTTATGTAGAGAATGTGAAAATCTTCGAAACGAAAAAAGGCTTTGAAGTTTCTTGTGATGTGGAGTTTAAAGAAAAAGAGAATGAGATTCCAGTAAAAGAACCCTTCACATTAGAACTGACGGAAACTAGTGGGCAGTTTTATGTAAAAGATCTTAAACACCAATAAGGAGGAGAAAAAATGGATCTATTGGTTATTTTAAATGCTACTAACCTGCCTGATTTGAGTGGTGTCGAAACTTGGGGTAAAACGGTTGTTGTACAGTTTATTACCATTGTTGTTATGTTTATTGCTGCTAAACATGTAATGAAACTGAAATTAGGTGGCGTTCTTGCAGTATGCTGTGTTGGAGGTGCTGTTACTTGGATTATTCAGCACTGGTCTAAATTTTCGGGATGGATTGAGGGTTTCATGAATGGTATGTAGGAGGACGATATGATGGGTCGCTTCGTCTTTAATTATCGTAAGGCAATGAGAGAACCGAAAAAAATTCGACAATTAACGGAGCATTATTCCTTGCCTTTCTCGATTGAGCTGATACCTGCGCTGAACTATTTTATTTTTGTTGGACTTTGTTTTGGCTTTTGGTATGGTGTGAGGATGGTATTTCCTAATGCTTTTGATAAAACATTTATTCTTGTGATATTTGGGATTCCATTGCTTTTCACAACCTTGGTTACAAAAATAAAACCAGAAGGAAAAAATATTTATTTATACTTTTTTGATTTGATAAAGTATTATTTCATGATTAAACTTCCTCAAAAAAAGTTTTGTAATGATCGTAAAGTTGAATTTAGTTATGATGAAGAAATTGAATTTCGCAAATTAGTAAAGGTGGTGGGCATTTCGAATGAAAACAAAAACCCCTATGAAGGCTACACACAAAAATTTATTGTTGACAAGAACGGGAGACATTTGGGCGTATTACCGAGTGAGAAGCAATTCGATACCTATGCAGAATAAGGAAAAGGTGAATTCTTATAAAAAGAGATGGAAACATTTATTCGAAGAAATTACATCTTATGAGGACTTTCATTTGATGATGTATCCAAGTGAATACGAATTAGAAAAGCGATTTAAGGATTTAGAAACAGATATTGCAGAAGATGCTATTGACTTGGCTTGTTACTACAATGAGGAAACAGTAAGGCTATTGGAACAACGGTTAGGAAGGTTAACAAAGTATGATTTCATTTTTGGTGTAAAACTGAAAAATAGCCTTGTAAACATCAGTATGGAAGTAAAGGAAAATTTATTATCTCTTTTTAATACGGCGACTGATACAGTCGTCAAAATGCTTGGGTGGGAACAAAACGTTCCCACCTCTTTTTTTGGAAAGTATGAGGAGGTTGAAGAGACATTAGCCAATATTATGGCTTCTGTTTGCGGTGAAAGGCTTTCTGAAAATGAAATGGTGTATATCAACCGTTATCATTTCATTCGTGGTTTAAAGCACCAAACAAAGGAAGAAAGTGAAATGAAAAAGGTTGATTCGATTACAAATACGATTATAGACCCTACAAACCCCTCTGTTTTAAACCTTCATAGTGATCAAGATGAAGGTTATTCGTCATTCGTTGTCATTGATGAGTTTCTTCATAACATGGCAGAAAGTGATTTGTTTTATGAAGCCCAATCGTTGCCGTTTCCAGTTGAAATACAAATGAAAGTGCAAGTGGAGTCAAAATCCTTAACGAAAACCGCATTAAATATAAAGAAACAACAATTAAAGGAAGAACAATGGGAACAACATAGCACAGGAGATAGAAGTGACGTGTCAACCGTTACCAGTGCCACAATGGTAAGGCATTTACAAGACGAGATTAAGAAAGAAGAAGTGTTCTTGATGAATTGGCTAGCAGTTATTGTGGTTCATGGAGACACGAAAAAGGAATGTGTTAGGAAGGCTACAATTGTAAGGCGTCATTTGAAAGGGGCTGGAATCACCTGTAGACTTCCTGTTGCTGACCAATTGAATTTGTTTTATAAAATGTTGCCAGGTGAAAAATTAGACATTACGGATAAGAATTGGGTTCAAAAAACAACTCAAGATGGGTTGGCTGAATGTTTATTCGCCGTCAATTCTGATGTCGGTTCTAAAATAGGCTTCTTTCTTGGATGGGTGGATCGTTTTATAGAACATACCGATTTAGAGAGTGCAATTTATTCGAGTCGGGATTTTGTGTTATTTCACCCATTTTTAGCAAATCAGCAATTGAAAGGTTCAAAAACACGTTCGCCGCATTGTTTGATTACAGGGGATACAGGAAACGGGAAATCCTATTTGGCTAAATTGATTTTTAACTATATCACTATGCTAAACGTGAAATCCCTTTACATTGACCCAAAAAAAGAGATGCGTAAATGGATTCGACAAGTCTTAAATGATCAAGAAATCCTTAAAAAATTCCCTTTATATATCTCTCATCTAGAGAAATATCACTATATCACGTTAGATCATCAAGATAAACAGAATTGGGGGGCATTGGACCCTATTTCTTTTTTGCCTCCGATGAGAGCGAAAGAATTAATCGAGGTGATTTTTGAACAGATATACGATTTTAAAGGGAAAGATGATGTAAGTACAGCGTTTCTTAAGGCAACTTCAAATGTGATTGAGCGTAAAGAAAGAGGCGAAAAAGTCGGCTCGCTCCATATCATTAGAGAAATGCAAAATCATGAAGAATTAGCTGTAAGAAAAGCAGGCGATTACTTGAATGAAGTAGCTGCTGATTCAATTTTAAAATTATGTATTCATGACGGTTCTAATCCGGCGTTGTCATTAAAAAGACGGGTTACCATTTTAGAAGTAGAAAATATGGATTTACCGGAACAGTCAGAGCGATTCGAAAACTATACAAAATCTCAATTGAAATCAAGTGCTGTCATGTTTGCACTAGGCAAGTTTTGTGAACTGTTCGGTATGAATCCAGAGGAACAAACTGTTGAATTTATTGATGAAGCGTGGATATTTACAACATCTCCGCAAGGGAAAAAAGTAGAAAGACAAATGCGTAGGATTGGTCGATCATACAACAATGCAGAATATTTTATTTCGCAGTCAACAAAGGACGCTTTAAAAGAGGAGGATTCAGGAAACTTTGGGGTGGCTTTTGCTTTTGATGAACCAACAGAACGTGAAGAAGTGTTGAAATGGGTGAACATGGAGGTAACAAAAGAAAATATAAAAATGATGGAATCGATGTTCCAAGGGCAATGCTTGTTTAAAGATTATTATGGTCGTACTTCCAAGATTTCAATTGAGTGCCTTTTTGAAGAATGGGAAGGTACATTAAAGACTGTTGAGAAAAAAGCAGTGGCATTTGCAGAGGAAGAGTATATTTAAGGAGGGGGGTAGTGATGAAAAGAAAAAGGATTCTTTTGCTTTCAGTTGTAATTTTGTTATTGGCTTCATTCATTAAGACGGATTCAGTGTTGGCGGCAGAAGGTGATATAACCACTCAACCTAAAAGTGAAAAGGTGGGTGGTGTTGAATTAGAAGTAAAGCGATTTCCTTTATCTCGTTACCAAGCAAATAACGAGGATTCCGATAGTCATATAAAAGGGGCATTTGTAGGTTTGACAAACGTCACTTTTTCTTTTGCAGGGAATATTATACGTGTCGTTGATGCAGGTATGGATACTTTGTATAATCTCCAACCAATTGATAAATTTGCGGATTCGATGACGAATGTATCGAAAACAGTATATAAAACATTAAAAAGTAATTTTGGAGAAGTGCTTTTTATTTTTGTTTGTGGCTATATTGTCTATCTATATGCGGTAAGAGGAAGCGCAAAGGAAGCTATGAGACGGAGTACCCTCTTTATTTGTGTGTTGGTTATTGGTGGACTATGGATGTCCAACGCTGGTTATTATATGAAGGTTCTGAATGCATTGTCAGTTGAAACACAAGGGAAGTTATTAGTTGCCGGTAATGGATTTGTTGGCATCGTGAAAGATGAGGGGAATTACGTTAATAACTCAAAAATTGAAAAAGGAAAAGAAATGGAAGGTACGGTAGCGATTATGCGTAATGTTTACTTTAATCTGGCATTAAAAAAACCGTACTTAATTGTAAATTATGATGAAACGAGTGAAAAGAAAATAAACAAAAAAGGAAGTGGTGAAAAAGGTGATTTAAATCGAATCGATACACTTCTATCTTATAAATTATCGGATGAAGGTGAAAAGGGAAAACTTGAATACTTAAAGGAATACGAGAAAGGGAAATACGGTAATGAAGCTGTAACTTCTGGAAATGTTTATAACCAGTTAGGTCAATCTATTATCGCAGTGTTGGTAGCTTTTGTATTGGGCATTCCTTTTCTAGGGTTGGCGTTTCTAAATTTCTTCCTTCAAATCATGGCACTAGCGATTGTGTTTTTTATTCCTTTTGCTTTTATGATTTCGTATATTCCTCAACTTGCCTATTCTGGTTTTGTTACTTTAGGACGGCTTGGGAGTGTTTTTCTTCTTAAAGCAATGTTGGGCATCTTAATTTTCTTTGTATATGTGATGTGCTTTGTCGTAGATCAATTGATACCCCCGAATGGATTCGGAATGTATCTGTTAAATGTCATTGTGTTGTCCGCCATATTGTGGATTGGATTTAAAAAGAGAGATTCCATTATCAAGTTTGTAACGGCAGGAAAAGTGTTATCAATTGATAATAATATGATGGAAAATGTACGAAAAGAAATGGTTCAACCTTCGTGGGAAACGGCGAAGAAAGGTGCGACTACTTTAGGGTCGGGTGTGTCGAATATGTTCAGTCATTTTGCAAAAAGTTTTCGTAATAGGTCGGGAGATGTCGGCTCTGATGATGGTGTTTCAAAGGATGCATCTGCCGGACGCGAATTTGGGATAGATGGCGATGCTGTTACTCTTTCAAGGACACCTCAAAAAGGAGAAACATTTAATAATCCAAATCTAAATGGAAATAAAAAAATTGACCGAAAACCGCAATATTTATTTAAGCAGGATCATCAACAATCCATACCACCCGGTGATGTTTATCATCCTCAAGGGAAGAAAGAGCTTAGACATGAAGGAACGAAGACGCCTGTTGTGGATACTATTCTTAAAGAAGGAGTGTACAAGGTTACGAGATCAACAGGCTTGCAAGAGAAAATAAGGGAAAATCGAACAGATCAGAAAGAATTTAGTAAAAGAAAACAATTTGAGAATAGATCGAACGGATTTAAACCGCAGGGTGATTCAGAAATACAAATAGTAGATAGACTGAGAAGGGGCGAAAGAACATGATGAGTAGAAAGGAGAGATTTACTTGAAAAAAATCTTTCTTGTATTCTTGTTGTCCCCTGTTATTTGTTTGATGATCATGTGTACTGTTGTTGTCATGATAATGTCTGGGGACCATGAGATAGAAAATGATAAGATAGGCGGTGGTGATGGTGATTATATAACGAACAGTATAAGTCTTGAAGTAGAACGTTTTCGTACTGTTTTTGAAAAATATGCTCGTCAAGAAGGAGTCTATAATCAATTAAATGTCATTATGGCGCTCACCATGCAGGAAAGTGGTGGGCGCTATTTAGATATCATGCAAAGTTCGGAAAGTATTGGTTTACCTCCAAACAGCATTACTGACCCGGAATTATCCATTAAGATTGGTGTAAAATACTTTGCCAGTATGTTAAAACAAGCAGACTATGATGTTCATCTAGCCCTTCAATCGTATAATTTCGGAAATCGCTTTATCGGATATGCAAAGGAACGAGGGGGCTATTCAAAAAAAGTGGCTCAATCCTTTAGTAGTATGATGGCTGTTAAAATGGGCTGGTCTCGATATGGTGATCCTGATTATGTAGATCATGTTATGCGTTATCTGAAAAGTTCAAATCATACTTTTAAACTTGTGAATGGTTCGATAAAGGAGTATGAAATAGCCATGAAAGAAGCTTCGAAATATGAAGGGCAGCCATATGTTTGGGGGGGCTCTAATCCGAGTGATGGTTTTGACTGTAGTGGATTAACACAATGGAGTTATAAACAATCAGGAATTCTTTTGCCAAGAACGGCGCAAGAACAATATTACAGGTCGAAACGGGTTGATGAACAAGATGCCAAAGCAGGCGATCTTGTTTTTTTTACGGGGACATATGCAGGTAAATATATTACCCATGTTGGTATATATGTAGGTGAGGGCAGGATGTTTAACTCTAATGGTAGTGGGATTCAATACTCTAATCTTAAATCCGGTTACTGGCGAGAACATTTGGTTTCATTCGGGAGAATTAATAATTAAGGAGTGATAACAGTTGAATAAGTTAATTGTTATTTTGACTTGTGGCGTTTTATTGATTGGATACACTTTTTTTATTAAAGGGATTACTGGACTTTCTTATAATGAAAAAATAGAATCATTGAATAAACAAAATGTGATACAAAAGAAAAAAATAGAAGAATTGAGTCAAACGATGAATGAAAGAAGCGTTTCGAAAAATAGAGCATTTTTTGAAGCGCTTTTTAATTACACTGATATAGATAAGCGCTATGAAAAAGTACAGAATTTGACAACTGAAAAAGGTTTTGCTTTTGCTTTTCCTTCAAGAAGTGATCAAAAGCATACAGTGAGTGTAAAAAGCGAATTGTTGTCATTGGAGAATTATTCAAAGATTGATGGTTCTGGTTCGAATGAATTGTTTCTTAATGTTGTTGAGGTAGCTGTCACAGCAAATTCTGTGACAACCAATCAAACGTTAATTATACAAACGTCCTTGATAAAAGAAAAAAATAAATGGCTGGTTGATGATGTACAGGTGAAAGGAAATGGATGAAACATGGAAAATAAAGAATAGATTATATATACTGAATATTAAAAAGGGAGGGCATCATGACATTGAAAAGAATTTTTATTTTCCTTAGTCTTATCATGATAGTTGTTCTAAGTGCTTGTGGTGGGAATAAGTATGATGAAGCGATTGATAATGTAATTAATCAAGAAAAAAAAGATCGTGAAAAAGATGGGCTGGATGCAAAAAAAATATCCAGAGACAATGCTAACATACGTGTTTATGATGGCGGTAAGTTTATTCAAGTAGCTTATTATATAGATGATACAGATCGTAAACTTTATTATTATTATGAAAAGCTTGGGGATTCGTATGAGGAAATGAGTGATATGCCGGGAAGTGGAGAAGGTGATCGCTTGGGCCTAGATAAGAAAACGCCAGATTATCAAGAAGTTAAGGGAAAAGAAACAAAGATAGAAGAGTAGATCCAATGTTGTCTACTCTATTTTGTGTTTTTTCAGTGTTAACCAAACATATATTCTTGTATAATAAAGTTAGGATGGTGATAAATATGCTTCGTGACCGAGGGAAGATGCAGGGCAGATATGTATACCGACTTATCTATATAAAGAGCTTAAGGGAATAAATACGAAAACTGAAACCGATTTGAGGGAGGGGACAGAATGGACAAACCTAAACCTTTTTTCGAAAAGTTTTTGAAAAAGAGTTTGTTTCTAATAAATGAAAAAATCGGTAATTATTCCTTAGTACCATTCAGAGCAGTGGTGTTGCAATAATTAACGGAAGTGATAAAATAGTACAGACGTATTGCTGAAACACATAAGAAAGATATTAACAGCTAAAAAGCGCAAAGGTGGAAGGTTTATTAAACTAAAACACCCTAGGGTGTTTTTTTTATGCCTTATAAAGAGTGATATAATGGATTAAATGATAAGAAGGGCGAGCCTGATCTATCAGTGGAAAATGTGTATTTAACTTAAAAGTAGAAGGACATAAGAGCTAGCTATTTAAACCGCACATTTGAGAGGACCGACAGAATTATGGGGAAGATAAAAAGGGTTTAAATGAGGCGAACGTATATTCTTATGTTTAGTTGAATATTTTTGTCGAAAATAATCGGATTGATAAAGGTGATATATATAATGGAAATGAATAAAAGACAAGTATATAAATGTAAAACTTGTCAAAAAGAAACGAATGCTCCTTTAGGTACTGAAAGAGAAAAAAAAATGTTATGTAAAGATTGTTTTGGTAAACGAAAAGATAAAAGGAAAAATCAATTAAATGGTTTAACAGGTAGTGAGTGGGCAAAAAAAAGTATTAGTGTAAAAGAATACCCAGATGTTAGAAGTGAAAAACAACGCATTCATGGAGCCAGCTTTCCAAAATCTTTAGCTAAAGAACATATTGAAATTTACACTAAACAAGGAGATGTAGTCCTTGACCCATTTTTAGGTGTGGGAACAACTGTCGATGCTTGTTTAGAATTAGGTAGAAATTCTGTTGGAATAGAATTAAACCAAGAATTTATAACTTTAGCACAAGAAGACTTAACTGAACTGGATAAATTATCTGCTAAGATTTTTCATGGAGATAGTCGGAACTTAACTAAATTTGTTGATGAAGAGAGCATTGATTTTATATTAACGAGTCCACCTTATGCTAATTTATTGCAAAATATTAACGGAGCCTTTGCTCATAAGTGGAGAGAGCATTCAGATTTAGACCCAATTACTAATGCAAGGCCGTATTCTAAGAATGAATCCGACATTGGTAATATGTCTTATAATGAATCTCTACTATCAATAAGAAAAGTAATGGAAGAGTGTTTTATTGTACAAAAATTCGAAACTTATGCAGTATGGGTTGTGAAAGATTTTAGATCATTAAAGGAATCTGTACCCTATGTTAATTTTCACGGCGACGTTATAAGAGCTGCTGAAGATGTGGGATATTATTTATGGGATATAAGGATTTATGATCAAACTAAGTTTCGCCCTCTAGTTGTACTGGGATACCCTTCAAGGAATTATTATATGAATATAGGGCATTCTTATATATTAGTTTTTAAAAAAACAAATAAATTACCAAAAAGGTGACAAATATGCAAATGATTCAGAAATTCAAGATGGATTTAGATAATATTTTAAAAACTGAAAAGGCTAATTTAACTCATAATTTTCACCCTTATCCTGCAAAATTTATACCTCAAATGCCAAGAGAAATAATGAATTATCTTAATATAACCAAAGGTTCAAAAATCTTAGATCCTTTTTGTGGTTCTGGTACTACCTTAGTTGAAGCATGTTTATTAGGTATAGATTCTGTAGGTGTGGATTCAAATCCAATAGCAATATTATCAAGTAAAGTTAAAAGTACACCTCTAAATGAAAATCAACTGTCAACATTAGACTCTTTTTTAAATTCTTTAATGTTACAAAAAGCAAACGTGGATTATGAAATTGCTGATGAAAAACTTAATAATTTCAAAAATAGAGATCATTGGTTTGAAAGAAATATGTTTATTGAACTAATGTATATAAAGGGTTTAATCTCAACACTTGATGATATTCAAGTAAAAGATTTTTTTAGATTGGCATTATCTTCTATTGTTGTTAAGTGTTCAAATCAAGATAGTGATACACGTTGGGTTGCGAGGAGCAAGGATTTACCAAATGGCTATGCATTTGATTCTTTTATTAAGAAGTCAAATGATATGATAAATAGAATAAAAGAATTTAGTAATGCACAAAAAGGCATTTCTCAAGTTTTCTATGGTGATTCTAGGAATTTATCTTTTTTAGAGAACAATGTTATTGATCATATAATAACATCTCCACCGTATTTAAACTCATTTGATTATTACTTATATCATAAACTAAGGATGTTCATATTGGGCTATGACCATAAAGAAGCTCAAGAATTAGAAATCGGTTCACGAAATAAACATAATGATAAAAAGCATGGAATGAATACTTATTTTGATAGTATAAAAGAGGTATTTACAGAAAGTTATCGTGTTCTAAAACCGAATGGAATATGTTGTGTAGTTATTGGAGATTCCATTGTAAAATCTGAACTGGTAGAAATGGATAAAGAGTATAGAAGAGTTTTTGAAGATATTGGTTATGAATATATAGAATGTTTTTCATATAATCAACGTAAATATACTAATTCCTTTACAAAAAATCTTAAAACTCAATACAAGAATGGACATTTTATATTTTTTAAAAAATAAACATTGGTAATATTGAACTACTCCTATTTTTGGTATAAAATTACTATTATTATAGTTAATTTTAGGAAATAGGAGTGTTTTTATTGAACGTCAAAATAATTTCACAACCAATTAGTAATTCTGTGGGGTCTATTATAAATGACTTGGCAAAAGAAGATTGGAATTCATTCTATTGTATGGTAGCTTATGCAAAATCAAGTGGTGTATTGAGAATAGAACCATCGATAAGAGAATTAAAAGATAAAGGTACTAAATGTTATTTTGTTGTTGGTATCGATCAAAAAAATACTTCATATGAGGCATTAGAACAATTACATGAACTAGTTGATGAATTATATATTTATCATAATGAAGATATTAATAGTACCTTTCATCCTAAAATATACCTTTTTGAAAATGATGAAAAAGCTGTAGTTATTGTTGGCTCCAACAATTTAACTGGGGGAGGTTTATACACAAATAATGAGCAAAGTATAGAGTATTCTATGGATTTACGTTTAAAAGAAGACCTGCTTAATTATCAAATGTTACTAGATACCTATAAAATGTACTCAAATGAACAGTCTGAGTTATCAAATAGAGTAGATTTGAATTTTTTAAAACAACTAAATGATAATAACTATACGGAAAAGGAATACCAATTAGAAAAACAACGAAAAAGAAAAATGAATATTATAAGAGAAAAATTGTTTGGTTTTATTAGAGTAATACCCCCAAAGTTACCAAAGAAAAAAAATATGGAATCCACCAGTAAAGTACTAGGTAAGGAAAGAAAAGTTAATTATAAAATTTTACATGAAGGATTTTGGAAAAGGTTAAGTAAGTGGGATGTATCTCCAACAAGTGCACCTGGACAAATTGTTATACCGATTCGTTTTATGCCATTATTTCCGAATTTCTCTGGACTTTTACCAACTCCTATGCAAGCTCAACAGGAAGAAGTTTACTTCAATGTACTTTTCATTGATGAAGACGGTACTCAAATTTTACTAAAGAATACTCGAGCGATTCATTATGTACCTGCAGCAACACATGGTAGACCAAATCCTGAGTTGAGATTTACTTTTTTAAATAAAAAGGTATTTAATGTGTTTAAAAAAGATGATGTTTTAGCATTTTATAAAACGGATGAGGAAAATATTGAGTTTATAATCAAACGAAATCCCACACTCGCGGAAAATGGAAAAAAATTCGGCTTTTTTGAATGATAAAAAATATTCATTACTTTAATAGCGGGTAATAAACTTTTATATAATGTATGAAACGAGGATGTTTCAAAAAATGTTTGTTAAGCATCTTTTTCTCTATTCCATTTATAGCCTATCCTATACAATAAAATTCTTAACTTTAGCATTGGCTGTTATCATAGGTTTTCCTTATTCATGACCTCTGAGATAGGGGTTGCATCTTACGATGCTATACCACTAGTTCAATATTTTAGTATACATGTTTCTGATTCAAAAAAAGTTAAACGAACCCAAGCTCGTCAAAGGATGAAAGTATGGGATGCTAAATACATTGATCTTAGGCATGTTATAGTGGAAAATTGATATTTTAATCAATCTTTTTTATAAAACCAAACTCCACATAAACATTAAACCCACGCATTTTGATCACTCTTTGCTCAAAATGTGTGGGTTTCTCTATAATAAAATCAACGTTTGCAAAATGCTTTTAATAGAACTTTATTCGAAGCTACACTTAGGTGTAGTTTTGTAAAAAATATTGATCATTTAATACAAAGTTCGATTATTTAAAATAAAGTTTGATTAAAAATCCCGTGTTGATCTATACAGGATTTTTTCTTATTCCACAACTGGGCCAGATAATAAGACTGGATCTTTATCAATTCAAAAAGGTTAGATGCTGAACAAAAGAAAAGAGATATAATATATTCAAATAAGGAGGTGTAATATGGCTTATAAGATATTTATGAAAAATAAATTTGATGGAAGTCTTGAAGAAGCTGATGATGAAATATATCATAGTAAAGAAGATGCTGAATACGCTTTAGACGAAGCAATTAATAATTTTATGACAGGGGCAGAAGTACTTGAACTGTCTGGAGAATGCTATGAAGATCCAAATGATTATGAATTTATGATAAAGAAAATTTAATTTTAGGTAAAAAGGGTAAAGTATATTTTCTGTCTTACCCTTTTTATTTCATTTTGTTAGACAAAGCTTATTTAATATGGGAATCGTTCAATACTGCAATCGGGTGCGTTTGTGGAATAACTCAATAGCTTCTTGCTAACGATCCGTTTATTAGAAAAAAACCTAGGCACCAAAAAAGGTGCCGAATGGGTGCCGAAAACGATATTATTTTATATTATTGAGTGAATATTTTAGTGGAGAACAAATGTTTTGTTGTATACTTTAATTAAGGTTAGATTGTATGATGTTCTCATGTAAAACTCCACAATCTATGGGCGGCATGATGTAAGGCTTTTGAGCCAAGCGTCGGAGGAATAGCTTAAGCTATTTCTCTCCCTATTTTGACTCAATTTTCACTCATTTTGTGAAGTAGTCATGGAAATGACTTATATCAAAAGCAAA
Source organism: Fictibacillus solisalsi (assembly GCF_900103485.1). Lineage (GTDB taxonomy): Bacteria > Bacillota > Bacilli > Bacillales > Fictibacillaceae > Fictibacillus_C > Fictibacillus_C solisalsi. The sequence continues at coordinate 38,091 of NZ_FNHW01000006.1, forward strand.
AACCACTTCCTATAAAAATTAGGGAGTGGTTTTTTGTGTTGTTAAAATTTACATATCAATACTTTTGGGTGACAGGCGATTTAGAGGCAAGGAAACTATTCCTTGCCTCTATTAACATTTTAATAGAGGCGAAGACCGTAGAAAAGCCTTATAGCTTGTCTAAAAAAGTGGCCGTTGCGACGGCCATTATCCAGTGATCCGTTTTTCATATTATGAGTTAATATTGTATCAGGGAGGCAAGGAGATGAGTTCAACAAATAAAAATGAACAAGATTTGTTACTGTTTCTTTCGAAAAATGAAGGTTATGTTACTTCGAAGGATCTCCTAGACGTACTAAATGTTTCTCAAAAAACAGTATATCGTTTAATAAAGAATATTAACGATGATTACGTGGATGGTCCTTTAATTATTTCTGAAAGAGGGAGAGGGTATAAACTAGATTACGAAAAATATATTAACTCTCAAAAGGCAAATAAAAAATACAAAGAAAAACAGTTTTCTCCTAACGAGAGACGTAATCGAATTATGGAAGAATTATTGTTGTCTTCGCCTAAACCTATAAATATTTATCACTTATTTAGTAAGTATTATGTAGGAGACTCCGTTACTTTTAATGATGAACAAATAATGAGCGAAGAGCTTAAAAAGTATAATTTAGTTCTTGAGCGAAAAAACAGAACGCTAGCCATACTAGGGGATGAAGTTAATATTCGAAAGGCAATAAAAGATATTATTGAAATCTTTAATGCGATTGATATTGATGATTTAAAAAGGAATCAAGAGCTTCATTTCAATCAGTACGATGTTTTATTTATATTGGATCAATTAAGAAAGGTCGAAGAAGATTTAGATATAACGATTCCCTATCCATAATATTGAAAAGTATTTGAACAATCCTTTGCCAGATAGTGAGGTATATTTCCTATTTCAGTATTTAGTGTCATCAAGAATGCAGGGATCTCTTGCTATCACTTCCACTTTTTCATCAGAAGTTATCCAAGTAACGAAAGCGTATATTGAAGGAATGAGTACTAGCTTAGGAATTGATATAGACAGCCAGTCTATTTTTATTGATTTAGCCAACCATATCAAACCGATGCTTAATCGATTAGGGCATAAGATTCGAATTAAAAACAGCTTGTTAAGTCAGATTAAGGTAACGTATGAAGAAGTATTTTTGGGCGTAACAAACGTATCCGAATGGATAAGTGAAACATTTAACTTACCAGCCATAAATGACGATGAAAATGGGTTTATCACCCTATATTTTGCAAAAGCAATTGAAACGGGCCAATATCATCGTCCAATAAAAACACTAATCATGTGTACGACAGGAATTGGAACTTCAGAACTTTTAAAAGCAAAAGTTTCAAAGAAATTCCCCGAGTTAGAAATTGTAGATATAGTAGCGTCTCGAAATACAAATTTGTTAAAAGAGAAATACTCAGATGCTGAATTAATCCTGAGTACTGTTCATATTAAGGAAGAAGTAGCCATTCCTTATTTATGAGGACATGACTGGGAAAGTAATAACGAAAGTACTATCATAAAAATCAAGAGTCCGAGGATTTGAGTAAATAGAGAAGCTTCTCATTAGTTGAGCAAACTTTTGAGAAGCTTTTTTTCTGTCATAAACTGTAGTTTCATCTGCTGTATGACCAAGTCGGTGTGGTAGAAATTGTCGTCAACAAGATTGATCATGGCAGGCCACTTAATGGAGTAAAATAAATCTGACCGTTTCCAGAGGAAACGGTCAGATTGAAGAGAACAACGATTATTCACTCGTATTTCTTTAAAACAATAGCCGCATTATGACCTCCGAAACCAAATGAGTTAGATAGGCCCGTATTTATTTTCACCTGGCGGGCAACAGCTGGTACATAATCTAAATCACATAATGAATCAGGATTTTCTAAGTTAATTGTTGGAGGAACGATCCCTTCCTTTAAGCTCATTACTAAAGCAATTGCTTCAACTCCACCAGCTGCTCCTAACATATGACCAAGCATTGATTTATTAGCTGTTATTGGAATCTGATAAGCTTGTTTTCCAAACAGTTGCTTAATAGCCATCGTTTCAGAGATATCCCCCACTTTTGTACTTGTTGCATGGGCACTGATCACATCAATGTCTTCGGGTGATAGATTGGCACTTTTTATAGCTGACCTCATTGCAAGATACGCACCTTTACCTTCCGGATGTGTCGCTACGATATGGTGTGCGTCTGAACTTGCACCATATCCAATGACTTCTGCATAAATCTTTGCATCTCTTCGCAAAGCATGAGATAAAGATTCCAAAATTAGAATTCCAGCACCTTCTGACATAACAAATCCATCCCGATTTTCATCAAATGGACGACTAGCCTTAGTGGGATCATCGTTTCTTGTTGATAATGCTGTCGCATTACCAAAGCTTGCTATTGATAGGTCTGTTATAGCTGCCTCTGTTCCACCAGCAAACACAGCGTCAACATCACCAGAACGAATGAGTCTGAAGGCTTCTCCTATAGCTGTATTTCCAATTGCACAAGCAGAAACGGGTGACATAGAAGGTCCCATTGCGTTCCACTTGATACTAATGTGTGCTGCAGCGGCATTAGAAATCATGGCAGGTACTAGGGCAGGGCTGACTCTTCTCGGCCCCTTCTGCCTAAGCGTATCCATATTTTCAATAAAGGTTTCAATTCCTCCTATACCTGAACCTACGTATACGCCTAACCTTTCCACATCTATACGATCGAGGTCTAACTTAGAATCTGCCCAAGCTTGTTCAGCAGCTGCCAAGGCAAATTGAGAAAACCGATCTAAACGTCTTGCCTCGTTTTTTCCTAATACTTCATCTGCATTAAAACCTTGTACAATACCTGCAATTTTTGTCTTATGGTTCGTAACATCAAATGTATCAATAGTGGATATACCAGATACCCCGTTAATCAGATTGTTCCAATATGTTTTGATATTGTTTCCTATAGGAGAAACTACTCCCATACCGGTAATCACAACTCTTTCCACTTTCATTCCTCCAAATCACTTATTTACTTGTATTTTACAGCTGTTTTATCCTATTACAAGGGATTGTTTATCCTGGTATAATATCTACTAGGATGAATTGATAGGACGAGGAGTTTTAAAAATGAATGAAAAAACCAGGTTTGAAGCGTTGTCGACATTCTTAAAGGCTAAGCGTGCCCAAATTAAGCCGGAATCTATTGGTTTGCCTGCCGGTACCCGGAGAAGAACACCTGGACTGCGGAGAGAAGAGGTTGCACAATTAGCAGGTGTTAGTACCACTTGGTATACATGGTTAGAGCAAGGGAGGGATATAAAGGTTTCTTCAAGTGTACTTGATTGTATTTCTACAGCTCTGCAGTTAAATAATGATGAAAAAGACTACTTATATGACCTGGCATTAGAAGCAAAGTCGGAAATTACAAATCCAAAAAAGGATCCATCAGAGCTTAGCCCTTCTTTAAAACGAATACTGGCTGAATTAATTTATTGCCCAACAATCATTACAGATCGGCATTGCCATATTGTAGGCTGGAATCCTGCTGCTGCACATGTTTTTTTAGATTTTGGACAAATACCAAATAATGAAAGAAATTTGATTCGTTTAGTGTTCACTAGAAAAGAATTAAAAGCATTAGCCGTCAATTGGGAACATTTTGCGAAAGGTTTTCTTGCTATTTTCCGCAGCTATTATGGGCACTATTTAGGCGATGAATGGTACAGTCAATTTATTAAAGAAATGAGTCATTCACATTCAGAATTCCAGAACCTATGGCAAGAAAGTCAAGTGAGTAAAGCTCCAGAAATGATAATTGAATTCAGACATGCTAAAGCAGGCAAAATGTTGTTTAATTTAACTTCTCTTCAGGTTCAAGGTGATATGGATCTACGGTGCAGTATCTATACACCAGTTGAGGAAACAGACACAGAAAATAAATTAAAGCGATTAATGAAGAGGGTTTCCGTTGAAAATTAAAAAACAGGGAAATGACCTGATTACTGAACGAGGTCATTAATCCCTGTGGAAAGAGCTAACTTTGGTACAAGTTGATTAAATTTGTGCGTTAATTTGGCGACCCGCATTTTCACATTAGTGAATCATGTTGGGATGACCTGTCATTTCTTGCATTAGGCGTCGGAAAATCGATTGGCTCTGCTGCTGCAGGTCAATTAATAGTATAAGTTCTTACTCCTTTTACCTAATCACAACCACAATGTTTATTCTTTTTTTTCTTTTTGCGGCATAAAAGACAATTCGTGAACTAGTTGTAAACACTAGTTGTAAATTTAACAACTTATCAAAAGAGCATTTCTTTATAATAAGAAATGTTTTTAATTTTGCCGAAACTAAAAAAATGCAAATAACAGTAATAATGGTAATTAAATTTCGATATCAATTTATTGCAAAACGATAAATTAAGTGTTAAAGTTATTTTATTATTGAGTCAGTGAGGTGTATTTTGTGAAACACGTTACGACCTTCTTTTTAAAGTTAGCTGTTATTTTTATCGGAATCCCAGTTCTTGCATTGTGTATATTTTTGGTGCCCAAGTTTGGGAATTTTGCAGGAGGATTATATCCTGATATTGCTTTTATGAAATCTCTCGTTTTAATCGATATGTACGCGGCAGCGATACCCTTTTACTTCGCTCTGTATCAAGCCTTTAAACTTCTTAGCTATATTGATAAGAGCCAAGCTTTCTCGGAATTATCGGTAAAGGCTTTAAAGAAGATAAAATATTGTGCCATCACAATCAGTGTCCTGTACCTGCTAGGTACGCCACTCTACTACCTCGTAGCGAAAAGAGTTGACCCTCCAAGTATCATGCCAATCGGATTCGTTATTATTTTCTCTTCTATAGTTATCGCCGTTTTTGCAGCTGTTCTCCAAAGTCTTTTACAAGAAGCTATTACTATTAAATCAGAAAATGATTTAACGGTTTAAGGTGTAGAAAATGGCAATTATTATTAATATTGATGTTATGTTAGCAAAACGAAAAATGAGCGTAACGGAGCTTGCAGAGAGGGTTGGAATTACTATAGCGAATATTTCCATTCTGAAAAATGGGAAAGCAAAAGCGGTTCGTTTTTCAACATTAGAAGCGATATGTAAGACGTTGGATTGTCAGCCAGGTGATATTTTGGAATACAAAAGCGACGAAGCCACTCATTAACAACAGACAACAAATTTGTTTAAAGAGTTTTTTCGGATAAAGAAAAATAGACCATCAAATAGCTTGCCATTTGATGGTCATTTTTATATGCATTTTTAAGTTTTGTGAAAGAACCAATTACCGAAGGAATTGGTGTTTTGTCGTTGTTTATGTTGTCTTTCCTTCCAATTGCCGCTTCGCTCTGATAAAGGCAATGAATTGCTGCATTTCTTCTTTGGAAAGGGAGAGGCCGTCGACCGACAGATTTAAAGTAGACAGCTCCGTCAATTCCATGCATGGGACGGATGTATCATCATCCAACTGAGGAGCTTGATGATCGACTCTGCCCAGAATGTAATCGGTGGATGTGTCAAATAAATCAGCGATTTGTGCAATGGCTTCCAATGAAGGGCGGCGGTGCCCCGATTCGTAGCCTGCATATGTACTTTTGGCAATTCCGAGCCGGTCAGCTGTATACTGCAACGACCACCTTTTGCTCTTCCTTAAATTTGTTAATCTCGTTAAAATCATATTTTAACTCCCTAACTCCTCTATAATTTCGTTCATTATAGCACAGATGAAAATAAAATGTACGCGTATTGCGTAAAATGGTCTTGATTTCCCACGTAATCATCACTATAATTGCGTATGTAGTACGCGTAACGCATATTTAACAATAAGTTAAACACTCGTTTAATTTTGATAGAAATGGCTTTTAGGAGGGGTTAGGTTGAAGAAGTTGATGCTGCTTACGACCGGTGGAACGATTGCCTCGCTCGAAGGGGAAAATGGGCTCGTTCCTGAGATGACAGCCGACGAGATTCTACGTCATGTGCCGGGATTTGATCTGCCTTGCAAGATTGATAGTAAGGCTTTGCTTAATATTGATAGTACGAATATGCAGCCGGAATATTGGGTTGAAATGGCTAAAGCGGTTTATGAGCATTACGAGGAGTACGACGGTTTTGTGATCACGCATGGAACAGACACGATGGCTTATACTTCAGCTGCTCTCTCCTATATGCTGCAAGACCTCGAAAAACCGGTGGTGGTTACAGGTTCTCAAATCCCCATTTCTTTTAAGAAAACCGATGCGAAACGAAATATCGCTGATGCGGTTCGCTTTGCTTGTGAGGAAATCGGCGGCGTATATGTTGTTTTTGATGGGAGAGTCATCCAGGGAACAAGGGCCATCAAGCTGAGGACGAAGAGCTATGATTCGTTTGAAAGTATCAACTATCCTTATATTGCTTCAATCTATAAAGATCATATTGAGTACACGAAGCCTGCTCATTCTCCACAGAAGAAGAAAATTAAGCTCGATACGTCACTTTGTACCGATGTTTCTCTGGTAAAATTATATCCTGGGATGAAGCCGGAATTCTTTGATTACCTGAAGACCCAATACCAGGGAATTGTGATCGAAAGTTATGGAAGCGGTGGCATTCCGTTTCAGGGCAGAAATATATTAGAGAAATTGGACGAGCTGATTGAGTGTGGAATCCCCGTTGTCATTACGACACAATGCTTGGAAGAAGGGGAGGATATTGAGATATATGAGGTAGGGCGGAAAGTAAATCAAAACGTCATCCGTTCGAGAAACATGAATACAGAAGCCATCGTTCCTAAGTTCATGTGGGTTTTGGGTAAGACGCAGGACCCACGCAAAGTGAAGGAATGGATGGAAACCCCAATTGCAGATGATATTACATTCTAAAACACATAAGGGAGCAGGGGAAATGATAACAAGTGAGACATCTTACCGAATTGAAAAGGACTTTCTCGGTGAAAAGGAACTTCCTGCAGACGTATACTACGGAATTCAAACATCACGCGCTGTAGATAATTTTCAAATCACCGGATACAGAATTCATAAAGAAATGATACATGCATTGGCTATCGTGAAGAAGGCTGCTGCTTTGGCCAATATGGATGTCCACCGTCTCTATAAAGGACTGGGGGAGCCAATTGTTCAAGCGGCGGATGAAATTCTGGAAGGGCAATGGCACGAGTACTTTATCGTTGATCCGATTCAGGGCGGTGCCGGGACTTCGATGAACATGAACGCTAATGAAGTCATCGCCAACCGCGCACTGGAACTGCTTGGCCATAATAAAGGTGACTACTTAAAACTAAGCCCGAACACTCACGTGAACATGTCACAATCAACGAACGACGTGTTCCCGACAGCCATTCATATTTCGACCCTTCGATTGCTGGAGAAGCTGCTGGCTACGATGAATGACATGCTGGACGTATTCAGAAAAAAAGCCGTACAGTTCGACCACGTCATAAAAATGGGGCGCACCCATCTCCAGGATGCGGTACCGATTCGTCTTGGACAGGAGTTTGAAGCGTACAGCCGGGTATTGGAACGCGACATTAAGCGGATTAAACAGACACGCGAGCATCTTTACGAAGTGAATATGGGAGCGACAGCTGTAGGGACAGGTTTAAATGCCGATCCAGAGTATATTGAAAATGTGGTGAAGCATCTTGCGGACATAAGCGGATTGCCGCTTATCGGGGCTGAGCACCTGGTGGATGCGACCCAGAACACCGATGCATACACAGAAGTGTCAGCGGCGTTGAAGGTCTGCATGATGAACATGTCCAAGATCGCGAACGACATACGATTGATGGCCTCCGGTCCGCGTGCGGGGCTTGGTGAACTGATCTTGCCGTCGCGTCAGCCTGGTTCGTCCATTATGCCTGGAAAAGTGAACCCGGTCATGCCGGAACTGATTAACCAAGTCGCCTTTCAGGTAATTGGCAACGACCTTACGATTTGCTCGGCATCAGAAGCGGGACAGTTGGAATTAAACGTCATGGAGCCTGTACTCGTCTTTAACCTTCTTCAATCCATCAGTATCATGAATAATGCGTTCCGAAGCTTTACCGATTACTGTCTGTCCGGAATTGAGGCAAATGAAGACCGGATGAAAGAATATGTGGAACGAAGCGTGGGAATCATTACAGCCGTCAATCCGCACTTGGGATATGAAGCGTGTGCGCGAATTGCACGGGAAGCCATTCTAACAGGCAAATCGGTACGAGAGCTTTGTCTCCTGTATGATGTTTTGACAGAGGAAGAACTCGATTTGATATTAAACCCATTTGAAATGACAAACCCTGGAATAGCCGGTGGTGCTCTTCTCGATAAAATGAATGGATAAGAAAAAGATGGTGAGCAATGCTCACCATCTTTTTTGTTAATCTTTTTGCTCTTTTGGCAAAAACTCAAAGATCCTGCCGCTTCTTATATTTTCAACCAGGTCATCCAGCCAGTGATAGTAAGTTTTGGATTCTTCCAGCTGGTCGTAGTATTTTTTTGCTTTTGCCACGATTTCTGGCGTACTATGGGAATCTTTTATGACTTCTATAAAATCTTCCTGTGCTTCTTTAATGGCCGCCAAATTTATTTTTACTTCGCGTTCCCACATTTGACAGTAGAACGCCATAAAAGAACGGAAGAAATTCTTCTCCGCTGCATACGTATGTTTCCTGGAACCGCGTGTATAGGTTTTTTTAACCATGTCGATTTCCTGGAGCCTGCGGACGCTGGTACTCATACTTGGTTTGCTCATGCCGAGCTCGGTTCGCATTTCATCAAGCGTCATCTGGTCTTCAAAATACATGGTCGCATATAAATTTGCCGCAGCAGGGGTTACCCCATATAAATCCATGGTCTCTGCAATGGCACCAATGACTTTATCCTTGGCTTCTTCTATTTTTACGTCCGGTCTCCCGGTGGCTTTACTCATAGGAACGCTCCTCCGATAAAAAATAACTCAGTTAAATCTTTATCAAATCTTCTTTACGTACTTAATGGTAACGCGTCCAGCTTCCAAATGTCTACTTTCCCGCTCATCATCACCTTTATAATTTCCCTTTACTATTTGCAGATGTATGGCTTTTTATGACTTTGACATCAATAAATAGACATGTTACGTTAATAACGTTAAATAAATTCTGAACGAAATTAATATAAATCAAAAACGGAGTTGATAGGATTGGATCTGAAACTACAACTACAACATTACATTAACGGTAAATGGGTTGGCGCCGACTCGGAGAATACGCGGGATATTATTAATCCATTCAATCAGGAAGTCATTGCTACGGTCCCAGAGGGTGACGAATCCGATGCAAAGGCAGCCATCGCTGCGGCACGAGAAGCCTTTGATAACGGAGAATGGGCTTCAACCCCGGCCACAGAGCGAGGGGCTGTCGTACGAAAGATGGCTGAATTAATAGAAAGAGACAAAGAAGAACTCGCATATTTAGAATCATTGGATACTGGCAAGACAATGGAGGAAAGCCGCGGGGACATGGATGATATCGCTGGCGTATTCCGTTATTATGCTGAGCTTGCAGATAAAGATGGCGGGGAGCTGATTGATTCTCCAGTATCCAACTCGATCAGCCGAGTGGTTCGCGAACCAGTAGGTGTTTGCGGGCAAATTACGCCTTGGAACTATCCCTTGCTTCAAGCGTCCTGGAAGCTGGCCCCGGCGCTTGCCACTGGAAATACGCTAATTATGAAGCCAAGTGAAATTACACCACTGACTACGATAAAAGTATTTCAGCTCATGGAAGAAGCAGGAGTACCAGCCGGTGTCGTTAACCTTGTTCTTGGTTCAGGCGCAACGATTGGAGCAGAGCTGTCCAGTAACGAGGATGTTGACCTTATTTCGTTTACCGGCGGTATTGTGACCGGGAAGAAAATCATGCAGGCGGCAAGCTCGAATGTGAAGAAGCTGGCACTGGAGCTTGGCGGGAAAAACCCAAATATCATATTTGCAGATGCTGATTTTGAAATAGCGGTCGATCAAGCGCTAAACGGTGTTTTCTTCCACGCAGGACAAATCTGTTCCGCAGGTACACGGCTGATTGTAGAAGAAAGCATTCACGATGAGTTCGTACAGGCGCTTGTGGAGCGGGTGAAACAATTCAAGCTGGGAAGCGGATTTGACGAAGGAACCCAAATGGGACCGCTCATTTCAGCTGAACACCGTGCAAAGGTAGAAAAATATGTAGAAACAGGGATCAACGAAGGCGCAACATTGGCCGTTGGCGGCAAACGTCCGGAAGATCCAGAACTGCAAAAAGGATTTTTCTATTTGCCTACGATCTTCACTGACTGCACCACAGAAATGGCCATTGTTCAAGAAGAAGCGTTTGGTCCGGTAATGACGGTTGAGAAATTCTCTGCAGAAGAAGAAGCGGTTAAGCTTGCAAATGACTCCATCTACGGACTCGCTGGCGGTGTTTGGACAAAAGACATCGCAAAAGCGGAACGCTGTGCAGGGAAGATGCGCATGGGCACGGTTTGGATCAATGATTTCAATCTGTATTTCCCACACGCTCCTTGGGGTGGATACAAGCAGTCCGGTATTGGACGCGAGCTAGGTAAATCAGGTCTTGAAGAATATACAGAAACAAAGCATATCTTCCAAAATCTTAAGCCTGAACCGATTAACTGGTTCTAAGCTGCCGATTCGGTTTAAGAAAGAAGGGATCGACTCAACAACTAGGAGGAACAAACGATGACTGACACATATGACATTGTAATCGTTGGCGGCGGCAGTGCGGGTTCTGTACTCGGCGACCGTCTTAGTGCAGATGGAAAGAAAAGTGTTCTTGTTTTAGAAGCAGGACGCAGTGATTATTCATGGGATTTACTCATTCAAATGCCGGCAGCGTTGCCGTTTCCAGCAGGCAAAAGCCTCTATGACTGGAAATATCAATCTGACCCTGAGCCGCATATGGGCGGCCGACGAATCAAACATGCCCGGGGAAAGGTACTTGGAGGTTCCAGTTCCATCAATGGGATGATTTATCAGCGCGGAAATCCGATGGACTATGAACGTTGGGGAGCCGACGCGGGGATGGAAACATGGGATTTTGCGCACTGCCTTCCGTATTTCAAGCGTCTGGAAAATGCGTTAGGATCACCAGACGATGATCTTCGCGGCCATGACGGGCCGATTAAATTGGAACGCGGGCCAGCCACAAATCCCTTATTCCAAGCCTTCTTTAACTCAGCGGTAGAGGCGGGTTATTCAAGAACGCCGGATGTGAACGGCTTCCGCCAGGAGGGGTTCGGGCCGTTCGATAAGCATGTGTACAAAGGCCAGCGCTTGTCCGCTTCACGTGCCTATCTTCACCCGGCCATGAAGCGTGAGAACCTGACCGTGTTGACACGGGCTTTCGTTAAGAATATTGACTTTGAAGGCAGGAAAGCGAAAGGATTAACCTATCAACGAAACGGAAAGAAGCATCAAGTGAAAGCAGGAGAAGTCATCCTTTCAGGTGGTGCGATCAACACGCCGCAGCTTCTTCAATTATCTGGTGTAGGCGACGCGAAGCACCTTCGTTCACTTGGAATCAAACCGGTTGTCAATCTTCCAGGTGTGGGAGAAAACCTTCAGGATCACCTTGAAGTTTATGTACAGCATGCTTGTCCGCTTCCGGTTTCTGAACAGCCGAATTTAAATAAATTGCGCATGCCTTGGATTGGTTTGCAGTGGATGCTTAACCGTACAGGCCCGGCTGCCACCAACCACTTTGAAGGCGGAGGATTTGTCCGTTCCAATGAAGATGTTAAGTATCCGAATCTGATGTATCACTTCCTTCCGGTCGCGGTACGTTACGATGGACAAAAAGCGGAAACCGCTCACGGATTCCAAGTTCACGTTGGACCAATGTACTCCGATGCCCGCGGATCATTAAAGATTCGTTCAACCGATCCGAAAGAGCATCCAAGCATGGTCTACAACTATCTTTCTACCGAACAGGACAAACGCGAGTGGGTTGAGGCCATAAGAGTGACACGTAACATCTTGTCTCAACCAGCGATGAAGCCTTATAACATAGGGGAAATCTCACCTGGACCGTCTGTTGAAACAGACGAGGAAATTTTGGATTGGGTAAGAGAAGATGCGGAAACAGCCCTTCATCCGTCATGCACGGCCAAAATGGGACCTGCTTCAGATCCTATGGCTGTTGTCGACCCGAATACGATGAAGGTTCACGGACTTGAAAACGTACGGGTCGTTGATGCATCAGCTATGCCTTACGTAACAAACGGCAACATCCATGCACCTGTATTGATGCTGGCCGAAAAGGCAGCAGACCTCATCCTCGGCCGTAAACCACTGGACCCGATTCACGCCGATTTCTATCGCCATGGCGTACATCCGGCAGATGCTGGGACACTAGGTACAATAACTAAATAACCCAATAACAAAAACCACTTCCCATGGGGAGGTGGTTTTTTGCATTTAATAAACTAATTGCCGGGTAGTTGGAGATCGTACCAGTCACTTACATTACATTGACCATAATCATTATCACCAACAGCAATCACCGTGCCGTCCGCTTTAAGGCCAACGGTATGGGCGCAACCCGCAGCAATTGCTACAATATTGCACCAGGCATTTACATTGCATTGCTCATATTCATTCCAGCCCACAGCCACTACAGTACCGTCCGATTTGAGGCCAACGGTATGCTTGCTGCCGACCGCTATCGTAACAATATCACTCCAGCCGCTTACATTACATTGGCCCGCCTTATTTTGCCCTACAGCAACCGTTGTGCCATCCGACTTAAGCCCAGCAGTATGAAGATAACCCGCCGCAACTGCCACGATGTTGTGCCAGTCACTTACATTACATTGACGATATCTATTATTACCTACGGCCATTACTGTACCGTCAGATTTAAGACCGAGTGTATGCCAGTCACCAGCCGCAATTGCCACAATATCATGCCAGTCGCTTACATTGCATTCACCTTCATAATTTCGGCCCACGGCTACCACTGAACCATCCGATTTTAGCCCGATGGTACGACACCACCCGGCCGCAACCGCTGCAATATCGTGCCAGTCGTTTACAGTGCATTGGTTATGCTTATTCCAACCCACAGCCACAACTGTGCCATCGGACTTAAGGCCAATGGTATGAGCATTACCCGTGTTCGTTGCCATATGAACATTACTAGCCGCGACCGCTGCAATATCATGCCAGTCGCTTACATTGCATTCACCTTCATTATTTCGGCCCACAGCTACCACCGAACCATCCGATTTAAGCCCAACGGTATGACGTCGACCCGCTGCTATGGTATTTGTCGGCCACTTCTTCACCTTTAACGCGGATTCTTTTGATGAATTGGAAACCATGTTTTACCTCCTAAAAGCAACTGGTTTGGATGTATGATCAATGTGTTATTTTAAACAAATTATTTAAGGCATAGATAAATGAGATTACCACAAAAATATTTCACGCAATTTTTATAAATCCTCTTTTCTATTATCGCTAAAAAATGACAAGCATTGTAAACCTCTTTTGTGCTAAGCAAGCTATCAATCGAAAAAAACGAAAAGCGACCAGAGGTTGGGCGAAAAGGACTTCAAATAAATCTCAAAATAAAAAACCAGATCCTTTTGAAACAGGCTCTGGTTTTGTTATTACTATTCTCCTTATGCTTCCTTCACAACAGCCTTCTTGAACGCCACTTTCTTTTTCTCTCCGGATGATTGGTCTGTACGCTTGATAAAGAATGAAAGCAGCAGTCCGAGAATGCCAATCCCCACAATCACAAGATAAGCATCATTAATCCCCTGAATAGAAGCTTCCATAATCATATGCTGCTGGGTTTCACCCTTTGCCGCACCTGCTGCTGCCATCTCTGAGAAATGGGTTTTGGTACGATTGGTCATGACAGTCACAAGAAGTGACGTACCGATGGCACCGGCCACTTGTTTAATGGTATTCGAGATGGCGGTACCGTGCGCATGAAGCTTGGCTGGAAGCTGATTGAGCCCTGCGGTTTGAATTGGCATTAGCAGCAATGCCATCCCGATTCTGCGGCCGGTGGACATGAGAACCAAATAGGTGTAGCTTGTTGAATCTGTCAGGTCAATAAACCCAATGGTGGTAATGATCGTGATGACCATTCCGATTACAGATAGCCATTTGGCACCAAATCGGTCAAACAGTTTTCCGGTAACAGGCATCAGGAAGCCCATTACAAGCGCTCCCGGCAATAAAAGCAGTCCGGATTCCAGGGCGGTAAAGCCGCGGGCGTTTTGAAGATACAACGGCAGAAGCATCATATCTGCATACATAATCATTGTAATCGCAATATTGATAATGGTGGTTAGCGAGAACATGTTGTATTTGAAGGCACCGAGATCAAGCAATGGATCCTTCAATACGAGCTGTCTCCAGGTAAACAATACGAGGGCAATGATTCCACCAATTAACGTGACAAGTACCTCCGTGTTCGACCATCCTGCACTGCCGGCCCGGCTAAAGCTGTAGAGAAGGGCACCGAATCCAATGGTGGAAAGAATAACGCTGGTCATATCGACTTTGCTAAAGATTCGTTCGGATACATTTTTCAGAAAAACAAAACCTAAGACAATGACAAGAACGGCAAACGGGATCATGCCGTAGAACATGGTTTCCCAAGCGAAGTTCTCCAATATATAACCGGCAAGCGTAGGGCCTATGGCAGGGGCGAAGATTACGGCAAACCCAACCATCCCCATGGCCGATCCCCTTTTATCGGGAGGGAAGATGGCCAATACCACATTCATGAGAAGCGGCATTATAATTCCGGCGCCTGCTGCCTGAATCATACGGCCAGTCAACAGAACGGGGAAGTTAGAGGCAATGGCTGATATGATCGTTCCCACAAGGAAAATGATCATCGATGCCTGGAAAAGCTGACGTGTGGAAAACCTTTGAATCAAATAAGCGGTGATTGGAATTAGAACACCGTTCACCAGCATATACCCTGTAGTCAGCCACTGGGCAGTAGCGGCGGTAATATTAAAATCCTTCATTAATTCAGGTGTTGCAACACTCATGACGGTTTGGTTCAAGATCGCCAAAAAGGCACCCAGGATTAAGATGAACAAGACGGGCCCCTTTTTAATCGAGCCACTCTGTATATCTGTACTTTTACTCACTCTGTTCCATCCTCCAATAAAACGTGGACTAAATTTACAATGTGTTGTATAGTTGACATTGCATAAAATACATTATATTGATATCCACTGAATTTACAAGCAACGATTAGGAGGAATGTGTAAAGTAATTGACACTCTGTTTTCTTTTGTTGTTTATCCTTTAAATTTAAGACGAAAACGGAAAAATTGTAGTTTTGGTATGGGAGAGAGGAAAAGTCATGAAGGAAACGAAAAAAACCGATCCGCGAATCCTGCGCACCCGGCAATTGATTCGGGATGCCTTTGTCCAGCTGCTTCAAGAACGGGACATCGAGAAAATAACGGTAAACAGTATCGCGGAACGAGCTACTATCAACCGTGTGACCTTCTATCTGCATTATCGGGACATTCCCGATATGCTAGAAAAAATGGCGGACGATATGATTGAGGAGATAGTTCAGGCTCTGAATCGCTCACCGGTTGATGACAATGCTCAGGATGGCGGGTACTGGCCAAAAATGGTGCAATTCATTGAGCATATTGCCGAACATGCTGAATTTTACAAAGTGATCCTTGCGGTGAAACGGACACCGATCTTTATGGAGCGCTTATTAATCCTGGTCACTGATATGATGGAAGAGAACCTTGAAAAAGAAGGGAACAATTCCTTCATTTCAAAAGCCGGCATTCCAACCGACATAGCCATGTGGTACGTGTCTTCCGCGTTGTTTGGAACGATTATTGGATGGCTGCGCAACGACATGCCGTATTCTCCGCATTATTTAGCCAAGCAGTTTTATCAGTTGCTGCCGGGTAAAGGCGATAAAGGGTAAATAGAAAAGAGGCTTCCTAAAAGTTCGGTAACTTTTAAAGAAGCCTCCTTTCTGAGGACGGGGAATGGTTTTATTTATTCAATTCAACTGTTTCGTTAACATCTGCCGATTGAGCATTTTGCCCTGTTATTCGTTTAAACATGAACGCTATTCTCTTTGTAAAACTGCCGGTTTCCCAATATTCAGCAGCTTCTACTTTTACTTTTATCAAGACAATGTTGGGATCATCATAAGTGGTTTGCATAATTTTGTCATAGGCGAATCCCCACAATTCCTTCTTCTTAGCTAAATCCTCAACGATTTCCGCTCTTCCACGGATGGAAACATAGGATTTACCTGCATAAGCCACATTTACTTCTTGATTGTGTAAAATTTCATCATATTTATTCGTCTCTTTTTTAGTGAAAAACCATAAGTCACCGTCAAATTCAACTTCTTGGGTTTTCATTGGACGAGAAACCAGTCCTTCTTTCGTTACCGTGGTCAGCATGGCCGTGTCTATGTCTTTGATTAATTCTCTTACGGTTTCCATTTCTTTTTGTTCCATCGTGTTAGACATTTCCCTCACCTCGTAAAAGTGTAATAGTGGTATATTCCCCTTTACACCAACTTTTACTCTGGTATGGTCATTACGATACGAACTCTAAATTGAAACCAATTCCCATCCATACGATTGTTATTCGGGCATTTTCCGCGCCGTAACAGCGAGCCTGTTCCAAGCGTTGATTACGACGATTTGCATAATGATTTCGGACATTTGCTTTTCATCAAAATATCGTGCAGCTTCATTGTAGACATCATCAGGAACATGTGACTCTGCGACGAGGGTTACAGCTTCTGTCAGAGCAAGAACCGCCCGTTCTTCCGGAGTAAAATAGGGAGTCTCCCTCCAAGCATTTAATGCATAGATCCTTTGCTCGGTTTCACCTATTTCGCGCGCCTCCTTTGTATGCATATTCAGGCAAAATGCGCAGCCGTTGATTTGTGATGCCCGAATTTTGATCAGTTCCTTTAGTTTCTTATCAATACTCGTGCCGGATACATATTTCTCTACGGCAAACATCGCCTGATAGGCGCCTGGTTCCACGTCTTCCATTCGAATTCTTTCTTTCATTCTTTTTCCCTCCATACAACTTTTTTGTCTGACACTTACAAGACGAAACAGCCTCTTACTTTGTGACAAAATAAACAGAAGTTCAGAGAAAAACTTCTTGTTAGCGATTAGGCTTCTGTATCTATAGCCAGGAATTTATATGTAACGATTCAAGGAAGACCAAGTAAGGGCGAGCTGCATGCCGGGTTCTCATTTGAATCATTGGATTTTGAAGGAATGCGTTAAACTATGGAGAAGTTGTGGTTTTGGAAGAAGAAATACCGGAGTTTCAAGGCAGCTTGTTAGTAAAGGATTTATCATTGGTGCTCTGCACAATCATTGGCTGTTTATCAAGCCAACCATCCTTTATATTCACTTTCAATCGGTTGAACCGCCGTTGACTTTTGCAAAGAAAGCAGCGGAGGCACTTGTTGTTTTAAAGGAGTGAAGTCCAAAAGGACATGTAGAACAGGGTTAATGACCATAAGCTGTTACGTAAGGGCTAAGAAGGACTTTTTGCTTCATGTTTGAGCTTTCTCTATCGCCCCTTTCTCTAATGACTTTTATACCCATCGGGCGATCAGCAGGACGGGAAAGAATGTGTGTGCAAAATAAACAATAGCCCAACGTGTAAGCCGGGCTATTGTTTATTTTTTTGTTATCTTTCCGTAACCTCTTCATCCACAAAACGGGTACCCGTAAATGCACCTCTTTGGTTACTCGGGTTTTCTATGGTTGAGACATAATCCTCTGGTTTCTTATTTGAGGCAATGATTCGTTTGCTGCCAAGAGTTTTATGTTCCATTTTTAGATTCCCCCAGTAATTTTTTGAATATGAAATATTGCATATTTTAGGTCGAATAGCAAAAAGTCGATCATAATACTTTCTATTGATTACCTCACTGCTGTTGCTGACCTTGTCCCTGCATCCCAGATCCCATTCCCATCATATTAGAAGCGAGGGGCACAATATTTTTCATTTTCCCACCATTCCCGCTCATCATTTGATAAGCAGCAATACCAACTCCAACCGAAGCAATAATGGGTAAGATACTGTTTAGGTTTGTTTTCATCTACAACACCTCGTTTTGGGAATTAGTTCATTTCTGAACCAATACTATTTTGTCTTAAATAAATTGATTAAATTAAGGAGATTGTTACCAAAGCCGCTTAACCATTAGATTAAATTTCAATTGATGCATAATTTAATTGGAACTCCTCATGCTAAAAATGAAGGAAAAGAAAGGAGTGAACGTATTGAATAAGAAACACAGATTTATTCAGCTCATGATGGTCATTATCTTGACAGCTGCTTTATCAGCCTGTATGAATCGAAACGATAATAATCAGCAGGGGATGGAGAATCGGAACAAAAGTATGAGGAACATAAGCACGGATGAAAATACAGGCGACAATGAGAACCGGGGCAACCGACTGGACATTGCAAATGAGGCAGCTGATGAAGTTGCCAAGCTGCCGGAAGTACGCAGGGCCAATGTAATCGTTACAGATAACAACGCTTATGTGGCAGCTGTTCTGGAGGATGGCACCAATGGCAAGCTGACAAAGGATACCGAGAAAAAAATAGCAGATAGAGTAAAAAGCACAGACCCGGATATCAACAACGTATTTGTGTCCACTAACCCTGACTTTGTGGACCGTGTTCAAAAGTACGTGGACGATGTTCAGGCCGGAAAACCGGTCAGAGGGTTCTTTGATGAATTCAGCGAGATGGTTCAAAGACTATTCCCAACCCAAAGATAAGGTTTTAAAAAGTTTGAACAAAAAATAAGGACAAGAGCTAAGCGCTCTTGCCTTATTTTTTTGTTAAATCTATTCATTTTCTGTGCAGCTTTACCACCTTATATTTCATTGAGCATGAACAGCAGCTCTTTTTAAGGTGTTGCTCCATAGGATTTGTTGCATGCTGTACCCTATATCACTCTCTGCTTGATCCGCGCCACAAGCGGCACAACAATAATGCCAGCAATGACAACCTGCAGGAAGTTGCCAGGGATGGAGCCGAACGGCTGGATCCAGTTGTGGTAAAGGATGACTTCGGCAAAATAATAGCCAACGATTTTGATGACAAGGGCTGTGATGACTGCCAGTGTATTGACCAGCACTTTGTTGCCGGGGACTTTTTCGGAGATCAGCCCAGCCACATAGCCCATCGCTCCTACAATTACGAAGGTGAACGGTGCCCATATCGTCCATGGGGAGAGCAAATCATATAAGCCCATTCCGAAGGCCCCTGCAACGGCGCCTGTTTTTCTGCCGAACACAAAGGCGGCGATAAACAATGGAACATTGCCCAGGTGGATTAATCCACCGTTCCCCATGATAGGGAGCTTTATGTTAATAAACACGGTTGCCACATAGGTCAAACCGATGAAAAGTGCATTGATGACTAATGCTCTTGTTCTAGTCGCTCTTACTGCTGTAGTACTCACAATAGTAACCTCTTTCGTCTTTAACGAATATTCGTTATTAATTGGGATTTCCCACTCATCTATTATAGCCACCTGTGACGTTTTAGAAAATAGTGAAATGAAAGAAACCTTAAGTTTGTTAAAATAGATACGTATGAAAGAGTTTACTGCGCTATTTTTAATAGAGAATTTTTACCGAAGGAGGGGGTTGCGCTGTTACAGCTGCTGCCTTTAATGCTTGAGCGGGCGGGGGTTCTCGTGATGGTGGCTTTTTTGCTTTCCAGATTGAAATCATTCCGGCAAATCGTTCATCAAGAGCATAATCAAAAAGAAAAGATGCTTCTTATCCTGATATTCGGCGCTTTTGGCATCATCAGCAACTATACCGGGATCGAGATAAATAATGGAGCCATCGTGTCGCAAACCTGGCAGGCGGATGTGGATTATGATGCGGCCATTGCGAACACTCGAATCATGGGTGTAGCCATTGGCGGATTGCTCGGCGGGCCCATCGTTGGCTTGGGTGTGGGACTAATTGCTGGTCTCCACCGTTTGACGCTCGGCGGGTTCACGGCTGAAGCCTGTGCGATTTCCACCATTCTGGCAGGATTAATCACAGGTTTGCTTGGCCGCCGATTTGGCATCATCGGAAGGAACCGCTCACCGTGGGGAGCAGTAGCGGTAGGGATTTTGATGGAGATCATCCAGATGGGTGTCATTTTGCTGACTGCACGTCCGTTTGAAGCGGCTTCTCATTTGGTTGAGGTAATCGCCATACCGATGATTACGATCAATGGGCTCGGAACGCTCATTTTTATCATGATCATCCAAAGCATTTTAATGGAGGAAGAGCGTACTCGCGCGCTTCAAACCCATAATGCGCTTCAGATTGCTCAGCAAACGCTTCCTTTTTTCCGTCAGGGCTTAAATTTTCATTCCTGCGGGGAGGCAGCGAAGATCATTTTGCAAGCAACTAAGGCGGATGCTATATCGATCACGGATAAGAAACAGGTGCTGGCTCATGCCGGAGCGGCTTCAGACCATCACCAGCCTGGTCAAAACATGGCAACCCTGTTGACGAAAAAGGTCATTGAAAACGGGAAGATCTTGATTGCCAGGTCAACAGAGGAAATCCAGTGCTATCGAGAAAATTGTCCATTGCAGGCCGCGATCGTTGTTCCTTTGCAGGTTCGCGATGAAACGGTGGGCTCACTGAAGCTGTACTTTGAGGACGCGGAAAAGCTCGATCAGGTGGAGCAAGAGCTGGCGGAAGGCTTAAGCAAGCTGTTTTCCACTCAGCTGGAACTGGCAGAAGCGGAGCGACAGCAAAAATTATTAAAGGATGCTGAGGTAAAAGCTTTGCAGGCGCAAGTACACCCGCACTTTTTGTTTAATGCCATCAATACCATTTCAAGCCTTGTCCGGACGGATGCACAAAAAGCAAGGAAACTCTTGATTCAGCTGGGCGTGTTCTTTCGCAGCAACCTGCAGGGAGCACGGCATTTGCTGATTCCGTTGGAAAAGGAAATTGAACATGTGGAGGCCTATCTGTCACTCGAGCAAGCGCGTTTTCCGGGTAAATATGAAGTGGAGTTTGATATCGAGCCGCAACTGAACCATGTACTCATACCGCCATTTACGCTGCAGCCTTTGGTAGAAAATGCGATCCGCCATGCGTTTTCTAACAGGAAACAGGGAAACGTGAAGGTTACCGCTTATATGAATCGGGACAAAATGATGTTAACAACTGAAGACAATGGCAAGGGGATTCCTGCCGACCTGATCCAATCGCTCGGAAAGGAGTCGGTCCGCTCCGAAGAGGGGACCGGAACTGCACTTTGGAACATACGGAAGCGAATACAGGAGATCTACGGAATGGAGGGTTCCTTTATGATTCAAAGTGAACAGGATTCAGGAACAAAGGTGACCATGACCCTGCCATTAACCCAAAACAAGTGGAGTGAAAATGATGTTTAAGGCATTTATCGTTGATGATGAGCCGTTAGCCAGAGATGAACTGGAGTATTTGTTAAAAAGAAGCAAGCAAGTGGAGATTGTGGGTCAAGATGATTCCATCGAGAGTTCGATAAGCCAGCTTCAAGAGCTGCCGGTCGATGTGATTTTCCTGGACATCCAACTGGCGGATGAAAGCGGGTTGGACTTGGCGGAAAAGATCATGGACCTTGATCCCCGTCCAGAAATTGTGTTTGCAACGGCGTATGATGAGTACGCGCTGAAAGCTTTTGATCTGCAAGCCATTGACTACATCATGAAGCCGTTTGATGAAACCAGGGTCCAAAAGACGGTGGAAAAAGTGGCCAAGGTGATCAAGGGGAAAGAAAACCGGACAAGCCCGCCTCCAGAGCAAGGGGTGACCACCGGAAAACAAACGGACAAGCTGGCAGTGACCGTTGATGAGCGGATCGTGCTGATTGCTGTTTCTGACATTGTATCGATCGGAGCGGTTGAGGGAAAAACAGTGATTGTCACCGATCAGCAACGGTACGAGGTGAATGAGCCGTTGGTCACCTATGAGAGAAAGCTGCAGCAGAAATCGATCATTCGCGTGCATCGCGGATACCTGGTGAATTTGGATAAAATTGTGGAGATCCAGCCCTGGTTTAACTCCACCTATAACCTGATCATGAAGGACGGAGAGAAAATCCCGGTCAGTCGGACGTTTACAAAAAATTTGAAAGAGCATTTCGGCTTTTAAAAGATGCAATTCAATGGCTGGATCATGTCATTCAGCTCCTTGTTTTTGCATTTTAAAATGAAAACCCTCTGTGAACGCTTTCATTTAGTAAGATGAAGGATACATAAATGAAAAGAGGCAGAGGGGGAGAATAAATTGAATGCGGTTTCAATTGTTATCGGATCCATTTGTATATTAATGATAGCTTATCGGTTATATGGAACGTTCATGGCGGCAAAGGTCATGAAATTAAATGATGCTAAGCCGACCCCGGCACACGAATTAAATGATGGGAAGGATTATGTTCCAACCAATAAATGGGTAACGTTCGGACATCACTTTGCAGCGATTGCAGCTGCCGGACCACTCGTTGGTCCCATTCTGGCGGCACAATTCGGCTACCTTCCAGGGCTGCTTTGGCTATTGATCGGTGCGGTACTGGGCGGAGCAGTCCATGATGTCGTTGTATTATTTGCTTCCATGCGCAAAAAAGGGAAATCGCTTTCTGAAGTGGCAAAAGATGAACTAGGTCCTGTAGCTGGTTTTTGTACAGGCCTTGCGATGCTCTTTATTATTACAATCACAATGGCCGGCCTGTCCATGGTTGTTCTTCATGCGCTTGAAAACAACCCATGGGGTACGTTTGCTGTCGGTATCACCATTCCCATCGCGATGGGAGTAGGGATTGTTTATAAGAAAACAGGCAACTTGAAAGTCACGTCAACGATCGGATTTATTTTACTTATGGTCGGCGTCTTTATGGGCCCTCAAATTCA
Organism: Fictibacillus solisalsi; assembly: GCF_900103485.1. Lineage (GTDB taxonomy): Bacteria > Bacillota > Bacilli > Bacillales > Fictibacillaceae > Fictibacillus_C > Fictibacillus_C solisalsi. The sequence continues at coordinate 61,052 of NZ_FNHW01000006.1, forward strand.
AGAGACCGCCCTTGGCGATTGGCTGACGCTTGATACGAAAGTGTTGGCTATCATTTTGCCAATCTATGCCTTCTTTGCCGCAGCACTGCCGGTATGGCTGCTCCTGGCACCACGGGATTACTTGAGCAGTTTTATGAAAATTGGTGTGTTCATTGCCTTGATTATCGGTGTCTTTATTATTAACCCATCGATTGAATTTCCGGCCTTTACAAAATTCGTTAATGGCGGTGGCCCGATTTTAGCGGGTCCGGTTTGGCCGTTTATCTCGATTACGATTGCCTGTGGAGCGATCTCCGGATTCCACGCCTTTGTAGGTTCAGGTACGACACCTAAGATGCTTGATAAATGGTCGGATATTAAAGTCGTTGGCTTTGGCGGAATGCTTGTGGAATGCCTGGTGGCGATCATGGCCTTGATCGCAGCAACTGCGCTTCATCCGGCGGACTATTTTGCGATCAACTCCACTCCTGAGGTATTTAAAGCATTGGGAATGGATGTTGTAAATTTGCCAGAACTCAGCCGTGAAATCGGTCTGGATCTGGAAGGCAGAACAGGCGGAGCAGTAACGCTTGCGGTCGGGATGACCTATATCTTTACCGGAATTCCCTGGTTCGCCAAGCTTTCCGCTTATTTCTTCCAGTTCGTGGTTATGTTTGAAGCGGTATTCATCTTGACAGCGATTGATGCAGGAACACGTGTCTCCCGCTACTTGATCCAGGATTTCTTTGGTGAATTTTATAAGCCGCTGAAGAAGACAGACTGGCTTCCGGGTTCCATTATCGCCAGTGCGCTTGCCTGCTTCATGTGGGGCTATCTTCTGTACTCCGGGGATATTGGGTCGATCTGGGCACTCTTCGGGGTATCCAACCAGATGATGGCCTCCATTGGTTTGATTATTGGAGGAACGGTTATTTTGAAAGTAGCCGACAAGAGACGATACATGCTCACGTGCCTTGTCCCGCTGGCCTATCTCTTTGTTACCGTCAATTATGCCGGTTACTGGATGGTCAAGAATGTTTACCTTAACCCGGATAACCCGGGCTACAATATGCTGAATGCTGTACTTTCTGTGATCATGCTGATCCTCGGAGTTATCATTATGGTGGCTGCAATTAAGAAATGGCTGGAGATGTGGAACTCCCCAAGCCGGCAGCTGGAGGATGCCAAATCGGCATGATTTATAAAAAACGATTGAGCCGCCAAATTAAAGTTTGGCGGCTTTCTGCTTATTCCTCTTTGAACTGACGAATCTTTTCAACAATTGTATGGTGTTCCATACCATCATAAACAAAGAACTGTGGAGCAGCAGGAAGGTCAAACGATCTGCTGGCTGTAAAAAAAATCATACAAGACATAAAACAGTACCTGGACCATAATAACCTGCTGCAATTACAGGGACTTTCATGTCTTCATCATTTATGCAAAAAGCTAAAACTTTATTAGCCACCCTGTTGAAAGCCGCCAAAATTGTACGTGTGCGGCTTTTACTTTTGGACGCTATAACCCACACCATTCATAGATTTTTTCATAGATTAATAGTAAGACCAATCGGGGAACACCCCTCCTTTGATTGGTCCCAAACAATTGTTTTCAACTTTACGTACTGGTGGCTGTAATAGATAAAAAATAAGGGTAGAAATGCTCTTTTTTACATAACTTGCAACAGGAATATGGTCATTTAATTCACAACCGTCTTGTCCCACCACTCGCCTTTCCCCATGGTTAACGATTAAACAGATGAAGGCCGCCAAAATTAGATTTGGCGGCATTTTTGTTATTTTTAGAAAAAGATAGTGAAGTTATGGTTAACTATTGATAATATATTGCTATAAGAGATGGGAATAGGGGGTAAACCAATGATCAAGGAAAAGCGAATTAACAGGATACAGAACTATGTTTCGGAGCATGACTCGGTTTCACTTGACGAGTTGGTTTTAGTTTTTGGCGTATCCAAAAATACAATCCGGCGTGATATACAAGTGCTGGTTGACCGTGGGAAATTGAAAAAGGTATATGGCGGGGTCACGATAAATCATAAGACACTCGAATCCATTCAGGATCGAAGAAAACGAAATCAGGAACAAAAAGCATCGATTGTTAAAGAGGCATCAAGGTTTGTGGAAGATGGAGACAGTATCTTTATCGATTCAGGAACGACAACGATTGAAATGTTTGAATACATTAAGGGCCGAAATCTTATGATTTTTACAAACAGCATAGAGCTGGTGGTTCGCGCCCTGCCATATGAGGAATTGAATGTCATGTTAATTGGAGGGATGCTGGATCGCAAAACGGACTCGTTCGGCGATCCGCGGAATCTGGATTTGTTGAGCAATTACAATATCAAGAAGGCCTTTATGGCATCGACCGGAATCTCACTCTCTAATGGTGTCACAAATGCATCGCCACTCGAAAGCCAATTGAAAAAAGAGATCGTGCACAGAAGCTCCGAAGTCTTCTTATTGGTGGATCATGATAAATTTGATAGATACGGGCTGATTACTTACTGTGAACTGGATGAGATCGATTATATCGTTACCAATGCCGCCCCGAATACAGCCTATACCGAGTACGCAGGCAAAAATAATATCCAACTGGTTGTTTCCCATTGAAAATTCTTAAAAAAACATGAAGTTTTGAGCATTTGTTGGTAATATATATTTAAAATGGTATGATAAAATGTAAGCGGTTAAAAAAGTACAGGTACGAATTTAAGGTGGAATAACATGATTAAAGATAAGCGAATAAAAAAAATTAAAGAATATGTCATGGAGCATGAATCTGCTTCCCTGGACGAATTGGTTACAGTATTTGATGTGTCCAAAAACACGATCAGACGTGATGTACAGGAATTGGTGGATAATGGCGAACTTAAAAAAGTGTATGGCGGGGTTTCTGCCATCCATAAAAAATTGGAGTCTTTCCAGGACCGGCAAGTCCGGAACCTGCAGGAAAAGGTGTTAATCTCTGAAACAGCATCCAGTTTTATCGAGGACGGGGACTTTATCTTCCTGGATTCCGGAACGACAACCATTGAAATGTTTAATTTTCTAAAGGAAAAGAACTTGACCATTTTTACCAACAGCATTGATTTTATCGTTCGGGCGCTTCCGTATGAAAACTTAAATGTGATCTCAATCGGGGGGATGGTGGACCGAAAAACCAATTCATTTGTTAACCCTCGAAATATGGACCTATTAAAAGATTACAACATCAAGAAAGCATTTATGGCATCCACCGGAATCTCGCTGGTAAATGGTGTAACCAATGCTTCACCGAATGAAAGTGAATTGAAAAAAACCGTCGTGAACCGAAGCTCAGAGGTGTACTTATTGGTGGACCATAACAAATTCGATAAATACGGTTTAATGACCTACTGTGGTTTGGATGAAGTTGATTATATCGTTACGGACAGGGCACCTGAAGAAAACTATCAAGAATTTGCGAAACAGAATAACATCCAATTTGTCATTGCCGAATAAGGATAGGAATCAGGAGCTCTCGTTCTCCTGATTTTTTTGTGAAATGGGTGAGCAAGCTCCAAATCTCAGTTCAACAAATAAAAAATTCTTGATTGAGCATCCGTTTACTATTAATATGGATTTAAAGATAATCAAAAGTTAACCAACACATTATTAAATGTTGGTCTGATTAATCCAAGTGCAAACAGAAAGCGCTTCTGATTTTTTGCTTATTGCCTACCAAAGAAAGGGGAATTTTTGAATGCGTTTAGCTTATGATCCGTCACACTATCGTGATAACACCAATTTAAAAGATACGATTGACGCAGTTGCCCGATTAGGGTATGAATGGGTAGAGTTATCTCCGCGCAAGGATTTTATTTGGTTTTATGAATATCCGAAGGTAGACAAGCAGCTGATTAAAGACCTGAAACGATACTGCTCGGATGCAGGTGTGAAAATCTCTTCCGTACTCCCAGTACAGCAATGGTCTTCACCTAATGAAGAAGAGCGCCAGGTGGCCGTGAGAAATTGGAAGCGCTGTATTGAAATCACTTCGGACTTGGGCGTCGACTTAATGAACACCGAATTTAGCGGAGACAAGAGCCGTCCGGTTGAAAGTGAAGGCGCTTTTGTTAAATCAATGTACGAGTTAATGCCTCTTTTTGAAAAAGAGGGAATTAAGCTTAACTTACAGTCCCATCCCCATGATTTTATTGAGCTGAACACCGAAGCCATACGTATGATCCGTGCACTGGACAAGGATTGGATTAAGCTGGTGTATTCTGTCGCTCATGCTTTCTTTTATGATGATGGCATTGGCGATGTTGAACAGCACCTGGAGGAAGCGGGAGACTTGCTCGCCCATGTTCTTATTGCGGACACGCTTAATCACAAAGCGGCATTTGGGTTGCGCTATATTATTAACCCGCCAAATGCGAATGTTACCATTCATCAGCATTTGAACCCTGGCCAGGGAGAAGTAAACTTTGACGCGTTGTATCATAAATTAAGAGAAATGAAGTTTGATGGCATTGTAACGAATTCTGTTTTTGCCTATCCTGATAAGCCAGAATGGTCGAATGAAATGACTTTAAAGTCGATCAGAGAAGGATTACATATCTAATCTGAAATTCGAAAAGCCTTTCCTTTCGTATAAGGAAAGGTTTTTTTTTATTGGTATTCTTCTATCAAAGTTATTGACCAAATTATCAAATAATATTAAAGTATAATCATAATATTACCAAAATGTACTCAATTGTACTGCGAATCTACATAAACAGGGGGTTAAAAGCATGCCGTTGGTTCGATTCGATGTAATAAAAGGGCGGGATGATCAAGCGTTAAAACAGTTATTGGATGCTTCCCATAAAGCGATGGTTCAAGCGTTTGGTGTACCTGAACGGGATCGGTATCAGATTGTAACCCAGCATTCTCCCAATGAAATGATCATTGAAGATACGGGGTTGGGATTTGGAAGAAGCCGTGATGTGGTGGTTGTCAGTATGACCAGCAGCCAAAGAAGCGATAAGCAAAAGAAAGCTTTTTATGACCTTTTGGTAAAGGAACTGGGAGATAGCTGCGGAATTGCACCAAGCGACATTATGGTTTCCATTGTGACGAACGGAGCAGCGGACTGGAGCTTTGGCTTTGGAGAGGCTCAGTTTTTAACCGGAAGATTATAACCTCTCCAAATTATCAAAAAACAACACAGAAAACGGTTGACTGAAAGCGCTTTTAGTATTAACATTGAGTCAAATATAACCAAAACATAACCAATATATAATAATAATGTGATTTTGATTTACCCTTTACCAAGCAGACCGCACTCTTTAGGAGTGATAACAGAGGAGGAAAAAGCATGGCTGAAGTAGTAACGCAAGTAGAAAAGTTGAAAAACTATATAAACGGGGAATGGGTGGAAAGCAAAGCAACTCAATTCGAGGATGTATACGATCCTGCTAAAAAAGAAGTAATTGCCCAGGTTCCTATTTCTACGAAAGAAGAGGTTGATCACGCGATCGAAGTGGCAGCCCAAGCTTTTGAAAGCTGGAAAGCAGTTCCGGTGCAAAAGCGTGCACGAATTCTATTTAACTTCCAACAGCTCCTTCAAAAAAATAAAGATGAACTGGCTCGGATCATCACCATTGAAAATGGTAAGAACCTGACCGAAGCACTTGGTGAAGTAGGACGCGGAATTGAAAACGTGGAATTCGCAGCTGGCGCTCCGACACTCATGATGGGTGATTCACTTGCAACGATCGCAGCCGATGTGGAAATTACAAATTATCGTTATCCAATCGGGGTAGTTGGAGGAATCACACCATTTAACTTCCCGATGATGGTGCCATGCTGGATGTTCCCAATGGCGATTGCTGTAGGCAACACTTTTGTTCTAAAGCCGTCTGAAAGAACGCCACTGCTTGCTAATCGTTTAGCAGAATTGTTTGAAGAAGCAGGTCTTCCAAAGGGCGTGTTCAATATCGTTCACGGTGCACACGATGTGGTAAATGGTCTGTTGGATCATCCTGAAGTAAAGGGCATTTCTTTCGTAGGCTCCCAGCCTGTCGGCGAATACGTCTACAAGCGCGGAAGCGAAAAGCTTAAGCGTGTTCAAGCCCTAACCGGTGCGAAGAACCACTCCGTTGTATTAAACGATGCAGATCTTGAGCTTGCGGTAACCAACGTGTTTGCTTCCGCTTTTGGTTCTGCCGGTGAACGTTGCATGGCATGTTCCGTAGTAACAGTAGAAGAAGGAATTGCGGATGCATTCCTCGATAAATTGGTTGAAAAAGCAAAAACGGTTAAAATCGGCCATGGCCTTGATGAAGAAGTATTCCTTGGACCAGTGATCCGTGAACAAAATCAGCAGCGTACATTAGGCTACATCCAAAAAGGCGTTGAAGAGGGTGCAAAGCTCGTATGTGACGGCCGCAATAATGCACCTGAAAAAGGATATTTTGTAGGCCCAACGATTTTCGATGAGGTAACAACCGATATGTCCATCTGGAAAGATGAAATTTTCGCTCCGGTATTGTCCATTGTTCGTGTGAAGAACTTGAAGGAGGCAGTGGAAACGGCCAACCAATCTCCGTTTGCCAACGGTGCCTGCCTTTATACATCCAATGCATCTGCAATCCGCTACTTCCGTGAAAATATCGACGCAGGTATGCTTGGAATTAACTTAGGCGTGCCAGCTCCAATGGCATTCTTCCCATTCTCAGGATGGAAGTCTTCCTTCTACGGTACACTTCCTGCCAACGGAAAAGACAGCGTTGAGTTTTACACACGCAAAAAAGTAGTGACTGCCAATTATAAAGCACCATCATTTGATTGAGTTTCAACTACTAGATAGACAGCTATTATCCTGATGTCCCCTGCATCAGGATAATGGTTTTACATAGACAGGAGGAGATGGCAAAGTGAGTCAATTGCTTCGTAAACCGCAACAAAAGGAGATAGCAGAAGGAGTCACTGTCGTTCAGGAAGTCAACAGTGAAAACTCCCAATTGGAATATGTCGGTGTGAAAGTCTTGGACCTTGCTCCGGGGCGTTCCTATAAGGAAAACTTGAGCAGCACTGAATGCTGCATTGTTGCCTTAACAGGAAAAATAAATGTTTCTGATTCACAACAGGTTTTTGAAAATCTGGGTACGAGAGAAAGTGTTTTTGAAAAGAAACCGACCGACAGCGTCTATGTATCCAATGATCGTTCCTTTGAAGTGACGGCTGTAACGCAGGCCCGCGTCGTTCTTTGCTACTCGCCTTCTGGCCAGTCCTTGCCGACAAAGCTCATTAAGGCAGAGGACAACAGCATAGAAAACCGAGGAAAATACAGCAATAAACGCCTGGTGCATAATATCCTGCCGGATTCCGACCCATCCGCAAACAGCCTTTTGGTGGTAGAAGTCTATACGGAAAGCGGAAACTGGTCGAGTTATCCTCCGCATAAACATGATCAGGACAATTTGCCTCATGAATCCTTTTTGGAAGAGACCTACTACCATGAAATGAACCCAAGACAAGGATTTGTATTCCAGCGTGTTTATACCGATGATCGCTCCATTGATGAAACGATGGCTGCAGAGAATGGTGATGTTGTCGTTGTACCGGCAGGCTACCATCCGGTTGGGGTCCCCGATGGCTATGAATCGTATTACTTAAATGTGATGGCAGGGCCATCGCGTTCGTGGAAGTTCCATAACGAACCAGCCCATGAGTGGATTTTAAACCGTAAATAAAGGAGCTGTGGCAGAGATGAATATTCAATTTAATCCGGATCGGGAATTCGATCTTATTGCGATTGGCCGCGCCTGCATCGATTTGAACGCGGTGGAGTATAACCGGCCAATGGAAGAAACGATGACATTCAAGAAGTATGTTGGAGGATCGCCGGCAAACATTGCGATTGGATCTTCCAAGCTTGGACTAAAGGCCGGGTTTATCGGCAAGCTTGCTGATGATCAGCATGGGCGTTTCATTGAGCAATATATGCGCAGCCTTGGGGTTGACACGTCCAACATGGTGGTGGATGAAGAAGGCCATAAGACGGGGCTGGCATTTACAGAGATTAAGAGTCCGGAAGAATGCAGTATTCTTATGTACCGTGATGATGTAGCCGATCTTTACCTGGAGCCGTCGGAGGTATCCGAAGACTATATTAAAAAGGCAAAAGTGCTCTTGGTTTCCGGGACCGCTCTTGCGAAAAGCCCTTCTCGTGAAGCAGTTTTGAAAGCGGTTCAATTAGCGGGAAAAAATGATGTGAAGGTTATTTTTGAACTGGACTATCGCGGGTATACATGGCAATCCCTTGAAGAAACATCCGTTTACTATACGCTGGTAGCCCAACAGTCCGATGTGGTAGTGGGAACACGAGATGAATTTGATGTAATGGAAAATGTGGCGGAAGGCAATAACGAAGCCACAATTAAACATTTGTTTAATTATTCTCCGGAACTGGTTGTGATCAAGCATGGTGTCGAAGGATCTTATGCTTACACCAGAAATGGTGAAACCTTCAGAGGGCAAGCGTATTTAACGAAAGTATTGAAAACATTTGGAGCAGGCGATTCTTATGCCTCAGCCTTCTTATATGCCCTGATCTCGGGCAAGGGTATTGAAACCGCACTAAAATACGGCAGTGCCTCGGCAGCGATTGTAGTAAGCAAGCACAGTTCTTCAGAAGCGATGCCAACTGTTGCTGAAATCGAGCAGTTGATTGCAGAACGAACAGAAACAGCAGATCAATTACGTTAGGGGTTTGATGGACATGGGGAAAGTGAGATTAACAACCGCTCAAGCGTTGATTAAATTTTTAAACCAGCAATATATCCATATTGATGGCCAGGAATTTCCCTTCGTGGAAGGTGTATTTGCTATTTTTGGACATGGAAACGTGCTCGGAATCGGCCAGGCACTTGAACAGGATCCCGGACACCTGAAAGTCATTCAGGGAAAAAATGAACAGGGAATGGCTCTTGCCGCAATGGCCTACAGCAAACAAATGCTTCGCCAAAAGATCTATGCGGTGACAACTTCTGTAGGACCTGGTTCTGCCAACCTGGTAACGGCTGCGGCAACGGCGCTTGCCAACAACATTCCTGTGTTGCTGTTGCCGGCCGATACCTTTGCGACCCGTCAGCCGGATCCGGTATTGCAGCAGGTGGAACAGGAATACAGTGCGGCTGTGACCACGAACGATGCATTAAAGCCGGTTTCAAGATACTGGGACCGTATTACCCGGCCGGAGCAATTAATGTCCAGTCTGCTTCGTGCCTTTGAAGTCATGACCGATCCTGGAAAATCCGGTCCTGCAACGATTTGTATTGCGCAGGATGTGGAAGGAGAAGCATATGATTATGACGAGAAATTCTTTGAGAAGCGCGTTCATTATGTAGATCGCAAGGCACCGGCGGATCGTGAGCTTCAAGGAGCAGCACAGCTGATCAAAAACAGCAAGAAGCCTGTCATTCTCGTGGGCGGAGGTGCGAAATATTCACAAGCCAAAACGATTCTCATCGAGCTTTCTGAAAAACACAATATCCCGCTTGTAGAAACGCAAGCAGGTAAGGCAACGGTGGAGTCAGACTTTAGAAATAATCTCGGCGGAATGGGAATCACAGGGACACTCGCGGCCAATAAAGCAGCGCGCGAATCCGATTTGATTATCGGGATCGGCACAAGATATACGGATTTCGCCACATCCTCAAAAACGGCATTTGATTTTGAAAGGAGCAAGTTTTTGAACATCAATGTCAGCCGACTGCAGGCTTATAAGCTGGATGCCTTCCAGGTTGTAGCTGATGCAAAATTGACCCTTGAGCAATTGGCACCTTTATTGGAAGGCTATGAAACGGAGTTCGGCAGGGAAATCGCCGAGTTGAAAGAAGAATGGCTGACCGAGAGAAAACGGCTGAGCGAAGTCACCTTCACCCGTGAAAACTTTGAACCCGAAGTGAAAAACAACTTTACTCAGGACGTACTCAATGAATATGCGGATGCCCTGAATACCGAGCTTGCCCAAACAACAGCATTACTGGCGGTAAATGATACGGTCGCACCAGACAGTGTGATCATCACATCAGCCGGATCTCTTCCGGGCGATGTCCAGCGGATTTGGAATCCGGCCGTAGAAAATACGTATAACGTAGAATATGGCTATTCCTGTATGGGATATGAAGTATCCGGGGCACTGGGAGCTAAACTGGCCTCTCCGAATCAGGAAGTCTACTCCCTGGTGGGTGACGGAAGCTTCCTGTTGATGCACTCCGAATTCATTACCGCCATTCAATACAACCAAAAGGTGAACATTGTCCTTTTTGATAACTCCGGATGGGGGTGCATCAATAACCTGCAAATGGAAAACGGAAGCGACAGTTTCCACACTGAATTCAGAACACATAATAATGAGATTTTAAATATTGATTATGCAAAAGTAGCAGAAGGTTACGGTGCAAAGACATACATTGTAAACACGGTAGAAGGCCTGAAGGCTGCGTTGGAAGATGCTAAAAAGCAGGAAGTATCCACACTCATTGATATCAAAGTATTGCCAAAAACCATGACCGACGGCTACGAAAGCTGGTGGAATGTCGGCGTAGCCGAAGTCTCCCACAAAGACAGCATCCAAAAAGCATTTGACGCCCGAAAGCAAAAATTGGAACTGGCAAAACAATACTGATAACTAAAGAGCATCCTAAAAACGTAAATCAACTACCTTCAAGAGCCTCGAAGAAAATCAAATGAAAGGGGTGGAATAACATGATTACAACAACTCGACTGGTTCCTATGAAAGAAATGCTGGAGACAGCGAAAAAAGAGCACTATGCCGTGGGACAATTCAACATCAACAGCTTTCAATGGGCGGAAGCGATGCTCGAAGCGGCGGAAGAAGAACAGTCTCCTATTATCGTAGCTTCGTCTGACAGACTCGTCGATTATTTGGGTGGATTCAAAACCATAGCTGCCATGATTAATAGAATTGTAGAGGAAAAGAACATCTCTGTACCGGTTGCGCTGCATCTCGACCACGGAAAAAGTGTGGAGCGGTGTAAAGAAGCGATTGATGCTGGATACACATCCGTGATGATCGATGGTTCGCATTTTCCGATTGAGGAAAACATCGAGATGACGAAGCAGGTTACCGATTATGCCCGCAAGTTTGGCGTTTCTGTGGAAGCGGAAGTCGGTACTGTGGGCGGTAACGAGGATGGCCTGATCGGCGGCATCAACTATGCTGATCCGCAGGAATGCTTAAGGCTGGTTCAGGAAACAGGTGTTGATGCGCTGGCAGCGGCGCTTGGTTCTGTTCACGGTCCTTACCAGGGAGAGCCCAAACTGGGATTTGACGAAATGCTTGAGATTTCAGAGCTGACCAATGTTCCGCTTGTCTTGCATGGCGGTTCAGGAATCCCATTGCATCAAATCCATAAAGCCATTGATTTGGGCCATGCCAAAATCAATGTGAACACAGAATGTCTGCAAGCATGGACAAAGGCCGTTCGCCAGGTGCTTGATAACGACAAAGATGTCTACGATGCCCGGACCATCCTTACACCGGGGAAAGAAGCCGTAAAAGAAACAGTAAAGACCAAGATCAGGGAATTTAAATCAAACCAGAAAGCATAAATAGAACCGGGCAGTTGTTGCCCGGTTTTTCTATAGGTTTGCTTCAAAAGATATTGCTTTGGGAACATTTTTCTTAACTTGCTTCATTAATACGTTGATTAAAGTGAAGGTGCAAGACTCCTCGAAAATGAATATCACATTTTCTTCGTGCGATGTATCGCTGCCGAAGCGTTCCTTGTCCTATGGGACAAGCGTGACAGGTGATACTACGCAGGCGCTTGGCGCCGAGGAGGATCAGCGCATGCCCCGAGGAAAGCGTGCATCCCGGAACGGAAATCAACCACTCTCAGAGCAGCAAAGATTAACCATTCTTAAATTTACAAAAATGGAACGAGCCATCTTGATCGGGCACCAAGGCTGTCTGCAGAAAATTGGGAGAAAATGGATATTAACCACTCATTCTCCCATCTTTCTTCAGAACCACCCTCGTATTTTATCACTTCATAAATAAACCGCCGACCTGATCTTTCAAGAGACTCTGGTTGGCGGTTTTTATGTTCAATTAATAGTTATGGTTATTTTAAAGGTTGGTGTACATCTTGATTCGTGCAGCGCCATATTTTTTCATGGATTCTGCCAAGTCTGCTCTGAAAGTCGAAATCACTTTAGCAAATTGTTTCATATTCGATTCCTCCATTCAAATGATTATGAATTAATTATAATTTGTTGGGTAACTTTTGACAAAGTGTATGAAAACGGCAACAACTGGAATGTAAGCCTTTTGCATCAATTCTTTTCTTTGAATTTCTCTTACTATCTTTAATTTTCATTGATTTTTATTTTTGCTTTCCTCAAAAATCATGCCCTCTGCCTTTAAGTCAATCAACCGTTTAGAGGTGAGCAATGGAGATCCATCGTTTGTGTTTAATTAAGATCCTGTCAGTTGCGTCATGGTAAAAAGGTTGTATTTTCTGAAAAATAGATTGACTGTAAGCGCTTTTAATATTATTATTAATTCAAGATATCCAAGAGTTAACCAAAAAAGAGATAAGTTTTGATAAACTTATATTAAACAGATGAAAAGAAAAGAGATTGAATTTACTTTTTTAAGAAAATGAAAGCGGATTCCAAACAGAAAGAAGGCATGATTATGAGGAATCAGAGGATAGCATGGGGAATTGCTCCCATAGGCTGGCGGAATGATGACATTCCTGAGATCGGTGCAGAAAACACATTGTCCCATTTGCTCAGCGATATTGTTGTAGCGGGTTTTGAGGGAACTGAAGTTGGCGGTTTTTTCCCGGAAGCTCACGTGCTGAACAAAGAGCTTCAGCTGCGTAATCTGCGAATCGCCGGGCAGTGGTTCAGCAGTTACATCATTCAGGATGGAGTGGAAGCAGCAACACAAGCTTTCCATAAACATTGTGAGTATTTAAAGGAAGTTCAGGCAGCTGTTGCCGTTGTATCCGAGCAAACATACAGCATCCAGGGTACAGGGAAAAATGTTTTTACGGAGAAACCCGGTTTTACAGATGTAGAATGGAATCATTTATGTCAGGGGCTCAATGAACTGGGGAAAATTGCAGAACAATATGATTTGAAACTGGTGTATCACCATCATATGGGAACGGGTGTCCAAACCCTCGCAGAAGTGGACAGGTTAATGGAAAACACGGATCCCAATCATGTGCATTTGCTTTATGATACTGGCCACATCTATGTATCCGACGGAGATTTTATGACGCTGTTAAATAAACACCTGAACCGTATTAAACATGTTCATTTTAAAGATGTCCGCCAAGCGGTCAAAGACCAATGCGACAAAGATGGACGATCCTTCTTACAATCATTTTTGGCAGGGATGTTCACGGTGCCTGGCGACGGATGCATTGATTTTACAAAAGTATATAACAAGCTGCTGGAAACCCAGTATTCAGGATGGATCGTCATTGAAGCAGAGCAGGATCCTTCCATTGCACACCCCTTGGAATATGCGTTAAAAGCCCGTAAGTATATTGATGCAAAATTACTTCCATTAGAGAATGGTTCATTGGTAAAGCATTAAAAATCGGAACCTGGGGAGGGAAGGGCATGAGTAATCAGACGATTGAAAAACCACGTGATTACAAGAAGGCTTTAAAAAAGATTACGGTTATCTCCACATTTGGGGGACTGCTCTTTGGATATGACACAGGTGTTATCAATGGAGCGCTGCCTTTCATGGCCAAATCCGATCAGTTAAATCTGACTCCGGCAGCTGAAGGTCTCGTAACGAGTTCCCTTCTGTTTGGGGCAGCATTTGGATCTGTATTTGGAGGCCGTTTGTCCGACCGTTTTGGCCGTCGGAAAATGATTCTTAACCTGGCTTTGCTGTTTTTCCTGGCAACAGTCGGCTGTGCGATTTCGCCATCTGCCGGAGTGATGATTGCCTCTCGGTTTCTGCTCGGTCTTGCCGTAGGTGCTGCATCTGTAATGGTGCCAAGTTTTCTTGCTGAAATCGCGCCGGCAGAACAGAGGGGAAGAATCGTTACCCAAAATGAATTAATGATTGTCTCCGGACAGCTTTTAGCCTTTGTCTTTAATGCTGCACTCGGCAGTACCATTGGTGAGGAAGCAGCACATGTATGGCGCTATATGCTCGTCATCGCTTCACTTCCGGCTGTCGTATTATGGTTTGGAATGATGTCTGTCCCAGAGAGTCCGCGCTGGCTGGCCTCCAAGGGAAAAATAGGGGACGCACTGCGCACCCTCAAAGAAATACGCGAAGCCAGTAAAGCTGAAGGCGAACTGAAAGAAATTCAGAATAACATTGCGCAAGAGTCTGAAATTAAACAGGCAACCTATAGTGATCTGAATGTGCCATGGGTACGCCGCATTGTATTGATTGGAATTGGGATTGCGATTGTACAGCAAATTACAGGTGTGAACTCCATTATGTACTATGGAACTCAAATTCTTCAGAAGTCCGGATTTTCAACCAATGCTGCTTTGATTGGTAATATTGCAAACGGTGCCATTTCGGTCATCGCGACGTTTGTGGGTATCTGGCTGCTCGGAAAAATCGGCCGGCGCCCCATGCTGATCATCGGGTTGGCGGGAACGACTGCCGCACTGGCCTTGATTGGATTATTTTCTACGGTTCTTGGAGGATCCGCAGCACTACCTTTTGTCGTCCTTACATTGACTGTTACCTTTTTATGCTTCCAACAAGGTGCGATTTCACCGGTCACCTGGCTGATGCTGTCCGAAATTTTCCCGCTACGATTGAGGGGTCTTGGAATGGGAGTAACCGTATTCTGCTTGTGGATTACCAATTTCCTTGTGGGTCTTTCATTCCCGATTCTATTAGATGCAGTGGGGTTATCCTCGACCTTTTTTATCTTTGCAGTGTTGGGAATTTGTGCCATTCTATTTGTAAATAAAATTTTGCCAGAAACAAAAGGGAAATCACTTGAGCAGCTGGAAAGCTTTTTCCGTAACTACAAGGATAAGGGTGAAGCAAAGGTTGCGAACAAAGTTGCTAACCAATAAGTACAGGGATAAAATTCACACTATTCTTACAATGAAATAAATGAACGATAAATGAGGAGGAAGAAACATCATGACTTTAAGATTTGGTGTAGTAGGAACAGGAGCCATCGGAAGAGAACACATTGATCGTATTACCAATAAATTATCGGGCGGAAAAATTGTTGCAGTAACTGACGTGAATCAGGAATCTGCAAAACAGACCGTAGAAACCTATCAACTGGATACCGTGATCCACCCGGATGATAAAGCACTGATTGCAGATGAAAATGTGGATGTGGTGTTAGTCACAAGCTGGGGCCCTGCCCATGAATCAACCGTAGTAGCAGCTGTTGAGGCTGGTAAATATGTATTTTGCGAAAAGCCGTTGGCAACCACTGCAGCTGGCTGTATGAGAATCGTGGAAGCGGAAATGAAACAGGGGAAGAAACTCGTTCAAGTCGGTTTCATGCGCCGCTATGATACGGGATATGCCCAATTGAAGCAAGTGATTGAAAACAATGAAATCGGTGAGCCATTAATGATTCATGCCGCGCACCGCAACCCGGCAGTAGGTGAAAATTACGTTACGGAAACAGCGGTACAAGATACATTGATTCACGAAATCGATGTGCTTCACTGGCTGGTAAATGATGATTATAAAACGGTTCAAGTAACCTTTCCGCGTAAAACGAAAAACGCGCATGAAAAGCTGCAGGACCCACAATTGTTTACCATCGAAACAGTTGGCGGAATCGTCATGAATGTGGAAGTTTTCGTTAATTGCAAATATGGCTATGACATTCAGTGTGAAGTCGTTGGTGAAGACGGAATTGCAAAATTGCCGGAATTCCCAAGTGTGGTTATGCGAAAGAGTGAACAGTTGAGCACCAACATTTTAAATGATTGGAAATACCGCTTTATGGATGCGTACAATGTGGAAATCCAGGACTTTATCGATTCCATCGCCAAGTCCGGTGAGCCGCAGGGACCAACGTCCTGGGATGGTTATATTGCGGCTGTAACCTCTGATGCTTGTGTGAAAGCCCAGCAAACCGGAAAAAAAGAACGGATCAGCCTTCAGGAGAGACCGGCGTTTTACAGTGAGAAAATTCTTCAAAACAACTAATTATTTAACAGATATAGAACGGAGATGACTTCCATGCAATTATGTTTTAACCAGGCGACAACTCTTGAAAACTCAAATCTTGCAAAGGATCTTGAATTCTGCGACAAACATGGTTACGACTTCATTGAAATCCGTACGATGGATAAGTTACCGGAGTATTTGAAAGACCATTCCTTGAATGAGCTCGTGGAGTATTTTCAAACTCATCATATTAAACCGCTTGCTTTCAACGCGCTCGTATTTTTCAATAACCGTGATGAAGCTGGATATAAAGAAATGGTTGACGAGTTCAAACAGATGATGGAAACCGGCAAGAAGCTGGGTATCCAGTATGTGGTCGCTGTTCCGCTGGTCACTGAACAAAAGATTCTAAAAGAAGATATTAAAAACAGCTGTGTTGAAGTGCTCAAGGAACTGTCTGCTATTGCTGAGCCGTATGGAATTAAAATTGCTGTTGAGTTTGTGGGTCATCCGCAATGTACGGTCAATACGTTTGGACAAGCATATGATATTGTTGAAACCGTTAACCGTGAGAATGTTGGATTGGTTTTTGACTGTTTCCACTTCCATGCCATGGGATCAACCATGGAGGATTTGAAAAGGGCAGACGGATCAAAAATCTTCATCCTGCATATGGATGATACAGAAGATTTCCCAATCGGAATTTTAACCGATGAAGATCGTGTTTGGCCGGGACTGGGTGCCATTGATCTGGATGGTATTTTGTCCACCTTAAAGGAAATTGGATATGATGGTGCAGCATCCATTGAATTGTTCCGTCCGGAGTACTATCAATTAAGCGCTGAAGAAGCCATCAAAACCGCGAAGGAAACGACGGTTAAATCAGTCTCCAAATACTATGAATTTGATTCTGTTACTGTTGGTTAAGATCACAATAATAGAAATGATAGCCGCCACGACTTAATTGGGCGGCTTTTTTTGTTTTAAGTGCAGAAAGAAAAGGAATTGAACAAAACAGTGTTAAAAAAGACGAATCGTTGGATAGGAGGCAACATGGATGAGTTTAATCAAAGGAAAACTGGGAATTGGAACGGCGCCGCTTGGAAATATGTTCAGGGACGTTCCGGAGGACGAAGCGAGACAAACGCTTGAAACGGCATGGGACCTGGGTGTTCGTTACTTTGATACCGCACCGTTATATGGAGCCGGATTAGCAGAAATGCGCGTGGGAGAATTTTTATCCCGGCACAATCGTGATGACTATTTCCTGTCGACGAAGGTGGGCAGGGTGATTGAAGATGAAACAGAAGTAAAAGAAGGCATGTTTCAATATGGCCGCAAAAATAAAGTGACCACCGATTACAGTGAGGATGCTATTAAGAGGTCGGTTGAGCAAAGTCTTGAGCGTTTAAAGACGGACCGCTTGGACTTTGTGTATGTGCATGATGTTTCGCCTGATTATCACGGTGACGACTGGGTCACACAGTTTGATATTGCACGAAAAGGAGCGTTTCGTGTACTTTCCCGGCTTCGAGAAGAAGGAGTCATTGCGAAGTGGGGGCTGGGAGTCAATCGGACAGAACCGATTGAACTTGCCATGGAGCTGGAAGAAGCTCACCCCGATATCAGCCTTCAGGCGACCCATTATACGCTTTTAAATCATGATCACGCATTGCTTAAGTTAATGCCAAGGGCTCTGGAGAAGGATATGAAAATTGTCGTTGGCGCACCATTTAACTCAGGCGTATTGGTTGGAGGAAGTCATTTCGATTATGGAGATATTCCTGAAGAAATCGCTTCAAAAGCCAATAGAATCAAACAGATTGCCGAAAAGCACGGGGTAAGCGTAAAAGCTGCTGCCCTGCAATTTTCGATGGCCCACCCTGCAGTAGCTGCTGTTATTCCCGGCTCTACCCGGCCGGAACATATAAAGGAGGACGTTGCGGCCTCCAAGGAAGACATTCCTTCCGACTTTTGGGACGAGTTAAGGGACCAAAATCTTGTTTCCCCACTGGCCCCTCTGCCGATTGATCAAAAGGTATAAGTATCTATCAAAAAAGCTTCCCCCCATTAAAAAGGGAGAAGCTTTTCTTCTATTATTCTTCTGCTTTTTCACCAAATGCTTCTGGAATCATTGTGAAGCCTTCTACCACGGTATCCTCTTCCACTTCAATCATGAGATAGCGCTTGCCGCTGAGATGGACTTGTTTGACGTACCTTAAATCCTGAGGGCTGATTGAAATGTTGGCGACTTTTGTGTTGATTTTAATGGATTTTGAATTATACTTCGGAACAACGTTGCTTGCTTTAATTTCATAGTTTTGATCGTCGATTATGTTTTTAAAGGCTGATTCTACTTTCTCCGAGCTAATGTCTTCCAGGCCGCTCATTGTGAGGACCCGCTCCACATCCTTCGTGTCCAACTTGGGCTGTTCCTCTTCTTCATTTTCTTCAATCATCCGGTGAATTTCCTCGTACACATTGGAGAGGGTGGATGTATTCAATTGATCACTGGTTACATGTTTGATAATTTCTTCAAAAACCGCTTTGTCATCCTTTGCGGTCATCGTTTCTTCCCCGTTCAATACGTCCTCTATGAAAGAATAATCTGGCTCATGGACCTTCCCGGAGGAATACAGAATATGGTTCACATCTGCTGCATTGTCAGTAAAACAAGGGAATAGGAATCCACCCATTGGTGCGTTGAGGTTGATAACGGGATCCAGCACGAAGTTGTACTTGAACTCTTTTTCTACATAATCAAAAAGCAGTTCTTTTTTTGGTTCCTGAGTGTTATTGATACTGCAAAGAATAAAGGGATGTGAATAAACGGTATCGTTGGCACTCTCCTCCGCATCAGCCCCACGGCGTTTGCTTGGCTTAAAGTATTCTCCGCGAATAAACGTAATAACAATATCTTTCTCGTATTGCCGGTTTAACAGCATTTTGCCTACGATTTGCAGCATGCGCTCTTTCCAGTCTTCCACATCACTGCTGAGCAATCCTTGATGCAAAATAAGCTGACTGTTGTTTTCTGCATTCCGCTGAAACTTTAGTTCAAAGAGCTTCTCATCCAGATTTCCGCCGAGTAATTTCTTGAAGTTAATTAAAAAGAGCTCTTGCTGGTCGGGATCCAGCATTTCAAACGGCTGATTCTGATGATGATAAATTTCGCTTGTTTCCTTCATAATATAAACATTAAAAATGTTAGAGATCTTGAGAGAATGATTATCTTTTTTAAATTGCTTCCGAATCTGAGCAATATCTTTTTTGTTCATAAATAAAAAACACTCCTAAGCTGCCCTGATTTTCAATTGGAAGCAGACAGGGCTGTCTGCCTTGCGTTCGAACCAGCCTTAATTTTAACATAAATTACTGCAGACGAAGGGAAGTGTGTGGGGGATTTTCCCGATGGTGACTGAAGATTATTTTGTGATACGATAGGGTGAATAACGACTATAACAAGTGCGGTGATGAACGAATGGAAGATAACAATAGGGACTACTCGACGAATGCCGGATGTCCTGTAACCACTACATTGGAAATCATCGGAGGACGATGGAAAGGGGTTATTCTCTATTATTTAACCTCCGGGCCGAAACGCTTTAACGAACTTCGGCGGCTGGTCCCCAAAATTACAACACGGATGCTTACGCTTCAGCTTCGTGAACTGGAGCAGCATGGCGTCGTCCATCGGGAATTTTATGAACAGATTCCACCAAAAGTGGAGTATTCACTGACGGAGTTTGGAGTAACCTTAAATCCGATTATCTTCGCTTTACGGGATTGGGGTGAGCGTTATCGGGATGAAGTCAGAAGTGTTTCTAAAAAGAACAAGGGCAAGACTGCTGAAGAAAGTACATAAAAATAAACATAAGCATTAATCCCTGCCAATCGGGCGGGGATTTTTCTGTGGAAAAGCAGGTATAAAAAAGGGTTCTATATCACAAAAATGTGCGTACTTGTTTGGAGTGTATTTATGAATTAATATTGTCACTTGTAGAGGGAAATAATGAAAGGAAAGGGTGGAACCAAATGACAGCTGTACAGGAAAAAAAGAAGAAAATCATAGAGGCATTTCAATTCAGACATGCCACCAAAGCGTTTGATCCAACGAAGAAAATTTCGGAGGAAGATTTTCAATTTATTTTAGAAACAGGCAGGCTATCTCCAAGTTCAGTGGGTTATGAACCGTGGAAGTTCCTGGTGGTTCAAAATAAAGAGCTTCGGGAAAAAATCAGACAGGTCAGTTTTGGAGCACAGGGACAACTGCCCACAGCCAGTCACTTCGTCATTCTCCTTGCACGAAAAAATGCACGTTACGATTCATCCTATGTCCAGCAATTGCTTAGAGAAGTGAAGGAAATACCGGAAGAAACCCTTGCGAAAATGAACGAGGCGTATAGAAGCTTTCAGGAAAATGATTTGAATTTGTTTGAGAGTGAGCGGGCGTTATTTGACTGGGCCAGTAAACAAACCTACATTGCCCTTGGAAATATGATGACATCAGCCGCTCAAATTGGCATCGATTCTTGCCCAATAGAAGGGTTTAACCTAGAAAAAGTGACCAAAATCCTTGAGGATGAAGGTTTGTTGGAAGATGGTGCATTTGGTGTATCAGTCATGGCGGCATTTGGCTACCGTGCCCAGGAACCTAATCATGCAAAAGTCAGGCAGAGTGCCGAGTCGGTTACTAAATGGGTCTACTAATCCAATAACCTTGAAAGCCTATCACACAGATAGGCTTTTTTTACTTCTAGTTGTTTTTTTGTATCGCTACCCGATATAATAACTCGACAAAAAAGCATCCTATTTAACGAAATGTTATAATTGAATAGGTAGATGTCTTTTTTAAAAAGTGCTTTAGTTTTGCGTATCGCTGGGCGATATATTAAGCGATAAGCAAACTTACATAATTAACGACATTTCAAATAGAAAAGGAGGCCCGATATGCGACGCGATATACAACCGAATGAACGTGCTTTCTCGTCCAAGGAAGTCGCGGAAACAGTGGGAATAGCCACTCCCACTGTGCGAAAGTATGGACAAGTCCTGGAGAGGAATGGATACGAGTTTCTAAAGGACGGTGAACGCCGAATCTTTGTTCAATCTGACATCGAAGCGCTTGTAGCGCTGCGCGATACACCGAACTCTCTGGACGATACAGCCAAAGAGCTTGTGGAGTTGCAGAAAGAACGATTAAAAGAATCCAATCAAACAGAAATTGCAATAAGCGATACATACGAAACACTACCCCACGATCCCAATCAACTAAAAGAAGCCTTAATGATTGTATTCAAGGAACTCGCAGCCACCCGTGAAATGAATATTCAACTGACCAACGATATGTCTCAGCTCAAAACAACCATTTCCAGACTCCAGCAAGATCACCATATTATCAGTTCCACCATAGGAAACGCAGCGCAAAAAACGAATGCCAAAATCCAAAAGTTAACCGAACAGCAAACGAATCATTATGAAACATTGCTGCAGCAAGAAAAACAAAAAACCGAACAGTTAAAACAAGAGATACAATTAATGAGGGATGAACAAAAAAGAGAATGGAGTTCTCAAACCGATTTTAATCAACGGTTGGAAGAAGCGCTGCAACAGCGTAAAGGAAGATGGGGTAAGCTGTTTTCTCTATTCGGAAAATAAGGGTTCTGGCATATTAGCTATTTCCCGAGAAATATCTACAAATTGTGAGTAAATGTCGACACACACAGACTCCTTTCGAGGGGAACAGAGAACATTAAGCTTCTTTTGGCGAGAAGCTTTTTCATTTTCAGCAAATCATAGTTGATATTTGTAATTTTTAACAGTAACATTATATTATCCTTAATCTTAACGTTTATGGGAGAGTAGAAAAATTGACTAAAGAAGACTTAAAAAAAGAAATAAAAGCTGTGCGTCAATCGCTATACTCGATTGCAAAAAAGAGGGAAGTTTATTCAGGCAATGAGTTAGTAAAAAAAAGTCAGGAACTAGATAAATTGATTTTTATGTATCAAACGCGGTAATGATGTCTGCCTCCTCAGGGGTGGATTATTTTTTTGAGAAGGCATAACTAAGAAACTTAGTTGACAGGGGATAGGTAAAAACATTTTTTTACAGGGTCTACCAGTAACTGATGAAGTTTTGGCTCCAGCTGTTCATCAATAGATTTAGGAATGGTTAATTCACCTTTTTTATAAACCTTTGCAGGTTTCGCATACTCTGTTTCCATGACTGAATCAGGGCTAATAATAATTTCATTATCATTTAAGCCAATTAACACATGGTCTTCTACATCGATATTGAATTCCTCTCGCCAAGCGATTGGTAATAATATAACTCGTCGTTTATTAGGAATGTAATATTTTTCTGTCTCAATGATCAATGCAGGTCCCCTCCAAGGTGTTGTGTATATCAAATACTACCTTTTTTGTATTCAGATCAAACTGATAAAAAGGGTACATTTTCCAAAAAACATTTTATATACCTAAAGAACCAAACTTTGTCTATTTTACAGAATTATATCTTTTTTTTCAATTGACTAATTCCTTATATGAATTTGAAATAGGAAAATGGATGCTTGTTTGATTTTGATTGGTCAATTAGAAAGAGCATAAATAGCTAAAACCACATCATTTATCATATATAAACATTAAGTTTAGAAGTCGATAAGTAAAGGGTAACGTTCCGTATATTTCCGTAATCGGGTAAGGGGTGGAGTTATGGACAACAAGATTATTGATTTATCAAGAGCCATGATGGAAAGGGATTTACCTGATCCTGAATGGCAGCAGCTTGTAGTGGAAGCCATGAGATCAGAGGTTACAAAAGAACAGTTTAGTCAATTTTTAGATCGGAAAAGAGATTTAAAAGGAAAATTCCTGGGGAAAGTGAACGAGAAGAAATAAGAGAATTTGAAAAGCAGTGAAAAAAAGACCCAAAAAGGGTCTTTTTTTGTGAAGCCAAATCAAGCGAAGGTGACTTATTGCTTTTTGTTGTCCTTTGCTTCTGCTGCTCGTTTAACCCACTGGAGTTTGTAATCCCACTCTGATGCCAGATTTGCCATCCACTCTGCGGTATTGGATAGCTGACTGGGGCATACGCTATAACGCATTTCCCGGCCAATGCGGTCACCTGCTACAAGTCCGGCTTTATTGAGGACATTCAAGTGTTTGACTACCGCCTGTCGGGACACGGTTACTGTAGACGACAATGTCGTGGCAGTTGCCTGGCCTCTTTCCGCGATGAGGTTAAGCAATTCCCTGCGGGTTGGATCGGCCAGGGCATTTAACACACTTTCAAAGTGCTTATCTGTGGACAGCATCTTACTGCTCCGCACGCTTTCGCAAAACTTCCAGCTGATATATCCATCCTTTAACATTCCCGTCAAAGAATTTACGCTGTTCCTCCTGGGCCACGTTAAGGCTGGAAAAGCCACTTTCAATAACACTTAGCATGGTTCCGCTATCTTTTTCAGTCAACATGAACTCAACTAAGGTTGAATTTCCTTCCCGAGGTTCTTCGCCTGGAAATGAACTTGCCCATCGGCAAGCGAGATAATTTGGCGGATCCACTTGTTCTGTGATTACCGGAAACTTCCCGTACCTGGTATCGGCCACCACACGTGATCCTTCTACATACACCTTGTCGGGACCTGGTGCGTCACCGACCCACCATGCAGGTTCGTTAACGATATCCCAGACGGTTTGAATCGAGGCGTTTATGAAAATATTCCGTTCAATTCGGTCGTTTTCCATTTTGAGCCCTCCTAGAGGATAATGTTTCGTGCAACTATAAGGTAGCACATGTTTGTTTTAAGTGCAACTTATTGGTTGCACTTAAAACAAATAAATAACCCCTTAAATCAGTTAACTGACTCTAAGGGGCTTTTCGTTCTGATCTGACTTTACAGAGGATTGTTTACCCAATGCCAACAGAAAAATCATGCCGATGATACAAGCGGTGCCTAACCATTGGTAAAATCCAAAAGGTTCTTTTAGCCAAAAGACCGTTGTCAGTACAGCTGCCAGAGGTTCAATACTGCCCAGCAGACTGGATTCCTTAGGGGAAAGGCTTTGTAAACTTTCGATATAAAACCAAAAGGCAATCATCGTTCCAAAGACAATCACGAAAAGCAGATATAAAAAGGTTTCAAAAGTGAAGGGGTTTATATCCATTTTCCAGGGTGGATGGATGAAACTTAAGGCAAAGCCTCCAATAATCATGGCCCAACCCACGATCACGAGTGAATCGTATTTCTTCAGCAAGGGGACAGCATATAACGTATAAAAGGTTAGCGATACTCCGGATAAAACACCCCAAATGATGGCTGGGACCGGCACGGACAGTTGTGAGATCGAGCCATTTGTTAATAAGAAAAAGCATCCAACCAACGCAAGTGAAACGGTAATCATATCTTTTCTTGTTAAAGTCGTTTGTTTGCGAAGAAGTAAATAAACAATAATCATGGCCGGTGCTAAATATTGCAGCAGAGTGGCGACCGCCGCATTTCCATGTTGGATGGAGGCCATGTATGTATATTGAACCGCCAGCATGCCGAGCAACCCAAAAACAAGCAAGGAAAGAGAAGTCTTTTTGTTTTTCCAAACGTCTAAAATCTGTGTGCGGTCTTTTCCAACGTATTGAATCATTAACAGTAAAAAACCGGATAGAAGCAATCTGGTGGTTACCAGCCAGTTCACATCAATTCCCTGTTGAAACAGTTTTTTTGCTACTGTGCCGCCAATACCCCAAAATATCGCCCCGGTGATCACGAGGAGTAATCCTGTTCGTCTTGCAGAACTGTTCATGATTCATTCTCCACCTTCAATTATCATAATAGTGCTATAATAACTGGAAATTGAGCTTGATAATACGCAGATTGAACGGAAAAATATAAGGATATTGAGGTGGCCTATATGCAGATCAAAAATTTTAAGATTGACCAAAACTTAAAAGAATTAACCCCTCATCGTACAGTTGTGCTGCCCATTGCGTGTTATGAAACCACGATTAACCAAAATATACATGGCTATATTCCACTTCATTGGCATGATGAAATTCAGTTTGTTTTGATGGTAAAAGGGGAATCGGTCTTTCAGGTAAATGAAGAAAGAATAGTGGTTAAAGAAGGCGACGGGTTATTTATCAATAGCGGGTGCCTTCACAAGGCTGAGGAAGTAAATCAACCTGGCAGTATGTATATTTGTCTAAATGTTTCTCCTCATTTTGTGTTATCACCAGAGCTGTATACGACTTATGTTTATCCCTATGTACAGGCAACGAATTTACCCTGCATCTATTTAGATCACCATGTAACATGGGCGAAGAATAGTTTAGAAGCTATTACACAGATCCACCAGTTGATTCATCAAAAGCCCTCTTTCTATGAAATCACGATTACCATGAAGATGACTTCAATATGGAAAAACTTAATACTCAACGGATTTCAACTGGAGCATGAACAAACAGAAGTGGTAAAAAGTCTCCGGATGAAGCAGATGCTGAATTGGATTCATGAACATTATGGAGAAAAGGTGAAACTGGATGATATCGCCAAAGCGGGCCAATTGAGCCGTTCAGAGTGCTGCCGTTATTTCAAAAAGATATTAAAGAAATCACCTGTGAATTACGTGACAGAGTATCGTATCCAACAAAGCCTGATTCTGCTGCAGCAAGAGGATTCAAATGTGACTGAAGTAGCCTATCAGGTTGGATTTAACAGTACGAGCTATTTCATTGATACATTTCGAAAGTCCATGAAAATGACACCGTTAACGTATAAAAGAAAGGCTGCAAAAATTTAAATTTATCATTGACTGAACATTCATTCAATAATAAAATGGGTTTAACAGGAAATTGAATACGTGATGGAGGAGATTCTAATGGACCTTTATTATGAGGCAAGCGGCAGCGGAAAGCCTATTGTTCTTCTTCACAGTGGAGGTGCGGATTTACGGGATTGGACGTTTATCGCACCTCTATTAGCTCAGAAGTATAAGGTAATCACTGTGGATGGGAGGGGGGCCGGATTGTCACCTTCACCAGTAAGCCCAGCCAACTATGTAGAAGATGTGCTTACCCTGCTGAACCATCTGGAACTTGATCAGGTTGTGCTCGTTGGTCATTCCATGGGTGGACAAATCGCCACAGAATTTACATTGGAGTACCCGGAAAGGGTAGCTGAGCTTATCCTTATCGCCCCATCATTGTCAGGCTATCAATACTCAGAGGAATTCAACCAGTGGATGCAAAAGATCAATTCCTTTTTCCCTGATATGGAAAAAATGCTGGAACTTTCACTGGACGCCCCTTCTTATCGTGTGGTTTTGACGAGTCGGCAGAAGGATTTGCTTGTCGAAATGTTTAGACATCATTTGAAGAAAATAGGAGAATGGAAGACGTTTGAATCCGTATGGCCAGAACCGCCAGCCATTGAAAGATTAGAGGAGATTAAGGCTAGGACGCTGTTTATTCTCGGAGAAGTGGAGCTTCCCGATAACCAGCGAATCGCAAGTTTTTTTAATAGACTGCCAGACGTAAGATTTACTCACTTACCGGAAGCGGACCATATGCTGACGTTGACGCATCCGAATGTGGTCAGTCGTACTATCACTGAGTTTTTGGAGGAGTAAGACATGCCGCGGACCCAGCAAGAGAATGAACGTATACGAAGCAAAGCAAAAGAGAAAATTCAATTAGCAGCAATGGAACTGTTTATTAAACAGGGTTATCATGCGACTTCCATTGATAATGTTGCAAAACACGCTGGAATATCAAAAGGCCTTTTGTACAATTATTTCAAAGGAAAAGAAGATCTGCTTGCGACAATGGTAGAAACCAGGATGGGTGAATTGATTCAAGTAATGGAAGAAGCAGTAGCCATTGAAACACCGGTTAATCAGATTAGGCATATCATCGAAGAGGCGATTAATAATGTTTGCGAGCATCCTGAAGTGTACCGATTTTATCTTCATTTGCAGACACAGCCGGAATCTGATCAGATCTTATCAAATTACAGCAGAATGTTGATTGAGGAGAGTGCCAGACAGTTCAACTTGCAGTGTGAAATGTTTGAAAAAATGGGTGTGAAGGAACCGAGAAAAAGGTCTTTATATTTTTCATCGACACTTCAAGGGATCATGCTGATGATCTCCACGTATCCAGAGAACTTTCCCATTGATGAACTAAAAGCAGAAATGATTCAGGAATTTTGCAAATAAAGCCAAATCGGGCCTTTGTGAGTATTTACTTCAAACTGGACAGGGATAGAATTGTAAGTAACCATTAACTAAATCAGCATCGGTTTAATTCATCTATAAGGAGTTTGTTAAAGTGGTAATTACATTGTCCATTTTAGTTGTTGTGTTAGCGGTGCTTTGCATTTTTCTTTTTAAACGGCAAACGGATGCTAAAGCTCATCATCAAAAACAATTGAAAAAGATCAAAAGAGAAAAGATAACGGAGATCGAAGAAATACAGCTTCAGACGGCAGCCACGCTGGAAATCACTGAGGAAAAGCTTCTGCAGGAGAAAAACAGGGAATTGGCGAAGGCGGCGGAAGAGCAAGTAGCCCTAAGGCAAACGTTTGAAGAAAAGCTGCTGCAAAAAAACAACTATATCAATCATTTGCTGCGTTATAAACGGGATAAAGGCGAGATTCTCACTCATACGTTTCTCGGCATGGTGAAGGAGGAATTTGTGGAGAAGGGTATGCTGGATTATGATGATATGATGATCATGGGAAATGTGTTTATACCGCATGCCACACATACAACGATGGAAGAATTCAACTCCCGTCAAATTGATCATTTGGTTTTGATGAGAACAGGCATCTATATGATCGAGACCAAATACTGGGCAGGAGATGTTTTGCATGGCATTTCCAAAAGAACCGCCAAAGAGTTTTCTTTTATAGTGGACAAATTGTTTGGAGATATAAAAGAAACGGATGAACGCACGATTGTTGTAAAAGGGATGAGTGATACTGACTCTGCTTCTGAAAAAGAAAGCACCTTAAAGATCACACGATACGGGGATGGAAATCCGGATCAGCAAGTGAAAATGACGGCCGGCAGCCTGTATCACTTTTTAAACCATGAAAACTTACCATGCCAGTGGGTGCAGGGAATTCTATATTTCGGCTATCCGCAGGATCAAAACAACCGATTAACCAGTTTTGTAACGAATACAGGGGATAGAAATCCTCCATTTATCAGCTCTCAGGAAGAGTTAAAGGGATATTTGGAACAACAGGCAAATAAAGAGCCGATCTATACCAAGAGTGACTTAAAGAAAATCAAAGAATTGTTACTGAGCCTGAATGTGGTTTCATAGTAAAAAAATCCTGGCAAAGGTTAAAGTATAACGGACTCTTTCACTGCCATTTCCAAATCATATGGTATACTGTTACTATCCTGTGAAGATTACACGTTTTATTACTTGTAAAAAGCCCTGCTCCCATTTGGTGCGGGGCTTTTTGCATCGTTTTGGATTTATCCATAAAAAAACAGGCTCCTGATGATCAAGAGCCTGTTTAAATACAATTTATGCTTTTTGAACGTTAGCAGCTTGAGCCCCGCGAGCACCTTGCTCAACGTCAAATGTTACTTTTTGGCCTTCGTCTAAAGATTTGAATCCTTCAGATTGAATAGCAGAGAAATGTACGAATACATCGTCTCCTTCTTCGCGCTCGATGAATCCGAAACCTTTTTCTGCGTTAAACCATTTAACTGTACCTGTTTCCATGTATGTTGCCTCCTAGTGCGTTCCCACACAAATGTATTACTATCCCTGCTCAAAGTATTAAATTTTCTACACCGAACAAAAATAATCTATAGTCATCATACCAATAATCGGAAGCTAATGCAAATCAAACTGAATTTCTCACTTGATGATATAAAAGGAGCCATATCAGATTTGAGCTGAATATGGTTCACGAGATTAGAACATGAACTCATAATAGGGCTCTTCTTTTTTTGTGTCTTCACACCAAAGTGTTCCTTTCTGTGTAAAGCCGGCTTTTTCTAAAACGGTGAACGAACCTTTATTCAGTGGATCTGCCGTGGCATATACACAGCGGGCACTTTTATTTTGTTTGGCCAGCTCCATACACGCCCTTGCGGCTTCGGTGGCATAGCCTTTACCCCAGCTCGTTTTGTTAAAGTGGTAGATCAATTCAATCTTCTCTAACCCATCATGGATATTAAACCCTGCTGCACCAATGATTCTGTTGGTGTCTTTTTGTTGAACTGCATAAACCGATAATCCATATTTATGATGCAGCTTACGGTAGCCCTCAATGATTTTTGGGAGCAAGTCATCAGGACTTGCCCCGTTACAGTGCACCATCACTTCATCATCTCCCCAGAAGAGACGGGTATCCTCCAAGTACGTGAGATCAAATACATGTAAAACCAGACGGTTGGTTTCATAGACGATAGCCAAAGAGTGTTAGTCCCTTCAAGTGGTTTATCCAAATTGTACCATATTAATAGTTCTGCTTGGCCATAAAAAAGCTACTTCCAAAAGGAAGTAGCCTGATTTATCGATTCTCTTTCAAAGGGCTAACTTTAATGTTCTGAAAAGTCGTTTTCCCGCCATCAGAAAACAACGAAACCCCTTCATCTTGAAACCTAGGATAAACCAAATTCGAATGTACCGTTTTCCCATCATCCATAAACACTTCGATACTTGTTTTATCCACTAATACCTTCATATGAACCTTATTCTTGGCTGTATCAGAGGGTGCCTTGCTCTCGGTAAACTTGTTCTCTTTATCGGGATGGTCTGTAAATGACCGATTCACATAAGAATACTGATCTGCCGCATTAATTCCCACAACGATGTGACGCTTCTTATCATCTGATTCACGAAGTCTCAGGCCAATATTCTTGGCCTCGTTCCAGCTGATATCGGTCTCAAGCTGATAGACATCTGCTTTCATATCCAGTGTTTTAGAGCCGTCCACTTCAATTTTTTCATAGGTTTTTGTTCTGCCTTTTAAATCTTCCAATGCTTTCACAGGCTGGGAGGCCAAATAACAGGCACCGCCATCTCCGGTTTTAAGCTTGATCTCACGGGTAACTGAATCCATGCCGTTAAAGCCTTCTTTTCGGGTTGGGGTGTTATGCGGATATGTCCAGTTGTTCATCCAGGCAAACGCATAACGCTTTTCGTATGGATCGCTCGCTGCTCCGTCTTCAAATGTCACGCCGCCGTACCAATCAAAGCCGTGGTCAAGCCATTGCGGTTTTTCCTGATCGGGAATAAAGGTGTTTCCGTCAAAGCTGCCGGTCCAGTAGGCGTACGTGTTCGGTTCGCCAATAACGGAGCCATTGGCACTGAAGCCAAGAACCCATTTCATTGTTCCGTCATCAGCACGCATCATATAAAGGTCGGGACACTCAAGCACTCCGAGATTCTCGGTGGAAAAGCCGCTCGTATACTTCCAGTCCTTTAGGTTGCTTGATTCGTAAAAACCGATTTTGTTTCCTTCAGCCATCGTCATGACCCACTTGTTGTGCTGTTCGTTCCAGATGATTTTCGGATCACGAAAATCCTTCGTGCCAGGGTTATTCATGACCGGTTTATCGCTGTAGGATGTAAAGGTTTTTCCGTTGTCTTTGCTGTACCAGAGAAACTGCTCCTGCCTGCCGCCGTTTTTTGAAGGCTGGGTAAGGATAGCGATCCAGGTATTTTTGCCGAAGCCGGCCGTGTTTTTCTTATCGATGACGACCGATCCGGACCAAGGATCTCCATTCTTGTTCGTGTATTTGGGGATGGCCACGCCTTCGTCCTTCCAGTGGACGAGATCCTCCGAGACGGCATGGCGCCATTCCGTTCCGTTGCCTTTCGGATAGTCCTTGTTATAGAGATAGTAATAGTGATATTTGCCGTTCACGTAAATCGGCCGCTGCGGATCATTTTTCCAATGGTCCGGTGCAGTGAAATGGTACGCTGCCCTGTAGGATTGCTCGTTTACCTTTTTCCTTGGCGGATTGTCGGCTGGCTGCTGTATAAACGAATAATAATAAAGTCTCAGAAGACTGAGCACCACAAGAGCGATAACTATCCACAACAGTTTTTTATTAGTTATGGTCTTCATATCATTCACCTTCCTTCCCATGAAATGAAAAAAGAAAATGCCGAAGTGCTGGCATTTTCTTTTTCGTGGTCGTTTAATCCGTCAGTTGCCCCTGGTTCAGGATGCTGTCTTTGACAACAGAGGTATGCGGTCCTTTGATGTTCAGCTTGAAGCTTGGCGCAAAGGTGGACTTGTGATCCTCAAAGAACCCACGGTTGGTCATGTAGCTTGTGACTACGGCGTTGTCGCTGTTCTTCTGAGGAATAACATAATGGGCATAGTTCCATGTAATATCATTTGGATCAAGGTCTTGGTGAAGGACTATTCCTGTTTTGTTTAACGGCTTGAAGGGGCCGTCCAGGGAGTTGGCAACATATCCAAGCATGTAAATGTCTTTATTATCGATGCCGTCAATGGTCATTTTGGATCCGCGTGTGCTTGTAAAGAGATACCATTTGCCGTCTTTTTCAAATACGTTGGCACGTTCAATTTCATCGGTTACGGTGTTGGAAACGATCAATGGTTTCATAACTTTTTTCAACGTGTAATCGTCATTGATTTCAATGATTCCGATAGCGCCGTTTGCTTTTTCGGCTTCCTCTTTTTTCGGGCTTTGAAGCAGTTTGTTCTTTTCGTCCTGGAAGAAGGCATTGCTGTTGCCGTAGTAGGCCTGGTTGTAAAGCTGATTTTCACCCTGATAGCCTGTTTCGGTGCCGGTATTGGCTTCAAAAACAAGGTATTTATGGCCATTGTCTTCTACATAGTGCGGATCTCTTAGCGTGTGGTTGTCGTTGTAGTCACCGCCCCCAAAGGCCTTTTCCACCGTTTGGTACATTTTACTGTCTCCGCCCTCAAAGATGGACTTGTAGTCTTCCACGCCATCGATGTTTAAGGTGCTGCTGTCTTTTTCAGACACGTTAACTTGTGCGGTGGTCAGTGTTTGTTTGCCGTAATGCTTCGATTCAGGTGTGAACGGCTCACGATTGGTATAGAACAAGCGGATCTTGCCATCAGATGTGAACGTGGCAGAGCCGGACCATTCTTCGGACTGATACTTTAAGTAACGATCGTTCGCTTCATACTTATCGTTGTCATCAAACACTCGGCCGGCATTTTTCCAGGCATCAATGGAGTTGTCGCCTGCTTTTTTATAGAACATGTAGATGAACGTGTCATTGGCGTTCTTTGGGTCACCGGCAAGTCCGAATACGATGTTGTAACCTTTGTAGTTCGCCACGGTTCCGTCAGCGTTTTGCAGCGGCCACGTATCCCACACATCCATTTTGATCAGGTTGCCGTCTTTGTCATACTTTTTGGCAGAAGGGATGTTCTTGATGGAAGATGCATCGAATTTTGGAACTTCGAAGTTGGCATCTCCATGCTGGGAGATCATGTCTTTCATGTCGGAGCGGGTAATCTGCGATGTTCCATACGTTTCCTTGTAGTCTTTTGTTGCAGTTTCCGCAAAAGCCTCTGGCCCGCCTGCTCCAAAAAGGATAGCGGCGCCCAACGATACGGCTGAAGCCTTTACGGCCAGCTTTTGAAATCTCATTTTGTTTCCTCCTATAATGTTTTTTGCGGTATACCTGTCATAACCGTGCGGCAGGTGTAACTTGTTTATTACACAATGAATTATAGGGCAGGGGGGTCAGGCTTGGATATGGCACATATTGATAAGGATTTCGTCTTATATTGATATAGGAAAACCAAGTGAATCAAAAAAAGCCCCCTTTGGAGGCTTAAACCGTTATTGCGATATCGAACGTTCCCAGGATTTCTGGAATTCATGAAGCAGCTGCTCCCGAGTCAGCTTTTTTCCTACATACATTTTCATGGCGGCGCCAAATTCATCCCGTACGCCGACAGGAAATTGAAACCAGTTGGAAGAGAGGATTTTTCCTTCCTTATAATGCTGCATGATTTCGGCAGCCAGCGGACCGGGATCAGCAGGCTTAATCGTTCTAAAGGCAGGAATGAACTTGAACTTTTCCGTCATATAGGCTTTCCCCTTGGAGGATGAAACCATCCAGTTCAAGAATTTTTTGGCTTCCTTTTTCTCTTGGGGCGTGGCCTGTTGGTTAACCACCCAATAGTTTGGAACACTCACCACGATGGCGTCATTGGAAGGTTCTTCATTAATCGGAACGGGCATCAGGCCGAGCTTCATGCCGGGTGCCAGCTCATTAATCATTGGCTGAATCCAGTTTCCCTGAAGAATAATGGCCGCTTTTCCATTGGCGAAACTGTTCACTTCTGCTGTATAGTCGGTGGTCAGCGGGTTTGCCGTACCGTATTTCAAGGTAAGGTCCAGGAAATCCAGCAAATCATTAAATTTTGGATTCTTGTCAATACGTGCGGTTCCATTATTCAAACGTTGGATAAAAGTGGCCGGGTCATTCTGCATGGCAAACGCGATATTCAACAGGTGGACACCCAGCTTCCAGTCTTCATAATAACCGGTCGCAAACGGAGTAATGCCCGCTTTTTTCAATTTTTGCGCGGCAGCTGTTAGTTCACTCAATGTTCCAGGCTCCCGGGTAATGCCGGCTTTGCGGAATAACTCCTTATTGTAAATCAGTCCGTAGCCCTCGAGGTTCATCGGCATTCCGTAGATTTTTCCGTTCAATTTGATGGGGTTCAAAGCATCACCATAGGCATCCTTTACCCAGGGCTGATCGGATAAATTCTCCATGTATTTTCTCCACAGCTTTGCATTTTCGAATCCGGTGTTGGTAAAAATGTCAGGTGCTTTGCCGCTGGCCATCTCTGCTTTCAGATCAGATAAGGTATCTGCTGCACCGCCTACCGTATGAATCACGATCTTCACATTTGGATTTTTCTTTTCATAAGCCTTGGCCATTTCCTCAAACTGCGTGGAAATTTCCACCTTCGGATTTCGAATCGTCAAGGTGACGTCGGGCTTTGAGGATGTTTGCTTTTTCGTTTCCCTGTCGTCCGGGCTCTGGCAACCCGTGAGCGTCAGGCTGATCACACCGGTTAACAGGATCAAAGAAGGTTTTCTCATCTTCATTCTACTCCTGTCTTTCGCCTGTTCCGGTACTCGAACGGCGTGACACCGACAACCTTTTTGAACAGTTTGGAAAAGTATTTTTCATCCTGATACCCAAGCATGGATGAAATGGAGTAGATGCTTTCGTCCGTTTCCCTCAGCCAGTATTTGGCCTGATCCGTTTTTAATCGGGCCAGGTACTTGGACAGGGTCATGCCGGTTTCCTGCTTAAACTTTCTAGAGATATGTTCGCGGCTGAAAAAGAAACGGTTTGCGAGCTTCTCCAGCGTAATGTCTTCCATATAATAATGGTCCACGTAGGAAATGATGTCCTGCATGCGGCGGGCGGCTTCCAAATCATCAAGCCGCTGGATGGACCGGAAATTCTGTTCCTCCATTTCTTTTTGCAGTTTTGAGAAAAGCAGGGGGAGGTGGTCCAATGATTTGATTATACCGCTTACCAGCCGGACGGGTATGTCCAGGTGATGGACAAGCCATTCCTCTGCTGCGAGCCACTCTCCGGGCACTGTGATCACCAATCCGGAATTGTGCTGATGCTGTAGCTTGAAAGCATAGCCGAGCCGGCGCTCCAAAAGGTAATCAGCCAGGTCATGAAGGTGAGCGTCAGGCTGATGCATCTGATAGAACGACAGAAGAGTCACCTCATAGGTTTCCGCTTCAGGAAGGTATGGTGCTGCCAATTCCAGGTCGGCCGGTTCACCTTGACAAGCTGCAGTGATCACCTGGTTAAGCCGGAGCCGTTTGGCATCTTCAGTGAAAAGAAGCTTCTGTTGTTCTTCTTTCCAGGCGTTGGCCGCCTTTTCAAGAGTGGCGTTAAAAGCCTCTTCTTCAATCGGCTTCA
Organism: Fictibacillus solisalsi; assembly: GCF_900103485.1. Taxonomy (GTDB): domain Bacteria; phylum Bacillota; class Bacilli; order Bacillales; family Fictibacillaceae; genus Fictibacillus_C; species Fictibacillus_C solisalsi. The sequence goes on from NZ_FNHW01000006.1 coordinate 96,128, forward strand.
GCAAATAATCAAAGCTGTTGTTCTGGATGGCTTTTCGCATAAACGCATAATCGTCATACCCGGTGATCATCACTACTTTCCCGGGATAGGAAATGCTGTTCAGCCATTCGATGAGCTCAATCCCGTTCATACCGGGCATTTTGATGTCAGTAAAGATCAATTCCGGCTCAGATGTCTCAATGATTTGCCGGGCATCATCTCCATTGCTTGCTTCTAATAGCTGAGTCACTCCATGGGCGTCCCATTGTCCCAGGTGGCGGATTATATCCCGTACATTAAATTCATCATCAGCGATTAAAACTTTCATGCCCATCCTCCTTTCCATCGGTTGGTTCTGACAGGGGGATCGATAGTTTCACAGAGAATCCTTTTCCTTGTAACGTATCAATCTCAAGACGCACGTTTGGCCCGTAATTTAACAGGAGACGGTCATATATATTTTTCAGACCGATATGTTCATTTGGGAGATCTCCGTCAACAGGGGAGGTGTAAATCGTCTTCCTTACCTCCTGAAGGGCTTCATCACACAGGGTGGGGCCGTTGTTCTCCACATAGAGGAATAAAAACTCTTGTTCCAGCGCTCCGAAAATGGACAGATGAGCCTGATGCGTTTTTTCATACGCGTGTTTAAAAAAGTTTTCCACGAGCGGCTGAAGGATCATGCTGGGGATGGTCAGCTGCATGATCTGGTCACTGAGCTCAATCGAGTAGTTTAACGAGCGGCCAAACCGCTCTTGCTGCAGGATAAGGTACGCCCTGATATAGGCCACTTCATCCTTCACCATTACCCACTGGTTTGCTTGAATGGAGTATCTCATCATTTTTGAGAGAGACGTCAGCAGCTGATAGACCCTTGGTGCCCTGGACCGCACGGCAACTGCCCCGATCGATTGGAGGGCATTGAAGAGGAAATGCGGGTTCACCTGTGATTTTAGCGCCCTGAGCTGGTTTTTCCGGTTTTCGATTTCAAGCTTATATTCACGGTCGATGTGAAGATTGATCCGGTGCATCATTTCCTGAATATGAGTCTCCAGATGGCCGATCTCGTCTTTTCTGCTCGTATCGAAGGAGACATCCATCTTTCCGCCTTCAATGGACCGGACTTTGCCGCTTAGTTCCTGGATCGGACGGGTGATCCGGTAGGAGATGAAGCCGATCATTAAAAGTCCGAGCAGTCCCACACCAAGGCCGATCAAAATGTTGGTATAGGCTGTTTTCCTTACGTTGGAAAACAAGACATCACCAGGGGTGATCTTCACCAGCTTCCATCCACCGAGCGGCCCTGACAGGGTTTTAGAAAAGATAATGTTCGCCTTCGATTTAGGAGCATCCATCTTTCTTTGTAAAGAAGCAGGAACCTCTTTGCCGATGAGAGACCGATCGCTTCCGAATATCACCTGATTATTGTTATCAATCAACAGAACAGAAGCGCCGTTTTTCTGTTCTACTTTCTCAATGATGCTGGAATAGGTGCTAAGGTTGATGTCCATCGTCATGATGCCAAGGAACTTACCTGAAAGGATATCTTTGATCTTATGGTGAATCGTCAGCACGCTTGTATTATCGGATTGTGGAACAATGGCTACATTATTATAGTTTTTCAGTGGATGTGGCGGTTCAATGATGTACGTTTGCTTGGAGTGAAGCAAGTGTTGAACAGGCTTTTCCTTTAGGACGTCCGGCTTGTGTTTCCGTGTGCTGACAATCGCGTTGTAAACGGTGAACGACTCCTTATCCCTGGCGATGTAAAAACGGAGCTGGCGGATTTCCTTTCGCATCAGGTAAAAGGTCTCCAGGCTTTTTTCCATGGAAGACTGATCCAGGTAGATGGAATCCTTGAATCCATGCTGAAAAATCCGGAACAAATCAGGATTGCGGTACAGGATATACGGCAGGTCCACCAGATCACCAAAGTACTGCTGAAGTTCCTCCGCGTTTTTCTGCATTTGCGCCCTGCTGTTTTCCAATTCATGCTTCTCTACGCTATTTTTAGTTACTCCATAGAGGATAAGAACCGTTAAGAAATAAGGGATAAGGATAAAAAGAACAAGCATCAGCAGCAGGCGGCCCCGAATGGTCTTCATGCGTGCCCTCCTTTCATATAAAGGCGGGGGGTGTTTTTCTGTATGTATGTCCAACATATACTTCGCTACTTTGAAAAGATTTACGCTGATACATAATTTACCCATTTTATAAATCAACGATTCTCTCATTATATTGGTGACTGATGCGCAAAAAGAGGTGGGGTGGAAAAACAAAAAAGCTGCTTCCTTAAAGGAAACAGCCTTCTAGTGGCTTTAAGCACCCGAATCGGTGATCTTCTTCGATTTAAGCTTCATATTAACAAAAATGATACTGACTACGATAAACAACAACCCAACTACTAAATTCAGGGTGATGCTTTCATGCAGCAAAAACGAGCTGCAAAGGATGGCAATGAGCGGGATCAGGAAGGTAAAGGATCCGACCTTGCTCGCTTCACCGGAACCAACCAGTGTAAAAAAGGCAAGCCAGCCAAAGGCGATCACAAAGGTAGAAATGAAAGCTAGATTTATGATAAATGGTGTTTCCCATTTGATCATTGACCAGCTTTCAAACCCGGTGCCTGCGCCTAATAGGAAGATCCCTCCGATAAGCAGTTGTATGGTAACCATCCAGATCGCATCCACCCGGTCACCGGCCTTTTTCACATAAACCGTGCCAAGTCCCCAGCCAATGGCGGAGCCAAGCGCAAGTATGATGCCTATTACTGAAATCTCTCCCGTAAATCCACTGGCGCTGATGATTGCCACACCTGCAAAGCCGAGGAACAACCCGATTATTTTTAAACCGTACATCGATTCCCCGAGCCAAATCCAACAGAAAATCCCAAGCAGCACAGGCTCAACGAAAACAATGGCGGAGAACAACCCTGCCGGGGCGTATCCGAGGCCTAACGTCTGAAGCCCGTAAAAAAGGATGATGTTAAAAAAAGCGGAAATAAAATAAAAGTGCCATGTTTCTTTAAAACGAAGCTTCTTCAACCGTGGAAGTGCGAAAAGAAGTAAGATAAGACCGCCCAAAATCGTTCTGATTCCTGCAAATAATAATGGGGGTGTGTAATTAAGGGCCATTTTGGATAACGGCCAATTGATCCCCCATAGAATCACAAGGAATGTAAGCAGAAAGGCGGTTTGTGCTCGTGAAAGTTGTTTCATCGCTGTGCCTCCTTGACCTATACCTAACACATATTACGCCTATCAAAATAAATCACAAGTTAAATGCTCGATCCTCGATTGCCTTCAACATTTCCCGAGAAATATCTACAGCTTTTTCGTGGATATCGACAGAAGTAGAACAGGACCGTTCTGTTCTGCTGTAAAGTTATCCGACATACATTAGTACAAATAGCAACGCATCAATAAGGAGGGCTAAGAATGGACATTATCAATGATTTTGCTCCGTATGTTGGGTTAGCCGTCATTTTGTATGCCATCCGTCAGACTTCAAAGGTATCAAACCGCTATATCCCGATTGTGGCGATTGTTCTTGGCGTACTTTATTCCTTCTGGGAATCGGGCGTATCGCCGCATACGACATTGGTTGGGTTAAAGTACGCATTACTTGGCATTGGGACAGTGGCCGGTGTAAAATATTTTATAGAGTCATCGGCTAAAAAATAACATTCACGAAACCGCACATAAGTCGCCGGGGATTTCCCGGCGGCTTTTTTGTGTTGTGGGCAGCGTCTTGTAATTTTTTTGTCGAAAACAAGGAGATAAGGCGAGAGTTTCCGAATTTAATAATATAGGTACTATCGACTAGACAGAATTTGGGGATGAGGGTTATAAGGCTGAAAGTACGGGAATATCCAAAGTATGGTATGCCGCGAGTAGGCGATTATGAAGGGGGATTCTAATGAGTGTAAACAAAGCCAGGTATGACAGTTATCGTTCTGAACTTGATGCGGTAATTAAGAATATAGAGCACGTAATTGTTGGAAAGAAGCAGATTTCTGAGTTGAGCCTTGTTGCCCTTCTTGCCGGCGGGCATGTGCTGCTCGAAGACGTACCGGGTGTTGGTAAGACGATGATGGTGCGTGCAATTGCGAAATCCCTTGGACTGCAGTTTAACCGGATTCAGTTTACCCCGGATCTGTTGCCTTCTGATATTACTGGTGTTTCCATCTTTAATCAGAAAGAAATGAATTTTGAATTCCGGCCCGGCCCGTTGATGGGCAATGTTGTTCTGGCCGATGAAATCAACCGTACCTCACCAAAGACACAGTCCGCTCTGCTTGAGTCCATGGAAGAGAAAAGCGTAACGATCGATGGCCACACTCATATCCTTCCCAACCCTTTCTTTGTGATGGCTACTCAGAACCCGATTGAATATGAAGGAACCTATCCGCTTCCTGAAGCCCAATTGGACCGTTTTCTCCTGAAGCTCAACATGGGCTATCCCACTCCAGACGAAGAAATGTCCATACTCAACCTGATGATTCATCACCATCCCATTGATAACCTGAAGCCCGTTGTTACCTCCGGGCAGCTGCAGGAGATGAAACAAAAAGTAACGGAAGTCTATGTGGACGACACCGTTAAAAAATACATTATTGATCTGGTCAATCGTACACGGAACCACCGCTCCATTTACCTCGGAGCAAGCCCGCGCGGATCGCTTGCCCTCATGAAGGCTTCCCAGGCGCTGGCGTTTATTATGGACCGCGATTTTGTGGTGCCGGACGATGTGAAATATCTCGCACCGTACGTACTGACCCACCGGATTCTTTTAAAACCGGAAGCGAGGTTTGAAGGGGAGTCAGCACAGTCTGTCGTTATGGAACTCTTAAATCGTGTCCCTGTACCGATTCAGAAAGACCAGCATGCCAGATGAAACGGTTAACATGGAAACTGGGCAGCAAGTACAAAACTCCACTTGGCCTGACCGGCATCATGGTCCTGCTTGGAATGCTTTTTTCATACGCCATGTTCCAGGGAGGATTTGTAAGCTGGTTTCTGTTTTACAGCATGCTTCCGTTTGTGGCGTATACCATCACCATGGTATTCTATCCGCTTCATAAAATTGAAATCACCCGGACGCTGAACAAGGAGCTTATGATGGCGGGAGAGGAACTGGTGGTAACGATTGAACTGAAACGCAAGACGCCATTTCCGTTGTTCTATCTGATCATTCATGATGAAATTCCCGCTCCTTTATATAATGAAGCTCTGCATGACGGGGAGGAGGACCAGATTCATTCCCGCGTGCTGTTTTTTCCGTTGTTTAAGAAGAGGCTGGTATATCTATACCGAATTAAGCCGGTACCACGGGGCATTTATGAGCTGAACAGCGTTTCGCTTCGGACCGGGGATGTATTTGGTTTTGTTCAAAAGGAAATAAAGGTCCATCTTAGCGACCGGGTTTTTATCTATCCCCGTTATCAGGAAATTGAGCATCTGGAGATGGATAAACACCTCCAAAACGGCGTTCAAAAGTCAGGAAGAAATTCAATGACCGATTATACGTCAAGCGTGAGCGTCAGGGATTATGTGCAGGGTGACCGCCTGTCCTGGCTGCATTGGAAGGCAAGCGCACGCTCCAATAAATTGGTCACAAAGGTGTTCGAACACCAGCGCAACAACGATTATGTCATCGTTCTCGACCAGTCCGCGCTCAGCTATAAAAATAACGACCTGCTTTTTGAAAAGGCCGTTTCGTTTGCTGCCTCCATCACCCATTATTCGGTGCAAAATGGAGCTTCACTCGGCCTTCACAGCAGCGGCAGCAGGCAGCGGGTGCCGATGAATACCGGTACCGACCATGAATGGCGGATTTTTCATGAGCTGGCAGGGGTCCAGCCCCGTCTTCAGGAGCCTTTTTACGAATGGCTCAGGCGTGAATTCACAGAAGGCCGGCTGGAGAGCCGCACGGTTGTGGTCATATCCCCGCTGCTGGATGATGTGATGATGAAGACCCTGGAAGTGGTTTCGGCCCGACAGGCAAATATGATTTTCTTTTACATGTCACCGAATGACAGACTTCATCCGCAGGAATTGTCCTATATTCACCGTTTAAACAATGGGTTAATTCCGACCACAGCCATTTATGGGCCACATTTCAATGAGGCGTTAAAGGCAGGTGCAAATCGTGCAAGCATTTAAGGAAAAACGGCCGTCGGCGCTTTATTCTCTTGTGCTTTATTTTCTGGGTTTCATGCTTTTGTGGGAGTGGCTCCGGCCGCTAAACCAGATTTCATCAACTGAAGACACTCACGTTTTTGTGGTGTTTACGGCGTTTTTGTTTTTGATCACCTATTTTCAATTGCGGTTGTGGATCTCGTTTCCCATCAAATTCGTTGCCCTTTTGTATGCCCTTCACTCCCTCTACTATCCTGATCTGTTTCTTTCCTTTCAATGGGTTCCACATCTGCTGGGAGATATCCAAGCCAACATGGGAATGATCTGGAGCCGGAGCTGGACTGAATTATCCTCGGTCACCCGGTCACTGCTGTTCCTCATTTTGCTTTGGCTGGTTAGCTATCTTATGAATTACTGGCTCACGCAGACAAAGCGCATTTTTCTGTTTTTGTTCATGACCGTACTCTATATTACGGTTCTAGACACGTTCACTCCGTATGATGCCAAGGTCGCGATTGTCCGTACAGTATTTATAGGGCTTATTCTCGTGGGAATTCTCCGGATCACGAAGATTGTAGAGAAAGAAGGATTTTCCCTGATGAAAGGCCGCTTTCCTGTAATGTGGATGGTGCCGCTGTCAGTGGTTATCGCCCTGTCGTCCACATTGGGGCTGCTCGCTCCAAAAGCGTCTCCGCAATGGCCGGATCCTGTACCATTTCTTTCTGCATTGAACAACTCGGATGAGGAAATTCCGGGAGATGGCAACTCGTTTGGGCGTATCGGCTACGGCACCAATGACAGCCGGCTGGGCGGTCCGTTCAAGTTTAATTATGATGAAGTGTTTACGGCCAAAGTGAAAGAGCGGCATTACTGGCGGGTGGAAACGAAGGATACGTATACCGGAAAAGGATGGGAGAGCTCCGAACGGGATGAACCGTTGTTCCTGAACCGGGATCATGTGGAGTACAACGCACTGGGCTCTAACCTGATTGAACCGGGCGGAGCCGAAATGGAAAAGCAAAAAGCCTCCATTAAGATGACCAAACGATATCCGTTTATCGTGTCCCCCGGCGTGATTACTTCGCTTCGTGCCAGAGACGATGTGAATTTTCTGATGCATCCCCAAACTGGAAAAATCAATACGTTCAGCCAGAACCGCTCGACCGAGCTCAAAAGCTACCAGATGGATTATGAACTGCCGCAGTATGATGAAAAGAAGCTGCGGGAAAGCGGGGGAGATTACCCGAGGTATGTTTCCGGCCTTTATCTGCAGCTGCCGGCCGAACTGCCAAAACGTGTGAAGCAGCTTGCCGCGAAGGTGACCGGGAAGTTGGATAATCCGTACGATAAGGCAAAGGCTGTCGAAAATTATTTTGCTCTCAACAACTATGGTTACGATACGGTAAACGTGCGGGCACCAAAAAGAGATGAGGATTACGTGGACCAATTTTTGTTCAAGGCACAAAAAGGCTACTGTGATAACTTTTCTTCTGCCATGGTGGTCATGCTGCGGTCAGTAGGCATACCGGCCCGCTGGGTAAAAGGATTTACGTATGGTGATTACCAGGAAACGAATAAAGAATACAAAACCTACAAAATCACCAATGCCAATGCCCACTCGTGGCCGGAAGTATATTTTTCAGGAGTAGGCTGGGTGCCGTTTGAACCGACCCGTGGTTTTTCCAACCCGAGTTCATTTGAAGAGGAAATTCAGAGCGCTGCCGCTCCTGCTGCTCCTGCTGTTCCAAAAGATAAGAAAAAGAACGAGATTAAACCGAAACAAAAAGAACAGGGATTGGATAAAGCGGCAAAGAAAAGCGACGCCGGCGTGAACATTGCCGGTTTTGTGGCACTGTTCCTTGTGTTGGCCGCTGTGCCAATCGTTGCTTTATTCCGTAAAAAATGGCTGCGCCAGTATTACATCTGGAAGTTCCGCCGGCAAAGAGGGACGGGAACCTTTGCAGAAGCGTATCACCGTCTTCTTTATCTGACTCAGCTGTACGGTTTAAAGCGCGACCCGGCTTTCACGTTAAGGGAATATGCCGCCTATGTTGACCGTTCCCTTGATACGAAGGATATGAAAGTCCTGACATCTGCGTATGAATCGCTGCAATACGGAAGGCGGGACAGCACGGATTACTGGAACGATACGAACCGCAAATTGTGGGAAAATTTAATTAAAAGGCTGCGGGGTTGACCGCCTGACAAGCCATTGTTAGAATGTGCTTAAGATATTATGCCGTATATATGATTTACCTTCGTATATCCTCGATAATAAGGATCGAGAGTCTCTACCGGGCTGCCGTAAATGGCCTGACTATGAAGGCAGGGTTCTTGATGTATAAGCCGGAATTCTGCCTTTGTTTTTTTTGCTGAAAAAACAGAGTCGGGATTCCGGTTTTTTTATAGGCAAAAGGATATGCAGGGGTAAATAATGCAAATACTACGGAAAGATCAATAGATGGGGTGACAGAATGAATTTAGCCAATGAGATGATTGTCGTTTTAGATTTTGGGGGCCAATACAATCAGCTGATCGCAAGACGTATTCGTGATCTTGGCGTATACAGCGAACTGCTTCCGCACACAACCACTGCAGAGGAAATCAAAAAGCTGAATCCGAAGGGAATCATTTTCTCCGGCGGGCCGAACAGCGTTTATGCAGAAAACTCGCCGTCCGCGGATGAAGCCATTTTTGACCTGGGAATTCCGGTTCTCGGAATTTGCTACGGTATGCAGCTGATGAGCCACCACTTTGGCGGAAAAGTTGAACGCGCCAATCACCGTGAGTACGGAAAAGCAGAAATTACGATTGTTAACCAGTCCAAGCTGTATCAGGATCTTCCGGAACAGCAAGTCGTGTGGATGAGCCACAGTGACCTTGTTCTTGCGCCACCGCAGGGGTTCGTTACCGATGTAACAAGCATATCCTGCCCGGTTGCCGGAATGAGCGATGTTTCCCGCCATCTGTATGGGGTGCAGTTCCACCCGGAAGTGCGCCACAGCGAATATGGCAACGAACTGCTTCGTAACTTCATTTTCTCGATCTGTGAATGCGAAGGCAACTGGACGATGGAAAACTGGATTGAGGACGAGCTTCAAAAGATACGCGATATTGTTGGTGACAAGCGTGTTCTTTGTGCGCTTTCCGGCGGAGTGGATTCTTCCGTTGTTGCGGTGTTGATTCATAAAGCAATCGGTGACCAGCTGACGTGTATTTTTGTGGACCACGGCCTCCTTCGAAAAGGGGAAGCGGATAGTGTTATGAAAACGTTCAGTGAAGGTTTCCACATGAACGTCATCAAGGTTGATGCCAAGGACCGTTTCCTAGGCAAGCTGAAAGGTGTTTCCGACCCTGAGAAAAAACGTAAAATCATTGGTAATGAATTCATTTATGTATTTGATGAAGAAGCAAGCAAACTTAAAGGTGTGGACTATCTTGCCCAAGGCACACTGTACACCGATATCGTGGAAAGCGGAACGGCTACGGCACAAACGATCAAGTCTCACCACAACGTTGGCGGGCTTCCGGAAGATATGCAATTTACATTGATCGAACCATTGAATACCCTCTTTAAAGATGAAGTCCGAAAAGTGGGTACAGAGCTTGGAATTCCTGATGCCATTGTTTGGCGCCAGCCCTTCCCTGGACCTGGTCTTGGTATCCGTGTTCTTGGTGAGATTACGGATGAGAAGCTTGAAATCGTGCGCGAGTCCGACTTTATTTTGCGTGACGAGATCGCCAAAGCTGGCCTTGAGCGTGATGTATGGCAGTACTTTACCGTTCTTCCGGACATTCGCAGCGTAGGCGTTATGGGAGACATGAGAACGTACGATTACACGATCGGTATTCGAGCTGTAACATCTATTGATGGAATGACGTCTGACTGGGCGCGTATTCCGTATGAAGTGCTCGAGAAGATTTCCACACGCATTGTAAACGAAGTAGACCACATCAACCGCGTGGTGTATGACATTACGTCCAAGCCACCGGCAACGATCGAGTGGGAATAACAGCAAAATACGAACGTTAGATAATCTTACCAGAAAAATATTCGGAAATAGATTGACGAAACGTGTAGCAATTTGTATAATTTCCATGTAAACAGTATAAAAGTCACAGGATCGAAGCTATTGACCGCTTTTAACCGTGATGCTTAAGTCATTCGTATAAATTTGGGAATATGGCCCAAAAGTTTCTACCAGGCTGCCGTAAATGGCCTGACTACGAAGGTACATGGAATTATATATCAGATTTGCAGCAGCTGCAGCAGGTTTGTCATATCTTCTTCCATTCCCTTTGTATGTTAGCTCAAGGCAGAAACAAACGCCTTGAGCTTTTTTGTTTTTTCATTCTAGTGAAATCAGGGGGATTTACATGAAGAACTACTTCAACTTCGACAAACACGGTACCACGTACCGCAAAGAATTTATCGCAGGACTGACAACCTTCCTGTCCATGGCGTATATCCTTTTTATCAACCCGTCTGTATTGGGTGAAACAGGAATGGACAAGGGCGCCGTGTTTACAGCAACAGCGCTGGCTGCGGCATATGGAACGTTATTTATGGGACTTGTGGCCAAGTATCCGATTGCACTGGCACCCGGAATGGGACTGAACGCGTTCTTTACGTTTTCCGTCGTGCTTGGCATGGGGATTCCTTGGCAGACCGCTCTTTCTGGTGTTTTGTTATCCGGACTTATTTTTATTGCGATTACCATTTTTAAAATTCGTGAAACAATCATTAACGCGATTCCGGTTGAACTGAAATACGCTACCGCGTGCGGAATCGGTTTGTTCATTGCCTTTATCGGTTTAAAGAGTGCAGGGATTGTCGTATCCAATGAAGCAACATTCGTAGGGCTTGGCCACTTGACGAAGCCGGATACACTTCTTGCGATTTTCGGATTCATCGTAACCATTTTGATGGTAGTGCGCGGTGTGCGCGGCGGAATTTTCTACGGAATGGTGATCACCGCTGTTGTGGGGATGATCTTCGGACTGATCGATGCACCTTCCAAAATTGTAGGTTCTGTTCCAAGTCTTGCGCCAACCTTTGGCGAAGCATTCACGAACTTCGATAAAGTCTTTACGCCGCATATCATTGTCGTTGTATTAACGTTCTTCTTCGTTGATTTCTTTGATACAGCTGGAACGATCATGGCAGTAGCGAGCCAGGCCGGAATCATGAAAGACAACAAGCTTCCGCGTGCCGGACGTGCGTTGTTGGCGGATTCCTCTGCAATTGTGGTTGGTGCAACCCTTGGTACATCATCCACCACTGCTTACATCGAGTCAGCTTCTGGCGTTGCAGCAGGCGGACGGACAGGTTTTACTTCGGTTGTAACGGGTTTGTTCCTGTTATTAGCGTTGTTTTTCTCACCGCTGTTGGTAGTAGTCACGCCAGCGGTAACCGCTCCGGCTTTGATTGTGGTCGGTGTGCTCATGGTTGGTGTGCTTGGCAAGATTGAATGGGAAAAGCTTGAGATTGCTGTACCCGCATTCTTGACGATCATTGCGATGCCGCTCACCTATTCAATTGCCACAGGAATCGCGCTCGGGTTCGTCATGTACCCGGTAACGATGCTTGTAAAAGGCCGCGCCAAAGAAATTCACCCGATTATGTATGTATTATTTGTCATCTTCGTTTGTTACTTTGCCTTCTTGGTGGAGTAGGAAGACGGAGAAAAATCCCGGACAGGAAGTACTGTCCGGGATTTTTTTATGACTGGAAAACACTGTATTAAAAAACAGGAAATAGGGAAATAGTCACATAGTAAGCTGGATTGCTCATCTGACCTACACTTTTCCAGTTTTTTTTCTTACAATATAGAGTAGGAACTAACTAAAACTATTAAACTAGGGGACGGAAAATAAATGGATTATCGCCTTCAAGCAACGCAACAAACACCCGCCTATATTATGTACTTGCTCGACATCAGTGCCTCGATGAACCAGTTGATGGATGCGGGGAACGGCCAGGAAAAAAGACGCATCGATGTGGTGACGAGTGCACTGAATTCAGCCATCCGGCAGATGGTGTTCCGGTCAACAAAAGGAAGCCGGCTGAGCCCGCGCTATAAGGTTTCGATCCTGGCATACAGCGACAACGTTTTTGATGTGCTCGGCGGCATCAAGAGCATAGATGAGCTCGCCCGTATGAAGCCGCTCGATAACGTTCAGACTCAGCGTCTGACGAATACGGCCAAGGCGTTTTCAGCTGCTGAAAAAATTCTGCTTCAGGAACTGGACAAGATGAAGGATTGTCCGACACCTTTAATTTGCCACATGACAGACGGTGCTTATACAGGGGAGGATCCAGAGCCGATTGTGCAGCGGATTATGAATCTTTCCGTGCCGGACGGCAAAGTGCTCGTCGAAAACATTTTTATCTCGGATGAAATTTTGTCCAAGCCTATTGAGAATTCGAAAAAATGGCCCGGCATCATGTATGAAACCGTGCTGGAGGAAGACTATGGCAACAAGCTGAAGCGTCTGTCGAGCCCTCTCCCGGAAAGCTACCGTGAAATGATGATTGAAACCGGATATAAAATTGAACCGGGAGCGCTGATGATGCTGCCAGGCACGAATGCCGACCTGGTTTCGCTTGGCTTTCAAATGTCTGCCGCTACACCTGTACGATAAAAATCCAACCGGTTTGAGGTGAATTCATGTACACGTTCTACAGTGACCAAAAGAAAGAAACACCGGTATCCTCGGTGTACCGGGATCCCTTTTCGATTCGATACGGCTATGCGCGGGCAAACGAGACTCAGGAAGCAGACGATTTCGGACAGGATTTTCTCGCATTTGAAGTAAAGGAAAGAAGCCTTGTGTTTGCTGTATGCGACGGGGTCAGCCTGTCGTTTTGCGGAGATTTGGCTGCCCGTTTTTTATCCGAAGAGCTCCTTCAATGGCTGGGGAGCCGGACACCTGAAGAGTTAAAGGACGAGATTATTATCAAAGAAAAGCTGACAGAACACCTCGGTCAGCTGACGGCCAAAGGGACAGAGGCGATCCGAAGGCACCGGCTGCCGGGTTCGATGCCTCCTATCCTGAGGGAAGTTCTGGAGGAGAAACGAACGAATGGCAGTGAGACGATGTTTTTGTGCGGACGGATCGACATGGCCGATGACATCACGCATGAGGCTCATGTTTTTCTCGCTTCATCCGGAGATTTGCGGCTCAGGCTCTGGGGTCATACTGAAGAGATTTCAAATCCACATATCACTTCGGACACGAAAAAGCGCTGGTCCACTAAAGACGGCATCATTGGCGGGGAGATTCAAATCGCAACGGGAGGCATGCTCAAAGACACACGGCGGATTGCGGTTTATTCGGATGGATTTGCAGCGATCGATGGTTTAAAGACATTGCCTTCGACGGATCAGCTGCAGATTCTTGTGAAAAAATCGCTGCAATCCCCATTAAGTGATGATCTTTCCTTTTTGGATATCGCCTGGTAGGGAGGAAGAAGCAGTATGGAAGATATTATTTTGACATTTATACATAATGATCAGGAGCGGGATTTGCGCCTGCCCAATCATCTGGAAAGTAAAAAAATCGCCGAGGCGCTTCATGAATGGCTCGGGTTTGAGCGGGGCTGGGGAGAGGAGCCCTATGACCTGGAATATTCCTTTAACCAGAAGAACTGGTTCAGACTGGAGAAAAAGAAATCGCTGAGCGAGGCAGGCATCTGGGATGGAACATTTATGCGATTTTGCCGGGAAGGGCAGTCGTCTCTGCCAAAAGAAGATGACTTTGTTGCCGATGGACATACAGAAGAGGATCAGGCCCAGGTTCAGGCTGAAAGCGGCTACGCCTGGAAAATTATTGAATAGGAGTGGACGGGATGAGAAAATCGCCGTATTTTAAACGGGCACCGCGGCTTAAGCTGGCAATGCCGTCAGGAAGAATGATCGTCCACCGCCCAAAAGCGGAACCGAGTGAACCGAAGTTTTCGTTCGAATCAATGATCATACCGATCTTTCTGACCCTCGCAACGGTCGGGATCATGTACTACATCTCAAAAACGATGTACAACAGCGCGAGCTATGCCATTTTTATGATGGCGATGAGCATTCCAATGCTGGGCTCATATATTGCGACGATTGTAATTTTTTTCAAGAAAAAGAAGACGTACCGGCTCGAAGTAGAGCAGTTGCACAACGAATATTACGAGCAGATCAAAAAGCATCATGCCGAAATTGAAGATTTAAAAAACAGGCAGTCTCAGTTTTTGCGGGACAAAGATCCGAACCCTCAAGATTGTGTGCGCAGGATTGCCGACCGCAAAAGCTCGCTCTGGGAACGGGCGTATAACTCTGAAGACTTTATGGATTTGAGGCTCGGCCTGGGTTCCCGTCCGTTTCAGATGGAGATTGAGGTACCGGCGCAGGATGGGTATGACGTGAACCCGCTGATTGCGGAGGCGCAAAAGCTGCAGGCCGAATACCGGGAGCTGCAGAATGTTCCGGTATCCATTCCGCTGCAGGAAAAGCGCGTGGTCGGCTTGGTTGGGGACCGCGGAGATATCCTTGAAATGGCCCGTGTGCTGGCCCTTCAGCTTGTTACCCACCAGTCTCCGGAAGAGGTGAAGCTCGTGACCGCTTATATGGAAAACGAGAGCGGGCAGTGGGACTGGATGAAGTGGCTTCCGCACGTGTGGGATGAAGACCGCGAGCGCCGCTATGTGGCAGAAGGAAAGCTCATGACCCAGAAGCTGTTTGAGCGGCTTTACAGTAAGCTCAATATCCGCAGGCTTGAGCAGGAGGGGAAAGACAGCAATGACGTGATCCACGTGCCGGAATATGTGTTCTTTTTGCCAAGCTTGGCGCTGCTGGAGGATGATTCCCTCCTGCCGCTCATTTTAAAGCAAGGGGATGCAATCGGTGCGTCTGCCGTGCTGCTGGCGCCGGCAAAGGAAGCGCTTCCGATGGAGTGCGAGCTCATTGTGGAAGTGCGGGACGGTGTGGCTCAGCTCTACGAGACGTTCTCCAATGATGAGGATGAAGTTGTTTATTTTACTGGTTCCGAAAAAATAGCCATTGATCATTTCTCCCTTATTGAAGCACAGAATATGTCACGAATGATTGCCCCGCTCAGGGTGAAGCAGTCTTCAGCCGGTGTGATTCCAAAAGTGCTTTCCTTCCTGGACATGTACGGGGTCAAAAAGGTGGAAGAGCTTGAAGTCATAAACAAATGGAACGAAAACCGCTATCCGGACACGCTGCCGGTTCCGATCGGTGTAAGAGAAGGGCGTAAGCCGGTTTATTTGAACATACACGACAAGATTGAAATGAAGGGGCATGGACCCCACGGATTGATGGCGGGTACGACCGGATCCGGAAAGAGTGAGGTCATCCAGTCGATGATTCTTTCGCTTGCGGCCACTTACCATCCGCATGACATGGCGTTCATGCTGATCGACTATAAAGGCGGCGGAATGTCCAACACGTTCCAAGAGCTTCCGCATGTAGTGGCCACGATCACGAACCTCGAGGATCCGAACCTGATCAACCGGGCCAAAATATCGCTTCGTGCTGAGCTTGAACGGCGGCAGAAGCTGTTTAACCGTGCGGGCAACATCCAGCATATTGATGAATACTTCAAGTCGGAGTGGAAGACGAAAGAACCGCTGCCGCATTTGTTTATTATTATTGATGAATTTGCCCAGCTGAAAAAAGACCAGCCGGAGTTCATGGACGAGCTCATTTCCATTGCTGCAATCGGACGTACGCTTGGGGTCCATCTTCTGCTGGCCACCCAAAAGCCAGCCGGTGTGGTTGACGATAAAATATGGAGTAACTCGAGGTTTCGTATCTGTCTGCGCGTGCAGGATGACAATGACAGCCGAGAAATGATCAAGATTCCGAATGCATCTAGCATCAACGTACCGGGACGTGCCTATTTTCAGGTCGGCAATAATGAAGTACTCGAATACTTCCAGTCCGCCTGGAGCGGAGCCGGCTATTATCCGGAAAGTGATGAAGAAAACAATACCATCGCTATTTCCGAAGTGAAGCTGGATGGGACGGATGAGGTGCAGAAGAAAATTAATACCGACAGTAAAACTGCGGAAAAACAAATACAGGTGCTCATCCGCTATATGAAGGAAGAAGCGGAAAAGAACGGGGTTCGGCCTCTTCCGGGACCATGGCTGCAGCCGCTGCCAGAAAGTCTGCTGATCACCCGCCTGGTGGATACGGATCACTGGACGTCAGACAGATGGAATGAAGAGGGAAAATGGATGGAGCCGGTCGCCGGAATCATTGATGACGTCGAAAACCAGGATCAATATCCGCTTCACATTGATTTGAAGGAAGGGCATCTGATGGCATTTGGCATGCCGGGAACAGGGAAAACAACGTTCCTGCAGTCTGTGCTGCTGTCGCTGTTCCATCATCACGGTCCGCGTGATCTGTATACCTATATTATTGACTTCAGCCGGCAGATGAAGGACTTTTCCCGTTTCCCGCAGGTGGGCGGTGTTGTACATGAAGAAGATAGCGAAAAAATGCAGCGCCTGTTCCGTTATTTCCTGAAGGAACTGCAAGCGCGCAAAGAGCTTTTTTCCAATGAAGGGGTAAGTTCCCTGGAAACGTACCGCAGCATCACGAAAAAATCACTGCCGGTGCTATTGCTCTGCATTGATGGCTATCACCGGTTCCGGTCTACGTTTGAGTTTGAAAATGAAAGGCTCGAAACCATCCTTCGGGAAGGGGCCACATACGGTTTACTTGTGTTTGTGACGGCGAACCAGACCAATGACATGTACGAGCGATACCGAAGCAATTTTACGTCCATGGTGGCGTTTGAGCTTGCGGATCCGACCGATTATTACTATGCGGTCGGACGGCCGAATTTTGAAGCGGTCAACCTGCCTGAGGGCCGGGGCTTTGTAAAGGGCCATAACCCGCCGCACATTTTCCAGGCGATGCTTCCTTACAAGGGCGGAAGCGAGCTTGAGAAGGTGTCCTTTATCCGCGAATTGTCAGGAAAAATGATGGAGGAAGCGAAGAATGAACGGGCCAAGCCGATCCAGCTGCTGCCGGGCGAAGTTTCGCTCAACCAGCTGCTCGATGAGTTTCCGCCAGCCGATACAAAGCTTTTGCCGTATGGTATTGATGTGGAAGATCTCGATATTCAGTCACTGGATCTGGATGACGCGGACCATGTCTTTGTGACGGGCCGTGTGGAATCGGGCAAAACATCGCTGCTTCAGTCTCTCTCCTTGTCCATGATGTTCCAGTACCGGCCGGACCAAATTGATCTCTATTTGATCGAAATGGAGCCGCAGTCCAAGGGGATCATGAGCATGGCCGGCTTTCCGCATGTCAAGGGATATGCCACTGATTTCATGCAGGCAAAGGAGCTGTTTAATGAAATCGCCGCAAAAATGGACGAGCGCAAGGCCCGCAGTCTTTCCTTCGGATGGGGAAGCGGGCAGGAGGAAAATGTCTACTCTCCGGTCGTAATTGTGATCGATGACGCAGAGAACTTCATGCAGCAGATGAACATGGATTTTGAAATCAAGGATCATCTGGAAAAGCTGACAAGGGAAGCACGTCAGAAGAACATTCACTTTATAATGGCCGGTTCACTTACGGGCATGAACAGCTATATGCATGATGCATGGTTTATGAACATCAAGAAAAAGTTCGCTGGCTTCCTGTTGGGCTCCACCTTAAGCAACGATCTGTATTTCTTTAACATGCGCCTTCCGCATGCGGAGACGGATAAGGAGCTTCCTGCAGGCGACGGATTTATTATTAAAGGAAAGCATACAAGGATTAAGGCGGCCCTTCCGTATATTACTGTGGAAGAACAGCGCCAATGGGAGTCTATAGTCCGTGATAATAACCAAGTTTTAGAAATGTAAGAGCGGTCAAGCAGGTACATGTGTACCAAATTGCATAGGAAAAAAGAACGGAAAAGAGTTTCAGATATTTCTAACTGGGTAAATGTATTGTATATTTGCCTCATAATGGAAAAAAGGGAGATGAAATGAATGTCAGTAAGAATTCTCGTCACACCAGAAGAACTAGAAGCTATCGCACAAAAATTCAGAAGCGGATCCGACAACAGCCGCCAGCAAACACAACAGCTTTACCAGGCACTTCAATCACTTGAAGGTAAATGGGATGGAGCAACGAAAAAACGCTTCTTCGACCAATTCGAACAATCCCGCCGCCATATGGAGGCTTATGTACAGTTACTTGACAACATCGACCAAGAGCTTCGCCAAATCGCAACTCGTTTCCGTACAGTCGACGCACAATAAGGAATCTGTTGAAAGCAAACCAGAAAGACTAGTCAATTCCTTTGGCTGGTCTTTTGTTTTGGGAGTTTCCTAGACATGGGAGGATAAACATGACCAAACCACATATTGATGCATATGCCATCAACCGGTTGGCACAATCCATACGAGAAGACAGCGAGCGGATAGCCAGGATTTCTCATAACTTGAACCAATATCTGCAAGGTACTAGCAATGAATGGGACAGCAAGAGAAAGCAAAAATTTATTCAAAGCCTTGAAGAAAGCAAGGTGAAAATCAGCAATGCGGCGAGCCTGCTCGGGGAGTTGGCCAATCAGGTAAACAGCATTCCGGGAAAAGTGATTCCAGAACCGGATAAATAGAAGAGAGTGAGAGGAGGAGCGGCGATGCTTGTAAATCCCGATCGTTTACGGGAGTTTTCGAAAAAGATTGAGAATGAGAAAAATACAGCGAATCAAGCGATTTCCAACTCAGCCGGGTCCGTATCCGGGGCTATGTCCTTAATTCATTCATCGGGCGCACGGCTGACCGATTATTCATTCCTTGATACGTATCAATACGCAAAAACCCAGGTCGAGCAGGTAATATCCTCATTATCTCATCTTCAGGAAGAGCTGGAGGATGAGGCACGGGATGTGGAGAATGCGGATAAATATGCGTTCTCCATCAATTACAAGGACCTGTTCATGAATCTGGGGATTGCTTCTGGAGCTCACTACAGTAAGCTGCTGCAGATCACGACATCCAAAAAAGGGAATCATTATATTTTTAAATACAATCGTAAAGTCAGCCAGTTTCTCAAAGGGAAAATTGGACCTGGATGGCTGAGGGAGCGTATTCAGAAGTATAACCGCACGATGAAGGCCCAGCGCCTGAACGCCAAGACACTGACGGTAAAAGGCGGATTTCCGAATAAAATCAAAGCAAAAGTCATAAAAAGCCAGGCACGGTCATTGCCTGAACTGTTGAAGAAAAAGACGTTCAAAAGCACAGGCGCTGATATGGTGATCAAGAAAGGCACGTTCTTTTCCAAGTTTGCCAAAGGAAATGCGGTCGTCACGCTAGTAGGGACGACGATGAGCGAAATCTCTTCCACAAAAGCAGCGTTTGCCGAAAATGAAAAGAAGTACTCTGGTGAGAAGCTTCACGTTGAGAATGCGAGAACAGTGGGAGAAGCAACGAACCGTGTAGCGATGCGGACAGGCGGTGCCCTGGCCGGAGCCTATATAGGGGCAGCGGCAGGTTCTCTGCTCGGGCCGATCGGTACAGTCGCGGGAGGATTTATCGGGGCTGCCGTCGGTGATGCGGTTGGCGGCTGGGCTGCCAAATACACGTCAGATTTTGCCGGCAAGGTTGCCGTAAAAACGAGAGAGACGTTCAATACCATTAAGGAAGGCATCAAGGACAAAGTCTTTGGCTGGCTCTGATAAGGGAGAGGAAACATGGTCTATCAACTATCTGCTGAGGAATTGATTTTTTCATTTATCATGTCTGAAAAAATGGACGAAGCCAAACAGCTTCGTGACCAGTTGTACAGCGAGGAGCAGGAGGAGCTTTTTTCCATCCGCCTGGATGCTGCGGCTAACGGGCTCCTTTCCAAAAACCTCATCCGTCTTACCGGGCCCAATCAGGGAGAGCTAAACACAACCTATGAAGAGCTGCTGAACCAAATGTCGGAAAGCAAACGCATCATCAGAACGAGCTGGATAGAAAACGACCAGGAGACGGTTCAGGCGTTTTATTTTAATGGGGAACAAACCTTAGAGCATATTACCAAATTCGGAGGCATCGCCCACCAGCTTCAGGCTGTGTCTGACTGGCGGAGTGAGCTTCTCGATTTTGTTGCCTATCGTCCGACAGAAAATCCTTTGTTCGAACTGCCTCTTCCCGAAGCAGAATTTGACCGGATCCTCGAGTATGCCCGCAGTGAAGGTGCGGGTGAGATAAAAGGTTTGTTGTCACAGCGTTCCGGTTGTCACAGCGAGGTGAATGCTCTGGCACAGGATTTGGCAGCAAGAAAAGGGATTCTTGGCAGCATCTTTATGATTTCATTCAATGAACAGAAGCAAAACGAAGGCGTAAGAAGCTATTTGTATTTAAAAGGCCGTCATCATACCTGGCTGATGACGCATGATGATGAACAGCCGGTTATTACGATTCAATATTTTCATCAAGGCATTCTCGAATAGTGAGCAAGCTTCAAGGAGGTTGGGGGAATGGAATGGATTCATGTTACCTATCAGAGAAAATCCCTGCTGATTAAAGTGCTTGCTGGCCTTCTCCTGTGTTCAATGGCTGTGGCCGCTTTTCTATTCAGTGACTGGGGAGAGGGAAGTCCCGGCTTTCATCTTCTGTGGACTTCTTTCCTCGTGATTGCTTTTCTGTTTTTCCTCATCATGACCGTTCTTTTTTTGTTTTTTATGTGCAAGCCAAGAAAAACGATCTTCCTTTCCTATAATGAACAGGGAATTCTGGTGAAGGATTTGTTTATTCCTTTTGAAGAGGTGGAGGATATCCGTTATGGTCTGAACGCGTCAGACATCCGAACGTATCTTATCCAGGGATTTACGATTAAACGGCACGGGAAGGATTCTGTGATCGTTCCCACATATCAGACACTGCTGGATAAGGAAGCCCTTGAACAGACGCTTGAGCCTATTGAACAGAAAAGGGCGGCCAGGCAAAGCACCATGGGGTTCCAGTGATTGGTGCAGTAAATATATAAACCAGGTGATGCTATGTTTGCCCTACTATTTATACTTGTACTCATTCTTACCGCCAACCTAATTTATAGTATTCTCTTTATCTTCAGCTTCCGGGGCGTTAAACGAATGTTTGAAAGCTGTGTGGAGAACGACTTTACAATCATCGTGTCGATAGCAGCGATTCTGCTCTTTGGGCCAGCCTATTATATTGCCGCCTTCGTATACAAATGGAATGGACTGCTCGCAAGGCTTGCCATGATTGTCGTTTCATTCCTCTTTTTTCTTTTGCTCGGCTTTGCCATTGACGGCATGAGCAAGACGGCCTGAGAGATAAAATGGGGTGTGTATTATTGAGCGCGGGTTTTGTAAAATAATACAGAAAGCACTGGATTCATGGTTTACGATTATCGAAAAAAGAGAATGTATATCATTGGCAATTACATAGTCTAATGGTCTCGGGGATAGGAGTTTGGCATTATGAGTTTTCAGCCGGAAGTTGGCGAAAGCATTCGCCTGTTTGGAAGGAGATATACGTTCCCCAAGCACCCCGCCGTTGTGGGAATTGATATTCCTTACGGACAGGAGGGACGCCAGGGTACGGTTTACCAGATCAAAGAAGAGAATACGAGAACTAAAGCGGCACTAAAGGTGTTCAGGGACCGGTTTAAAAACAAGCATCAGGTCCATCTTTCCGAGCAGCTTAAAAACTATTCTTCCTTCTACGGGCTGTCTGCCTGTCTGCGCTCGGTCATTGAAGAAGATGAGCATGCAAGGCTGGTCGGCCAGTATGACGACTTGAACGATGCCTTGATCATGCCATGGATCGATGGTCCTACATGGGCTGATATTTTGATGGATGAGCAGGAACTGTCCAAAGACACCTGTCTTCGTATCGCCTGCATGATGGCTTTTCTTTTAAAAGAGCTGGAGGAGGCAGGGGTGGCTCATTGTGACCTGTCATCGAGCAATGTAATGCTGCCGTTTCTTGAGGAAAGTGCCCGGCCCATTTTTGCCGATATTGAACTCATTGATATTGAGGAGCTGTACGCGCCAGAGTTGGACGAGCCCAAAGCCCTGCCGGGAGGATCGCCGGGATATGCCGCCAATTATGTGAAGGATGGTATCTGGTCAAAGGAGGCCGACCGTTTTGCGGGAGCGGTTTTGATCGCGGAAATGGCATCATGGCACGAGGAGGAAGTGCGCCGACTGAAGGCAGATGACTTCAGTTACTTTGATACCGATGAGATGCAGAGCGAGAGTGAACGCTACAAAAAGCTCCACGGTGCTCTTCAAAAGACCTTGGGCGAAGCGTCAGCCGAACTGTTCAAACAAGCTTGGAAGAGTGAGAGTTTGCAAGAGTGTCCCTCATTTTCACAGTGGTACCAGGTTTTTCCCGAAAGTGTGAAAAGCTTTGTGATGAACAGCCATGAACGATATATGGCTTCGAAAAAACCTTCCGTACCGCTCAGCTCCATGAGCCTGGACACCCTGCTGCAGATCGCCGCAGCGTTTGAAGGACTGGGCAATAAAAAAGCGGCGCACAGTGAGTACCAGTACATCATGCAGCAGTTTCCTGAACAAAAAGCGGTCGTCGAAGAGCTGCAGATGCTTCTGAGTGATGAGGAAGAAAGCCGCCGGCCCGAGCTGGTTCCGTCGCATTATCTGGAGGCTGCCCAGCATTTTGAAAAACTCCGGGACTGGAATACCGCCCTTATTTTTTATACGCGATGCACCCAGCTGTCTTCGGTTGACTTTACAACCAAAGAAGAGCTGTCGATCATTATCGAGGAGATTCAAAATCAGATTAGGGCAGAGGCGGAGCAGCAGTCCACTGCAGAAAAGCTGAAGCTGATTGCCAAAGAACGGGAACAGGCAACAGCTGCAGCACTTGCTGAGCCTCTTGAAGCGCATAAAACGGAACGGCAGAAATTCAATGCAAAAGTATTCCTTTTCCGCCATTGGAAATGGATGGCAGGGGCCGTTGCCGCCGTCTGTCTTGGAATCGGACTATATTATCTTTACGAAGCAGCTCAGGAGAAGAAATGGAACGATTACATAAAGCAGGGAACCGAAGCGTTTTCTGAACGGAGATACAGTGAGGCCGAACAGTATATCCAAAAGGCGATCGATAAAAAGCCGGCTGAAGATCTTTACACGAAAATGGCAACGATCTATATCAGCCAGGGGCAGAACCAGCAGGCCATTCAGTACATGAATGACTTGAAATTCAAGAAGGAACTGTCTTCAAAGAATACCGAGGCCAACTATCTGATGGGCCGCGCCTACTTTTTGGAGAAGGATTACAACGCCGCCATTCCTTATTATCAGGGAGCATACAAGGATAAAAAGAACAAATACCACCAGGACGCCATCCGTGACCTGGTCGTCAGCTATGCGTCCATTAACCAGCTGAAAAAAGCGAATGCGCTGGTGGAGCAGCTGCAAGGGAAGGACAATCAGTCCAAGGCGTTTGTGGCCTATCTAAAAGGTGATCTCGCCACCAGACAGGGGAAGAGCTCGGAGGCCGCAGATTTCTTTGAACAATCGGTGGATTTGGATCCGGGAAACAAAAAGTACGCCAAGAAGCTTGTTGAAGCTTACATCACCAACAATAAGACGAACCAAACGGATGATGCCACAAAGGTAAAAACGTACGAAAATGCGATTACGCTGGCGAATGGACTGCTTCGTGATGATTATACGAATATCGATTACCTGAACATGACCGGCCAGCTCTACTATGAATACGGATTATATGCTGAAGATAGAAAGCAAAAGGCGAAAAGCCAAAATTTATATAGAGAAGCCTTGAGCTCGTATAACCAGGTGATTGACCTGGGAATTCAGGAAAAAACAACGACACTCAATATTGGCATCCTGTACGAAAAAGTCGGGGACAAGAAAAAGGCAGAAAAAACGTACAAGCAAGTCATCAAGCTGAATCCGATTTACGGCCACGCCTATTTTGTATACGGAATGTTTCAGATAAAACAAAAAAACTACAAACAAGCATTGCCGCTGCTGAAAAAGGTGATTCAAATCAACGATGACGCAACCGATGTGAGCCTCGCGAAACAGCGCATCAAAGAAATGGAATCGAAAAAGGTTTTGATCTAGGGAGGGACAACCATGGCAGATCAGGAAAATGAAAGTTTTTTAAGCCCGAAGGCGAAGAAGGTAATGCTCACATCTTCTGCCGCCTTACTTGTGGCGCTTGCCGGTACGGGAACGTATTACTGGCAAACCCAAAAGACGGAGACCGCCAGCGTGGAAACCGCAAAGTCAGAAAAGAACAAGGGCAAACCAGCCAAGGACATCACACTCAATACCGATGACAACCAGGTCAAAGACGACAGGGACAACCAGCCAAAAAGAAAAGCAACCGAAATCTCCCCGGACAATACCGGTGACGGCTTCGCCCTGACCGACGATACCGACAGCCCGGTATATCTTGTGGATGCATCCAATCCGGATGAGCCGATTACTCAATTGTTTGTGGATCAGGATAAGGTTGTGATCCCAACACCGCCACCACCGGAGATTCCTAAAGCGGATCCAACGATTCCAGGATTGAATCCTGGGAATGAGGTGGATCCAGACAACCAGGAAGATGAAACGGTTCCTCCGGGGGATAATACAACTAACCCAGATGACGGAACGACTCTTCCTGATGATGGGTCACCCCAGCCTGGTGATGGAACACCCCCTCCTGACAATGAAGATCCGACAGATCCAGGAACACCAACTGATCCAGGCACTCCGACAGATCCGGGAACGCCAACTGATCCAGGCACCCCGACAGATCCAGGGACGCCAACTGATCCGGGCAACCCGGATAATCCAGGGGGAGAAGACCCGGGCAGCCCAATTCCGGATGTGGCCCTTGTTGTTCCTGAGTCGTTATACGACCGTTTAACCAGCTATAGCGTGAACAACGACTTTTATAATGTGATGTACTATGGAAAAAAGGAAATCAAACCAGAAAGCGAAAAGTATGCTGACCTTGTTGCAATGGTGATCGATGCTGCAGCAGAAGCCAAAGCAAAAGCGTTCGAAGATCACTTCATGACATCAGACAGCTTAACCAGCTTGCAAATGATCTCATCTCTTAATGATGAAGGAAATGAAGAGCTTGCAAAAATGAAAGAAGAAATCAGGGCAGAACTTTTCTCCAAGTTTGCTGAGCAGGAAATTTCAATCTATCTGAGCAAGCCAGCTGATCCAGAAAATCCAGGTGAAGGAAACCAAGAGCCGGATCAGCCGCAGCCGATGGATGCTGAAAAAGCTCAGCAGGTTCTATACTATGTCGGTAAGTACAATGCCCAAAACCCTGGCAAGGACTTGAATCCAAACGAGTATAGTGAAGCTGACCGTGTAGTGATGGAAGCTGCTCTAAAGGAACAAACCGATAACTTGGCGGCAGCTTTAAACAAATTTCAAATGCTCGCTCAATTCTCTCCGACATATGGTGAAAGTGCCAAAAACCTTAAGGATGGACTAATGGCGAAGCAGGTTGAAAAAGCGAGAGCTGGCTTAGATCCAAGGGAACCTGGACAATATGAACCCCTCCCAGAGGGTAAAGAACTTGAAACCCTCAAACAATTGCTTGAGGAAGGAAAATATGCCCAAGTCATTGAACAGGGCAGTCCGTTAGCCGGGAACGACTTCCCGTTGCCGTTAGGACGCTATAAGAAAGTCGTTAATGATGCAAGTAAAGGTCTATTAGAGCAAACAGATCTTCTTGCCAGCAACCCTGAAACCCATATAGATAAGAAAGATGAGATCATCAACAATTACCGGATACTCACAGAGGTATCCAATGTTCCGGAAGATGAAGATCAAAAAGCAGAGTCACATTTAAATGCCTACCTCTTAATGCTTCAGGCGATGAACACGGCATCTAAAGAAGGTGCTTCTATTGATGATTTGAGCGAAGCCGTCATCGTGGCATCCGAATCCGTTGGGAGATGGGAGACAGGTGCATCGACCGGCAAGTTGAATGAGTTGGCAACACAACTGTTATCTTCCGCTAATGATTTGGATGACGTGAAAAAAGAAGAAAATGTCTATGAGCTGTTGAGCACAACACCTCATGTAAGTGATGATGTAACGAAAACAGCCTTTGACCGCAAAAAGGCCCTGGCCTATTCAAGAAAAGCTTCAGATTTATTAACTGCAGGACATTATGAGGAATCCATTTTCTATGCCAGCGAATCCAACCAGTTGTACAGCAAGGATGGGCTAAACAAAGATACACTTGGAGC
The DNA here is from genome assembly GCF_900103485.1 of Fictibacillus solisalsi. Classification (GTDB taxonomy): domain Bacteria; phylum Bacillota; class Bacilli; order Bacillales; family Fictibacillaceae; genus Fictibacillus_C; species Fictibacillus_C solisalsi. The sequence continues at coordinate 122,496 of NZ_FNHW01000006.1, forward strand.
TGCTGCGAATGCTTTATTTGAACAGCATCCATCAGGAAGCTTTGATGACTTGGTAAAAGTCTATCGCACGATTGCCAGCGCTACCGGCATGCCGGATGATCAAAAGAGTAAAGCTGTGGCAAGACAGGAAGCGATCGACAATTACAAAAAAGCGAAGACTTTCACGGAGAGTGACCGTGAAAAAGCGGTGTATTACTTTGATAAAGCGGCTGACAGCCAATGGATGGCTCCTTTAGTGGACGCTCAACTCCAAGAGCAGGCCACTCAATTGCTGAGTGAAGCGAACACTCTAAAGGCAACAGGCAAAGACAAGGATCTTGAAATGGCCGTTCGATACTATAAAACACTGCTCGTCACAAAGCACGTGAATCAAAGGACACGAGACAAGGCGCAAAGTGCGGTTGATGAACTGAAGAAGAAATCAACGCCAGCATCCAATTCCGATTTGAAAAAAGATATGAAACCTCAGGAGAAAACAGTAAAACGTTCAGAGTCGAAGAAAGATGTAGAGAAACCGCAAGCGGGGGATCAAAAGGAAACCTCTGAAACACCAAAAGCAGAGCCTTCTCCATCTGAAACACCTCAAACAGAACCGCCAAAAGAAGAGGTATCAGAGGAAGAAGCGCCAATTACGGATGCAGCAGAAAGCACTCCGGCTGAAGAGGAAGCTCCCTTACCGGAGACCGAACAAGCGGAGCCGCAAATCTAACACAAAAAGCAGCAGGACCACTAAGGTCCTGCTGCTTTTCTGTTTGGTATGTATCAGTCACAAAGGTCAAAATCACAGCAATCCAGGCTTTTTGATTTTTTGCCTGACTGCTTTTTTCGGTTTTTTGCTTTTTTGGAATAGAGATAATAAGTGCCCGCGCTGATCACCGACCCTGAACCGATCAGGGAAACACCGGCGATGACGTTTCCGACCGCGAGGACCTGAAAACCGGCAACCAGTAAGCTCAATAGTGCAACAAGCTGAAGAATGAACATTCCAACCATCCTTTCCTTCGAAAGTTAACTGAGTGCTTTGCTCAGCCAGTCTGCGATAAACCATATGAACAGGCACTGCCCGACTCCGCTCATGGTTCCGGTCACTACCCTTAATGGATTGGTGCTTTCCCGCCATTTCCATTTTTGTGACAGGCCATCTGCCAGCATAGGAAGCTGAAGAAGGAGTGCGATCGCAAGGCTGTGAAGCTGCGGAACAAAATAGAGGAAAGGAAGCAGCAGGTAAGAGCTGTAAAGTGCGGTGCACCGTGCACACAGGGCCATCGGTTTTCCGTTGATTTTCAAACAGCGTTCCGGCTTTCGATGGCACGGGACAATGGCAAGCAGTTCCTCCTTACTCATCTGCAGGTTTCTGCTCCAGCTGATGAATTCGTTCAAGGATTCTTCGTTTCCTATAGAGCATCATACCCGTTTCCGCCACTTCATCAATGGTGGATTTGTTAATAAACGCTCCGAAAACCATCCCAGCTACAGGTACCAATTGAAATAGCTTTTTCCATCCGAAATTGTCCCGGTAGGCAGCGATGACTTCCCGCCAGCCCTGAAGCTGGGAAATGGCATGGCGGTTTCGCTCGTCATCCTTCATGGATAATTCTTCTAAAATCGCACGTTTCCCTACATAATCCGAAGAAGCGAATTGCAGGCATTTAATGATGAAAATCCGTTCCTCTTTGCTGGTGGGGTCATATCCATAAGAGATCGCAATTTCCTGGAGGGTTTTCAGTGAAAGGCCGAGAATGATAGGAATATCAATCCCTAATGTGAACAGGCCGCCAACACCGGTTGTGGCTCCTTGGACAGTTGCCATTTTTGTACGGGCGCTTTTGAAATAAGAGGCAGTCTGGTCCATGGAGCCAAGCGGCAGGTTTGCGATGTCTGGTGCAGCGAATTCCTCTGGCAGGCTTCCTGTTTCTTTAAATTTTTTTAAGATGGATTTCTCGCTGACGAGATACTTGCCGCCAGTTTGAACATAGCTTCCAATCTCATCGACAATTTGAAGCGCCTTATCCTGTAAAAATTTGGGTGTTATTTTATCGAGAAGCTTGAAAGGGATCCTCCCAAGCTTTTCCCAAAACCATAAATCCTTTTGATCCTTTTCCCATTTCTGGACACTTTCCAGTTCCTTCTGTAAAAATTCAAGAGACTCGATCGTAAACACTCCTTCATAACCTGCCCATCATAAGGTTCTATTTTTATTTTAATATGTATTGTCATACGTGAAAAGCAGGAGGAAGATTCACATTTTAGTTTAACGGGAATTTGGCAACGGGTATTAATTGGAAATGAGACCCAGTGGAAAGCTGTCATACAAGCAGCTGCCCGGCGATAAGGTAGTAGGGAGTAAACGTTGTCTTGTCCCATACAATGAATATGATTAGCCACCAACCTGTAAATGCCTTAAAATAAAGGTAAGTACAGTAAGGAGTGAAAACAATGAGGAAAACGATCCTCACTTTCATTCTTCCGTTTCTGCTCTTAAGCTTGCCAGGCTGCAGTTTATTGGATACAGGCAGCCCCACTGAAGAAAAAGATACACCAGGCAATGCCCTTACTAAAGCGGCGGAGAAGAATAATGAGACAGCTGATTTAAAACGTCTGGAGCTCAGCGGCTACAGCCGAAGGGTCGGTGCTACGCTTACAAGTCCCAAATACAAAGATTTTAGTGTGAATTCTTCCTTTATGGTTTCGGGAAGAATCAACAATACCAAGCGTTTAAAATCAAGCTATACGCTGATCACAATCCGCAGTGAAAAAGACGGAAGCCATTTTAAGTATTTGGCACCCATCGAAAATGGACGGTTCAAGCAAAAAGTACAGCTGTTTAACGGGAAAGGCAAATATGATGTGAAGGTCAGCCTGCCGAGCGATGAAAGCAAGGATTATTATTATGATTTGGCTCAAATGAATGTGACCAATGTGAATCCGGAAGTAAAACGCGATGTGCTGTACACGCAAAATGCGTATCAGGAGAATTTGAAGCTGAACTCTTCCATTGAAGGCTACATGAAAAAAGAAGGAAATGTAGATATCAAGGGATCCATAGGTGATACGAAAGCAAAGGATCTGCTGGTGCAAATGTCCAAAGGAACCCAGGTCACCAAAATTATGGTGCCTGTTGAGAACGGACATTTTGATACCCGGGTGCCTCTTTACTTTGGTGAGGGCGTTCATACCCTGAAAGTGATGACACCTGCATCCAACGTGGCCAATTATTATAACGAGGCTGCTGAACTGAAAGTAGACAACACATCCGATACAGTCTCCCAGCCCATTGAGTTTTCAAAAGAATACAACGAGCGCGGATTCACACTGGAGTCTCCTGCTGCTGGCGGGATGAAAACCGGTCTGGATTATGAACTGAAAGGAAAAATTGATCCAAACGCTCCGTTTGCTAAAGATACAGACACGGTGTTTGTTCAGACCAAAAAGGGATCGCTTGAAGCCATGTACGCGGTACCGGTAAAAGACTATACGTTTGATGGGAAATTTTATCTCCGGTTCGGTCCCGGAAAATATGATGTGAATGTGTTTGCGCCGGAAATTTCCTCGGCTAATACAAGCGTTCAGCATTTTGTGGGCATTGCCCATTTTACGATGGAAAACATCAATCAGAACGATGTCCGTTACAGCCTCCCGTCAAGAGGCATACAATCGGACGATATGGAAATCGGAAGGCTGTCGGCTAAATTAATGGCCAACAGGCACAATGACAAAGACAAGGCAAAAGCAGTGTATGAGTACGTGGCCAAGAACATTCAGTATGATGTCAATAAGCTCGACAAACGCTCGTTTGCTTTTGATGACAGTGCACTTAAAACCCTTCATGAGAAAAAAGGGGTTTGCCAGGACTTTTCATATCTTGCGATTGCTCTGCTGAGAGCAGGCGGTTTGGAGGCACGGATGGCCATCGGTTATGCAGGCCAGGATCATGCCTGGATTGAAACAAAGGTGGACGGCCGCTGGCTCACCATGGATCCGACCTGGGGCTCCGGCTATCTTCAGAACGGCCGGTTTGTCAGGAATTACACTTTGAAATATTTTGATCCAGAGCCCGAGGAGTTTAAGAAGTCTCATACAAAATCAGGAATTGAATATTAAGAAAGCCCGGACATCAGGTCTCAGGGCTTTCTTTATTTTTTAATAACGAGTAGAGTAGGAACTGTGAACTTAAGGGAAAATAAGGCGAGAAAGGTGTGAAGAACGATGATGCGGCATGAAGATTTGACACTACATACAGACAAGTACCAGATCAATATGATGTATGCTCATTGGAAAAACGGTACACAAAATAAAAAATGCGTATGCGAAGCATTTTATCGCAAAAACCCGTTTGGCAATGGCTATGCTGTATTTGCAGGGCTTGAACGTATTGTTTATTATTTGCAGAATCTGCGCTTTACGGAAGAAGATATCAATTATTTAAAAGAACAGGAAGAACAATATGAGGAGGGATTTCTTCAGGAACTGAGGGAATTCCGGTTTACGGGAAGTTTGGCTTCCGTGGCGGAAGGAACCATTGTCTTTCCGAGAGAACCACTGATCCGGATCGAAGCGAGAATTTTTGAAGCTCATCTGATTGAAACAGCTTTGCTGAACTTTATGAATTACCAAACCTTGATTGCGACCAAAGCGGCGAGAATCAAGCAGGTGGCACCCGAGGATTACTTTATGGAATTTGGATCACGCCGTGCGCAGGAAGCGGACGCTGCCATCTGGGGAGCAAGAGCGGCCTATATTGCCGGTTTTGGAGCCACCTCCAATCTGTTGGCAGGCAAATACTTCGGCATTCCGACCAAGGGTACTCATGCCCATTCCTGGGTACAAAGCTTTGAAACGGAAGAAGAGTCTTTCCGGAAGTTTGCCGAGGCCCTTCCAGATCAAAGCACCTTGCTCGTTGACACATACGATACGTTAAAAAGCGGAATTCCAAACGCTATTAAAATCGGCCTGGAATTGAAAGAAAAAGGCAAAACACTCAAAGGCATCCGTCTCGACAGCGGGGATCTTGCGTATCTTTCCATTCAGGCGAGAAGAATGCTTGATGAAGCCGGGTTGACGGATACGGTCATCGTAGCCTCCAATGATCTGGATGAAGAAGTAATCTCTGAGCTGAAAAGCCAGGGTGCTACGATTACCTCATGGGGCGTGGGAACCCAGCTCATTACAGCTGCTGACCAGCCGGCACTTGGAGGAGTGTACAAGCTTGTTGCGCGTGAAAGCAATGGCGAGTATGTTCCAACCATAAAAGTATCTGGCAATGTGGAAAAAGTGACAAACCCAGGCTTCAAGACGGTATATCGTATCGTAAACGAAGACACGGGGAAAGCCGAAGCAGATTACATTGCCATGGTAGGCGAAACCCTTCCGGAAAAAGACATCTACCTTTTTGATCCGGTAGAAACCTATAAAAGCAAAACCATCCATAACTTCCGGGCGGAAGAATTGCTCAAGCCGGTCTTTAATGAGGGAGATCTGGTGTATGACCTGCCGCAGGTGGATGAAATCAAATCCCATTTCCGCAGTCAGATTAAGATTTTTTGGCCTCAGCACATGCGAAAGCTGAACCCGCAGACCTATCATGTGGACCTCAGCGAAAAAGCATGGACTACCAAAATGCAGCTTCTTAAAGAAGCAGCTAAATAATCATTTCAAGAGCCCGTGTCGGTTTCACCGACGGGCTCTTTTTTTATTTTTATAAAAAGGGTTGACCACTCCCGATATCGCTGGTATAGTAGTAAACGTTGCTGCTTTTGACACATACTTTCCTTCAAAAAAACATTGAAAAAAAGTTGTTGACTTAGCAAGCAGGATTTGATAAGATATTCCTTGTCGCCAACGAGAGCGACGGAAACAAACAGTTCTTTGAAAACCAAACAAAAGCCAGGTAAGTCAGGGATTTTACAATCCCATCAATTTCTTATTTGAAACAAATTTTTATGAGCTATATCAAACACTTTATTGGAGAGTTTGATCCTGGCTCAGGACGAACGCTGGCGGCGTGCCTAATACATGCAAGTCGAGCGGACAGATGAGGAGCTTGCTCCTCTGATGTTAGCGGCGGACGGGTGAGTAACACGTGGGCAACCTACCTGTAAGACGGGGATAACTCCGGGAAACCGGAGCTAATACCGGATAATAAAGAGAAACGCCTGTTTCTTTTTTGAAAGTCGGTTTCGGCTGACACTTACAGATGGGCCCGCGGCGCATTAGCT
>NZ_FNHW01000014.1 GCF_900103485.1 Fictibacillus solisalsi
AATAAAAGGTTTGTCAGCGACGAAGAAGATCGCCGTTGATCACAAACCGATATATGTCTGGTGGCAATAGCGAAGAGGTCACACCCGTTCCCATACCGAACACGGAAGTTAAGCTCTTCAGCGCCGATGGTAGTTGGGGGCTTCCCCCTGTTAGAGTAGGACGTTGCCGGGCAAAGACGAAGCACTGCTGAGAAATCAGCGGTGCTTTTTTGTTTTGTCGTGGAATGAAAATGACGTGATATTCATCCAATCGTGTCGAACCGCAATTCATTGAGTCAAACCGCAACTAAGCAGCGGCGCGGGAATAAAACAAAAACCCCCATACCCCTGGATCCACCAGCGTTTCAGCTTCGGCCGCATCAAAAGCCCCTAAGTAGTTCTTTTCCCTTTCAAAGGATCATAAAAAGGCCGTGAACTGAATCAAAGCCCTTAAATTAGTTTTTTAAAATATCAATAGCCCTCTCCCTGCAGATCCTGCTGGCGTAAATACTCACCCAGCAGATAAGGCATCTTGTACTGTGTAACGGTGAGAAACTCTTTAATAAATGGGAGATCATTGGTTGTATAGGAGTGGAAGATGTCACTCCACCATTCGGTTTCATAGCGGCACAGCATACTCAGGTTGTAGAGTACGGCGTAATGAATCATGCATTCGTTCAATTCCTTCATATCCCGCCTGCTCCCATACAAATAATATTGGCCGTCACTATGGTAACTGAATGGCTCGCACTCAAGGGGATGAAGCTCTTTGGATGAGTGGACAATGATGTGTTCCTTTGTTTCTTTTAATAACTGATACGTAATAGCTTGATTTTCATTTAGGAAAAGGAGGAACCTTTCCTTATTCATATAAAGACCGTCAAGAACTTCAACTGGAATCATCAGCTCCTGGTCTTTTCTGCAGACGGCTACATTTACTGTTTCATTTTGCACCTGCCAGAACAGATCTCTTAATTCAGGAATAAGGGGCATAATATCGTTCATTTTCAGCTTTTCTCCTTCAGCATGTTTCACATGAAACAATTGAGCAGAAAAGTGGTTAAATAGGCCGCTTCTCTGAATTCTAACTTCGTCCTGAAGGAATTCATAATACTTCTTTTTCCGTTTCCTTGTTGTCACCCCATGGGCGAGGACGGAGCTGTTTTCAGGATAGCCGGGATCGACGGTCAGGATGCAAGCTTTAAGCAGCTGAATCATACCATAGAACAAAAGAACAGGCTGCAGCTCTGTAGGAGCTGTGCCCGCCAGATCATAATATTTTTTTCCGTGTTCGAGAAAATAGATAAAGGGGTAGCAGTTCTGGTAACTTTTGCTTTCTGCCTGTTCAATCCCTTTGCTTGAATAACAAGAATAAAGATACTTTTGAGCCCTGCTTGAAGAGAGGAAGCTGCTGTACATAGACCAAATTTTATGAGTTGACATGAGTATTTGCCTCTCCAGTTATTTTTTGAAAAGTTAGACTTATTGTTCCTTCCTTGACAGTAGTTTATCCAGTTGTTAATCTACAAATAATATTTTGCAGGAAGAAAATTGATGAGAAGGGTGGAGTATGCATGTGGGAGAGCAAGTTTGAGAAAGAAGGATTAACGTTTGATGATGTATTGTTGGTCCCATCGAAGTCTTCAGTACTGCCAAAGGATGTGTCCTTAAAAACACGTCTTTCTAACTCTGTACAATTAAATGTACCAATTATTAGTGCAGGGATGGATACCGTAACAGAAGCTGAATTGGCAATTGCCATGGCACGCCAGGGCGGGTTGGGTATCATTCATAAAAACATGTCAATTGAACAGCAAGCAGAGCAAGTGGACAGGGTTAAGCGTTCTGAAAGTGGGGTTATCACAGATCCTTTTTACCTGACTCCTGACCATCAAGTATTTGATGCTGAGCACCTTATGGGGAAATACAGAATTAGCGGTGTACCCATTGTGGACGGCGACAAAAAATTAGTCGGCATTCTCACCAACCGTGATCTTCGCTTTATTGAAGATTACTCCATCCAGATTTCAGATGTAATGACAAAAGAGAACCTTGTTACTGCACCTGTTGGAACAACGCTTAAAGAAGCGGAACAATTGCTTCAAAAGCATAAGATTGAAAAGCTTCCATTGGTTGATGATGAAGGAACTCTTCAAGGATTAATTACCATAAAAGATATTGAGAAAGTGATTGAGTTTCCGAACTCCGCAAAAGACAGCCAGGGACGTTTGCTTGCTGGAGCAGCAGTAGGCGTGACGAAAGATGCGATGGTTCGTATCGACAAGCTAGTAGAGGCTGGCGTTGATGCCATTGTTATTGATACCGCTCATGGCCATTCTGAAGGCGTACTGACTAAGGTCAGGGAAGTTCGTGCCAAATACCCGGGCCTTACAATTATTGCCGGTAACGTGGCTACTGCCGAAGCTACAAGGGATCTTATTGAAGCAGGAGCAAGTGTGGTTAAAGTAGGTATTGGTCCGGGGTCTATCTGTACTACACGCGTTGTGGCAGGAGTTGGCGTTCCACAGGTAACAGCTGTTTATGATTGTGCGACAGAAGCACGAAAGCACGGGATTCCAATCATTGCGGACGGTGGCATTAAGTATTCCGGTGACATCGTAAAAGCACTGGCTTCTGGAGGACATGCCGTTATGCTGGGCAGCATGCTTGCCGGTGTATCAGAAAGCCCGGGAGAGCGTGAAATTTATCAGGGACGTCAGTTTAAGGTATACCGGGGAATGGGATCCATCGGCGCCATGGAACAAGGAAGCCGCGACCGATATTTCCAGGAAAATAACCAAAAACTTGTTCCGGAAGGCATTGAAGGACGCGTACCTTACAAAGGACCGTTGGCGGATACCTTGTTCCAGCTAATCGGAGGTATTCGTTCCGGTATGGGATATTGCGGTACACCAACAATCGAAGATCTTCAAAATAATTCCAAATTTGTTCGAATTACAGGTGCCGGGCTTCGCGAGAGTCATCCTCACCAAGTTCAGATTACCAAAGAAGCACCAAATTATTCAGTCTAAAGATAGATTTTTGAAAAAAAGTGGACAGAGGTTATTCCTCTGTCTATTTTTTTGTAAATTGCTATGGTACAATTACGTTTGTGTGTAAATTGTATGGAGGTGTCAGTGTTGTTCGGCAACAAAATTAAAGGTATTACGTTTTCCGCTGTTTTGGTTTCGATGTTATCAGCCAGTATGTTTGGATATTCAGATAAAGCAAGCGCTGCTCCTGAGCTTAAATCCAGTTCAGAGACTGCGATTTTAGTTGATGGAGATACAGGAAAGGTTTTATATCAAAAGAAAGCCGAGCAAGTCTTGCCGCCTGCCAGTATGTCAAAAATGATGACAGAATACCTGGTAAATGAAGCTATTAAAAAAGGTAAAATCAAGTGGGATCAAAAGACTGCCATCAGTACATATGCCCATAAAATTTCTCAAAACCGTTCCCTATCAAATGTCCCATTACGCAGTGACTATAAATATTCGGTAAAAGAACTTTATGAAGCCATGGCGATCTATTCTGCCAATGGTGCGTCCATAGCTCTTGCAGAGTTAGTCGGCGGGTCTGAAGAAAAGTTTGTTAAAATGATGAATGACAAAGCTAAGGAAATGGGAATCAAGGATGCCCGTTTTGTTAACTGTACAGGTTTGAATAACAATGACCTGCAAGGATATGATTCTGTTGGAAGCAAAACAGATGAGAATAAAATGTCCGCAAAATCGGTTGGTATTCTCGCATACAAGCTGATCAATGACTATCCGGAAGTTCTGGATATCGCAAGTATTCCTGCTAAATGGTTCCGTCCGAATACCGATGACAAAATCCTTATGAAAAACTGGAACTGGATGCTTCCGCAACTTGTTTACGGATATAAAGGTGTAGATGGTCTTAAGACAGGTACCACTGACAGTGCGGGTTATGCCTTTGCGGCTACAGCTAAACGTGATGGAACAAGACTTATCTCTGTTCTAATGAAATCCGACAGCTATAAAGGCCGTTTCGACGAAACTAAAAAGCTGCTGAGTTATGGATTTGAAAATTATTCTAAAGAAACATTATTGCCTAAGGGCTATCAGCTCAAAAAACAAAAAACCCTTCCAGTTATTCAAGGTAAGGATAAAGAAGTTGGAATTAAAACAAGAGAACCGGTAACCATGCTGGTGAAAAATGGTGAAAAAGAAAACTACAAGCCTGTACTTGTAATCGATAAAAAACACCTTGATAAGGACGGGAAATTGAAAGCTCCTCTTAAAAAAGGCGAAGCGATCGGACACATCGAGCTGAAATATACAGGTAAAGAAAAGGATCAGGGCTATTTGCTCAATGACGGGTCCGGTAAAGGACAAGCCAGTGTGGTAACAACCAAAGCGGTCGAAAAAGCTAATTGGTTTGTACTGTCCATGAGAAGCACGGGCCATTTCTTTGGCGGTGTCTGGAATTCTGCCATGGATACGGTAAAAGGCTGGTTCTAACGTCATACCATACTCTTCGAAAGCACGGCTTTTGAAGAGTATTTTTTTAAACCCTATGAATTTTATCGGTTTTACGTTAAAATAAATGAGAATTTGATAATTATAAAAACTCAGATTTGAGTTAATAAATAGGGGGATATGTAGCATGTTGAAAACAGGTACAGATCGTGTTAAACGCGGAATGGCTGAAATGCAAAAAGGCGGCGTCATTATGGATGTCATCAATGCAGAACAAGCCAAGATTGCTGAAGCTTCCGGTGCAGTAGCCGTTATGGCGCTTGAGCGTGTTCCGGCTGATATTCGCGCAGCAGGCGGAGTGGCTCGCATGGCTGACCCTACCATCGTAGAGGAAGTACTCAATGCAGTGAGTATCCCCGTTATGGCGAAAGCAAGAATCGGTCACATTGTTGAAGCTCGTGTTCTTGAATCCATGGGAGTAGACTACCTGGATGAAAGTGAAGTACTGACTCCTGCTGACGAAGTATTCCACTTAAACAAACGAGACTTTACCGTTCCATTTGTATGTGGAGCACGGGATCTTGGAGAAGCATCCCGCCGTATTGGTGAAGGAGCATCCATGATCCGCACAAAAGGTGAACCCGGAACAGGAAATATCGTAGAAGCGGTTCGTCACATGCGCATGATTCAAGGCCAGATCCGCAAAGTATCTGCAATGAGCGAAGATGAATTGATGACAGAGGCGAAAAACCTTGGGGCACCTTATGAAATTCTTCTTCAAATCAAAAAAGACGGCCGTCTTCCAGTCGTTAACTTTGCAGCCGGCGGCGTAGCTACACCAGCTGATGCAGCATTAATGATGGAGCTTGGAGCTGACGGTGTATTTGTAGGATCAGGAATCTTCAAATCAGCAAACCCTGAAAAGTTTGCCCGTGCGATTGTAGAAGCAACTACTCATTACAGAGATTATGAGCTGATTGCAGAATTGTCCAAAGGACTTGGAACCGCAATGAAAGGAATTGACATCTCCACGCTTCTTCCTGGAGACCGTATGCAGGATCGAGGCTGGTAAGAAGGGAACGCTGCATAAATGACTAAAATAGGTGTACTTGCTCTGCAAGGCGCTGTAAGGGAACATATTAAAGCTTTACAGGAAAGCGGCGCAGAAGCAGTAGGCGTAAAGCGAATTGATGAGCTGAATGACCTTGATGGCCTGGTAATCCCGGGCGGAGAAAGCACGGCCATGAGGCGTTTAATCGATAAATATGAATTTCTTGAACCACTTAAAGCATTTGCGAAGGAAAAACCGGTTTTTGGCACATGTGCAGGTCTGATCCTGATGGCGAAAACCATTCAGGGACAAGATACCGCCCACCTTGAGCTGATTGATATGACGGTGGAACGCAATGCGTTCGGCCGCCAAAAAGACAGTTTTGAAGCAGAGCTTCAAATCAAAGGTGTGGGTGAGGATGTAAATGGAGTATTCATCCGTGCGCCTTACATCGTGAATGTCGGTAAAGATGTTGAAGTTCTTTCCGTTCATAATGACCGCATTGTGGCCGCCAGACAGGGACATTTCCTGTGCGCAGCCTTTCATCCCGAGCTAACGGATGACTACCGCCTGCATCAATTTTTTGTGCAGATGGTGAATGAAACGAAAAAAGTCATTGCATAAAAAAAGAAATTGTTGTACATTACTATACAAACATTATGTGTTAAATCGAAGACAGGAATCAGTAGTAACATGATTTTTGACCAGAGAGTCGGTGGCTGGTGAAAACCGATCAAAATCTGTTGCGAATCCATCCTTGAGTGGGAAGCTGAAATGTAAAGTAGGCTTTCACGGTCCACATTGTCCGTTATCAATGCCGAGCGGCAGGCAATCGCCTGCAACCAGGGTGGCAACGCGGGTTAACTCTCGTCCCTTTCTACTTTAGTGTAGTGCAGGGACGGGAGTTTTTTATTTTGTACGCCGAACAACAAGCTCCGAATTTCTTCGGTGGCTTTCGGTGAATAGTGGGCTCTACTTTTGGATGTAACATTGGTTGTTGTGTAAAGGTTGGAATAAAGGAGGATAAAAACATGCTGGATTTGAAATTTGTTCGAGCGAATTTTGATGAAGTGAAAGAAAAGTTAAGCAAGCGGGGTGAAGATTTATCCGGTCTTGATCGTTTTCTTGAGTTGGATGAACGCCGCCGTCAATTGATTGGTGAAACAGAAACGCTGAAGTCCAAGCGGAATGAAGTATCCAAACAGGTTGCGGAATTTAAGCGGGAAAAGAAGGATGCGGATCAACTGATTAAAGAGATGCGAGAAGTGGGCGACAGAATCAAAGCGATTGATGAGGAGCTCCGTACGACTGAAGAAGATTTGAATCATATCATGCTGACTTTGCCGAATCTTCCGCATGAAAGCGTGCCTGTGGGTGAAACAGAGGATGACAACGTGCCAGTCCGCCATTGGGGGGATATTAAAGAATTTTCTTTTGAGCCAAAGGCCCATTGGGACTTGGCGACGGACCTTGATATTGTTGACTTTGAAAGAGCCGCCAAAGTAACCGGCAGCCGTTTTGCTTTTTATAAGGGAGCAGGGGCGCGCCTGGAACGGGCATTGATCAATATGATGATGGATTATCATGAAGACCACCATGGATATACGGAGATTTTACCACCATATATGGTAAACCGGGAAAGCATGACAGGCACAGGGCAGCTTCCAAAGTTTGAAGAAGATGCGTTTAAGATTCGTGAAGAAGATTACTTTTTAATCCCTACAGCGGAAGTTCCTGTGACCAACTTGCACCGCAGCGAGATTTTAACGGCTGAGGAATTGCCAAAAGGTTATGTGGCCTACAGCGCGTGCTTCCGTTCTGAAGCGGGTTCTGCAGGAAGAGATACACGCGGCCTGATTCGCCAGCATCAATTCAATAAGGTAGAGCTTGTGCGTTTTGTTAAGCCTGAGGATTCTTATGAAGAACTAGAAAAGCTCACAGGCCATGCAGAAAAAATTCTTCAGCTTCTGAAGCTTCCTTACCGGGTGCTCAGCATGTGTACAGCTGACTTAGGATTTACGGCAGCGAAGAAGTATGACATTGAAGTATGGATTCCAAGCTATGGCACATACCGTGAGATCTCTTCTTGTTCCAATTTTGAAGCCTTCCAGGCGAGGAGAGCACAAATCCGCTTCCGCCGTGAAGCCAAAGGAAAACCGGAATACGTTCATACGTTAAATGGATCTGGTCTTGCAATCGGCCGAACCGTTGCTGCGATTTTGGAAAATTATCAGCAGGAAGACGGAAGCATTGTGATTCCTGAGGTATTGCGCCCTTACATGGGGAATAAGGAAATTATCCAGTAATATGCTTGAGGCAAAGGGGGGAGAAGTTCAATCTCCCTTCCTTTATTTTTTCTCTTTTTTGAAGGACAACAGGGTAAGGATGAGGGAAATAAGAATCAATCCATATACAGGTGTCATCCAGATTTGATAAATGGATCCCGGGTCCCCTTTAACAAATTGAGTATCAAGGCTGATTCTGTTCCAGTGCAGAGACACAGGATTATCAGCATGAACCGAAATACGGGAAAGATACAGTTTTTCCTTCCCTAGGCGGTACAGCAGGTAGGCAAGGCAAATCAGCAATAATAAAACAGCAATCCGGAGTTTCTTTATATCTTCATCCCCCTTTTTATTCAATATACCGTGTCTATTTTGACGATGGAATGCATAGAATGAAAAAGGGAATATTTTTAAGAAAAGCAGTTGACTTTATAGCTAGTCGCATGGTAATATATTTTTTGTCAGTACGAATTAGACACGGAGGTATACCCAAGTCCGGCTGAAGGGATCGGTCTTGAAAACCGACAGGGGCTTAACGGCTCGCGGGGGTTCGAATCCCTCTACCTCCTCCATACATAATCAACACACCTGCCTCGTGCAGGTGTTTTTTTATTGCTTTCATGAAAAAAATCCTCCCCAAGCATTCTGGGGAGGACTTTTTTATAGACGTACTTCTCGTTTGGTTTCGATTTTCTGTGCGATCTTGGCAACAATCTGCTCAATGGATGACGGGTCATGGATGAGATCATAATCATTGATGTTCACACGAAGAACAGGACAGATATTAAAGTTGGAAATCCATTGTTCATACCGTTCATACATTTCAACCCAATATTCGATGGGAGTATCTTGTTCCATTTGCCGTCCGCGGTGTTTGATCCGCTCAAGGATATCTTCGAGCGATCCCTCCAGATGGATCAATACATCGGGATGAGGGAAGTATGGGGTCATTACCATGGCCTCGAACAACCGTGTGTACGTATCATAGTCCACTTCTGACATCGTTCCTTTGTCAGCGTGCATTTTTGCAAAAATACCGGTATCTTCATAAATCGAGCGGTCCTGGACAAAACCGCCGCCATATTCAAACATCCGCTTTTGTTCCTTGAAGCGCTCCGCCAAAAAGAAAATCTGCAGATGGAAGCTCCATCGTTCAAAATCCTTATAAAACTTGTCGAGGTACGGATTGTTGTCTACCTTTTCCATTGATGTTCTGAAGTTTAAAGCTTCAGCCAGTGCAGAAGTGAGTGTGGATTTGCCGGCTCCCACGGTACCCGCCACTGTAATCACAGCATTTAAAGGGATATTGTACTTCTGTGCTAAATTCATCTAGTTAATTCTCCTTTATGCAGGGTGGTTTCTATTTTGGCAAAGATTCGCTCTTTGTCACTGCTGTTTGCAACAAAATCCAGTTCATCTCCATTAAAGGTGAGGACAGGAATTTCAGGATGTTCCTGTTGAAAAGCAGTCATGAACAGTTCATAGTCGGAAACCAGCTGCATAAGATAAGCGGGGTCCATTTGCTTTTCAATATTTCTTCCGCGAAGCTTGATGCGATCCAGCAAGGTTTCCAATCCTGCATTCAAATAGATGATCATGTTCGGAACCGGCATATCTTCGGTTAAGATATTAAATATTTGCATGTATTTGTCGTAATTTCTGCCTGTAAGCGTCCGTTCGGCAAAAATCCGGTTCTTAAAAATATGGTAATCAGCCACAACCGGGATGTTTTGGTTTAGATAAAGTTTCTGTATATCCTCAAGCTGCTTGTAGCGGTTGCAGAGAAAAAACATTTCTGTCTGGAAGCTCCACTCATCAATGTTTTCATAAAACTTTCCCAAAAACGGGTTCTCTTCTACAATCTCTTTTAACAGCTTAAACCTGTAGTGTTCTGATATGGCTTTTGCTAATGATGTTTTTCCAACACCAATCGGCCCTTCAACTGCAATAAAGGGGGTAGAATTCATGCTGCTTTCCTCCCTAACTTCACTTACAAAAAAATAACAGACAGAAGATATTGTAGCATATGAAGAGCGGAGGGAATAGAACTAAATCATTTATGAGGATGTTTGTCAAAACATCCTGGGGCAGGTAATCAATATATCGTTCTTTTTTTATTTTCTTCCGCTTCTTTTATAATCTTTTCAAGGTCCAATTCGTTCTCCCTGGTTATATCGGCGCTAAGGGTGTTTTTCATTAGCAAAATAGCACGTTCGTTGTCTTCGGCAATATTGGATGCGGAACAATCTTCTGGAATATAGAGTGTGAAATCACGCATGAAGGCATCATTGGCAGAGAAAAGTACACAAATATTACCTGCGACGCCTGTCATGATCAAGCTTGTGATTTTCATGTCATGCAAAAGAGTGGATAAAGGAGTTGAAAAGAAAGCGGAGTGCATCGGTTTGATAATGAAAAAGTCATCCTCTTCCGGCGTAAGCTGCTCCACAAATTCCTTTCCTCTTTCTCCGAGGCAATAATCCACAAGTTTATGTTTATCCGATTGCCATTTACCGAAATTATCATTAACATAAATCACGGGAATTCCCTGTTTCTTAGCCCTTTTTTTCAAGTTGGCAATATGAGGGGCGATAGGAAGGGACTGCTCAATGAGCATCTCTCCTTCAGGAAAATCAAAATCATTGATCACATCTATGATTAACAGAGCAACAGGGGGATAAGATGGTGATGAGGACAAAGAAAACTCACTCCTTTTAAAGTCTATCTCGGGTATTCATATCTATTCCTTTCTTTATTATTAGCAAAACCTTTTGTATAATCACATAAAACAAAGATGGAGTCTAAAAACAATGCTTCAACAAGAAAAAGACGAGTATTATATGTCGCTTGCCCTTAAGGAAGCCAAAAAGGCTGAAGAATTAGGTGAAGTACCGATCGGTGCGGTTCTGGTCAAGGGTGATGAGGTGATCGCTGCAGCCTTTAACCACCGTGAGACCGAACACCGTGCCGTTGCTCATGCAGAACTGCTGGCGATCGATCAGGCGTGCCGCAAGCTAGAGGCGTGGAGGCTTTCGGGCAGTACGCTTTACGTCACCCTTGAACCGTGTGCCATGTGTGCGGGGGCGCTTGTCCTTTCAAGAGTTGACCGTGTGGTCTATGGTGCATCAGATCCTAAAGGCGGCTGTGCAGGAACATTGATGAACCTTTTGGAGGAAGAACGGTTTAATCATCAATGCGAGGTCACAGCAGGGGTGCGTGGTGAAGAATGCAGTGAGATGCTTTCCGCTTTCTTCCGGGGGCTCAGAAAACGAAATAAAGAAAAGAAGAAATTGCAAGGCCGCCAATAATTGTAAATATCTGGTCCGGGTTGATTTTTTATCGTTGCCGTTGTATACTTAATCTTGCACATTTGATATGTGCCTAACAACGTTATACACTTTGTCGCGCTAGGCGGGGAGGTAGCGGTGCCCTGTACTCGCAATCCGCTGTAGCGAGGCTGAATTCCTCTCCTCGGTTAGTCCAACGTACGGCCTGACCCACGTAAGTGGTGTTGACATTCGGGTCCTGCGCAACGGGGACCCATGAACCCTGTCAGGTCCGGAAGGAAGCAGCAGTAAGTGGTCATCTTCGTGTGCCGCGGGGCAGCCTGGATCGAGCTAACTGCCTGGGTAACGCGTAGGTTGGCTATTCCAAAGAGAGGTGCGCGGCATTTTATATACTTAATAACAATAACTCACTCCTTATGGGGTGAGTTTTTTGCTGATTTTCAGTATAATAGGGGATAGAGAACTTATTTTTAAACATGAATGAAGGAGGGCATGGGATGAGCTATCAAGCGCTTTACCGTGTCTGGCGGCCGCAGTCCTTTCATGATGTGGTCGGACAGGAACATATCACCAAGACAATCCAGAACGCACTTGTCCAGGACAAGCTTTCCCATGCCTATCTGTTTTCAGGCCCACGGGGAACGGGGAAAACAAGTGCAGCCAAAATCATCGCTAAGGCTGTAAACTGTGTCCATGCACCAACAGCGGAGCCGTGCAATGAGTGTGATAACTGTATCGGAATTACAAACGGGTCGATTTCTGATGTACTGGAAATCGATGCGGCTTCCAATACAGGAGTCGACGACATCCGGGATATCCGGGATAAAGTAAAGTTTGCACCATCGGTTGTCAGGTACAAGGTCTATATCATTGATGAGGTTCATATGCTTTCAACCGGAGCGTTTAACGCCCTGCTTAAAACATTGGAAGAACCTCCACCCCATGTTATTTTTATTCTTGCTACAACAGAACCGCACAAAATCCCACTGACCATTGTTTCGCGTTGTCAGCGGTTTGACTTCAAGCGGATCTCCAGTGATTCCATCGTTAACCGAATGAAGACCATACTGGATTCCAACAGCATCATTCCAGATGATGATGCCCTCCACCTTCTTGCCCGGGCGGCTGAAGGGGGAATGCGGGATGCGTTAAGCCTGCTCGATCAGGCAATTTCCTACAGCGAGGACGAAGTGAAGGTCGAAGATGTGCTGGCAGTTACCGGAGCTGTTTCACAAGGCTTTTTATCACAGGTAGCCAAGGCATTTAAGGAAAAGGATGTAGCGAAAGCCCTGAATGTGGCAGGCAGGCTTATGTCAGAGGGTAAAGATCCTGTACGCTTCCTTACCGATCTCATTTATTACTACCGAGACATGCTTCTATACCAGACGGCTCCCAACCTTGAAGAAATACTCGACCGGGTAAAAGTGGATGATGAATTCAAAGAACTTGCTGAGGAAACAGACCGTACCTGGATTTACAAAGTGATCGAGCTGTTGAATCAGTCGCAGCAGGAAATGAAGTGGACCAACCATCCCAAGATTTTTCTGGAGCTTTCCCTGATTAAAATCTGCCAGGAAGAGCGGCAGGAAACAGCTGGAGCCAGCCAGGACTTGTTAAAGAAAGTAGAAGACCTCGAGCATGAAGTACGAATTTTGAAGGAAAAAGGTGTGGCACTTGCACCTTCCTCATCCGATGCCCCTCCTGTTCAGGAAAAGAAAACGTTCAGGACATCAGGAAAGGGAAGCGGAACAAATACCGGCCGGGTGAAAGAGATGCTGAAAAAAGCGGCCAAACCGAATTTGGTTCAGCTGAAAAACAACTGGGGAACCATCATGGAAAAGATCAAGGCGGAAAAAGTAAGCGTCTATGCTCTTTTATCTGGTGCAGAACCGGTTGCCTGCTCGGATAAAGACGTGCTTCTCTCCTTCCAGCATGAAATTCACAGTCAAATGGCGTCTTCCGATAATATTCGTAGCTGTGTGGAAAACGTAATTTATAGTACAATAGGGAAGTCCCTAACGATGCTAACCATCCTCCAGCCTGAATGGGAGACTGTGAAAAAAGAGTTCATTCAGCAGCAGCAGCGGAGTGATGGAGGACAGGGCCAGGCGGAAGCAGAAGATCCATTAATTGCAGAAGCCAAAAAGCTTTTTGGAGAAGAATTAATTGAAATAAAAGAATAAACCTTAGGAGGACGATTTCTATGATGCGTGGCGGCGGAAATATGAACAATATGATGAAACAAATGCAGAAGATGCAAAAGGAAATGGCAAAAGCCCAGGAGGACCTTAAGGATAAAAAAGCGGAAGGTACTGCTGGTGGCGGTATGGTTACCGTGATTGCTAACGGACATAAAGAAATTCTGGAAGTCAATATTAAAGAGGAAGTCGTTGATCCTGAAGATATTGAAATGCTTCAAGACCTCGTGCTTGCTGCTACCAATGAAGCACTTAAAAAAGTAGATGAGCTTGTATCCCAGGATATGGGCAAATTCACTAAAGGGCTCAACATACCGGGATTATTCTAGGGGGCTAACATATGCATTACCCAGAGCCGATATCAAAGCTGATTGACAGCTTTATGAAATTGCCAGGAATCGGACCCAAAACAGCGGTCCGTCTGGCATTTTTCGTGTTAGAAATGCGTGAAGACGATGTGCTCGACTTTGGACGGGCCCTCGTAAACGCCAAACGGAACTTAATGTATTGTTCTAATTGCTTTCATATTACAGACCGTGATCCATGCATGATCTGTGACGATTCCAGCCGGGATCATACCACGATCTGTGTTGTGCATGATTCCAAGGATGTTATTGCCATGGAAAAAATGAAGGACTTCAGAGGCCTTTACCATGTGCTGCACGGTTCGATTTCACCGATTGAAGGAATTGGGCCGGAAGACATCAAAATTGCAGAACTGCTAAAACGGCTGGCGGATGACACCATTCAGGAAATCATATTGGCGACGGATCCCAATATTGAAGGTGAAGCTACAGCCATGTACATTGCCCGTCTGTTAAAGCCGACCGGCATTAAGGTTACGCGGATTGCTCATGGACTCCCTGTAGGCGGGGATTTGGAATATGCCGATGAAGTAACACTTTCCAAAGCCATGGAAGGCAGGCGTGAAATATAATTAAAAGGAGACATACCGTATGTTCTTCTCCCGAAAAGGGCGTTTGCGAAAAGAAGGAGATCAACGTCTATTAGAATCCCTTCAGCAAGTTAAGACCGTTTGGGCCCAGCAAAAAGGCATGGTGGAAAGAAGCGTCGAGCCCTCAGATCAGGTTTTGTGTGAATTGAAACTGGCTGAGGCCAAATATTTGTTTCTGTTAAAGGAAGCGAAAATTAGAAAAGTCACAACAGGGAGGCTGAAATAGGCCTTCCTGTTCTTTTTTTGGGACATCCCCCATACATTAGCTATATATGAAGTGTTGGGAGGGTAAAGTATGCAACCTGTCATGGTCATTTCCATTATAGGAAGTGCAATTTTGCTGTTACTGTTGATCGGAGCTCCGTTAAAGCCCCTAAGGTGGACAGGGCAGCTGCTGATACGTTTGTCTATTGGAGCTTTGCTGCTGTTCTTTCTAAACACCGCAGGAGCGTCCTACGATATCCACGTTCCGATCAATGCGGCCACTGTCTTTATTTCCGGCTTGCTCGGGTTGCCTGGGCTTGCGTCACTGGCGGCAATACAGTATTTTATTGTGGGCTGATCCTCTTGATGCTGAGCTTTTGTTCGGCAAAAGAGGATTCTTTTTTTTATTTTGATAAAAACTCTTGCCAACCATTAGCTACCGTGGTATATTAATTGAGCTGCTTCTTTACTTGCTGATTTGGTAAGTAGCCAAGAAAAAACTTTTTAAAAAAAGGTGTTGACTTGGTCGGTAGCTAAGTGATAGACTAATAAAGTCGCCAAAACGAGCGGCACAAACAAAATGTTCTTTGAAAACCAAACAAAAGCCAGGTAAGTCAGGGATTTTACAATCCCATCAATTTCTTATTTGAAACAAATTTTTATGAGCTATATCAAACACTTTATTGGAGAGTTTGATCCTGGCTCAGGACGAACGCTGGCGGCGTGCCTAATACATGCAAGTCGAGCGGACAGATGAGGAGCTTGCTCCTCTGATGTTAGCGGCGGACGGGTGAGTAACACGTGGGCAACCTACCTGTAAGACGGGGATAACTCCGGGAAACCGGAGCTAATACCGGATAATAAAGAGAAACGCCTGTTTCTTTTTT
>NZ_FNHW01000009.1 GCF_900103485.1 Fictibacillus solisalsi
TTTCTCTTTATTATCCGGTATTAGCTCCGGTTTCCCGGAGTTATCCCCGTCTTACAGGTAGGTTGCCCACGTGTTACTCACCCGTCCGCCGCTAACATCAGAGGAGCAAGCTCCTCATCTGTCCGCTCGACTTGCATGTATTAGGCACGCCGCCAGCGTTCGTCCTGAGCCAGGATCAAACTCTCCAATAAAGTGTTTGATATAGCTCATAAATTTGTTAAATAAGAAATTGATGGGATTGTAAAATCCCTGACTTACCTGGCTTTTGTTTGGTTTTCAAAGAACATTTTTTTGCGTCGCTCGTTTTGGCGACTTTCATATCATAACATCTTAGCAACCATCATGTCAACAACTTTTTTGTTGATTTTTTGTTGCCATCACTGTCTCATCAGCGACAAGGAATACTATACCACGCATTTGTTTTTAGAGTCAACACTTTTTTAAAAAAAGATTCGGCTTTCGATTTTTTCTTACTTGTACTCTTGTTTCTTTCGGCAGAAGCGTGTGCACTCTGCAGGAGAAGCGAGCAGGGTGAAAATCCGGAAAAGCACGTGATACCGTTCTTCGAGCACTGACTTCACCATCAGTTCGATCTGATCATCTTTAAGATCTGATAAAAGCTCCTCTAGTTCTTTCTTAAGCAGATATTCCATTTCCTTCGCTTCTCTTTTATTGAGCATTATGCCTATCATGGGACACTGCAACATCCTTTATCCGTTTTTTACCATATGTTTCCCGCTCCCTTGAATTTCTATGTATAAAGTTATATCTTGTCCCCCGTTGTCATATACATCTCCTTAGACAGCATTGGCAGAGGAAAGGATCACCAAATTCACTGAATCAGGGGGGACGGCATGAAATTCTTTATGGTGGTTAATGGCAGGAAGGCAAAGCAGTACATGGTTGTTGTATTCGCTGCTTTTTTTGCAGCTTCACTTGCCTTTATGGGACAAGAGCAATTATCTGTTTTTTCATCCAAAGACGGACCGCGTGCCATTTATAAAGGCGAAGCGAAAGGAAATAAAGTCGCCTTAACGTTCGACATCAGTTGGGGAGATAAACGGGCCCTGCCTATATTGGATATTTTGAAAAAGCAGGGCATCAAAAACTGTACGTTCTTCGTCTCAGCCGCCTGGGCAGAGCGCCATCCGGAAATTGTGGAGCGCATTGTAAAAGACGGCCATGAACTGGCGAGCCTTGGTTATCAATATAAGGACTATACAGACTGGAAAGACCCGCAGATTCGCCGTGACATTTTAACCGCGCAGGAAAAGATCAAAAAAGTGTCCGGCAAGACAACAACTTTAATCCGGCCGCCGAATGGAAGTTTTGATAAACGGGTGCTTGAAGTATCAGAAGGCACTCATCACTCTGTCGTACACTGGAGTGTCGATACGAAAGATTGGAAAAACCCTGGAGTTAACAAGATTGTATCGAACGCAACCAATCATGTGAAACCCGGAGATATTCTGCTGCTGCATGCTTCCGACTCTGTGAAGCAAACCCATAAAGCATTACCTGAAATTATAAGCAAGTTAAAATCCGAAGGCTTTTCGTTTGTCAGTGTTGGCGAAATGATTGCCAACACGCATGCACATAGCCAGGAGGTCGATTAAACGATAAGTAAAAAAACTTCCGTCCATTTAGGCGGAAGTTTTTGATTTGGCAGGGGATTTCGGCTGAATGAGTCGGTGAAGCATAAGAATCTGATAAAGGTTGCAAACACCAAGGGACGCGAATGCCATCCACATGGCGCTTGGTGCATTCGTTTTTAAGACAGGCACCCATTCCATGGTAGTCACCACAATCATAAAAAACAATGTGGGTACAAATGCTCCCTTGTTCGTTTGTTTCTGCTTAACATATGCCACCAGCATACCAAGAGCGAGAACTCCGATGGGAATTAAACTGTAGGAAGCAAGGCTTTGCCCCGCTTTATGAAATGCGGTATACCGCAAATAAAACAAATCAAAAAGAACAACGATAATAAGGACAATCTGAACACCGTTCCACAAGGACTGTGATCTAAAAATCCCAAGACCAAACCGGTGAACCGTCAAGTAAGCGAAAAATCCCATCTGGCTGAACACACTAAACAAAGCGCCAAAGCCAACAAGACCGAGTATATAGATAAAGAATTCTTTCACGCCCCCGGTTTCGGGAAATTGTGAAATTAAACCTGCGACAATGGAACAGCCCATCCCAATAAGTAACGTCGTGATAAATAAAAAGACCCAGTTTCTTGACTTCACATGATTGCCTCCAATCCAAATGTAACCGTTATCGATTGTATCAATCCTAACCAAAAAAAGCCATACTGTTTTCCTATATTTGTCCTGCATAAATCTCTGTAAAACACCCACCCTAATGGTAAGAACTCATAGAAAGGAGAAGGAGCAGACGTGAGAAAAACGTGGATCCCATGCCTCTTCTGTTTTCTTCTTTTAGCCCTTAGCGGCTGTGCCCAGAATGAAGCACAAGGAAGCAGTCCCCAGAACATGGATTATGACGCCACCAAAAAAATGCTGGTGGATATTTTAAAAACAGATGATGGAAAAAAAGCGATTACCGATGTGTTGTCTGATGAAAAAATGAAGGAACAACTTTTGCTTGATCAGGCGCTTATCAAACAAACGATTGAAAAAGAGCTCTTGTCACCAAAAGGTGAAAAGTTTTGGCAGCAAGCCTTTAAAGATCCGAAGTTTGCTGCTGCTTACGCAAAAAGCATGAAGACTGAACATGAAAAGCTGATGAAAGGCCTGATGAAAGATCCGGCGTATCAGCAGCTTATGATGAATATCCTGAAAAGCCCGGAAATGGGCAAACAAGTATTGAACCTTGCCAATTCGCCTCAATACCGAAAAGAAGTAAAGAAAATTATGATGGAAACCTTCGATAGCCCGCTGGTACGTGCGCAATTGGCGGAGATGCTGCAAAAAGCCGCTCATGATGAAATCGACCAGTCGACCTCTAAAAAAGGATCGCAAGGCCAGCAACAGCAAGGCCAGCAACAAGGCGGCGGACAACAATAAATATAAAACAACCTCGTACTTCAACGGTACGAGGTTTCGTTTTGGTTAGTTTAACTGGTCGATGATGTTTTGTGCAATGTCTTCATAGGCTTGTCCCAAACGATGGTCACGGGCATAAACGCTTGGCGCAAAATCCTCTTCGTTTATATCAGGCTGTCCGAGAGGCAGCTGTCCGAGCATCGGAACCCCAAGCTCATCTGACAGACGTTCTCCTCCGCCTTTGCCGAATACATATTCTTTCTCGCCTGTAATCTTGCTTTCAAAGAAAGCCATATTTTCAATAACTCCAAGGATCTCATGATCCGTCTTTAGCGCCATGCTGCCTGCTCTGGCTGCAACAAAGGCAGCTGTCGCATGAGGCGTTGTCACAATGATCTCTTTGGACTTTGGCAGCATTTTATGAACATCCAGGGCTACGTCCCCGGTTCCAGGCGGCAGGTCGAGCAGAACATAATCAAGGTCTCCCCAGTTCACTTCGCTGAAGAAGTTCATGAGCATTTTGCCAAGCATGGGCCCGCGCCAGATGACAGGTGCGTTATCTTCCACGAAGAAAGCCATGGAAATCACTTTCACTCCAAACCGCTCCACCGGCTGGATCGTCTCTCCAACGACTTTCGGGCGCTCTGTAATACCCATCATATCCGGTACACTGAATCCGTAAATATCGGCATCAATTAATCCGACTTTTTTGCCGAGACGGGCTAGGGCCACCGCAAGGTTTACCGATACGGTTGATTTTCCTACCCCGCCTTTACCGCTCGCAATGGAGATGAATTGTGTTTTGCTGCCTGGTGCAAGCAATGGCGGAACACCCGGTGCTGCAGCCTGCTGCTGGCTTCCCTGAACAGGTTTTCTCTCTTCAAACCGCAGGCCGACAGATTCAACTCCCGCGCCTTTTAGCGTATTGACGATCTCCTGCTGAAGCATCATTTGCTCCTGAGATCCAGTCTGGGGAAGTGCAACCTTCAGGCTGACATACCCTTCCTTTACTTTTAGTTCTTGAATCGCTCCGGACTCGACAAGGCTTTTATGTAAAAAAGGGTCTTGGATTCGAGATAAAAGTTCAATTACTTTTTCTTCTGTCATGGATAAGACACTTCCTTTGCATGTATTCGATTTCACTCCTTACAAGTATAGCACAATTGAGCTTAATCGTAGACTACAGACGATTGAAGGTGCAAGCCTGTTTGGCCCGCACCTTAGTCTGGTACTTTTTCATTTGTATAATAGCGCAGAATTCCCTGATAGACAGAGGCGGATATTTTATGCTGATACGATTTCGTTTTCAGCAGTTCCCTTTCACTCGGATTGGATAGAAACCCGACTTCAACCAGTGTTCCGGGCAGCTTGCTCGTCCGAAGCAGATAAATGCCCTCAATGGATTTGGCGATCCTGTCTGTATTTTGAAGGTTTCGCTTCAGTTCACTTTGAATAAATTTGGACGCGTCCTCGCCTTTTTTATCTGAAGGTGAATAAAACACTTGCGCTCCCCTCCAGCGCGAAGAAGGCAGTGCATTCAGATGAATACTTACATATAAATCGCCATTGGATTCATTAATGATTTCTTTTCGTTTCCTCAGATCGTCCCATTTTCGGGCACGGATCCTCCCTCTATCCCTGCCGCTTAAATCCATATCCCGCTCTCTGGTCATAATGACAAGCGCGCCGGCTTCCTGTAAATAATCCCTGAGCTTTAAGGAGATATCCAAAGAAATATCCTTTTCCAATACCCCGTCTCTGCCTACCGCTCCACCATCCATTCCGCCATGCCCGGGATCAAGCACGATAACTTTTCCGGACAAGGGAAGGCTCCACGGTTTCCAAGTTCCTTTTTCCGAAAACTGATACGTAAAAATAAATAGCAAAAGAGTAAATCCCAAAGCAAAGGCAACTTGCTTTACCCGTCGTTTCATTCCTTGCCCCCTATATCAACAGACGTATACGTCTATATATATGGGACAAGGAACCAATTAGTACTTAATGGAGCTTCATTCTGTATCTTTTCTCGCCATTCCAATATCCTTCAAGCCACCAGTGCTCAATATACACCTCACAGCACAAATACAAGGATTCCATCATCTGCTCGGTTCCCCAGCACCAGAACTGCCAGTAATCAAACAAGCTTTCCGTCAATTCTTTTTCTGCCTGCTGGCTCCGTTTCTTGATGTCTTCCAGTGCTTCCCCATGGTAGGCGAACCGGCTGTATGCCGCGCCGAGCAAATAAGCGTCTATGGCCAGGTCAATACAGGCATCCTCAATGTCCTGCTGATACAAGAGCGAATACTGAAAAAAAGGCTGGTACAGGGTTTGAATTTCCTTTTTAATTTTCCCTAACGAAAGATCCCTCAGCACTTTTCTTTCATACTCCGCCTTTTTCGTACGCTGTTTCTCCCTAAATGTTGTAATTACAATCGCCATCATTAATCCTCTTCCCGCGCGAATGCGCCAATCACATATCTATATAATGGGTACACCCTTACATACATTTTTTGCAAAAGAGGCTAGCATCATCCTGCGTAAATCATGGGAATATTTCTAAAGCAGAAGCGGCCGCTTAGAGACGAAAAGCGTTGGAACTCTTGAAGAGCAACACGCTTTTTGTGTTGGAGAGAGAGTGAAACGATCGAGACTTTGGCCGCGCTGAAGCTGGATAAGAAAAAGGAATTGGCGATCGTTACTCACCAACCAAATCTTTTTCAAAAGCACTCCACAAAAATTAAACGACCGTTTAAACATGCAAACTTAAACGATCGTTTAACTTATTCTTTATCAATGGGCGCCTTCAGTCGGTCGGCGTAGGAATCAAAATATAGATTGCCGTTTGTTCCCTGTACGGCATAATACACATCTTCAAGAGCCAGGCCTCTGTTTTTGAGCTCCTGCAGCAGCCAGGCTTCGGAAAGTTGGTTCTCCTTCAGATTATCGCCAAGGATTTCTTTTTCCATGATGAGTTCGACCGGAAACTGTGAGTCTTTCTGGAACGCCAGATTTAAATCCTGGCGGGTAAGCGAGCGGAATGGCGGCTTTTTTTGAATGGAGATTCCGCCGTTTGTTTCAAGAATGGCATATTGCACTTCATACATATCAAAGATTCCCTTTTCCCTGAGGAGCTGGTTTAAGTTATCAATTGTGAATTTCGCTTTTCCCATGTTCTTTTCCAAAATGTGACCGTCTTCAACCAGCACGGTGGGTTCTCCTGATATCCAGCGGCGAGCTTTTCTGCTTTTGACGGTGAAGACCAGGACCAGTATGGAGGTACCAAAAAAGGTCAGCATCGCAAAAACGGCGTGCCAGGTTTTGATATTCAGGTTAAAGGCAAGGTTCGCCGTAATGGATCCAAGCGTGGCAGCCGCAATAAAATGGTTCAGCGTTAAATAGGACATCGTCTGTTTGCCGAGAAGACGCGCAATTCCGATAAACAATGTAAACGCCAGTAATGTCCGCCAAAAGACTTCCATGATCTCAGACATCCTGTTCCTCCTGTTGGAAAATGGTGTTATGCCTATTGTTTGCGAATCGAGCCGGGAACATGAGCGAAATATAAAAAAGACCCCCAAGCAAAATGCCTGAGAGCCTTTTAAAAACGCAAAGATTAACGTTTTGAGAACTGAGGTGCACGACGAGCGCCTTTAAGACCGTATTTCTTACGTTCTTTCATACGAGCGTCACGAGTCAAGAATCCAGCAGCTTTAAGGTTGCCGCGGAATTCAGGATCAGCTTGTAGAAGAGCGCGAGAGATACCATGACGGATCGCTCCTGCTTGTCCTGTATATCCTCCACCTTGAACAGTAACAAGAACGTCGTAGTTACCTTCTGTTGCTGTTTCGTTAAGTGGTTGTCTTACGATAAGTTTTAGTGTTTCCAAACCGAAATATTCGTCAATGCTGCGACCGTTGATTACGATACGGCCATCACCAGGAACTAAACGTACGCGAGCAACGGAGTGCTTACGACGCCCAGTACCGTAATATTGTACTTGTGCCACGTGAATACCTCCCTTTTATTATCCGCGTAATTCGTATTTTTCTGGCTTTTGTGCTTGATGTTGGTGCTCAGCTCCAGCGTATACGTGAAGCTTTTTAATCATTTGACGGCCAAGGCTGTTCTTAGGAAGCATACCTTTGATCGCTAGTTCAAGCATTTGCTCAGAACGAGTTGTACGCATTTCTAATGCAGTTCTTGTACGAAGTCCACCTGGGTGTCCAGTGTGACGGTAGTAAATTTTGTCACTTAACTTCTTACCTGTTAGATGAATTTTTTCAGCGTTGATTAGGATTACATGATCCCCAGTATCAACGTGTGGTGTAAAAGTTGGTTTGTGTTTTCCGCGAAGGATTGCTGCAACTTCACTTGCAAGACGACCTAAAGTCTTTCCTTCAGCGTCGATCAACAACCACTTACGTTCTACTTCAGAAGCTTTCGCCATGAATGTCGTACGCATGAATTTTCCCTCCTGTATCTTCATTCGCTAAATCGCTCAATTTTTTTATGGGTGCTGTTCCACTCACTGTAAATTACAGTCAGCTGAACATTTTTAGTTACTAAACATTTCACCGGATTACCTTCCGGGGCAGGGAGATAATCTTAGAAATACCAAAGAATATCTTATAACATATAAACAACGATGTCAAGTGTGTCGTGAAATTTCTGAGAGTATTTTTCGCATCATTAATAGGTGACGCGATATAAGTACAAACCGTGCGGCGGTGCCGTTTTACCCGCCGCGCTTCTGTCCTTTTCCGCCAGCATGGAACGGATTTCCTCCGGCTGTATTTTGCCCTGTCCGGCATCCAAAAGCGTGCCGGCCATAATCCGGACCATATTGTATAAAAAGCCGCTGCCACGCACTTTAAAAATAAGCTCGTCTCCTGCTGTTTCCAGCTCAAACATGGTAATGGTCCTTACCTTATCTTCCACTTCCGAACGAGCCGAGGAAAACGACGTAAAATCATGGGTGCCCATGAAAATCCCCATCGCTTCCTGTATCGCCCCATGATCCAGTGGATAAGGGAAATGGGAGGCATAGTTCCGCCGAAAAACATCCGGTTCGCCGTTTGTCATCAGCCGGTAATGATATTCCTTCTCTACCGCACTGAAACGCGCATGAAAGTCCAAAGGCACTGCCTCCACTTCCAGGATGCGAATATCGGCCGGCAACAGGGCATTCAGCGCCTTCTGCCATCGTTCCGGGGCAATGGCAAGCGGGCTGTCAAAGTGGAACACCTGCCCGATGGCATGTACCCCTGCATCCGTTCTTCCAGAAGCGGAAATCCTTACAGAGTTTCCTTTATGCATTTTGGCCAGGTTTTTTTCAATCTCCCCCTGAACCGTGCGGGCTTCTGGCTGCACCTGATACCCGGCAAATTGAGTGCCATCATAGCTTACGGTCGCTTTCCAGCGCTGCATACCCCAAACTCTCCTTTATCCATGCGTTCTTAAAACAATCAGCACAGCCGCCAGGATCAACAGCAGCAAAAGCGCTCCTGTATCCCTGAATCCCCAGTGAAGAACGCGAAGCCTTGTCCTTCCTTCTCCTCCACGGTAGCCTCGGGCTTCCATGGCCAGAGCCAGGTCTTCCGCCCGCTTAAATGAAGAAATGAATAAAGGCACCAGAAGCGGCACAAAGGCTTTGATTCTCTCTTTGACAGGTCCGGCGGTAAATTCAGCACCACGGGCCATCTGGGCCTTCATGATCTTCTCTGTCTCCTGAAGCAGGGTCGGAATAAAACGGAGGGAGATTGACATCATAAGCGCAAACTCATGAACAGGAAGCTTCACCCTTTTAAACGGCGCCAGCAGGTATTCAAGTCCATCCGTGATATCGATTGGCGTGGTCGTCAATGTCAAAAGAGAGGTGACAAGGACAAGATACACCAGCCGCAGGGAAATGAAAACGCCCTGCTTTACCCCGCCGTTGTAGATTTTCAGCCATCCCAGGTCATAGACCACCTCTCCCTGCTTGGTCATAAGGATGTGCAGGATGAACGTAAAAATAACAATAAAAAAGATCGGCTTCAGGCCTTTATACATATAGCGGAGTGAGACTTGCGACAACAGGATTGCAGCGACTGCAAACACACCGAGGATACCGTAGGTCAGCCAGTTGTTGGCCAAAAAGACGACAAAGATAAACACAAAGATGCCAAGTAGCTTTGCCCGCGGATCCATTTTGTGAAGTACGGAGGTGCCCGGTATATACTGACCGATGATCACATTATCTAACATGTGAACCCTCCTTTGCCAAAGTCAGCAGAGATGGCCTTGGCTGTGTCCTCAATGGTAAATGACGACATCTGTACCGGTTTGCCGGTCTTCTCCTGCCACCTCAGCAGAAACTGAACCGTTTCAGGAACATCCAGACCCACTGCCTGCAGCTCTTCCCTTTTGGCAAAGATTTCAGCAGGAGCCCCTTCAAGATAGGTGGACCCTTTTTCCATAACCAGAATCCGGTCTGCATAATACGCCGCATCCTCCATGGAATGGGTGACAAGGATGGTCGTCATGTTCCTTTGATCATGAAGAGTACGGAACAAATCCATAATTTCTTTTCTCCCCCGCGGATCAAGGCCCGCTGTCGGTTCATCCAGAATCAAGACGTCAGGCTCCATGGCGAGCACTCCGGCTATAGCTACCCGGCGCATCTGTCCTCCGCTGAGATCAAAGGGTGACTTCTGAAGCACCTCGACAGGAAGTCCGACAAGCTTAATCATCTCATGCGCTGCCGCTCTGGCCGCCTCTTCGCTTTGACCAAAGTTCATAGGTCCGAACATAACGTCTTTTTCCACCGTTTCGTCGAACAGCTGGTGTTCAGGATATTGAAAGACGATTCCCACCCGTTTTCGGAGTGCTTTCAACTGTTTTTTCTTCCCTCCGGCAGCAATCGTGAGGTCCCCTACTGTAATGGTTCCTTCAGATGGCTTCAATAAACCATTCAAATGCTGAATTAAGGTTGATTTACCTGAACCGGTGTGTCCGATGACAGCAAGGAATGTCCCCGAGGAGATGGACAGGCTGACATCATGGAGGGCAAGCCGCTCAAACGGCGTTCCTGCTTTGTAGCGATGGGTTAGTCCGCTGATTTTAATGTCCATAATGCATCCACCAATTCTTCCTGTGTCAAATGTTGTTCTTTCAGGCTGACGCCATAGTCCCTGAGCGCCAATCCGAGTTTAAGCGAAAACGGAAGATCGAGCCCTGCATCCAGCAGCAAAGCTTCGTTCTGAAACACTTCCCGTGGACTGCCGGTGGTCAGAATGGCGCCTTGTTTCATCACAATCACCCTGTCAGCACGTACCGCTTCTTCCAGGTCATGAGTGATGGAAATAACGGTAATGCCTTCTTCCTCATTCAGCTGCTTAACTGTATCAATAACTTCCTTGCGGCCCATTGGATCAAGCATGGACGTTGCTTCGTCCAGAATAATGATGGACGGCTTTTGGGCGATAATACCAGCTATGGCCACACGCTGTTTTTGCCCTCCAGAAAGATGATGGGGCTCACTCTCGATAAAGCCCTGCATGTTTACTCTGGCAATACTCGTTTCAATGCGCTCGATCATTTCATCACGGGGCACTCCAAAGTTTTCAAGGCCGAATGCCACATCGTCTCTTACGCTTGTCCCGACAAACTGGTTGTCCGGATTCTGAAAAACGATGCCGACCCGCCTTCTGATTTCCCAAAGCTCTTTTTCATTTGCGGTTGTGTAATTCTCTACCTTGACTTCTCCTGAGGTAGGCAGAAGAAGTCCATTGAGCAACTTGGCCAATGTAGATTTCCCAGAACCGTTATGGCCAACGATCGCCAGCCATTCTCCTTTGTACACCGAGAGGCTCAAATCTGCCAGAGTCAGGTTTTCCTCACTCGGGTACTGGAAGGAAACGTTGTTAACTGTAATGAGTTCCTTCACGTTTTTCTCCCCCTCAGCTCAGCTCTATTGATAAATGCCGTTTTAAAACATAAAAAAAGGGCAAGAAACGATCGTAATGACCCTGTCCCGCCCTTTATTCATTATTAAACTAATTCAATGATGACCATTGGTGCACCGTCACCACGGCGAGGACCGATCTTAGCGATACGAGTGTAACCACCATTACGCTCTGCATAACGAGGTCCAAGGTCACTAAATAGTTTTTGAAGTGCCTTTTGGCCAGATTCTTCGTTAGCTACTTCGTTGCGAACGAAGCTTGCAGCTTGACGGCGTGCGTGAAGGTCTCCACGCTTACCAAGCGTGATCATCTTCTCAACAAATTTGCGTACTTCCTTAGCACGCGCTTCTGTCGTTTCGATACGATCGTTGATAATTAAGTCTGTTGCCAAGTCACGCAGCATTGCGCGGCGAACAGCTGAAACACGACCCAACTTTTGGTATGCCATGTCTATTCCCTCCTTCTGTGCTTTTTGCAGACAGGGAGGCTGTTACAAGTAACAGTCACCTGTGAAAAAGCAAATTCTAGTCTGTCAGATTAATCGTCAGCACGTAAGGAAAGTCCAAGCTCGTCAAGTTTCTCCTGAACTTCTTCAAGAGACTTCTTACCGAGGTTGCGTACTTTCATCATGTCTTCTTCTGATTTATTAGCAAGTTCTTGAACTGTATTAATACCAGCGCGTTTAAGGCAGTTGTAAGAACGCACAGAAAGATCAAGTTCTTCAATCGTCATTTCAAGAACTTTTTCCTTTTGGTCTTCTTCTTTTTCAACCATAATTTCTGCTTTTTGCGCTTGATCGGTTAGTCCGACAAAGATATTCAAATGTTCGGTAATGATCTTCGCTCCAAGAGAAACTGCCTCTTCAGGACGGATGCTTCCATCTGTCCAAATGTCAAATGTCAGTTTATCGTAGTTTGTCACTTGTCCAACGCGAGTATTTTCAACCTGGTAGTTTACACGGGAGATCGGTGTGTAGATAGAATCAACCGGAATAACACCGATTGGCAGATCTTCTGACTTATTGCCTTCCGCTTGTACATATCCGCGGCCTCTTCTCGCATTCAGCTTCATTTGGAAATGAGCGCCTTCCGCAAGAGTGGCAATGTGAAGATCCGGATTCAAAATCTCTACATCACTATCATGTGTAATATCACCAGCTGTAACGACTCCCTCACCCTGTACATCTATTTCCAATGTTTTATCTTCATCAGAATAAATCTTCATTGCAAGCTTCTTCAGGTTAAGGATGATGGTAGTTACATCTTCCACCACACCTTCAACTGTAGAGAACTCATGCAATACGCCATTAATCTGAATGGATGTAACAGCTGCACCAGGCAGTGAGGATAATAGGATACGACGTAAGGAGTTGCCCAGTGTAGTACCATATCCACGTTCAAGTGGTTCAACAACAAACTTTCCATATGTGGCATCGTCGCTGATTTCAACCGTTTCAATTCTTGGCTTTTCGATTTCGATCATTCAACTAAACCCTCCTTCAAACGTCGAACCTCGACCTTGGGCCAGATGACCCAGCCGAAATTCCCCAATGGCATTTCCGACTAAAACAACTAATTAGTGTTCTTCACCAAAACGTATATTATACATACCCATTATAGACAGGTTATACATATAATATACCGCAGAGTGTAACTAAAGTTACACGCGGCGGCGTTTTGGAGGACGGCATCCGTTATGAGGAACAGGTGTAACATCGCGAATAGCTGTTACTTCTAGACCTACCGCTTGAAGGGCACGAATCGCAGCTTCACGGCCAGCACCAGGGCCTTTAACAGAAACCTCTAGTGTTTTCATGCCATTTTCCATTGCAGTCTTACCAGCAGTTTCAGCTGCCATTTGCGCTGCGAATGGAGTTGATTTACGAGAACCTTTGAATCCCAGGTGGCCAGATGTAGCCCAAGAGATTGCGTTCCCGTGTGTATCAGTGATCGTAATGATTGTGTTGTTGAACGTAGAACGGATATGCGCGATACCGGACTCAACATTCTTTTTTACACGACGTTTACGAGTGTTTGTTTTACGTTGTTGCTTCGCCATTAGAGTTTACCTCCTTTACTTACTTTTTCTTATTCGCTACTGTACGACGAGGTCCTTTACGAGTACGAGAGTTGTTCTTCGTATTTTGACCGCGAACTGGAAGACCACGACGGTGGCGGATTCCACGGAAGCTGCCGATCTCGATTAGACGTTTGATGTTAAGGGATACTTCACGACGAAGGTCACCTTCAACTTTAATCTTGTCGATTGCTTCACGGATTTTATTCAATTCATCTTCTGTAAGATCACGAACACGAGTTTCTTCAGATACACCAGCTTCAGCAAGAACTTGTTGAGCTTTGGCTTTGCCGATTCCAAAAATGTAAGTTAGTGAAATGACAACTCGCTTATCGCGTGGAACGTCGACTCCTGCAATACGTGCCATAATGTAGCACCTCCTTAGATTAACCTTGTTTTTGCTTGTGTTTAGGGTTTTCGCAGATCACCATTACAGTTCCTCTACGACGAATAACTTTACACTTTTCACAAATGGGTTTGACTGATGGTCGAACCTTCATTTTTTAAACCTCCTTATGTCACGGAGTACGATTTTTATTTAAAGCGATATGTTATACGACCACGTGATAAGTCATATGGAGACAATTCTACGGTAACTTTATCTCCTGGTAAAATCCGAATGTAGTGCATGCGGATCTTTCCGGAAACGTGTGCCAGAATTTTATGTCCATTCTCAAGCTCCACTCGGAACATGGCGTTTGGCAGTGGTTCGATAACCGTACCTTCTACCTCAATTACATCATCTTTAGCCATCGATATGGTCTCCCTTCTTCAGAGCAATGACTTTCTCGTCGGAAAACTTCGCTACTGCGTACCGTAGTTTGCCATTAGTTACACGGCCTGTTTCAAGAATGCTTCTTGCAACTTCCGGAGAAATAAAATCAAGAAGTTCTAAGTGAATCAGGTTTTTACGTTTGGCGCGATCATATTTGCGCTTATCGCCATCCGCGATTAGTACAAAGCGATCATCCAGGATATTTACGATGACACCCAATTTCTCTGCGTCTCTTCCCTTTATGATTCGAACCATCTGTCCTATCTGAGGCATCGATTCAGAATCGCTAACCATTATATCACCTTCACCTAGATCTTTGTTAGGATTTCGTATCCTTCCTCCGTAATGGCCACAGTATGTTCAAAATGAGCACACCATTTGCCATCCGTTGTCACAACCGTCCAGTTATCGGATAATGTTTTAACATAACGAGATCCGGCATTGATCATCGGCTCAATGGCCAAGACCATTCCTTTTTTCAGGATCGGCCCTTTTCCAGGCGGTCCATAATGAGGAATTTGCGGATCTTCATGCAATTCCTGGCCGACTCCATGTCCCACGTACTCGCGTACAACAGAAAACCCTTCAGCTTCTGCATATACTTGAATCTCATGAGAAATGTCTGTAAGTCTGGCACCTGCCTTCGCTTTCTCCAATCCTTTGAAAAGAGATTGCTCAGTTACATCAAGAAGCTTTTGAGACTCTTCCGAGATCTCTCCCACTCCGTAAGTCCAGGCAGAATCGCCGTGGTAGCCTTTGTATTTCGCCCCTATATCCAAAGAGATAATGTCGCCATGGTTCAATACACGCTTTCCCGGAATTCCATGTACAAGCTCTTCATTCACGGAAGTACAGATGCTTCCCGTAAATCCATTATAATCCTTGAATGAAGGGATTGCACCCTGGCTGCGAATAAACTTTTCAGCAATGTTATCCAGCTCTTTTGTTGTCACACCAGGTTTAATGTGTTTCTTTAACTCCTCGTGAGTTAGGGCAACGATTCTCCCTGCTTCCCGCATGAGATCGATCTCCCGCGGCGTTTTGCAGATAATCATTTTGCCAGCCCTCCGATTAGTTCATTAATGTCTGCATAGACTTTATTGATTTCCTGGTCACCGTCAATATTCTTGAGGTAGCCTTTATCTTTATAGAAATCTAATAATGGTTTGGATTGCTCCATGTTTACTTCCAAGCGAGTACGAACGGTTTCTTCGTTGTCATCTTCGCGCTGGATTAAGTCAGCGCCATCCTTATCACATTTACCATCCACTTTCGGAGGATTGAAAATAACATGATAAGTGGTTCCGCATACCGGACAAATCCGGCGGCCGGTCAATCGCTGCATCAACTGATCTTTTTCTACAGAGATGTTGAGTACATAATCGATTCGGCGATCCAGCTCAGACGTGATGTCCTCAAGCGCTTCGGCCTGAGCAACAGTCCGAGGAAAACCATCAAGCAGGTATCCCTTCTTACAGTCATCTTTGGCAAGACGTTCACGGACAATTCCGATCGTTACATCATCCGGAACCAAGTTACCGGAATCCATATATGACTTTGCCTTCAGACCAAGAGGAGTGCCTTCCTTAATTGCAGCCCTGAACATATCTCCTGTTGAGATATGGGGAATGCCGTACTGCTCAACAATTTGTTCTGCCTGTGTCCCTTTTCCGGCACCAGGCAATCCCATCAATACAAGATACATCTAATCCCTCCATACTCACTAATCTTGCCAATAGACCGAGGGTTTGAGGGAAGAAGATGTCTTCCCTTTCCTCTACTTAATGAAGCCTTTGTAATGCCGTTTAATCAACTGGCTTTCAATTTGCTTCATCGTGTCTAATGCCACACCTACAACAATCAGTAAGCTCGTGCCGCCAATCTGAATCGAAGACGGAAGGTTGAGCCCTGGAATTGCTGTAAAGATTACCGGGAGAATAGCGATAAACGCAAGGAATAGAGATCCTACAAAAGTTAATCGATATAGAATTTTCGTAATATACGATTGGGTGTTGGCTCCCGGACGAATACCTGGGATATAACCACCCTGTTTCTTCAAGTTATCAGCCATTTGTTCTGGATTGACCTGAATGAACGTGTAGAAGTACGAAAATCCAATAATTAAAAGCGCATATAAAATCATTCCGACTGGCTGGGTGTAGTCAAACGTGCTGACAATCCACTTTGTTACATTGTTTTGCTCGAAAAAGCCGGCAATAGTACGAGGAGTAATAATCAGGGAAATCGCAAAGATAACCGGGATGACTCCTGCTGCGTTGACTTTAATCGGCAAATGCGTGGATTGGCCGCCAACAGGCTTTGTTCCGACGACGCGTTTTGCATACTGAATCGGGATCTTGCGCAAACCTTGTTGAATGTAGATAACACCGACAACGATTAAAATAATAGCGACCAGTAA
This sequence comes from Fictibacillus solisalsi, assembly GCF_900103485.1. GTDB lineage: Bacteria > Bacillota > Bacilli > Bacillales > Fictibacillaceae > Fictibacillus_C > Fictibacillus_C solisalsi. The sequence continues at coordinate 16,228 of NZ_FNHW01000009.1, forward strand.
CAGAAGTACAGTTACAATGTGCATAAACAGCTGATCGTTTGCGCCTTTGAATTGCGCTGCATATATCTGGTTAACAGCTGTAGGAATAGCTGCGACAATCCCCGCGAAAATGAGAACGGAAATCCCATTTCCAATTCCCTTAAGGGTAATCTGCTCACCTAACCACATCAAAAAGGCAGTTCCGGCAGTCAACACTAACGCAATAAACAAATACGTCATGATTCCCGGGTTCGAAATCAGTCCAGGGAACAGGTTGTTAAACCCGATGGACATTCCGATGGCCTGGATAAAGCCAAGGACAATTGTTCCGTATCTGGTGAACTGAGCCAGCTTGCGTCGGCCCACTTCCCCTTGTTTACTCCACTCTGTGAACTTAGGAACCACATCCATTTGAAGCAGCTGAACAATGATTGATGCTGTAATGTATGGCATGATACCCATTGCAAAGATGGAGAAGTTTTTTAATGCTCCACCACCGAACGTGTTCAAGAATCCAAAAATACTTGCGTTATTTTCAGTACCAAACTTAAGAACCTCGCGATTCACACCTGGAACAGGAATAAACGTTCCGATCCTGAAAACGATCAGCATCAAAAGTGTAAATAGAATCTTGTTTCTCAGATCACCCACACGCATAATGTTGGAGATTGTCCGGAACATTAAATCACCTCAGTTTTTCCGCCGGCCGCTTCAATCGCTTCTTTCGCAGAAGCGGAGAACTTATGGGCCTTAACTGTAAGCTTAACTCCTAACTTGCCATTTCCTAACACTTTAATACCGCTGTTTTCTTTGCTTACCACACCAGTTTCGATAAGAAGTTCCGGAGTTACCTCTGTACCTTCTTCAAAACGTGCAAGTTTTTCAAGATTAACAATTGAGTACTCTTTGCGAGTTGGGTTTGTGAATCCACGTTTAGGCAAACGACGTGCTAATGGATTTTGTCCACCCTCAAATCCAGGACGAACTCCGCCACCAGAACGTGCTTTTTGACCTTTGTGTCCACGACCACTTGTTTTACCATTTCCTGAACCGATACCACGTCCTACGCGGTTGCGTGTTGAACGGGATCCTTCAGCTGGTTTCAACTCATGAAGTTTCATGTGAGCACCTCCTCATGATTTAATTAACGTTTTACGCGTCGATTTCGTTTACAGTCACAAGGTGAGATACCTTGTTAACCATACCACGGATAGCTTGGTTGTCTTCGTGTACAACCGTTTGATGCATTTTTCTAAGACCTAAAGTCTTAACAGTTACACGCTGATTCTCAGGACGTCCGATAACACTGCGTGTGAGGGTGATTTCTAATTTCTTAGCCATCTACTGTTCCCTCCTTAACCTAAAAGCTCTTCGACTGATTTGCCGCGAAGTTTCGCAACGTCCTCAGCACGTTTAAGATTTCTTAATCCTTCAATCGTAGCACGCACCATGTTGATTGGGTTGTTAGATCCAAGTGATTTAGAAAGAATATCAGCTACTCCAGCAAGTTCTAGTACCGCACGGACAGGTCCACCTGCGATAACTCCAGTACCCTCAGAAGCAGGCTTAAGCAATACTTTTCCTGCGCCAAATTGTCCTGTAATTTGGTGAGGGATTGTTGTACGAACAACTGGTACTGTAATAAGATTTTTCTTTGCGTCTTCAATTGCTTTACGGATCGCGTCTGGTACCTCTTGAGCTTTACCAGTACCAAATCCGACATGACCATTTTTGTCACCAACGACAACAACTGCAGCAAAGCGGAAACGACGTCCACCTTTTACAACCTTCGCTACACGGTTGACCGTTACGACACGTTCTTCAAGTTCAAGTTTATTAGGGTCGATACGCATCAGTTTCCCTCCTTCTATTAAAATTCTAACCCAGCCTCACGGGCTGCATCAGCTAATGCTTTTACACGTCCATGATATAAATAACCGCCACGGTCGAATACTACTACTTTAACGCCTTTTTCTGAACCACGCTTAGCAATAGCTTCGCCGATTGCTTTCGCTGCTTCAACGTTACCGCCGTTTTCGATACCTACTTCTTTATCCATAGAAGAGGCAGATGCGATTGTTACTCCGTTCACATCATCGATCAGTTGAGCATAAATGTGCTTGCTAGAACGGAATACGTTCAAACGAGGACGTTCTGCTGTTCCGATTACAGAGCGGCGAACACGAGCATGTCTTTTTTTACGAGCGACATTTTTATCCGCTTTAGTGATCATCCTATGCACTCCTTTCCGCTAACTTCTTAACCGGTCTTATTTACCAGTCTTACCTTCTTTACGTCGTACAAACTCACCTTCATAACGAATTCCTTTACCTTTGTAAGGCTCTGGAGAACGGATTGAACGGATGTTTGCTGCAACTTCACCAACACGCTGCTTGTCGATACCTTTAACTATCACTTTTGTGTTAGAAGGAACGTCGATGTCGATTCCGTTTTCAGGAACGATTTCTACTGGGTGAGAGTATCCAACGTTAAGGATCAGTTTGTTTCCAGATTTAGATGCACGGTAACCTACACCAATGATTTCGAGTGCTCTTTCGTAGCCGTTAGTAACACCGATAACCATGTTGTTAAGTACGCTTCTAGTTGTTCCGTGTAAAGCACGGTGCTCTTTGTGATCGCTCGGGCGCTCAAAAGTGATTGTGCTTTCAGCCACGTTAATTTTAATATCTTTGCTGAATTGTCGAGTTAGTTCTCCCTTTGGACCTTTAACAGTTACGAAGTTATCCTTCACATCAACTGTTACGCCGCTTGGGATCTCAACAGGTTTATTACCTACGCGAGACATAATGACACCTCCATTCGCTGCTAAAATTTTACCAAACGTATGCTAATACTTCGCCGCCGACTTGTTGCTGGCGAGCTTCTTTGTCAGTTAGAATGCCTTTTGAAGTGGATACAAGCGCAATCCCCAATCCTCCAAGTACTCGTGGAAGTTCAGTTGATTTTGCGTATACACGAAGTCCAGGCTTACTGATTCTCTTAAGACCAGTAATTACACGCTCATTGTTAGAACCGTATTTAAGGAAGATGCGAATCATCCCTTGTTTATTATCTTCAATGTATTCTACATCGCGTACAAAACCTTCACGCTTGAGGATTTCTGCGATCTCTTTTTTAATTGTAGAACCAGGAACCTCTAATTTATCGTGACGAACGGTGTTAGCGTTGCGAATACGAGTAAGCATATCTGCAATTGGATCTGTCATGACCATTGATATTTACCTCCTTCCCTTTGTTCAGGGTATTACCAGCTGGCTTTTTTAACACCAGGAATTTGACCTTTATAAGCAAGTTCTCTAAAGCAAATACGGCAGAGTTTAAACTTGCGGATTACTGAATGAGGACGCCCGCATCGTTCACAGCGAGTGTATTCCTGCACTTTGAACTTTTGCTGGCGTTGTTGCTTAGCAATCATAGATTTCTTTGCCACGGGTTTACCTCCTTTGGCTTAAAGATTATTTTTGGAAAGGCATTCCTACTTGAGTCAATAGCTCACGAGCCTCTTCGTCCGTGTTGGCAGTCGTTACGATAACGATGTCCATACCGCGAACTTTATTTACTTTATCGTAATCGATCTCTGGGAAGATCAATTGTTCTTTAACACCAAGAGTGTAGTTACCACGGCCATCAAAAGCTTTCTTTGAAATACCACGGAAGTCACGTACACGTGGAAGTGCAACTGCGATTAATTTGTCTAAGAAATCATACATGCGCTCTCCGCGAAGAGTAACTTTTGTACCGATTGGCATCCCTTCACGAAGCTTGAAGCCTGCGATAGATTTCTTAGCACGAGTAATTACTGGCTTTTGACCAGCGATTGTAGTTAGTTCTTCAACAGCTGTATCCAGCACTTTAGAGTTGGAAACTGCGTCACCAACACCCATGTTGATTACGATTTTTTCGATCTTTGGAACTTCCATTACAGAAGTGTAATTAAACTTCTCTACTAGAGAAGGAACAATCTCACTTTTATAACGCTCTTGTAGACGGTTCATCAAGATGCCCTCCTTTCACTGCGATTATTTATCTAAAACTTCACCTGATTTAGCTACACGAACTTTTTTACCATCGACTTCTTTGTATCCTACACGGGTAGGAACGTTTGTCTTTGGATCTAGAGGCATTACGTTAGAAACATGAACCGGAGCTTCTAGGCTTACGATTCCACCTTGTGGATTAGCCTGAGACGGTTTCGAGTGTTTCTTAACGATATTAACGCCTTCTACAAGGACACGATTTTGTTTCGGATAAGCTTCAAGAATTACTCCTTGTTTGCCTTTATCCTTACCGGAAATCACTTGTACTTTATCGCCTTTTTTAACATGCATTGGCATGAGCGTGTTGCACCTCCTTACAAGCCTGCAGATTTGAGCCTTGCATTCTATTGATAATTAAAGCACTTCTGGAGCAAGTGAAACGATCTTCATGAACTGCTTGTCACGAAGTTCACGAGCAACCGGTCCAAAGATACGAGTACCACGAGGACCTTTGTCATCACGAACGATTACTGCTGCGTTCTCGTCAAAACGGATAGTGGATCCGTCGTTACGGTGCATTCCGCGTTTTGTACGAACAACTACCGCTTTAACAACGTCACCCTTCTTAACAACGCCGCCTGGTGTTGCAGATTTTACAGAACAGACGATGATGTCACCAACGTTAGCGTATTTGCGTCCAGAGCCGCCAAGAACTTTAATGCATAGCAACTCACGAGCACCAGAGTTGTCAGCTACTTTTAAACGAGTCTCTTGTTGAATCATGCGAATTGACCTCCTTTCGGATACATTTTCGATCCGAACATATATTAAATAACTACTGCTTCTTCAACCACTTCTACTAAACGGAAACGCTTGTCTTTAGAAAGCGGACGAGTTTCCATGATTCTTACCAAATCATTCACTTTTGCAGTGTTGTTTTCATCATGAGCTTTAAACTTCTTAGAGTACTTAACACGCTTGTTATATAAAGGGTGTTTTTTGTAAGTCTCTACAAGCACAGTGATTGTTTTGTCCATCTTGTCAGAAACTACACGGCCAAGATAAACTTTACGTTGGTTTCGTTCACTCATTGTGCGAACCTCCTCTCAATATTAAGCGTTAGTAATCCCTAGCTCTCTTTCACGTAAAACAGTTTTTGCACGGGCAATTGCTTTACGAACTTCACGAATGCGGGCAGGGTTTTCTAATTGACCTGTAGCGAGTTGAAAACGAAGATTGAAAAGCTCTTCTTTTAGAGACTTAGCATTTTGTTCGATTTCAGCAGTGGTCATGTTACGGATATCATTAGCCTTCATTAGTGTCACCACCCACTTCTTCGCGTTTTACAAATTTACATTTGATTGGAAGCTTGTGTGCAGCAAGACGAAGTGCTTCACGAGCTACCTCTTCAGATACACCAGCGATTTCAAACATAATTTTTCCTGGTTTTACTACAGCAACCCATCCTTCAGGTGCCCCTTTACCGGAACCCATTCGAACTTCTAGAGGCTTAGCTGTGTAAGGCTTTGACGGGAAAATTTTAATCCATACTTTACCGCCACGTTTCATGTAACGAGTCATCGCGATACGAGCTGCTTCGATCTGGCGGTTAGTGATCCAAGATGCTTCAACAGCTTGCAAACCATATTCACCGAATGCTACTTCAGCTCCGCCTTTTGCACGTCCGCGCATTTTTCCGCGGTGTTCACGGCGGTATTTAACACGTTTTGGCAATAACATATTATTTGCCTCCTTCCTCTTTTTTCGTTCCTCTTGTTGGAAGGACTTCCCCACGGTAGATCCAGATTTTCACACCAAGTTTACCGTAAGTTGTGTCAGCTTCTGCAGTTCCGTAGTCGATGTCTGCACGAAGGGTATGAAGAGGAACAGTTCCTTCACTGTAAGATTCTGAACGAGCGATATCAGCTCCACCAAGACGTCCGGATACTTCAGTCTTGATACCTTTTGCTCCAGCACGCATAGAACGTTGGATTGCTTGCTTCATTGCACGGCGGAAAGACACACGGTTTTCCAATTGACGAGCAATATTTTCGGCAACAAGCTTAGCATCAACATCTGCTTGCTTAATTTCAAAGATGTTCACATGTACTCGCTTGCCAGTAAGTTCGTTAAGTGCTTTACGAAGTGCTTCAACTTCAGTACCACCCTTACCGATAACCATACCTGGCTTAGCAGTTTTGATTGTGATATTCACGCGGTTTGCTGCACGCTCGATTTCAACACCGGATACAGCCGCGTCTTTTAGTCGTTTTTCGATATATTTACGAATTTTAAGATCTTCGTGTAATAGATCAGCATAGTCTTTATCAGCGTACCATTTTGAATCCCAGTCACGAATAACGCCAATACGTAGTCCTATCGGATTTACTTTTTGACCCACGTCTTATCCCTCCTTCTTTTCAGAAACAACGATAGTGATGTGGCTAGTACGCTTGTTAATACGGCTTGCACGTCCCATAGCACGAGGACGGAAACGTTTTAACGTAATGCCTTCATCTACGAATGCAGATGATACCACAAGGTTGTTTGGTTCCATTTCATAGTTGTGTTCCGCGTTTGCGATAGCAGATTTTAACACCTTTTCAATCACTGGAGAAGCAGCTTTTGGTGTAAGGCGTAGAATCGCAAGTGCTTCGCCTACTTGCTTACCTCGAATCAAGTCGATAACAATTCTAGCTTTACGAGGAGCAATACGCACTTGTTTAGCAACAGCTTTTGCTTGCATTTTGTGTACCTCCCCTCAATTAACGTCTTGTTTTCTTATCATCAGCGGCATGACCTTTGTAAGTACGAGTTGGTGCGAATTCACCCAACTTGTGTCCGACCATGTCTTCTGTAACATAAACCGGTACGTGCTTACGGCCATCATATACTGCTAATGTGTGTCCGATGAATTCCGGGAAAATTGTAGAACGGCGAGACCAAGTTTTAATAACTTTTTTGTCATTAGATTCGTTCAAGCCTTCAACTTTTTTCATTAAGTGGTCATCAACAAAAGGTCCTTTTTTCAAACTGCGACCCATACGTGAACCTCCCTTCGCGATTGCGCTACGGTTCGATTGAACCGTAGAACAAACACGTTATTTTTTACGACGACGTACGATGTACTTGTCTGTTGGATTGTTTTTCTTACGAGTCTTGTAACCAAGAGTCGGTTTGCCCCATGGTGACATTGGTGATTTACGTCCGATTGGAGCGCGACCTTCACCACCACCGTGCGGGTGATCATTAGGGTTCATTACAGAACCACGAACTGTCGGACGGATACCCATCCAGCGAGAACGACCAGCTTTACCTACGTTAACTAGTTCATGCTCAAGGTTACCTACTTGGCCGATTGTTGCACGGCAAGTTAGAAGGATCATACGAACTTCGCCAGAACCTAGACGAACAAGAGCGTATTTTTCTTCTTTACCAAGAAGCTGAGCTTCAGCACCAGCAGAACGAACCAGCTGACCGCCTTTACCAGGTTTAAGCTCGATGTTGTGGATTGTAGAACCTACAGGAATGTTCGCAAGTGGAAGTGCATTCCCTACTTTAATGTCAGCCTCAGGGCCCGACATGATTTCTTGACCTACTTTAAGTCCTTTAGGAGCAAGAATGTAACGTTTTTCACCATCAACATAGTTGATAAGCGCGATGTTAGCCGTACGGTTTGGATCGTATTCGATCGTAGCAACGCGTCCTGGTATTCCATCTTTGTTACGTTTAAAGTCGATAATTCTGTATTTACGCTTGTGCCCACCGCCTTGGTGACGGACAGTAAGTTTACCTTGGTTGTTACGTCCAGCCTTTTTGCTAAGTGGAGCAAGCAATGATTTTTCCGGTTGGTCTGTTGTAATCTCAGCGAAGTCCAACTGAGTCATATTACGGCGACCGTTAGTGATCGGTTTAAACTTTTTGATACCCATGTGTGTTTCCCTCCTTTACCTGTTTCTCGGTTTATACTCCCTCAAAGAAATCGAGTTCTTTGCTTTCTGGAGTTAGTGTAACAATCGCCTTCTTACGCTTTGCGGTGTAACCAGAATGACGACCTACACGCTTGAATTTCCCTTTGGAGTTTACAGTATTTACTGATGCAACTTTAATCCCAAAGATTTCTTCAAGAGAAGACTTGATTTGAGTCTTTGTTGCGCGAGTGTCAACTTCAAAAGTGTATTTACCATCAGCCATAATTTCAGTAGAACGCTCTGTAATTACGGGGCGCTTAATAATATCTCGTGCATCCATTATGCAAGCACCTCCTCTACTTTTTCCACAGCGTCTCTTGTCATAACAAGCTTGTCGTGGTTAAGCACATCAAGCACGTTTACACCGCTTGCTGTAACGACTGTTACACCAGGGATGTTACGAGCAGATAACGCAACAAATTCGTTGAAGTCACCTGTCACAACAAGTGCTTTGCGATCTGCGGATAGATTTGTTAGTACTTGTTTCATGTCCTTTGTCTTAGGAGCGTCAAAAGAAAGAGCATCAAGTACGACTAGGTTATTATCGATAACCTTGGAAGAAAGTGCAGATTTAATTGCTAAACGGCGTACTTTCTTAGGTAATTTGTAAGAATAGCTTCTTGGTGTTGGTCCGAATACAGTTCCACCACCAACCCATTGTGGAGAGCGGATTGAACCTTGACGAGCACGCCCAGTTCCTTTTTGTCTCCATGGTTTGCGTCCACCACCAGCAACTTCAGAACGGTTTTTCACGTCATGGTTACCTTGGCGTTGAGACGCTTGCTGCATAACAACAGCATCAAATAACACATTTTGGTTTGGTTCAATACCGAAAACGGAAGCATTAAGCTCTAGGTCGCCTGCTTGAGAACCATCTTGTTTGTAAATAGCTACTTTAGGCATCGATGTATCCTCCCTTCTTATTTAGCTTCTTTTGCTTTTACAGCAGCATTAATTGTAACGTAGCTTTTCTTCGCACCAGGTACGTTACCTTTGATTAGAAGCAAGTTGCGCTCAGCGTCAACTTTTACTACTTCTAGGTTTTGAACAGTAATTGTATCTCCGCCTGTACGTCCAGGTAGGTTTTTACCTTTGAATACACGGTTAGGGTCAACTGCACCCATAGAACCAGGACGACGGTGGTAACGAGAACCATGGCTCATCGGTCCGCGGGATTGTCCGTGACGCTTGATTACACCTTGGAATCCTTTACCTTTTGATGTGCCGGTTACATCCACGATGTCACCTTCTGCGAAAATATCAACCTTGACTTCTTGACCAACCTCATATTCCGCGCCTTCTACATTGCGGAATTCTTTAACGAAGCGCTTAGGGTTTGTGTTAGCTTTAGCAGCATGCCCTTTTGCAGGCTTGTTCACACGGCTTTCTTTCTTGTCATCAAATCCTAATTGGATTGCTTCGTATCCGTCGTTTTCAGCAGTTTTCTTTTGAAGAACAACGTTTGGAGTAACTTCTACCACAGTAACTGGGATAAGATCACCGTTTTCTGCAAACACTTGAGTCATTCCAACTTTTTTACCTAAGATTCCTTTGGCCATTAGTCACACCTCCTATTAAATGTTAAATGTTGTTTTTATATTGTGAATTCACACGAATTAAAGTTTGATTTCAATGTCCACGCCAGATGGAAGATCCAAACGCATTAATGAATCAACAGTTTGCGGCGTTGGCTCGATGATATCGATCAAGCGCTTATGTGTGCGCATTTCGAACTGCTCACGAGAATCCTTATATTTGTGCACCGCACGTAGGATTGTGTAAACAGCTTTCTCAGTTGGAAGCGGAATCGGTCCGGATACTTTTGCACCAGAACGTTTTGCTGTCTCAACAATTTTCTCAGCAGACTGATCAAGAATTCTGTGATCATACGCTTTTAATCGAATACGAATCTTTTGCTTTGCCATTATTTTCCCTCCTTTATTCGCCCATTTTGATAAACAGACATTACTCCCACGGAAATTTACCTGACAGACATCCGCCATGGCAATGGGGCCGGGTGTGTCAGCAACCTTCCGGATCATCGCAAATGAATGACCAACATTACTTATTATAGTAAAAACAGCTGCCCAATGCAAGCTATTCTTATAAATATTTTTCTCGGTCGCACACTTTTTCTATTATAGGGGCAAACCTGCATAAAATCAAGGATAAATACAAACTGGAAAAATGATCTTGTCGTGTTTCTTCTATAGTAATAGAACAAAAAAAGCATCCCGGAAATTCGGGATGCTTCTTTATATGAAAGACTATTCAGTGATAGTTGCTACTACTCCAGCACCTACTGTACGTCCACCTTCACGAATAGAGAACTTAGTTCCTTCTTCGATCGCGATTGGAGCGATTAGTTCAACAGTCATTTCGATGTTGTCTCCAGGCATAACCATTTCAGTTCCTTCTGGAAGTTGGATGATACCAGTTACGTCAGTTGTACGGAAGTAGAACTGAGGACGGTAGTTAGAGAAGAATGGAGTGTGACGTCCACCTTCTTCTTTTGAAAGAACATAAACTTCAGATTTGAACTTAGTGTGAGCTTTAACAGTTCCTGGCTTAGCAAGAACTTGTCCACGCTCAACATCCTCACGGGATACCCCACGAAGAAGTGCACCGATGTTGTCACCAGCTTCAGCATAGTCAAGAAGTTTACGGAACATTTCAACACCAGTTACAGTAGTTGATTTTGGCTCTTCAGTAAGACCAAGGATCTCAACAACGTCACCGACTTTAACTTGTCCACGCTCAACACGTCCAGTAGCAACTGTACCACGGCCAGTGATTGAGAATACGTCCTCAACAGGCATCATGAATGGCTTGTCAGTGTCACGTGGAGGAGTTGGGATGTACTCATCAACTGCGTCCATAAGTTCGATGATTTTTTCTTCCCACTCAGCATCTCCTTCAAGAGCTTTAAGAGCAGAACCTTTGATTACAGGAACATCGTCTCCTGGGAAATCGTACTCGGAAAGAAGGTCACGAACTTCCATTTCAACTAGTTCAAGAAGTTCTTCGTCATCTACCATGTCACATTTGTTCAAGAATACAACTAGGTAAGGAACACCTACTTGACGAGAAAGAAGGATGTGCTCACGAGTTTGTGGCATTGGGCCGTCAGCAGCAGATACTACTAGGATCCCTCCGTCCATTTGTGCAGCACCAGTGATCATGTTTTTAACATAGTCAGCGTGTCCTGGGCAGTCAACGTGTGCATAGTGACGCTTGTCAGTTTCATACTCAACGTGTGCAGTTGAGATTGTGATTCCGCGTTCGCGCTCTTCTGGAGCACCGTCGATTTGGTCGTAAGCCATTGCAGCACCTTTACCGCTTCTTTTAGCAAGTACAGATGTGATAGCAGCTGTTAAAGTTGTTTTACCGTGGTCAACGTGACCGATTGTGCCGATATTGGCATGCGTTTTGGAACGATCAAATTTCTCTTTAGCCATGAGAAAGATTCCTCCTTAATATGTGTGAAAATTAGTTGATTTATTTATATAAACAGACGGATTGTCTGCCTATTCTAGCTTACATGAAAAGCAAGCCTGTTACAACTGGCAACCATTATTGTCCAGTTGATTTTTTGATGATTTCTTCTGAAATGGATTTTGGTACTTCTTCGTAGTGATCAAAGTGCATGGAGTAAGTTCCACGTCCTTGTGTACGAGAACGAAGTGAAGTTGCATAACCAAACATTTCAGCAAGTGGTACCATCGCTTTAACCACTTGAGCATTACCTCGAGCTTCCATACCTTCAACGCGTCCGCGTCGGGAGGTTACGTCACCCATAATGTCTCCCATGTATTCTTCAGGAACAACCACTTCTACTTTCATGATTGGCTCAAGGATAGCAGGGTCACATTTTGATTTTGCGTTCTTAAGTGCCATGGAACCGGCAATCTTAAACGCCATTTCGTTGGAGTCAACGTCATGGTATGAACCGTCAACGATTCTTGCTTTAAGATCAAGCAATGGGAATCCAGCAAGCATACCATTTTTCATTGATTCTTCAATACCGGCTTGTACCGCTGGGATGTATTCACGAGGAACAACACCACCGACGATTTTGTTTTCAAATACGAATCCAGATCCTTCTTCACCTGGCTCGAACTCGATCCAAACGTGACCGTATTGACCACGACCACCGGACTGACGTACGAACTTACCTTCAACCTTAGCCGCTTGGCGGATGGTTTCACGGTATGCAACCTGTGGAGCACCTACGTTCGCTTCAACTTTGAATTCACGTTTCATACGGTCAACAAGGATATCAAGGTGAAGCTCACCCATACCACCGATGATCGTTTGTCCTGTTTCTTCATCAGTTTCAGTTCGGAACGTTGGATCCTCTTCAGCAAGTTTCGCAAGAGCCATACCCATTTTGTCCTGGTCAGCCTTAGACTTAGGCTCAATGGACAAGTGGATTACCGGCTCAGGGAATACCATGGATTCAAGGATAACCTGGTCCTTCTCATCACAAAGAGTATCACCGGTTGTAGTATCTTTCAAACCTACAGCTGCCGCGATATCTCCAGCATATACAGTAGAGATCTCTTCACGGTGGTTGGCGTGCATCTGAAGGATACGTCCTACGCGCTCACGCTTACCTTTTGTAGAGTTCTGTACGTATGAACCTGAATTCAATGTACCGGAATACACACGGAAGAAAGTAAGTTTACCAACGTAAGGGTCAGTCATAACTTTAAATGCCAAGGCTGAGAATGGAGCTTCATCGCTAGATACACGGGAAACTTCTTCTTCAGAATCAGGAAGATGTCCTTTGATTGCTTCTACATCTGTAGGAGCAGGCAAGTAGTCAAGAACTGCATCCAGCATAAGCTGAACACCTTTGTTTTTGAAAGCAGATCCACAGATTACAGGGTAGAACTCAACGTTTACAGTACCCTGACGGATTGCGGCTTTGATTTCATCGTTAGTAAGCTCTTCGCCTTCTAAGTATTTCATCATCAATTCTTCATCAAGCTCAGCTACAGCTTCGATAAGCTTTCCACGGTACTCTTCCGCTTGTTCTTGATATTCAGAAGGAATTTCACCAACTGTGATATCTGTTCCAAGGTCGTTACCGTAGAAGACAGCTTTCATCTCAATAAGGTCGATGATGGCTTCGAACTGATCTTCAGCACCGATAGGAAGCTGAATTGGGTGTGCGTTTGCACCAAGACGGTCATGAAGTGTCTTTACAGAGTAAAGGAAATCAGCACCAATCTTGTCCATTTTGTTTACGAAAACTACACGGGGTACCCCGTAAGTTGTTGCTTGACGCCATACAGTTTCAGTTTGTGGTTCAACCCCAGACTGTGCATCTAGTACAGCTACAGCTCCGTCTAATACACGCAATGAGCGTTCTACTTCTACTGTAAAGTCTACGTGTCCAGGAGTATCAATGATGTTGATACGGTGACCTTTCCACTGAGCAGTTGTAGCAGCGGAAGTGATTGTAATTCCGCGCTCTTGTTCCTGCTCCATCCAGTCCATTTGGGAAGCACCTTCGTGCGTTTCACCAATTTTGTGGATTCGACCTGTATAGTAAAGTACACGTTCAGTTGTTGTTGTTTTACCGGCATCGATGTGAGCCATGATCCCGATGTTACGCGTATTTTTTAAGGAGAATTCTCGTGCCATGAATTTCTCTCCTTCCTATACATAGGAAATATTTTTTTATAGTGGGATAGAGACAGCCAATAAACTGTCTCTTGTGTTTTTTACCAGCGGTAGTGAGCAAACGCTTTGTTTGCTTCTGCCATTTTGTGCATATCTTCACGCTTCTTCACGGAAGCTCCAGCATTGTTGGCGGCATCCATGATTTCGTTGGCAAGACGTTCTTCCATTGTCTTTTCCCCACGAAGACGAGCGTAGTTAGTCAACCAACGAAGTCCTAGAGTCGTACGACGCTCTGGGCGAACTTCAACTGGTACTTGGTAGTTAGCTCCACCCACACGGCGGGCACGAACTTCAAGTACTGGCATGATGTTTTTAAGAGCTTGTTCGAAAACTTCCATTGGCTCTGAGTTTGTGCGTTCTCTAATAATGTCAAATGCATTATAAAGAATGGTTTGTGCTACTCCTCTTTTACCGTCAATCATAATTTTGTTGATTAGACGAGTTACAAGCTTAGACTTGTAAATTGGATCAGGTAACACATCACGACGAGATACAGGTCCTTTACGAGGCATTGTGTCCCCTCCTTTCTCCTATTTATTTCTTATTTATTTCAACTTACTTTTTAGCAGCTTTAGGACGCTTAGTTCCGTATTTGGAACGACCTTGCATACGGTTGTTTACACCAGCAGTATCAAGCGCACCACGAACGATGTGGTAACGTACCCCCGGTAAGTCTTTTACACGTCCGCCACGGATCAACACAACGCTGTGCTCTTGAAGGTTGTGCCCGATCCCAGGGATGTAAGCAGTCACTTCAATTCCGTTAGTTAAACGTACACGAGCGTATTTACGAAGAGCCGAGTTCGGTTTCTTCGGTGTCATTGTACCAACACGAGTACATACCCCACGTTTTTGCGGAGATGAAACATCGGTTTGAGCTTTCTTGAAGCTGTTGTAACCTTTGTTAAGTGCTGGAGAGTCAGACTTTTTACCTTTTGACTCACGGCCTTTACGAACCAATTGGTTAATTGTAGGCATTTGTTTTTCCTCCCTTCTTATCCTTTTTTCTAAGACCACTGAACCAGGTGGTTCATCTTTGGACAAAAGAAAGTTTTTGCGAGAGGCCACGCAAGCGGCGTCGCAAAAACATTTAATTTATCCTTTTATCGCAACAGTTGCGGCTCCAACATCAATCCCGCAAGCTTTGCCAAGCTTTTTCATGGAATCGACTCTCGTAATCGGGACAAGTCTTTCCTGTGCAATCTGCAATACTTTACCGGTTACACGAGGGTCAGCATCATCGGCAACGACGAGCTCTCTAACTTCCCCGTTTTGCAAAGCCTTAATGGTTTGCTTAGTTCCTACGATAAAATCAGAAGCCTGTGTCACTTTTTCATAAGACATCGTTATATCCTCCAAAGTAACATTTCTTAGGAGCACTCAGATATAATATCACTCATGTGCTCCCAATGTCAACACTTCTCTTGTTAATCTTGTGAGACTAGCTCTGTTGCTTCTGATCCCACAGTTTCTTCGTCAGTGGAGACCGGAGAATCCATTCCGACGTTGCGGTATAGGGACATACCTGTACCTGCAGGGATCAGTTTACCAATAATTACGTTCTCTTTCAATCCGAGTAATTCATCCCGTTTACCTTTGATTGCCGCATCAGTCAGGACACGAGTCGTTTCCTGGAAGGATGCTGCTGACAAGAAGGATTCTGTTTCAAGAGAAGCTTTGGTAATACCAAGCAATACAGGACGTCCTGTTGCCGGGATTCCGCCTTCAAGAAGAATCTTTCTGTTTGCATCAGTAAAGGTATGAATATCAACCAACGCACCAGGCAGTACATCGGTATGGCCGGCATCGATGATACGGACCTTGCGAAGCATCTGGCGGACCATTACTTCCACGTGCTTGTCGCCAATTTCTACCCCTTGCATACGGTATACTTTTTGAACTTCACGCAGCAAGTATTCCTGAACACCTTCTGCTCCACGGACTTTGATCAATTCTTTCGGGTCGATGGAACCTTCAGTCAGTACCTGACCGGCAGTTACTACATCACCCTCTGCAACTTTAATGCGGGCACCATATGGAACGGTGTAAGAACGGGTTTCGATTTCACCTTGAACAAGGATCTCACGCTTCTCTTTGGATTCGTTGATATTGATGACTGTACCTTCAAGCTCAGAAATCAAAGCCTGACCTTTCGGGTTACGTGCTTCAAACAATTCCTGGATACGCGGTAAACCTTGGGTGATATCGTCTCCTGCTACACCACCTGTATGGAAGGTACGCATCGTAAGCTGTGTTCCCGGCTCCCCGATGGATTGTGCAGCGATAATACCAACCGCTTCCCCAACTTCAACGTCAGAGCCTGTTGCCAGGTTGCGGCCGTAACATTTCTTACAAACACCGTGACGGGTATCACATGTAAATACGGAACGAAGGGTTACTTCTTCCACTCCGGCATCGACAACAGCTTGAGCGGAATCTTCCGTAATTTGTTCATTTTTGCTGACAAGAACTTCGTTCGTTTCCGGATGGTATACGGTTCTGAAGGCTGTACGGCCAACAAGACGCTCGTATAGGTTCTCGATCACTTCGTTTCCTTCTTTGATCGCTGCCACTTTAAGGCCGCGGTCGGTTCCGCAGTCATCCTCACGGACAATAACGTCCTGTGCAACGTCTACAAGACGGCGTGTCAAGTAACCGGAGTCAGCTGTTTTCAGTGCAGTATCGGCAAGACCTTTACGTGCACCATGTGTAGAGATAAAGTATTCGAGTACCGTCAGACCTTCACGGAAGCTGGATTTGATCGGCAACTCAATGATTTTACCAGCCGGGTTGGCCATGAGACCACGCATACCGGCAAGCTGCGTAAAGTTAGATGCGTTACCACGGGCACCAGAGTCACTCATCATGAAGATCGGGTTTCTCTTATCAAGGGTAAGCATCAGTTTTTGCTGGATTTCATCCTTCGCCTGGCTCCAGATGTTGATGACGCGCTCATAACGCTCGTCTTCTGTAATCAGACCACGGCGGAATTGTTTTGTTACAGTAGTAACCTTTTCTTCTGCCTTTTCAAGGATAACCTGTTTCTCCGGCAATACGACGATGTCGGAAACACCAACGGTAATACCAGCTCGTGTGGAATACTTAAATCCAAGCTCTTTCATGCGGTCAAGCATCTTGGATGTTTCGGTAATCTTGAATCGTTTGAACACTTCTGCAATGATTTTTCCGAGAATTCCTTTTTTGAACGGATCTACTTCATCATGCTTAGCGATTTCTTCTTTAATATTCGCAGCTTGAGGAAGGAAGTATTTCTCTGGTGTTTCAATTTGCAGGTTGGTTGTTGTCGGCTCATTGATGTATGGGAACGACTCCGGAAGAATCTCGTTAAAGAGAAGCTTACCGACAGTTGTCATCAGCATCATGTTTTGCTGGTGTTCCTTAAATGAAGGTTTGTTTAAAGTTGAAACTGGAACAGCAATACGGGTATGAAGATGGACATAACCATTTTCGTACGCCACGATTGCTTCGTTTGCATCTTTAAAGACAGATCCTTCACCAATGGCACCTGCACGCTCCATTGTAAGGTAGTAGTTACCCAATACCATATCCTGTGACGGTGTAACAACCGGTTTACCGTCTTTAGGATTTAGGATGTTTTGTGCAGCCAGCATGAGCAAACGTGCTTCAGCTTGTGCTTCAGCAGATAAAGGTACGTGAACCGCCATTTGGTCACCATCGAAGTCAGCGTTGTATGCTGTACATACGAGCGGGTGAAGACGAATCGCACGGCCTTCAACAAGTGTAGGTTCGAATGCCTGGATACCCAGTCTGTGAAGCGTAGGGGCCCGGTTCAAGAGTACCGGGTGCTCTTTGATTACATCTTCAAGAACATCCCAAACTTCAGGCTGAACGCGCTCTACCTTGCGCTTCGCACTCTTAATATTATGAGCAAGGCCTTTAGCCACGAGCTCTTTCATTACAAATGGTTTGAAAAGCTCAAGAGCCATTTCCTTAGGAAGACCACATTGGTACATCTTAAGGTGAGGACCTACCACGATAACGGAACGGCCGGAATAGTCAACACGCTTACCAAGAAGGTTTTGACGGAAACGACCTTGTTTCCCTTTAAGCATATGAGAAAGTGATTTTAACGGACGGTTGCCCGGCCCTGTTACAGGACGGCCGCGGCGTCCGTTGTCGATTAGCGCATCAACCGCTTCCTGAAGCATACGTTTTTCGTTTTGTACGATAATGTTCGGCGCACCCAAGTCCAAAAGACGCTTCAAACGGTTGTTACGGTTAATCACACGGCGGTACAAGTCGTTCAAATCGGATGTGGCAAAACGTCCTCCGTCAAGCTGCACCATCGGGCGAAGCTCAGGCGGAATGACAGGAAGAACATCCAAGATCATCCAGTGTGGCTCGTTTCCTGAATGACGGAACGCTTCCAGTACTTCAAGGCGTTTAATCGCACGGGTACGGCGCTGTCCTTGCGCTGTTTTCAATTCTTCCTTCAGCTGGTCGACTTCTTTTACAAGGTCGATATCTTCAAGAAGACGGCGGATCGCCTCCGCTCCCATTTGTGCAGTAAAGCCTTGACCGTATTTTTCACGGTATGACCGGTATTCTTTTTCAGAAAGCAGCTGTTTTTTCTCCAGCGGCGTTTCACCCGTATCTGTCACCACGTAAGATGCAAAGTAAATGACTTCTTCCAGTGCTCTTGGAGACATATCAAGTACAAGACCCATACGGCTTGGTATTCCTTTGAAATACCAAATGTGCGAAACAGGTGCAGCAAGCTCGATGTGACCCATACGGTCACGTCGAACTTTAGCACGAGTTACTTCTACGCCACAGCGATCACATACAACACCTTTATAACGGACACGTTTGTATTTACCGCAATGACATTCCCAGTCCTTTTGGGGACCAAAAATACGCTCACAGAACAAACCGTCTTTTTCAGGCTTTAATGTACGATAGTTGATCGTTTCTGGTTTTTTCACTTCTCCTCTTGACCAGGAACGGATCTTGTCTGGAGAAGCGAGGCCTATTTTCATATACTCAAAATTGTTTACGTCTATCAAGGAGCAAACCTCCCTTATGATATCCTGTTTTTATTCACTCACAGTGTAAGATTCAAGATTTAAATTAAGCTTTTCGCTCGCCTGATCTTCTTCATCATCAAGCTCGCGCATTTCAATTTCTGTGTCGTCTCCGGACATGATCTTAACATCCATTCCGAGTGACTGAAGTTCTTTGATCAATACTTTGAATGATTCAGGAACTCCTGGTTCCGGAACGTTCTCGCCTTTGACGATCGCTTCGTATGTTTTCACACGGCCGACCACGTCATCGGACTTGACGGTAAGTATTTCTTGAAGTGTATAAGCGGCACCATATGCTTCGAGTGCCCATACCTCCATCTCACCAAAACGCTGTCCACCAAACTGTGCCTTACCACCAAGCGGCTGCTGGGTAACAAGAGAGTATGGTCCGGTTGAACGGGCATGAAGTTTATCATCAACCATGTGAGCCAGTTTGATCATGTACATGACCCCAACAGACACACGGTTGTCGAATGGAACCCCGGTTCTTCCGTCATAAAGAACGGTTTTACCGTCACGGGCCATTCCTGCTTCTTCAATGGTTTCCCAAACATCTTCCTCACGGGCACCGTCAAATACCGGTGTTGCCATATGAAGGCCCAGCTGTCTTGCAGCCATTCCCAAGTGTAGTTCAAGCACTTGCCCGATGTTCATACGGGAAGGTACGCCCAGCGGGTTCAACATGATATCGATTGGTGTTCCATCTGGAAGGTACGGCATATCTTCTTCCGGCATAATGCGGGAGATAACACCTTTGTTACCGTGGCGGCCGGCCATTTTATCTCCTTCGTGGATCTTACGCTTTTGCACGATGTACGCACGAACAAGCTGATTCACACCAGGAGGCAGCTCATCGCCGTCTTCACGGTTAAATACTTTTACGTCGAGGATAATCCCGTCGCCGCCGTGTGGCACTCTTAGGGATGTATCACGGACTTCACGTGCCTTTTCACCAAAGATGGCGTGTAGAAGACGTTCTTCGGCTGTAAGTTCCGTAACCCCTTTAGGTGTTACTTTACCCACAAGAATGTCGCCGTCTTTTACTTCAGCACCCACACGGATAATACCACGGTCATCCAGATTGCGAAGAGCCTCTTCCCCTACGTTAGGGATGTCTCTTGTAATCTCCTCAGGCCCGAGTTTTGTATCACGTGCTTCAGACTCGTACTCCTCGATGTGAATGGATGTATACACATCATCTTTTACCAGACGCTCGCTCATGATAACGGCATCCTCGTAGTTGTAGCCTTCCCATGTCATGAATCCAACAAGAACGTTACGGCCAAGCGCAAGTTCTCCCTTTTCCATGGATGGTCCGTCTGCAAGGATTTCTCCCTTTACTACACGGTCGCCTTTAGAAACGATCGGACGCTGGTTATAGCACGTTCCCTGGTTGGAACGGATAAATTTAAGACAATTGTAGCGGTCAAGCTGACCTTCTACTTCTTTTCCATCCACGACTTCAATTCGTCGCACCTGGACTTGTTTCGCCGTTACTTTTTCAACAATTCCTTCGTATTTACAGATGACAGCTGCACCAGAGTCTTTTGCAGACACGTGCTCCATTCCTGTTCCAACAACCGGAGCTTCCGGAACCATCAAAGGAACCGCTTGACGCTGCATGTTCGCACCCATCAAGGCACGGTTGGAGTCATCGTTTTCAAGGAACGGGATACACGCCGTTGCAGCAGATACAACCTGCTTTGGAGAAACGTCCATGTAATCAATTCGATCACGTCGGACAATCGTGTTTTCACCACGGAAACGGGCAATAACGTCTTCGTTCAAGAACGAACCATCATCACCAAGAAGTGAGTTCGCCTGTGCTACTACATAGTTATCTTCCTCATCGGCTGTGAGGTAGTCGATTCGCCCTGTCACTTTACCAGTTTCAGGATCGACGCGGCGGTATGGAGTTTCAATGAATCCATACTCGTTTACCTTCGCATAGCTGGATAAGGAGTTGATCAAACCAATGTTTGGTCCCTCAGGTGTCTCGATCGGACACATACGCCCATAGTGGGAATAGTGAACGTCACGCACCTCAAATCCTGCGCGCTCACGCGTAAGTCCACCTGGTCCCAATGCGGATAGACGGCGCTTATGTGTAAGTTCTGCGAGCGGGTTGGTCTGGTCCATGAATTGAGAAAGCTGAGAGCTTCCAAAGAATTCTTTAATAGCAGCAATCACTGGACGGATATTGATCAGTGCCTGCGGTGTGATGGCGTTAGTATCCTGAATGGACATACGCTCACGAACGACACGCTCCATACGGGACAACCCAATACGGAATTGGTTTTGGAGCAGCTCGCCTACTGAACGCAAGCGGCGGTTTCCAAGGTGGTCAATATCATCTGTGTTGCCCACACTGTGAAGCAGGTTGAAGAAGTAATTAATAGAAGCAATGATGTCAGAGACTGTAATGTTCTTTACAGACTTTTCAACGTTCGCATTACCAATTACTTTGATGACGCGCTCACCGTCTGGATCGTCCGGAGCATAAATGTTAATAGACTGAAGCGGAATATCCTGATCTTCAGCTACGCCGCCTGCCGGAGTCACATGACGGAACCCAATGCCGTTTTCAAGGTAAGGAAGCACCTTGTCCAGCGTACGTCGGTCCAGCAGAGTGCCTGCTTCTGCAATCACTTCTCCTGTTTCCGGATCTGCAAGGGATTCAGCCAGCTTTTGGTTGAATAAGCGGTTTTTGATATGAAGCTTTTTGTTGATTTTATAACGGCCCACGCTTGCAAGGTCATAACGTTTTGGATCAAAGAAGCGTGAGTCTAACAAACTCTTGGCATTATCGACAGTAGGCGGTTCGCCGGGGCGAAGGCGCTCATAGATTTCTAGGAGTGCTTTTTCCGTACCCTCTGTATTGTCTTTATCAAGAGTGTTTCTTAAATACTCGTCTTCGCCAAGAAGGTCGATGATTTCTTGATCAGAACCAAACCCTAATGCACGAAGCAATACGGTAATAGGAATTTTCCTTGTGCGGTCAATGCGCACATATACGATGTCCTTGGCGTCTGTTTCAAACTCCAGCCAGGCACCCCGGTTTGGTATAACAGTGGCAGTGAAACCCTTTTTACCGTTTTTATCAATTTTTTCACTGTAGTAGACACTCGGTGAACGAACAAGCTGAGAAACAATTACACGTTCAGCACCGTTGATCACAAACGTGCCTGTATCTGTCATTAACGGGAAATCTCCCATAAATACTTCTTGCTCTTTCACTTCGCCAGTCTCTTTATTAATGAGACGCACCTTTACACGAAGCGGCGCAGCATAAGTTACATCACGCTCTTTTGATTCTTCCACAGGATATTTCGGCTCTCCTAAGCTATAGTCGATAAACTCTAGCACGAGATTTCCTGTGAAATCTTCAATTGGCGAAATGTCCTGGAACATTTCACGCAGTCCCTCATCAAGAAACCACTGATAGGAAGCGGTTTGAATTTCGATTAGATTCGGTAATTCAAGCACTTCGCTAATTCTTGCGTAACTTCTTCGTTGGCGGTGGCGTCCAAACTGAACTAGTTGACCTGTCAACTGATTCACCCCTCAAATCCAGCGTTTTTTCTTGTTCCTATATACTCTAACATTCTACTATCGAATGCCAGAAAGACAAAAAGAAAAAGGGTTTTCTTTCAAAACCACAATTTCAATCGAGCAACAGATTATATAATTTTGTCCAATTTCTTCTCTTGATATACCTAGAAATAGTTGTTATATCGAGGTTTTTTCTGCATTTGAACACAAAGGCAGAAAATGTGAATTCATTGGCATTTTACAATAATAGCATAGACCCTAGGCGGAGTCAACATTTTTTTGCACGAATAATAAAATATCCTTTGCTTTTGGAAACGGTCTCTACCTCATCAAAAACTGCCTTAAGTTTCTCGATGGCGGAAGGAGCTCCCTGCTTCTTTTGAATGACAACCCACAGCTCTCCATTGCTTTGCAATTTTTCATAAGAGTCTTCAAAAAGCTGATGGACAACCCTCTTTCCTGCCCGGATAGGCGGATTGGTGAGTATCGCCGCAAATCCCGACTCCTGTACATTGTCAAAAAGATTGCTCTTTCGCACTTCAACATTGGATATTCCGTTTTTCCTTGCGTTTTCCCGGGTCAACTCGAGCGCCCGTTCGTTCACATCCACCATCAGCAATTGACGGCTTTCATCTTCTTTCGCAAGCGCAAGCCCGATCGGACCATACCCACAGCCCACATCCAAACAATCTCCACTGATTTCCGGGAAGACAAATTCCTCGATCAGCAGCCTGCTTCCAAAATCGACTTCTTTTTTGGAGAACACACCGGCGTCCGATGTGAATTTCAATTCACGGTTTCTCAGAACAAACGTCCAGGTTTTCGGATTGCTTTTCGCATCAGGATTTTCTGAATAATAATGGCCACTCATGTTTTTCTCCCTTTCATCCAAAGGAATTCCTGATATCAGTATTACCCAAATGATTTCAAATAAAAAGGTCCGCCTGTTGGCGAACCCTTTTTTGGTTTAAGATTACTTAACTTCTACAGAAGCTCCAGCTTCTTCAAGTTTAGCTTTAATTTCTTCAGCTTCTTCTTTAGCAACGCCTTCTTTAACATTGCTTGGAGCACCGTCAACTAGTTCTTTAGCTTCTTTAAGACCAAGTCCAGTGATCTCACGAACTACTTTGATAACTTTGATCTTAGAAGCGCCAGCGCTTGCAAGAACTACATCAAATTCAGTTTGCTCAGCAGCAGCGTCTGCACCAGCAGCTCCACCAGCAACAGCTACAGGAGCTGCAGCAGTTACACCAAACTCTTCTTCAATTGCCTTAACTAGGTCGTTAAGTTCTAAAACTGTCATGCTTTTTAGGCTTTCAATGATTTCTTTAGACATTATAATTTCCTCCTTAGTTAGTTAAATCTTATTTGATTTAAAACGAAAGGCTTATGCGCCTTGTTCTTCTTTTTGCTCTGCAACGGCTTTAGTAACCAACGCAAAGTTGCGGATTGGCGCTTGAAGCACGCTGAGTACCATAGAAAGAAGTCCTTCGCGTGATGGAAGATCTGCAAGAGCTTTAACTTCCTCAAGTGTTGCGATACGGCCTTCAATTACACCAGCTTTGATCTCAAGAGCTTCGTGCTCCTTAGCAAAGTTGTTAAGGATTTTAGCCGGAGCCACTACGTCTTCATTGCTGAATGCAATTGCTGTAGGACCAACCAAATGCTCGTTAAGCTCAGATAAGCCAGTTTCGTCAGCTGCACGTCGAGTCATTGAGTTTTTGTAAACTTTAAACTCGATTCCAGCTTCACGAAGTTGTTTACGAAGCTCAGTTACTGCCGCTACAGTCAAACCACGATAGTCAACAAGAATTGTTGACTTGCTCTCGCGCAATTGTCCAGCGATGTCAGAAACCAACTGCTTCTTAGTTTCAATAATGCTGCTCATCCTTACACCTCCTGTAGAATAGTCTTGTCATCTTCATACCGTAGCCATAAGAAAAGCCTCCATGACAGACATGGAGGCGTAGGTTTCAGAAATTAAGCAATCATAAATTGATTGATTCTGCGCTACACACCTCGGCAGGATGATTAAGCCAAATGGCCCCCGCTGTCTACGGCATGACATAGATATTTATTTACAACATTTCAAACTATATCAGCTTAGAAAATGTTTGTCAACTATTTTTTAAGAGAAAAGTTAGATGGGTTAACTTTAATTCCAGGTCCCATTGTAGAAGCGATTGCTACGTTGCGGATATAAGTACCCTTTGCAGCAGCTGGTTTAACTTTAATAAGCGTATCGATGATTGTTCCAAGGTTCTCGGACAACTTGCTGTCTTCGAAAGAAACTTTCCCGATCGGCACGTGAATATTACCGGCTTTGTCAACACGGTATTCCACTTTACCTGCTTTAATATCATTAACCGCTTTTTCAACTTCAAATGTTACAGTACCTGTTTTAGGGTTTGGCATTAAGCCTTTTGGTCCTAACACGCGTCCAAGACGACCAACTTCAGCCATCATGTCAGGTGTTGCCACGATCACGTCGAAGTCGAACCATCCTTGTTGGATTTTGTTGATGTAGTCAGTATCGCCTACGAAGTCAGCTCCAGCAGCTTCTGCTTCTTTTGCTTTTTCGCCTTTAGCGAATACTAATACACGTTGAGTTTTACCAGTTCCGTGCGGAAGCACGACAGCACCACGGATTTGTTGGTCCGCTTTCTTAGGGTCAACCCCAAGACGTACTGCTACTTCAACAGACTCGTCAAACTTAGCTGTTGCAGTCTTTTTAACAAGCTCAATCGCTTCAGCAGCTTCATAAGCTTTTTGGCGGTCTACTAGTTTAGCCGCTTCTTGGTATTTCTTACTTTTTTTAGCCATTGTAAAAATTTCCTCCCTTATGTGGTTTAGCGGATATACCTCCCACTTAAACGGCCACCCGAGATTTTGAGGGCCGCTGCGCCTTCTTGCCCCGACACTAAACACCCGAGCTGCAGGCTTTGTTTCATTAATAAAGGTTGCGAACCGTTTTACCGGTAGGATGTCTCCTTTACTCGCAACCCGTTTGACGCATCAGGATTAGTCTTCGATAACAATTCCCATGCTGCGTGCTGTACCTTCAACCATGCGCATTGCAGACTCAACGTTTGCAGCGTTTAGGTCAGGCATTTTTGATTCTGCAATTTCGCGAACTTTATCACGTTTTACAGTTGCAACCTTTTTCTTGTTTGGTTCACCAGAACCAGACTCGATACCAGCAGCTACTTTTAGAAGTACAGCAGCTGGAGGGGTTTTAGTAATGAATGTAAATGAACGGTCTTCAAAAACCGTGATTTCAACCGGAATGATTAAACCAGCTTGATCAGCAGTACGAGCGTTAAACTCTTTACAGAATCCCATGATGTTAACACCAGCTTGTCCTAGTGCAGGTCCAACCGGTGGTGCCGGATTTGCTTTACCAGCAGGGATCTGAAGCTTTACCATTTTAATAACCTTTTTAGCCACGCGACACACCTCCTTAAGTCCGTGATGTGGTATATGGGTGTAATACCCTCCCACTCAAAAATACGCTTCCCCCATGCTTAGGAGAAAGCAGTTGTTTAGAAATATCAAACATTAAAAAGTCTATCACTTTTTAAGTTGGATTTCAAGCGTTTTTAAAATTACTTTGAAACTAGAGTTTGACGACCTGGTTGAAATCCAGTTCAACCGGCGTTTCACGGCCAAACATGTTGACATGAACCTTAAGTTTCCGCTTGGTCGGATCGATCTCTTCGATCGTACCCACAAAGTCAGCAAACGGACCTTCCTTCACTTTCACAGCTTCCTTAAGCTCATAGTCCACTTCGATGCGAGGCTCTTCCATACCCATGCCTTTAAGAATGTGTTCAACCTCTTCAGGCAATAGCGGAGTTGGTTTGGAACCCGCTCCTGCAGATCCTACGAATCCTGTAACACCCGGGGTATTTCGAACCACATACCATGAATCGTCAGTCATGACCATTTCAGTCAAAACATAACCGGGGAAGACCTTTTTCATGGCTGTTTTCGTTTTGCCGTTCTTTACTTCCGTTTCTTCTTCGACAGGAACGAGCACACGGAAAATCTTGTCCGACATCCCCATTGATTCCACGCGCTTTTCCAGGTTCGTTTTCACTTTGTTTTCATACCCTGAATACGTATGAACGACATACCAGTTTTTTTCCATATTTATCGGGACAACCCGTGTCCTTTCCCTCCTAAGCGGATATACTCTATGCAGTGTATCCAGTTATCTTTCTATATAAACAAATTAGTCAACAATGAGTTCAACAAGTTTTGAAATGCCTAGGTCAACTACCCAGAAGAAGAGCGCCATCACTATAACAGTACCGATCGTAACTGCTGTATAGCGAATCAATTCATCTCGCTTCGGCCAGCTAACTTTCTTCATTTCCTTCTTAACGTCGGATAAAAACTTTGCAGGAGACTTTCTTGTTTTTTCTGCAATGTCAGCCATCATGTTACCCCCATTAGCTAAAAGTTAATATATGTGCAAACAGCCGGCAAGCCGGCATCTTATTTCGTTTCTTTGTGGGTAGTGTGTGCATTGCAATGACTGCAAAATTTCTTAACCTCGATACGTTCAGGGTTTGCTGCCTGGTTTTTCATGGTGGTATAATTTCGGCTGCTGCATTGACCGCAGGCTAAAATAACTTTTTTTCGCATAATAACACCTTCCGTGCTGTTTAGACCCACTCATCCACGATATCTATATTACTTTTACCACATTATCACAGGGCAAAAGGCTTGTCAATAAAGGTCGGAACGGCTCTTGCGGCAGCAACCGGCCATTTGAATACAAAAAGAAAAACAGGGGTAGTCCCCCTGCTTATAATGTTATTTCCCGTAATTCAAGATATCGTTCAAGTTTTCTTTTCACACGCTGAAGTGCATTGTCTATCGACTTGACATGCCTGTCTAGGTCAATGGATATTTCCTGATATGACCTTCCATCCAGGTAGAGCATCAGTACCTTCCGTTCGAGATCGCTTAATATCTCACCCATTTTCAGTTCAATATCATCGAACTCTTCCTGGTTGATGATGAGTTCTTCCGGATCTGTCACCTTCGTTCCGCATATCACATCCATCAATGTCCTGTCCGATTCTTCATCATAAATCGGCTTGTCCAGAGAGACATACGAATTCAGCGGTATGTGTTTCTGCCTTGTTGCGGTTTTGATGGCCGTTATCATTTGCCGTGTGATGCACAGTTCGGCAAAAGCCTTAAAGGATGAAAGCTTGTCCTCTTTATAATCTCTGATGGCTTTATAAAGGCCGATCATGCCTTCCTGGATAATATCTTCCCGGTCAGCGCCGATTAGAAAATAGGACCTTGCTTTGGCGCGCACGAAATTTTTGTATTTGTTAATCAAAAATTCCAACGCGGCACTGTCTCCTACATGGACATGTTCTACCAGACTTTCGTCTTCGATCTGTTCATAATCCAGAACCGTCATTTCTTTGAGGTAAATGCTCACGACAATCCCCCCGGTCAGAGCCTGAATGCAAGGCAAAATATAACAATATTATACAGCATGACAGGAAAAAGCGTCAAGATTGTTTATTTTTGGCCTCTTCTCCATTTTTCGAATATTTCAGCGATTTCTTCAGACAAAGAGATATTCGAAAAGTTGCGTTCCCTTGCCGACTTTACTTTTCGGTCAATCCGCTTTTCGATATCCTCCATCTCGATTTTCAGTTCCCTCGAAGACTTGCGAAGAGCCCCCTTGGCAAAAACCACCCATTGTTCGGTATAGTCTGAAGTCGCTACGAAAATCCGGGTATTCACATTCTTAAACTCCGAAGCCAGTTTCTCAATCCGTTCATCTGCGGTTTCGTTCTCTCTCGTAAAAATGACTTCAACCTTAAAATTCTTTGATTTCTTTTCAATGCCCGGCACCATATGGGCGTCAAAAACAACGATCACTCTGTAGCCGGTAAATGCCTGATATTCCGCCATTTTTTCAATGAGAATATCCCTGGCCTTCGCAAAATCCAAGTCTTTTAAGGATCTTAGCTCAGGCCAGGCTCCAATCACATTGTATCCGTCAACGATCAGGATGTTTTCCATTAGGATGATTGCGGATGGCGTTTGCGGTAAACCTCGTATAAGAGCAGACCTGCTGCCACCGATGCATTAAGGGAAGTAACCTTTCCTTCCATCGGAAGCCGTACAAGAAAGTCACATGTATCCTTCACCAGACGGCCCATTCCCTTGCCCTCACTTCCAATGACAAGGCCGATCGGCAGATCCAGCTTGGCTTCCCTGTAGTCTTCTTGCCCTTTCATGTCGGCTCCCACAAACCAAAGGCCGCGCTCCTTCAATTCCTTCATCGTTTGAACAATATTCGTCACACGAACAACCGGTATATATTCAATGGCTCCCGTGGAGGCTTTGGCAACAGCCGCCGTAAGCCCTACCGCCCGCCGTTTGGGAATAATAATGCCATGGGCTCCGACCGCGTCAGCCGTTCTCATGATCGAGCCCAGATTGTGAGGATCCTCGATCTCATCCAGAATAATGAAAAAAGGATCTTCTCCCTTTTCTTCCGCTTTTTGAAATAAATCGTCGATTTCGGCATATTCATAAGCCGCTACCGCCGCAATGACACCCTGGTGGTTTCCGCCATCACTCAGCAAATCCAGCTTTTTTTTCGGAACGAACTGAACCAGCACATTATTTTCTTTGGCCATGTGTATGACTTGGCTCACCGGCCCTTTTTGGGAGCCCTCCCCCACAAAAATTTTATTGATATCTCTTCCTGAACGCAGCACTTCGAGTACAGGATTTCTTCCGATAATAAATTCTTCGCTCATTGTTTTCCTCCCTCTTCCGCCTGCTCAACGAAAGACACTACTTTTTCAAAAATCATATCCAGGCGTTCCTCATGGCCCAGCAGGTGGTGATAGCCAATAATCGCTTCAAAGCCTGTCCCATACCGGTATGTTTGGACATCTGTATTTTTTGGAACTGATCCCTGGTTTGCGTTTCTGCCCCGCATGATAACCGCGGTTTCCTCTTCGTCAAAAAAGCCGTCCTCGAGCAGCCGTTTAACCACGGATGCCTGTGATTTTGCGGATACGTACTTGGTGGCAAGCGTATGGAGCTTGTTCGGTTTCACCTGCCCTGAATGAATGAGGTGATGCCGCACAAAGGTTTCCAGCACGGCATCTCCCATATACGCAAGGGTCATTCCATTTAATTGTTTAACATCAGCATTAGTGATTTGTTTGCTCATTTACTGCCTCTTCCAGCGAACACCCTGCGGCGTATCTTCCAATACGATATTCATGTCGCGCAGCTGGTCTCGAATTTCATCCGCCCGGGCGAAATTGCGTTCTTTCCTGGCTGTGTTCCGCTCTTCAATAAGCGCCTCAATGTCTTCATCCAGCAGTTCTTTCTCCTCTGTCAGTGTCAAGCCAAGCACTCCGGCCAGCTCTTCGAAAAGGTTGATAAATTTGGCAAGCACCGCGGTTGAAGTATTTTCCGACTGCAGGTAGACATTGGCCTCTTTTGCCATATCAAACAGGACGGCAATGGCGTTTGCGGTATTGAAGTCATCATCCATTTCAGTAATGAAGCTTTGTTTGAATTGCTCTATTTTTTCGTTCCATTGGTCCGCATCAGAAGCGAGATCCGCACTGACTTCCAGACGGTGCTTCAAATTTCCGTAAGCGGTACGAATCCTGTTCAGGCTGACTTCCGCGCTTTGAAGCAATTCATTACTGAAGTTGATCGGGTTGCGGTAATGAACGGCCATCATGAAAAAGCGGATCACCTGCGGGTCGAACTCTTTAATCATATCGTGAACAAGCACAAAGTTCCCGAGTGATTTGGACATCTTTTCGTTATTGATATTAATATACCCGTTATGCATCCAATATTTTGCCATCGGCGCTTCGTTTAATGCTTCTGACTGGGCGATTTCATTCTCGTGGTGAGGAAACGTTAAATCCTGGCCTCCTCCATGAATGTCAATGGAATCCCCAAGGTACTTTTTCGCCATGGCCGAGCACTCGATGTGCCAGCCCGGACGACCTTTCCCCCATGGGCTCTCCCAGGAGATTTCTCCCTCTTTGGCTGATTTCCACAGTGCAAAGTCTAGAGGATCCTTCTTGATGTCGCCTACTTCAATCCGGGCCCCGGAACGAAGATCATCAATCGATTGATGGGAAAGCTTACCGTATCCGTCAAATGCTCTTGTTTTAAAATACACATCGCCTTTTGCTTCATATGCATAACCCTTTTCAACCAACTTGCTGATAAAATCAATAATTTCCGGCATGGTCTCGGTTACTCTCGGATGATAGTCTGCTTCCTGGACACCTAACGCGCAAACATCCTCATGATACGAATTGATAAAACGTTCAGCTACTGTGGGAACATCGGTGCCGAGCTCTTTGGCCGCCCTGATGAGTTTATCGTCCACATCAGTAAAATTGGAAATAAAATTCACATCATAGCCACGGTATTCAAGGTAGCGTCTTACCGTATCAAATACGATGGCCGGACGGGCATTTCCGATATGAATGTAGTTGTAAACGGTAGGTCCGCATACATACATTTTTACTTTCCCTTCCTCAAGGGGTTTAAATACCTCTTTTTGACGGGTTAACGTATTATAAATCACTAAGCTCATCGCACTTCACTTCCCTTTCGTAAACGTTCCATATCTGCCTGCAATCTTTCAATTTCCGCCTGCAGTTCGCGGAATTGGGCAGCCACCGGATCCGGAAGATTGCAGTGATCCAGCTCCTGGCCGATTTTAACGCCGTCCTGTACAACGACCCTACCCGGAATCCCGACTACCGTCGAGTTCGGCGGCACATCCCGAAGCACAACCGAACCCGCCCCTATCTTAGAATGTTTCCCAATTGTGATGGATCCCAATACTTTGGCGCCCGAAGCAACCAACGCATGGTCCTCAAGTGTTGGATGCCGTTTTCCTTTTTCCTTACCGGTACCACCAAGTGTTACACCCTGATACAAGGTAACATTATTCCCGATGATACACGTTTCTCCGATGACGACTCCCATTCCATGATCTATAAACAACCGGCGCCCGATCTGTGCACCCGGATGAATTTCAATTCCTGTAAAAAAGCGGCTGATCTGTGAAACCAGACGGGCGAGAAACAAGAAATTGTGTCTGAACAACTTGTGAGCCACCCGGTGAGCCCAGACCGCATGCACGCCTGAATACGTTAAAATGACCTCCAGCTTGCTGCGTGCTGCCGGATCATTATCAAAAACTGCCTGTATATCCTCCCTCATGCGCTTCCACATGGAAATCCCCCCTTAGTTAAGAAAAGCTGAAACGGCCGTTAAAAAGCGGCAGGCGTTGGAACTCTTGAACGGCAACACGTTCTTTGTGTTGTGGTGAAAGAGTGAAACGACCAAGCTTTTGGCGGTTGAAGCTGGATCAAGAAAAGCTGAAGCAGGCGTTTAGAGTCGATAGGCGATGGAGCGGTGACACAGCAACACGCTTTTTGTGTTGAAGTGTCAGCGTGAATCGACAGAGACTCTGCCTGTTGAAGCTGGATCGAGAAAAGCTGAAGTAACCGTTTAGAGACGAAAAACATTGGAACTCTTGAACGGCAACACGCTCTTTGTGTTGTAGTGAAAGAGTGAAATGGTCGAGTCTCTGGTCACTG
>NZ_FNHW01000004.1 GCF_900103485.1 Fictibacillus solisalsi
AATCGAGCTTTTGGCCATCGAAGCTGGACAGTGAAATGCTGAGATGGCCGTTCTATAGCGAGAAGTGTTGGAGCTCTTGAACACAAATACGCTTTGACCCAAATCCGTCCTTATTTTTCGACTTCTTCGAGTTCTTCGATATCAAGATTCTCGCGCCAAATTTTTGCACCGAGTCCAACCAACTTGTCAACAAGCGACTCATAACCCCGGTCAATATGTTCAAGTCCTGAAACCTCTGTAATGCCTTCTGCCATGAGACCTGCAACCACAAGTGCAGCTCCCGCTCTCAGATCGCTGGCTTTTACCTTTGCTCCCTCCAGACGGGCTTGTCCATTAATAATGGCAGACCGGCCTTCTACTTTTACATTCGCACCCATTCTTCTCAATTCATCGATATGCTTAAATCGTGCGGAATAAATTGTATCCGTTACAAGGCTCGTTCCTTCAGCCTTAGTAAGGAGCGAGGTGAACGGCTGTTGAAGATCCGTAGGAAAGCCAGGATAGACCAGTGTTTTAATATCGACACTTTTCAATGGTCCATTGCTGCTATGAATCAAGACCTGGTCGTCTTTCGTTTCAATCTGTACACCCATTTCGCGAAGTTTGGCAATCAATGATTCCAAATGCAAAGGAATAACATTGTCTATGACAACCTGCTGGCCAACTGCTGCAGCCAGGATCATGTAAGTGCCTGCTTCAATGCGATCGGGAATGATAGAATGACGGCAACCATGCAGATGTTCGACACCATCGATCCGGATGACATCCGTTCCCGCACCTTTAATTTTGGCTCCCATGCTTGTAAGCAGAGTGGCCACATCGATAATTTCCGGTTCCTTAGCCGCATTCTCAATAATCGTCTGTCCTTTGGCCCTTACAGCCGCCAGCATAATATTAATTGTTGCGCCAACACTCACGACATCTAAATAAATTCGTGCTCCAATAAGCTCATCTGCACGTAGGTAGATGGCTCCTTGTTCATTGGTCACTTTTGCGCCCAGTGCTTCGAAACCTTTAATATGCTGGTCAATCGGTCTTGGCCCCAGGTTGCATCCTCCAGGCAGGCCAATAACCGCTTTTTTAAAACGGCCCAGCATTGCACCCATTAAATAATAAGAAGCCCTCAGCTTTTTTACTTTGCCATTGGGCAATGGCATGGCAATCATTTTTTCTGGATTGACCGTTAATGTATTATTCTCATCGAGTTCGGCTTCACCGCCGATTTCTTCAAGCAATGCTCTAAGTAAGTGAACATCTGATATATTAGGCAGCTGATCTATGATGACTTGGGATTCTGCAAGAATGGTAGCTGGGATTAATGCGACTGCACTGTTTTTGGCTCCGCTGATATGAACGGTTCCTTCTAGGGGATAACCCCCTTCTATCATAAGCTTTTGTTCCATGGTCTGCTCCCTTCTGCATCAAGCATATCTAACAGTTGTCTTTTGCAGTAGTATTCACGGACAACTGGGATATCATGCTAATTTTTCTCATTTAATGGAAAAAAACCAAAAACAAGCACCACAAAAGGTGGTGCTTGTATAGGTCTATTCAGATCTATCCGCGGTTCTTAACAGCTTCCCAATCGCTAAGGAAACGCTCAATACCCTGATCGGTTAATGGATGGTTAGTGAGGCTCTTAATAACTTTAAGCGGGATAGTAGCGATATGTGCACCGCCAAGAGCCGCTTGAGTTACATGGATCGGGTGACGAACGGATGCAGCGATGATCTGGGTCGGAATTTCATGAATCGCGAAGATTTCTGAAATCTCAGTAATCAGCTTCAACCCATCTTGTCCAATATCATCAAGTCTTCCAAGGAATGGTGAAACATAAGTTGCTCCAGCTCGTGCTGCAAGCAATGCCTGGTTTGCGTTGAAGATTAAAGTAACGTTTGTTTTGATGTTCATGTCGCTGAAAGCTTTAACTGCTTTTAGACCTTCAGTCGTCATGGGCACTTTAACGGTAACGTTTGGAGCAATGGCAGCAAGCTCTTTACCTTCTGCAACCATTTCCTCAGCATTTAAGGATACAACTTCCGCACTTACAGAACCTGGAACAAGCTCAGCGATTTCTTTGATTCGGCTGTGGAAATCCACGCCTTCTTTTGCGACTAATGTTGGGTTGGTTGTAACCCCGGATAAGATACCAAGGTCATGTGCTTCCCGGATTTCATCAATATTTGCTGTATCAATAAAAAATTTCATGATTTTATTCACTCCTAAAAATTTAAGTGTTGGCAGACGTCAGTCTAAAATCTTCTTTAGTCTTTTCCACACAACAACTTTCATACCCGAATTTAACGCTTTTAACACTTTTTATTGTAAATGAAACCGCCTATCATGTATAGGCGGTTTCATAGCAGGAAGCAAAAAAACGAATACCTTTTTTGCTTCCCTATATTACTTACGCCTTGTTTGAAGAACCGAACTCGCGCATTTTACCTTTAACTGTTTCCTGGATCGCATCACGGGCTGCAGTAAGGTATTTACGAGGATCGTATTTGTCTGGGTTAGCAGCAATAAATTCTTTTACTGCATTGAAAGACGCAATTTGGTTTTCGGTGTTTACATTTATTTTTGCTGTTCCCAAAGAAATCGCTTTTTGGATATCGTGGGTTGGGATGCCTGTCCCGCCGTGAAGCACAAGAGGCACACCAGTTAATTCGTTAACTTCTTTCATGCGGTCAAAACCAAGATTTGGTTCCCCTTTGTAAGGGCCATGTACGCTTCCAAGTGCAGGAGCAAAGCAGTCCACACCTGTTTCACGAACAAGCTGGTCACATTCAGAAGGAATAGCATAAGCAGCTTCAGCATCATCCACCACAAGGTCGTCTTCCTGTCCGCCGATGCGGCCAAGTTCCGCTTCAACAGATACGCCGTGGAAGTGAGCAAGCTCAACTACTTTTTTAGTTAATTCGATATTTTCTTCCAATGGGAAGTGAGATCCGTCGATCATGACAGAAGTAAATCCAGCATGAATTGCTTCTGCGCATTTTTGGTAGCTGGAACCATGGTCAAGATGGATAGCAACCGGAACGGTAATTTTATATTCTTCCATGAGTGCTTTAACCATGCTGACAACAAGCTTAAAACCACCCATGTAACGAGCAGCACCTTCTGATACCCCAAGAATAACTGGAGAGTTTTCTTCTTGGGCAGCTTTTAGGATTGCTTGGGTAAATTCAAGGTTGTTGATGTTGAATTGACCGACTGCATATCCTTCGGCTTTTCCTTTTTCGAGCATTTCCTTCATTGAAACTAAAGGCATCTTTCATGTCCTCCCTTTACTATTGGCACAAAAAAACGGAAAAGAACCATCTTCGCTCTCTTTCCGAAAATGCCATATGTTAAACATGCATAGTATATTTTCAAATCCATTATAGCATACCAATAGCGCTTGAAAACCGCAATAAATCAGGCTTTTTGCGTGCAAGCGCTACCATTCCCGATATGTCAATGTTTAAAGGAATTTTGCATTACCCGGCATTAATTGGTAATTCCTTCCTAACAGCTGCCCGGATCTCATCAATGTCAAACGGCTTTGCAAAATGAGTAATTGCCCCAAGCTTGATCGCTTCATGGATCATGTCCAGCTCACCATATGCTGTCATGATGATGACTTGTATGGAAGCATCCAGCTTTTTAACTCTGCGAAGAATTTCCAACCCGTCCATTCCAGGTATTTTCATATCCAAAATCACGAGGTCAGGACTTTCTTGTTCAACAATTGCCAAAGCTTGCACGCCGTTTGCTGCCTGAAATGTCTGGTATCCTTCCTTTTGAAAAATTTCATTAAGAAGAATTCGAATCCCGTACTGGTCATCAACAATTAGTATTTTACCCAACCTGCTCACCTCTGCCATATTTTTCGTTCCTGATTCTTATTTTAAACCTTATTCGTCAAGGTTTGCCAATTTCCTGCTGCTTGAAGTGAAATAAAAAAATGAATAAGATATACTACATTCATACAAAAACCTGTAAAAAGGAGATTTTATGCAAAAAATATTTTCCACCCAGCTGAATGGGATATTCACAAAAATACAGCAGGAAAGCGAGTATGCCATTGAAGATGCAGCGCGTTTGCTTGCCCAGACTCTAATGTCCCGGGGTACCGTTTATTTTGCGACAAAGAGTGAGATGAAAGCCATCGCTGCTGAAGGAATGAACGGACCTGAAGCTTTTCCTGCCGCCAAAGAGCTTTCCGATTCAGATATTCCTATGTTAACAAGTACAGATATTGTCATTGCAGCAAACGGCTTTCTGGACGATGAGGGGCTGCCTGGCCTTGCACGAAAAGTGAAAGACCAGACAGAAACTCCTGTCATCCTTATTACCAGCCTTAATGAAGAGGGAGAATCACAAGCAGTGGAATGGGATGCCTTTATTCGTTTACCTTTGAGAGGCGGCCTCGTCCCTTTT
Organism: Fictibacillus solisalsi; assembly: GCF_900103485.1. GTDB lineage: Bacteria > Bacillota > Bacilli > Bacillales > Fictibacillaceae > Fictibacillus_C > Fictibacillus_C solisalsi. The sequence continues at coordinate 4,423 of NZ_FNHW01000004.1, forward strand.
GAAAATGGCGAACGTTACGGCATTCCATCTGCCATGGCGGGTCTTTTTGCTTTCCATGTGATCTGTTTGACAGCAAAAGAAATATTGGAGGAGTATGAATAAAAAAATTTAAAAACTTTGAAGGATATTGTCAGCTATTGGCGAAATTTTGAATAGAAGTGGGACTAAGGTCCTAAACTTCACCAGCCCTTTTGTTTATGGCACCTTTGTTTCCTCATAAGTCATAACCTCATACAAACTCCACCGAAACTCTGTGCCTGCAACAGGGTTCACCAAACAGGTTGGCACAACTAAAGCACGAGGCCCTTTATACACTGCAGTTTCCCTCTCTCAAAAAAACTGCAGCTAACCCCAATGGCCTGCTTGCTGATCAACTGATAAAACCCCCGGCTCAGAACAGCCGGGGGTTTTTGTATAGGATTTATTATTTCTTCAATTGAAGCGCCGCTCCAATAAACTCACGGAATAAAGGCTGCGGACGGGTTGGACGTGAAATAAATTCAGGATGGAATTGGGATGCTACAAACCAAGGGTGGTCCTTGAGCTCCACAATTTCTACCAAGCGTCCATCAGGACTTGTTCCAGAGAAGACAAAGCCCTGCTTTTCCATTTGTTCACGATATTCGTTGTTAAATTCATAACGATGGCGGTGACGCTCGTAAACCACTTCATCCTGATAAGCATCATAAGCTTTTGTTCCTTCATTCAGCTTGCAAGGGTAAAGTCCGAGACGGAGCGTTCCTCCAAGATCCTCGATATCTTTTTGTTCAGGAAGCAAGTCAATAATAGGAAAATCAGTCGTTGGAAGCAGCTCAGTCGAATGAGCATTGTCCATTCCAAGCACGTTACGGGCAAACTCTACTGAAGCAAGCTGCATGCCAAGACAAATCCCCAGATAAGGGACCTTGTTTTCGCGGGCATACTGAATGGCAAGAATTTTCCCTTCAACACCGCGATCACCAAATCCGCCAGGAACAAGAACTCCATCCACATCTTTTAGAATGTCGTTGACGTTTTCCTTTGTCACATCTTCTGAATTGATCCATTCGATATCAATATCTGCATCATGATGGTATCCTGCATGCCTTAAAGACTCTACTACCGAAATATAAGCGTCCTGAAGGGCTACATATTTACCTACAAGTGCGATCTTCGCTTTTCCGGAAAGGTTCAGCACACGGTCAATCAGTGCTTTCCATTCGCCCATATCCGCTTCCTTGCAATCCAGCTTCAGATGGTCACATACAATCTGGTCCATTTTCTGTTCCTGCAGATCCATTGGAACACGATATAGGGTGTCTGCATCACGTGCCTCAATGACAGCTTTTGGATTGATGTCACAGAACAGCGCGATTTTTTCCTTCATATCATCGGAAACAGGCATTTCCGTACGGACAACAATAATGTTCGGCTGAATTCCAAGGCTTCGAAGCTCTTTAACACTGTGTTGTGTTGGTTTGGTTTTCAGTTCACCTGCTGCTTTAATATAAGGAATGAGCGTACAATGGATATACATCACATTCTCAGAACCTACGTCACTCTTGATTTGGCGGATTGCTTCTAAGAACGGCAGGCTTTCGATGTCGCCGACGGTTCCCCCGATTTCAGTAATAACAACATCAGCGTTTGTTTCCCGGCCAGCACGGAAAACGCGCTCTTTGATCTCGTTGGTAACATGCGGGATAACCTGAACCGTACCACCCAGATACTCTCCCCGTCGTTCCTTACGCAAAACGGTAGAGTAAATCTTACCGGTTGTAACGGAGCTGAATTTATTCAAATTGATATCGATAAAACGCTCGTAATGGCCAAGGTCAAGGTCTGTTTCCGCACCATCATCCGTTACAAACACTTCGCCATGCTGATAAGGACTCATCGTTCCGGGATCGACGTTAATGTACGGGTCAAACTTTTGAGTTGTAACCTTGACTCCTCTATTTTTTAGCAAGCGGCCCAACGATGCCGCTGTAATTCCCTTTCCAAGAGACGAAACCACTCCGCCTGTTACAAAAATATACTTTGCCATTCTTTATTCCCCCTCTGGATAATCACTAGTAAGTATTCCCCTCCGCCTCTGTTTCAAGCAGAATAAACGAATAAGAAAAAAGAAGCTATAAAATAAAAAAAAACAAAAGTGACGCCTCCCCAATAATGGGGGCACTTTTGTTTTTATCTGCAATAATCGAATTATATATACGTTTAGCCCAAAAATGATTCTATCGGCTTTCGCGAAACTTGTCAAGAACAAATAAAGAAAACCGGAGTGCATCTGCACAGCCGGTTCTGCTAACTAGCGTTCTTCTTCGTCTTCCTCTTCTACTTCGTATAATTCCTCTTCAGCGGCTTCGTCTTCCTCGTCCTCTATATCTTCATCCAGCTCTTCATCGCTGTCTGCGAAATTGTCGAAGTCCTCATCCAAGTCTTCGTCTTCATCTTCATCGTCATCATCGTCGTCATCATCGCTGCTGCTTGCTTTGGCAAATTCGTCATCCACATCAAGTGCATCAAAGTCTTCATCTTCGAAATCTTCATCGTATTCATCGAAGTCCTCATCTTCAGCAACGACTTTTTTGCGTTTGGACGGCTTGTTCGTATTCCCCAGTTCTTCCTCACTGCTTTCGATCGGATACCAGGCTTTGAGGCCCCACTTGTTATCTCCAAGTGAAACAAATCGCCCGTCGATGTTCATATCCGTATAAAAATGAGAAAGACGGCGCTGCACTGCAGCGTCAGAAATACCTTTCAAATCTTTAATGCGCTGTACTAGCTCATAAAAAGAAACGGTCTCTTTTTCCTCTTTCAAAATTTCAAAAGCAATTTCAACCATGGCCATCTCCATGATTTCTTCTTTTGAATACGTTTTGATTAAACTCAAGTTGGCACTTCCTTTCAAATCAATAAATCTATTTATGTTATGGGTGCATACGTTTAGTTCTAGAAGAATTATACTCTTCATTATAAACAAATCTTCCAAGGATATGCTAGATGAATGATATCTTTTTTTCCAAATCAGTGCAACTGGTTAAAAAAATAGAAAAAGAGGATGCTATTGTCCTCTTTTTCCGACTTCGGCTTACATATTTCTTCGGTATTTGCCGCCTACTTCATACAATGCAGTGGTGATTTGGCCCAGGGAGGCTGCTTTGACGGTCTCCATCAGTTCTTCAAAGATGTTTCCGCCGTTCAGTGCGGTTTCCTGAAGCTTGCGAAGCGCCTCTTCCGAGCGGTCTGCATTTTTCTGTTTAAAATCATTTAAATGAGCGATTTGCTGCTCTTTTTCTTCTTTTGTTGCCCTGGCCAGCTGCATGTTAAACTCCTCATCTTTCGGCGGGTTAGGATTCAGGTACGTGTTGACCCCGATAATCGGAAGCTCTCCATTATGCTTTTTCATTTCGTAGTACATCGATTCTTCCTGAATTTTTCCGCGCTGATACTGAGTTTCCATAGAGCCCAAAACACCGCCTCTCGTATTCAGCCGTTCAAACTCCTGTAAAACCGCTTCTTCTACGAGGTCTGTCAGTTCTTCGATGATAAAGGAGCCCTGAAGAGAGTTTTCATTGCGGGCAAGGCCAAGTTCCTTTGTAATAATGAGCTGGATAGCCATAGCTCTTCGCACTGATTCTTCTGTTGGCGTCGTAATCGCTTCATCATAGGAGTTGGTGTGCAGGGAATTACAATTGTCGTACAACGCCATCAACGCCTGCAGCGTTGTGCGGATATCGTTAAAATCAATTTCCTGCGCATGAAGCGATCTACCGGAGGTTTGCACATGATACTTCAGCTTTTGGCTTCGTTCGCTTGCTCCGTATTTATTCTTCATGACAGTGGCCCAAATTCTTCGGGCAACACGGCCAATGACCGCATATTCCGGGTCGAGTCCGTTGGAGAAGAAGAAAGATAGATTTGGCGCAAAATCATCGATCTTCATGCCGCGGCTGAGGTAATATTCCACGTAGGTGAATCCGTTGGCAAGTGTAAAGGCCAACTGGGTAATCGGGTTCGCTCCCGCTTCCGCAATATGATAGCCCGAAATGGAAACAGAATAATAGTTTCGTACGTTATGATCAATAAAATACTGCTGGATATCCCCCATCATCCGGAGGGCAAATTCCGTTGAAAAAATACACGTATTTTGCCCCTGATCTTCTTTCAGGATATCCGCCTGCACGGTCCCGCGGACGCTTGCGAGCGTTCTCGCCTTTACGTCCAACAATTCCTTTTCATCAGGCTTGCGTCCATGCTCTTTCTCAAATTTTTGCAGCTGCTGTTCAATCGCCGTATTCATGAACATGGCCAAAATAATAGGTGCAGGCCCGTTGATCGTCATTGAAACGGACGTGCTCGGTGCAGTCAAATCAAAACCGTCATACAGCTTTTTCATGTCGTCCAGTGTACAGATGCTGACTCCGCTTTCACCTACTTTTCCGTAAATATCCGGCCGGTAATCCGGGTCTTCCCCGTACAGGGTCACAGAATCAAACGCCGTGCTCAACCGTTTGGCGTCATCATCCTTGGATAGATAATGGAATCGGCGGTTCGTCCGCTCAGGCGTGCCTTCTCCTGCAAACTGCCGCTTCGGATCCTCTCCTTTTCGTTTGAACGGGAATACACCTGCTGTATACGGGAAAGCACCAGGCACATTTTCTTTCATGGTCCACTTAAGAATTTCTCCCCAGTCTTCATACTTGGGAAGGGAGACTTTCGGAATGTGTAAGCCTGAAAGACTTTTGGTCGTAAGCTCTGTTACGATTTCTTTGTCTCTGATCTTCGTTACAAATTCTGTACCGCTGTACTGTTCCTTCAGCTTCGGCCAGTTCTCAAGCGTCTTTTTGGAAAACGGAAGAAGGTTTTCTTCCACTTGCTTTCTTGTTTCCTCCAGGACCGGAATCACTTCACCATCGCTGTTAAATTCCTGAATGGTTTCAATGGAGCCTTTCAGCTGATAGCTCTTGCGGGCATATTTCACTTGTTCATCCATTGTTTTGTAATAGTCTCTGATCGTATAGACCAGATCATTTAAATACTGGCTCCGCTCGCCGGGAATGATGACATTTCGTTTAGCGACGGTTTCTTCTGCCAACGGCTTCAACTGCCAGCCCAATGTGCATTTTTCATTTAACGTTTCGATTAACGCACGGAATAATGTGTTTGTCCCCTGGTCGTTGAACTGGCTGGCGATCGTGCCATAGACCGGCATATCATCCAGCTCTTTTTCAAACCACTGGCGGGAGCGCTGGTACTGCTTCCTCACATCACGAAGCGCATCCTCAGAACCTTTGCGCTCATATTTATTTATCGCAATAAGATCGGCATAATCAATCATATCGATTTTTTCCAGCTGGGAAGGCGCACCGAATTCACTGGTCATCACATACATGGAGACATCTGAAATATCGACAATCCCTGCATCTCCCTGGCCGATTCCGCTTGTTTCCACGATCACCAGGTCATACCCTGCAGCCTTGACGATCGACAGTGCATCCCTGATGGCTGCTGACAGTTCGGAGCGCGAACCACGAGTAGCCAGACTCCGCATATAAACCCTTGGATTGTAAATGGAGTTCATACGGATACGGTCACCCAGCAAAGCGCCTCCTGTTTTTTGCTTGGTCGGATCGATGGAGATAATGGCCACTGTCTTATCTTCGAATTCATTCACAAAACGGCGGACCAGTTCATCCGTCAAGGAGCTCTTGCCGGCCCCTCCTGTTCCGGTGATCCCGAGTACCGGTACGTTTTGCTGTGAGGTTTTCACCTGCTGAAGCACTTCTTCAGCTGTGGCTGCCGTTTCTTTTGGAGCCATTTCGCTGTTTTCAGCCACCGTGATCAAACGGGCAACTGCTCTGCTCTCTTTTTCAGGAAGCTTCTCCAGTTCATCCGTAATCTCGGTAACCGTCTGAAAATCACATTCCTGCAGCATCAAATTAATCATGCCCTGCAGGCCGTTGATCCTGCCGTCTTCCGGTGAGAAGAGGCGGGTCACGCCGTAGCTGTGCAGCTCTTTTATTTCCGGCGGAATAATGACACCGCCTCCTCCGCCAAACACTTTAATGTGGCCTGCTCCCCGTTCTTTCAAAAGGTCGATCATGTATTTGAAATATTCCACATGCCCCCCTTGATAGGAGGAGATCGCAATGCCCTGGGCATCTTCCTGAATGGCTGCGCTTACGACTTCATCCACCGACCGGTTATGTCCGAGATGAATAACTTCTGCACCGCTCGACTGCAAAATGCGCCTCATGATGTTAATGGACGCATCATGCCCGTCAAACAGGCTGGAAGCGGTTACAAATCGGATATGATTTTTCGGTTGATATACTTCCGGACTACTCATTTACCCCTGCTCCTCTCTGACACTTTATACCCTCTCAAGTGAAACTTTTACTTTTGACACCATACAAAAGCAGATGGGTCTGCATTTTTGTGTACTCTTCCAAACTATATTCTTTTCTGAGGCTCCAGCGGCGGAACGTCCACATCTGGCCATGAACCAATATGTTGTGAGCCAGCAGTTTGACTTCCTCTTCGCACAGATCAAGCTCTCCCTGTTCCACGGTCTGCTTGATGAGCTCCTCAAAAATCGCTGTCATTTCCAGCTCTTTTTTCAATACATAAGGCAATGCTTCGCGTGACAGCGATTTGACTTCCTGATACATGACCAGCACTTCATCCTGCATTTCATCCACCACGTTAAAATAAACGGCAATCGCTTTTTTCACATGATCAATGCTGCCTTCTGTCATTCCGATCTGCTCGTTCAGCTTTTCCCTGACCCCTTCATAGATACTGTCACAAACCAGGTATAAAATATCTTCCTTTGACCGTATATATTCATAAAGCGTACCAATGCTGAAGCCGGACGCTTTTGCAATTTCCCTTGTAGTCGTCCGGTGGAAGCCATTTTCTTTAAACAGATTGACCGCTGCTTTGATCATTTCACCCCGCCTTTTTTGGATGAGTTTTTCATCCTTAACCAGCGAAGGTACTTCCTTTCTTGCCAATGGGGTCACTCCTTTCCTTCCTGGTTTTTATCCCATCGTTTAAGGATATTCTCTGCGGCAGTATAAGGATCGAGCCTTCCATCCTGCACGTCTGCTACCCACCGGTAGCCATCCGCGTCTTCTTTTAAAAGAAGGGTCCGCATCAGTTCATAGTGAACAACTTCAATCACTTCCTGCTTCAGGCTGCGCGCCCGCCGCTCGTCTCCCTCACCGCTCGCCTCCAGATAGGCACGATGCGCTTTTAGCTCGCCCCAAACTTCTTCAAGGCCTTTGTTCTGTACAGAAATAGTCTGGACCACAGGAGGCCGGTAAGGCGCATCATGCTTAACCAGATCAAGCATGCTGTCAATTTCGGACAGCAGTTTGGGCACTCCGGGAAGGTCCGCTTTATTCACGATGAACAAGTCGGCAATTTCCATAATCCCTGCTTTGAAAACCTGGACCACATCCCCGCTTCCGGGGTTTAAAACAACGGCAATGCTGTCGGCAATCTTCATGATATCAAGCTCTGACTGGCCGACTCCGACCGTTTCAATCAAAATGATATCAAAGCCAAATGCATCCATCAGCCGAACGGTTTCCTTTGTCGTTCTCGCGAGGCCGCCGAGGCTCCCCCGCGTTCCCATGCTGCGAATGAAAACATCAGGATCTGTAAAGTGCTCACTCATGCGGACCCGGTCCCCCAAAATCGCACCTCCGCTGAACGGGCTGGTCGGATCAACCGCCACGACTCCGACGGTCAGGTTTTGCCTGCGAAGATAGGTGATCAGCCGGTTAACAAGAGAGCTTTTGCCCGCACCGGGTGATCCAGTCAGACCCACATAATGGGCCTTCTTTTGCATCCCATGAATATCTTTTAACAGATCCAGCTTTTCAGCATGATCGTTTTCGACGTAGGAAATGGCTCTCGCAAGTGCCCGTTCATCTTTATTTTGTATGCGTTCGGCCAAAGGATGCATGGTTTCCTCCTCAATCTTTCAGCAGCATTTTGGAAATGACCAGCCGCTGGATCTCCTGTGTTCCTTCATAAATTTGTGTAATTTTCGCATCACGCATATACCGTTCAACAGGGTACTCTTTTGTATACCCGTATCCACCGAATACTTGTACAGCATCGGTCGTAACTTCCATCGCAATGTCACCGGCATAAAGTTTGGACATGGCGGATTCTTTTCCATAGGGCAATCCCTGACTCTCACGCCATGCCGCCTGATAGGTCAGAAGTCTTGCCGCTTCCACTTTGGTGGCCATATCGGCCAGTTTGAAGCCGACACCCTGATTCTGGCCGATCGACTTGCCAAACTGCTTTCTTTCTTTGGCATAGTTGACTGCGGCATCCAATGCGCCCTGGGCGATTCCAACAGCTTGGGCAGCGATGCCGTTGCGTCCGCCGTCCAATGTCATCATAGCGATCTTAAAGCCTTCTCCTTCTTTGCCAAGAAGGTTCTCTGCAGGAATTCTGCAATCCTCCATGATCAGTTCCAGTGTTGGCGAAGAGCGGATGCCGAGTTTCTTTTCCTTTTTGCCAAACGAAAAACCAGGTGTTCCCTTCTCAATGATAAAAGCGGAGATGCCGCGGTGCCCTGCAGAAGAATCTGTCATGGCAAACACCACATAGATTTCAGCCTCACCAGCATTGGTAATAAAAATTTTAGAACCATTGATAATGTAGTCATCACCGTCTTTTTGGGCGGTGGTTTTCATATTGGATGCATCGGATCCCGATCCTGGCTCAGTCAGTCCATAGGCTCCCATCTTCTTGCCTTCTGCCATCGGACGCAGGAACTTCTGCTTCTGCTCTTCTGATCCAAATTTAAAGATGGGCCATCCTGCAAGAGAGGTATGGGCGGATAGCGTTACCCCGGTTGACGCACATACGCGGGAAAGCTCCTCAACCGCAATCACATAGCCGAGATAGTCGCCGCCGATCCCGCCGTATTCTTCCGGCCAAGGAATGCCTGCCAGGCCAAGCTCTGCCATCTGATCAAAAAGATGCCGGTCAAAACGCTCTTCTTCATCCCGTTCTGCCGCTGTCGGCTCTACTTCATTTTTCGCAAAGTCCCGCACCATTTTACGGATCATTTCGTGTTCTTCAGAAAGTTGAAACTGCATGTTCTCGTGCCTCCCGGTTTAATCTTCTAATAGTTGCTTGCTTAGTACGATTCGTTGAATTTCACTCGTTCCTTCATAAATTTCACAGACTTTTGCATCCCGAAACAGCCGTTCCACAGGATATTCCTTCGTGTAGCCATAGCCGCCATGAACCTGTATGGCATCAATGGCTACTTTCATGGCCGTTTGTGAAGAGACAAGTTTGGCCATGGACGCTTCTTTTTTGCAAGGAATGCCGAGATTACGCAAATGTGCCGCGCGATAGGTCAGCAGTTTAGCTGCTTCCACCTTTGTAGCCATATCGGCAAGCATAAAGGCGAGGCCTTGCTGGGCACCGATTGGTTTTCCAAACTGCTTGCGCTGTTTTGCATATTCAACGGAGTATTGAAGTCCTGCATCCGCAATTCCCAGTGACTGGGCAGCAATGCCGATTCTTCCTGCCTCCAGATTGCTCAGGGCAATTTTAAAACCTTCGCCCTCTTCTCCAAGACGGTTTTCCACAGGTACTTCTGCCTGCTCAAAGATAATTTCACAGGTATTGGACCCGTTCAGCCCCATTTTCTTTTCTTTTTTTCCTATGGAGAAGCCCGGGGTATTTTTTTCAACCACAAAGGCGGAGATTCCTCTCGATCCTGCCTCCGGCGAGGTAGAAGCAAATACGATATACGTATCTGCAGCCCCTGCATTCGTAATGAAGATCTTGGAGCCGTCCAGGATGTACTTATCACCTTTTTTTACGGCTTTTGTTTTGAGAGCAGCCGCATCAGATCCTGCTCCAGGCTCGGTCAGGGCAAAAGCCCCGAGGTATTCACCGCCCGCAAGCTTTGGTATAAACCGCTTCTTTTGTTCTTCATTTCCGAAATAAAGAATTGGGTTGGTTCCGACACTTGTATGCACGGAAAGGATAACTCCAACCGAGGCACTCACCTTCGATAACTCATGAATAGCGATGATGTAGGAGGTGTAATCCATGCCTGCTCCGCCGTATTCCTCGGGAATGGGAATGCCCATCAGGCCGAGGCCTGCCATTTTTTTTATAATCGCTGTTGGAAACTGATCTTTTTCATCCATCTCATCGATAATCGGTGCAATTTCTTTCTGTGCAAAATCCCGCACCATCTTTTGCATCATGAGCTGTTCTTCTGTAAACGTGAGATTCACGTTTCATTCCCCCTGTCACGCTTTTCTGCCCTCAGTTATACGTGTAAAACCCCTTGCCGGTTTTCTTTCCGAGCCAGCCTGCCTTTACATATTTACGCAAAAGCGGGCATGGGCGGTATTTATCGTCCCCAAACCCTTCATGAAGGGTTTCCATGATATAAAGACAGGTATCGAGGCCGATGAAGTCAGCCAATGTGAGCGGTCCCATTGGATGGTTCATTCCCAGTTTCATAATTTCATCTATAGCTTCAGGCTCCGCGACACCTTCATATAGAGCAAAAATAGCTTCATTGATCATCGGCATTAAAATCCGGTTGGAGATAAAACCGGGGAAATCCTGTACTTCCACAGGAACCTTGCCGATTTTTTGGGTGATGGATTCTATCGTTTCGTATACTTCATCGCTTGTCTGCAGCCCGCGGATAATCTCTACGAGTTTCATGACCGGCACCGGATTCATAAAGTGCATGCCAATGACTTTCTCCGGCCGCTTCGTAACCGCTGCAATTTCAGTAATCGGCAGGGAGGAGGTATTGCTCGCAAGGATTGCGTGCTCCGGTGCCATTTCATCAAGCATTTTAAATACCTGTGTTTTCACATCCATGTTTTCCACGACAGCCTCGATGATCAAATCGGCTTCTGCAGCGTTTTGGATGCTGGTGGATGGAAGGAGACGGTTTAAAACACCATCCCTGTCTTCCGGCGTCATTCGGCCTTTGTCCACCTGACGGGACAATTGGGATCCGATCGATGACATTCCCTTTTGGACATATTCTTCCTTCAGGTCATGAAGATACACTTTATAATTGGCCATGGCGCAAACCTGCGCAATGCCTGAGCCCATTTGTCCGGCTCCGATGACCATGATGGTTTGAACGTTCATAAATAATTCCCCCTTTTTATTTACTTCACTTCAAGCAGGATTGCGTCGCCTTGCCCGCCTCCTGAACAGATCGATGCAATTCCGAGTCCGCCTCCCCGGCGTTTTAACTCATGAATCAATGACACAATGATTCTTGCGCCGCTGGCTCCGATCGGGTGTCCCAGTGCCACCGCACCGCCGTTTACATTAACCTTCTCCAAATCAAGCCCGGCCAGTTCCGCACTTGTCAATGCAACAGCCGCAAACGCCTCGTTAATTTCAAACAAATCAATATCCTCCAGGGATTTCCCTGTTTTCTTCAACAATTCATTGATAACCAGACCCGGCGTTTTCGGAAAATCCTTCGCTTCCACCGCAATGGCTGTATGACCAAGAATGGTGGCCATAATTTCTTTTTCCTCTTTTTTGGCCCGTTCCTCTGACATAAGAACAAGTGCCGCCGCCCCGTCATTTACGCCAGGAGCATTTCCTGCCGATATGGTTCCATCAGCAGAAAAAACTGGAGCCAGCTTGGATAACCGTTCGAGAGAAGTATCCTTTCTTGGTGCCTCATCAGCTGAAACAACAACCGGATCTCCTTTTCGCTGAGGGACCTCAACAGAAATTATTTCTTCAGCAAACGTTCCGTTATCTGTAGCGGCTACGGCCCGCTGGTGACTGCGCAATGCCCACTCATCCTGTTTTTCCCGGGAGATTTCCAGTTCCTTTGCCACATCGTTTCCATAGGTACCCATGTGTACGCCTGTAAAAGAACAGGTAAGGCCGTCATGCGTCATCAAGTCTTTCACCTGGCCATCTCCCATCCGGTAACCCCAACGCGCCTTTGGAAGAATATATGGTGCATTGCTCATGGATTCCATTCCACCTGCCACAATCAGGTTTTCATCTCCCGCACGTATAATCTGATCCCCTATGGTGACACTCCGCATCCCCGATGCACAGACTTTGTTGATGGTTTCTGTCTTTACTTCCCAGGGCAGTCCTGCTTTTTGGGCAGCCTGGCGTGAAGGAATTTGCCCCTGTCCGCCTTGAAGCACACAGCCCATGATCAGCTCACCCACCTGATCTGCTTTAACATTCGCTCTCTTTAGCGCCTCCTTAACGGCCACTGCGCCAAGATCGGAAGCCGACAGTGTTCTTAACCCTCCTCCAAATTTTCCAATGGGTGTACGGACACCACTGACAATTACGGTTTTCGCCATTCTGATTACCTCCCTTATAGTAAACGCTTTCAACTTGTACTGAGCGAACGCTCGGTCGATCCTTTTCCAAGGAGTAACCTGCAGCCCAAAGGACAGCAGGTTGCTCTTTTTATTGGATGACTTGTTTTTCAGGCTGGAATAGGGAACGTTCAAGAATCTCAACGACATCCAGCGTTTGTACCTGATCTTCCACTTCCTTGGCTTTTGTACCATCACTTAGCATGGTCAGGCAATACGGGCAGCCGCTTCCGATCATGGTCGGATTTACCTCAAGCGCCTGTTCGGTTCGGGCCACGTTTACACGCTGGCCGGCTTTCTCTTCCATCCACATCATGCCTCCGCCGGCGCCGCAGCACATGCCGTTTTGGCGATTGCGGTTCATTTCAACGAGCTTTACACCCGGAATGGCTTTTAAAATCTCACGCGGTGGCTCATAAACCTCATTGTAGCGGCCGAGATAGCAGGAATCATGGTAGGTAATGACTTCATCCACTTCAAACTTCGGCGTAATCCGTCCTTCCTTGACCCACTCTGCCAAAAGCTCGGTATGATGATATACTTCTCCATCAAAACCGAATTCAGGGTACTCATTTTTAAACGTATTGTACGCGTGAGGATCAATCGTAATGATCTTCTTTACATTGTGTTTTTCAAACAGTGCGATGTTGCTGGTGCAAATTTCCTGGAATAAGAACTCGTTTCCGATTCGTCTTGGTGTGTCTCCTGAGTTTTTCTCCTTGTTGCCGAGGATGGCAAATTTCACACCTGCTTCATTCATGATCTTCGCGAAAGCAAGGGCAATCTTTTGGCTTCGGTTATCATAAGCTCCCATTGAGCTGACCCAGAACAGATATTCAAACTCTTCCCCGGCCTTCTCCACTTCTTTAACTGTCGGAATGGCAACGTCTTCGCGAAGCTCCCTCCAGTTCTCTCTTTCTTTCTTCGAGATTCCCCATGGATTTCCTTGTTTTTCGATATTTTGGATGGCGCGTTTGGCGTCAGCATCCACTTTACCTTCCGTGAGAACAAGATAGCGCCGCATATCAATAATCTTATCCACGTGCTCATTCATAACAGGACATTGATCTTCACAGTTTCTGCAAGTTGTACATGCCCAGATCTCTTCCTCGGTCATGACGTCCCCGATCAGTTCAATATTGTACTCAAATTTAAGGGCTGAGCTGCCTTCAGTGGCTGCAGCCATTTCTTTCGCTGCAGCACCTTTTCCTGCTGCTTCAAAAGCAATTTGATTGCCTCTCGTATTTGAAAAAGCAAATGCAGGCATCCATGGTGTGCGTGAGGTGACAGCTGCTCCTTTTTCTGTAAGGTGATCTCTTATTTTTATAATCATATCCATCGGCGAAAGCATTTTGCCTGTTCCGGTCGCCGGACATACATTGGTACAGCGTCCGCATTCCACACAGGCATACAGGTCAACCAATTGCTTCTGGTTAAAGTCTTCCACTCGGTTAACCCCGAACACTTCCTGCGTTTCATCCTCAAAATTGATGGATGACAGCTTTCCTACTTTATCTTTTCGCCCAAGCCACACATTGAGCGGGCCCGCGATCAAGTGCGCATGCTTTGACTGCGGAACATAGACGAGGAAGGTCAGCAGAAACAGCAAGTGAACCCACCAGGCGATAAAAAACACAGTTACAACTGCAGGCTCCGGCAACCAGCCAAAAAGAGAGGCCAGGCCTGAGGCAATGGGTGCGGTCCAGTGAAGCTCGAGATTGTGCCAAAGAATTTCCATGGCATTGCCAAGAAGTACCGAAAGCATGAGACCGCCAATGAAAAGCAGGACAAGCCCTGCCTTAAATCCGCGTTTCAGACGGACAAGCTTTTCCACATATCTGCGGTAAAACGCCCATACGACTGCGACCAGGATCACAAACGTAACGATTTCCTGGAAAAACGTGAAAGCAGGATAAACCGGTCCCAACGGCAGGTGCGATCCAGGCGCAAGCCCTTTCCAAATAAAATCAATCGCACCAAATTGAACGAGGAGAAATCCATAGAAAAACATGACATGGATTGCACCGCTCTTTTTATCTTTTAAAAGCTTTTTCTGACCGAACACATTAACCAGCACCGCTTTTATGCGTTCCTGGACAGTATGGTCGAATTCCACTTTTTTTCCCATTTTGATGAATTCATACCGCGTTTTGACCACATAGGCAAATAAATAAATGGCGTAAGCGGTTACAAGAATAAAGGCAATCCAGTTTAAAATCAGCAGGCCGTTCATCATTATGCTCCCTTCACCTTTGTCTGTAGCTTCCCCTTTTCCATGGCACATCTTGATTTATTATTCAAAAAGGGTTGAATTTTCTGAACCCATTATATCATAAAAAAGAAATGAATGAGCATTCAGTCAATATTATTTAAAAAATTTTTTCTGTGCCTTTTGGAAAGACTAAACACCACTGATCCTATGAAAAGGAGGGAAATTGTGGTTGCTGTTATTGTTATTGTTCTTATCCTATTACTGTTTCTGTTCTTTTTTATCTGGCTCGACTTTTACCTGGGAAGAAAAAACGTTCAGCGGCATGAGATCAAAACGCCTTCCCCGTGCAGCGGAAATGCCGCACTGCTGACCACAGGCACACAATTTTTCGATACGCTGTTCGAGGAAGTTGAAAAGGCGCGCCATCATGTGCATATTCAGTTTTATATCTACCACGAGGACTGCATCGGTAAGGAGATGTCCACTCTTCTGAAGAAAAAAGCAAAAGAAGGCGTCAATGTCCGGCTTTTGGTGGATTATATGGGCAGTTTTTTTCTTAAAAAGAAGGCGATTCGGGAATTAAAAAAGGCCGGCGTTCAATTTGCCTACAGCTTTACGCCTGGTTTTCCCTACTTTTTTTATAAGCTGAACCGCAGAAACCACCGGAAAATTACAATTATCGACGGAAACAGGGGGTTTATGGGCGGATTCAATGTGGGAGATGAATATTTAGGCAGGGATCCGAAACTTGGCTATTGGAGGGATTATCATTTGCAGCTGAGCGGACCGGTTATGCATACCTTTCAACAACAATTTATGATGGACTGGGAAACAGCCAGCGGTGAAAAAATCAGCGGCAGCGGGTATTTTCCAGAGCTTGAAGAAGGTCCAGTCAAAATCACCGCCCTTTTTTCAGCCAAAGATATTTATTCTTTTTGTCTGCAGCAAATTAATCAGGCTCAAATCAGCATCACCATCGGTTCTCCCTATTTTATTCCTGACCGAGCACTTCAGAATGCGCTTCTTGATGCCATAAAGCGCGGGGTAGAGGTTACCCTGCTTGTGCCCATGAAGTCAGATCATCTGCTGGTCAAGGAAGCTTCGTATTTTTATTTTAAAGACCTGCTGGAGGCAGGCTGCATCATTGAAGAATATTATGAAGGTTTTTTTCATGCGAAAGTTTTTTTGGTGGATGATAAAATTTGCGATATTGGAACAGCCAACTTTGATCAGAGAAGTTTTTTTACCAATTCGGAGGTCAATTGCATATTTGAAGACCGTGGTCTGATTGAGGAAGCAAAAAAGGCAATCAAAGAAGATCTGGACCGTTCGGAGACCCTCACTATGACCGTCTGGGAGCGGATGTCGTATTGGAAAAAAGCAAAAATCCTGTTTTCTAAAGTTTTTTCACCTTTTTTATAAGTTTTGTTTACTGAATTCTGATTTGGTGAATGAATTAGTACTACTCGAGTTAAGGAGCTGCTCTAATGATTGCATCTTTCGGCTACGTATCTACCGCTCTTACCCTTTTCGATTCATCGCCATCCAAAACGATGACCTTTGCCACCTGGTCCAAGCTGGAAAAAGAAGAACGGAAACAGCGGCTGATTCAGCTAACAAAAACCAACTTAAAACACACACTCCGGATTGTTCATTATAATATTGCTTCCGAATTTCCCTTGTACCGGATGTCGTCTTCGATTGTTCCACTCGCCACTCACCCTGAGGTTAATTGGGATTATTTGAAGCATACCCGTGAGGAATTCAGGGCCATCGGTGACCTTGTGAAAGCCAATGGCCTTCGGGTGAGCATGCACCCTAATCAGTTTACGCTGTTTACCAGTGAAAGGGATCAGGTGACCAACAATGCCGTTAAAGACATGGAATATCACTATGCAATGTTCGAAGCCATGGGATTGGAAAAGGAAGCACGAATCAATATTCATGTTGGCGGAACGTATGGAGATAAAGACTCATCTATCGCACGATTCTATGAAAATATCAAAAAACTTCCGGCTCCTGTAAAAAAAGCGATGACATTGGAGAATGACGATAAAACCTATACCACTGAAGAAACTCTGGATATCTGTGAGAAGGAAGGCATTCCAATGATGTTTGATTATCATCATCATATGGCCAATCCAAGCTCTGTGCCTTTAGAGGAGCTCCTTCCACGTTTTATCGACACGTGGAAGGGAACGGGACGCCCGCCCAAAGTTCACCTTTCCTCACCAAAAACAGAAAAGGCCTACAGAAGCCACCATGACTTCGTAAGCCCTGAATATGTGCTGCCCTTTTTGAAAATGGTGAAAGACTATACCGACGAGCTCGATGTGATGATTGAAGCCAAACAAAAGGATTTGGCTCTCATTCAGCTGCTTCAGGATTTGAGCAAGGTGCGCGGAATCAAGAGATTGACGGGCGGCACGCTCCTTATTTAATCTCTGTCAGCCATCGTGACAGCTCACTGTTGAAGTATTGGTGCTGCTTTACCGGGATCTGGTGAAATGCCCCTGGAACAATGATGGTTTTCACGTGAGGGACAAGTTTCTGATACACCTTGCGAAACGGCAGAAAATAAAAAGAACGTGATCCATAAAATAACAGAAGCGGCATTTTCAAATGAGGCAACCGCTTTGTGCAGCTGTAATGCAGGCTTTCTTCATAAAGTCGGCGCCAAAGTTTTGGGCTGCCTTTTTTACATTCAGCCTTAATTTCCCTGCCGTCCTGAGAAGTGACTTGATGCGTCCATGACAGCCCGTTCACCAATACGCCGGGGTGGTGTTCTGCCAAGTAGATTCCAAGCCGGAATTCTTTTTGCAGCAGCCATGAAGCCACTTGGGGGAAGCCGCCTGAAAGCACAAGTCCCTTGACGCGTTCAGGATACCGCAAGGCAAATTCCTGAGCAATGGATCCTCCCGCCGAATATCCACAGATTACCGCTTTTTCCACACCGCATTGATCCATCAATGCCAGCAAATCCTCCGCCAGCAAAGGGATGGATACCACATCACTCGGGGATGGCGTATTTCCGTGTCCGCGCAAATCGTACGTGATTACCCGTGAAGAAGTGCTTAAAAATTGATGCTGATACGTAAAGATTCGCGATGTCAGCGCCGGAGGATGAATAAAGACAACCGGCTGGCCTGATCCTGAATCTTCATAAAAGGTGCACACTCGTTGTTCCACTGCCGTGTCCTCCTCGGTTTACCTTATGAAATGGGAAAGAGCCCATTGATACAGCTGGTATCCGATATAAATCCCAATAATCCCGGCGATACCCGAAAGTGCAGGTGGTGCAGGAATCGGCAGTTTGAACAGAGCAAAAATGATGCCAACAACTGCACCGGTTATAAGTGATAAAATGACCAGTTTCACGTTCGATCCCTCCTCTGTTCTAGCGTGTACTGTGAGCGGAGGCTTTATCCCTATTCCCTAAAGAGGTCAATAAAAAACCGGCTGCGATGACAGCCGGTTTAAGAACATTTATGATTTACATTTTTTCCGGTGCCGAAACCCCAACCATGCGAAGAGCATTTTTAATTGCAATTTGCGTGGCTTTCATCAGAGCATACCGGGCAGTGGATTTTTCTTTGTTATCGGCATCCAGCACTCGCTCCGCATTATAAAAGCTGTGCAGGGCGGAAGCCAGCTCGAAAACATAATTGGTCATTCGGTGTGTCAGCATTTTTTCGGCTGCTTCTTCAACCGCTGCCGGGAATTCTCCAAGCTTTTTTAGCAGTTCAAACTCTTTTTCAGAAGAAATATGGGACAGGTCGAGCTCCCCATTATAGGATAAGCCCATTTCAGCTCCCTGACGCAGCATACTGCATACGCGGGCATGCGCATATTGAACGTAAAATACAGGGTTTTCGTTAGATTTTGAAACCGCGAGATCCATGTCAAAATCAAGATGCGTGTCAGAGCTTCTCATCGCGAAGAAGTAACGAGTCGCATCCACGCCTACTTCTTCCATTAAGTCTTTCAGCGTAACAGCTTTACCGGTCCGCTTGCTCATTTTTACTTTTTCCCCGTTTTGGAAGAGGGATACAAGCTGAATGATCAATACTTCAAGCTGCTCACGGCTATACCCGAGCGCTTCAATCGCTGCTTTCATACGCGGAATATAGCCATGGTGGTCAGCTCCCCAAATATTGATTAATTTCTCGAATCCGCGGTCGAGCTTGTCCTGATGGTACGAAATATCAGGAGTCAAGTAGGTATAGGAACCATCATTCTTGATCAATACACGGTCTTTGTCATCTCCGAAGTCGGTCGTTCTAAACCAGGTTGCACCGTCTTTTTCATAGACCACACCCGCTTCTTTCAGCTTCGTGAGTGCTTTGTCAATTTTGCCGGACTCGTACAAAGAGGTTTCAGAATACCAGACATCAAAATTCACCCGAAATTCGGCGAGGTCGATTTTGATCTTCTCCAGCTCTTTTTCAAGACCATACTTGCGGAAGAAATCAAACCGTTCCTTCTCGTCCGCTGTTGCCCACTTATCTCCGTATTCCGCAGCCAGGTCCTTCCCAAATTCAATGATGTCTTTTCCAAAATAACCATCCTGAGGCATTTCCTTTTCCTGCCCCAGCGCCTGAAAATATCTCGCTTCGATGGAATAGGCCAGGTTATTGATCTGGTTTCCTGCATCATTGATATAAAATTCACGGGAAACTTCAAACCCGGCAGTATTTAGAATATTGCACAGAGAATCACCTACAGCCGCTCCACGCGCATGGCCAAGGTGAAGATTGCCCGTAGGATTCGCCGATACAAACTCGACCTGTACTTTTTTGCCTTGCCCGTAATCCGTTCTTCCGTAATTCTCTCCTGCTCCCAGAATCGCAGGAATCAAATCAGCTAAATAGGCATTATCCATATAAAAGTTAATGAATCCAGGCCCTGCAATTTCAAGCTTGCTGATGGACGCTTTGCTTTTATCGAAGTTTTGAAGAATTTCTTCCGCGATCACTCTAGGCGCTTTTTTCGCGATGCTCGCCAGTTGCATGGCCATATTGGTCGCATAGTCCCCATGTGATTTATCCTTGGGTACTTCCAAAACGACTTCAGGAAGCTGCTCTCTTTCCGCCAATCCCGCTTTTATTACCGCTTCCTCAATCTCCTGCTTTAAAAGGAGTTTTACCTGATCTACAACGTTCATGCTTCTGCCTCCTGAAATTTTATTTTTATTGTATATCTTCCTGTATCCTCTCCCTGTAATACAAGCCCGTAATTCAGGGTTAAGTCACCTTTTTTTGCCTGCTGGTTCCAGCGGAAATTCATCTGATGTGTGGTGGTCTCCATCCACAGCTGGCCATAAGGCGTATCATACATTCCCTGGGTGGTCTGTCCGATCAGAAACTTCTGCTTCATGGTTACACTGCCGCTTCTCAGGATCACAATGCCTTCATGATTCATTTTAATCACATTGTTGACCGATCCAGCCCCCTCTATAACTTCGGAATACCTGAGATAGGTGCTGTCTCCTTTTTTATACAGCGTCCCATCAGCCTCCCCTGTATGTACGTCTTTTTCATGCGCATGCTGTATGACGGTTTCAAGTGTTAAATTGACCGCAATACCTGCACCTTGTCCATCCATATCGGATCCGTCCTTTTAATTTAAAATCTATTTCAAACAGAGAGCTTTCAATAGCCTCTGCATCACGCTTCATTATATATAACTCAACTATTATAAAGGATTCTTCCCTAATTCTTCAACCTTACCCTGTCATTTAGAACGAAAAAATGCACTTCTCTATACGAAAAGTGCATTAAGCGGTCGGAAGTATGATCCTTACGATCGTCCCTTTGCCCGAATGGCTTTGAATATCAATTTTCCCCTGATGCTCCTGAATGATTTTGAAGCTGGTCATTAACCCGAGCCCGGTTCCTTTTTCTTTCGTGGAATAAAACGGTTCACCGAGCTTTTCAAGGCTCTCCGGCGGTATGCCGCATCCCTGGTCCTGGATTGTCACTTCAATTTCTGCTCCTTTTTGCACGCAGTCGATATGAATAATGCCTCCATCCGGCATCGCCTCTATTGCGTTTTTCACAAGATTGATGAAGACCTGCTTCAGCTCATTTTCCACACACTGAACGAGGGACATCCTTTCCTCCAATTCGCACACAATATGCACGTTATGAATGAGCGCCTGGCGGTCGAGCAGTGCGACAACGTAATGGATCAGCTCTTTAATGTCTTTATTCTCCACTGTCTTTGACTGGGGTTTAGCAAGAATCAAAAGCTCCGTAATAATCTGTTCAATACGGTTTAGTTCATCGAGCATAATTCCGTAGTATTTGTCACAATCCACGATGCCTTTTGACTGGAAAAGCTGTATAAATCCTTTCAACGCGGTGAGCGGATTGCGGATCTCATGGGCCACCGAAGCCGCCAGCTGGCCAACGATGGAAAGCTTATCAGAGTTTCTCAACAGTTCTTCCGCTTCCAGTCGCTCGGAAATGTCACGGGTAACCGCGATGATTTCAATCACTTCTCCTGTTTTCTCATCCTTGATTCCGCGGCAGGCAGCTTCCACCCATCGAAATTCCCCATTTTTATGTTTCAGTCTTAATTGAAAGTTGCCAATCTCTTTGCCATCAAGGAGCTGCTCATGTGCTTCCAGCGAACGGCGTATATCATCCGGATGAAAAAGGGCAAATGCTTTCTTCTTCAGCAGTTCCTGCGATGTATATCCAAGCAACTGCTCGCAGGCAGGAGAAACATACTGCATATTACCGTCAATCGTATGCGTGGAAATCATGTCTGTCGAATTCTCTGCGAGCAATCTGTATCGCGATTCGCTTTCCAGCAACTTTTCGTGGGAAGAAACCTGGTCTGTGATTTCCCGTCCAAAGACCAGCAGATTTTTCCGTTTTCCTTCCTCAGTAAACATAGGTATTTTGTACACGTCAAATACCCGGTCACCTGAAGGCATCTGGATTTTTTCGAGACACCGCTTCAATTTCCGTTCCTGCCACACGGTTTCGTCGGTTTGAATGCAATAGTCAAATACAGGTTTGAAGCAGGGAATCAATCGTCCAAGGTCCGCATCTGTTTTTCCGATAAATCCGACATGAGAGTAGCCAAACAGTTCACCTGCAAATTTATTGGCATAGACAAACTTGCCACTTCCATCCTTTATCCCGATAAAATCGGGCACGATATGGGTCAGGCTGACAAGCAAATCTTTTTGGGGATCGCACTGGGTTTCCAGATCGTCATCCTGCATGCAGGGTTTGAGAATGCAAACCAGATAGTCGCTGTCTGTACCAAGCTCATCAAGTTTGACAACCACCTGCTGCAAATTTTCCGGTACGACAACCCGCTGTTCCTGTAATTGCCCATTAAAATCTGGAAGGAGTTTCGAAATCGGGAGGCCTTGCATCTCTGTTTTTGATTTACCGGTCAGTTGCTGTGCTGCCACATTCATCTCCTGTATCAAATAGTCCCTGGTTAATACCAATACGGCATCGGACAATTGATCCATAAATGGCATTGGAGATTGTATAAGCTTGTTTTCCATTCCTCCCATTCCTTTCCATGTCCGGCGTTCATTTGGTTTAACTATACCAAAATTGACACAAATCTGTAACTTTTTTCGACAAAAAAAGACGAAAGCCCGGTCATCCGGTTTTTCGTCTTTTATCGAAACGTTACTTTTTATTCACCCATCCCAGCAGGATTTCACGAAGGAATTTGCTGGCTGCGATTGGGGTTTGCTCGGAAGGATCGTAAATCGGAGCGACTTCGACCAGATCCGCTCCAATGACCTTTACATCGGATTCAGAAATCAGCTGAATGGCTTCAAGAAGTTCTTTTGACGTAATTCCACCTGCTTCTGCTGTTCCTGTTCCCGGTGCATGAGCGGGATCAAGGACATCTATATCAATGGTGACATAAACATTGCGGCCCGCCAGTGTCGGCAATACCTTACGTAACGGCTCTGCCACATCAAACTTGTACATGTGCATGCCTGACTCTTTGGCAAACTGGAATTCTTCTCTCATTCCGGAACGAATGCCAAACGAATAAACATTCTCAGCTCCAATCAGGCCGCACGCCTTGCGGATCGGGGTGGAGTGAGAAAGCGGCTCGCCTTCATATTGTTCACGAAGGTCAGCATGTGCATCAATGTGGATGATAGCAAAATCATCGTATTTTTTGTTCAATGCTTTAAAAATCGGCCATGATACAAGGTGTTCCCCGCCCATGCCAAGAGGAAATTTCCCGGCATCCAGCAGAGTTGTAATGTATTCCTCAATGAGATCCAGGCTTCGCTGCGGATTTCCGAATGGAAGCGGAATATCTCCTGCATCAAAATAGTTCACTTCTTCCAAGTGCTTGTCCGCATAAGGACTATACTCTTCAAGCCCCAGGGAAGCTTCGCGGATTCTTGCCGGACCAAAGCGGGAACCAGGTCGGAAAGATACTGTCCAGTCCATTGGCATTCCATAAAGTACAGCATCAGCTGTTTCAAAATGGGGGTTGCTTAAAATAAATACGTTGCCGGAATAGGCTTCTTCAAATCTCATGGCGTCATCTGCCCCTTTCTCTTTCTGCAGACCTTTGTTGCTCTTGGGAGTGGTTGATTTCAAGGATCTCGCACCTTCCACTGCAATCAACTGATCAATGAAGATCATCTCCTAAGGCAACAATCTGTTTTTTCAAATTGCTTATTTAATAAGATCTGCAACGAACTTCGGAAGCGCGAAGGATGCTTTGTGAAGTTCCTTTGTCCAGTATTTCGTCTCGATGTCATGGAAGCGATCTTCGTTGACTTCAAGTGGATCGTATTGCTTTGAACCAATTGTAAATGTCCAAAGTCCGCTTGGATACGTTGGGATGTTCGCAGTATAGAGACGGGTAATCGGGAAGATCTCGCTAACGTCTTTGAATACTTTAGAAATCAGTTCAGGAGTAAACCAAGGATTGTCCGTTTGCGCTACGAAAATTCCGTCCTCTTTTAACGCTTTGGAGATTCCTTCATAGAATCCTTTTTCAAACAGCTTGGCTGCAGGTCCTACTGGCTCAGTAGAATCCACCATGATGACATCGTATTGATTTTCACTCATTGCGATATGCATGAAGCCGTCATCCACTTTAACTTCCACACGGGAGTTTTCCAGCTCACCAGCAATTTCCGGAAGATATTGCTTGGAATACTCGATCACTTTTCCATCAATCTCAACCAAGGTTGCTTTTTCAACAGAAGGATGCTTCAATACTTCGCGGATTACGCCGCCGTCTCCGCCGCCAACAACCAACACCTGTCTTGGGTTCGGATGGGTGAACAAAGGCACATGGGCAACCATTTCATGATAAACAAACTCGTCTTTCTGGGTGGTCATAACCATTCCGTCCAGAATAAGCATGTTTCCGAATTCTTCTGTTTCTACCATATCAAGCTTTTGGAATTCTGTTTGCTCCGTCACATATGTACGTTTGATCTTAGCAGTAATTCCAAAGTTTTTCGTCTGTTTTTCCGTGAACCATAGTTCCACAGTCATCACTCCTCTATTTGAAATGCCAGGCATCGTTGTTCTTTTAACAAACATTACGATTATAGCATTTACTTTTTTGTTATTCCACACGCAAATTATGCTAAACCCTATACGTGCCTTTTGAAAGGCCGCTTACTTTGTTCCCGTTGTGAAATTGCCTGATTCAAAAGGCTTGATCAATGCATGCAGTGTTTCGATATGGGGAAGGCTCAGCCCGCTTTGTTTGGCCAGCCGGAGCGCTCCTCCCTGAAGATGATCAACTTCAAGGTTCAAGCCTTTTCGCCTGTCCTGATGCATGGAGGAAGTAGCCTCAAAGGAGAGGCCGCCGACCCTGCTCATCGTTTCTTCTATGTCCTCGTCTCTCAGATCGATATCGAATGTGTTTGCCAGGTTTTTCATTTCCTGAAGCACCGAACGGAACAGCAACAGTGTATCCTTTTGTTCTCTTATTTTTCCGATCGGCAGGTTGGCTGCCGTTGTTACTCCTGAAAAAGCAGTGATAAACATATATTTTTGCCAAAGACTTTTACTGATCGTGCGGCTCAGGTTTCCGTTCATGTTACTGTTTTGCATCACCTGCGCCAATTTTTTGCACAGATTTTCCTGAGATGGATGGAGCGGCCCGTAAACAATATCATGCGAGTCGCCCGTATGTACGACATGCCCCTTTTCATTGAGGGTCGCAATGATAAATGCCAATCCGCCAAGCACGGCCTCTTCACCGAGTTCCTCCTGAAGCCTGTAAATGTGTTCGATCCCGTTCAATAACGGCAGGACACGTGCTCCCCTGGCAACAAACTTTTTTAAAACAGGAAGTGTTTCATTTAAATGGTAGCCTTTCACCGAAAGCACCAGAAGATCACATGCTTCTGCCTCGTCGGGATCAACGATCAGCTTGGGGTGGTCCAGCTGATAATCGCCGGCTACACTATGGATGATAAGCCCCTGCTCCTCAATTTGCTTTTTCCTTTTTTCCCGTACCAAAAAAGAGACATTTTGTCCCGCTTCCGCCCATCGGCCACCATAATACGCGCCAAGCGCTCCTGCTCCAAACATTACAATATTCATACCATCACCCTGCCTTTGTTATAGTCAGAAATTTCTCTCTTTCATAGTAACGCAAGAAACCGGTGATCCCCAAAAGAACCGCCCGGCAGACAACCGTCTTTTTTTCTATCTTTTCTGAAGTTGAATGCAACCGCTCACAAGATGGTATACTGGGAAGACAATAGTACAGGTCCTTTGGGTGGTCGGCGCACTCTCTTTAGCAAGCTGCAACCAATCGTGTACAGGCTTTGCACGAAAGGGGGTGATGCCTCTGACGATATTTGAAGCGCTGATGTTTGCCGTCGCTTTTGCGTCGCTGATCGTTTCTGTTTTGTCGCATAAAAAATAGACCGCCCTCGAGCCCCAACTCACGGAAACGGTCTATCTTTTTTCGTTTTGGTTAAATGGTAGCCGATCATCCTGGGGAAGACCGACTATTGCCCGCCGCTGGCCTGCATGCCAGCGGTTTTATTTTGCAGCATTTCTGCTTATATCATACTACTTTTTTCAAATTTTGTCAGCGTCCGTCCGTTTAAATACGGGCGATTAGGTCTTCCGCACAACGCTTCGCTTCAAACATCACTTTTTCTTCATCCATCGTCAGCAGTTCACGATGCTTCATGATCAATTTTCCATCTACCATGACTGAATCCACATCCTGTCCTGCGGCCGCGTACACTAAAAGGGAAGGATTCTGGTGGGCAGGAACAAGGTGGGGCTGGTTCATGTTCATAAACAGCAGGTCTGCTTTTTTACCCACCTCAATGCTTCCGGTTTCTTGCCCGATTCCAAGAATTTCTGCTCCATTTTTCGTTGCCATCGTCAAGATTTCATGAGCCGTCAATGCGGAAGCATCTTCCTGCAGCAGCTTCTGCATCCAGGCGGCAGCCTTCATCTCCATAAACATGTCCAGTGTACTCGCGCTGCCCGGTCCATCTGTTCCGAGACCAACCTTAATTCCCCCTTTGGCGAGCTCCACAAGATCCGCCGTGCCGCAGGCGAGCTTTGCATTACTCACCGGATTATGAATAATTCCACCCGTGAGCCCTCCCAGTATGGACAGGTCGTCTTCCGTAAAATGCACGCCGTGAGCAAGATTGACACTCGTATGATCAAAAAAACCAGCCTGCTGCAGATATTGGACCGGACTCATGCCATGGCGCTCCTGGATCATATTCCGCTCATCCGCCGTTTCTGCGAGGTGGGTGTGCAGTGGTACGTCGAGTTCTTTTGCCAGGTTTACCGCATCCCTCAAAAAGTCTGGCGGACACATATAAGGAGAATGAGGCGCAATCATTACTGTGATTCTTCCATCGGCCTGTTTGTGCCACTTCTTCACAAGATTGCGAGATTCCTCGATACGGTCACTGTAATTCGAATCCATGGCGATCATACCCCGGGAAAGGGAGGCGCGAATGCCTGTTTCCTGCACAGCGGCTGCAATGGTATCCATATCAATGTACATGTCTGCATATGCCGTAGTTCCACTTTTTATCATTTCAGCAATGGACAGCATTGCTCCCCAGTACCGGTCCTCACTTGTCATTTTCATTTCCGCGGGCAGCATTTTTTTATTCAGCCACTCCATTAACGGAAGATCATCACTATAACAGCGAAGCAGCGACATCGGCGTATGCTGATGTCCGTTGACGAGGCCGGGAAGGATTAAATAATCTTTCACATCCCATACTTCATGCTGGCCATATAACGGTTCAAGATTTCCGATGTCTTGAATCGTGTTTCCTTCTATGAGCAAATCCTCCTGCCGTTCGCTCCACGTTCCGTTAGTTTCTATAAAATAGCGTGCATTCTTCAGAATCAATGTGTAACCCTCCTGCTTTCCTTCGTTCGTTATGGAACTAGTATAACATTTTCCCCCTCTTCCCACGTTTAGAAGAGCTCTCATTCTCCCATACTAGAAACAGATCATCATAAGGAGGGGTTTTTTGTGTCCTGGCTTAAACACTGGAAGGAGTATAACAGATTACAAAAAGTAAAATTGGCGGGCAAAGCGGCTGCCATTTTGTGTGCAGCCATGGCTGTTTGTCTGACAGGTGTACTTCTTTTGGCTAAATTTATGGGACCACCTCCTTTGCTTGTACCGCAAACCACCGTGATCCATTCGAGCAGCGGGGAAGAAATCGGGGAAATCAGCAACTCCGGGCAAAAGCGGACATGGGTGCCTCTGAATAAGATGAGCCCTGCTTTGATCGAAGCTACGCTTTCCATTGAAGACAAAAACTTTTATAATCATCACGGGTTTGATTTTAAACGGATTGCAGCAGCCCTTTTGGCGGACCTGAGGGCAGGGGCAAAAGTACAGGGAGCAAGCACCATCACCCAGCAATTCGCACGGAATCTCTTTTTAACACATGAGAAGACCTGGCTGCGAAAAGGGATGGAGGCGTTTTATACCATCCGGCTGGAGATGAATTATTCCAAGAATCAAATCCTTGAAGGCTATTTAAATACCATCTATTACGGCCATGGCACCTATGGAATTCAGAGCGCCTCCGCCTTTTATTTCGGAAAGGATGCGAGCCACCTCAGTGTTTCCGAGGCAGCCATGCTTGCCGGGGTGCCAAAAGGACCCGGCTATTACTCACCGGTTTATCATGAGGACCGGGCAAAAGAGCGGCAGGCGATCATTTTAAAAGCGATGGAGAACAATCGTTACCTGTCCAAAAAAGAAGTACGGGAAGCAGCCGCTGCACCGCTTACCATAGTTGCCGAAAAAGAGATGCAAAAGCCGAAAATTGCACCGTACTTCCAGGCCGAAGTGATGAAAGTACTCGAAAAAAAATTAAAAATGGATTCCAAACAGATCGAGCTTGGCGGCCTTCACATCTATACAACGCTCGATGTTTCCATGCAAAAGGCGGCAGAAAAGGAGATTGAAGAGAGAATCGATCCAGATTCTTCGATCCAAACCGCTCTGGTGTCCATGGATCCAAGAAACGGTGATGTAAAAGCGCTGGTTGGAGGAAGAAACTATGCCGAAAGCCCGTTTGACCGGGCTATCCAGGCAAAACGCGCCCCAGGCTCTACGTTTAAGCCATTTTTGTACTATACGGCGCTGAAAAACGGCTATACACCGTCGACTGCCATTAAAAGTGAGCCCACCTCCTTTGCCATGGGAGACGGGCAGCAGGATTATGAACCGAAAAACTACAATAACCTGTATGCCTACGACTTTATTACCTTGTCCGAGGCACTTGCGTTATCGGACAACATCTATGCGGTAAAAACCAACCTTTTTCTAGGCCCCAAAAAGTTGGTGAAGGCGGCACGGCAGTTTGGCATCAAAAGCCCTCTTGCCAGTGTTCCGTCACTTGCGCTTGGTACAAAAAACGTAAGCGTGATGGAAATGACCAACGCTTACAATCTTTTTGCCAATGGCGGCAAAAGGGTGGAACCTGTTTTTATCAAGGAAATCACCGACAATAAAGGACGCGTTCTATATGAGCATCATTACAAACAAAAACAAGTGCTCGACAAAAAAGCAGCATTCGTCATGACCGATCTGATGAAAGGAATGTTTGATGAAAAGCTGAATGATTACGCTAAGGTTACGGGCGCGAGCATTGATCAATATTTAACCCGCCCGGCGGCCGGAAAATCGGGCTCTACACCGACTGACAGCTGGATGGTCGGATTTACGCCACAGCTCACGACCGGTGTCTGGATTGGATACGACCAGGGGAAAGAGATCAACCGGATTAATGACGGCAGCTATTCGAAGAAAATTTGGGTGCATTATATGGAAGATGCCTTAAAAGATGAACCCGCCATGGCGTTCAAGAAGCCAAAAGGGGTAGCAGGGGTGATGATCAACCCGAAAAACGGGAAGCTTGCGACGAAAAATTGCCCGATCAAAAGGAAAACATATTATATTAAGGGGACCGAACCGACCGAATACTGCAATGAGCATGCCGGCGATCTTCCAATGGGCTCAGACGGCCTTGATCATAAACGAAAAGGCTGGTTCCAGAAAGTCTTCCCTTGGTGGCATTAGAAATCGGGTGGACTTTGGGTGAATATTGCGTATGCGGGGGCAGATTAGTTGCGGTTCGACATGATTTAGTTGCGGTATCGGCTCAATTAGTTGCGGTTCGACACCATTTAGTTGCGGTAATTGGCCATTTAGTTGCGGTTCGACACGATTTACTTGCATATCACATCATTTTCATAAATGTTTATCTAAGAGAAGGTGCTCAGGACGTAAAAGACTTCATTGAACAGGTGATTGTAGTACAAGGTGCGAGGCTCCAGCAGGAGATGCGGGACAGGTGGGACCAGGAAGGCGCTTGTGCCTGATGGGCAGAGCGCCCGCCCTGCGAAAGTTGGCGTTTACGCCGGTAAAAGCGAGCATCCTGGAACGCAAATCAACTACTTCTCAGCTTACTAAACCTCACAAAGCCAACACAAAATAAACAGCCCGGGTGCTCACGAAGAGCTCCCGGGCTGCTTATTGTCCTAGCAACATTGTGTGTGCAATGCTAGCTTCAGTTTACTGTATGAACGAGAATTGTCACAAGTTATTTATAAAATGTTCAAAAAGAGTTCATAACTCTTCCAATTTTATGGCAATAATTTCCTGACTTCGGCAGAAGAACGATTAAACATCGCTTCATCGTGATTTTTTAGAAACTCTCCAAGCAGCTTTTTGGACTTGTCATCCATATCGTCCACCATGACATGGCCTTTCAGCGATTTATCCATACGGTTTACATGCTCCGGCAGGCTTTTATAGCCCCGGCGCGCCTCGGCGTCAATCTGCATTTCACAACCGGTTACACCATAGTAGTATGGGCCTTCTTCATTTCTGTTGATCGTTACCCAAACGAGCCAGTACGGCCGTGGGTTTGGTGTATTGGAGCGGTCAGGTGTAAATTTAATCCGTTTTTCGATGTCGCTTCTGGCGTGCATGGCACCCATATCGACATAGGCGTCACCGTCTACAGGATCCACGATGACCGGAGTCATATGGTCCAGGCTTAATGCACCTACACCATAGCCGCCATGGCCACTGGTAGAATCTCCGCTTAATATAGTGAAGCCCATTCCTTTTTTATTTTTATCTGGATTAGATCCGAAAATATCCTTCATCATAAACCTCCCGAGATCACATCAATTCTGTTTTTATTTTACCACAAATCTCTCCGTTTTAAGTCCCCAAGCCTCTCCCGCCTAGTATCACATACCTTAAAAGGGGCAAGAATACATAAGGATAAAGCGAATAAATGGGTTGCATCGAAACTTAAAAACGAATATTATAATTAAGTATTTAAAAATCGTTCGTATTTTTGGAGGTACATCCATGTTTTCTTCTTTCTTTAAACTAAAAGAACGCGGAACAACCGCAAAACAAGAAGTGATTGCAGGAATCACAACTTTTTTGACCATGGTCTATATTGTTGTCGTCAATCCGATCGTGCTTCATTCAGCTGGTGTTCCGTTTAATACAGTCTTTATGGCAACCATCATCGCTACTGTGGTCGGAACCTTGTGGATGGCCCTGTTCGCCAACCTGCCGATTGCCATTGCTCCCGGTATGGGACTGAATGCTTATTTCGCCTTTTCCGTGGTAGGCACGCACACCAACATTTCCTACCAGACGGCATTTGGAGCAGTTTTTGTCGCTGGTATTATCTTTGTTATTTTGTCACTGACACCATTTCGCGAAAAATTGATTGAAGCCATTCCCGCCAATTTAAAGTACGGGATTACCGCAGGAATCGGCCTTTTTATCGCCTTTATCGGCATGCGAATGACCGGTATTATTACCGCCCATAAAGAAAATTTGGTGGCGCTCGGTGATCTTCATTCTCCATCTGTTATGCTTGCTTTGGCAGGTTTGGCGATTACGCTTATTCTGATGGCACTCAATGTCAACGGCGCTCTTTTCTTCGGAATGATCATTACTGGAATTATTGCATATTTTACACATCAGTTAAAATTTAATGGTTTTATGTCTGTCCCTGCAATGCCGAAAGAATTATTTATCTTCGGCAACCCGCTGACCGCCTTTGCTGATGTGTTTCAGTATGGACTGTTTGCAGTGGTTTTCTCCTTCCTGCTCGTCACCATTTTTGATACAACAGGAACAATGGTCGGTGTCGCCGAACAGGCTGGTTTAATGAAAAATAACAAAATGCCGAAAGCACGTGAAGCACTCCTTGCCGATTCCGTAGCAACAACAGTAGGTGCCGCGCTCGGGACAAGCCCGACAAGCGCCTATATTGAATCAACTTCAGGCGTTGCGGTCGGCGGCCGTACTGGATTAACTTCGGTAACCGTTGCTGTACTTTTTATAATTGCGGCCTTTTTCTCGCCACTGGTAAGTGCCATTTCTGGTCTTTCAGCCATCACAGCACCGACATTGATTATCGTCGGCAGCCTGATGCTCGGAGCGCTTGGTAAAATTAAATGGGAACAGCTGGACGAAGCGTTCCCTGCGTTTATCATTATTTTGACTATGCCTCTGACATCAAGCATCGCAACCGGAATTGCATTTGGCTTTATTTCCTACCCGCTGCTAAAAATTGCCCGCGGGAAGTGGCGAGAAGTTCCATTCCTTGTTTATTTGTTTGCTGTATTGTTTTTCTATCAGCTCGCATTTTTACCTCATTAATCCAACAAAAAAAGCAGGCTTCCTAAAGGGAGGCCTGCTTTTTTTCTTTTTTCGGCCAAACCGTATAGCTAAAGCTGATGACAAAGTCATCAGCTAAAACGATCGACCAAAGATAAATGGTTCTTGCCAGCACTTCTGTTCGTGCCGGATCTCCAATCAACAGAATCATTAAGCCAAGCAGGGAACAACCGATACTCCACAAAAGGAGATGGCGCAGCCAGCCCTCCCGCTCTTGTCTCGCATGGTCACGGCCATACTTCACCTTTTCCGGTTTACAGCTTCTTGCGTTTTCCATGGAGCTAGTATCTGACCGGGTGCAAGAAAGAATCAGCAAATCGACATATGGCGGGCCGCCTCTTGAAGCGATGAAGGCGGTACTGCTCGAAGTACTGCCGGTGGATGAGGAGAGAAAATTGGAAATGGAGGTGTGGTTCGCATTTATGGCCAGATCGCTCTCCGACCCCGCTCTGCACGAGCTTGGAACCCGGTTTTTTCATGAAATGAGAGAGGGGATGCTCCAAATCACCCAAGGATTAAAGGAACTTGAGCTGGCCCGGCCAGGACTTGATGCGGAATTGGAAGCAGACAGGCTGATGGTGTTTATCGACGGCCTGGCGCTGCATATGATCCTTCATCCATCGCATTACCCTCTTGACTATTGTGAAGAAATGGTTACAGGGCATTTGAAGTCCCTATGCCGGACACAAACATAAAAAGAAGCCTGCTGATCACCATGCAGCAGGGCTTCTTTTTGTGCAAAAATGCTAGTTGATATTCAGTTTTCCTTTTGCTATCTCACTTGCCGTGTTGCCGTAATCGTCTTTCGCTCTGACTTCCACCGTTGCTCCCGTTGCCCTTACGTTGGACGTTGCTGTGTAGTACCCCTCATAGTGGCCAGGAGACGTTTCGCGCATTGGCAGCTCTGTGGCGTTGCTTGTAGCTGCCTTCGTGTTTGTCAAAGGCATGTGGATTACAAATGTCGCATCCAGATCTTCTGAACTGTCAAACTCGATTTTAACGGATTGGCCGACCTTCAGACTCTTATTTTTATCCGGCATTACATTCTCGAGGACCAGCTCTTCATACTGGGCGTAGACGGTGACCTTTCTGGTTACTGCATTGCCCGCTTTATCTGTCGCTTTTACCTTGATTACATTTTCACCAAGATCAAGCATCATGCGGTAAGAATAGGTTCCATCATCTTTCACGGTTACTTTCTTTCCGTTTACTTTCACAGAATCAAGGTTTTCCTCTGTAACCTTCCCTTTTACTGTAACCGTTTCTTTATTTGTCTTTAATCCGTTTGCAGGGCTGTCGATGGTCAACTCCGGTTTTTTCTGATCCAGTGTAACTTTTACCGGAGCGGATTCATCCGTGCTTCCGCGGTCTGTTACAACTTTGGCGGTCAGCACATTCTCCCCGTTTGAAAGCGTCACATCACCTGCAAATTTGCCGTCCTCACCAGCTGTTGCTTCTGCCGCTTTCTTACCGTCCTTCAAAATATGGACATTAACGCCAGGAACGGTTTGCCCTTCTACTTTTACAGTGTCTTGGTTGGTAAAGCTGCCGTCCGCCGGAGAGGTAATCACCGGAGCAGTGACTTCATAGTCCACCAGGGCACGAATCATGTAATTTCCTTCATCAGCCGGGGATGGCGACCAGGCTCCACCAACATATTGCCAGCTTCGTCCAGCATTTGTTCCGTTTTCATCGGTTCCAAGACCAGGGGCATTTGGATTCGGGTCCGCCTGGAAGTAGACCATATAAAAGTCGCCTGTCACCTGAATGCCGTAGCTGGAAAGATCAACCGTCGTCCAGTCACCGTTTCTTTGTGCAGAGAAATTGATTGGACCGGCAAGCTTTTTACCAGGGGCGCCCTCAGGGCCGCTCGCATCATAAACAGCCACTTGTGCTTTATTTCCGCCCGGTACCGGCCATTCCGTATCCCAGAAGCGGAACTTACCGCCTGTTACTACCGCCTGGTCCTTGCCGGCAGGCAGTGACATTTTAACCGCCCAGCCGTTACCAGCGTCATAGAAGGCATGAGCGTTTTCTGCTGTGCCATCATCATAGGCGATTTCTCCACCAGGTGCTGTAATAAACGGTTTAAGCGCGAAATCTTTGTCTGTGGTTTCATTTCCCTTAACGGTTACCTGGGTATCTTCTCCGTAATATCCAGTAGCCATAACTTTAAGGGTATAGGTTCCTTCATATGCTGTTAAGCTGTAATTGCCATTTTCATCAGTTTTTACCGGCTGAACAGCAGCGTCTTCCACCACATAAACCGTGGCATCCTTAATCGGTGCACCCGTTTGTTCATTCGTTACCGTACCGGAGATCGTACCTTTAGGGATCTCTTCGAGTACGAAGTTCTTAACCACTTCTCCATCCGCAGGAATGCTGGCATTTTGCTGAGCCGAACGGTAGCCGTAGGACTCGGCAACAAGGGTATAATCACCTGCTGCGTGGGTCAGAGAGTAGGTGCCGTTTGCAGGGTTGGTTGTTGTTGAACGTCCGGTTTCCAGCACACTGACAACAGCTGGAATTGGAAGGCCGTTCGGTGCAGCCACTAGCCCTTTTCCTTCAGCTTTCTTGATTTTCAGCGTGTTGACAGGCTGAATCTTGCTTGGATCCACTTGTTCTTTCGCTGATGCCTTCACATCTGCCTCTGTTTTCTGTTTGCCCGTATCTTTCAGTGTAGTTGGAGCAGCAGCAAGTTTAACGTCATCCAAATACCAGCCTGGCTTGACCACACTGCCATCCGTTTTTAGGTTGAAGGCCACATAGATACGCTGATTGGCATATGCAGATAAATCAACCTGCCCGTTAATCCATGCATTACTCTTGTTCGTGAATCGTGCTTTTTCTGTCCAGTTTTGCTGATCGGTTGAAACGAATACTTGAGCATAGTCATAGTTGTTTTCAATGTCGTACCAATGTTTGAACTGTAGGTATGCCGGACCGTCTCCCAGGTCGATAGGCGGCATTTTCAGCGCCATGTTTGCGCTGTTGTCGTAATTGCCGTCAAGATTGGTCGCGTATACTTTTGTGCCTGATGCAGCATTACCAGGTCCTGAAGTTGGTGTTCCCCATTCCCAGGTGTTAAGAGTACCTGAAGACGTCCATCCCACCGGCTCTGATTCAAAATCAGCCGAATAACCGACACTGATTCCTGGAAGTACATTTACGTTATAGGAATCAGTCGTTACTTCATGCTGGCCAAAGTCAACAATCTTCCATCGGTATGTCATGGATGGGACAGCAATCGCATCACCAGGAAGGATTGCGGTATAGGTGCCTTCCTCATAATTCCCGCCGGATCGATCCGCTTCAATAGACTGCCAATTTCCGTCACGATCTTGATATTGGAGAGTTACAGAGGATATGCTGATGTTGTCTTTCGCTGTGATGGTGAGCGGAAGATCCATACCCGCATAAGTTTCTTGAGGGGCTTCATGCGTGTAGGTTGGTGCTTCTGAATCCACTCCCTCTTTTAAAACGGTTCCTTTTACTTTACCGAGCCCGCTGATGATGGAAGATACAGCATCGAACACGTTCAGAAGTCCGTGTCCATATCCATTGTTCGGGCTTTCAGGATAATCATTATCTGTTAAAGGAACAGATGTTTCTTTAAGTATCTGTTCAATGTCAGCTACCGAAAGACTGGCATTTATCTGCCTTAGAAGCGCTACAGCTGCTGACACATGCGGTCCGGCCATGGATGTACCATTCCATCCTCCTTCATAGTTCCCGCCAGGAACAGAAGAACGGATATTAACACCCGGTGCAGAAATTTCCGGCTTCATGATGCCGCCATAGGGAGATGGTCCTCGCAAAGAAAAGGAAGCAAGTTTATTGTTGATGTCCGTTGCACCTGTGGCAAAGGATTCAGGGTAGTTGGCAGGGTTGGCCACAGATCCAGGGCCCCCCGGGTTCGTTAATGTAGTGTTACCTGCAGAAAATTCGGGGAAAATTTCGGCTGCACGCCAGTTTTGTACCATTTGTCGGTACCAGTCATCAAGTCCAGGACCGCCTCCCCAGGAGTTGTTGACCACATCTGGCGCTTTTTCTGGATGAGGGTTTCCTTGAGCATCAGTCGGAGCAATAATCCATTGTCCTGCTTCGAGCAGGTCAGCGTCCGTTCCGCCTGCCGGAGTGAACGCTTTTACTGCAATCCATTTGGCGCCTGGAGCAACACCAATTTGATTGCTGCCCTCACTGCCGACCATGGTGCCCATGGTATGTGTTCCGTGGCTGTCATCATCATAAGGCGCCGCGCGTCCTGCTGTCGCATCAAACCAGTTGTATTCATGGTTAACTGAGCCGTTGGCTGCATTATAGCCACGGTATTTTTCTTTCAATGCCGGATGGTCCCATTGCACGCCGGTATCAATGTTGGCCACCACTGTGCCCGCACCATCGATGCCCATTGCCCAAACCTGCGGTGCTCCAACCCGGTCAATGTTCCATTCCACCGAAGCTGTATCAGCTTTTGTTTCTTTTTGCTTTTCACTCTTTTTAGCTGCTTTTGCAGCATCTACGGTAGGAATCGGCTTTGCATTCGTTTCCTTGGCCGGCTGAATCTGTCTGATTTCATTTGGAAGGACTTTGTCAACTTCAGGAAAAGACGCTACTTTCTCCATGACTTCTTTGGTTGCTGTAACCGCCATGCCGTTCACGATGAAATAGGAGCGGATGTTTTTCGCATTCCCTTCCTTCTTTTGCTTAGTTAAGTATTCTTTAACGCCACTCTGTGTTTGGTCTGCCGTCGCTCTCAACAAAGAGACTACCGCAGATCGTTTGTTCAGTTCTGTTTTAAAGGCGCTAAGCTTTTGCTTCTTCGCAAGCTGTGAAGCTTCTTTTGCAGCTTTTTGTGTATCCGCCTGCTCTTTGAACTTGATCAGGAACGTTACCTGATCCTTATCGTCGAACTGTTTTTTTAGTTTGCTGCTGACTTTAACCCCCCCAGAGGCTTTACTCTTGTTCACAGAGACATAAGGCTTCGTCTCTGCGGACACAGCCGCCTGTTTTGGAAGCATCAAAGGAATCAGCAGACTCAGGCACATGATGATACTGAATAAGCGAAGATGTTTGACTTTCATTTGTTGAACGTCCTCCCTTCGTATTTACCACCGAACCTAAACAATAAAAAAACTACCCTCCTCTGCTTAGAATTTTTTTGCGCAAGAGTCTGGAAGTTAGTTTAATAATAAGGCAAGAAAAATATGGAAACCACTTGAAAGTTACCATTTTTGTAAAAATAAGTAAAAAGAAGGAATTGTGATATAGGCACTTCTTCACAGGCACTCTCTGGCTTTTAGAGAAAAAATGTAAAATATCTATGAATTTTCACACCAAACTTTATCCAGTATTTTTCCAGGTAAATATTTACTATTACCGAATTTCAAAACATTTCTTACATCCTTCTATCCAGGTCTAAGGACCCGACCCTGCCCGTTCGGGTACGAAGGACCATTTCTTTTCGCTTATTAAGCACAAAAAAACTGACCTTCTCTCAAGAAAGTCAGTTGATTTTACTATCGTCAAAAGGAATAAAGAGCTATTGCATGATACAACCTTCAAGTTGGCTGATAAACTGGTAGCCTTCCTGAATTTCCTCTTTCGTATATTTTTGCTTGGCTTTTAACGTATGAATCTTGTCTGTAACTTCCTCTACAGGCAGATGGTAAAAGAACAGAATCGTAGAAACCAATTCCAGGAACCGGGAAGATTGTTCGTTCATTGTCCTGATGCATTCTCCGAGCTTCGGTATGGATGTTCCGTAGCTTGCCAAAAAGCCTTCTCCCTCTTCATTCAGGGAATAGCGGTATTGCGAATAGCCGCTCACTTTTTCCTTTTTCTCTAAAAGATAGCCCAGATTGCAGAGCTCCTCTACGCGCAGTGTCAGCTCCTCGGAATAGGGTCCGTAAAAGTGAAACTCGTATTTTTCCTGAAAAGGAAAGTTAAGCTTCTTTGCAATATAAATCATTTTTTGCAGCTTTTTTCGGCCAACTACTTCTCCTGCTTCCTTAATAACGGTTATGACCTTTAAATGATCATCAAACACATTTTTTCCCCCTAACGTAAATCTCTTTCATCCTTTTTCAGTATGTGTTTTATTTTTCGCTTCAATTGACTGTCATCTATTTTTTCAATAAGATCTGCCGGATAATACAGCTTGTGGTCGGTTCTTCTTTTTCCGGAAATGGCCTCCACCACATCCGATTCCCTTGAAAGTTCACGCACTTCACCATTGGCCTTTAAAAGGTTAATGGGCAGCCTTTCTTCTTTTTCCCCCGGACGGTAGAAGTCATAGGGCAAATCGGAGGAAGAGTCGATAACTAAGTAGTATTTTGGATCAATTCCTGCCTCTTCCAGATAACCGGACAGCTTAAGGACTTCCGAGACAGAAACCATCTCCGAGTATTTGAAAAGCTTTCGGTCAAGGAATCGGCGGCACAAATCACGAAGAATGCCGTCTTCTTCTTCCAGCCATATCTGGAAATAATATTGCATGACTCCCTCATCCAGCTTTATGTAATCTTCTAATGTAATTTCCCCTTCAAACAAAGAACGGAAATGAGTGAGATCTTGCTTGAACGTGTATCCTTCCTGATATAAGTCTTTTGCCCGGTGAAGGATTTTGCTTAAAATGACTTCAGCGCTTCGAGTGACCGGATGAAAATAAACCTGCCAGTACATTTGGTAACGGCTCATAATATAGTCCTCAACGGCATGCATGCCGCTCGCCTTGATTACCGCTCCGTCTTCCATGGGCCTCATCACCCGTAAAATCCGTTCAAGGTCAAAATTTCCGTAACTCACCCCGGTAAAATAGGCATCCCGGAGAAGATAGTCCATCCGGTCGGCATCGATCTGGCTCGAAATCATGCTTACCACGAGCTTATCATGATAGGTCTTTTCAATGACTTCCGCTACCTTTTTCGGAAAATCGCTTCCTTGCATGCGAAGAACCTCGTTCACTTCCGTCTCGCCCAACAGAATCGCTCTTGTATAATCTTCGTGGTCCACCCCGAACACTTTTTCAAAGGAGTGCGAAAAAGGCCCATGGCCAATATCATGCAGCAGTGCTGCACTGAGCACCAGCATTCGTTCCTCCTCATTCCAATGAGGCCGTTTATGAAAAACTTCAATGATGCGTCTTGTAATTTCATATACACCAAGAGAGTGGCTGAATCGGCTGTGCTCAGCTCCGTGAAACGTCAGATAGGTCGTGCCAAGCTGGCGAATCCGGCGAAGCCGCTGAAACTCGCGCGTGCCGATCAGTCTCCAGATCAGCTCATCTCTTACGTGTATATAACGGTGAACCGGATCCTTGAACACCTTTTCTTCATTTAATTGACCCATTTCTTTCGCCATATCTTAATAAATGCTCCTTCAGCCGCAATTAGTTTATGTTTAAAATTTCTGCTAAAAATAGAAAATCCCTTCTCAGGCAAAATTGTCGAAAGAAGGATAATCGTGTAGGTTATTAGAATGTTTTCATGTGAAGTATACCCTATTCTACGCGGTTTCGAACCATGAAACAACAAACAAAAGAAACGGTTTGTGACATCTTTATTTCTTTTTCGCTGGCATGCTTTCTTTTTCTGCTGTAATCAAAAAGAAGGAACTTTTCGTATAATCAATGCTGTCTTTGAAAGTTGTTAATTTCCGTTCCAGGCTGCTCGCTTTTACCGGCGTAAACGCCTGCCTAGTCTCTCCTGACCCGCTAATTCCGTGGGACAAGGAACGCTTCGGCAGCGATACATCGCACGAAGAAATTGTGATATTCGTTTTCGAGGAGTCTCGCACCTTGCATTCCAATTAACCTATCATTGAAGTCCTTTGCAAGAATACTCTTTGAATAGAGCAAAAAAAGAAGGCATGGGCGCCTTCTTTTTTATTGGGTATCTACGACCTGGTCATCGGTGTCTTCTTGTTTATAGGCGTCGACCATAAGCAGGATGGCGGTGATGATGTGCATGATCATGCCGACGAAGGGGATCCAGGCGATACATGAGGTGACAATTCCCATGATGCTTCCGTGTTTTGCATTTCCTTCTTTTGAAGCGAAAATCAGGGTTACGATATGGAGGGCAAGAGCAAGGGCCAGAGGCGTCCAGGCAAAGGAGAGGACAATTGTCCCGCCGACAAACGGAATGCCCAGCAATGCTTCATATCCTCCCGAGATCCATTTTAACGTTTTCGATAAGTTTCTATTCAAAGAATTTTCCTCCCATTCTTCATTCGTTCCATTCACTATACCTAAACATACGTAATTACATTCCAAAAAGTTGCAATAAAATAGTATGGCATGGAAGCATGGCTCACTGTTGCGTTATACTAAGGAGTGAACGATAGAATCAGGAGGTTAACTCGTGGATCAATTTCAGAATGACCAAAATGGCCAGGCATGGAACGAAAAGTCGTACGAAGCATGGACCCATCGATTTGGCGAGCCGGCAAAAGCGGCCGCAAAAATAAAAAAAGACCCTCTTAAGCGGTTGAGCCCGCTTGAATCATACATTGGAAATGTGAAAGGCAAAAAAGTCTGTAACCTGCTTGGTTCTCACGGCAGCAAAGCGGTAGCCATGGCTTTGCTGGGCGCCGAGGCAACCGTGATCGATCTGTCAGAGCCGAACGAGCGGTACGCCAAAGAGCTGGCACAGGAGGCAGGAGTGCCGCTCAGGTATGTACGAAGCGATGTTCTGGCGCTGCCAAAAGAAGAGCTGACCGGGGATTACGATATCGTATTAACGGAAAACGGAATTCTGCACTATTTTTCAGATCTTGTACCGTTTTTTTCGACCGTCCATGGCCTCCTTGCTCCCGGAGGCAAATTTGTACTGCAGGACTTTCACCCGGTATCTACCAAACTGATCACCTCACAAGGGAAAAGCCAGGCGGTCAGAAAGCATAAAGTAACCGGTGATTATTTCAGCACAGAACTTGAGACAGTGGATGTTTCCTATTCCAAGTTCCTTCCCGAACTTCGTTATGCAACAGAAGAAGAGCGCAAGCCGTTTCAAGTGGCAATCCGCAAATGGACGATCGGTGAAATAGTAACCGCACTCGGAGCTTCCGGTCTGTTTATTGCCGAACTTAAGGAAGAGCCGCATCCCGGCGATTTCGATCATGGTATTCCCAAAACATTTATCATTGAAGCGGAGAAAAGGTGAAACATGACCACATCACTTTTATTTCAGCCAAAATGGCGTATTATCGATCAATCAAGTCTGGGGCCCTCCTTTGACGCGTTGTCTTCCTTTGCGATGGATGACACACTGTGCACCACCGTTGGGAATGGGGAATCCTCTCCCACCGTCCGCACGTGGGTACACCATCAAACGATTGTTCTCGGGATCCAGGATACGCGGCTCCCACATCTGGAAGATGGAGTAGCTGCTCTTAAATCCAAAGGCTATCGGGTCATTGTACGCAATTCCGGCGGCCTTGCCGTCGTTCTTGATGAAGGCGTACTGAACATTTCCATCGTTCTGCCCGAAAAAGACAGCAGCATTGAAATCAATAAAGGGTACGACACGATGGTCGAACTGATTCAAAAAATGCTGAGTCCTTATAATGTTTCATTTGAAGCAAGAGAAATTGTCCATTCCTATTGCCCGGGAAGCTATGACCTGAGTGTCGACGGCAAGAAGTTTGCAGGCATCTCGCAGCGCCGGATCCGCAATGGGGCAGCCGTTCAAATCTACTTGTGTGTCAATGGCAGCGGGTCGGAACGAGCGGAAGCGATAAGGAAATTTTACGAGCGGGGCGCTCAGGGAGAAACAACGAAATTCACGTACCCTGACATACATCCTGAAGTGATGGCGTCCCTGTCTGAGCTCACCGGCCAGCCTTTAACGGTCAGCGATTTGATGACCCGCCTTCTCTATGTTCTGCAGGAAGAATGCAGTCATCTTGTTTCCTCACCGCTGTCCCTTAATGAGATTCAGCTTTACGATTATAATTATCAGCGCGTCTGGGAACGAAATGAAAAAGCACTGGAGATATAAACCATCTCACAGTGCTTTTTTTGTTATAGCGCCTGCATTGCAGTAATCAATGCCAGCTTGTATACATCTTCTTCATTACAGCCGCGGGACAAGTCGTTCACCGGCATGTTCAATCCTTGAAGAATCGGACCGATCGCTTCATAGCCGCCGAGGCGCTGAACCATTTTGTAGCCAATATTTCCTGTTTCAAGGCCAGGGAAGATGAAGACATTTGCCTCTCCTTTTAGTGCGGATTCTGGTGCTTTCTTTTGAGCAACGGAAGGAACAAACGCTGCATCAAATTGCAGTTCGCCGTCAAAAGGAAAATCAGGGTTTTTCTCTTTCAACATTTGCGTAGCTTCCACCACTTTTTCTGTTTCCGGTGATTTCGCAGAACCCTTGGTTGAAAAGCTCAGGAGACCCACCTTTGGTTGAATACCAAATACGCGTGCCGTATGGGCACTGACAATAGCGGATTCTGCCAAGTCTTCACTTGTAGGAGCAATATTGATCGCGCAATCGGCAAACACATATTTTTCATCACCTTTAACCATGATGAATGCTCCTGATGTTTTTTTAATGCCTTCTTTTGTTTTAATGATCTGCAGCGCCGGACGAACAGTATCTGCTGTTGAGTGTGCTGCTCCGCTTACCAGTCCGTGTGCTTTGCCTGTATAAACAAGCATCGTTCCGAAGTAGTTTTCATCCAAAAGAATTTGACGGGCTTGTTCTTCCGTGGCTTTCCCTTTGCGGCGTTCCACGAATGAAGAAACAAGACTTTCAAATTCGGAATAATCTTTTGGATCGATCAGCTGAATTTCACCAAGCTTCACACCGAGTTCTTCAGCCTTTGCTGCAATCTCCCCTGTATGGCCAATCAGGATGGGGCGGATGACATTTTCATCTGCCAGTCTGGCTGCAGCTTTCAAAATGCGCTCATCCGTTCCTTCCGGAAAAACAATGGCCGGATTCTCCTGTTGGACTTTTTCTTTTAGTTCTTTAAATAAATCGCTCATGCGAGTAGCCTCCTGTTCCTTTGCATTCCATACTAGGGTACTCTACTTTGGGTGGGTTTTAAACCTATACCCAAAATTGAAAGCGTTTCTGCCAAAAAGTTATTATTTTTCGAAAATTGGCTTGTTGGATAGAGGTTAATTTTGTAAATTCTTTTGAATCCTTTTACACTAAACCACGTATAACGTACTATCAAACCAAGGGAGATGTTGGATTTGTCATTCATGAATAAAATGCTGGCCAGTATAGGGATTGGAGCGGCAACGGTGGATACCATCCTTAACTCAAACCGCTTTACTCCAGGCGGGGAAATAACCGGTACCGTACAGATTGTCGGAGGCAAAGTGGCACAGCCTATTGATTCTGTTTCACTGTTTTTGATGACAGAATACATAAGAGAAACAGACGACAAAAAAATTCACGAGCACGCTGTAATCGTCCGCCATAAAGTAACGGATCACTTGATCATTCAACCGGGCGAAACAAAAAGAATTCCTTTTTCCTTTCATCTTCCTCTGGATGTGCCGCTTAGCATCGGACATACACCGGTATGGCTGAAAACAGGGGTGGATATCAAAAATGCCGTTGACCCGGAAGACAAGGATTACATTACTGTGAATCCCGATCCGCTTGTCAGCAAAGCGATGGAAGCGATCGAAGGGCTGGATTTCGTCCTCCGCAAAGCAAAGTGTGAAGCGGTTTCCAGGTACAACAGGAGGCGCCTTCCGTTCGTCCAGGAATTTGAGTATGTTCCAACAGGCATGTTCAGGGGCAAACTGGATGAACTGGAAGCCGTATTCTTCAGCGACGGGACAACATTGGAGATCTTGCTTGAAATTGACAAGAAAGCAAACGGACTTTTTGGACTGCTGGAAGAGGCCATGGATATGGATGAAAAACATATCCGCCTTTCTTTTACGGAACGTGAACTGCAGAATACGTCCCATTTAACCGGGAAACTTACTGCTGCCATTCAGCAATATATATAATTCAAACGGCATGAGGCCCCGTCTGATCTAAACAGACGGGGATTTTTTTTTATTGCATCCATTATGGTATATTGATTAAGAGTGAACGTACTATTTTATTCCAAGGAGTGACAATACATGAGTGAAGCTGCACAAACGCTAGAAGGCTGGTATTGCCTGCATGACTTCCGCAGTATCGATTGGGTTGCATGGAAAGCCATTTCAGGTAATGAACGCGAAGCTGCCATCAAGGAATTTACGGCATTTTTGGAAAAATGGGAAGGTGCTGAAGCGAGGAAGGAAGGCAGCCATGCTCTTTATTCCATCGTTGGCCAAAAGGCGGACTTTATGCTGATGCTGCTGCGCCCCACACTGGAAGACTTGAATGAAATTGAAAATGCCTTTAATAAAACAACCTTTGCCCAATTCACGATTCCGGCTTATTCCTACGTATCTGTCGTTGAATTGAGCAACTACAACCCCTCCAATAATGTGGACCCGGAAACGGATCCAATGATTCAGGGAAGATTGAAACCTGAGCTTCCAAAATGGAAGCATGTTTGCTTCTATCCAATGGACAAACGCCGCGAAGGAAACGACAATTGGTATATGCTTCCGATGGAAGAACGAAAGAAGATGATGTACAGCCACGGCATGATTGGCCGCAGCTATGCAGGGAAAGTGAAGCAGAT
Source organism: Fictibacillus solisalsi (assembly GCF_900103485.1). Lineage (GTDB taxonomy): Bacteria > Bacillota > Bacilli > Bacillales > Fictibacillaceae > Fictibacillus_C > Fictibacillus_C solisalsi. The sequence goes on from NZ_FNHW01000004.1 coordinate 48,874, forward strand.
TATTACCGGCTCTGTTGGTTTCGATGACTGGGAATGGGGCGTTACCCTTTTTGCAAATGACGCGCTTCAATTTAAGAAACTCGTATATGAAATGAGATTTGATGAAGTGAGTGCCCGCTACGGTGAATTTGGTTCATTCTATGTAGGGAACCAATTGACCCGCGAGGCAGTGCCAGGCTATTTGCACGTATAATTTCTACCACATAATAACGTAAGCTGGTTCTAATGCTGTGTGTTTTCAGGCAGCAGAGAGCCAGCTTTTTTTGGTCTAAGCTTCTGCATGTTTACATATGATAAATTGTAGTTTTTGGGGCTCCTTCCTGATTATTTCTCGCGTGAAAAGTTATGCACTTATACAGGCAAGGAAGGAAAACAAGACTGTTTTGGATAACAAAACCTTTTTACAAGGGGGATCAACATCATGAGTAATTACAGGCAAACGCAAGGGCAGCAGGGACAAATGGGCGGCAGTATGCCACCTTATTACGGCATGCCGCAGTCCGGCCCGATGGGACAGCAAGGGCAAATGCCGCAGGGACAGCAGCAGGGACAGGGCGGAGGTTTTGGCGGACCCGGCATGTCCATGGGAATGCCTCCACAGGGGTTTGGACTTGGCTCAGCTTCAGGGCAGGCTCCCACGGATATTGCCGCTCCCGGCCAGCTTCCGCTTGAGCAATCGTACATTGAGAACATCCTGCGGCTGAATAAGGGCAAAGTCGCTACGATCTATCAAACCTTTGAAGGCAGTGACAAATGGAATTCCAAAGTCTTCAGAGGAACCATCGAGGCTGCAGGCCGGGATCATATCATTCTAAGCGATCCTCAGAGCGGGAAACGCTATCTACTCTTGATGGTCTTTGTCAATTACATTACGTTTGATGAACCTATTGAATACACCTATCCATTCGGCGGCCAGTCGAGCCAGCAGCAAGGGCAGTCGCAGGGACAAGGGCAGGGACAATCACAAGGAATGGCTACGTACAGTCCAAGGTAACGACTATACAAAAAAAAGAGCTTTGTTTGACGCAAAGCTCTTTTCCTATTATAATCCTTTTGCTGCAGCAACAATCAATAACACCCATCCGGCGATAAACGCAACACCGCCAAATGGTGTAATGATGCCAAGCTTGGAAATGCCTGTTGTGCTTAATGCATACAAGCTTCCCGAGAACAGAATGATACCGATGAACATCAGCCATCCAGCCCAGTGCAACTGCCCGGATCCAGTTATTTTTCCTGTGAGAAGACCAACCGCCAGCAAGCCAATTGCATGATACATGTGGTATTGAACACCCGTTTTATATACTTCAAGCATGCGCTCTGACAGCTTTCCTTCCAGCCCATGTGCGCCGAACGCACCCAGCATAACAGCAACCGCCGCGTTGGCTGCCCCCAAAATCAAAAACAGCTTCATGTCTAACCCACTCCTCTAGTTTTCTTTTATCATACCAGAAACGAAAGGAAGTTATGAAACATCGGTTTTTTTTGCCTCTTCTTTTTCCTTCAGCTTTTTTCCGTACTCTTCTATCTTTTTTTCCATTTCCTCTCTATCCACCAGTTCATCCCGCAATCCTTTAACGACCCCTTCAAGACTTTGAATCCTCTTTTCAAACTGTAGCATTAAATAACCAGCAAGCAAGACCGGAAAACCTACGTTCCCTAGGAGATTAACAAGCCCTAGCCAATCATTAGCTGTATTCATTTTGGATCTCCCTCACTTTACCATGTATTTTTGCGAACATTTGTTCGTAAAAATAGTATAAACCCGAACAGGAAAATTTACCATCATACCTTATACCGTTTTTAAAAACAGGCTAAAAGACCCAGATAGCAAATGCTTTCCTCCTTAAGCATTGGTCGTATTTGCCTTGTCATCAGGTACATCTTTCAAGAAAAAGGAGAAGATGAGAAGTGCTGCCAAAAAAATAATGGGGAGATTGAACCCTGCTGCGGATCCAAATTTTTCAGAAACTGCCCCAACGAGCCAGCCTGCAAATGCTCCTCCGATACCCGAAGCAACATATACAAGCCCCAATGCAGAGCCTCCCGTTTCAGAAAGCTTCGTTCCGATGGCTGTTGCAGTAGGAAACAAAACCGAGAAGAAAAGCCCTGCCGCCGCAAACAGGTAAACCCATTGATCTGCAAAAAACTTGCTGATCACAACCGTTGCCACGGATAGAAAGGCAAAAATCAGAATGGTCTTTTTCTCACCAATCTTTTCGGCGATCCAGCCTCCACCGAGTCTTCCAACCGTGAAAAGCAGCGAGAAAATGGAAAGGATCGTTGTGGCCAGCTTTCCTTTTTCCGACATGCTCATCCCACTTAGATGTAATGACTTTAAATAACTTGGAAAAAAATTTAAAAAGGAGACCTCAGAAGATACATAGAAAATAAGAATAAACATGACAAAGATAAACTGGGCGTTTTTTAACATGTTTTTAAACGCAGACAAACTTGCACGGTCTGCCTTTCCATCCGGAACCTTAACCAGCAGTACAAAGATGATCAAGCCGATGAGAAGAACGGCAATCCCAATATAGAAGAAACGCCAGGAAATATTGGAAGAGAACATCCAGCGGAGAACCAGTGGTGTAGCGAACATGCCCAAACCGTAAACACCCATGGTCAAGTTGAACATCAGCCCTTGCTTGTCCGGATAGACTGAAGGAACAATGGCATTTGAAGCCACGGTCATTGCCCCCAGCCCAAACCCAACAATCATATAAAAGCCCAGGAAAAACAGAATGGTTTGTGCTGACCCTGTTCCAAACAGGCCTGCCCCCATGATGATTGAGCCGATGATAATCATCAGTTTCAGCCCCTTTTTATCGACAAGGTAACCGATTACAACACTGGCCAGGGTGAACCCCCATTGAAAAATAAATACAACCAGTCCGAATTGATTTAAGTCCAGTCCGATATCCTTTTTTACCTCATCAAGCACAATGCCCTTTGTACTTGAAAGTCCTCCCAAAACAAACATCGTAAACCCCATAATAATTAATGCCGTGATATTGCCGCTTCTTTTCATGATTATCACGTCCTTGTTTAATAGAATCCTTGCTTTGAACCCCATTTCCCTAAAACATTCACATTAAATCCGGGCACATGCTCCCCCCTTTACTCTTTCAAGTAAAGAAGACTTGCTTCATAATAAAAGAAAAAAGAGAGGATGGAGCACATGAAACGAACATGGTGGAAAGAAGCAGTGGTCTACCAGGTATACTGGCGAAGCTTCTATGACACAGACGGTGATGGATTTGGTGATTTGGAGGGCGTAATCGCGAAGCTTGATTATATAAAAAAACTGGGCGTGGATGTCATCTGGCTGAATCCAATATATGAATCACCGGATCTGGATAACGGCTATGACATTTCAGACTATCAGTCCATTATGGAAAAGGCAGGCGCCATGGAAACATGGGAACGGCTGCTGGACGAAGCCCATCAGCGCGGCTTAAAACTGATTATGGATCTGGTGGTCAACCATACATCAGATCAGCATTCATGGTTTCTTGAGTCCCGTTCCTCCAAAGAAAACCCCAAACGCGACTGGTATATTTGGAAAGATCCTGTAAATGGAGAGAAACCGAACAACTGGCGCTCTTATTTCACCCCATCTGTTTGGCAATGGGACGAGCCTACCGGCCAATATTATATGCATTCCTTTGCCGTTCAGCAGCCTGATCTAAATTGGGAGAACAAAGAGGTACGGGAAGCGATATACAGCATGATGAGGTTCTGGCTCGATAAAGGAATTGACGGTTTCCGCATGGATGTAATCAATCTTTTGGCCAAACAAAAGGGATTTTCCAACGCTGAACAGCCGGAAAAGATCGATTACCTGGGAAATAACCCGGGCATTCATGAGTATCTTCAAGAAATGAATGAAAAGGTATTGAGCCATTATGATGTTATGACGGTCGGGGAAATTCCATTTGTGACGCCTGAAGACGGCTTAAAGTACGTAGGAGAGGACCGCCATGAATTAAATACACTATTTCATTTCCAGGTAGCCGATGATATGCCAACTTGGGATATGCTTCGATACAAAGAAATTCAGCAGACCTGGTATGAGGGATTACACGGAAAAGGATGGAACTCTCAATTTCTGAATAACCACGATCATACCCGCCAGGTAACCCGATACGGTAATGACCAGGAGTACCGTCAGGAATCGGCCAAGCTTCTTGCAACCATGCTCCATACACTTCCCGGCATGCCTTACATTTTCCAGGGTGAAGAAATCGGAATGACAGGCGTCAGATTTCAATCGATCGAAGACTACCAGGATATCGCCATGAAAAACAAGTATGAAGAAGAGACCCAGAAGGGGAGAGAAGCTTCAGAAGTATTAGAGGAATTGCAGCCTTTAAGCCGTGATAATTCACGTACTCCTATGCAGTGGAACGCTGGTGCTAATGCAGGATTTACAAGTGGAGATCCATGGATTTCTGTCAATCCGAACCATACGGAAATTAATGTAGAAGACGCGTTAAAGGATCCTGAATCGGTTTTTTACTTTTATCAAATACTTATTTCTCTGCGTAAAGAGCATGATGTGATGGTTTATGGCGACTATCAAGACCATTCCAAAGGGGACCCGCACATCTACGCCTATACGAGAAGCCTTGAGGATGTAACCTGGCTTATCCTTTTGAACCACAGCAATGAGCCGAACACCGTATCGCTACCCGATACATTGTCCATCAGCGGCAAAAAACTTATTCTTGGGAACTATCAAGAAATTCAGCAGCTTAATACATTGCAGCCTCACGAGGCCAGAATTTATCAGTTATAAAGAAAAAGCTCATCCCTTCTTATTTCGGGATGAGCCTTTTTAAAAATCAAAGATGGATTCACCATTGCCGTCCTCATCATCGTCTATTTTCTGCGGTTTTTTTGGCAAAGTTCCTGTAAAACCTGGCGGAGCGGAAATTTGGGAGGGGGGTGTCCATTGGTTCTCATCAGCCGTTTCACCGGCATCCAGCATCAGGTCACTCAGCGCACGAATTGCAGCTGCATGCTCTTTTACTTTGGAAGACCGTTCCGGCAGCTGTTTTAATTCATTCACATGCTTTTCCATCTGATTGATAATATGACGGAGAGAAATACTCATAGTTTGTTCTCCTTTTTTTAGTAGCCTTTAATGGTATTTTTATTCTACCATATTTTTTGCGCACGAAAAAAAGACAGCCCTAAAGAGACTGCCCGACATACTCCGCGCATAATTATTTAATTCATAGAGGCTCACGGTGATCCAGGCCGCAAAACAATATGAATTATTCGTTTTATAAGACGTTTGGATCTGCCAGCAGAATGCCCTTTTTGTTGATCAAACTGTTTGAGTATTACTAAATAATATCTAGCCATTCTAAGTAATATCATTTGCCATTTACCCTCTCCCCTCATGTTTTATTCACTTTTCAGTTGGTTAAGAGGTATCCACCCATTGCACATTGCGTCGTTCCCGAGTAAAGACATTGATCTTATTTAGCAAAGGTCGTTCCTTCTTTTTCACCATCTTGGCCAGCAAGCCCGCCAGCTTGAATTTCTGCTCATTCACCAGAACAGCCTGTTCTACTCTCGTCACCATCAAAGCAACCGCTTTTTGAAACATCACATTCACCGTAAATAGAATAATAGCAAGTAAATACATGGATTCCATATCCGTTTATCCCCCTTTTAATTAGTCCATCTATTTTAAATGGATGATCTTCCGCCTTCCCTTCTGCCTGTCCCCCTTCCTTCCTGACATGATGTTGGAATAACCTATATGCTTATGTTCTTGATAGTTTGATTATACGGAGGGACAATAGAAATGTTTGTCACAATGTGCTTGGATTGCTTGTTTTTTTCCTACATATGTTTTGGTTGTCCTACAAAAAACGAAGGAATTTAATGATTAGCCCGCAAACAAGCGCTCCAACTCCCTGTTTTTTTATCGATAACAGGCTTGTTTCGTCTAATAAAAACAATAGAAATTTTGATTTACACGGAAAATCAGCTAAAATAGATAACAGTATAAAGTAATGGAGGGAAAACAGACGTGGCAATTCTAAATGAAATCCTATCGTTTAACGAAAAATTCGTGGCGAATAAAGAGTATGAAAAATATGAAACAACAAAGTATCCAGAGAAAAAGCTGGTCATCATTTCATGTATGGATACCAGGCTTACGGAACTGCTTCCTCAGGCTATGAATGTAAAAAACGGTGACGTAAAGATTATTAAAACGGCGGGAGCTATCATCGCTCATCCATTTGGAAGCGTTATGAGAAGCATCCTGGTTGCAATTTACGCTTTAAAAGCTTCTGAAGTGTGTGTAATCGGCCATCATGACTGTGGAATGAGTGCCATGAACCCGGACGATTTTATTGGGAAAATGAAAGACAAGGGCATCACTGAGGAAACGCTTAACACGTTGAAATATTCAGGTATGGATTTCAATCAGTGGCTTCGAGGATTTGATAACGTGGAGGATGCGGTGGAAAGCAGTGTTAATCTTGTGAAGCACCACCCATTGCTTCCCAAATCAGTCGCCGTCCACGGTCTTGTCATCGACCCTGAGACAGGAAAGCTTGATGTGGTCATCGATGGCTACAAAAACAACGAATAACGAAGGAAAAGGAACAGCCTGCATGTGCCGGCTGTTCCTTTTTCACTTGTTATTATTAAGTTCTGGGAGCATAACGGAAAAGATGGTGCCTGTATTGGGTTCGCTCGTCACCGTAATTTCCCCCTGATGCAGCTCGATAATTTTAAAGCTCACCATCAAACCGAGACCAGTTCCGGTTTCTTTTTTCGTAAAGAATGGCTCTCCCAGTCTTTTTAAGTCTTCATGAGCAAGCCCCTGGCCTTCGTCCTTTACTTCAATGGTGGCATAGCCACTCGTCCGCTTAACGGACACCTCAATCTTGCTGCCCTGCTCGGAGGCTTCAACTGCATTTTTAATCAGATTGATTAATACCTGCTTCAGGGAATTGGCATCTCCTTTAATCATGCAGTTATCAGCCTGCATTGTGTAATGGATGGAGATATTTGAAAGGCTTGCGAAAGCTTCCATTAATACAAGTGTTTCTTTAACAAGAGCAGTGAGATCCAGCTCGCTTGCGGTAAACGGTTTAGCCTTAGCCAGCTGCATATATTCTTCGAGGATTTGATTCATCCGGTTGATTTCCGTCAGCATGATTCCTGTGTACTCTTCTGAGATTTTTTCCTCCCTCATAAATTGCACAAACCCTGACAGGATGGCCAACGGGTTCCTGATTTCGTGTGCCACACCTGCCGCCAACTGGCCGATCACCGATAATTTTTCAGATTGTATAATTAGTTCTTCTGTCCTTTTTGCTTCTGTAATGTCCCGGTATATCCCTGCAATAGCCCTGATGGAGCCATCTCCATTCCGAATAGGGGAAAAGGTAACTGAAACAGGGAAAAGCTCGCCTGATTTCTTTTGATTGACCATTTCATAACCCGAAACGGCTTCTCCTTTTACAATTTTGCTTAATACCTCGTTGAACACCATCTTTTGGGTGGCGGGAATATGCTGAAAGGGAATGTTTTTCATTTCCTCCTCGTTCCATCCATACAGCTCGAAAAATGCTCTGTTTACCGTCATTACAACGCCTTTTTGACTTTGCACCAGAATGGCATCCGCGGTTTGCGAGATGATCGAATGAAAATATTCTCTTGTTTCTGTCAGCTTACTTGCAGTTTGTTTTTCACGTTTCTCGGAGTTCAGACGGAGCGATTCCGTGAACTGGGAAGACAGGCTGAAAAAAAGTGTCACGAATACAAAAAACAGGATGATAAAAATAAGATCATAGTCTTCCACATTGGCAAAAAGCTCTCTATCGGCTAAAAAGAAATAGGAGGACATGGCAATCGACAGCAATCCGGCATAGACGATCACACGGTACTGGTGATAAATGGTGCTCAACATAAAACAAAACCATATATAGAGGTAATTCACCATAATGGGCTGCACCCATAAAAGGCAAAACAAAAAAAAGTAAAAACTCGAAACGGTAAAATACATGGTAAAGACAGGATGCCGGTTACTGATCGAAAGATATGTAACGATACTAAAGACAACGGCACCCAGCGGCAGCATAAATAAGGCGATTTCCGGATCAACCCAAAAATCGATAAGTAGATCCACGATAAAAAAGCCCCACAACACCTTATACAAAAGATGATTTCTTCCTTTTATTACATCGATTTGCTCTGAACGGTAATCATTCACAATCATGACTCCTTTGTATACGAAAAGTGCGCCAATAACTGGATTATATCACAAGTTACAGAGCGTACTTACTGCACAGACAAGAAAAAACCAGCTCGGGTGCTGAGCTGGTTTCAATGTTTGATGAAAATTATTTGTTAAGCTTTGTGATTCTTCCTTCGATTTTCGGATCAACGCTTCCTTTGGCTTTAATATATTTGACCAAAGCGTCAAGGTCCACAATGTTTACACTTGCATTTTTTCCTTCAAGTAACGTTGTGTACCCATCTCCGCCGCCTGCCATAAAGTTATTCACCGTAACGGAATACGTTTTAGATGCATCCACAGCTGTTCCATCCGGAAGCGTAATGCTTACAATGCGCTCACCTGCCGGCTTTGAATCGTCATAGGTAAACTTCAATCCGGAAATCTGCAATATCTTAGCACGGGTTGGATCCGACCATTGCTCTTCCAGCAGGCGTTTTACCTGTGCGCCCGTCAAATCCATGGTTACGAGGTCATTGCCGAAAGGCTGCACGGTGAAAGCTTCCTTCCACGTGATATCACCCGCGTCAATATCAGCACGTACACCCCCCGGGTTCATAAAGGCAAAGTCTGTTCCTGTCTGGGCTTTCATTGAATCCGCGATCAGGTTCCCCATTGTGGATTCTCCGTCGGCGTTAAGGTCTTTGCTGATATAGTTTGGCGCCTTTCCAATCACTTCATTCAAAACAGGCGCCACGTCTGCCACATAACGGTCTACAAACGCTTTGATTTCAGGGTCTGGTGCAATCTTACTGCGGTCTACCGATACCACCTCTGCTTTTTTCTTAACAATATCCTGGGTTACAGGGTCGATTTCCAGATCGACATCGGAAAATGCCGTTCCTGATGAATAGGACTGGACAAGAAGCTTGTTGTCGACGACAGCATTGGTCAGCGCGTGGTTATGGCCGCCGAACATCACATCCACTTCATCATCTACTTTATTAGCCATATCAACTAGCTCGCCCGTTGCATTTTGCCCGTCTGCCGTAGAGTTTGCCGGGTTATGAGCAAGCACAACAATAGATTTTACACCTTGTTTCTCGAGTTCCTTCGAGTATTTATTAATGGCTTCAGTTTCATCGGTAAAGATCACACCTTCTACCCCGCTTGGAATTACAATGCTTGGCGTATCAGACAAAACAACCCCGATAATTCCGATTTTAGCTCCGCCCACTTCTTTGATCACATACGGGTCAAGAATCGGCTGGCTTGTCTTCGCATCCAAAACATTTGCTGCAACATACGGGAAGTTGGCTCCTTCAAACGGGCCATACTTAGCTTCGGTTTTCGGGTGGCTTCCTCCTTTGATGAGGCGGAGCATTTCTTTTACACCTTCATCAAATTCATGGTTTCCGAGGGTCCCTGCATCAAAGCCAAGCTTGTTTAAAAAGCGGATCGTAGGCTCATCCTGAAGCAATGCAGATACCGGTGAACTTGCACCAACCGCATCACCCGCATGAAGAAGAAGGGTGTTCGGATTCGTGGCTTCACGCTGCTTTAAGTAGGCAGCCAAGTACTCTGCTCCTCCGGCATTCAATTTTGCATTGTAGGTGTCGAGCTGTCCATGAAAGTCATTAATGCCCAAAAGCTGTACACTGATGTTTTGCAGTTTTTTCAATTTATACGAATATTTAGCGAACCCTTCTGCAGCGGCTCCCTCATAGTTAATGGATCCATCAGCAGGAACAGCGTTCTGTGCATCCGGTGCAGACTCAAATGTTACACTTGGTTCTCCTGCAACAGGCGCGAACTTCCAGTTTTGATCGGCTGAAGGATCGATTGTGCCAAGATCGCGGATATAATCGATGATCACTTGTCGGTTTTCATCCGGATACAGATTTACTTCGGATTTGTTTTTCACACCCGGAAAAAGACCGCTCGCACGATAGTTATTGGTTGCTACGATAAATTCCTGGTTGTTGTCGATTGGTTTGCCGTTGTACTGAAGGTTTTTAATACGGCTGCTGTCTGCGTGAATGACATTTCCGTCTTTATCATATTTCGCTGGCTGTGACACATCAATATCATAAGTTACGCCGTCAATGACATCAAAATTGTAGGTTGGGAAATCATTGTTAACGAGCTGTTGTTCTTCTTTTTTTGACGGATCAATGGTATTGAACTGTCCGGCTGACATTTCAAGCCATTCTTTTACGTCTGATCCCTTTACCTTAACGGTCGCTACCGTATTCGGATACAAATACAAGTCAGAAACGTTTTTAATAGCAATGGTTCCTTTTGGGATATTGGTGTAATAGTTGGCTCCGTTTCGGCCGCCTGCTTTAAATGGCGCTCCTGCAGAAAGGACCGGAAGGCCTTCATCCTTTGTTCCTTTTAATTGCTTTTCAACATACCACTTTTGCGCGTTGGTTACGATTTGAATCGATGGATCATCTTGTACGAGTGCAAAGTAGCTGTTAATGTCTGCACTCGTTTGTCCGACAGGCTGTCGGACATAATCAATCGTTCCCTGATGATCCTTTATGATCGCTCTTATGATGCTTTCATCGGTTTTCGCGAGACTTTTCTTTGTATTCTTGTCATAGACCGCTCTCAGCTGTGTCTTCGCCCTGGCAACCATCCATTTTCCTTTAGCCTTAACTAGACTGAGATCCATTACACCAAGCTGATTGCCCCAGTTTCCAGGCATGATAACAGGCTTGCCATTAATGGTTCCGTTCTTCTCATCCACGCCTGGTAAGTCTGCAAAGTCACCCGGGAATGTTTTATGATTATGACCAGAAATAATCGCATCGATGCCTTTAACCTTTGTCAGATCATAAGCCGCGTCCTCTTCCATTTGCTTTCGGTCGGCATCGCCGATTCCGGAGTGGGCCAGAACCACAATGAGGTCGGCACCGTCCTTCTTCATTTTAGGAATATTGGATTTGACACTGTCCACTATATCCTTTGTGATGACTTTTCCATCAAGGTTGGCCTTATCCCACAAAGTAATCTGTGGAGCAACAGCACCGATAACCCCCACCTTAATGACTTGTTTTCTTCCATGCTGGTCGGTGACTTTTTTCTTTATGATTTTATAGGGTTTAAAATAGTTTTTATCGTTGTTGGGATTTTTGTCATGATCATCTTTATACACATTGGCATTTACATATGGAAACGGAGCATCATTAAGCACTTCCTGAAGATAGTCAAGTCCATAGTTAAATTCGTGGTTTCCAACGGTCGCCGCATCATAATCTAAAAGCTTCATCGCTTTGTAGACCGGGTGCAACTCACCACGTTTCAGCTTGTCCACCTTTGCTTTGTAATCGCCAAGAGGGTTACCCTGAATCAGGTCTCCGTTGTCAAAAAGCATACTGTTTTTAGATTCGCTTCTTGCCTTCTTGATCAGAGTGGCTGTTTTTGCCAAGCCGAATTCTTCGGTTTCAGTATCTTTGTAGTAATCGTAATTGGCGATGTGGGTATGAATATCCGTCGTTCCCAAAATTCTTAGCTGAACGGCTTCCGTTTTGCTTTGCTTTTCGTTTTTGGATGCTGCCTGCACCGAATCAAACGTTAACGGAGCGGCCAGCACAGATAATGCCATCGTTGATGCAAGTAATGTGCGCCCCATTGCTGAAAAGGACTTTTTCCCCATATGGATCCCCCTAAAGTCTTTTGGTATTTTGCTGCCAATCTCATTATATATTTTGAAAATAAAAATAAAAGACTTTATTCGTAAAATAAAGGTAAATGTTTTAAATTTTTGTAAAAAATAAGAAAAAATACCCAGATAAATCGGTACATTTCCCCTATGTTTTGTTAAATCGTTCACTTTTAAACAAAGTAAATGGAACTAAAAAACTGCCGGCTGAATAGGCCGGCAGTTCCTGTTTTTTTCTATTGTTACTTTTTGGAAGGGTTGATTTTCGTTCCATGTGCTCGCTTTCCGAGATTGTTCCCAATGCAGCGTTTGTTTTGAAAAAGTCTATAAAGTTCTATTGTCTGGTTGCTCTTCCTTTGATGAGTTTATAGATCAGAACGATAACAGCTGCGATCAGGAGAATATGAATAATGCCGCCTGCAATTTTGAACACCAGGCCTAATATCCAAAGTACGATCAGGATTCCAATAATGGTCCATAACATTTGTCGCTCATCCTTTCTTACTGTTTTATACGCATTATTTTCCCCCAAACGAAAGCGACTCAAACACCAAGGGTCATTTTTCCATGTTTATCGAATCCGGAAAACGTGTATTGAACAACTGTAACGAATTAATAAGGAGGAATTCTACCCATGGCAAAACCATTAGTACGTGAATTTACAACCGATCAGGAAGTCATTACTGCTGTTCAGGAACTTGAAACAAGAGGGATCGACCAGGAAGACATCTATGTGCTTGCTCATGAAAAGGATGATACCAGGGCGATCGCTGATGCAGCAGATGCCAACACCATTGGTACCCCTGAAGAAGGGCTGGGAACTGCCATTAAAAATGTCTTCCAAAAGCGCGGGGACGAGCTTCGCAGTAAATTAGAAGAGATCGGCTTAAGCTCTTTGGAAGCTGATGAATACGAAAAGAAGCTTGATCAGGGAAAAGTACTTGTACTCGTAAAAGGTGAAAATAATCTTGATACTTGGGTTTAATCATAGGTAAAAGAGGCGGACTTCTTTCATGAAGTCCGCCTCCTTTTTGTTTTATTGAGGATTCACTCGGATAACCTTTTCGCCCTTCTTAAACTGTCCTGACGTTCGTTCTCCCGCTTGACATGAAGATCATTTGCCAGGGCAATAGCAGGCCGCATGACGAGCTGAAGGCTGCCGACAATGAAAAGCCAGACACCCACTGTCTTGGCCGATTCAAAAAGAAAAAGAATACTGCCCGCCAAAAACCAGAGCCCAATCATAAAGTCATTAAGGGTATACAGGGTTTTATACCTTTTTTTCACCCAAACATGATAGTTTGCAATCTCAAGGTTAAGATAACTTCTTTATTTTTCAAGCGTGGCAACCTGTTCACACCTTTCTTCACTTCATACTCTATTAGTGTTTACCCCAACTTGCGGCCAATAAAAAAAGTCCGGTGAAACCTGGACTTTTAAATGTACAAAGACACTCCACTCGAAAGGTTGAGCTCTTTTGAAGGATTTATCATGAACTCAAAACCCCCGTTATATTTTCACAGGATTTTGTCAAAACTATGGTCAGCTAATATAATATAAGTATAGAAGATTAATAGATTACATAAAGGAGGCGGATCCGTTGAGTAAAGAAAGCTCATTTGACATTGTTTCAAAGGTCGACCTTTCCGAGGTGGACAATGCGATTAACATCGCCATGAAGGAAATCAAAAACCGCTATGATTTTAAGGGAAGCAAAAGTGACATTTCCCTGGATAAAAGCAGTGAGGAGCTCACACTGGTTTCCGATGATGAATACAAGATGGAGCAGCTGAAAGACGTATTGATCAGCAAGTTGATCAAGCGGGACGTTCCCATTAAAAACCTCGATTATTCCAAAATCGAGCAGGCGTCAGGCGGAACGGTGCGCCAGCGTGCCAAGCTTGTACAGGGCATCGACAAAGATAACGCCAAAAAAATCAACACGATCATCAAAAATTCTGGAGTTAAAGTAAAAAGCCAGGTGCAGGATGACCAGGTTCGGGTATCGGGCAAAAGCAGGGACGATCTTCAGCAGATCATCTCGGCCATCCGCCAGGCAGATTTGCCGATTGATGTACAGTTCATTAACTATCGTTAAAAATCGGGCTGTCTAAGAAGTCTGGAAGCTGTTGATTTTCGTTCCAGGCCGCTCGCTTTTACCGGGGCGTGCGGTTAGCCTTACCGGCGTGTACGCCTACCTTACCGGCGTGTACGCCTACCTTACCGGCGTGTACGCCTACCTATTGGCAAGTGCCTACGGGAGTCTCACCTGTCACGCTAATCCCGCAGGACAAGGAACACTGCGGCAGCAAGACATCGCACGAAGAAAATGAGATGTTTATTTTCGAGGACCGCGCACCTTCCACTCAGCTTTTTTACGCAAAAAGAGGATGCCTGAAGGTCAATTTTTGACTTTCAGGCATCCCCTTTTCTATTTAAAATCCAGCTTGCCGCCGGTATGAACCGGTTCCTTATGAATCAAAGCTTTCGGAAATATAAAGGTCCAGGGCATGCTGGTTTCAGGGGGCAGTTGAACCTGCGGAATGGTAAATGCCAGTTCCGCGATCAACTCACCGTCCTCCTTATACGTAAAGACTGTATCCTGGATAACGAACGGTTCGCTTCCAAAATTATGGATGAGGCATGTAACGAGAAGGTCTCCTTTATGGTTCATTGCGGAGCGTATGAGCGGGAACGCAACGTTTTGCCCGTTCTCCTCTGACGTCTCATTAAAAATCTCCTCGATCATTTTGCGATCTTGTTCTGCGATAGTCTTGTCCCATGCGCTTTCATAGATAAGACGCTGCATACGATCACCTCCTTCTGCGCTTTTTACCCCGATTCAGGCTTTCAAGCGTTTATACAGCGCGTGAGTGCCGCTGTTCTCTTCACCCATCTCGGCCAGTTCCTCGTACAAATCCTTGGCCAGCTGCAATCCGGGAGTTAAAATTCCCATCTCACCCGCAGATTCAAGTGCAATTTTCATGTCTTTAATAAAATGTTTTACGTAAAATCCAGGTGCAAAGTTGCCGCTAATAATTCGCGGAGCCAGATTGGATAGCGACCAGCTTCCGGCTGCACCGGATTCAATGCTTTTTAATACGGTATTTGGATCCAAACCGGCTTTTTCGGCGTAAATAACAGCTTCACAAACACCAATCATACCCGATGCGATCGCGATTTGGTTGCACATCTTGGTATGCTGGCCGGCACCTGCTTTTCCCTGGTGAACAATATTTTGCCCCATCAGCTCAAAAATAGGAAGAACCGCTTCAAAATCTTCCTTTTCGCCGCCGACCATGATGGAAAGCCTTGCTTCCCGGGCTCCTACATCTCCTCCTGATACCGGTGCATCGAGCGAATGAAGATTTAATTCTTTGGCACGGGCATCGATTTTCTGTGCAAGCAAGGGGCTGGAGGTCGTCATATCAATGATATAAGTGCCTTCCGCCGCGTTTTCGAGAAGGCCATTTTCCCCGAAATACACCTCTTCCACGTCCGAAGGATAACCTACCATGGTAATGATGACCTGAGAGGTTTGTGCAACTTCCGCAACCGTCTCCTTCCACTGGGCTCCCTGCTGGATCAGGTCTTTCGCTTTTTCCTTTGTTCTTGTATAAATATGTACAGGATGTCCTGCCTTAAGCAGATGGGCGGCCATGCTTTTTCCCATGACGCCTGTTCCCACAAAACCAACTGTCTTTTTCTCGCTCATGCTTCATCCTCCTCTTCTTATCTTGGTTTCATTATAGAGAATATACAGATAACATACTAATCTTTTGCTAAACAAAGCTCACATCAAGTATGGTAAATGGTAGAGAACAAGACAGGGAGGAGAATGCATTGAAATTATTATTACTGGGAGCAACAGGCCGTGTCGGTTGCGAAATCGCCCGGCTTGCTGCACAAGACGGACATCAGGTGAATGTTCTGGTGAGAACGCCGGAGAAGCTTCCGTCCGATATAAAAGTGCGGCAGGTATTCAGGGGAGATGCAACCGTGAAAGAAGACATTGAACAGGCCATCGAGGGATGTGACGCGGTGGTCAGTGCGCTCGGTACCGATGGGGGAACCGTCCTTACAGATGCTGTTCCATTGTTAATCACGGCGATGCAGGAACGCAGCATCAAGCGCCTGCTGACGATGGGTACAGCGGGGATTCTGAACAGCCGGACAGACCCTGGTTTGCTTCGCTACCAATCCAGTGAGTCCAAACGGAAATTGACCCGCGCCGCCCGCGAGCATCATGAGGCGTACCTTGCGATAAAGGAGTCGTATCTTGATTGGACGATTATTTGCCCCACCTATTTGCCAGACGGGCCTCCAACCGGAAATTACCGGACAGAAAAGGATTACCTGCCTCTTGAAGGAATGCAGATCAGTACAGGCGATACTGCCGAATTCGCTTATAAGCAGCTGTCTTCTGAGGAATTCCTGTGTTCCCGTGTTGGCATAGCGTATTGATATGAACGGTTACTCTAAGTTGCTCTAGGCAATTGACTTCCGTTTCCAGGTGCTCGCTTTCCGCAGGCGGATGCTCAATCTTTCAGAAATAACCTAAAAACAGCCCGGACAGGTTCTCCTTCCGGGCTGTTACGGTTCTACTCTTCGGTTTCCTCGAAATACTCAAGCTCTTTTTCCAAAATATCATTTACTTCCAGCTCGGTAAGGTTGGTCTTTCTTGTCAGATAATCAACAAGCTCATCCATGTCGACATCCGCATTCTGCAATTCAAAATAATGACCTTCCTCTTTCAATACGAGGCGGATGTTGTCCTCGCTGTAAGACGTGCTGTCCTTGATATACAGTATGGCATCTTCCAGTTTTTGCTGATCGCTCATGTCTTATTCCTCCTTGTTTCGGATTCATTCTTATTACTACCCGTTTGCATCAAAGCTATTCGGTTCTTTTTATGTAAAAAAGAAGCAGGAGCGCTTCCTGCTTCTTAATAATAAGGGGAGATCATCAAATAAACAATAACACCGGTTAGGCTGACATACAGCCAAAGCGGCATGGTCCATCTGGCGATTCTCTTATGCTTGGCCACTTGCATGTTCAATCCGCGGGCGAGTGTAAACAAGGCAAGAGGGACAATGGCTGCTGCAAGGATTATGTGAGTGATCAGAATAAAGAAGTAGATATACCGTAATGGCCCTTCTCCACCGTAGCTTGTGGATTCTGACAAATAGTGATACGTCACATAAGAAAGTAAAAATAAAAAGGTGGTCGTAAACGCTGCGTAAATAAACCGCTTGTGCATCGTTATGTTCTTTCTTAAGATAAAAAACAATGCTGCAAGCAAAAACACAAAGGTAAAGCTGTTAAAGATGGCATTCAGCCGCGGCAGTAAGTGAACATCAAATGCCACATGTCCGTTATAGGCCGGCAGGAAAAATAAAATAACAACAAGAACGTTAATCGCTATTGAAAGCCCGATCACAAGAGGCGTATAGTTTCTCTGTTTCACTTCAGAATTCGAATGGTCGCTCATTGCTTGGCCCTCCTTATATCATCTACTATCGCTTCTTATTCTACCATTGTAGACAATAAACCCCAAGCTAACTCCCCCATGAAACAGGGGTTTTGGACCATCTGTCAAAAAAACTACAAATTTCACTGTGATGGATGTCAATCTAAGCTTTCATAAAACACCCCCCGGCTTGAAAAGACCAAGGGGTGTTCTCTTTCACTATGCTTTTAGCAAAAATGTTTTGTCGTCGATTTGTGCTTCCCATTTTCTCACTTCACTCATAACCGATTCAACACAACCATTTTCAAATGGAGACACCAGCCCCGCGATATTAACGAGCTCAGTAAACGGCAGGCTGCCACCCTGTTCACAAAGCTCCAGGTAATCCTGCCAGGCTGCTTTATGATTTTCCCTCGATCGGTTCCAGAACTGAAGGGCACATACCTGAGCCAGTGTGTAATCAATGTAATAAAACGGAGTCCGGTAGATGTGCGTCTGCATCTGCCAATATCCGCCTTCTTCTAAAAACGGAATACCGTCATGATCCCGGTGCGGCAAATACTTCTTTTCCAGCCGGCGCCATTCCTGTTTCCGTTCCTGCGGCGAAACGTGCGGATTCTCATACACAAAATGCTGAAATTCATCCACAGCCACGCCGTATGGAATAAATTTCACAGCGGCCGCCAGATGGTCGTACAAAAACCGGTCGGTATCCTCTCCAAAGAAACGGTCCATCCACGGATAGGTGATCAGTTCCATGCTCATGGAATGAATCTCACAGGCTTCGAGTGTAGGAAACTGGTATTCAGGCACCTCGTAGCCTCTGCTTGTGTAGACCTGAAACGCGTGGCCCGCTTCATGCATCAAAACCCGCACATCCCCCTGGGAGCCATTGAAATTTGTAAAAATGAATGGCGATTGGTATTCGCTGATATACGTGCAATAACCACCTGGTGCCTTTCCTTCCTTCGCGACCAGGTCAAGCAATTCATTTTCCACCATAAACGTATAGAACTCATCGGTTTCGGGAGACAGCTCCTTGAATACCTTTGCCCCCTGTGCCACAATCCACTCGGCATCCCCCTTGGGCCTCGGATTGCCCTCTGGAAAGCTGAAGGATTCATCATAAATTTTCAGAGAATCCACACCAATGCGTGATTGCTGCTTTTCACGCAGATCCGTGCAAAATGGTACAATGTGTTCTTTCACCTGATCTCGGAAAGCCTTTACCGCATTTTTGTCGTAATCGGTCCGGTTCAGCCGGTTATAAGCCAGCTCTACAAAGCTTGAAAACCCGAGCTTTTTGGCAATGGAGGTACGAAGCCTCACAAGCTCATCGTAAAGCCTGTCCAGTTCGACGCTGTGATCATTAAAAAAGCCAAATTGTGCACTTACCGCCTGCTTTCTTGTATCTCTGTCGGGTGACTGGGTAAAGGGGGTCAATTGGGCTAGGGTTCTCTTCTTTCCCTGAAACTCGATTTGAGCAGAAGAAAGCAGCTTCACATACTGGCTTTTCAACCGGTTCTCCTGTTTCAAGTCCTCCAGCACTTCAGGAGAATACGTCTTTAATTCTGTATCTGCAAGGTTGAATAAATGCTTGCCCCACCGGCTTTCCAGTTCCTTCCGATATTTCGATTTAACGAGCGCACGGAAGAAGTCGCTGACCATCCCCTGATAAAGCGGGCCATTTTCATCCATAAAATCATGTTCTTGTTTATAAAAGGTATCTTCTGTATTACTCGTGTAACGGATATGTACGATATTTTGCATGCTTTCAAAAAAGTTACGCAGCGATACCAGCTCTGTCAATATCTGATCCTGGACCTCAAAAGACGGTGCTGACTCAAATCTTTCCAACCTGTCCTTAAAGTCCTGTTGAAGCTGGTTCATGTCAGGGCGTTTATACTCAAACTGACTAAATTTCATCTGATCTTCCCCTTTCTGTACCTTCCCTAAATTCTACAAAACGCCTGTTTTTCCTTTTTTAAAGGGTTATTGGGAAATAATAAAGAAGGCTTATACCTTTTTGAAAATCACAAAAGACTAGGGGACTATTGCGAAAAAATCTAGGGATTTTTCTCGGAAACCCTAGTTTATATGGCAATAGGTGTTTTATCATAGAAGCAACAGTACTTTTACAGGAGCGTTGCGCATGAATTCTTTTTCTCATTCACAAGATCCGTTCAAGGGGACATTTGGAAGTCTTGAGAACCTGGCAGATACCATCAGTGAGGTTCTTCACTGCCCGGTGACCATTGAGGATGCCAATCACCGGCTGCTGGCTTACAGCACGCATGAAGACAGCACAGATCCTGCACGGATTGCCACCATTATTGGGCGTCGTGTACCGGAAAAAGTCATTAACAGTCTTTGGAGGGATGGAGTAATCCCCCGTCTTCAGGCGAGCGATGAACCTCTTCGCGTCTCTTCCATTTCTAAGGTGGGGCTGGGCGACAGGGTAGCTGTCTCCATACGCAAAAACGAGGAAGTTCTCGGCTACATATGGGCGCTTGAAGTAGACCGTCATATAGCCGATGAAGAGTTGGGGCTATTAAAGAAGGCGGCACAATCTGCAAAAAACCAGTTGCTGCAGCATTATACAGGTTCGAGAAGAAAACAGGAGAGCCTTCAAGAGTTCTTTTGGAAGCTGCTAACCGGACACATGAATAGTGAAGAAACAATTCTCGACAGTCTGCGAGATCTTGGAATCATGCCAAGTTCACCCGTCTCTGTCCTCATTTTTCAATTCCCTCAGGAAATCGATGCTGCTTTCGAGAAAAATATAAGCTATATTACCTCCGTTAACCAAAGCGTAAAGGCACAGCTGACAGCTACAGATGAAAATCAAATGATCCTGCTTGTGACCTCGTCACGAAAAGAGGATCTGCGCGGCATCCTGGAGGAATTTATCCGCTCCTTTACCCAGCAAATGGCCGAGCGGTTTGGTGTGAAGGGGATTACCGCCGGGTTTGGTGGAGTATACAATGCCTATCAGCTTACTGAAAAAAGCTTTAAGGAGGCTCAGCAGGTCATCAAAATCAAGGACCGGTTTTCAGAGGGGGTAGAGGACCTTTTTGGATATGAAAGCCTTGGCATCTATCAATTTCTCGACGTGATTCATGAACAGCAGCGGGCGAGCCGCTATCGCAATCCTTCACTTGCCAAATTGCAGGAATATGACCGCCTCCACAAGACGGATTTGTATCAAACGCTGGACACCTATCTCTCAGCCGGCTCCAACGCGCACCAGACTGCAGCGGTGCTTCACATTCACTTGAATACCTTGACCTACCGGCTGAAACGCATTGCCGAGATCGGGCAGATTGATTATAAAAATACGAACCAGAAAACGATGCTTTATCTGGACTTACAAATACAGCGTCTTTTTTATTGAGAAGCATTTGTGAAATTTCACAAATGCTTCTCTTTGTATTTTCTTTTCCTCACAAAGAAATTTAAAAAAGAAAGGATTATACTGAAAACACAGAAATGAAAACGCCATCATTCTAGAGGGCGCAAGGAGGATTTACAATGATTATTGGTGTACCTACCGAGATTAAAAACAACGAGAATCGCGTAGCTTTGACGCCTGCGGGTGTTGTGGCATTAATAAAAGCAGGACATGAAGTACTGGTGGAAACGAACGCAGGTGAAGGAAGCGGCTTTCCGAACGAAGATTATGCTTCAGCCGGCGCTACAATGATCGACAGTGCTGCAGATGTCTGGGCGAAATCCGATATGATCATGAAGGTAAAAGAACCACTTGCATCCGAGTACAAATATTTCCGCTCCGGATTGATTCTTTTCACCTATCTTCACCTTGCAGCCGAGCCTGAACTTGCAGCTGCACTTACCGAAAGCGGTGTGACAGCCATCGCTTATGAAACAGTGGAACAAAATCGCACCCTGCCATTGCTGACTCCGATGAGTGAAGTTGCTGGACGCATGTCCGCTCAAATCGGTGCGCAATTCCTTGAAAAACCAAAAGGCGGAAAAGGAATTCTGCTTGGCGGCGTACCAGGAGTAAAACGCGGGAAAGTTACTGTCATTGGCGGCGGTGTCGTTGGAACAAACGCAGCTAAAGTAGCCGCAGGCCTTGGCGCTGATGTGACAATCATTGACTTGAACCCTGACCGTCTCCGCCAGCTCGAGGATATTTTTGGAAAGAGCGTACAAACTTTGATGTCCAGCCCGCTGAACATTGCTGATGCAGTAGCTGAGTCTGACCTCGTCATCGGTGCTGTACTTATTCCGGGAGCAAAAGCGCCTAAGCTTGTATCCGAAGAAATGATTAAGTCCATGAAACCAGGATCTGTTATTGTGGATGTGGCGATCGACCAGGGCGGAATCTTTGAAACGGTTGACCATATTACAACTCACGATAACCCAACATATGTGAAGCATGGTGTGGTTCACTATGCAGTGGCGAACATGCCTGGTGCAGTGCCTCGTACTTCAACGATTGCACTAACAAATGTGACTGTTCCTTACGCTCTTCAAATCGCAAACAAAGGCGTGACCGAAGCCGTTCTTTCCAATCCGTCATTGAAACTGGGTCTAAACGTTGCTGGCGGCCATATTACGTATGAAGCAGTGGCTAAAGATCTTGGATACGAGTATCTTACTGCAGAAGCAGCACTTGAAAAAGCATTCCAGGCGATCTAATGAATAAACAAAACACCTTTCCTTCTTTTGTCCAAGAGGGGAGGGTGTTTTTTGTTTTGGCTTTTATTTCCCGGTAAATAATTTGTCGAAATCAGCGCCACCATTGCTTTCTTGTTCGGTTTCTCCTATAATAAAGCCTTGTGCAAAACTAAATACTATGCGGTTCGAGAACTCCCGCTGTATCAAAACTAGGAGGTTATTATTGTGTTTAATGTTTACTATGGCATTTTGTTTGCTCTCGTGAACTTTATATTATTTTTAATCTGTTACCGATTGTTCGGTAAGCAGGGATTATATGTCTGGGTGGGCGCAGCCACGATTCTGGCTAACATTCAGGTCGTGAAAACCATTGAAATGTTCGGTTTGGTGATGACACTCGGTAATACTATGTATTCCACGATATACCTTTCCACCGACTTGCTGAATGAAAAGTACGGTCAGAAAGAAGCCAAAAAAGCGGTTTGGTTTGGATTTTTCACCCTGATTATGACGACGATCATCATGCAGATGGCTTTATTTTTTGAACCGGCACAGAGCGATATCGCCCAAGAGCCGATGGAAACGCTGTTCGGGTTAATGCCCCGTCTGGCCGCTGCCAGTCTTGCCGCGTACCTGATCAGCCAATTTATTGATGTACGACTGTATTCCATGCTGAAAAAGGCATTTCCCGGATACGGACAACTCTGGATCCGGAACAACGGAAGTACGCTGCTGAGCCAGCTGATCGATTCTCTCGTATTTTGTACGATCTCCTTTGCCGGTGTGTACGAGTGGAATGTATGGTTTGAAATCTTCATTACGACCTATTTGCTTAAATTTATTGTATCGGCAGCATCGACTCCCGTCATTTATATTGCAAGGAGCTTTAAATTTAAGACAGAAAAAAGCGAAGCCTAAATGGGACTTCGCTTTTTTTGAATTTATGAAAATAACATAATATGCAAGTATTCTTTGTCGAACCGCAAGTAATTCGTGTCGAACCGCAACTAAATGGCCTGTAATCGCAACTAAATCGTGCCCGACCACAAGTATTCAGCCCAATTCCGCAAGTAACCACCCCAGCCCCTTCTTCCAGCTCGCTCAAAACAACAAATCTTGCACTAAATAACCTTCACTCTGAGATAAACTCCTTTTGTTGCCCTTTCACGCGCTGCTTGATTCATGAAACGAATTTCCTCCGACAGAACGGAGGCCCGCTCCAGCCGTCCATCCTGCATAACAAGAGGATCGATCAACCGGAGCTTGCTAATCCTATGGATCTCATAGTCATCTTCCGTTTCTTCCAGTTCACCTGAAAAATTCTGGAGCTCCTTTACCGCTCTTTGGATCTCCTCATCCCCATGCTTTTGTACCTTTTTCAGTAAACCAACGTCGTCCAGTAAAAAGTCCGGCATGGTAATGATCTTCAACTCAAGGGCTCTGGTCAAAATGGAGGAAAGAGCTTCATAGCTATAAACGTTCAGCGGATGAAGAAAGTAATCAATCACTTCTTTATAGTAGGTTTCCACAAACCAACGTGCATCCTCCAGTGACCGTACATACAGTTTTCCCTCATGGAAGTTCAAGGACCGAAGAAAGGCCATGGCTTGATTCTTAGTAATTTTTCCTTGCTGGTACATATCTCTGAGTGTATAGTCAATCCGGTCGGCACAGAGATCCGGAAGATCCTGTTCCAAAATAAAAAAGTCGTCATTCAGCAGATCGGTGCCATAGCCATAGTCTTGCAATATGGATGGAAGCTCTGAACCTTCAATAACCTTTTGAAAGATTTCTTCGTGATAATCCTCGTCAGACCGTTTCAGCACGGTATCCACGACATGCGAAAAGGCTGTATGTGATACATCATGAAGCAGGCCCGCAATTTGTTCTTCGAGGCTTCCGCCGAGCCGCCGAATCAGGAACATGACTCCCAGTGAATGTTCATACCGGGTAACATTCCACTCCGGGCAGACCAAAAAGCTTGCACCGCCCTGCATTACCCCCTTCAGCCGCTGAATGGGAGCCGATTCAATCAGCCGGCACAACACGTCTTCCAATTCAAATTCCCCATATAAATTGTCATTATAGATGTTCTTCATCTTTTTTCTACCTCCGCTCCAGCCAATGCAAAAGACAGGGACACTGCCCTGTCTCTTAGTCTCTTACTATTTTTTCATTTCTTTGATCATCGTGTCCAGCAACTTATTTCGCTCAGCCAGCTTTTGATTGATCTGTTTTTGAATAAGCAGCTTCTGGTCTAAATGAGAACTGATTTTCGCTTTATCCTTCGCTTTTAAAGCGGCTTTCAGATTTTTCTTTTCTGCCTTTTCCTTATCCTTAAGCGATTTCATCTCCATATGAAGCTTTTTCATGCTTTGATGATATTGCTTCATTTTCGGATTTTTGTGCCAGCTTCCCGGCTGATTTCCTGAATGAAGCTGTAAAAGAGTATCCTTTTTCAGCAACGCGTCTTTCTTCAGTCCATAATATTCCGCCTTTAGCTGGTTTATTTCATGCAGCTTGTCCTTGTAGGGTGCAAGCTGCTTCCACATATGATCTCTGTGCCTATGGTGAGTCTGTTCGCTGTTTGCGCCTTGAGCATGTGCAGCCAAGGCCCCGGCAAATATGCCGATGCCAAAACAGAGGGCTGCAGCCAGCATTATCACACGTTTCATGATGATCATTCCTCCTTTTATTGGTGATACATCATTAGTGTGAACAGGAAATAAGAAAATATAGGAAAAACATTATGTGATTTTTTTCATAATTTCCTACAGATGCCGGAGCACCCGGTTTACCGTTTCCCTGCGCAAGCCGACAAACTGGCCGATTTCCTCCTGAGTCAGTACATCCTTTACCGACAGACCCGGAAAGTATTGCTGAAACCAATTTTGCAGCAGGATGACACGTTCTTTTGTTGAAACCGCCGTGAGCTGGTCGATGCGCTGCTGCATCATGCGAAGCCTGGTTTGCAGCAGAAGCGCCACCTCCCGGTACTTTTCAGGGTTTTCTGAAAGCCCCTTGTACCACTGCTTTTCCGGAATCACCTCAACTTCAGCCGGAAGCAGGGCAATGGCGGTTCCGTGATAATCCTTCTGGCTGATCAATGAATGATGGGGAATCACTTCTCCAGGCAGAATTAAATTAAGCAAAGATGCGGTTCCGTCCTCTTGAACACGAACCACCTTAAGAAGCCCGCTTTTCAGTTCAAAAAGCGGACCACTTTCCCCTTGCCGAAACAACACTTCTCCTTTATGTAAAAACATGCTCGTCCACCCCACTGTATAGTCTTCTACAACTATACCATGCCAATATAGGCGGTTGGCCCTTTAATAGTCTCTTCCTTTACCGGAATCCGAGATTTCAAGCAGATCCTCTGGATACGGCTGAAACCAGCTTTGACGGAGCAGCCCTTCGTTTTCAAAACGGTACGCCCAAGATTTCAGCAAGGCAAGTACACTGGAAAAAGGCTCCTTTTTTTCTGCCACCTTATCCGTCAGCTCTAGAAAATGTGATTTTTCCCTTTCATTCAATTGGGCTTCAAAGGTTTTAACCATTTCCCTTGCAGCATTCAGGCTTGAATCATATCGTGCGGTCCGCAGAAAAAGACGCTGCAGCCCTTTCTCATACAGTGAAAAAAGTTCATCTTGCGCATGCTGGTCATTGTTTTTTAAAATGCGGGTTAACAGCTTTAATGTCGGGCGGCTGTAAGCCAGAAACAGATACTGGTTGTTTCCATGAAAATCCTGAAGCAGGTCCAAGGAACCTTCTTTCTTCAATTCCCTGTATGCGGCAAGCAGAAAAATTTTTGTAAAAAACCGTTCTCTGATCAGAAAGTTATTCAGCCTGCCTTCATCCTCCACCGCCAAATGGCCGAACTTCTCAAGTACTTTACCGCCGAAAAGCCCGCTGCTCGAGCCGACAGCCGGCCCTTTTTCAGTTGAGGAGTATAGCTTAACCTCCTTAAGCCCGCAGGAAGGAGAACGGCTTTTTAATATAAAGCCATCGATGTGTTCCAGAGACTTCAGGTATGCATCTGAAAACTGCCCCATTTCCGCTGTTACGTCCCGCTCCGTTTTGGGCTGCATCAAACGCTGCTCTCCATTCTGCAGAACGATGCGGATGGTTTCTCTCGGTGTACCAAGCCCGATTTCCACTTCAGGACAAACCGTTAAAAAATCAACGTATTTCATCAGCTTCCGGATGGTCGGATGATGGATGACATCCCCGTTGTACCGGCAGTTATCGAACTCCAGACAACGGCTGACTACAAGCCTTGGCTTTGCAAATGCTCCCATGACAATACTCCTTTTTATCAGCATAAGAGCATTGTATCCCAAATGAAAAAGCCTCATTCCTAAACGATTTATATGGAATACGTGAGGAAATCGCCTTTGTGCCCACCCATTTTCTCATAAAATCGTTGTGCCCTGTGGTTGTCCTCTGCCGTCTCCCAAAGCATGGCTGCATACCTATTATCACCGGTATACTTCTTGCAAGCTTGAAATAAACCGGAAGCCATATCGGTTCCCCGGCTGTCCTCCGCCACATACAGATCATTCATAACCGTGATCTTGTCTGCACGTGTGGTACTGTATGTAAAATAAAGCGTGGCAAACCCCTTAAGTACTCCATCCTTTTCGGCAACAAACTGGAGCCCTTGCTCTCTCTGCAGCAGAACGGCAATCAGGTCATCCAGCTTCTGGTCATCCGGCTTCGGGCTTCTATAGAAATCCACAATATACTCTAGCATAAGCGCCTTTAACTGAGGTAAATCTTCCTTTTTACTCATTCGAACGATCGTTTCCATCTTCATTTCTCCCCTTTGATTATCTTTGACTGAAACTCAGCTCTGTGTACTGTTCAATCTCCTGGTAGCCAATACTCGTGTATAATTCGTTCGCAGCAACATTCGATCCATCGGCATAAAGGGTGCAATACGTGATGTCCGTTTCAAGCAACCATTGGCTGAGATTCGCCACACATGCTTTGGCATACCCTTTTCTCCTTTGTTCCTTTGGCGTATAAACCATATTGATCGTTATCGTGTTCGGGGTCTGTCTGGTCAGTGCAGCCATACTTGAGGGTTCCGACTTCTCGTTTTTCCAAAAAAAGATGCTTTTTTTCTCAATCATTTCTTTGGCCATTACTAATGCCTCGTTTTTTGTAAGCAATGAACGGTTTTCCATACCCATCTCATACAGCCATCTTGCCGTCATTTCCCTGTCTTGTGAAGTTGCCTGCCGCAGCTCCCCAATGCTACCCGAGGAAAATGAAATGTGATCTGTTCCATAGAGCTTCATACTCGACATCACGCGGTACGTATTACCTGTTTGCTGCAGCCACTTTTCTGCAAACGCATGAGCCAGTGCAGCAGGAGCGGAAAGCCGTGCAATGCCCCAGTCTTCATTAATCAGCTTGTGAACGACTGCTTCTATCCCTGCTTCCTCACCATATAGCTGCAGAGGACCTGGAGGCGTCATTAACGCCGCAAGCCGCATATCCTTATCTTCCTTCACACAGCACAGAAAAGGCGGATTATGGCTGGATGGTTTCTTCTCAAGTTGTTTTATGCAGCTGGATAGCATATAGCCACTGGCTGCTTCCTGCTTCATCAAAAATGGTTCTGCAGCTTTGTAAAATTCGTTTACGCTGCTGTAGGATTCCAGCTTCATTTTCCCACCGCCTTCTTACTTAATTTTACACGATCCTTAACTAGTTCTTTGACAAAACGGTGCAAACCTTCTTTTACCTTGAAAAAGCGTATTCATTGGCTTTCCTGTAAATTTCCCTTTATGATGACTAAGAGGCATTGCATTAACAATAGATGAAAGGTTTGGTGAAGAAGATATGACAGAACAAAAAAATCAGCACATCTTATTAACTAGCCGTCCTAAAGGTATGCCTTCCATGGAGAACTTTACATTTGAAGACATCGAGATTCCAGAACCGCAAAACGGCCAGGTACTGCTTAAAACGTTGTACCTATCTGTAGACCCTTATATGCGGGGAAGAATGAATGACACAAAATCATATGTACCGCCGTTTGAATTAAATCAGCCCGTCAGTGGGGGAATTGTGGCTGAAGTGGTTGAGTCCCGCTCCGGCGAACTTGAGGAGGGAGACCTGGTCATCGGCAATCTGCCTTGGGCTCTTTACACCACTGCAGGTGAACATGAAGTGCGCAAGCTCGATCCTGAGCTCGCTCCTATTACGGCCAATCTTGGCATCCTCGGCATGCCGGGCCTTACTGCCTACTTCGGATTGCTTGATATCGGCAACCCGCAGGAAGGGGAAACCGTGGTCGTTTCCGGTGCAGCCGGTGCAGTAGGAAGTACCGTTGGCCAAATCGCCAAAATTAAGGGCGCCCGGGTCGTCGGCATTGCCGGATCCGAGGAAAAAGTGAATTACCTGAAAAATGAGCTCGGCTTTGACGCCGTGATCAACTACCGTGAGGCCGGCAGCATCCGCCAGGCACTGAAAGAAGCATGCCCGGATGGTGTGGATGTTTATTTTGACAATGTTGGCGGGGAAATTTCGGATGCCGTCATCAGCCTGCTGAACAAATATGCGAGAATTCCGCTTTGCGGTCAGATTTCCCTTTATAATCTTGAAAAACAGGACGTGGGTCCACGCATTCAAGGACAGTTGCTGATCAACAGTGCACTGATCAAGGGATTCATCGTCAGCAACTATGCCTCCCAATTTGAGGAAGGCGCAAAGCAGCTGGGACAATGGCTCCAAGAGGGAAAATTGAAATACGAAGAAAACGTCGTCGAGGGCTTTGAAAATACCATTCATGCATTCCTCGGCTTGTTTAAGGGAGAAAACCTTGGCAAACAGCTCGTGAAAGTGGCTGAACCCAGCCAGTCATAATCAGTAACGCTCCGGTTCATTCCGGGGCTTTTTTATTTGGAGCAAGTTTTTTCAGCGAATAGTTCACCGTTTAGCTTCCATCTGTATACATTGGAACAAAAAACGGAATAGAGGAACATTGATGAAGATGCTTGATCCTAAGAAGCTTTTTGTTCAATACCGCCCAAACGCCGTACCAACGGACCCCAAATTCCCCCGACGCTACACGCTGACCCATTCCGACACGACCGCCCGGCTTTTTTTAGTGGTTGGCCCTGAATTTGCCCATGATACTGCATATCCGATCCGGGATGAAGTATACGCGGAATGGAAAACATTCAACCGCGAAAAAGTGCTGTACGGTTATGTGCTTGTAGCAGATGAGAATACAACCGAGTCAGTGGCCAGGCAACGAAATGAAATCTTTTTGCGGGAGTTGCCCCGTGTCCTTGAAGCCTTCCGGTACGGTGACCGCTATTTTTTTGAGGGCCATCCTGAATACAAGGAAGCTCCGGTCTATATCCAATTTGAATCCGTCTATCCCGAATTCCGCCAGCTCAAACCTTATGGCCCCATTTCAAAATATGTATAAAAGCTTCGAGGTGATGACTGTGCAAAAACCAAAACGCCATCCATATACCAACCTGCTTATCCAACAACACCACACCGATAACGTAAACGTTCAGTACCCTCAGATTATGGGTCTTGCCAATATGGAAACACAGAACAAGCTGAACACCGCGATAAAGAATAAGGTCTTTGGGCTGATGGCCGAGAACGGGGTCAAGCGCAAGGATTTGGAGGAGATGACAGGGAGTTTTGAAGTGAAGCTTAATCAGGGAAGGTGGCTCAGTATCGTTTTTACCAATTACGCTTATTGGAAAGAAGCTGCGCACGGCCTGACTCTCCAGGATTCAGTCAACATGGATGTGAACGTGGGCAAAATCTATACGCTGAGCGATTTATTTAAAGCAAACAGTTTTTACAAAACGAGGCTGACCTCCATCATTAAGAAAAAATTTAAGGAATACCAGTTTCCTCTCATTCAGCCGTATGAAAGCGTCAAGAACGACGACCGCTTTTTTTTAACCTCCAAAAACCTTGTAATTTACTACCAAAGCTATGAGTACACCCCCTATTATGTTGGTCTTCCCGAGTTCCCGATCCCGCTGACAAGCCTTTCTCCCATTCTTATTCCGGAACTGCTGGCTAATCTTCGACCTTAAGAAGCCGGCTTGTTGCTTTAAGATCAGAGATGGTCCCGGTACCGATTCCGAACATTGCCGCCCTCAGTTCAAATTCAATCTGTTCGAGTTTGGAAATGATAGCGTCATCGTCCTCGAGAGCGGCGGCTGGCAGCAAGGACCGGCCAAATCCAACCACATCAGCCCCCAGAACTAAAGCTTTTGCTGCATCCACTCCATTTTTCAAACCACCACTGGCGATGATATTTTTGAATGTGGTTCCTTTCCGCACCTCAATAAGGGCTTGGGCGGTGGACAGTCCCCATTGTTGAAAGGCTTCTGCTGCCTGCTCTCTCATTTGATTCTTTGAACGATACTTTTCTACTTGAATCCAGGACGTTCCCCCTGCTCCCGCCACATCTATAAACTGAATGCCTGCCTCTTTTAATTTCTTGGCGGTCTCGCCATCAATGCCCATTCCCACTTCTTTAACCCCCACTGGAACAGAGAGGCGTTCGGCCACCTCTTCAATCTTGGGAAGAAGCTCTGAAAAGTTGGTATCCCCTTCCGGCTGAAAGGCTTCCTGCATGCTGTTGAGATGCAGGACGAGGGCATCCGCTTCCGCAATCTCCACTGCCCGAAGGCACTCCTTGGTGCCATAGCCATAATTCAATTGGACGGCCCCCAAATTGGCGATAATCGGTACAGTGGGAGCATATTTTCTCACGTTGAAGGAGTACGCTACTCCCTCATTTTCCACAGCGGCTCTCATGGAACCGAGCCCCATTGCCCAGCCCATTTTCTCGGCAGCCAGTGCCAGCCTCCGGTTGATCTGGTATGCCCGTTCTGTGCCCCCTGTCATGGAACTGATTAAGAACGGGGTACGCCTTTTCTTATCCATAAAGGCAGTGGAGAGATCGATATCCCGGAAATTGATTTCAGGAAGCGCATTATGCTTAAACGCATACCTCTCAAATCCGGTCGTCACGTTTTTGCTTTGCACCTCTTTGTTCAGCGCGATATCAATGTGCTCGGTTTTCCTTTTTTCTGTAGGATTTTGTTTTTCATCCATCGTCATTCCTCCGTTCAGGACCTCTCTGTCTTCCTAGACTTCCCTGGTTCAACATAAGAAAAACAGGCAGTTTTTCACCTGCCTGTTTCTCCCCGTCATTCACTTTTTTCAAATAAGGAAAGATACTCGCCATATCCTTCTTTTTCGAGGTCACTTTTCGGGACGAACCTTAATGCTGCAGAGTTAATGCAATACCGCAAACCGCCTTTATCCTGCGGTCCGTCATTGAACACATGTCCGAGATGGGAATCCGCGGATTTGCTTCTGACTTCGGTACGGACCATAAAATGGCTGAAGTCCTTTTTCTCTTCAACCTCCGACTGCTGGATGGGCTTCGTGAAGCTCGGCCAGCCGCAATTGGAATCAAACTTGTCAAGAGAGGTGAACAGCGGCTTTCCTGAGACAATATCCACATAAATACCTTCTTCTTTATGGTCCCAGTACGGGTTCTGAAACGGAGGTTCCGTCGCATCGTTCTGGGTCACCTCGTATTGAATCGGGGTTAACCTTTTCTTCAGTTCATTTTTGTCTGGTTTGTTGCTCCAATGCTGTTTGATAAAATCTTCCCTCCCTGAACCTTTGCGGTACCGTTGGTAATGCGCAGGGTTCTTTTTATGGTAATCCTGATGGTACGTCTCGGCAGGATAAAACGTGGATGCCGGAAGAATCGGCGTCACAATCGGTTTCTGGAAACGGCCGCTTTCGGCAAGCTCCTGTTTGGACGCTTCCGCCCGTTCCTTCTGCTGTTCTGTATGATAAAAAATGGCGGTGCGGTAAGAATCACCGCGGTCATAAAACTGGCCGCCGGGATCTGTCGGATCAATCTGCTGCCAAAAAAGTGTCAGTAGTTTTTCATATGGAAAAACATCCGGATCATACGTGATCTGCACGGCCTCATAATGTCCGGTCGTATCGGAGCAGACTTCCTCGTACGTCGGATTCTCGGTGTGGCCGCCGGTATATCCTGAAACCACGGAAATGATGCCCGGCTGTTCCTCAAACGGCGAAACCATGCACCAAAAGCAACCTCCCGCAAACGTAGCAAGCTGCTGATTCTCTTGAGTACCCAAAAACCTCACTCCATTTCTTTGGAAATCTAAAGTCCCATTGTTCCTATCATAAAACAAGTATCACACATTTTTAAAAAATAATGCTTAATAAGAAAAGCTGAAGCCGCTGTTTAGAGACGAAAAGCGTTGGAACTCTTGAACAACAACACGCTCTTTGTGTTGAAGGTGAGAGAGTGAAACGATCGAGTCTCTAGCGGCTGAAGCTGGATCAATATAAGAAAAGCTAAAGTGTCCGTTTAGGCCCGACAAGCGCTGGAACTCTCACACAACAACACGATTTTTGTGTTGAGGAGTGAGAATGAAGCGACCTCGAGGGCCTGGACACTGAAGCTGGATCAATACAAGAAAAGCTAAAGTGTCCGTTTAGGCCCGACAATTTATGAAAATGATGTGATATGCAACTAAATCATGTCGAACCGCAAGTATTTTGGCCTCTACCGCAAGTATTTCTTGTCGAACCGCAAGTAAATGAGCTAACACCGCAACTAAACCGTGTCGAACCGCAACTAACGCCTAGCTTCATGTTCCCGCAGTACTCAACATACACATCCCTCCCTCACCCCCACTTCAATAACTTTCATAAAAAACCCACTATTATATTTCTTTATCCTTCAACCAACTAATGCAGCCAATCCCTCCGGTTGAACTTCCCGTAAACGGGCAAACTAACGGTAAGAACGGCAAGTAAGGAGGAAAAAGGCATGGCAAGAAGAAGCCGCACACCCTTAGTACCTGAATCTAGGGCCGCATTGGACCAGTTAAAGGCAAAGGTAATGAAAGATGTTGGTTATGCTGTAGATCCGTCTGAGCCCGATGCGGTTAAATATGAAGTAGCAAAAGGCATGAATGTACCGATGCAAAAGGATTACAACGGACAGCTGACGGCCAAGCAGGCCGGAACCGTTGGGGGCCAGATTGGCGGCCGGATGGTGAGTGAACTCATCAGACAGGCGAAACAGCATTTGAACAAACAACATTAAATAAAGGCTGACGCATGGCCCATTCGAAGACCAGGCGCTCAGCCTTTTTGATGTTACTGATTGGTTGAAGTCAGTAATAATAAACCGTCACCGATTGGACGTTCACCCGCTGCGTCGGAGGGGTCATTCACCAACTCGCCGTTCACATTCATCGTGGTGGATCCCCCGCCATCCAGGTTCACTGCTTCTATTGCCCCCAATGCCTTCATTAATCGAGCTTCTTCTTCAAAGGTCATCCCGATGCTGTATCCAGGTTTTTTGCCATCGACCGTTACCAGTAGCAGATTTCCGTTCGGTTTAATACCGGCAATGGTTCTCGGATTTCTCCGCTCACCAAAACGATAGTAAAATTCAGGATCATTGGGCTGATGAAACCCTTCCTTTGTGGCGTTAATATAGACTTTTCCATGCTTTATCAGCCGCGGTCCGCCGTTAATTACTCCATATTTCGCGGACGATGGAAGAGTTTTGCTATCAGCAGTTACGGTCTTTTTAACTGAAAGCTTCTTCCCAGGCACCGCATGCTCTTTTAACCAATCAGCAGAATCTCCAGTTCCGGCGATGACTGAACCGCCAAACGGTATGCCCGTACCGCGTGAAAATTGGACATCGAGCACTCTTCCATTACGATCTAGGACGACATCCGTCCCTGGTCCTTCCGGGGTCCTGTTTCCGAATGAAGATGTGTATTGAATAAATTCATCCGGATCGGTACATGTAAAGTCATGCCGGGGAAGGATGGTTTCTGTGTCACCAATTCCGCCGCAGCCCCGGATAAGTCCGGGGACACGGTTCAATCCATCAAGCTTTGCCCTGGCGCCCTGAGATCCTTTGATCGTCAGCTCCGTTTTGACAGAAGCGATGCTGGCCTTATTTTGCCGGTTCAGGACCAGACTGGTTCTTCCTTTAACCGCCTCACTGATAAGGTCTCCGTTCATGACAGATACCCCCGCCAGATCTCCTTCTGTTCCATCCTGCGGTCCCATGACAAAATACCCCCCGTTGATTCCGGCCACAGCTTGGGCGGTTTTTGCCATATCGCTTAGTTTTTCCTTGCCCGGAACGACACCTTGAGCCAGTACCGGCTTCAGACTGCCATTCCATTGGCCAGTATTTACCTCGAGTGTATGCACCGCCCATGGCCCGGTGGATTCATCCCCGTCCTCAAGGATATTCACAACTTTGGATTTACTGTATCCTGCAGAGACGAGTTTTTTTTGTTCGCTTTTTGCATCAGATTCCTTTTGAAATGGGCCCGTTCGTACGAGATAGCCCAGGGGTGTTCCGCGTTCAGGATCATCCTGTGCGCGGTCCGCCAGCGTTTTGACCGTCGTCTTATAGCCTTTGTCCCTCAGTTCTTTTGAAAGCTGTTCGGCTTCTGCCTGCTCCTCTGTAAACGCAGCATCAACCATATAGCCAGAGGGGCCGCTCACCTTTCCAAATACAGACTTGGTATATGTAAGACCCTTCTCAAGTTTTTGTACCTCTTTGGTTTGTGGTGAGGTGAATGGTTCGTCTTGAGCGTTGGCAAGTGGAGCTGGAAGCAGGATTCCCATTAAACTAAAAAACATCGCCACACGGCCCATTCGATTCTTCGCAAATCTTTTCACAGCTATACCCCTTTTCCTTTTTTAGTCAATTCACGGTTAGTATAACGGATGGTTGTGGAGAGAGCGTTACAGGCTGTTAAAACTTTGTAAAAAGCAAAAAAAAGATTAACCTGAAAAAAGTCGTGCAAAATAAAATTTGTATGCAATGTTTTTTATTGACAATTCAATCAGCAAGCATTTATTATATATTTTGTGCATAAATAGTTGGTATGCGAACTATTAACAAAACAAACTGTTCACAAAATGAGAAAGTGGGGATGATAGTTTAATGAATCTGCTCAACAATGAGCTGCTGGATTCCTTTATACGAATACAAAAAGCCTTATACTCACTGATGAAGGAAGACGCTGACAGGGCAGGATTGACGGTGGTGCAGCTAAAAGCCTTGTACAAAATCCACCGTTCACCAAACACTGGCCTGAGGGAGCTTGCAGCCAGTTTAAAATTAACAAACAGCACGATGAGCGGTGTGGTTGACCGGCTGGTATCCAGTGGTTTGCTGGAACGGGAAATATCAACCGCTGACAGAAGAGCCATCACCCTGAAACTAACGGAGGATGGCGAACAAAAGCTTCAGGAAGCTACTGGAGATGATTCTTCTTTCACAAAGAGGATTATGGAGATCACAAAAATGGACCCTGAAGATAAAGACCACCTGCTGAGAATTCATCAGCAAATCATGACGATTTTAACAACCAAGGAGGAAAACCATTCATGAACATGCGCCGTCTAGCGGTCTTAAACGTTATTATTTTAATCATTTTAATCGGTGGTGGCATTGCAGCATACTACTATTACAACCAATCTGCGAACTACATCAAAACAGATAATGCCCAAATAGCTGGCCAACAGGTAACCATTGCAGCTCCAGCCAACGGAAAGCTGACAGACTGGAAAGGTGAAGTCGGCAAAGAATTCAATAAAGGGTCTGAAATTGGAACCATTACTGCTGCTCCTTCCCAAGGATCAACTGGAATGTCCAAAGTTAAAATTGATGCACCAAAGCATGGCACCATCGTTCAGCAATCTGCTGTGGAGGATTCTTTTGTGGCTGCTGGAACACCGCTTGCTCACGCTTATGACATGAGTAACCTGTGGGTAACAGCCAATGTACAAGAAACAGATATTGACGATGTGAAAAAAAACCAAGACGTTGATGTATATGTCGATTCGTTCCCTAACAACACACTCTCAGGGAAAGTGGAAGAGATTGGCCTTGCAACCGCCAACACGTTTTCCATGCTGCCAAGCTCAAATAACACCGGAAACTACACAAAAGTCACCCAGGTTATTCCTGTTAAAATTTCGTTAGACAGCTATTCTGGCCTTGATATTGTTCCTGGAATGAATGTAACCGTACGGATCCACAAGTAGGTGGTGAGACGATGTCAATTTATATCATAGGCTATGTCCTTATATCCATTGTTCTTTTGCTGACAGTGAACTTTATTGCAGTCCGTGCAAACCGGAGAAAACAATGGGAAGAGCAGGACCATATTTCGGAGCGGGCTACGGGCCATCCGTATGAATCCAACGAACTGATTGATGCTACTTTGGAAGATACAGCGGTCTCTGAACCTGCTCTCGAATATGTGACGTCTGCTGCCGAAAAGCGGCAGGAAGAAAGTTCGCTTCAGACCATTAAAAAAGTAAAGCAGGATGAACCCATTCCAGTGGGACGAATATTGACTGTACTGATGCTTGGGGCTTTTATTGCTATTTTGAACCAAACCTTGCTTAATGTAGCGATTCCCCACATCATGAATGACCTGAATGTTTCTGCTACAACCGTTCAGTGGGTTTCCACCGGGTATATGCTGGTGAACGGGGTATGTATTCCGATTACAGCCTATTTAATCGAAAGGTTTGGAACAAGAACCCTGTTCATCGCCGCTATGTTTCTGTTTACAGCAGGAGCCGTCATTTGTTCCATTTCCACATCGTTTGGCTTGTTAATGGTGGGGCGTGTGGTTCAGGCTGCTGGAGCAGGTATTATCATGCCTCTTATGATGACCGTTTTTCTTACTGTCTTTCCTATTGAAAAGCGCGGCCAGGCGATGGGGACCATGGGAATTGCGATGCTTTTTGCACCCGCTCTCGGCCCGACGCTTTCAGGATATATTGTGGAGCATTACTCCTGGAGACTGCTCTTTGACATCATTATTCCGTTTGGTGTCATTGACCTGATTATCGCTTTTGCATGGATGAAAGACGTTATTCAAAAATCGAATCCAAAGTTCGATTTCGCAGGATTTCTCTTTTCTACCATTGGTTTTGGTTCCCTCTTATACGGCTTTAGTGAAGCCGGAAGCGAAGGCTGGACCAGTGCCATCGTATTATCTACCATTATTATCGGGTTAATTTCCCTTGCTGCTTTTACATGGAGGGAGCTTACCACCGATAAACCAATGTTGAATTTGCGTGTTTTTAAATATGATGTGTTTGCACTGACAACCGTCATCAGCATGATCATCAATATGGCAATGTTTGCAGCCATGATCCTTCTGCCGATTTATCTGCAGAACATCCGTGGATTTACCCCACTGGAGTCCGGATTGCTATTATTGCCGGGAGCCATTATTATGGGGATTATGTCTCCGATATCCGGAGCGTTGTTTGACCGGATCGGTGCGCGCCCGCTGGCCATCATCGGGTTGACCATCACGGTAATCACCACATGGGAATTCAGCCATCTTTCGACCGACACCACCTATGGACATATTTTGTTCATGTATGTGTCGCGAATGTTTGGTATGTCGTTTTTGATGATGACCGTAATGACCGCAGGTATGAACCAGTTGCCGCGGCACTTAAACAGCCATGGTACAGCAACATCCAACACTATGAGACAGGTTGCAGGTTCACTCGGCACAGCCTTCCTGGTGACGATCTTTTCCAACCGTCAGGAATTCCATACGGCTGATTACGCAAATGTCGTCACCACCTCCAATCCCATCGTTTCAGAGAAAATCAGTGCTTTGGGACAGGGACTTGCCCAGGTGGCCGGACTGCCTTCAACCGCAGGAAATTCATTGGGGGTTCAGGTGATCTATGGCACAGCCGCAAAGCAGGCAGCAATCGATGGAATTAATGATGCCTTTATCGTCGCAACGGGCATTGCTTTTGTTGCCCTGATTCTCTCCTTTTTTATCAAACGGGTTATACCGTCAGGAAAATAAATTCACGAAAAGAAGCTGTCTTTCGGGACAGTTTCTTTTTTTATTTTCATGAATGGTGCTTGGATTTTAAAAAAAGGATGAAAACCCTTTCATAGCAATGGTTATGCTTGCTTGAAACTTTCGAAAATACCCACATTTTTTCATTTTGCCCGATTGTTATCCTTTCATAATCCATCTCCTTATCCTCCTTCACGTCCTCTCACATCCCATGGTGTAATTAAATCCGGTATCCTCTATATTCCTCCCTTTATGGACATCATTCACACTATCTCGGCCTGAGCGGTTGTATCGATTTTCAAGCTTCGTTATACTCGTAACCGTTGCTTATTGAACCGGAAAAAGAAGATACGAGGAGTGAACGTTTTGAGTCTTTCTACTATTAAAAATAAACGCATTGTCGTAAAAATCGGATCAAGTTCCTTAACCAGCCGCCATGGCGAAATCAGCCGAAGAAAACTGGAACGCCTGGTGGACGAAATTGTCATGCTAAAAGATGACGGACATGAGGTAGTGCTCGTTTCTTCAGGTGCAGTGGCTGCCGGATACCGAAAGCTCGGTTGTCTTTCACGGCCGACATCACTTCCGGAAAAACAAGCTGCTGCTTCAATCGGACAGGGACTATTAATGGAAGCTTATTCGGAAAGATTTATTTCTCACGGATATACCGCTTCTCAAATCCTGATTACGCGAAGTGATTTTTCCGATAAAAAACGATACAACAACGCAAGGAACACCATAAATGTTTTATTGGACCGCGGCATCGTGCCGATCATTAATGAAAATGACACGATTACGGTTGAACGCCTGAAATTCGGGGATAACGATACACTTTCCGCCAAAGTGTCAGGCCTGGTCAATGCCGACCAGCTTCTGATCTTATCAGATATCGATGGTCTGTATACGGAAGATCCAAGAAACAATCCGGATGCCCGTTTATTGGAAGAGGTTTATGAAATCACACCAGAAATCGAAGCATCTGCCGGCGATTCCGCAAGTGAAGTAGGAACGGGCGGCATGCGTTCAAAAATTGATGCTGTAAAAATTGCAATGGCCTCTGGTATTCCATCGTTCCTCGGAGATGCTGCAAAACCCAACATTATTTATAATGCGGTACAGGAAACAGCAAGAGGGACATATTTCACACC
This sequence comes from Fictibacillus solisalsi, assembly GCF_900103485.1. Lineage (GTDB taxonomy): Bacteria > Bacillota > Bacilli > Bacillales > Fictibacillaceae > Fictibacillus_C > Fictibacillus_C solisalsi. The sequence continues at coordinate 87,965 of NZ_FNHW01000004.1, forward strand.
GCAGGATGACAGTGAAAACCTTGACGTTCGAAGACAATGGATCGCATTTCATTCAGGTCCAGAAGGTGAAATCGTGGTGTCAGACGAAGCAAAAGCGGAGATTACGGAGCATAAAAGTTTGTACCCTACAGGAATTGAATATGTGGAAGGTTATTTTAAAAAAGGTGCAGTGGTGCGCATCAAAGATATCGACGGCATTCAGATTGGGCTTGGCGTCAGTAATTACTCTTCCAAGGACTTAATTAAGATTAAAGGACATACGAAGGAAGAAATTGCAGATATCATTGATTTTGGTCCTCAGGAGGCCATTAACAATGCTGATCTTGTATGCCACACCAGATTAGCTGTACCGCTATTATCATAAGGAGGCGTTTGATGAGTACTTTAGAAAAAGAAGTAACCCATATAAAAGTAAAAGAACAAGCAAAGGCCGCGCAAATTGCGTCCAAAACACTGGCAGGCCTTTCTGAGCAGGAAAAGAACGAAGCACTGCATATTTTGGCAGACGAGCTGGAATTGCAGGCTGCCTTCATTTTAAAAGAAAACGAAAAAGATCTTCAAAACGGAAGGGAAAAGGACTTTACCCAAGCCTTTATGGACCGTCTTTCCCTTTCAGAAAAACGAATTGCCGACTTTGCAGAAGGACTGAGACAGGTTGCGGGACAAAACGATCCAATCGGAGAAATTGTAAGTCAATGGACCCTTGATAACGGTATGAAAGTCGAACAAAAGCGTGTTCCACTGGGCGTGATCGGCATGATATATGAAGCTCGTCCCAACGTCACGGTGGATGCCACAGGACTGGCCCTCAAGTCAGGAAACGCTATCGTATTAAAAGGCGGCTCAAGCGCTCTAAATTCCAATAAAGCGATCATCCGCGTCATCCAACAGGCACTGGCAAAAACAAAGATTCCCGCGGACGCCGCCCAGCTTATTGCAACCACCGACAGAAAGGCTTCCGGTGAACTGTTTACAATGAAGGAACATATCGATGTTCTTATCCCGCGGGGAGGCGGTTCACTCATTAATACCGTAGTGAACGAAGCCACCGTACCCGTTTTGGAAACTGGAGTGGGAAACTGTCATATTTATTTCGATGAAACAGCAGATGTCAACAAAGCTCTTAATATCCTGATTAACGCCAAAACCGACCGTCCTGCAGTATGCAATGCAGCAGAGACACTGATCGTTCACCGTAAATGGCTGGCCGCAAATCAGCAGGAACTCGAACTGGCATTGAAGAGACAAGGCATTACGGTCCATGGCGATGAACACATTGTTTCCTGCTTCTCAGAAGCCGTTCCTGCTACTCAACAAGACTGGGCAGAGGAATTTCTCAGCCTTTCCATTGCAATTAAAACCGTAGACGCCACAGATGAAGCAATAGAACATATTGACCGCTTTGGAACAAAACACTCTGAAGCCATCGTTACAGAAGATGCCCGTGAAGCAGCAAATTTCATGAACCGCGTTGATGCAGCAGCTGTGTACCATAACGCGTCCACACGCTTCACTGACGGATCTACACTCGGGTTTGGGGCCGAAATCGGTATTTCGACCCAAAAGCTCCATGCACGCGGACCCATGGGCTTACCTGCATTGACCACCACCAAGTATTGTATGACAGGCGACGGACAAATCCGATAACTAAGAAGAGAAAAAGCATGGCGTGAAAGCGCCATGCTCTTTTACGTGTTGAAATTTGATGTTTTCAATTATAGAGTATGCTCATCATCCCTCCATTGTCCCAGGCGATTCACATCGAATTAGGAGAATATAGAAATTTTGTCCCAATTTTTTGTTTTTCTGTAGTAAATTTTTGCAAATGTGGTATACTAACTGTAACAAATTGTTCACAAAACAGACCTAACTTCGTCACAATTGGAAACGCTGTCACAATTTTAAGGAGTTGATTATAATGGATGTTTATGTTGTCTATCTTTTCGTTGCTACCGCTACTCCGTTATTCCTATGGCATGATCATAGAAAACTGGCCTTATGGCAGATTCCATTTATTGCGATCATGTGGCTGTATGTAGGACTGTACGTTATGGGAGATTTAAATCCTCTAGCACATCTGATATTTAATATTGTATTCGTTGCAAACGTCGTGTTCGCCCATGTAGCGGCCTTCAAACTTTATGCGATTCCGTTTATCCGCCGTGAGCGTGAACGACGCAGATTGTACCGTGAGTCTAAATAAAACCATATAAAAAAAGCACCTTGCAGAATCTGCAAGGTGCTTTTCTGTGTTCTTATTTATGCTCCATTTTCATGTCGCCGTCCATTTTCATATCTTCCATTTTGCTGTCCATCTTGTGATGATCATGCTTCCCGTGTCCTGCACCCATTACCCATACAGAACCAGCGACGATAACAATCGCAACGAAAGCCGCAAACAAGATGTTTCCTGTCTGTGTATTGCCTGTAAGCTTGCTCTTCTTCTCGGAGCTCTCTGTCATATGCATGAACATGAGAAGCTGAAGCGCTGCTTGTAAAAAGGCAAAGATAAAAATGATAATCAATATGGTGCGGGTGGAAAATCCGGTTTCAAACGTCACCCAAAGAGCGAGTGCTGTAAGAATAATGGACAAGATATATCCAATCACGTGTTTCCATGGAATTCCTCCATGCTCTCTGGAAAGTGAATCTTGTGGATTAGCCATTATGCAACACCATCCCTGTTAAATACACGGCGGTAAAGATAAAGATCCACACCACGTCAAGGAAGTGCCAGTAAAGACTTGAAATAAAGACTTTAGCAGACGTTTGAGGTGTTAGTCCCCGTCTTGCCACCTGTATCAAGATTAAGGTAATCCAAGCGATACCCATTGTTACGTGCAGTCCGTGTGTTCCTACAATAACGAAGAAACCGGACCAGAATGCGCTCGTACCAATAGCAGCGCCCTCATGCACATATGTTACAAACTCGTAGATCTCATAGCCAAGGAATCCTGCACCCAAGGCCAATGTGATGATCATCCAAATAAATAAACCCTTTCGATTGCGGCGTCGCATTTCGTGAATTGCGATACCGCACGTGAAACTACTTGTCAGTAGAAGGAAAGTTTCAATCAACACACCTTTTAATTCAAAAAGCTCATGTGGGGTTGGCCCGTCACCTGTTCTGTACATTAAAACCAGGTACGTTGCAAACAGCGTTGAAAACAACGCGATCTCCGCCCCAAGGAAAACCCAGAAACCGAGGATGTTCAGGCGCCCGGTCTCTGACTGATATTCTAAAGGCGTGTTATGATCGTGTACTTCTGCATGTGCCATTGTTCACGCCTCCTTTAAACGGTTAACCGTTCCGTTTCTTTTATTTCTTCTTCACTTACATAGTATCCTTCGTTTTTATCGAATGAGCGGATGATCAAGGTAATAAACACACCGATCAAACCAACAATACCCATCCAATACCATTCAAATACTAAACCGAAACCTGCGACAAAGAAGAAGGAAGCCATAAAGAATGGAACTCCTGAATTGTCCGGCATGTGGATCTTTTTGATGTCCTCAATCTTCGGTTTAAGATTTACATTATTACGTTTCATTTTAATCAACGGATCAAAGGAATCTACTGTTGGAGTTACCGCAAAGTTATAATGCGGCGGTACGGCAGAAGTGGTTGCCCATTCAAGCGTACGTCCAAGACCCCAAGAATCGCCTGTATTTTCTCGCTCCGAATAACGGAAGCTGTAGTAGAAGTTGTAAACAAGAATCAAGAACGCGATACCCATCAAGAATCCACCAACAGTGGAGAGCATGTTCATGTTACCCCAGCCTGATGCAGCGCTGTATGTGTAAACACGGCGCGGCATTCCATCAAGACCAAGAATGAACTGCGGGATGAAACATACGTTAAAGCCAATGTTAAATACCCAGAATACCCATTTTCCAATACGCTCGTTCAGCTTGTAGCCAAACATTTTCGGATACCAGAAAATAAGTCCTGCAAAACATGAGAATACGGTACCCGCGATCAATACATAGTGGAAGTGGGCAACCAGGAAGTACGTGTTATGGTACTGGTAGTCTGCTGCAGCCATCGCAAGCATAACCCCTGTAACCCCACCAATGACAAAGTTCACGATAAAGCCAAGTGACCAAAGCATTGGTGTCGTAAAGGAAATCTTACCTTTGTACATCGTAAACAGCCAGTTGAAGATCTTGATACCGGTTGGAATACCGATGATCATTGTTGTGATGGAGAATACTGAGTTAACAAGCTCTCCTTGACCCATGGTAAAGAAGTGGTGAACCCAAACCAAGAAGCTGTAACCTGCGATAATAACCATTGCCCAAATCATTGCTTTGTAACCAAAAATCGTTTTGCGGGAGAACGCACTGATAATTTCCGAGAACATACCAAAAGCAGGAAGAACAACAATGTATACTTCCGGATGGCCCCATAACCAGAAAAGGTTCGCCCATAGCATATCCATTCCAGCCCCTTGAAGGGTAAAGAAATGGGCACCGAATAAACGGTCAAATGTCATAAGTGCAAGCGCCACTGTAAGGATAGGGAACGCAAACACGATGATAATCATAGTGATCAATGCAGACCAGGTGAATACAGGCATTCTGAACAATGTCATACCAGGCGCACGCATTTTGAGAATCGTCACAAGGAAGTTAATACCCGTTAACAGGGTACCAATCCCGGCAATCTGCAGTCCGAGCAAGTAGTAGTTCTGACCCGGCCCGGGACTTAATTCATTACCGGCAAGCGGCATATAGCTTGTCCAGCCGGCAGATGGTGATCCCCCGATAACGAAGGAGATGTTGAACAGCATTGCACCGATAAAGAATGTCCAGAAGCTGACAGCATTCAGATAGGGGAATGCTACATCACGTGCTCCGATTTGAAGCGGAATAACGACGTTGATAAGTCCAATCAAGAACGGCATCGCCATGAAGATGATCATGATGGTACCGTGTGTTGTAAAGATTTCGTTATAGTGCTGTGAATCCAAAAACTTGGAATCCGGTGTAGCAAGCTGTACACGCATGAGCAAAGCATCGACTCCGCCGCGGAACAGCATGAGTACTGCGGAAGCGATGTACATAATTCCCAGCTTCTTATGGTCAACGGTAGTGAGCCATTCCGTCCATAGCCACTTCCATTTTTTAAAATATGTTAAGTAGAATAGGATTCCGATAACTGTTAAAACGATAGAGACGTCCGCACCATAAATCAGCGGGTCCCCCGTAACAAAAAATTCATCCCATTTCATAATTTAGTGCCTCCTCTATTAATGGGAATGAGATTCCCCATGAGAGTCAGATTCCGGCTTGTTCGCATCTTTCTGTTTGGATCCATGCGGATTTTGCGGAACCTCGCCTAAACGCTCACGAGTCTTCACTGCATAGTCTGCTTCTTTAGCATGATCTACCCATTTTAAATGTGTTGACGAGAATGTCATTTTCTTTGCTTCACCTTGAACCATTAATTGATCATATTGCTTTTTGGTCAACTTAGGCGCCTTGCTTTTTGTATCCTTCGCCCATTTGTCGAACTCGCTTTGAGTAACGGAATGCACATCAAAAATCTGGTGAGCAAATCCTTCACCATTAAAGTTTGAGTTTCTGCCGGAGAATGTTCCGGTATGGTCGGCTTGTAAGTATAATTTCGTTTCCATGCCGGCCATGGCATATTTTTGTCCTCCAAGTTCTGGAACCCAGAATGAAGACATTGAATCTGCAGAGGTCAATTTAAACTGAACCGGACGGTCTTTAGGAATATTAATGTAGTTGACCGTTTCAATGCCCTGCTCCGGATAGGAGAAGATCCATTTCCAGTTTACTGCTGTAGCTGTAATAACAAGAGGTTCCTTCTTCTGGCCTGAAGCAGAGACCGGCACCTTCTCGACATCATAAATCGACTTAACCGTCGGAATGGCCAGGGCGATGATAATCAAAATAGGGATAACTGTCCAGATCGTTTCAAGCTTTTTGCTTCCATGCTGATCCGGTTCATAGTTATCATCGTTCTTTCTGTCGCGGTATTTAATAACGATGAATGTGAATAAGACATATACCACTACACAAATAAGTGCCATAAAGCCAATAGAGTAAAGAATAAGATCCTTCTGTTGCGCAGCAACAGGCCCTTTAGGATCAAGAACTATATAATTACTGCATCCGCCCAAAAAGAAAACGGACAGCAAAAGTCCCAACGCAAAAAACGGTTTAAACCGCTTAAACACTAGGCCCACCTTCCTTCCTTTCAACATCGTTGTGAGAATTCTCACTGCAAAATAACTAACATTGTGCTTTTGTTCACATAATACCAAATTTCCACCAAAAATAGATACCCTTTTATAAACTGTCATAAGTTCTTCAACTAAATTTCACGACTTCATCACATATTTTTCAAAGAATGTTCATATTTCTGGGATTTCCTTCTTACGCTTCCATTTCCGAATTATTTCCATACGCAAGAAAAGAAAAAGCCGCCGTCTGCGGCGACTCTTTTAAGTTCTAACCTTGTTATTTCCCTCTGCGTTTCATATTAAACCACTTCTAAAAAATAATTTCAACACTTAAGTTTTGCCATTCACATTCTTATTTTTGTCCATTTTCAATCCTATATCCATCCAATGGATTATTATCTGCGCGGATGTTTATTTTTTGATAATCTGCGGGGGTTTTGGCTTCCCTTTTTTTCTTCGGATGACTTATCCTTCTTTCGTTCCGGCTTTTCCAGCACTTGCTTTTGGATCGACTGCCGGATTCCTTTTTCGATCAGTTCCAGATATTTTTTATCTTTTGGGGCGACCAGGGTAATTGCCAGTCCCTTGCTTCCGGCACGCCCTGTACGTCCGATCCGGTGGATGTAGCTTTCAGTATCATGGGGGATATCATAGTTGATCACATGAGTAACGCCCTCGACGTCCAGTCCCCGTGCCGCCACATCGGTTGCAATAAGAAAACGGGTCTCTCCCTGCCTGAAACGCTGCATTGCCGCTTCCCGCTTGGCCTGTGAAAGATCGCCGTGCAGTTCATCCGCTTCCAACCCTGCTTCCCGCAAGGCTTCAAATAATTTGCTGACCCTTCGTTTCGTGCGGCAAAAAATGATCGCCAAATATGGACGGTGCATCCGAATCAGTTTTTTTAAGTCATCCTGCCTGGACCGGTCTGTAGTTTCTATTACCCGCTGTCTGATTTCTTTTACAGTGATTTCCTTTTTTCGTATGGAAATCTCTTTCGGTTTTTTTAAATAAGTTTCTGCGAGTTTTACAATCTCAGGGGGCATCGTAGCGGAAAAGAGCATCGTTTGGCGCTCTTTCGATGTCTGCCGGATAATTTCTTCCACATCCTCAAGGAATCCGATATGAAGCATCTGGTCGGCTTCATCGAGAACAAGCATGGAGGTTTGCGATAAATCCACGGTTTCCCTCCTGACATGGTCCAGAAGGCGGCCGGGTGTAGCAATGATGATTTGAACGCTTCCGCCAAGCTTATGGATTTGCGCTACGACATCCTGTCCTCCATATACGGATAAAACGTCGATGCCCATTGGTTCACTTAATTTTTTTACTTCCTCCGCCACTTGGATGGCCAGTTCTCTTGTTGGTGCCACAATCAATGCTTGTACATTTTTGACTTCCGGATCAATCCGCTGCAGAACCGGCAGTGCAAATGCCATGGTTTTTCCTGTTCCGGTCTGTGACTTGGCGATCACATCCGTTCCCTCCAACAGGAGGGGGATTACCTGATCCTGAACCGGCGTCGGCTCGTAAATCCCCTGGTTCTTCAATGATTCTAAAAGCCGGGGGTTCAGCTTCATGGAGTTAAAATCAGCCATTTATGTACTCCTTTCCGTTCAAAAAAGGAAGCCAGTTCAGGCTTCCTTTTTCTTTATTATTTTAATTTGCCACTTTGTTGTTCAGCTTATCAGTAAGCTTTGACAGCATATCTGCTGTCATTTTATCTAAATTATAGTCTGTTTTAAAGCCCCATTCATTGGCAGCAGCAGATGAATCGATATGGTTCGGCCAGCTCTCGGCAATCGCCTGTCTGATTGGATCCACCTCATAATCCATCGTAAAGGAAGGCATCTGCTTTTTAATCGATGCTGCGATTTGTTCCGGTTCGACGCTCATGGCCGACACATTAAACGAATTGCGGTGCATCAGCTTAGAAGGGTCTGCTTCCATGAGGTTGATGATCGCATTCAAGGCATCCGGCATATACATCATATCCATGTAGGTTTCTGCATCAATAAAAGAGGTATAGCTTCCTTTGCGTACCGCTTCGTAATAAATTTCGACCGCATAATCAGTTGTTCCACCTCCAGGAGGTGTTACATATGAAATCAATCCTGGGAAACGCAGACCCCGTGTATCCAGTCCAAACTTGTGATAATAATAATCACAGAGCAGCTCGCCAGCTACTTTATTGACACCGTACATTGTGGTTGGACGCTGAATCGTATCCTGCGGTGTCTGGTCCTTCGGTGTAGACGGGCCAAAAGCGCCAATGGAACTTGGCGTGAAGAACTGGCAGTTCATTTCTTTGGCCACTTCCAACGCATTCACCAGCCCACCCATATTCAGGTTCCATGCGAGCAGAGGTTTTGCTTCTGCAGTGGCAGACAGCAGGGCTGCTAGGTGGATAATGGTATCCGCCTGATGTTTTTTCGTAATGCTTGCCATTGCTTGCGGATCGGTAACGTCAAGCACTTCAAATGGTCCCGAATGGACGACCGCGCTGTCGGTTTTACGGATATCCGTTGCAATAACATTGTCATTTCCATATATTTTACGGGCATGCATGACCAGCTCTGAACCGATTTGGCCAAGCGCCCCTGTAATCAGAATCTTCTTCATCATCATTCCTCCAAATCTAAGCCGGCTGTGCGATCAGGAGATAATCCCCATCTGCTTGCCGACTTTTTCGTAAATGGCAAGAGCTTGGTCGAGCATTTCCTTCGTATGGGCCGCAGTAGGCATATTTCTTACTCGGCCAGTCCCTCTTGGTACGGTAGGAAAAACAATGGATTTGGCATATACGCCTTCTTCGTTCAGTTTTTTACTGAACTCCTGCGTCTTCACTTCATCCCCAACGATGACCGGTGTAATAGGTGTTTCGCTGTTTCCAATATCAAAACCGAGCTTTTCAAGACCCTGTTTTAAGTATTTGCTGTTTTCCCAAAGGCGTTCCTGCAGTTCTGTGCTGGAAGTCAGGATTTCAATGGCTTTTGTACAAGCGGCCACATCTCCCGGAGTAAGGGAGGTGGAGAATAGGAATGGACGGCTTCTGACTTTGAGCCAGTCGATCAAATCCTTCTTGCCGGCTACATATCCGCCGACCACACCTATTGCCTTTGAAAGTGTACCAATTTGGAAATCTACTCGGTCAGACAGCCCAAAGTGCTTCACCGTTCCTGCGCCATTGCCAAGCACGCCAGAACCGTGGGCATCATCCACATACGTAATCAGGTCAAATTCTTCTGCAATTTCAACGATTTCAGGCAGCTTGGCAATATCTCCGTCCATGGAGAAAACACCGTCCGTAATGACCATGATTTTGTTATATAAGCCGGATTCCTTGGCTTCTTTCGCTTTCGCACGAAGATCGTCCATGTCGGAATGGTTGACCCGGATAATCTTTGCTTTTGATAAACGGCAACCGTCGATAATGGAAGCATGGTTTAGTTCATCAGAAAGGATTGCGTCATTTTTATCCATGACAGCAGAGATTGCAGCCATGTTGCAGTTGAAACCGGACTGATAAGCGATTGCGGCTTCCGTATGTTTGAATTCAGCCAGCTTCTCTTCAAGCTTCAAATGAAGCTCCATCGTACCATTGATGGTACGCACTGCCCCTGCACCTACACCATATTCGTCAATGGCCTCTTTGGCAGCGTTCTTCAGGCGCTCATCTGTCGCCAATCCAAGATAGTTGTTGGAAGAGAGGTTAATCAATTCGTTTCCGCCAACCTTGATGACCGGTCCGTTCGCACTTTGAAGCGGATCAATCACGTTATAAAGCCCTTTTTCTTTTAGATCTCCAAGGTTTTCCTGTAAAAATTGGTCCAGTACATGACTTGACATACATTACTCTCCTTTCATGGATAAAAAAATTGTTATGTGAGTCTGAACAAATGTACACGTGGTAAAGACACTTTTATTCAGAATTTAGCCAGTGATGATAAGTATCTCGTTCTTAAATTATATTATCATATTTCGGTTTTGTTTACATCATGCGGACAAAATTCACACTTCTCTGTCTACTATTTTATTCCCTGTTTCTCAAGGTTTTATCGGTGAACGCAAAAAAACCGCCGGCATGAAGGTTATGCTGGCGGTGAATTCTTGTAATCCTATGTTGCTTGTGGGGTAGTTGATTTCCGTTCCAGGATGATCGTTTTCCACGGGGCGTGCGCTGTGCCCCTCGGCGCAATGGCTATGAGTTTCACCTGTTACGCATATCCTTATTTCACAAGATTATGCTTAAAAGCATAGATGACAGCCTGGGTGCGGTCCTGTACATCGAGTTTGCTTAAGATGTTGCTTACGTGGACTTTAACGGTTTTCTGGGCGATGAAGAGGGTATCGGCAATTTCCTGGTTGGATTTCCCTTCGGTCATGAGAAGAAGCACCTCCAATTCACGGCTCGTCAGCTCCTCATGGGGATGCTGCTGGTTTCTTTGCCGCATGCGGTTCATCATTTTGCCTGTCACTTCGGGTTCCAGAACGGATTGGCCGTAATATGTATTCCGAACAGCATCCGCAATCTCGCTGGCTTTGGAAGTTTTCAGCATATAGCTTACCGCACCGGCTTCTATGGCGGGATACACTTTTTCATCATCCAGAAAACTGGTGACAATAATGATTTTGGCTTCCGGCCATTGTTCGATAATCTTTTTGGTTGCTTCGATGCCATCCATTTCATTCATGACAAGATCCATCAAGATCACATCCGGACGCAGCTCGAGAGCCAGCTCAACGGCCTTTTTTCCATTTTCCGCCTCACCGACAACGGTCAGGTCCTGCTGGGCAGAAAGATAGGAAGAAACACCGATCCTCACCATTTCATGATCATCTGCAAACAATACTTTAATCATTTTGATCCTCCTCCATCGAGATTACGGGTACTTTAACTTCCAGCCGGGTCCCTTTGTCGGGCAGACTCACCACTTTTAATGTACCGCCAATTTCCAGCGCCCGTTCCTGCATATTTTGCAAACCGTACGAGCCTGCTTTAAATTCATCAAGTGCAAACCCAACGCCATTGTCGGAGACTCGTAAAATAATGAGACCTTCCCGCTCGATCAGCAAAATCTCCAGCGAGGTAGCTTTTGCATGCCTTAGTGTATTGGAAACCGACTCCTGCAAAATTCGGAAAAGATGGTCTTCCACACCTTTATCCAACCGCATGTCTTCAATTTTTTCATGAATGTCAATCGGTACTTTTTGGGTTAGTTCATCGAGCAGCTCTTTAATACCTTCCTGCAACGACTTTCCCTTCAAAGCCGCAGGGCGCAGATGGAGCAATAAGGCTCTCATCTCCAGCTGGGATTGATGAATCATCTGCTCCACCAAATTGAGCTGACGGTTCTCGGGAGCACCAGGATCTTTGGATTCATTGATGGCGGACATCAGCATGGAGGCGGCAAAGAGCTGCTGGCTGACGGAATCATGCAGTTCCCGTGCCAAACGGTGCCGCTCTCTGGAAATCATTTCCTGAATGACTTTTTCCTGGTCCTCCGCCTTCTCATTCGCCAGCTTCTGGGATGCTCTTGCCTGCTCGGCAGCATGGCGCTGAACATTTTTCATTCGCTTCCAGAGTGCATCCACCTCTGTACCCTCGGAAACTACCGGAAGATAAATGGGTCTTCCGTTCTCAATTTCCCGCAGCCCTTCCTCCACCTGCTTCAGCTGCCTGCGTGCAATGATGCCCTGAAACAAACCAAAAAAACCGCCAATAACAAGGCTCAGGGCAGGAACAACCACTATAAACGGCAGGCTGAACAGATGCTGTTCCCATAAATACGAGACATCAGGCAGGGGAAACGCCATAAACACAGTAATGAAGATCACTAACATAACCACAAAAGCGATGGCAAGGGACATGACGACACTGCGCATTAACATACTCATGTCCGCTTCACCTCTAAATCCCCAACCGCCAATGTTGTGATGATCTTAATCCGCTGAGACGCTTCATAATAGTTATCCGTATGGTAGGAGAAAAGCTGATTAAACACTTTTGGTTCATGAATATCAAAAATGGTCGCGTTGCCTGCCAGCACCGAGTGGTCGACGCTGACCGCCACTTCATATGGAACGAAAATTTTGATATTGCCGACAATATTTCGAATCGTGATCACTGACTCACCCTCAGGGAGGACGGTATTGCTTAGGTCAATGACCGTGTCACCGATTCCGCATTGAATATTAATGTCTTCCCATTCATACACCTGGTCAGGGGTTTGCTGGGGTCCGTACACAATGTTTTTAAACAAATTCTTTTTTTTAAAGAGTGACTCGGACAGCCTGGAATCCGGCTCTTTGATTTCCGGCTTAATCCATGCCGGCCGCTTTTTGTTCTGGTACACCTGAATAAGCAGATAAATGAGAATAGCAACCAGCACAAATTTGAACGCCATCATATTCAGCAATGTAACAGCTGCTCCAAACCATCCGCCCCAATAGAGAAGCTTCCCGAATGTCCGAGTCCTTCTTTTTCCGCCAACATAGATGCAGCCTGCCATAACGGCAAAAATGAAAATCAGTTCGCCTCCGCGAAAAATAAGTTCAAGAATAAGAAGAAATAGGCCGATCAAAAGTAGCCAGCTGATTAGATCTGTTTTTTTACCGCTAAACATGGTGCACCCCCTTCTCGCTCTGTCCCCGGCTCCTGCGTATTTCTAAAAGGCGCAGAGCTCTACGCCTTTTAGAATATCATTTTTACCTTAGGAAATTGTAGGTTTTTCTTTATTTTCCCATTGTTTTTCAAGCTGGGCAAAGCGCTCATCGATCGTGTTGCGGTGGTAGTCGGAATTGACCTGATGCTCAAGCCGCTCTAGATAACGTTCCATTTCATCGAAACGCAGCCCCGGTTTAGCGCCTGCACTGGCATCAAGCACCTTGTTCATGCCCCTGTTTGCCCGGGCAATATTTTCCCGGCCCATCAATTCCATGCGTTTCACGTACATATCCTTTAATTTATGCTTCATTTGCTCAAACTTTTGCTCCAAATTTTGAAGCTCGCGTGTCGCTTCTTCTCTTGATTCACTCAGCCGGGCTGCACGCTCCTCGTATTGCTGCTGTTCAGCCACTGCAAATTCATGCAGCTCGCTTTCACCGGCTTGGAGTGCCAAATCCGCCTGCCGCTTTCGTTTTTCCGCGTGTGCCTTTGCTTCCCGATGTTCTTTTGTAAATTCCTCAGTCAGCGTATATTGGCGTTCCACCAGCTTTCTGACCCGGTCCGTTTCCTGCTCGCACTGCCGTAAATATTGGTTAAGCAGGGCAATCGGGTTTTTCTGTTCCTTTTGATCCAGCATTTCATGAAAGTCCGCTGCAATAGAATTTTTGATTCTTGTAAATAATGTGCTCATTTATTCTTCTCTCCTTTTGTTAGTTTCTGTTCATTTCTGCCCATTGTTTTTCAAAGTTTACAAATGGGTCACTGTCATCGTTCGAGTCCTGTTTTTTCCCGCTCCAGTTCTTATACACCACATATAGTACATAAGCTGCTGCGAGCCCTAGCAATGCCGGAACATTGGATATAGCGGAGCATGCTGCAATTATGCCGATTACGGCCCAGATTACTTTCTTGGATGTCGTTTCCGCCTTCATAAATCCTTTGACGGAAAAGTATAGAATGACCAGCCCGATCGCAAGGCCGATCATCGGCCCGAGGTTCGCCAGCAGGATAACCGCCGCAATGCCTCCGAGTAAAAACAAACCAAATTTTTTCATTTGTTGTTTCCTCCTTTCTTAACTCTAGCTTACCTTCTGCCGTATTTTCCTATAATGTACTGCAGCTATATTTCTGCTAAGACTTGAGGCGTATTTTCATAGTGAACGGGGGAGAGGGGTGTGGATTTGAAGGGTGATGAGGATGTGTTCGAGGAGTATTTTAGCCAAGTTTGTCGGGTTTGCGGGCGAGTTCTGTGGTTTTTCGAGCAAGGATCGGTAAACCCACAACAAAAAAAGCCGGCTCAGGAGCATATCTCCAAAGCCGGCTTTCAACATTCCAATTCTTCTTATGTCCAGGACTCGATATCGTCCTCGTCGATTTCTTCTTCATCGATGACATCATCATACTCTGGTGAATGCTTCGGATCTTCCTGCACCACACCTTGGCCTTCATCCCCGAAGGTAAAGCCCCGGTCAGCAGGAACATGCTGCTGCAGATTTCGAACACCGTTGGCTTTTATTTCATTTTCAACGAGGTAGCGGATGGAATCCATCAAATTCGTTTGTGAGTTAATCCAGTCAATAATGGCGGGGGCTTCATTTTTTTTCGTCTTCAATGAAATATTATCGCCTGGCTTTTTTTGTTTCTTCATCATTACACCCCCTTACCATTTAAAATGAAAACTTAAACCGGCTGTTTCGCACGGTCTTTGATCGCACCGTAGATCTTACCGCGTACAAACGCATCCAATCCGTTCGCATTCATTGTCACTGCATATTTTGCAGGGATGTAAAGAAGCTGGATTTCGCGCTCTTCACAAAGTTCCTTCAGCATCGGAGCAAGGATCGGCTGCATAAGAATGCTTCCACCGCCATATACGCAGATCAAATCGATTTCGTTTCTAGCCTTTGTCAATTGCTTGCGGATATTGTTGATGATCTGGCGCGCTTGTCCTTCAAGCGGTCTTTTCAACGTGTTCATCGCACGCGCATGATATTTGTGGTTCGGGTTTTTGATCACGTCACTGAAAAATTGACGCGGGCTGTCTGGAAGGTGGATCAGGCGGTTAAACTCGCTGAGTGCCTCCTCAATCGCATACCCTGCACCGTGGTTGGTACCGTGCACGAACTGGCGCAAAAATTTATTTCCTTCTGTAATCGGATACTCCGTAGAACCGTCGCCAATATCAGTGTGAAGGATTCGTTTGTTTTTAAAGAAGCTTCCATTAAAGTTCTTCGGCAGATCATTTTCTTCAATAAAAGCATCAAAGATATCACCTTTTCTCCAGTTGCCATCTGCATCCTTTTGTAGAGAGAAGGTTACTGGAGTTGCTTCAGGAATAACTTTAACAAACTCAAATTCTACTTTTACTGCCACACGCTGTTTACCCACATGAACCGTTACGTGGTGCGGTCCATTCATGAAGCGCTTTTCAAATTTTGCTGCAGATTCGTCGGAATGCTGGGTAATCGGAAGCGCAGTCGCCATATCGGCCGATACATCGATGGATGCAGGCAGCTTCTTTTCTTCCGCAAATCCTTTTTGAACCGCTACGGCCGCAATCTGGGCAAGCGTGTTGACGACTGGAAGGTCAATCTCGTATTTGTAGTCCACACCCACCTGGATGTTTTCAATCAGCTCGCCGCTCTCAAGCGCAAACTTGCCCACATAGTACATACCCGCACGTGCAGCAGGGGAATCAATCGTTACGATCAGGTTATCCTGAAGGTTGCGTACGATTGTTTCAGGAGCCTGCTCTTCGCTCCAAGGCAGTTGATCCACTGCGCAGTTAACATTCGGCTGTTGAAATAAACGCCCATCAATGTAAATATCATGCTCGCTGTTTCCGTTGTCATTACCTACTAAAAAATGATATTGCATAGTATCTATTCCTCCTAATATTTTATCTAAAACTACCTGGTGGCACAAGGTATTACTCAGCCATACGCTTAAAATATGTATGCTGTTAAAGAAGAGAGTCTGAAATAAAAGTGGCTGAAGTTCTACTATATAGAACTTCGAACGATTTGAATAGATTCCGACACTCCTCTACCTAATAATATTTGACAATTTTAGAGTAACACCTTCTATTTTAAAGAAATACCCCGCTCAGAAGTTTCTGAATGTTTTCTTGGAAAAACTTCCTCCCTCCATTTGCCTCTTTTTTGTGATAAAGTAATTTTTTAGGTTTACCTTGAGCCCGTAATGGAGAAGTCTATTAGTTAGTGGCACCTTTTTGAATAGAGAGAAATTGAAGTTAGGAGTGTCAGTATGTTTAAACTTAAGGAGCGGAATACCACCATACGAACGGAATTCCTGGCGGGTATTACCACCTTTTTAACCTTGGCCTATATTATTGTTGTTAATCCAATGATATTAAAAGATGCGGGCGTGCCGTTCGAACAAGGCTTTACCGCTACCATTATCGCTACGGTCGTAGGAACGCTGTGCATGGCATTTTTCGCAAACTATCCGATTATCATTGGTCCATCCATGGGGTTAAACGCTTATTTTGCCTACTCGGTCATCAGCAGCCATAACATTTCATATGCCGTTGGATTTTCGGCAGTTTTTATCACAGGTATTATTTTTCTGATTCTTTCCCTGACGTCATTTCGAGCCAAGCTGATCAATGCGATACCGTCCAATTTAAAACATGCCATTGCAGCCGGAATCGGCTTGTTCATCACCTTTATCGGACTGCGCCTGTCCGGCATTGTCGCCGATCACCCGACCAATCTCGTAACCCTTGGAGATTTCAGCTCGCCGAAAGTGGCGCTGACATTGATCGGAATCGTTATCACCATTACATTAATGACACTCAACGTGCAGGGTGCCCTTTTTATCGGCATGATCATTACAGGCATCATCGCCTTTTTCACCGGCCGGTTAAGCTTTGATAAAGGATTTCTTTCTGTGCCGCACCTTCCTGAAGGTGTGCTTGTCTACAATCCCATTCAATCGGTGGCCGATGTCATCCATTACGGATTGTACAGCGTTGTGTTTTCATTCCTTCTTGTTATGCTTTTTGATACAACCGGAGCCCTTCTCGGTATCGTACGCCAGGCAGGATTGCTGAAGAACGGCAAACTCGACCGTGCAGGCAGTGCCTTCTTTTCAGATTCAATCGGAACAGCGGTTGGTGCCATGTTCGGAACCAGTCCGACAGCAGCAACGGTGGAATCTTCGGCCGGAGTCGGTACTGGAGGAAAAACAGGCTTAACCGGAGTAACCGTTGTTATCCTGTTTTTGATCGCCGCGTTTTTCGGACCGCTCGTCAGCGCTGTTTCTGCCGTTCCTGCCATTACCGCACCAAGCTTAATCATTGTCGGCAGCTTTATGATTAAAAGTATATCGGAAATTGATTGGAATGACTTCGATGAAGCCTTCCCGGCATTTCTCGTCATCGTCAGCATGCCGCTGACATCCAGTATCGCCAACGGAATTGCCCTTGGTTTCATCTCTTACCCGATCATGAAATTTGCCAAAGGAAAAATCCGGGAAGTACATCCACTTGTATACGTGTTTGCCGTGCTGTTTTTATATCAGCTCATCTTCTTGGCGCAATAAATTCATCTCGTATAAAAAACCTCCTCCTCGTCCATAGTAAGGGTGAAAAAGGAGGTTTTTTATAAATGAACAAGCAACGCGCACAAGAAATTGCGTCTTCTCCTGTTATGGCAAACGTGACCTTGGATGGTGTGCCAGTATATATCCAGCATGTAGACGAACAAGGAGAAACCGCCCGCATCTATCCACTTGGACAGCCTGAAAGCGAACAGCAGGTTTCGCTGGGCAGCTTAACAGAGCATTGACATCCCCTTCTTCTGAAGGGGTTTTCTTATGCCTTTACAAGGAATGGTGATTCATTTGGAGGAAAAAACGGGAATAGGAGGTACAGTAAATATAATACGTTTCCGAGCTGAGGTGAAGAATGCATGCTGACATTAGACAAGAAACATGATCCACTGAAAAATAAGGAGCTGATTGCGTCCTATTTCAGCCAAAAACAGGACATGAAAAACTTAATCAGTGAAACAGACGCTCTTTTCCAGGAGCTGAACCCGTTGCCTGCCGTGCTGCATTCCTCGTTATTCTCGTTTAAAAAATTGCTGCACAGCTTTCCGCGGATCCTTCTGTCGACGTCATGGCACAAACATTTGGAAGACATGCCACAGGTGGAGACCGATAAGCAGGACTCGATCTTTCCTTCATGGAAAAAAGAGCTTGACCGGGAGTTTAGCAGACTTCAAAACGAAATCACCCGGGAGGTAAATGTCAAAGAGTTTGGCGCGGCGGGCGATGGAGTGACTGATGATACCGAAGCGTTCAAAAAAGCAATCGGCCATGGAAAGGTAAAAGTTATTGTGCCTGAAGGCGTGTTTGTGACAAAGGGCATCCGGCTTCCTTCATGGACGATGCTGATTGGATCCGGTAAAGGAACAACCGTAATCAAGCTTCACGACCGTGCACCCCGAAGCCGGCAGCTGCTCACCAATTCTGGCCGTTGGAGAGGCAACCACCATGTTTTTGTTCAGGGCATGAGTCTGGATTGGAACGTCGAACGTTTAGGTCCCAATAAACGGACAGCATCCGGAAACAATCAATCGAGCTGCCTCACCTTCGCCCACGTCACATATGGCTGGGTGAAGGATGTGGAAGGAATCAATCCCGGTCTGCATTGTTTTGATGTTTCATCTGCGGTTTACACGTATTTTGGGGACGGCACAAGGGCCAGAAGAAGCAGCCGGTACATTTGGCTCGACCAGTTGAATGGGTATGGCTTCGGGGATGATGGAATTACGACCCATCACAGCGATAATATTTTAATTTCAAATTGCCATATGTGTGATCCGAGCGGGCGGGCGCACAAAGAAGGATTTTCAAATTCTAACGGGATCGAGGTCGATGACGGTTCCAGAAACGTCACCCTCGTCAACAATTCAACAACCCGCTGCTTTGGCGGTGTGGAAATCAAAGCCCACCATAATTCTGCAGCGGCGAGCAACACACAGATTATCGGGCACCTGTCCATTCATGACAACCGCTCGTATAACTTCAGGCATATCGGCCATCACATCGAAACGGATCCAGTATCGATGACCGCCTATAATATAAAAGCAAGTTATATTGTAGCGGTGGCTCCCATAAGAACACCTTTGTATAAGGAGTCCACACCGAGGGCAATGGTCATCTCCGCTTACAGAAACGTGGTGATCAATCACTTCGCCGTCATTGGTGATCCCGATTATGATTACCGCGGAGAGCCTGTCATTGCTGTTCAGTACCGTTCGCGGAATATTATATTAAACGGACTGGACATCAAGCATTTTAAAACCGCAGGGGAGGATGTCAAAGTATTTGGCAGCAGCCATGGTGCAGATGCCGTTGAAATCCGAAACGTAACCATTCAGGATTCAGCGCCTACCGCTCTTCATATCGGACCTGGAATCCATCAAATCAGGATCAGTAACGTTCAAGCCGTGTGCGAGAAAGGAAAAGAGGGTCTGGTAGCCAAGCAGTCAGAACCCAAAATTTCAGAATTTCATGCCATAGGCTACAAAACACCCATTGCAGCGGGCAATCAGAATTAAATGTATTAGCATTGTCATGATTTCTTTACGAAACACCAACACTAATCCCCTTTTTCTTCATACCTCCTTAACAGTAAAGTGGTTTAATGAGGACGAATCACACTCGTTAGGGAGGATGAACCATGAAAAAAGGCATCACAGTCGGATTATCATTAGCCATTATGGCTTCAAGCGCCATTCCTGTATTCGCTGAGCACAACCATCATAAGCAAAACAATCAAATCAAGAACATCGAATTTACATCAATGAAAGCCCCCAGCACCATCGAAAACATGGTCAAAACCTACACAGACGCTAAAGTAAAAATTACTTATAAAAATGGTAAAGTGAAAGAAATGCCTCTAGACTACAACCAGCTCTTCTTATCAAAGGATAAAATTGTAGACAACAAAGGCGAAAAGATACCAGCCGGCACTCCAATAGACGCAAGAGGTAACCCAATCATTGACCACAGCGTACCGGACAAGCCGTCTTATTACATTTCAGATGCACCCGATTCCAACAGCTTCATCACCATTGCTGGAAAAGACTATGTCATCTCTCACTATGAGTATGATTCAATGGACAATTCCGGAAATGAGATTAGCGGCCTTCCTGCGTCCATGACATTGACACAAGTAGACCGGGATAAGAAGACCGGCAAGCTTACCGTAAATCATGCAAAAAAGATTGATTTCTCTAATGTAAACGGACTATGGACACCATGTAATGGATCAACAACAGAATGGGGAACTCATCTCGGATCTGAAGAATATGAACCGGATGCAAGAGCATTTGAAGATCCAGCTTCCTCTTCATACCGTGACGTCACCAACTTTGCCAAACAGTATTTTGGTGATGCCTCCAAAGCCAATCCTTATTTTTACGGATGGATTCCTGAGATTTCCGTACATCCAAATGGTAAGGCATCGGTTGTAAAGCATTATAGTACAGGCCGGTTCTCTCATGAGATCATGCAGGTGCTTCCAGACCAAAAAACCGCACTTTTCGGAGATGACGGCGGCAATACCATGATGTTTATGTATGTTGCTGATAAAAAGCGTGACTTCTCTGCAGGCACACTTTATGCGGCAAAATTCAAGCAGACTTCAACGGCCAACGGGGGAGCAGGAGATCTGCAGTGGATTAAGCTGGGGTACTCTACGGATAAAGAAGTAAAGAGAATCATCGACAAAGGCACCAAGTTCAGCGATATCTTTGAAACATCAGACAAGCCTGCACCCGGCTTTAAAGCCGTGAAAACCGCAGCAAGTAAAAAAGTGGAGTACCTGAAAGTGAAGCCGGGCATGGAAAAAGCAGCTGCATTCCTGGAATCCCGCCGATATGGTGCACTGCTTGGGGCAACCTCCGAATTCAACAAGATGGAAGGCATCGCAGTAAATAAAGCGGACAACAAAGCCTATATTGCCATCTCCTATGAAAACAACAGTATGAAAAAAGAAGAAATCGACGGGGTTCAGGATGATATCCAGCTTCCGGTCATTGACTCAGGTGTTACCTTTGAACTGGATTTGAATCCTGGTGAAAAAGATCATAAAAAAGGACACATTGACAGCAAGTATGTGCCTTCGAGCATGAATGGCCTGTTGGTCGGTGACGATTATCCTAAAGCGGATGCCTATGGAAATACAGCGAATCCAAATAAAGTAGCCAACCCTGACAACTTGAGCTTTTCTGACGACATGAACACCTTGTTCATTGGTGAAGACAGCGCACACCATACGAATAACTTTGTTTGGGCCTACAATGTGAAAACAAAGAAACTATCAAGAATCTTATCTGTACCTGTTGGAGCAGAAGCCACCGGCTTACGTGCAGTGGACCACGTGAAGAACTCGTGCTATGTTCTCAGCAACTTCCAGCATCCTGGAGAGGATCTGGAAGGAAAACAGATTACAGCAGTAGATAAGACGAAGCTTGAAGAAGCCATGAAAAAAGGAATCGGCATTCAGGAAACTGGCGGTGTCGGTTATATCTCCGGTCTTCCGTCTGGCCAAGTTGAAAAATAAATAAAACACCCCCTATACGTTGGATTTATACGTCCGGTGTATAAGGGGTGTTTTTTGTTAACCGACGGGTACCTGCTGTTCTTCAATCATCTTTTTGCAGGCTTGATAGCATTCCTCCACGTGAGAGTTTCCAAGGTATTTCATCGCTCCAAAGCTAATACCGGCCGCGACCGCCTGTCCCACCAAAGGTACAAACTTCGATACCTGCTTGACGGCAATCTTCTTCCCTGCCTTCTTTAACAGGAGGCCGATCATTTTCTTCGTGATCACCTTCCCGGCAAACTCGCTTCCCATAGAGGTAAGGACCACAATAACTTTTCCCTTCAGGGTGGCATCCAGTTTTTCAATTTGATTTGGTGCCAGGCCAAATTTTTCATTAATTGTAGGCAGCAGCTCCATCATGATGGTGATATCAGCCCCGACGTCCATACCTGGAATGGGAACGATTGAAACAGCAGCCGAAGCAGATGCCCGCTTGTTCACCAATGCTTTACACTCTTTGCGAACTTCTTCTAGTTCTTCTATTGTTCTGGGAATCATACGATTTCTCCTTTAAACGTATTCAGAGGATAAGTAAATACTTGATGTTATTATACCCTTTCCCCTTAAACCGTTAACCTGTTGTAGATTGTGCCATGTTCAAAAAAGACTGACACTACGTTCAGCCTTTAAAACCCTTATTGTGCTTTTTCCTTCTTGATCTGCTTGCTTCTCAGCTGGCCGCACGCTGCATCGATATCCGTGCCGTGTTCCTGGCGGATTTTACAGTTGATGCTACGCTTTTTCAGCGTATCGTAAAACGCCAGAACCGAGGCCTGTTCGCTTCGCTGGTATTGGCCATGCTCATCTACCGGGTTGTAAGGAATCAAGTTCACATACACCTTCTGTTTCTTATCCTGGAACAGATCGGCAAGTTCTTCTGCTTCTTTCTGGTGGTCATTCACATCCCGCAGCAGAATGTACTCGATCGTAATCCTCCGATTGGTGGTTGTAATATAATAATCGACAGCTTCCATTAACGGTTCGAGCGGAATCGCCTTGTTAATCTTCATGATCCGTGTGCGCAGCTCATTGTTGGGAGCATGCAGCGATAATGCAAGGTTCACATTAAGGCCCGTATCGGCAAACTCGCGGATTTTTTCCGCCAATCCGCTGGTAGATACCGTAATGCGGCGTGAACCGATCGCAAGTCCTTTAGGATGGATTACCACGTTTATAAAATCGATCATATTTTCAAAGTTATCAAAGGGCTCACCAATCCCCATGACCACAATATGGCTTACTCTTTCGTCCTTATTCCGCTCATCAAGGTGCAGCTGGACATTCATAATCTGCTCCACGATCTCCCCGCTGGAGAGGTCTCTGCTTTTCTTCAGCAATCCGCTTGCGCAGAAGCTGCAGCCAATGTTGCAGCCAACCTGGGTGGTAACGCAAACCGACAATCCGTATTTATGCTTCATCAGCACGGTTTCAATCAAATTGCCGTCCTGCAATTTAAACAGGAACTTGACTGTTCCGTCTTCTGATTCCTGTTTAACGTGCTGCTGCATCGTCTGAAACGAAAAACGTTCGGACAAAAGCTTCACACATTCTTCTTTTACACCCGACATTTCCGTAAATGAAGTCACGCGTTTTCGATATAACTGATCCCACACCTGAGCCGCATGAAATGGCTTAATCCCGCGCTCAAGCAGCCAGGCAGAAAGCTGTTCGAATGTTAATCCATAAATGGATTCCTTCATCATGTTGTTACCCTCTTTTCACATTCTATATTGAACTGTCACCGTGACAGACAAGGTCTTGATTATCACTGTTATCTTAACATACATTAACAGGCATTGAGGAATTTCGCTACTATCATTATAAGCCAACTTTACCCCGTCTATATCTTCCTCCATTCCTCAAAAAATGGAAACCTGATCAGCGTTTTGGTGTATCGCCCCCCGATATGCCCGATATTTTAACGGAATATCTTTATCCGCGGACTTCATGTTTAATATAATTTAAACAGGACCCATCCATTGGAGAAATGTATGCTGAATTACACTTTGAATGCAAAAAGCAACCAGTTTTACTATGAAGGAAAAGGGCAGTTATCCATTAAAACCTTTCGAAACGGCGCATTAATCGACTATTTCCGGGGAAATATGACATTCCAATGTGCCCATTGGCAGGAAGAGCAGTTTCATACCATTATGGAGCGAGCATCTCATTTCCGAGCAGTGCCATATCAATAACGAAATCGTTGTACTGAAAAAAGATACCCCAGGGGTAGGTATCTTTTTTATTTCCACTCTAATTCTGGCAACATCTCTTTCTGCAATCCGCACATTTCATCGATCATGGCACATGCCTGATAATAAGAAGGCGCCTGAGGATCCAGCAAAATGGCCTGCAGCAGTTTGGTTTTCGATTGTTCCACATAAGCTTCCAGCAACAGTTTATGAATGCATCCCTGAATATTGATGGTTCCGAGTATGGCCGTCGGCAGTTCAATCTCCATCGGCTTGAGCGAGATCCCATTTCCATTCACGATGGCCTGAGTCTCAACCACCATGTCTTCCGGAAGTCCTTTAATGGCTCCTTTATTGGGCATGTTCGCCGCATTGATTTGGATTTTTTCATCAAAAAAGATGGCTTCAATAATTGGAATGGCATATTCATTACTCTTACTAACCTTATTTTTATCAAACGTGTAAGCCTGTTCTGCCCAATCTTCCTGCGTGGTCGTGTCGTCAAACAACCCTTTATCCAGGGAGTTCCCACTGGCACAATACACAAATTCCGGTACTTCAGAACCGTACTGCCATGGCTTTTCCCGAATCGGATCATAGCGGAATTGAAGAGGCAAACCTGCGTAAAAGTCTTCAGCATACGAAACATATTCGCCGCAATGGTTCGTTCCCGGATAAGGATAATATCCATACGTACGGTACATCGTTCTTGATAACGCATAATGATCAAAATGAGCCATACGATTCGCCCTCTTTTCTTTTTCATGGAATAAAGGATAAAGGTCTTCCCCTGTTTCCTTGTCCCATATTTTTGTAAAAAAGCCGAAGTGGTTCAGCCCTCCGCCCTCCACACCGATAGAGCTTGCCGGGATGTCCAGGAAGCTTGCCAGCTGATCAATTCCCATATCAAGTCCATGACAAAGCCCGACAACTTTAATGGACGTTAATTTGGAGATGGCCTCCACCAATTTCGCTTCCGGGTTCGTGTAATTGATAAACCAAGCTTCCGGGCATATTTTTTCCATCGTTTTGGCAATATGCAGCATCGGTCCCAGGTTTCTTAAGGTATGGAACATGGAGCCGGGACCGCCATTTTCCCCATAGATCTGCTTGCTTCCATAACGGCGCGGGATGTGAAAATCCTGAGACCAATAAAAGTATCGGTTCACTTCTATGGCAACGATAACAAAATCAGCATGAATTAATGCCTCTTCAAGATCGGTGGTTCTGGACAACTCACCCGGATGGGAGAACGATGAAAACATCTCTGACGCATAGTGATAGGTTCGGTTTACATTCTCTTGCTCAATATCCATTAAAGCGACTTCCAGGTGGTCCATCTTTTTCAGCTTTTCGGATAAAACAATATCGTTTAGCGCGCCAAGTGCGAACGACACACTTCCCGCTCCAATTAAAGCGATTTTCATTTTATATCTCTCCTTCTGATTGATGGATGGCCAGATAGCCGGCCCCAATGACTCCTGCGTCAGTGCTGAATTGGTTGATGACGATGTTAATCTTTTCTCTCAGGTTTTTGAAAACCTTTTTCCGGGTGCATTCCGCGACCTTTTCGACCAGCCACGGATTATGATGGATCACTGCTCCTCCTAAAACAAAGATGTCCGGATCGATCGTTTGCATAAGGGAAGCAATAGCATTTGAAAAGTGCTCAACCCATAAATCGATAACCTTTTTCGCTTCTTCATCATTCGTTTGATAGTGCTCAAAAAGCAGGGCAGAAGTGGCACCTTCACCATATAGGACTTTGCTTTCTTCTTCGAGAGCCAGACCGCTGCATAATGACTCCAGTGAGCCGTCGTACAGGCTCGGATGGTTTTTTTTATGTCCGGAAACAATCATACTGCCAATTTCACCGGCATATCCGTGAGAGCCCCTGAGAACTTTGTTATCAATGATGATTCCACTGCCCACACCGGTACTGACCGTGATATAAATCGCATTTTTGCGCCCTTTTGCCGCGCCGTAATGAGCCTCTAGCAGCGCAACCACATTCACATCGTTATCAATGAAAACCTGATAACCCGGAAAATAAGAACGAAGGGTATCCACACTCACTTCTTCCAGCCCAGGAATATTGGTCGCATCCACAATCTTTTCTGCCTCATCCGGCCAGGGGACCGGAAGGCCGATGCCGATCTTTTTGGCTGTATGATCCGGATCTATTTTTTTGATCATGTCTAAAATCGATTTGAAGATTTTATCAGGTTCTTTATATTCAGTTGTCAGAGCGGTTTCTTTCCTGGTTAGAGACAGACCGTTTTCGACCAGACCTACACGTATATTCGTACCGCCGACATCAACGCCGATCACACTCTCATTCATGTTTTTATCCCTCAACTTTTTGCATAATGTGCTTTGCCGCCTTCGTATCCAGGTAAAAATCAATATGATCATGGTGAAGCAATTCCTGGGCCGGCAGCCTGGCTTCTGAATGATTAAAGATCTCTTTCACAATATCAGCCTTGTGCTCGCCGGTAATGGCTACGATGACTTTTTTGCTATGGATGATCTGCTTTAATCCCAGAGTGATTCCCTTTGACAAGGCTTGCGGCTTGTCAAAATACTTCTGTGCGGTTGCTTTTGTTTCACTCGAAAGGTCGACGACACTGCTATGGTCTAGAACTGGTGTTCCTGGTTCGTTTAGACCGATATGTCCGTTCATTCCTACCCCCATTAAGCTGAATGTTATGAGATGCTGCTCAATATACGCATCGATTTTTTCACATTCCTGCTGCAATGCAGAACTCTTCCCATCATAAAAAAGGATTTGGGAAGGCTTAATGCCGGCCGGAGAAAATAGATCCCTTTGCAGCATTTGGTAACAGCTTCCCGTCGAGTGTTTTTCAATGCCCACCCATTCATCAAGACTCACGATCCGGAGTTTCTTGATATCGTCCGTGTCTTTTGCCTGTACCGCAAACCTTTGGTAGCTTTTCTGTGGTGTGCTTCCAGAAGCCAAACAAAATAATGGAAGAGCCTCTTCTTTCAGACCTGCTGCCATTGCATCGGCGATAGCCTCTGCAACCTGTTCTTCTTTTTCAAAAATTTTAAGCATGTTTTTCACCTCCGACCGCTTTTTCCGCAGAAATAACCTTTCCCATTTCACGCTGCAGCAATAAAATTCCCGCTCCCAGAGCGGACATGTGCTCGGCAGCGCTGAACGAAATCGTCGGATCCCAATCCATATAATGGCCGACATACTCTCTGATCCTTGGCAGGAGACCCTCCGAAAACAAAGCCATCGTTTTGCCGCTGATAATAATGCGGTCCACATCCAGAACACTGATAATATTGGTAACCACCAGTGCGATCTTTTTGGCCAGATATTCCTGGCATGCTTTACTTTCTTGCGGATTGCTCAGATCAAACTTTTTTACAATCGCACTAAGACCAAGCTTGCCCTCGAGCCAGCCCACTGAGGCAGGCGTCTTTTTAAAATCCTCATCAAAGCATAGATACTCAAGCTCACCCGCTCTTGAATTAAACCCTCTATGAAGTTTCTTATTCAGAATCAGCCCGGCACCAATCCCTTCTCCAAAAGAGATATGTATCAAATCATCCGGCATTTCATCAGACGCCTCCAGGCTGCGGAACTCTGCCACTGTTGATGCATTCACATCATTTTCAAGCAGGATGGGATAGGAGACATTGTCTTTCAGCCTTTCAACAATCTCCCCAAAATGAAAATCCTCTTCCTGATCTTCCGCTGTTTTCATCCTGATGGTTTTGCTCCTTGTATTAATGGCACCTGCCACACCTATTCCAATTCCCAGCACCACACTGCTGGTTTTCTTGGCTTCCTCCTCCATGACCTCAACGATTTCATTAAAAATCCGATCAAAAGCCTCATGGTAGAAAGGAAGGTCGGTATGAAAAGCTCGGGAAGCGATCACCTGGTTCTTTAAATTCACAAGGAGGGCCGTCACAGCCTGGCCCATAATCTCCAGCCCAATGGTGACATAGCTGTTTTCATTGAACTTATAGACCGTTCGTTTCCGGCCAAGCCCGCCCATTCCATCGCGGCTTTCCCCCGTTTCTTTTAAAATTCCGATTTCGGTAAAATAATTCACGATTTTACTGACTGTAACAAAACTCATCGCTGTTTTTTCTGTGATTTCCACCTTAGCCAGTTCCGGATGGTGAAGAAGGATATCGAATATAATTTTTCTGTTTTCATCTTTTATGTCGTTAGGTAAATACGATTTCATTCATGACCTCTCATTTCTGATTTAAGAACATTAATTAATAACCTTTAATAATTAAATAAAAAGAAAAGACCTAATTTTCAGATCATTTGATTGAATCATAAGGGACGCCTGTTCATACTGTCAATACATATTTTGGACCGCACCGATACATGAAGGAAGAGATTTGCCTGCAAACGTGTTACCTTTAAATGAAACGGTGGCTAAAAAAGCGCTTTGCATAACGAAAATGAGGTGAGGAAGATGAAAGTAGGAATGATTGGACTTGCAGATATTGCCCGTAAAGCATATATACCTGTGCTTTCCCAAAAGGAAGGCATCGAACTTGTTTTATGTACAAGAAATGAAGAAACCCTTCATCAACTGGCGAGGCAGTATAGGATCCGGGAAACAGCACGAACCGTGGATGAGCTGCTTGCAAAAGGGATTACTGCCGCGTTTGTCAGTGCCGCAACCGATGCTCATCTCGAGATTGCCGAACAGCTGCTGCAAAACGGAATTCATACCTATATCGATAAACCGGTATCCCTTCATTTGCAGGAGACAAAACAGGTGGTTCAGCTTGCCAAAGAAAATAATGTGATTGCCATGATCGGATTCAACCGCCGGTTTGTTCCATTAGTCAGCGAGCTGAAAGAGCACGGAAAAGCCAACCTGATTTTGATGCAAAAGAACCGGTTCTCATCCCCTGACTACCCCCGCCGTTTTATCATTGATGATTTTATCCATGTGGTCGACACGCTTCGCTTCTTAATGGGAACTGAGGTGCTTGATGTGAAAGTGGAGCATCAAAAAAGGGATGACCAACTCCAGTTCGTAATCATCCAGCTGATTGGTGATGGCTGTACGGCAATGGGAATCATGAACCGAAACGGCGGTGTAACCGAGGAGATCATTGAATATCATACCGGCCATCATAAATATGTCGTAAACAGTCTGGTGGAAACTACTCATTATCACAATAAAGACATTCAAACGACTAAATTTGGCGATTGGGAGCCTACTCTCTACAAGCGCGGCTTCTATCAAATGACCGATCATTTTCTGGACTGCGTCCGCCATAACCGGCAGCCCGATCCGTCACTGGAGGACTCGCTCCTTACGCATGAAATTTGCGAACGCATTGTTAACATGGTAGAAGAAGAACGGTAAAAAAAGAACCGGAGACGTGAGTGCTCCGGTTTTCGTAAAGCTTAAACGGAGTATCATACCGCGCAGCAGGAATTTCATCATATGTTTTGTAAGCGGGCTTTGGAGGCCATCTATAACCATAGAACAAAAAGGAAAATAAGAAATCCCTCTAGAAAATAGAGTAGGGGAAAAATGGTTCTTAATCCACAAAACGGAGGGTAAGTTGAAGAGGGAGCATTTTAAATTAACATATTGGGGGGACCGAACATGGTTGGATTGGCTAAAACCCATCAACCACCTTACTATGCGGTTATATTTACATCACAACGAACTGAAATTGACAGAGGTTATGAGAAAATGGCCGAAAAAATGGTTGAGCTAGCGTCCCAGCAGAAGGGTTTCTTAGGTGTAGAAAGTGCGCACGATGAGGACCTGGGAATTACTGTTTCCTACTGGGAATCCTTAGAAGCTATAAAGCAGTGGAAGGAACATTCAGCACATCAAGTTGCACAGAATAGAGGTAAAAAAGAATGGTACAAAAACTTTGCACTACGAGTATGCAAAGTAGAAAGAGATAACTTTTTCGAGATGTAAACCATTGGCTTTCAACTATCGCGCAATTGTTGAAGAAGACCCATTACTATACTCAAATTTTTGCACCCATAAAGTGAATCGGTTTATTCATCCTTTGCAACCCAATTATCTTACATAAAATTAGACATCTCGAGTCATTTTAGTATCCCTTTGCCTCTATATTTACCTGTTTTCATCAGTCAAAGAACGCTTTATTCATCCGTTCGAGGAGTTCCCCAAACAACTCCTTTTCATCACTCGTCCAGGTTTCAAGCATGTTTTGATACCGGGCGAGCCTCATTTTTTTATCCGCTTTCAATTTCTCGCGGCCCAATTCGGTTATGGTAAGAAGACTCACTCTTCCGTCCGATGGATCGGAGGAACGCTCAATCAAACCTTTACCTCCCAATGCTCCTGCCTGGCGTGAGAGGGTGGAAATATCCAGTTTAAAGGACTCTGCCAGCTCTTTCACCCGCGCAGGTCCGAACTCGTCCAGCTGCCTCAGAATCAAATACGAAGCTCTTTCCAAATTTCCTATTTTATTTTCTGAGTTATCAATGTATACCGCTCGTCTGATGAAGGTGGTCAGTTCATATTCAATCCGTTCAACTGCATTCTTGTTGTTCAAAGCCAATCACTCCTGCACAAGCTTATAGCCCGATTTCATTGACATTTACATATATGCTTGTATAATACAAATATATAATTGTATCGTACAAGTAATTACGAAAAATGTAAAGAGCAACGCTAGTCAGACAGAAAGGAGGGAGTTGTTCTTATTAGAACAGCACCTGTTGTGAAAGCTATACGGATTATTCTGCAGATCGCCATTCTTTACGCGTTTTCCCTGATTGGAGAATTGGTTCATAACCTGCTTCATCTGCCGGTGTCGGGGAGCATCGTGGGACTGATCCTTATGCTGATCTGCTTAACCTTTAAAATTGTTCCGGTCAAGATTGTGGAAGACGGAGCAAGTTTTTTATTGTCTTTTCTTCCTCTATTATTTATCCCCGCAATGACGGGGGTTATGAATTACCCTGCACTATTTTCAGGCAATGGTCTGGTCCTGCTGCTGATTGTCGTGCTGAGCACCATTGTAACAATGGTGGCTGCTGGGATCGCCAGCCAGCTGCTCGAGAAAAACGCCAATAAGGGAAAGGAGAATGACGAGTGCAACAAGCATCTATCGCAATCCTGATTATTTTGCTTACCGTTGCGGTGTATATCGCAATGACAAAATTATATGTACGCTTCTCCTATCCGGTCCTCATTCCCGTGTTAACCACAACCGTGGCGATCATCCTTTTGTTGCTGGCCTTTCATGTTTCCTATGATCAGTACATGATCGGCGGGAAATGGATCAATTCTCTCTTGGGGCCGGCGGTCGTCGCATTGGCATACCCACTCTACAACCAGCGCAAAATTCTGGTGAAATACATCCTGCCCATCATCGGAGGTGTATTTGCGGGTTTGTTCTCAGGCATGATCAGCGGTCTTCTCTTTGCCGAGGTGTTCGGCATTGACCGGAATCTGATCCTATCCATTGTGCCTAAATCAATTACAACGCCAGTTGCTATTCAGATCGCCACTGGCATCGGGGGCGTCCCTTCCATGACCGTTGTCTTCGTCATGATCGCCGGATTTTCCGGAGTCATTTTAGGGCCGAAAATTATGAAATGGGTTCGCATCCGAAGCTATCTTGGAAAAGGTATAGCCTTCGGCAGCGCCTCTCATGCCCTTGGCACCTCAAAAGCCTTTGAATACGGCGAACTGACTGTATCCATGAGTTCGGTCTCGATGACACTGTGCGCCGTTCTTGGTTCGGTGTTTGGTCCGATCGTCGTGTGGATTTTTCACGTATAAGAAAAAGCCGTCCGGGTTCCGGGCGCGGCTTTAAGTGAATCCGGATTACGAATATAATCATCAACACAAAAATCCCTCAAGCATGTGCCTGAGGGATTTTTTCTTTGTTCTTACTGAGCAGTATAACCACCATCGATGACTACGGCTTGTCCTGTTACGCTTTTTGCTTTGTCGCTGGAAAGGAACATTGCGTAATCTGCGATTTCGCTTACTTCCAGCAAACGTTTTTGAGGAACCAATGGGTAGATCACCTCTGCCAATACATCTTCAAGGGAAACGTTTCTTGTTTTCGCCAGGTCGCTCATTTGACCGCGAACAAGCGGAGTATCCACATAACCGGGGCAAAGGGCGTTGACTGTTACACCATGTTCAGCTGCTTCAAGTGCCGCAACCTTAGTAAGACCGATCACACCGTGCTTCGCACTGTTGTACGCTGCTTTACCAGCAAATCCGATCAGACCGTTGATGGATGAAACGTTAATAATACGTCCGAAGCCTTGTTCTTTCATGATTGGCAAAGCATGTTTGATGGCTACAAATGGTGCAGTCAGCATGATTTTGATCATCAATTCAAATTTTGCTGTAGGGAATTCTTCAATTGGTGAAACGTGCTGCAAACCAGCATTGTTGATAAGGACATCGATACGTCCGTACGCTTTATGAGCCGCTTCGATCATGTTTTTAATATCCTCTTCACTTGTTACGTCGGCTTTAAGTCCAATGGCTTCATGTCCAAGGCCTTTCAGCTCTTCTGCCGCTTTTTTAACGCCTTCTTCGTTCAAGTCGGTTAAAACCACTTTGCTTCCGTTTTCCGCAAAGGTTTTACCAATTTCAAATCCAATTCCACTTGCAGATCCTGTAATAACGACAACTTTATTTTCTACCATTACACTCACTCCTGAAATTTTAAATAATTCCCATGGCTGCCATAATGATTCCTACAATTACAGCGATTGTTGGGATAATTAAACCAACGACAAATACATCTTTATAGGTCTCCTTGTGAGACAGCTTTGTAACCGCAAGGAGTGTCAGCAATGCTCCATTATGAGGAAGAATGGATGCACCGGATGCGACCGAAGCCATTCGGTGAAAGGCTTCAGGACTGATTCCTGTTGTTTGTGCCAGGTCGGCATATGTTCCGCCCAAGGCCTGAAGGGCAATTCCCATCCCGCCGGATGCTGAACCGGTAATCATGGCCAGAAGCTGAACGACCAGTGATTCAGACACGAGCGGATTGCTTGAGATGCCCAAAAGCATGTCGGTAATATGATCAAATTCCGGCACGCTCGTGACGACTGCACCGAAACCAACAGCGGCTGCAGTGTTAATAATCGCAAGAACCGAGCCTTTCGCTCCTTCGTTCATGGATGGCATAAAGGTTTTGTAACGCTTCAGGTTTAGAAGAAGAATAACGACAATACCAGCCAATAAGGAAGCAATAGGATTCAGCTTGACCAAATCCAGCAAAATGACAACCACGATTAAAGGCACGAGCGACAATAGCCAGTTTGGAAGATTTTCATTTCCGTCTTCCTCATTTCCCTTGTCACCTTCAACCTCGGTAAATGTATCCCCGGCCACAGTCATTCGGTTTTCTCTGAACTTCAGCCAAAAATAGCCGCCGACTGCCATAATTAAAGTAGCGACAATTCCGATCCACGAACCGGCCATCGGACTCGTTTTGAACGTATTCATCGGAATCAGATTCTGAATCTGCGGCGTTCCGGGAACAGCCGTCATCGTAAATGTGAATGCACCGAGCACAATGGTCGGCGCAATAAGTTTTCTCGAGATGTTCGCTTTTTTAAACAAAGCGAGCGCGATCGGATAGATCGCAAACACAACCACGAACAAGCTGACGCCGCCATAAGTAAGAACAGCGCAAGCAACCAGCACACCCAGAATGGCACGTTTTTCTCCTATATATTTTGTAAACTGAAGAGCTACCGATTTTGCAGCACCGGTATCCTCCATCAATTTTCCAAGAACGGCACCCAGCAAGAAAATCGGGAACCACTGCTTTGTAAAGTTCACAAAGCCTGTCATGTACGTATTCGTATATGCGTCCAGCAGGTCTAAACCGCTGAGTAACGCGACAATTCCGGCAACAACCGGTGCTACCCAGATGATCGACCATCCAAGGTAAGCGAAAAACATAAGTAGTGCAAGCCCTATCAAAATACTAACCAAACCTTTTCCCCTTTCTGTTTCTATCCAAAACGATGCATCGTCGATTTGTGAATTTTTTATGAAAAATGTGCTGCCCGAAGAGGAATTTTACTCTTACATCCCGGATAAGTAAAATGAATTCTAGCTATAGGAGGCATGCGAAACAGGTATAGGTAAATCGTGCTAAAAACCGCTTCATTTCAAGTCACAGAGTTACTGATGGGTGAAAAAAGGGAATGGAAAGGAATGCAGTTTTGCAAGCGCTTTACTAATGTATATGGGGAGGAAATTCAATGGCAAATGTGATCAAACCCAATCCGAGGCTTTATGTGATGGATAATGGAAGAATGCAAATGGATAAAAACTGGATGATTGCCATGCATAATCCGGCCACATCCGAAAATCCGAATGCGCCTGCTGCGTTTGTCGAGTTTCCGGTGTATACCGTGCTGATCGACCATCCCGAAGGCAAAATCCTGTTTGATACGGCCTGCAATCCCGAATCAATGGGAGCTGAAGGACGATGGGGAAAAGCGACTCAATCCATGTTTCCGATCAACATGGGAGAAGAATGCTATCTGCACAACCGGCTTGAGGAATTAAACGTTCGGCCACAAGACATAAAATACGTCGTGGCGTCCCACCTCCACCTCGACCATGCCGGATGCCTGGAACTGTTTACGAATGCCACGATTATCGTCCATGAGGATGAACTGAGCGGCGCACTGCAAACCTATGCCCGAAATGAAAAGGAAGGCGCCTACATATGGGCAGATATTGACGCCTGGATTAAAAACAATCTGCAATGGAAAACCATCAAGCGAAATGAAGATCAGATTCACCTCGCAGATGGCATCAGCATTCTGAACTTTGGTAGCGGACATGCCTGGGGAATGCTTGGCCTGCAGGTCAATATGCCGGAAACCGGTGGTATTATCCTGGCGTCCGATGCCATTTATACGGCTGAGAGCTTTGGTCCGCCCGTAAAGCCTCCTGGTATTATCTATGACTCTCTCGGTTATTTGAATGCCGTGGAAAAAATCCGCCGTCTCGCTAATCAAACCAACTCTCAGGTGTGGTTTGGGCATGACGCCAATCAATTTAAAACTTTCCGCAAATCGACCGAAGGCTATTACGAGTAAAAAAAGAAAGGGGACGACTACGAATGAATGCAGCAAAGCTGGTGTTTACACCATTAAGCTATATTGGCTGGGGAGCGTTAAAGGAACTGCTGCCCGAAGTTAAAAAATACGGTCCGAAAAAGATTCTTGTGGTTACGGATCCGATGCTCGCCAAAATTGGGTTGACCGAAAAGATCACCGGCCCGCTCGAGGAACAGGGCTATTCTGTCACCCTGTACACAGAAGTTGTACCGGAGCCGCCTGTTGAAGTGGGAGAAAAGCTCGTGTCGTTCACTCGGGAAGGCGGCTTTGACATGGTGATCGGGGTTGGCGGCGGAAGTGCACTCGATTTGACCAAGCTGGCTGCCGTTCTCGCTGTTCACGAAGGTCCTGTCACGGATTATTTGAATTTAACGGGTACAAGACCAGTAGGGAAAAAGGGACTGCCAAAGATCCTTATTCCAACCACTTCCGGAACCGGTTCAGAGGTGACCAACATTTCCGTTCTGTCGCTTGAAACAACAAAAGACGTGGTCACCCATGATAATCTCCTTGCCGATGCAGCGATCATCGACCCTGCACTAACCCTTTCCGTACCGCCGAAAGTAACAGCTGCGACCGGGATTGATGCATTGACACATGCGGTGGAAGCTTATATTTCCGTTAACGCCAGCCCGACGACAGACGGGTTAGCTCTGCAGGCAATTCGCCTAATATCCCGTTCCCTTCGCCGCGCTGTTGAAAACGGCAACGATGAACAAGCGAGGATTGACATGAGCAACGGAAGCTATATCGCCGGTCTTGCCTTTTTCAATGCCGGAGTCGCCGGTGTTCATGCGCTTGCCTATCCGCTCGGCGGCCAATTCCACATTTCTCACGGCGAGTCCAATGCTGTACTGCTGCCTTACGTGATGGGTTATATCCGAAAAAGCTGTGTCACACGCATGGGTGATATTTTAAATGCACTTGGCGGCAACTCCGCCTTTTTGTCTGATGAAGAAGCGTCGTACCGATGCGTTGAGGAACTGAAGCGCCTGGTGAGCGATGTGGGTATTCCCAATACACTATCAGGTTTTGATGTTCCCGAATCTGCGCTTGAGAGCCTGACACAGGATGGTGTGAAACAGAAAAGAATACTGGCCCGAAGCCCGCTTCCCCTCCTGGAAGACGATATCCGGAACATTTACCAATCTGCCTTTGATGGTGCAATAATAGAGCCTGAATAACAAATACTAGCCCCCAAGAAGCCTGGACAATGTCAGGCTTCTTTTTAATGAATACAAGCTTTCATGATTGGCCCGTTAGCCCATCGGGTAGAGGTTAAGGTGTCTATTCTTTTAAGAGGAGGGAACATGATGGCAATTTCGTTAAAGAAAATGAAGCATCAGGTTGTGGTCATTACCGGCGCATCCAGCGGCATTGGGCTCGCGACGGCAAGAATGGCCGCCTCAAAAGGAGCAAAAGTGGTGCTGGCAGCCCGGAATGAAGCGGCTCTTCAGCAGCTGGCAGAAGAACTGAGAAACAAGGGCTGCCCCGCTGCCTATGTTGTAGCAGATGTAGGTAATGAGAAGGATGTACGCAAAATCTCCGACACCGCACTGAGTGAATTTGGCCGGTTTGATACATGGGTCAACAATGCCGGGGTATCGATCTTTGGCAAAGCCATGGACGTCAGCATCGAAGACATGAAACGGATGTTTGAGACGAATTTCTGGGGCGTGGTGTACGGATCGAGAATAGCCGTGAAGCATTTTACCGAAAGAGGTGTTCCCGGAGCGTTGATCAACGTGGGAAGCCTGTTCGGCGACCGTGGGGCTGTCGTGCAGTCCACCTATTCCGCAGCAAAATTTGCGCTGCACGGCTGGACCGAGAACCTGCGTATGGAACTGGAAAAGGATAAGGCGCCCGTCTCTGTGACCTTAATTCATCCGGGCAGGATCGATACCCCGTACAACGAGCATGCCATGAGCTATCTGGACAGGCAGCCTGCACACATCGGCATGATGTACGCTCCTGAAGCGGTGGCAGATGCTATATTGTACGCAGCCTCCCATCCAACGAGAGACATGTTTGTCGGATCCCAGGCGAAGCTTACCGCGGCATTGGGAAAACTCGCTCCCCGCATGATGGACAAATGGATGGAAGCGACCATGTACCGTACACAGCATGATAACCGGCCGTCCAACTCTCGTGAGGAAAGCGGACTGTATCACCCCGGATACGGCATGCATGAGCGGGGCACCAATACCGGCTGGGTCCGCAACCGAAGCTGGTACGTCAAAGCCTCCAAACACCCGATGCTCTCGGCCATGGCATTAACCGGCATTGGAATGTATGTCTGGAATATGTCAAAGAATCATAAAAAAGAGCAAGTACCTTATTCTTAGAGATCAATAGAAAAAGGAGACCAAATCTTGGATTCGGTCTCCTTTTTTAAATTCTATTTCTTAGAAAAGTTCACCTTTTCCAACCCTGCAATACCAATTTCATCTCCGGTTTTAAGTGTTGCGGTTACACTGGTAACTCCACCATCTTTAGTCGAATTGGCCAGTAATTCATTTACAATGGCATAATCTTTTCTAAACACAAAGAAATTCCCAAACTCGTCTGGTGTAGTAAATTTGTAGCGCCCTGGAGCAATGTCCTTGCCGACGATCCAATAGCCTGAACTAAAGGATTTCACCTTCGCATGAGAAACTTGAGTAAACTGTACACTTTCCAATCCAGCTATTTCGATTTTGTCTCCGGATTTAATATCTGTGGTAACCACTGTTACCCCAAAATCCTCGTCTTTACTGGATAGTATTTCGTTAATGTCACGATTGCCGCCCGTATTAATAAATAAATTTCCAAAACCCGATTTTGTTGTAATCCTGTACCTTCCCGCCTTAATGTCCGTACCTGCCTTCCATTTGCCAGTACTCAAGCTTTTAACATAAGGCACCGTAATGGCCGCTGTTGTTGTTTTTCCGTTGGTTGAAGAAGCTGTAATTTTGGCACTTCCTGCTCCTACTGCAGTGACTTTTCCCTTGCTGTCCACTTTTGCAACTTTCGAATTGGAAGATTTCCACTTTAGTGTTTTATTAGTCGTGTTGCTCGGGCTTACGGTTGCAGATAGGGTAATGGATTTACCCTTGTTCAGAGTGACTCTGCTTTTGTTCATCTTGACGGATTTCGCCAGAATCGGAGCATTCACGGTAACTTTAATCTTAACTGGCTTTGCGTCTTTCACACTTGCAGTGATGGTCGCACTGCCTTTTTTCTTACCGGTTATTTTCCCTTTGCTGTCGACAGTCGCAATTCTCGTATTGGATGATTTCCATGTTACTTTTTTATCTGTGCTGTCAGTTGGAAGAACAGTCGCCGTCAGCTGGGCGGTTTTTCCTGCCGTTACAGATAATTTTGTTTTATTGACTTTGATCGTTTTGGTAGAAACCGTTACTGCTACCTTTTTGGAAAGCTTGGAATTGTCTTTTGCCGTCGCTGTAATGGTAGCCGATCCATTGGCAATCCCTTTAATGCTTCCTTTTGTATCTACCGTTGCCACTTTTGCATTGGAACTTTTCCATACTAGCGTTTTATTTGCAGCATTTGTTGGCGTTACAGTTGCGGTTACTTTTACTGTTTGTTTCTTCGTGATATTAAGCTTATCTTTACTTAACTTTAAACCTGAAGGAATAACCCTGACGGTTACATTGATGCTTTTCTTCACCGATGGATTGCCTTTTGCTGTTGCTGTAATAGTGGCTTTTCCCGCTTTGATCCCTTTTACATTTCCCTTGGCATCCACTGTTGCCACTTTTGAATCGCTGCTCTTCCAGCTCACTTCTCTATTTGTTGCTGAAGAAGGGTTAACGGTGGCTTTTATTGGGAGAACTTGATTGACCATGAGGGAAAGACCAGATGTACTCATTGTAAGGCTTTGCGGTTGAATAACTTTTTGAAAACTCATGGTTCCTTCTAATGCCGAAAGATAAACCTTGTCCCCTTTGATGAATGAATACTCCAAAGGAGCGTCGTCAAAAAACAGGCTGTATCTTTCCTTTTCGATATACGTGCTGTCGAATATCGTAATATAAGCGGAATCACGGGCATCTGCAGGCTGGTCCGTTTTTAAACGGTAAGTCCCTTCCGGAATGTCGGTTCCTACCTCATAATAACCAGCAGATACCTTTGTTAAGTCCGGTTTGGAAACAGGATGCACTTCAACAGTGGATTCCTCATTATGTACATAAATCCATACAGAGTCACCATTCTTTAAATTGGCTGTAAATCGGCCGGAGTAATCACTGTCAATCGTTTCGTATACAACATCTCTGTCTTCACCATTCACATTACGTGTCACATCCACAATCGCCGTTCCTTCGGGAATATGAAACTCGGTAAGCCCCGCAGGTATTTCATTTCCAACGGTGTAGGTTCCGCTTTTTAATGATGGATAGCCTGCCGCTTGTGCTACATTTCCAAATGCAGCGGTTAATACTAGGGCCATCATTATGACTACCCTAACCCAAAACCCTTTTTTCATGGATTGCTTCTCTCCCTTTTCGTTTAAATCACTAACAGGCGTAAAGACCCAATTACCAATCATATTGAGACTTTTATCCTATCTCACTTACTAATAATGTAATAGATTGGTACATTTAGTCAATTAAAATTATAAATTTAA
The DNA here is from genome assembly GCF_900103485.1 of Fictibacillus solisalsi. Lineage (GTDB taxonomy): Bacteria > Bacillota > Bacilli > Bacillales > Fictibacillaceae > Fictibacillus_C > Fictibacillus_C solisalsi. The sequence continues at coordinate 127,432 of NZ_FNHW01000004.1, forward strand.
TAGCCGATGTTTTGCGGTAAATTCGTGCATCCGACAAATAAAATAATTTTTTTCATTTATTTTGGTTGAAATAAACGAAAAGGTTTATTAAAATTAAAACTAATTTCTAAATAGTCTAAAAATTGATTTATTTAGACAAAAACAAGCCAAGGGGGAAAGCGGTCATGAAGTTAAAAATGCAGCCAGAGGTGAGTTTTGAAAAAAAGGAAAAAAGGGTTCAACGTCCAGATGCCTATGTACTGATGTTTATCATTGCACTACTTGCAGCCATATGCTCCTATGTTATTCCGGCAGGATCATTTGAACGAGTTGTTAAAGGAGAGATAACTTCTGTAGTACCCGGCAGCTACAAATTAATTGAACAAACTCCTGTAGGTATCGTTCAATTTTTTTCCGCCATACCAGAAGGGATGACGGCATCTGCCTCCATTATTATTTTGGTCCTCTTTACAGGCGGAACGATTGCCATCCTTGAAAAAACAGGGGCAATCAACAGCCTCATCCATTCCGTCGTTGATAAATTTAAAACAAGACAACTGCTATTTATTGCAGCGGTTGGGCTATTATTCTCTCTCTTAGGCACCACCGGAATTGTTGTGAACTCAGTTATTGGATTTATCCCCCTTGGCTTAATTGTGGCAAGAGCTCTCAAATGGGATGCCATGGTAGGAGCTGCTGTTATTTATTTAGGTACATATGCAGGGTTTAATGCTACCATCCTGTCTCCTACTCCTCTCGGCCTTTCCCAAAAGATGGCGGAGCTCCCTATGTTCTCTGGAATGGGTTTACGGGTGATATGTTACCTTGCCTTCGTGGCCGCCACTGTAGGTTATCTGTATTTTTATTCAAAAAAACTGCAAAAAACAAACAAGAGTCTTTTAGGCGATGAGTGGTTCCCTGACAAAAATACGAAAAGTGGTTCGGGCAGCCTGGAGAAGATCACTTTTCACTGGAAGCAAAAACTGATCTTGGCCGTTACCGCACTCGCTCTCATCGGTTATGTTTTTGGAGCATTTAAACTTGGCTGGACAGACACAGAAATGGCAGGAATTTTTATTTTCATCGCGATTATTGCAGGAATCATCGGAGGTTTACAGATTAATGACATTGCCAAAACCTTCCTGGGCGGCTGCCAAAACCTTGTCTATGGTGCCTTAATTGTAGGGATGGCAAGATCCATTTCGGTCGTCCTGCAGGAAGGAAACATGTTGGATACGATCGTAAACTCACTTGCAAATTTGCTGCATGGGTTAAATCCAGTATTTGGTGCAGTTGGAATGTATCTATTAAGTGCCTTTTTACATTTCTTTATTTCATCTGGAAGCGGAGAAGCTGTTGTACTGGTCCCTATTCTCACACCGCTTGCTGACTTAATGCATATTACGCGTCAGGTTGCTGTACAAGCCATTATGCTTGGCGAAGGAGTGGTTAATTCCTTTAATCCGACGTCTGGTGTACTAATGGGTGTGCTGGCTGCCAGCGGAATCCCTTATACCAAATGGCTTCGCTTTGTTCTTCCTCTCGTTGCCATGTGGTTTGTTATTGGTCTGGTCATTATTATAATAGGAGTAATGATAAACTGGGGACCATACTAAAAACGATGAGGGTGTTTTATGAATTATTACGAGCGGACAAAAGATAACTATCCAAGATTAACAAAAGGGTTAAAAAAAATTGCAGAAGCACTGATGGCAAATCCTATTATTTTTGCTACTTATACTGCAAAAAAGAATGCAGAAACATTAGACGTGAGTGAGACTATGGTGATTCGGTTTTGTAAAGCTCTTGGATATCACGGATATCAAGAGCTCCAAGCCGATGTTCAATCCTCTCTATTATCCCTGCAGCCAGTTTCTACTGATTTATTTGAAACCGAAGACCATTCCTTCGGGAGCATTATGAATGTAGATGCTCAAAATATCCTTCACGCCGCATCACAGACAAACTGGAGCGATGTTGAAAGTGTCGTCGAGCAGCTCCTGTCTGCAAAAGAAACAAAGATCGTAGGGTACTATCACTCTTTTTCATATGCTCATTGGTTTTCTTTTATTTTAAATAGTTTATTGAATAACGCCACGCTCTACAGACCTGAAACCGATACAGGTCTCAGGAACAAGGGGAAAGAGTATTGTGTTGTCATCTTTTCCTATTACCGGTATGCTCTGGAATCCATTCGAATTGCAGAAGAAGCAAAGGAAAATGGAAATACGGTGATTATCATTACGGACTCCTTGCTTTCTCCGATCTGCCATTTGGGTGACTATGTATTATCCATCCAAATTGCACAAAAATCGATACTGGAGAAAGGACCTGTCACATTCTCCCTATTAAATTCCATTCTTCTTCATATTGCCAATAAGACAAACAATACAGAGTTAGTAAATCCGATCAATAAGTACTACATTAAATAAAGAAAGGGATGGCCATGATGCAAACTGAAACTCGACCTTCATCGGACACGTTTAAAGAGAAAATCTATGAAACGTTTGATCATCTTCATAAACATCCAGAGCTTAGCTGGGAAGAGAAAGAAACCACGAAATTCGTGGAGCAAAAGCTAAAAGACGCGGGGTGTCACCGGGTCATTACATTCGATGACTGCACCGGTGTGGTAGGAGATATCGGCAATTTCAGCGGAGATTGCCCCATTATCGCCATTCGTGCGGACATGGATGCCTTATACCAAGAAGTGGACGGTAAAATGCAGGCCAATCATTCATGTGGGCATGATGCTCATATGACACTGGTTTTAGGGGTGCTCTACAGCATCAATAACAATGAGCTGCTTAAAAAAAGGATTGGTGTACGCTTCATTTTCCAGCCGGCAGAGGAAGTTGGAGCAGGAGCATTAAAGCTGGTTGAAAAGGGAGTTGTCGATGAGGTGGATTACTTATATGGTGTCCATCTGCGTCCGATCCAAGAGCTGAGATCGGGCTTTGCCTCTCCCGCTATTATCCATAGTGCAACCCGCTCAGTTCAATTTGAGATTGATGGTGAAGATGCCCATGGCGCAAGACCGCATTTAACCCAAAATGCGATTGAAATCGGCGCCTATATTATGAACGCCCTTCATTCCTTGTATTTTGATCCTACGATTCCACACTCAGCCAAGGTCACACGGTTTATCTCCGGAGGAAAGAATACCAATATTATTCCTGGCAAAGCCTCTATGGCCATTGATATGAGGGCCCAAACGAATGGGCTCATGAAGGAGCTGCATCAACGAGTGCTTGAGATTATTCACAATGCGCAGGAAATATTCAGAACCCCCATTCATATTACGGACGATTACGGCATTGTCGCTGCCGAATCGAGCGAAGGCGCCCAGGAAATTGCAGCAAAGGCCATTGAAAAGGTATTAGGTTCAGAGAAGCTCGCAGAAGGCATCATCACTCCTGGAGGAGATGACTTTCATTATTATAAAGTCAATGTCCCCCGCCTGAAGGCCACCATGATTGGATTAGGTTGTGACCTGCAGCCTGGCTTACATCACCCTGACATGCAGTTTGAGGTCGATTCCTTATTCAATGGGATTAAAATTTTCACCGAAATTTTGAAAATACATAGCGTGGAGGATTGATAAAATGGAATCTGTTCATATCAGTCAAGTGATCTTGCATATTATTGATGCATCCTTAAAAACCCCCTTTACCACAAGCTTTGGAACCATGGAATCAAAAGAAGTTTGTATCGTTGAAGTGATCGATCAATCCGGTATATCCGGATGGGGAGAAACGGTAACCAGCAATGACCCTGACTACAATGAGGAAACAACGTTTACGGCCGTTCACACCTTGAAGAAGTTTCTTATTCCGGCCGTGTTGAACCGGGACATCACCCATCCTAATGAAGTATTTAATCAGTTTAAATTCATCAAGAGAAATCATATGGCAAAAGCGGCCATTGAAACAGCCATATGGGACGTATTCGCAAAGAAAAATGAAAAGCCATTATATGAGATAATGGGCGGTGTAAAGCAGCAGATTGAAGTAGGAAAGAGCATCGGCATCCAGAAAACTCCTGACCATCTTGTTGATCGGGTGGAGCAGTTTGTAAATGAAGGATTTAAAAAAATTAAAGTGAAGATAGCTCCAGGGTTCGATTCCGAATATTTGAATGCGGTACGCAAAAAATTTCCCGACATTCCTTTAATGGCAGATGCCAATTCTGCCTATTCCCTTAAAGATATGGAAGATTTAAAGAAACTGGATGATTACCGTTTAATTATGATAGAACAGCCTCTGGCTCACGACGACATCATTGATCATGCCCATCTCCAAAAAAATATAGAGACTCCTATTTGTCTGGATGAAAGCGTTTATAGTTTTGAAACGGCAAAAAAAGCAATTGAACTTGGCAGTGGCCGTATTATTAATATCAAAATTGGCAGAGTTGGCGGTCTGGGAGAAGCCATTAAAATTCATGATCTGTGCCAGGAACACAATATTCCTGTATGGTGCGGCGGAATGCTTGAAACCGGAATTGGACGGGCGCACAATATACAAATCACCACCCTTCCTAATTTCACGATTCCAGGGGATACCGCCCCTTCCCAGCATTATTGGGAGGAAGATATCATCAGCCCGGAAGTGGTGATGGATCAAGGCATCATTCATATTCCCCAAGGAACCGGTATCGGATACGAAGTAGATCGAAAGAAGATTAATAAAAAGTTAATCACTTCCATCAATTTTGTAGAAGAAAAAAGCCTTGCGGGCAGTTTTTAAAGCATAAGAAAAACCATGGTTCAAAAAATTTGAGCCATGGTTTTTTTAGATACTTAGCTGTCTGGGCTTTAATTCCACGGTAACCTTCGTCCCTTTTCCGGGCTCGCTTTCAACGTGTATACTGCCGTTGTGTAAATCGATGATTTTTTTAACGATGGGAAGCCCAAGTCCGCTGCCCCCGTATTTTCGGTGGCGGGACTGATCGGCTTTATAAAACCGCTCAAAAATATGTAGGAGTGCCTCCTGGTTCATGCCGATTCCTGTATCTTTAATTTCTACGATCAGCAAATCGTCTTCCTTTTTAAAAGCTTCTACTGCAATCGTCCCTTTTTCCGGTGTGAATTTGATGCTGTTATGAATAAGGTTAATCCATACTTGGTCCATTAAATCCTGATCCGCTGTGATCGACAGATGTTCAAGGTCAATCTCCATGTTGATTTCTTTCTCTGACCATTGCGGTTCGTTAGCCAGAATGATGCGGCGAATTTGGTGATCCAGCCGGTATTCCTTCAACTCAAAGGGCGGGTGTTCGGACTCCAATGAAGTGAGCTTTAAAAGATTATCGCTTAATCTGGAAAGCCGTATACTTTCGGTTTCGATGATGTCCAAGTAGTGTTTGCGTTCGTCATGGCCCAAATTCTCGTTCTTGAGCGCATGGGCAAATCCCATAATGGATGTTAGAGGAGACTGAATTTCATGGGAAACATTCGAGATAAACTCCTGCCGCATTTCTTCCATCTTCCCCAGCTTTTCCGCCATTTCGGTAATGCTCTCAACGATTCTGGAATAAGGGTGCTCGTTGCGGCCGCCGCCCATTTGCTGCGTATAAAAGGAGAGATCGATATTAAAGTTTCCTTCAGCCATCATTTTCATGGCGTTAATCAGGGGATGCAGAAATTTCTCCTGACGGGCCCTGACCCAGGGTATTCGGGTAATCAAATAGACACCACATCCAAAAATAAAAAACCCCAGCAAGGAATTACTAACCTGTCTTATAAACTCATGAGGGACAACATCAAATCGTCCGTAAACATAACCAGTCAGCCAATAGGCACAAGACCAGCTAATGAATAAGGCAATAATAACAGCCAGAAAGCCGAAGATTCGTTTTAACCATTCCGGTAGCTTCATGAGCCAGCCTCCAGGCGGTAGCCCAGTCCGCGGACAGTGGTGATTTTAAACGGACAATCCCCATCGGAAAACCGCTGCCGCAATCGCTTAATATGGACATCCACTGTGCGTTCATCACCGGCGTAGTCAAAGCCCCAGATGTCTTCAATTAATTGTTCTCTGGAAAAGATTTTTTGCGGATGAGAGGCGAGCATAAATAAAAGCTCAAACTCCTTTAGCGGCAAATCAATGGACTCTTTGCCCAGTAGGACTTTATTCGTGTCGCGATTGATCAGCGCATCGCCAATTTCAATCCGGTTGGAAAGATTAATCTGATACCGTTTCAGCAGGACTCTCACCCGTGCGGCCAGTTCCGCTCCGGCAAAAGGCTTCACCAGGTAATCATCTGCACCAAGGTCAAATCCTTTAACTTTTTGAGCGGTTTCTCCTTTGGCCGTTACCATTAAAATCGGAAGCTTATCCGAATAATAGGTGCGTACTTCCTGACAAAATGCATAACCATCCATATTCGGCATCATGATATCAAGAATGATCAGATCTATTTTATGTTTCTCAAGCAAGGAAAGAGCGGCTTCCCCATCATTTGCCTCTACCGTGGATAAGCCTTCTTTTGCGAGAATGACATGGATTAATTCCCGGATATGCGGGTCATCATCTACAATTAATATTTTTGCCATGGTTTTCATTCCTTTTATAACAAAATAGTGAGAACCGCCATTTCAAAGGGTAGTTCTCACCTATTCGCTGATCTTTATTTTAGCATTTCCATTCTTTATGCACTATGCACGCCGCATGTAGGCACGAACGGTGATCGGAGCAAAAATCGCTACGATGACGGCCGCTCCAATAAGGGAGATCGTGAAGTCCCATCCCACTGTTCCGGAGTTGGTTAACTCTCGTACAGCGGTCACCAGGTGCGAGATGGGATTAATTTTCACAAACCATTGAAGCAGCTTAGGCATGGTTTCTGCCGGCACAAAGGCGTTCGAGAGAAACGTGAGCGGAAACAGAACAAGCATCGAAATCCCTTGTACGCTTGAAGCGGTACGTGAAATCACTCCAAAGAAAGCAAAGATCCAGCTCATGGCCCAGGAACAAACGATGACGAGAAGCCCGGCAACAACGACTGCGCCTAATCCACCCTCAGGACGGAGTCCCATCACATAGCCCATGGAAAACGTGAGTACCGTTGCGATCGTATAGCGTATGGTATCCGCCAGCAATGCTCCCGCTAACGGGGCGATACGGGCGATCGGCAGCGACTTAAACCGGTCGAATACGCCTTTATCCATGTCCTCCCGCAGCTGTACGCCTGTCACGATAGAGGTGGTGATCACCGTTTGGACGAGGATCCCCGGAATGATAACAGGTAAATAGTTTTGTACATTCCCCGAGATCGCTCCGCCAAAAATATACGTAAACATGAGCGTAAAGATAATCGGCTGAAGCGTGACATCAAATAGCTGTTCGGGTGTACGTTTAATCTTAAGCAGGCCTCTGTAAGCCATGGTTAACGAATTTCTCACGGATTCCCGAAAGCTGGTTTTCCTGCGAAGCTTTCGTTCATGAGGTGCTTTTATCGTTGTGCTGCTCATGCCAACTCCTCCTTTTTCACCGGTGTATGGGATGCCGCATTTTGACCCGTGATCGACAGGAATACTTCATCCAGCGTTGGCTTTTGCACACTTAGTTCCTCCAGTTTAATACCGGCCTCTCTCAGAGTGATCAACAAATCCGTCACCCGGTCCGCATCAGCCATCGGTGCGGTGATCTTTCCGCCTTCCGCTGTTACCGCAGACTGGACGTTAAGCACACGTTCCACAATCAATCGGGCGTTGGACAACGATTGTTCGTTTTGAATGCTTAAATGCAGGGAGGAGGTGCCGACTGATTCTTTCAGGTCATTCACTGTACCTTCTGCCACAACCCGGCCATGATCAATCACTGCGATTCGGTCGGCCAGTTCATCCGCTTCCTGAAGATACTGCGTCGTCAAAAGGACTGTTGAACCTTCCTTTACTAACCGGCGGATCGTATCCCACATCTGGTTACGCGTCCGCGGATCAAGTCCTGTCGTAGGTTCATCCAAAAAAATGAGTGGCGGCTGGGCAATAAGACTTGCAGCCAAATCCAGTCTGCGGCGCATACCACCTGAAAAATGTTTAAGCGGACGTTTTGCCGCTTCTGTTAGACCAAACTCCTCCAATAATTCCTTCGCTTTGCGCTTGGATTCTGCCCGGCTCAGCCCCAGCAAACGGGAAAAGATGACCAGGTTCTCTGTCGCACTGAGTGACTCATCAACGGACGCATACTGACCCGTCACCCCGATCAACTGGCGAACAATCTGCGGATCTTTTGCCACATCATAGCCGAAAATTTTTGCTGAGCCTGCATCCGCCTTAAGCAGGGTTGCGAGCATCCGGATTGTCGTCGTTTTCCCCGCTCCATTGGGGCCAAGCACGCCATAGATGCTGCCCGCACGAACATTTAAATCCACACCATCCACCGCACGGTTATCTCCAAACACCTTAACCAAACCATGCGCTTCCACAGCCAAGTCTTTATGATCTATTCTTTTATCGGTAAATTGATTCAATGTGAATCCTCCTTCTACTCTGTAACTGATTTATGAAGGTAATGATAAAGGATGAATGTGAACTGAGTGTGAACTGTTGGGAAAATAAAAATTTGAGGAACAATTTGTGCTCCACTTGCAGAATCTATATTTTTGGTCTTTTGGAAAATGTATTTATGGCTCATCAGATAATGCTTATTAATTTACATCTTTTTGGAGTTATCTTCCAATACAAAAGGTGCTTTTCTTTTGTACTGACTCAGAGTTGAATCAGTCTTTCAAAGAGCGTTTGAAAAATTCTGTTCCTTATGAGGAATTATCGCCTAAGGTAGAGGTGGCAGCGGAGGATTGGGGGAAATATTAGTATTAACGGTAATTCTGAGAAGGCTGAGCAAATAAGGCTTGCTATCAAATTCAGTCTTTGGAGCATACTCACTGAGAAGTGTTTAAATGGACGCGTGGTCTTGGTTGCTATTTTAGCAGGTTCCAAAGTTTTCGCCTCGAGCAGAAGGTGCATAAGAAGGCTGCCTAAAAAACTAAAGAAAAAGAGCTGCAGAACAGCTCTTTTTTTCATGCATTTATGAAAACATGCCTACAACCTGGCCCAGGCCAGCCAAAGCAAAACCCCCTAAGAATCGATAAGCAATTAAGGCGATGAGCACCGATATATCAATGACACCAAGCGGCGGAATAAAGCGCCGAAATAACCCAAAGTAAGGTTCCACTAGTTTACCAATCCACATTCCCATCGTGGTTGCATGAAATTGAGGGAACCAGGAACCGATAATGAATATGATCATCAACCAGTAATAAATATCGTAAATGTATTGTCCTGCTTGTAAAATGATAGACCCCACTTTTTTTCTCCCCATCTATTACGATTTTGGCTCTTTATTTCTTTGTTCTTTACTGCATAAACGGATAAGACTCAAAAAGGTTTCATCTTTTCTTATTGAAAACGTCCCATCGTTTCAAAGGCCATACAAAAACATTTCCTATCCCTCTTAACCGACCAGGACATTAAAACTATTACCCAGCTGGCGAAAAGAGTCAAAAAAAGATAACAGCACCCGATTGAGTGACAATCAAGGTGCTGTTTTTCTTTGAATTTTAAAGGTGTTATTAATCTATGGGGTGCGAAGTAAGAGAAAAGGAAAAGGCCAGTCAGGACTGCTACTTATGATAAGGCTCCCCCCGGTTAATCCGAAACGCCCGATATATCTGCTCTACCAGCACTAGCTTCATGAGCTGATGTGGATAGGTGATCCTTCCGAACGAGATCTTCTCATTCGCCCGTTTCATCACTTCATCACTGAGTCCCAGTGAGCCGCCAATGACGAAGGCCACTTTGCTTTTTCCGTAGGTGGCCAGCTGATCGAGGTTTTTCGCCAAATCTTCTGAGGAAATCAGCTTTCCTTCAATCGCCATGGCGATGACATGGGCGTCCTGCGGAATTTTGGCCAGGATGCGGTCACCTTCTGCTTTTTTGACGAGCTGCATTTCCTGGTCGCTCAGGTTTTCGGGTGCTTTTTCATCCGCTACTTCGACAATGTCGATTTTTGCGTAGGGTCCAAGCCGTTTCACATACTCGTCAATTCCCATTTTTAAATACTTTTCTTTCAGTTTGCCAACCGTTACAACTAAGATATTCACAGGGGAAAACTCCTTTTATAAACAACTTATCCACAAAAGTTATCCACATATGCACAAAATCTATCCACATTTAGTATAGGATCACTCGTTCGATACTTTATATATGGCCTTTTTTTCGCAATATGTACAGGTTGTTGATAACTTTTCTCCTTCTGTTAATAATTCCAGGTTCGGGTAAATTTCCAATTCATCGATCAATTCGTCGATTCCGATATCCACATGTTCATCACAGCAATATTTCTTCAAAATCATTTCTCCTTATCCACAAGATACTCTCCTGATATTTTAACACAAAGCTACCATTTGCTATTCTGTTGATTTTATAGACAAAAAAAGGGGCTGCGTGAAAGTCAAAAATTGACCTTCACACAGCCCTTTTGCGAGAAAAAGGCCTCCATGTAAAGTTGATTGTAGTGGAAGGTGCGTGACAGGTGAGACTCCCGCAGGCGCTTGCGCCAAAAGGTAGGCGTTCATGCCGGTAAGGCTCACCGCACGCCCCGCGAAAGTAGGCGCTCGCGCCGGTAAAAGCGAGCGGCCTGGAACGAAAATCAACCACTTCCAGACTTCTTGGACAGCCCCTTTCTTATGATGATTTTTGCATCGCCAGTTTCACGGTGACGTTTTTCTTTTTGCCTTTGCTGTAATAAGTGATATCGAGTTTGTCTCCGACCTTTTTCTTGTAGAGGGCTTTACGAAGCTCCAGCGGAGATCCGATTTTCTTGCCGTCAAACTCTGTGATCACATCCATTTCTTTAATGCCTGCGCGGTCAGCTGGTGACAATGGTTCAACATCCATGACCACGACTCCTGAATTCACGCTGGATGGCAGCTTCAATGTGGTTTGACGGTGATAGCTGCTGACCTGTGACAGCGGGATCGGTCCTACACCAAGGAACGGACGCTTCACTTCACCATATTTCTCAAGGTCACTGATGATCGGCTTGGCGGTATCGGCAGGGATTGCAAACCCGATTCCTTCTACTTCCTCCTGGGCGATCTTACTGGAGTTGATGCCGATAACCTGTCCTGCAACATTGATGAGGGCACCACCGCTGTTACCAGGGTTGATTGCTGCATCGGTCTGGATGACTTCCGCCTGCCAGTCCGGGTTGCCGTCTTCATCAATATCAACCGGCATCGTACGGTCGGCACTGGAGACAACACCCTGTGTAACAGAACCTGGGAACGTACCGAGCGGGTTCCCGATTGCAATCGCCGGTTCACCCGGCTTCAATGAGCTTGAGGAACCGAATTGTGCGACATCCTTCACTTTGCTTCCGTCCACTTCCACCACCGCAAGGTCCATCAGCGGATCGGTTCCACGAAGTGTCCCTTTCAGCTTCGATCCGTTGCTCAAGGTCACTTCGAGACGGGAGGCATCTTTTACCACGTGATTATTCGTTACGATGTACGCTTTTCCGCCTTCTTTTTTATAAATAACGCCTGAGCCTGAACCGGCAGCCTGCTGCTTTCCGCCCTGGTTCCAGAATTGGCCCTGCTGGATGTTCAGGACTTCCACCACGGCATCTCTTGTTTTTGCGACAGCATCTGTCACATTATCGGTGACATTGACCTTCACGTTTTTCGTTATGCCGCTTTCTTCTACTCCTCCATTATTGTTGGAACTGGAGTAATTCTCAGGCAGCAGCCCCATGCCACCGAGAGCTGGAACCGAAAATAAGATTAGCAGACCGCCAAGGATAGCACCCACAAGGGCCGCCAGCAAAAAACCGCCGCGGTTTCCTTTTTGCCTTTTGGGACCGGATTCATAATCATCATCGTAATAGCCCATTTCCTGCTTCACCGTTCCTTTCACGAGTATAATAAGTGCTGTAATGTAATTTAATTATAAAAAATTAGCACCACGGCTTAAAAATTATGGGTAATTTTTCACACTTTTCCACACTTATGTTATTGCCCTAAATTCTTGAGCTTAAACAGAAAAAAAACCGACTAAACCAATACAAGTTCAGTCGGCACTGTGGCATCCGTATGATGAAGCTGAAGATCTTCACCAATCACAAATCCTTTGCCTTCAAGGGTTTGCTTTACAGCCAGGTGGGCAATGTCTTTCATGTTGTTGTCTTTGCTTAGGTGAGCCAGATAGATGCGCTTTGTCTGGTCGCCGATCAAATCGTTAAGCGCATAGCCGCAATCTTCGTTGGAGATGTGCCCGTGATCGCCCAAAATCCTTCTCTTAATGTTCCATGGGTAACGGCCCATCATCAGCATGTTAATGTCATGGTTCGACTCCATAACAAAGGCGTCACTGTGCTTTGTGATCCCCTTCATTCGGTCACTGACATAGCCGGTGTCCGTCATGAGCGTCAGCTTCTTCCCCTCATGATGGAACACGTAGAACATGGGCTCTGCCGCGTCATGGGACACACCAAAGGATTCTACCTCCAGATCACCGAACGTCTTCACACTTTCCATTTCAAACTCAAATTTTTGCTCTGAATCTACTTCACCGATCAATCCGTTCATCGCTTTCCACGTTTTGGCGTTGGCATAAACCGGCAGTTTATACTTTCTTGCCAGAACGCCAAGCCCTTTTATGTGGTCGCTGTGCTCATGGGTGACGAGAATCCCGTCAAGCTGATCCAGCTCACAGCAGCCCGCCTTTTCAAATAAGAGTTTCATCTGCTTTGCGCTCAAGCCGGCATCCACAAGGAGACGTGATTTCCCCGTTTCCACATATATCGCATTTCCTGTACTGCCGCTTGCCAGCACGCTAAATTGCAAACTCATGGGTATAGTCCTTTCTATTGTCCTTTGTCCACTTCCTGCACCGAACTGTCTGTGGCATTGACGAAGAAATGGTCGTTTTGGGTTTCAATGGACCAGGTCGGTGCATACACCTGCACATTTTCCACGTTTGCCAGACTATAGTAACCAAGGACAATCTTTTGAATTTTATCACCGATCGATAAATAGTTGTTTCTGTAGAGTTTCTCGATGGCTTTCATTGGCGGTATGATTTCTTGCTTTGTACCCTGCCGGTAGACAGAAATAAACGTTTGGGTGTACCGGGTCAGGTAGCCTTTGTCATTCCATTCAAACATGACCATCCCGCTCGGACGGCTCGAATCGTCTGCGGTATTAAAGAATATCGGTTTTCCCTGGTACACCTGCGTGAACCAGATTTTACGATTCTTTGTATCTTTCTTATAAAACTGGTATTCGTTGCCACGGTACACGTTATCTTTCAAAAATTGGCTCGCATCGCGGGTCAGGTCGTCCTTATCCAGCTCCAGCGGCTTCTTCAGATCAAAAATAAGCGTGGTGTCCGTGCTGTTCTTGTTCAGCTTGCTTGTCTTGGACTTAATCTCGTTTTCCGAGAATGGTGCCCGCTGTCCGCTGATAAGCGTCTGCTTCCCATCATAGCTTTTTGGAAGACTGTCTTTGTATTTGATGTTGTTGTCTTCGAGCTGCTTTTCAAGTGTCGGATTAAAGATGGTATCCAGTTTGCTTTTCGCCAGTTTCTGGGACAGCTGATAGCCGAGGAAGATGTTCAAAATCAAGAACGTTAAGATAAAAATGGTTTTTGTTTTTTTCCAATCCATCAGCTCTCTCCCCCAGGCTTGTTGCTGTCATGAAACAATGGCTGCCAGTCATGATTGGGGCCATAGTTCACAAACCACGCAGGCTTAAGCAGATATACATTGTCCTGTCCCTTCTCATGGCTCATATCATATCCGACGGCCAGTTTGTTCACAAGGGACATGTCATATTCCTTCAGTGCCGCTTTGATCTGTTCGGCCCCCTGAAGCCGGACCTCTCTCGGCTTAAATGAATTCTCATCGATCACAAGCTCGACCATGGACCGCTGATAATCATTCAGTTCATTGTTTGTCCAGTCCAGCCGCATCTCCATATTGCCTCCAATGATCGGGATTCCCCTCACAAAAGGAAGAAAGGCAACAGATCCGCTCGAAGGGTCCAAGTTATAGAAGTAGTAAGGATTTCCCCAGCCCGCATGGTTGTTGATGAAGTCCACACTGTTAAACAGCGGGCTTCTTGTTTGCTGGGTAATATCCTCATCCGGCTCCTGGGCAAAGTTCGTATACTTAATGCGGTTTGCCGTGCGGTTAATATCAAGTGCCGAGTTTTCATCGGTATAATAGTCTCCGGTATTTCCGCTTTTTACCGTGCTTGGATCCGGGAACAGCGCATTTTTGTACCGGTCGATGGTATCTTCATTCACTGTACGGGCCAGGTAGCTGTAGGAATTCAGCGTGAAGCTTTGCTTAGGAAAATAGAAACGGCGCGACACTTGTGTTCCTTCATTCGTACCGCTTTCCACATTAAACGGTTCGTATTCCAATACACCCGTTTTCGCATCGTTGATGATATTTTTTAGCGAATCAAACGGGAAGGTGGTGCTCGCCGTAATCATCTTTCTTTGAGAATAGGAGATGATATGGGCTTCCACCTCATTGGTATCTTTCTTGTAAAAGATCACCCGGTCCGCGGAAGGAATGGCAAAGGAACCGCCGGATGAAGCCATATTGAAAATCTGGCTGTAAATATCCGATGTCATATCTGTCGGATAGACGACTTCGATGTATTCCTTCTGCCTCAATTCCTCATCCACGCCGTTAAACGGGCGGGTTTTCGTATCAAAGAACTTCGTGTTATCAAGCATTTGGTTGATGCGAGAGATGAATTTGTCATTAGCCGGCATTCCACGGTACGAATTTTTGTCATAAAAAATGACCTGGCTCGGACGGATCACATCCGTCACTTTTTTCGTATCCGTCACTTCTTCTTTTTTCACCGTCCGGGTGTCCTCAATGGCTGCATAATTGGGTTTCAGCGTCCAAAGGCTCCAAGTGAGAACAAGGCTCAGCGCAATCAGAAAAACAAGCACGACCGACTTGATTACCTCAAAATTCTTGTAAACCGACTTTACGGTAAATTTAATAGCATTGAAGATTTTTCTCCACGGCATATGTTACTCCCCCTTTACCTTTTTTAAAGGAAGGGTAAAATGGATTGTCGTTCCCTGGCCCCATTCACTCTCAGCCCAGATGTCCCCGCCGTGGGCGAGCACAATTTCCTTGGTAATCGCGAGGCCGAGGCCTGTACCCCCTAAATCTCTGGATCGGGCGCGGTCCACCCGGAAAAATCGGTCAAAGATTTTAGACACGTTGTTTTTCGGAATGCCGACCCCCTGGTCCGCAATGCTTACTTTTATTTTTCTGCCGTGAAGGGAAGCAGATACCGAAATGGAGCCTCCTTCAGGCGAGTATTTAATTGCATTTGAGATGACGTTATCAACCACTTGTGTCATCTTGTCGGTGTCGATCTGCACCATAATTTTACGCTCCGGCAGGTTCCTTATAAAATGAAGGTGCTCGTGCTGCAGCATTTCAAACCGGTCGATAATGTCCTGCAAAAACTGGACAAGGTCGGTTTGAACAAAATTAAACTTGTAATCCTTGCTGTCCATTTTGGATAGCTGCAAAAGGTCGGTCACCAGGCGGATCATCCGTTCGGTTTCATTTTGCGTTACCTCCAAAAAGCGGGGAGCGATGTTCTCATCCTGCCATGCCCCTTCAGCCAGTGCTTCGAGATAACTCCTCATGGTGGTCAATGGGGTACGAAGCTCATGAGATACATTGAAAACAAACTCTCTGCGCTCATTTTCAATCTGCTCCTGCTCGGTTACGTCATGCAGAACGGCGATCAGACCGTTAACCGGTCCGCCTTCCTTCTGGATCACAGAGAAATTCGCACGCAGTACGTAATGAACCTTATCCGTGCTGAAATCAAGAAGCATGCTCTCATACTCATTGTACAGCTCGTCCCATGTATACTGGTCGTTCAGCCGGAGCAGCTCCAGCAGGGAATTGCCGAGTGCGTGCTGGCGTGAGATGTTCAGCATCTCCTCAGCCCGGTCGTTCATAAGGATAATGCACCCATCCCGGTCAGTGGCGATTACGCCATCGGTCATATACGTCAAGACCGAACGAAGCTTTCGCCTTTCGCTCTCAGTAATGGCTGTCGCTTCCTGCAGCTTTCGGGTCAGGTCATTGAACGTCATGGAAAGCTGACCGATTTCATCATCGCCATACACCTGTACCTTACGCGAAAAGTCACCTCTTGCCATTACAAGGGCCTGCTTACGCATGTCGGCCATCGGGCGTGTGATTGTCCGCGCAAGAAAAATACCGAGTATCGCGGTTATTACCAGGGCAATAACGGTACCGGTTGTCAAAATTTTATTAATATCACTGATTTGCTTATACACGCTCTCAATCGATGATTTGACATAAATCGCGCCAAGAACCTGTTTATTCTTGTCCACTTGCTGATCCTTGCCGACAATAATAGGCTTGGCCCAGACAATGACACGCTGATTCGTTGCGCGGTCATACATCTCGGATTGATCCTGGGTTCCGTTTAGAGCCAGCTTGATCTTGCTGTTCGTGCTGACCTGGCCGATCAAATTCTTGCTGTCGCTGCCAATGACTACACCGTCTTTGTTCAACACAAGAACGGACTTGATGTTTTCATCCTTGGTTTCATTGATCAGCTGGGCGATATCCGTTGTCAAATTGCTGTTGCCATCTTCTGTCGTTTCCTTCATCTGCTGAGCATCAAGAATCTTCTGCTCTGCGTTAAACTCAAAGAAATCCAGATTGTTTTTTAATGCACTGATATAATTTTCCTTTAAGTTGTTTTCAAGGTTGTTGATGAAGTAAACGCTGATGACCTGCATGGCGATCAAAATGAGCAAAACATAGATCAATACAAATTTAACGTGTATTGATCTGAAAAAGCCTACCTTATCCATTTGTCTACTCCTGATCAGGATTTCGTAAGTAATAGCCCACGCCGCGTCTCGTTATAATCCAAAGAGGATGGCTTGGGTTGTCTTCCACTTTTTCGCGGAGACGGCGGACGGTCACATCCACAGTCCGGACATCGCCAAAATAGTCGTACCCCCATACGGTTTGAAGCAAATGCTCCCGTGTCATGACTTGTCCAATGTGCTTGGCCAAATAATACAGAAGCTCAAACTCCCGGTGTGTAAGCTCAATGGATTCCCCGCGCTTGGTCACAAGGTACGCATCCGGATGAATGGTGAGCGAACCAATGATAATCTCGTTGTTCTCATCCACTTCACGCTCTGTCTCCTGCTGATGGCGGCGCAGGTTCGCCTTTACACGGGCAATCAGCTCGCGCGTGCTGAACGGCTTGGTTACATAATCATCAGCCCCAAGCTCAAGTCCAAGGACCTTATCAATCTCCGAGTCTTTCGCCGTCAGCATGATAATCGGCGTATCGTACTTTTTCCGGACCTCACGGCAGACTTCCATTCCGTCCTTCATCGGAAGCATGATATCCAGAAGAATCATGTCCGGCTTCTCACTCTCTATCTTTTCGATCGCCGATACACCATCATACGCACAGGTGACCTGGAAACCTTCTTTCTCCAGATTGAACTGCAGAATATCTGCAATCGGCCTCTCGTCATCTACTACAAGAATCTTTTTGTCCATCCGGTAGTCGCTCCTTTTTGGAAACCGTTAATTTTTAGTATCTATATAGATCATTGGATTGGATAATTTTTGGCATGTCTACCCTTCATTTTACCACAATATCTAAATTCTCCATAACGTCAGACTTCTAGTTAAAATGGAATAATCCTCCTTTTCTTTAAGGAGGACCATTTTAAGGTTTCCCTGTCATTCGCAGGGCCAAATCCTCTTTTTGGACATAAACCACCAGCACCGAAATGATCAGCAGCAGCAGGGCCAGGGTAAGCACTTGATGGAACGCAAAATGCGCAACCGGCACGGCCAAAAAGGTCACCAGCCCCGCTACGGTCAAGCTCCTGCGTACCGCAAACAAAACAAGAAACAGACCTGCTGCAGCCGCGGCAATCCGCCAGTCAAACACAAGAATTCCGCCGATAAAGCAGGCGACGCCTTTGCCGCCATGAAACTTCAGGGTGATCGGCCACAAATGCCCCACAATCACCATAAAAAAGGAAGCCAGCTGAAGGGCAGGGGAGAAGCCGAATGATTTGGCGAGCTGCACAGCGGCTGCCGCCTTGATCAGGTCGCCGGCAAGCGTCAAAATAAAACCCCATGGCCCAATGACGCGCCCTGCATTCCGTGCGCCAATATTGCCGGTGCCTTCCTTTCGAAGGTCGATCCCTTTTAACCATTTGGCCACCAGATACCCCGTCATAATGTTGCCGATAAAATAACAGCTCACCACGTACAGCACGATGTATACCGTCCCCATGCCTGTCACCCCTCCGTGCGAATTTTCTTAATCTATTCTATGGGCGGGGCCCTCTGCACGTGTAACTTTTAAAAAAATGTAGTAAAAAAGCATGCAGAACGGTAGCTGCATGCCTCTTGTGTCATGATCGTTTTAGGAATAGTAAATTGTTTTGCAAGTAAAATGGTGGCTCGAGACGGAATCGAACCGCCGACACGAGGATTTTCAGTCCTCTGCTCTACCGACTGAGCTATCGAGCCAAGATTTAGTATTTCTGTCCGTCGGTTTCCTGTCTCTTCCTCTGCTAGTGGAAGCTGACGTTGTGTATCCGTCGAGACAACTCGCTGCCTTTTCACGATGCATTGCTCGTGACTGAACTATCCAGCCAAGATTTAGTATTACTATGAGAAAAAAATGGCGGACCCGACCGGGGTCGAACCGGCGATCTCCTGCGTGACAGGCAGGCATGTTAACCACTACACCACGAGTCCAGTGAAACAATCTATAGTAAAGAGTTTTTCTTACAGGTTTTTTATGAAATAAAAAACTTGTATTTTTATTTCATAAAAATACTTGGTGACCCGTACGGGATTCGAACCCGTGTTACCGCCGTGAAAGGGCGGTGTCTTAACCGCTTGACCAACGGGCCACTTGTAAGAAAAATGGTGAGCCATGAAGGACTCGAACCTTCGACCCTCTGATTAAAAGTCAGATGCTCTACCAACTGAGCTAATGGCTCTTGATGTATATTTCTGTCCGTTGGTTCCCTGTCTCTTCCTCTACTAGTGGAAGCTGACGTTGTGTATCCGTCGAGACAA
>NZ_FNHW01000010.1 GCF_900103485.1 Fictibacillus solisalsi
TTTGCCGCTGCGGCAGCCTTCGCTTTGGCTGCAGCGAGAGCTTTATCCTTCGCTAAAGTATCATCTGGTTCATTGCTCTTTTCTGCAGGTTCACTTTCTTCTTTCTTTTCCAGCGCTTTTTGTTTGGCAAGCTCCAGTGCTTTCGCCTTCGCTTCAGCGGCTGCACGCTTTTTCAACTCTTCCTTTGATAACGACTCATTGGATTCAGGCGGTGTTCCATCATGTTCGTTTGGCATTACATCACCTTCTTCCCTGTCTTCGCTTCATACCGGATCTTTTCCTGCAATTTATTGATGCCATAAATCAAAGCAGCAGGGTTCGGCGGGCATCCAGGGATATACACGTCAACCGGCACAATCTGGTCCACTCCCTTAACAACCGCATAGGACTTAATATAAGGACCACCAGCGGTTGCACAAGAACCCATGGCAATGACCCATTTTGGCTCTGGCATTTGATCGTACAGCCTTTTCAGCACCGGAGCCATTTTTTTTGTTACGGTTCCTGACACAATCATCACATCCGACTGACGCGGAGATGTCCGGAATATGCTTCCAAAACGGTCAAGGTCATAGTGAGAGGAACCGGTTCCCATCATTTCTATCGCACAACAGGCCAGACCGAATGTCAGCGGCCAAAGAGAATTGCTCCTTGCCCAGGCCTTAATTTGTTCGAGGGTGGCCATAAATACATTGCGTTCAAGCTCTGCTTTTTCTTCAGGAGAAATATCGGAAAGCTTCAGATCCATTTCAGCACCTTCTTCTTCCATGCGTATAGTAAACCAAGCGCAAGCATCACAATGAAAATACCCATTTCGATCAGCGCAAAGGCACCCAGATGATCATAAGCGACTGCCCAAGGATACAAAAATACGGTTTCCACATCAAAAATGACGAACATGAGAGCAAACAAATAATAGCGTACATTAAATTGAATCCAGCTTTGATGAAAAGGTTCAATTCCGCTTTCATAGGTCGTGTACTTTTCCTTTGTTGGCTTATACGGCCGAAGCAGCCTGCCTGCAGTTAAAGCTCCGACCGGCAAAAGAATACCCAGCACAAGAAAGACGGCAACAACAAGATAATTGTTCTGGTAAATGTGGATAGCGTCCATCTCTTACCCCCTAATCATCTGAATTTTTCAAACATTATGTAATCGTCTTCATTATAGCAAATTCCAATATTTGTGTCGACAATACGGAGGTAGCAGGAGTTCTGCCCCACTATAGAGTATATGTGCTTGTTCAGCAGGTAGAATGACGTTCAGCCTTGAGGAGATGGATTCCCAATGCTACATTGAAAAAAAGGAGGGAGAACATGGTTCCAAGAAAGAAAGCTGAAAAGCAGTGGGCCCAACAGAAATACGAAGTAATGGCCAAAAGCTATCGGTATTACAGCAGCATCAGAGACAGATTCCGCGAAGCAAAAGAGGAAGAAGATTATGCAGCCATTTTGGAGGAGCTAAAAGAATTGGAACAGTTACCGTATACCAAAAAGGGATTCAACAATATGGCCCAGCATTTATGGGGCTATTTTAAAAGGGGGGCCACACAGGAGGAAAAAGACGAGTTCTTTGAACGGCTGGAGAACTGTTCATCCCTTCCTGATGAATTTGACAAAGGGGAGCCGGCCGCTGAACATCTGCTGAGCTATATTAAAAAAACCCTTTTAGCCTCGCATCCTCAACCATATCTCAGTCAATCCTCCATATTAAAATAGGGTGCCGGAGCTTCTTGTAAAAGCCCTGACACCCCTGACGAGCAGTTTCTATTCCAGCACACGCCTTGCTCCAATGTATTTGGTTTTCCAGTAGGAATCGGTCATTTTTACTGCTCTTACTCCCTTTGTCGTTGCGCCGATAAAGGTCTGATTTCCGTTATATATCGCTACGAAGGTTGCTTTTTTCTTTCCGACTAAATCATAGAAAACAAGGTCACCTTTATGCAGCTTGGCGGCCTTAACGGAAGTTCCCGCCTTGTATTGATCAGCAACCGTACGAGGAAGCGCTAATTGAGCGGCTGTTTGATACGAATAAAGGACAAACCCGCTCGCATCAAATCCTTTTGGTGTTGTTCCCCCCATTTTAAATGGCTTTCCGATGTTCTTTACAGCTACTGCCGCGGCCTGATCGCCGAAATAATTATCGACCATATCATTTTTAATCTGCTTTTCTTTACCCCAGGACGTAATGGTATATTCCATGTTTCCTGTTTTCTTTACCATAAAATAAAGATGATTATAACCTTCTGACAGCGTTCCTTTATAGGACTTGTTACGCTTTGCAAAGAAAGTTGCGGAAAACTCAATCTGCCCCTTTTCACGCCCCACTTCAGTCAGACGCTGAAGCTGGAACTCCTTCACATCCTTTTTGAAACCCACAACATCCATTTTTGCTTCCTTGGCAAACTGCTTTTGAGCTTCCTTGGCATTTGGAATGGCAAACTTAAAAAAGATATGAACCGGATTCACATTCAGCGGAATAATCTCATCCTTTGCAGCTGCATAAACGTGTTCTGCCGGCTGCACCCCGCCAACTGTTATTCCCGTTACTAAACTTGCTGCAACAACAGCAGCGGCCATCCATTTCTTCATCTTACATACCCCCGACTATTTGATTGGCGCCCAGAAGATCTGTGCACAATCGATTAGTCGCCATTTCATGGAAAAAGTTACATAACAAAACCCGGAATTCAAAAAGAAATTCCGGGGGTAAAATCAATGATTAAACAGCTTGTGTGCTGTAGCTCATTTGGCGTTCAAGTTCTTCTGTATGCTCTTTTGTTTGCTCTGGCGTCCAGTTCAAATGCTTCGCCATAAACGCAATCGCTTTTTCCTTCCATTGGCGAACATAGGCGATATCGAAATACATTGCGCTTGTACGTCGGATAAAATAATCGGCAGGAGTTGTAGCCATCTCTTCATCCATTGCATAGACCAAAGTGGCATATACATTGACTGGCAAGTCGTTCAACTCGGCTTCTTTTTTACCGTCACGGATGATTTCAAACAATCGGTCAACATTGGAACCGTACTTTTTAGCCAGCTGCTCTGCATCTTCTTGGCTTAAACCAAGGTTAAGCCCTTCTGCTGTCTTTTCCCTGATGAACTCTGGATAATGGCTGCTTCCTCCGACATTTCCGCCGGAAAGCACCAGGTGCTTGGTATTGCTTGTGTCATATTTGATGCCAATTTCTTTTTCAAGCTGTCCGGCTACGATATCTGCTACTTTTTCAGCCATTTTTCGGTATCCGGTTAATTTACCGCCGGCAATTGTGATCAATCCAGAAGGAGAAAAGAATACTTCGTCTTTCCTTGAAATCTCAGAAGGATCTTTTCCTTCTTCATGAATCAATGGGCGCAATCCCGACCAGGAAGATTCGATGTCTGTTTCCGTCATTTTCACCTCCGGAAACATAAAGTTGATCGCATTAATAACGTAATTGACATCATCATGCGTAATTCTTGGATTTTTAAGATCTCCTTTGTAATCTGTATCAGTTGTACCCACATACGTTTTGCCATCACGAGGAATCGCAAATACCATTCGACCGTCCGGTGTATCAAAATAAACAGCCTGGTGCAACGGGAACCGCTCCTGGTCGATCACAAGATGAATTCCTTTTGTA
Source organism: Fictibacillus solisalsi (assembly GCF_900103485.1). GTDB lineage: Bacteria > Bacillota > Bacilli > Bacillales > Fictibacillaceae > Fictibacillus_C > Fictibacillus_C solisalsi. Next base: position 3,626 of record NZ_FNHW01000010.1, read on the forward strand.
TGGTGGATTCTTTTACCTTTTTTGGATTTATCAATATCACGCAATTGATCCACCCAAGGACCTGCTGCGTTTACAATTTTCTTCGCATATATTTCATGCGTTTCACCAGTAATCGTATCTTCCGCTTTAACGCCAAGCAGTTTTCCGCTTTGATCATAGATGAAATCAACTACTTTAATGTAGTTTACGGCTTTCCCCCCACGGGCTGCTGCTTCTTTCATAATCTCAAGCGTAAGACGTGCGTCGTCGGTTTTATACTCAACATAGTAACCTCCGCCGAGCAGATCTTTACTTTTGAGCAGTGGTTCCCTGTTCATTGTTTCTTCCTTGGTCAGCATGGAACGGCGCTCGTTCCGCTTTACTCCAGCCAGGAAGTCATAAACCTTCAAGCCAATGGAAGTTGAAAATTTACCAAACGTTCCTTCTTTATAGAAGGGAAGAAGCATCCACTCTGGTGTGGTTACATGTGGTGCATTTTCATAAACGATCGCACGCTCTTTCCCCACTTCTGCCACAAGGCCCACTTCGAACTGTTTCAAGTAGCGAAGGCCGCCGTGTACGAGTTTGGTGGAACGGCTGGACGTACCTCCGGCAAAATCCTGCATTTCCAACACGCCTGCTTTCATACCGCGTGTAGTGGCATCCAGAAGAATCCCCGCTCCTGTTACGCCGCCCCCGATGATCAACAGATCCAGGGACGAGTCTTTCATGTCCTCAATATACTGCTTTCTTTTATTGCTTGAAAATGAAATATCCATATCAACGCCACTCCTTCATCATTCCATCAATTTATTCATTTCCTAAATTTCCACAATTAAAGCACCAAATTTTACTCGGAGAATAAAAAAGAGACCACAATACCCCTGTATCCATGTACAAGGTATTGTGGTCTCTCCATAGCTCCGACCGTTATTAACTTATGGTTATATCATAACAAGTTATGCCGGAAAGTGCAAATGGTGTGCTTGTGGTTTATTGGAAAACCCGCGCGGCTTCAACTGCTTTTTTCCAGCCTTTATAAAGGTCTTCTCGTTCCTTCTCTTCCATTTCCACATCAAAATCTCTTTCCACTTTCCACTTATTCGCAATTTCTTCGCGGCCCTTCCAGAAACCCGTTGCGAGTCCCGCAAGATACGCGGCTCCAAGCGCTGTGGTTTCATTAATTTCAGGACGTTCTACAGGAACACCAAGGATATCGGACTGGAACTGCATAAGGAAGTTATTCATAACCGCCCCTCCGTCCACACGAAGCTTTTTCAATTCAATATTGGAGTCGGCTTCCATGGCTGTCAGCACATCACGTGTTTGATAAGCAAGGGATTCCAGTGTCGCACGAACGAAATGTTCTTTTTGTGTACCTCGTGTTAAACCGAACACTGCACCGCGTGTTTTGCTGTCCCAATAAGGAGTTCCCAATCCTACAAAGGCAGGGACTACGTAAACACCATCGGAAGAAGTAACACGGGTCGCCAAATCCTCACTTTCAGGAGAGGTGCGGATCAGCTGCAAGCCATCACGAAGCCACTGAACTGCGGAGCCAGCTACAAAAATACTTCCCTCCAATGCGTACTCTACTTTTCCGTCAATGCCCCAGGCAAGTGTCGTTAACAGCCCATGCTCCGAACGCACGGCTTTTTCACCTGTATTCATAAGCATAAAGCATCCAGTACCATAGGTGTTTTTCGCCATACCCGTTTCAAAACAAGCCTGTCCAAACAGGGCAGCCTGCTGGTCTCCTGCAATGCCGGCAATCGGAATACTTTCACCGAAAAAATGATAATCGATGGTGTATCCGTATACTTCCGATGAGGATTTCACTTCTGGCAGCATAGAGGCCGGTACACCCAGGATGTCTAGCAATTCTTCGTCCCATTTCAGATCATAAATGTTATACATCAACGTACGTGATGCATTAGAGTAATCCGTAACATGAGCTTTCCCGCCAGTCATTTTCCAAAGAAGCCAGGTATCAATCGTTCCGAACAGCAGGTCTCCGTTTTCTGCCTTTTCACGGGCACCTTCGACATTGTCCAGGATCCATTTCACTTTTGTTCCGGAAAAATAAGCGTCAATGAGCAATCCTGTTTTTTCTCTGAATAAATCGTTATGTCCCTGTTCTTTTAACTCTTCGCAAATATCTGCGGTCTGTCTGGACTGCCAAACAATCGCATTATAGATCGGTTTACCTGTGTTTTTATCCCAAACAACAGCTGTTTCCCGCTGATTGGTGATGCCAATTGCCGCAATCTCCTTAGGTGATGTATTTGTACCCTCCAGTACTTGAGCGACTACAGCCAAAATGCTGCCCCATATTTCCTGTGCGTTGTGTTCTACCCAGCCCGGTTTAGGAAAATGCTGTGTGAACTCCTTTTGTGCCACATTGACACATTCGCCTTCTTTATTAAAAAGAATGGCTCTTGAGCTTGTTGTCCCCTGATCGAGAGATAAAATATATTTCTTTTCCATTTTCTTTTCCTCTCCTTTGCAACATAACTGGTTTTTTTAAGATGTATATCTGATTGCTTCCATTTGTAAAAGACGATTAGTTCTTGATCCGTTCGCCGTGTCTGAGGCTGTGGGTGCCTCGTTTTCCTGCAAAATGGGCGGCGGCAAGGACAACAGCAGACAATACTGTCCAGCTCCAGAAGAAAGCGGTTACTTTGCCCTCGAATAATACTTCATACAGTAAAGCCCCAAAAACACCTCCAAGAATCGGCCCGACAACAGGAATCCATGCGTATTTCCAGTTGGAGCCTCCTTTTCCGCTGATCGGCAGGAAGAAATGGGCCAGTCTCGGACCAAGGTCACGTGCCGGGTTGATGGCATAACCGGTTGTTCCGCCAAGGGATAATCCAATGGCTACAATAAGAAAGCCGACAATTAACGGGTTAAGCCCTTCTGTAAATTTATTCGCGCCGATCGCCAAAAGTCCTACCAGCAAAACAGCTGTTCCAATGAACTCACTCAAAAGGTTCGATAATGTATGTGGAATTGCAGGGTCTGTCGAGAAAACTCCCAATTTAACTGCTTTATCTTCTGTTTTCTCCCAATGTGGAAGGAATTGAAAATAAACGATAACCCCTCCAAGGAATCCGCCCAGCATCTGGGCCAGAATATAGCCGGGAACCTGTGACCAGCTGAACTCTCCGATGGCTGCCATACCTAAAGTGACGGCCGGGTTCAAATGGGCACCGCTTACACTTCCGACAGCATAGACTCCCATGGCTACGGCAAGCCCCCATCCAAGAGCGACAACTATCCATCCTCCGCCTTCTGCCTTGGATTTCTTCAGGCTAACATTGGCGACTACCCCACCACCAAATATTATCAAAATCATTGTTCCCACGATTTCTCCGAGTATCGGTGACATCCTGCAGCACTCCTCTCAAATTAAGCAACGAAATATTTTGTTCAAAGAAAAAAGACCAGCAAAAAAATCCCAAACATGACATGTAAGGGCTTCCGCTGATCTCCGATTCTCCGTCAAAATATTAACTTGTCTATTATTTAAACATAGTTTGCAAACGCTGTCAATGAGGGGGGGAGGGAATACTGTGAGACGTCCCTCACCATAGCTCTTTATCCGATGTGGTTACCGCTACTGCTCCTGCTGTAATTGCCAATTCGATTTCCTCTTTCGTGCGGATGAGGCCGCCGGCAAACACGGAAATTCCCGTTTTTTCGTGAACCTCCTGAATGATATTGGGCATCAGGCCAGGAAGCACTTCCACATAGTCCGGCTGGGTCTTTGTGATTATTTTATAACTGGTTTCGAGTGCAATAGAATCGAGAAGAAACAAACGTTGAATGGCGATTACACCTTTTTTCTTGGCAGTGGCAATCACGTTGCTTCTTGTGGAGATGATTCCTGCCGGTTTAATTTCCTGACAGATAAACTCTGCCGCATATTCATCCGCCTTCAGGCCGCTGATCAGGTCGGCATGAACGAAAAGTTTCTTGTTCGCCCGTCCAGCAAGTCTTACCATATCCTTCAGCTGTGCGATGTGGCTGTCCAGAATGACGATGTAGGTATAAGAGCTGTCCAGCAGCCTCTCAAGGTCCTTCCATTTTCGGACGGCCGGCAATACGGTTTGGTTTTGAAATGTCATAGGTATACCTCCCAAGCCGAGTTTTCCTTATTATATCCTTTTTTATGTAGAAACGAAAAATAGGACTGTCCAAGAAGTCTGGAAGCTGTTGATTTTCGTTTCAGTCCGCTCGCTTTCCACTACAATCAACTTTTCAGGGATGCTTTTTACGCAAAATGGGACTGCCTGAAGGTCTTTTGACTTTCAGACAGCCCCATTTGACTGTTTATTTATCTGTGGTTGGCCACATCAAGACGGTTGATGGCGCGGCGAAGAGCATATTCTGCTCTCGCCTGGTCCAAATCATTTTGATTGGTCTCAGCCAAACGGCGCTCAGCACGCTCTTTGGCTTCTTCCGCACGTTTGACCTCAATCTCTTCTGCCAGTTCAGCAGCTTGAGCAAGGATTGTTACTTTTTCAGGCCGAACTTCGATAAATCCACCGCTAACGGCCACATATTGTGTTTTTCCATCTTGTTTTACACGTACTGCACTGATGGTTAAAGGAGCAACCAACGGAATATGTCCTGGCAGGACACCCAGTTCACCGCTTTTTGCTTTTGAACTGACCATTTCTGCCGTTCCTTCAAACACAGGACCATCAGGGGTGACTACACTTACGTCTAACGTTCTCATTTCGTCTTACCCCCTTATAGGTTTAGGCCATCGTTTTAGCTTTTTCAACAACTTCATCAATAGAACCTACAAGACGGAATGCATCCTCTGGAAGGTCATCGTGCTTCCCATCCAGGATTTCTTTAAATCCTCGAATGGTTTCCTTAACAGGAACGTATGAACCTTTTTGACCAGTAAACTGTTCCGCAACGTGGAAGTTTTGAGACAAGAAGAACTGGATGCGGCGCGCACGCTGTACAACCAATTTATCTTCTTCAGAAAGCTCGTCCATACCGAGAATGGCGATAATATCTTGAAGTTCTTTATAGCGCTGCAACGTTTGCTGCACTTGACGGGCAATGGAATAGTGCTCCTCACCGACAATCTCAGGAGAAAGAGCGCGTGATGTGGAAGCCAATGGATCCACCGCTGGGTAAATACCCATAGCTGTCAGTTTACGTTCAAGGTTTGTTGTTGCATCCAAGTGGGCGAACGCTGTTGCCGGAGCCGGGTCAGTATAGTCATCGGCTGGTACATAAATCGCCTGGATAGAAGTTACAGAACCTTTTTTGGTTGATGTGATACGCTCTTGCAATTGACCCATCTCTGTTGCAAGGGTCGGCTGGTAACCTACCGCTGAAGGCATACGGCCAAGAAGGGCTGATACTTCAGAACCAGCTTGTGTGAAGCGGAAGATATTATCCACGAAGAACAATACGTCCTGTCCTTCTTCATCACGGAAGAACTCCGCCATTGTAAGGCCTGAAAGAGCAATACGTGCACGCGCTCCAGGGGGCTCGTTCATCTGTCCAAATACCATTGCTGTTTTGCTGATAACGCCAGAGTCACTCATCTCGTGGTAAAGGTCGTTCCCTTCACGAGTTCGCTCACCTACACCTGCGAATACGGAAATACCGCCGTGTTCTTGCGCGATGTTGTTGATCAATTCCTGAATAAGTACGGTTTTACCTACGCCGGCACCACCGAACAGACCGATCTTACCACCCTTAACGTATGGAGCGATAAGGTCGACGACTTTAATTCCTGTTTCAAGAATTTCCGTTTTTGTTGTAAGGTTTTCGAAAGATGGCGCTCCGCGGTGAATCGGATCACGGCGAACATCTGCTGGAACTGCTTCTCCAAGGTCAATGTGGTCACCTGTTACGTTAAATACGCGTCCAAGTGTAGCACTTCCTACAGGAACGGAGATTGGTTTACCAGTATCATTGATAGCCATACCACGAACAAGACCATCTGTAGAATCCATCGCGATGGTACGAACAGTATTGTCACCAAGGTGAAGGGCTACTTCTAGTGTTAAGTTAACGCCTTCTGCGTCAACTGTTAATGCATTTAAAAGTTCCGGAAGACTGTCATCGAATTTAACGTCGACAACAGGTCCAAGAATCTGGGTGATATACCCTTTATTCATCGTTTCCCCTCCTAACTTCTGGCACATCTGTGTGCCGTATGCCTGATTAAGGCATGTATAAAAATCTACTCGAGTGCCGCAACCCCGCCGACAATCTCGGTAATTTCCTGAGTAATGGCCGCCTGACGCTCACGGTTATAAGTGAGTGTAAACTGGCCGATCAAATCGTCTGCATTGTCAGTCGCATTTCTCATTGCTGTCATACGAGAAGCATGTTCTGCTGCCTTTGCATCCAGAAGCGCTCCGTAAATCAGGCTTTCCGCGTATTGTGGAAGGAGAACTTCCAAAATTTCTTCTTCGGAAGGCTCGTATTCGTAAGCAGCATTTGAGCTGACTGTTCCTTCAAAACCAGTTAGTGGAAGAACTTTCCGTTCCGTAAGTTCTGACTGAATCGCACTGACGAAGTGGTTGTAATACATATATAGTTCATCAAACGTTTCGTTCGCATACAAACCAACCGCTTTGCTGGCGATAGCTTTAATGTCAGCAAAAGACGGCTGATCCGGCAGACCCGTAATGCTGTCAATGATTGTCATGTTGCGCCTTTTGAAAAAGTTAAGGCCCACCTTTCCGACAACAATAAGCGCATATTCGTCCGGAGACTGATGTCGCTCGTTAATTGTACGGTAAACGTGACGCAGCACATTGGAGTTATATGCCCCCGCAAGACCGCGGTCCGCAGTGATGACAAAATAGCCCGTTTTCTTTATGGGTCGGCTGGAAAGCATAGGATGGCGCGCACTTTTACTTCCGGCCGCAATGCTGGTTACGACCTCCTGCATCTTATCCATATAAGGAGTAAATCGTTTCGCGTTTTGCTCCGCACGGTTCAATGCGGCTGCAGATACCATTTCCATGGCCTTCGTAATCTGCATCGTCTTTTTTGTTGCATCAATTCTCGCTTTTATATCTCGTAATGCCACTCGTATTCACCACCTTTGGGTTAAGCTGGTTGCAGGATGCACCAGGCATCCTGCAGTTTATTTAAAGTTTACTGTTAGCTTGTGATCCAGCTTCAGCCGCTAAAGACTCGACCGTTTCACTCTCTCACTTCAACACAAAAAGCGTGTTGCTGTTCAAGAGTTCCAGCGTTTTTCGTCTTTTAACAGCGGCTTCAGCTTTTCTTTTTTTAAGCAAACACTTTTTTGAATGCTTTAATCGCATCGTCCAGTTCGCTGCCTTCTGGAAGTTTTCCAGTGGTTTTGATCTGGTTGAGAACGTCTTTAGCGTTGTTATCCATATAAGCATGAAGCTCTTCTTCAAAACGCGTGATATCTTCAACTGGAACATCATCAAGGTAGCCTCTTGTTAATGCAAATAGGATGGCAACCTGAAGTTCTACACGCAGCGGTTTGTGAAGACCTTGTTTCAGGACTTCTACTGTACGTGCACCACGGTTAAGTTTTGCTTGAGTCGCTTTATCGAGGTCTGAACCGAATTGAGCAAATGCTTCAAGCTCACGGAATGAAGCCAGGTCAAGACGGAGTGTACCAGATACTTTACTCATTGCTTTAATTTGCGCCGCTCCACCTACACGGGATACAGAAATACCCGCGTTGATGGCAGGACGTACACCAGAGAAGAACAAGTCAGACTGCAAGAAGATTTGTCCGTCTGTAATGGAGATAACGTTTGTCGGAATATATGCTGACACGTCACTTGCTTGAGTCTCGATGAATGGAAGTGCCGTAATGGAACCGCCACCCAGCTCATCGTTTAGTTTTGCAGCACGCTCAAGAAGGCGAGAGTGAAGGTAGAAAACGTCCCCTGGATAAGCTTCACGGCCCGGAGGACGGCGAAGGAGCAAGGAAAGTTCACGATAAGCTGCTGCTTGCTTTGAAAGGTCATCATAAACAATCAACACATGCTTTCCATCCCACATAAACTCTTCAGCCATGGAAACACCGGAATACGGAGCCAGGAAAAGAAGAGGAGCCGGCTGGGAAGCACTTGCAGATACAACAATCGTGTAATCGAGAGCACCATGCTCACGAAGCGTTTCTACAACACCTGCAACAGTGGACTCTTTTTGTCCGATGGCAACATAGATACAAATCATGTCCTGATCTTTTTGGTTAATGATCGTATCAATGGCTACAGCTGTTTTACCGGTTTGACGGTCACCGATGATAAGCTCACGCTGTCCGCGGCCGATTGGAACAAGAGCATCGATCGCTTTGATTCCTGTTTGAAGCGGCTGGTGTACTGATTTACGAGCCATAACGCCTGGCGCTTTCTGCTCGATTGGACGAGTTTTCGTTGTTTCAACAGGTCCTTTGCCATCAATCGGCATACCAAGTGGGTTAACTACGCGTCCAAGAAGTTCTGGTCCAACCGGAACCTCCATAATGCGTCCTGTACGTTTAACCTCGTCGCCTTCACGGATCTCCTGATATGGCCCGAGGATGATGATACCTACGTTGTTTTCCTCAAGGTTTTGGGCCATACCCATTACCCCATTAGAAAATTCAACAAGCTCGCCGGCCATTACATTATCCAATCCATGGGCACGGGCAATACCGTCACCGACCTGAATAACTGTACCGACGTCGTTTACTTCGATTTCAGACTGATAGTTTTCAATCTGTTTTTTTATTAAAGCACTGATTTCTTCAGCTTTAATGTTGCTCATGAATTTCACCCCTATCTTTTTAGCCTTGTGTTGTGGCTAATTGGCGCTCGATACGCTCTAGTTTACCGCGGATGCTTCCGTCAAAAATACGGTTGCCGATGCGGATTCTCATCCCACCAACGAGGGATTGGTCAATAATATTTTCAATGCGCAGATGCTGTTTGCCCACTCGCTTTGCGAAGGTTTCTTCTAGACGGGTTCTTTCATCCTGTGACAACAGGCGTACAGAGTATACCGTTGCTTCAGCAATGCCGCGCGATTCATTTGCTAGTTCAATAAACTGGCCAGCCATTTCCGCGATGATGTTCTCTCGGCTGCGGTCGATCAGCAATAAAATAGTGTTCAGAACCGGTTTGGAAATGTCTGTGCCAAGGCTTTCTTTTACAATCTGTTTTTTCTGTTCGACAGAAATTTTCGGATGGTTCAATAGTTTTTGAATGTCACGGTTGCTTTCCATAACATCCTTGACTACACGAAGCTCAGCCTCAGACTGCTCAAGGTTTTCTTGTCCAACCACTTCATAAAGAGCTGATGCATAGCGTTTTGCAATTACAGTAAGATCCTTGCTCATCTAGCTTCGCCTGCCTCTTGAAGGTAATCCTGGATTAACTTCTCCTGGCTGCGCTCATCCAGTTCTTTTGCGATCACTTTGGAAGCGATCATGACAGACAGTGATGCAACTTCTTTTCGAAGAGTAGCGACAGCTTTTTCTCTTTCACTGGCAATATCAGCCAGCGCAGATTCCTTCACGCGTTCAGCCTCTTCACGGGAAGCCTGGATAATAGCCTCACCCTGCGCTTCACCTTGCTTTTTCGCATTTTCAATGATAGCTCGTGCTTCTTCACGCGCTTGTTTCAATTCTTCTATTTGGGCAGCAAGATGCTCTTCCGCTTCTTTGCGGCTGGCTTCTGCTGCTTCAATTTCATTCGTAATAAAGGTTTGTCGCTCTTTCATGATTCCCATTAACGGGCCCCATGCATACTTGCGTAATAAGAGCATTAGAATAATGAATGCTAGTAACTGGAAGAGAATATCTCCGCCGTTAACACCACCGGTTGCAGCACCTAACATTAAGGATTGCACGGTATTTCCTCCCTTCAATAGGTCATACATAAGGAATGGCGAAGAAAAGTTCCAGTGTTGAAACATGCTTCGCCATTATTGAGATCTTTTTAAATCTTGCTGTTATTAGCTGCCAAGAACGATAAACGCAATAACAACGCCAATGATTGGAAGTGCTTCAACTAACGCAACCCCGATAAACATTGTTGTTTGAAGTGTACCGCGAAGTTCTGGCTGACGAGCGATCCCCTCAACTGTACGTCCTACGATAAGACCGTTACCAATACCTGCACCTAGTGCTGCTAGACCGATTGCAATTGCTGCTGCAATAAGATTCATTTTTGTATTTCTCCCTTCTTTTCCCCTGCAATTTTATTTTTTGCCCCTGACGGTTAGGCCAAGAACGAAACTTATATTAATTAATGGTCGTCCGCCACTTTATGGGCAAGATAAACCATTGTTAACATGGTAAAAATAAATGCCTGAATGGCACCTACAAATACTGAGAATCCCTGCCATACAATCAACGGGAAAATCCCCAGGATACCGGCAAAAATACCTTTATGCGCGAGCCCTACAAGAAGGCCTAAAAGGATTTCACCAGCGTAAATGTTACCGTAAAGCCGGAGGCCAAGCGTTAGTGTGTTAGCAAATTCTTCAATCAGCTTTAATGGGAAGAAAAGCTTGAAAGGTTTGAAGAATTCTGCACCATACGCTTTTGCACCTTTTAATTTCACCCCATAATAATGGCTTAGTACCACTACCATTACGGCGAGTGTTAAGGTGATGGTTGGATCTGCAGTCGGCGATTTCCACCATAGTTCATGATCGAAAGCTACTGCAAATGGCAGGCCGAGCATATTGGAAACAAAAATATACATAAGTAATGTAAGACCTAGTGTAAGAAAGCGGCCGCCCGTATGCCAATCCATTGTGCTGTTGATGATTCCTTTTACAAAATCCACTACCCATTCAAGAAAGTTTTGCATTCCGCCCGGTTTCATGGACAGGGCGCGGGTAGCCAGTACAGCAATCAGGAAAACAATTACGGATGATACTGTAATCATCAGTACGTTTGATAGGTTAAATTGAAGACCCATAAACGTATGTATCGGAGCTTCGTGTTCCACCTAATTCACCTCTTTTCCTTTGGAGTACGTATGGTTTTAGTTAGTGAATCTATTAACATGATAATATAGACCGTCATCAATCCAATTACCACACTTAACAAATTGAAAAATTGCGGGTATCTCATAGCGATCAGTACCGCCAGGCCACCCGTAAGAAGCCTTGATAATGAACCCATCGTCCTGACTTTTTGCTGGTTAATGACTGCTTGTCCGAGCCGTTCGATCCTCGAATACATGCTCCAAAGATTATAAAGACTGAACAGGGTGCCGAATGATAAACCGAGGAAAATGGATTGGTAGGAAGTGGCTCCATATCCGAGGACAAAAAAAGAGAGCATAAAGAGCGTAATCTTTATGTATCTTCTGAAGGTCATGGTGTACTCGGTCATTTGCGTTCTTCTCCTGATTGATTGGATAATAAACGGATCATGCCGTAAACGCCGGCTCCAAGCCCTAAAAACAAGCCGATAATGAGGAACAGAGGACTCGTTCCCATAAGACCATCCAGCCACTTACCGCCGAAAAGCCCAAGCAATATACTTCCAACAAGTACAGAAAGTATACCTGACATTAATGCCATTGCTTTATAAGGTCGTCTTCCGGTGCTCATCGCATGGACTCCTTTCGGAAGATCATAAGGCAATTCATAATTTCCAGTAAACACGCTCGTGTCCTAGCATGAAAACCTTACCATATTCCCTTTGTAAGGATACCAATTGGGGGACCTTGGTGTCAACGCAATTACGGGCAAAATATCGTATAATTTGTGGAAAATCTGTCACAATTCCTATATGTTTATTCAAATGCATTATAATATTGCTTTTCCCTAGGAAAATAGCGCTATAATACACATTATGAACTATTCAGTTTTGTATAAAATCCCGGTTTTTGAGCAGACTTTTCAGTACAAACTTCATCCAGGGAGGATGTCTTATGAAGCTCACTAAAACCGGTTTTTTGTTTCTCTTTTTTTTAGTCATACTTGCCGCTTGCATGAACAGTGTCAATGATGGAAAAAATGGAACAAAATCCCATAACATGAATACCAATCATTCAAATTCCGGCACAGCTCAAAATATGAACACACCCATGCGCCAGGATTATGCAAAATGGGGGAAAATTGCACTTGAGCGCACCAAGGAAAAATACCCCAACAGCACCATCAGTGATTATCAGTACGATACACGCCGGGTAAATGCTGACGGTACAGTAATCGACTTCTTCGACTTTATTGTAACGGAACATAAGGTGGAAAAAGATATCAAAGTAAAAGTGCTGCATAATGCGAGTGACGGAAAATTGATTTCCGTAGCCTTTGAAGAAATTAGTTAAAAGTACTTCAAGCTAGGTATTTCCAAAAAACCCGAAAGTTAATCCCTACTTTTTGTTTTAATGCTGAAACTCTGCCTGCCGCAAATCATTAAAAAAGCGCCGGAACCCGGCGCTTTTTCATTTTGCTTATTTTGTTCCAAACAGACGGTCCCCTGCATCGCCTAGACCAGGTACGATATAACCGTGGTCATTGAGCTTTTCATCAAGGGCTGCCAAATAGATATCCACTTCAGGATGGTCTCTGTGAATCAGATCGATTCCTTCAGGAGCGGCAACGAGGCACATCAATTTGATGTTCTTCGCACCTCTGTTTTTAAGGGATGTGATGGCTGCTGCAGCAGAACCCCCTGTTGCAAGCATTGGATCAATGACAATAAAGTCCCGTTCCTCTACATCGGATGGAAGCTTTACATAGTATTCAACAGGCAAAAGCGTTTCCGGGTCACGGTACAGTCCAACGTGTCCGACTTTTGCGGCCGGAATTAATTTGAGGATTCCGTCTACCATGCCAAGACCGGCGCGAAGAATCGGTACGAGACCGAGCTTTTTCCCGGCGATCACTTTCATTTTTGCTTCAGCTACCGGAGTTTGAATGGTCACTTCTTCAAGCGGAAGATCGCGTGTAATCTCAAACGCCATTAATCCCGCAACTTCATCTACAAGCTCACGAAACTCTTTCGTTCCTGTTTCAATATCACGAATATGTGTTAACTTATGCTGTATCAATGGATGATCCAGAACAAAAACATTACCCATCCTGCTACCTCTCCTTTTAAAACGGGCTTGTCCATCCCGTAAATTCTTGCACATAACCTCTACCGCATTTTACAGAAAAAGAAGCGCTACTTCAAGGTTTAAAAAGCTTCCATTTAAAATCCCGGGATTTCCCATAAAAAAGGGGCACCCCCATAGAATGCCCCATTCTCTACTATTCTTCTCTTCTGTTTAATACAAGCATGCATGCGGTGATGATCACAAAAGCAACAAACGCCAGCATCGGAATGGTAATAAAGCCGAGCCAGTTAATGTAATCCTGCGAACAGGGAACACCTGCACTGCACACTTCAAATTGCTTCAGGGCCGGAATCTTTTGCAGGGCAATATGATAGCCCGAAACAATAACTCCGAGGGCAGACAGCGGAAGAACATATGAAGCGATCCGGCTGTTATTGTGATAAAACGCCACACCCAGGAAAACGGCAAGAGGGTACATTAATATTCTTTGATACCAGCAAAGGGTACAGGGAACATAGTGAAGGACTTCACTGAAGAAAAGGGACCCCAAAACAGCAATAATGGCTGTTACCCAACCAAGCAGCAAAGGTTTATTCATTTTTACTTCTTCCCTTTCGCAGCTTCTTCAACCTGTTTTTTCAGATCATCATATGTGCTTCCTTCAAATCGTTTGCCATTTACAAACAAGGTTGGAGTAGAATCAACGCCGAGCTGGCTTACTAAGGCTTCGTCTTTTTTTACATCCTCGTCGTGATTTGATTGGTCAAATGCCTTTTTTACTTTTTGGGCATCTTTGTTTGAGGTAGCCTCAGCCAGTGTTTTTACGAGGAAGTCCTCAGTAAAGATATCCTGTTTTTCAGCCTCCTGATCGGCCGGCTGCTTTTGATAAAGAAGCTCATGGAATTTCCAGAAGCTGTTGTTGCCTAATTCACTATAAACTGTCTCAGCAAATTGCGCTGAACGCCTGGAATCCACATTGATAAAAGGATAGTTGATGAAATAAAATTTAATTTTACCTGTTTGAATCAAATCTTTGTCAATTTCCGGAAAGAGGTTTTCATTAAAGTTTTTGCAAACCGGACATTTGTAATCGCCAAATTCGAGCACTTTCACATCCGCAGATTCTTTCCCCAAATACGGCTGGTTCTTGTAATCGATGGATGCTCCTCCATTGGAGTTGTCATCTTTGCTGCCGAAATTCCCCACAAACAATAAAAAGACAATACCAATCGCAATAATGCCGATTACCCAGAAAATCCAGCTGGAAGACCGCTGATTCTTATTTCTCACATAATTTTTGGTTTTGGGCTTTGACTTGCTGTTCCCCTTAGGTTTTTGCTTCGCCATATTTTCACCTCTACTACCTTAAGTTTATTTACTAACTAATCAATCAGAAGTAAGTTCTACTTAAGAGTATACGAAGTCTCTCTATTTTACAAATGAACATTCTCTTAACTTTTGAATGCTTTTTTCGTGACTTTCGGTGCTCTGGAGAAACCGATATCTGGTTCAAGAGTTTAGTAACAATAAAATAAAAAACAGCACCGCTTCTTCAGCGGTGCCGCAAACCGTTCATATTGGTTTTTTTCCATCCATCAGTTCACAAGCGGCCCTGCAGATGTCCCCTGCAGTCAGATGGTACACTTCCTTTAAATACTCTGTTTTGCCAACCTGCCCAAACTGCTCCTTGACTCCGATCCTTCTCAGAGGCACAGGGGCCTGTTCACTCAAAACTTCCGCCACTGCACTGCCGAGTCCTCCGATGGCATTATGGTTTTCCGCTGTGACAATAGCACCTGTTTTAAAAGCATACTCCACAATTCGTTCATCATCCACGGGTTTAATGGAATACAAATCAATCACCGCAGCATTGAAACCTTTCTCTGCAAGAAGGTCAGCCGCCTTTAACGCTTCTGCCACCATAATGCCGCTGGCCATCAAAGCCACATCAGAACCGTCTCTTATGACCTTGCTTTTTCCCTCTTCAAAGATTTCTCCCGGCTCATAAAGTTTCACCGCAGCTTTCCTCATCGTGCGAATATAGTGAATACCGTACTCACCGGCTATTTTATTCAAAAGATAAATGAGCATCGTGGAATCGCTGGCTTCATATACAACGGCTTTCGGCACAAGACGCATCAGTCCCAAATCCTCAAACGCCATATGCGTCCCTCCGTTATGTTCAGCGGTTACCCCCGAATCCGAACCAAGTATTTTCAGGTTCAGCCTTGCATAAGCCCCAGAGACGAATAACTGATCATAGGCACGCCGGGTGGCAAATTGGGCAAACGTATGGAGAAAAGGAATTCTTCCTGTAATAGAGAGACCCGCTGCAACCCCCATCATGTTCGCTTCCATAATCCCACAGTTAATCAGCTGGCCGGGTATTTGATTCTGGAGTTTATTAGTAGAAATGGCGCTCATCAAATCGGCTTCCAGAGCGATGATATTATGGTTTTGTTTTGCCAGTTCCAACAGCGTCCGGGCATAAGCCTGCCTCATCTCTATGTCTTCAGTTTCATAGGATGGTACTGCAGAATTAATCATACGGTCACCTCTCCTCCCAGCCTGTTTTCAAGATCGGCTATTGCCTCAAGAATGGCCTTTTTATCTTGTGCATTCGGGCGGATATGGTGATTATCTGCTTTTGCTTCAAGATATGGAACTCCCTGACCTTTTACCGTATCAAGGATAACCGCTACCGGCTGGCTGTATTGGGCCTTCCCCTGATGAATAGCCTCATATATTTCTCTTACAGAACTTCCGTCAGCCTTTAGTGTATAAAAACCGAAGGCTCTGAACTTTTCGGCAAAGTCAATGGGATCAATAATATCCTTCGTTAAACCATCGAGCTGTTTTTTGTTGTCGTCCACCAATACTGTCAGATGGTTCAATTTATGATGGGCCGCAAACTGAAGAGCTTCCCAGCACTGTCCTTCATTCAGCTCTCCATCCCCTACGATGCAATACGTCCGGTTGCTTCGTCCTGAAAGCTGATGTGACAGCGCCACACCGACCGCTGCAGAGAGACCCTGGCCAAGAGATCCTGTTGTCATGTCCACACCCGGTGTCAAGTTTCGATCAGGATGGGAAGGCAGCGATGTTCCATTTTGATTGAGTGTATAAAGCAGCTCCTCTGGAAAAAAGCCTTTCAAAGCTAAGGCCGCATAATAGGCCGGACCCCCGTGGCCTTTGGAGAGGATAAAATAATCCCTCTCCTCCGCATGAGGGTTAAACGGGTTTACATTCAACATTTCGCCATAAAGCACAGCAAGTGCTTCTACAATGGACAGGCTGCCGCCGTAATGTCCGAAGCCCAGGTGGTTCAATTCCTGGAGAGTTTTAAGCCTGATTTGATCTTTAAAGTGTTCCAGGTCGTCTATTAAAGCACTCATGGTTGCCTCCTTTGTAGATTTTTGCCTTATGCAGAAATCTTTTCATTTTCATTTCTTGATTTCTTTCGCAATCCGAATAATACCGCGATCACCAAAACAGCTGTAACGAACAGTGTGACACCCACTGACCCAAACGAATCTGCAATATTGCCTAAAATAATGCCCGTGCCGGCGAAATCACTGTCCGAGAAGGTGGTATTTGCAAAACCAAGATCTCCAAGCACCGGAAGGAGGAAAACTGGAAGGAACGTAATCAAAAGCCCGTTAGCAAATGAACCAATAGTCGCTCCCCTTATGCCGCCTGTGGCATTACCGAACACACCGGCTGTTGCACCGGTAAAGAAGTGCGGCACAACTCCAGGCAGAATGATAACCGCTCCGGCCCACCCTAAAATGGCCATACCCACAATGCCTCCAAGGAAACTGCAGAAAAAGCCAATTAAAACAGCGTTCGGTGCATACGGGAAAACGATCGGACAATCAAGGGCCGGTTTCGAATTTGGCACAAGCCGGGTCGAAATTCCTTTAAAGGCAGGAACAATTTCAGCCAGGACCAACCGCACGCCTGAGAGGATTACAAATACGCCGGCAGCAAAAGTAACCGCCTGAATCACCGAAAAGACAAGATAGTGAGTTCCGTTGCTCAATTCCTTTTCAACATAGGATGGACCTGCAAAAAGAGCGATGACCAAATAGAGAATCGTCATCGTAAGTGCAATGGTGACCGAACTGTCGCGAAGAAAACCAAGACCTTTTGGAAAATTGATCTTTTCAGTTGATCGAGAGCCTTTTCCAACCACTTTTCCAACCAACCCCGCCAGAATATATCCGAGGGAAGAAAAGTGCCCGAACCCGACATTATCATTCCCGACTATCTTACGCATGAATGGCTGGCACATGGCTGGGAAAATAGCCATCGTCAGTCCAAGGGCAATGGCACCGACAATGATCAGCCCCGCTCCCTTCAGACCTGAAACGACGAGGATAATTGCAAACATACAAGCCATGTACAGTGTGTGATGCCCGGTAAGGAAGATATATTTCAGAGGAGTAAAACGGGCTACAAGAATGTTGGCAATCATGCCGAAGAACATGATAAGCGCTGTCGCTGAACCATACTTCGTCAGCGCCATAGCTACAATGGCTTCGTTGTTCGGAACCACCCCGTTAACATGGAACGCTTCCTGAAACATCTTTCCAAAGGGATCCAGTGCTCCAACAAGGATATTTGCGCCAGCTGCAATAACAAGAAAACCAAGAAAGGACTTTGTTGTTCCTTTAATGACTTCACTTGCGGGTTTTTTCTGCAAAAGAAGGCCAATCAGTGAAATTAATGCCACCAGCACAGCCGGCTGGCTTAAAATATCCATTATCAGCTTAAGAAATCTTTCACCCATTTCCTAGCTCCCCCTTTTCGCTCTTTAGAGCATTCCTTTTTGTGTGAACACTTCTCTTACCTTCTCCCGAATGCCGTCCATGTCAATAATGCTGTCTATGACAACAACCTCTCCCAGATGGGATGCCCCCTCAGCGATATCCCTTGCCGCAATGAAAAGATCGGCCATATCAGGAGTCGCTGAACTTAAATCGGAGTGACTCACCTCCACACCGGAAACTCCAAGTTCGTTAACAATTTCCTGAAGGTTCATTTCCAGAATGAAACTGCTTCCTAAACCTGAACCGCAAATCGCTAAAATTTTCATGTTCTTTTCCTCCTAAACAACTTTTGAATATTCATGGATAAGTCCAAGCATTTCCTTTGGGGTGTTCATTGCTTTCAGCTTTTTTACATTTTCTTTATTACTTAGCAGCTTTGTCAGCTGGGATAGAGCCTGCAAGTGTGTCGTGTTGTCGATTGCAGCTATGCAGAACAATAAAGAAACAGGGTGTTTTTTATCATCTAAAAAGTAAACGGGCTCCTCGAGCTTCAAAAAGCTCATTCCCACCTCATTCACTCCCATCTCAGGCCTCGCATGAGGAATCGCAATTTCCTGGCCGAGGATGACATAAGGGCCCATCGTATTTACATTTTCAATCATCGCCTTAATATAGGATGGCTTGATCGCCCCTTTTTTCAGCAGCGGCCGGGCGGCTTCCTCGATTGCCTTCTCCCAGCCGGGCGCCTGCTCAGCAAATTGAATGGTTTCATTCGTAATTAAATCACTTAACACGGGTCTGTTCCTCCTGTTTGTGTTCGTTCTTTTTTGAAACATAAATTGATTTAAAGCCTGTGTAAGGCCTTCCCTATCGAAAATATGGGCATGCTTCTCAATGGTCTGCAAGATATCCTTTGCTCCCGTATGCTCATACTGAACTCCGAATAAGTGTTGATACACCTCATTGAGAAGGGTGCTCTTTTCGACTGGTGTCATCATTGGCTTTACAGGAAAATGAGGAACCTTCGTTTGAAGCGGCACGGTTGTAAACACAAGGTCGATTTCCAGCTCCACTGCTTCATTGAACTCTTTCAAGGATAGCGTCCTGTCCACGGTGATTTCTGAAAACAGTGATTCAAGCTGGTGTTTTACCATTAAGGATGAGCTGATGCCGCTCGGGCAAACAACAACGGCCCTTTTCCTCCTAGCAGCTATTTGTTTGGGCTTTTCCAGCAAGGCAGCAAAATGGATGGTGATGAATCCCGTTTCTTCTTCCGGTACAGAAATGTTCAAAAGAACTTCAACAGGACTAAGCAGCTCTTTCACAATCGTAAACAGCTCGGTATGCTCCTCCTTGATTTGGGCAAGCAACGGATTGTATATGGGGATTCGGTACTTCATCCGATAATACGCCGGTTTGAGATGCTGATACAGCGTTTCTACGACCTTGTTCTTTTCTTCAAAGAAAATACACGCCTTATATTCAAAATCTGTGACCAGTCTTTCGCAGATCCGAAACAGCAGATCGTAATCATCCTGAATGACAGATGCATCCCCTAAAGAAAGACCGAGCATTTGAATGACAAGATAAGCAACCTCCGAATCTGTTTTCATCAAATGAAGCTGTTCTAAAATCTGTTCTGCCGGCTCCTTCAGCCGGTCCTGCCGAAGCAAGTCAATTTCATCCCGATGCAGGCTGACCATTTTCTTTTCAAGCATCCGGATGTAATAGAATTGGAGGAAATAAGCAAACTGATGCATACGTTCCTCCACAAACTGAAGGCTAAGTTCTTTTTCAAGAGACTGCAGAATCGAAAATATAGTTTCTGCGATGAGCGGATTGCCGGATTCCTTAAGAATGTAGCCGATGATTTTCTCTCCTGACGGTTTTTGAAACAACCTGGTCAGATGGCTCATCAGCAGTACCCGCTTATCCAGCTCGGTGCCTTTTAGATGGTATCCTCTATCCCTGGTATAGTGAATTTTTACTAAAAACGGCGCAACGAGGGCATTGGCTTTTTTGACATCAGCGGTGACGGTGTTCTTGCTTACTTTTAATAGATCAGTAAAATGGGCCGATGAGATATGCTCTCTTCTGATGAACAAGAACAAATAAAGGGCCACAAGACGCTCATCTTCCGTAAAAATAAAGGAATCAGCAGCAAGAGAGGCATCCGCTAATTGAAACACCTGCGCGGGAACTTCAATCTGCGATTTTCGTTTATAAGCGATGGAAGGAAGATTTTGATCCTTCAGCCAATAATTGATTTTTTCAAGATCATACGTAATCTGACGCTTGGACATCTGAGTTTGATCCATCAGCTGGGCCATAGTCGGCCTTTTCAGCGAGAATATCTGATTCAGCAGCAATGCCGGCCTTTCTTCCAGTTGCACGTTGATCCCCCTCCTGATCCCATCATATTGTAAAGCGCTTACATTTTGAATCATCGTTGATAACAAATGATGTGAGACCCAACTAACAAAATTGGGATGAAAGCGAAATTTTACTTTTTACTCTAAAGAAAAAAAACAAAAAAAGACACCCTTAACAGGTGTCTTTTTCAAACTCTTTCTTATTCGTAAAGCTTGTACTTTCCGGCAAGCGCTGCAACACGTTCGCTTGCTTCCTTCAAGGTAGCTTCGTTTTCAGGGTTTTTAACAACAAGGGCAATGAGGGATGCAATTTCATCCATGTCTTCGAGGCCAAAACCGCGAGACGTAACAGCTGCCGTACCGATACGGATACCGCTTGTTACAAACGGGCTCTCTTGATCAAACGGAATCGTGTTTTTGTTTACGGTAATTCCAATATCATCGAGCGCCTTCTCTGCAATTTTCCCTGTAATGCCGAGTTTGCTTACATCAATAAGAATCAAATGGTTATCCGTTCCGCCGGACACCAATGTGATGCCTTCTTTAGTTAGGGAATCAGCAAGTCGTTTCGCATTATCAACGATTTGCTGTGCATACGTTTTGAAGTCATCTGACAATGCTTCTCCAAAGGCCACCGCCTTTGCCGCAATCACGTGCATAAGAGGTCCGCCCTGAATTCCAGGGAAAATGGACTTGTCGATCTTCTTGGCAAACTCTTCTTTACAAAGAATCATTCCGCCGCGCGGACCGCGAAGTGTTTTATGGGTAGTAGTTGTTACAAAATCAGCGTAAGGAACCGGATTTTCATGAAGACCAGTTGCTACAAGTCCTGCAATGTGCGCCATATCAACCATTAAATAAGCTCCGACTTCATCCGCAATTTCGCGGAACTTCTTGAAGTCAATCGCTCTTGGATATGCACTTGCACCGGCAACAATCAGTTTCGGCTTATTTTCAAGCGCTTTTTGGCGGACATCTTCATAGTCAATAAGGTGTGATTCTTCGTTCACGCCATATTCAACAAAGTTATAAAGCTCGCCTGAAAAGTTAACCGGACTTCCGTGAGTCAAATGCCCGCCGTGGGACAGGTTCATTCCAAGGACTGTATCGCCCGGCTTTAGAATGGTAAAATACACAGCCATGTTCGCCTGTGCACCGGAGTGAGGCTGAACGTTGACATGCTCCGCTCCAAAGATTTTCTTGGCACGGTCTCTTGCGAGGTTCTCTGCCACGTCAACATATTCGCATCCTCCGTAATAACGGCGGCCCGGATATCCCTCTGCATACTTGTTGGTGAGGACCGATCCTTGCGCCTCCATTACCGCTTCACTTACAAAGTTTTCTGATGCAATGAGTTCAATTTTATTCCGCTGACGTCCGAGTTCGTCTTGTATAGCAGCAAAAACTTCTTGATCTTGAACAGCTAGCTTTTTCAAGTTTGTGCATCCCCTTCGTGTTAAAAGTCCTTAATTCATGTTCATTGTAACATAGCTTTTCAGTGTTTTGTTAGGTCACTTTTAATTGATAGCGGATACATTTTTGATATTTTCCGAACGCTAATACATAAAGCGTTATAAATGTACGGAAATTCACTGATATTGGAAGCCGTTAAATCCAAAAACAGGAAAGGGTTAGCCCTTTCCTGTCTCTTGTCTTAATGTTCGAGCCGCTTTCGCTGATACTCTGCAATATTATGATAATCCTCTTCAAGGCTTCTGGATACAGAAAGAAAAATTGACATAAGCTCCTGGTACGTCTCAACGTTTTCAGGATTTGGCGTATGCTGATGCGTGCTTCCCACCATGTCCGATACGATTGAGAAATCCTCAATTTCATCCAATGCATACAAACCGAGAATGACGGCACCAAGACAAGAGCTTTCAAAGCTTTCCGGTATGGTTACATCCTGGTTAAAGATATCGGCCATCATCTGGCGCCAAAGGGCGGAACGGGCGAAGCCGCCTGTTGCCTGTACCCCTTTCGGAATTCCGATGAGTTCCTGAAGCGCCAGAAGAACACTGTACAGGTTAAAAATGACCCCTTCAAGCACCGCACGGATCATATGCTCCTTTTTATGATAAAGCGCCAGTCCAAAGAAGGAACCTCTTGCATTGGCGTTCCAAAGCGGAGCACGTTCTCCTGCCATATAAGGATGGAACAAAAGGCCGTCTGCACCTGCGGAAACCTTCTCGGCAATCTCAGTCAATACTTCATAAGGATCAAGCCCAAGGCGTTTTGCCGTTTCTGATTCGGCTGCGCCAAACTGGTCTCTGACCCAACGGAACGTCATGCCCCCGTTGTTGACAGGACCTCCGATGACCCAATGGTTTTCCGTAAGCGCATAACAAAATGTCCGGCCTTTTTGGTCGGTGATCGGTTTTTCGCTCACCGTACGAATGGCGCCGCTCGTACCGATGGTCACTGCCACCACTCCAGGATCAATCGCGTTCACACCCAGGTTTGAGAGAACGCCGTCACTGGCACCAATCACGAATGGGGTATCTTTTTGAATGCCGAGCTTTTCTGCCATTTCCGTTGGAAGACCTTTAACCACGTGTGTGGTCGGCACCAGTGTGGACAACTTGTCGCTGGTGATTCCGGCAATTTTTAATGCTTCCTCATCCCACTCCAGTTTTTCCAGGTTCATCATCCCGGTAGCTGAAGCGATAGAATGGTCAATCAGGAATTCGCCAAACAGCTTATGAAATACATACTCCTTGATTCCGATAAATTTATGAGCGACATCGTATGCTTCCTTCAGCTCATTTTTCATCCAAAGGAGCTTGGTCAGTGGTGACATCGGATGAATAGGGGTTCCTGTCCTCAGATACACTTCATGCCCATTCAGTTCGTTTTTAATTTTCTCAGCGTAGTCAGCCCCCCGGTTATCTGCCCAGGTTATGCTTTTGGTCAGCGCTTTCCCTTTTTCGTCCACTGCAATCACACTGTGCATCGCCGAACTGAACGACACCAATTGAAGGTCATTTGGTGAAATCAGGCTTTCTGCCATTGTCCTGTTGATGCACGCGAACACGGCCCGCAAAATTTCCTCCGGTTCCTGCTCTGCAGTAGACGGTGTCGGACTCAATAACGGATAGCCAACGGTATGCTGGGAAATGACTGTACCTTTCCGGTCAAAAAGAACAGCCTTTGTGCTTGTCGTACCGATGTCCACACCCATCAAGTATTTGTTTTGATCCATGCTTTCCATCCTTTCCGGCCTTGCCCTTTCCTTCTCAGCTTTTAGTATGCTTCTAAAGTTAAATTAAACATACATGAAGAGCTGATGAAAAAGAAGAGGGTGACATGCAGTGTACGTCACCCTCCTGGTTTGCCATTTATTTTTTAACCACTGCATGTCCGCCAAATTCATTGCGCAGCGCCGCAACCACTTTACCAGTAAATGTGTCATCTTCAAGTGAACGGTTGCGCATCATGAGGGATAGAGCGATAACCGGTGCAGGGACTTGAAGATCCAGTGCTGCTTCCACGGTCCATTTCCCTTCACCGGAAGCGTGCATTACGCCTTTGATTCCTTCCAGCTTAGGATCCTTGGAGAATGCGCTTTGTGTTAATTCCATGAGCCAAGAGCGGATTACAGAACCATGGTTCCACATTTTAGCAACCGCTTCATAATCATAATCAAATTCACTTTTTTCTAGGATTTCAAAGCCTTCTGCAATAGCTTGCATCATGCCGTATTCAATCCCGTTATGCACCATTTTCAAGAAATGTCCGCTTCCCACTTTTCCTGTGTACAGGTAACCATTTTCTATAGAAAGGTCTTTAAAGGCAGGTTCAATGATTTCGAATACTTCAGGATCGGCACCAATCATCGTGCAAGCACCATTACGTGCACCTTCTGTACCACCGCTTGTGCCGACATCCACAAAGTGAAGGCCTTTTTCTTTCAATTCTTCCGCCCGGCGGAGTGTATCTTTATAATTAGAGTTTCCTCCATCGATCACGATGTCGCCAGGCTCCAGGACACTTTTGAGTTCAGTAAGTACATCTTCAGTAATGTTTCCCGCAGGTACCATCATCCAAACTACGCGCGGTGTGTTTAATCCGCTGACAAGTTCTTTAATGCTATAAGCGCCAGTCGCTCCGTCGTTTGCGATATTTTTAACTTGTTCATGGTTTACATCTGTTGCCACCACTTCATGTCCGTGGTCCAAAAGATTAAGAACAAGATTGTAACCCATCTTACCTAAGCCAATCATTCCGATTTGCATGTGTTACTTCCCCTTTCAAACAAGCTCAATTTGAAGCTTATGAAAATTATTTTCTTCACTACTCATTATATACTAAAATTTTTTCCGTTTACAAGAAATTAATTTTCATATTATGATAGAGCCAAACGTCTCAAAGAAGAAAGGTAGAACGATACATGGCCGCTTCAAACTGTTTAGCCAAGATTCGCTCTTCTTACGGCATGTTGAGCGAAAAAGAAAAAAAGATAGCGGATATGATACTTGAAGATCCGCAAAATATCATCCATTCAAGTATTAATGAGGTCGCTGACCGTCTGGAAGTAGCCGATGCAACCGTCTTCCGCTTCTGCAAACGCCTTGGATTCAAAGGATTCCAGGCACTTAAAATCGCGCTTGCCTCTGACGTTGTCGGGCCATTGCAGGACATCCATGAAACGATTCTGGAAACGGACAGTCCCGCTCAGGTAGCGGAAAAGGTCTTTCAATCCAACATCCGCACCCTGGAAGACACGCGGCGGATGCTTGATGAAAAAAATTTTCAGGATGCCGTAGACTGCCTTCTTTCAGCTGCCAAGATCGAATTTTACGGAAACGGCGGTTCAGGAATTATTGCCATGGATGCCCACCATAAATTCATACGCACAGGAAAGCAAAGCATCGCCTACACCGACACCCATTTTCAGCTTATGTCTGCTTCCCAGCTCACAGAGCGTGATGCCGCCGTGTTCATTTCCCACTCCGGAACGAACAAGGATCTATTGCAGGTGCTCTCGGTTGCCAAAGAAAATGGCTGCCGCACCATATCATTGACCGACTACGCCAAGTCACCGCTCAGTGAAAAGTCGGACATTTCCCTTCATACCATCGCCACGGAAACAGAATTCCGCTCGGAGGCCCTGTCATCCAGGATCGCTCAGCTGAGCGTCATTGATGCCCTTTATGTCAACGTGATGATGGCCGGAAAGGAAGCCGCAAAAGAATCGCTTCAGCGGATGCGCTCTGCGATTTCCGAAAAGAAGTTTTAAAAAGGCAAGTAAAAGTTGCACCTCCCGGATTTTAGTCACCATTTCTATAATTCAGATGCGGTTCTCAAACAGAAAAAACCGCCCGAGCTTAAAGGAGCAGGGCGGTTTTTTTGATCTATTAAAAGCAGCGGATATCTTCTTTTGACGGATAGACGGCCCGCTCCCCGCCAATGAGTTTCGGGCGGGTTTTGGCAAGCGTTACATGCGCTTCACCAATGCTTTTTACTTCCGTTCTTACCGGTACGGCGACATGCTTCAGATGCATGCCAATAAAGGTATCTCCAATATCAATCCCTGCATCTGCCTTGATGAATTCCACCATCACCGGATCTTCAAAATGGTGGAAAGCATAGGTTGCCAGAGCTCCGCCCGCCGATCTTGCCGGCACCACACGGACCTCTTCCAGCATGAGCCTGTCGGCCGTTCCCCGCTCGACCACAAGGGCTCGGTTCAAGTGCTCGCAGCATTGGACAGCTACAGCCACCCGGGTTTCTTCTTGAAACATTTTAACTCCATTAAAAAGCGCCTGTGCGACTTCCATTGTCCCTGAAGTGCCTATTCTTCCACCTGTCACTTCACTTGTACTTGCTCCGACTACCAGCAGCTGTCCCGGTTTTAGCGCCGCCTGTTTTTGTAAATCGGATAAGGCATGATAGACCTGCTTCTCTACGTTTTGCAGCTGGTCACTCATTGGTTGAATCTTCCCTTCTTTTAAGGCGCAGATTTTAAGCTCCATCACCTTTTCTTTGCAGCATTTATACTCGCTCGCTGCTTCTCTCCTCATAATCTGAAATTTTGCCCACACGTCTGCCGTGCCTGCCGCCTTCATATTCTGTGGTCAGCCATACTTTGGCAATTTCCAGAGCTAGTCCAGGTCCAATGACCCTCTCACCCATGGCCAGTACATTACTGTCATTATGCAGGCGTGTTGCTTTGGCACTGAACAGGTCATGTACAAGAGCACAGCGGATGCCTTTGACTTTGTTGGCCGTTATACTCATACCTATTCCCGTCCCGCAGATTAATATACCTCGATCTGCCTCATTCCTGGCTACCATTTCAGCCACAGGAATCGCGTAATCCGGATAGTCAACGGAGGTGCTGCATTCGCATCCCGCATCAAACACTTCCATTCCCATTTTCTGCATCATCTCGATGATTTCTTGGCGAAGCTCTACTCCTGCATGGTCTGAACCTATGGCTACTCTCATCTTCTCCTCCTGTAAATTCTGTAGTCTATTCGATTTTAAATCGATTTCCCCTTCGTTTCAACCAGTCGCGGCAGACACCCCGGAGCAAAACGGTTTATATTTTTTCCAGCAGTTTATGGATGAGTGATTCAAGCTCTTCTCTGGTCTGCCTGTAAATCTCGATATCTCCCCCAAACGGATCGGTCACATCAAGCGAAGGAAGCTCCTGTTCCATAGAAGCGATCTTTTCTTTAAATGGAGCAATGGCTCGTTCAAATTCTTCCTGAACTGCCTGTTTGTCTTCACCAGCCTGGTTCCATTTGCTATTATAGAACACCCGTAAGGTTTCGATTTCGGCATACGCCTGATGAAGTTCAGAGAGCCTTTGTTCATAGTCTTCGTTTTGATAAATAAATTCCTTTAGCGTGTAAACCTTGTCCACCACTTCCGGGAACCGATTGCACAACGCATGCTTATGGCTTTCGGTCATTGTCAGAATAAGGTCCGCCCAATCCATCAGTGTCCGGGTCACCGGCTTTGATTCATGGTTGAATGGAATACCTTTTTCAGACATGGCGGTTAAAGCATTTGAACTTGCCCCTGCCCCTTCGGCTGCGAACACTCCCGCTGACCGCACCTGAAGGTTTCCATTGCCGAGATGCCTCAGAAGAGCGGCGGCCATCGGACTTCTGCATGTATTTCCAGTACAGACAAATAGTATATTTTTCATGGGGTTACCACCTCTTATTTTTGAAAGTCTACTTTTAGTATAAAAAAAGATTGGCCTGTACGCCAATCGTTCCTTCATATTTAAAACGGAAACAAAAGCTTGATCCCAAAAGCGAGTAAAATCAGGCCACCCAAAGCCTCACTGTATGAGCCGAGCCACTTTTGCACTTTACGCCCCATCATCAGCCCGCACCAGGTCAGCAGCATGCTCATAAATCCAAACATAAAAATGGTTAGTGCGATTTTGGCTCCATAAATGCCAAGACTTAAACCGACGGAAAAGCTGTCAAGGCTTGCACTTAGTGCAAACAGCAGCAGTCCAAAGCCGACTGGCGTAACAAATGGCTCATTCTCAGGTTTAAAGGAGGAACGGATCATCTGAAAGCCGAGAAGCAGCAGCAGGCATCCGCCGATAATGGCTGCAATTCCTCCAAAGTGAGAGGAAATTTGCTTTCCAAGCAGCAATCCCCCAAGCGGCATGCCCATGTGAAACAACCCGATTACCACACCAATTTTAATGATTTGTTTCATCCTTAACCGGAGCATCCCCATACCCAGTCCGATAGAAAAGGCATCCATCCCGAGAGCAAAAGACATAACCCATAAGGTCAGCCATTCTCCTATGGTCACAACATCCATTTACGTTCCCCCTTAGTCCGCTAGTACAACCTTATGCGCGTCCTACATCAATTAGAATGAGCGTGGAGGGGTTTCTAAAAAAAACAATGGACAATCAAATTTCGACATAAGCAGGGATATGGTTTTTTTTACCGTAAATAACAATAGTAGAAAAACGGAAGAATCGGAGGCGATTTCATGACTGAATACGGGAAGTCGATTCATCCGGCCTCAGCTGACAGAAACAGACAAGCCCGCCGCATGAAAATCACAAAACAAAAGAGCCTGACCTTTACATTTAAAAAGTCGCGGGAAGCCTTTGTTGTGACACAATGGAACGGCGACCTTTCTCCTCCACTGGAATATGTGAAAGAATGGCTGCTTCAAAAAGAACCAGGCGCTCTCATCATGCCAGAGCTGTCCAACTACATGATCCATTGCTTTGAACGGGCATGGCTGGGCGAACCGCTGACCGTTGAAGCAGAGCTTCATGATGTTCCGTTTCTTATATCACTGCATCCTGTTTTTAATGAAGGCAAGGTCTTTGAGGTGAACGGTTTTTGCCTTGACATTAAAGACCGGATGACAGCAGAAAAACAACTGAAAGAAAGCGAGCAGCGGTTTCATTCTCTCATTAACCATACGGTCGATGCCCTGGTTTCCATTGATACACAGGGGAAACTCACTATGGTTAATCCCGCGGCCGAAAAACTGACGGGCTACACAGAGGAAGAACTGCTCGCCATGACTTTTCATCCGCTTCTGCCCAACGACAAAAAGGAAAAATACAATAATGGATTCCATACGTTGCTCCGTGGTCCCTCGCAAACGTTTGAGGTGAAGCTAAAGAAAAAAAGCGGCGAAATTGTTTATGTCAACTTGACGGTTACACCGATCATAGTCAATGACGAAGTGCTTGGCATCTATTGCATTGGAAAGAACATTACCGAACGGATTGCACAGGAAGCAGAACTTAAAGAAACGAAAGAACTGCTCGAGTCCCTGTTTACCCATTCAGCCGATATGATTTCCATTTATGATTTTGATAAGAAAACGATAAAATTGAACCCCGCCTTTGAGGAAACCTTCGGTTGGAAGGAAGAAGAGCTCAAAGACTGTCAAAGTCCAATATTCCCCATTGTTCTGGACAAATATATGCAGGAATCACTGCAAATGATCCAGACTGTCAAAAAAGGGGTTCCAATCAAAGGGCATGAAATGATCTGCCAGCGCAAAGACGGCTCCCTGCTTAATACGAGTGTGACGCTGTTTCCCATATGGGATCAAAATGGCCGGGTACATGCCTACTCGGGTATTTCGCGTGACATTACAGAGAAAAAGCGGCAGGAAAAAGCGCTGCGCGAAAGTGAAGAAAAATACCGGATTATCGCCGAAAATACAATGGATTTAATAACGGTGTCGGATGACCACGGAAAAGTAACTTATAGTTCACCATCCAACAAGGTGATTCTGGGAATAGAGCCTGAAACGTATTACGGAAGATATGCAGGAGAATTTTTGCATCCGGATGACAGGGAACGAATTTATCAGTTGATGCGGGAGATGGTTCAGTCCAGAAAGCCCATTAAATTTGAAGCCCGTTGGAAGCATAATAACGGCGGTTACGTTTTGCTTGAAACAAATGCCACACCGGTCATTAATGAAAAAGATCAGGTAGAGAGCTTCGTAGTCGTGTCCAGGGACCTGACTGAGCGAAAAAAAACAGAGGAAATGCTGAGAAAGTCGGATAAACTGTCCGTCCTCGGCCAGCTGGCTGCAGGGGTGGCACACGAAATTCGCAACCCGCTCACCTCCATTAAAGGATTTTTGCAGCTTTTGGAATCCAAAGCTCAGGACAATAATGAATATTATGAGATTATGCTTTCAGAAATTGACAGGATCAACTCCATTGTCAGTGAATTTATGGTGCTTGCCAAACCGCAGGTCATGAACCTGGTGCCTACCAACCTGACACAGCTGCTGCGCCATGTCATTTCATTGCTGGAAACACAGGCCATTTTAATGAACGTGCAAATTCATTTTCATGCTGAAGAAAACCTGCCCCTGGTCTCATCTGCCGACAGTCAGTTAAAGCAGGTATTCATTAATCTCCTGAAAAACTCCATCGAGGCCATGCCTGAAGGCGGTAATATTTATATTTCTGTGAGGCAGCAAGCAGAGCTATTGAGCGTATCGTTTACTGATGAAGGATGCGGGATACCCAAGGAATTGCTGCCTACTCTTGGTGAACCCTTTTACACAACTAAGGAAAAGGGGACAGGCCTCGGGCTGATGGTGTGCTACAAAATTATCGAGAACCACGGCGGAACGATTCAGGTAGCGAGCGAAGTTGGCCAAGGCAGCACCTTTACCGTTATCCTTCCTATCCTCTGTGAACCAGCCTGACGGCTGGTTCGGGTTTCCGTGGAAATCCACAACAAAAAGCAGGGCAATCCGCCCTGCTTTTTTTCATTCCTTGATTATTTTTCCACCGGCCGATTTTTCAAGACGGTTCATAATGGCTGTTCCCACGCCTTTTTTCGGAAAGACCTCACTGAAAATAATCTCGGCCTCACTCTCGTTAAAGGCGCGCAATGCATCATAAAGATGATGCGCCACACTTTCAAGCGCGTCACGGGACCCACAAGGCAAGACCGTATCCGCCTGATAAAGGTGTGTGTGCTCATCACAGGATAATACACCTGTTTTTTTGCCTTTTGCTTTTTCTTTATCCACAAGCTGCTGAATAAATGCCGGTGTTCCATCCACCAGGTAAAGCGGGGCATTTGGTGCATAGTGTGTGTATTTCATTCCCGGTGACTTTGGAACCGATGTATCAGGAGAAACAAGACCCGGATCCATGATAATTTCACCGGCCACTTCTTCAAGCTGCTCTTTGGTCACTCCTCCAGGCCGCAGAATCGTCAGTTTTTCGGATGTACAGTCCACCACCGTGGATTCCACTCCCACACCGGTTGGGCCGCCATCCAAAATTCCGGCGATTCTGCCCTTCAAGTCTTCATAAACATGCTGGGCGGTTGTTGGCGATGGTCTTCCCGAAATATTGGCGCTTGGAGCAGCGAGCGGCAGCCCGCTTTCACTGATCAGCTCCAACGCCACAGGATGATCAGGCATCCTTATCCCCACCGTTGACAGCCCTGCCGTCACACGCTTGGAAACATTATCTCCTTTCGGTAAAACAAGGGTTAACGGCCCCGGCCAAAAGGCGTCCATCAGCATTTGGGCCCGCTTTGGAATATGAGCTGCCAGGCCTTCCAGCTGGTTTAAACTTGAGATATGAACAATAAGTGGGTTGTCGCTCGGCCTGCCCTTCGCCGCAAAAATCTTTTCAATCGCTTCATCGCTCTCCGCATTTCCCCCGAGTCCATACACGGTTTCCGTAGGAAAAGCAATGACTTCATTGTTTTTTATCCACAGGGAAGCTTGTATAATTTGTGGATGGCCTGTAAGCGAATCGCTTTCTTTATCCACAGACCATATGTTTGTAGTAAACTCCTTCATTCCGACTATCCTTTCAAACCGCCGTTTTCCTTTTTCACAGCCTTTCACGCCGATTATCCACAAGTTATACACAAAAGGCGTTTTATTGTGCATAAATTGTGGATAATTAATTTTCCTGCAAACTGCAATACAGCAGGATCACATCCTTTTCGGCTGTTTTTTTATAGTGGGCGGTGTTTTCTACATGAGCAGGAACCTTTTCTGCCGGCACTGGCCGAAATGACAAGGGCTCAAAAAGATGAACGGCCTTTGTCAACAAATAAAGTGTCTCGACTCCTTTTTCCTTACAGTATAGCAAAATCCGCTGGATCAATCGCAAAAATATCTGTTCATTGGAATATTCCTTCTTTAAAACAAACGATCGGAGCAGACCATCCTTTTCCACTCGTTCCAATCCTACAGTCCCAATGGTCTCGCCTTTATCATTCTCCACCACAAGGTAGTTTTTAATCCCTTCCCTCATTCCATCTGTGCCCAAACCCGCCTGCTTAACCAGATCTCCGAGACTTCCTGCTTCATGGGGCATTGCCGCTCTCAAACGAATGGTCATGGCGCTCACTCTCCTCTAGTATTTTGTTAAAAAGTCTATGAAACAACCATGAAAGTTATGCAGGGCTTTTAAGAGAACAGACTGCCAATCTTATTGGCCACAGAGGTAAAGACTTCTCCCAGAAAAAATTTCACTTCCACTTTTTCTTCTTTTGGTTCTTGAACAGCCGGCGTGTCTTGCTCTGCTCCTGAAGCGACTTCCTTTACTCCCTTTTGATCGGTTTTAACTGCATCCCCATTTTCAAAATCCAGGAAGCACAGAGGAGGGAAAAGCACACACCACCAATTAGCTCCCTTGCCTTTGCCAAGCGTGATCAGAAGAGCTTCATATTTGCCCGCAGGGTAGATATAGTTGCCGTACATTTTGGTTGGAAAAGCAACTTCTTTATTGAATTGTACTTTATAAGGAATATCAAGGCCAGCTTCACGCAAGTAGGTCTCCACAACTCGCCGTACCTCTGGCAAATGCTTATTAATCACTTTTTCTGCCTGATCATGTGATTCGAGACCGCCCACCCACGTGGTAATCTGCTCATTCACTTTGTCCCTGATCTTTCTTTTTAACGCCTGATCCTTTTCGGCATCACTGTTGGCCAGAATGCGAAGACGGATGGCATCACTCGGTATTTTAACCGACTCATTCATGGTCGCGTTTGCCACCTTCGTCTGGGTTTCAAAAAACAGCACCATCGCAATCAGCGATAGGAATAATAACGTCATAATTGATTTTTTCGAACGTTTCATGATCAAGCTCCCCTTTCGTTTTCTATCCTCAGTGTGGACCGGGCGGGGAGAAAACATACTACTAAACTATCAAACAAATCCCGAAAAAAAGTGACAAATAACGGGATATGGATGTCACAAATTTCTTAAACATATCAAAAAGGTCACATAATTACTTTTCTTAAAGACCTGGTCTGCTATAGTAAAGACATCCCTATCACCCCCTTTTTCATGTAGATGATGAAAACGTAAGAGCCTCCCGCTAAGCGGGAGGCTCTTACTGTTGCCTTTAAACAAGGACCGGGCTGACTTGATTCAATTCGCTCTTTAAAAATTTGGCAAGCTCGAGCATGCCATATTTTCCTGCTGCCGATTCAGCATCCGAATTATAGTTGGTATTCGTATTGATGTCATACGTATAAATCGTACCATCAGCGTCTTTAATAAATTCAATACCGGCCACTTGGATGTTGTTATCTTCCAGTACCTGTTCATAGTTATCAATAATGCTTTCCGCGAAATCCTGTTGAATCTGAAACTTTGGTTTCGCTGGAGCTTCTTCTCCAACCGGGCAGAACAAGTCCCCAATCTGGCAGGCATCAGCCGGACAGAGTTCAAATCCTTCAGACGTATCCACCCGTACCGCATATACAAACTTTCCGCCGACAAACTCACATCGAGTGATGTAGGATTCAGGTGACTCAATATATTGCTGAATAAGCGTAATGCCATCAACCGGCTCTTCAAAATCCGGCCCAAGTACATAATCCTTCAATCCCTGATAGGAATGAAAAAGCTGTACACCGAGTCCTTTTCCTGCCCGGTTGTGCTTCGTAATGAACGGCTGTCCGCTGAAGTGTTCTGCCGCCTGCAGAATCTGTTCCTTGCCTGCAGCTGCAATGGTTTTTGGAGTTTTTACCCCGTGTGCTTCCAATTCAAGATACTGTGCCACTTTGCTGACCTCCAGCTGCAGGGCACGGCTGCCATTCAGTACTTTTCTGCCGTGGCGCTCGAGCCATGCAATCACACTGGCAGCAAGTTCAGGAGCGTAACGGTGTCCCCGTGTATGGGAGGAAGCACTCATACGGCTGTAAAAAATTCCTTCCGGAGGCGTTTCGGACAGGTTAACTGTGCCCTGATCGAGATGCCATGTTTCGTATGGTACTTCTAACTCTTCCAGTCGCTTAATCAAGTGATTGGTCCATTCATCGTTTTCGTGGATGATGTATACTTTTTTCAATTTCAACTCTCCTTTTCTCCTCTAGTTTAACGCCTTTTCCTGGTTGTATTTTTCCACTAACGGCATGACCTGCTTTGAAAATCGTTCCATTTCCTCCAGCTGTGGTGAGAACTGAAGAAGCAAAAGTCCAAGGCCTGCTTCCTCGTATTCAACAATTCGCTTTGCGATTTGCTCAGGCGTTCCAATCAGGTTCGGGCGCAGACCCCGGTTGGAAACAGAATAATCCTGCAGCTGAATCTGCTGCTCAAGCTGGGACTTACTTGTGAAATCCTTAAAGCCTGCATAGCCGCTCGTTTCTTTCACATCCGTGATTCGCTCGAGCTCTGCCTGTGCTTCTTCCTCGGTATCCCTGCAGATGACGTAAGCTGCCATTCCAAACGAAGACAACGCCTCTTTTCCCGTCTGGGCTCTGCGGTTTTTCATATCTGAAATCTTGGTTCGGATCTCTTCAACAGTACCCCCATGCATGACATAGGCATCACAGGAAGAAGAGATAACCTGTTTTCCACGTTCACTTTCACCGCCGGCATAAAGAACAGGATTTGGCCGTTGTACCGGTTTAGGCGACAGCTTCGTATTCGCAAGCTCATAGTACTTCCCATTATAATTAAAGGTTTCTTCCGTCCAGAGTCCTTTTAGAACATCGATGAACTCCTGTGTTCGTTCATAGCGCTCATCATGGGCGGTAAAGACGCCGCCATACTGCTTCGCCTCTTCTTCCCACCAGGCAGAAACCACATTCAGCGTGAATCTTCCGCCGCTGATCTGATCGATGTTGGCAGCCATTTTAGCAGTTACCGCCGGGTTATGGAAACCGGGGCGCACCGCGGTCATAATTTCAATCTTTTCTGTAACCGCAGCGAGACCAGCCGCCGTCGTCCATGCTTCTAAAGCGTCCTGCTCAGGCCCTTTTATATCATTCAAATAAAGCTCCGCAATCAGTGTGGTATCGTATCCCCACTTTTCCGCCGACTGAATCACTTGTTTTGCATAATCAAACGTCGGAGGCATGTTTTCGTCTTCCACGTTTCTAAGCCAGCCGCCGAATATGGGTAACCAAAATCCAAATCTCATCTCTTTCTCTCCTCTGCTTTATGAAAAAACACAAAAAAACTTCTTCTTAGATAAGAAGAAGTTTTCCGCCGCTTCAATCTTATCTTTCAGGATATTCCTGCTGGATTTAGCACCTTCAATTGGGTTGCCGGGTTTCATAGGGCCAGTCCCTCCACCACTCTGGATAAGATTTATTTAATTAAAGTAATCCTACAACAAAAGTAGGACTTTCGTCAATCATTTGAAAACCCAATTTCAGCAATCACCATGCGTTCCTTTTGGCTGATGTCCCGCACAATAACCACATCCGCCCCTGGAAAGGTAATCCGCATCATTTCTGCTACCGTCTGTCCCTGGTCGTGGCCGACTTCAAAAGCAACAATCGCTTTTGGCATCAGCACCTGAGGCAATTCTTCCATAAACCTTCTGTAGAAAACATAACCGTCCTTGCCGCCACTGAGCGCCCGCATCGGTTCTTGATCCTTCACAATCGTTTCAAGTTCCTCTATTTCCCAGTCGGGAATGTAAGGAGGATTGGAGACCACAATGGCCGCCCTCTCGCCTTTTTCAATCCATGGCTGCAGGAGATCACCATGAAGAAAACGGACGTCCGCGCCCAAACGCCGGCTGTTTTCCTTTGCCACTTCAATCGATTCTTCAGCGATATCCACTGATGACACAGAGAGAGTCGGATTTTCCAACGCCAAAGTGATCGCTATCGCACCGCTGCCAGTCCCGACATCAACAGTCTGAATCTCCTTTTGGTCCCGGAACCGTGTTTTTGCACGCTCAAGCACCTCATATACGAGTTCTTCGGTTTCAGGCCTCGGAATCAAGACTTCCCGGTTTACGAAGAACCTGCGTCCATAAAATTCCTCATAGCCCGTAATATACTGGACGGGTACGCCTTCACCATGTTTTTTTACCGCTGCTTCAAATGATGCTTGCTGAGCTTCTGTCAGGGTGTCGTTCAATCCCATCAGCAGCTCTGTTCTGCTTAGATCACCGAGCACGTGGCGCAGCAGCAGTTCTCCCGCTTCCGGTTCACGTTCCTTTTCTTTTAAAAAAGATGAAGCCCAGTTCAGGGCTTCATGCCGTTTCCTGTTTTCCATTTTACGCTTCCGTCTGAGCCTTCATCATGCTGGTCTGGTCTTCTGTAATGAGAGCATCAATAAATTCATCCAGCTTGCCGAGCAAGATCTGGTCGAGTTTTTGAAGAGTCAGTCCGATTCGGTGGTCGGTTACACGGTTTTGCGGGAAATTGTACGTGCGGATTCGTTCTGAACGGTCTCCCGTTCCCACGGCAGACTTACGGTTTTCATCGTATTCCTTTTGTTTTTCCTGCTGTATTTTATCATAAACACGGGCTCGAAGAACCTTCATTGCTTTTTCTTTATTCTTAATCTGTGATTTCTCATCCTGACAGGACACAACAGTTCCTGTTGGAATATGTGTAAGGCGAACGGCGGATTGAGTTGTGTTAACAGACTGTCCCCCTGGTCCGCTTGAAGTAAAGGTATCCACACGGACATCCTTTTCGTGGATCTCCACTTCCACTTCTTCTGCCTCTGGCAGAACGGCTACCGTGGCTGTGGATGTATGGATGCGCCCGCCGGATTCCGTGGCTGGAACACGCTGTACACGGTGTGCGCCATTTTCGTATTTCAGCTTGGAAAAGGCACCATCTCCATTCACCATGAAAATGATCTCTTTATAGCCGCCGAGCTCCGTATAGCTTGCTTCAATTACTTCTGTTTTCCAACCCTGCATTTCCGCATACCGGCTGTACATTTTATAAAGATCACCGGCAAACAGTGCAGCTTCATCCCCACCGGCTGCCCCACGTACTTCAACGATAACGTTTTTGTCATCGTTCGGGTCTTTTGGAAGCAGCAAAATCTTCAGCTGCTGGGTGTATTCTTCAATTTTTTCTTCCAGTTCGGAAATCTCTTCTTTCACCATTGCCGTCATTTCGGCATCCAGCTTGTCTTCAAGCATCACTTTAGCTTCATCCAAGCCTTCCTTGGCCTCTTTATACTCGCGGTACACCGCTACCGTTTCCTGAAGAGAAGATTGTTCCTTGGAATATTCTCTTAATTTATTTGTATCATTAATGACCTCAGGGTCGCTTAAAAGCTCATTTAGCTTATCGT
Organism: Fictibacillus solisalsi; assembly: GCF_900103485.1. Taxonomy (GTDB): domain Bacteria; phylum Bacillota; class Bacilli; order Bacillales; family Fictibacillaceae; genus Fictibacillus_C; species Fictibacillus_C solisalsi. Next base: position 40,811 of record NZ_FNHW01000010.1, read on the forward strand.
ATCGCGCTTCTATCGTTTCTAAACGTTCTATCACGCTTTTCACCTCATTTTAATGGCATAACATTCTAATTATAATACAGGGGGATGAAGCAGTCAAAAGGCTTCGGGGTCCGTTTTGTGGCAAATAAAAAACCCGGGGCTGTTCTGCTTATCCCGGGAATGATTGCAATCGTTTCTTCATGGAGGACCTGACGCCTTCTGCAAGCTCATCGAGCTCTGACAGAAGCATTACTCCTTCTCTATTTTCCTTGTCTTGATATAAAATTCTGTTCACAAACCCGACAGAAATGCCGTGCGCATTTTTTTCTTGCAGCACCAGGTTATCCCCCGGATTGACCGTGCCTTCTTCAAGCACGCGCATGTAATAACCCGAATATCCGGTGTCCTGGATCCACTTCACCATGAATGGCTGATTCAGTTTTGCCGCAACTTTAAAACACGGCTGACGGGGCTGGCAAACCTGGACAACTGCCTCTCCCAGCTTAAAGATATCCCCGATGAATACCTGGTCTTCAGTCAATCCTTTAACGGTAAGGTTTTCACCAAAGGTGGGGATTGAAAGAGAAATGCCCAGTCCCTTTTCCCAATACGGGTAATGGTCATGCGAGTAGACACAAACCGCTTTTTCCGGACCGCCATGATGAACGGTATCCGCTTGAACATCACCTTCAAAATTCAGTCTGGACAGATAGAGCGGTTTTTGCACCTTCTCTTTATTGATAGCTGAGGGTACTCCTTTCCCCTGCCATTCAATCGTGCCTGCTTTTCCGGTATTTAATGCGACCAGTGTCCCTTCCACCTATGTACACCTCGTTTTTCCTTTTATCGTACTCTATAGAGGTGCGCATGGTAAATCTTTTTAATACATGGATGTATGATTTTTTAGCGCTTCATAATCGAGACGCTGCTGATTCATGCGGATCGCCTTTGTCAGCTCTTCAATCACAACTTTTTCATCCGTTATGATATTAAAAACAAAGGGTATGGTAGCAAAGTGGCCAAAGAACTGGGTACAGCCTTTATGCCGAATATCATGTTGCGTATCCGTGACAGGATTCACTTTCACAATAAAGTTCCCCATGGATTCATAGATGGGATCCAGTGGCTTTTCGTTTAACTTTTTAATCAGTGTGGTGATTGGTACACACGGTTCGTTCCAATCTGCTCCGTTTGATAGAATATCCAACATTTTCTACACCTCTCTACTATCAATGTTCGACAGGATTCAAAGGTTCTTGATGGTACTGGAGCGAATGCAAATGATAAAAGAGGATACCCATGACTCATAGAGAAAAACCTTTATGAATAAGATTAAATGAAACCGATAGGGAATACTATAGCAGAACAGAAAGGGGATGGCCCATGAACTATTGTATCATTGGCGGAGATGCGGCCGGCATGAGTGCAGCCATGCAGATTGTCAGGAATGATCCGGAGGCGAGAATCACAGTATTTGAAAAGGGAGGCATTTATTCCTACGGGCAATGCGGACTTCCCTATGTTGTCAGCGGGCTGATACCGTCTTCGGAATTACTGATTGCCCGTGATGTAGCCACCTTCAGAGAAAAGTATGGAATGGATGCGAGAACCTTCCATGAAGTGGTTGGCGTTGATCCGAAAGAAAAGATGATTTACGGCGTACATACAAAAACAAAAGAAGAGTTCACCTTCTCCTATGACAAGCTTCTTATCGCGACAGGAGTCAGCCCTGTTTTGCCGCAGTGGGAGGGCAGACATCTGCCAGGAGTCCATGTCGTGAAGACCATTCCAGATGTAGAAGGAATGATCAAAGACCTGGACGCCTCTATTCAGGACGTGACCATTATCGGTGGGGGTTATATTGGCCTTGAAATGGCTGAGAATTTAAAATTTCTCGGCAAAAAAGTCAGGATTATTCAACGGGGAAATCAGCTTGGCTCAATATTTGATCCCGACATGGCCCAACTGATTTTGGAAGAAGCAAAGAAACATGACATTGAGGTTTGCCTGAATGAGGAAGTTCAGCGCTTAAAAGGAGACGACCGCGTTCAATTCGTCAAAACAGACAAGCGTGACTATCCGACGGACATGGTGATCGTGGCGGCCGGCGTGAAACCCAATGTTTCCATGATTCAGAACACAGAGGTCCGGCTTCATGAAAGCGGGGCTATCCACGTGAATCGGTATATGGAAACCAACGTAAAGGATATCTATGCCGCGGGAGACTGCGCAAGCCATTACCACCTGATCAAAGAAATCGACGACCACCTCCCGCTTGGCACGACCGCAAACAAACAGGGCCGGATTGCCGGCCTGAACATGGCGGGAAAACGAAAAACGTTCAAAGGAATTATCGGCTCTTCCATCATAAAATTTATGGATCTGTCGCTTGGCAAAACCGGCATCTCTGTAAAAGAGGCAGAAAAGCTCCGTTTTCCAGTCGATACTGTCACCACACACGCTAAAGATATTGCCGGCTATTTTCCCGGTGTCGAACCGCTGCAAGTAAAACTGGTATTTGATGCAAACAACCAGAGAATACTAGGCGGACAATTTATCGGAAAACATGGTGTGGATAAAAGGGTGGATGTACTGGCCACTGCGATTTATCACAGAATGGACCTCCATGAGCTGGAAGACTTGGATCTTTGTTATGCACCCCCATATAACGGGGTCTGGGATCCGATTCAGCAGGCAGCAAGAAGGGCAAAAAAATAAAAAACGGCAAAAGCTGGGCAAGCGCTTCGGTGTTTGCCGTTTTTCTATAAGTAATACTTTATATTATAAAATGATGCTTAATGTTCCTGTTCAACGGCTGTCAATTTTAACAGAAAATTTATAGCGCGGCACTGCCCGTTCGACAGCAGTAAAAATATCGCGGCGCATTTTCGCCTTTTTTCGGGATGACATGCTCGCAGGAACATTCACATGAATATGAGCGTAGTTTCCATTGATTGTAACCATTTGTGGATTTCTGCCTGTTTTGCTGATCACAGCCTCGCGAATCTTATCCTGGTCATCTGAAATATCAAACCGGGCCGTGTTCATTTTTTGATAATCATTTGGGTTTTTGTTCGTTTCTGAACTGTAATTGAAACGGGGGTTATTTTTAGTCGCATGGTAATTGACAATGCCATGCCCCCAAATGTTGTCTTTTATGTTTTTATTCGATTCATTGGCTGTAGGCTCAAAATGATCTTTGGAAACGGGAGAACAGGCACTGAGCAATATGGATAGAATGATAAAAAATCCCGTCTTTTTCATTGAAAACACCTCCCTATAGGAATAGGGTTTGTGATATCCAGCAAAACATACAGACAAAAAAAGGATGGCTCTCACAGAAGGGGAAACCACCCTCCAGAGAACCATCCAGTTCTTATTCGGACTGCTCAGCGAAGCTTGTGAGCAGGCTATTTGGCTTTCCCGGGACTTCATGACAATGACGGCAGCGAGGCTCGTACGATTCCGAAGCACCCACTAGAATAACGGGATCATCATAAGAAGCGGGCTTTCCATTAATAAGCCTTTGTGTACGGCTCGCCGGAGATCCGCATACCATACAGATCGCCTGCAGCTTTGTCACCGTTTCAGCAAGTGCCATCAGTTTGGGCATGGGACCAAATGGTTCGCCTCTGAAATCCTGGTCAAGACCGGCAACAATCACCCGAATGCCATGGTCTGCCAATTCCTGGACAACAGAAATCACATCTTCATCAAAGAATTGAATTTCATCAATGGCTACTACTTCCGTGTCAGGAGAAACATTTTTCAGAATATCGACAGACTTTTCCACAGGCTGGGCAATAACAGCTGTGCCGTTATGGGAAACGACCGACTCTTCACTGTAACGGTTGTCAATCTGCGGCTTGAACACCTGTACTTCAAGCTTTCCATATTTCGCCCGGCGAACCCTGCGAATCAGTTCTTCGGATTTCCCCGAAAACATGCTCCCGCAAATGACTTCAACCCAGCCATTATGCTTCATTACATACATGTTCGTTCTCCTTCCCATGTTCTTTTATTAATACTTTCTGCATATCATTTACCTATATTATGTACGTTAATTCGTACCTGCAACACCTGAAAACCAGGCGGGATTTCGCGTAAATTCACAAAAAAAAGGAGCAAGAAGTTCTCTTGCCCCTTACAACTTGCAGCATATTACTTAAGATTGTATTTCTTTTTGAAACGGTCAACACGTCCGCCAACATCTGTAAACTTCTGACGTCCAGTATAGAATGGGTGTGTATCGGAACTAACATCCACTTTAATTACAGGATAAGTATTTCCATCTTCCCATTCAATGGTTTCGCTAGAAGACATTGTAGAGCCGGACAAGAACTTGTAACCGCTGCTTGCATCCATAAATACAACTTTTTTATAGTCAGGATGTAAATTTGGCTTCATTCGTTCTCAACTCCTTCTGCCCTGAATCCTGTGAATCCAGAGTTAAAATAAGCACATAGCAGTAGTATAACAGGGTGCCGGTTGTTTTGCAACCGCAATTTCCTTATATTCTTCAGGAATTCGACAAGGATTTCACGCGCTTGTTCGTGCCTGATTTTTCAGCTTCAAACATATCGAAAAATTCTTCATTGTTGGTTGTCTTTCGTAAACGCTTCATAAAGGTGTCTACGAAGTCATAGGAATCATCCATCGTCTTACGGATCGCCCACAAGGATTCAAGGTGATCCTTTTGAATAAGCATCTCTTCTTTTCGTGTTCCTGACCGGCGGATATCGATGGCAGGGAAAATACGGCGTTCAGCCAGTTTCCTGTCCAGATGCAGCTCCATGTTGCCTGTCCCTTTAAATTCTTCATAAATGACGTCATCCATACGAGAGCCAGTCTCAATCAGCGCTGTCGCCAAAATGGTCAGACTGCCGCCCTCTTCAATGTTACGGGCCGCTCCAAAAAAGCGTTTTGGACGGTGAAAGGCTGCCGGATCAATCCCTCCGGACAATGTACGCCCGCTCGGCGGAATCACCAGGTTGTACGCACGAGCCAGACGGGTAATACTATCCAAAAGGATAACCACATCTTTTTTATGTTCAACCAGGCGCATGGCCCGCTCAAGTACAAGCTCTGCGACTTTGATGTGGTTTTCAGGCACCTCATCAAACGTGGAGCTGACCACATCTCCTTTAACGGAGCGTTCTATGTCGGTTACTTCTTCCGGACGTTCATCAATAAGCAATACGATAAGTTCTGTATCCGGGTGATTGGTGGAGATACTGTGCGCAACTTCTTTCAGCAGGCTTGTTTTCCCTGCTTTAGGAGGAGCCACAATCAATCCACGCTGACCAAAGCCAACAGGGGCAATCATATCCATAATGCGGGTAGAAAGATTGGTGCGTCCGGTTTCAAGCACCATTTTCTTTTCGGGATACAGCGCTGTCAATGCAGGGAAATGCACACGTTCCTTTGCCGTATCTGGATCCTCACCGTTTACCGCTTCAACCTGAAGCAAGCCATAATATCTTTCATTTTCCTTTGGGGGACGGACTTTTCCGGATACTTTATCCCCGTTTCTTAAATCAAAACGGCGGATCTGGGAAGCAGAAATGTAGATATCCTGAGAGCTTGGCGAGTAGTTGATCGGGCGCAGAAAGCCAAATCCTTCGTTAGGAATGACTTCCAGAATCCCTTCCATAAATGAATAGCCATCCTGCTCAGCCTGTGCTTTTAGAATGGAAAACATCAATTCCCTTTTTGTCAATTTTCCATAATACGGTACTTTATATTGTCGTGCTAATTCATATAGTTCTTTTAATTTCTTTGTTTCTAATTCAGATAATATTAAACCCATTTTGACACCACACTTTATTCTATTTTCTCAATCGTTTATTTCCTGTTTTGATCGTTTAATTGAAAGAACAGGGCAACAGAAATGAAGGGTTGGAAGGAAACATTTTGAAGTAATAACCGAAAGTGGATAATTAAAATCTATGATAAATAACAATACTTCATATTTTAACCACAAATACTGACTTTAATCAAGTCCAATAAAGAAGAACACCGTAAAAAAGCAAAAATGCCGGACGCTTTCCTCTGCACAGCTTTATAGTAGTTGTGCAGAGGCTGCAAAAGCGCCGACGTTTTTTGCAATGTCTATGGTTTTATGACAAGGTCTGGTTTCTTTTTGAGACTGTGTCTGCCATCAATAAAGCGGACAGTACCCGATTTTGCACGCATAACAACAGAATGTGTTGTTCCGACGGTTCCCTTAAACTGGACGCCTTTCAAAAGCTCTCCGTCAGTTACACCCGTTGCAGCAAAAATCGCATCATCGCCCTTTACGAGGTCTTCCATTCGGAGTACCTTATCAATATCGGTAATCCCCATTTTTCGGCATCGCTCCAGCTCCGCTTCATCCTGCGGCAGCAATTTACCCTGAAGTTCTCCACCAAGGCATTTAAGCGCTACAGCAGCGATAACTCCTTCAGGCGCTCCTCCGGAACCGAATAAAATATCCACACCTGTTCCTTCAAAAGCGGTATTGATGGCCGCGGCCACATCGCCGTCTGAAATCAGCTTGATCCTTGCTCCCGCTTCTCTGATTTCCTGAATGACTTTTTCATGCCGTGGACGGTTTAGAACGATGGCTACCAAATCCTCAACATCCTTATTACGGGCTTTCGCCACCGCTCTCAGGTTGTCGATGGTTGGGGCATTGATGTCAATCATTCCCACAGCTTCAGGACCCACTGCAATCTTATCCATATACATATCCGGTGCATGCAGAAGGTTTCCATGGTCTGCTACAGCCAAAACAGCCAGCGCATTCCAGGTACCGGAAGCCACAATGTTAGTTCCTTCCAGCGGGTCAACGGCCACATCCACACGCGGGCCATAACCGGTACCTAGTTTTTCACCGATATACAGCATTGGAGCTTCATCCATTTCTCCCTCTCCAATAACAACCGTTCCCTTCATAGGGACTGTATCAAAAACATCCCGCATGGCTGTTGTTGCTGCATCATCTGCCTCATCCTTGACACCCCGGCCCATCCATCGGGCGGAAGCCAGTGCAGCAGCTTCTGTTACACGTACTAGTTCCATTGATAAACTACGTTCCATTGTAAAATTATCCCCCTTGTTAAACGCTTACAGTAATGTGAAAAGATGAAATGAACGGTCAGAGACGAACGGCATTGGAGCTCTTGAACCTCAACACGCGTTTTGTGTTGGGTGAAAGAGCGAAATGACCGAGTCTCTGTTCACTGGAGCTGGACAGTGAAATGCTGAGATGGCCGTTCTATAGCGAGAAGTGTTGGAGCTCTTGAACACAAATACGCTTTTTGTATTTTGTGAGAGAGTAA